>CAVRRK010000001.1:0-81657 GCA_963723625.1 uncultured Alphaproteobacteria bacterium
GCGAAGCGGCGGCATTACGTTTATCGCATCTCCAATCGCCGGGCGAACCTCGCACTCGACATCGGCCGCGTCTGGCGACTGCCGCGGCCGCTCGACACTACTGCGATCCGTGACGCCGCGCAGCGCCTGGACCGCCAACGTGGCTTCACCTCGTTTCGCGATACCGAATGTCAGGCGAAATCGCCGGTGCGAACGCTGGAGCAACTCGATGTGGTGCGGGACGGTGACGCGGTCGAACATCGTCGCCTCGGCACGTTCGTTCCTGCACAGCCAGGTGCGCTCGATGGTTAGTTCGCTGATCTGGGTCGGCGAAGGCCGCTGGAGCGCCGATGATATGCAGCGCGCGCTCGACGCCCGCAGCCGCGCCGCCTGCGGACCAGTCGCGCCGCCGGACGGACTATATCTGGTGCGGGTCGATTATTGAAGCGCCACGACAGCATAGGCGGTCAGACGTTCATCGCGTCCCAGAACGAGTCCTGGCCGTTGGCGACGTTCGCATCCAGTGCTCGTGCGCAAAGTCATTAGCGTCGTCGGTGATGAACTTGAACGCCCGCCAGGGAATGCTGTGACGCTGGCAGACATGCGCAATCGCGAACAGCTCCATGTCGACAATGTCGATGCCGTTTTCGATCAGCCACGGATCCGTTTCAGTGACGAAGCTATCGCCGGTGCCGCACACCACATCGCCGTGGCCCGACGCAAGTCGATCGGGAGCGGAAGAGAATGGCGTGTGGCCGCGCGGCCCAAGCGGTCCCGGCAGCATGTCGCGCTGCACGGCGTGAGACACTTCTACAAGGCCATTTAGCGTTTCGGTGATCTTTCCGGCTGTGCCGTAGTTGATCACCAGTCTTGGGCGCAACACGAGCATCGCCAGCGTTGCCGCGCTGGCGGCATTGACCTTGCCCAAACCAGTGTAGATCACCTCGACCCCATCGGGCGCGCGCTTCTTGTCGAGTTCGTCGTCGATCGCGGTGAGAACGAGAATCTTGCCGGTCATGCGAAATAACGATCGAGCACGCCACGATAAATCTTCGTCAGTTTTTCGAGATCGGCCACCGGCGTGCGCTCGTCGATCTGATGCATGGTCTGGCCGACCAAACCGAATTCGATCACCGGGCAATATTTGGTGATGAAGCGTGCATCCGATGTGCCGCCGCCGGTGTTGAGATCGGGCTTTCGTCCCGTGACCTGTTCGATCGCCTCCACCACAAGATCGATGAAGGTGCCGGGCTTGGTGACGAACACATCGGCGTTGGAAGGTTCCCACGCAATCCGCGCCTTGATGCGGTTGCCAGCGGCGTTCGCCACGCGCTGTTCGATCAACGTTCGCAGCGAATCCTGGTTGTGATGATCGTTGAAGCGGATATTGAATTTTGCGCGCGCCTGCGCGGGGATCACATTTGTCGCGGGATTGCCGACATCGACGGAGGTAAACTCCAGATTGGACGGCTGAAACTGCGCGCTACCGTTGTCGAGCGGTTCGCTTATTGCGGTGATCAACGCCGCGATATCTGGCACCGGGTTGGAGGCGCGATGCGGATAGGCTACGTGGCCCTGAATGCCGTCGACGTACAGCGTACCGGACAGCGACCCGCGGCGGCCGATCTTGATGCAGTCGCCCATCTCTTCGACGTTGCTGGGCTCGCCGAGCACGCAATGGTCGAATTTCTCGCCACGCGTGGCGGCCCATCGCAGCAGCTTAACGGTGCCGTTGACGGCGATGCCTTCTTCATCGCCGGTGATCAGGAACGAGATCGAGCCTTTTGGTTTGCCGTCATGGGCGGCCAGGTAGTCCAGCGCCGCCGCCACGCTGCAGGCGATGCCGCCCTTCATGTCCACCGCGCCGCGCCCGTATAAAAGACCGTCTTTCACGTCGCCCGAAAACGCGCCGTGCGTCCACGCGCTTTCGTCGCCCGGTGGCACCACGTCCGTATGCCCCGCGAACGTGATGTGCGGCGCGGAGGTGCCGATTCGCGCATAGAGGTTGTCGATATCGGCGGCGCCTTCTTCGCTGAAGGTGATGCGGTGCACGTCGAAGCCTGCGTCTTTCAATACAGTTTCGAGCACTCCGAGCGCGCCAGCGTCCGCAGGCGTCACCGACGGGCAGCGCAGCAAGTCCTGTGCGATGGAGAGGGAGTCAGCCATAAATCGCAGCGCTTTCAGTCTCGCAGCAATTCGTTGATGCTGGTCTTGGCGCGGGTGCGTTCATCGACGCGTTTGACGATCACCGCGCACGCCGTCGATGGCCCCGGTGCGCCGCTTTTCAGCGGACGGCCCGGCAAGTTGCCGGGTACCAGGACAGAGTATTCCGGCACTTCGCCGACGAAGATTTCGCCACTGTCACGGTCGATGATCTTGGTCGAAGCGCCGAGAAACACGCCCATCGCCAGCACCGCGCCCTTGCGCACGATCACGCCTTCGGCGACTTCGGAGCGCGCGCCGATGAAGCAGTCGTCCTCGATGATGACGGGCTCGGCCTGCAGCGGCTCCAGTACGCCGCCGATGCCGACGCCGCCGGAGATGTGCACGCGCTTGCCGATCTGCGCGCAGGAACCGACCGTCGACCAGGTGTCGATCATGGTCGATTCATCTACATAGGCGCCGAGGTTGACGAATGACGGCATAAGCACAACGTTTTTGGCGATGAAGGCGGAGCGGCGCACGATGGCGCCGGGCACCGCGCGAAAGCCAGCGTCACGGAATCGATTTTCGCCCCAGCCGTCGAATTTCGACGGCACCTTGTCCCACCACGATGCCTTGCCCGGCGCGCCGGAAATCGCGCTCATGTCGTTGAGGCGAAACGACAGCAGTACGGCCTTCTTCAGCCACTGATTGACCTTCCACTTGCCGCCGCCGTCGCGCTCAGCCACCCGCGCCTCGCCCTTGTCGAGCAGTTCGAGGGCGTGATCCACCGCGTCGCGGACCTCGCCCTTGGTCGCAGCCGAGACGCCGTCGCGTGCATCGAAGGCGGTGTTGATCGTGGATTCGAGAGCGGCAATGGACATCGGGTATCCTTGGGAAGGTTGCAGAGCAGCGATTTCTGACGGCTTTGTCGGGATTTGGTTGAACGGAGTCAAGCTAGGGCGGCGCGCCGATCAAACTACATCGTCCTCACCCGCGAAAGCGGATGATTCAGTATTCCGCGACTGAAGCGTACAACGTTGCGGACGATCGAGACGTCACGTATCGCCGTCAGGACATTGACGCCGTAAGGTGGCCGTCACGCGTTGCCGCGATCTTCCCGGAATAGATCGAGCTTCTGCTGCACCGGACGATCCGAGAAGCTGAACAGCACCGCGTCCGCATCGGCTTCATGCGTCACCCATTGCCAGCTCGGCACCACGAACAGATCGCGCGCGCCCCACTCGAAGGTCTGCTCGCCGATCCGCGAGCGGCCTTTGCCCTCGATCGCCGCGAAAACGGTGGCGTCGGTCGAGCGGTAGCGCGCCGTCTTGAATCCCTTCGGTAACAGTTGAATGAAGGTGCCGATGGTCGGCATCGCAAAATCGCCGGTTTCGGGATTTGAGAACTTCAGCTTCAGCCCGTGGCAGGCGTCCCATTCGTCGCGCGCCTTCGCCTGTTCAAGCGCCTCGCGCGTATAATTGTAGGGATAGTTGAAGATCGGCGAGGTTTTCGACGTGCGCTTGACATCGACAGGCAGCAGATTGCGGCCATAGCGCGCAAAACTATCGCCGGCGGGACGGGTGATTTTTTGCTGGTCCTCGTCCGATCCTTCGGCGAACGACGCATCGAAAAACTGCACCATGGGAATATCGAGCCCATCCAGCCAGAACATCGGCTCGGAGGTCTGGTTGGCATGGTCGTGCCACGTCATCGACGGCGTGATAACGAAATCGCCAGGCTCCATCACGGTACGTTCGCCATCTACAGCGGTCGTCGCGCCCTTGCCCTCAAGCACAAAACGCAGCGCCGACTGGCTGTGGCGATGGGCTGGCGCGATGTCGCCCGGTATCACCATCTGCACGCCGGCGAATAGTGAGGTCGTGATTTTGGACTGCCCGCGAAGACCCGGATTTTCCAGCACCAGCACGCGGCGTTCGGCTTCCTTGGCCGTGATGAGCTTGCCGGCTTCCGTCATGTAGTCGCGGATGGCATCGAATTTCCACAGATGCGGCGCGGCAGGCGCTCCTCGGCTCCGGGGTGATCAGATCGCCCATCACGTTCCACAGCGCCGACAGATTTTCGCCATCGATCTTGCGGTAGAACGCTTCGCGCTCCGGGGTCTTCTGCACGGCTTCCATAGCAGCCTCCTCGTTCCCAGCTTGCCGGTTTATTGACAGCAGACTTACAAATCAAGTTACGCTGTTCGGCGGGAGTTGCGCGAGCCGATGAAATCCGATCGATGAATTCGAGTATCAAAGCATTTCCCGTCCTGATTGCGGGCGGCGGCATCGGCGGCCTTGCTGTCGCCTTGGGGCTCGCGCAGAAAGGGATCCGTTCGGTTCTGCTGGAGAAGGCGGCAACGCTCGGCGAAATCGGCGCGGGCATCCAGCTCGGACCCAACGCGTTTCATGCCTTCGACTATCTCGGCGTCGGCGAGGCCGCGCGCGGCATGGCTGTGTATATCGACCAGCTTCGCTTGATGGACGCGCTGACCGCCGAGGAGATCACCCACATCGATCTGCGCGATGCTTTCCGCTCCCGCTTCGGCAATCCCTACGCGGTGGTGCATCGCGGCGATATGCACGGCGTATTCCTCAAGGCGTGCCGGGATCACGAACTGATCGAGCTGCGCGTCAACTGCGAAGTCGAAGGATACGATCAGGACGGCTCTACGGTGACCGCACGGCTCGCCTCCGGCGAACACGTCACCGGATCGCTGCTGATCGGTGCGGACGGCCTGTGGTCGAACATACGCCGGCAAGTGGTCGGCGATGGACCGCCGCGCGTTTCCGGTCACACCACCTATCGGTCCGTGATTCCGACCGAAGAAATGCCGGAAGACCTGCGCTGGAACGCGGCCACGCTGTGGGCGGGCCCGAAATGCCATATCGTTCATTATCCGCTGTCGGGCTGGAAGGTGTTCAATCTCGTAGTCACCTATCACAATGACGCGCCGGAGCCCGTCGCCGGCAAGCCGGTGTCCGATGAGGAAGTTTTGCAGGGATTCGGGCACGTGCATGAGCGCGCGCAAAATATCATCCGTCACGGCCGCAACTGGAGGCTATGGGTGCTGTGCGACCGGGACCCGGTGGAGCGCTGGGTCGACGGCCGCGTCGTCCTGCTCGGCGACGCCGCGCATCCGATGATGCAGTATTTCGCGCAAGGCGCCTGCATGGCGCTGGAAGACGCGGTGTGCCTCTCGCACATGCTGGACGCCCACTCCAGCGACTACCCGCGTGCGCTTGAGAGCTATCGCAGCAGCGTTTCGCCCGCACCGCGCGCGTGCAACTGATGTCGCGCGCTATCGGCGAGCATATCTACCACCCCGCGGGCGACCACGCCCGCATCCGCAATGAGATCATGAGCGCGAAGAGTTCGGAAGATTATTACGACGATCTCGCGTGGCTCTATGGCGCCACGGGATTGAGTTGAGCGGCATCGTGGGGCAACGCCGCTCCGCTCTATCGTGTGCTGAAGATAGCTGGCGATCCCGGCATGACTCGAACATGCGACCTACGGTTTAGGAAACCGTCGCTCTATCCGGCTGAGCTACGGGACCGGAGAACCCGCTCGTGCGGGCAGCTTGAAATCCTCATACCAGAGCAGCCTTGTATTCGCCACCCTGACTAAATCCGAATCTGTTCAGGCGTCAGTGCCGGAGAACCTTTTCCATCCGTTTCAGCGCGCTTGATCAACGCGACGATGCGACGCGACAGCGGGACCTTGAGGCCGTGGCGATCGGCGATCTCCACGATAACGCCCTGCAAATAGTCGATCTCCGTGCGCCGGCCGCGATGCAGATCGTCCCACATCGACGAACGGGCCTCGGGGTCGATCGTCATGGCGCGGCCCATCACCAGGGCAAACGGCGCGTCAGGCAATCGCAACAGATGCGGCATCCAGGCCGCTGGAATTGGCGTTGATGAAACCGGTTTGATGCCTTCGGCCTTCATCACCGCGAGCCCTTCGGCAACCTGATCGGCGAACAGCCTGCGCCATTCGCGCTGCGCCAGTTCCTGCTTCAGCGGCAGGTTGGACAGCGCGTTGAGCGCATTGCTGAGATTGACCAGCAGCTTGCCCCACTGCACCCCGGCGATATTGTCCGATCGCGCGCACAGCAAGTTTCGGCACCGATAGTTGCGCCGCCGTGCCGGCATCATCCTGTTCGATGACGATGTCTCCGGGGGTGCCACGATGAAATCGCCCGCCACCCTTCGCCATCACGTTGAACGGCACCATGCCCGCCAGCACGCGCCGCCCCGGCAATTTCTCGCGCAACACCGAAGCGTTGCCAACTCCATTCTGCAGGCTGACGACCACCGCGTCAGGCGGCGCGAATTGCGCGATCGCGCGGCGACTTCGCCGGTATCCGCGCTTTTGACCGTAACCAGTACTATAGCGGCGTCGCGAAAAATCGCTGGATCCTCCGACAGCGTGATCTGGTCGGGCGTCACGCGGGCGTCGAGCCCTTCGAAGCTGGTCGAGCCGCAGCCCGTCACGTTCGATCTCTTCGATGATGCGCGGCCGCGCCAGCAGGGAAACGCGATGGCCTGCGTTCGCGAGCATTCCGCCGACGAAACAGCCGATGCTCCCGGCTCCGGCAATTGCGATTGTCCTGTCGGTCATCTGCATAGAGCGCCCATTCGTTACCTGCGGTTCGCAGCGGGAACCGATACCAGACCGAGGTGTTGCTGCCTACGCCGGCTCCAAGGACGGGCCGCCTTGTATTGCCTTGCCGCTATCCTATGTTGCGCATGGCGCTTTGCCATAAGGAGACGACCATGGGCTTGATGGACATTCTGAACGGTATGCAGAACGGCCCGCGCGGGCCCAGCGATCCGAACGACAGAAGCGGCGGCATGTCGCCGATGACCATGGCGATCCTCGCGATGCTTGCCTACAAAGGTTACAAGCATCTGAGCGGTAACCAGAATCCGGCCGCGAACGCGCCGGCGCCCTCGCCTCAGCCGCAGTCCCAGACCGGCGGCGGACTCGGTGGCGTGCTGGGCAATATCTTCGGCGGGAGCGCGGCGCGCCGTCGGCCGGTGGTGGTCTTGGCGGCATGCTCGGCGGATTGCTGGCGGGTGGTGCCGCGGGCAGCGTACTGAGCGGCGGTCTCGGCGACCTGCTCAAGCAATTCCAGCAGAATGGCCACGGCGATGCGGTCAACTCATGGGTCGGCACCGGCCCCAACAAGCAGATCGCGCCGGGCGATCTTGCCAATGCCCTCGGCGCGGACCAGATCGACCAGTTGACGTCGCGCACCGGCATGTCGCGCGACCAATTGTTATCCGAATTGAGCCAGGAATTGCCCGGCGCTGTCGATCATTTTACGCCGGACGGGCGCGTGCCGACCGATCATGAAATGTCGCGCTGGACCTGACGCTAGCGGCTGAACACAAACACAAGGGGCTTAGCCATGATCTGGATTCTCGTTGTCGGATTTGTCGCAGGAATCATCGCCGGCTGCTTTCTCCGGGGCCGAACAATCCCGGCGGATTCATCCTGACCACGATACTTGGAATTGCGGGTGCATTCCTGGCGACGTTCATCGGTCAGGCCGTTGGCCACTACGGGCCGAACCAGGGTGCGGGCTTTATCACCGCCACCATCGGCGCGCTGGTGGTGCTGTTCATCTGGAACAGGCTTGTCGCCAGCCGCGTGATTTCCGACCCGGGTTCGCGATAAGCAAACCGCTTCGCGTCGGGCTCACGTCGCAAGATGAGCGCCGGCATCCAGCCGAACGACTTCGCCGGTCATGTTGCTTGAGGACGGCGTGGCGAGGAAGCAAACCAATTCCGCGACATCCTCAGCTGTCGAGGCGACCTTCAGCGGCACTTTCGCGACAACGAAATCGCGTACCTTCGCTGCGGCTTCTGCGCCGCGTCCTTTGGTGAACCACGGCGTATCGATATAGCCCGGACACACGGTGTTGACGCGGATCAGCGGCGCCAATGCGCGCGCCAGCGAGAGGGTCATCGTGTTCAGCGCGCCTTTACTCGCGGCGTATGCGACGGACGATCCGTGGCCGTGCAGCCCGGCGGCAGACGACACGTTGACCACGGCCGACGCCCTGCCCGACGCATTGGCTCCAGCTTCCAACAGCAAACGAGCGGCGCGAACCATCTGAAACGGTCCGATGGTGTTGACGGCGAACAGCCGCTGAAAATCTTCCGCCGAAAGGCCGTCGAGATTGCCGTGCGCCATGTGCTTGGTGGTGCCGGCGTTGTTGATCAGTGCGTCCAGACGGCCCCACGGCGCCGCCGCCGCGACGATCTTCCTGCAATCCTCGTCATGTGAGACGTCGCCCTGCACGACGACCACTTCGCCGCCGGCGGTGCGGCAGAGATCGGCGGTTTGCTCGGCCTCCTTCTGGCTGGACGAATAATTGATCGACGATGCGCGCGCCATGTTTCGCAAGGATACCAGCCGTCGCCGCGCCAAGACCGGATGCGGACCCCGTTACAACCACGCACAAGCCATCCTTGGACATCGGAATTCCTTTTCTTGATTGACGCGCCTTGCCGCGGTTGCATCTACCATATCGCCGCAAGCAGGCAAGTTGCAGCGAGCGCATCATGCCGATTCCGGCCATCGTCCCGCAGACCCATCGGGTGACATCCGCCCTTGTCATGGAGTCGGCTTTTCACCATCATGGATCGCAACAAAGCATCAGCAACGCGCCGTGGTCGTTGCCTGCGAAACTTATGCTCATGGACGGGGAAGCCGTGGCGGAGAGTGAGAACATTGTCGCCGAGACCGCGGAACGTATTTTCGCCGATCTCGCCGACGCGCAAACCATCAATAATGACAAGGATGGCCGCTGGAAAGACGCCGTTATGGCAGGCGCTGACCGAACTCCGGGTTGCCGCTGTCATGGGTGCCGGAAGACTGCGGCGGCTCCGGCGCGAGCCTCGCCGAAGGTTTTAGCGTTTTGAGTTCCGCCGGTCGTTTTGCTGTCGCGGTTCCGCTTGCCGAGACCATGCTGGCGGGATGGCTGCTGTCGCAGGCAAAGATCGCTTCGCCGGAAGGTGCGATGACGGTGGCGCCTGCGAGTCCAAAGGATCGCATCGCGCTCAACGCGGACGGTAGTCTGTCCGGCCGCGCGCGCGGCGTTCCCTTTGCGAAGGAAGTCAAGCACATCGCCGTGCTCGCCGCTGGCGCGGCTGGCCTTTCGATTGCGCTGGTGGATGCGAGTGCGTGCCGGATCGAGGATGGAGTCAATCTGGGCAATGATGCCAGCGATACGGTAACGTTCAACAACGTGCAGCCCGTTGCGATCAAGCCCGCGCCCAAGGGCTTCAACGAAACCTCGCTGATGCTGATGGGTGCGGTGGCGCGAAGCCTGCAGATCGCCGGCGCGCTGGAATCGATGCTCGAAATCAGCGTGCGCTATTCCAACGAACGCGTGGCGTTCGAAAAGAAGATCTCGAAATTCCAGGCGGTGCAGCACAACCTCGCAAGGCTCGCCGGCGAAGCCGCTGCCGCGCTTGCGGCTGCCAGTTCGGCCGCGGACACCATCGCCAACAGCAAATCATTCGATGAAGCGGTGTTCCTCGAAGCGGCGTCGGCAAAAATCCGTTGCGCGGAAGCCGCCGAAAAAGGCGCCGCGATCGCGCATCAGGTGCACGGCGCGATCGGCTTTACCATCGAGCACATCCTGCATCGCTACACGTTGCGCGCGCTGGCATGGCGCGACGACTTCGGCCACGAGAGCTATTGGGCGGTGGAGCTCGGCAAGATGGTCGCCGCTCGCGGCGCCGATGAACTGTGGCCGCTGGTGGCATCGCGCTGACGACGCACTATTTTGATTGTTCAAGAGACGAGTTCAACATGACCGCAGCCCTTCGTTTCGATCCGATCCGCCTGCCGCCCGAATGCGAGGTGCTGCGCAAGGAAGTGCGCGCCTTCCTCGCCGAGGAAATCGCCGCCGGCACCTTCGATCCGCACAAGCCGAAGCGCGAAGATGCCGACGCGCGGGAATTCAGCCGCACGCGTCGGCGAGCGTGGCTGGCTCGGCATGACCTGGCCGAAGAAATATGGCGGCCACGAGCGCAGCTTTCTGGAACGCTATGTGGTGACCGAGGAAATGCGCGTCGCCAACGCGCCGACGCGCCGCTTTTTCGTGGCGGACCGCCAAAGCGGGCCCGTGCTGCTGAAATACGCGCCCGAGCATATCAAGATGGACATCCTGCCGCGCATCTGCCGCGGCGAAGTGTGTTTCTCGATCGGCATGAGCGAGCCGAACTCCGGCTCCGATCTGTTCGCGGCCAAGACCAAGGCCACCAAGACCGACGGCGGCTGGCTGATCAACGGCACCAAGATCTGGACGTCGTCGGCGCACATGGCCGACTACATGATCGCGATCTTTCGCACCTCGCCATCGACCAAGGAAAATCGCCGTCACGGCCTGACGCAGTTTCTGGTCGACATGAAAACGCCGGGCATCAAGGTCAATCCGATCGGCCAGATCACCGGCCAGTTCGAATTCAACGAGGTGGTTTTCACCGACGCCTTCATGCCGGACGATCATGTGCTCGGCGAGATCGACGGCGCGTGGAAGCAGGCGACCTCTGAACTGGCCTATGAGCGCAGCGGGCCGGAACGCTTTCTCGAAACCTACTACGTGCTGACCGAGCTGGTGCGCGCGGTCGGGCCGAAGCCGGATACGCGCAGCGCGGAGGGCATCGGCAAGCTGGTGGCGCAGCTTCACACCATGCGGCGGATGTCGGTCTCGGTCGCGGGCATGCTGCAGGCCGGCAAGGAGCCAGTGGTGGAAGCCTCCATCGTCAAGGACATCGGCACGATCTGGGAGCAGCAACTGCCGCATCGCGTGCGTGAGCTCGCGGCCTTTGTCGATGCCGACGCGTCGAACCATGCAACACTGGAAGAGCAATTGGCGTTTGCGATGCAGACGGCGCCTAAAGCTGACAATCCAGGGTGGCACCACGGAAGTGCTGCGCGGCATTATCGCGCGCGGGCTTGGTTTGCGCTGACAAGATCATTTCAATCGAGGACATCATGAGCAAATTCACGGATATCGGCGTTGAGAAGAAAGATCATGTCGGCATTATCGAAATTCAGCGGCCGCCGTTGAACTTCTTCGACATCTCGCTGATCAATCAAATTGCCGACGCACTGGAAGAATTCGACCGCGACATCGAAATTCGCTCGTCGGTGCTTGCCGCTCAGGGCAAGGCGTTCTGCGCCGGCGCCAATTTCAGCGACCCCGCGCGGCAGGCGCAGGAAGCCCGCGAGGCCAAGGGAGCAGCAACGGGCGATCCCGCCGACAGCCTCGGCTCGATCAATAGCCTTTATCTGCATGCGGTGCGCATCTTCCGCAACAAGAAGCCGATCGTTGCCGCGGTGCAGGGCGCCGCGATCGGCGGTGGCCTCGGGCTCGCGGTCTCCGCGGATTTCCGCGTCACCTGTCCGGAAGCGCGCTTCGCCGCGAATTTCACCAAGCTCGGATTTCATCCGGGCTTCGGGCTGACGACGACGCTTCCCGAACTCGTCGGAAAAAACAACGCCGAATTGATTTTCTACACCAGCCGCCGCGTCACCGGCGAGGAAGCCACCCGGATGGGTCTCGCCAATGTGTGCGTGCCGCAGGATCAGGTGCGCGCCGAAGCGATGAAGCTCGCGAGCGAGATCGCGGAATGTTCGCCGCTCGGCCTGCTCTCCACGCGCGCGACCATGCGTGCGGGTCTGGCGGACCGAGTTTTGGCGGCGACCAATCACGAACTCGCCGAACAGTCGCGGCTGCGCGCCACCGAAGATTTCAAGGAAGGCGTCAAGGCTACCGCGGAGCGCCGCGTCGCGAATTTCAAGGGGCGGTGATCGCACCGGGCCGTGCGAGCGAAACGCCCGGAATCCATAACCAACGGGAGTATGGATTCCACGCCACGCGCGTCCGGAATGACGAATATTCCCCACCACCAGCGCGTCGACAATAGTGACGCCCTGCTCTGGATGCACCAGCACTGGATTGATCTCGATCTCCGAAATATGGCCGCTCCAGCGTGCGGCGAGCTGGGAAATCTGCGAGATCAGTTGCGCCAGCGCTGGCACATCGGCTGTGCGCTGCGCCCCGAAAACCATTGAGCAACGGCGCGGCCTTCAGTTCACCCAGCATCCCCGTTGCCTCCGCCATACTCACGGGTGCCGGGCGATAGATCACGTCCCTGAATAATTCCGTCGTGATGCCGCCGAGACCGACCATGATCATCGGCCCGAACGTCTTGTCCAGCATGGTGCCGATGATGATCTCGACGCCTTTCTTCGCCATCGGGCTCAACAGCACGCCCTGGATGGCGGCCTCGGGCCGATGTTTTCGCGCGCTTTCCAGCAGCGCGTCGTAGGCCTTCAACGCTTCGTCTTTGCTCGCAATGTTGACGCGCACGCCGCCGACTTCGCTCTTGTGCGGGATATCGCGCGACTGGATTTTCATCACCAGCGGGAAGCCGACTTTCACGATCGCGCCTTCCAGCGCGCTCTTTGTCGGTCACGAGGATTTCGTTCGGGAGCTCGATGCCCGCGTCGCGCAGCAGCGACTTGCTGTCGTGCTCGGACAGCGTCGCAGATTTCAGGTGCGTAGAGATGTCGAACTGCTTCGGCGCGGCAATAGCGACTGGCGGCTCCAGTTTGAACTTCGCACGCTGTACCAGTTGGCGCATGGCGACGCCGGCGTGGGTCAGCCCGGACAGCACCACGACGCCCGACTCCGCCAGCGCTGTGCGCGCGAACATAGAGGGCAGTGTATAGGAATAGAACACGATCGGCTTGTTCTGCGCATCGATCACCGGCTTCAACTCGTCCTGCTTGAATGGCATTCGCGTTTCGCTCGATAGCGACAGCACCACGAGAAGCATATCGACTTCGTCGGAGACATCCAGCAGATCGATGCTCTTCTGCAGGCCGCCGCTATGCACGCCCTGCGCGGTGACATCGATCGGGTTGCGCGCCGCGCCATAGGACGGCAGCAGCGTGCGGATTTCCGATTGGATTGCCGCCGACAATTCCGGCACCTGCAGGCCCTGCATCGAAACCGTATCGGCGCCCCAGATGCCCGCTCCCCCCGATACGGTGAGCACGGCGACGCGGTCGCCCTTTGGCAGCGGCGATGTCGTCAGCACCGCGGCGATAGCGACGGCTTCGTCGAGATCGTTGGAAATGATAAAGCCGTATTTCGCGAACACCGCGTCATAGGCCGCGGACCAACCGGCCATGCTTGCGGTGTGCGACGCCGCCGCGCGCTCGCCCGCGCCGGAGCGGCCGACCTTGGTGACGATGACAGGCTTGCCGATTTCCGCCGCGCGGCGCGCCGCGGCGAGAAACTTGTCGACGTCGCGAATGCCCTCGATGAACAGCAGGATCACATCCGTGGACGAATCCTGCACCATGTATTCAAGGAATTCGCCCGCGCCGAGATCGGCTTCGTTGCCGGCGCTGACGCAGTAACTGATCGCGATACCCAGGGCCTTGGCGCGATGCTTGATCGCAAAGCCGATGCCGCCACTCTGCGCGACGATGGCGGCCCTGCGTTTCGTGGCCACGAGGTCGACTACGCCCGGCTTGACATCGACAGTGGGGCTGAAGGTCGCCGCGACGTGCTGCGCTTCGCTATAAAAGCCCTCGGCATTGGGACCGGAAATCCGCATGCCCGTTTTTTTGGCGAGCGCAACGATGGCATCCTGCATCGCCGAACTGTCGCCGCCCTCCTCGGCGAATCCCGACGAGATGATCACCGCGTTCTTGACGCCGGCGGCCGCGCACTGCTCCAGCGCACCCAGCACCGCGCGCGCCGGAATGATGACGATGGCAAGGTCGATCGGCTCGCCGACATCGGCGATGGAAGGGTAGCATTTCAGTCCGTCGATATCGCCGTAGTTGGGATTGATCGGATAAATCCGGCCCGGATATTTATTCTTGCGCAGCATCGACAGCAGCCGTCCGGGAATTTTCTCCATGTCGCGCGACGCGCCGATGATGGCGATGCCGGCGGGCGCGAAGAAGCTATCGAGCGGATGCGTGCGGGCAGAAGCTAGTCGTTGCAGTGGGCATTGCGGAGCGTCCTTGTTAATTTTTGTTATTGAACGCCTGCCGCGAGACGTCAACGCTCACGCCACAAGGCGGAAGGTAACGCCACCGAGCAGGAATGAGGCGTCCGACACGGCATGCCCTTTCTTCCTTCGCCGCATCGAAAACGGCGGCGATATCGCGGACCTCGAAACGTCAGGCCGCTCATGATGTCGCTTGTGCCTCTCGATGAAACGAAAGGTGGCGTTGGGCAGCACCAACTCCGGTTCGCCGCTTTGATTCTTGCTGACTGGAATTCCGATGATCTTGCCCCAATGCTCCGCAAGGCCGTGCGGATCCGGGCTTTCCATTTCCACAGCGACTAACGCCTGCGTCACATCCTTGCGGATCGATTTCTGCCAGTCCGGGCCCGCCGGCGGATAAGGTCCGAGAATATTATCGCTGCCGGCGGTGTGATTGAATTCGATGAACGCAGCGCGGCAATCGCGCGGATGCAGTTGCACGCCACGATACGGCGCATGATCGATGACATTGGCGGTGCGGACGCCCATTTCGCGGCGTGCCTGCCGCGCTCGTCGGGATCGTCGCAGGAAAAGATTGCCATATAGCCGCCGCGACCATTGGTCTTGTCGATGAAGCGTCCCGCCGCGGTGCCGGGCTGTGTCGGCGCCACCACTTCCAACAAGATGGTGTCGACCGGCAGCAGCGCGTTCTCCAGGCCATATTTGGCGACATTGCCGTCGCGGTAGCAGACGTTGAGTCCCATGATCTCGGCGATATCGCTGACCACGGGCTCAATGTGCGGCGCGACCAGACAGATCTGCCGCAGCCTGATGGCGTCAGCCATTTCAGTGGCCCTGGAATGCGGGCTTGCGCTTTTCGACGAAAGCCTTCGCGGCTTCCTTGTGGTCGGCGGTTTCGCCGGAGCGCGAGTGATGCATCGCCTCTGCATCGAAGCACTGTTCCAGCGACATATGCTCGGCGTTGTTGATGTTCTTCTTGATATAGCCGAGCGTTACCGAAGGTCCCTGCGCCAGTGACATCGCCAGATCATGCGCTGCGGCTTCGACCTCCGCATCGGGTACGACGCGCGTGACGATGCCGAGCGCCAGCGCTTCCTGCGCCGTCAGCACCGGCGACATCAGATAGAGTTCGCGCGCCCGGGCGCTGCCGAGCAGATGCGTCAGAAAATAAGTGCCGCCGTAATCGCCTGACAATCCAACCTTGGCGAAAGCGGTGGTGATCTTGGCGGAGGCGCTGGCTACTCGCAGATCGCAAGCCAATGCAATCGAGAGGCCCGCGCCGGCGGCAGCGCCGTCGATCTGCGCTACCACCGGCTTTGGCATCTCGTGCAGAATGCGCGAGACCTCCATGCCGCGACGCAGGTTCGTCTTCTTCGCCTCAAACGGCAGCGGCGCACGTCCTTCCGCCATCGACTTGACGTCGCCGCCGACACAAAAGGTGCCGCCCGCGCCCTTCAGCAGCACTGCGCGCACGTCGTGATCTTCCGCCGCGCGCCGCGCCGCCTCGACCAGGCCGAGCGTCATGTCGGCGTTCAGCGCATTGCGCCGGTCGGGCCGGTTCATGGTGATGGTGAGCAGGCCGTTGTCGAGTTTCTGAAGGACCATATCGTTCATGGGATTTCCCCTCTTGTTATTTTTTGACCAATGGACAGCGCGACAATTCAAGCGACTGGAACGCTTCGTTGCCCGGAATTGTTGCGAGCAGCTTGTAGTCGTCCCAGCGCCCCTTGGATTCCGAGGGCTTCTTCACCTCGAACAGATACATGTCGTGAACCATGCGGCCGTCCTCGCGGATGCGGCCGTTCTTCGCGAAGAAGTCGTTGATCGGCGTCTCCTTCATCAGCTTCATGACCGCGGCGGCGTCGGTGGTCCCGGCCGCCTTCACCGCCTTCAAATAATGCGCGACGGATGAGTAGACGCCGGCCTGGGCCGATGTCGGCACGCGCTTGGTCCGCTCCATGAAGCGCTTCGAGAAAGCGCGGGTGTCATCGTTGAGGTCCCAGTAGAATGCTTCGGCGAGCAACAAACCTTGCGCGGTTTCCAGACCGACGCTGTCGATGTCCGTCACAAAGGCAAGCAGCGGCGACAATTTCTGGCCGCCTTTGGTCAGCCCGAACTCGGCCGCCTGCTTGATTGCGTTGATGGTGTCGCCTCCGGCATTGGCCAGCCCCACGACTTTGGCTTTCGAGCTTTGCGCCTGCAGCAGATAGGACGAGAAATCCGATGTGTTGAGCGGGTGCCTGACGCTGCCCAGCACCTTGCCACCGGATTTCAATACGACGTTGGCGGTATCCTTTTCCAGGTCCTGCCCAAATGCATAATCGGCAGTGAGAAAGAACCAGGTGTCGAGGCCCTGCTTGACCGCGGCGTAACCGGTGGTGTTCGCCTGCGCGAAGGTGTCGAACACGTAGTGGACGGTGTAGGGACCGCAGGCTTCATTGCTGAGACGGATCGATCCGGGGCCGCTGAACATGATGATCTTGTTGCGCGCCTTTGCGATCTCGCCCGCAGCCAGCGCGGTCGCGGACGCCGCGACGTCGACGATCGCTTCGACGCCCTGGTTGTCGAGCATATCGCGCGCGATATTGGCGGAAAGATCGGCCTTGTTGAGATGGTCAGCGGCGATGATTTCGATTTTGCGCCCGAGCACCTCGCCGCCCGCATCCTCCGCCGCCATCTTCGCCGCCGTCTCGCTGCCGGGGCCGGTGATATCCGCGTAGAGTCCGGACATATCGAGGATGGCGCCGAGCTTCAGCGGCGGTTTGGTTTGCGCGCCAGCCGCGGTCGCTGCGACCACGAGAATCGACGCGAGAACGCCTGACAGAACTTTTTTCATCAATACCTCCCAAACGCCCGCGTCGCTTTGCAGATGCGATCGCTGTCTTTGAAGGATCATGCCGCAAGCAGCCCTCGGCAGCAAGCCGCTGCGCGTTACGCGCGTTCGCATTTCCGCTAAGCGGAATGAGCGAAGTGTGAGACCATCGCGTCATGATTTCCAACGGCTCGATATCCGCATCAAGACGCGCGCAGCGTGCCCTCATCCCGCTTTGCGTCATGACCTTCGCCAGCGCTGCGAACCCGACACTCGCCGCCGATTGCATGTTCGAACCGCAGGGTGAAGGCCGCGTCATTGCAATACTCGACGGCCGAACTTTTCGAATGGAGGATGGCCGCGAGGTTCGCCTTGCCGGTATCGAACCGATCACAAGCGAAAAAGGGATAGTGAATGGATCAGAGGCGCTGAGCGCACTCGTCCTCAACCGTAGCGTGACCCTGCGCGGTGAAAACGATAGCCCGGACCGTTATGGCCGTCAGCCTGCGTTTGTGTTTCTCGATCAAGCGGACGGTTCGGTACAGAGCCTCCTTGTGAAACAGGGCAAGGCGCTGGTATCGCCTGGCATTGCCGACAGGGCCTGCGCCGCCAGTCTCAGCCTCGCCGAGGCGGCGGCGCGACAGGGCAAGCAGGGAATCTGGAGCGATCCGGCGGCCATCCAGAGCGCGGGAAATCCCGGCACTATTTTGGCCAGAATTGGACAGTTCACTGTGGTCGAGGGGAAGGTTCTGTCGGTGCGCGAGGCGGGAGCGACCACCTACATCAATTTTGGGCGGCGCTGGACACGGGACTTCGCGGTGACTATTTCAAGGCGGATGGTGCCGGCTTTCGAAGCTGCCGGGATTGCACTTAAGTCACTCGAAAATCGGCGGATTCGCGTTCGCGGCTGGATCGAGGCGCGGGGCGGCCCGCGAATCGAGGCGCTCCAGACCGGACAAATCGAGTTGCTTGGCGACTAATTGGTTAGCCGGCAGAGATGAGCATGATCGTGGCTGGATGGATGAGGTTGCGCGAGACGCGGACGGGCCGCCGCCTTTGGGCTGCCCCAGCCGTGCTGTGCGCAACCCTCACGCTGGCCGGCTGTGGCGACATGACTCGCTTCGGGGGCTCGCAAACCGCGTCGGGTCAGGCAAAACCGTCGAGAACGATCGCACAGACGCCCGCGGCCGAACGCGAGCATGAGCGAATTCTGTCGTCCTACGGCGGCTCCTATGACGACCCGAACCTCGAGGCTTTGATCGGCAAAACCGTCGACCGGCTGGTTGCCGCCTCCGAGCGTCCGGATTTGACTTACCGGGTGACGATCCTGAACTCGGGAGCCGTGAACGCGTTCGCGCTTCCCACCGGCCAGCTCTATGTCACCCGCGGCCTGATCGCGCTGGCGAGCGACACATCTGAATTATCGTCGGTGCTGTCTCACGAGATGGCGCATGTGTTGGCGAAACACGCGTCGATCCGCGAGGATCAGGCACGGCAGAATGCCGTCGTCACCCGCGTCATGACCGAGATGGGCAACGATCCCGATGTCACCGCGCTGGCGCTGGCGAAAACCAAGCTGACGATGGCGAGCTTTTCTCGCGCGCAGGAATTCGAGGCGGATGGCATCGGCGTCGGCATTTCCGCCCGGGCCCAGTTCGATCCTTATGGCGCATCGCGTTTTCTGGCCTCGATGGAACGCAATGCCGCGTTGAAGGCGGGAAAAACTGGGCTCGATCCGCGCTCGCAGGACTTTCTGTCGTCGCATCCCGCGACCCCCGAGCGCGTGCAAAACGCCCAGGCCAATGCGCGGCAATACACGTCGCCCCAAGGTGGAGAGCGGGACCGCGAGACCTATCTCGCCGCGATCGACAATATCGTCTACGGCGAAGACCCGAGCGAGGGTTTTGTCCGCGGCCGGCGCTTCCTGCATCCCAAGCTTGGCTTTACTTTCGCCGCTCCGGAAGCGTTCACCCTCGACAATACGGCGCAAGCCGTGATCGGCGTCCGCGAAGGCGGCAATCAGGCCATGCGCTTCGATGTCGTCCGGGTGCCGGCCGAACAGACGCTCGCGGATTATCTGAATTCCGGCTGGATGGAGAATGTCGACAAGGCGACCACGGAGGAACTGACCATCAATGGTTTTCCGGCGGCCTCGGTGATGGCGCAGGGCGATCAGTGGGTGTTCAAGGTCTATGCGCTGCGTTTCGGCAGCGATGTCTATCGCTTCATCTTCGCCGCCAAACAGAAGACCACGGAAAGCGAGCGCAATGCCCGCGAAACCGTGAATTCCTTTCGGCGTCTGACACTTGATGAAATTCAGGCCGCGCGTCCGTTGCGCATCAAGGTGATCACCGTGCAGCCTGGCGATACTGTTGAGTCACTGTCACATCGGATGGCGGGGGTCGATCGTCCGGCCGAGCGCTTTCGCGTGCTCAACGGCTTGGACGCTCGCGCGCAGGTGAAGCCGCGGGACCGCGTCAAGATCGTGGTGGATTGAGTTCGACATTGCCGGAATGGCAGAAAACAAAAAAGCCCGGCCATTTGGACCGGGCTTTGATTTGTTTGAAGCTCCGAGAAGCCGCTTACGCCGCCTCGTCCGCGACGGCGGTATTGTCGCTGTCGGCATCGGCGTCGTCATCGCTGCGTCGACTCGGCGTCCGTCTCGCTCTTGGCACCGCGGCGCGGGCTCTTGGCGAGCTGACCTTCGATTTCCTTCACCGCCTCGGTTTCCGTCACATGCTGAACGACCGCGATCTCCCGCGACAGCCGATCGAGCGCTGCTTCATAGAGCTGGCGTTCGCTATAGGACTGCTCCGGCTGCGATTCGGAGCGGTAGAGATCGCGAACCACTTCGGCGATGGCGACAATATCGCCCGAGTTGATCTTGGCTTCGTATTCCTGGGCGCGTCGGGACCACATCGTACGCTTGATGCGGGCACGGCCCTTCAGCGTTTCCAAAGCGCGCTTCACGAGCGCCGGTTCCGAAAGCTTGCGCATGCCGACATTGGCGACCTTGGCGGTCGGCACGCGCAACGTCATCTTGTCCTTCATGAAATTGATGACGAAAAGCTCCAGCTTCGCGCCCGCGATTTCCTGCTCCTCGATCGCCAGAATCTGGCCCACGCCGTGCGCTGGATAAACCACGAATTCGTTGGTCTTGAATCCCTGGCGCTGCGTCAAAACCTTCTTCGGTTCCTCAATGCGAGGCGCAACGGCGACCGGCTTGGCGGCTGGTTTGCTCGCGACAACCTTGGGCTTAACCGCAGCCTTCGAGACGGTTTTCGGCGCCACTTTGGAGACGTGAGGCTTGGATGCAGAAGTCTTGGATTTGACAGTCTTGGAGGCGGCGGACTTGGAATCCTTCGCTTTCGCGGCAGTTTTTGCAGTTTTTGGCATTATGTTTCTTTTGTTTTTCGAGGATTTTCCAGCGGAGGCCTTCGAGGCTCGCTTGGTATCCTTGAGAGAAGCCCGGGCCCGGCCTTTGGTTGCACTGCGGCTTGCAGCGGCTTTCTTCGACCCCTTGGAAGCACTCTTTTTACGCGTTTTCTGTGACACGGCCTGCGCGCGGAACTGCCACGCCCCTGTTCGATGTTACGGGAACCCCGGAACTTTAAAGCGACACGGCCGGGTTCGGCTCTTAATGTGCCTATAATAGCACATTTCCCGCAAAAATCAATGGTTTATGCCTCGATTACGGCCCACTTGGCACCGTTTACCCGCCCCAAACGCCCGGATAGGGTTAAGCCGTGAGCGAAATGAGGACTGCCGCGGACGGATCAAACTCCGGAGCGGGTCAGTCGCCTTCCCCGGTTTAGGAGAGAAATACTTTTCAAACTTGCCCTCCTCGCCCTCGAAATCCTTGGCGTCGGGCGGGGGGTCTTTCTTCTGGGTGATGTTGGGCCAGTTCTTGGCGTATTCGGTATTCACCTCGAGCCATTTCTCCAGCCCGGGCTCGGTGTCGGGCTTGATCGCGTCGGCCGGACATTCAGGTTCGCACACGCCGCAATCGATGCATTCGTCCGGATGAATCACCAGCATGTTCTCGCCCTCGTAGAAGCAGTCCACGGGGCAGACTTCGACGCAATCGGTATATTTGCACTTGATGCAGGCTTCAGTGACGACGTACGTCATCCAGGGCTCCGAGAGGGGTAAAAATTTGAGTGTTGGGTAGCGCAGGAACTCGGCAGCCGCAAGGTAAGCGCGGCGCTCGCTCTTCACCCGTTCACTTCGGTAAAATTCGCAAGATAAAGATAGTTACTCGTGCCGATCCTGCAAATCGGAATATAGAAGCCGCGCTGCTGAAGCGTCGCCGCGCCGCTCGGCAAATCCGACCACTTTCAGGATACGCACCGTGCGGTCGAGGCCGATGGTGAGGACGTCGCCGATCTTCACGGAATGACCCGGCGCCTTCTCGCGCGCGCCATTGAGGCGGACGTGGCCAGCTTCGATCAGCGCAGCCGCGCTGGTCCGGGCTTTGACCACGCGCGCATGCCACAGCCATTTGTCGAGACGCTGACGCTCCAAGCCACACCAATTTGAAGCACGGTTCGCTCCTCGCGACCGCTAATCCTTTCGGGCAGCGGTGAGCTGCTCTTTCAACGCCGCCAATTTGGCGAACGGCGAATTGGGATCGGCCGGACGCTCACGTTCGCGCGGCGGCGCGCTGCTGGCATATTGGCGGTGCGACGGGCCGCCACCCGAGCGTCCTTCGCGGTCGCCCTTCGGCTTGCCCTGAAATTTTCCTTGAGGCTTTCCTTCAGATTTTCCTTGGAATTTTCCCTGGAATTTTTCCTTGTCTCGGTCCTTGCCGTGAAACCTTTCCCGGGGTGGACGGCTCTTGTCGTCGCGCGGCGCTTGAGCTGAGGCGCCATCGGGCGTTGATGCCGTTGCTGCTTCAGCCGGCGCATCGGTCCGCGGTTTGCCGAATTCCTTGTTGCGGTCGCGGCGTCCGCGGCCGTGACGCTCGCGCTTTGCGCGATCGGCTGCTTCGCCTTCGCTGGTGGCTGCGACGGGTTGCGCGCCCGCTTCCGGACGATTTGGGTTGCGATGCCGGTTGCGATCATGACGCGGGCGACGTTCATCGGACCGCCCACCGGGCCGCCAGACATCAACCATCTCGGGAGTTGCAGCGACGGTAACTTCGGACGGCGCTGCGACGTCCGAGCCTGTTTCCGCCGGGGCGGCATCGCTAACGCTGGCGTCGTGCGCGGCATCTACAACCTGGTCCGCTTCCGGCAGACGTCCTGGACTTGTCGCTAATCCGCCGTATCTGGCTGCGCCTCTACCGAAGCCGCTATGTCCGACTGGGCCTCGACCGAGGTGCACGGGCTCCGGCGCGGCTTCCAGTGAAGCTGTGGGGGTCGGCTGCGCCTCCACCGAAGCTGGTTCGTTGTCATTGGCCGCGGCCGCGACGTGGGGCGGCAATGCGGGCGAGGTTACCTCACCTTGCGGCACGTCAGTTGCCAATCGCCGGCTCCGTCGCATTCGAAGGGGTTTCTGCGAGCAGGCACCGATGCAGGCGGTAATGCGGGCCGCTTCTCCATGCGATAACCGAGCGCCTTAAGGACCGAGGCGAAATCCTCACCCGCCGAACCGGTCAGCGAAGTCATCGCCTGCGTCACCACGAAGCCGCGGCCATCGAAGGCGCCTGCGGGCTTTACGCTGGATGTGCCCTCCCGCCATGACAGAGCGGGGCGGATCAGGTCGGCGAGACGTTCAAGGATATCGACACGTACGGCGCGCTCGCCGCATTGGCGATAGCCCAGGATACGGTAGGCATCGCGATCGAGTTGCTTGTCGACCGGAAAAGAAGTGCGGCCGCTGCCGGCCAGATGCTGCGCGGCCGATAGCGCTGAGGTATCGGCGTTGTCCTGCTTTTGCGCCCACAACATCAAGGCAAGCGCGCGTGCGGCCGGCTTCAGCAGCGCCGGCACGTAGATATGATAAGCGCCAAACCGTACGCCATATTTGCGCAAAGTGGCACGCGACGGCTGATCGAGATCCTTCATCTCGGCCGCGATTTTCTGCCGCTCCAGCACGCCGAGCGCCTCGATCAGCTGGAACGCGATGCCGCGCGCGATGCCGGTAACGTCTTCCGCCTTGGCCAGATCGAACAACGGACCCAGCAGCTTTTCGATGTGGGTCTTCAGCCACAAATCAAGCCGCGTTTGCACCGCGTCGCGCGGTGCGCCGGTCAGGCGCTCGTCGGAAATTATGCGAACGCGCGGATGCAGGACATCGTCCGCAGCCACCAGTTTGGCGACAGCGTCGCCGGTCCAGCGGATGGTGCCATCGGACGCCAGCAAAAACTGGTCGTCGGGCGCTTTGGATAATTTCTCGGCGCGTGAATCGATTTCACCGGCGAGCGCTTTTTGCGCCGTCGCCTGCAGCGCCTTCGCGTCCGAGCCGGCTTGCGCGGCGTCCGGCGCAAACGTGAACCCTTCGAGACGGCCGATCACATGGCCCTCTACGACCACTTCACCCGTCTTGCCAATTTCCGTATTCAACATCGCATTTTCCCGCAGGCGGCGCATCAATACACTGGTCCTGCGGTCAACGAAACGCTCCGTGAGCCTTTCGTGCAGGGCATCCGACAATTTATTTTCGACCTCGCGCGAGATGCCCTGCCAGTGTTCGGGGTCGGCGAGCCAATCCGGGCGATTTGCCACAAACGTCCAGGTCCGGATTTGAGCGATCCGGCCCGACAGCGTATCGATATCGCCGTCGGTGCGATCGGCCTGCGCGATTTGCGCCGCAAACCAGGAATCGGGAATTTTGCCCTTCTGCATCAGAAAGCCGAACAGCGTCGTCACCAGTTCGGCGTGGGCGGCGGGCGCGATCTTGCGATAGTCCGGAATCTGGCAGGCATCCCACAGCCGTTCGACCGCGGCGGCGCCATGCGCCATCTCCCGCACGTCGCCATCGCGCGCGGCATGATCGAGCACGCGGATATCTTCTGCGATCGGGGCTCGCGTCAGCGCGACATGATTCGGCGTGAGCGCAAGCGAGACCTGCAATGCGCCGAGCGATGAGAAATCCAGCTTTGAATTGCGCCACTGCAGCATTTTAACGCTGTCGAAGGTGTGGTTCTGCAATGCGTTGACGAGCTCGGGCTCGAACGGGGCGCAGCGGCCGGTGGTGCCGAACGTCCCGTTGCGGGTGGCGCGGCCAGCGCGGCCGGCGATCTGCGCGAATTCAGACGGATTCAGCCTTCGAAATTGATAGCCGTCATATTTGCGGTCGGAGGCGAACGCGACATGATCGACGTCGAGATTGAGGCCCATGCCGACGGCGTCCGTCGCCACCAGATAATCGACATCGCCGGACTGAAACATCGCCACCTGCGCGTTGCGGGTGCGCGGTGAGAGCGATCCCAGCACCACGGCGGCGCCGCCGTGCTGGCGCTTGATCAGCTCCGCGATGGCGTAAACCTCGTCGGCGGAAAACGCGACGATCGCGGTGCGGCGCGGCTGCCGGGTGATCTTGCGATCGCCGGCGAATTCGAGCTGCGACAACCGTGGCCGCGTGACGATGCTGGCGCCGGGCAACAGCCGCTCGATCATCGGCCGCATGGTGGCCGCGCCGAGCAATAGCGTTTCATCGCGGCCGCGCCGATGCAAAATGCGATCGGTGAAGACGTGACCGCGCTCCAAGTCAGCAGCGATCTGGATTTCATCGACCGCAAGAAACGACACATCGAGATCCCTCGGCATCGCCTCAACGGTCGAGACCCAGAACCGCGCTTTCGGCGGCTTGATCTTTTCTTCGCCGGTGATCAGCGCGACCGAATCCACGCCGGCGCGATCGACGATCTTGTTGTAGACCTCGCGCGCCAATAGCCGCAGCGGCAATCCGATGACCCCTGAGGAATGCGCAAGCATCCGCTCGATTGCGAGGTGGGTCTTGCCGGTGTTGGTCGGTCCTAGCACCGCGGTGACGCCGGCACCGGGAGCCCGGCCGTTCGCAGCCGAAGCCGTGGTTGATGAAAAGGTCATGTTTTTCAGTATTTTGTGCGGTGGCACTTAGCCGATATGTTTCACAATGCGACGCCCATTCGGCCGCGGCTTAAGCCTTGGAACGAGGCCGGAACGAAACACGCCCGAATCGCTGACTCGGCTCCACTCCGGCTTCGTTCTCGCAACATGTCGCGTTTGATTTCGTCTCGCGCCACTAGATCAAGTTCGCTCGTCTTAGTACAGGCCGGATTTCATCATGCCAAATTCTTAAACGTATGCGTCGGGCGATTACGCCGGGAGTCAACAGGATTCTCTGGAAGTTTCGCCGCCGCCATGACCTCAAAATCTTGCGGCGAACCCAAGGCAGCCCCATCAGGCTTGCGGCGAACCCAAGGCACGGATCAAAACAACCATTATTGCGTTTTGACGGCCGCGCGCGGCGCCGGCGAAGTGACGAACTGCACGGCCTCGATCACGCCGGGACCGAGTGGGGTGGGAATCGACATCCGAAAGGGCACGAGGATGCGGGTGCCGGCGATCGGTGCGAAGGCAATTTCCATGTTGCGCTGGGCGGAGAGATATTTGATCACCGCGCGATCGGGAATGTAGCCCGCGACCGGCGTGAAATAGATTGCGCAAACCACAACGGGGCCCTGATAGCCCTTTTCGGCTTTCACGGTCGCCATGCGCTTGAAGTCCAGCTTGAGCTCATAGCGCATGCGGCCGTCGAAAATCCCGGCACCGGCGCGGCAAGCTTCGGGCGTGACGGGATCGCCGGTACCGGGCACGCGCAACAGCGAGCCCGTCATGGGATCGTAGACGCCGCGGCGATGCGCTTCGGTGACAGGAATACGATCGGCATCGACCGGCGGCGTCGGCTCGATGCCGAATTCCTTCACGTTGCCGCCGGAGAGCAGGATGTGGACGACTTCGGATTTCTTCGACGTCGTCGTCGTGGCGGAATAATTCGTCGACACCAGCGCGCCGTTGACGACGCGGCCCTGCGCCGCGCCGGTACCGGAGCCGCTCGCGAATGCGTTCAGCAATCCCGACGTGCCACCGGAGGCGGTCGCCGTAAACTGATCGTCTGAAATGTCGATGGTCCAGGTGCCCTTGCCCACGGGAATGCCGGACAGCGTCGCCTCATAGCGCGCATCGAGCCGGCCTTGGGCCTGGGCGGAAACATCCGGCACAAAAAACAGGATCGCGCAGGCACCAAGGCCGCACAGCATCCGCAGGGCCGCAACGCGTGTGGGCCTTGGCCGGATCGTAACGGGGGTGATCACTAAAGCTGGGATCCCTGCTGTTCGCGCGCAATACGCCGGGCGGTCTGTGTATCTAGGCAACAATGTCCGGTAAACAACGTAATAGCCGGGCTCGAAGGTGCACCGGCTTGCCGCGATTGCCGTTTGGCTGTTCAAACCGCGGGTGAACACCGCCGGAACCCTCGTTTCGGCAGGGAATGCGCCGTTTATATGATGCTGTTCCATTGCACAGTCCGACCAAAAGTCGCGGCTTAGGCTTAATCCCGGCGCGCTTAATCTTGACGCTTGGCGGCTTGCCGCCTATACGTCCGCGGTTCCTTAAATGGACTTCGATTTCAAACCCCCGCGCTGCCCTCAACGGGCGCAGGAGCGGGGATGACAGAGGATTTTCGCCATGTCTCGGCGCTGCGAACTGACCGCCAAGGGCCCCCAGGTCGGCCACAAGGTGAGCCACTCCAACATCAAGACCAAGCGCCGGTTTCTGCCGAACCTGTGCAACGTGACGTTTATTTCCGACGCGCTCGGCCGCAACGTGCGCCTGCGCGTCTCGACCAACGCCATCAAGACCGTCGATCATCGCGGCGGCTTCGATGCGTTCATGCGCAAAGCCAAGCCCGCCGAGCTTTCGCCCCGCGCGCTGGAATTGAAACGCGCGATCGAGAAGAAGACGGAAGCCGCAGCGCCCGAGGCGAAGGCGAGCTAAGGTTTTTCGCCGGTGCTCAAAACGCCTTTGGCAATCCTGCCTGCCGCAGGATCGCGTTAGCGGTATGACGGCTTGGAATGCCGACAGGCACGGCGAGGTTTATCTTCGTAATCGGGCTGTGCCAGATTTCGTGGCTGCCGCGCCCAAAGCCGAACCAGACTACAACCGGCGGCGCGCAATAAATCCCGTAACGCGCGATCAAACTGCGGCGCCATTCAACCCATCGCCGGTTCGGCTTCACGCAATGCAGTGATCTGAAGGAATAAAGATTCAGGCGCAACGTCCGGATGATTGTCCGGCAACAAATCCAAAGCCATCGCGGAAATCTTTTCCAGCAACCCGTCAAGCGTCGGCGCATCGGCAGCCGCCGGAATATCGTCGCAATGGCCGGTCCAGACCGACGCCTCCTGGTCCCATGCGGCGGAAATAGTGAAAATCACAGGCTTGGACATCTTCATTCCTTCGACGCCCGAAACGCTCATCGGCGCGAACCTTCCATATCATGAATTCGCGGACGCGTCGTCTTCTGACGCGAACCTTCGAAATGGGTGTGACAAAGCGCCGGCGACTTGCTTTTTGTATTTTTTAGTGAGGCCATCGGTTCGCAACCGATAGCGCGCCAGAATCGAAACGCGAGACTAGATTAATTTACTTCGCCGATAGCTTTTTGCCCTCCGCTCACTCCCACCCCGCTTCCGTTCCACTTCTCCCTCTCACAATTTCTTCAACCCACGCTCTGCCTCTAATGTCCGCCACAGTACAGACGCGCGAAATCTGTCGCACTATTTTCCGTGCATGCCATCGAAAACGACCTGGACCGAAGAAGAACTGGCGCGCCTGCGCGTGATGATCGAAAGCGGAGCGTCGCCCGCGCGCGCCTCCGTGGTGTTTCGGCGCACGCTACTCTCCGTGCAGAACCAGGCCCGCAAGCTCGGCACGCCTTTTCCCGCGCGCCGCGACGTCAAGCGCGAACGCCTCGCCAAATACGAGGCCGCCGAACGCGCGTTGCAGAACGGCCGCTGACGAAGGCTTCGCATCGCGATATTGTGCAGCTGCCGGAACGTGTTTTTCTTCACGCGGTTGGTCAGGTTCACATCCAAGGGAGAGAACCATGACCAGAACAATTCTTGCAGCGGCTTGCGCGCTCGCACTGTCGGCTTCATTCGCGCTTGCGCAGTCAAGCTCAAGCGGCAGCACTGGCGCCAGCGGCAATTCGGCCGGCAGTACCGCGGCATCCACGGCCGGTCCGGGTGGCAATACGACCGGCGCGAGCACTGGCGGCGGGACTGGCGCCAATGGCAGCCCCAATGGCGTCGCCAAATCCACTTCGGCGCCGACGACAACCTCGCCGCAGGGCATGACCGGCCCCGCCGGCCAGAACACCAAGTAAGCTCCGCCAAATAAGTCTGGCTCGAATCAACCGGCAGCTTCACGGCTGCCGGCTTTTTGCGCTCGAAGCCCGCGCCCTCAGCCTCTCATGGAACCAAAGTTCAACGTGCACATTATTGCGCCATTGAATCAACATTCGCGAAGAGGGGAAATACCATGATTGATACAGTCGTAATTGCGCCGGGCTCGGATGCCGGCGAACCCAGCGTTTCCGGCGTTTCCTGGGGCGCGGTCGCAGCGGGTGCCGCCGTATCGCTGGCGCTCACCCTCGTGCTGCTGGCTTTCGGTACCGGCCTTGGCCTCTCCATGGTCTCGCCGTGGACCGGCTCCAGCGTTTCGGCGACGACGTTCAAGATCGGCACCGGTCTCTATCTGGTCGTCATCGCCATGATCTCATCCGCGCTCGGCGGTTACATTGCGGGCCGTCTGCGCTCGCGCTGGATCGGCGTGCATACCGACGAAGTGTATTTCCGCGATACCGCCCACGGCTTCGTCACCTGGGCCTTTGCCTCCGTGCTGGGCGCGATACTGCTGGCGTCTCCGGCCAGCAGCCTGATCGGCGGCAGCGCCATGGGCCTCACCCAAGGCGCGGCGTCGGCCGCAGGACAGTCGAGCGGTCCGATGGACGGCTATGTCGATACGCTGCTGCGTTCGGACACGCCGGCTTCGCAGACGCAGACCGGCGGCAATGCCGGCGATTCGCGCGGCGAGATGTCCCGGCTCTTCACCAGCAGCTTGCGCAATGGAGGCGACCTGAAGCCCGCCGATCGCGACTATGTTTCGAAGACGGTCGCGGCGCGCACCGGCTTAAGTCAGGCCGATGCCGACAAGCGCGTCAACGACGTGGTGACGCAGGCCAAGGCCGATGCGGACGCGGCACGGAAAGCCACCATGCAGCTCGCGTTCTGGCTCACCGCCTCGCTGCTGCTCGGCGCGTTCTGCGCAAGCCTTGCCGCGACCGAAGGCGGCGGCCTTCGCGATGGCACCTGGGGCTCCCGGGCGCGGCGTTGAGTTCGTCGTTCAATCAACCTGCATCAAACTGAAAAGGAAAATCACATGCCCATTCTACTCTGGCTGGTCGGAATTCCCATTCCGCTCATCATCCTGATCCTGCTGCTGCGCTGATCGTGCGCCGCCGATAAAAAGAAAATCCCCCGCCTTTAAGCGGGGGATTTTTTTCGCCGTCGACGCCTCGTCGGCTATCGGCGGGAACGCATCGAACCTCCAGCACTTGATGCTGCGAGTCCCTTGTGGGACCGACATCATTTGTAGATTCAGGGAGCGACTATGGCCAAGAAGCCGAAACTGCTGAGCGATCTTTTTCACGACACGCTCAAGGACGTTTATTTTGCCGAAAACAAAATCCTCAAGACATTGCCGAAAATGGCCAAGGCCGCGCAGTCCAAACAACTGAAGGCCGCGTTCGTCAAGCACGAGCGCGAGACCCGCGGCCAGATCAAGCGGCTCGAAGGCGTGTTCAAGATTCTGGGCAAGCCGGCGCGCGCGAAAACCTGCGACGCCATCATGGGCATCACCAAGGAAGGCGCGGAGATCATGACCGAGTACAAGGGCATGCCGGCGCTCGACGCCGGCCTGCTCGCGGCGGGTCAGGCGGTCGAGCATTACGAGATCTCGCGCTACGGCACGCTGCGGACCTGGGCGGAAGAGCTGGGAATGCCGGAAGCGGTCGCGCTTCTGGAAGCCACGCTGAAGGAAGAAAAGGCAACCGACGAGGCGCTGACAACGCTGGCGAAGTCCGTCGTCAATGTCGAGGCGGAAGCGGATTTGTAGTCCGGCCTCTCAACGTCATTGCGAGCGAAGCGAAGCAATCTAGATTCGCGAAGAAAGACTGGATTGCTTCGTCGCTGCGCTCCTCGCAATGACGATCGAATGTCGCGCGCCTATTTCAGCACCACCCACGCCGGCGCGTGGTCGCTGGCGCCTTCCCTGCCGCGGACAATCTTGTCGACGCCGGCCTTTTTCAAGCGCGGCTTCACGCTCGGGCCGAGCAGCAGATGGTCCAGCCGCAGGCCGGCGTCGCGCGGCCAGCGGTTGCGCTTGTAATCCCAGAACGTATAAATTTTCTCCTTCGGATGCAGCGTGCGGATGGCATCGGTCCATCCTTGCTTCAGCAGCTTCGCGTAGGCTGCGCGGCTTTCCGGCTGCAGCAACGCATCCTTGTCCCATGATCGCGTGGGATAGATGTCGGCGTCGGTCGGCACCACGTTGAAATCGCCAGCGATGACGACCGGCGCGCCGGTCTTGATCAGCTTCGCCGCATGGCGATGCAGCCGCTTGAACCACGCCAGCTTGTAATCGAACTTGGGCCCGGGCTGCGGATTGCCGTTCGGCAAATAAACGCAGGCGATCAGGACGCCGGCCACGGCGGCCTCGATGTAGCGGCTCTGCTTGTCACTGGCATCGCCGGGCAATCGCGTCCTCGTCACCACCGGCGCGGACCCACGCGACAGAATAGCGACGCCGTTCCAGGTTTTTTCTCCGGCCCATACGGCTTGGTAGCCGGCGTCGCGCAGCGCGGCCGCGGGAAATTGATCCTGCGCGGCTTTCAGTTCCTGCAGGCAGACGATGTCGGGCTTGGCGGCTGCCAGCCACGCCAGCAGATTCGGCAGCCGGCGGTTGATATTGTTGATGTTGAAGGTGGCTATCTTCAATCGGCTGTCTCGAAATCAAATGATGGGGCCGGAGCTTGTTATGGAATTGGAGCAGGAAGCAAGCGTGCTCCCTCTCTTCCTACCCCTCACCCGGATTGCTTCCGGCGCGCAACAGCATTTTCACAAGCGGCCCGTCTACCGTCGCCTCCCCTCGCCTGCTTTTGCGCTTCGATCTCAAGCGAAAAAGCCCTAAGAGTATTTTGCCGGATACCGCTGCCAATAATAACAAACAGGGAGAAGACCAATGAAACTCGGCGCCGCCATTGCGGAAATCATGAAGCGCGAGGGGATCGAGATCCTCTGCGGCTATCCGGTCAATCACCTGATTGAATTTGCCGCCGCCGCCGACATCCGCCCCGTGATGGTGCGGCAGGAGCGCATCGGCGTTCACATGGCGGACGCGATTTCGCGCCTGACATCGGGCCACAGCATCGGCGCGTTCTGCATGCAGCATGGCCCCGGCGCGGAGAATGCCATGGGCGGTGTTGCGCAGTGCTACGGCGAGTCGGTGCCGGTGCTGGTGCTGCCGATGGGTTATGCGCGGCGGATCGCCAACATCGATCCGAACTTCAATTCCAGCCGCGCCATGCGGATGTTCGCGAAATCCGCCGAGCCGATCAATATCGCCGCCGAGGTCTGCAACATCTTTCGCCGCGCCTTCACGCAACTCAAGAACGGCCGCGGCGGGCCCGTCATCGTCGAAATTCCGACCGACATGTGGAACGAGGAAGTGCCGGAGCCCCTGAACTACACGCCGGTGCTGCGCACCCGCTACGGCGCCGACCCCGCGCATGTCAGGGAAGCCGCGGCGTTGCTTAGCGGCGCCAAGCGTGCCGTGATCTATGCCGGCCAGGGCGTGCATTACGCAAAAGCGTGGCCGCAACTGAAGCGGCTGGCGGAGCGCCTCGCGATTCCCGTCACCACCAGCCTCGGCGGCAAGTCGTCATTCCCGGAAGATCATCCGCTGTCGCTCGGCTCCGGCGGACTGGCGGTGCCGCGCGCGGTGCCGAAATTCCTGGCCGAGGCCGACGTGATCTTCGGCATCGGCTGTTCGTTCACGGAAACCAATTTCGGCATCGCCATGCCAAAGGGCAAGACCATCATTCATTCGACGCTCGATCCCGCGCATCTCAACAAGGATGTCGAGGCCAAGATCGGACTCATTGGCGATGCGGGGCTGGTGCTCGACGCGCTGCTGGAAGAGGTCAACAAGACCGTCACGAAAGATCGCGATGCCACCGCCGTCGCAGCCGAAATCGCGGCGTCGCATAAGGAGTGGCTGGCGAAATGGATGCCGAAACTCACGCACAAGGACGCGCCGCTCAATCCCTACCGCGTGCTGTGGGACCTGCAGCACACCGTCGACATCAAGAACACCATCATCACGCATGACGCCGGCAGCCCGCGCGATCAGCTTTCACCGTTCTGGAAGGCGGTCGAGCCGCTGTCCTATATCGGCTGGGGCAAAACCACGCAGCTTGGTTACGGTCTCGGGTTGGCGATGGGCGCCAAGCTCGCAAAGCCCGACAAGCTCTGCATCAACGTCTGGGGCGACGCGGCGATCGGTTTTACCGGCATGGACTTTGAGACCTGCGTGCGCGAGCGGATTCCGATCATGTCGATCCTGTTGAACAATTTCAGCATGGCCATCGAACTGAAGGTGATGCCGATCTCGACGGACAAATATCGCTCGACCGATATCTCCGGCGACTACGCCGCAATGGCGCGCGCGTTCGGCGGCTACGGCGAGCGCGTCACCAAACCGGAAGACATCATCCCGGCGATCCAGCGCGGCATCGCGAAAACCAAGGAAGGCGTGCCGGTGCTGCTGGAGTTCATCACTTCAAAGGAGACGGAGGTTTCACGGCCGGGGACTTAAGCTTCTGCTCCCCTCCCCCTTGCGGGGAAGGGTCGGGGGTGGGGGTCTTGACGACAGTGCGCGCACTCACCCCCCCCCCAACCCTCCCCCGCAAGGGGGAGGGAGAAGAAGGGCCGCGGCTGCAAAGCCCTAATTCAAATTCACATTGAACTCATAGGCGCGGTCGCCGCCGACCAGCGTCAGTTTCAGCGCCGCGCCTTCCGGCTTGGTGCCGGGCGGCAGGCCGTCGAGTTCGAACGCAAAGCGCTTCACCCCGGGCGGACTATGCTCGACCAGTTTCGGCACCGGCAACGCCCAGTCCGGCGTCGGCCCTTCGACGAACAGATTGACCGCCCCATCGGGTGCGGCCACGTCGACCAGCACGGCGGTCGCGCCGTCGCGCTTGACGTCGCGGATGGTCAGCGGATTCGGATCGCCGACGCTGGCCGGTTTCGGCACGGTGTCGAGTGCTGCGAACAGCGCGGCATCCTCCGTGCTGGCCACGCTGGTGAAGGCAAGCTCCGCATTGGCCTCGACCGGAATGCAGAGTTTTTCGCACACCGCGTAGTTGATCGCGGCCCGCAGCGTCACCGGTTCGCCGGGATTCTTCGCGACGATCCGCAGCGGCAGCACGACGTGTTTCTGATAGCCAAGCGACGTGCCACCCGCCCCGTCGGGAAACTTCATCGGCGCCGGCCACAGGATCGTGACCGCTTCGACATTGTCCGATTTGCTGAAATCGAAACGGGGCGGCACCCCGGAATCGCCGGGGTTGCGCCAGTAAGTTTTCCAGCCTGGATCGATCTGGAACGCGATGCCGCCCAGCAATACCGCGCCGCTGCGCGAGCCCGCGAGCAGCCGCATCGCGGAATGGCTGTCCCGCAGCCAAGGCGACGAATCCTGCGCGTTCGCCTGCGGCGTCATCGATGCGAATAACGCTGCGGTTACGCCGAACGCGGCGCGCGTGGGCATCATTACAATCATGTCATGTTCTTAGCAGACAACTCGGCTGCTAAGCCATTGAATAGCTTGTGATCCTCGATTGAGAGTTAAGGCGCCGGGTTGATTGACAGCGCGCCGACCCAATATCAGGATGCGCAACAATCAGAGGCATACCCGATGGACGTGACACGCAAGAGACCGGGCCGACGCAAGGCCGCCGAGGGGTCCGGCGAGGCCGCCGTCCACAATTATCTGGACGGCCAGATCCTGATCGCGATGCCGGTGATGGAAGACGAGCGTTTCGCGCGCTCGGTCATCTATCTGTGCGCGCATTCCTCCGAAGGTGCGATGGGCATCATCGTCAACCGCCCGGCGGGCAGCATCGATTTTCCGCAACTCCTGGTGCAACTCGACATCATCAAGAAGACCGATCAGATCAAGCTGCCGGAAAACGCCGAGAGCATGAAGGTTCTGAAAGGCGGCCCGGTGGAAACCGGGCGCGGCTTCGTGCTGCATTCCAGCGACTTCTTCATCAAGGACGCGACGCTGCCGATCGACGAGGGCATCTGCCTGACCGCGACGGTGGATATTCTGAAAGCCATCGCCAAGGGCGCCGGGCCGAAACACGCGATCCTGGCGCTGGGTTATGCCGGCTGGGCGCCGGGGCAACTGGAAAACGAAATCCAGGGCAATGGCTGGCTGCATTGCGACGCCGATTCCGACCTGATTTTCGGCGGCGACATCGAGGAAAAATACCTCCGGGCGCTGCGCAAAATAGGCATCGATCCGGGAATGCTGTCCGCCGAAGCGGGTCATGCCTAGCTTGACCTGTCATCGTCGATGTGCCGATGAAGCGTTGGCCTAATTCGAATGGCTGTCATTTACGCCATCGATATCCATCCGCTTTAAGAGATAGTCCAGTCCGCCGACGCGGTACCAGCGATAGCCGTAAGCCTCGAGCATCAACTTATGTTTGCCGCGGCCATCGGCTTCGCTGTGGTCTTCCGACAGCAGGTTGATGAGATGCTTGCCGTCTTCGCCGCCGATGCCGGTGGAGAAGGACACCTCGCGCGGCTTTTCGTCGAGGTTATGCACGAACAGCACCGAGTTGTTGCGCCAGTCGTAGCGCATCACGAGCACAGCGGGATCGCGCGTCGCGATCACCTCGAAATCGCCCCAGCCGACCTCGGGTACTTCCTTGCGCATGCGGATGATGCGTTCGGTCCAGTTCAGCAGTGAGTTGTTGTCGCGGCGCTGTTTGGCGACGTTGACGTGCTGATAGCCATAGGGACCGTCGTCGATGACGGGCGCGACCGGCTTGTCGCCTTTGGTGAAGCCGGCGTGCGGTTCGGTCGACCATTGCATCGGCGTGCGCGCGCAGTTGCGTTCGGGCAAAGCGAGATTGTCGCCCATGCCGATCTCGTCGCCGTAGCGGATCACCGGCGTACCGGGCAGCGTGCACATCAGGCTGTAGGCCAGTTCGAGACGTCGCCGGTCACCGCCCAGCATTGGCGCGAGACGGCGGCGTATCCCGCGATCGTAGAGCTGCATGTTCTTGTCGGGACCGAATTGCTTGAAAACAACGTCGCGCTGTTTTTTGGTCAGGCGGCCGAGGTCGAGTTCGTCGTGGTTGCGCAGAAACAACCCCCACTGTGCCGCAGCGGGGCGAGGCTTGGTCGCCTTCATTGCCTCCGCGAGCGGGCGGGAATCCGCGGCCGCCATGGCATAGAACAGATGCTGATTGACGTGAAAGTTGAACATCATGTGCATGCGGTCGCCGTCTTTGCCGAAATACTGCATGTCGGTCTTCGGCAGCACATTGGCTTCTGCAAGGATGATGGCGTCACCTTCGCGCCACTGCAGGAATTCGCGCAACGTCCGCAGCATGTCGTATTGCTCGACCGGCTTTTTGACCTTCGCGCCCTTGGTGGAGATCACGAAAGGAACGGCGTCCATGCGGAAGCCGGAAACGCCAAGCTGAATCCAGAAGCCCATGATTTTCAGGATCTCGGCCTGCACGAAAGGATTCGACGTGTTGAGGTCCGGTTGAAAATCATAGAAGCGATGGAAGAACCAGGCCCCGGCTTGCTTGTCGCGGGTCCATGTCGATTTCTGCACGCCCGGGAAAACCATTCCCTTGTTGGCATTGGCAGGTTTCCTGTCAGACCAGACGTACCAGTCGCGATGGGCTGAGTCGGGAGAGCTGCGGGCATCCTTGAACCAGGGATGCGCGTCCGAGGTGTGATTGACGACGAGGTCGATGATGACGCGGATGCCGCGCTGGCTACAGCCATGCGTGAATTCCACGAAGTCGCCCAGCGTGCCGTATTTCGGGTCGACGCCGTAATAGTCTGAGATGTCGTAGCCGTCGTCGCGGCCCGGCGAGGGTTGAAACGGCATCAGCCAAACCGCGGTGATTCCGAGTCCCTGCAGATAGTCGAGGCGCCGCGTCAGACCCTTGAAGTCGCCGACGCCATCGCCATTGGCATCCATGTAGGTCCCGACCGACAGACAATAGAATATGCCGTTCTTGTACCAGAGGTCATCGATCATCCGAGGCAGCCTTGTCCGATCCGCCTCCAGTCCTTCAAGCGGCAGTTCATTAAGTGACCAGGGCGACGTGGGTTCCGCCTTTGGCGCCGCTTTGAAATCGGCTAGGGTTCGCCGCATGGAATCGCAAGGCCGTCATCTCAGTTTGGTGCCACCGCTGGACCGGCGTCAGTCGGAGACGGCGCTGGCGATTGCGCGCGGCACGGCGCGGCTGCTGCGGTCGCTGGGATTTTCCTGCCTCAGCGAATTGCCGCTGCCCTCGGGCCGGCGCGCCGACCTGGTCGCCTTGAACGAGCGCGGCGAGATCTGGATTGTCGAGATCAAATCATCGGTCGAGGATTTGCGCGCCGACCAGAAATGGCCGGAGTACCGTGCGCATTGCGACCGCTTGTTCTTTGCCTTCACGCAGGATCTGCCGTGCGAGATTTTTCCTGAAGGATACCGGGCTGATCGTCGCCGACGCCTATGGCGCGCACATGCACTGCGAGGCGCCGGAGCATCGGCTGCCCGCGCCGACGCGGAAACTGATGACGATACGTTTCGCCATGGCGGCATCGCTTCGGATCAATCGCCTCGTCGACCCGCAAGGGCATGGGGAGTTTGAGTAGAAGAATTCTACCGCGGCGCGCGTCTTGGCCAGGATGCGCTGCAGGGTGCGGCGGTGCATGTTCAACCGCCGCGCGGTTTCAGAAACGTTGCGGTTGCACATCTCGTAGATGCGCTGGATATGCTCCCAGCGCACGCGGTCCGCCGACATCGGATTGTGCGGCAGCTCGGATTTTTCATTGCCGCTGGCCAGCAACGCCGCCACGACATCGTCGGCATCGGCGGGCTTCGACAGATAATCGACCGCACCCATCTTCACCGCGGTAACCGCGGTGGCGATATTGCCATAGCCGGTCAACACGATTGCACGCGCTTCGGGACGCTGCTTTTTCAGCGCCGACACCACGTCGAGCCCATTGCCGTCGCCGAGCCGCAGATCGACCACCGCGAATGCAGGCGCCGCCTTGCCGATATGGGCGAGGCCGTCGGAGACGCTGCCGCAGGACGTAACCGTGAAGCCGCGGGTTTCCATCGCGCGCGAAAGTCGCTCGAGAAACGGCTTGTCATCCTCGACGATCAAGAGCGAACGATCGGCCTGGTCTGTCAGTTCAGCAATGGCATTCACGCGAGGATTCTCCGATAGGCTTCCAGATATGGCGCGCTTAGGTCGTGCCGCCAAGACCGTCTTAAGTTGGTGCACTGGAGATAAGCCGCGACAGGCTAATTTGTCGCAGGTCTAAGCCACTGGTTCGGCGCTGGTTTCGGCGGCCTCGAATTCCCCGCGAGGCCACGCGATCCGGACCACCGCGCCATGATCGGGAAATACCCGGTTGGTAAAGGATACCTTAGCGCCGGTGCGTTCCAGCAGGGTCTGCGCGATGAAAACGCCGAGCCCGAGGCCGCTGCGTTCGCCCTGCGTTTCGTCGGCGCTGCGCCGGCGCGACAGATAAGGCTCGCCGATTCGCTTCAGCATGTCCGGTGCTATTCCCGGCCCGTCGTCGGAAATCTCGATTTCGACGGTCTCGCTGTTCCACCACGCTTTCACTTCCACGGTTTGGCGCGCAAAATCGACTGCGTTCTCCAGAATGTTGCCGACGCCATACAGAATAGCCGGATTACGCATGCCGACGGGTTCGCTGGCCCCAGCGACAGCGATCCTCACCTTGATGGTGATGCCGAAATCGCGATGCGGCGCGACGGCTTCTTCGACCAGCGTTGATAGCGGCATGCGGTCGAACGGTGCGCCGGTCGAGGAAAGCTGCGTTATCTTGCCCAAGATGTCGCGGCAGCGCTGCGCCTGCTCCCGCAGGATTTTGAGGTCGGCCGCGAGCGGTCCGTCGGCCTGCGTGGTCTTCTCGAGCTCGCGCGCGATCAGGAAGATGGTCGAAAGCGGTGTGCCGAGTTCGTGCGCGGCCGCGGCGGCAAGACCGTCGAGCTGCGTCAGATGCTGTTCGCGGGTCAGCACCAGTTCTGCGGCGGCGAGCGCGTCGGATAGCTTGCGGGCCTCTTCGGTGACCTGGAAGGCGTAGAGGCTGGTGACGCCGATGGCCAGCACGATGGAGAGCCAGACGCCAAACAGATAAATCGGCGGCAACTCCAGCGGTTCGTCGCTCTCCCAAGGCAATGGCATGTAGAGGAAGCCAAGCGCCGTGGCGCATATGACCGCGAAAATGCCGAGCGCGATGGTGAGCCTGATCGGCAACGCCGTTGCCGAGATCAAAACCGGGGCAAGAAACAGAAACGAAAACGGGTTTTGCAGGCCGCCGGTGAAAAACAGCAGCGCGGCCAGTTCCGCGATATTCAATGCAAGCAGGCCCGCCGCATAAGCCGGTTCCAGCCGCTGCATCGGATTGAACGCGATCTGCAATATGAGATTAAGCAGCGCGGAAAGCCCGATGATGGCGATACAGGGAAGGATGGGAATGTCGAATTCGAGCCCCTGCTCCACGATAAAAATCGCCGCCAACTGGCCAAGCGCTGCGAGCCACCGCAGCCGCAGAATCGTGTCCAGACGAACATAGCGGCGCGGATGACGGGAATCGGAGGCTGCAACGTCGGTCATGCCGAGACTCTAGCCGCGCGGCGCACCGGCGACAAATACTGCGGTGCCGATCATGCCTCCCGATCAGGTTCGTATCTTGCACTCGCCGCCACGATGGCTCAATGAACGGCCCGCATGACAATTCACGGCGCAGTACGGCCTGATCTGCTCCCGTCCGCTCCATCGGGACCGGCGATCGATGTCGCGCATCTGGTCAAGGTCTATAAAACCACCCGCGCGGTCGACGATGTCTCGTTTCGTATCGCGCGGGGCAGCATTACCGGATTGCTTGGCGGCAACGGCGCCGGCAAGACCACGACGATCGCCATGATCATGGGCCTGGTGCTGCCGACATCCGGGCGCGTGCAGGTGCTCGGCTGTTCGATGCCTGCGCAAAGCGCGGCCGTGCTCGGCCGGATAAATTTCGAAAGTCCGTATGTCGATATGCCGATGCGGCTCACCGTGCGGCAGAACCTTTCGATCTTCGGAAGGCTCTATGCCGTAAAAAATCTGCGCGAGCGCATCGAGGCCCTCGCCGCGGACCTCGATCTGCGGGAATTTCTCGATCGGCCCAACGGAAAACTATCCGCCGGGCAGAAGACCCGCGTTTCCCTGGCCAAGGCGCTGATCAATCAACCTGAGCTCCTGCTGCTCGATGAGCCTACCGCCTCGCTCGATCCCGACACCGCCGACTGGATTCGGCAGCACCTCGAGACCTACCGCAAGGCCAACAACGCAACGATCCTGCTGGCATCGCACAACATGCTCGAAGTGGAACGCTTGTGCGACCGCGTCATCATCATGAAGCGCGGGCGAATCGAAGACGACGACAGTCCTGACAACATCATGCTGCGTTACAACCGCGCGACACTCGAGGAAGTATTTCTCGATGTCGCACGTGGCCGTGTGCAGGAGGACGCATCATGAGCGATCTCGCCACCATCGGCAGCCACCGCGGAATCGCGATGCATCGCATCAATGCGATGATCCTGCGCTACTGGTACCTGCTGATCTCGTCCTGGCCGCGGCTGCTGGAACTGATGTACTGGCCGATGCTGCAAATCATCACGTGGGGATTTCTGCAGACTTACGTCGCGCAGAACTCCGGCTTCTTCGCACAGGCCGGCGGCACCCTGATCGGCGCCATCATCCTGTGGGACATCCTGTTTCGCGGGCAACTCGGGTTTGCCATCTCGTTTCTGGAAGAAATGTGGGCGCGCAATGTCGGCAACCTGATGATGACCCCGCTGAAGCCGATCGAGTTTCTGATCTCGCTGATGATCATGAGCCTGATCCGGCTGGCCATCGGCGTCATTCCAATGACGCTGCTAGCCATGATTTTCTTCAATTTCAATTTCTACAGCCTGGGCCTGCCGTTGATTGCATTCTTCTGCAATCTGATTTTCACGAGCTGGTCGCTTGGCATTTTCGTGTCCGGACTGGTGCTGCGCAACGGCCTTGGCGCAGAGAGCATTGTCTGGACCCTGATGTTCGGCATATTGCCGCTGGCCTGCGTGTATTATCCGGTGACGGTGCTGCCGCACTGGCTTCAATACGTCGCGTGGTGTTTGCCGCCGACTTATGTGTTCGAGGGCATGCGTGCACTGTTGATCGCGCACGTATTTCGCGCCGATTTGATGGGCGAGGCGCTGGCGATCAACGCCGTGTTGTTTGTTGCCTCGTTTGCGATATTCCTTGGGCTGCTCAAAAGCGCGCGCCGTCATGGCTCGCTGATCCAGGGTGGCGAATAGCGATATCGTTCCGGCATTTCCGCAGTTTTTTCCGCCATTAACGCACAGATAAGTCCCGCGATGCATTGACGCCTGATGGCCCAACCGCCACTATGCTGCGATGCGAAATTGGGGTTTGAGGGATCTATGCCGATAGGTGAATTTGGCCGGCCGCCGGCGCTGCCAGTGGAGGGCAGTCCGGCGATGACGACGCCGATGTACTGGATGTATGAGATGATGCAGGCATCGCTCAATCCGGCACGGGCGGTCACCGATGCAACCAAGATTCTGTTTCAGAATTCGCTCAATCCATGGTCCCACACCGAACTCGGCAAATCGATAGCCGCCGGTTGCGAGCTGTTCGAGCGCACCACGCGCCGTTATGGCAAGCCGGAATGGGGCCTCAATGACACCGAGGTCAACGGCGTCCGCACTCCCGTAGAGATTCGTTCGGTATGGGAGAAGCCATTCTGCCGACTGTTGTATTTCGACCGCAAGCTGACGCGCCCGTTGCGCAGCCCCCAGCCGCGCGTGCTGATCGTGGCGCCGATGTCCGGCCACTACGCGACCTTGCTGCGCGGTACTGTCGAAGCATTTCTGCCGACGCATGAGGTCTACATTACCGACTGGTCCGATGCCCGCATGGTGCCGCTGACCGCCGGCCGTTTCGATCTCGACGATTACGTGGACTACGTCATCGAGATGCTGCACGAACTCGGCGGCAACATGCATATCGTCGCGGTGTGCCAGCCTTCGGTGCCGGTGCTGGCGGCGGTATCCATCATGGAAGCCGAGCAGGACCCTTACGTTCCCCTCTCGATGACGCTGATGGGCGGCCCGGTCGACACCCGCCGCAATCCGACTGCGGTAAATAATCTCGCGGCCGAGAAAGGCATCGAGTGGTTTCGCCACAACGTCATCACCAAGGTGCCGTTTCCGCATCCGGGCTTCATGCGTGACGTTTATCCGGGCTTTCTGCAGCTCAACGGCTTCATCACGATGAATCTCGATCGCCACATGGACGCGCACAAGAACCTGTTCAAGGATCTTGTGAAGGGCGACGGCGATCTGGTCGACAAGCACCGCGACTTCTACGACGAATATCTGGCGGTCATGGACCTCAGCGCTGAATACTATCTTCAGACGGTCGACGTGGTGTTCGTCAAGCACGCGCTGCCCAAGGGCGAGATGACTCACCGCGGCAAGCCGGTCGATCCCTCGAAGATCACCCGCGTGGCGCTGATGACGGTCGAAGGCGAGAACGACGACATCTCTGGTTTGGGTCAGACAGAGGCCACGCACGCGCTTTGCACTTCGATCCCCGATGATCGCCGCGTGCACTATGTGCAGCCAGGCGTGGGACATTACGGCGTGTTCAACGGCTCGCGATTCAAATCCGAAATCGTGCCGCGCATTTCCGATTTCATGCGCTCGGCAGCCAACGTGAAGGTGCCCTTGGCTGCGGCAGCGGAATAATTGCGAGCAAAAACAAGGACTCACGGTTGATTCGCGGGCGCGGCTGCTAACCCTTTGAAATAACCTGCAGAAACGCGTCAACTCCACCAATACAAAGAATGAGTTGAGACTCATTGTTTGGGTGCGGCGATGGGCGCTCTTTTTTTAAAAATTTTCGCCCGCTGACCCATTCTGTAGGGCCGCGGGGGCCGCAAACCCCTGTATATTGGGCAAATGATTTGTTTTTGCGCCGAGCGATTTCAGTGGCGGCGGATATGGCAGAATCCGGGCGAATTCCTGATGCCTGGATCCGCAGAAATGGCCGTTCGCGCACTACTTTATCGGCGCCCCGCTGAACCGTCCCGACTTCTCGTCAAGCACGGCTCGCAAATCTATTCCATTCGCCTGAGGCGTCATCGCCGCGCGCGCCGCTACACGTTGCGGATTCATCCGAGCGATCGCGAGGCGATCCTGACGATGCCGCCGCGCGGCACGCTGGCCGACGCCAAGGATTTTGCGCAACGTCATGGCGCCTGGATCGCCGCCCGTCTCGGCCGGCTTCCGAAAGCAGCGCCGTTTCTTCCGGGCACGGTGGTGCCGCTGCGCGGCGTGCCGCATCGGATCGTGCATCGCGCCGGCGTGCGGGGCACGGCGTGGACCGAAATCAGAGAAAGCGGCGAGCGCATTCTTTGCGTGGCGGGCGCGGCTGAGCATATCGAGCGCCGGATCGGCGATCATCTGAAGCGCGAGGCTCGCCGGGAATTGCAGAAAGCCGCGCAGTTTTACGCCGACGCGCTGGGCGTCAAGGTCAAGCGGATAACGATCCGGGATCAATCCAGCCGCTGGGGATCATGCACCTCCGCGGGATCGCTATCGTTCTCGTGGCGGCTGATCCTCGCGCCGCCTTTCGTGCTGGATTATCTCGCGGCCCACGAGGTTGCGCATCTCGTCGAGATGAACCATTCGCCGCGCTTCTGGAAAGTAGTGGCGCGGGTTTGCGGTCACGTGGAGCGCGCCAAATCCTGGCTCGATACCCACGGCAACGACCTGCATCGCTACGGCATCTCGGACTGACGCTCGTCTACCGCCCGAACAGCCGATCCATCAGCCAGCCATCCAGCCCGTTTGCTGCTTCCGGCCGCACCGATGTGCGCATGGGCGCCGGCCTTGCCACGCCGGTGGCCGGCGTCGGAGCATCGGCGAGCGGCGCGTTCGGTGACGCGGTGTTCTGCGCGAAGTTCGAGAAGAAGCCGCTCTGTCGCGAGTTGGGCAATGCCGCAACTGCCACACCCTGATGCGCGGCGCGCATGAAGCGCGTCCATATCTCGACCGGCAACCCGCCGCCGGTGGCCTTCTTCGTCGGTGAATTGTCGTCGTTGCCGAGCCAGACGCCGGTGACGAGGTTGGCGGTGTAACCGATGAACCAGGCGTCACGGAAATCCTGGCTGGTGCCGGTCTTGCCGGCCGCGGACCAGCCGGGGATCTCCGCCTTGCGCGCGGTGCCACTGAGCAGGGTTTCCTGCATCATGGTGTTCATCATCGCGACACTTCGCACGTCGATCACCTGACCCAACTGATCGGCAGGCCGCATGTACAACACCTTGTTGCCTTCGACGGTGCGGATTCTGTTCACCACATGCGGCGTCGACGCCCTGGCCGCCATTGGCGAACGGCGCATAGGCGCCGACCAGTTCGGTAAGCGAGACCTCCGATGTACCCAGCGCAATCGAGGCGTTGGCATCGAGCTTCGATGAGATGCCCAGCCGGTGCGCAGTGCGCACCACATTCTTTGCACCGACCTCAAGCCCCAGCCGCACCGCCACCGTGTTGAGCGACATCGCCAGCGCCTGTGTCAGCGTCACCGCGCCGAAATACTGGTGGCTGTAGTTTTCCGGCTTCCAGCCTTTGACGTCGAGCGGCGCATCCTGGCGGATCGTCTCGGGCGTCAGTCCGGCCTCGATCGCGGTGAGATAGACGAACGGCTTGAACGCCGACCCCGGCTGGCGCTTCGCCGTCACGGCGCGGTTGTACTGGCTCTCCGCGTAATTGCGGCCGCCGACCATGGCGCGCACTTCCCCATCCGGACTCATCGCCACCAGCGCGCCCTGGCTGACGTTGAACTTCACGCTCTTGGCCGCGAGTTCGTCGATCACGGCCGCTTCCGCGATACTCTGCAGCTTCGGATCGATCGAGGTTTCGACCACGATGCTCTGATCGATCTGCCCGACCAGATCGTCGAGCACTTCGCCGATCCAGTCGGCGACGTAGTTCACGGTGCCCGCGCCTGATGGCTTCACGGTGGAGGAAGGATGCGCGCTCGCCGTCTGTGCCTGCGCGACGGTGATGAATTTGGCGTCCGCCATCGCCGCAAGCACGGTCTGCGTACGCTTTTCGGCGCCTTCCGGGTTGCGGTTCGGCGCGAGACGAGAGGGCGACTTGACGAGACCCGCGAGCATCGCCGCCTCTGCAATCGTGACGTTCTTTGCGGACTTGCCGAAATATTTTTGCGCCGCCGCCTCGACACCGTAAGCGCCGGAACCGAAATAGACGCGGTTCAGATAAAGCTCCAGAATTTCAGCTTTGCTATGCTTGCGCTCCAGCCACAGCGCGAGTTCGACCTCCTGCAGTTTGCGCGCCATGGTGCGCTCCTGCGTCAGAAAAAGATTCTTGGCGAGCTGCTGCGTCAGGGTCGAACCGCCCTGCGACACGCCGCGATGCAGAATGTTGGCGACTGCCGCGCGCGCGATGCCCAGAGGATCGACGCCATGATGCGAATAGAACCGGCGATCCTCGATGGCGATGAAGGCCTTCGGCAGATAGGGCGGCAGATCTTTCAGCGAAACATTGGCGCCGGCCATTTCGCCGCGTGTCGCCAGAACGCTGCCGTCGAAGCCGACGATCTGAATCGTCGGCGGACGCTTTGGAATTTCAAGCGACTGAATTGCCGGCAGGTGCGCGCCAACCCAGACGGCGACGCCGACCGCCGCGATTACCGCCCATAGACCAAAAACAGCGCCCCAATACGCCAGACGAAACAAGCCGGAACGGCCGGCTCTTACCTTGTTTTTTTTGGTGCTTCGGCGAACGCCGGACGGTCGCTCGCGGGATGGTCGGGAATCGGCTTTAGCCGCAAGCTTCTTCGGCTGCGCATCATTCGCGGCAATGCGATCTTTCGGATTGAGTCGCAAGCTGGCGAGCGATGCGGCAAGCCCGAATTGCGGCTCCCGGCGTCCGCCGCTTTTTTTCCGACCCCACGCCATACGCAAAACGCCCACGCCAACTGGTGCGGGAGACTACCGGGCGCGATTTAAAGGCGGGTTAAGCGATAGTTAACGCAGGCGCAGCGAGCGGCACACAAGCATCTGATAAACAAACGATTTCTGTTGCCTTAACCTTACCGCTGACCCATCAGCAGGCCGAAAACAGCCTGAAAGCAAAACTGCCGGCGCAGTGCAGAGCACGCGCCGGCAGAATCGCATCGATGTGACGTTACGCTTTAGCCGCTCACGCCGGTGTCGGTGATGATCGGTCCGAAGAGCTCCCAGCGCTCGCCGTTGAACTTCATCATCTGCATCTGCTTGTTGACGCGGTAGTCGTCCGCCGTTGTGGTCGCGGTCATGCCGGGCAACGACAGATCGAGCGTGACCTCCTTGAGGTTCGTCGCCTGCTTCATGACGTTCTCACGCGTCAGGTCGTCGCCGCACTGCTTCAGCACATGCACCAGCAGCTGCGCGGTCGAGTAGCCATAGGAGTTGAAGCTCGAGTCCTTGTCGCCTTCGGGATAGTACTTGGCCATATAGTCGAAATAGCGCTTCATGCCCGCATCGTCTTTCCACTGCGGATCGAGCGGATCCTTGCCGTAGTTCGTGCTGAGGATGTCCTTTGAGGCCTCAAGCCCCGCAGGCTTCAAGACCGCTCCAACCGAGGTGGCGTTGATGTCGACGATGTGGATCGGTTTCCAGCCGATCTCGGCGTTTTTCTTGATCGCCTGGGCCGCCTGCTTCGGCGTAGATGCGCTGAACAGCAGCGTCGCGCCGGCATCCTTGAGCTTGAGGATTTGCGAATCGATCGTCGGATCGGTGACCTCGTAGGAGGCTTCGCCAACGATCATCGTCTTGGCCTTGTCGCCAAGCCCGGCCTTGATGCCATTCAGATAGTCTTTGCCGAGATCGTCGTTCTGATAGAGCACGCCGATCTTGGCGTCGGGGTGATTCTTCAGGATGTATTGGCCGTAGATGCGGCCTTCGACGAAGTAACTCGGATTGAAGCCGAGCGTCCAAGGGAAGTTCTTGGGGTCGGTAAACTTGGCCGCGCCGGTGGCGGCGAAAAGCTGCGGCACCTTTTTGCTGTTGAGGTACTTCTGCACGGCGGCGTTCGAGGGCGTCCCGACGATCTGGAATGTCAGCAGCACCTCATCGCTTTCGACCAGCTTGCGCACCTGCTCGACGGCTTTGGGCGGGCTATAGGCGTCGTCGTACTGGATCAGGTTGATCTTGCGGCCGTTGATGCCGCCCTGATCATTGATCATTTTGAAATAGGCGGCCTGCGCCTTGCCGATCGTAGCGTAAGCCGAGGCCGGTCCGCTGAACGGCACGGTCTGGCCGATCTTGATTTCGGTGTCGGTCGCGCCGGAGTCGTATTTCTTCTGCGCGTAAGCAGACGATGCCGACAGGGCAATAGCTACCGCCGATGCGGTGACGAGATGAAAAATTCCGTTCCTCATGTCAGTTTCCTCATACAAGCGGTGATTGGGCCGATGATCTTGTCCGGAGCCTATGGACGCCATCGCTTTCGGGATACTGGACGACCGGATGTACCAATGCAAGGCGTTGCGGGCTTCAAAAAATGATCGATTTTACGCCAGCGTGAGCAGGATCAGCGCGAGCGCGGCGGGCGCAGCCTGGACGAACAAAATCCTGCGGCTGACAGTCGCGGCGCCGTAAGCCCCGGCCACGATGACGCAGAGCAGAAAGAACACCTTGATCTGGAATGCGAACATCGGATTGCTCTGGACAAGTCCCCAGATCAGGCCGGCGGCGAGAAAGCCGTTATACAGGCCTTGATTGGCGGCGAGCACAGCGGATTGCTGCGCCTTTTCCGGAGAGTTTCGAAACGTCTTCAGGCCGAGCGGCCTGGTCCACAGAAACATCTCCAGCACGAGAAAGTAGACGTGAAGCGCTGCAACCAGCGCAACCAGAACGTTCGCAATCGAGTTCATCGCATCGCTCCTCAAATATGAAACTTCAACGCGGCCGTTGCGGGCCCCGAAAGCTCAAGCGGCGGGCTGCGCCAACACCTCGTCGTTGGCGAGCAAATGGATCAGCGCGCCTTTGATTGCCGCCTGCCGCGTCGGCGCGCTGATTTGAGCGCCGAGCAGATCGGTGACGTAGAATACGTCACGGGCGCGCTCGCCGAAGGTGGCGACATGCGCGGAAGCGATGTTGAGATTGAGCTTCGAGATCGCAGTTGTCAGTTGATACAGCAGACCGGGCCGGTCCAGACCGGAAACCTCGATCACGGTATATCGATCCGACCACTGGTTGTTGATGATGACTTCCGGTTCGACCACGAAAGGACGGGTCTTTGCCCGTCCGGCCGCGCGTTTGGCAACGACTTCAGGCAACCGCAACTTGCCTTCCAGCACATCCTCGATCATATCGCCGATCCGCGTCGCGCGCCGTCCTTCATCCTCGTCCCGATCGTATTCTCGGGAAATGGCGACCGTATCGAGCGCCAGCCCGTCCGTGGTGGTGTAGATTTGCGCGTCGACGATATTGGCCCCGGCCGATGCGCAGGATCCGGCGATGATCGACAACAGCCACGGATGATCCTGAGCCAGGATCGTCAATTCGGTGACGCCGCGCGCCTCGTCGAAGCCGACATTGATATTGAGCTTGTGGCCGCCTTCCTCGCTGGTGCGCAAGAAACGCGCATGACGTATTTTGCGGGAAAGTTCGACCTTGAGCCAATACGCCGGGATAATGCCTGGAAATGTAGGTGTTGAGTTCCTGTTCCGGCCATTCGGTGAAGGCCGCGCGAAACTCCCGTTGCGCAACCGCGATCCGCTGCGCGCGATTGACCTCGGAAAAGCCCCCCGTGAGCACCGGCTCGGTTTCATAATAGAGCGTGCGCAATAGCTGAGCTTTCCAGCCATTCCAGACGCCGGGGCCGACGCCCCTGATATCGGCGGTCGTCAAAATGGTCAGCAGCTTCATCTGCTCGACCGACTGCACCACCGTTGCGAAGTTTTCGATGGTTTTCCGGTCCGACAGGTCGCGCGATTGCGCAACCGTAGACATGGTCAGATGCTGCTCGATCAGCCAGGCGATCAATTCGGTATCGGCAGCATTGAAGCCAAGCCGCGGGCACAGCCGCCGCGCGACCTTCGCGCCGGCGATCGAATGGTCTTCCGGGCGTCCCTTGGCGATGTCATGCAACAGCGTGGTGATGTAGATCACCGCGCGATGTTCGGGACGAATTTTGCGCATCAGATCGCTGGCGAGAACAAACTCGTCATTGCCGCCGCGCTCGATTTCCTGGAGGTAGCCGACGCAGCGCAACAGATGCTCGTCCACCGTGTAGTGATGATACATGTTGAACTGCATCATCGAGACGATCTTGCCGAAGGCGCGAATGAAGTGGCCCAGCACGCCGGTCTCGTTCATGCGCCGCAGCACGATCTCCGCGTCGTCCGAGGTCAGGATTTCCATGAACAGCCGGTTGGCTTCGGGGCTCTCGCGCAATGGCGCATTGATGAGCCTCAAGGAGCGCGTCACCGTGCGCATCGCGTCGGGGTGAAACGCCAGATTGTTTTTCTGTGCGAGACGGAAAATGCGGATCAGGTTGACGGGGTCCTGCTTGAAGACCTCAGGGTTCGCGAGATTGATGCGGTTGTTGTCGACGATGAAGTCGTCGCTGTCTGGGACCCGCTTCCATTGCGTGCCCGGCCGCAGCCGCGCCATCATGCGGCTTAGCGCCGGGGCCGGCTTCGCCTGCTGGTCTTCCAGCTTCGCGCACAGGATTGCCGTGAGATCGCCGACGTCCTTGGCGACCAGAAAGTAATGCTTCATGAAACGTTCGACATCCTGCATGCCGGGATGCGACGTGTAGCCGAGGCGGACCGCGATCTCGCGCTGCATGTCGAAGGACACCCGCTCTTCCGCGCGGCCGCTGACGAAATGCAGATTGCAGCGGACCGACCACAGGAAGTCCGCGCAGCGGCGGAAGGTGCGATATTCCTGCGCGTCGAATACGCCGTGCTGCAACAGTTCGTCGGTCTCGCGCACCCGATAAACGTATTTCGCGATCCAGAACAGCGTATGCAGATCGCGCAGGCCGCCTTTGCCGTCCTTGACATTGGGTTCGACCAGATAACGCGACTGCCCGGCGCGGCGATGCCGCTCCTCGCGCTCCGCTAGTTTCGCCGTGACGAACTCGGCCGCCGTCCCCTGCACCACTTCCTTGTCGAAGCGCGAAACCAGTTCGTCATAAAGCGGCCGGTCCCCGGTCAGGTATCGCGTCTCGAGAATCGCGGTACGGATCGTCATGTCGCCGCGGGCCTGACGGATCGATTCATCGACCGAGCGCGTGGCGTGGCCCACCTTCAGGCCCATGTCCCACAGGCAATACAGGATCGCTTCGGCGACCTGCTCCCCCCAGGCCGTTTGTTTGTAGGGCAGGATGAACAACAGATCGATGTCGGATTCCGGCGCCATCAACCCGCGGCCATAGCCGCCGGTGGCGACCACGGCCATGCGCTCGGCATTGGAAGGAACCGGAGAATGATAGAGGTGACGCGTCGCCGCCGCGAACAGGATGCGGATGATCTCGTCCTGGATAAAACACAGCCGCTCGGCGCAGCGCCGCCCGTGACGATCCTTCAGCAAACCTTCTTGCGCGATGGCGCGGGACTTGATGAATTCGGCCTTCAACAGTTGCGCTATGGCGGACCGGAAAACATCCTCATGCCCGGCGTGCTCAACGGCGAGCGCATCGATGGCGGCCGTCACCCGCGCGGTATCGAAACGTTCGTCTGCCTCGGGCCGAACCTGGGTCAAAACGCTATCCATGAAGATCGGATATCGGACCCGATCACGGCTGTCACGGAACTTCTACGCCGACAGCAGGCGTATGCTGATTTTTGCATATCCAGCACCATGAACATGCTCGGAGCGGGCCGTTTGCGGCAGCAATTTTCTCGTTGACGGGCCAAACTAACTCGTTGAAACAGAAAGCCGATTTACGAAGTTTTTCCCGATATAATTGCTTCCCCTGATGGAGAAATCGATGACGTCCCCAATTTCACGGCGCGCCCTGGTTGCGTCTCTCGCGGTTTCGGCGTTGCTGCCCGGCTCCGCCTTCGCCGCCGGCACGCTGAAAGAAATTCATATCGACTGGGCGACGTACAATCCGGTGTCGATCATCCTCAAGCAGAACGGAATGCTTGAGAAGGAGTTTGCCAAGGACGGCATCAAGATCGTCTGGGTGCAATCGGCAGGCTCCAACAAGGCGCTGGAATTTCTCAATGCCGGCTCGATCGATTTCGGCTCGACCGCGGGCTCCGCCGCGCTGGTCGCCAGGATCAACGGCAATCCGATCAAGTCGGTCTATGTTTATTCGCGGCCGGAATGGACCGCGCTGGTCACAGGCAAGGATTCCAAGATCGCCACTGTCGCTGACCTCAAGGGCAAGCGCGTCGCGGTGACGCGCGGCACCGATCCGCACATCTTCCTGGTGCGGGCGCTGCTCGGCGCCGGTCTCACCGAAAAGGACATCACGCCGGTGCTGCTCCAGCACGCCGACGGCAAGACCGCGCTGATCCGCGGCGACGTCGATGCGTGGGCAGGGCTTGACCCGATGATGGCGCAGGCGGAAATCGAGGACGGCGCGAAATTGTTTTACCGCAAGCCGGAAGCCAACACCTGGGGCATCCTCAATGTTCGCGAGGAATTCCTCAAGGAGCATCCGGATGAGGTTCGCCGCGTGCTCGCGGTTTACGAAGAAGCCCGCAAATATTCGCTGGCGAATTACGGCGAACTGAAAAAGGCGTTCATCGGCGTCACCAAATTGCCGGACGCGGTGGTCGACAAGCAGCTCAAGGAGCGCACCGAACTGACCTACAGCCGGATCGGCGCGCCGCAGCGCGATTCCATTCTTGCCGCGGGGCTGGCGCTGCAGCAGGCCGGCGTGATCGACGCCAAGGCCGACGTCACGGCAGCGGTCGATGCCTTGATCGACGATCAGGTTCCGCTGCCGACGAATTGAGGGCAAGCATCGCGCTTTCTTTCCCCTCTCCCCTTGTGGGAGAGGGTGGCGCGAATGAGCGCAGCGAATTCGAGCCGGGTGAGGGGGCGCGACAAAGCGATATACCTCACCCCTCACCCGCCTTCGATGCTTCGCATCTCAGGCACCCTCTCCCACAAGGGGAGAGGGGAAGAAAAAATGCGTCGCCTAACCCACCTTGCATTCCCTCGCCGGAAACGCTTCTGCTATGGCCATGACTATCGACACGCCTCTCATTCAGCAGGCCGATCCGATCGCAGCGCGCGCGCCTTCCGTGCGCCTGCGTCGCTATGCGCGGCCCGCGCTCGGATTGCTGCTGCCGGTTGGACTGGCGCTGGCGTGGGAAATCATCGTCTGGTCGGGATGGTCCAACGGCCGTCTGGTGCCGCCGCCGACGAAAATTTTCGCCACCATCGTGGAATTGGCGCGTAGCGGCGAACTCACCCGTCATATCGTAGCGACCCTGACGCGCGTCGGCGCGGGCTTCGGCCTCGGCGTGATCGCCGGGACTCTGTTCGGCGCCATCTCCGGCTATTGGGGGCTTGCGCGCCGGCTGCTCGATCCCACGGTACAGGCAATGCGTGCGATCCCATCGATCGCGTGGGTGCCGCTGTTCATTCTGTGGCTGGGCATTTTCGAAACCTCGAAAGTCGCGCTGATCGCGGTCGGCGTGTTCTTTCCGGTCTATCTCGGCGTCATGGGCGCGATCCTATCGGTCGATCGCAAGATCGTCGAAGTCGGCCGCACTTTTCGTTTGAGCGGCCCGGCGATGATCCGCCGCATTTTGCTGCCCGCGGTGTTGCCCGCCTATGTGGTGTCGCTGCGGGTTGGGCTTGGCCTCGGGCTGGATGTTCGTGGTCGCGGCGGAATTCATGGGCGCCTCCGAAGGTCTCGGCTATCTTCTGATCGACGGCCAGCAGCTCGGCAAGCCGGCACAAATTCTTGCCGCCATCGTCATCTTCGCCATCCTCGGCAAGACCACCGACTGGCTGATCGAAATCGGTTTCGCGCCGCTGCTGCGCTGGCAGGATGCATTCGGTCGCGACCGCGGAGCAACATGATGCTGGTGCTCGAGCGGGTCGCGAAAACCTATCCCAACGGCGTCAACGCGCTGGAACGCTTTTCGGCGGAAATCAGGAAAGGCGAAATCGTCGCCATCATCGGTGGCTCCGGCTGTGGAAAGTCGACACTGTTGCGCGCGGTTGCCGGGCTGGACCGGGCTACATCGGGCGCCGTCGTTCTCGACGACATCGCGATCACGGCGCCGCACCAGAAGATCGGCATCATCTTTCAGGAGCCGCGGCTGCTGCCCTGGCTCAGCGTCGCCGACAATATCGGCTTCGGTCTTTCCGAATCGCCGGCCGATGTTCGCCGCGAAAAGGTCGCGCGCGCGCTCGAACGCGTTGGGCTCGCCGACAAGGCAAGCGCCTGGCCGCGCGAATTGTCCGGCGGACAAGCGCAGCGCGTGGCGATTGCCCGCGCGCTGGTGCCGCAGCCTGAGGTGTTGCTGCTGGATGAGCCATTCTCCGCGCTCGACGCGTTTACGCGGCGCGACCTGCAGGATCATCTGCTGGATCTGTGGGCCGATACGCGGCCGACGCTGGTGCTGGTGACCCACGATGTCGACGAAGCCGTGGTGCTGGCGGACCGCGTCCTGGTGATGCGGCCGCGGCCCGGGCGTCTGTTCGAACAGATCATCGTCAATCTGGCGCGGCCGCGCGACCGCGCTTCGCCGTTGTTCGACAACTTCAAGCGCCGGGTGCTGACCGCGCTGGACCGCTCGCTCGACCGCAACGTGCCCGATGCCGATGCGAAATCTAATCCCGGCGAAGCGATGTGGTGGTGACAAGTTTAGCGTCATTCCGGGATGCGCGCTCTTGCAGCGCAGGCCCGGAATCCATACTCCCTGTCGTGGTTATGGATTCCGGGCTCGTTTCGCGGAGCCTGTCATCGGGCCGGCCAGCGGCCGGACCCGTTGGCTCACGCGCCGGAATGACAGTTTATTGACGTAGATCCATAAATATCCGGGAGAAAAATTATGGACGCCGCCGAACTCCGCGCCACGCAGGCCCCGATCAAGGATCGCTACAAGTCCGATCCGAAAGCGGCGATGATCACGCTGAAGGCCAAAGGCTCGATCGAGAACGAAGGCATCGCCTGCAAGGTCGAGACCGGGCGTGCGCTGTCGGTAGCAGGCCTGCATCCCGCCACCGGCGGTTCTGGGCTTGAGTTATGTTCGGGCGACATGCTGCTGGAAGCGCTGGTTGCCTGCGCCGGCGTCACCTTGAAATCGGTGGCAACAGCCGTCGAGGTGCCGTTGAAGTCAGGCATTGTTACCGCCGAAGGCGATCTCGATTTCCGTGGCACGCTCGGCGTCGACAAGGAAGCGCCGGTCGGCTTCGCCGAGATTCGGCTGCGCTTCGATGTCGATACGCCGGCGCCGCAGGACAAGCTCGATCTGCTGCTGAAACTCACCGAGCGCTACTGCGTGGTCTATCAGACCATCAAGAACGGTCCTAAGGTGTCCGTCGAGATGAGAAGGGTGTGAGCGCTCTCATTACCCTCCCCTGGCGGGGAGGTCGGCGATCACACGTATGGCGCGATGCGAGTCGGGTTTGAAGTGCGTAACCTCCGACAGACCATCGCCAACCCCGCCGCTCATGTGGTTCACGGCGACCCTCGCCCTCCAGGGGGACGGTAAAATCATGTCCCCCGACCTCGCTTTCATCCTGACGCTGGTGCTGCGCATGGCCGTCACCGCGGCATTCGTGGTGACCGCCTCTGTTATCACCGAGCGCTCGGGACCCGTGATCGGCGCGCTGGTGGCGACGCTGCCGATCTCGGCCGGCCCTTCCTACGTATTTCTGGCGCTCGACCACGATGCGGCTTTTATCGCCCAAGGCGCGCTGGCGAGTCTGCCGGTCAACGCCGCCACGATCTTCCTAAGCCTGACCTACGTCGTACTCGCGCAACGAAACAGCATGCCGATCAGCCTGTCTGCCGCGGTTGCGGTCTGGCTCGCACTGGCGTTGTCGACGCGCCTCGTCCAATGGTCGCTGCTCGGTGGCGTCATCGTGAATGTCATCGCCTTTGCGATCTGCCTGCCGCTGATGCGGCGCTTCCGTCATATCCAACGCATGCCGCTGATCACGCGGCGCTGGTATGACATTCCGCTGCGCGCGGCGCTGGTTTCGACGCTGGTCGCGACCGTCGTCACGCTGTCGGGCTGGGTCGGCCCGACCGTGAGTGGCATCATCGCGCTATTTCCCGCCGTGTTCACCAGCCTGATGCTGATCCTGCATCCGCGCATCGGAGGCCCGCCGACGGCTGCCGTGATTGCCAATGGCGGCTGGGGCCTGATTGGGTTCGCCATCGCCATTGCGGTGATGCACGTGACCGCGCTGCGTTTTGGCTCGGCGGCAGCCCTCAGCCTCGCGCTTGCCGTCTGCGTGAGCTGGAATCTCGGCCTATGGTGGATTGGGCGAAGAAAGCCCCTGCGCTGATCGCCCGATGCCATCAAAAAAATACGCGGGGTCGTCCCTGACATCATCAGGGCCGACCTCCGCGTATTCAAATTCGCTCGATAGCCTAGCGATCCTCAGTGAACGCTGACGGCCTGCAGTTCATTGCTCCACGCATTCGCGATCGCCGCTTCGCGGCTATCTGTCAGCATGATGGGCGTGCCGTCGGCGGCATGCAGCGCGAACAGCTTCAGCCCCGGCGCGATCTTCGGCGCCTGCGGGAAAAGTCCCGGCACATCCTCGGAACGGATCTGCTTCACATAGGCGATGTGGCCTTCGCCCAAGGTAGCCAGCGCCTCACTGGAGACAGCCGGTTCAAACACTACTTCAACTTCAGTCATGGTCTCAACTCCTCTGTTAGACCAAGCGGTCGAGTCCGCTACACGTTCCATCCGAAATATTGGCTGACCGTGGGAACTGGTTAGCCATTTCCGGATGCATTATTCATGCTCATTGATAGCAATTGTCTTAACGACCTTTTCCGGCTCAGGCCGGGCCAGATCGATCGACAACAGCCCGTTTTTCAGGTCCGCACCCAGCACCTGCATCCCCTCCGCCAGCACGAAAGTGCGCTGGAAGTGGCGCGCGGCGATGCCGCGATGGATGTATTGCCGGGCCTTGTCGTCATGCTGGCGGCCCCGGATCACGAGCTGGTTTTCCTCAATGGTTACATCGAGTTGGTCGCGGGTGAAGCCCGCCACCGCCAGCGTGATCCGCAAGCGTTCGGGCTGACCGTTGCTGCGGTCGCACCGCTCGATGTTGTAGGGAGGATAACCGTCGGCGCCTTTGACGACACGATCGAGCGCACGCTCGATTTCGTCAAATCCCAACAGGAACGGACTGGATAACGAAGGAACACGAGACATCACAAAGTCCTCTCGAAGCGACTTTGAGGGGCCCTTGCGGCACCCCATTTTTGGCCGTTTGGCGGTTTGCCATCCGGTCAACCAACAATATGTGGACGAGGTGAGGTGGGTTCAAGCGCCTATTGATCGACCCGGCTGCGGCCGTCGGCGCTGAATAGATGCAGTTTTTCCGCGCGGCGCGACCGCGCGAATTCGTTCCCCGATCCCAGGCGCGATTGCGCCGGGAATGCGCACAATCACCTCGCCCGGTGGCAGTTCGCCCGGGTTGGCGGCGATGCCCTGCCCCTCGCGCTGGCGGGTCCCGTAGACGAAGGTCTCCGCGCCGACCCGTTCGATCGCCTCGACGGTAAGATCAAGGACGATACCACCGGGGGCGACGCCATCGCTGGAGATCGTGAAATCCTCGGGCCGGATACCCAACACTCCGGCCTTGCTGGCGCGGCTGTCGGCGGAAAGTTGCGATCTGATTTCATCTGAAAGCAGCGGCATCAGATTCATCGGCGGCGCGCCGATGAACGACGCCACAAAAGTCGTCGCCGGCTTCTGGTAGATGTCGAGCGGATTGCCGATCTGCTCGACCTGCCCGCCATTCATCACCACCAGAATGTCGGCCAGCGTCATCGCTTCGAGCTGGTCGTGGGTGACGTAGATGGAAGTCGTCTTCAATCGGCGCTGCAATTTGCGGATTTCGACACGCATGGCGATGCGCAGCTTGGCGTCGAGATTCGAGAGCGGCTCGTCGAACAGAAACACTTTCGGCTGCCGCACGATGGCGCGGCCCATCGCAACCCGCTGGCGCTGCCCACCGGATAGTTGACGCGGCTTGCGCTCCAGCATCGCGCCGAGTTCAAGAATTTTCGCGGCTTCCTTGACGCGCGTATCGATCTCGCTCTCCGGCATGCGACGATTGCGCAGGCCGTAAGCCATGTTGTTGTAGACCGTCATATGCGGATAGAGCGCGTAGTTCTGGAACACCATGGCGATGTCGCGTTCCGCGGGCTCGATCTGGTTGACGATGCGACCGCCGATGTCGATCTCGCCTGACGTGATGGTCTCGAGCCCCGCAACCATGCGCAACAGCGTGGACTTGCCGCAGCCGGATGGGCCGACCAGCACGCAGAACTGGCCGTCGCCCACCTCGAAGTCGATGCCCTTGATGGCCTCGAAACCACCGGCGTAGGTCTTGCGGACATTGCGGAGAGATACGTTAGCCATTGCTCCTACTTCTCCGTCTCGACAAGGCCGCGCACGAACAACCGCTGCATGAATATCACCACCGCGACCGGCGGCAGCATCGCCAGAATGGCGGTGGCCATGGCCAATTGCCATTCAGCCAGCTCATCCGTCGTCGTCAGCATTTTCTTGATGCCGGTGACGATGGTCTGCATCGAATCCTGCGTGGTGATCAAAAGCGGCCACAGATACTGATTCCAGCCGTAGATGAACTGGATCACAAACAGCGCCGCGATGGTGGTGACCGACAGCGGGAGCAGCGTATCCCAGAAGAACCGGAAGGGCCCGGCGCCGTCGATCCGCGAGGCTTCCAGCAATTCGTCGGGAATGGTCATGAAGAATTGTCGGAACAACAGCGTGCCGGTTGCCGACGCGATCAGCGGCAGGATCAGCCCGGCATAGGTATCGAGCATATGCAGGTCCGACACCACCTTGTAGGTCGGGTAGATGCGCACCTCGACCGGCAGCATCAGCGTGATGAAGATGATCCAGAATGCGGTCTTGCGGAATGGAAAACGGAAGTAAACCACGGCATAGGCCGACAGGATCGAAATGAATATCTTGCCCACCGCAATGCCGGTGGCCGAGATAAACGAATTCATCAGCATGTGGCCGACCGGTTCTCGGCTGGTTCGTGAGCCCCCGACGAACACCGCCCGATAGTAGTTCTCAAGCGTGTGACCGCCGGGCAGCAACGGCATATTGCCACTGACCACGGTTGCCGCGCTGTGCGTCGAGGCGATCAACGCCAGATAGACCGGAAAGGCGACGATGAAAACGCCGAGCGTCAGGATGGCGTACGCGATGACGTCGTTCCACGGGCGATGCTCGACCATCAGTACTGCACCCTGCGCTCGACATAGCGGAACTGAATGGCGGTGAGCGCGATCACGATCACCATAAGGACAACAGATTGCGCCGCGGAGCCGCCGAGATCGCCGCCGAGCCGGCCGTCGGCATAAACCTTATAGACCATGGTGGTGGTCGCACCGGCCGGACCCCGCCGGTCACGGCATCGATGATGCCGAACGTATCGAAGAACACGTAGACAACATTCACCACCAACAGAAAGAATGTCGTCGGCGACAACAGTGGAAAAACGATGGTCCAGAACCGCCGCATTGGGCCGGCACCGTCGATCGCGCCGGCTTCAATGACGCTCTTGGGAATGGATTGCAGACCGGCCAGAAAAAACAGGAAGTTATAAGATATCTGTTTCCAGACCGCCGCCATCACCACCAGCACCATGGCGTGTCGGCCATTGAGCAGCGGATTCCAGTCAAAACCCATCCAGCGTAATGGCTGCGCCAGCGTTCCCAGCGAGGGATGAAACATGAAGATCCACAATACGCCAGCTACCGCGGGCGCGACGGCGTAGGGCCAGATCATGAAGGTCTTGTAGAACGGTGCGGCTTTAAGATTCTTGTCGGCCTGCGTTGCAAACAAAAGCGCGACAGAAAGCGAAAGCACCGCAACCAGCGATGAGAATATCACCGTCGTCAACATGGCCTTGTAATATTCAGGCTCTGTGAACAGCGACTGGTAATTTTCCAGTCCGATAAATTCGGACGATAGGCCGAACGCGTCCTCGCGCAGGAACGATTGCCAAAGCGCCTGGCTGGCCGGCCAGTAGAAGAATACGAAGGTGATAATGAGCTGCGGTATCAGCAAAAGATACGGCAGCAGCTTGTTATTAAAGAAGGCGGATTTTTCCATTTAGTGGAGGCCGCAAATGGTGTGCGCTCCCTCCCCCCTTGCGGGGGAGGGTTGGGGAGGGGGGTACGCTATTGAAACAATGCTGAAGAACAACCCCCACCCCCGACCCCTCCCCGCAAGGGGGAGGGGAGCTCTCGTTGCGCCGTTCATGATGTTGCCAACAGAGAGCCCCTACTTGCTCACCGTCTTCTCAAACGTTCGCAGCATGGCATTGCCGCGCGAGACAGCCGAGTCGAGCGCCTCTTTGGCGGTCTTCTGACCGGCAAGCGCTGCCTCGATTTCCTCGGACCACATGTCGCGCATCTGCACCATGTTACCAAATCGCAGGCCGCGCGAATTCTCGGTCGGCTCCTTGTTGGTCAATTCCAGCAGCGGCGTCTGCAGCGTCGGGTTCTTCTCATAGAAACCGTCCGCCTTGGTTTTTTCATACGCCGCCTTGGTGATCGGCAGATAACCAGATTCCTGATGCAGCTTTGCCTGGCGGTTGGTGTCGGACAAGAAGGTGAAGAACTTCGCGACGCCTTTGTATTCCTCGGGCTTCTTGCCGCCCATCACCCATAGCGAGGCACCGCCGATGATGGAGTTCTGCGGTGCGCCCTTGACGTCGGGATAGTAAGGCATCGGCGCCGATGTGAAGTCGAATTTCGCAGTACCCTTGGCGGTGGCGTAATAGCCGGACGAAGTCAGGAAAATCGCGCACTCGCCGGAGCCGAAGCGGGCTTCGCCGCCGTTGGCGCGGCCACCATAGTCATAGGTCTTATCTTTTTGCAGATCGACCAGATTCTGCAGATGTTTGATATGTAGCGGCGTGTTGAAATTGAGCACAGTATCAAAGCCGTCGAGGCCGTTCGCCTTGGTGCCAATCGGCACGTTATGCCAGGCGGAAAACTGTTCGATGTGCGCCCAGGCTGCCCATCCGTTAGAAAAGCCGCAGGTCGCATGACCCGCCGCCTTCAGCTTTTTGGCGGCGTCGAACACTTCGGGCCAGGTCTTCGGAATTGCGGCGACGCCAGCCTTCTTCAGTTCATCCTTGTTGATCCACATCACCATCGATGACGAGTTGAACGGGAACGACAGCATTTCGCCCTTGGCCGTGGAATAATAGCCGGTGATCGCGGGCAGATAGGCCTTGGGGTCGAACGGTTCTCCAGCATCCTTCATCAACTGATAAACCGGCTTGATGGCGCCCTTGGCGCTCATCATGGTGGCCGTGCCGACCTCGAATACCTGCATGATATGAGGCGCATTGCCGGAGCGGAACGCGGCGATGCCGGCGTTCATCGTGTCGGCATAACCACCTTTGAAGGATGGAACGACCTTGTATTCCGACTGGCTGGCGTTGAAGTCCTCCGCGAGCTTATTGACGATGTCGTTGTTGCCGCCGGTCATAGCGTGCCACCACTGGATCTCGGTTACAGCGTAGGCGGGTGAAGCGAGCACAAGCGCGGCAATTGCCGTTGCGGTTGCGCCAAATTTTCCGAATCTCATCTAAGTCCTCCCGATTGGATCGTCATCATCATTGTGCGCTAGCAGCGCTGGATGACGTGCAAATGACCGTATAAGCGAGTGGAGGCTACGCGGGAAGCGTGGCTTAAGGGAAGCGGGAAAATAGGCTGAGACGGTAAGTCTACCGTTTCCGCTCCGGTCCGCAGACCACGCCTTTTTCAACGAGAGCGGCGATCTCGCTCGTTGAATAGCCGAACTCCGTCAGCACGCCGCTGGCGTGTTCGCTGAATTTCGGCGGCACGCTGCGCAAGGACGCCTTGCTCCGCGTGAACCGGATCGGCGAGGCTACGCCCTTGTACCAGTCCTTTTCGATAACGTCGCCGCGGTGGGCGACGTGGGCGCTGGTCAGTGCCTGGTCGATCGACTGCACCGGTCCTGCGGGCAATCCGGCGGCGAGCAGCCGATTGCACAATGGTTCGGCCTCGTACTGGCTGAAGACCGCGGCGAGTTCGGCGCGTAGCGCATCGCGGTTGGCGATACGGTCCTTGTTGCGTGCGAAGCGCGGATCGCTCCCCAACTCCGGCTTGCCGATTTCCCGCGCCAGCTTGCGAAAGGTGCCATCATTGCCGACGCCAATAAAGATGTTGTCAGTTTTGGTGGGGAAGATCGCGTAGGGCACCAGATTGGGATGCTCGTTGCCGGTGAGTTTCGGCGGCTTGCCGTGCATGAAATAATTCGCCGCATGCGGATGCATGACAGCGAGGCCGGTCTCAAACAGCGTGGTTTCGAGAAATTGGCCAAGCCCGGACTTCTGCCGCTCCGTAAGCGCCATCAGAATGCCGATCGCGGCGTAAAGTCCGGTCGTGATGTCCACCACCGGCACGCCGATGCGCATCGGCCCGCTCTCCGGCGAGCCGGTGGCGGCGATCATGCCGCTCATCGCCTGGATGATGGCGTCATAGCCGGGATTGCCGCCGCGCGGGCCGTCGCCGCCGAAACCGGAAATCCGGCAGTGGATGAGTTTCGGAAATTTCTCGCGCAATACTTCGTTGCCGATGCCCCATTTGTCCAGCGTGCCCGGCTTGAAATTCTCGATCAGGACGTCGGCATTCTCCAACATCTTGAGCAGCACCGCGCGGCCGCCCTCGGAGGCGAGATCGAGGCCGATCGAGCGCTTGTTGCGGTTGATGCCGACGAAATAGGCCGCGTCCTCGCCATGAAACGGAGGTCCCCAGTCCCGCACCTCGTCGCCGGCCGGCGGTTCGACCTTGATGACGTCGGCGCCGTGATCGGCGAGGATCTGCGTGCAATAGGGTCCGCCGAGCACGCGCGTGAGATCGATCACGCGCAGGCCGGTCATGGCGCCGGGGGCGGTTTCAGTGGTCATAAGCGTTTCCTGGTGCTTTTATCGAGTGTGACCAGACATAATCATCACAGCCGCTTCTTCGCAAATGCGCGGCTTTTTCGTCATTGCGAGCGAAGTGCTGAATTGCAATGTTTGCGAATTGCTTGCCGAGGCCCGTCGTCGCCCTTCAGGCTATGCCGGGCACGCTTCGCCTAAGAAGTCTGCGTGGCTGCGCCACGCGTAGCCTTCTTAGGCGAAGCGTGGTGGAGCCAGGCGGGATCGAACCGCCGACCTCTTGCATGCCATGCAAGCGCTCTCCCAGCTGAGCTATGGCCCCTAACCTGACGTATGCGGCTGGATCAACGCACCGTCAAAAATCCTGAACACAGTTCAGGATCGATCTCAAGTCTCCTCGTCGCCCGACACGTCGCCGATGATGTCGGTCACGTCCTCGTCGCCCTCTTCCTCATCGGCGATGAAGGTCGAATCGTCGTCTTCGTCGTCATCGATGGTGTCGTCGACCTCGATGTCGTCTTCCGACTCGGGAACGGCGGCCTTGACCTTGCCGGTGTTCTCTTCGGCATCGGCTTCCTCAAGCGGCACCAATTCTTCAGCCTCCGCGGGCTCCGGCGTCTCGGCGGCGGTTGCGGCGGCCGAAGCAGCCGCGGCACGGGCGGCGGCGTCGGCGCGGGTGCGCGGCGGCGGAATCGGCGCGATCGGCACGACTTCGCCGGTATAGGGCGAGATCACCGGGCTCTTGTTGAGGTCGTAGAATTTCTTGCCTGTCGTCGGGCAAATGCGTTTGGTTCCGAGATCGGCTTTGGGCACGTGTAAATCCTGGGGAAATTTTTGAAAAACGGTGCTTCACTTGGCTAGTTGCCGCGCGGCTGTCAATAGCGTTTGCAGCACAAGCGCGGCTGCGTGACGTGGGGTGGCCCCTGTGATACGTGCGGGCCGCACAGGGAACACAATCTTGACCGAATCCGCCCTCCCAACGCCGCTTGAGGCCCGCCGGAGCGGACCTTTGCGCGGAAAAGTCCGCGTTCCCGGCGACAAGTCGATTTCGCATCGTGCCCTGATTTTGGGCGCGCTGGCGGTCGGCGAGACCACGAATAACGGGCCTGCTCGAGGGCGAGGACGTGCTCAACACCGCCAAGGCGATGCGGGCGCTCGGCGCGAAGGTCGAACGAACCGGCGAATTCGCCTGGTCGGTCGCGCGGCGTCGGCGTCTCCGGGTTTGCGCAGCCCGATGCGCCGCTCGATTTCGGCAATTCCGGCACCGGTTGCCGCCTGGTGATGGGCGCGGTGGCCGGGTGTCCCATCGTCGCGACATTCGATGGCGACGCCTCGCTGCGATCTAGGCCGATGCGCCGGATCGTCGATCCCTTGGAGTTGATGGGCGCGCGGGTGAGCGAGAGCCGGGAAGGCGGCCGCCTGCCGTTGACGCTGCAGGGAGCGCGCGATCCGCTGCCGATCCTCTACCGCACCCCGGTGGCGTCGGCGCAGATCAAGTCGGCGGTGCTGCTGGCGGGATTGTCGGCGCCCGGCATCACAACGGTGATCGAGAACGAGGCCAGCCGCGACCACACCGAACTGATGCTGAAGCATTTCGGCGCGCAGATTGTCTCGTCGCGCGAAGGCATTCATGGCCGCAAGATCACGCTGACCGGGCAGCCGGAGCTGAACGGCGCCGACGTCGTGGTTCCTGCCGATCCGTCTTCGGCGGCGTTCCCGATCGTGGCGGCGCTCGATCGTCGAAGGCTCCGACATCGTGTTGTCGGACGTGATGACCAATCCGCTGCGCACCGGGCTGTTCACGACGCTGCGCGAAATGGGCGCCTCGATCGAGGAGAGCGAATTGCGCGGCGACGCCGGCGAACCGATGGCGCAATTGCGGGTGCGCGCCTCGAAGCTGCGCGGCGTCGAGGTGCCGCCGGAACGTGCGCCGTCGATGATCGACGAATATCTGGTGCTGGCGGTGGCCGCCGCCTTCGCCGAGGGAACCACCATCATGCGCGGCCTGCAGGAATTGCGGGTCAAGGAATCCGACCGGCTGGAGGCAACCGCTGCGATGCTGCGCGTCAACGGCGTCAAGGTCGAGATTTCGGGCGACGACATGATGGTCGAAGGCCGAGGGCATGTGCCGGGTGGCGGCCTCGTCGCGACGCATATGGATCATCGCATCGCGATGTCGGCGCTGGTAATGGGGCTTGCATCCGAAAAGCCCGTGAAGGTCGACGACACCGCTTTCATCGCCACCAGTTTTCCGGATTTCATCCCGATGATGCGCGAGTTGGGCGCGGAGTTTTCATAAAGCCAATGGCACAAGCCTTCGACCGCGACGCGCTGCTGGATGCGTTCGACCGCATCGGCTACGCCGCTGTGGCAGCCGGGCACGAAGCTGCAGATCGCGGTGTATGGCGGGTCGGCGCTGATGCTCGCTAGCAATTTCCGCTTCGCGACCGAGGATGTCGATATCGCCGACATCGGTGGCGATTGGCCGGAGTGGCTCAGGGATGTCGTCGCCGCGATCGCCCGCGAAAAGGGATGGAGCGAGGAATGGTTGAACGATGCGGTGTCATTTCATTTGAGCCCTTTGGCCCAGCTTGAACGGGATCATCTCGCATTCGGGACGTTCCCGCGCCGAAGCGAGAAGGTGGGCTTGACCGTGTTCATTCCGACCGCGCGATATCTGCTCGCGATGAAGCTCAAATCGCTCCGCATTTCGGATTTCAAGAAAGGTGCGCAGGACATGGCTGATACGGCGCACCTGCTGCGTGCCGCTGATGTCACGGAGATCGAGCAGGCGATCAGCGTCCTTGCGGAATTCTTCCCGATCAGCGCGGCCGATGCCGACAAGCAGCGTTTCGTGTTAAAACGTCTTTTCTCGCAGGACCAACCAACCGATGCGTCCAAATACCCTGGCGGAAGCGACGACGAGGATTAGCTCCGGCGTGGCTCTTGAAAAGGCGCTGCCCGAGTTTCTCGATACGTTTTATCTTGCGCGGGACACGCGAGCCGCGCTGATATGCTTGTCGACGAACCGCCACCGGTAGGTGAGCGCGAAGACGCGCTGCTGGGCGCGATCGCCGAATATCTTGCGCATCAATATGCCTTGCCGCATGTCCCGGCGTGGGCTTACGGACCGGCGCGCTATCTTGAACACGCGTGGCACACGTCGCCGTTCGATGATGCGCGGCATGCGCGAATATCTCACCTTCTGCTAGTCCTGGCGAATTTGCCTCACGCAACATCTTCACCGAGGAACGGCCGCTGCGGCGTGCGCGCGGCCATCTCGGCGCCAAGGACGGCAATCCAGCATGATCATCGCCATCGATGGACCGGCGGCATCGGGCAAGGGCACGCTCGGCAAGCGGCTCGCCGCGCATTATGGCTACCGCCATCTCGATACCGGCGTGATCTATCGCGCGGTAGCCAAGGCGCTGCTGGATGCCGGCGCTGACCTTACCAACGAGATGCTCGCCGTATCCGCAGCGCTGGCGCTGGACCCTGAAAAATTTGGCAATCCGGCGCTGAAAACCCAGGCGGTCGGCGAAGCGGCCTCGGTGGTCTCGGCAATCCCCAAGGTGCGGGAAGTTTTGGTGAGTTTTCAGCGCCAATTTGCGTCCGATCCGCCCGGCGCGGTGCTCGATGGCCGCGATATTGGAACCGTGATCTGTCCCGATGCGGACGTCAAAATCTTCGTCGTTGCCGATCCCAAAGTGCGCGCCCGCCGCCGCACCCTGGAAGCGCACGCCCGGGGGGAGACCGCCGATGAGGCCGCGGTGCTGGCGGACATCCTCAAGCGCGACGAGCGCGACCAAAACCGCGCCACGGCGCCGCTAAAAGCGGCTGCTGATGCTCACTTGCTCGATAACTCGCATTTGGATATAGAGAGCGGCGTCCGGGCCGCCATCGACATTGTCGAGGCCGTCCGAGCGGGCCGGCTGAGGGTTTGACGCCCTGCCGTCATTGGAGGAAAGCCCGCTCCAGGTCTCGTTCACAGGCCCCGGATAAATCATCGTATCGAACGTGCAGGCATGGTGCCGGCCCGCTTTCTGCAATTCGCAGTTTTGCGATTTAGCAGCGAGCGGTCGTTAGGGTTTGCGGATCCCTAACAACTGGCGCGCGATACGCCCTTTAACCCGAATGGCCGGCGACACCCGCATCTGGAGAACAAATGGCTTCGACTGCTGCTTCCTATAATCCTTCCCGCGACGATTTTGCCGCGATGCTCGATGAGTCCTTCGCAGGCGGCAATCTGCAGGAAAGCTCCGTCATCAAGGGTATCGTTGTTGCGATCGAGAAAGACATGGCCGTCATCGACGTCGGCCTGAAGACCGAAGGCCGCGTGGCGCTTCGCGAATTCAACGGTCCGGGCCGTGAGGCCGATCTCAAGGTCGGCGACGAGGTCGAGGTGTTTCTCGACCGCATCGAAAATGCGCTCGGCGAGGCCGTGCTGTCGCGCGACAAGGCGCGCCGCGAGGAAAGCTGGGGCAAGCTCGAGAAGGCCTTCAACAACAACGAGAAGGTTCACGGCGTCATCTTCAATCAGGTCAAGGGCGGCTTCACCGTCGATCTCGACGGCGCGGTGGCCTTCCTGCCGCGTTCGCAGGTCGATATCCGTCCGATCCGCGATGTCGCGCCGCTGATGAACAATTCGCAGCCGTTCCAGATTCTCAAGATGGATCGCCGCCGCGGCAACATCGTCGTGTCACGCCGCACGGTTCTCGAAGAGACCCGCGCCGAGCAGCGCCAGGAGTTGGTGCAGAACCTCGAAGAGGGTCAGGTCATCGACGGCGTCGTCAAGAACATCACCGACTACGGTGCGTTCGTGGACCTCGGCGGCATCGACGGCCTCTTGCACGTCACCGATATCGCCTGGCGCCGGGTCAATCACCCGACCGAAGTGCTCACCATCGGCCAGACGGTCAAGGTCAAGATCATCAAGATCAACCACGAGACCCACCGCATTTCGCTCGGCATGAAGCAACTGCTCGACGATCCCTGGCAGGGCATCGAGGCGAAATATCCGCTCAATGCGCGCTTCTCGGGCCGCGTCACCAACATCACCGACTACGGCGCGTTCGTCGAACTGGAGCCGGGCATCGAAGGCCTGATCCACGTCTCGGAAATGTCGTGGACCAAAAAGAACATGCATCCCGGCAAGATCGTTTCGACCTCGCAGGAAGTCGAAGTGCAGGTTTTGGAAGTCGATTCCGTCAAGCGGCGCATTTCGCTCGGTCTCAAGCAGACCATGCGCAATCCCTGGGAAGTGTTCATCGAGAAATTCCCGGTCGGCTCCACCGTCGAAGGCGAAGTCAAGAACAAGACCGAGTTCGGTCTATTCCTCGGACTCGAAGGCGACGTCGACGGCATGGTGCATCTGTCCGACCTCGACTGGAAACAGCCGGGCGAAGCCGTGATCGACAACTTCAAGAAGGGCGACATGGTCAAGGCCATCGTCCTCGATGTCGATGTCGAAAAGGAGCGCATCTCGCTCGGCGTCAAGCAGCTTGAAGGCGACCCCTTCTCCGAGCCGGGCGACGTCAAGAAGGGTGCGGTCGTGACCTGCGAAGTGCTGGAAGTGAAGGAGACCGGTATCGAGGTTCAGATCGCCGGCACCGACTTCACCACCTTCATCAAGCGTTCCGAACTGGCGCGCGAGCGTAGCGATCAGCGCACCGAGCGTTTCGCGGTCGGCGAAAAGGTCGATGCGCGGGTGATCCAGTTCGACAAGAAGGCCCGCAAGGTTCAGGTGTCGATCAAGGCGCTGGAAGTCGCCGAGGAGAAGGAAGCCATCGCGCAGTACGGTTCGTCGGATTCCGGCGCGACGCTGGGCGACATTCTCGGCACCGCGCTCAAGGGCCGCACCGAAAAGTAAACTCCCTACGCGTTACGAACACAGGCCCCGGTTTCGACCGGGGCCTTTTTATTCCTGGTGTCGTCCCCGCCGGCGCGGGGACGACACATGCGGAAGGCCTTGTTTTCTTCAAATTGGGTCGCAATTGATGTAACTGAGATACGACAAATCAACGCTATTCGCACATGACGGTGCGACGAAGACTGCCTGGAGAAATATTCGATGTCGCTTGATTCCGATGTGATCGTCGACCGCCGCCGGATGCGTCGCAAGCTGACGTTCTGGCGTGTGGCGGCCGTGCTGGTCGCAGCCGCTGCTGTTGTCGCTATCGGCATGGTCGCAACGCCGGGCGGGCGGAATTTGCTCGCGAGTCGGGCTCTATCGCGCGCATCAATATCGAAGGACTGATCCGCAGCGACCAGGAGCGCGTCGAAGCGCTGGAGCGGCTTGAAAAGTCCCAAGCCGCGGCGGTCATCGTTCACATCAATTCGCCGGGGGGACCACCGCGGGCTCCGAACAGCTCTATAACGCGCTGGTGCATTTGAAAGCGAAGAAGCCGCTGGTCGTCGTGGTCGAGGGCCTCGCCGCGTCCGGTGGATACATCGCAGCGCTCGCGTCCGATCATATCGTCGCGCAGCAAAGCTCGCTGGTCGGCTCGATCGGGGTGCTGTTTCAGTTTCCCAATTTCACCGAGCTGATGAAAACCGTGGGCGTCAAGGTTGAAGAAGTGAAGTCGTCGCCGCTGAAGGCCGCGCCAAACGGCTTCGAGCCGACCAGTCCGGAAGCGCGGGCGGCGCTCGATGCACTGGTGAAGGATTCCTACGCCTGGTTTCGCGGCCTCGTGAAAGATCGCCGCGGCATGGACGATGCGCTGCTGGAAAAAGTCGCGGACGGACGTGTCTTTACAGGCCGTCAGGCGATCGACCTCAAGCTGATCGACCAGCTCGGAGACGAGAAAGCCGCGGTGGCATGGCTCGTTGCAGAGAAGAAGATCAAGAAGGATCTGCCGGTGCGCGATTTCAAGCTGCAGCCGCGCTTCGGCGATCTGACTTTCCTGCGGACGGCTACATCGATCGCGCTGGATTCGCTTGGTCTGGGTACGATTGCGCGTCGGATCGAGCAGGCCGGCGTGGCGCAGGCGGTCGAACATCTCAGCCTCGATGGGATGCTGGCGTTGTGGCGTCCTGCGGACCCGAACTGAGCGGAAAAAGTCGCGCTCCGGCTCGCGTCGTTTCGACTGTGGGCGGTCGCGCAAGTCCTGTTTTCGGCATTTGTCACGCATTATCACATCGTTTGAATTTCATTTAGCGGCTTGACAGTTCACGGCTTTTTCAAGGAAATGGCTGTCTCTACGCTCTCGGGTCCCAGTGCCGATGATTAAATCCGAACTTGTTCAGCGTATCGCCGAGCACAATCCGCATCTCTATCAGCGGGATGTCGAGAACATCGTGAATGCGATCCTCGACGAGATCGTGGCCGCTCTGGCGCGCGGCGACCGGGTAGAACTGCGTGGTTTTGGCGCGTTCTCGGTGAAGCACCGACCCGCGCGTGCAGGACGCAATCCGCGTACCGGCGCCCATGTGCCGGTCGATCAGAAGAGCGTACCGTTTTTCAAGACCGGTAAGGAAATGCGTGAGCGGCTCAATCGCGAGGCCGCAGCTTCCGACGCGGGCGCTTGAAGCGACCGTTTTATCAACGCGAGAGCGTCATGCGCAAATTCCTCACGGCCATGGTGGTCATTCCGCTGGGTCTCATCTTCATCGTATTCGCGGTCGCCAATCGACACATGGTCACGGTGTCGTTCGATCCATTCAACTCCCGCGATCCGTCGGTCGGCGCGACCCTGCCACTGTTTGTCGTCATCATCGCCGTTGCGATTGCCGGCGTAATTGTTGGCGGTGCGGCGACCTGGCTGCGGCAGGGCCACTGGCGCCGCGCGGCGCGCCAGCATGAGGCCGATGCGCGGCAGGCGCGCATGCAACTCGCCGATCTGCGGGCCAGCACGATGATGCCGCGCAGCGATCCGCAGCGGCTTCCGGCGTTGCTGCCAGGCAGCGGATATGGCGCGAGCGGGCGAGACAAGCAGGGCGCGACGTTGTAGAACCCGGCCCATGTCATAACTGCTGAAAACACACGCTGGTCCATGTCCCTGATCGTCAAAATTTGCGGTCTTTCTACGCCCGAGACGCTCGAAGTCGCGCTGCAAGCCGGCGCGGACATGGTGGGCTTTGTGTTTTTTCCGGCCTCGCCGCGTCACATCAGTCTCGAGACGGCGGGCAAGCTTGGCCGGCAGGTCAATGGCCGTGCCGGGAAAGTAGCGCTTACCGTGGATGCCGATGACGCGTTGCTCGCCAACATCGTCGAAACGCTCAAACCGGATATGTTGCAGTTGCACGGCAGCGAAACCGTCGCGCGCGTGCGCGACATCAAGCAGAAATTCGGGTTGCCGGTGATGAAAGTCATCGCCGTCGAGACATCGGCCGATCTTGCCGCCCTGCCCGGCTACGCCGCGGTCGCCGATCGTATTCTGTTCGATGCCCGTGCGCCAAAAGGCGCGACCCGCCCCGGCGGGCTTGGGACCGTATTCGATTGGCGCTTGCTCAGTGCGCTCGATGTAAAAGTGCCATTCATGATTTCGGGCGGCCTCAACGCGGGCAATGTCGCGGAAGCCGCGCGCGTCACGCGCGCCTCGGGCTTCGATATTTCATCGGGCGTGGAAAGTAGTCCCGGCATCAAGGACCCCGAGATGATCCGGGCTTTCATTCGCGCCGCGCGTCTGGTCCAAGAGTTGGTCACCTGATGAATCCCGCGCTTCCCAATTCCTTCCGCAGCGGCCCTGACGATCGCGGGCATTTCGGTATTTTCGGCGGCCGCTTCGTCGCCGAAACACTGATGCCGCTGATCCTCGATCTGGAAAAGGCCTACGCCGACGCCAAGGCCGACCCCGCATTCCAGCGCGAGATGAACGGTTACTTGAAGGACTATGTCGGCCGGCCGTCGCCGTTGTATTTCGCGCAGCGCCTAACCGAGCATCTTGCCGGCGCGAAAATCTATTTCAAGCGCGAGGAACTGAATCACACCGGCTCGCACAAGGTCAACAATGTGCTCGGCCAGATCATGGTGGCGCGGCGCATGGGCAAGCAGCGCATCATCGCAGAAACCGGCGCAGGCCAGCATGGCGTCGCCACCGCCACGCTGTGCGCGCGGTTCGGGCTGGACTGCGTGGTCTATATGGGCGCGGTCGATGTCGAGCGGCAGCAGCCCAACGTCATCCGCATGGAAATGCTCGGCGCCAAGGTGGTGCCGGTGCAGTCGGGTTCGCGCACGCTAAAGGACGCGATGAACGACGCGCTGCGCGATTGGGTGACCAACGTGCACGACACGTTCTATTGCATCGGCACGGTGGCAGGTCCGCATCCCTACCCGATGATGGTGCGCGATTTTCAGTCCGTGATCGGCGACGAAACCAGGGTTCAGATGCAGGAAGCCGAAGGCCGGCTGCCGGATTCGCTGATCGCCTGCATCGGCGGCGGCTCCAATGCGATGGGACTGTTTCATCCATTCCTCGACGACCCCGGCGTCGAGATTTTCGGCGTCGAAGCCGCGGGTCATGGCCTGACGCAGCTTCATGCAGCCTCGATCGCCGGTGGTCGTCCTGGTGTCTTGCACGGCAACCGCACCTATTTGCTGATGGATGACGACGGGCAGATTCAGGACGCGCATTCGATTTCGGCCGGGCTGGATTATCCCGGCATCGGCCCGGAGCATTCCTGGCTGCACGAGACGGGTCGCGTGACATATTTGTCCGCGACCGACAGCGAGGCACTCGCGGCGTTCCAGTTGCTGTCGCGGCTGGAGGGCATCATCCCGGCGCTGGAGCCGGCGCACGCCATCGCCAAGGTGATGGAGCTCGCGCCGAAGCGGCCAAAGGATCATCTGATGGTGGTCAATCTTTCCGGCCGCGGCGACAAGGACATTCCGCAAGTCGCGGATATTTTGAAGAAGAGCGCAGTTATGAGCATGAGCCGCTTTGCAATTCCAAATGCCCCCTCCCTAACCCTCCCCCGCAAGCGGGAGAGGGGACTGGCTGGCATTGCAGCGGACGCATCGGGTCACTTTCATTCTAATCTTCAAATTCATTTTGCTGGTCAAAGCTTATCCACTCAGCAAGACGTGCTCCCTCTCCCGCTTGCGGGGGAGGGCTGGGGTGGGGGCGCTTCGATGCAGAATCCATGCACCTACTCGGGCGGCGCATCATGACCACCCGCATCGACAAGCGCTTTGCCGAGCTGAAGGCGCAGGGCCGCGCGGCGTTCGTGACGTTCCTGATGGCAGGCGATCCCGATCCGGCGACCTCGCTTGAGATCATCAAGGCGCTGCCAAAGGCAGGCGCTGATATCATCGAGATTGGGATGCCATTCACCGATCCGATGGCGGACGGTCCTGCAATCCAGGCCGCCGGGCTGCGCGCGCTGAAGGCCGGCATGACGCTGAAGAAAACGCTCGACATGGTGCGCGGGTTTCGCAAAGCCGACGCCGCCACGCCGCTGGTGCTGATGGGCTACTACAACCCGATCTATATTTACGGCGTCGACAAATTTCTCAGCGATGCGAAAGCCGCCGGAGTCGATGGTCTGATTATCGTCGATCTGCCGCCGGAGGAAGATAGCGAACTCTGCCTCCCGGCGATGAAGGCCGGCTTGAATTTCATTCGCCTCGCCACGCCAACAACGGACGACAAGCGCCTGCCCGCGGTGCTCGCGAATACGTCCGGCTTTGTCTACTACGTGTCGATCACCGGCATTACCGGCAGCGCCAGCGCGGACTCATCGGCGGTCGGCGAGGCCGTCGCGCGGATCAAGCGGCATACGAAGCTGCCCGTGTGCGTCGGCTTTGGCATCCGTACCCCGAGGCCGCAGCCGATATCGCGCGGCACGCCAACGGCGCAGTCGTGGGCTCGGCGCTGGTCGATGCCTTGCGCGGCAGCCTCGACAGCGAGGGCCGCGCCACGCCCGGGACCGTAGGGGCGGTGGCCGACCTCGTGTCGTCGCTGGCACAGGGTGTGCGTGGCGCCAAACAGGCCGCGGAATAAGCCACAATTGCGGTGGAGATAGAGCCTGACTGCGGTTGCCGCGGTGCAATCGGCTCGCCATATAATTCGAAGTGATTCTGACTGTCGCGGTGCGGAGCGAGACATGAATTGGCTTACCAACGTCGTCCGGCCGAAAATTCGCAGCATCCTGCGCCGCGAAACCCCGGAGAATTTGTGGATCAAGTGCCCCGATAGCGGGCAACTGGTGTTCTACAAGGACGTCGAGAGCAACCAGTTCGTGATTCCCGGCTCGAACTACCACATGCGCATGAGCGCGGTGGCGCGGTTGAAATCCATCTTCGATAACGAGACCTGGTACGACATTGCGCTGCCCGGCGTCACCGCCGATCCGCTGAAGTTTCGCGACGAACGCCGCTACGCCGACCGCATCAAGGATGCCCGCGCCAAGACCGGATTGAACGACGCGATCAAGGTCGGCTACGGCAAGCTGGAAGGCGCCGGCGTCGTCATCGCGGTGCAGGATTTCGATTTCATGGGCGGTTCGCTCGGCATGGCCGCGGGTGAAGCCATCGTGCGCGGGCTCGAACTCGCCGTGGAAAAGAAATCGCCCTTCATTGTGTTTGCAGCGTCCGGCGGCGCGCGCATGCAGGAAGGCGTCCTGTCGCTGATGCAGCTGCCGCGCACCACCGTGGGCGTGCAGATGCTGCGCGAGGCCAAGCAGCCTTACATCGTGGTGCTGACCAATCCGACCACGGGCGGCGTCACCGCGTCCTACGCCATGCTCGGCGACGTGCAGATCGCGGAGCCCGGCGCATTGATCGGATTTGCCGGCGCGCGTGTCATCGAGCAAACCATCCGCGAGAAACTGCCGGAAGGATTTCAGCGTGCCGAATATCTTAAAGAACACGGCATGATCGACATGGTGGTGCATCGCCACGAGCTGCGGACCACTCTCGGGCGGCTGTGCCGGCTGTTGACGAAGTCGCCGGCGATCGAGGTAGTGGCGGTTGCGAAAGAGCCGATTGAAACAAGCGCCGTACCCGCCGAGATCATGTCGCCCGTGGAAGCGGCGCCGGTTGCGCCGCACGCGTGAACGCGCTTCCATACAGGCCCTCGACGCCGCTGGATGACTTGCTGGCGCGGCTATCGAAACTGCATCCGCGACGCATCGATCTTACTTTGGACCGGATGCATCGGCTGCTGCAGGCTCTCGGTCATCCCGAACGCAAACTCACGAACGTCATTCACGTCGCCGGCACCAACGGCAAGGGCTCCACGATCGCCTATCTGCGCGCGGTCCTCGAAGCCGCCGGCTTGCGCGTTCACGTCTACACCTCGCCGCATCTGGTCCGTATCAATGAAAGCTATCGGCTTGGGCGTAAAGGCGGCGGCCAATTGGTTAGCGACGATGAATTGTACGACGCACTGACGCATTGCGAACGCGTCAACGCCGGCGCGCCGATGACGATCTTCGAGATTGAAACCGCCGCGGCGTTTCATCTGTTCTCGCAACACCCGCCGATGCGGTGCTGCTGGAAGTCGGTCTTGGCGGACGGCTGGATGCCACCAATGTGATCGACCAACCGCTCGCCAGCGTCATCACGCCCGTCGCGATGGATCACACCGAATATCTGGGTGACACCCTTGCGGCGATCGCGGGTGAAAAAGCGGGCATCATCAAACGCGAATGTGCCGGTGATCTGCGCGGAGCAATCGCCGCAGGCCATGAGCGTCATCGAAGCGCAGGCCAAGCGCATGCACGCGCCGCTGCATGCCGCCGGTCAGCAATGGCACGTCAGTGTCGAACGCGGACGCCTGGTTTATCAGGATGAGCGCGGCTTGATGGATCTTGCTGCGCCAAAACTGTTCGGCCGGCATCAGTTCGACAATGCCGGTCTTGCCATCGCGACGCTGCGCGCGACGAATGCCTTCCAGATCGACGGCGCCGCTTTCGAAAGCGGCATCGTCAATGCCGAATGGCCGGCGCGAATGCAACGCCTCGCAGCGGGCGCGCTGGTCGATCAGGCTCCGCCGGGCAGCGAGATATGGCTCGACGGCGGGCACAATGCGGATGGCGGCCGTGTGGTCGCCGCGGCGCTCGGCGATCTCGAGGAGCGGGTGTCGCGTCCGCTGGTGGTGATCGTCGGGATGATGGGCAACAAGGACGCGGACGGGTTTCTCGCCAATTTCGCGGGGTTGACCCGGCACATCATCGCGGTGCCTATTCCGGATCGCGATGAGGCGATGCCGGTGGATATGCTGGCGGATGCCGCGCGGCGTCTGGGGATGCGGGTGGAAGCCTGTGTCAGCGTGGAGGCGGCGCTGCGGTCGCTGACGAAGCTTGCCTATGATGTGCCGCCGCGCATTCTCATCACCGGTTCGCTTTACCTGGCCGGCCATGTGCTGACGTCAAATGGTACGCTGCCGAAGTAGCCTTTACCCCAATAGCTTCATCGGGATTGACGGCCTTCTGCTTGAGCTGATCCAGGGTGCATTGCGTCGGTGATTTGTCCGGCCGCCAGCGCAGAATTGTCGTGCCGTGGCGGAAGCGATCGCCGCTGAAATGATCGTAGGATATTTCGACGACCAGTTCGGCTTCAAGGGACACCACTGCGCCGAGCGGTCGGTGGACCAGCGGCTCGGGCCGCCCGGCGCATTGCCGGTGAATCCCGGCTTTGCCACCAGCGGTTCGAGCTTCGCGGTCAACGCCAGCTTTTCGTTCTGCTTGATGGCCGACGTAAAGCCGACGTGATGCAGCAACCCCTCATCGTCATAGAGACCCAGCAGCAGCGAGCCGACAACCTTCTTGCCGCCGATTTTGTTGGTCGCATAGCGAAAGCCGCCGATGACGCAATCGGCGCTGCGAAAATTCTTGATCTTCTGCATGCCGTCGCGATTGCCGGCCTGATACGGCAGGTCGACGCGTTTTGCGATGACGCCGTCGCATCCGCCGCCGGCTTGCGCCAGCCATTTCTTCGCGGTCGCGTAGCTCGGCGTTGCCGGCGACAGCCGAAATACGGCTTTGCGATTTGAACTGGGCCTTGGCAAAGGCCTCCAGCGCCGGGCGTCGCTTGCTGAGAGGCTTGGCGGCGAGCTTTTTGTCTTTCGCCGTCGCCAACAGATCGAACGCCAGAAACAGTACCGGTGTTTCCTGCGCAAGCTTCTTGATGCGGCTTGCGGCCGGGTGGATGCGCTGCAGCAGATCGTCGAACGAAAATGACTTGCCATGCGGCACGACGATCTCGCCATCCAGCATAAACGTCGTGGCTTTCAGCCGCAGTGCGGCTTCGACCAGTTCCGGAAAATAGCGGGTGAGGTCCTGCCCCGACTTGGACTGCAACGCGACCGTGCCGCCGTCGCGAAACAGCAGACAACGGAAGCCGTCCCACTTGGGCTCGTATTGCCATTCTTTGCCGCGCGGGATCGCATCGACGGAACGGGCTTCCATCGCCGCCAGTGAGGCTTGTTCAGATGGCTTCGAAGCGCGGGCGCGGGAAGAGACAGCGGTTGCCAATTCAGTTCTCCAATCTGCAAACCTGCCGTATCAACGCAAACGGCCGGCTATTCGCCGGCCGTTCAATCAAATTATTGTATGCGCCGATCAGACCGCGGCGGTGATCCACTGCTGCAACTTCTGCTTCGGCGCAGCGCCGACCTGACGCGAGGCCATTTCGCCGCCCTTGAAGATCATCAGCGTCGGGATCGACATCACGCCGTACTTCGAGGCCGTCTTCGGGCTCTCGTCGACGTTGAGTTTCACGATCTTGACCTTGTCGCCCATCACGCCGGAAATTTCGTCCAGCGCCGGCGCGATCATGCGGCACGGTCCGCACCACTCGGCCCAGAAATCGACCACTACAGGGCCGGTCGCCTTGAGCACTTCGGCTTCGAAATTGGCGTCAGAAACCTTGCCAACGGCCATGATGTACCTCGTTCGGGTTGAAAGGCGGCACGTCCTTCAAGGAGTCGCGCCCGGGAATCATAGGCTCAACCTATGAACGCGGTGTTGCCGGGTCAAGCGCGGTTACGTTGCGAAAGCAACTCGAGCTGCGCGTCCAATGCTGAGGCCGAAACCTCCATCAATTCAGGGGTTTCAGTCCAAAGCAGCGCCGCGCGGATCGGGAGTTCCTGGTATAACTTCGCCAGCACAGCGCGATAGAGCGCAAGCTGGCGGATGTAGCTTGGCGGTGCGTCGGCCACCGCGCGCGGCGGGGCATGGTTGGTCTTGTAATCGACGATCAGGACTTCGGTTGGAGTCACGACCAGCCGGTCGATCTGGCCGGACACCAGCGTCCGAGGGTGCCCGGGCTGCTCGAACCATCCCGCGATGGCGACTTCGGCGCGGCTCCCGAGCGCGAACACCGAGGCGAACCGCGCATCTGCGATAAGCGCGATCACCTGAGCGGCGAGCGCCTCGCGTTCGGCATCGGACCAGGTCTTGTCGGTGTTGCGGCCGAGATAGTTCGCCGCCGCGCCGAGCCGCCGGTCGGCGGGAATATCCGGCAGCGATTGCAGCAGCCGATGAACCAGCGTGCCGCGCTGCCGCGCAAGGGCGCGCGCTTCGAGAGAATTCGCTGGACTTGACGCCGCGGTGATCGTCGTCGGCCGGATCGGACGGTCGCAGGAACTTCTCGCGACGGCGAGGGTGGCAGCACTTTTGTACGCAGCCAATCCGGCAACGGTATGTGCGCTGTTTCGGCTTGCGAGACGACGTTGCCACCCTCCGGCTGGATATCCTCAAGCCGCGAATAGCGCTTCACCACGCCGTCCGGCGGCGGCACGTTCTGCATATGCAGGCCGGAAACCGCGAGGCCTTTCGCAATGAGGTCGTACCATGACAGCTCGCGCAGCGTGTTTCGATTGCCAGGCATGCAGCCGGCGACGATCAGGCGATCGGCCGCGCGCGTCATCGCCACATATAGCAGGCGGCGGTATTCGTCCTCGGTTTCGGCGAGCATGGCGGCGCGAGCCGCCGCCACGGCAGGCGGATCCTCTGCCTTCTTGCCGGCCCACACCACGACACCAGAAGAACCAGGCGCCGCGTTGCCTTGCGGCAGGCGAATAAGTTTCAGGCGCGTCGTATCGGCCGGTGATGTTGTGGTATCGACCAGGAACACGACAGGCGCTTCCAGCCCCTTCGCGCCGTGCACCGTCATAACGCGGACCTCGTCGCGCGAGATCTCCATGTCGCGTTTGACTTCGGTGTCGGCGGCGCGAAGCCACGCCGTGAATCCTTGCAACGAGGCCGGTGCCTTCTTCTCGTAAGCTAGCGCCAGCTCCAAAAACTCGTCGATCGCGTCGTTGGCTTCCGGCCCGAGGCGTCTCAGAATCCGTTCGCGTCCGTCTGCGCCGCCCAGCAGCCACGCGTAGAATGAAAACGGTGTTTCGGTTGCGAAGCGGCGCTCACATTGCTCAAGGCGATCCAGCGCTTCGCGAAACTTGTCATTTGTGGCCACCTGTTTCCCAAGCGATTCGCGCAGCGACCCCTTGCGTTGCCACGCCAGCTTGAACAGGTCGTCATCATCGAGACCGAACAGCGGGCTCTTCAACGCGACCGCGAGTGCAAGATCGTCCTGCGGCAGTAACAGCGCGTCCGCAAGATTCATCAGATCGATAATGGCGACGTGTTCGGTCAGTTTCAGCCGGTCGGCGCCGGCCACGGGAACGCCGCCGCGTTTCAGCGCCTGAATCACGGCATCGAATGCGTTGCCGCGCCGCCGCACCAGCACCAACACGTCACCGTAACGCAGCGCGCGGCGATCGCCGATGCTGCCGGTCATGGTACCCTGCTCGATCAATGTCTTGATCTCGGCCTGAATGCGTTTGGCCAGACGGACTTCGGGACTGGTTTCCGATACGGCGTCGAGATGAGCGCCGCCAGCCGCTGATGTCCTGGCGCGCATTGGGCAACTCAAGCGCCCAGAGGTCGATCAGGCTCGGTCCGGCATCGGGCAACGCATCGTGCACGGGATAGGCATTTTCAGCGTGAATGCTCCGGTAAATCTCCGCGTCGCGAAAAACATGATCGACCGACTGCAGAATCGCGGGGCCGGAGCGAAACGAGAAATTGAGTTTCACGGGGTCGAATTTCAGACCGGCGTCTTCGAACCTAGCCTGCATGGCGCGGCGCTGCAGATCGAATTCTCGCGGTACGGCGCCCTGAAACGAAAAGATCGATTGCTTCTCATCCCCGACTGCAAAAATCGTACGCTTGACACCGTCGCGCGCGCCTTCGCCGGCGGTAAATTCCGAGATGATGTGGTTGACGATGTCCCATTGCCGGGGGCTGGTGTCCTGCGCCTCGTCGATCAGCACGTGATCGACGCCGCGGTCCAACTTGTAATGCATCCACGCCGAAGAAACGCGCTCCAGCATCGCCAGCGTCTTGTCGATCAGATCGTCGTAATCGAGCAGCCCGCGTTCCTGCTTTTCGCGGCGATAATTCGCGGCGACGGCGGTCGCGATGGTGATGAGAGCCTGCGTACGGTCGCGGATCGTCAGCGCGCGGCGGCGTTCGATCAGAGGACCGATCCGGCTGACCTCCCCCTCAAACAGCCCGGCAATGTCGCGATTGTTATCGCAAAACTTTTTCGTCAGAACGGATTTGCGCGGGGAAAGTGATTCCGTCAGAAAAACGCCGAGGTAAGCTTCGACCTGCTCGCTTCCGGAACGAGCCAGCGCTTCGCGCAAGCGCGCCGCCTGCTCGTGGTCCGACTTGATGCCGGTATCGAGTACATCCGCGACCCGATCCCACCCCGATCGGCGCAGATACGGTCCATCCACGATCTCGCGTTCGACATCCGCAAGGCTCTCTTTCGAATCGACCCCGAGTGCGGCCGAGACCTGCGCCATCGCAACATCTGCGCTGCCGACGCCGTCGGTCCACGCCAGGAAATGATCGCGGCTGAGGCACGCTTCGCGCACCACATCCTTGAAAGTGACGTCGGCGGCGCTCGACATGGCGACGTCGAGCGCGCGGCCGGCAACGCTTTTCGGATCGCGCGATGCTTCCAGTAGGACTGCGAGATTGGCACGTTCCATCATCTCGGTCTGGTCGCGATCGTCCAGCACGGTGAATCCCGCGGGCACGTTCGCCTCGAACGGAAACTGCTGCAGCAGCCGCGTGCAGAGCGCGTGGATGGTCTGCACCTTCAATCCGCCCGGCGTATCCAGCGCGTGCGCGAACAGCTCGCGCGCGCGCCTGCGGACATTGGCGTCTACGCGCGCCACACCTGCGTCGCGGATTTCGGCGTCCAACGACGCGTCGTCGAGGGCGACCCAGCGGCCCAGGCGCGTGAAGATCCGCTCCGCCATATTGGCCGCCGCAGCCTTGGTGAAGGTGATGCAGAGGATTTTCTCCGGCGGCACTTCATTGAGCAGCAGGCGGATGACACGCTGCACCAGAACATGAGTTTTGCCGGAGCCGGCATTCGCGGACACGAATGACGACGATGCCGGATCAGACGCGCGCGCCTGGGTCGCGCGAACCGCATCGGGGATGTTGCTGCGGGGCGCGCTCATTCCAGCTCCTCGCCAAAGCCGCCCGCCGACCATTCCTTGATGCGCGCCAGATCGTCGTAATTTCCGTAACGGTCGGACCACATCGAAAGCACAAGCGATTGGTACGGCTTCTCGGCGTTGTCGAATGAGCGGACCAGTTTTTCGAGCTCCTGTCGCGCATAGTCGGCGGCGTCGTCCGGTGACTGGACCGGATCGCTCTTGTTGATCTTCAACTCCAGCAGGTTCGCTTGTCCCGGAGGTTTGTTGCCGCTCAGCCGCACATAAAGCAGCTCGCTGACGGACGTACCGGCGGGAATATCTTTGAAGCCGCCCCCGCGCAGAATCGCAGCCTCAAGCGTCAATTGCGGCGAGAAGCCGAGGAATACCTGCTTGGCGGTCGGCGGCGCACCAGTTTTGTAGTCGAGAATCGCGAAGGTGCGGTCGGTGCGATGCTCGATGCGGTCGGCGCGCGCGGAAAGAATAAAAGCGCGTTCGTCGTCGAGCGGGATCGAGATATTGCCTTCCGCTTCGGCGTCGATACTGCTGACGTTGATCCGCCGGTCGTTTTCCCACACGGCAAACCACGACGCGATGCGCAGGAATCGCGGCCACCACAGTGCTTTCGCCTCGGGACGCGTCATCAAAGGAGCAAAGCTTCTTTCGCCGATTTCGCGCAGCACCCGCACGGGATCATCCGGCAGCGCTTTCGGATAGGCTTGCGTGAAATCGCCGAGCGCGTCATGGATCGCCGACCCGCGATCCGCCGCCGACAGCGGCATATCGACGGGATCGAGTGGCGTAAGCCTCAGAATGTATTTCGCGTAGATCGTATAGGGATCGCGCAGCCAATCCTCGATCGCGGTGACGGACAGCTTCAACGGCCGCGCTTCGCGCGGCGGCTTTGGCGCCGGTGCCGCGATGGGCTCCACGGCATGGGGCCGGTCCAGCTCGCCTGCGAATTGAAGATATTTCTCGCCTGCGGCCAGCGCGGACTTCCAGCGATCCTCGCCCGCCACTGCTTCCATGCGATGCAGGAATCGCGACGCCACCGCCGGCGCACCGCCGGCCTTCGCGGCGTGGGTAAGGATCACATCGTCGGCGCCGAGCAGTTGCGCGAAATCATGCGCCGAGAGACCGATGCGCCGTTCCGGCAGATCGAGACCCAGATCATGCCGCATCGGCCGGCTCAGCCACGGATCGATCCGCGGCGATGGCGGCCATACGCCCTCCACCAGACCGCCGAGAATGACGCGGTCGGATTGCGTCAGCCGCGCTTCCAGCGGGCCATAGATACGCAGCGAGGCGTCGGGCACCTCCGGACGCCGCACGATGCGGTCGCCGAACGCGGTCTCGAATACTTCCGGATAATCGTTGGGCGTCACGAGCAAGCCGCTGCTGGACTGATCGTCACACAAATCCTCGAATGCCGAAGACAGCGCCGAACCCTGATGGCCCTCAAACGCGGTCGCGACGCCGCCTTCGTCGCACGACAGCGCGATCAGAACTTTGCGATGGCAATCCGCGAGCGCCGCAAAATCCAGCAGCTTCGCAGCATCAACGCTTTCGAGCGGACGGAGCGCTTCCTGCAATCGCGCGATCAGCGCTTCGGCTTCGATCAGTTGTCGGTCGGTGAGCTTCGTTCTTGGCTCTGAACGATGCAGTGTCGATGATTCCTGACGATTCAGCTTCGCAAGTTCGTCACGAAAGCGGGCAAAATCTTGCGACAAG
>CAVRRK010000002.1:0-469328 GCA_963723625.1 uncultured Alphaproteobacteria bacterium
GGGAGATTTTTGGATGTTTTCACACGTCATGATCGGGACCAACGACCTCGACAAGGCCAAGTCGTTCTACGACGCGCTGCTCGGCACGCTCGGTGTGCCGCCGGGCAGGGTCGACCGCCACCGCATCTTCTACAGAACCAAGACGGGCACATTCTCGGTATCGAAGCCGATCGACGGCAAGCCGGCGACGCGCGCCAATGGCGGCACCGTCGGCTTTAACGCCGATTCCGCCGAGGCGGCGGACGCCTGGCACGCCGCCGGCCTCGCGAACGGCGGCAAGACCTGTGAGGATCCCCCGGGCGTGCGCGAGGGCCCGGCCGGCAAACTCTATCTCGCCTATCTGCGCGACCCCGACGGCAACAAGCTCTGCGCCCTGCACCGGATGGTGTAAGCGGGCGCGCCCGCAGGCCTTCGGCAGCGGCGCCTGAGTCGTAAACGAGTTGTAAACGGCCGAAAAAATAAGGCGCGAGACTCGTCGCCTGGAATTGCCGGATGTTTAGGGGATCATGCGAGCGATCCTCAAAACAGCCGGCGACAGAGCGCAACTCCTGCTCGCGGTTATGCTGCTTGCGGCGTGCGCCGCGAATTCTCATGCTGCTGGTTGCGCGCTTGTAGCTGGCGATCATACCCGCGAGACAAGGGGTGGCAGCGTGCGCCATCCTGCGCTACACACCAATGCATCTCAGCCAACTCCACCGGAGCCACAGCGAATGCCAATTTCTCGAAGAGCCGCGCTGCGCATGGCGTTCGCCTCCAGCGTAGGCGGCGCTTTTTTTGCCAGTGCAAACAACACAGCACAGGCTCAAGCCACAGGAAAAACCATGACCACACCGTCGGGCTTACAGATCACGGACAGCAAGGCCGGCACCGGCGCCACGCCGAAGAGCGGCCAGACCTGCGTGATGCATTACACGGGCTGGCTCTATCAGAACGGCGTCAAGGGCAAGAAATTCGACTCGTCGGTCGACCGCGGCGAGCCCTTTGAATTCGTGATCGGTCAGAAGCAGGTGATCGCAGGCTGGGACGAGGGCGTCGCCACGATGAAAGTCGGCGGCAAGCGCACGCTGATCATTCCGCCCGCGCTGGGCTACGGCGCGCGCGGCGCCGGCGGCGCCATTCCTCCCAACGCGACGTTGATGTTCGACGTCGAGTTGCTCGGCGTGAAGGGCTGATCTCGGCGAGCTCGGCAGGAGGGCCTGCCTTGTTCGGAATCCCGACCTTTTTGAACTCGCCTCGGTTTTCTGCTGGGCATGCAGCACGCGCTCGAGGCCGATCATATCGCGGCGGTGTCCAGCATCGCCGCGCGCCGCACCCATGTCGGCGACATCGTCAAGCACGGCCTGACCTGGGGCCTCGGCCATACGCTGACGCTGTTCGCCTTCGCCGGCGCTGCGATCCTGCTCGGCCACGCGATCCCCGAGACATCTGGCGCGGCCGATCGAGACCGCGGTCGGCATCATGCTGGTCGGGCTCGGCGCGCATGTGCTGTGGCGGCTGTGGCGCGACCGCGTGCATTTTCACAACCATAGCCACGGCGACGGCGCGGTTCATATCCACGCCCACAGCCATGCCGGCGAAACCGCTGCGCATGCGCGCAGCGTTCCGCATGCGCGCGCGACGCACGACCATGCACATGGCTTTCGCTGGCGCACGCTGCTGGTCGGGCTGATGCACGGCATGGCCGGCTCGGCGGCGCTTTTGGTGCTGACGGTGTCGCAGGCGTCCAGCCCCGCGGTCGGGCTTGGCTTATGTCGCGCTGTTCGGCATCGGCTCGATGATCGGCATGGGCGCGCTGTCGACGGTGATCGCGGTGCCGCTCGCGGTGTCCGCGCGCTGGCTGACCTGGGCCAATCAGCGCGCCTGCAGGCCGCCGTCGGCGCGATCACCATCGCGATCGGCGTCATGACCATTGTCACCGTGACATCGGCGTAGGACATTGCGCGCCCGACCTGCCACGTAAAGTGCACCCCATGATCCGAGACCAGACCACGCTGGACGATCTGTTGTCGCGCACGCGACGTTTTGTGCGCGACGTGGCGATCCCGAACGAGGATCGTGTCGAGCGCGAGGACCGCGTTGCGCCTGATCTAGTTGCCGAGATGCGGAAGCTGGGCTCGTTCGGCTGGAGCATTCCCAAATCCTATGGCGGCAGCGAACTGACGACCGAAGAACTCGCGCTGGCGTTTATCGAGCTGTCGCAGTGCTCGGTGGCGTTTCGAGTGGTCGGCGCGCAGAACGCGGGCATCGGCTCGGAGTGCCTGATCCGCGATGGCACCGAAGTCCAAAAGCAAAAATACCTGCCGCGGCTGGCGTCGGGCGAGATGATCGGCTGCCTGGCGCTGACCGAGATCGACGCCGGCTCGGACGCTACCGCGTTGCAGACCCGCGCGCGGCAGGTCGACGGCGGCGACTACGTCATCAACGGCGCCAAGCGCTACATCACGCTGGCGCCGATCGCCGACCTCTACACGGTGTTTGCGCGCACCGACGATAGCACGCGCGGCGCGGCCGGCGTCTCGGCGTTCCTGATCGAGGCGGGCACGCCGGGTCTGACGGCGAGCGCGCCGACGCCGAAGATGGGGCAGGAAGGCGCGCCGATCGGCGAGGTATACCTCAGGGATTGCCGCGTGCCCGAGAGTGCCATCATCGGCGGTGTGCCGGGGCAGGGCTTCAAGACCGTGATGAAGGCGCTGAACAAGCAGCGCATCAATCTTCGGCGCTCTCGACCGGCCCTGCGATCCGCATGCTCGACGAGGCCATCAAATACGCGCGCGAGCGCCGGCAGTCCGGCCACGCCATCGGCGAATATCAGCTGGTGCAGGCGATGCTCGCCGAATGCAAGGTGGAGATTGAAGCGGCACGCGCGCTCATTCTCGAGACGGCGCGCAAGCGTGATCGCGGCGAGGACGTCACCATGGACGTTTCGCTGTGCAAATATTTCTCGACCGAGATGTGCTGCCGTGTCGCCGACCGCGTCGTGCAGATTTTGGCGGACAGGGTTACGTCAAGGGGCGCGGCATCGAGCGCTTCTATCGCGATGTGCGCGCCGCGCGCATCTATGAAGGCACCAGCCAGATCCATCTGCTCAACATCGCCAAGCAGTTGCTACGGCAGCCGGGCAGGGGCGAAACGCCTTGACCGCGTTCGCGTCGAAGTAGTTAGTTTACATCGAACTCTCGGGGGAGGGGCTGATGACCTGGCTGCGGATTGGCGCGCTATCACTGCTGATGCTTGTCGCGGCGACGGATCGGCCGGCGCAGGCGCAAGCCGCCTTTCCGAACCGGCACATCCACATCGTTCTGCCTTATCCCGCCGGCGGCATCGTCGATATCGTCACGCGTATCGTCTCCGAAAAGCTCAGTGCGATGTGGGGCCAGCCGATTGTCGTCGAACCAAAACCCGGCGCCAACGGCAACCTCGCCTGGGATCAGGTCTCGCGTGCGGAGCCGGACGGCTACACCTGGACGTTCCTCAGTCCGGCTGTCATCGCCAATCCACGCATGCAGCCGAGCGTGCATTGGAGCGAGCAAAGTTTTGTGCCAGTCGGTGCTGTTGTGTGGGCGCCATCAGTGGTCGTCGTGCATCCCAGCATGCCCGTCATCACCATGGCGGAGTTCATCGACTATGCCCGCGCGCGACCGGGCGTGTTGAACTGGGCCAATCCCGGCACCGGCACGTCGCAGCATCTCAATACCGCGATCATGCTCTACGCGACCAGCTCGATATGGCGGCGGTGCCTTATCGCGGCCAGCCCGCAGGCATCCTCGACCTGATCACGCACCGCGTCGACATGAAGATCGCGTCGATCGGGCTCGTGGTCGAACACATCCGTGCCGGTTCATTGAAGCCGCTCGCCGTTCTCGGGAAGACACGCTCGCCGTTGTTGCCGGATGTCCCGACCATGGCCGAGGCAGGCTATCCCGAGATCAACGCGTGCCTTGGTACGGCTATTGCGCGCCGCGCGGCACGCCGCAGCCCATCGTCGACAAGATCGCCGCCGGATTTGCTGCCGCGTTGCAAGATGCCAAGGTTCGCAGCGCGCTGGAAAAGCAGGGACTGCAGGTAATGGACCCGATGACTGCGCCGGAAATCGCCGCGCTGCTCGCCTCCGACACCGAAAAATATGCGCGCATCATCAAAGAGGCCGACATCAAGATCAGCGAATAGCGCGCTGCCGCCGTTAACGATTTCATAGCGCTGTTTTTGCAATTGAACGCGGACGCATGCTTACGCGTTAGGCTTACCGGCAGATTGAGCCGCGGCCTTAACCCTTGGCTATCACACGTTGCATTAGGGTGCGCTTGAAATCGGGACCTTTCGATGCGTGCTGGACTGGCGCTGGCTATTTTGATCGGGACGACGCTGACGGCTTTTGCCGATAGCGGCCCGGTCATTGTCATTCCCGGCCGGCCCGGCGTGCCCATCGTCATCAACGGCGTCGATGCATCCTATGCGGTGGTCGAAGGCGACTGGGGCCTTGCAAAGAACATTCACGTTCAGCCGACCGTTTACGGCGGCGCGTTACGTCGATCCCGGTCCGCGGTCGGTCATTATTATCCGAGCAACGGTCGCATGCCAGGTTACGGGCGTTTCGAAATCGAACCGCCCGCCAACCGCATTTGCCGCGCACGTCGCAGAGCTATCACCAGTCATGGTCGGCACAGTCCACTCCGCAACCGTCCAATCCGGAAGTGCCGTTTTATCCGCCGGCGGTGATCAACGCGCCCAGAACGGCGCCTCCGGTTCGCCGCAAGGAGCCTTCGGTTCGCCGCAACAATTTTCGGCCCGCCGCACGATTTTCGGCATCGAAAATCTCACGCAGATTAAACACTAAAACTTCACGTCCAACAAAAAACAGACCCACAGGAGAGAGTAATGCGTCAGACGATTTCAGGATTGGTAGCGGCAGTGGCCCTGGTGGCCGCGAGTGCCGTGCCGGCAATGGCTTGCGGGCTGTTTCAGAGTTCGTGCTCGCCATGCGGCGGGGCGGCTTATGTGAGCCCCTGCGCGCAGGCCTATGTGCCGCCGGCGCCGGTTTACACGGGCTGCAGCCTCTGCGGCGGCGCGTCGTATGAGCGTCTGCCCGATCCCGTGCAGCAATATTACTACGTCAACCAGGGTCCGAGCTATACGCGGTCCGGGCGACTTCGCGCCGTATCCGACCTATCAGGAAAGCGCCGTGTCCGGATGGGATGCGTATCGCACAGCCATACTATTACGGTTACGATGGCGGCCGTTACGCCAACGCCACCAATCATTATGACGATGCGCCCGATGCCGAAGGCCCCGCGGTCTACAGCTATCGCGTTCATCGCCACTATCGTCCGTGGTACGCCCGTACCGCATTATGATGCGCCGCGCCACTACGGCTACGTCCGCCACTACGGTTACGCCCCCCGTATACTGGCGGCTACGCTCCCCGTAACTACGGTTACGCACCCGCGTCACTATGGCTACGCTCCGCGCTATGCTTACGCGCCGCGCCCCATTTACCGCCATCGCTACAGCTTCCCGCACCGCTATGGCTACGGCTATCGCGAGCACGTGTTGCGCCGTTACTACTGATCGCTTGATCGGTTAAGACGTCGGCGCCCGTTCGCTTCACGCGAGCGGGCGTTTTCTTGCGCGCGTTCAGCCCATCAAGCCCAACCGGCTGGCGCCGATATAGAGCGCCAGCACCGCAGCGTTCGAGACGTTCAGGCTCTTGATCTCGCCGGGCATGTCGAGCCGCGCCACCGCGCTGCAGGTGTCGCGGGTCAGTTGCCGCAAGCCTTTGCCTTCGGCGCCCAGCACCAGCGCCAGCGGTTGCCGCAATTCGACCGTGCCGAGATCGTCGCGCCTTCGCTGTCGAGCCCGACGGTCATGAAGCCGCTGGTCGTTCAATTCGTGTCAGCGCGCGCGCCAGATTTTCACGCTCACCAGCGGCACCATCTCCAGCGCGCCCGAGGCGGATTTCGCCAGCACGCCGGTTGCTTCGGGGCTGTGGCGCGCGGTGGTGACGATGGCCTTCACGGCAAACGCCGCGGCCGAGCGCATGATCGCGCCGACATTGTGCGGATCGGTGATCTGGTCGAGCACCAGAACGATGCCTTCCTGCGCGCAGCGTCATCGATTTCGAGCGAGGGCAGGGGATCGGCTTCAGCGAGCAGGCCCTGATGCACGGCATCCGGCCCCAGCCGGCGTCGATCAGATTCCGGCCGCACGATTTCGGGCGTCACGCGGGTATCGATGTTCTCATCCGTGAGCCGCCGGGCGGCGTTTTCGGTCAGGCATAGTTTGCGGATCGTGCGCTGGGGGTTGCCCAGGGCCGCCGACCACCGTATGCCAGCCATAAAGAATAACGGGGCCGTCGCCCCGCCGGTTTCGCGCTCGCGCCGGGGCGGCCGGTCGGCCCTAAAGCGGCCTTGTCGGGATCTTTTGCCGCCGCCGCGACGCAAATCGCGGCTTTCGATCGCGGTCGCTCATGGCCGGCTTTTCTCACGGGTTCCGCATCATGGCAATTTGGCGACGCCGCAAAACGGATCAATGCGCCGCACTTGGTTGACTTTGCCGGTGGCGATTCCCCCATAAACCGCCCGACCGGAAGCCCGCCATCGGCCGCCGGTTTTAACGTCATCATGGCCGTTCAGCCACCGTTCCGGTGGAAGGAGGTCGGATGCTGTTGAGCGGGGGAGTGTCCCGAGTGGCAAAGGGAGCTGACTGTAAATCAGCCGTCTTATGACTTCGAAGGTTCGAGTCCTTCTTCCCCCACCAACTCCTTGTGAGTTGCTGCCAGGCTCAATACGCGCGGCGATAGCGGCGACGCTCTGAGTAACCTGCTCTGCCAGCGTAGAACGGGTTGAGATTGCAATAGCCCGCCCGGCCCGAGGCCGACATCCGGCATTGGTCCATCGTGTAATATCGGCACTCTTCATAGGAGCCGCCGCCGATGGGGATCAAATGCAAGCATACAGGAAATGACGGATCGTAGGTCTGGGCGCGCGCTTCCCCGGTCGCGACGATACCGATGGCCAGCATCGCCAAAGCCAGAATACGCATCGGATCATCCTTCAATAGTCGGCTGAAAAGGTTGTTCTCGCACATCCTACCTAGCCGGCGAACTGCAAGCCAGACTATTGCAGCGTTTCGTGCGGATCCATCATCAACGGACTTGGCGCCGGGAATACTTCGGTGATTACATCGTACGAGACGTCAACCATGCCGGGCTTTCCTGGATTCGGTGCAACGGATTTGACATGCAGCGTGGCGCGGACAACGCGGCCATCATTCAAAGTTATTTCCGTAACGCCATCGCGGATATCGGCGACGATCGACTTTGGTTGCTGCAAGCTTTTCGCTTCGGATTGGACGACCTTGAAGGAAAACGGCTGCGAGTATCCGAAATTCATGACAGCGCCCTTTGTTGTCGCAAGAATGTCCCGATTTACAAATCGTTAACCGATTAGTTGGTTCCCCGTGGGCGCCTCCCGGGCCGGCGAAAGGCCAAAAATCTCGCGCCTATTTGCCCGACCGATCCACCGGGAACTATCGCCCCGCCGATGCTTTGATCGACGAGCGATTCAATCCGGAGCACAGCGATGGGACTGGCAGACAATGAGACGGCGGGGCTGATCGGCAGCGACAAGGTCGAGGGCACGGCGGTCTATGGCGCGGATGGCGAAAAGATCGGCGCGATCGCGCGGGTCATGATCGAGAAAGTCAGCGGCAGGGTGTCCTATGCCGTCCTGAGTTTTGGCGGCTTCCTCGGCATCGGCGACGATTACTACCCGCTGCCGTGGCCCTCACTGAAATACAACGTCGATCTCGGCGGTTATCAGACCATGATCCCGGTCGACAAAATCAAGGACGCGCCAAAGTACGCGCGTTCCGGCACATGGGACTGGGAAAGTCGCGAGCGCGCGCGAAGCCTCGACGACTATTACGGCGTGCCCGCGATGACGTTCGCCGGTTGATAGCGTCCCGCGCGCGCCGATAGCCGGCCTGTCGTGGCCGGACTTCCTTTGCTATCCTCGGCGCCGCGCCGAATCTTTGGACGCCCAGCACGGACGTTGTCATGCAGCTCGAAGGCGAGACACCGCGCGAACGATCGCCTGCTGTGAAGTGGGTGCTCACGCATTTCTTTCGAACTTGGACGGCGCTGGTAACGCTCGTCGCGTTCGGCGCGGGGTTTCTCTACAAACCGGAATGGCTGACGTGGTGGCTGCGGACCACCATGTCCGGCATCGAAAAGGGCTCAGCGCTGATCCCCTATCCCTGGGGCGACCGCTTCGAAGTAGCGCTGCGCGGCATCGGCGGATCGTTCTGGATTCAGATTACGCTGGCGATCCTGATCGTGAGGATTGCTGCCTGGCTGATCGGCTATGGATGGCGGCGCGGACGCCGCTAATAGTTCAGACCGGTTTTAAAATGAAAGAGCGCGACAAGATTGCTCTCATCGCGCCCTAGCTTTGTCTCGCTGGTCCAGGCGCTGAGAGCGCCCATTTGCAAAACTTTAGAAAGCTTTGCGGGCGATCCCAGCGAGGTGACAGCGTTTGGAAAGATTCACTGGATCACCTCCTTTCGTTGTTGACGGTGAAGTTAGTATAGGCACGGATTCGCAACATGTTAAGAGGCCGTGAGGACTATTGCGGCATCGCTGTTGAGACCGCTGCAATGGCGTGATAGTTCATACTTCGCCAAGCGGGTGTAGCTCAATGGTAGAGCAGCAGCCTTCCAAGCTGAATACGAGGGTTCGATTCCCTTCACCCGCTCCAGCTCCCTGCGCCGTAACACTGCAGCCCTGGCCAACTCGTGATGTTCCGCAGTGCGGTTTCGCAATGCCGACCGCGCGGCTAGGCTGCGCGCCAAAGGTGCTTGTGGGCTCAAACGCCCCGTGTAAAGATTTGCCCTGAATTAAAATCGTCAAAAGCAAAAAGCGAGGAACGTCTGATGGATTTCTCTTTGTCCGATCGCCAGCGTGAATGGCTCGACCGCGTATCCTCCTTCATGGACAAGCACGTCCGCCCCGCGGTGGCCACTTACAAGAAGCAGGACGCCGAAGGCGAGCGCTGGAAGACCATTCCGGTCCTCGAAGACCTCAAGAAGAAGGCCCACGCCGAAGGTCTCTGGAACATGTTCATGCCGCCCTCGTCGCATGAAGACGAGGAATTTCACGGCGCCGGCCTGACCAATCTCGAATACGCGTTGCTGGCCGAGCAGATGGGCCATATCGGCTGGGCGTCGGAAGTGTTCAACTGCTCCGCGCCGGATACCGGCAACATGGAAGTGCTGATGCGCTACGGCACCAAGGAGCACAAGAAGAAGTGGCTGCGTCCGTTGATGGACGGCCAAATCCGCTCGGCGTTCCTGATGACCGAGCCCGCGGTGGCGTCATCGGATGCGACCAACATCGAAACCTCGATCCGGCGCGACGGCGATCACTACGTCATCAATGGCCGCAAATGGTGGTCGTCCGGCGTCGGCGATCCCCGCTGCCAGATTCTGATCGTGATGGGCAAGACCGACACCAGCGCGCCGCGACATCAGCAGCAATCGCAGGTGCTGGTGCCGCGCGACACCAAGGGCATCACGGTGGAGAAGATGCTGCCGGTGTTCGGCTTCGACGACGCGCCGCACGGCCACGCGCAGGTGCTGCTGGAAAACGTCCGCGTTCCCGTCAGCAACATCCTGCTCGGCGAGGGCCGGGGATTCGAGATCGCGCAGGGCCGGCTTGGTCCGGGCCGCATCCATCACTGCATGCGCACCATCGGCAAGGCCGAAGAGGCGCTGGAGAAAATGGTGAAACGGCTGTCGTCGCGCACAGCGTTCGGCAAGAAGATCATCGAATATTCGATCTGGGAGCAGCGCATCGCCGAGGCGCGTACCGATATTGAGCTCAACCGCCTGCTGTGCCTGAAGGCCGCCGACATGATGGACAAGGTCGGCAACAAGACCGCGCAGCTCGAAATCGCGATGATCAAGGTGTCCGGTCCGAACATGGCGCTGAAGATCATCGATCACGCGATCCAGGCTTATGGCGCCGCGGGCGTTTCCGACGATGCCGGGCTGGCGCGCGATTACGCCTCGATGCGCACGATGCGTCTGGCGGATGGTCCGGACGAGGTCCACAACCGCGCCATCGCGCGACTTGAGCTGCGCAAATACGCCAATATGGCGGAGCCTTCGGTGGAAATGATGGCCGGCCGGGCCTGATCGGAGCGCGGTCGTGAGCGAAGGCGTACGTAAAGACGACGAGTTTTCGGGCACCAAGGATGTCGAGGAGCGCCATCGCGTTGATGAAGCGCACCTCGACGCCTGGATGGCTGAGAACGTTGAGGGCTATCGGGGACCGCTGACCGTCCTGCAGTTCAAGGGCGGCCAGTCGAATCCGACCTACCGTCTCAACACGCCCGATCGCTCCTACGTCATGCGCCGAAAACCGTTCGGCAAATTGCTGCCGTCGGCGCACGCGGTGGATCGCGAGTTCAAGGTGATCTCCGCGCTGGGCAAGCAGGGATTTCCGGTCGCGAAGGCCTATGCACTTTGCATGGACGACGCGGTGATCGGCGCGGCGTTCTACATCATGTCGATGGAGGAGGGCCGGGTATTCTGGGACCCGGCGCTGCCGAGTCAGCCACCGGAGGCGCGCCGAAAAATCTTCACCAGCAAGATCGAGACGCTGGCGAAGCTGCACCAATACGATCCTGAGAAAATCGGCCTCGGCGATTTCGGCAAGCCGGGCAATTATTTCGCGCGCCAGGTCGACCGCTGGACCAAGCAATATCGCGCGTCCGAAACCGAGCACATTCCCGAAGTCGAGAAGCTGATCGAGTGGCTGCCGCGCACCGTGCCCGAACAAAAGCGCGTCTCGGTCGTGCACGGGGACTACCGGCTCGACAACATGATCTTCCATGCCACCGAGCCGCGCGTGCAGGCGGTGCTGGATTGGGAGCTTTCGACGCTCGGCGATCCCATGGCAGACTTCACCTATCTGTTGATGCAGTGGACGATGCCCGGCCTCGTCAATGCCGATCTCAAGGCGCTGAACATTCCGACGAGGGATGAGGCCGCCGCGATCTACTGCAACGCGACCGGCGAGACTGTCCCGGACCTCAATTGGTATTTCTCCTACAATCTGTTTCGGCTCGCCGGCATCACGCAGGGCATCGCCGGCCGCATCCGCGACGGCACCGCCGCCAGCGCCAAGGCTATGGAATCCGCCAAACGCACCGTGCCGCTGTCGAAGCAGTCGTGGGAATACGCGCAGAAGGCGGGAGCGACGTAGGTCAAGGCCACTTATGCTTTGCGATGAGTGAGACCAATCCGGCCGATGAGCAGTCGCTGCGCTATGGCGGATGGGCGCATCGTCGCCGCGATGTTCCTTGTCGAACTGACGATCTTCGGTTTCGGCCTTTACGGGCAAGGCATCTACGTCACGGAGCTGCGCCGTCTCAACAATTGGCCGACTGCGCAGATCGCAACAGGAACAACGCTCTGCCTCGTGCTGGGGTCGCTGTTGTCCATGTTCGTCAGCGATCTCCTGCGATGGATCGGGCCACGCGGACTGGTCCTTGCCGGCATCGCCGCACTTGCGGCCAGCCAGCTGTTGTTGGCATCGGCGACATCGCTGGTGCAGCTCTATGTGGGTTTTCTTGTGCTCTCCCTGGCTTGGGTGGGCCTCGGAACCATTACGGCTGCGGTAATTGTCGGCGCGTGGTTCGATCGCAGGCGTGGCCTCGCGATCAGTCTTACATTCACAGGTGCGACGTGCGGCGGCATCGTCCTCACCCCCGGTCTGGTGTTGCTGGTCGGCATCTGCAGGATATCGCGACGCGCTCATGATCGCGGCTTTAGGGATCGTAGTCCTGCTGGTGCCGGTCGTGGCCGCTATTATTCGCTTTCCGCCCGCGCGGGAGCGGCCGCTTGAAGAAAGTTCAAGTCCGTTAGCGCCGCTGTCCCGCCGCAGTCTCCTCCGCGATGCAGGCTTCTGGTCGCTTACCGCGCCGTTCGCATTGGCGCTGTTCGTGCAAGTCGCTTTCATCGTGCACGAGATCGCAATTCTTACGCCAGCGATCGGGTTTCAACTTGCGGGCGGCGCGGTATCGCTCACCACCGCAATGGCGCTTGTCGGGCAAATCGGTTTGGGCGTGTTCGTCGATCGCGTCGACGCCCGGCGTGTTGCGGCCATTTCGATCCTCAGTCAGTCCGCGGCGCTGTTCGTAATCGCACGGTCGGGAGGCGCGGAGATGTTATTTCTGGCTTGTGCCGTGTTTGGATTCTCGATCGGGAATCTGATCACGCTGCCAACGCTGATCGTTCAGCGCGAGTTCGCGCCGGTTGCGTTCGGCGTGGTTCTCGGCTTGACCATGGGCGTAAGCGGCGTCGTCAATGCCTGCGGACCTGCGGCCATGGGACTGTTGCGCGACTTGACTGGCAGTTACACGGCACCCCTCTTTGTCGGCATCGCGATCCAGTTGGCAGCGGCGGTCACCGTACTGGTTCGGCCGCAGGATGCAAACGCAATCCATAGCCGGACGGAATGGTTGCTGCGCTTCCCACGATGGCGCCGATTTACACCGGCTTCCCCGCATACGGCATCGACGCGGTCAGCCCGCCATCGACAGGGATCGCCTGGCCGTTGACATAGGACGCATCATCGCTGGCGAGAAACAATCCCATCGCCGCGAGTTCATGCGGCTGGCCCGCGCGCTTGAGCGGATTGAGCTGGCCGATCTTGCCGTCGGTGCCGCGCTGTTTCGCGTTGTCGAAGATCGGTTTGGTCATGCCGGTCTCGATCAGGCCGGGACACACCGCGTTGATGCGCACGCCGGTGCCGGATAGCGAATAGGCGGTGGTCTGCACCAGGCTGATGACGCCAGCCTTGCTCGCGGCATAGGGATGGCCGGACGCGCCGGACTTCAGCCCGGCCACCGACGCGGTGAGAACGATGGCGCCGGATTTCTGTTTGATCATGTGCGGCATGGCATATTTGATCGCCAGAAACGGACCGATCAGATTGATGCGCAGGATTTCCTGCCACTGCTCCACGGTCTGCTCGCCCAGCGCGACCAGCCCGCCGCTGATGCCGGCATTGGCCCAGATCGCGTCGAGCCTGCCATGTTTCGATATCGCCTCGTCGATGAACGCTTTTACATCGGCTTCCGATCCCGCGTCGGCTACGACCGCATGGGCATGACCGCCGGCCTTTTTGACCTGCTCGACTGTTTCCTTGACGCCCTCGGTGCGGTCGACCGCGATCAGTTTTGCGCCTTCTCTGGTGAACAGCAGCGACGCCGCGCGCCCGATGCCACTGCCGGCGCCGGTAATGATGACGGATTTGCCTTCCATGCGGCCCATGCGTTTCTCCCTGATCTTATTTTTGTGCATGTCGACCTGAGCCACGAAGCGGCTTGAGGCGCCATGCAGTCTGACGTACAGCGTGACGAAACAGTATTGAAGGGTTTTAGCGATGTCCAATCCGGCCAAGCTTGTCAGCAGCACGTCGTTCCCAAGGGCGTGGTTGCGACGCGATGGTGGTGGGTGCGCCATGCGCCGGTGCGCGACGATGGCGGCAACATCTACGGACAGAAGGACATGACCTGCGACTGCAGCGACCGCGTGGTATTCGACGCGGTCAGCAAAATCCTGCCGCGCGATGCGGTGTGGGTCGCCAGCAAGCTGAAGCGCACGCATCAGACTGCCGCGGCGATCTGGGATGCCGGTTTTCCAAAACCCGAAGCGATGCCGCACGAAGCCGACCTCAACGAGCAGCATCTCGGCGATTGGCAGGGTCTCAACCGCGCTGAATTCTTCGCCAGCCGGCCGATCAATGTCGGCAGCTACTGGTTCGCGCCGATCGACGAGCCGTCGCCGAACGGCGAAAGTTTCATGGACCTCTACAATCGCGTCAAAGGCGCGATCGAACGCATCAACGCCGCACATGCCGGCAAGGATATCATCGCGGTCGCGCATGGCGGCACGATCAAGGCCGCCGTCGGTCTTGCACTCGGCGATCAGCCGGAAAAAGGTCTCGCTTTCACGATCGACAATTGTTCGGTGACGCGGCTCGATCATTTGGCGAGCGCGGGTCACAGCGGCTGGCGCATTCCGTTCGTCAATCAGCAGCCCTGGATCGCGGATGCCTCGCATGCGGCGATGCACCAGCCGGCGGGGCCGGAGGTGGTGCCGCGCGAACAAACTGGCATAGGCTCAAGCCGAGAGAAAACGGCGCGTTCGTCGCCGGATAACATCAGGGAGACAACGCATGACCTTGTTCGACATGTCGGGAAAAGTTGCGGTCATCACCGGTTCGTCGCGGGGCATCGGCAAGGCGATCGCCGAGCGGATGGCCGAACATGGCGCAAAGGTCGTGGTGTCCTCACGCAAGCAGCAGGTCTGCGATGACGTCGCCAAGGCGATCAACGACAAGGCCGGCAAGCAGGTCGCGCTGGCGATTGCGGCTAACATCTCGACCAAGGACGATCTGAAAAATCTCGCGGAGGAAACCACGCGCGTGTTCGGCAAGATCGACACGCTGGTCTGCAACGCGGCGTCGAATCCTTATTACGGTCCGCAGGCCGGAATTACCGACGACCAGTTTCGCAAAATTCTCGACAACAACATCGTCGCCAATCACTGGCTGATCGCGATGGTGGCGCCGCAGATGATCGAGCGCAAGGAAGGCTCGATCACCATCATCTCGTCGATCGGCGGCTTGAAGGGCTCGACGGTGCTCGGCTCCTACGCGATCTCGAAGGCCGCCGACATGCAGATGGCGCGCAACCTCGCCTGCGAATACGGCAAGTACAACATTCGCGTGAACTGCATCGCGCCGGGCCTGATCAAGACCGATTTCGCCAAGGCGCTGTGGGACAATCCGGAGACGTTGAAGGCGTCCACCGCGCGCTCGCCTCTGTTGCGGATCGGCGAGCCCGACGAAATCGCCGGCGCTGCGGTGTTTCTCGCTTCCGCGGCGGGGACGTTCATGACCGGGCAGACCATCGTCATCGACGGCGGCGCGACGATTAGTTGATCTCCTTTTCCCTCGCCCCTGTGGGAGAGGGTGGCGAGCATCGTCAGATGCGAGGCGGGCGGGTGAGCGGCGTCATTTGCGCAAAGCCGGAATCACTGCACCCGGTTTCTCACTGCGTTCGAAACCACCCTCTCCCACGGGGGAGAGGGGATAGAAAATCTCACTCCACCGCCGCATAAACCAGACTCCGCACCAGCGTGCGGAAATATTCGCGCTGGCCGGGGCCCTGCGACATGAAGACGGCGAACAGTTCTTCCTTCGGGATCGATCCAGAAGAACGTGCCGGCGATGCCGCTCCAGAAGAACTGTCCGACCGAGCCTGCGATCGGCGCCATGCCTTCGTGGGTACGCACGCAGAAGCCGAGACCGAAACTGTGGCCCGGCGACAGCAGGGTGCCGTTGATCTTCACGTTCGGCCCGAGATGATCGGACGCCATGAACTGCAGCGTCTTGCGTCCGATGATGCGGTTGCCGTCGAGCGTGCCGCCGTTGAGCAGCATCTGGCAGAACCGCGCGTAATCCATCGTGGTGGAGACCAGGCCGCCGCCGCCGGATTCCATCGCCGGCTTCTCCAGCATGTTGAACAACTGCACCTTCTCGCCGGTCCACGGATCGGTCGGAAATGGTTCGGCGAGGCGGCCCGTGTTTTCGGCGCCGGTATGAAACGCGGTCTCGGCCATTTGCAGCGGCACGAAAATGCGCTCGGTCAGGAATGCGCCCAGCGTCTTTCCGGAGACGACTTCGATGACGCGGCCGAGAATGTCGGTGGAGCGGCTGTAATTCCATTCGGTGCCGGGCTGGCTCATCAGCGGCAGGCTGGCGACAAGCGTGGCATGCTCGGCGTTGCTGATCTTGCGGCTGCGTAGTCTCGTCTGCCGATACATCTGCTGCACCGGACCGTCGCCGGTATGGTCGTAGGTAATCCCGGAGGTATGCCGCAGCAATCCTGTATCGTGATCGGGCGCGTAAGAGGCACGAGGTCGAGCTTGCCATTGTTCTCGACGGCGACTTTTTGCTCAGAGAATTCCGGAATGAATTTCGCAACGGGATCGGTAAGCAGCAACTGGCCGTCCTCAAGAAGTTGCATGATGCCGATCGAGACGATGGGCTTCGTCATCGAGAAAATACGGAAGATGCTGTCGTGCGCCATCGGCGCGCCGTCGGCCGGGTTTTGTTTGCCCAGCGCCTCGAACCAGCCGATCTGACCGCGGCGTGCGACCATCATGGTGACGCCGGGCGTGGTGCCCTTGTCGATGTCGCGCTTGAACGCATCCGACATGCGCTGCAATCGGGCCGGATTAAGTCCCAGCGATTCCGGTTTGGCCTGCGGCAGCGGCGGCGTCTGCGGTGCAGGATTACGTTTGGTTGCGGTCTGGGCGTTCATGAATGTCTCCCGATTGAACTTTTTGTTTGAGGGCTCTTGTTGGGTTTCGTCGGCCGTGTGGAGCGAGATTGGCTTAGAACTTTCGACTTGAACAGGGCCCGTGTTCCGGCTCACTGCCCGTAGAGATGCTTTGATCTGAGATAGGCGAGAACCTGTTGCGCCCGGGCGCGGTCGGGGTGAACGTACTGGGTCATTTCCGGCGTCCATTCGCCTGTGGTGAATCGCGCCCACGCATCGGCATAACGTTCGACCTGAGCCACTGCGGCGCGCCCGACCAACACTTGCTGCGCTACAAGTGCCAACACACTCACGACAATTGCAGCCCGTGCGATGCCGGCATGGCGTCCTTCGAGGATGCGGCCAATCCAGCGGATGGATGCCAGTAGCAATCCGGCGTGCGCAAGCGACACGATCATCCCGTATCTGATCGGCATTTCGCGATCGATAGCGGTGTCCCAACGAGACAGCGCTGCCGCAAAAGATATCAAAAAGGATAACATAATCAGGGCCAGCCCGAGCCATTCGAGCCGAGACTTTATTTTCCTCGAGAAGGCATCGGCAATCACGAGATAACAACCTGCGGTCAAAATGAGTATGCCCACGATCCGTCCGGGCCAAACCAGTGCGGCGGAATGCGACCAAGGCAGCCCTAAAAATCGAATGGTGAAGTCGGCCAACTCGACGGCGCGCTGCAGGTCGAATGAAAGCAGCCCTGCATGCGTCGGCAAACCATGGAGATAAACGGCCCACGTCAGAATGCCCGCGCAGACGACGATCACAAGTTGTGTTGGCCTTGATCCGCATCGCCACGCAGAGAATGCCAGCACCGGCCATATAAAAAGGCCGCCTGCCACGCCAAGCCCGGCCATGAAGGCAGCAGCCAGAGAAAGTGCGCGTTTCGGAGCGTTGGTCTTGTCCCATAGCAGCAACGAAAACACGGCGAATGTAGAGGTTTGAACAAAGCCTCCCATCAAAGGCATACTGTACATCACAACGAGATTTGCTGGCAGGAGAGCAAATATCGAAAGCGAACCGACTGTTAGTTTAGCAGATGACGACAGGTTGCTTCTTTGAATTTCCCACGCGAGGCTGAGAAGCATGATGAGCAGCAGCACCGTGCGCATGAAGAGGAATGGAAGATTGTTCCCGCCAAACATTTCCACGTCGATTGCGATAAGCAGGCGGTCCGCGACAGCCCGATGCTCGTTATGCGGCTCCCATAGATAAGCCAGCCAGCTTTTGGAGCGGTCGCCATAGTCCATCACCAGATCGAGAAAATCGTACGCGGACATCCGTCCGGCGGTGGCCCAGATGAAGTATGCAAACAAGGCCGCATAGAAGAACGCTGCCACTGCGATGAAAAATATGAAACCGGTCGCGGGGGCTCGCTTGGCGGGAAACGATTGGGCTACCATACAACCACGCCATGAACTTTTTTTGGAGGAGGCACGCGACGCAATTGTTAGCGAAGGTCGGCAACAACGAGGGTGCAGTCTACGATGCTAGCGCGCAGCAAGTGTAGGAGCGTGCCGAGGGGCGTCAACAGGGACGGTTCCGCTTCGCGCTTGCAATCGGGGCCGCCACTATGCTTGAACGGCGCATGGATCGGCGGTCACGCAGGATTCCGTAGGAGTGTAGCTCAATTGGTAGAGCACCGGTCTCCAAAACCGGGGGTTGCAGGTTCGAGTCCTGCCACTCCTGCCAGCATCAAAGACTGAGCCCTCGTCGTCCGACCAGCGATACGCTCCCAGCGGGTGTCGGGCCAATCAGAATTTGTCGAATAGTTTGGCCTGATATTTCTGCACTTCCGCACGTGAAGGGCCGGCGGTAATGAAATATATGAGATTCTTTGCCGCCGCCATGCATTGAATCATGAGCGTGTAGTCGCCAGTTTGCGCGGACCTGGAAAACTTCGTGCTTTCGATCGGAGCGAGTCCAAGTTCAGTGAATGTGGCCTCGGCGCGCGCAAAGCACTGCTCCTGCGTCCATGTCGATTCCGCCCAGTTGGTAGCTATACCGGGGCCCGCGGCCAGCGTCGTCGAATGAATCGCGGTTACCATGATCGCGGTCAGCGCCGCCTTGGCAAATTGCTTCCACACCACGACGTGCCTCCTCTGGCTAACCTGCATCGGCGGCAATTCTAGTCGGCTGATGCAAGGCTGGCAACGAAAGGTCCGGCTCAAGGCGGCGCGCAACGCACGGAGTGAGGAGTGACTTTTTGCGCCTGATCTAAACGACATCGCCCGCGCCGTTTTTTTTCGGCTCATTACAAACATCGCCTTTACCGAGCTAAATTTATATGCTACGAATTGTAGCGTTACGCAGCCAACACTAGTTGGGAAGGAAAATGCCATGTCGAGGAAGCTGGTTTTCATCGTCGCCGTCGCACTGTTTTCACTCACATTCCAGCAAGACGCTTCGGCGCGGAGCACGAGGATCGCGATGCGCGGCGGCTATTCCGGAGAATGCCCGGTCGGCACTTGCCACAGCGGGGGTGGCTCTTTTACACGCCACGTCGGGTTTTGCAGGCCGCGGCCAAATTGCAAGTGGAAGCGCTAGTCATTTTCGGGCCAGTAAAGCCTCGTCCTTGACGTTGCGCCGCCAGCGCAGTACATAGCGGCCACCTGCTGCCGGCCCGTTTTGACGGATATCCGGCGCGGCTTTGAATTCCCCGGACAATCGAGCCCGCTTGGCGCTCATCCTTCTTGAGAGGGTTGGGCGCAAGAGGGCTGTCCGGATTCCAAATCCTTTCAAGATCGACTAACGACGGACCGGACACCAAAAACGATGGCTTTTAGCCCGTTCAAATTCCTGCAGGAAGTGCGCACGGAGACCTCCAAGGTCACCTGGCCTTCACGCCGCGAGACCGTGATCACCACCATCATGGTGTTCGTCATGGTTGCGCTGGCTTCGATCTTTTTTTTCGCCGCGGATCAGGTGATCCGCGTTCTCATCACCTTTTTACTCGGTATTCACTGATGACAAGCGCGCGGAACTGAACCATGAGCATGCGCTGGTATATCGTCCACGCCTATTCGAACTTCGAAAAGAAAGTCTCGGAGTCGATCCGCGAGCAATCCAAACAGCGCGGGCTCGAGGATCTGTTCGAGCAGGTGCTGGTGCCGACCGAAAAGGTCACGGAAATACGCCGCGGCCGCAAGGTCGACGCCGAACGCAAGTTTTTCCCCGGCTATGTGCTGGTGAAGATGAACCTCACCGACGAAGCATTTCATCTGATCAAGAATACGCCGAAGGTGACGGGTTTCCTCGGCGCCGAAAACAAGCCGATGCCGATTTCCGAGGCCGAAGCGATGCGGATTTTGCATCAGGTCCAGGAAGGCGTCGAGCGGCCGAAGCCATCGGTCTCCTTCGAGATCGGCGAGAACGTGCGCGTGGCCGACGGCCCGTTCGCATCGTTCTCCGGCGTGGTCGAAGAAATCGACGAAGGGCGCTCGCGCGTGAAGGTCGCCGTGTCGATCTTCGGCCGTGCAACGCCGGTCGAACTCGAATTCGCGCAGGTGGAGAAGGTTTGATTTTTTGAACCTCGCCCCGTTTGCGGGGAGAGGAAGTAGAAGCCGTGGAAGGTGAGGGCGGTCGCCAGCCGTCAATTGCCGCACCACTAACAAGGAGAAGAGAATGGCAAAGAAAGTGACCGGATACCTGAAATTGCAGGTGCCGGCGGGTGCTGCGAATCCGTCGCCCCCGATCGGTCCCGCGCTTGGTCAGCGCGGCCTCAACATCATGGAATTCTGCAAGGCGTTCAACGCGCAGACGCAGAAGGAAGAAAAGAACACCCCGATCCCCGTGATCATCACGATCTATGCGGACCGGTCGTTCACGTTCGAGCTGCGCACGCCGCCGATGTCTCACTTCCTCAAGCAGGCGGCGAAAATCCAGTCCGGCTCCAAGCTGCCGGGCCGCGATTCCGCCGGCAAGGTGACCTCCGCGCAGATTCGCGAGATCGCCGAGAAGAAGATGAAGGATCTCAACTGCGACTCCATCGAGTTGGCCATGAAGATGGTCGAGGGCTCCGCCCGTTCGATGGGTCTCCAGGTGGCGGGGTAACGGTCATGGCAATTGGAAAACGTTTGACGAAGGCCCGCGAGGGCGTCGATCGCGAAAAGCTCTATCCGATCGCCGATGCGATCAAGATGGTGAAGGAACGCGCCAAGTCGAAGTTCGACGAGACCATCGAAGTTGCGATGAATCTCGGCGTCGATCCGCGTCATGCCGATCAGATGGTGCGTGGCGTGGTGACGTTGCCGAACGGCACCGGCCGCACGCTGCGCGTCGGCGTGTTTGCGCGTGGCGCCAAGGCCGAGGAAGCCAAGGCGGCGGGCGCGGATGTCGTCGGCGCCGAGGATCTGGTCGAGAAGGTGCAGGGCGGTCAAATCGATTTCGACCGCTGCATCGCGACCCCGGACATGATGCCGCTGGTCGGCCGCCTCGGTAAGGTGCTCGGTCCGCGCGGCATGATGCCGAACCCGAAGATCGGCACCGTGACGATGGACGTCACGTCAGCCGTCAAAGGCGCCAAGGGCGGTTCGGTCGAATTCCGCGTCGAGAAGGCCGGCATCGTGCAGGCCGGCATCGGCAAGGCTTCGTTCACCGAAGAGAAGCTGGTGCAGAACATCAAGGCGCTCGCCGACGCCGTCGCCAAGGCGAAGCCCGCGGGCTCGAAGGGCACTTACATCCAGCGCGTGGCGGTTTCGTCGACGATGGGACCGGGCGTGAAGGTCGAGCCGGGAAGTCTGCTCGGCGGCTAGGACGCTGAAATCGAGCTTGAGATCGAACCAGGGGCGAAATCGGGCAACCGATTTCGCCCTTCATTTTTAGGAAATCTGAGCGATGCCCGACAAGGTTCTGGTCTATTCGCGTTTCCCGAAGGCGATGATGGTGCACATCGGCGAGCACTTCGACCTGATGAACGCCGCGGGCAAGCGGCCCAATGAAGTTTTCTCCGCCGAGGAACTGTCGGACATTCGCGCGCTGATCACCGCGGGCGGAACGCCGCTCGGCGCCGACGCGATGGATATGCTGCCCGCGCTGCGTGCGATCATCTGCTACGGCACCGGCTATGACGGCGTCGATCTCGCCGCGGCCGCGCAACGCAAGATCGCGGTCGCCAACAGCCCCGGGAGCAAATGCGTCCTCGGTTGCCGATCTGGCCGTTACGCTGATGCTGGCGGTGACGCGCCGGCTGCTGCCGGCCGACAACTATGTGCGCAGCGGAAACTGGTCGTCCGCAAAGCCATCGCCGCTGATGTCGCCGCAGCCCGGCAATCGCGGCCGCCGTGTCGGCGTTTACGGAATGGGCGAGATCGGCGCCAAGATCGCCGCGCGGGCAGCGGCGTTCGAAACTGAAGTCGCTTATTACAGCCGCAGCCGGCACGACGTGCCGTATCCGTATATGCCGAGCCTCGAAGCGCTGGTGGAATGGTGCGACGTGCTGATGATCGCGGTTCGCGCCGGAGCGGACACGCACCATGCCGATCGATGCGGCCATGTTGCGGAAACTCGGGCCGAACGGCTTTGTCGTCAATATCTCGCGCGGCTCGGTCATTGACCAGGACGCGCTCGTGGCCGCGTTGACGGACAAGACCATCGCGGGCGCCGGTCTGGACGTCTACGCCAGGGAGCCGCACCCGCCGGATGCGTTGACGGCTTTCCCGAATGTGGTGCTGACGCCCCATATCGGCGGCCACACGCTCGAGTCCCACACCGCGATGCAGGGTTGCGTAATGGCCAATCTCGATGCGTTCTTCGCCGGAAAGGCGATGCCATACGCGGTGAGGTAGGGCACGTCGGTCCTCGTGCCCCGGATGCTGCGCAGCGCTGCACCGCGCCCGGGCCCGATGTTGCGGAGCCCGCCTGCATAAAGCGCGCCGCGCTGCAAAAACCCCTTGGCAAGCCGTAAAAAACTCGTTAAAGAGCCGTTTCCGGGCGTGCTGGCTGTTGCTGGCAGGTCTGTGCTCGCATTTACAAACCCAAATCGACAGGAGACCGGACTTTCAGGACATCCGACATGGATACTTGAAAGGAAGGAAAGCCGTCGCTTCGGAGAGTACGAGCAGGGGTTTCTGACTTGCCATTCCAGGCTTAGTCGGGTGCCTCGATCCTGTCCAAGACTGCAGGCGCCCGCGTGGAGACTTCCGAGTTTCTTCAACGGCTTAATCGCATGGCCTGCATAGACGGGTGAAGACCGGAATTTTGCTTTTCGTCGCGTTGCGACGGGCAGCGGATATGGTTCGAACCTCGACACTCCCAGGTCTTCGCTGGTTCGCCCAGTGATGGTCCGGGAAGGGCAGGCTTTTCAAATGTCGCCTCGCCCGGCGTGTCCTGAGACCGTGTGTCTTGAGGTCAGGTTTGGGCGGGACGATGGGTGCAACCCGGCGGTCCTGCTCGTGATGCAAAGGCCGCCAACCGGAGAGAGCTTCGCTCGTGGAAAAAGCGGCAAAAAAAGAGGCGGTCGAATCGCTGAACGGTCTGTTCAAGACCACCAGCGTTGCGGTCGTGGCTCATTATTCCGGCCTCACCGTGGCCCAGATGCAGAAGCTGCGCTCGCAGATGAAGCTGGCGGGCGCGTCGGTGAAGGTCTCGAAGAACCGTCTTGCCAAAATTGCTCTTGAAGGCACTGACGTCGTTTCCATCGGCTCCCTGCTGAAGGGACCGACCGTGATCGCGACATCAAACGATCCGGTAGCGGCGCCGAAGGTTGCCATCGAATTCGCCAAGACGAACGAGCAGTTCGTCATTCTCGGCGGCTCGATGGGCAAAACCGTCCTGGACATCAACGGCGTAAAGGCGCTTGCCGCCTTGCCGTCGCTTGATGAATTGCGCGGCAAGATCGTCGGCCTCCTGGTGGCGCCGGCGACCAAGATCGCGCAGCTCTCGACTGCGCCCGCGGCGAAGCTCGCGCGCGTCGTTCAGGCCTATGCCTCAAAGAGCGAAGCGGCATAACGCCCTTCGCACACATCAAACCTGGTTCGAACCGAATAAGCTTTAAGGAAACAGATCAATGGCTGACTTACAGAAGATTGTAGACGACCTCTCGAGCCTCACCGTGCTCGAAGCTGCCGACCTCGCGAAGATGCTTGAAGAAAAGTGGGGCGTGTCCGCCGCGGCTGCCGTTGCGGTTGCCGGTCCGGCCGGTGGCGGCGCTGCCGCTGCTCCCGCGGAAGAAAAGACCGAGTTCTCGGTCATTCTGCTGGCCGCCGGCGAAAAGAAGATCGAAGTCATCAAGGAAGTCCGTGCCATCACGGGTCTCGGCCTCAAGGAAGCCAAGGACCTCGTCGAAGGCGCGCCCAAGCCTGTGAAGGAAGGCGTCAACAAGGACGAAGTCCGAGAAGATCAAGGCCCAGCTCGAGAAGGCCGGCGCGAAGGTGGAACTGAAGTAAGCGAGCTCTGCGAATTCCGATCCCCGGGCGCGCGTTTGCGGGACCTGGGGATCGCTGCACACAGGAATGTGTGGGGATTTGGGGGCGCAACCCTCGCATCTCCACGGTGGCCATCCCATATTGGGACGGCAGCATGAAAGCACGGTTTGACGGCGGGGGCGGGGACGCTTTCGGTGTAAGCCGTTGGGAGATCAGCAATTTCGGGCTTTTTCGGTCCGTAATACGAGATGATATGACGGGCGAGCGCGGTCATGTGCTCGCACGTCGTTTTGCGTTTGGAAATTCGGAAGCTCTTCCTCAGGATTAAAATCCTGAAATTGCGCTCTCGAGGTTTCGAACGGTTGAGAATTCAAACCCGAAGGCGATGCCAATCGCGCTTCGGAAGGTTCGCCCCTGACGGGCGACGAAATGAGAGGCCACGATGGCGCAGCAGACATTCACCGGTCGCAAACGCGTTCGCAAGTTCTTCGGGCATATCAAGGAAGTCGCCGAGATGCCGAACCTCATCGAGGTTCAGAAGGCATCCTATGACCAGTTCCTGATGGTCGATGAACCCGTCGGCGGGCGGCTGGACGAAGGCTTGCAGGCGGTATTCCGGTCGGTATTTCCGATCTCGGATTTCTCCAACACCTCGATGCTGGAATTCGTGCGCTACGAATTCGAGCCGCCGAAGTATGACGTCGATGAGTGCCGCCAGCGCGGCATGACCTACGCCGCGCCGCTGAAGGTGACGCTGCGCCTCATCGTGTTCGATATCGACGAAGAAACCGGCGCGCGCTCCGTCAAGGACATCAAGGAGCAGGACGTCTACATGGGCGACATTCCGCTCATGACCATGAACGGCACCTTCGTGGTGAACGGCACCGAGCGCGTCATCGTCTCGCAGATGCATCGTTCGCCCGGCGTGTTCTTCGATCACGACAAGGGCAAGACCCATTCGTCGGGCAAGCTGCTGTTTGCCGCGCGCGTGATTCCGTATCGCGGCTCCTGGCTCGACATCGAGTTCGACGCCAAGGACATCGTGTTCGCGCGTATCGACCGCCGCCGCAAGATTCCGGTGACGTCGCTGATGTTCGCGCTCGGTCTCGACGGCGAAGAGATCCTTTCGACGTTCTACAAGAAGATCATGTACAAGCGCGCCAAGGAAGGCTGGCGCGTGCCGTTCTCGGCCGACCGTTTCCGCGGCTATTCCACCGTCAACGATCTGATCGATGCCGACAGCGGCAAGGTCGTGCTCGAAGCCGGCAAGAAGCTCACCGTGCGCGCCGCGCGTCAGTTGCAGGAAAAGGGCCTCAAGGCTCTGCGCCTGTCGGACGAAGAATTGATCGGCAACTATCTCGCCGAAGACCTCGTCAATCCGAAGACTGGCGAAATCTACGCGGAAGCCGGCGAGGAGATCACCGACAAGTCGCTGAAGGGTCTGAACGAGCAGGGCTACAAGGAATTGCCGCTGCTCGACATCGACCACGTCAATGTCGGCGCCTACATCCGCAACACGCTCAACGCCGACAAGAACATGACGCGTGAAGACGCGCTGTTCGACATCTATCGCGTGATGCGTCCCGGCGAACCGCCGACCATCAATTCCGCGCAGAACATGTTCCAGTCGCTGTTCTTCGACTCGCGAGCGCTACGACCTGTCCGCGGTCGGCCGCGTCAAGATGAACATGCGCCTCGAACTCGACGCGCCCGATACCCATCGCACGCTGCGCAAGGAAGACATCCTCGCGGTGATCAAGACGCTGGTCGATCTGCGCGACGGCAAGGGCGAGATCGACGACATCGATCACCTCGGCAACCGCCGTGTGCGTTCGGTCGGCGAGCTGATGGAAAATCAGTATCGCATCGGCCTGTTGCGCATGGAGCGCGCCATCAAGGAGCGCATGTCAGTCCGTCGATATCGACACCGTCATGCCGCAGGACCTGATCAACGCCAAGCCGGCGGCGGCGGCGGTGCGCGAGTTCTTCGGCTCGTCGCAGCTTTCGCAGTTCATGGACCAGACCAATCCTCTGTCAGCGAGATCACCCACAAGCGCCGTCTCTCGGCGCTTGGACCGGGCGGTCTGACCCGCGAGCGCGCCGGCTTCGAAGTCCGCGACGTGCATCCGACGCATTACGGCCGTATCTGCCCGATCGAGACGCCGGAAGGCCCGAACATCGGCCTGATCAATTCGCTGGCGACCTTCGCACGCGTCAACAAATACGGCTTCGTCGAAACGCCCTATCGCAAGGTCAAGGACGGCCGCGTCACCGACGAGGTGGTCTATCTCTCGGCGATGGAAGAGGGCCGCTATCGCGTCGCCCAGGCCAACGTGGCGCTCGATAATCGCGGCCGTTTCACCGAAGACCTGATCGTCTGCCGTCACGCCGGCGAAGTGCTGCCGATCACGCCCGACAAGGTCGACTACATGGACGTGTCGCCGAAGCAGCTCGTTTCGGTTGCCGCGGCGCTGATCCCGTTCCTGGAGAACGACGACGCCAACCGCGCGCTGATGGGCTCGAACATGCAGCGTCAGGCCGTGCCTTTGGTGCGCGCCGAAGCGCCGTTCGTCGGCACCGGCATGGAAGGCGTGGTTGCGCGTGACTCCGGCGCTGCGATCGCGGCGCGCCGCACCGGCGTGATCGACCAGATCGACGCCACGCGTATCGTTATCCGCGCCACCGACGATCTCGATCCGACCAAGTCCGGCGTCGATATCTATCGGCTGATGAAGTACCAGCGCTCCAACCAGTCGACCTGCATCAACCAGCGTCCGCTGGTGAAGGTGGGCGATGCGGTGGCCAAGGGCGACATCATCGCGGACGGTCCCTCGACCGATCTCGGCGAACTCGCGCTCGGCCGCAACGTGCTGGTCGCGTTCATGCCGTGGAATGGCTACAACTTCGAAGATTCGATCCTGCTCTCCGAGCGGATCGTGAAGGACGACGTCTTCACCTCGATCCACATCGAGGAATTCGAAGTGATGGCCCGCGACACCAAGCTCGGGCCTGAGGAAATCACCCGCGACATTCCGAACGTTTCGGAAGAAGCGCTGAAGAACCTCGACGAAGCCGGCATCGTCTACATCGGCGCGGAAGTGCGCGCCGGCGACATCCTGTGCGGCAAGATCACGCCGAAGGGCGAAAGCCCGATGACGCCGGAAGAAAAACTTCTGCGCGCCATCTTCGGTGAAAAGGCGTCCGACGTTCGCGACACCTCGCTCCGCGTGCCTCCGGGCGTGCAGGGCACGATCGTGGAAGTGCGCGTGTTCAACCGGCACGGCGTCGACAAGGACGAGCGCGCTCTGGCGATCGAACGGGAAGAGATCGAACGTCTCGCCAAGGACCGCGACGACGAGCAGGCGATTCTGGACCGTAACGTCTACGGCCGTCTCGGAGAGCTTCTGGAAAACCGGCAGGGTATCGCCGGTCCGAAGGGCTTCAAGAAGGACTCCAAGATCACCCGCGCGGTGCTCGACGAGAATCCGCGTTCGCAGTGGTGGCTGTTTGCCTCGCCGAACGACAAGCTGATGGCTGAAATCGAAGCCATGCGGAAGCAGTACGACGAATCGAAGAAGGGCCTTGAACAGCGCTTCCTCGACAAGGTCGAAAAGCTGCAGCGTGGCGACGAATTGCCGCCCGGCGTGATGAAGATGGTCAAGGTCTTCGTCGCGGTGAAGCGCAAGATTCAGCCCGGCGACAAGATGGCGGGCCGTCACGGCAACAAGGGCGTGGTGTCGAAGATCGTTCCGGTCGAAGACATGCCGTTCCTTGAAGACGGGACGCATGCCGACATCGTGCTCAATCCGCTCGGCGTGCCCTCGCGGATGAACGTCGGCCAGATTCTCGAAACGCATCTTGGCTGGGCCTGCGCGGGCCTCGGCAAGCGCATCGGCCAGGCCGTCGACGCCTATCTCGCCATGGCCAAGCAGGATCATCAAGCCGATGCAAGGAGACCCTGAAGGAAGATCTACGGCGACGACGAGACCATCAAGTCGCTCAACGACAGCGGAGTTGATCGAGCTCGGCGCGCAATCTGCGCCACGGCGTGCCGATCGCAACGCCGGTGTTCGACGGCGCCAAGGAAGCCGACATCGAGGAGATGCTGAAGCTCGCGGGTCTCGACGCGTCCGGCCAATCGACCGTCTATGACGGCCGAACCGGCGACGCGTTCGATCGCAAGGTGACGGTTGGGTACATCTACATGCTCAAGCTGCACCATCTGGTGGACGACAAGATCCACGCGCGTTCGATCGGTCCGTACTCGCTCGTCACCCAGCAGCCGCTGGGCGGCAAGGCGCAGTTCGGCGGACAGCGTTTCGGCGAAATGGAAGTGTGGGCGCTCGAGGCTTACGGCGCGGCGTACACGCTCCAGGAAATGCTGACCGTGAAGTCGGACGACGTGGCCGGCCGCACCAAGGTGTACGAGGCCATCGTGCGCGGCGACGACACGTTCGAGGCCGGTATTCCGGAATCGTTCAACGTGCTGGTCAAGGAAATGCGTTCGCTCGGCCTCAACGTCGACCTGCATAATTCCAAGGTCGGCGGCACCGACGTCCGAGGCGGCTGAATAATTCAGTGCGATGCGGCGGAAGCGCCGCCTTCACGATCGTCATCGTCCGCGTAGGCGGACGATTCGGTGACTCGCGGCGGCGGTGATCACTGGATGCTCCGCCTTCGCGGAGCATGACAGATACAGAATCTTGCGGCCGGTGACGATCGGCACGCAAGGAGAAGACCATGAACCAAGAAGTGATGAATTTCTTCAATCCGACGACTCCGGCTCAGGTCTTCGACCAGATCCGGATTTCGATCGCGTCCCCGGAGAAGATTCTGTCGTGGTCCTACGGCGAGATCAAGAAGCCGGAGACCATCAACTACCGCACCTTCAAGCCGGAGCGTGACGGCCTGTTCTGCGCGCGCATCTTCGGGCCGATCAAGGATTACGAGTGCCTGTGCGGCAAGTACAAGCGCATGAAGTACAAGGGCATCATCTGCGAGAAGTGCTCGGTCGAGGTGACGCTTTCGCGCGTCCGTCGCGAGCGCATGGGTCACATCGAACTCGCAGCGCCCGTCGCGCATATCTGGTTCCTGAAGTCGCTGCCCTCGCGCATCGGCCAGCTGCTCGACATGACGCTGAAGGATCTCGAGCGGATTCTGTATTTCGAATACTACGTCGTGCTCGAGCCGGGTCTCACCGCGCTCAAGGACCGTCAGCTGCTGAACGAGGAGGAATATCTCCGCGCGCAGGACGAGTACGGCCAGGATTCGTTCACCGCCATGATCGGCGCGGAAGCGATCCGCGAATTGCTGAAGGGTCTGGAGCTTGAAAAGCTCGATGCGCAGCTGCGCGTCGAGATGCAGGAAACCGAATCCGAGATCAAGCACAAGAAGCTCGCCAAGCGGCTGAAGATCGTCGAGGCCTTCCGCTATTCCGGCAACAAGCCGGAATGGATGATCCTCACGGTGGTGCCGGTGATTCCGCCGGACCTGCGTCCGCTGGTGCCGCTCGATGGCGGCCGCTTCGCCACGTCCGATCTCAACGATCTCTATCGCCGCGTCATCAACCGCAACAACCGCTTGAAGCGGCTGATGGAGCTGCGCGCGCCTGACATCATCATCCGCAACGAAAAGCGCATGCTGCAGGAGGCCGTCGACGCATTGTTCGACAACGGCCGCCGCGGCCGCGTCATCACGGGCGCCAACAAGCGTCCGCTGAAGTCGCTCGCCGACATGCTGAAGGGCAAGCAGGGCCGCTTCCGTCAGAACCTGCTCGGCAAGCGCGTCGACTATTCCGGCCGCTCGGTGATCGTGGTCGGTCCCGAACTGCGGCTGCATCAGTGCGGCCTGCCGAAGAAGATGGCGCTGGAGCTGTTCAAGCCGTTCATCTATTCGCGGCTCGACGCCAAGGGTCTGTCCACCACCGTGAAGCAGGCGAAGAAGCTCGTCGAAAAAGAGCGTCCCGAGGTCTGGGATATTCTCGACGAGGTGATCCGCGAGCATCCCGTGCTGTTGAACCGCGCGCCGACGCTGCATCGCCTCGGCATTCAGGCATTCGAGCCGGTGCTGATCGAAGGCAAGGCGATCCAGCTGCATCCGCTGGTTTGCGCGGCGTTCAACGCCGACTTCGACGGCGACCAGATGGCCGTGCACGTTCCGCTGTCGCTCGAAGCGCAGCTGGAAGCGCGCGTGCTGATGATGTCGACCAACAACATCCTGCATCCCGCGAACGGTCAGCCGATCATCGTGCCCAGTCGCAGGATATCGTGCTCGGCCTGTATTATCTGTCGGTGCTGCGTGAAGGTCTGCCCGGCGAAGGCAAGCTCTACGGCGAAATGGCCGAGATCGAGCACGCCTTGCATTCCAAGGTCATCCACCTTCACACCAAGATCAAATATCGCTGGCACGGTCTGGACGAGAACAGCAAGCCGGTGGTGCGCTGGTACGAAACCACGGCGGGTCGTGTGATGCTCGGCAATGTGCTGCCGAAATCGCCGAAGATGCCGTTCGACGTCATCAACAAGCTGATGACGAAGAAGGAAATCTCCGGCGTGATCGATCAGGTCTATCGTCACTGCGGTCAGAAGGAGACCGTGATCTTCTGCGACCGCATCATGGCGCTCGGCTTCTATAACGCGTTCAAGGCCGGCATTTCGTTCGGCAAGGACGACATGGTGGTGCCGGCGTCGAAGTGGAAGATCGTCGACAATACCCGCACGCTCGCCAAGGATTTCGAGCAGCAGTACAATGACGGCCTGATCACCCACGGCGAGAAGTACAACAAGGTGGTCGACGCCTGGTCGAAGGCCACCGAGGAAATCGCCAAGGAGATGATGAAGGAGATTTCCGCGGTCAAGAAGAGCCCGAAGGGCGCCGAAGCCCAGATCAACTCGATCTACATGATGGCGCATTCCGGCGCGCGCGGTTCGCCCGCGCAGATGCGTCAGCTCGCCGGTATGCGCGGCCTGATGGCGAAGCCGTCGGGCGAGATCATCGAGACGCCGATCATTTCCAACTTCAAGGAAGGTCTGTCGGTGCTCGAATACTTCAACTCGACCCACGGCGCCCGCAAGGGCCTCGCGGATACCGCGTTGAAGACCGCGAACTCCGGTTATCTGACGCGTCGTCTGGTCGACGTGGCGCAGGACTGCATCATCACGCAGGACGATTGCGGCACCAAGCTCGGCATCAAGATGCGCGCCATCATCGATTCCGGTTCGGTGGTTGCGTCGCTGGCGTCGCGTATTCTCGGCCGCACCGCGGGCGAGGATCTGCGCGATCCCAACACCAACAAGATCGTGGTGAAGCGCGGCACGCTGATGGAGGAGACGCATGTCGACGCCATCCAGCAGGCCAATATCCAGGAAGTCAAAATCCGCTCGGCGCTGACCTGCGAACTGGTCAACGGCATCTGCGGCAAGTGCTACGGGCGCGATCTCGCCCGCGGCACGCCGGTCAACCACGGTGAGGCCGTCGGCGTCATCGCGGCGCAGTCGATCGGCGAGCCCGGCACGCAGTTGACGATGCGGACGTTCCACATCGGCGGCGCGGCGCAGATCAACGAGCAGTCGGTCATCGAGTCGAATTTCGACGGCAAGATCACCATCAAGAACAAGGCGATCGCGAAAAATGGCGAAGGCCATCTGGTTGCGATGGTCCGCAACATGGTGGTCGCTGTCAGCGACGCCGACGGCACCGAGCGTGCGACGCATCGCATTCAGTACGGCGCGCGCATGCACGTCGATGAAGGCGATATGATCAAGCGCGGCCATCGCATCGCGGAATGGGACCCGTATTCCCGTCCGCTGCTGACCGAAGTCGAGGGCACCATCGGGTTCGAGGATCTGGTCGAAGGCCAGTCGATCTCGGAGACGCTCGACGAATCCACCGGTATCGCCAAGCGCGTCGTCATCGATTGGCGCTCGTCGCGCGGCGGCGCGGATTTGCGTCCGGCCATCGTCATCAAGGGCAAGGACGGCAAGATCCTCAAGCTCGCGCGTGGCGGCGAGGCTCGCTACATGCTGTCGGTCGACGCCATTCTGTCGGTCGACGTCGGAGCCAAGGTGAAGACCGGCGACGTCGTCGCGCGTGTCTCCACGGAGAGCGCGAAGACGCGTGACATCACCGGCGGTCTGCCGCGGGTGGCCGAATTGTTCGAGGCCCGCAAGCCAAAGGACGCGGCGATCATCGCGGAAATCGGCGGCACCATCAGGTTCGGGCGCGACTACAAGAACAAGCGCCGCATCTCGATCGAGCCGGTCGACAAGAACGAGGAGACTCGCGAGTACCTCATTCCGAAGGGCAAGCACATCCATCTGCAGGACGGCGACATCGTCGAAAAGGGCGACTTCATCGTCGAAGGCAATCCGGCGCCGCACGACATTCTGGCGATCAAGGGCATCGAGGAACTCGCCGCCTATCTGGTCAACGAAATCCAGGAGGTCTACCGGCTGCAGGGCGTGCTGATCAACGACAAGCACATCGAAGTGATTGTCCGTCAGATGCTGCAGAAGGTGGAGATCACCGACCAGGGCGAGACCGACATGATCTCGGGCGAACAGATCGACAAGATCGAGTTCGACGTGCTCAACGCCAAGGCCAAGGAAGAAGGCAAGAAGATCGCGACGGGAACGCCGGTTCTGCTCGGCATCACCAAGGCGAGCCTGCAGACGCGGTCGTTCTTCTCGGCGGCGTCGTTCCAGGAGACCACCCGCGTGCTCACCGAAGCCGCCGTCAACGGCAAGGTGGACCCGCTGGAAGGCCTCAAGGAGAACGTCATTGTTGGCCGGCTGATCCCGGCGGGCACGGGCGCCTCGATGGCCAAAATCCGCGAAGTCGCCGTCAAGCGCGACAAGCTGATCCTGGACGAGCGCGAAAAACAGGCAACGATCGTTCCGTCGGCCCCGGAAGACGAACCTCTGGCGCTGCCACCCGCGGAATAACCACGCGGATTCACGATGTTACGAAAAAGGTCGGCGAAAGCCGGCCTTTTTCTTAGCGCAGAGGCTGAAACTCGCTTTGTTCATCTTTCCTTCAGGGTGAAAAGCGCTTTTGCTAAGGTGACTTAGAACCCGGCGCTCGCAATGACGGCGGGCGAGGGGAGGCGGCGGAAACATGCTCGACCTTGCAATCGTTGGCGGCGGCCCCGGCGGTCTGATGAGCGCCTGGTATCTCAAGAAGAAACTTGGGCCGCTTTGCCGCGTCACCATTTATGAGGCGTCCGAACGCATCGGCGGCAAGATCCTGACGCGTAAGTTCGATTCGGCGCCTGCGATGTACGAAGCCGGCGTCGCCGAAATCTACGATTACTCGATGACCGGCCCCGATCCGCTACGCGAGCTGATCCAGCATTTCGGCCTGCAGACCATTCCGATGGATGCCGAACAGGTCCAGCTCGACGGCGAATTGCTCAACGACGTTCCGGGCATGCGGCGCAAATACGGGGCAAAGACCGCGGACGCGATCGAAGCCTTCCGCAAGCGCTGCAGCAACATGGTGTCGCCGATCGAATATTATGAAGGCGTCGGCGCGCACGATAACGAGCACCCGTGGGCCTACATCACCTGCGAAGAATTGCTCGACAAGGAAGTGACCGATCCCACCGCCAAGCGCTTCCTCAAGGTGATGGCGCGTTCGGATTTGGCGACCGAGAGCCACAACACCAACGGGCTGAATGCGCTGAAAAATTTCGTCATGGATGTCGACGGCTATATCGGCCTTTATTCGATCCAGAACGGCAATGAGCAGTTGATCAGTTGTCTGCAGTCCGAGGTCGATGCGGACATCCAGCTCAATCATCGCATTCTCAACGTCGGCAAGAATGCCGAGGGCCGCTATCGGCTCAACATGATGAACGGCAAGGGACCGGAGACGCGGGACTTCGATCTCGTGGTGATGTGCCTGCCGCATAGCTGGCTTTCGACCATGCGCTGGGAAGGTGAGCAGCTGCGCAAGTCGATGGTCAAGCACATCGCCTATTTCGACCGCCCTGCGCATTACCTTCGCGTTTCGATCCTGTTCGACACGCCGTTCTGGGGCGAGAAGAATTCCGGGCGCATGGTTCATGTCCGAAGCGTTCGGGGGCTGTTGCGTTTACAACGAGGGCGCGCGCCACGACGTCGGCAAGCACGGCGTGCTGAACTGGCTGATCGCCGGCTCCGATGCGCTGGCTTTCGCCAATCTCAGCGACGAGCAATTGATCGACGCCGCGCTGAAATCGCTGCCGGCCTCGCTCGGCGATGCGCGCGCGCATTTCCTGGAAGGCAAGATACATCGCTGGCTGTCGTCGGTGAATGCGCTGCCGGGTGGCCTGCCGGCGCGCGACGTGATGACCAACCATCGGCCCGACCCGAAGGAACATCCCGGCCTGGTCGTGGTCGGCGACTATCTGTTCGATTCGACGCTCAACGGATTGCTCGACTCTTCGGACGCCGCCACCGACATCATTCTTACCGAGATGATGAAGTTGCGCCGCGCGCGCGGGCAGGGCAGCGCGCCCGCCTCCGACAAGATCGACCGCGACTATTTCAGCAATTACCGCGGCCTTGGTCCCTACAGCGAGGTCTGGAGTCGCTTCACCGATCCGGCGTATCTGACCGACCTCATCAAGATCGTCTGGAACAGGGCGAAGGGCTACAAGCTGCTGGTGGCGGGCTCCGCGAGCGGCGAACTGGTCGGCGCGTTGCGCGAGCGCGGCATCGACGCGTGGGGCATCGAGAACAATCGCGCGATCCACGCGAAAACGCCGAAGGCATTGAAGCAATTCAACAAGCTCGGTTCGATCGTCGATATGCCGTTCAAGGATGGCGAGTTCGATTTCGTGTTCGAAACCAGCCTTTGTCATCTTCCTGAAAAACAGGTGGCGCGCGGCATTCGCGAATTGAATCGCGTCATGAAGACAGGCCTGGTGTTCGGATCGGTCACATCAGACATGGCGCCCGCGATCATCGACCGTTACGATCTGCTGCGCGGCGTCAAGAAACTCGGCACCTGGTGGGAATGGTCGGAATTGTTTTTCAGCAACGGTTTCGACTTGTCGATGCATCGCCGCGATTGCACCGACGAGGTGTGGACGGCCACGCTTGCCGCCAACAAGGGCCCGGGCAACTGGTATGCGGACGCCGACAGCCTGCGCTATTCGTTCTTTGACAAGGTCGATTCCGACGACTAAGGCGTTTGCGCCGATCGCATTGGGAACAGTGCGATGGTCGTTTGAATCATCGCAGCCCATTTCGGTCTCGAAGGCCGTGTAGCATCGGTTCGTTTCATGGCCCCCAAGGCTCCAATACTAGACAACCCGACGCCTACCTCCGTGACCGGCGATCCTGTTGCGCCAACCACAGCTGAAAAGCTGCAGCGGAAGCCGAGCTCGCAAAGCGTCTCGCCGGCAAGGGCGGCGTCGCCGCCTCCTGACGACGACGACGAGGACGAAGACGACGAGCTTGAAATTGATGACGATGAGGACGACGAGGAGCTCGTCGTGTTCACCGCCAAAGAGGCCGCCGGCGCGCTGGCCACGACCTATGCGTTCGTCAAGCCGTTCCTGAAGAACTACAAGAAGATGCTGACGTTCGTCGGCCTCGGCGTGCTGGTCGAGACGCTGTTCAACGTCATCATGCCGCTCAGCCTGAAATTCCTGATCGACGACGCGCTCGGCGAGGAGGATTTTCACGCCCTCTACACGATCCTTGGGGTTCTCGCGGTGGCGGGCATCATCACGTCGATCGTGGCGGTCTGGTACGAGCGATGGGACGCCAAGCTCGCGGCGTGCCTGATTTCGGATGTCCGCGCGCGGCTGTTCGAGCATGTCCAGGAGCTGCCGGCGGCATTTTTCGGCCGCACCAAACGCGGCGAAATTCTCTCGCGCTTCTCCATCGACCTCACGGCGTTCGAGGGTTCGATCAAGGGTTTCGCCAACAGCGCGGCGCTGCCATTCTTCGAATTGATCGCCGGCATCATCCTGATGCTGTTCCTGAACTGGCAGCTGGCCGCGGTGGCGCTGCTGGTATTCCCCATTACGCTGATCGGCCCACGCATCCTGACGCCGAAGGCGGTTCAGGCGAACTACGAGCAGAAGCTCAACGAATCCGGCCTTCTCGGCATGGTGCAGGAGAGCGTCGCCGCGCAGGCCGTGGTGAAGGCGTTCAGTCTGCAGCGCCGCACCTTCGGCTGGTTCACCATGCGCAACGACGATGCGCGCCGCAAAGTCGCTGCCGCGATGTTCCTGTCGACCATGGTGGAGCGCACAGTCACGATCTCCGTGCTGCTGCTGCATCTCGTGGTGCTGGCGATCGGCGCTTATCTGGCCACGAAGGGCCAGATCACCATTGGAACGTTCGTCACATTCGAGAGCGCGTTCTGGGAGGTGTCTTACAACATCGCCCACATCATGCATTTCATTCCGGTGTCGATCCAGTCGGCCGCAGCCGCGCGTCACATCCAGGAACTGCTGGACGAGCCCACCCGAGGCGCCGATCGTCCGGGAGCGCCGGATTTGCCGCGCATCACCAATGACATCACCTTCGACCGCGTCACCTTCCAGTACGAAGGCGGTCAGACGCCGGTGCTCGACAATCTCAGCCTCAAACTCAACGTCGGAAAGACCATCGCGATCGTCGGGCCGAGCGGTTCCGGCAAGAGCACGCTTCTCAATCTCATCCTGCGCCTCTACGTGCCCGATGAAGGCCGCGTCACGATCGATGGCGTCGATATCCGGCGTGTGACCACGGAATCCCTGCGCAAGAGCATGGCGGTGGTGTTCCAGGAGAACATGCTGTTCAACATGTCGATCCGCGAGAATATCCGGCTCGGCAAGGAAGGCGCCACCGACGAAGAGGTCGAGCAGGCCGCGCGCAAAGCGGAAATCCATCGCTACATCATGAGCCTGCCGCAGAAATACGACACCTCGGTGGGAGAGCGCGGCGATACGCTATCGGGTGGACAGCGTCAGCGCATCGCCATTGCGCGCGCCATCATCCGCGATCCCTCGGTCCTGTTGCTGGACGAGGCGACATCGGCTCTCGACCAGACCACTGAAGCCGCGCTCAACAAGACGCTCATGAACGTCGCGGCAGGGCCGCACCATGATCTCCTCGACCCACCGGTTGACCTCGGTGGTGGAGATGGACGAAATCATCGTGATATCCGGCGGCAAGGCGATCGAGCGCGGTTCGCATGCCGAGTTGCTGGCGATGAATGGCACCTATCGCAAGCTATGGGACGACCAGGGCCGTCAGCCTCATGCTCCGGCTGATGTCAGCGGCCCTGATGAAGACGACGACGACGATGATGACGATGACGAATGAGACGAGCGAGGCCTGAGGGGGCGGGCAGCTTCGGGTAACAAAAAATTAAGCCTGGTTTCAAGACGCCGAATTCCGGCGCCGAGGAAATTATCGATCCGCTGCCGCGGCAATGTTAAATTCCATCCGCGGATGCAGCTCGAAGGCCGAGCGACGGTTTCCAAACTGGAGGTGTGGGTTCGATTCCCTCCGTCCGCTCCAAATCTCTCTCAGGCGAGCCGGCGGCTCGTGGGCCGCGCAACGCGCCGCTGGTGAGATTTCCAGCCGAAGTTGATTCCGCCTCGCGCTTTTCGCAACGACCCTTCGCTTAGCCGCACAATGAAGCGCAACCAGCGCTGCGCGCGCCATGACAGGCCATTGTCGGTCGACAACGAGCGAAGCTGATAGGCCTTCGCGCTCGACCACGCGTCGCAGGCCGTCTTCAGCGGATCATCGTAAAACGCCGCGATCTTATCTTCACTCATGCCCTCACTGGCGAGCCATTGCGGAATGTGAGCGTTGCAAAGGCGCTCGACGTCCGTGAACACCTTGTCGGTCCCGGTGCCGGCGGCAGGGCAGGAGGTGGCGAAGGCGTCACCGATGACAACGATGCCTTTCTGCCGATGACCTGAGGTCACATACAAATCCGCAGGTCGGATTTTGACGGGGCCGACGACTTCAATCTCGCCTGTTATCGCGCGGAGCCGGGGCATCAGCGCAAACAGCGCGGCTTCCGGCGACTTGCGCAGTTCACGCAGCCATGGATCGTCCATCTGGCGATAGACCATCAGGTTGGCATGCATCGCATTGCCGATCGGAAACAGCGTCAGGTAGGCCATCCGGTCGGTGGATCGCTCGGGGTAGTAGGTCAGCGCGGGAAAGTCGAAGGCCGCGCGCCCGACCGGCTTGAGATCGAACGCGGCGGTGATGGAATGACACTCGCTGACGACGTTGCGTTCGATACCCAGAGTATGGCGCAATCCGATATTCAATCCGTTCGCCAGCACCACAAGGCGCGCGGAGATTTCATCACCATTGGACAAGACGATCTTCTGGCGCTCGGCGCTTGTTGAAATAGCGGTCGCCTTGGCCTGAATGATCTCCACGTCGGGGGAAATTTGCGACCGCATCGTGTTGACGAGCGTGTCGTACAGGATGCCGTATTGGTCGCTGGGTTTCTTGTCGATGACGTGACCAAAGCGCGCGATCCAGACCTCACCGTCATGCGTCGTCGCCCGCAGCGTTGCCTCGGAAAGTCCCGTTTTGAGAAGCAGATCGAGTTGGCTACCGCCGATTTTTTCGCAGCGCAGGTCCGGCGGATAAACGGGATGCGGATCGATCAGAACAGCGGGAATTCCGGCACGCCCGAGCATTGCCGCTGTGGTCGAGCCGGCCAGACCGCCGCCAATGATCGCAATGTCGGTGTAGCGCATGGATTTGCCTTCGCTTTGCGGCCTATCATTGCGCCGCAAAAGGCAAATAAACCCTGAAAGAAATGGGCCAATAAGACCGTAGGCCCCAACCCGGCTTAACCTAAAAGCAATGCGGCAAGATCAGGATCGCCAGCGCTAAGCGGCGTTGAGTTTTGGGTGCTCCATCGATGATCTCAGTAACTGTGTCTCCTCCGGATCGGAGCATGGCTGCGCTTTGGGATGATCTCGTCGCGCGCGCCTCCCCCAATGTCTTCATGCATCCCGCAGCATTGATGGCCGCCGCAGACTCGAAATTCGCGGATATCCATGTATTGCAGGCCTGGAACGATGCCGAGACGCCGAAAAAATTGGTCGGCCTGTGGGCGTTGCGGGTGCGGAAAATCGCCCTCGTATGGCCCTCGCACCTCGAAGGACTACCTTACGAATATGCCTTCCTCTCGAGTCCGGTGATCGACGGCGCGTTTACCGATGACGTGATTCCAGCGTTTCTGTCGGCCATCATGAACGAACCGGCGCTGCCAAAAATCGTCAGTCTTCAGTCGTTTGACGCGGAATCCTCAAGCTATCACGCAATTTTGAAAGCGTTGGCCGCGCATGGCGGCGAGCAGTTGATGCTGTCCGAAATCCCTGCGAGCGGTCGCGACACGCCAATTCGGTATCAAGAGCTCCGGCTCGACGCGAAAGAAACTCCGGCAGGACTGGAATCGTCTGTGCGCGCTGGGCGCCGTCGATACCGTTAACGACCGGACGCCGGCAGGGGTGCAGCAAGCTTTCGAGACGTTTCTCAGCCTCGAAGCCGGTAGTTGGAAGGGTGCGCAGGGTACCGCTCTCTTGAGCGACCCAAAGGATGCGGCTTTCGTCAGGCGGATGATCGCCGCTCTGGTTGAACAGGGCAGCGCGTCGGTTGCGCTGTTACGCGTTGATGGGCGCGCCATCGCAGCCCAGGTTCTGATGTATTGCGGTTCGACCGCCTATACCTGGAAGACCGCTTTTGATGCCGAGTTCGCCAGGTATTCACCGGGCCTGCTGCTCATCGATAAAGTTGCTGAGCTGCTGTTTTCCACGCCCGGGATCGATGCGATCAATTCGTGCTCGGTGGCGGCGAGTTTCATGGCACAGCTTTGGTCCGGACGCCGGAAAATGGCCGATTTGCTGATCAATGTGAGCGCCGAAAAATCGATCGGCTTTACTTTGGAGGTCGGCCGGCGGCGGGGATTTGTGCGCCTGCGTGACCTGCGCGACCGTCTCCGGAAGGCAAATTGGGTTCCCACGCGGAAGAAAGCGACCTTTGTGGCGACTCGATAGGGTATTTACGAAGAGCATCGGTCAGACGAACTTTCCTTCTCGCCGCGCGGATCGTCCGGCAGGGCCAATTCTATAAGCGCCGGAAGCGTTTGCGGCGCTGTCGTTTAGCCTTGACTTGGCCATATACCGCCGATAAAACCCGCGCACTTTAGCGACAGGCGGTGAGCTTCGCTTGCGTCGGAACGGATCACCCTTACTCCCCTCGGGAGGATGGGCACCAGCCTCGACGAATGACGCTCAAACGCTGTCGATACTAGCTAGGCAATGCCAGGACGATCTTCGTTCTCTTGAGCAGGTTCTCTCGAGATTGATCGGATGCATGACCTCGATATCCGGTTGAACAGCCTTTGAGCTGATCAATTACGATCGCGGTCCTCTGTGGCGTCGAAGCGCTTTCCGCACAGCAATGTGCGGTTGGCGCGATTTCGTTTTGCGTAAATCTTCGCGAGACGGCAACGAAATTTGCGGAGCCGATCACGGTTTCGCGCGAATAAGGATGAAGGCTGACATGCCGACGATCAACCAGCTGATCGCACGTCCGCGTGAAGTGCAGAAGTCGCGCAAGAAGGTGCCGGCGCTGCAGCAGTCGCCGCAGAAGCGTGGCGTTTGCACCCGCGTCTACACCACGACCCCGAAGAAGCCGAACTCGGCGCTTCGTAAGGTCGCCAAGGTGCGCCTGACCAACGGCTTCGAAGTCATCGGTTACATCCCGGGTGAGGGCCACAACCTTCAGGAACATTCCGTGGTCATGATCCGCGGCGGCCGCGTCAAGGATTTGCCGGGCGTGCGCTATCACATTCTCCGCGGCGTCCTCGATACGCAGGGCGTCAAGAACCGTAAGCAGCGCCGTTCGAAGTACGGCGCGAAGCGTCCGAAGTAATCGGGAAACAGATCGATGTCTCGTCGCCATTCTGCTGAAAAGCGTGAAGTGAATCCCGATCCGAAATTCGGGAATATCATCATCACGAAATTCATGAACTCTGTCATGTATGACGGCAAGAAGTCGGCCGCCGAAACCATCGTCTATGGCGCGCTCGAAATGATCGAGGCCAAGACCAAGCAGGGTCCGCTGCCGGTGTTCGAGCAGGCGCTGGAAAACGTAATGCCGACGATCGAAGTGCGCTCGCGCCGCGTCGGTGGCGCCACCTATCAGGTGCCGGTGGAAGTTCGCAGCGTGCGCCGTCAGGCGCTGGGGATTCGCTGGATCATTTCAGCGGCACGCGACCGCAACGAAAAGACGATGACCGAGCGGCTCTCGGCCGAGCTGCTCGACGCATCGAATGGCAGGGGCAACGCCGTCAAGAAGCGCGAAGACGTGCACCGGATGGCGGAAGCCAACCGCGCCTTCTCGCACTATCGCTGGTAACGGCGAAGCAACGGATTCAAGGAACAGCCTATGCCCCGCGTTCATGCCATAGAGGATTACCGCAACTTCGGTATCATGGCGCATATCGATGCCGGCAAGACCACGACCACCGAACGCATCCTCTATTACACCGGCAAGAGCCACAAAATCGGCGAAGTGCACGAAGGTGCCGCGACGATGGACTGGATGGAGCAGGAGCAGGAGCGCGGCATTACGATTACGTCCGCTGCGACCACCGCGTTCTGGAACGGCAAGCGCCTCAACATCATCGATACCCCCGGCCACGTCGACTTCACCATCGAAGTCGAGCGTTCGCTGCGCGTGCTCGACGGCGCCGTTGTCGTTCTCGACGGCAACCAGGGCGTTGAGCCGCAGACCGAAACCGTCTGGCGTCAGGGCGACAAGTACAAGGTTCCGCGCATCGTTTTCGCCAACAAGATGGATAAGACCGGCGCCGACTTCTACAAGTGCCTCGATGACATCGTGAAGCGTCTCGGCGCAAAGCCGATCGCGATCCAGCTTCCGATCGGCGAAGAAAGCAACTTCGTCGGCATGGTCGATCTCGTGATCATGAAGGCTTATCTTTGGAACAACGAAGCGCTCGGCGCCAAGTTCGATACCATCGATATCCCGGCCGATCTCGTCGACAAGGCGAAGGAATATCGCGAGAAGCTGGTGGAAGCCGCCGTCGAACTCGACGACGAAGTTCTGACCAAGTTTCTCGACGGTGTTGAACCTGACGAAGCCACTCTCAAGCGCATGATCCGCAAGGCGGTTCTGACTGGCGCTTTTTATCCCGTGCTTTGCGGCTCCGCCTTCAAGAACAAGGGCGTGCAGCCTTTGCTCGACGCGGTGATCGATTACCTGCCGTCGCCGCTCGACGTTCCCGCGATCAAAGGTCTCAATCCCGACAAGAACAACGAAGAAATCATCCGCGAGCCCAAGGACAACGCGCCGATGTCGTTGCTCGCGTTCAAGATCATGGACGATCCCTTTGTCGGCACCATCACCTTCTGCCGCATCTATTCGGGCACGCTGACCAGCGGCACCGGCGCGATCAACTCGACCAAAGAGCGCAAAGAGCGTATCGGCCGCATGCTGTTGATGCATGCGAACAACCGCGAAGACATCAAGGAAGCATTCGCCGGCGACATCGTGGCGCTTGCTGGTTTGAAGGAAACTCGCACCGGCGATACGCTGTGCGATCCCGATCATCCGGTCATTCTCGAAAAGATGGAATTTCCCGAGCCCGTCATCGAAATCGCGATCGAGCCGAAGTCGAAAGCCGATCAGGAAAAGCTCGGCGTCGCGCTTGCAAAGCTCGCCGCGGAAGATCCGTCATTCCGCGTGTCGACCGATCAGGAATCCGGCCAGACCATCCTCAAGGGCATGGGCGAACTCCATCTCGACATCAAGGTCGACATCCTCAGGCGTACCTACAAGGTCGACGCCAATATCGGCGCGCCGCAGGTGGCGTTCCGCGAGCGCGTCACCAAGCGCGCGGAAGTCGATTACACCCATAAGAAGCAGACCGGCGGTACCGGTCAGTTCGCCCGCGTGAAGTTCATCGTCGAGCCGAACGAGCCCGGCAAAGGTTTCGAGTTTGAATCCAAAGTTGTCGGCGGTTCGGTGCCGAAGGAATACATCCCCGGCGTTGAAAAGGGTCTCAACAGCGTGCTGGGGTCGGGCGTGGTCGCGGGCTTCCCGGTCGTGGACGTTAAAGTCCAGCTCGTGGACGGCGCCTATCACGACGTCAACTCCTCGGCGCTGGCTTTCGAAATCGCATCGCGCGCGGCATTCCGCGAAGCCCTGCAAAAGGGCAAGTCGGTCCTGCTCGAGCCGATCATGAAGGTCGAATGCGTGACCCCGGAAGACTACACCGGGTCTGTCATCGGCGATTTGAATTCGCGGCGCGGCCAGATTCAGGGCCAGGACATGCGCGGCAACGCCAACGTCATCAACGCGATGGTGCCGCTGATGAACATGTTCGGTTACGTGAATACGCTGCGCTCGATGAGCCAGGGTCGCGCGACCTTTACGATGCAATTCGATCACTACGCGGAAGCGCCGGCAAACGTGTCGGCGGAAGTGCAAAAGAAGTTTGCCTGATTGTCGTTAGCGGCAATCGACTGAACGGAGAAAACGGATGGCCAAAGCTAAATTCGAACGCAACAAACCGCATTGCAATATCGGTACGATCGGTCACGTCGACCATGGCAAGACGTCGCTGACCGCGGCGATCACCAAGGTGCTGGCGGAAACGGGCGGTGCGACGTTCACAGCCTATGACCAGATCGACAAGGCGCCGGAAGAAAAGGCGCGCGGCATCACGATCTCGACCGCGCACGTCGAGTACGAGACCGCCAACCGGCATTACGCCCACGTCGATTGTCCCGGCCACGCCGACTACGTGAAGAACATGATCACGGGCGCCGCGCAGATGGACGGCGCGATCCTGGTGGTGTCGGCCGCCGACGGCCCGATGCCGCAGACCCGCGAACACATCCTGCTCGCCAAGCAGGTCGGCGTTCCCGCGATGGTCGTATTCCTCAACAAGTGCGACATGGTCGACGATCCGGAACTGCTCGAACTGGTCGAGATGGAAGTCCGCGAACTTCTCTCCAAGTACGATTTTCCGGGCGACGACATTCCGATCGTGAAGGGCTCCGCGCTGGCGGCGCTTGAAGACAAGGACCGCAAGCTCGGGCACGACGCGATCCTGGAACTGATGAAGGCGGTGGATAGCTACATTCCGCAGCCGGAGCGTCCGATCGACCAGCCGTTCCTGATGCCGGTGGAAGACGTGTTCTCGATCTCGGGCCGCGGCACCGTGGTCACGGGGCGCGTCGAGCGCGGCGTCGTCAAGGTCGGCGAGGAAATCGAGATCGTCGGTTTGCGCGATACGCAAAAGACCATCGTCACCGGCGTTGAAATGTTCCGCAAGCTGCTCGATCAGGGCCAGGCCGGCGACAACATCGGCGCGCTGTTGCGTGGCACCAAGCGCGAGGAAGTCGAGCGCGGTCAGGTATTGTGCAAGCCGGGTTCGGTGAAGCCGCACACCAAGTTCAAGGCCGCGGCCTACATCCTCACCAAGGAAGAGGGTGGCCGTCACACGCCGTTCTTCACCAACTATCGTCCGCAATTCTACTTCCGCACCACCGACGTGACCGGCGTGGTGCATCTGCCTGAGGGCACCGAGATGGTGATGCCGGGCGATAACATCGACATGGAAGTGCACCTGATCGTGCCGATCGCGATGGAAGAAAATCTCCGCTTTGCTATTCGCGAAGGCGGCCGCACCGTCGGTGCCGGCGTCGTCGCAAGCATCATCGAGTAAGACACAAACACCGCTGTCGTCCCCCGCGCAGGCGGGGGACCCAGTACGCCGCAAGGCACCAAGTTAACTGCGACACTTCGGAATACTGGATCACCCGCATTCGCGGGTGATGACGGTGAGAGAGAAACCAGATGAACGGCCAGAATATCCGCATTCGCCTCAAGGCGTTCGACCATCGGATTCTCGATGCGTCGACGCGTGAGATCGTCAGCACGGCGAAGCGCACCGGTGCCCAGGTTCGCGGACCAATCCCGCTGCCGACGCGCATCGAGAAGTTCACCGTCAACCGTTCGCCGCATGTCGACAAGAAAAGCCGTGAGCAGTTCGAGATGCGCACGCACAAGCGCCTGCTCGATATCGTCGATCCGACACCGCAGACCGTCGATGCCTTGATGAAGCTAGATCTGGCCGCCGGTGTCGACGTCGAGATCAAGCTCTAAATTTTTTTAGTCCCGTCCGAAGTTAGCGGACGACAAGAACAGGAAGCACGCCGATGCGCTCCGGAGTGATCGCACAAAAGGTCGGGATGACGCGGGTCTTTACGGAGACCGGCGAGCATATCCCTGTGACCGTGCTCAAGCTGGGCAATTGCCAGGTGTTGGGTCACCGCACAGCTGAGAAGAACGGCTACGTCGCATTGCAACTCGGTTCGGGTAGCCGCAAAACCGTGTATCTGCCGAAGGCGGAGCGCGGCCAGTTCGCGGTCGCCAAAGTCGAGCCCAAGCGCAAGGTTACCGAATTCCGCGTATCGGAAGATGCGCTGATCCCGGTCGGCGCCGAAATTCAGGCCGATCATTTCGTGGTCGGCCAGTTCGTCGATGTTACCGGCACTTCGGTCGGCAAGGGCTTTGCTGGCGGTATCAAGCGCTGGAATTTCGGCGGCTTGCGCGCGACCCACGGCGTGTCCGTCTCGCATCGTTCGATCGGTTCGACCGGTGGACGCCAAGACCCCGGCAAGACCTTCAAGAACAAGAAGATGCCTGGTCATATGGGCGTCGATCGCATCACCACGCTCAATTTGCGCGTCGTGCAGACCGATGTCGCGCGCGGTCTCATCCTCGTCGAAGGCGCCGTTCCCGGCTCCAAGGGTGGCTGGATCGCGGTGCGCGATGCGGTGAAGAAGCCGCTGCACAAGGATGCGCCGAAGCCCGGCAAGTTCAAGGTCGCAAACGGCGGCGGCGAAGCCGCTGCGGCGCCGGAAGCGGCGCCAGCCGAGACGGAAGGAGCGTGAGATGAAACTGAACGTCACCACGCTTGAGGGCAAGGACGCCGGCTCGATCGAGCTGTCGGACGCCATTTTCGGCCTCGAGCCGCGCAAGGATATCATCCAGCGCTGCGTCAACTGGCAGCTCGCCAAGCGTCAGGCCGGCACCCACAAGACGCAGGGGCGCGCCGATGTCTGGCGCACCGGCAAGAAGATGTACAAGCAGAAGGGCACCGGCGGTGCGCGTCACGGCTCAGGTCGTGTGCCGCAGTTCCGTGGCGGTGGCCGTGCCTTCGGTCCGGTCGTGCGCTCACACGCGTTCGATCTGCCAAAGAAGGTGCGCGCGCTGGCGCTTCGCCATGCGCTTTCCGCAAAGGCAAAAGACGGTGGCCTGATCGTGATCGAGTCCGCGACGCTGGAAGCTGCCAAGACCAAGGCTTTGGTCGGGCATTTCTCGGGTCTCGGTCTGACCAGTGCGCTGATCATCGACGGCGCGCAGGTTCACAACGGGTTTGCCGCCGCCGCCCGCAACATTCCACATATCGACGTGCTGCCAGTCCAGGGCATCAACGTCTATGACATTCTGCGCCGCCAGAAGCTGGTGCTGACCAAGGCGGCGCTCGATGCGTTGGAGGCGCGCTTCAAATGAAGAACATGGATCCGCGCCACTACGACATCATCGTTTCTCCTGTCGTGACCGAGAAGGCGACGTACGCCTCCGAGCACAACAAGGTCGTGTTTCGGGTCGCAGCTAAAGCGACCAAGCCGCAGATCAAGGAAGCCATCGAGAAGCTGTTCGATGTCAAGGTGAAGAGCGTGAACACGCTGGTGCGCAAGGGCAAGACGAAAGTCTTCCGCGGCCAGTTCGGTTCTCAGTCGGATGTGAAGCGCGCGATCGTGACCCTTGAAGAGGGCCACCGCATCGACGTGACCACCGGGCTATAAGGCGATACGACGATGGCACTGAAAAAATTCAATCCGACGACCCCCGGCCAGCGCCAGCTGGTGATGGTCGATCGTTCGGCGCTCTACAAGGGCAAGCCCGTCAAGGCGCTGACCGAGGGCAAGCATTCCAGCGGTGGCCGCAACAACACCGGCCGCATGGTCGTGCGTTTCCGCGGCGGTGGCCACAAGCAGACCTACCGCATCATCGACTTCAAGCGGACCAAGGTCGATATGCCGGCAACCGTCGAGCGTCTGGAATACGATCCGAACCGCACCGCGTTCATCGCGCTGATCAAATATACCGATGGTACGCAGGCTTACATTCTGGCGCCGCAGCGCCTCGCCGTCGGTGACAGCGTGGTTGCCGGCAACTATGTCGACGTGAAGCCGGGCAATGTCATGCCGCTCGGCAACATGCCGATCGGCACCATCATTCACAACGTCGAACTGAAGATCGGCAAGGGTGGCCAGATCGCGCGCTCAGCCGGCACCTACGCGCAGCTCGTCGGACGCGACCATGACTACGTCATCATCCGCCTGAATTCGGGCGAGCAGCGCCTCGTCCACGGCCGCTGCACCGGCACCATCGGCGCGGTGTCGAATCCGGATCACATGAACATCTCTATCGGCAAGGCCGGCCGTAATCGCTGGCTCGGCATCAAGCCGCACAATCGCGGCGTCTCGATGAACCCGGTCGACCATCCGCATGGCGGCGGCGAAGGCCGCACCTCCGGCGGCCGTCATCCGGTGACGCCGTGGGGCAAGCCGACCAAGGGCAAGAAGACGCGCTCCAACAAGTCGACCAACCAATTCATTCTCATCAGCCGCCACAAGCGGAAGAAGTAAGGAACGCCGGACAATGGTTCGTTCAGTCTGGAAAGGCCCGTTCGTTGAAGGCTCGCTGCTGAAGAAGGCAGATGCAGCACGTGCGTCCGGCCGTCATGACGTCATCAAGATTTGGAGCCGCCGCTCGACCATCCTGCCGCAGTTCGTCGGCCTGGTGTTCGGCGTCTACAACGGACAGAAGCATGTGCCGGTGTCGGTCAACGAGGAAATGGTCGGTCACAAGTTCGGCGAGTTTTCGCCGACGCGGACGTTCCATGGCCATTCGGGCGACAAGAAAGCCAAGAAGGCTTGAGGATTAGACGATGAGCAAACCCAAGCGCGAACGCGCACTTCCGGACAATGAAGCAAAGGCGGTCGCCCGGATGCTGCGCGTGAGCCCGCAGAAGCTTAATCTGGTCGCGCAGCTGATCCGCGGCCGCAAGGCTTCGGCGGCGCTTGCCGATCTGCAGTTTTCGCGCAAGCGGATCGCGGTCGACGTCAAGAAGTGCCTGGAGTCGGCGATTGCCAATGCCGAGAATAACCATGACCTCGAGGTCGACGACTTGATCGTCTCGGAGGCGCATGTCGGCAAGGGTATCGTGATGAAGCGTTTCGCAACCGCCGGCCGCGGCCGTTCGGCCCGTATCAACAAACCATTCGCCCAACTGACGATCGTGGTTCGTCAGGTCGAGGCCGAGGCTGGCGCTTAAAGCAGGCGCAGGAGAGAACGATGGGTCAAAAAATCAATCCAATCGGACTTCGTCTCGGCATCAACCGGACATGGGATTCGCGTTGGTACGCCGGCAAGAACGAATACGGCAAGCTGCTGCACGAGGATGTCAAAATCCGCGAGATGCTGCACAAGGAATTGAAGCAGGCCGCTGTCGCGCGCATTGTGATCGAGCGTCCGCACAAGAAGTGCCGCGTGACGATCCATTCCGCGCGCCCCGGCGTCGTGATCGGCAAGAAGGGCGCCGACATCGACAAGCTGCGCAAGCGCGTTGCCGACATCACCGCTTCCGACGTCGTCATCAACATCGTCGAAATCCGCAAGCCCGAACTCGATGCCACGCTGGTCGCCGAATCCATCGCGCAGCAGCTCGAGCGCCGCGTTGCTTTCCGCCGCGCCATGAAGCGCGCAGTGCAGTCGGCGATGCGTCTGGGCGCCGAGGGAATTCGTATCAATTGCTCGGGCCGTCTCGGCGGCGCCGAAATCGCGCGCATGGAATGGTATCGCGAAGGTCGCGTACCACTGCATACGCTGCGCGCCGATGTCGATTACGGCGTTGCCACCGCGTTCACGACGTTCGGCACCTGCGGCGTTAAGGTCTGGATCTTCAAGGGCGAAATCCTGGAGCACGATCCGATGGCGCAGGACAAGAAGATGGCCGAGGGCGAAGGCTCTCGTCCGCGTCGCGAAAACGCTTGAGCGACTGAATTTAGAAGGTTTGAGGGCGTAAGCCATGATGCAACCAAAGAAGACCAAGTTCCGCAAGGCGCATAAGGGCCGCATCCACGGCGTTGCGACTTCGGGCGCGACGTTGTCGTTCGGTCAATTCGGCCTGAAGGCGATGGCGCCGGAGCGCATCACCGCGCGCCAGATCGAGGCTGCGCGGCGTGCGCTGACCCGTCACATGAAGCGTGCCGGCCGCGTCTGGATCAGGATTTTCCCGGATGTGCCGGTGTCGAAAAAGCCCGCTGAAGTGCGAATGGGCTCCGGCAAGGGCACGCCGGAATTGTGGGTGGCGCGGGTCAAACCAGGCCGCGTGATTTTCGAGATCGACGGCGTCACCGTGCAGACCGCGAAAGAAGCGCTGTCGCTGGCCGCCGCCAAATTGCCGATCAAGACGCGCTTCGTTGCGCGCATCGCGGAGTGACATTCATGGCCGAGATGAAAACCGCCGATATCCGCGCAATGAGCCCCGATCAGATGGACGATGCCGTCCTCAATCTGAAGAAGGAGCGCTTCAACTTACGTTTCCAGCGCGCCACCGGGCAGCTGGAGAACACGTCGCGGCTGCGTGAAGCCCGCCGCGATATCGCCCGCATCAAGACCATCGCCGCGCAGAAGCGCGACGCGAAGAAGTAAGGGTACCGACATGCCAAAACGTACGCTGCAGGGCGTGGTCGTCAGCGACAAGCAAGCCAAGACGGTGGTGGTGCGCGTCGACCGCCGCTTCACGCATCCGATCTACAAGAAGACCATTCGCCGCTCGAAAAACTATCACGCGCACGACGAGAACAACGAGTTCAAGCCGGGCGACATGGTGTGGATCGAGGAAAGCAAGCCGATCTCGAAAATGAAGCGCTGGACCGTGGTCCGGAGCGAACAGAAGAAAACCGCTTAACGCGCAAACCTTGCGCTTAAGCGCGCATCAGAAGAGGACGAGGTGCATCAATGATTCAGATGCAGACCAACCTCGACGTGGCCGATAATTCAGGCGCACGCCGTGTCATGTGCATCAAGGTGCTTGGAGGCTCCAAGCGCCGCTATGCCACCGTGGGCGACGTCATTGTCGTGTCGATCAAGGAAGCGATCCCGCGCGGCAAGGTGAAGAAGGGCGACGTCATGAAGGCGGTCGTGGTGCGCGTCCGCAAGGACATCCGCCGCGCCGACGGCTCCGTCATCCGCTTCGACCGCAACGCCGCCGTGCTGATCAATGCCCAGTCGGAGCCGGTCGGCACCCGCATCTTCGGGCCGGTGCCGCGCGAATTGCGCGCCAAGAACCACATGAAGATCATTTCGCTCGCGCCGGAGGTGCTGTGATGGCTGCCAAGATCCGGAAGGGCGACAAGGTCATCGTGCTGAACGGCCGCGACAAGGGCCGCACCGGCGAAGTGTTCGAGGTGCGTCCCACCGACAACAAGGCGTTGGTGCGCGGCGTCAACCTGGTGAAGCGTCACCAGAAGCAGACCCAGGCGCAGGAGGGCGGCATCATCTCGAAAGAAGCGCCGATCCACCTGTCCAACATCGCGGTCGTCGGCAAGGACGGCAAGCCGACGCGCGTCGGATTCAAAATTCAGGCTGATGGCAAGAAGGTACGCATCGCCAAGAGCTCGGGAGCAGAGATCGATGGCTGAGACCGCATACGTTCCGCGCTTGCGCGAACAGTTCGACAAGGAAATCCGCGGCAAGCTGACCGAGCAGTTCGGCTATGCCAACGTCATGCAGGTGCCGCGGCTTGACAAGGTCGTGCTCAACATGGGCGTCGGAGAGGCCGTCAACGACCGCAAAAAGGCGGAAACCGCGGCGGCTGACTTGGCGCTGATCGCGGGCCAGAAGCCGATCGTGACCTATTCGCGCGTCGCGATCGCGACCTTCAAGCTGCGTGAAAACCAGCCGATCGGCGCCAAGGTGACGCTGCGCAAAGGCAAGATGTACGATTTCGTCGATCGTCTCATCAACATCGCGCTGCCGCGCGTGCGAGATTTCCGCGGCCTCAATCCGAAGAGCTTTGACGGCCGCGGCAACTATTCGCTCGGCATCAAGGAACACATCATTTTCCCCGAAATCGACTTCGACAAGATGGGGGAGACCTGGGGTATGGACGTCACGGTATGCACCACGGCGCGCACCGACGACGAAGCCCGGGCATTGTTGAGCGCATTCAATTTCCCGTTCCGGCAGTGAGACGCTGACAAGCCTCTCAAACGCGGAATCGTAAGGAGCCAAGCATGGCAAAGAAGAGTTCGATCGAGAAGAATAACCGCCGCAAGCGGATGACCAAGAACGCAGCGCCCAAGCGCGCGAAGCTGAAGGCCATCATTGCGGATAAGAAAAAGCCGATGGAAGAGCGGTTCGCCGCGACGCTGAAGCTTGCCGAACTGCCGCGCAATTCGTCCGCGACACGCATCCGCAATCGCTGCGAAATCACCGGTCGGCCGCGTTCGGTCTATCAAAAGAACAATATGAGCCGCATCGCGATACGTGAGTACGGTTCGAAGGGCCTTATTCCCGGCCTCGTCAAGTCAAGCTGGTAAGGGGGTCGGACATGTCAACGCACGATCCGATCAGCGATCTCATCACCCGCATCCGCAACGCGCAGATGCGCGCCAAGCCCAAGGTTTCGACCCCGGGCTCGAAGATGCGCGCCAACGTGCTCGAAGTGCTCAAGACCGAAGGCTACATTCGCGGCTATGCCAGCGTCGAGCATTCAAGCGGCCGCAGCGAGCTTGAGATCGAGCTGAAATATTTCGACGGCGAGCCCGTCATTCGCGAGATCGAGCGGGTTTCGAAGCCGGGACGGCGTGTCTACGCCTCGGTGAAGAACCTGCCGCGCGTGAACAACGGCCTCGGAATTTCGGTGTTATCGACGCCCAAGGGAATCATGGCTGACCACGAAGCGCGCGACGCGAATGTGGGCGGCGAAATTCTCTTCACGGTGTTCTGAGAAAGGAACGATCATGTCACGCGTTGGCAAAAAGCCCGTAGTGGTGCCATCTGGTGTCACGGCGACTGTCGAAGGACAGACCGTCAAGATGAAGGGGCCGAAGGGCCAGCTTCAGTTCGTCGTGCATGACGACGTCGACGTGAAGTTCGAAAACGGTGCGGTCAAAGTTGCGCCACGGTTCGAGACCAACCGCGCGCAGGCGCTGTATGGAACGGCGCGGGCGCAGGTCGCAAACCTGGTCGAGGGTGTCACCAAGGGTTTCGAAAAGAAGCTCGACATCACCGGCGTCGGCTATCGCGCCGCGCTGCAGGGCAAGAAGCTGCAGCTCGCGCTCGGCTACAGCCACGACGTGGTCTACGATATTCCGGACGGCATCACGATCACGGTGCCGAAGCCGACCGAGATCAACATCGTCGGCAATGATTCACAGAAGGTCGGCCAGGTCGCCGCGGAGATCCGCAGCTACCGTCCGCCGGAGCCCTATAAGGGCAAGGGCGTGCGCTATTCCGACGAATTTATCTTCCGCAAGGAAGGCAAGAAGAAGTAACGGAGCCGGTCATGTCGAGACTCAAGATTACGAATGCCCGGCGCAAGCAGCGCGTGCGCAATTCGCTGCGCCGCACCGCCAGCGGCCGGCCGCGTTTGTCGGTATTCCGCTCGTCGAAGCACATCTATGCGCAGGTCATCGACGACCTGAAGGGCGAGACGCTGGCGTCGGCGTCGTCGCTTGGAAAAGACGATGCGCGAGGCCGGCAATACCGGCGCGAACATCGATGCGGCAAAGGCGGTCGGCAAGCTCTTGGCCGAGCGCGCCGTGAAGAACGGCGTCAAGGAAGTGGTGTTCGATCGCGGCGGCTATCTCTATCACGGGCGCGTCAAGGCGCTGGCGGACGCGGCGCGCGAAAGCGGATTGAGTTTCTAAGATGGAATTGAACGGACAGATTGGAACACACCATGGCAGGTGAACGCGAACGCGGTGGCGGCCACAGGGGCGGCCGGGAAGAGCGCGACAGCGAATTCGTCGACAAGCTCGTCCACATCAATCGTGTGGCGAAGGTCGTCAAGGGCGGCAAGCGCTTCGGCTTTGCGGCGCTGGTCGTGATCGGCGACCAGAAGGGCAGGGTTGGTTTCGGCCACGGCAAGGCGCGCGAAGTGCCGGAAGCGATCCGCAAGGCGACCGAGTCGGCCAAGCGCAACCTGACGCGCGTCGCTCTGCGCGAAGGCCGCACGCTGCATCACGACATCGCGGGCCGTCATGGTGCGGGCCGCGTCTATCTGCGCGCGGCGCCGGCAGGTACCGGCATCATCGCCGGCGGTCCGATGCGCGCCGTGTTCGAAACACTCGGCATCCAGGATGTCGTTGCGAAATCGATCGGCTCGTCGAACCCCTACAACATGGTTCGCGCTACTTTCGACGCGCTGAAGCATCAGGACTCGCCGCGTTCGGTGGCGGCACGCCGCAACATCAAGGTGTCCACGCTGCAGTCGCGCCGCGTCGGTGGCGACGCCGAAGTGGTTGCCGAATAATACGCGCGCTCGGCGCTTCTGGAGTTATGACGATGGCCAATTCTGCCAAAAATACCGCCGCAAAGATGATCAAGGTCGAGCAGACCGGCAGCGCGATCCGCCGCCATCACTCGCAGCGTGCGACGCTGATCGGCATGAAACTCAACAAGATCGGCCGCATCACCGAACTGCAGGATACGCCCGCGGTGCGCGGCATGATCGCAAAAGTTCAACATCTCGTCCGCGTCGTCGACGAGAAGTAAGTTCATGTCATCCTGAGGAGGCCGGCTTCGGCCCTCGAAGGATGAAACCAGCAGCCCGTTCTTCGAGGCTCGCCGCAAGCGCGCCGAGCACCTCAGGATGACGCTGTAAGAGAAGGAAGCTAACGATGAAGCTCAGCGATATCGCCGACAATGCCGGCTCGCGCAAAAAGCGCATGCGCGTCGGCCGTGGCATCGGCTCCGGCAAGGGCAAGCAGGCAGGCCGCGGCGGCAAGGGCCAGACCGCGCGCTCCGGCGTGCGCATCAAGGGTTTTGAAGGCGGCCAGATGCCGCTGCATCGCCGTCTGCCCAAGCGCGGCTTTACCAACATCTTTCGTGTCGAATACGCCGAGATCAATCTCGATCGCCTTCAAGGCGCGATCGACGCCAAGACCTTGGACGCCAAGGGCGTCATCAACGCCGAATCGCTGATGAAATCCGGCGCCATCCGGCGCACCAAGGGTGGCGTGCGGTTGCTCGGCCGTGGTGAAATCAAGGCCAAGCTTAATATCGAAGTTCACGGGGCGTCGAAGTCCGCCATCGCGGCGGTGGAGAAGGCCGGCGGCACGGTGAAAATCCTGGCGCCGGTGAAGAAGGAAGAAGGCGCCGAGCAGAAGGCGTCGTAAACTTAATCGTGTGCGGCCTTGCGCCTGATATCCTCGTCTTTACCTGCTAATTTGCCAACGAAGACGTAGATGGCCGGGATAAGCGAGCGGAAGCGACGCCGCTTCTCGGGCGGCAATGCGCGGCCACGGCGAGTGAAAGGACGGGACCGATGGTCTCAGCAGCGGAACAACTGGCGGCGAACCTCAATTTCGCGGCACTTGGAAAAGCCGAAGAGCTGAAGAAGCGCATCTGGTTCACCCTGGGCGCGCTGCTGGTCTATCGGCTCGGCACCTACATTCCGCTGCCGGGCATCGATCCCAATATCTGGGAGCAGGTATTTCGTTCGCAGGCCGGCGGCATCCTCGGCATGTTCAACATGTTCGCCGGCGGCGGCATTCACCGCATGGCGATATTCGCGCTCAACATCATGCCGTACATTTCGGCGTCGATCATCATTCAGTTGTTGACCACGGTTTCGCCGCAGCTTGAAGCGCTGAAGAAAGAGGGCGAGGCGGGCCGCAAGACCCTCAACCAGTACACCCGCTATCTCACGGTGATCCTGGCCGCGTTCCAGTCCTACGGCATTGCTGTGGGCCTTGAGGGCGCAGGCAACGTTGTCGCCGATCCCGGCCTGTTCTTCCGTCTATCGACCGCGATTACGCTGACCGGCGGCACCATGTTCCTGATGTGGCTCGGCGAACAGATCACCTCGCGCGGAATCGGCAACGGTATTTCGCTGATCATCCTTGCCGGCATCGTGGCGGAGCTGCCATCGGCGCTCGCCAACATGCTCGAACTCGGCCGTCAGGGCGCGTTGTCCACGGGCCTCATTCTCGTGGTGATCGTGATGGCGGTCGCGGTGATCGCGTTCATCGTGTTCATGGAACGCGCGCAGCGACGGCTTCTGATTCAGTATCCAAAGCGGCAGGTCGGCAACAAGATGTTCGAGGGCCAGTCCTCGCATCTGCCGCTCAAGCTGAACACGTCAGGCGTGATCCCACCGATCTTCGCGTCGTCATTGCTTTTGCTGCCGACGACGGTTGCGAATTTCAACGCCGGCAAGGGACCGGAATGGTTTCAGTGGATCACGACGCAGCTTGGTCACGGCCGGCCGCTGTTCCTGTTTATGTATCTGGCGCTGATCGTGTTCTTTGCGTTTTTCTACACCGCGATCGTGTTCAATCCGACCGAGACCGCGGATAATCTCAAGAAGCATGGCGGATTTATTCCCGGCATTCGGCCCGGCGAACGCACGGCGGAATATATCGACTACGTGCTGTCCCGCATCACCGTGCTCGGCGCGGTCTATCTGGCGATCGTATGCTTGATCCCGGAGATTCTGATTTCCTATGCCTCAGTGCCATTTTACTTCGGCGGAACGTCGTTGCTGATTGTCGTCAGCGTCACGATGGATACAGTGGCTCAGGTGCAGGGTTATCTACTCGCCCATCAATATGAGGGGCTGATCAGGAAATCGAAATTGCGGGGCCGCCGTCGATAGCGTTTTTCCGCGCCGATCGTGTCGCTGTTCTGATAATGAAACACGGGTGCGCGAAGATGCACTTGCCGAGCCGGGGGGCGAATATTCATGAGATTGATTCTTCTCGGGCCGCCGGGGGCGGGCAAGGGAACGCAGGCGCAGCGGCTTGTTCAACGCCAGGGCATCGTCCAGCTTTCGACCGGTGAAATGCTGCGCGCCGCGGTGGCAGCGCAAACGCCTGTTGGACTTCAGGCGAAAGACATCATGGCCAGCGGCGGTCTGGTGCCGGACGAGATCGTCATCGGAATCATTTCCGACCGGCTGGACCAGCCGGACGCGGCCAAGGGTTTTATCCTCGACGGTTTTCCCCGCACGGTGCCGCAAGCGCAGGCGCTGGACGATCTCCTGAAGCGAAAGCACATCCGGCTCGATGCCGTGGTCGAATTGCGCGTCAACGAGAGCGCGCTTCTGAACAGGGTGGAGACGCGGGTCGCGCAGATGAGAGAGCGCGGCGAAAACGTCCGCATCGACGACACGCCGGAGGTTCTGTCGAAGCGTTTGGCGAGCTACCGGACGCTGACCGAGCCGCTGATTCACTACTACTCGGAGCGGCGCAAGTTGCTCACCGTCGACGGCATGATGACCATCGAGCACGTCACGCGCGAGATCAACCGCATCCTGGCCGCCATCCGGGTCGTGGATGCGAAATCAGCCAAAAAGGCAGCCCTGAAGTCGAGGTCGGGAAAGGCTATGCCTGAGGCCACCAGGAAGGCCGCTTCGGCGTTGCCGCACAAGCCGGCCAAGACCGCCAAAAAGGCCGCCAAGGCGGTCCGGAAGAGCCGGCAAATCGGTGCCGAAGAAGGCCAAGAAGTCCGTTCCCAAGGCCAAATCTGGCGCGAAGCCGAAGGCGGGTGGATCGCCCAAGAAATCCGCGAAAAAGGTCACGAAAAGGCGAGCTAAGGCCTAGAGGCGGTTGACGAAACCAAGGTGAATCCTTTAATAAGTCCCTATCCAGTCGGATATTTTACAGCGATGCCGGACCCCGAGACGATCCAGGGGACGGGCGTCGTGTTCGCGTTTGCGGTATCCCGCCTGACATAACGAAAGAAATGCCGGCCTAGTAGCCGGCGACAGGAGAGCAGTCTGTGGCCCGTATTGCCGGCGTGAATATCCCGACCAACAAGCGCGTCCTCGTCGCGCTTCAGTACATTCATGGCATCGGCCAGAAGAATGCCGCCGAGATCATGGAGAAGGTCAAGATTCCGGATGAGCGCCGGGTCAACCAGCTCAGCGATCAGGAAGTGCTGCAGATTCGTGAAGTGATCGACCGCGATTACATGGTGGAAGGCGACCTTCGCCGCGAAACCGGCATGAACATCAAGCGTCTGATGGATCTCGGTTGCTATCGCGGTCTGCGTCATCGCCGCGGACTGCCGGTGCGCGGTCAGCGTACCCACACCAATGCGCGCACGCGCAAGGGTCCGGCCAAGTCGATCGCCGGCAAGAAGAAGTAATTTAAGCGAATAGCGAATGGTGAGTAGCGAATAGAATTCGCTATTCGCCATTCAGGTGTAGCCGCTGGCACTACGGCGGCGTTGAGATCTTAGGAAAGGTTTGAGATGGGCAAGGAAGCCACCCGCGTACGCCGCCGTGAACGCAAGAACATCGCGTCCGGTATCGCGCACGTGAATTCGTCGTTCAACAATACGACCATCACCATCACCGACGCGCAGGGCAATACCATTGCCTGGTCGTCGGCCGGCACGATGGGTTTCAAGGGTTCGCGCAAGTCGACCCCCTATGCCGCGCAGGTCGCGGCTGAAGACGTCTCGAAGAAGGCGCAGGAACACGGCATGCGCACGCTGGAAGTCGAAGTCGCCGGTCCAGGTTCGGGCCGCGAATCGGCGTTGCGCGCGCTGCAGGCTGCGGGCTTCACCGTCACTTCAATTCGCGACGTGACGACGATCCCGCATAATGGTTGCCGGCCGCGCAAGCGTCGCCGGGTTTGATTTTCGAATGCGGGCGGTCTCGTTCGCCCGCGATGAATTTGATTTTATGACGCGGGCTGATCCGCGATCTCCAACGCCGGTGATTTGATGGCAGATCGACCGGCAGGTATGGGTGACACAATGACGATCCAGAAAAATTGGCAAGAACTCATTCGCCCGAACAAGCTTCAGGTAACGCCGGGCACCAATTCCAATCGGTTCGCGACGCTGGTCGCCGAACCGCTTGAGCGCGGCTTCGGCCAGACGCTTGGCAACGCGCTGCGCCGCATCCTGCTGTCGTCGCTGCAAGGCGCGGCGGTGCAGTCGGTGCATATCGACGGCGTGCTGCACGAGTTCTCCTCGATCGCCGGCGTGCGCGAAGACGTCACCGACATCGTGCTGAACATCAAGGACATCTCGATCAAGATGCAGGGCGAAGGCCCCAAGCGCATGGTCGTGAAGAAGCAGGGACCGGGCGTCGTCACCGCCGGCGACATTCAGACCGTCGGCGATGTCGTGGTGCTCAATCCGGACCTGCAGATATGCACCCTCGATGAGGGCGCGGAGGTCCGCATGGAATTCACCGTCGCTGCCGGCAAGGGCTACGTCGCCGCCGAGCGCAACCGCCCGGAAGATGCGCCGATCGGCCTCATTCCGGTCGACAGCCTGTTCTCGCCGGTACGCAAGGTTTCCTACAAGGTCGAGAATACCCGCGAGGGCCAGATCCTCGACTACGACAAGCTGACCATGACCATCGAAACCAACGGCGCGATCAGCCCTGACGATGCCGTGGCCTATGCCGCGCGCATCCTGCAGGACCAGCTCAACGTGTTCGTGAATTTCGAAGAGCCCCGCAAGGAAGTCGCGCGGAGATCATTCCGGATCTCGCCTTCAACCCGGCGTTCCTCAAGAAGGTGGACGAGCTGGAATTGTCGGTGCGTTCGGCGAACTGCCTGAAGAACGACAACATCGTCTACATCGGCGATCTCGTGCAGAAGTCGGAAGCCGAAATGCTGCGCACGCCGAACTTCGGCCGCAAGTCGCTCAACGAAATCAAGGAAGTGCTGGCGCAGATGGGTCTGCATCTCGGCATGGAAGTGCCGGGCTGGCCGCCGGAAAATATCGACGAACTGGCGAAGCGGTTCGAGGATCATTACTGATCGACATCAGTCGAGACGCGCTTGCGCTCCTCACCATGAGATCTCATCCTGGGAGCGCGCATGCCGCGCCATCGAGATCAGGGCGAACGCAGGATGCCCACCTGAGCATTAGTCCGGCGAACCGTCGTGACAGAACTAAAGTGAGAAAACATCATGCGTCACGGCAAGGTTCACCGCAAACTCAACCGCACCGCGGAGCATCGCAAGGCGATGTTCGCCAACATGTGCGCGTCGCTGATCAAGCACGAGCAGATCGTCACCACGCTGCCGAAGGCGAAAGAGCTTCGCCCGATCGTGGAGAAGCTGGTCACGCTGGGCAAGAAGGGCGGCCTTGCGATGCGCCGCCAGGCGATCAGCGAGATGCGCGATCTCGATCAGGTCCGAAAACTGTTCGACGTGCTGGCGACCCGCTACAAGGATCGGCAGGGCGGCTACACCCGCATCATCAAGGCCGGCTTCCGCTACGGCGACAACGCTGCGATGGCGGTGATCGAATTCGTCGACCGCGACGTCGATGCCAAGGGACTCGACTCCGGTCCGGTCCAGGAAAAGACCGCCGAAGCGGCGTAACTCAGTTTTCCATCTGGAGTTCGAAAAGCGGCGCTTTAAGCGCCGCTTTTTTTGTTCGGCATTCCCGGCGCGGCGATGCTAAAACGGCCTCAAGCCGCAAAAAACAACGGGGAAGCGTCATGGAAAATCGCGTTTCGATCACGATTTCCGAGCGGCGTCGCCGATGTCAGGCTCAATCGCGCGGACAAGATGAATGCGCTGGATGCTGCGATGTTCGAAGCGCTGGTGGCGGCCACGGAACGGCTCGCCCACGAAAAGGGCGTTCGCGCGGTGGTGCTTGTCCGGCGAAGGCCGCGCCTTCTGCGCCGGGCTCGACATGGGCCGCTTCGCTGCGATGAAAGAGCACGGCGGCAACGGCGTCGCCGGCGGCGAGAAGCGCGATCTCACCGCACGCAGCCATGGCCTCGCGAATTTTCCGCAACAGGCGGTGTGGGGATGGCGGCAGCTTCCGGTGCCGGTGATCGCCGCGATCCATGGCGTCGCGTTCGGCGGCGGCTTCCAGCTCGCGCTCGGCGCCGACATGCGCTTCCTAGCGCCCGACGCGCGCATGTCGATCATGGAAATCAAATGGGGTCTGATGCCGGATATGGCGGGCACGCCGATCCTGGCCTCGCTGGTGCGCGACGACATCCTGCGCGATCTGACTTACACCGGGAGGATTTTCTCGGCGCAGGAAGCGCTGAGTTACGGACTGGCGACTCGCATTTGCGACGATCCACGCAGCGCCGCGCTGGAGGCGGCGCGCGAGATCGCGGGCAAAAGTCCGCATGCGATCCGCGCCGCCAAGCGCATGCTGAACAATCGTCAGCGTCGATCCCGGCCCTGCGTTGCTCGCTGAATCGATCGAGCAGCAGAAGCTGATCGGCGGCCCTAACCAGACCGAGGCGGTGCGCGCCAATCTGGAAAAACGCGCGCCGCGGTTTGCGGATGTGTGAAGCTGTCTCGATACCTGTCCCGGAGGGGGCGGCTCGGCAAGCCATCGCTAGATGCGGGACGGGGTAGGATGATGCCGCAGAGTACATGCACCCGGCTCAGCAGCTCATTACATTCGTGTCGACTGCTCAGCCTCCAGGGGCAGGGTGCCAGGGTAGCGAAACATGACCTCAGCCCCACCACCCTTCCTCGGCATCATCTCCGGCGACCGCCGCCGAACCCACGCCGAAGTCGCGGATCGCGCCGGCCGCATCGCCGGCGGCCTGCAAAAGCTCGGCGTGAAGCAGGGCGACAGCGTCTGCATCCTCATGCGCAACGACATCGCGTTCATCGAGGCGGCCTACGCAGTGATGCGGCTCGGCGCTTACGCCGTGCCGGTCAATTGGCACTTCAAGCCGGAAGAAATCACCTACGTCCTCAAGGATTCCGGCACGCGCGTTCTGATCGGCCATGCCGACATGCTGCATCAGCTGCGCGACGCAATTCCCGACTGGCATCGCTGTGCTCAGCGTGCCGACGCCGCCGGAAATCATCGCAAATTACAAGATCGATCCAGGTCATCTCGCACGCCCGGAAGGCGCGACCGATCTCGAAGCATGGCTGGTCGAGCAAAAACCCTACAACGGCCCGGCGCTGCCGCAGCCGCAGAACATGATCTACACATCCGGCACCACGGGCCACCCCAAGGGCGTCAAACGCAACGCACCGACCCCGGAACAAAGTGCATCGTCGGAGCGGATGCGGGCGCTGATCTACGGTTTGAAGCCCGGCGCTCGCGCGCTGCTGCCGGGACCGCTGTATCACTCCGCGCCGAATTCGTTCGGGCTGCGCGCCGGCCGTCTCGGCGGCGCGCTGGTGCTGATGCCGCGCTTTGAGCCGGAGGAATTTCTGCGGCTCATTCACGAGCAGAAGATCGACACCGTCTTCATGGTGCCGACCATGTTCATCCGGCTGATGAAACTGCCCGCGCATACCCGCAGCAAATACGACATGTCGTCGCTGCGTCATGTCATTCATGCCGCAGCACCTTGTCCGCCGGACGTGAAGCGCGCGATGATCGAGTGGTGGGGGCCGGTGATCTATGAATTCTATGGCTCGACCGAGTTCGGCGCGGTCACCTTCGCCAATTCCGAGGATGCGCTGAAGAAGCCCGGCACCGTCGGCAAGATATCGCCGGGCGCGGAGCTGCGCTTTGTCGGCGATGACGGCGCGATATTGCCGCAGGGCGAGATCGGCGAGATTTATTCGCGGATATCAGGCAATCCGGATTTCACCTATCACAACAAGCCGGAGAAGCGCGCCGAGATCGAGCGCGACGGCTTCATCACGTCGGGCGACGTCGGCTACATCGACGAAGACGGCTACGTCTTCATCTGCGACCGCAAGCGCGACATGGTGATTTCAGGCGGCGTCAACATCTATCCGGCGGAAATCGAAGCCGCGCTGCACGCCGTTCCCGGCGTCCATGATTGCGCGGTGTTCGGTATTCCCGACGATGAATTCGGCGAGGCTGTCATGGCGGTGGTGGAACCTCAGCCCGGCGTGACGCTGGATATCGCGGCCGTGCGCGCACAACTGAGAACGTCGCTGGCGGACTACAAGGTGCCGAAGCACATCGAAATCCAGACCAATCTGCCGCGCGAGGATTCCGGCAAGATCTTCAAGCGCCGCCTGCGCGATCCCTATTGGGAAAGGGCAGGGCGGAAGATTTGAGCGCATACGTCGGGGACGACGCAAGGTGCGCATCGCCTTGATCTTGATCTTGCCTCCGCCACCAAAAATTGCGACTCTTGCAGTGCCGGGCAGTTTCTGGAGCAGCTTCCTCATGTCGTCCCAGATCATGCCGATCAAACCCGCCACACATTCCAATCGCAGCGAGGATATCGCGGCGCTTGAAGCGGATGCGCGGCTTCGCGAGGATATACGTCTGCTGGGCCGCATCCTCGGCGACACCGTCAGGGATCAGGAAGGCACTGAGCTGTTCGACCTGGTCGAGCGCATCCGGCAGACCTCGATCCGCTTTCATCGCGACGACGACAGGCCGGCGCGTCGCGAGCTGGAAATCATTCTCGATGGCATGTCGACCGCCGAAACCGTGCGGATCGTCCGCGCTTTCAGCTATTTTTCGCATCTCGCCAACATTGCCGAGGATCAAAATAACATCCGGCAGATGCGAGGGCAGGGGAACGCCGGCGCGCAGCGATCCAGTACGCTGGTCCAGACACTGGAACATGCGCGCGAGGCCGGCATCACCGCGCATCGAGCTTCGTGAATTTTTCGGGACTGCGCTGATCAGCCCGGTCCTGACGGCGCATCCGACCGAAGTGCGCCGCAAGAGCACGATCGATCGCGAGATGGAGATCGCCGCGCTCATGAGCCGGCGCGAGCGCACGCAGTTGACACCTGAGGAAATCGAAGCGAGCGACGAGCAGTTGCGGCGCGCGGTACTGACCCTGTGGCAGACCAATCTGCTGCGCCGGACCAAGCTCACCGTGCTGGACGAGGTCGCCAACGGATTGTCGTTTTACGACTACACGTTCCTGCACGAGGTGCCGCGGCTGCATTGCGCGCTGGAAGATCGCTTGCAGGACGATAACGGTCCGGGCGATGCGGCGACGCGCGAGGAACTCGCGTCGTTCCTGCGGATGGGAAGCTGGATCGGCGGCGACCGCGACGGCAATCCGTTCGTCACCGCTGATGTAATGCGCGGGACGCTGCGTCTGCAGAGCACGCGCGTGGTGCGGTTCTATCTCGAGGAGTTGCACGCGCTTGGCGCCGAGCTGTCGCTCGCGGCGCATCTGGCCGATGTCTCCGAGGAACTACGGAAGCTTGCGGAGCGCTCGCCGGATACGTCGCAGCATCGCAGCGGCGAGCCTTATCGGCTGGCGGTGTCCGGCATTTATGCGCGGCTGGCCGCCACCGCGCTGAGACTGGACGTGGAGACCAGCCGGCTGCCGGTCGGGCAGGCCGACCCTTATGCCGATGCTAAGGAGTTCAAGGCCGATCTCGACATTTTACATCGCTCGTTACTGGCCAATAACTCCGAGGTGATTGCGCGGGGACGCTTGCGCCTGCTGCGCCGGGCTGCGGATTGCTTCGGCTTTTATCTGGCGCGTCTTGATATGCGGCAAAATTCTGCCATTCACGAGCGCACCGTGGCTGAATTGCTGGATGCGGCGACGCCCGGCATGTCTTACCTGGCGTTGGGGGAAAGCGCGCGTGTCGCGGTGCTTGCAAAGGAATTGCAGAACGCACGCCCGCTGACTTCTTCTTTCGTGAAATACAGCGACGAAACGCTGGGCGAACTTGCCATCTTCCATGCGGCTGCGCAGGCGCATGCCAGGTTCGGCGCGGACGTGATCCCTCACTGCATCATCTCGATGTGCAAGGGCATGTCGGACATGCTCGAAGTCGCATTGCTGCTGAAGGAAGCCGGGCTCGTCGATCCCTCAGGCCGTAGCGTGATAAACATCGTGCCGCTGTTCGAGACCATCGAGGATTTGCAGGCCTCCGCTGGGATCATGGACCGGCTGCTGTCGCTTCATGAATACCGCCGGCTGGTCGATAGCCGCGGCGGCGTGCAGGAAGTGATGCTGGGCTATTCCGACAGCAACAAGGATGGCGGCTTCGTCACCTCGGGCTGGGAGCTCTATAAGGCCGAGATCGGGCTGGTCGACGTATTCGAACGCCACGGCGTGCGGTTGCGGTTGTTTCACGGCCGCGGCGGCTCGGTCGGTCGCGGCGGCGGGCCGAGCTACGACGCCATCATCGCGCAGCCCGGTGGCGCGGTGAACGGCCAGATCCGCATCACCGAGCAGGGCGAGATCATCTCCAGCAAATATTCCAACGCGGAAGTCGGCCGCAACAATCTGGAAATTCTGGTGGCGGCAACCTTGGAAGCCAGCCTGCTGCAGCCGCACCAGAGTGCGCCGCAGGCCCGAATACCTCGAAGCGATGGAGCAGTTGTCGGCGCTGGCATTCAAGGCCTATCGCAACCTCGTCTATGAGACCGAAGGATTTACCGATTATTTCTGGGCCTCGACGGTCATCACCGAAATCTCGACGCTGAACATCGGCAGCCGGCCGGCGTCGCGCAAGAAAACCCGCGAGATCGAGGACCTCCGAGCTATCCCCTGGGTGTTCAGCTGGGCGCAATGCCGCCTGATGCTGCCGGGTTGGTATGGTTTTGGCAGCGCCGTCGAGACCTGGATCAAGGCGCATCCCGACAAGGGCATGCCTTTCCTGCAGGAGCTCTATCGCGAATGGCCGTTCTTCAGGACGCTGCTGTCGAACATGGACATGGTGCTGGCCAAGAGCTCAATCGCCATCGCCTCGCGCTATGCCGAACTGGTGCCGGACGTGGCGTTGCGTGAGAGTATCTTCGGCCGCATCCGCCGCGAGTGGAATTTGTCGATCGAAACGCTGCTGGACATCATGGGCCAGGATCGGCTGCTGCAGGGCAATCCGTTGCTGGAGCGCTCGATCCGCAACCGCTTTCCCTATCTCGATCCGCTCAACCACGTGCAGGTGGAGCTGCTGAAGGCGCACCGCAAGGAACTGCCCGACGGGCAGGAAGCTGACGAGCAGGTTCTGCGCGGCATTCAGCTCACGATCAACGGGATTATCGGCGGGCTTGAGGAATAGCGGGTAGCTGCTGTGTCCCGTCCCCCGCGAGAGGGTCGCCGAGCGACGGAGCCGGGTGGGGTCACGTAATGCGTTGCCCCACCGGACTGGCATTCGGCGCCTCGCGGGGAAGCCACTAAATCGCATCCCAGTTGAAAACATCCGCCGAGCGGTCGAGCTTGTAGAACGACGACTTCAGCGCGGGCATGCCGTGCTCGGCGATGGTCTGTGGCGTCCAGCCTTCGCCGCGATGCACCGAACGCAGAGGCCGCGACTGCCCCATCAGGAAAATCTCGTTCATACGCACCGCGAAAATCTGTCCGGTGACGTCCTTGGCGGCGTCGCTCAGCAGAAACCCACACAGCGGCGCGATCTTCTCCGGCCCCATCTGTTGAATTTTAGCGACGCGCGCCTTCTCGGCTTCGGTCTCCGTCGGAATGGTGCCGATCAGGCCGCGACCATGCGAATGGCGAGACGCAGTTCGAGCGCACATGAAAGCGCTCCATGTCGAGCGCGATGGATTTCGACAGCCCGACGATGCCGAGCTTTGCCGCGGCGTAATTGGCCTGGCCGAAATTGCCGACGAGGCCGCTGGTGGACGTGAAGTGCACGAACGCGCCGCTTTCCTGTTCGCGGAACAGCCGCGCCGCCGCGTGCGAGACATAGAACGAGCCCATCAGATGCACCTTGATGACGGATTCGAAGGCATCGATGCTCATGCGATGAAAGATCGCGTCGCGCAGGATGCCGGCGTTGTTCACCACGCCGTCGAGCTTGCCATAGGTGTCCACGGCCATCTTGACGATCTTGCTGGCAGGAATGGCTTCGGCGACGGTCTCGAAATTCGCCACCGCCGTGCCGCCGCGCTTCTTGATCTCATCAACTACTTCTTCCGCCGGTGAAGCGCTCGATCCCGATCCGTCGGCGGCGACGCCGGGGTCGTTGACCACGACCTTGGCGCCTTCGGCGGCGCAGAGCAGCGCGATCTCACGGCCGATGCCGCGTCCCGCGCCGGTGACAATGACGACTTTTCTTGCAGTGATTTGCTCATTGGTCCTCCCTGTATTGTTGTTCGTCATTCCGGGGCATGAGCGCAGCAACTGAACCCGGAATCCAGAGACTGTGTGTGTGGTGCGGGATTCCGGGTTCGCGCTACGCGCGCCCCGGAATGACGGTCACCTCTCATTCGTGAAAATGATCGTGCCCGATCGCTGCGAACATGCCGCCGACGCCGTGGCACACGGAAATCTTCGCGCCGGGAACTTGCGCAGGCGCGATGCCGCGCATCTGCCGCACGCTTTCCTGCAGCGCATACATGCCATACATGCCCGAATGCATGTAGCTCAATCCGCCGCCATTGGTGTTGAGCGGCAGCTTGCCGCCGGGCCGGGTGTGGCCATCGGCGATGAACTTGCCGGTTTCCTCATGCGGCATGAAGCCGAGATCGCCGAGGCCATACAGCGGCAGATGCGCGAAGGCGTCGTAGATCATGAGATGATCGACGTCCTTATGGGTGATGCCGGCTTCCTCTGAAGGCCAGCGGTCCCGCAGTCCTGAACGCACGCGACGAATCGAACGTCTGCATCTGGCTGACCATTGGCGTCTCCACGCTTTCGCCGGTGCCGAGAATGTAGACCGGCTTGGTCTTGAAATCCTTCGCGCGCTCGGCCGAGGTCAGGATCAGCGCGCCACCGCCGTCGGTGACAAGGCAGCACTGCAGAATGCGGAACGGATAGGCGATCATGCGAGAATTCAGCACGTCCTCGACCGTGATCGGCGCCTTCATGGTGGCGCGCGGATTTTTCGCAGCCCATTCGCGCTGCACCACCGCGACCATCGCGATCTGCTCGTGGGTGATGCCGTGCGTCTTCATGTAGCGCAGCACCGGAATTGGAAACATGCTCGGCGGGCCATAGACGCCGAACGGCGATTCAAACTGGCCGTTGAGGCTGTCGGGCGGCGTCGACCGCGGCTGTTTGCCGATCATGCGACTTGCCGCTCTCGGCGTGGGTAATCAGCACCGTCTTGCACAGCCCGGCCTCGATCGCGGCGGCGGCGTGGCGCACATGGAGCATGAACGAGCAGCCGCCGACCGACGTGCCGTCAACCCATGTCGGCGTGATGCCGAGATAATGCGCGATCTGCTGTGGGGTTTCGACTGCGGTGGCGACGCCATCGATATCGGACGGTTTCAGCCCGGCGTCGGCCATTGCATTCAGCGCGGCATCGGCGTGCAGCTGGATTTGCGACATATTCGGAATGACGCCGAGTTCTGTAGTCTCGGCAGCGCCGACGACGGCAACCTGGTTTCTGCGCATGGACTTAAGCCTTCGCCGGGCGGAACAAGGGGAGCGTGATCTTGTCGTCGAGCTTCTCGAACGCGACCTCAAGCTTCATATCGAGTTCGAGCGCTTCCGGGGTCTGCGGACAATCGATGATGTTGGTCATCATCCGCGGACCTTCTTCGAGCGTCACGACGGCGATGGCGTAAGGCGGCGTGAAACCGGGCGCGGCCGGCCGGTGGTTGATGACGTAGCTATATAACGTGGCGTTGCCGCTGGCCTTGAAGATAGAGACCTTGCGCGACGCACAGGCAGGGCAGAAAGGGCGCGGCGGAAAATAGACGTTGCTGCATTCGTCGCAGCGCTGCAACCGGAGCTCGCTGGCCTGCGTGCCATCCCAGAAATGCTGGGTCTCCGGGGTCGGTTTCGGTCGCGCGCGCTGCGGTTCAGCCATGGTTGGTATTGCTCCCTAAGCCCGTTTCTTGCTCTTTTGTGATGCGACATTTGACACCCCGTCGTCAACGGGCCAATCCTGCGCGAAGAACCAGGCGGCGTCCATCGAGCGGCGCGAACGTGAGACTCGCAGATGACGAACACTCCAACGCTCCAATCGCTGGCCGATGACCTCGACGCCAGGCGAACCACGGCGCGCGCGCTGGTCGATCGATGCCTCGCCAACATCGCCGCTGAAGGGGGCGAGGGCGCGCGGGTTTTCCTTCATGTCGATGCGCAAGCCGCAATCGAAGCCTCCGAGGCGATGGACCGGCTACGTAAGGCCAAAGCTGCCCCGTCGCGCTACGCCGGCATTCCCGTTTCAATCAAGGATCTGTTCGATATCAAGGGGCAGGTGACCCGCGCCGGATCGCGTGCGCTCGAGGATTCGCCGCCAGCGGCGACCGATGCGCCTGTCGTGGCACGGTTGCGGCGCGCTGGTTTTGTGGTGATCGGCCGCACCAACATGACCGAGTTTGCCTATTCGGGGATCGGCATCAACCCGCATTTCGGCACGCCGAAAGGCGCGTGGCAGCGCGGCGCAAATAATGGATCGGGCCACGTCCCCGGGGGCTCATCGTCGGGTGCAGCGGTGTCCGTGGTCGACGGCATGGCGCATGGCGCGCTGGGTACCGATACCGGCGGCTCCTGCCGAATTCCGGCGGCGTTCAACGGCATCGTCGGCTTCAAGCCGACGCAGCGCCGCGTGCCGCTGGAAGGCGCGGTGCCGCTCTCGCCGACGCTCGACAGCATCGGACCGCTGGCGCGCACGGTTGCATGCTGCGCGGTGCTCGATGCCGTGCTGGCTGACGAGGCGGTGACGCCCCTGCAGCCGCGCCCGATCAAGGGCATGCGGCTCGCCGTGCCGACCACGGTTGCGCTCGACGAACTCGAAGATCGAGGTGGCGCGGACCTTCGAGCGCGCGCTGCAAACGCTCGCGGACGAGGGCGCGTCGATCAAGCGCATCGCGGTGCCAGAATTTCTGGATATTGCGCCGATGAGCGCGAAAGGTGGCTTTGCGGCGGCCGAAAGTTATGCCTGGCATCGCTATCTGATCACGAGCAAAGGCGACGTTTACGATCCGCGCGTCGCCAGCCGGATCATGCGCGGCGAAAGCCAGAGCGCGGCTGATTATATCGACTTGATCAACGCGCGAAGGTCATTGATCGCCCGAACGGCGGCGCGGCTTGCGCCCTACGACGCGCTGATCCTGCCGACCACCGCCAATACGCCGCCGCGCATCGCCGACATGGCCGACGACAAGGCGTTCACCAAAGCGAACCTGCTCGCGCTGCGCAACTGCACGCTGATCAATATGATCGACGGCTGCGCGATCTCGCTGCCGGCGCATCGCGAGGGCGAGGTGCCCGTCGGCTTGATGCTGGCTGCTAGTCGGCGGCTCGGACCGCCGCATCTTTGAATTGGCTGCCGGGATGGAAGATGTCATCAGGAATTGAACTCGCGTTCGAACTTGACGCAAGGAGCAGTCGGACTCCGCTGACGCTGCCGATCAACCAAGCGGTCATCGCCGGGTGGACCGGTCGCGATGCCGTCGCGCGTGACAAGCATATCGCCGAACTCGAGGCGATCGGAATTGCGCGCCCGGCCTCGACTCCGATCTACTATCGCGTCTCCGCGCGGCGGTTGACGACCGCTGATCGCATCGAAGTCAGCGGGGCCGAATTCCAGCGGCGAAGTCGAATTCGTGCTGTTCGGGTCGCGTGAAGGGGTTCTCGTCGGCGTCGGCTCTGATCATACCGACCGCAAGGTGGAAACCTACAGCGTCACCGTGTCCAAGCAGATGTGCGACAAGCCAATTGCGCCTGTGTTATGGGCGCTCGATGAGGTCGAAGCCCATTGGGACGCGATGGTCCTGCGCGCTTTTGCCTGGATCGATGGGACACGCGGTGCTCTATCAGGAAGGCACGCTGGATGCGATGTTGCCATTGCGTGAGTTGATCGAACGCGGTTTTGGCGGAGCGGGATTGCCACAGGGCTGCGCGATGTTCGGCGGCACCTTTGCGGCCAAGGGCGGCATCCGCCCCGCCAGCCGTTTCGAGTTCGAACTTGAGGACCCTGTGCTTAAGCGTACCATCCGCCATGCCTACGATGTGATCGAATTGCCCGTGCTGGGGTAAAGCCGGCGGAAATCGGGTGGCAAGTACCCGCCAGTTTTGTCATTCCGGGATGCGCCCCTTGGCGCAGGCCCGGAATCCATAACCACCGCCGGGAGTATGGATTCCGGGCTCGTGCTGCGCACGCCCCGGAATGACAGTCTGGAGTTTTAGAAATGGCAAACGCAATACTTAGCAGGTCCCAGCCAATCTCGGACATCGCCTCTCGCGTTGCCACCATCGACTGGCCCGACGCTCACCACCGAACTCGACACGCAGGGATGCGCTGTCATCGAGCAGTTGCTGACGCCGCAGCAGTGCAGCGCTCTCGCCGCACTTTATCCTGATGACGCCAGCTTCCGCAACCGGATCGTGATGGGACGGCATGGCTTTGGGCGCGGCGAATACAAATACTTTTCTTATCCGCTGCCGGACTTGATCGCGGAGTTGCGCCCGGCGCTCTACGCGTCGCTCGCCAGCATCGCTAATCGCTGGAATGAGGCGATGGGCATCGACATCCGCTATCCCGATAGCCACGACGCCTTCCTGAAACGATGCCACACGGCTGGACAAACCCGCCCGACGCCCTTGCTGCTGCAATATGGCGCCGGCGACTATAATTGCCTGCATCAGGACCTCTACGGCGAGCACGTGTTCCCGCTGCAGGTCGCGATCCTGCTCTCCGAGCCCGGACGCGATTTCACCGGCGGCGAATTCGTGCTGACCGAGCAGCGGCCGCGCATGCAATCTCGGCCCGAGGTAGTGCCGTTGCGCCAAGGCGATGCGGTGGTGTTCGCCGTGCATGTCAGGCCAGTGCAGGGGACGCGCGGATTTTATCGCGTCAATCTGCGCCACGGCGTAAGCCGGATCCGTTCCGGTCACCGCCATACCCTCGGCGTGATTTTTCACGACGCGAAATAGCGCGTCCCGCCGCTTTCCCTGCAAGCCTTCTCAGGTCTATGCTCCGCAACAAGAGGGCATGACATGGGCGAGCCGGAAATTCCCCGCGTTGGAAACGGCACCAGGGCCGGCGTGTATCTCGCGGTTCTCCAGCTCGTATTCACCTTGGGCTGGACCGTCTATGTGATCTATCTGCCGAAGCTCGCCGCGCAAGTCGGCATCGCGCCGACGACTGTGATCCTCATTCTGATGATGGACCAGGCGATCTTCACCATCACCGATACGGCGATGGGCATTGCCGCTGACAAGATCGCCCCGTTTGTCGGAAGACTGGGTGTGTTCGTGGGAGTGCTCACCGCGATTTCCTGCGCCGCGTTCGTGGCGTTGCCTTATGTCGCCGGCACAGGCCCCAATGCACAGGCGTGGTTTATCGGCCTGATCGTGGTCTGGGCGATCACGTCGTCGGCGTTGCGCGCGCCGCCGCTGACCCTGCTCGGCAAATACGGCGCACGTCCCTCGATCCCGTTTTTGTCGGCGCTGACGATGCTCGGCTATGGCCTCGCCGGCGCGGTGTCACCTTATCTCGGCGTTGTCTTGCGCAATCAGGATGCCCGGCTGCCATTCGTGGTATCCAGCGTGGTGTTGCTGGTCACGGCGCTTGCGCTGTCGAAGATCGAGTACAGCCTCGCATCGCAATCTTCGTTGGCTCGAGCAAAAGCCGCGGCGGTCAGGCCGCTCGGCACCGTGCCGGTGATGTTCATCGCCTCCATGATCGTCCTCGCGCTAGGCTATCAACTGCATTTCAGCATCAACAGCGCGCCGTTCTTCCTGCGCTTCGCCAAACAGCCCGATCTCGAATGGCTGCTGCCGGTGTTCTGGATCGGCTTCAACATCGCGATGTTTCCCGCCAGCATCGTCACCAAGCGCCGGGGCGGCTTGATCGTGATGGGAACCGCCGGATTGCTGGGCGCAGTGGCCGTTCTGGGCGCTGAAATGGCCGCCAGCCTGAACATGCTGATAACAGCGCAGTTCATCGCCGGCGCGGCATGGGGCTGCATGCTGATGAGCGCGATCTCCGCGGCCTTGGCGATCGGCGACTCCGGCGCGGAAGGCAAGGTCGTGGGGCTGGTATTTTCAGCGCTGGCGCTGGCGACGTTCGCGCGCATGGCCGCCGTCGCCGGAGGATTGCAAAAAATCCCGGAATACGCGCCGCTGCTGCATTGGGCGCCGGTGGCGTGCTGGTCGGTGGCCGGCGCGGGCCTCGTGGTGCTGGCGGCGTCACATGCTCAGAAGAGACTTCAAAGCGTGAGGCCGATCTGAGGCGATTTAGCCGGCTTCGTCGACAACACCGTTGCGCAACGTGCCGATATTCTCCGCCTCGACTTCGACGACATCGCCGGGCCTGAGGTAACGCGGCGGATCGAACCGCGCGCCCGCGCCGGTCGGCGTTCCCGTGACGATGACATCGCCTGGAATCAGCGTGGTGAATGTCGAGATGTAGTGCAGCAGATAACGGAAGCCGAAGATCAGCCTGCTGGTGCGGTCGTCCTGGCGCAGTTCGCCGTTGACGCGGGTGGTGAGCCTGATGTCGGCGATGTCAGCTTCATCGGTGTAGGGGACCAGCCACGGTCCGAGACTGCCGGTGGAATCGAAGTTCTTGCCTTGCGTCACGTTGAACTTGGCGTGGCGAACCCAGTCGCGAATGGTGCCTTCGTTGCACAGCGTGATCGCCGCGATGTGATCGAGCGCGCTGCTTTCGCTGATGTGCCGTCCGGGCTTGCCGACGATCAGCACCACTTCGCCTTCGTAGTCGAGTTGATCAGACGCACGTGGCCGCACCAGCGGCGTCTCATGGCCGACAAAGGAGCGCGGCGTACGCATGAACATGCTGGGAAATTTCGGCGCGTCCTGACCATCTTTATATTCCGCGTTACGATCGGGATAATTCACCCCGATGCAGATGATCTTTTCTGGCGACGGGATCGGCGGCAGCCAGGTAATGGCGTCGAGCGCGAAGTCGGGTGAATGCTTTGAGCCTTGTTCGGCGAGCTTCGTCAGCGCGCCGGCGGCAATGACTTCGCGCAGCGTGGGATATTCTTTTCCATGCCGCGCGCTGAGATCGACGACGCCGCCATCGACGACGGCGCCGTACCTGGTCGCTCCGTCGGCGGAGAAGGTCGCGAGGCGGGGAGGGGTCATCATTTAGTCCGCAATCGTCACATCAGCCGTAAATAGCGGCTCGCGCACGTCTTGCCCGACAAACACGGAACCCTGCTCGAACCATGATCGCGGAGCCGGCGCGCCCCACAGCGTCTGCCGGCGCGGGTCTTTCAGCGACCAGCGATGCGGCTCGTGATCGTGATCCATAGTGGCGTAGTCGCTGGTGTAGATTTCGAGGCGGTGTCCGTCCGGGTCGCGCACGTAAAGAAAGAACGCATTGGAAATTCCGTGGCGGCCGGGGCCACGCTCAATGTTCGCGAGATAGCCGCTCGACGCCATCACGTCGCAGAGATGGAGAATGTTCATCGCGGTCGGCACCCAATAAGCGAAATGATGCAGGCGAGGGCCTTTCCCGTTGGTGATGGCGAAATCATGCACGTTGCCCTTGCGATGCATCCACGCCGCGGCGATACGCCCGTTCGGGCCATCCTCCTCGCCGTATTCGGTCAACCGAAAGCCAAGTCGCGCGTAAAAGTCGACGGTGTCCTGCACTTCGGCAGCGAACACGTTAAAATGGTCGAGCCGCTGCGGGTGACAGCCTTTGTAAAGGTCATAGCGGCGCAAAAGATGCGGACGCTTCTCCATCGAAGCATAGAGTTCGAGACGGAAACCAAAGGGATCGGTGACGTGCAGGGTGCGGCCCTGGTACGGCCGCTCGACGAAGCTGTAGGTGACGCCGTTCTCCGCGAAAAACGAACCCGCCTTGTCGAGATCGCTTTCGTTGCCGACCTTGAAACCAATACGGGCGCAGGCGGCCTCCTTTGCCTTGCGGAGCACCAGCGAGTGATGCTGATGCTCCTCGCTTGCGCGCAGATAGGCGGTGTTGTCGTCGCGGTTCTCAACGTGAAGCCCGATGATGCTCTCGTAAAATTTACAACTCGCCTCAAGGTCGACCACGTCGAGCACCGCGTGACTCGACCTGATGATGTTGAACGGCGGATCGAAGATGTGGGTAGGGACGGGCATCAGAACTCCCAGCCGTTGGATCTTGTGCGTGCCCCGCGCCAGCGAGACGTGCTTGGTTTCCATGTAGAAGTCGAACGAATAATCGCCGCCGTCGCGTCCGATGCCCGACGATTTCATGCCTCCGAACGGTGTCGGCAGATGGCGCACATTTTCAGAGTTGAGCCAGATCATGCCAGCCTCCAGCGCGTCGGCGACCCGCAGCGCGCGGCCCATGTCCGCAGTCCAGACATAGCCGGTGAGGCCGTACTGAACGCCGTTGGCGATCTCGATGGCGTCATTCTCGTCGCGGAACGGAATGACCGTCAGGAATGGACCGAACACTTCCTCCTGCGCAACGCGCATGTTTCCTTGCGCGCCGGTGACGAGCGTCGGCTGCACGTAGTGACCGCCACCGGGACCGTCATGCGGCTTGCCGCCCACCGCGATGACAGCGCCATCCTTTTGCGCGATGTCGAAATACGAGCACACCTTCTCCAGATGACGTTCGTGAATCAGCGGACCGATTTCCGTCGCGGGATCGAGGGGATGGCCGACCTTCAAGGCTTTCACGCGCGCAGTAAGTTTTTCGATAAACTTCTCCGCGATGTTTTCCTGGATCAGGAGTCGGCTCGACGACGTGCAGCGCTCGCCGTTGAGCGAGTAGATCATGAACACCACGGCATCGAGCGCGCGCTCCAGATCGGCGTCGTCGAACACGATCACCGGGTTCTTGCCGCCGAGTTCAAAATGCACGCGCTTCAGCGTCAGCGCGCCTTGTGCCATGATCGCAGCGCCGGTCGAGGTCTCGCCGACGAACGCGATCGCTTTGATCGCGGAATGTTCGGTCAGCGCCTTGCCGGCTTCTTCGCCAAAACCATGCACGGTGTTGAGCACGCCGTCGGGGACGCCGGCTTGCTTTACCAGTTGTGATAACAAATCGGCTGTGACGGGCGACCATTCCGCCGGCTTGTGAACCACGGTGCACCCGGAGGCCAGCGCGGGCGCAATCTTCCAGGTCGAAAGCATGAACGGCGTATTCCACGGCGTGATGACACCGACCGGGCCGATCGGCACCCGCGTCGAGATATTCCAATGCTCGTCCGCCGGCGTGTTCAGCCCGTCGCGCGCATCCGTGCATTTGTCGGCGAAAAAGCGAAAGTTTTCCGCGGCGCGGATCGCGGCCTTCGCCATGAAGCGATGCGCCTGACCGGTGTCGATGCACTCCAGCACGGCGATATCGTCCGCGCGATCTTCGATGGCGTCGGCGACGCGATGCAGCAGCTTTTTGCGCGTCGTCGCGGGCATATCGCGCCACGGTTTGAACGCGCGCTGCGCGGCCTTCGCGGCAAGGTCGATATCTTCGGCGGTCCCGCGCGCGACGAAGGCCAGCACCGCGTTGTCAATCGGCGACTTCGTCTCGAACGTCTTGCCGGATAACGATGGCACGTTCTTGCCATCGATGATGTGGCCGATACCATCGGCCTTCAGTTGCGCCAGCAAGGGTGCGGCGCGATCAACATTGGCCTTAAAGATATCGGCTTTCGGGGTGATTTTATCCATGCGCCGGCTCCGCCTTCAGCACGTCGTGGATGTTGTTGCGCTTCCAGCTCGTTTCCTTATCGTTGATCTGCATATCGAACGACAGCGCGAATTTACTGCTCGCGAACACCGGATCGAGACACGCCGACAACGCCTTGAAAATATGTTCGCCGGCTTTCTTTCGCGTGGCGAGGTCGCGGCCTTCACCGAGCCGCAGCACCATGTCGAGAAAACCGTAGTCGCCCCGGCCATCGGCAATCGCATAGTGCTCGCAGCGCACGGCGCGGACGCGGATGCCGCCGAGCGGGAAGATGCCGGTTTCGACCGCGGCCTCTCGCACGACTTCGACGACCTCCGCCATGTCCACGCGATCATCGAGGTTGGCTGAATATTCAAGCGTGAAATGCGGCATGGCGGCCTGTCCGTTTTCTTTATCCATTCTGGTCGGGGCTGGAATGCATCGCGGCCGACGGAACGGGACACGAATATCATGCCAAACCGGCTTGATCCATGCGTGCAGCGCATCGGCCATACAGTTCTGGCCATGGACATATCAGGGTTTTTTCGCCAAAACCGCCAACAAAGCCGATGAATAAAGTCGGCATGGAGGCTGGTCGGTGGCTCACTTATGCCCCGCCATCCAGAGGCGAACGCACGGGCAAATCCATCCATGGTCACCATTCAAGTTCAAAATCTGATCAATTTCGTTGCGGAAGTCTTTTCTCATTCGGAATCCTCGCCCGAGGAAGCCAAGCGCATCGCGAAATATCTGACGACCGCCAATCTCACCGGCCACGACAGCCACGGCGTGATCCGCGTGCCCGTTTATATCCGCTGGAAGAAAATGGGCTCGGTCGTTCCGGATCAGACCGTCGAAGTACTGGTCGATACGCCCTCGCTGGCGGTGGTCGATGGCAAGTTCGGATACGGGCAGACGGTCACGCCACAGGCGGTCAGGATCGGTATTGAGAAGTGCAAGGCCTCGGGACTGGCCGCGGTGGCGTTGCGCAACGCCGGACATATCGGCCGCGTCGGTGACTGGGCGGAAATGGCGGCCGCCGAAGGACTGGTGTCGATTCATTTCGTCAACGCCGCGGGTTCGCTGCTGGTCGCGCCATTTGGCGGCGTCCAGAAGCGGCTGTCGACCGCGCCCTATTGTGTGGGCATTCCACGCAAGGGCCAGGATCCGATCGTGCTGGATTTCGCGACCTCGATAGTCGCCGAAGGCAAGGTGCTGGTCGCAAGCCGCGGCGGCAAGAAATTGCCGAAGGGCGCGCTGATCGATAGCGACGGCAGCCTGAGCGAAGATCCCGCGGTGCTTTACGGGCCGCACACGGCGGAGGGGCCGCGCGACCACACCCAAGGCTCCGGCGCGATCCGCGCCTTCGGCGAGCACAAGGGTTCTGGTCTGGCCTTCATCTGCGAATTGCTGGGCGGTGCGTTGACCGGGACGGGCGCGACCGCGCCGGACCGGCGTTTCGCCAACGGCATGCTGGCCTTCTATGTCGATCCCAAGGTGGTCGATGTTAGCAACGTCTTCGATGGCGAAATCTCGCGCTATACCGACTTTATCAGGGCGACCAAAACGGTGTCGGGCGTCGATGCCGTGCTGATCCCCGGCGATCCCGAGCGAAAGATGCGCGCCGATCGCACAAAGAATGGCGTGCCCTTGCCGGATGATACCTGGGCGGCGATAGTGAATACCGCCCGCGAGGTCGGCGTCAGCGAACGAAGCATTCAAAATGCGGTGGCCTAGCATCGCAACAAACAAACCTCATCCTGAGGAGCGGCGTCTTCGCCGCGTCTCGAAGGATGGGCTCCGAAGCTCATGGTTCGAGACGGCGCAAGAGCGCCTCCTCACCATGAGGACTTGATGACAGTCCACTAAGAACGAAAAAGGGAAACGCTACCCATGCCAAATAACGTCAAGACAGTCTGGTCTTCCGGCAAAGCCGTGGTGAACGCCTGGCTGGCAATACCCTCGGGCTTTTCCGCCGAAGTGATCGCGCAATGCGGCTTCGACAGCGTCACCGTCGACATGCAGCACGGCGTGCAGGACTACCAGTCGATGGTGCAATGTTTCCAGGCGATGAACGGCCATCCGGTGACGCCGATGGTCCGCGTGCCCTGGAACGAGCCGGGGATCATCGGCAAGGTGCTGGATGGTGGCGCTTACGGCATCATCTGCCCGATGATCAACACGCCCCAGGAAGCGAAAAATCTGGTGCAGTACGCGAAATATCCGCCGAAGGGCACGCGCTCGAACGGCCCGATCCGTTCCGGCATGTACGGTTCGGCCGGCTCGTATCAGCAGACGGCGAATGACGACATCGTGCTGCTGCCGATGATGGAGACCAAGACCGCGGTCGAGAACATGGAAGCGATCCTGGACGTCGAGGGTATCAACGGCGTCTACATCGGCCCCTCCGATCTCGGCTTCTCCTATGGCCTCGTGCCGAAGCTTGACCGCGACGAGCCGGAAATTCTCAAGATCTATGAGAAGATCATCAAGGAGTGCGGCAAGCGAAAACTGTTTCCCGGCATCCACTGCAGCGGCGCCGAAGGTGCGGCGCGCGCCATCAACATGGGCTTCAAGCTGGTCACGCTTTCCAACGAAAGCGGGCTGATGATGACCTACGCCAAGATGCAGATCGCCGAGACGCGGAAGAATTCCAACGGCAAGGCGTGAGCTACTGCGTCATTCCGGGCCTGGCGCAAAGAGGCGCATCCCGGAATGACGAACTCTAGGTTTTCGCAGGAGCCGCCCCATGACATCAGCACCCGTCATTCGCCTCAATCCCGATGACAGCGTGGTGATTGCGCGCTCGAGCCTGCCGCCGGGCCTCGCCGTCGCCGACGGCGTCACCACGGTCGAGCGGATTCCCGCCGGCCACAAGGTCGCGGTGAAGCCGATCGCTGTCGGCGAACCCGTCAAGCGCTATGGCCAGATCATCGGCTTTGCGACCACGCCGATTGCGCCGGGCCAGCACGTTCACGTGCAGAATATCGGCATGGGCGAATTCTCAAAGGACTACGCTTACAGCGTCGACGTCAAGCCGACGCCGAACTTCGATCTGCCGGCGACCTTCGAGGGCATCAAACGATCCGACGGCCGCGTCGCCACCCGCAATTACATCGGCATCCTCACCTCGGTGAATTGCAGCGCGCATGTCGCGGGCATGGTCGCCGACGTGTTCAAGAAAAATCCGTTCACCGGCCACGATCCGCTAGCCGATTATCCCAATGTGGATGGCGTCGTGGCGCTGACGCACAAGACCGGCTGCGGCATGACGCAACTGGAGCCGCTGACGGTTCTGCGCCGCACGCTCGGCGGCTACGCGCGGCATGTAAATTTCTCGCATGTGATTATTCTCGGCCTCGGCTGCGAGATGAATCAGATCGGCGGCTTTCTCGAAGAGCAGCGCCTCGCCGGCCGGCTACGCTCCCTAGACATTCAGGATGTCGGCGGCTCGCGCAAGACCGTCGAGAAAGCCGTCGCCTTCGTGCATGAGGTGCTGGCCGACTCCAACAACGTCAAGCGCGAGCCGTGCAGCGCGAGCGAGCTGATGGTGGCGCTGCAATGCGGCGGCTCCGACGGTTACTCCGGCGTGTCGGCCAATCCGGCGCTGGGCGCGGCGAGCGACATTCTGGTGCGGCACGGCGGCACGGTCATTCTGTCGGAGACGCCGGAGACCTACGGCGCCGAGCATCTCTTGACGCGCCGCGCTGTCAGCCGCGAGGTCGGCGAAAAACTGGTGGCGCTGATGCGCTGGTGGGAGGATTACACCGAGCGCAACAACGCCGAGATGGATTCCAATCCGAGCCCGGGCAACAAGGCCGGCGGCCTCACCACGATTTTGGAAAAATCGCTCGGCGCGATGGCGAAGGCGGGCAGCACCAATCTCGTGGACGTGGTCGCCTATGCCCAAGCCGTCACGAAAAAAGGTTTCGTGTTCATGGACACGCCGGGCTTCGATCCCGTCGCGGCGACAGGGCAGGTCGCGGGCGGCGCCAATCTCGTCTGCTTCACGACCGGGCGCGGCAGCGTGTTCGGCTGCAAGCCGTCGCCGTCGATCAAGCTCGCGACCAACACGCCGATGTACAAGCGCATGGAAGAGGACATGGATGTCAATTGCGGCACCATCCTCGACGGCGAGGAGAGCGTGCAGCAATGTGGCCAGCGCATCTTCGATTTGATGCTGAAGACGGCGTCGGGACAGCCGACCAAGAGCGAGAGCTTCGATTTCGGCGGCGCCGAATTCGCGCCGTGGGTGCTCGGCGCGACGATGTAGCCGTCGTCGTCCCTGCCTAGCGCGCAATTGCGCGTGGGGCGCGGGGGACCACGCGATCATGTGGTTCGCGCCGCCGCAGCCCTAGGCATCCGCTGCCCGTTGTTAGTGCTTGATCCCACATAGGAACCGGTGTTCTGCTTAAAAAAGCTGCTGGAGTTGCCCATCCGTGTCGATCTTCGTCGCCCTGCACCACGTCACGCATTACAAATATGATCGTCCGGTCGCCCTCGGCCCCCAGACCATTCGACTGCGTCCAGCGCCGCACACGCGCACGCCGATCCTGAGCTATTCGCTCAAGGTCACGCCTTCAAATCATTTCGTGAACTGGCAGCAGGACCCGCAGGGCAACTGGCTGGCGCGGTTTGTGTTTCCGGAGCTGCGACCGAGCTGAAGATCGAGGTCGACTTCACGGCGCAGATGACCGTGATCAACCCGTTCGATTTCTTCGTCGAGCCCGACGTCGAGAAATTTCCCTTCGCCTATACCGATGATCTCAAGACCGAACTTGCGCCGTATCTGGCGACCGAGCGGCCCGGGCCGTTGCTGGCGGCCTATCTCGCGAGCATTCCGCGCGAGGCGCCGAGCACCGTCAATTTCCTGGTCGATCTCAATGCGAAATTGCGCGAGCGCATCAACTACATCATTCGCATGGAGCCGGGCATCCAGACCCCGGAGGAAACTCTGGCGTCTGGCGCGGGATCGTGCCGCGACTCGGCGTGGTTGCTGATTCAAGCGCTGCGGCATCTCGGGCTCGCCGCGCGTTTTGTCTCCGGCTATCTCATTCAACTGCGGCCCGACATCGATCCCGTCGAAGGTCCGCGCGAGGTCGAAAACGATTTCACCGATTTGCACGCCTGGGCGGAGGTCTATCTTCCCGGCGCCGGCTGGATCGGCTTCGACGTCACCTCGGGCATGCTGACCGGCGAAGGGCATATCCCCGTCGCCGCCACGCCGCATTATCGCTCTGCGGCGCCGATCAGCGGCGCCGTCGGATTCGCAGAAGTCGAATTCGGCTTTGAGATGAGCGTCAAGCGGATCCGCGAAGCGCCGCGGATCACCAAGCCATTCTCAGACAATTCATGGCAACGTCTCGATCGTCTCGGCGAACAGGTCGATGCCGATCTCAGGCTGGCGACGTGCGGTTGACGATGGGCGGCGAGCCGACGTTCGTCTCGATCGACGATCTGGAAGCGCCGGAATGGAATATCGCCGCGGTCGGGCCGACCAAGCGTGGCCTCGCCGACGATCTTATCAGGCGGTTGCGGACGCGGTTCGCGCCGGGCGGCCTGCTGCATTTCGGTCAGGGCAAATGGTATCCGGGCGAAAGCCTGCCGCGATGGGCATTCGGACTGTATTGGCGCAAAGACGGCGTGCCGATCTGGAAAAACGACGCGCTGATCGCGCGGATCGAGGGGCCGCGCAACGCCGGGATCGAGGAGGCGGAGCGTTTCGCCGAACGCGCCGCCAGCAAACTCGGCGTCGACAGCGAATACATCATGCCGGCGTTCGAAGACCCTTCGCACTGGCTGCAAAAGGAAGCCGGCCTGCCGCCGAACGTCGACCCCAGCAACTCCAAGCTGTCCGATCCGGAAGAGCGTTCGCGGATGGCGCGGGTGTTCGATCAGGGGCTTGATACGCCTAAGGGATTTGTGCTGCCGATCCAGCGCTGGAATGCCGAGGCGAGCCAATCGCCAGCGCGATGGAAGAGCGAGCGCTGGAAACTGCGTCGCGGCAATTTGTTTCTGACACCGGGCGATTCGCCGCTGGGGCTGCGACTGCCGATCGCTTCATTGCCGCATATCGACGAGAAGGATTTTCCTTACATCGTCGAACAGGATCCGATGGAGCCGCGCGAGGCGCTGCCGGTCTATGACGAAACCGCGCAACCGGACGGTCCGCCACAGCAGCAGGTGCAGGAACAGATGGCGGCGCATTCCGGTCCGGTGCGCACGGCGATGTCGATCGAAATTCGCGACGGTATTCTCTGCGCGTTCATGCCGCCGGTGGAGAAGCTGGAGGATTATCTCGAATTGATCACGGCGGTGGAGGCGACCGCCGAAGAGATGCAGATGCAGGTGCATGTCGAGGGCTATCCGCCGCCGCACGATCCGCGCGTCGAAGTCATCAAGGTGACGCCCGATCCCGGCGTGATCGAGATCAACATTCATCCGGCTGCAAGCTGGCGCGAAGCGGTCGACACCACGTTCGGTCTTTACGAGGAGGCCGCCCAGGTCCGTCTCGGCGCCAACCGCTTCCTCGTCGATGGGCGCCACACCGGCACCGGCGGCGGCAATCATGTGGTTGTCGGCGGCGGCGTACCCTGCGGACTCGCCGTTCCTGCGCCGTCCGGATTTGCTGAAGAGCCTGGTGCTGTTCTGGCAGCGCCATCCCGCGCTGTCCTACATGTTTTCCGGTATGTTCATCGGGCCTACCAGCCAGGCGCCGCGCATCGACGAAGCCAGGCACGACGGCATCTACGAGTTGGAAATAGCGCTCGCGCATGTGCCCGCGCCTGGAGAAAACGCGCCGCTCTGGCTGGTCGATCGTCTGTTCCGGCACATCCTCGTGGATATCACCGGCAATACCCATCGCGCCGAAATTTGCATCGACAAGCTATATTCGCCCGATGGCACCACCGGCCGGCTGGGGCTGGTCGAATTCCGCGCGCTGGAAATGCCGCCTGATCCGCGCATGTCAGTCTGGCGCAGCAGCTTCTGATCCGCGCGCTGATCGCAAAAATGTGGCGCGAGCCGCAAGACGGCAAGTTCGTGCGGTGGGGCACCACGCTGCATGATCAATTCATGATGCCGTATTTTCTCTGGGAAGATTTTCAGGACGTGCTCGCTGAACTGCGGCACACAGGCTACGATTTCTCGCCGACATGGTTCGAGGCGCAGCTCGAGTTTCGTTTTCCGGTATTCGGTCGGGTTCACCATGGCGGCGTGACGATGGAAGTGCGCCAGGCGCTGGAGCCGTGGCACGTGCTGGGCGAGGAGGGTTCGGCGGGCGGAACGGTGCGCTATGTTGAACTCCTCGGTCGAGCGTCTGCAGATCAAGGCAAATGGCTTCGTCACGGGCCGGCACGTCATCACCTGCAATGGACGGCGGTTGCCGATGACGGAAACCGGCCGCTCCGGGGAAGCGGTCGCCGCTGTTCGTTTCAAGGCCTGGCAGCCGGCGTCGGGTCTGCATCCAACCATTCCCGTGCATGCGCCGCTCACCTTCGACATCATCGACACCTGGAACGGCCGCTCGCTGGGCGGGTGCGTGTATCACGTCGCCCATCCCGGCGGCCGCAGCTACGAGACTAAGCCGGTGAATTCGTATGAGGCCGAAGCGCGCCGGCTGGCGCGGTTTCAGGATCATGGCCACACGCCCGGGAAGATCGATCCGCCGCGCGAGGAACGCACAATTGAATTTCCCTTGACCCTCGACTTGAGGACGCCCGTCCTGCATTGAGAACAGGCTTCGCGCAGGAGAGTCGCGGTAATGGAAGCTGGCGCCGATCAGGCAAGCAAGGTTCGTCCGAACAATCGGCGCATCGCCCAATGGACCCGGGACTATGTCGGCTTGCCCGGAATTCCGGATGAGTTCATTGCACCGGATGGCACGCAGCGTGAAGTCTGGACCCGATTCTTCGATGCTTTTGCCGGGCTAACGCCTGGCGAAATCGAACGCCGTTTCGGCGCCGCCGACCGGCATCTTCGCGAGGCAGGCGTAACCTACCGGGCGCCTGGCGATGCGGTCGACCGGAGCTGGCCGCTAAGCCATCTGCCGCTGTTGATCGACGAAGCCGAGTGGAAGCAGCTGTGCGAAGGTATCGTCCAGCGGGCACAGTTGCTGGAGCTGGTGCTGAGCGACCTCTACGGCGATGGCCGGCTGATCGCGGAGGGCGCGGTCCCGGCCGCGGCGATCGCAGGTAGTCCCGAATATCTGCGTCCGGTGCGCGGCATCCAGCCGCCCGGTGGCCGATACCTCAACATCTATGCGGCCGATGTCGGCCGCGGTCCTGACGGGCGCTGGTGGGTGCTCGGCGACCGCACGCAATCGCCCTCGGGCGCGGGCTATGCCCTTGAAAACCGGCTGGTGTTGTCGCGCGCCTTCGCGTCGCTCTACAAATCGATGAATGTCGAGCGGCTGGCGCCGTTTTTCGAAGCGTTCCGCGATAGTCTGCGTGCCAGCGCCGACCGCGACGAGCCCCGCATCGGGCTGCTTACCCCCGGCGCGTTCAGCGAAACCTATTTCGAACACGCGACGCTGGCGCGCTATCTCGGGTTCCTGCTGGTGGAGGGCGACGATCTTGCTGTGAGCGGTGACCGCGTACACATCCGCACGGTGGCCGGTCTGAAGCGGCTCGACGTCCTGTTGCGCCGCGTCGACTCAAATTCGCTCGATCCGCTGGAGCTTGACGCTTCCTCGCAACTTGGCGTGCCCGGTCTGATAGACGTGCTGCAGGAAAAACGGTGTCGTAGTTGCCAACATGCCGGGCTCCGGCGTTCTGGAATCGCGGGCGCTGCTGGGCTTCCTGCCGAGTTTGAGCCGACGCTTCTTCGGCGAAGATCTGAAGGTGCCGCACATCGCAACCTGGTGGTGCGGTCAGAACTCCGCGCGAGAGGAAGTGCTGTCGCGTCTGGACGAATTCTCCATCGAGGGCGCCTATGGCAGGGGTGTGCCTGGATTTCCCGGCAAAGGGCCGGTCCTTCCCGCCGCATTGGGGTCGAGCGATCGCGAACGGCTCATCGCAGCCATCAACAATCGCGGCATCGATTACGTCGGCCAGGAATTGGTTCGCCTCTCGACAACGCCCGTGTGGGACAATGGCCGCATCATGCCGCGCCCATTCGTGCTGCGCGTTTTCGCTGCGGCCACGTCCGACGGCTGGACGGTCATGCCCGGAGGGTTCTGCCGGATCGCCGAGCAGCTCGATGCCCGCGCCGTGTCGATGGGCGATGGCGCGCGCGCGGCCGACGTTTGGGTGGTCTCCGATAAAGCCGTCTCGACGGCTTCGTTGTTGCCGCCTGTCGACGCGGTGCGAATTCGCCGGATCGCAGGCTGGGTGCCTAGCCGGGCCGCGGACAATCTGTTCTGGCTCGGGCGTTATCTCGAACGTGCGGAAGCGACGCTTCGGCTGGTGCGGGCGCTCGGCGTTCCGCTGCGTGATGCCGGCAAGGGAGCCGCCGCCGCGCAATATTCGGCTGATCGTATTCAGCGGCTGCTAGTGACCTGGGGCGCCACGTCGCTTGCTGCCCGGTCGCAACCGGCAAAAATAGCGGCTGAGGCCTTGCAAGGGGACGAGAAGTTCGGCTCGGCGCTATCGTTAGTACGCGCCGCCCAGCGGAATGCGGCCTCGCTGCGCGAGCGCCTTTCGCCGGATGCCTGGCAAGTCATCACCGAGATGGTGGAGCGACTTTCACGGGAAGTCGAAGACGATGACGGTGTCGTTAGCGCCGCCGAGCTGACGTTGCAGGAACTCGCGAGCTTCGCAGGGCTGGCGCAGGAAAACATGAATCGCGCCGCTGGCTGGCGTTTCCTCGAGATGGGGCGCCGCGCCGAGCGGGCGATCAACACCACACGATTTGCCCGGCAGTTCGCCTATGACGAAGCGGGCGATGAAGACCTCGACATTCTCCTGACGCTGGTGGACTGTCAGATCACTTATCGCTCGCGATATCTGGTTGGTCCGCTATTGGCGCCGGTGCGCGACCTCGTCGTGCTCGATCCCTACAATCCGCGCTCGGTGGCGTTTCAGGTCTTGGCGCTGAACGATCACATCGCAAGTCTACCGACGCTGAGGGAAGGCGGGCTGATCGAGCGTCCCCATCGCCTCGCGGTCGCGTTGCAGGCAACCCTGACGGCGGGCGAGGCCGGCGCGCTCGACACCAAATCACTGTTTGCACTGGAGCAGGATTTGCTGACGCTGGCAGATGCCATCGGTTCGCATTATTTCCCGCATGGCGCCACCGCGAGCCGGCCCGAAAAGCTCACGGGCCTTGCGTGATCTACGACATCCGTCACGTCACCACCTACAACTATGCGAACCCGGTGAGTTTCGCGCGGTGTTCGCTGCGGCTGGAGCCTGTGAGTGGCGGTGGACAGCAACTGGTCTCTCATGACGTCGAAATCAGGCCGCGTCCGGCGGATCGGACAGCGCGTCTGGATTTTTTCGGGACCCATACCGAAAACATCCTGATCGAAACGCCGCATCGCACGCTTCGCATCGACTCCCGATCCCGCGTGACCGTTTCGCGCCGCGCACCGGATCGCGGGGCCGACAGTTCAGCGTGGGAAGAAGTTCGCGGCGCTGCATTCAGGTCTACCGACATGGGACCCGCGTCGCCGATCGGTTACGTCTTCGAGAGCCCGCTGGTGCCAATTCTGGAATCGGTCACGGGCTATGCGGCCGGCAGCTTTTCAGCCGGGCAGGGGATTTTTGCGGGCGCGGTCGACCTGATGCACCGCATACGCACCGAGTTCAAATACGATTCGAAGGCCACCGTGATCTCCACGCCGCTAAAGGAAGTGTTCGAAAAACGCCACGGCGTTTGCCAGGATTTTGCCCATGTGATGATCGCCGGTCTGCGCGGACTTGGTCTGCCGGCGGCCTATGTGAGCGGTTATCTGCGCACCTACCCGCCAGCAGGCCAGCCGCGGCTGCAGGGCGCGGACGCAACGCACGCCTGGGCGTCGGTCTGGTGCGGCGAGCTTGGCTGGATCGGCTTTGATCCGACCAACGATATTCTGGTCGAAAACGACCATATCGTCTTGGCGGTTGGGCGCGATTTTTCCGACGTGTCGCCGGTCGATGGCATCATCGTCGGGTCGCGCCGGCAAAAGCTCACTGTCGCCGTTGATGTTTTGCCTGTCGAATGAGCTCGGTCGTTCAGTCGAGCGCCTATGACGTCATCGTTTTAGGTGCCGGCGCCGCCGGCCTGATGTGCGCCGGCGTTGCGGCCAAGCGCGGCCGCTCGGTGCTCGTGCTGGAGCAGGCGAGAAAGCCCGGCGAAAAGATTCGGATATCCGGCGGCGGGCGCTGCAATTTTACCAACCTGCACGCCACGCCGGCGAATTTCCTGTCGGATAACCCGCGGTTTTGTCACTCCGCGCTCAGCGGCTATACGCAACATGACTTCATTGCGCTGGTGGAGAAATACGGCATCGCCTACCACGAGAAAACGCGCGGACAACTATTCTGTGATGGCTCGTCGCAGCAGATTATTGACATGCTGCTGGACGAATTTCGAAGCGCCAAGGCGCAGTTGCATGTGAACACGAAAATTCGAGGTGTCGCAAAAACCGAAAGCGGCTTCGTCGTCGCAACTGAGCGCGGCGAGCATCGGTCTCGATCGCTGGTGGTCGCGACCGGAGGACCATCAATTCCTAAGATGGGGTCGAGCGGGTTCGGCTACAAAATCGCGCAACAGTTGGGTCTGAAAGTAATTGCGCCTCGGGCGGCTCTGGTGCCGCTCACATTCGGTGCGGGTATGCTCGCGCAGTTCAAGGATCTATCCGGGACGTCAGTCGATGCGGTCGTTAGCTTCGAGAAGATAAGTTTCGAAGAGGCATTGCTATTCACGCACCGAGGCCTGAGCGGTCCGGCGATCTTGCAGATATCGTCCTATTGGCGCGAGGGCCATGACATCGTCATCGACATGACCCCCGAGGTCGACTTGCTGATGGCGTTGAAGCAATCGCGGCGCGATCACCCCAGACGGGAATTGAGCACGGCGTTGACCGAGTTTCTGCCGAAGCGGCTCGCGCAAACCATTGCGGATCGGATCGCAGGCCCTGAACGGCTGGCGGACTTTTCCGACAAGCTATTGGCGAATGCAGTTGCCGCTGTGAAAGCATGGCGAATTCGGCCGGAAGGAACTGAAGGCTACCGGACGGCAGAGGTCACGATAGGCGGCGTCGACACCAGGGAATTATCATCGAAAACCTTCGAATCCAGTTCGGTCCCGGGCTATATTTCATTGGGGAAGTCGTTGACGTCACCGGGCATCTCGGCGGCTTCAATTTTCAATGGGCGTGGTCGTCAGGCTACGCCGCGGGACAGCATGTTTAGGATATACTGCCGCGATCAGGCGGAGGTGTCATGATCTATCGTCACGCCATCGGCGCCAACAGCTTCGTCTTCGATGACCTGCGCGATCTGCTGGCGAAGGCGACGCCGCCGCGCTCCGGAGATCGGTTGGCGGGAATAGCCGCCGAAACCGCGGAGCAGATGGTCGCGGCGCGAATGGCGCTGGCCGGACGTTCCGCTGAAGCAATTTCTGCAGGAAAACGTGATCCCCTATGAGGACGACGAGGTCACACGACTGATCATCGACACCCACGACGCCAAAGCTTTCACCACCATATCTTCGATGACCGTCGGCGCCTTTCGAGACTGGCTGCTCTCGGATGCGGCTACGCCGGAGGTTCTCGCTAGGCTATCGCGCGGCGTCACCCCGGAAATGGCGGCGGCAGTGTGCAAGCTGATGCGCAATCAGGATCTGATCTTGGCTGCGAAAAAATGCGCGATCACGACGCGCTTTCGCAACACAATAGGTTTGCCGGGGCGCATGAGCGTGCGACTGCAACCCAATCATCCCTTCGACGATCCCAAGGGGATAACGGCCTCCATTCTCGACGGGCTCCTGCTGGGGTCGGGCGACGCATGTATCGGAATCAATCCCGCGAGCGACGATCCCATGATGCTCGGCGGATTGGTGCGCTTACTCGACGATATCATTTCGCGACTGCAGATACCGACACAGGGCTGCGTTCTCGCTCACGTCACGACGACGATAGGTCTCATCAATCAAGGCTTGCCGATTGATCTGGTATTCCAATCGATCGCAGGCACGCAAGCCGCCAACCGAAGTTTCGGAATCGATCTGGCGATCCTAAGGGAAGCCCACCAGGCGGGATTATCGCTGCGGAGGGGAACGGTGGGTACCAACGTGATGTATTTCGAAACGGGGCAGGGGTCGGCGCTTTCGGCGAACGCGCATCACGGCGTGGATCAGCAAACCCTTGAAGCGCGCGCCTACGCCGTGGCGCGTGCGTTCGATCCGCTGCTCGTCAACAGCGTGGTCGGCTTCATCGGTCCGGAATATCTCTATGACGGCAAGGAAATCATTCGCGCTGGGCTTGAGGATCATTTCTGCGGCAAACTGCTCGGCCTGCCAATCGGCGTCGATGTTTGCTACACCAACCACGCTGAAGCCGATCAGGACGACATGGACAATCTCCTGACGTTGCTGGCTGCGGCCGGGGTGACGTTCATCATGGGCGTCCCCGGCGCTGACGACGTGATGCTCAACTATCAGTCCACGTCATTTCATGACGCGCTTTATGTTCGAGAGCTATTCGGCCTGCAGCGCGCTCCCGAATTCGACGACTGGCTGCTTCGTGCCGGTCTGACCGGTGCCAACTTCCGGCTGGCTGGAAATGAGGGGCTGTTGCCCGATTTCGCGTCCCGGCTCCTGATCTAAGGTCCACTTACGGTGTTGGAACTTGCACGCCCCGTCTGCCACGTGGATTGCTTCGCTGCCACAATCTTGAGGAATTTGGAGGTCATTTGGGTATCATGCTAAACCATCGCATGATCCGGCATGGGCGACGCTGATGGCACTTTCGAGTCAAGCTGAGGCCCTAAAAACAGTGCGGCGCATCCTTTGCGTATTCCCGCGCTATACGTCGTCTTTTGGCACATTCGAGCATTCTTATCCGCTCACAGATGGCGTTAAGGCATTTATGCCGCCGCAGGGCATCCTGCTAATCGCCGCGTACCTGCCCGCGCACTGGCCGGTGCGCTTCATCGACGAGAATATTCGTTCGGCGACGGCAGAAGACTTCGAATGGGCGGAAGCCGTGTGCGTGAGCGGGATGCATATCCAGCGTCAGCAGATGAACGATATCTGCCGCCGCGCGCATGCTTTCGATCTCGCCGTTGCGATAGGGGGCCCCTCGGTAAGCTCCTGTCCGGAGTACTATCCGTCGTTCGACTATCTGCATGTCGGCGAGCTCGGCGACGCCACAGACGATCTGATCGAGCGGCTGGCGCGGGACCCGCGCCGTCCCGAGCAGCAGGTAGTGCTGAAAACCGCTGACCGTCTGGATATGACGAAGTTTCCGATCCCGGCCTACGAACTGGCGGAGATCAAGCATTACTTTCTCGGCAGCATTCAGTATTCCAGCGGCTGTCCCTATCAATGCGAGTTCTGCGACATTCCGGGCCTCTACGGACGCAATCCGCGTCTCAAGACGCCGCAGCAGATCACCGCCGAACTCGACAAGCTGCTGGAATGCGGCATCGCCGGCTCGGTCTATTTTGTCGATGACAATTTTATCGGCAACCGCAAGGCGGCGCTCGATCTGATGCCCCATCTGATCGCGTGGCAGAAGAAAACCGGCTTCGTGCTGCGCTTCTCGTGCGAGGCGACGCTCAACATTGCCAAGCGAACGGAAATCCTGGCCCAGATGCGGGAAGCATTCTTTGCAACGATTTTCTGCGGCATAGAAACCCCAGACCCTGTGGCGCTGAAGGCGATGAAAAAGGATCACAACATGATGGTTCCCATCATGGAAGCGATCCAGACGCTCAACAGTTTCGGTATGGAAGTCGTTTCCGGAATCATTCTCGGCCTCGACACCGACAAACCTGAAACCGGAAAGCACCTGCTCGAATTTATCGATGCATCGCAAATTCCGCTGCTTACCATCAATCTCCTGCAGGCTCTGCCGCAAACACCGCTTTGGGATCGCTTGAAGCGTGAGAACCGTCTGATCGAGGATGAAAGCCGCGATTCCAATGTGGATTTCCGGCTGCCTTACGAGGACGTCGTGACATCCTGGCGCGCGTGCATGGGAAGCGCCTATGAGCCCGCCAAACTCTTGGAGCGCTTCGAATTTCAAATTCGCGAAACCTATCCTAATCGGTTGCAGCCGCGCACGCGCCAACAAAGATCGTGGCGCTACATCAAGATGGGCTTGACGATGCTTCGCAAAATCTTCTGGCAGGTAGGAGTTCTCGGTGACTACAAGATCGAGTTCTGGAAATTCGCGTTGCGGCGCCTCGCGCGCGGCGAAATCGAATACCTCATCAACGCGATCATGGTTTCACATCATCTGATCAAGTTCGCGCGCGATGCGTCGGGGGGGCATACCAACGCTTCCTACTATTCGCTCAAGCTGCAGGAAGCGTCAGTTCCAGCGGAATAGCGCGTCGAAGACGACATGAAGACATGACGGTGCCTTCACCGCCGACGCGCCTCTTTGAATGAGCTTCAACTTCTGACACCGGCGCGTGTTGCGCTCGGTCGAACCGGGGCAAGCCTGCCAACCCATGCATCACTTAGATTCACGCTGGATCACGCGCGGGCGCGCGACGCAGTGCAAGCCCCGTTCGACACCCACGCGATCTTGTGCGGCCTTGAAGCGATGGGTCTGGAGACGGTTTCGGTTTCCAGTGAGGCCGATAGCCGCGATGAGTACCTCAGGCGGCCTGACCTCGGGCGAAAGCTTGCGGCGACGTCCCGTGATCTGGTCGCACGACGCAGAAGAGACGTGTTCGATCTTGCGGTCGTCATCGGCGATGGGCTGTCGCCGGCGGCGGTCAATGGGCATGCGGTCGAATTAATTCGGGCTCTCATTCCTCAGCTACATGCGGATGGGATCGAAATTGGGATCGCCGTCGTCGCGTCAGGCGCCCGCGTTGCGTTGGGTGACGAAATCGGCTCTCTTCTTGGTGCGCGCGCGGTCCTGATGCTGATCGGCGAGCGGCCCGGCCTGTCCGTCCCGCAAAGCATGGGGGCGTACCTGACGCACGCGCCCGCGCCGGGGCTTACCGATGCCCGTCGCAACTGCATTTCCAACATCCATGCATCGGGCCTGCGTTACGACGAGGCGGCTTTCAAGATCGCGTGGCTGATACGCGAGGCTCTATTCAGGCGGGTCTCCGGTGTAGCCCTAAAGGACGAAAGCAGCTTTGCGTCGCCTTTGCCGCTTGGCGGCAGCTTCAAGCCGGCATGAAGAAACTTTGCCGCGTGCCTTTTGCTGCCGGTGCCCGCTGTCGCATATCCTGCCGCGCTTGCGAGACTAGGCGCGGACCTGCTACACATCCGCGCGCTGATTGCCGCATGTTTTCAAGGGTTAGCGTCCGGGCACGTCGTTGTTCAGCCTCATTTTGGCTCATGTAACTGACTGGCTAATGAGCCGAAGGGATTGGAGAGGGCATGCTCGAAAAATTCAGCGCTGATCCCGGTCTCCAGACGCCGCAGCACCGGCCGGTCAGCATTGCATTCGGGCTGGAGCGTATTGGCCTCATCGCCATCAAGACCCCGGTACTCTCTTGCCTCATCCTGTTTGCTTTGGTCGTCGCCGCGATATTCGGCATTGAGCGCATCAAGATCGACGATTCCCTTAGTCAGTTGTTCCGGTCGAATTCGAAGGAATATCGGCAATATGAAGCAGTGACCAAGCGCTTTCCTTCCACCGAATTCGACGTCCTCGTCGTTGTGGAAGGCAAAGCCCTGCTCGATCGCACCAATCTCGAAAAAATTCGGAATATGGTCACCGATCTGCAGCTCGTTGAAGGCACGCGTGGCCTGATCTCCCTGTTCTCCGCCCGGCAGGCTCCGGCACCCGGGAAATTGCCTGCGGCGCTATTTCCAGCGGAGCTGCCGCAGGGCGCCGACTACGACAAGTTCATCGAGACCGTGAAAAGCAACGAGATTATCCGCGGCAAGTTGCTGTCGGAGGATGGCACGCTTGCGCTGATCGTTCTGTCGCTCGAGCCATCGATCGTCGGCAACAGTGGGCTAAGCAAGACCATCGGCGAGATCCGCAAGATCATGGCGGACGATCTTGCAGATACCGGGTTATCGAAAGAGCTCTCCGGCGTACCTGTCATGCAGCTCGAGATCCGTAACGCGGTCGAGCGAGACGGGCTGATTTACAACATTGCCGGCATTCTCGCCGGTTGCCTGATCGCGATCATTTTCTTCCGCAAAGTTTCATTCATGATCGTCGCAGCGTTCCCGCCGCTGCTCGCGATCCTGTTGGCTCTGGGCGGTCTCGGCTGGGCTGGCTTCAGCCTCAACATGTTTCTCAACGTGATGACGCCGCTGATCATGGTGATCAGTTTTTCGGATTCGATGCAGCTCACCTTCGCCGCCCGCGACAGGCTGCTGGCTGGCGAAGACAGGTTCTCGGCGTTTCGCAACGCCGTTTTAGTGGTAGGCCCCGCCTGTGTGCTGACCCACGCCACCGCGGGAATTTCATTTATTGCGCTGCAATTTTCCGACTCCGACCTGATCCGGGCGTTTGGAGAGGCCGGTCTTGCGGCGACGATCATCGCTCTGCTCGCGGTGCTGTCGCTGGTGCCGGTGTTTGGAGTGTTATTGGTTCGCAACGAGCAGGTCTTCGCGGCAAAGTTCAAGACTGCCGATGCGGGCGTCAACGCGCTCCGGCGTTTCTGCGCGTGGATCGCCGTTCGTATGGTCGGTCGTCCCGGCCTTTTCAGCCTGATAGCCGTGATAGTTGTGGCGGGCCTTGGGATTATCTATGCGAACCTTGAGCCCCGCTATCGGCTGGCGGATCAGGTCCCCGACAAAGAACAGGCAGTGGCCGCAAGTGGCCGCCTCGACGCCAAACTAACCGGCGCCAACCCGATCGATGTCCTGATCGAATTCCCCAAGGGGGCGTCGCTGTATTCGCCGGAAACGTTGCAGACCATTGCGGATGTTCACGCGATGGTCGAGACGCAGGCCGGCGTCGGCAACGTCTGGTCGCTCGAAACCCTGCGGCGATGGCTCGCGGAAAAAGCCGGTAGTTCCGACGTCGCAACATTGAAGGAATATGTCGATGTGATCCCCGAACATCTGGTTCGGCGCTTCATCTCGGCCGATCAGGATGCGGTGGTCGTTTCAGGCAGAGTGCCGGATCTCGACTCCAGCCGGATACTTCCGGTCGTCGATCATCTCGATTCCTCTCTCAATGAAGTTCGGAAGAAACACCCGGGCTACGAAATCGCCGTCACCGGCCTGTCGGCGATCGCGGCGAGAAATAGCGCCAACATGATCGAAAAACTCAATCGTGGCTTGACGATCGAGTTCGCGCTCGTCGCGATTTTCATCGGGTTGGCATTCCGATCTCTTGTCGTGATGTTCGCCTGTATCCTGCCGGGGATTTTTCCGGTGGTGCTTTCAGGGACGGTGTTGTGGTTACTGGGGGAGGGCCTGCAGTTCGCAAGCGTCGTTGCGCTTACGGTCTCTTTCGGGCTCGGACTGAGTGCGACGATCCACTTCCTCAACCGGTTGCGGCTGGAGACCACCCCGGGCATTGAACCCGCGCTGGCCGTCGAACGCGCGACCGTACTTGTCGGTCCGGCACTGATTTTGACCACCGTGGTGCTGGCGTGCGGTTTGGTGGTGACGGTGTTTTCCGATTTGCCGTCGCTACGGTTGTTCGGCTGGCTCAGCGCTTTTGCGATGGTCGCAGCGTTGGTCGCCGATCTATTTATCTTGCGGCCAACGGCGATGTTCCTGATCAACCTGTCCCAGCGTTTTCACGCGAGCCCCCGCGCGCACAAAACCCGCCGAATAGGCGGGGCGCGGACCCTTACGTCTTTGTCATCGTAATAGATACGCCGCGGATATCGCCCTTGGAGCTGATCTGAACGCTTTGCTTGTTGCCGCGCGTTGTCAGAGTAAGGCTGGCGGCAAAGCCCGCTGCCTCGACGAACACATCGATCTTACCGCCGCCTGCAGTACCCTGAAGATCCCCGTTTATATTTCGGCTCGCCTCACTCCAGTGGCCGGAAATGCGGTCGCCCGAGCTCGTCACGTTGCTGCTGAGGTCGAATTTGTAACTATCGCTCGCGCAACGCAATGTCTGTTGTAAAACCAGACCGGTACCATCCACCTTATAGGTGGCCCTGCACCGAATGTTTTCGTTTGTGCCATCCGAGAGCGAAACCGTGCCGTTGCCCGCCCACGATCCATCGAAGCCTGCAAACGGTCCCGATTGAGCATTGCCCGCGGACACCGACAACATAAGTGCGGCTCCAACGCCTGCAACCTGGATTGCCCGCCGAAACATCTTGGAACCAAATACTGTCATTTCACCTTTTCCTATCGAAGAATAACGGCCTGACGCAATTTAGGTTTCGGCACATCGAGTTTTAGTATCCACGTAATGCGTTAGGTTCAATGAAGATTTTGTCGACATCCATCGCGACGTACGATGTACCTGGTCTCCGATTGATTATTGCAGAGATCAAATTTTCCGTCTTGAGAGCCAATGGCGCTGAAAACGCCTGCTTTTCTGGAGAGCGCTACAAATCTTTTGATTTCAAGGCGTTAGACAGAAAAATGTCTAGGTTTTGTCAGACAAATATGTTCCAACGCTCGGTGTAAATTTGGCCTCATTGCTGATGTTTCTGGTCCAGGAAATGGTATTGAGCTGCTTCTTCAACTGATCTCGCAACAATCGAAACTATCCCTCCCTCGGGGATAAGCCTGACCCCCGCAAGAACTCCCGCCAAAACTAAGGAACACAATGCATAAACTTTTCTTTGGATTCGCTCTTTTGTTTGTCTCGGTTTCGAGTGGAGCTTTTGCTCAGCATAGCGGGAGCGATCAGGAACAGAAGGCTTGCTCACGTGATGTCGCGCGTTTTTGTCGCAAGGTCATAGATCAAGGCGATTTCGTCATTCTGGCTTGCCTGCAGCAAAATCGGTCGAGATTGACTTCGTCGTGCCGTCAGGTGCTGACCGACCACGGCCAATAGAGCCATCTTCTCAAGTGCACGGGCCGGCTGAGAACGCCGGCTCTGGTTGGTTTTGGACGCCTATTCTCCTATACGGGGGTATGCGAATGAACCTCCCATGCCGATACCGCGGGCTGATAGCCAGGCCTTGAGATTGAAAAAGCCAATTTCTGATGACAAGCGCGAGCGAACTCAGGTCGGGCAAAAGCCATCGCGATGAGAACTTTCCCGTTGCGTCGTGGATCATCCATCCACGCCACCGGAGCTTGATTCTCGCGTTCTATAATTTCGTCCGTACAGCCGATGACGTCGCCGATCATGCAACGCTTGGCGATGTCGAGAAGCTGGCTTACCTCGATCTTCTGCAGGCGGAGCTGCTGGGAAAGGGCGACAGCCAGCCGGAAGCCGTCAATCTTCGCGTGGCGCTGTCGCAGCGGTCAATGCCTCCGCGGCATGCGCTCGATGTACTGACAGCGTTCCGGATGGACGTGACCAAGCTTCGTTACGAGAACTGGGATGAGCTAATCCACTACTGCCGCTATTCGGCGATGCCGGTCGGACGATTCATGCTCGACGTTCACGGCGAAAGCCCGTCGACCTGGCCGGCCTCGGACGCGCTTTGCGCCGGTTTGCAGATTAATAATCATTTGCAGGATTGCGGGAAGGACTACAAAAATCTCAACCGCGTCTATCTTCCGCGCGATGCCCTCGCAGCGGCCGGTGCTTCCCTGGAAGCGCTTGGCCAGCCGCAATCGTCGGAAGCCTTGTTGCGATGTTTACATTGGCTTGCGGCAAAGACACAGGTGCTGCTTGGCGAGAGCAAGCCGCTCAGCGCTGAGGTAAAGGATTTTCGGCTCGGACTAGAGATCTCCGTGATCCAGGCCTATGCCGACAAAATTGTACGGCTCTTGAAGGTCCGCGATCCCCTGAGCGAGAGAGTCCACCTCAATCCGATTGAACTGATCTTTCGCAGCGGCGCGGGCATTGTCACTGAGATCATCCAACGCACGATGGGGCGGCACCGTGTGCAAAATCCGGCAGCTGGCGCATGACGCTCGAAACGGTTGCTGATGTAAATTCGGGGACAGCGGCGTCGGGCAGTTCGTTCTACGCGGCGATGCGCATTCTGCCGCGGGCGCAGCGTAACGCGATGTTTCAAATCTACAGCTTTTGCCGGCATGTCGATGATATCGCCGATGCCGATGGTCCTCGGCCCGAGCGGCTTGCTGCGCTCAGGGAATGGCGAGATGATGTCGCCGCGCTCTATCAAGGGCGTCCCCCGCAGAGACTGGAGGAATATGTATCCTCGGTCCGGAAGTTTGGTTTATTGCGAGAAGATTTCCTGGACGTCATCGACGGCATGGAGATGGACGTGCATGCGGATATTCGCGCGCCGGATCTCGCTACCCTCGACCTTTATTGCGACCGTGTCGCCAGCGCAGTCGGACGCCTGTCGGTACGCGTATTTGGCCTGGAGCAGGATGACGGGATCTTGCTTGCGCACCATCTGGGACGCGCGCTTCAGCTGGCGAATATCTTGCGCGATATCGACGAAGACGCTGCAATCGGCAGGCTCTATCTACCGCGTGAATTTTTGTTGCATGCCGGAATTACCAGCACCGATCCACGTAAGGTTGTTGCGGACCCTGCGTTACCGAAAGTGTGTCTGGCGTTGGCGGAGCGGGCCAAAACTCATTTTGATAAGGCCGATGAAGTGATGCGCCGCAATTCGCGACGCGTTGTGCGGGCGCCGAGGATCATGTCGAAATATTACCGTGCGATTCTAGAACTGCTCCTCAGCCGCGGCTTCGCGCTGCCCCGCACTCCGGTGCGGCTGAGTAAGCCGGCCAAGATAGCCATCCTCCTTCGATACGCATTTATCTGATGCAAAAAACCGTTCACGTCATTGGTGCCGGAATTTCGGGCCTAGCGGCGGCCGTTCGCCTGGCAAACAAGAATTTCAAAGTCCATGTCCATGAAGCGACCCAGCAGGCCGGCGGCCGTTGCCGCTCGTACTTCGATGCGGCGACCAACCTGACCATCGACAACGGAAATCACCTCCTGCTTTCGGGCAATCGTGATGCCATCGCATACGCGACTTCCATCGGCACTGAAAAAGGATTGATCGGACCGGCAAGCGCCCAGTTTCCCTTCGTCGATCTAACGACGGGGCAAAGATGGCAACTCGATCTGGGAAACGGCCGGTTGCCAGCCTGGATTTTCGACGAGAACCGTCGCGTTCCCGAAACTGGCGTGCGCGATTACCTAGCGCTCACACCATTGCTCTGGGCGTCCAGGAGGCGGCAAATCGGAGATGTCATTCGTTGCGAAGGAAAACTCTACCGCGGACTGGTGCAGCCACTTTTGCTGGCAGCGTTGAATGTCGATCCGCCCCAAGGATCCGCCGGCCTTGCCGGCGCGGTGATGCGAGAGACCCTGCTGGCAGGGGGGCAGGCCTGTCGTCCACTCGTCGCGCGGGATGGTCTCAGCGCGGTTCTCATTGAACCGGCCGTCAAGCTATTGCAGGACAAAGGCGCCAGCATTCATTTCGCGCACGAGCTGCGCGCACTTGCCAACTCGGAAAATGGAGTCAGCGAACTGAATTTTGGCGGCGACACCGTCGCGATCGAACGGGAAGACTGCGTAATCATGGCGGTACCGCCGCGATCCGCCGCGGCGCTATTGCCCGGCCTCAAGACGCCATCTAAATTCCGAGCCATCGTCAACGCGCATTTCCGCTTCGACCCTCCACAGAATCTGCCGCCACTAACCGGGGTGGTCGGAGGGCTGATCGAGTGGCTGTTCGCGTTCCCGCAGCGGCTGTCCATCACCATCAGCAACGGGGACCGATTGTTGGATATGCCGCGCGAGGAACTTGCAAAGTCCATTTGGAACGAAATCTGCGAAGTAGCAGGGGTTCGAGGTGAACTGCCCCCCTGGCAGATCGTGCGCGAGCGCCGAGCGACGTTCGAGGCCACACCCGAACAGGATGCTAGGCGACCTGGAGCAATTACGGATCGGAAAAATCTGTTTCTTGCGGGCGACTGGACTGATACGGGATTGCCTGCAACCATTGAAGGATCGGTGCGGTCTGGAAACCGCGCTGCCGATCTGGTTCTGGCGATGCGTCAAGCTTGACCGCAACGCGCGAGCAAATGTCGAGCGACATGGAACCCAACCGCGATCGAACCGAAACTGACGCCAATCAGGGGCTGGAGCAATCCATCGCGTCAGCGACGCAGGCATTGCTTGCTCTAAGGCAGCCCGACGGCCATTGGGTATTCGAACTCGAAGGCGACGGCACCATACCGTCAGAATTCGTGCTGCTGCGTCGCTATCTCGGCGAACCCGTCGACACCGTTCTTGAAGGCAAAATCGCGAACTATCTCCGCCGCACGCAGGGCGCTCACGGCGGCTGGTCGCTCGTGCATGACGGGGTTTTCAATATGAGCGCCAGCGTAAAGGCCTACTTTGCGCTGAAGGTGATCGGGGACGCTCCCGATGCGGCGCATATGTCTCGTGCGAGAGAGGCAATCCTGGCGCGCGGTGGGGCGGTGCACATCAACGTCTTCACGCGATTCATGCTGACGTTGTTTGGCATACTAACGTGGCGAAGCGTTCCCGTGCTGCCTGTCGAAATCATGCTGCTGCCGATGTGGGCTCCATTTCATATCAGCAAAATTTCATATTGGGCGCGGACGACGCTCATCCCGCTCATGGTGCTCGCAGCCTTGAAACCGTGGCCTCTATATCCGATCGGCGTCGGCATCGACGAGCTGTTTTTAGAGGACCCGCTTTCGATCGGGATGCCGGCGAAGGCGCCGCACCAGAAATGGGGCTGGTTCGTGTTGTTCCGTGCGTTGGACGTCGTGTTGAGGGTGATCGAGCCGCTATTCCCGAAGAAGATGCGCGCGCGCGCAATCGATGCCGTCGTTTCGTTCATTGAAGAACGGCTCAACGGTGAGGACGGCCTGGGCGCGATTTATCCGCCGATGGCCAATACGGTCATGATGTACGCGGCTCTCGGCAAGCCCGCAGATTATCCACCGCGCGCCATCACCCGAAGGGGTATCGATCGGCTTATGGTCATTTCCGATGATGAGGCTTACTGCCAGCCCTGCGTTTCGCCGGTGTGGGACACTTCGCTGATCTGTCATGCCTTGATTGAAGCCGGGGATGCGGATTCCTTCCACGCGGCGAAACAAGGATTGGACTGGTTGGCGCCCAGACAAGTGCTCGACGTCAAAGGCGACTGGGCAATGAAGCGTCCGGACCTTCGTCCCGGCGGTTGGGCTTTTCAATACAACAACGCTTATTATCCCGACACGGACGACACTGCTGTGGTGGTCATGGCGATGGATCGGACGCGCCGTCAGACTCAAACTACGGAATATGATACTGCGATCGCGCGGGCACGCGAATGGATCGTCGGTATGCAAAGCCGCGATGGGGGCTGGGGCGCCTTCGACGTCAACAATCTCGAATATTATCTTAACAACGTTCCGTTCTCCGACCACGGCGCGATGCTCGATCCTCCCACCGAGGACGTGACCGCACGGTGCGTTTCGATGTTAGCCCAACTCGGCGAAACCGCGCAGAGCAGTCCGGCAATCGCGGACGGCATCGAGTATTTGCGCCGAGCCCAGCTTCCAGATGGTTCCTGGTATGGCCGCTGGGGCATGAATTACGTCTACGGCACTTGGTCGGTGTTATGCGCGCTCAACGCAGCGGGTATTCAACATGACGACCCGATGATTCGGAAGGCGGTGGACTGGTTCGTATCGATTCAGAACGAGGACGGGGGCTGGGGCGAGGACGCCTCCAGTTATCGCCTCGATTACAAGGGGTACGAAGTCGCGCCAACCACGCCCTCGCAGACAGCATGGGCCCTACTTGGCCTCATGGCAGCGGGCGAAGTCGAAAACCCGGCTGTAGCGCGTGGAGTGGAGTACCTAAAAAGCACACAGACGGAAAAAGGGTTGTGGGACGAGCAGCGGTACACCGCAACAGGCTTTCCTCGCGTATTTCTTCTGCGCTACCATGGCTACAGTAAGTTCTTTCCGCTGTGGGCACTTGTGCGGTTCCGAAATTTGAGAAGCACAAACAGCAGGGTGGTAGGGGTCGGGATGTGATCTTGGGGGCTGAGGACGAGGCGGCCGCGGGCAATTCAATCGATCTGCGGCCGATGTTGATCGTGACTGGACTGGCGCAAGAGGCTCGTATTGCCGCCGGGCCCGGGAAGACCGTCATCTGCAGCAGTAGCGATCCCAAGCAACTGCGCTCGCTTCTGTTAGGTTTTGATCCGTTGACGATTCGAGGCGTGATCAGCTTCGGGGTCGCAGGGGGGCTCGATCCAGAACTGAGGGCCGGGGATGTCGTCGTGGCTACTGAAGTCATGGCCGGCGCTTCGCGTTGGCCTGCTGGCCTGACCCTCAACGAGGAATTAATTGCAGGCTTCGGTCTCGGTCGTCGGTCGGTTGTGCGTGGCGGCTTGGCCGGCGTCGAACAGGTTGTGGCTGCCCGTGCCGGCAAGGCTGCTCTTCGATCGGAGACAGGTGCCGTAGCCGTCGATATGGAAAGCCATATCGCGGCGTCCTATGCGGAGGATATGGGGCTTCCCTTCGCCGCGCTGCGTGTCATCAGCGATCCCGCCACCCGCGCATTGCCAAGGCTGGCGCTGGACGCGATCAAGCCAAACGGCGATATCGACCTGGCGAAGATCCTGCGCGGAGTAGTCAAAAATCCGCGAACACTCCACTCGTTGGTTTCAACCGGGCTCGATTTCAATCGCGCCCTGCGGAGTTTACGCGGCTGTCGAGGCTTTATGCTGGGCGGCGATAGCCTCGTCGCGGCGGATATCTGACAGCTTCTTCTGGACCTGATCCGAGAAGATATACTGCGCCGGCCGTTGCCTCTCGAGATTGATCTCTGGCGCCATCGGACCCGTTGTCCGTACACCACGTAGCGCCACCCACATCGCCTTCAAGGGGTTAGAAAGAGCAGCCGAGGCCGCGGTTGGCTCATAGCCGCAATGCGCCATGCAGTCCGCGCACTTCTCGTACTTGCCCGTGCCGTAGGAATCCCAATCGGTGGTATCCATCAGTTCGCGGAAGGTCTTGGTATAACCTTCACCGAGCAGATAGCACGGTTTCTGCCAACCGAAGATGTTGCGTGCCGGCATACCCCAAGGTGTGCATTCGTAGGTCTGATTGCCGGCAAGGAAATCCAGGAACAAACCCGAATGCAGGAAATTCCATTTCTTGCCTTTGCCTAATGCAAAGACGTCGCGGAACAGCTTCTTGGTCTTCGTGCGGTTGAGAAAATGGTCTTGGTCGGGTGCGCGCTCGTATGCATAACCCGGAGACATCGACACTCCCACGCCTAGCTCGGTGGTGAAGTCGAGGAATTTTGCCACGTCCTGCGCGGCATGCCCATCGAAGATGGTGGCATTGACATTGACAGCGAACCCTCTGGCCTTGGCGGCCTTGATCGCCGATACCGCACGATCGAACACGCCCTTCTGCGACACAGCCTTATCGTGATGGTCCTTCAATCCGTCGAGATGCACGGAGAAGAACAGATAGGGCGACGGCTCAAACAGATCGAGCTTCTTTTCCAGCAGCATTGCGTTAGTGCACAGGGACACGAACTTTTTACGCGCCACGAGGCCGCGCACGATCTCGCCGATCTCTTTATGGATCAGCGGCTCGCCACCTGGAATCGCTACCATCGGCGCGCCGCACTCGTCGGCGGCATCCAAGCATTCCTGCGCTGACATGCGGCGATTGAGGATGGCGTCGGGATAGTCGATCTTGCCACAACCAACGCACGCCAAGTTACATCGAAATAACGGCTCTAGCATCAGCACCAATGGATAGCGCTTTCGGCCCATGATCTTTTGCTTGATCACATAGGCTCCGATACGCAGCTCTTTAAAAAACGGTATTGCCATTCAACTTCTTTCCGGGATCTTGCTAGAGAGTGGATCAACCTCTTAGTCTCGACATCGCTCCCTAATTTTGCTGTGCAGCATCGATATAGTGAGCCGCGATGCGCCTCAAAACCTTAGTGACGCACTTTGATATCGCTTAATCATGAGGCGCAGCGACTATCGCTCAGTCGGCGATTCGGTTGGTGATAGTGCTATGTGCATACCTACATGGTTTGGTACTTTTATCTAGGTTCATGAACATCTTACAGCACTTTTTCGGGTTAATTGTCGCATAGCAGGTATCGGCGCTCAGGCAAAATAAAGGCACATATCGACTTAATTGGCAGGTTTGCTGATTTGACTGAACAAAGTCGCATTTACCGGTAATATCATACTAAATCGCCGAGCGCCTCGATAGACCTCTCGTTCGTTACTTCATAACGGCTCAATCCCGGCTATATCAGCCACGAAGTCAGCCGGAGTTTGGCTTTTGGCCAACGCCTCGCCGACGGGGAGCGTTTGTGTCGATTCGGATCAATAGAAAGAAAAAATGCTGACACGTGTTGTCGTAACGATTGTAAAGGCCTGTACGAGGTTCGCACTTCTGACCGTCTTGTTGGCGCTCGCGCTTGCGGTAGGCGCAGGCTTCTACACAGCGAGAAATTTTGAAATCAACACTGATATCAACACGCTGATTTCACCCGACCTCGATTGGCGCAAGCGGGACAATCAATTCGAGCAAGCCTTCGATCAGGAACGAATGATTCTGGCGGTGGTCGAAGGCCCTTCGCCGGAATTTGCCGGCGCGGCAGCGGCTGAACTGGTCAAAAAATTATCTGACGATACCAAGCACTTTAACTCGGTTCGCTCGCTGGATAGCGGGGAGTTTTTCCAAAAGAACGGCCTCTTGTTTCTTCCCAGGAAAGAAGTGGCCCGGGTAACAGAACAGTTCGAATCGGCCGCGCCGCTACTCGAAATCATGGCTGGCGATCCCAGCATTCGTGGTCTGACGGGAGCATTGGAAACCGGTATCGCGGGAATCCAACGCGGCGAAGTAAAGCTCAACAATACCGAGCGCCCATTTTCGATGGTTGCGCAAACGATTGAAAATGTGCTCGGCAAAGGTAAGGCAAGCTTTTCGTGGCATGAACTCGTCAGCGACAAGCCCCTGACGGACGGAGATCGCCGGTCTTTCATCGAATTCAAGCCAATCCTTGATTTCAACGCGCTTGAACCGGGCAAGGATGCAACCGACGCCATCAGACAGGCCGCCACGGACCTCAATCTGGAGGGGCAATATGGCTCTCGCGTCAGATTGACCGGGCCGGTTCCGATCGCAAATGAAGAATTTGCAACTGTTCAGGAGGGCGCCGTCACCAACGGTATAGGTACGGTGCTCGTGGTGCTGTTCATCCTATGGATGGCCTTGCACTCGCCGAAAATCATTTTCGCCGTATTCGCTACGCTGTTTATCGGCCTTTCAATTACCACCGCTGCAGGTCTGATGATGGTGGGATCTTTGAACCTGCTCTCGATAGCCTTCGCCGTCTTGTTTGTTGGACTAGGTGTCGACTTCGGTATCCAGTACAGCGTCCGCTATCGATCCGAACGGTTTAAAAGCAACGATCTTCAGGCGGCATTGCTCGAGGCAGCCAAGCGTTCGGCGGTCCCGCTGTCGCTGGCCGCCGTTGCGACGGCCGCGGGATTCCTTTCTTTTCTTCCAACGGATTACAAAGGGGTTTCCGAACTCGGCAAGATCGCGGGCGTCGGCATGCTGGTCGCGTTTACCGCGAGCATAACGGTGCTTCCAGCCTTGCTCATGTTGCTCAATCCACCGGGAGAAAAAGAGCCGGTCGGTTATGCGTTTCTGGCGCCGCTCGATCACTTTCTCGAAAAGCATCGCGTTGTGATCATAGTCGGCACGCTGCTGGTTGCCGTACTTGGACTACCGCTGCTGTATTTCTTGCAGTTCGATTTCAATCCGATCCATCTTCGAAACACTAAAGTCAAATCGATCGCGACGTACCTCGATCTGAGAAAGGATCCGAATACAGGTACGAACGCCATCAATGTCATGGGAAAATCCGAAACTGAAGCGAGGAAGATAGAAGCTCATCTGGCCAAAGTGCCGGAAGTTCTTCGCACCAGGTCGCTGGATAGTTTCGTGCCTGACGATCAGCCCGCGAAACTCAATTTGATCGCGCGCGGCGCCAAGATACTCAATCCGGCGCTCAACCCCAATTCTCTCGATGCGCCGCCAACCGACGAAGAGAATGTAGCTGCATTGAAAGAGGCGGCCGAGAGCCTGCGTAAGGTTGCCGGCGGCGACAAGGGCGATGGAGCTGGCGCATCGCGCCGTCTTGCCGACGCATTGGACAAGCTGGCGGTCTCTGATCAAGCAACGCGGGAAAAGGCTCAGGCGGTATTCGTTGATCCATTAAAGATCATGCTCCAGCAATTGCGCTACCTGCTGCAAGCTCAAGCGGTAAGTCTGAAGACCCTTCCAGCCGACCTGATTAGATCGTGGCAAACCAAAGAAGGCGTGACACGCGTCGAGGCGTTACCGCGCGGCGACCCGGACGACAACGATACGCTGCGCAAATTCGCGGCGGCGGTTCTCGCGGCCGAGCCGAACGCCATCGGGGGACCGGTATCGATCCTCAAATCCGGCGAGACCGTCGTGAGAGCGTTCATCCACGCCGGGCTTTGGGCCCTGATCTCGATCAGCATTCTGCTTTGGTTAGCGCTTCGGCGGGTCACCGACGTGCTGCTGACGTTGGTGCCGCTTTTGGTGGCGGGGGCAGTGACGCTGGAAATTTGTGTGCTGATTGGTTTGCCGCTCAACTTCGCCAATATCGTCGCCTTGCCGCTGCTGCTCGGCGTAGGCGTAGCATTCAAGATATACTACGTGACGGCGTGGCGATCTGGCAGGACCAACCTTTTACAATCAAGTCTGACTCGGGCGATATTTTTTAGCGCGCTCACGACCGCCACGGCTTTCGGCAGTTTGTGGCTTTCAAGCCATCCAGGGACCGCCAGCATGGGAAAACTGCTGGCGCTCTCTCTCGTCACGACACTCGCTGCAGTGCTGCTATTTCAGCCCGCTTTGATGGGTAAGCCGCGCGATGTCGGGGATTAGACAGATATCGCCAATGTCGGCGTGGCTTACCCAACGCGTTCGTTTTTTGACCTGCTGGCCCCTTTGACGTTAGGCCGACCTGCTTCGCCTTAGCACCCTTCGCACCGGGGTTGCTAGGACTGGAAGGGATGGGATCACCGACGCGGGTCCAGGTCTCTCCGCTACAGATAAACAAAAAGCAGCCGTTTATTTCGAGCTGATTGGTGCCTTTGAGTTTGATGGTTGTCTTGAAGTTGTGGCCCGTGGTTTTTGCATCGTAAGCCTCGCCCTCCCATTCGTCGACGCCAGGTTTCTTTTTCATATCGAGCAGGATCGGCATCCCCAATGTTGGTCTTGTCCGCTTGGCGGCGTCCGGGTTGTTACTGTCGACCCCGCCGGGTTCCTTTTCCCAAGCCACAGCGCCCCACATGCTACCGTTGCATTCGGCAACCCTGATGTTCGCCACCCCGTCGGCGACCCGCCAATCACCGGTAGGATCCGCGGCAGCAGCGGAACCCATGGCCGCGACATACAGTGTTCCGCAGCAAAATAGCGTGCGGGTGATATCTCGTGGGCGGTGCAACATTTTCCGAACCTTGCTTAAGCGGTGATCTATCTGCGGGCAAATGCCGCGTTTAGCGTTTTTAGTTGACGAAATGGTCTTCAACCGAAGTATGTATCTGATGATATATCCAAATCTAGACGTTTCCGAGATGTTTGTAGATCGTCAGGCGCAGCGCAGCTCCATGCACACGCGCCACCTGAACGAGCAGATGGTTCGCGTGCTCAAAACCATCGGATACGATGTTGGCTTTAAAAAGGGGAAAGGCCAGTACCTTTTCGACCGGGATGACGCACGTTATCTCGACCTACTCAGCGGATTTGGCGTTTTTGCGATTGGCCGAAATCATCCCGCGCTGCGGCAGGCCTTGAAGAGCGTTTTAGATGCCGATCTGCCCAACCTCGTGCAACTGGACGTTTCCACCCTGGCGGGTGTGCTGGCTGAGCGGTTGCTGGAATATGTGCCTTATCTCGACAAGGTCTTTTTCGCCAATTCAGGAGCAGAATGTGTCGAAGCTGCGATCAAGTTTGCGCGCAGCGCGACCGGGCGTCCGGAGATAATTTATTGCGGACACGCATATCATGGGCTGTCTTACGGCGCGCTCTCGCTCACCGATGACACCAATTTCCGGGCCGGCTTTGGACCGCTGCTCCCGGGTTGCTCATCCATTCCTTTCAATGACCTCGATGCGCTGGAAAAGGCGCTCTCGTCGCGCCAGGTTGCCGCTTTCATCGTCGAGCCGATTCAGGGCAAAGGCGTCAATATCCCGACCGATGAATTTCTTCCGGGCGCCGCAGCACTCTGTCGCCGCTACGGAACGTTGCTGGTCGCCGATGAAATTCAAACCGGTATGGGCCGGACCGGGCGCTTCCTCGCGGTCGAGCACTGGAACGTTGAGCCGGATATGGTCTTGCTCTCCAAGTCGTTGTCCGGCGGCCACGTTCCGGTGGGCGCGGTTCTGACCCGAAAAAGCATCTTCGACAAAATATTCAATCAGATGGACCGGGCGCTGGTCCATGGATCGACGTTTGCGAAAAACGATCTGGCTATGGCTGCCGGCATCGCCACGTTGGAAGTGCTTAAGTCGGAGAAACTGATCGAGAACGCGGCCAAACGCGGCGCCGAGTTGCGTCTCGCGCTGACGCGGATGGTGCCGGGTTATGAGTTGCTGAAGGAAGTTCGCGGCAAGGGGTTGATGATCGGAGTGGAATTCGGTCCGCCCAAATCGCTGCGGTTGAAGGCATCCTGGACCGCGCTGGAAACGGCCAACAAAGGATTGTTTTGTCAGCTCATCACGGTGCCGCTGTTCAAGGACCACAAGATTTTGACGCAGGTCGCCGGTCACGGCAGCCATACCATCAAGCTTCTCCCGCCGCTGACAATCACCGACGAGGATTGCAAGTGGGTCGAGACAGCTTTCAATTCGGTCATTGCATCCAGTCACAAGGTGCCCGGCGCGATATGGTCGCTCGGGAAAACGCTTGTCGACAACGCGATGCGCAAGTCCGCCTAGCGGTTCAACGCATTTGTTTAAATCGCGGTTTCTATTTTTTCGGCGAACTCCGCAAGTTCATCGGTCGCGATATCGCTGACAGCCCAATAGTTCAGCCCGCCATCGCTCCAGTGTCGGATATTAAATCCGTGAACCGTGTCGGTTTTGAATGTACGCCGCCCGGTATTGGCCGTTGGGGTGACGAACAAATTGATCACATGGGCGCGTCTGCGGTACACGATCGCGCCCATCGCGCGGGTATCGATATAGTCGAGCCGGCCGCCGATCAGCGTGAAGCCTTGCTGGGTCAAATCGACCACAGGGGGCGCCACGTCCAATCTGCCGTTGAACCACGGCTTGACCGTGTGCTGGTCGCTGGAAAGCACGTCGGTTAGGTGATCCGCCTGCAGCGAGCGCAGATGCGCCGAAACCACTTCGGATAAGATTCGTTGCTCATCGTCGTTGCGAAGGACAATGGCGATGATACCGGTCGCTGCAATGGCCGATACTGCGGACCCGACCGCAAAGCCCGAAAGCACCGAGCGACGGCTCAGCTGCCGCGCTGGCGGCAGTGCGGCATCGATGCGCCGGCGGAGGCTCGGTGGCGCCGTGTAACGCATGTTCACATCGGAGACCGCTTTTTTCATATCGTCGAAAGCCCGCAATTGCTCAGCGCAGCGCGGGCAGCCTGCAATATGATCCTCGACCTCTCGCGCGTGACCGGCATCAAGTTCGCCATCCAGCAGCGCATGGATAAGGATTTCAGCCTCGTCGCAAGTCATTTCGGTTGCTCCTCTTCCGCGGTCCATGCTGAACGGAGCAGGGCGCGGGCGCGCGCGAGGCGGGACATCACGGTGCCGACTGGGAGCATCGACGACGTCGGCGATCTCGCGATAGGACAGGTTCTGGATTTCACGGAGGACGAATGTCTCCCGGTACGGTTCAGCGAGCGACGCGATCAAGCGCTGGATCGTCGTAGCATCCCGGCGCTGCATCATTTCAGTTTCTGGCGTATCCTGTGTTTCGTGCCAGAGTGGAATGACTTGCTCGCTGTTCTCCGGCATGGCGTCGATCGACGCGGTGGGTGAACTCGCGCGTCGCGCAAATTCGACGCGGCAGACGTTGCGCAGAATCGCAAGCAGCCACGGCTTCATGGCAGGGCCGCGATAGCTATCGAAATGCTTCAGCGCACGCAGATAACATTCCTGCACCGCGTCCTCGGCGTCGCCGGGGTCGCGCAGCAGATAACGCGCCAAAGTGTAGATATCATCGAGATAAGGCAGCGTAGCGTCGCGAAAACGCCGCGCTTTCTCCGGATCCTGGCGTGGAATATCAACCGGCATCTTCGTGCTCACCGCAGCCGATGTACGGCCGGTGTCGATCCACCAGCCGTCCATCGTTGTGATGCCTTGGTTTTGATCGTTACTCAACCTTGATCATCCCGGTCATGTGCGGATGCAGCGAACAAAAATACTTGTAGTCGCCGACTGACGCGAACGTGAACGTGTAGCTGTCGTCGGTATCGAGCGGTTTCGATCTGAATTTGCCCGCTGACACGATCGTGTGAGGAATGTCATCGCGATTTTTCCACGTCACGGTAGTGCCGGCTTTCACAGTGAGTTGCGCCGGCTCGAACGTAAAGTTGTCGATCATTACCGTGACATCCTCACAGCGGGCAGCACTCATGTGCGACGTCATTGCGAATAAGAATGGACAAGCGGATGCTAGCGTTGCGCAGGGTTGCAAAGGTCATGGCAAAACTCCCTAGCTCTGCAACGGAGTGTCGATGATCGCGAGCCTTGCATCGCCCACTTTGAAGTTGATGCTGGCGACGCCTAGGAGGCCGCGCAACTTGTCGTCAGCGACCTTCATGGGCCCCGGCGAGGGTGCGGTGCCCGGCGCGGGCTGCGGAAACGCGGTGGAGCGCGCGGTGTGGAAGGTGACGTTGCCTTCGACCTTCTGCATCACCTGGTGGATATGGCCGTTGAGAACGGTGACAGAACCGAAACCCTTCAGGTAATCCAGCGCGCGGGCGCCGTCCTCGGTGCCCCAGCCCCACGCTGGATAGACTGTCCAGAGCGGAATGTGGGCGAACACCACGATGGGTGTCGATTTGGATCGGCCTGACAGATCGTCCTCCAGCCATTTGAGTTGTTCGTCGCCGAGGTTGCCGAGGCCACCGCCTTTCAAATCGACGACGTTGACAAGACCGATGAAGTGCACGCCCTTGGCATCGAACGAATACCAGCCGGCCCCCTTGGTGCCGCGCCCATAGCGCTCGCGGTAGAATTTAACTTCTTCATCAATGAAATCATGCTCGCCGGGCACGTAGTGCACGTCGAGTTTGGCCTGGGAGATGATGCGCTCGGCATCATCGAATTCCGCCGCTTTCGAAAGATGTGTAATATCGCCGGTATGGATCATGAAATCCGGCTTCACCGGCATGGATTTGATTTTGCTGATCGCCTCTTCGAGCGTGCCCTTGGCATTGGGATTGGCCGGTTTGTCGAAACCGACGTGACTATCGCTGATTTGCAGGAACGTAAATCCGGTTGGTTCCGCAGCCTGTGCCGAGCCAACGAGGCCGAGCGAGCGAGGCACTCCGCCTGAAACAGTCCAGAGCACGCCAGTACCGGCCCAGGTCATGCATTCCAGCACGCGACGGCGGCTAACGCCGTCTTCGGTTTTATCGTGGTCACTCATCGCCGATCTCCATGATCCCGTGATTGGGCTCCTGGACCTGATCGGGCCGGGCGGGAATTATTCCCGGAAATCGCTTTTTATCTTCTGTCCTCGATGACCATCGACGCACCTTTTTCGGCAATCATCGCCGTTGGCGTGTTGGTATTGCCGGACGTAATGGTCGGCATGACGGATGCGTCGACAACGCGAAGTCCGCGGATGCCATGCAAGCGCAGCCGTTCGTCGACGACCGCCAACGGATCGGAAGATGCGCCCATTTTGGCAGTCCCGACGGGATGAAAGATCGTGGTGCCGATATCGCCGGCGGCTTTCGCCAAAGAAGCATCGTCGTCGCCGACCGATGGTCCCGGCAGAAATTCATCCGGATGATACGCCGCCAGCGCCGGTTGTTTCATGAGCCGTCGGGTGACGCGGATAGCATCCGACGCCACCTGCCGGTCTTCGCCGGTCGACAAGTAGTTCGGCGCGATGGCCGGTGCCTGATCCGGATCGGCCGATCGGATTCGCACCGAGCCGCGCGAGGTCGGTTGCAGATTGCAGGCGCTGACGGTGATCGCAGGAAAGCGATGCAAGGGATCGCCGAACTTGTCGAGGGATAGTGGCTGCACATGAAACTGGATATTCGCGCGCTCGCGGTGCGGGTCGGATCGCGTGAAAATGCCGAGTTGCGACGGCGCCATGGTCAGCGGCCCCCGGCGGCGAAACGCGTAGTCGAGGCCCATCATCCCGCGGCGAATTAAATTATAATAGGTCTCATTGAGCGTGCGTACGCCGTCGACCTTGTAGATCGCGCGTTGCTGAAGATGGTCCTGCAGATTGCGTCCGACGCCTTGCCGATCCAGCACGGTCTCAATACCGAGCGGCGACAGCCACTCGGCAGGACCAATGCCTGAACGATGCAGTACCTGCGTCGATCCGACCGAACCGGCACAAAGGATCAATTCGCCTGTGGTACGAGCCTCGACGATCTCGCCCCCTTGGATAAAACGCACGCCGACCGCTTGTCCGTTTTCGACGATCAAGCGATCGACGAGCACATTCTTCTCTAACCGCAGGTTGGAACGTTTCAAGCGCAGGCTTGAGAAATCCGCGCGCCGAAGACCAGCGGCGCCCGCGCTTCTGGTTGACGTGGAAATAACCGACGCCTTCATTGTCGCCGGTGTTGAAATCCGAAATCCTTCGAATCCCCATTTCCTCTGCCGCGTTGGTAACCGCGTCGAGGATCGGCCACGACAGCCGCGGCTCTTCAATTCGCCAGCCGCCGCCGGCGCCATGGTGCTCGGTCTCACCCAGGAAATGGTCTTCAAGCCGCCGAAACGCGGGCAACACATCGTCATAGCCCCAGCCGGTCAGTCCGAGTTGCCGCCAGTGGTCATAGTCGGCGGCCTGACCTCGCATCGAGATCATCGCGTTGATGGCTGACGACCCGCCGATCACCTTGCCTCTGGGGTAGGCGAGGGAGCGGCCATTGAGCCCGGCTTCCGCCTCCGTTCTGAACATCCAGTCCGAGCGGGGATTGCCGATCGCAAAGAGATAGCCGACCGGGATATGAAACCAGATCCAGTTGTCGCTACCGCCGGCCTCGAGGATCAGCACGCGTTTGGTCGGATCGGCTGAAAGCCGGTTGGCGACGATGCAACCGGCCGTACCGGCGCCGATGACGATGTAGTCGAAGTCGCCTTCCAGCCGTCTCATGATTCGATCACCGGATCGCTCCGGAATGTTCCGGTGGCGTATAAAGCCCCTTAGCGCCGTCTTCGACCGCTGTATAGTCGATGCACTTGATGGTATTGGGCAGATCACAGCCCCGTGCTAGATATCCGATGAACCTGACCTCGACCTGGATTTGCCCCATGCCCATCGTCAATCGCGTCGCCGATCTTCAGCCGGATATCATGGCCTGGCGTCACGACATTCATGAACATCCCGAGCTTATGTACGACGTGCATCGCACTGCGGCTTTTGTGGCCGATCGCCTGCGCGAATTTGGCTGCGACGAAGTCGTGACCGGGCTCGGACGCACCGGCGTGGTCGGCGTCATCAGGGGTAACCGGCCGCGGACGGACGGCGATGTCAAGGTTATCGGGTTGCGCGCCGATATGGACGCGCTGCCGATCGAGGAGGATACCCATCTCGCCTATGCCTCCAAGACGCCCGGCAAAATGCACGCCTGCGGACACGACGGGCATACGGCGATGCTGCTCGGCGCGGCGCGTTATCTGGCGGAGACCCGGAATTTCGCCGGGGACGCCGTCGTCATCTTTCAGCCGGCCGAAGAGGGCGGTGCCGGCGCTGCCGCCATGATCAAGGATGGCCTGATGGATCGTTTTGCGATCGATCAGGTTTATGGAATGCACAATGGTCCGGGTCTTCCGATCGGCTCGTTTGCGATCCGTCCAGGCCCGATCATGGCCGCGACCGACGCCCTCGATATCCGTATCGAAGGCCGCGGCGGCCATGCCGCGCGCCCGCACATTTGCATCGATCCCGTCCTGGCCGGCTCGCAATTGATTGCCGCGCTGCAGTCCATCGTTGCACGCAGCGTCGATCCCTTGGAATCCGCGGTGATTTCGATCTGCGAATTCCATGCGGGCAATGCGCGCAACGTCATTCCCCAGACTGCCGAGCTGAAAGGTACCATTCGCACGCTGAAAGAGGACGTCAGAAAACTCGTTGAAAAACGCATTCGGGAGGTGGCCGCCGGCATCGCGCAAGTGACAGGGACGAAAATCGATATCGACTATGAGCGCGGCTACCCGGTGACGGTCAACCACGCCTTGCAGACCGAGGTCGCGACAAAAATTGCCAAGGAAATTGCCGGCGATAACAACGTTCACGAGACGCCGCCGATGATGGGCGCCGAAGATTTCGCCTTCATGCTGGAAGCTCGTCCCGGCGCATTTATCTTCTGCGGCAACGGCGACAGCGCGGGACTGCATCATCCAGCGTATAATTTCAACGACGAGGCAATCGTTTACGGCACCTCGTATTGGATCAAGCTGGTGGAAAATACGCTGGCGGCCTGATCAGTCGCTCAGGCTGCACGCGCTGATTCGTTCAACAGCGCCGCGGCAATCTTCAAGTCGTCGACAAAGCGCTCGTATTCACGGGCCTTTGCATCTGCATCCGGCAAGCGCAGCAAATAAGATGGATGCACCGTCACCAATGCTTTGATGCCGTCGTCCAGATCGATCAATCGACCCCGTGATTTATTGATCGGCGTGATCTTTCCGAACACTTGCTGGGCGGCGGTTGCTCCCATTGCCACCACCAGCGCCGGTTTGATCGACATCAGTTCTCGTTCGTACCACTGCCGGCACGCCTTGATCTCCGGCGTATTCGGCTTCTGGTGCAGACGGATTTTCCCGCGCGGCACGAATTTGAAATGCTTAACCGCGTTGGTGACGTAGACCTTGTCGCGATCGATGCCAGCTTCTTTCAACGCGCGATCCAGCATTTGGCCCGCTGGTCCGACAAAAGGCTTTCCAGCCAGATCTTCCTTGTCGCCGGGCTGCTCGCCGACCAGCATGGCCGATGCGCGTTGCGGACCTTCGCCGAACACCGTCTGTGTCGCATCCTTCCAGAGGTGACAGGCACGGCAATCGCTGGCAGATTCGCGCAAAGCTTCAATGCTGCCGGCGTCGCCTGAATGCTTTCGTTTCATCGGCTGCTCCAGCCGTTTCTGCGATTTGTGCGGCATCGTTGCGGCATTGGCAATCATCACCTCGGTCGCGCGGCCTGCGCCAGCGATCAAAGGCTTAATCAACGAAGCCTCAGGCAGGTTCCGCCAATACTTCTTCGGCATTTCCGCCTGCATGGCCTTCACCTTCAGCCGGGCGGGATTGAAGATGCTGGCGTAGTAGCGCAGCCATGTTTCCTCTAGCCGGTCCTCCGAGGGCGCGTCCGCTTTGCTGACGCCCGGCGTAAACGAAACCGCATGTCCGTCCCAATGCGCGCAGACATCCGGCGTCAGGATCGACCAGGCCATGTCGGCAAAGCGCCGCATGAAAAACGGCGCGGCGAGCTTCGACGATATGATGCTCCGGTTCGAACCAGGCGATGAAATGCGATTCCCGCTCGCGGCCGACTTCGCGGAAGCGGACGAAAGCGTGCATCTTGTGCTCGTCGCGGCGTATGGCCTTGGCCATATCTGCCACCTTTAAAACATCCAGGTCGGTCGCAACCTGCATCAGGTCGTGATCGGTTCGCAGACGCCAGAGCAATCGATAGAGAATTGCAAACCGTTCGGGATCACGGTGGAGAATGGCTGTTTTTGCCAGATCGACAAATTTGGCCGGGACGTTGAACGTGCCGTGCGGCGTCTCGAGCGGCGACGCGCTGCATGACTCGAACAGCTCGGGATCGCTTCCTTTGACCGACCAAATCACTTCGGCCGGCGCGATGTTGTTCAGCACCAGCGTCCGGGCCGCTTGGCGCCAACCTTCAAAATCGGTTTCGCTGTCGAGCGAGATGCGATGCGTCGAACTCAAAATCCAAATCCCAATTGTGATGTCTTCGGCTTGAACCGCTCCGCCAACTGAACGCTATCAAGCAAGCTCGCCGACGGCCGGTGATCGCTGAGAACGATGAACGGCAGGGCCTTGCTCCGAGGGATGTGCAAGCGTGCGAGGTCCGCGAAGCGGATGGAGGTCACGCGGCGCGTGGCGATGATGCGGTCTACCGCCTTGCGGCCGAAGCCGGGCACGCGCAGTAAATCCTCGCGGCTGGCACGGTTCACATCGAGCGGAAAGCGCTCGCGGTTGCGCAGCGCCCAGGCCAGTTTGGGATCGATGTCGAGCGACAGCATACCTTCTGCCTTGTCGATGATTTCACCGGCGTCGAAGCCATAGAAGCGCATCAGCCAGTCCGCCTGATAAAGCCGATGTTCGCGGATCAACGGCGGCGCTAGCAGTGGTAAGGAGCGGCTGGCATCTGGTATCGGGCTGAACGCAGAGTAATAAACGCGCTTGAGGTTATAGGAGCCATAAAGGTTGGCGCTGGTGTTAAGGATGGTTTGATCGGTTGCGGCATCAGCGCCCACGATCATCTGCGTGCTTTGTCCGGCCGGTGCAAAGCGCGGCGCAGAATTGCCTTTCGGCGTCAGCTTGCGGCCTTCGCGGGCTTCATCGAGCTTGAGCCGTAGGCGGCCCATGGTGCGCCTTATGGCGCGAACGTCTTTTTCCGGCGCCAGCTTGGCGAGGCTTTCTTCCTCCGGCACTTCGATGTTGATGCTGAGCCGGTCGGCATATTTGCCGGCTTCGGTGATCAGCGCTTCGTCGGCTTCCGGAATTGTTTTCAGATGGATGTAGCCGCGAAAGTGATGCTCCTCGCGCAATTTGCGAGCGACGCTCACCACTTGCTCCATGGTGTAATCAGCGCTGCGGATAATGCCCGAGGATAAAAACAATCCTTCGATGTAGTTGCGGCGATAGAAGTCGAGCGTCAGCTTCACCACTTCATCGACCGTGAAGCGCGCACGGGGGACGTTGCTTGAGGTTCGGTTGACGCAATAAAGACAGTCGTAGTTGCAGGCGTTGGTCAGCAAAATTTTCAGCAACGAGATGCAGCGGCCATCCGGCGCATAGGAATGGCAGATGCCCATGCCGGCGTCGGTCGAGCCGACACCTTTGCCGTCGCGGGAATCCCGTTTCTCGGTACCGCTGGAGGCGCAGGAGGCGTCGTATTTGGCGGCATCGGCCAGAATTTCCAGCTTGCGCTGCACGTCCATAATTTTAATCCCTTTGATTCTATTTACGAAAAACTTCAGTTTTGGTTTCGATTGACTCTGGGGATCGTCTTAGCTTTATATTAGAACATACCATGAACAATTGAGCCAGTCATTGGTTCTGTAGGGACCATCATCGGCCAACATTTCTGAAGGAGCGGCGCACATGATCGGCGCACGCATGAGCACGCTTGCGCGCCTGCAGGGGGCGATCGACCGCCTTGAAAGCGGTCTCGCCTCGGATACGCGCCATGTTCCGCTCGGACATGCCGAGGCGGATGCCGCGCTGGGTGGCGGGCTGATGCTGGGAGCGCTGCATGAGGTATTTGCGGAAAGCCACCACAGCGCATCGGCAACGGGATTTGTGGCAGGTCTTGCGCAGCGCCTGACGCAAACGAAGTTCCTGCTGTGGGTGCGGCAGGATTTTTCCGCGCGCGAGAATGGCGAACTGTCGATGCCCGGCTTTGCCGAATTGGGGTTGGACCCGCGCCGGATTGTCGTGGTGCGCGCGGCAAACGCAGAAAGCGCATTACGCGTCGCCGCCGATGGGCTGGCGTGCAACGCGCTCGGCGGCGTGATCACGGAAATCTGGGGCGAGACCCGCGCATTCGATCTCGTGGCGAGCCGCAAGCTGACGCTTGCCGCCCAGCAATCCGGCGTCACCGCGTTAATGCTACGGCTCGCCGCCATACCAGCGATGTCCACTGCCGAGACGCGTTGGATCGTGCGCGCCGCGCATTCTCCACCGGAGATGGAAGCGTGGGGAGCGCCGGTCCTCGAAACGACGCTGGCGCGCAATCGTCATGGCCCTACTGGGCAATGGATCATGGAATGGAATTGTGATGAGTGCCGTTTCCAAGAGCCGCAGGCGTATTCTCAGCCTCTGGCTGCCGCGCCTGTCCACCGATCGCATCAAGCGCCTGAAGGCGCGGACGTCGTCGCCCATCGCCGGGCCCATTGATCGTAGCCGCCAAATTAAACAACGCGCTGCAAATCGCCGCGCTGGATGAAGCCGCATCGGGACTAGGGCTCGATGTCGGCATGCCGTTGGCCAATGCGCGCGCGGTTTGTCCAGATATCGCGGTCGAGGATGCCGATGAGGCTGCCGATCGGGTGACGCTGGAGGGTATCGCAGATTGGTGTGACCGTTTCACGCCGCTGGTCGGGATCGATGCGCCTGACGGTTTGATGCTGGACATCACAGGGTGCGCGCATCTGTTCGGCGGCGAGGCGGCGTTGATGACGGCGTTGTGCCATGTGCTGACCGCACAGGGATTTTCGGTTAGCGCGGCAATTGCGGGAACGGCGGTTTGCGCGCGAACGCTGACGCGTCATAGCCACGGCAGCATTGTCCGTAACGGTGAGGAGACAGCCGCTGTCGCGCCGCTGCCGGTATTTGCGCTCGGTGCCGATCCCAAGATCACACAAGGACTACGCCGCGCCGGGCTAAAAACCATCGGCGATGTGGCGTCGCGTGCCCGGCATGAGATCACCGCGCGATTTGGCGCCGGCTTTACGGCCTTGCTGGAACAGGCGCTGGGGCAGGGCGATGCGCCGATCTCGCCGCGCAAACCGCTGCCGGATTATATCGTGGAGAAGCGGTTCGCCGAACCGGTCGCGACGCTGGATGTGATTGTGCCGGTCTTGCAATCCCTGTCGTCAATTCTGGTCAATGCCATGACCCATCATGGCAAGGGGGCAAGACGGCTGGAGGCAAGCTTCTTCCGCACCGATGGACTGGTACGAACCATCGCGGTCGATGCCGGTAACGCGGTGACGCAGCCTGCCATGATTGAACGGCTGTTCGCCGAAAAGCTCGGTGCCCTCGACGATCCGCTCGATCCCGGTTTCGGCTTCGACCTGATCCGTCTGGCCGCAACGCTGACCGTCGTGGTGGCAGAGACGCAGCGCGGTTTCGATACCACGGCACATGAAGCTGCCGACGTTGCGCAACTGGCGGACCGGCTTTCGGCGAGGCTCGGTGCGCGCCGCGTAGTGCGCTATCTGCCTCAGGACACCCACATTCCCGAACGCGCCGCGCTCGCGGTGCCGATGCTGCAACTGCCTTCGGGATGTGCCGAAGCTTCATGGCCGGCGCGGGTTGCGGGCGAGCCACCATTGCGGCCGTTGCGGTTGTTCGAGCGGCCGGAGGCGATCGATGCGGGGCTCGTGGAAGCGCCCGATAAGCCGCCGACGCAATTCAAATGGCGGCGCATGTTTCACAGGATCGTCCACGTCGAAGGGCCTGAGCGGGTGGCGATGGAATGGTGGCGCTCGCACGACACGATGCCGACGCGCGATTACTTTCGTGTCGAGGACGACACAGGCCAGCGGTTCTGGCTGTTTCGCGACGGACTCTATGGCGAAGTCACAGAACCAAAATGGTTCATCCACGGGTTGTTCGCATGAGCAATTCACAGCCACAGTCTGCCTATGCCGAGATCGGCATTACAACAAACTTCTCATTTCTTCGCGGCGGATCGCATCCTCAGGAGTACGTGCACCAGGCGGGTGAATTGGGCCTGCCTATTATCGGTATTGCCGACCACAATTCGCTGGCGGGTGTGGTGCGCGCATACAAGGAACTCGGCAATCCCGACATCAAACATCCGCCGCGGCTTCTGGTGGGATCGCGGCTCGTTTTCACAGACGGAACGCCGGATATTCTGATTTACCCGCGCGACCGGCCATCCTATGGACGGCTATGCCAGCTGCTTACTCGCGGACGGCGCGGCGCCGATCCGGAACACACGACAACACGCATCGAAAAAGGCGAATGCTATTTAACGCTGACGGACTTACTGGATTTTTCCGAAGGCCAGCTTCTGGTGATGGTGCTGCCGCATCGCTTTCAATCCGGCAAGATTCTGAAAACTCTCGACCGTCTTCGTCAGTCCTGTGATGGCGCAACCTGGCTTGCGGCGAACTTCCTGTATCAAGGCGACGATATCAGGCGGATAAGGCGTCTTCAAAGATTGTCGGATACGGCGCGAATTCCACTCATCGCGACCAATGATGTCCTCTATCACCATCCCAGCCGCCGTCCATTGCAGGATGTCCTGACCTGCGTTCGTGAAAAAACAACGATCCACGCCATAGGTCGCAAACTCGAAGCCAATGCCGAGCGGCATTTGAAGCCTGCTTCTGAAATGGCCCGGCTATTCAAGGAAATCCCCGAGGCGATCGCTGAAACGCTACGCTTTGCTTCACAGATCGTTTTTGAACTTGACCAGCTTCAGTACCACTATCCCAACGAGCCCGTGCCGCCAGGCAAGACCGCACAACAACATCTGGAAGATCTGACCTGGGAAGGGCGCGCCCTGTATTTTCCGGGAGTTGTGGATGAGAAACTGGATCACACGCTCCGTAAAGAATTGGCACTCATCGAAGAACTAAAATACGCGCACTACTTCCTCACCGTGCATGACATCGTGCAGTGGGCGCGCAACGAAGGCATTCTGTGTCAGGGCCGCGGTTCGGCCGCCAATTCCGCCGTCTGCTACGTGCTCGGCATCACCGCGGTAAATCCTGCGGAAAACGACGTGCTGTTCGAACGCTTCATCTCCAAGGAGCGCCTGGAGCCACCGGACATCGATGTCGATTTCGAACACGTCCGCCGCGAAGAGGTGATGCAGTATGTCTATCGCCGCTATGGCCGTCACCGCGCGGCTATTATCGCCACCGTCATTCATTATCGGCCGCGCAGCGCGATCCGCGATGTCGGCAAGGCGCTGGGCCTGACGGAGGATGTCACTGCAGCTCTTGCGGATACGGTGTGGGGAAGCTGGGGCAAGGGCCTTAATGAGATGCAAGTCAAGCAGGCCGGCTTCGATCCCGCCAATCCCCTGGTCATCCGCGCCATCGACTTGGCGAGTGCCTTGATCGATTTTCCCCGTCACCTGTCGCAGCACGTCGGCGGTTATGTGCTGACACAGGACCGGCTCGATACCTACGTTCCGATTGGCAATGCCGCGATGGAAGATCGCACCTTCATCGAGTGGGACAAGGATGATGTCGATGCTTTGAAGATGATGAAGGTCGACATTCTTGCCTTGGGAATGCTGACCTGCATTCGCAAATGCTTCGAACTCATGGTCGATCACAAAAACATCCAGAAGCAATTGTCCGACATCGTCCCGAAGGATGATGATGACGTGTTCAAGATGCTGCAGCGGGGCGAGTCGCTTGGCGTCTTTCAGGTCGAGAGCCGCGCGCAGATGAACATGTTGCCGCGGCTGAAGCCACGAACATTCTACGATCTCGTCATTGAGGTTGCGATTGTCCGCCCCGGTCCGATTCAGGGCGATATGGTGCATCCCTATTTGCGCCGCCGAAACGGATTGGAGGAAGTCAAATATGCTTCTCCATCGTCCGAACACGGCAACAAGGATGAACTTTACAATGTTCTCTACAAAACCTTGGGTGTGCCGCTATTTCAGGAGCAGGCGATGCGGATCGCCATCGAAGCTGCAAAATTTTCACCGGAGGAGGCCAACGGATTGCGTCGTGCCATGGCGACGTTCCGGCATGTTGGCACTATCGGCAACTTCGCGGAAAAGATGGTCAACAACATGATCGCCCGCGGTTACGATCCGGAATTCGCGAAGAACTGCTTCGAGCAGATCAAAGGGTTTGGAAGTTATGGTTTCCCGGAAAGCCATGCAGCAAGCTTCGCCAAGCTCGTCTATGTCTCTTCATGGCTTAAGCACTACCACCCCGACGTTTTTTGTTGCGGACTATTGAACTCGCAGCCGATGGGCTTTTACGCGCCCGCGCAGATCGTCAGCGATGCGCGCGACAACCGCGTCGAAGTGCGCGAGATCGATGTCTCTTATAGCCATTCTCAAAATGCGCTGGAGACGACTTCCGGGGAGTATCACGCCGTCCGCCTTGGCTTTCGGCAGATCGACGGGTTTCGATGGGCCGATCCCGATGAGGAAAAATTACGGCTTGAAAGCAAGAAACCTCGACCGAAGCCGGAAGATTGGGGTGAACGCATCGTCGCTGCGCGCGAACATCGTTCTTTTACTTCATTGGAAGATTTTGCCCGCTACACCAGCGTTACCAAAACGCGCGCTGATTTTGCTCGCGGATGCCGATGCGTTTCGTTCCCTCGGGATGGACCGCCGCGCCGCGCTTTGGGCGGTACGCAAGCTGCCCGATGACGTGCCGTTGCCACTGTTTGAAGCTGCGATAGCGCGCGAACAGCCCGATGAGGATACGAAACCTTTGCCGGCTATGCCGATGGCCGAGCATGTTGTCGCCGACTACCAGACGATCCGCCTTTCGCTCAAGGGTCATCCCATGGAATTTTTGCGGCCGATGTTCGATCGAGAAAAGGTCGTGACCTGTCATGCCGTGTCAAAGCAAAGCGCCGATGGGCGCTACGTCCGCTGTGCAGGCGTGGTATTGGTTCGGCAGCGTCCGGGCAGCGCCAAGGGCGTCATTTTCATGACGCTGGAGGATGAAACCGGCATTGCCAATGCGGTGATATGGCCCAAAGTGATGGAGCAATTTCGCAAAGAAGTAATGGGCGCAAGATTGGTGCTGATCGAAGGGCGTATTCAGAAAAGCAGCGAGCGGGATGGCAATATCGTGCATCTCGTCGCGCAGCGGCTGATCGACCGCAGCCATGAAATGAAACGCCTGTCAGACAATCTGGCGGAAAAGCGCGTTGTTTCAGGGGGCCTCGTCTTGTTTGAGCCGCTCAATGATGACCGTCGCGAACATCCGGACAACCCGGCCCAAAAAATCCGTCATCCGCGCGACGTACGCATCCTGCCGCGCTCACGGGATTTTCATTAGAAAATGATTTTGAAAGTATCGAGACGGGAGCGGAAAATGATCCGACGCATGACGGGTATTTGCACAGGGACCTTGTTGCTTTGCTCAATTTTGCCGGCCGCAGCCAGACCATTCCATAAATTGCAGCAGAATGTTCTTGGATGCTCCGACAAACGCGATACCGAAGACATCGCGTTACTGAAGACTCAAGGAAGAATCGACGCAATTGCAGCATACGGGCACGGACGATGCCTTCAACTTGCGCCCAAGGCGGTCATGATCGATCGATGGGAAAAAGGTTACGCCTGTGTGCACCATTCGGCGAAACTCTGTCTGTGGGTTCCGGCAGAGTCGCTCAGCAAGACGGGACTGGATGACGGCGTCTTTTAAAAATCAAGGCTAGTGAGCTAAAACCTTACGATCGTAACGGACTCGCGGCATGCAAACCTCTCGTGAAATTCTGACAGAAGTCTGGACGTCGATTGGCGGTGAGCGGTCCGCGCTCGACGCCGTCACGCTGACCGGCGACGAGCCGCAACTGCCGTCGTCATTTCGCGTCGCTGCCGCGGCGCAGGTCAGCATCGCTGCGGCAGGACTGGCCGCTGCTGAAATCTGGCGGCTGCGCAGCGGGCAATCGCAGGGTGTGGCGGTCGATATACGCCACGCCGTCGTCGAGTGCCGCTCGGAGCGTTATCTGCGCGTCGATGGCAAACCGCCGGGACCGGCATGGGATGCCATTGCGGGCATCTACAAGACGCGGGATAGCCGCTTCGTTCGTTTGCATACCAACTTCCCTCATCACCGCGAAGCCGTCTGCAGGGTGCTGAACTGCAAGTCGGAGCGCGATGCGGTTCAGGCCGCGCTGATGCAGTGGGATGCCGAGCCGTTCGAGACTGCGGCCTATGCCGCGGGCGGAGTGGTCGCGATGATGCGCTCGCACGACGAATGGTCGTCTCTCCCTCATGCGAAGGCCCTCGCCGAATTGCCGCTGATCAGCATCGAAAAGATCGGCGACGGCCCGCCGAAGCCATGGCCAGCCGGCGATCGCCCGCTTGCGGGCGTGCGTGTGCTGGATCTCTCGCGCGTCATTGCAGGCCCCGTCGCGGGCCGTACGCTGGCCGTCCATGGCGCGGACGTGCTGTTGATCTCCAGCCCGAATCTGCCGGCGATACCATGGCTGACCATCGATAATGGTCGCGGCAAACTGACGAGCTTTGTCGATCTCAAGACCGAGCAGGGGCGCGATACGTTGCGCGGTCTCCTGGCACAGGCTGACATTTTTTCGCAAGGTTATCGTCCGACATCCATCGCCGCGCTCGGCTTTTCGCCGGAGGACGCCGCGAAGATCAATCCGGGCATCGTCTATGTATCGCTCTCGGCCTATGGCCATACCGGGTCTTTTACAGGTTCTTGGGCGGAGCGCCGCGGCTTCGACTCGCTTGTGCAGACGACGACCGGTTTCAATCACGCGGAAGGGAAGGCCGCCGGCGTCGACGGACCGAAGGAATTGCCGGCGCAGATGCTCGATCATGCCACCGGCTACATGATGGCGTTCGGTGCGATGATGGCGAAGGCGCGCCAATCCCGCGAAGGCGGCAGCTGGCACGTTCGGGTGTCGCTGGCCCAGACCGGACGGTGGCTATGGAATCTTGGCCGGGTGGCCGATGGTTTCAGGACCGAGGATTTGAAGGGCGAGTCGGTGCAGCCGTATATAGAGGACCTAACCTCCGGCTTTGGGCCGCTACGGTCCGTGCGTCATTCGGCGGCCCTATCTCGAACCCCGGCATTTTGGGCGCGCCAGGCAATGCCGCTCGGCAGCCATTCCCCGGCGTGGCCGGCCCGCTCTTAAGCAGCTTTCCAAATTTTAACTGAAAATGCCAAGCCAGCCCACGTTTTAGATTGTTTGAAATATCAATTAGGCACTATTAGCGCAGGGATCAGGCAAATGCCGCCCAGAATTTTTCGATCCGCAAGGCCAGATGTCAGCGAAACTTCTCAAACGGTTTCAGAGGATTAATCGCAGCCAGCTCATCATCGGCGCGGGGCTGCTGGCGCTTGCTGTTATCGCCGGCTTCGCTTTTGAGCGCATCAATAAAACGCCGCAAGGAAACTCCGAGGTTTCAAGCCAGTCCCGCAGGGGCTTGCAACGATACACGCCGACCCCGGCCGAGTGGGCGAGCCTGACCATTGAACCGGTGACCGAGCGGGCGTTCCGCGCCGAGCATGTCACCGAAGGCAAGATTGCCGTCGATGAGGACCGCTCGACTCCCGTGTTTTCGCCTTATGCCGGCCGGGTGACCAAATTGCTGGCGCGGCCGGGCGATACCGTCAAGCAAGGGCAGGCCCTGTTCGTCATCGAAGCCGCCGACAATGTGCAGGCGCAGAACGATTTTATCGCGGCAATGACCGGACTGAACAAGGCGAAGTCGGCGCTCGATCTTGCGCAGTTGCAGGACAAACGCGCCAAGGATTTGTTCGAGGGCAAGGCCGTTCCCCTGAAGGACTACCAGCAGAGCCAGGCAACTTTGATTCAGGCACAGAACGATTTGCGCTCCTCGCAAACCGCACTGGATTCCGCGCGCAACAAACTGCGCATCCTTGGCCTTACTGACGATGACATAAGCAGCTTTCAGGAAAAAGGCCGCATCAATCCGGAAACTACGGTCTTCTCGCCGATCACCGGCACGGTGGTCCAGCGCAAGATCGGTCCGGGACAGTATGTAAACTCGGGCGCCAGCGATCCGGTATTCGTGATTGGCGATCTTACCACGGTGTGGCTCACAGCCTTTGTCCGCGAGACTGACGCCTCGGCGGTGTCGATCGGGCAGGAGTTCTCGTTTAGCGTGCTGGCGCTGCCGGGCCGCACACTTACCGCGCGCATCGACTATGTTTCTGCTGCAATCGACCCCGCGACGCGGCGGCTTCTGGTCCGCGCCACCGTGGACAACAAGGGCGGGTTGTTGAAACCGGAAATGTTCGCCAACGTCACGATTTATTCGGCCGAGGATCGCCCGGCCATCGGCGTACCCAAGCAAGCTCTGATCTACGAGGGCGATCAGGTCCGGGTGTGGGTGGCGCATCAAGACAAATCAATCGAACTTCGCGTGATAAAGACCGGTCTTACCAATGGTAATCTGGTGGAGGTTCAGGGCAATTTGAATCCCGGGGAGCGGATCGTCACCAAGGGCAGTCTGTTCATAGACCGCGCTGCGTCCGGCAGCTAACTCAACCTATCGAAAGATCGATCTGAATGGATCGCCTCGTCGCCCTCGCGGTCAGCCGCCGCTTTCTAATGGTGGGCCTGTTCGCTGTCACGATTATCGGCGGGCTGATCGCATTCAAGCAGCTCAATATCGAGGCGTACCCCGATCCCACGCCACCGATGGTCGACATCGTGACGCAGAGTCCCGGCCTATCGTCCGAAGAGATCGAGCGCTACATCACGATTCCTATCGAGACGCAGGTCGCTGGTATCAAGAACCTGCGCACCATCCGCACGATCTCGCTCTACGGACTGTCCGACGTCAAATTGCAGTTCTCGTTCGACTATACCTATGAGGAAGCCCTGCAGCAGGTGCTGAACCGGCTGTCGCAACTGGCGCCGCTGCCGGGCAATGTGCAGCCCGGCATTTCGCCGCTGAGCGCCATAGGAGAAATCTATCGTTATCATCTCGTCGGGCCGCCGAACTACAGCGTGCTAGACTTGAAGACACTGCAGGATTGGGTTCTGCAGCGCCGTTTTCGCGCCGTTCCCGGCGTGATCGACGTCACGGGGTGGGGCGGCAAAACCAAAACGTATGAGCTACAAGTCGACTTCAACAAGCTGATCGCTTACGGCCTGACCTTGCCGCAGGTGCTGCAGGCCGTGAGCAACTCGAACATCAATGTCGGCGGCAACACCGTCAACATCGGCGCGCAGTCCGCTGTCGTACGCGGCGTCGGACTGATCCGCTCGATCGACGATCTCGCCAGCACCATGGTGTCGCAAAGCGGCGGCAATCCGGTTTTGGTAAAGGATATTGCGACCGTGACCGTTGGCGAGAAGCCGCGGCTCGGTATCGCGGGCATCGATCAGGAAGACGATATCGTTCAGGGCATCGTTCTGATGCGCCGCGGCGAACAGAGTTCACCCACCATCACCCGCGTCGAGGAATTGGTGGCGTCGATCAACAGCTCCAGCATTTTGCCGCCGGGCGTGAAGATCGAGCGCATCTACGACCGCAAGGATCTGATTGAAATCACCACCGCGACGGTGCTGCACAACATGGTGATCGGCATCCTGCTCATCGTGCTGCTGCAGTGGATGTTCCTTGGTGACCTGCGCAGCGCGCTGATCGTCGGCGCGACGATTCCATTCGCGCTGTTTTTTGCCGTCATCATTCTGGTGCTGCGCGGTGAATCCGCCAATCTTCTATCGGTCGGCGCCATCGATTTCGGATTGATCGTCGACGCCACCGTGATCATGGTGGAAGCGATTTTCCGCAGGCTATCTCAGACCATCGCGCTGTCGGATGCCGAGCAAAGCCGGATTTCGACCGAAACCACGATGGGCATGAAAAGTCATGCCATTCTCAGCGCCGCGGCCGACGTCTCGCGATCGATATTTTTCGCCGCGGCGATCATCATCGCGGCGTTCCTGCCGCTGTTCACGCTGAGCGGGGTGGAGGGCAATATTTTCGGGCCGATGGCGCGTACCTATGCCTACGCGCTGGCGGGTGGTCTGCTTGCCACGTTCACCGTAACGCCTGCGCTCAGCGCCCTCATCCTGCCGGCGCATGTGAACGAAACCGAGACCTGGCTCGTTTCGTTCGTCCATCGGATGTACGTGCCGGCTTTGAAATGGGCCGTGGGCAATCGCAAGCTGGTGATGGCGGGCGCTGTGGGCCTCGTGATCATGACCGTCTTATCCGCGCGAATGCTTGGCTTAGAATTCCTGCCAAAGCTGGAGGAGGGCAATCTCTGGATTCGGGCGACCTTGCCCCCGACCATCTCGCTGCAGGAAGGCAATACCTACGTCAACGAGATGCGAAAAATCATTCGTAGCCGTCCCGAAGTAGAGTCCGTGGTTTCGCAGCATGGCCGTCCCGACGACGGTACCGACGCGGCGGGCCTGTTCAATGCCGAATTCTTTGCTCCATTGAAACCGGCAAGCCAGTGGCCAAACACCCATGACAAGGAGGTACTGACTGCGCAGCTCCTGACGCAACTGCAGGACAAATTTCCCGGCGTCGAATTCAATTTCTCGCAATATCTGCAGGACAATGTTGCCGAAGCGGTTTCCGGCGTGAAAGGCGAGAACTCGATCAAGCTTTATGGCAATGATCTGGTCGCGCTGACCAATACCGCCAACAAGATCAAGGCGGTACTCTCGACGGTGAGAGGCATTACCGATCTCTCGGTGTTTACGTCGCTGGGCCAGCCGACCATTCAGATCGATATCGATCGCGCGCGCGCCGCCCGTTACGGGCTGTCTCCCGGCGACATCAACGCCACTATCCGCGTCGCGATTGGCGGCGACAGTGCCGGCGATCTCTATGAGCCCGGCAGCGATCGTCATTTCCCCATCATCGTTCGCCTTGCGCCGGAATATCGCCGCAGCGCGGAGGCGATCCAGAACCTGCGTATCGGCGCGCTCGGCCCCAACGGCGCGATTACGCAAATACCGCTCAGCGAGGTCGCCTCGATTCAACTCGTGTCGGGAGCCGCCTATATCTATCGCGAGCAGCAGGAGCGCTATTTCCCGATCAAGTTCTCGGTGCGCGAGCGCGATCTCGGCAGCGCCATCCAGGAAGCGCAGCAGAAGGTAGCCGCCCAGGTTCAATTGCCGCCGGGCTCGCGGGCGGAGTGGGTCGGCGAGTTCGGCAATCTGCAGGACGCCATCAAGCGGCTGTCGATCGTGGTGCCGATCAGCCTCGCGCTGATCGCGGTTCTCTTATGGTTCAATTTCGGCTCGATGATCGACACGCTACTGGCAATGAGCGTGATACCGATGGCGATTTTTGGCGGCGTACTGGGGCTATTGATAACGGGCGTTCCGTTCAGCGTGTCAGCGGCGATCGGCTTCATCGCGCTGTTCGGCATCGCAGTCATGGATGGCATCATCATTCTCTCGCAATACAATCAGCTGATCGACGAAGGGATGAATCGCATCAAAGCGGTGATACGCACCGGCGAATTGCAGTTGCGGCCCGTATTGATGACTTGCGTGATTGCCGGCGTTGGGCTGTTGCCGGCCGCACTTTCGGCGGGGATCGGGTCGCAGGTCCAAAAACCGTTGGCGGTGGTGGTGGTCACAGGGATGATGCTGGCGCCGCTTGTCATTCTCATTACCCTGCCGGTACTGATTTCGTTTTTCTCGCGCCGGGCCGATAGCAACGCAAGCTATCTTATTGCCCCGAAGGCGTGCGCAGGCCATGCCAGGCGTCGCGCACCTGATGATAGTGTACTTCGGGCAGATAATCCGGCGTGTTGAGACCGAGCGTTTTGACGTCAAGTCTGCCGATGGCGCTGAGCAGCGTGTAGGACGCAATCACGCGATCCCGCAGCGCGCCGATCAGCCGCGCCTTGGCGGAAGTAAAATCCTGCTGCGAGTTCAAAACGTCGACCGTGGTGCGCTGGCCGCCTTGCGCTTCTTTGCGCACCCCCTGCAAGGCAATGGTGGCAGCGCGAACCTCGGATTCGGACGCGCTCACCGCAACCTTAGCGCCTTCCTGCGCGACCCAGGCGCCCATGGCCGCGGTGCGTGCCTGATTGCGCACCTGATCCAGCACCAGCCGGCTCTGCGCGCTCAGTTCCTTGGCCTGCCGGGTCTGGGCCGCGGCGAGACCGCCGTCATAAATCGGCGCGGTTACCTGACCGAGCACAGAGGCCTGATCGGTTCGGAACGTGCCGAGCGTAGAGTCGGATTCGCTGGCTCGGCTCGCGCTTCCCTGCAACGTGACGGTGGGCAGCAGGCTGCTTTCCGCGACACGGATGGTGGTGGATGCGACATCGACGTCGAAACCGGCGGCGAGCACGGCTGGGTGGCTTTTGAAGGCGAGGGCGGTTGCTTCGTCGCGGCTGCGCGGCAAAAGCCGATCCACCGGTTCCGCGGGATTCAAGTGCGCGGGTGAGTTGCCGATCACCTGCGTATAGGTCGCCTGGCTGATCGCAAGGTTGACTTCCGCGGCATTGAGATCGGAAAGGCCCCGGCTAAGCCGCGCATCGGCCTGTGAGGTGTCCGTCGGCGTCACGTCGCCCGCGTTGAGGCGCCTTTGGGTAATCCCCACGGTCTCTCGCAGAAACGTGACATTGGCGCGTTGCGCTTCGACGAGTGACTGATTGGCCAGCACATTGGTGTAGGCGGTGACGGCATCGAGCAGCACGCCCTGGCCGACATTGCGAAGCGCTTCGCGGCCTGACTGTACCTGCAATTCCGCAATACGCACGCTGTTGGCGGTCTTGTTGCCGTTGAACAACGTCTGCGTGACCGTGACGCCGATGACCCATGGTTTCAGCGTGGCGGTTTGAATCGTATTGTTGGGGAGCAGATCGCGAACGGCCTGCAGGCCGCCGGTCAGCGTTGCGACGATCTGCGGCCGGTATCCGGACAACGCTTGCGGCACATTCTCGTCGGTCGCGCGTTGTCGCGCTCGCTCGGCATTAAGCTGCGGATTGGTCTGATAGGCTTTGGCCAAAGCTTCGGGGAGCGATTCGGCCAGCGCAGCGGTTGTGGCAAACCCAAGGCAAGCCGCGATACTCAGGCTCACGCCTGATCGAAGCATGCGCCTGCTTACCCGGCCAATGCTACCAGCGCGTCGAACCATCTGATCTCGCAACAACCTAGCCATCCGCCCCCGCCGATGACTTGGCGCCAGTCTAAAGGGGTTCGTATCGCAAGCAAACCATGCAGCATGGGTATTCACGATCTTTCATCCACGGCAAACATGCGCTGGTGATTCGTGATGGCTTGACCTTTTTGACCCTGTCGCGAGATTGAGTGCCAACAGCGGTACCGGCCCATTGGGCGTCGGACGTCGCGCCTTGGGCCAAACGCAATGCCAAAAATCTTTTCCGATCCCGACGCAATCGCCGAGGACATTATTCGCGATATCGGCACCAACCTGATGGTGGGGTTGCCTCTCGGGCTGGGGAAGGCGAATCACATCATCAACGCGTTGTATAAGCGCGCAGCCGCCGATCGCGCGATCAATCTGACCATTTTCTCCGCGCTGACTCTGGAGAAGCCCAAGCCATCAAACCTGCTGGAGCGACGCTTCATTACGCCTGTTATTGACCGGCTGTTTGGCGGATATCCGGATCTCGCCTATGCCGACGCGCTGCATGCCAATGCGCTGCCGCCGAATATCCAGGTGATCGAGTTCTTCTTTCTGGCGGGCAGGTGGCTGCATGTGCCGTTCGCGCAACAGCATTACATTTCGGCGAACTACACGCATGCATCGTCGTATCTGCTGGCCCGCGGGCTCAACGTCATCACACAGCTGGTGGCGAAGCGCGTCGTTGACGGCGCACCGCGATACAGCCTGAGCTGCAATACCGACACCACGCTGGATCTGTTGCGCGCGCGCGCCGGCGGCGGCGCGTCCTTCAAACTTGTCGCGCAGGTCAATTCCGAATTGCCGTTTATGCCCGGGGAGGGCGATCTGCCGGCGAGCGAATTCAGTGCTGTGCTCGATAGTCCCGAGACGGATTTTCCGCTGTTTGCGCCGCCGTCGGAACCGATTACCGACACCAAATACGCCATCGGGCTGCATGCCGCAGGTCTGGTGCGCGACGGCGGCACGCTTCAACTTGGAATAGGCCAGGTCGGTGATGCCCTGGCGCAGGGATTGATCGTGCGCCATCGCGATAATGCGCAGTTTCATGCCATCATGAAACGTCTTGCGCCGGGATCGGCGCTGCTTCCCGATCTGGAAACCGGGCCGTTCGAGAAGGGTCTCTACGGCGTCAGCGAAATGCTGTTTGAGGCTTTCCTCGGCCTGATGGACGCCGGCATTCTCAAGCGCGAGGTCGACGGCGTATTGCTGCACGGCGCATTCTTCCTTGGACCGAAATCATTCTATCGCGCGTTGCGTGAAATGCCGCCGGAGCAACTGGAGCGCATCCAGATGATGCCGGTGTCGTTTACCAACCAGCTCTATGGCGATGAGGACAGAAAGCGCCGCGCGCGCGTCGATGCGCGCTTCGTCAACAACGCGATGATGGCGACCTTGATGGGAGCGGTCGTTTCCGACGGCCTCGAGGACGGTCAGGTGGTGAGCGGCGTCGGCGGACAGTATAATTTCGTGGCGCAGGCGTTCGCGTTGCAGGGCGCGCGGTCGATCCTGACGCTGGAGGCGACGCGGCAGGAAAAAGCGAGAAATGTCTCAAATATCCGCTGGAGCTACGGCCACACCACGATCCCGCGCCATCTCCGCGATATCATTATCACCGAATACGGCGTGGCAGATTTGCGCGGCAAATCCGACGCCGATGTAATCGCGGCGATGCTCGGTGTTTCCGACTCACGGTTTCAGAGCGAACTGGCGCGGCAGGCAAAGGACGCCGGCAAATTGCCGGTGAATTTCGAGATTCCGGCAGAGCATCGCGAGAATGTCCCGGAGCGCATCGCGGCCGCGTTGAAGCCCGCGCGCGACGCCGGCCTGCTGCCAGTGTTTCCCTTCGGCACGGACTTCACCGAAACCGAACAGCGGCTGATTCCGGCATTGCAACTGTTGCAGGACGCCACGCATTCTCCGAAACAACTGGCCGGCCTGTTGTGGCAGGGGTTGACGCACAGGCTGGACGCGGATGACGCCGAGTGCCTGGCGCGGCTCGGTCTCGACAAGCCAGCTACCATTGCCGAACGAGCTTATCGCGCGCTGGTGGGCGCGGCTCTGACGAGAAGCCGCATAGACTGACGTTTAACGGTTCTTGTTGACCGGCTTGCGCTTTTCAATGAACGCCGCCATGCCCTCGGAGCGGTCCTCCAGCGCAAACGTGGCGTGAAACAGATCGCGCTCGACATTAAGGCCTTCGGCAAGCGGCGTCTCGAATGCGCGATTGATAGCGCTCTTGGCCATCGCCGCTGCGGGCTGCGACATGCCGGCGATTTTTTCCGCCATCGCCATCGCTTCATCCATCAGTTTATCGGCGGGCACGATGCGGCTGACCAGACCCGAGCGTTCCGCCTCGGCGGCATCCATCATTCGGCCCGTCAGACATAAATCCATCGTCTTGGATTTGCCGATCGCCCGCGTCAGCCGTTGCGTCCCGCCGATGCCGGGAATAGTGCCGAGCGTTATTTCGGGTTGACCGAACTTCGCGGTGTCGCTGCAGACAATGATGTCGCACATCATGGCCAGCTCGCAGCCGCCGCCGAGCGCGTAGCCGCTCACCGCGGCAATGGTCGGTTTGCGGCAATTGGCAATGCGGTCGCCGCCGATCGTGGTGAAATCGCTCGCGAACATATCGATGAAGGTTTTCGGCTGCATCTCCTTGATGTCGGCGCCGGCGGCGAACGCCTTCTCGCTGCCGGTCAGCAGGATGCATCCGACGGCTTCATCGGCTTCGAGTTCGTCCACAGCTACGGCGATTTCGCGAAACACGCCCACCGAAAGCGCGTTGAGCATCTTCGGGCGGTTGAGCGTGATAACGCCGACCGCGCCCTTCTTTTCGACGATGATGTGATCGAAGGCCATGGACCCACCTGCTGCGCTGACCGGTCGCGACAGGCGCACGGCGGCGCGCAATGTGCCCGCTGGACGCAGAGGCTTCAAGTGTTGCGTCAGCCGGCACAGGGCCACTTAGCCGCTTATCGGCTGGCATCCCGTCGGAATGACGGTCGACTAGCCCATGAACATCCGTGCCGCGGATGCCAAAGTGAGCAGGCCGCCGAAGGCAATGAAGATCTTTCCGATGATGGACGTTTGGCTCCATGCGTTATCTTCAGAACTTGCAGCAGTAGTCACGGTCGCCGGGGCGCTGATCACGGCAGGAGTATTCGCTGCGGCCATCGTCATTAGCGGCGCCGGCGCGGTGGTCTGAGGCGGTGCGGACGCAACTGTTTCGCTCAACGTGCGGTCAACATCGTTAAGCTGGTCGGCAGAAACCAGCCCGCTGTCTGGTGGTGTCCGCGGGTGTGTCGGCTGCCGGGAGTTCGGCGTTCGCGTTGGCTATATTCTCGGGGAGGACAGGTGGGGCGGCGCTCTCGTCATTCGCGGCGACATCGGTTTCGGCTATGGCTTTTAGATGCGCCTTCCCGACAATCTTGCCGAGCTTGTGGGCCGACGCGTGCCTTTTCCAGTGCCGATGGGCATGCTTGGCGTATTTTCTCAGCGCCAGGGGCTTTCCCGCTGTCGCCGTACCGTTAGTGGCCTGGGCAGACGCGGTTTCGGCGCCTGGGGCCGCCAGCAATGGTCCCGAAAGGCATATCCAAATTCCCGCGGCGATGATCGACGCCGAGCGCCCGTTGGCTTTGCTAGTCATGGCAATTTCCCCAAATTGTCAGTCCCCGAGGTCCAACTAGAATGTGCCGCGTGTTCACAGCAGGGCAAAAAAAGGGAATCTTCCGGCGAGTCCGGCGAAAACGCGGCAGTGTCAGCGGCCGGACAACGCATCGCGCACAAATTTGTTTTTGGAATCAATGCTGCGCATGTCACGGTGATCGCGATCAATGTAATGACTTGTGATTGCGATCTATTCGAGAAGTCGGTTCCACGCGACGCCAGCATCCAAAATCATGCACCATACCAGCCGTCCGCAATTCCGCTATTGCGCTGTAACAATTTGAACGACCGGACGAATTAACTTGGGAGCGCGTGTGCGCGAAGCCGACGACGAGTGGACCGGGCTGATGAGATTGGCCGTTAGCGGCGATCGCGTTGCGTATCACCGCCTGCTCAAGGCTGTCACGCCGGTGCTCCGCGCTGCCGCGCGACGTGGTCTGGCTCGGGCAGGTCAACCGGTCGATCAATCCGAGGACATCGTGCAAGATATTTTACTGGCGGTTCATCTCAAGCGGCATACCTGGGACGCCAACGCCCCATTCGCGCCATGGCTGTTTGCCATTGCCCGCAACAAGCTGATCGACGCGCTCCGCCGCCGCGGCCGGCGAATCTTCGTCAACATCGATGATTTTGCCGAAACGATTCCAGCCGATTCCGCGCCGGAAACCGTGCCGGCGAGCGAAATGGCGATGCATCTGGATGGCTTGCCGGCGCGTCAGCGTGAAGTGTTGCAATCGATTGCCCTTGAGAGCACTTCGATCAAGGATACGGCGTCGAAACTATCGATGAGTGAGGGCGCAGTCCGCGTGGCGCTGCATCGAGGGCTTGCAGCCCTCTCAAACAAGTTGCGGGAAGACTGAGCATGGAAACCGATCGGTTCATTCGTGCACTCATCGAGGACGTTGAAAATCAGGCGCGCCCGGTCGGCGCCGTGCTGGCGATGGCGCTGTTGGTCGCACTGCCGGTTTCAGCGGCAATGCTGCTCGTCACCCTCGGCGTTCGCCCTGATGTGATGACCGCGATGCACAATCCGTTTTTCGATCTCAAATTTCTGGTGACGCTGGCGTTGACGCTCCCGGCCATTGCGATCAGTTTGCATCTGTCCCGGCCGGAAACATCGGTCAAAGGCTGGCGATGGCTGCTGCTGATTCCGGTGGGACTACTGGCGGTTGGTATTGGCGGCGAGATGATGACGCCGCAACGGCTGCCCGCGATGACACGGATGATCGGCAAGAATTCGCGGGTCTGCCTGACGGCAATTCCGCTGCTGTCGCTGCCGCTGCTGGCGGCAGCGCTGATAGCATTACGCCAGGGCGCGCCGGCCAGGCCTGGTTTGACAGGTGCTTTTGCAGGACTTTTGTCGGCGGGTCTGGCGGCGACACTCTATGCCGCGCATTGCACCGACGATTCACCGCTGTTTGTGGCCACCTGGTACACGATCGCGATCCTGGTAGTGGCTGGAGTCGGCGCGCTGGCTGGGATCGAGAGTGCTAAAATTCTAGCTAACCACTTGATTATTTGAGCACTATCGCGTCGTTCGATTGAACCGGCGTGCCCAAGCTCAGGGATTGCAAAACATTTGCGGTAAAGTCGAACCTATTGCCGGTTCAGGACGACTACCTCAAGAGAACCAATAGATTAAACCCCTAAACTGGTCTTGCGCCTTCGGGGAACAAACGAGGCGGCGCGAACCTTGTTAGCGGTGATACGATGGGCAGCTTTTAGATGATGGCGATCAGCAAGAAACTCCAGGAGTTGCCGAGCGCCGAGATCGAGGCGCTGCTCCCTTGGTATTCGGTGGGCGCGCTGGGTGCGCGCGATATGCGCCGCATCGACATTGCGGTTGCCCGTGATCCCGGCCTTGCAAAACAATATGCGGCCATCCGGCGAGAACATGCTGAAACCCTTCGTCTCAATGAGAACCTGGGCGTCCCTTCGCCACGGGTGATACAAAAACTGTTCGCGGCGATCGACGCGGAGTCTGCCGAACCTTCCACCGCGCATCTGGCGCGAAAACGAGTCTTCTTCGTCCCTTGCCTCTGCGCGGCTCAGAGGATTTCTGATCGGCTTGTCCCCCGGGCGATGGCCTGGTCGACTGCACTGGCCATATCGGGCTCAATGCTCCTAGGCGGCGCAATCGGCGCACTGCTGATAAAGTACCAAAGCGCCTTTCAGTTCTAAGCGAGCCAAAGCAGAACTTTTGTGCTGGCGCGATCTGCATCGCGCGGGAACTCGCCAGCCATGCGATTTCCATTTGACGGCCGTTGAGCGCGTAAGTCGATATTACCGCTGCAATTCGGCGTGGCAAAATCATTATCGGTCTCGTAATCACTGGCCCTTAACACGATAGGCGGAAGCCTGGGGCAAAGTGAGCGATGTCGATCAACGTGCCTGCAGACATCCCGGCGGCGGCGCCTGCGCCGCTGCCTCACCCAAAACGACCGTCACGCGTGTGGAAGTTCTGGGGCACCATGCCTGTGGGGCCTGTTCATCTTCGCTGCGATGTTTGCCGGTCAGATGGTGGTCGTGGCTTATTTCGTGCTCGCCCACGACGGGCCGCTCGATTTCACCGCGCTAAAAGGGGTGCTTGGGGGCGGCCTCACCATTTCACTGTCCGTCATCATGGGATTGCCCGCCGTGCTCGGCGCAATATGGCTGGCGACGCCGCATGGCGCGGATATCCTTTGCCGATTACCTGGCGTTGCGCTGGACGCACTGGAGCAATCTCCTGATCGGCGCGGTCGGGCTGTTCGTTTTGATCATGGGATGGGATTTGCTTTCGCGTGCGCTGGGCCGTGAAGTCGAACCTGGCTTCATGATGGAGGTTCTGAAATCGGCGCAGGCCGACGGCGCGCTGTGGCTGCTGGTGATCGCCTTCTGCGTCGGCGCTCCCATTACCGAGGAATTCTTCGTGCGCGGCTTCCTTTACCGCGGATGGTCCGAGTCGTTTCTGCGTCCGGCCGGTGCGATCGTCCTGTCGTCACTGGTGTGGACGGTCCTGCATCTGCAGTATGACCTGTATTTCCTCGGCGAGGTGTTCACGATCGGACTGCTGCTGGGCTATCTGCGCTATCGCGGCAATTCGACATGGTTGACGGTGGTGATCCACGGCCTCAACAATCTGGCAGCCACGCTGCAAAGTATCTGGCTCGCAGGTCACGCCTAGGCGTTAGCCCGTCAGTGCGATGAAGAGGGGCATCGTAAACGCTGCGAATATGGTCTGCAGCGTAAGAATTTGCGCCATCAGCGGGCGTCGCCGCCCATCTGGCGTGCCAGAATGTAAGCATTGGATGCGGCCGGCACCGACGCACAACAGGCGACGACGCCCAAATTCGATCCCGACAAACCGAAGGCGATGCCCAACCCGATGGCGAATACGGGCATGACTGCCAGCTTTAGAAACACCGTCAGCAGCGCCGCCGCGCTGGGCCGCCGCAGTCCCTCGAGATGCAGGCCCGCGCCGACGACCAGGAGTCCGGTTGCCAGCGAGCATCGTCCCAGCGAATCCGCGAACTCGTGCAGCGGATTCGGGATTGCAATATGGGCAAGATTGATCACAAGCCCGATGACACAACTCCAGATCATGGGGTTACGGGCCATCGCACCGAGGATCGCGGCCCAAGCCAGGCGTTGCGGAGCGGCATAGTATCCCAATACGGCGACGCAGAAGACATTGAGCAGCGGGGTCATCACCATGGTGCCGACGGAGAACAGCGTAATTCCCAATGCGCCCCACAGGTTTTGGGCGACAGAAAGCGCTACGAAGGTCTGCCAGCGCGTTGCGCCCTGAAAGATCGACGAGAACGCCGCGCCGTCAATGCCAAGCGTTCGTGTCAACACTGGGCGCAAGGCCATGCACAGCGCTGACATCAGCAGCACGGCAAGCAACAGGGCTCCCCCGGCGCCAGCAATCGGCACCGAAGCAAGATTGGCTCTCCCGATCGTATCGATCAAAAGTGCCGGAAAAAGCACGTAGTAAATCAGGTTCTCAAGCCCGACCCAGTGCGCGTCTTCCTTCAACAGCAGGCGACGCAGCGCAAAGCCGAGCACGATCAGGAGAAACACCGGGACCAGTGCAGCGAACACCGTCAGCATGGCTCGGACGGTCCCGAACGCCGCGCGGCCGCCAGCCGGTCCAGCGCGCCCTGCAGAATGAAAATCGCGGCGTGCTCGTCGATCACCTCAGCGCGTCTGGCGCGGCTCATGTCCATCCCGATCAACTCGCGCTCGACCGCCACGGTCGATAGCCGCTCGTCCCAAAGCGCAATGGCAAGTTCAGTGAGCTTCGAAAAATTGCGGGCGAAAGCGCGGGTCGATTGCGCGCGCGGGCCTTCGCTGGCGTCCATGTTGATGGGCAGCCCGAGCACAAAACCGACGGCGCTGCGTTCCTTTGCAAGGCTCAGCACCTGATCTGCATCTGACGTGAATGCCTTGCGCTGAATTGTCTTCACGCCGGTCGCGAGCTTGCGATCGGGATCCGACACCGCGATGCCGATAGTTTTGGTACCGAGATCGAGGCCGATCAGCGCGCCACGCGCGCGGCCAATGTGTTGTCGCCTCGATCAAGGGCAAAATGAGTGCGGACATGGTCCCGCATAACATGGGGTATATAGCGGACGCAAAGCGAGGGAGGCGGCGGGGCGATGGACGGGCTCACGCTATTCGGACTGTTTTCGGTTTCCGCGATGCTGGCGTGCTACGCGCTGGAAGACCGCAACCACATTTTTGTCCTGGCATTCGCCGCTGCCTGTGCACTGGGGTCGATCTATGGATTCATGCAGGGCGCCTGGCCATTCGGATTGATCGAGGCGATCTGGGCCGGCGTCGCGCTGCGGCGCTGGAAACTCAGGCAGCGTTCGCAGGCATAGCTACTCCGCGCTTTGCCGTGCTAGTTTAATCCAAGCCTCGGCATCGATGCCGCATCCCTCCATCATCGAATGAGCACTTCCATGTGGCCTGACCGCCGACTTCTCGATCTGTTCAAAACAGAATTTCCCATCGTCCAGGCGCCAATGGCCGGCGTGATGGACGCCGACCTCGTGATCGCAGCAGCGCAAGGCGGCGCGTTGGGATCGTTGCCGTGCGCGACGATATCGGTGGAGAAGGCGCGCGAGCAGATCAACATCATTCGCCAGCGCGTATCCGCGCCGGTGAACTTGAATTTCTTCGTGCCATCATGCGGTCGATGCCGATCCCGGCCGCGAGGCCGGATGGAAAAAACGGCTGGCGGCTTATTATGCCGAGTTGGGTCTCGATCCGGCGGCGCCATTCAGTGCAGCCAATCGCGCGCCGTTCGACGCGGCGATGTGCGAACTGGTCGAGGAATTGAAGCCCGAGGTGGTCAGCTTCCATTTTGGCTTGCCCGATCCGGCGCTATTGAAGCGCGTCAAGGCGGCCGGCTGCCTCGTGATCTCGTCGGCGACCATCGTGCGCGAAGCCGTTTGGCTGGAGGAGCACGGGGCCGATGCCATCATCGCGCAAGGCGCGGAAGCAGGCGGCCATCGCGGCATGTTTCTGACCGAGAGTATTTCGGAGCAGCCCGGGACCTTTGCCCTCGTGCCGCAGGTGGTGGATGCCGTGCGCGTGCCGGTGATCGCGTCCGGCGGCATCGCCGACGGGCGCGGCATCGCGGCTGCGTTCGCGCTGGGAGCCTGCCGGGGTGCAGATTGGCAGCGCCTATTTGCGTTGTCCGGAGTCGAAACTGAGTGCGCCGCATCGCGCGGCGCTGGCCGAAGCGCACGACGATTCCACCGTAATCACCAACGTGATGACCGGGCGTCCGGCCCGCGGCGTCATGAACCGGGTGATGCGCGAAGTCGGGCCGCTAACGCCGGATGCCCCGGATTTTCCGCATGCCGCTACGGCGCTTGGCGCCCTTGAAAGCCGCGGCGGAAAAGCTCGGCAAGGTCGATTTCTCAAATCTTTGGGCCGGGCAGGCTGTTCGGCTCGGTCACGACATGCCTGCAGCGGAACTGACGCGGGTGCTGGCCGGCGGCGCGCTCGTGCGGCTTAGTGAGATGGCGGTCTGATCGCGGTCTCTGCGTTGCGGCCCGAAAGCTGCCTCTGCTATATGGCGGGCTCAAATTTGCCGCTGGAAGGTCTTATATCGTGTCCGTTGACGCCGCCACCGTCCGCCGCATTGCGCATCTCGCGCGGATCGCGGTTACCGAAGCGGAGGTTCCCCATCTGCAGGGCGAGTTGAACGCGATGCTCGCCTTCGTCGAGCAACTGGCGGAAGTGAATGTAGATGGCATCGAGCCGATGACCTCGGTGACCCCGATGGAAATGAAGAAGCGAGCCGATGTGGTCAACGACGGCGAAATCGCCGACGAGGTCGTCGCCAACGCGCCGGCCACGCAAGACCACTTCTTTCTGGTGCCGAAGGTCGTTGAATAGACCTTACAGGCTTTCAAGGCGGAAATTCCGATGTGCATGCTCTGCGACGATGAGAAAGCCTATCAGGCCTACATGAACTATCTCGACGCCATGGAACGCCAGGGCAAGGCTGCCGATCCCGACAAGGCGGTCGATGCCGTGCTCGATCAGCTCGAAGCCGCCGATAAGGCCAGGGTTGTGCGCGACGATCCTGCCAACGACAAAACGCTGTCTCCGTTCTTCTGCAGCCCGGTCGATAAATGACCGATCTGACGTCGCTGACATTAGCTGAGGCCCGTGACGGCCTCGCAAAAAAATCCTTCACGTCGCTTGAGTTGACGGACGCGCATATCGCAGCGGTCGAGGCCGCGCGCGCGCTCAATGCGTTCGTACTGGAGACGCCGGATCACGCGCGAAGCATGGCGCAGACAGCCGATGCGAAAATCGCGAAAGGCGAGGGAGGTCCGCTCGGCGGCATCCCGCTCGGCATCAAGGATTTGTTCGCGACCAAGGACGTTCGGACCACGGCGTGCTCGAAAATCCTCGGCAATTTCGTTCCGCCCTATGAATTCGACCGTGACTTCGCAGCTTATGGCGCGACGGCGCTGTCATGCTCGGCAAGCTCAATAACGATGAATTCGCGATGGGCTCGTCGAACGAGACTTCGTGCTTCGGGCCGGTGGTCAATCCTTGGCGGCGCGAGGGCTCCGATACCACGCTGGTGCCGGGCGGATCGTCCGGCGGATCGGCTTCGGCAGTCGCGGCGCAGCTCTGCATGGGCGCGACGGCGACCGACACCGGCGGATCGATCCGCCAGCCGGCGGCGTTCACCGGAACGGTCGGCATGAAGCCGACCTATGGGCGCTGCTCGCGCTGGGGCATCGTGGCATTCGCTTCGTCGCTCGATCAGGCCGGGCCGATCGCGCGCACGGTACGCGATACGTCGATCCTGATGCGTTCGATGGCCGGCCACGATCCAAAGGACACGACGTCGGTCGATCGTCCGGTGCCGGACTATGAAGCCGCGCTCGGAAAATCCGTGAAGGGCATGAAGATCGGCATTCCCAGGGAGTATCGCCTCGACGGCATGCCCGATGAAATCGAAAAACTCTGGACCCAAGGCGCCGAATGGCTGAAGGCGGCCGGTGCCGAACTGGTCGAGGTATCGCTGCCGCACACCAAATATGCGCTGCCTGCTTATTACATCGTAGCGCCTGCGGAAGCCTCGTCGAATCTGGCGCGCTATGACGGCGTGCGCTACGGCCTGCGCGTGCCCGGCCGCAACATCACCGAGATGTACGAGAATACGCGCGCCGAGGGTTTCGGTGCGGAGGTTCGCCGCCGCATCATGATCGGCACCTATGTGCTCTCGGCCGGCTATTACGACGCCTATTATCTGCGTGCGCAGAAAGTCCGCACCCTCATCAAGAAGGATTTCGAGGACTGCTTCGCCAGCGGCGTTCAAGCGATCCTGACACCGGCGACGCCGTCGGCGGCATTCGGCATCGGTGAAAAAGGCGGCGCCGATCCGATCGAGATGTACCTCAACGACATCTTCACGGTGACGGTGAACATGGCCGGGCTGCCGGGCATCGCCGTGCCGGCCGGCAGTGGACGCGCAAGGACTGCCGCTCGGGCTGCAGCTCATCGGACGCCCGTTCGAAGAGGAGACGCTGTTTTCGCTCGGCGAGGTGATCGAGCAGGTCGGCCGGACGATTTATGCCGGCTAAATGGTGGGCATGAGGCCCATTTGAACACTCGGCAGAATCGGTTTTTGCGTTGCGTTTCTGGCCATCACTTCGTCATGTTCGAATTCATGGGGATCCAATGAGTATGAGCGGCGACGACGGAATTGCGTCTTCCCAAGAGGTCGATCAACTTCTGGGCTCGTCCAGGCTCGTCCTGGCGATCGAGAACGACCGTTATAAGCAGTTGCTCGACCATGTCCCGGTCGCGGTCGCGGTTTCGCGCGGCGCCGGTGATGAGCAGCATATTGCTTACGTCAACAAAGCCTTCGAAAATCTGATGTCGATGCCGACAGCGGACGTCGAAGGCCAGAGCTGGCTCTTCCTCGACGGTTTCCTGAATCAAGATAATCCGGCGCAAACGCTGGGTGAAGCGATCCGGACAGGCGAAGACTTCATTGGTGTGTTTCGTCCAGCAGGGCCGGTTGCCCGCCTCGTTATCGTGCAGGCCTATGCCTCTGTGATTGAGAGCGACGACGGCATCGAGAATTTTCGCATCGCGGCGCTGGTCGACGTCGGTGGCCGTGAGCGGGCGCAGATTGAGCAGTTCGAGAACCAGATCCGCGACCGTGACATGCTGATGCGCGAGTTGCAGCACCGCGTGAAAAACAATCTGCAGCTGATCACCGCATTGATACGTCTCGAAACCCGCTCCGCGGCGGAAGGTGAATCCGTGGCGCTGGGGCGGCTGGCAAGCCGAATCGATGCGCTTGCAGTGCTGTATCGAACCCTTTCAGCGGAAAATGCAACCGCCGACATCGATCAAGGTCAGTATCTTTCAGACATTGCCACTGCGGTGATGCAGACCAGCGCCGTGCCGGGAATCGAACTCGATTTGCAGGTCGGATACTGTCCGCTGTCGATCAACATCGCGATGCCCACGGGTCTCCTCGTCAACGAGATGCTGACCAACGCGCTGAAATACGCCTTTGTCGGACGCAGCAGCGGCCTTTTGAAGGTGATCTGTAAGTGTGAAGAAGGCCGTGTCACCGTGGTCGTCACCGACGATGGCGTTGGCCTTGGCGAAAACCAGGAATGGCCATCGCCGCGAAAGCTCGGCGCGCTGATCCTGCAGACGTTGCGGGAGAACGCGAAGAATGTCGTCTTCCGCGCGGAGAGCATCCGCGGTCAGGGTACATGGTTCACCCTGATGTTCGACGCCTCGCCCACGCCGGCGCCGAACTAGCCGGCGCTTCGATATCTTGGAAATGTCGCGCGAAGAGCTTATTTAGCGAGTCGCCACCGAACAAAAATCTTCCATGACCATGATCGAGTTTAAATCCAGCCTTTCCGGCATCGCGCCTGCGTTCGCTGCGCCGGCGCTCGCCGCATTGTGGTGGGCCGGGAAGGGCGACTGGAAAAAGGCGCACGAAATCGCACAGGACCAAAACGGGGCGGCTGCGGCGTGGGTCCATGCCTACCTGCACCGCGTCGAGGGCGATCTCGGCAATGCCGGTTATTGGTACCGTCAGGCCGGTCAACCCGTCGCGAATCGACCCCTTGAAACCGAATGGGAGCGGATCGTTTCGACATTGCTTCAGAGGTGAGCCGGCATGAGCGCAAAAAACGGCAAACTCATCCACGGCGCTACCGGCGATTGGGAAATGGTGATCGGCCTGGAGGTCCATGCCCAGGTCACGTCCAATTCGAAATTGTTTTCCGGCGCTTCGACGCAATTCGGTGGCGAGCCCAACACCCACGTCTCGCTGGTCGATGCGGCGATGCCCGGCATGCTGCCCGTGATCAATGAGGAATGCGTGAGGCAGGCGGTGCGCACCGGTCTTGGTCTCAAGGCGCAGGATCAATCTGCGCTCGGTGTTCGACCGCAAGAACTACTTCTATGCAGATTCGCCGCAGGGCTATCAGATCAGCCAGTATAAGTCGCCGATCGTGGGCGAGGGTGAGGTCGTCGTCGAATTGGCTGACGGCGAAAACGTCACGGTAGGCATCGAGCGGCTGCATCTGGAGCAGGACGCCGGCAAGATGCTGCACGACCAGAGCGCGACCAATTCATTTGTCGATCTCAACCGCTCCGGCGTCGCACTGATGGAGATCGTGTCGAAGCCGGATATCCGATCGTCCGAGCAGGCGAAGGCCTACGTGTCGAAGCTGCGCTCGATCCTGCGCTATCTCGGCACTTGCGACGGCGACATGGAGAAGGGTTCGCTGCGCGCCGACGTCAACGTGTCCGTGCGCAAGCCGGGGGATCCGCTCGGCACCCGCTGCGAGATCAAGAACATGAACTCGATCAATTTCATCGGGCAAGCCATCGAATACGAAGCGCGGCGCCAGATCGGTATCCTCGAGGACGGCGGCACGATCGATCAGGAAACCCGGCTGTTCGACCCGAACAGGGGCGAGACACGTTCGATGCGCTCCAAGGAAGAGGCGCATGACTATCGCTATTTCCCGGACCCGGATCTGTTGCCGCTGGAGTTTTCGCAGAGCTATGTCGACGCGCTGAAAGCCGACTTGCCTGAATTGCCGGATGAAAAGAAGGCGCGGTTCATCAGTGAACTGGCGCTAACACCGTACGATGCCGGCGTCTTGGTTGCTGAACGCGAGAGCGCTGAGTTCTATGAAGCAGTTTTGGCAAAGCTCGCGGCCAGTGCCCGTGATGGCAAGCTGGCGGCCAACTGGGTCATCAACGAACTGTTCGGTCGTCTCAACAAGGAAGGGCGCGATATCGGCGCGTCACCCGTATCGGCATCGCAGCTTGGGGCTATCGTCGATCTGATCGGGGAAGGCGCTATCTCCGGCAAGATTGCCAAGGAGCTGTTCGAGATCGTTTGGCAAGAAGGCGGCGACCCCCGCGCGATCGTGGAACAGCGCGGCATGAAGCAGGTCACCGACGTCAGCGCGATCGAGAAGGTGGTGGACGAGATTGTCGCCGCCAATCCCGACAAGGCTGCGCAGGCGCGCGCCAAGCCGGCGATGATCGGATGGTTCGTCGGCCAGGTGATGAAATCTTCCGGCGGAAAAGCCAATCCGCAGTCGGTCAACGATCTGCTGAAGACCAAACTCGGAATTTGAGATCTCACCCATGTCTCGTGGCGGCGATGCGTCGCTGCGCGACGCGTGAAATAGAGTTCGCGTCATCACGTGTGAGCGCGTGACGAGCGACGGCGACCGAAATCAGATCCCGAATCAGCGGCTGCGAGTTCGCGCGAAAAAACTGGATTCGGCGAGCGGCGATGAGATGCAAACTCGTTAAGCGTGAAAATTTTTTCATTGCCAAAGGTTGCGACTCAGAGTCCGCGAAACGTGCTTTCAGCAACGCAGATGAGTCGTGACCGCAATCAGAACTCGCCGATGATACAGCGAACAAAGCACAAAAACATTTGCGGCGCAGTGGCTTTTGCAATCTTGACAATCGATTGCGTAGAGTTTTCGCGCGCTATTTGCATCGTCTAGCCGACGCGCTGCTGCGTTCTCACTCAGCGTGGGCTGCGCTTGCCGCCATACACGCGTCAACACTTCCTTAAGCGGGACGCTGTTTTTTTAGATGTGTTGGTGTATGCGGGATGCAGTGCATTTCGATTCCCGAGTGCACGCAACGACTAAGTGATCACTACATCGGAGGGCATCATGGCCAAGAAAGCGAAGAAGGCGAAGAAGGCGAAGAGCGCAGTGAAGAAGACTGCGAAGAAGACGAAGAAGGTTTCCAAGAAGAAGAAGTAACTCGCCTTGAAGAAAATGCCGGCCGCTTGCGCCGGCGACGTCACAAGAGCCTTCAGCGAAGTTTGCTTCCCAAAGCAAATTTAACCCGGAGGCTCTGGTCGACGAAGAGGGTGTCGGCGAGACATCAAGGTCAAACGGCTGGATCGATAATTCGAACGGGCTTGCCCCTTCGCAAACCGCTCCGGCAGAAGAAACAAGTTTTCTTCCTTCGTGCGGATATTTTGGTCCGCGGTTTCACCGGCGGCTTCCGCTATCGTGAGATTTGATCCTGACGTGTTCGCCGACGCCCTCGTTTCCCGACGGGTGCTATTCGTCCGGTTGAAAAATAATTCTCAAATTCCCTAGATCATTTCACGCTCGCAGCGAGGCCCACCATTGGTCGGTCTGTCGCGCGTGTAGAGTCGTTGAGACGTCCAGAATTGCGGCGATGGTTATCGCTTTGCGAAACGGCACGGTAAACCGAATTTCGCAGATCCCCTGAAAGCTAGATGACATCGGTGTTTCCGCGATTTGCTTAAGTCTTGAGCGAATCGCGTTCAGATTCAATTCATCGCGATGCTTAAACTGCTCTTCAAATTTGACTGATCATATGATCCCAACAAGCCGGCAAACGGCGATGGGAATAGGCGCGTCAAATAAGTGAACAGGAGCCGCGCTCGGATGACGCGGCAACCAATCAAAAAAAGGCAGTGAAATGTTTCAGGGAAGCTTCGATCTGGATACGGCGGCGTTAATAGAGACCAGCGCGCTTCAGGACGTACTGTTCGAACGCGGCTTGTACTGGGCAAGCGGGCGATCAGGCATGGTGGACCTGGTGACGGCGCATAAGTGGTTTAACCTCGCTGCCATCAAGGGCCGGGTTGACGCCATTGCGCTCCGTCGCGAGGTTGCGGAAATGATGTCGGATGTCGAGATTGCCATGGCACAGCGCGAAGCCCGGGCATGGATGACCGCGCACTAAGTATTCATGAGCGCAGGATGGGCCGCTACTGCTTTGCAATCGGCGCGGAGTCAAAGATCGCGTCTTGAGCTCTTCAATTGAGCAATGCGTGAGCGCACTCGCTCTATATTGTCAGATCAACGGGCGATCGAGAGTATTCGCGAGCGAAGCCGGCGCGTCGCCACTTATATATGTGCGCTTGAGAGCAGTGCGTTTCTCGCACCTTCATCGTAGGGCGCAAAGTTCACGGAACTGGTTGGCGGAGCCGGAGGGATTCGAACCCTCGATAGGGCTTTACAACCCTATAACGGTTTAGCAAACCGCCGCCTTCAGCCACTCGGCCACAGCTCCATGCGAGCCGATATGCCCGACGCGGTCGTCAGCCGCAAGCGGCAGATGACATCGCCTTTCGGGCTCGAATCGATTCCTGCACTGAGAAAGTTCCGTGAAGGCGGCCAGCTATCGTCGGCAAGAGTTTGGCCACGAATCCACGGTGAACGGCCAGCAGACTCACTGTTGTTCCTTAAACCGGGAACCCGGAATGAAGCCTCATAACACCCGCGCTGTTTCGGTGAAAGGTCCATCTAGCGGGCATTAATCGCGTATTGGCGATGGCGGTGTCGTGTTGTGTGAGTCGTTGAAAAAACCAGCCGCGACATAGAGGTGATTCCATCTTCGCAGTCGAAAACAGCAGCACGATTCGGTCTATCGGGGCGTCCAATTGACCGAAACGCTCAAACTCCAAGCTCCGCCCCAACCACCGACCGAAAAGTTGAACTTTTCAAAAATAATAATAGAAACAAAGGCTTGCGCCAAAAATATAGCAAGGGTTGCGTGTTATTTGTGCAACACCTCCCCAAAAACGCCCGGAGTTGGGCCATTCTGCGACGTTCCTTTGTTGCGTGTGCAGAACTGTTCGGTAATTGTCATCAGGCGACGGAGGGGGGCATCCCGAGGTCGTCCCGTTAGGTGGTTCGCTTAAGTCCCTCGCGTTCATGCGGGAGTGTCCGAAGACGCGAAACGACTGAGCGGTTTTTAAAGGGCCAAGGGAACCAACCTCAAGGGTGTTTCACCCAGCGGATCCGGAACCTACCCCTACAGAGCAACTTGGAGGTTAACATGAACATGGTTAAGAGCCTTATCCTCAGCTCAGCGGCGGGTCTCATCGCCATGAGCGGGGCGCAGGCAGCTGATCTTCCCGTAAAGGCCAAAGCGGTCGAATACGTGAAGGTTTGTTCCCTGTATGGTGCGGGTTTCTATTACATCCCGGGCACCGATACTTGCATCAAACTGAGTGGTTATCTGCGCGCTGAAATGGCCGTGAACACGAACTCGGTCTACACCGGCAACACGTCGGGCGCCGGCGGAGCGAAAAATCGCTACACCAACGCCTTCACCTGGCGGTCGCGTGAAGACTTCGACATCGACACCCGCACCGCGACCGAGTACGGCGTGGTTCGCACTTACTTCGATGCGACCTTCACCTGGACCTCGGATACCTACGCCGGCAACGGTGCTTCGCCTGGTTCGACCATCTACGGTGCGCTCGGTGGCGGCAGCCTCGCTCTTGGTACGTCTGCCACGGGTGATGCTGTTACCGGTCAGATTGCCCCGGCTACGTCGCGTAACAACGCCGGCTCGGGCGCGGTCGCCGGCGGTACGCTCGGTGTTTACTACGCCTTCATCCAGTTCGCCGGATTCACGATGGGTAAAGCCATCTCGCAGTTCAGCGCTCCCTGGACGGCCTATCCGGGCAACAACTACGACGGTCTCGTCGGCGGTGGCGGCACGGTCACGGGTGTGAACCAGTTCACCTACACCTGGGAGATGGGTAACGGCATGTCGGCCGCAGTTTCGGTTCAGGATCCGACTGCGTACTATCAGGCCGGCGTCAACAACATTACGGCTGGCGGCTTTGGTGCCAACGACATCTCTGGAACGGTAGCTCCCGACATCGTCGGCATGTTCCGTGTCGACCAAGCCTGGGGTCTCTTCCAGCTGTCGGCTGCCGCGCATGACAACATAGCCGCGTACTATGCTCCGGGGCTTGAAACTTCGGGTCATCCGGGTGACCGATGGGGCTATGCTGTTCAGGCAGCCTTGTCGATCAAGAACATCCCGACTGGACCTGGTGACACCATCAACGTCCAGGGCGTCTATACCAACGGCGCAACCCGCTATAATATCCAGGACTTGGCGGGTGCTGCAGGTGCGGCCACCATTTATGGCGGCAACACCGGTACGGCCGTTGGTGGCCGAAGCATTGGATTTGGCATCGCGCCCGATTCAGTGTTCGCAGGAGGGGCTGGTTCAACTGCTCAGCAGCAGTTGATCCAGACCTGGGGCTTCCGTGGTGCTTATACGCACAACTGGAACGCTTACTGGAACAGCGGCATCTACGGCGCCTATGCCGACGTCCGTTACACCGCCGCGGCTAAGGCGTTGGTTTGCGGTGCTGGCACCTTTGCTGCCGTCACCGTCACCACCTGCAACCCGGACTACAGCATTGCTCAGCTGGGCTTCATCACCCGATGGACCCCGGTCAAGAACCTGACGTTCTCGGTGGATTATACCTACACCCATCTGGATCAGAAGATGGCGGGTGCAGTCGACCAACGGCAGCGTCGCGATCGGCAAGCCGACGGAGCTCTACACGCTCAGCGATCAGGACACCCACCAGGTGCTCCTCCGCGCTCAGCGCAACTGGTAATACCGGTTGATCTGACCAACGACTAATGAACCCCGGCAGGAAACTGCCGGGGTTTTTCTTTGACTTGAATTTGGATGAAAACTCTTTCTCGTGGCTGGCCGCGATGCTCGCGCGCGGTGCGGTCTTGAGACCTTTATTCCACGCCGGCGCCGCGGTGCAGATCAGCTTCGATCTGCAGCCGCGAGCCGCCGCCGAATCGGGAGCGATAGACCTGCAGGTTCTCCATGATCCGCTGGACATAATTGCGGGTTTCGGAAAACGGGATCAACTCGACCCAATCGACGGCGTCGACCTTAGGGTCCCGCGGATCGCCATATCGGTCGATCCATTTTTTGACACTCCCGCGCCCGGCATTGTAGGCGGCGAAGGTCATGATGTAGGAGCCGCGATAATCATCGATCAGGCCGCCGAGTTCGGCCGCTCCTAACGCGGCGTTATAGGCCGGGTCGCTCTTCAGGCGGCCGAGATCAAAGCTGGCGCCGTATTTTTTGCAGACATAGCGTCCGGCATCGGGCGTCACCTGCATCAGGCCGTATGCGTGGGCCGGCGAGACCACTGATGGATTAAAAGCGCTCTCCTGCCGCGCGATCGCAAATACGATACTACGTTCGACATCGGGTCCGATCGATTTGAACGGAGGAATTCCGGAAACGGGATAGGCATAGAAATCGAACGGCAGTCCGCGATTGAGCGCAGCCTTGCCGAGCAGCAGCATGCCTCGTGCATCTCCACTGCGAGACGCCATTTCGCCGAGGCCCACCAGGGCATCGGGATCGCCGTTTTCGCCCATGTCCGCCATGATCGGGATCGCGAGCTCGCCTTCGTCCAGCTCGTACAACAACTGCACGGCGCGGACGATCTCGAGCTGTTCGATTCCTCGTCCGCGCCCGCCGGGAACGCCGTTCAGCTCAATCTGCGGCAATCCTAGTTTCGCTCGCGCGAGTTGCCCGTAATAGCTGGTGGATTGCGCCGCCGCCGCAGCATAGGCCTGCCGCGCATCCTGCGTTCGCCCCGCCGCTTCCGCCGCACGACCCTGCCAATAGCCAGCGCGGGCGAGCGTGGTCGGGTTGACGCTGCCGACGCCAATGCGGGCGAAGTGTTGCGCCGCCGTTGCGGGATCCTGCAGGAACCGCAGCGCGATCCAGCCCGCGGTGAATTCCTGTTCGGTCTTGTAGATATCTCGCGCCGGAATTGCTGCGTCCCGCGCGATCAGATAAGCCGTTCGACGTTCGCCGAGATCGAGCATCTTGCGTGATATTAACCGCCGTTCGATCCACCATTCGTCGAAATTGTAGAGCCGGCCGGGGTCGCGCGGCGCCGCCAGCATGAGTTGAGCCGCCTCCGCGAATTTCTCTTCGCGGCGAAGCAGCTGAAATCCTGCTGAAGATATAACCGGGATCGCTGCGCAATTCCTGCGGTACGGCATCAAGCAGGGCTCTGGTGTTTGAAGCCTTTTTGAATGCCGCGATTCGCGCCTTGGCGAGGGCGACCTGATTGGATCCCAACCGTCTGGCAGCGCGTAACGCGGCCTCATGATCGCTGCCGTACAGGAAGAGATCCATCCGCGCCTTGTGATCGCCCGGCGTCAGCAAGGCGCCGAATAGGTCGAGCGCCATGCTCTCGGTGTCCGCCGACATCGAATCGTTGCGCCAGGCGTCGCGGATCAGACGCTCGGCATTGGTCCGGTCGCCGCGGCCGAGCAGCGCGCGCGCCAGCGAAAATTTGCCCTTGGCCGAAAGCGGCTTTTCATTGTCGAACCAGGCCAGCACGGTGGCATCGTCGCGATGGTCGTCCCAAAGAGCGGCCTCTAATCGACGACGCAAGAACGTCTGCGAGGGCCAACTCGGATTGCCCGCGATGAAAGCGCGATAGCGCTCGACGGACGCGCCATTGTCGTCGCTGCGCAGGATAAACCACTCCGCGAGCTTTCTTGCGACGGGATCGACAATCGCCGCCTGCGCCTGCGTTGCGTCGCCGGGTTTGTGCGCGCGCACGAGTTCGATGACGTTCTCAAGCCCGTCCTTGTCTGATTGCGGAGTGGAGGACGTTGTCGCCATCGCCGCGGGCACAGTTCGCTTGCGGGCAGGTGGCGGCACCGCCGCATGCTGCCGCGTCGCTGGCTGAATTGCAGCAGGGGCGGTGGCCGCAGGACTCGGCGCGTTTTTGGCCTCAGATTGCTTGGCGGGGCCGGACGTCTTCGGCACAATGTTGCGCGCGATGGGCCGCGGCTTCGGCAACGGTACTTTTGCAGCCCATGCATCGCGAACTGGCGCGGCAAATCCGACGGCCAGCGCGAGGCTTGTGGCCAGTGCGGTCGATCGTAACGCGTTTGCGCGGGCAAAACGGTTCACGGCGTTCCTTCGCGACGAATCATGCAATCGCTTCGGCTCCTAGCTCTATTTCATTGGATATGAAGCCAAAACACTAAAAACGTCGCAGTCCCGTCTGGGCAAAATCGCGGCTGTCCCGAGGGGCGGCCTTTCGCGGTAACGTCAGACCCGGATATGAATAAGTGAGACGTTCGTCGGTTCCACAGTCGACAGTCGCACTGCGTTGGGAGAAAACCATGGCAACCAAGAGCAATTTTCGGGGATCGTTCACCGCCTTGGTTACGCCGTTCAAAAACGGCGCGCTCGACGAAGCCGCATTTCGCGAACTCGTGAACTGGCAGATCGAAGAAGGATCGCACGGGCTCGTTCCCGTCGGCACGACCGGTGAAAGTCCGACGCTTAGCCACGAAGAACACCACAAGGTCGTCAAGTGGTGCGTCGAGGAGGCCAAGGGCCGCGTGCCCGTGATCGCCGGCGCGGGCTCGAATTCGACCAAGGAAGCCGTCGAACTGGCGCAGCACGCCGAAAAGGCCGGTGCCGATGCTGTCCTGGTCGTAACGCCTTACTACAATAAGCCCACCCAGGAAGGGATGTACCATCACTTCAAGGCGGTGAACGATGCCATCGGCATACCGATCTTCATCTATAATATCCCGCCGCGCTCGGTCGTTGACCTGTCAGTAGAGACGATGGCCCGGCTGTTCGAACTGAAAAATATCGCGGGCGTGAAGGATGCGACCGCCGATCTTGCTCGCGTATCGCAAGCAACGTCACGCAATGGGCCCGGATTTCATCCAGCTTTCCGGCGAGGACATGACTGCGCTCGCCTATATGGCGGCGGGTGGACACGGGTGCATCTCGGTCGTCGCCAATGTGGCGCCGAAGCTGTGTGCCGATCTGATGACTGCCGTGCTCAAAGGCGATTATATCGGGGGGCTCAGGATTCAGGATCGATTGGTGCCGCTGCATGATGCGATCTTCAAGGAACCCGGTCTTGCCGGCGCCAAGCATGGCCTGAAGATTCTCGGCCGGATCGATGAGGAGGTGCGGCTGCCGTTGATGTCTGTGACGCCGCCCACCGGCCAGGTGATTCGCAGCGCTATGGTGCATGCCGGCCTTATCAATTAGCGCAATGATTGCATTCGTTGCGCGGTACTGAAAACAGGATTGGGCACATGCTGAAAGAATTCCGCGAATTTGCGATGAAAGGCAACGTGGTCGATCTCGCCGTCGGCGTCATCATCGGTGCTGCCTTCGGCGCGATCGTCACTTCTCTTGTCGGCGATATCATCATGCCGATCGTCGGCTCGGCGACCGGCGGCCTCGATTTTTCGAATTACTTCACCGGGTTGTCGAAGGCGGTGACTGCGACCAATCTCGCCGATGCCAAGAAGCAGGGCGCCGTGCTGGCCTGGGGCAATTTCCTGACGCTAACGCTCAACTTCATCATCATCGCCTTTGTGCTGTTCATGATCATTCGTTTCATGAACAGGCTGAAACGTAACGACGAGGCAAAGGTCGCTCCCGCAGCGCCGCCGAGCCTGTCGCTCGAACAGCAGCTGCTCACCGAGATTCGCGATCTCCTCAAGAAAGCTTGACGCTTGCATGGCGGAGAAGAATGAACGCGCGATCAAGGTGGTTGCCGAGAATCGCAGAGCGCGATTCAATTACGCGATCGAAGATACGCTGGAGGCGGGAATCGCGCTGACCGGCACTGAGGTCAAGTCGATCCGCAATGGGAAAACCACGATCGCGGAATCATACGCCGATACCAAAGACGGCGAGGTATGGCTGATCAACGCCAACATTCCCGAGTATTTGCAAGCCAACCGCTTCAATCACGAACCGAAACGGCCGCGCAAACTCCTGCTGCACCGGAAACAGATCAACAAGCTCATGGGCGCCGTCGAGCGAGAAGGCATGACGCTGATCCCGCTCAAGCTCTATTTCAATGAACGCGGACGCGCCAAGCTTCTGCTTGCGATTGCGAAAGGCAAGAAGCTGCACGACAAACGCGAGACGGAGAAAAAGCGCGACTGGGGCAGGGAAAAGGGCCGTTTGCTGCGGGCCAGAGGCTAGCCGAAAAGAGGGCGCGATGAATCAAAAAAATCTGCTCGATGTGGACTGGAGCAAGATTCCGGCCCCGGCCGACGACGGCGCGACAGCACATCTCGCGGGGATGACGATTCCGCCGACCAGTTTGGTCGCGACGGATGACACAACAGTGACGCTCGCGGCCCTGCCAGGACGGACCGTCCTCTTTGGCTACCCCCGCACCGGGGAACCTGGCAAAATCTCATTGGTCGACGACTGGGACATGATTCCCGGCGCGCGCGGCTGCACGCCGCAGACCTGCGCGTTCCGCGATCTCTACGCGGAGTTGAAAGCGGCGGGCGCGGCGCACGTGTTTGGCCTGTCCACCCAAACCAATGCGTACCAGACCGAAATGGCGTCGCGGCTGCATTTGCCCTTTCCCGTCTTGTCCGACGAAAAGCTTGAGCTGACCCGCGCATTGAATCTGCCGACGATGGATGTAGCTGGCCTGACGATGATCAAGCGGCTCGCGCTCATCATCGATGACGCCCGCATTAGTCATGTGTTCTATCCGGTGTTTCCACCGGACCAAAACGCAGGGGATGTGCTGGAGTGGCTGAGAGAAAATCCGATTTAGCTATCCGAGGTCAGCCCGTACGCGCGCGAACACGCTGCGAAACATCTCCGGAGTGAGCACGCGGGTGTTCGTGTTGTAGCGCGAGCAGTGATAGCTGTCATACAGTTTCACCTTGCCCGCAAGATGAACCGCGCCATGCGCAAACGGCGCGGCCGCGGCGCGAAGGCCCAATGCCTTGACGGTTGATTCGTGCGCGACGCGGCCGAGGGCCACGATCCCGCGCAAGCGCGGCATCGTCACTATCGTTGCGATGAGGAATTGCCGGCAGGTGTTGATTTCTGCCGGCAACGGCTTGTTCTGCGGGGGAACGCACCGCACCGCGTTGCTGATGAGGCAATCGACCAAGGTCAGCCCGTCGTCCGGGCGAGCTTGATAAATCCCCTTGGCGAAGCCGTATTCAAGTAGCGTCGCGTACAGAAGATCGCCGGCGTAATCGCCGGTGAAAGGCCGACCGGTGCGGTTGGCTCCCTGCAAGCCCGGTGCAAGACCGACGATCAGCAGCGCGCCATCGCGATCGCCGAAAGACGGCACCGGAGAGTTGAACCATGCGGGCTCGCGCGCCCGGATCGATTGCCGGAAATCTACGAGCCGCGGACACAACGGACAGTTGCGGTCCGGCTCTTCAGCAAAGGCAATCGTGCCAGCGCGAGCCGGCCCGCTCGCCGCGCCGTTCTCAGTCCTCAAAATCGTCGTCATCGCCCCGTGGCGCGGTGGTGGCGCGCTGCAGGAATTGCGGCGCGTGATGGCGCGGTTCGCGCGGCGCCGGACGTTCCGCCGGGTCCCGGCCAAGTTTCGACTGCAACTCCATCAGATCGGTAAACACGTCAGCCTGACGTCGCAGTTCGTCGGCGATCATCGGAGGCTGGCTCGAAATGGTTGAGACCACGGTGACGCGCACGCCCCGGCGCTGCACGGCTTCGACAAGCGAGCGGAAATCGCCGTCACCGGAAAAAAGCACGATCTGGTCGACGTGATCGGCGAGCTCCATCGCATCGACGGCAAGCTCGATATCCATGTTGCCTTTGACCTTGCGCCGGCCGCTGGCGTCGACAAATTCCTTGGTCGGCTTGGTGACAACGGTGTAGCCGTTGTAATCCAGCCAGTCGATCAACGGCCGGATCGACGAGTATTCCTGATCCTCGATGATGGCGGTGTAGTAGAACGCGCGTACCAAGGTGCCGCGACTCTGGAATTCCTTCAGCAGGCGCTTGTAGTCGATGTCAAAGCCGAGCGTCTTGGCGGTAGCGTAGAGATTGGCGCCATCGATAAAAAGCGCGATCTTGTTGGAAGCAGGTGACATTAAGTTTTCTCGCGTTTGTTGTTGGTAAACGTTTTTGGCGCGGCAGCAGCGGGCCACGCATTTCAAAGTGCAAAGCTGCCTAAATCCGGAGGATCAGCCTGAACAGACACCACCGCAAATAAGGTAAGGGAAGGGCAATAGCGCTATACTTTTGGCGAAGCCCTAAAACGATTTCTTGATCGCGTCTCATGGAGCGATTTGCGAGGCGGCATCCTTAGGCCGGGCCGGAATAGCAGACCAAATCGCCCACGCCAAATTACAAATTTGCCTTGCGAAAGGCCTATTCCCCCTATACCTAACGCCCATAATCAACAAATTCGTCCCATTTAACGGAGCGACAGTCGATGGCGCGCGTCACCGTAGAAGATTGCATTGATAAGGTCGACAACCGGTTCGATCTGGTTCTGTTGGCGGCACACCGTGCCCGGATGATCTCATCGGGCTCGCAGCTAACGATCGATCGGGACAATGACAAGAACCCGGTTGTGTCGCTGCGGGAAATCGCGGATTCGACAATTTCGCCTGAGGATTTGCGCGAAGAACTGGTGCATTCGCTGCAGAAATTCGTCGAGGTGGATGAACCGGAGCCGGATACTGTGCCGCTGATCGGCTCCGCCGGCGCCAGCGTGGATGCGGACGATACCGAGGTTGCGGTCGAGCGCATGACGGAAGAGGAGCTTCTCAAGGGCCTCGAAGGCTTGGCGCCGCCGGAAGAGCAGCCCGAGGAAGACGAATAAGCCAGCGATAACATGCTTGCGATGTTTGAAGCCCGGACCTTGGTTCGGGCTTTACTTTTGAGCCCAAAATTTAATGTTTTATTGGCAAGCCATGCCGAAGATCGGCTGAATTCAGCCAAGCGGCGGTCGCGACCGGATTCCGGCAAATTCTGGCCGAATTTGCTTTCCGCTAAGGCGTTCTAAGATCAATAATGCGGGAGCGTGGGCTTTGCCCAGCTTTGCGAGGCAGTGACCCGATGGCGTATAGGCTCCGCCACTCAGCGCAGATGCAGGCGGCGGCCAATTCGGCCGAGGTGATTTCCATGCCTGCTGATTCGGCAAAGACCGCCAGAGCGCCGCGATCGCGCATGATGCGTCAGTACGATCTGGTCGAGCGAGTCCGGTCCTATAATCCGGATACCGACGAAGACATGCTCAACCGAGCCTACGTCTACGCCATGAAGGCGCACGGCTCGCAAACCCGTGCCTCCGGTGACCCCTACTTTTCGCATCCGCTCGAAGTCGCGGCCATTCTCACTGACCTGAAACTCGACGATGCCACTATCGTGGCGGCGTTGCTCCACGACACCATCGAAGATACCGAAGCCACCCGTGCTGAAATCGACCAGGTGTTCGGCCCTGAAATTGGCGCGCTGGTGGAGGGGTTGACCAAGCTGAAGCGCCTGGAGCTGGTTTCGCGCGAGGCGAAGCAGGCCGAGAACCTGCGCAAGTTGTTGCTTGCGATCGCCGACGATGTTCGCGTGCTTCTGATCAAGCTGGCCGACCGCCTGCACAACATGCGCACGCTGGAATTCGTGCCGCCCACGGCGCGCCGCCGTATCGCCGAGGAAACGCTCGACATCTATGCGCCGCTCGCAGGCCGCATGGGTATGCAGGAGATGCGGGAAGAACTCGAAGACCTCTCGTTTCGTTCGCTCGACCCCGAAGCTTACGCGGTCGTGACGCAGCGGCTCGATGGATTGGCTGATCGCAACCGCAATCTGATAGGCGAGATCGAAAGCCAGCTCTCAAAGAACCTCGAAAAAAATGGCATGGCTGCGCACGTCGTCGGCCGGCGCAAGCGGCCGTTTTCGATCTGGACCAAGATGGAGCGAAAATCCGTCGGCTTCGAGCAGCTCTCCGATATTTTTGGATTTCGTGTGGTCATGGACGACGTCGCCGCCTGTTACCGCGCGCTCGGTATCGTGCACACCACCTGGCCTGTCGTTCCCGGCCGTTTCAAGGACTACATTTCGACCCCCAAACAGAACGATTACCGCTCGATCCACACCACCGTAATCGGTCCGGGCAACCAGCGAGTGGAATTGCAAATTCGCACCGAAGAAATGGATCAGATTGCGGAATACGGAATCGCCGCGCACGCGTTTTACAAGGAGCGGCTGGGTTCACCGACCGAATTGCTGAAGCGCGAATCCAACGCTTTCGCCTGGCTGCGGCATACCATCGAGATCCTGTCGGAAGGCTCTAATCCCGAGGAGTTTCTTGAGCACACCAAGCTCGAGCTTTTTCACGATCAGGTGTTCTGCTTTACCCCGAAGGGAAAGCTGATCGCACTGCCGCGCCAGGCCAACGTGATCGATTTTGCCTACGCGGTGCACACCGACGTCGGCAACAGCGCCGTAGGATGCAAAATCAACGGCAAATTCGCGCCGCTGTCGTCCGAGCTGCAAAACGGCGATGAAGTCGAGGTGTTGACGTCGCGCGCGCAGGAAGCGCCACCTTCGGCATGGGAATCGCTGGCGGTGACCGGCAAGGCGCGGGCGGCCATCCGGCGTGCCACCCGCACCGCGGTTCGAGACCAGTATGCCAGCCTTGGCCGGCGCATCGTTGAGCGGCTGTTCGCGCGCGCTAAGATCGAATATGCCGAAGACAAATTGAAAGGCTCATTGCCGCGGCTTGCGCGCGCCTCGATCGACGACGTGATGGCGTCGGTCGGCCGCGGCGAGATGCGGGCCTCCGACGTCGCGCGCGCAATGTATCCCGACTACAAAGAAGAGCGCATCGGCCGCTTCGCGCCTAAAAAGAGTTTGGCGGTCAAGCTGAAGCTGAAATCGCCGCCTGAGCCGGCACGCAGCCCGTCAGCCATTCCGATCGGCGGCATCAATTCGGATTTGCCGGTCAAATTCGCTCCGAATGGCGGTGCCGTGCCCGGCGATCGCATCGTCGGCATCGTTTCTCCTGGAGAGGGGATCACGATCTATCCGATCCAGTCTCCGGCGCTGAAGGATTTCGAGGACGAGCCCGAACGCTGGCTCGACGTTCGCTGGGATGTGGACGAGTCTTCGCCGCAACGCTTCCCGGCCCGGCTGTTGGTGCAGAACGTCAATGAGCCCGGCAGTCTCGCGCAGGTCGCCACGGTGATCGCTGAACACGACGGCAATATCGACAACATCGGCATGTTCCGGCGTTCGCCGGATTTCACCGAGCTGACGATCGATCTTGAAGTTTATGACCTGAAGCATCTCAGCGCCATTATCGCCCAGTTGCGTGCCAAAGCGGTCGTCGCACGGGTCGAACGCGTCAATGGGTAGGGCATGTCCTGGCCGGGCTTGACCCCGCAATCCATCCATTCGAAGAAGATGGGTATCCCGGATTGGGTCCCGGCGTGAGGGCAAACTAGGTTCTCCACTATGTCGAAAATGCTGCGCCTGGGCGTCAATGTCGATCACGTCGCCACGCTGCGAAATGCGCGCGGGGGCGACCGTCCTGACCCCGTGCGCGCGGCGTTGGCCGCCATTAAGGCCGGTGCCGACAGCATTACTGCGCATTTGCGTGAAGACCGCCGGCACATTCGCGACGACGATATGGCGCGCCTGAAGGCGGAGATCTCGAAGCCTTTGAATTTTGAAATGGCCGCGACCGGCGAAATGCTGAAGATAGCGCTTGCAACTAAACCACATGCTGTCTGCCTCGTCCCGGAGCGGCGCGAAGAGCTGACCACCGAGGGTGGGCTCGATGTAGTCGGGCAGCACAACGCGCTGGCGCCATTCGTGGCGCGATTGAACGATGCCGGCGTGCGCGTATCGCTGTTCATTGCTGCCGATCCCGCGCAGATCGAAATGGCCGCAAAGCTGCGCGCGCCGGTAATCGAGATCCATACCGGTGCATGGTGCGACGCTGTTGTAGATGGGGACACGACCAAGGCTGCTGCGGAATGGCAGCGCATCGTGGACGGGGCCAAGCTCGCTCAATCGGGCGGGCTGGAAGTCCACGCCGGGCATGGCCTCGACTACACCACCGCTGAGACGATCGCCGCGCTGCCACAGATCGTCGAACTCAACATCGGCTATTTTATGATCGGCGAGGCGCTGTTTGTCGGCCTGGCCGAAACCGTTCGAACCATGCGAGCAGCCATGGATCGCGGACGAGAGGGGCTCGAAAATCGGCCCCTCAAGAGTCGCGCATGATCATCGGTGTCGGCTCCGATTTGATCGACATCCGCCGCGTGGCGAAGGTGATCGAACGCCATGGTGACCGCTTTCTCGATCGCATTTTCACCGAGGCCGAACGCGCCAGGGCCGGCCGGCGCGCAAAAAACGAAAGGATGCTGGTTGCGACCTACGCCAAGCAATTCGCCGCCAAGGAGGCGTGCTCGAAGGCGCTGGGGACGGGCATCAGGCAAGGCGTCTGGTGGCGTGATATGGGGGTCGTCAACCTTCCCGGAGGACGTCCCACCATGAAACTGACTGGTGGCGCGGAAGCGCGCCTCGCCGCTCTAACCCCGCCTGGCCACGAGGCGCGGATCGATCTGTCGATCACCGACGATTGGCCGCTGGCGCAGGCTTTCGTCATAATTTCGGCGGTGACATTGAGCAAACTGTAGTCTTGCCAATGAACCGTAATAGCGGCTCCCAGCAAACAAAAAATCGACGGTAAATCATATGGTTAGCAAGTTTTGATTGCAGCGTTGATTGCGCGCTTGCGAACAACGGTCTAAAACGCGGGTGCTTCGAACCGGGGCGAATTCAGCACAGGCCGAAAGCGGCGTACGCGGAAATTCACTCTCAACATCAAAATCAAGACCATGTTCTTGACGCGAACGGCGGCGTTTTGCGTGAAGAAATGTTCTGCTACCGCGCGGCGATCGCGACAGGAATTGGGAAAGCGATGAGCGTGACATCAGGGACAAAGTCCGAAAGCGGTATTGGCGAAACCATTCGCGTCGTCATCCACGCTCTCTTGATCGCTCTGGTGATCCGCACGTTTCTGTTTCAGCCGTTTAACATTCCTTCGGGATCGATGAAGTCAACGCTGCTGGTCGGCGATTATCTGTTCGTCTCGAAATATTCGTATGGCTATAGCCATTATTCGATTCCGCTATCGCCGCCGCTGTTTTCCGGGCGCATCTTCGGCTCCGAGCCATCGCGTGGCGACGTCCTGGTTTTCCGGCTGCCGAAGGACGACAGCACCGACTACATCAAGCGTGTGATTGGATTGCCGGGCGATCGCATCCAGATGAAGGAAGGCCTGCTTTACATTAACGACAAGCCGATCGTGCGAGAGCGGTTGAGTGATTTCGTCGGCGAGGATCCCTGCGGTTCGGACGCCACCGCGCGCGTCAAGCGCTGGAAAGAAACACTGCCGAATGGCGTCAGCTATCAGTCGCTGGATTGCGTCGACAACGGTTTTTACGACAACACTAATGTCTATACGGTACCAGCCGGGCATTATTTCATGATGGGCGACAATCGCGACAATTCGACGGATAGCCGGGTACTGTCAGCCGTCGGCTACGTGCCTTTCGAGAACATCGTCGGGCGCGCGCAGATGATCTTCTTCTCGATTGCCGAAGGGGAACACGCCTGGATGTTCTGGCGCTGGCCAACCGCAGTGCGCTGGAATCGCATATTCTCCATTGTGCGATGATCGACAAATCACCTGACATTCAGACTTCTTTGGAAATTGACGACGCAGGCCCGCCGCCCGAGGCGGGGCCGCTACCGGCCGCAGCCAAGAAAAGACGAAGCAAGGCCGCCGCCAAGGCAGCCGCTGCCGAAATAGAGGCGCGGATCGGGCATAAATTCGCGGATCCGTCTCTGCTCGCCACAGCCTTCACCCACGTTTCCGCGCTGAAATCGGCGCGCGTTCGCGGCGATAGTTACCAGCGGCTTGAGTTCCTGGGCGATCATGTGCTCGGACTGATCGTGTCCGATATGCTGTACCGAGCATTTCCCGCCGCCAACGAGGGCGAACTGTCCAAACGCCTGGCTGAGCTCGTGCGGAAGGAATCGTGTGCCGATGTCGCCAAGTCGCTGGGTTTGCTCGACGGCATCAAACTTGGGACCGTGGGCGCCGCGGCCGGCGCGCGTTTGCGGAAGTCCGTGCTCGGCGATATCTGCGAAGCGGTGATAGGTGCGGTTTTCCTCGACGGTGGTTATCCCGCCGCGGCACAGTTCATCGAACGCAACTGGACGGAGCGAATGCGCAAGCCACAACGGCCTTTGCGCGATCCGAAGACGGTGCTGCAGGAATGGGCCCAGGGTAAGGGCCTGCCGACACCGATCTATCGGGAAGTGGAACGCACCGGCCCTCACCACGATCCGCAGTTTCGCGTCGCCGTGGAGTTGCCCGGGCTGGCACCCGCGCAAGGACTGGGAGGGAGCAAGCGCGCTGCTGAAAAGGTGGCGGCCTCCGTGATGATCGCGCGCGAAGGCGTCAAATGACCGACGATGCTGTCTCGGCCGAGGCGACGCCGGCAAACACCCGATGCGGTTTCGTCGCTTTGATCGGCGCGCCTAACGTTGGCAAGTCAACGCTGGTCAATGCGCTGGTTGGCTCCAAGGTCACCATCGTCTCGCGCAAGGTGCAGACTACCCGCGCCCTTATTCGTGGCATCGTAATCGATAATAACGCGCAGATCATCCTGGTCGATACTCCCGGTATTTTCCTGCCCAAACGTCGACTCGATCGCGCCATGGTATCGACGGCGTGGAGCGGGGCGCATGACGCCGATCTGGTCTGCGTGCTGCTCGATGCGCGCGCGGGAATTGACGAGGAAGCCGACGCGATCTTCACGAAGCTCGCGACCGTGCGGCATGAAAAGATTTTGGTGCTGAATAAGATCGATCTGGTGCCGCGGGAGAAACTATTGGCGCTGACCAAAGCCGCCAACGAGCGGCTGGGTTTTGTACAGACGTTCATGGTCTCGGCGTTGTCGGGCGATGGTGTCGACGATCTGCGCCACACGCTGGCCGCTATGGTACCTGCCGGACCATTTCACTATCCGGAAGACCAGATGTCGGATGCGCCACTGCGGCATCTCGCAGCCGAGATCACGCGTGAAAAAATCTTTCGCCAGTTGCATCAGGAATTGCCGTATCAATCCACCGTCGAGACCGATACCTGGACCGAGCGCAAGGATAAATCTGTCCGCATCGAGCAGACCATTTTTGTCGAACGTGAAAGCCAGCGCAAGATCGTGCTCGGCAAGGGTGGCGCCACCATCAAATCGATCGGCGCCGATTCCCGCAAAGAAATCGCCGAGATCGTCGGCGTTCCCGTCCACCTGTTCCTGTTCGTGAAGGTCCGCGAGAATTGGGGTGACGACCCCAGCCGGTATCGCGAGATGGGACTAGATTTTCCAAAGGAATAACTGGCCCCTTATGACCGTTCCCAGACACGTCCTGTGGTTTGAAGTTCTGCTTTATCTGTCGCTGGGGCTCGATGCGCTATCGGTCGCCTTTCAGGATCGCACGCCGACACCCGAGCTGACCGAAACCACGATAATGGCAGGAAGTGTTATCGCCGCCTGCATGATCGCGCTGTTCGTTTATCTCGTGTGGCTTGCCGCACAGCATCGCAAGAACTGGCCGCGCTGGGTCCTCAGTGCGTCGCTGGCATTTTCGGTGGTCTCATTGCTGCAAATCCTCAGCGAGAAGGGGTTGCAGCTCGACAGCACAATCGAGATTTTCTCGTGTTTTCTCACGGCGTCCGGATTGTATTTTTCCTACACCGGCGACGCCAAGGGTTGGTTCAACGCGTAGTCGCGCTGCGAAAATCGCGGGAATCCTGTAAGCTCTGACCCATGGAATGGACGGACGAAGGCATCGTTTTGGGGGTACGGCGGCATGGCGAATCCAGCGCCATCGTCGAACTGCTGACGCGCGGCCATGGCCGCCATCTCGGTCTGGTGCGCGGGGGCTCTGGCTCTCGGATGCGTCCGCTGTTGCAGCCCGGCAATTCTGTCAGCGCGGTATGGCGGGCGCGGCTCGACGAGCACCTCGGATACTACATGATCGAAGGCACGCGATTGCGCGCTGCTACCGTGCTGGCGTCCTCCCATGCGGTGTATGGCGTGACGCATATGGCCGCATTGGCGCGGCTGCTGCCGGAGCGCGATCCACATGAAGACATTTACGATATGCTCGACCGCACCTTGAACGATTTCGACGATATCGGCGAAGCGGCAATTCATCTGGTCAAATTCGAGTTGGCGATGCTGGCCGAACTCGGCTTCGGCCTCGACCTGGACACCTGCGCTGCTACCGGCGCGAGCCTTGATCTGATTTATGTGTCGCCGAAATCGGGTAGCGCGGTGTCGCGGCAGGCGGGTGAGCCGTGGCGAGATCGTCTGCTGCGATTGCCAAACTTCCTGCGGGCCACAGTGGGCGGTTCGAATGGCTGGTCGGATCAGGACCTCGAGGATGGCTTCCGGCTGACGGGGCTCTTCCTGTTGCGCAACGTGCTGGAGCCGCGGGGGCAGGGGCACTCCGATGCGCGCGAAGGGTTTATCAACGCGGTGGCAAAGCACCGGGCGAAGCTTAATACATCGTTGCTCTAACGGGTGCGCTGGACTTCGAAGTAAGAGGCTAGCTCGCTTCGGCCAGCAACGAGAGTTGTCGCGGCTGCGCTTCGGTCTGCATCATGTCGGTGAGCGCTGTCGGATAGTCGCCAGTGAAATAGTGATCGGTATATTTGGGATGCGCGGGATCGCGGCCGGGCTCACCCATCGCGCGATAGAGACCGTCGACCGACAGGAACGCCAGGGTATCGGCCCCGACAATCTGCCGCATTTCCTCAAGCGTATGATTGGCGGCAAGCAGAGCGCCGCGGTCGGGCATGTCGATGCCGTAATAGTCCGGATGCGTGATCGGCGGCGATGCGATGCGGAAATGCACTTCGCGTGCACCGGCGTCACGCATCATCTTGACGATCTTTTTGGACGTGGTGCCGCGCACCAGGCTGTCGTCGATCAGGACAATGCGTTTGCCTGCGATCGCCGCGCGGTTGGCGGAATGCTTCATGCGAACGCCGAGTTCACGGATACTCTGCGTCGGTTCGATGAAGGTGCGGCCAACGTAGTGGTTGCGGATGATACCGAGTTCGAATGGCAGCCCTGACGCCTGGCTGTAACCGATCGCGGCCGGTACGCCGGAATCCGGTACCGGCACCACGACATCCGCGTCGGCCGGGCTTTCCAGTGCCAGTTGCGCGCCGATAGCCTTGCGCACGTCGTAGACGGAACGGCCGCCAAGGATCGAGTCAGGCCGCGCGAAGTAGATGTATTCGAACATGCAGGGTCGCGGTGCCATCGGCGGAAAGGGCTTGTGGGTTTGCTGGCCGTATTCGTCGAACACGATCACTTCTCCGGGCTCGACGTCGCGGACGTATTTCGCGCCGATGATGTCGAGCGCACAGGTCTCCGAAGCCAGGATTGGACAACCACCGAGTTCGCCCAGCACCAGCGGACGGATGCCGAGGGGATCGCGTGCGCCGATCAGTTTCTTGTTGGTCAGCGACACCAATGAGTAGGCGCCTTCGATGCTTCGCAGCGCCTCGATGAAACGGTCGATGAAGCGGTTGCGCTTGGACTGCGCCACCAGATGCAAAATGACTTCGGTATCGGTGGTCGATTGCATCATGGCGCCGTTGCGCACCAGTTCGCGGCGCAGGGTCAGCCCGTTGGTGAGATTGCCGTTATGGCCGACGGCAAACCCGCCGGCGTTGAGCTCGGCGAACAGCGGCTGCACGTTGCGCAGAATGGTCGCGCCGGTGGTCGAATAGCGCACATGGCCGATGGCGGACGAACCCGGCAACCGCGCGATCACGTCGGCGCGGGAGAAGGTATCGCCGACCAGGCCGAGCCGGCGCTCCGAGTGAAAGCGGTTGCCGTCGAAGGATACGATGCCGGCGGCTTCCTGGCCGCGATGCTGCAGGGCGTGCAATCCGAGCGCGGTGATCGCTGCGGCGTCGGGATGACCATAGATACCGAATACGCCGCACTCTTCGCGCAGCGTGTCGCCATCTAGATCATGTTCGCTAAGGTCGAGATCGGCTTGCGTGGCGTCATCGGAAGGGCTGTGCATCGCGTCCATCGCGCCTCTCATGCCGGGCAGATCAACGAGTCGCCGGCTTGCCATCGATAAGCTTTTTCAGGCTCTCGCGGGCAGGTTTGCTGTAGCCATCGCCGGTACCGGGTGCGGCCGGTTCGGCGTCGATCTGTTCGTCGTCGGTCTTATTCTTCTTGAATCTCTTTAAGATGGTGTTCTCAGGATCATCCGGCAAGAGCGCCATCAGCCATTGGCCAGTTGAATCCAGCACAACTCGCGACTTTGCGCCGGTCACCCAATCGGGGCGTTGCTTGTCGGGAACGAGCCATGAGAAAAACAGGAACGCGACGACGACGATCAGCAGGCCGCGCGCCAGTCCGAACAGGAAACCCAGGGTGCGATCCAGCGCGCCGATCCGCGAGTCGAGGATCATGTCCGAGATTCGAACGGTGATGATCGAGACGATGATCAGCGTTCCCACGAACACACCGGCAATCACCACGACGCTCGCCACGGTATCGTTGTTGAAATAGGTTTTCGCAGTCGGGAGCAGCTTCGCGAATGCGTAAAGCGTGACCAGCGCGGCCGCTCCCCACGCCGCAATGGAGAGGATTTCACGCATGAAGCCGCGGACCATCGCGAGCAAACCGGACACCAGCATGACCGCTAGCAGGGCGAGATCGAGGATCGTTATCGGCATCGGATGGTCAGGTCCGCTCGTAAAGTCAGAAACGCGAATCGGCGTATCGACGACGCTTAAGTGACGGTGATCGTGTCCGACCCGCAAGGCAGGAATCGTTTACGCGGCCCTTGCGCGGGTTGTATAGCGGCGGCGGCGCGCGAGGTCACGCGCGGTCAGCTTTCCCCCCGCCGGAATCTTGCAGGTGTGGCATTTTTCTCAGGCTCTGCGGCCCTGGGATTGTCCCGGGTTCCCCGGCTGCTCCCGCGTGCGGCGATATCGGCCACCAGGCTCGTCAGATTAGCGACAGCGTTGAGCGCCAGCCCGGCATCGCCTCCGGCGTCGCGGGCCAATTCGGGTAGTATGGCCCGCCCGAAGCCGAGCTTGGCCGCTTCCTTGAGACGAGAGGAGGTCTGCGCCACCGGCCGCACCGCGCCGGACAGCGAAATTTCGCCGAAATAGACGGCATCGACGGGCAATGGGGCATTCGCCAGCGACGACACCAGCGCCGCGGCAGCAGCAAGATCGGCTGCAGGCTCGTTGATGCGCAAGCCGCCGGCGACGTTGAAATAGACGTCATATCCGGAGAGTTTTACCCCGCAATGGGCCTCCAGCACCGCCAGCACCATCGACAGCCGGTTCGAATCCCATCCCACCACGGCGCGGCGCGGCGTTCCCAGCGTCGTCGGCGCTACCAGCGCCTGCAATTCCACCAATACCGGACGCGTGCCCTCAATGCCGGCAAACACGGCCGTGCCTGGGCTGCCGAGATCGCGCTCCGAAAGGAATAATTCCGACGGATTTGAGATTTCCCGCAGCCCCAAACCCGTCATCTCGAACACTCCGATCTCATCGGTGGGCCCGAAGCGGTTTTTCACGGCGCGTAAGATTCGGAACTGCTGCGAGCCCTCACCCTCGAACGACAGCACTGCATCGACCATGTGCTCGACCACGCGGGGTCCAGCGATTTGGCCATCCTTAGTGACGTGACCGACCAAAATGATCGCCGCGCCAGATTTTTTTGCAAAACGAATCAGGGCCTGCGCCGAGGCGCGCACCTGCGTTACCGTGCCCGGCGCGGACTCCACGGTATCGGTCCACATCGTCTGGATCGAATCGATCACGATCAGGCGCGGCACCGCGCCTTCGGACAGAGTGGAAACGATATCCTCAACGGAAGTCTCGGCGGCGAGTTGCACCTGCGCGTCGGCCAGGCCAAGGCGCTCCGCGCGCAGCCGCACCTGAGCCACCGCTTCCTCCCCGGAAATGTAGACCGCGCGATGACCCGCGCGCGCCATCAGGCTGGTCGCCTGCGTCAACAGCGTCGACTTTCCAATGCCGGGATCGCCGCCGAGCAGCAGCACCGAGCCGCGCACGAAACCGCCGCCGGTGACGCGATCAAGTTCGGCCATGCCGGAGGGCAGGCGAGGGGCCTCATGGCTTTTACCGGTGAGCGTTTCCAGCGTGAAAAGACGGCCGCGGCGCTTGGAGCGGATGCTGACGGGCACCGACGTCGCGCCTGACGTGTCTTCCTCGACCAGCGTATTCCACTCGCCGCAGGACTCGCACTTGCCCTGCCAGCGGTTATAAGCCGCGCCGCAATTCTGGCAGACAAAGGAGAGGGCGGATTTGGCCATGGACGGATGAGTCGCTTTCTCAGGCGGAATAGGCCGCGTTCCATAGCATGGAAAGGCCCGCCGCGAGCATGATGGCATCCATCACCAGCCGAAACACATCAGCTTCAAGTCGCAGCACGAAGCGCTTGGCGATGAAGGCGCCTGCCATCAGCGACGATCCCGCGATCAGACCCTTGAAGGAAAATCTCGGGCGTCAGCGCGCCGAAGCGCTGGAACGTGACGGATTTGCTGACGTAGAGGCCGAGCGAGCTTGCCGCCTCGGTGGCGAGGAACGCGCCCTTGGTCAAACCATAAAACAAAAACAGGGGCACACTGAGCGGCCCGGTCGAAACCACGATGCCGGTGAGATAGCCGATCAGCGCACCGCCCAGCGCAAGATGCCAAAGCGAGAGCTTGAGTTCGTGCCGTGCCAGCCAGTGCCGCGCCGGCACCATCGCAATCAGAAACAGTCCGATCGAGATATCGACCGCGCGGGATGGCAACACGAGCAGCGTCCGCGCTCCCAGCGCGGCCGCCGGAATGCCGGTGATGGAATAGGCGGCGCAAGCGCGCCAGTCGACCTCACGCCACCACGCCAGAATCCGGGAAAAGTTTGCCATCACCGCGGCAACCGCCATGATCGGCACGGCCTCCTTGGGTCCATACTGATAGACCAGCACTGGCATCAGCATGATCGACGAACCCGTGCCGACGATGCCGCTGATGGTGCCGGCAAGAAGCCCGACCGCGAGAACGAAAATGAAATTCAAGAGCGGGACTCGATTGGCAGCGAGCGTGATCTGCCAGAATTAGGGTGATGCAGGCGGTTGCGGCAGGCGGCCCGCTCGCATTCGAGTTGTCTTTGCCCACAGCAGAACCGCCCTTGTAGAAACGCATGTACCGCGAGCCCAGGCTCGTCAGCACTTCATAGCCGATGGTGCCGAAGTGGTGCGCGAGGTCGTCGACGGTGATGCCTTCGCCGATCAGCGTCACCAGATGGCCGCGCCGCGCCGTCTTGTCCGGCAGATCGGTGATATCGACAGCCATCAGGTCCATCGAAATGCGTCCCACGACCGGGCAGCGTTTGCCGGCGACGATCACTTCCGCGCCGCGCGTCCCGTCGGTACTTCCAGCAGCGCGAAAATATCCGTCGGCGTAACCCGCGGAGACGATCGCAAGTCTGGTCGGCCGTCGCGCGCTCCACGTTCCGCCATAGCCGACACTTTCGCCGCGCTCGACGTTTCTTATCTGCACAATGCGCGCTTTCAGTTCGACAACCGGCTGCATCGGATTGTCGGCTTCCGGCGTGGGATTGATGCCGTATAGCGCAGCGCCGGGGCGTACCAGTTCGAACTGGAATTGCCCGCCGAGAAAAATACCGGATGAATTGGCAAGAGATGCCGGCACGCCGGAGAAGAGACTGGCGATTTCGCGGAAGGTCGCGACCTGTTTCGCATTGAGCGGATGGTCGAGTTTTTCCGCGCAGGCGAGGTGGCTCATGACCAGCGTGATGCCGTGCTCGCCCGCATTGATGCGCGGCACGATGCCCTGCGCCTCGATCAGCGAGAGCCCGAGCCGGTTCATTCCGGTGTCGATGTGGATGGCCGCGCCGCCACTCCATCCGGTGCGGCGGCAGAACACGTCCCATTCGGCTAGCTCATTGAGATCGCCGATCACGGGCCTGCAGTTGATCTTCGCAAAGGCATCGCCGCAACTCTGGAAGAAACCATCGAGCACGTAGATGTCGGCGGAAGGCAACAGCCGCGCGTGCGGCGCGGGCCTCATCAAGCGTTGCAACGAAGAATGTCTTGCAGCCCGCAGCCGAGAGCGCGCGGGCCACCGGCTCCGCGCCGCAGCCATAGGCGTCGGCCTTGATCACGCCGGCGCATTCGGCCGGCACCGCGGTTTTTTCGAGCTTGCGCCAGTTTGCGATGATGGCGTCGAGATCAATGGTGAGAATACCGGTGGCTGTCGCGGTCGCCGCAGCGTACGCGGCCGCTTCGTTCGCTTCAGGCGACAGCGGATTGCCGGCTGCGATCGATTTGGGATCGGAAACGATGTTCATGCCCCATTTTACGCGCGGCCTGAAGGCAGTTCAACCTTGGAAGGGCTAGTAAGTCCGCTCCGGCAAGTGACTATCATGCGCGAGATCGCTGAACCGCGTGAACTGACCTTCGAAATGCAGTTCGACTGTGCCTGTAGGGCCGTGACGCTGCTTGCCGATGATAACCTCGGCCTTGCCGTGCACCAGCGACATGTCGAGCTGCCACTTTTCATATTCCGGCGTGCCCACGCGAGGTTCCTTGTTGGCGAGGTAATATTCTTCGCGGAACACGAACATCACCACGTCGGCATCCTGCTCGATCGAGCCGGACTCGCGCAGGTCCGATAGTTGCGGGCGCTTGTCGTCACGGCTTTCGACCTGCCGCGACAACTGCGAGAGCGCGATGATAGGAACATTCAGCTCTTTGGCGAGCGCTTTCAGGCTGGTGGTAATCTCGGTCACTTCCTGCACGCGGTTGTCGCTGCGGCGTCCTGAGCCTTGCAAAAGCTGGATGTAGTCGACCACAAGTAGATCAAGACCCTTTTGGCGCTTCAGCCGCCGTGCCCGGGCGGTAAGCTGTGAAATCGAAAGGCCGCCGGTTTCGTCGACGTAGAGTGGCAGCGACTGCAATTCGATCGAGTAGTCGCGGATTTTCTCGAAGTCGGTCTCGCTGATACCGCCGCGTCGGATCGTGCTTGATGGAATACTGGTTTGTTCGGAGAGAATACGCGTGGCGAGTTGCTCGGCAGACATTTCGCAGGAAAAGAAGCCGACGATGCCGCCATTGACGGATTTCATGGTGCCGTCGGCCTGGATTTCCGCGCGGTGCGCTTTCGCGACATTGTAGGCAATGTTTGTTCCAAGCGCCGTCTTGCCCATGCCGGGGCGACCGGCGACGATGATCAAGTCTGAAGGTTGCAGTCCGCCCATCTTGACGTCGAGATCGCGCAAACCTGTGGCAATGCCCGACAATTTGCCGTCGCGCTGAAACGCCTTGGCGGCCATATCGACGGCGATCGTCAGGGCCTGCGAAAATTTCTGGAATCCGCCGTCGTAACGGCCGGACTCGGCAAGCTCATAGAGCCGGCGTTCGGCGTCCTCGATCTGCGCGCGAGGTGCGAAGTCCACCGGCGCGTCGAAGGCGACGTTGACCATGTCTTCGCCGATGTGGATGAGGTCGCGGCGCAACGCCAATTCGTAAATCGTCCGCCCGTAATCGTGGGCGTTGATGATGGTGGTGGCCTCGGCGGCCAGGCGCGCGAGATATTGACCCACGGTCATGCCGCCGATGTCGGTGTCGGCCGGAACGAAAGTTTTCAGCGTCACCGGCGTCGCGATCTTGCCCATTCGGATCAGGCTGCCGGCGGTCTCATAGATCGTCTGATGGATCGGCTCGAAAAAGTGCTTCGGCTCGAGAAAATCCGACACGCGATAGAATGCGTCGTTGTTGACCAAAATTGCGCCGAGAACGCTCTGCTCCGCCTCGATATTGTGCGGCGCCGTCCGATAGGCGGGCGTGCCGGAATCGGGAGCAAGCTTCAGGACGTTCGAATCGAGTGTGGCCATGGTCGGATTGTTGGTGTGACTTTGTCGGATGCGGGGCGGGATACAGCGCCGATGCGCGGAAGAGCGAAAGCGGGATCGCGCCTTATGCCCGATTCACACACTCCGAATGAGGAAATCGTCGAAGATCGCATCTCGACGCTTGACGCCGTTCGTCCGCCTCAGAGCGCGGCCTGACTGGACAGCGCCAATGGCCTTTGAACCTTTTATGTCCTCCACTCTACCCATAAGGCAGAAACACGGCGCCCAACGCCATGCCCATGTCATTTTTCTCGGGCATGTTCGGAACCATGCGGCGGTTTCCTTGTTTTCAGTTTGACCCGACCGATGGGAACAGGTGATGGCGCAACTTCAGAGATCGCATTCTAGCTACCAGGGCACGGCGTGGCTCTCGATGTTGGTCGCGACGATGGAAAAGCTGTCGGGCCCTGATCATCACGAGTTGTTGTGCGACGAGGGTACGTTCATCGAGGTGGCCACACACTTGGCGCGCCCGATGGGTCATCCAGGCTATCCGCTGTCGCGTTTCAGCCTTCTGAATTAGTATCCCGGCAGATTCGAACGAGTTGCCTGCGCTCTCGCGGCGCTTTTGCACATACCGGCATTCCGCATTGCGGCATCTCAACTCTTCCATTCACATAATAATCGTCTAAAACGTCATCGTCGCATGGCGTGACGCGCCGCGATTCCCTCAGGAGAAGAGAATGTTGGGCCGAGCGCTCAGTTTAGCGACGGTAACACTTCTGATCGGCTGTTTTGCGGCGCTGCCCGTGAGGGCCCAAAATCTTGAGGCCGGCAAAAGCCCCTCCCAGATCTTCGAAGGAACGTGCACGGCCTGCCACAGGGCGCCGCGCGGGCTTCTCAAAAGTGTGCCCGCTGGCTCGCTGCCCGGATTTTTACGCCAGCATTACACCACGAGCAGCGAGATGGCATCGCGCCTTAGCGCTTACCTGATTTCCAGCGGCGCAACCGATCGGCACAATCCCGCCAACGACGCAAAACCGGAAGCAAACCCGTCGGGAACAGCACAACAGATGGACCGAAATGGGCGCCCCTTGCGCCCAGGCGCGCCGCAGGTTGCTACCCAAGGGGCGGAAGAGCGCGGGCCGGACGGCCGAAAGCTCTCGGCCAAGCAAAAACTGGCAAATCGGGGCAAGCCTGCTGTGGAAGTACCGCCTAAAGGCGAGGCGCCAAAGGACGATGCTTCCAAGAGCGATTCTGCAAAGGAAGGCGCTCCGGATTCTCCCACCCCAACGGAAAGCAAATCCGCGGCTATCAAACCTGAGGCGGGCACGGGCGAAGGCGGTAATACGGCACTGAGGGCCGACCCGGTTCCTGCGGTCACCCCGGCGCCGGCATTGCCTGAGGTTCAGCTTCCGCCCGTCCAGCCGATCGACCCACGTCCATCTGACCAGCTTCCATCTGCCTCGCCGCCCCCTGCAGCGCCGGCTCCCACCGTGACGGCGTCCAGCGGCGTTGCAGAGCCGCCTGGGTCCAGGCCTAGTGTGCCGCCGCCCGTGCCAGCCGCAGCGCTGGAGCACCTCCCGGCACCCACTGAACCTTCATCGCCGCCGTGGCCGCCGATTTCCGAATAGATGTTATCGAGCCCGGCAACACGACTGCCAGGCTCGATTCACTGCACCCGATTCAGGTAACGGCGCTTACTCTTCCGACGGAGTTTCGGCTCGATCTGCGCCGTCATCGTGACGGGCTTCCGGATCGAAGAACTCTCCGGCCGCGGCCAAAGCTTCCGCCGCGGCATCCTGATCTTCCTGCCGCGTGCTGATGTCTTCGCCGCGATTGATGCGCTCGGCTTCATCCGCACTGCGCGCGACGGTGACGCTGACGCCGACTTCAACTTCCGGGTGCACGGCGATGGCGATCTTGTGCTTGCCGATGGTCTTGATCGGCGCGTCAAGCAACACCTGGCTGCGGTTGATCGTCACCTTGTCCGCTTCGAATGAAGCAATGATGTCGCGAACCGACACCGATCCGAACAGCTGTCCGGTCTCCGATGCCTGACGCAATATCACAACATTGCGGCCATCGATCTTCTCCGCGACCTTGGTCGCCTCACCCTTGGCCTGCAGGTTGCGCGCCTCCAGGTCGGCCTTCATGCCTTCGAATTTCGAGCGATTGTCGGCGGTGGCCCGCAGTGCCTTGTTGCGCTTCAAAAGAAAGTTGCGCGCAAACCCGTCCTTGACGCGAACGACTTCGCCCATCTGGCCGAGCTTGGCGACACGTTCCAGCAAGATAACTTCCATTGTGATTCTCCTTGGTGTGGGTTGGCGTTTGAGTGAGTGAGATGAATTCAGGCCGCCGGAAGCGGCGGCGGTCTGCGTTGCAGATAACGGTGACGAATTCCGAAAAATCCGTCGGCAAGACCAAGGCCAATCATTCCGATGACAGGCCAGCCGAACACCAGCACAACCGCATAAGTGCAGCTAAGCCATAGCGCGCGGCTTTTCATTGCCTGCGTCAGCGTGTGAAGCACCGCGAAGCCGGTCAGCGCATAAGCCATCATCAAGGTCGCCGTACCGATTTGTGCCATGATGGCGAGCAGTCCGCCGCTAAAACAAAACGCGATCGCGACAGAGAGTGCCACCAGCGTCATCGGGGGCAGAGCGGCGCTTTTAAGGTCGGGCCATGGCCGGTGCAGCCTGCCGGATGTTCTTGTGATTTTGGCGGCTAGCCAAAGATTTAGTGTCAACGTCATCATCGCCACGACGGCGGCGGCTGCCGGGGCCATCGTCACCAAGGCATCGACCCAATGCTCCGTTTCAGCGGTAACGGAGGATCCGTCATGCCCGGCGATCATCCGCAGCAATCCCCGCCGCAACGCGCCGAAGATGTCCGCGCTGTCGGAACCAAGCGTGAGAAGAGCGGCCGCCGTAGTTAGCGCAGCGAAGCCCGCGATCCAAAGCAGGATGCGGCCGGCCGGATACCATTCCATCGCCGGCGCGTTTGGCGTCGTTCCGCTGGATAGGGAAACGCCGGATGTAGCTGGCCGTCCGAGCAAGGCAAGATGCCCAAGCCACCACGCGGGGACGGCGATCGTCAGCGCAAAGGCGATACAATAGGGCAGGCCGAAGATAGCGCCGAGGCCAATCGCCGCGGCGATGCCACCGACGGTAGCGCTCAGCGGCCCCCATCCCAAGGCGGTGACCATCAGCGGCAGCGGCGCCAGATAAAACAGCAGCAATGAGATCAGCGCGCCCGAGATGATCGAGGCGAACATCAAGGCCGACGCGCAGCCGGCCGCCAATCCTATCAGTAGAGTCGTGATCATCAGCTGTCCCGCTCCTTTCGAGCGGTTAGAGGCTTAGCGCCCCAACCATCGGCGACCGGACGACCCGGATGCCTTATGATGTTCTGCCGCGGCGCGAACGCCGCGGCAGACAATGTCAGTTAGCGAATGACGTAAGGCAGCAAACCAAGGAACCGCGAGCGCTTGATGGCACGCGCGAGTTCGCGCTGCTTCTTGGCGGACACAGCAGTGATGCGGCTCGGCACGATCTTGCCGCGCTCTGAGACGTAGCGCATCAGCAGCTTGGAATCTTTGTAGTCGATCTTCGGCGCGTTAGGACCCGTGAACGGACAGGTCTTGCGGCGGCGGAAAAACGGACGGCGTGCACCTGCTTCAGCCATGATGCTTACTCCTCGGTCGCTGCTGCTGCGGGGGTCTCGGCGTCTTCGCGCGGACGGCGCGGACCACGATCGCCGCGGAAGCCGCCGCCTTCGCGGTCACCGCCGCGGAATCCACCGCCATCACGATCGCCACGGAAACCACCGTCGCGATCACCACGGAAACCTCCACCGCGGTCGTCGCGATCACGATCGCGATCGGCTTTGCGCATCATTGCCGAGGGGCCTTCCTCATGCTCATCGACGCGAACGGTGAGATAACGAATGACGTCTTCGCTGATACGCTCTTGCCGCTCGATCTCGCTGACCGCCGCGGAGGGGCCGTCGATATTCATCAGCACGAAATGCGCTTTACGATTCTTGTTCATGCGATAGGTGAGCGAGCGCACGCCCCAGTTTTCCATCTTCACGACCTTGCCGCCGAGACCTTCGACGATTCCGGTCATCTGGGTGGTCAGTTCTTCGACCTGCTGGGTGCTCGCATCCTGGCGCGCGAGAAAAACATGCTCATAAAGAGGCATGGGTGTCCTTTCCTTTGTTGGCGCGGTTCCCGGCGGCAAGCCCTTCGAGGCCTTCGGAAAGGACTCGGGTTAGCTCAGAAGGCGGAAGCACGGGACGACGGACCGACTGGTCCTGCCGCATCAAAATCGCCTGAAAGGTGAGATTGCTGAGACCGTCCGTTCAGCTCCCGGCCGGGATCCACGGATGGCGCGGTTTATACGGATTTTGTCTGGAATGGCAAGGAAAAGCGTAGGGCTTCCTGATCCTGCCGATCTGTCCAAGGAGCCGCGATTTGCGCGTCCGCGTCGGCCGCTGGTGCGAGTTCCACCACCTCCGGAGGTACGCTGTTTGCAACGAATAGGCCCTTGCCCAACCTTTTTGCCTGATACAGGGCACGGTCTGCCGCACGCAACAGTTGATCGGCGCCTGTGCCATCCTGCGGCGCGCAGGCGCTACCGACGCTTATTCCGACGCGCAAAGCACTCTGAAGCCCCAAATCATATGGTTCGGCGATCCGTTCGATAACGCGCGACGCCACGATTTCGACCTGAGGCGGGGAAACGTCGGGCATCAGCACGACGAATTCATCGCCGCCGACACGGCACAAGAAATCATCAGCGCGGACACAGTCGCGCAGACGGTCGGCCACGGCCACCAGCAATGCATCGCCCGCCGCGTGCCCATATCGGTCGTTGACGGATTTGAATCCGTCCAGATCGAGGCAAAGCACAGTAAAGTGCGAAGAGTCAGCCGAAGGCTCGGAACGCCGCTCGAGCAAAAGTTCGGCGAACCTCAAGTCTCGCATGGTGCGATTGGGCAGCCCCGTCAACCGGTCGTGCTGGGCGAGCCATCGGTTCTCGCGCTCGGCGTGATAGAGACCGAGCAGCACCTTATAGTTTTCAAGCATAACCAGGACGATGCCGAACATGTAGAAGGGAATCTGAAATCCCACCATGTACAAATGAGGCAGGGGCGAAATGACAGTGGCTACCGTGTAAGGCAGCGATATGAGGCACATCAAAACGATACCGTAATGCGGAGTACCTGCGTTGCGGGAAGAGATGCCCCCGACCATTCCGGCCAGGCAGATGCCGGATAGAAGGATCAAAATCCATTCGCCCGACATTACGCATTGATACGTTGCCGCCGAAACGACAATGCCCCAGGCAAGTCCGGCTCCGATCGCAGCGAGTGCGTTTCCATTTTTTCCCGCAGCTTCCGCTCGGTCGAAGGCGATCTGGATTGAAATCCTGATGATGCCCATGATGATTTCGGCAATCAGCCAAGCGTAGGCCCATGGTTGTTCGGTGATAACGACAGCGACCGATGCAAGCAGCGACATCGCGAAAATGACGACGACGAGCGTCGTTTTTTTAGTCAGGCTATGATGCAGCAATTGGATCTGAATGTCGTATGGCTGCGGCACGGGGCCGGAGACGAGCCAATCGACGACGCGGCGCGAAAAGCGATCCCAAAAGGTTTCGCCCTGACGGGTCTGGCTGCTGCTGGCTACGTTCATCGAAGTGCTTTCAACGCGGCATATTTTTCCAGTAACGCTGCTCAGATTGACCTGCGCTTAATTTGCCGCGCGCCTTGTTTTCGATGTTAATATTGAGGCGCTGCGGCGACGTAGATTTTAACCGTTAACCTTGGGATGGGCCGATTCGCGTTCCCACCCTGTCGGCTGTCATGGCATGCCGCGGGCTTCCTCCTTGCGAGTTTGCTTGACAGCACCGTCGCCTGCAGTGTCTTACGGCGGCAATTGATAGCCTTCTGGGAGCCGCCGATGACCGCAGCGTTTACGTTTCCGGGACAGGGGTCGCAGGCGGTCGGCATGGGCCGGGCGCTGGCCGATGCGTTTCCGGCCGCCCGTGCGGTATTCGATGAGGTCGATGCGGCGCTAGGCGAAAAACTCAGCGCTATTATCTGGGACGGTCCGCCTGAGACTCTTCAGCTTACGGAAAATGCGCAGCCCGCGCTGATGGCGGTGTCGCTTGCGGCGTTGCGTGTACTGGAAACTGAAGCTGGTCTTTCGGTCGGTCGCGACGCAGCGTTCGTGGCCGGGCACTCGCTCGGTGAATATTCGGCGCTCGCGGCCGCAGGGAGTTTCACCATCAGCGACACCGCGCGACTTTTGCGTACCCGAGGGCTTGCGATGCAAAAAGCCGTCCCGGTCGGCGCTGGCGCCATGGCGGTGCTGCTTGGCCTCGACTATGCCGCGGCCGTGACCGTTGCCGATGAAGCGGCTCAGGGAGAGGTTTGTCAGGCAGCGAACGACAATGGCGGCGGTCAGGTCGTGATCTCGGGTGACAAGTCGGCGATCGAACGTGCGCTCGATATCGCCAAAGCCAAAGGCGCGAAGCGCGCGATGCTGCTGCCGGTCTCGGCTCCGTTTCATTGCCGGCTGATGCAGCCCGCCGCGGACGTGATGGCGCAGGCTCTCGCGGAGGTGACCATCAAGCGGCCCGCAATACCTCTGGTGTCGAATGTCCTTGCCGCTGCGATAAGCGAGCCGGATGAAATCCGTCGCCGTCTGATTGAACAGGTCACGGGGACAGTGCGCTGGCGCGAGTCGGTCGCCTACATGGCGGACCACGGCGTCACGCGGTTTTTTGAGATAGGCGCCGGCAAGGTGTTGACGGGCCTGGTTAAGCGCATTGCCGACGGCGCTGTGGGTCTTTCCGTTGGCGGACCCAGCGATATCGCATCGGCAAGAGACGCGCTGGCAGCCGAGCGCACGGCCTGAATGGTCGAGAGGAAACAAGATGTTCGATTTGACCGGTAAAACCGCGCTCGTCACGGGTGCGACGGGTGGCATTGGTGGTGCTATCGCGCAGGCATTGCATGGGCAGGGCGCGACGGTTGCGATTTCGGGGACGCGGCGCGAGGTTCTGGATACGCTTGCCGGCAAACTCGGCGACAGGGTGCATGTGCTGCCTTGCAATCTTTCTGATGATGCCGAGGTCGAAGCGCTGGTGCCTGCGGCGGAAAAAGCCTTGGGCCAGGTGGATATTCTCATCGCCAATGCCGGCATCACCCGCGACAATCTGTTCGTTCAACTGCGCGACGAGGATTGGGATGAGGTTATCAAGGTCAATTTGACCGCGACTTTTCGCCTCGCTCGCGCCGCGACCCGGCTGATGATGCGCAAACGCTTTGGCCGCATCATCGCGATCACGTCGGTGGTCGGGGTCACCGGCAACCCCGGTCAAGGAAACTACACCGCATCGAAGGCGGGGCTGATCGGCATGATCAAGACGCTGGGAGCGGAATATGCCAAGCGCAACGTCACTGCGAATTGCATCGCGCCTGGATTTATCAAGACGCCAATGACGGATGCGCTCAACGACAAGCAGCGCGAAGCGATCCTGTCGAAGGTTCCCGCGTCACGTCTTGGAACGCCGGAAGATATCGCGGCAGCGGCGGTCTATCTCAGCTCGAACGAGGCTTCTTACGTGACCGGCCAAACGATCCATATAAACGGCGGAATGGCCATGATTTAAGGGGTTCTCAAGCTTGCTCGGGGGAAAATGAGCGGTGAGACCAGTCGTTTGGAGGCTTGTAGTCAAGTCGTGGGGAAGTATGATAACCGAACCACGAACGGGTAGGGCGAAGAAGGCCATTGCGGGAATTTGAAAGCCTGTATATTGGCGATGCGGAGCCTGCCATGCTTCGCCGGTCTTCGTCCGTGACGATGGGGCCGATCGAGACGGCGCGCTGCGACAGAAATTTTGATGACCACGATGGCTCGTCCCGGTGTTGGAATGGGGCCCATTGGAACAAGCACGAGGTGAACGATGAGCGAGATTGGCGAGCGGGTTAAGAAGATCGTGGTCGAACACCTCGGTGTTGAACCCGAGAAAGTGGTCGACAACGCAAGCTTCATTGATGATCTCGGCGCCGACAGTCTCGACACGGTCGAACTCGTGATGGCATTCGAAGAAGAATTCGGTTGTGAGATTCCAGACGATGCCGCCGAAACGATTTTGACCGTAGGCGACGCCACAAAATTCCTCGAGAAGAACGCGAAAAGCTGACGGCCTCGCACAATCCCAACGAAGCCGGACGGGCCGTCATCGCGGCTCACCGGCTTCTTGCTGTGGGCGGTGAACATATAGGGCTGGAGTGCTGGATATGAGGCGGGTCGTCGTCACGGGCCTTGGCATGGTTTCGCCACTGGGCTGCGGCGTCGAGGCCACGTGGAAGCGCATCCTCAATAGCGAGAGCGGCGCGAAGAAGATCGATACCTTCGATGTATCCGATCTGACGAGCCGCATTGCCTGCGTCATTCCTCGCGGAGACGGCACGGACGATACGTTCAATCCGGACCAGTGGATGGAGCCGAAAGACCAGCGCAAGGTCGATGACTTCATCATTTTTGCGATGTGCGCGGCGCGTCAAGCGCTGGATGACGCCGGTTGGCATCCGTCGACCGAAGAAGAGCGTTGTGCCACCGGCACTATGATTGGCTCGGGGATCGGCGGGCTTTCCGGCATTGCGGACGCCGCCGTCCTGGTGAAAGAGCGCGGACCGCGCCGCCTGTCGCCGTTCTTCATTCCGGGACGCCTTATCAATCTTGCATCAGGCTATGTATCGATCGAGCATGGATTGAAGGGTCCAAATCATGCGGTGGTTACAGCCTGTTCGACCGGCGCGCATGCCATTGGGGACGCCAGCCGATTGATCGCGCTTGGTGATGCCGATGTGATGGTGGCTGGGGGCACGGAATCCCCGATCAACCGCCTGGCGATGGCCGGTTTCTGTGCCATGCGCGCGCTTTCCACCGGATTCAACGAGACGCCGCAGAAGGCTTCCCGGCCTTATGATCGCGATCGCGACGGCTTTGTGATGGGCGAGGGCGCGGGCATCGTGGTGCTCGAAGAATATGAACATGCCAAAGCGCGCGGCGCGAAAATTTACGCCGAGATCATCGGCTACGGAATGTCAGGCGACGCCTATCATATCACCGCGCCGACCCCGGACGGCGATGGCGCCTTCCGCTGCATGTCACTGGCAATGAAGCGCGCCGGCATCGCCGCTTCAGATCTCGACTACATCAATGCGCATGGGACCTCGACGCCGCTTGGCGACGAAATAGAACTCGGCGCCGCCCAGCGCTTACTCGGCAATGCGGCGTCAACGGTCTCGATGTCATCGACCAAATCATCGACCGGTCATTTGCTTGGCGCAGCAGGTGCGGTGGAAGCTATCTTTTGTATCCTCGCAATTCGCGATAATATCGCCCCGCCGACGATCAATCTCGACAATCCATCCGTGGAGACCGCGATCGATCTCGTGCCGCAAAAGCCGCGCGAGCGGCAGATCAACGTCGCACTCTCGAATTCGTTTGGCTTCGGTGGCACCAACGCATCGTTGGTCCTGCAACGCGCAACAAGCTAGCGCGTAGCTTACAGGGTGCCGCCTGTATTCGGTGCGTTTCTTGGGGACCAAGATATGCTATTGATCGCCCGGGGATACCGATCGGCTCCGCTTAAATAGACAGGGTTCAAGTAGCATCAATGAGCGAGAGACCGCCGATTTCGCCGAGGAGCCCGCGCGCTGCGCTGGAGCCCGAACAGGTCCCGCCGCCACCAAAGCGGTCGGAACGGGCTCGTAATCCATTCGTCATCGTCGGCAACGCAATCATTACGCTGCTACTGGTCGGCATGATCGCGGCAGGTGGAATTTACGTCTACGGCAAGCAGCAAATCGAAGCGCCGGGTCCGTTGCAGGAAGACAAGGTCGTCAATATTCCGGCGCGCGCTGGAATGACTGATATCGCCGACATTCTTCAGCGCGAAGGCGTGATCGACAATAATCGATGGGCATTTATCGGCAGCGTATTCGCGCTAAAGGCCCGCTCCGATCTTAAGCCCGGCGAATATTTGTTTCAAAAGAAAGCAAGCCTGCGCGAGGTGATAGGCACGATCGTCGAGGGCAAGGTCGTTCAGCACGCTGTGACCATTCCGGAAGGCCTCACATCCGAGCAAATTGTAGCGCGGCTTTCCGACAACGATATTTTCACTGGCACCATCCGTGAGATCCCCAACGAGGGGACCTTGCTGCCTGAAACTTACAAGTTTCCGCGCGGCACGACGCGCGAACAGGTTATCCAGCGCATGCAGCAAGCTCAAAAGCGGGTGCTCGCGGAAATCTGGGATCGTCGCAATACGGATATTCCGATCAAGACTCCGGAGCAGCTGGTTACGCTGGCCTCCATTGTAGAGAAGGAAACCGGAAAGGCGGATGAGCGCAGTCGCGTCGCGGCTGTATTCGTCAATCGCCTCAGGCAGAAAATGAAACTGCAATCCGATCCGACCATCATTTACGGGCTCGTGGGCGGTAAGGGCACGTTGGGCAGGCCGATCAAGCGAAGCGAGATCATGCAGCCGTCGACTTACAATACCTATGTTATCGACGGACTGCCGCAAGGACCGATCGCCAATCCCGGCCGCGCCTCCCTGGAAGCCGCCGCTAATCCGGCGCGCACGCGCGATCTGTTCTTCGTCGCCGATGGCAGCGGCGGTCATACCTTCACCGAGACCTACGACCAGCACCAGAAGAATGTAGCCAGGCTGCGGGCGATGGAAAAAACCATCCAGAACGACACGGTCGAGCCGCCGGACGATCCTCAGCCGGCGGCAGCTACGGCAGGAAGTCCGGTCGATCCTGCTGCCACGGCCACGGCGAAGCCGACGGCGCCAAAAAAGCCGGCGCGTGCTTCCGCGCCGCGCCGCCAGGGCGCTGCCCAATCCTCAACGTCGCCGTCGGTGGTTCAGTGATAACTGCCAGCCGCTGTGGGCCGAAATGGCAAATTTCAATGGCTCCGAGACGCTCCAAGCTCGCCGAAGCTTGAGCGAAACGAATATCGATTTATGAGGAGATGACTACGCGATGGCGCTGTCGAGCATGACTGGTTTTGCGCGAAGTAACGGCAATAGTGGACCGTACGCATTCGAATGGGAACTAAAGTCTGTCAACGCCAAAGGCTTCGATCTTCGCATGCGGCTTCCGCCCGGCTGGGATGAGATCGAATCCGGTGCGCGCAAGCGGGCGGGAGAGCTGCTTTCGCGCGGCACTGTCTATGCCAATCTGAATGTGAAACGCTCCAATGCGGTCTCGACGGTCCGTGTCAACGAAGATGTGCTGGCGTCGATCGTCAAGGTTGCCGGTGTGCTCGCCGGCAAGATCGACGCGGTGGCGCCCAGCATCGATGGACTGCTGGCCATGAAGGGCGTGATCGAAGTCGTCGAGCCGGAAAGTGACGAGACCGAAGACAAAGCCGCCAAAGCCGCTGTTGCCGCGGCCTTCCAGCAAGCGCTTGAGAGCCTCGTTGAAATGCGCAAGCGCGAAGGAGTGACGCTCGGCCAGATCCTGACGCAGCGGATGGATGAAATCGAGCGCCTCGCGAAAAAAGCCGAAGCGGCGCCGGGCCGCAAACCGGAGGCAATCAGGGCGCGCCTGGCGGAGCAGATTGCTGCATTGCTGGAGTCCTCCGAGCGTTTCGATTCCGATCGGCTCAATCAGGAAGCCATCATGATGGCGGCAAAGGCCGATATTCGAGAGGAGCTCGATCGTATCTCGTCCCATGTCTCGCAGGTCCGGGAAATGATCGGCAAGGGCGGTCCGGTCGGCCGACGGCTCGACTTTCTGGCACAGGAATTCAATCGTGAGGTCAATACCTGCTGTTCCAAATCGAACGATCTGGAATTGACCAACACCGGCCTGGAGATGAAGAACGTTGTCGAGCAGTTCCGTGAACAGGTTCAGAATCTGGAGTGATGGATGACGGCGGCTGGTCACGGCTTCGACGTGGTTGAGCGGCGCGGACTGATGTTCGTGCTGTCGTCGCCGTCCGGCGCCGGCAAGACGACGCTGTCGCGGATGCTTGTCGCCGAAACGCCGGACTTGCGGATGTCAGTCTCGGCCACGACGCGGCCCATGCGGCCCGGCGAGGTCGAGGGCCGCGACTATCTCTTCGTCGACAAAGATCGATTTGAGCACATGACGAAGCACGACGAATTGCTTGAGTGGGCTGTCGTGTTCGACAATCGCTACGGCACGCCGCGCGCTCCCGTGGAAAGCGCTCTCTCTTCCGGACAGGACGTATTGTTCGACATTGACTGGCAAGGTACTCAGCAATTGCGCGAGAAAGCGCGAGAGGATGTCGTCAGCGTGTTTATCCTGCCGCCGTCGGCGGCCGATCTGGAGAAACGTCTTCACACCCGCGCGCAAGATTCAGATGAAGTCATTCGCGACCGCATGAGCCGTGCAACGCATGAACTGAGCCACTGGGCCGAATATGACTACATTGTCGTCAATCATAATGTTGATGAGGCGTTTGCTGAGGTGCAATCGATCCTCAAGGCGGAGCGACTCAAACGCGAACGCCGCACCGGTCTGACTACGTTCGTGCGCGACTTGCAGCGCCAGCTCGAACAATAGCAAACGTCAGGCTGCCGCCTCTTTCGATAGTTTTGCGAGCAGGTGGACGATCTCGTCCGGAATCATCGGCTCGTGGCGCTCGCTTGCAAAGTGGATCGGTGGCGTCGGGGACCGCGCCGTCAACGGCGGCGAGCGAATTGATGCGCCAACGTCGATCGAGTCCCACGACGCACGCCGATCTTGGCGATAGTCAGTCCGGCCTGTACGGCCAGCCGTGCCCCACTTGAAGATGACGCTTGCAAAAAGCCCAGCGCTGCGCCAGCGCACCGATGATCACAAGCAACAGCGTCAGAACGGAAGGCGAGGCCAATCGCCTGTCGGGTGCGGCGACCGGTGCCGCAGCGGCCACCGGTGTTGGCGCATTCAGCGTCGCCCCCGGATCGTCCGATTGGGTTGGCGCGGCGTTCACGGCGGCCGTTTGATCGGGCCACGCGCGAAGCCAGATCCGCTTGCCCGTTGTCCGTCGCCGGGGAATTTGAAACTTGGCCGTTACTCTGGGGAACAGACGGCGTGGTATCCGCGACAACTCCGTTCGATTGTCCGATATCCGCGGCGCTCGCTTGCGCACGCGCGTTTGCAACTGAGGGCTGTAGTGGCTGTTGCGATTGGATTCGCGCTTGCGGGGACGTTTGCACGACCGCCGAACTCGCGGATTTCGGCTCTCCGCCTTCCGCGCGCACGTACCAGCAGTTCCGTTTGGCTGCGTGATCGATGCGGTAGTACCAGTGGCTTCCCGTTGGCGCGGCGCCCTTCGGTCCGGACAGGCAGGTGTCTGCGGCGTAGAGCGGCGTCGTGTCGAGGCCAAGGAGGGCGCCCAAGAGAGCGCCGCTTAGAATTACCAAGCCAAGCTTGGTCGTTCGATTTGTCATGTGCATCCCCACAAATGACGAGATGAGATACGTCCACGTCGAACTTGTTCAGGGAAAACTTGGGTCGGAATGAGCCGCAATTCCGAAGCGGATAAGGCTTAATTGCGGCTGGATTTTGCGCGTGGTTGCCGGTTGTCTAAGCGGCTCGACGCTCTCAGTTCGTCAGCACAATGCGTCCCACGACCCGCCCAGCGCGCAGTTCGTCGATCCACTTCTGAACCTCGCCCATCGGCTCTTCTTTCATCGGCGTCGGCTTGATCTTGCCAGCGCGTGCAAGCGCCATGAGCTCGTGCGCCTCCGTCAGCGTGCCGGTCATAAATCCCTCGATGGTCATGCGCTTGTAGATCCATTGCACCATTGGCAGGCTGAAATTGCCGCCCATCAGGCCGGAGACCACGATCTTGCCGCCGCGCGCCACGGCCGAAACCGCAAACCCCATGGATTTATCGTTGCCGGCAAAATCGACGATGGCATCGAAGCCGCCATCGGTTTCCTTGATCATGCGTTTGACGACGTCGGTTTCCCCGGGATCGTAGGCGACGGCTGCGCCATTCTTCAGCGCGGCCTCACGCGCGGCCGGGCTGAGATCGGCGACGGAGATTTGTTGTTTGAACATGGCTTGGGCGAAAGCCAGACCCATCATTCCGACGCCGCCAAGGCCGATCAGCAGCAGGTTGCGCTGCCGCGGGCGGTCGACTAGCCGCTTCAGCGCGCCGTAGGCAGTGACGCCCGAGCACATCAGCGTCGCGGCCTGATTGACCGGTAGCGGATCGTAGTCCAGCAGATATTTTGCATCGGGCACCAGCACATGGCTGGCGAAGCCGCCGTCGATCGCGACGCCGAGAAACCGTTGTTTCGCGCAAAGGTTCTCATCGCCGTTGAGGCATTCGCGGCATTGTCCGCAGCCGATCCACGGGAATACGGCCTTCTTCTTGCCGATCAAATCCGTCGCGACGTCCGGGCCAATTTCCTCGACCACGCCAGCAATTTCGTGCCCGAGTGTGAAAGGCAACTTCATGCCCCGCGTGGTGTCGAGTTTCTTGCCGGCGCCGAGGTCTGCATAGCCATCCTGGATGTGCAGATCGGAATGGCACAGCCCGCAGCGTTCGATCCGGACCAAAACTTCGCGGCCCTGCGGCTTCGGCGTCTCGACGACCGTCTCGCACAGCGGCGCATCGAACTTGACCAAAGACTGCCGACGCATGAGCGACATGATAGTAACCTCCCTGGACCTCAACTTCTGAAAGTTCAGTATAGGTTTGGCAGCCGGAATACACTTAAATTATCGTGGTCGCAGGCGTCGTAAGGACTTTCAGTGTCAATTGCAGAATCCACCCTGGTTCAATTCTGGCTGGACAAAAGTGTGGAGCGGCAGATGGATGCAGGCCATCGGATCTTTAGTCCGCCGTAGCGGTGAGGGGGCGCTGTTCGGCGCCGCGCTCGCTACCTTCGTCGTCGTGTGGATGATTTATGACACCGTGTCGAACGCCTCAACGGACATCCACTTCGATCTCAGCGAAGCCTCCGTATGGGGCGAAACCTTCGCCTTTGGATACAAACATCCACCCCTGACGGCGTGGATCTTCCGTGTGTGGTTTTCGGTATTTCCGCGCGCGGACTGGGCCGCTTATCTGCTGGCTGTTACAAGCATCGCGATCACGTTCGCAGTTATCTGGCGACTGCTGCGCGACTATCTTGATAAGGAGCGGGCGCTGATTGGAATCGCGGCCCTGTTTCTGGTGCCGCTTTACACATTCCAGGCTTCGCATTTCAATGCGAACACGGTGACGATGCCGTTCTGGGCTGCCACGTTGTATTTTTACCTGCGCGCCCGTCGCAACCCCGGAATTGCCGACGCGGCGCTTGCTGGCGCGTTCGCCGCTCTGACGTTCCTCGGAAAATACTGGGCAATCTATTTGATTGCGGGAATGGCGATAGCCTCGCTCATCGGCCGAGACAAGCGACGGTTTTGGCGCTCGCCAGCGCCCTATGTCATGGCGCTGACCGCAGCGATTGTCGTCGCTCCTCATATTCATTGGCTTACTGACCGAACGCAGTCATGCGCCGCAAGAATTCTTGAGCCAAAGTGTGATGACGGCCGATGCGTTCAGCGTTCGCCTTGTAAAATCGCTAATGTATCTAGGCGGCGCCGTCAGCTATGTCGCCATTCCCGTCCTGTTTCTGGTCGGGTTGCGACCGAGCAGAGCCGCACTCGCGGATACCGTTTGGCCTTCCGATGCGGACCGGCAGCAGGCGACGCTGCTGTTCGTGGTGCCGCTGATATTGCCGGCGCTTGCAAACCTGATATTTCCGCATCGGCTGACGGCGCTCTGGACCTTTCCCAATTGGGCGCTTCTCCCCGTTATTTTCTATGGCTCGCCGCTGTTGATCATTCCTCAACTTGCGGTAGCCCGCTCAGGGGTTGTCGCACTCGCGGTCTCGCTTGCGGCCGTTATGGTGTCGCCCTACGTCGCATACGCGCGGCTATGGCAGAACAACTGGCATTACCGTCAAGTGGCTGCCGAAGCAGAACGGCTTGCGGGTGAACCGATAAAATTGATCACGGGAGATTGGCTCGTCCGAGGGTTGCCGTTTTACCTGCCCACCGCGCGCCCGGTGACGGCCACCGCTTTATCGGAGTCCGAGATCAAAGCGGAGGGACTTGCGATCGTCTGTGTCGCAGGAAGTATGGAATGCCGCTGGATTGATAATAGCTGGGCTCATGCAGCGAGCCGTTCAACCGATGTCACGTTCAAACATCGTTTTCTCGGCTTTGAGGGAAAGCCTATCAGCTACAGCATCACGTTTATTCCGCCGGATACGCTTAGCCGCTAGTCCTCGGCAGTCAACTCACGAGCCATGGCGACAAAGCCGCTCACCGGCACGGTTTCCGCGCGGCGGGTCAGCTCGACATTTGCGGCGGCCGCCAGCCGCGCGGGTTCGATCGCCAGCGACTTCAGACTTTGGCGAAGCATTTTGCGCCGCTGGCCAAATGCCGCTGCGGTGACGCGCTCGAGTGCTTTGCGGTTGCATGGTTCGGGCGATCTGCGGGGTACAAGCCGCACGACCGAGGAAGTCACCTTGGGTTGCGGCACGAACGCCGCGGGCGCGATATCGAATAATATTTTGGTCTCGGTGCGCCAGTTCGCAAGCACGGCCAGGCGCCCGTAGGCCTCGTCGTTTTCGCGTGCCACGATGCGTTCGGCGACCTCGCGCTGAAACATCAGCACCATCATCTCGTACCAGGGCGGCCAAGGCTCGACGCTCAGCCAGTCGACCAGCAACGCCGTGGCGATATTGTAGGGCAGGTTGGCGACGATTTTCGCCGGCTCGTCAGCAAGCAACGGACGCGGATCGAATGTTGCCGCGTCGCCCAAAACAACCTCGAGACGTCCCGGATATCGCTTCGAAATGTCTTCGAGCGCTGCAAGCGCACGCTCGTCACGCTCCACGGCTATAACCCGCTTGGCGCCTAGCGCTAGCAGGGCGCGCGTCAATCCACCGGGTCCGGGTCCGATCTCAATGATGGTGGCGTCTTCGAGCGGCCCTGCCGCGCGGGCGATTCGCGCGGTGAGGTTGAGATCAAGCAAAAAATTCTGTCCCAACGATTTGCGGGCGGAAAGCTCATACCGATGAATAACGTCGCGTAGCGGAGGAAGGTCGTCGATAGCGGTCATGCGGTTGTGGCTGTCGCCATGCGGGCAGCCAGCCGCAAGGCCGCAATCAGACTCGAGGGATTGGCGCGGCCGGTGCCGGCAATATCGAACGCGGTGCCGTGGTCCGGCGATGTTCGAATAAAGGGCAAGCCCAGCGTAACGTTGACCGCGTCGTCGAAAGCCAGTGTCTTGACCGGTATCAGGGCCTGATCGTGGTACATGCAGATCGCGCAGTCGTAGGTTTTTCGTGCAGCTTCGTGAAACATGGTGTCCGCCGGCATCGGACCGCGGACATCGATGCCGTCACCGCGCAGAATATCGACCGCGGGTGCGATGATCGTTCGGTCCTCGATGCCGAGCGCGCCATCCTCGCCGGCGTGCGGATTGAGTCCCGATATCGCGAGACGAGGACGAGCGATTCCGAAGCGCGACTTCAAGTCCGTGACGACAATTCGGGCAGTCGCGACAATCAGCTCCGTCGACAATGCAGCGATGGCATCGCGCAAGGACAGATGAATTGTTACGGGGACCACGGCCAGAGTCGGCGACCACAGCAGCATCACCGGCTGCGGCGTCTTGCCGTTTTGTGCCGCAAGTTCGGCAAGAAACTCGGTATGACCGGGATGTCGAAAGCCGGCGCGGTACAAGACGCTTTTTGCGATCGGATTGGTGACGACGGCCGCCGCGCGCCCGGCGGACACGTCGCTGACCGCGCGCCGAATGGAATCGATCGCCGCCGGCGCGCTGTTACCGTCTGGCTGACCGGCGCGCGCCGTTGCGGCGTGTCCTGCGCTGACAACCGGCAACGCTTCGGCAAAGGTATTCAGCGCGTCCTCAGGCCGAACGTCGGCCAGACTTATCTGCGCGCCGAGTGTCTTGGCGCGTTCTCGGATGAAGGCGATATCGCCTAACAAATAAAATGCTGGAAGCTTCAGCTCATTTCGCCGCAGCCATGCTGCGATTGCGATGTCAGGCCCAATGCCTGCCGGTTCGCCCAACGTTAGCGCAAGAGGTTTGCCATGCATCAACGATATTCGATCATTGCGGCTCTGCGAACTTCCCGCAGGTAGGCTTTCGACTTCGCTTCAAATTTATCAGAAAACATCTTGTCACGGATTTCACGTTTCTTCGGCGTGTCGATGGTGGTCGGCTTGCGTCCGCACAGTGCCACCATCTCGACGCCCTGTTTCGTGACTTCCGGGGCCGTGAGGTGACCGATCGGCGTTTTGTCGAGAACCTCGCGAAGTACCGGAGGGAGATCGGCCGAAGTTTTTGTCACCGTGTCGCGTATCGCTGCACTTTGCATGGTCTTGAAGAAATTATTTGCTTCATCGCAGGTCTGGATGCGACTGCGCAGCGCTTCTGCCTCTTTTTTTCTGGATTCAATTGCGACAGGAGCAGAACCCCTTGGAACGATCAGGACGATTGGACGCAATTGGTATTCGAAACTTTCGGTTTCCGCCTTGTCATCCCCCGTGGCCCGCACGGCAGACGCCACGTCCTTCTCGCCGACCTGCAGACTTTCCTTGTATCGCCCGCGCACAAGGCTCGCCCAAACCATTTCAGCCTTTATCCGTGCCTTCAGCGTGTCGGGTCTTACGCCTTGCTGTTCCAGCGTTTTGGCGAGTTGCTCCGGCGTAAGCCGCATGCGCGAACTCATTGCCGCGAATGACGAGTCAATGTCGGAGGCAGAGGGATCGACGCCGAACTTCTTGGCTTCCTTGATCTTCACCTTTTCATCGATCAGCTCATCGATGACCTCTTTTCGGGGAGGAGGCTTGTGGGTCGTCAGAGCGGTCAGCTTGCTGCGCTGCTCGATATCATAGTTGGTGATCGGTTCGCCATTCACCATGACGGCGACGGTTTGGGCGTGCGGCCTGCCGCCCGCCGCTCAACAGAATCAGCACGGCGCAGACGAGGAGGAGAACGTGAAAATCGCGTGAGGCGTATCTTGGTCATCGCTGGATTCGCTGTATCTTGATCATGCTCCGAAAGGAATCCTTCCTTCGTAGCTTCCGACTCGCGGATCAATACGTAACACCGCTCGAACCAGCGGAAGCGGATGTCGTGGCAATCGTCCGCAGACCAAGCTGGAACGTAAAGGCGTGATTGAGCACCGGCGGCAATGACCCTGCGGCGTAGTTGTAGGAGGTGACATAGTTGACGCCGAGAATGAAGCAATCGTCGACATATCCGGCGCCGATGACGTACTGGTTGATCTTGTTGGCTTCCAGATCCCAGCGCGCCGCGCCGGTCACAACCCAGTTGGCCGCAATCTTGATCGAGCCACTCCCCAACAGTCCCTCGCGCCGGGTCAAAAAGCCCAGATCCGGTTGAGGAGCGTAGTTGCCGTACATCAGGCTAACTGACCAGCGATCGAAATTCGCCCGCGCTTCGGCCTCGAAGCGCTGAACGTTCAGCGTCGCTTCATCGAAGCGCGCGCGTGTGCTGATGGTATAGGTCCTGTTCGGCGAATAGTTGAGCCGGGCGACATAGTCCGATCGCGCCGTTGCAAGACCGGAATCCACTGCGGTGTTCGTGACATCCTGCACGGCGAACGAATTCAGGCCGAACAACTGATATGATTGTCCGAACAATGCATTGATCGAGCCGCCGCGGTCGAACTGCGTCGTTGCCTGCACGCCGACATTGGCGCGGCTGCCGCCTTCCACACGGTCGTATCCGGTAAATTTGTCCACGCTGAACAGATTGCTGGCGTCAAAGTTGAAGCTTTGCGCGTCTTCGTTGGGAAGCCTGCCGGCATAGGTTTCGTTCGGCCGAATGATGACCTGCGCGATCGGCTCGACCGTCGTGGTGCCCCATGGCTGAACGTTGATGAAGGGATAGCGATATTCGAGGCCGACGGTTGGCATCACGCGCAGCGCCTGCATGTTGCCGGTCGGCAGGAAGTTAGAAACGCCGGGCTGATTCGAGATCGAGGAATCAATGGCGTCCGCGCGCAGGATCGCGAATGGCGTCCAGATTTCACCGTAGGGGTCGGTGAACGACCTTCGCCACTGCGCTTCTGCCGTCGCGCGGGTGTAGGTACCGGGAATGCCTCGCAGAAGGCAGTTGGTCGGCGTTCGTGCGGCAATGTCTGCTGACGTCGGCGTGCAAAGACCGTTAGTGCTTCCGAGTGCTGTGATCGGATCGAACGCAGCCGTCTCACGCGTCAAGCTCGTGAAGTTCGTCTTGTAGCTGAATTCGCCGCCGATGATCGCGTAGTTGATCACGTTGGAATAATCGATCACCGGATGGACGATTGGTACCTGTGCCTGATTGCCGGAGTAACTCAGGTAATAGATCGTGCGCGCGTCGAAGTAGCTGCGGTTGCCTACGCCCGTCAGATAAAGCTGCGAGATGGCTTCGGTCGGCAGGGTGAGGAACGAGCCCAAGGGATCCTTGTACTGAGCCAGCCTGTAATCCGAGAAGAAATAATAATCGGACATCAGGACGCCATCAAAACCCCAGACCCATTTGTCGTTCAAAGCGAACTGGCCCTTGGTGTCGACAGCGCCGCGGAATTGGCGATCGCCCGGTTGTCCTGCGAAGGCGCTGCGGTCCTGTTGATCGATTCCATACGCGCGAATTGAGTAGGCGCCATCGAGCAGGCGCTGACGGAATTCGCCTTGCATCAGCACTCCCTGCCGCGTGGTGAAGCGGGGGCTAATTGTGGCGTCGTAGTCTGGAGCGATGGCCCAATAGAAAGGCGTTTCAACGCCATACCCGTAGCCCGTAACCATTGTGAAGCCCGGCATGAGGAAACCGGTCTTGCGTTTCACCGTCGGATCGGGCGTCGAGAAATACGGCAAATACGCCAATGGTGTGCCGAAGAATTCAAGTTGTGCGTCCTCGAAGTAGAGCATCTTCTCGGCTTGATCGTGAATGATGCGGGCGCCCTTGACCTGCCACAGCGGCGGCTTGGTCGGATCGTCCTTACAGGGCGCACAGGCCGTATAGACGCCGTTTTCGAACACGGTGTAGTTGCCACTGGTGCGATCGGCACGCGTCGCGGCCATTCGCGTCTGGTCGGCGGTATCGACGCGCAGCGAATCGACGAAGCCGTCGCGGTAGTCGTCGCTCAAATCCATGATGTTCGCGTAGGTAATCCTGCCGTCCGCGTCGGTCAGGCGGATGTTACCCTCTGCATGAAGCCGCTTTGTCTTTTGGTCGTAGATGACCTTGTCAGCCTCAACGGAGGTACCGTTGTAAAACAACTGCACGCCGCCGACCGCCGACACGCGCGAATTGTTGTAGTCGTAGTCGACCTCGGTGGCCTGGACGAGCATCTGTCCGTTGTCGGCTGTCGCGGCAGGCTTTGGCCGGCGATGCGGCGGATTGTATGTGAAACTCTGTGCGAACGCCGGCGTCGTCGTCGCGATATCGAACGCCGCCAACAACAGGAGGCCCAAAACGAGCGAAAGGATAGCAGTAGGATTGGCGGGCAAGCCAAGGCAGTGACGGCGCGCGGGTCTGCGCCGCCTGACTGCGGACGAACTTTTCTGGCGGGCGGCGACTGGGGCCACTCTACCCGTCCTCCTGGAACAGCAGAGCCAAAAAGCCGGTGAGGCCACCTACACAGACAGGCAGCCACGCCGCAGCGATCGGATGCATCAATTCAGCCTTGCTCAAATCTTCAGTAACTTTCGACAGGACATAGAGCAGAAAGCCTGCACCCACGCCACTTAAAACCATCTTTTGTACGCCGCCAAACCGGAAGAAGCGCAGACTCACGGCCGCTGCAAGCATCACCATCGCTGTCAACAGAAATGGCTGTGCCACAAGCTTGTGATACTGCAGTCGATATCCCGCCGTCGCGAATCCTGAGCTTTCCGAAGACTTGATGTAACTCGGTAGTTGCCAAAAAGATACAGTTTCCGGGGTCGAGAAACTGTTGCGAACCTGGGCAGGGTTCAGGCTGGTAGCAAGGGTAAAGGTCGCTTGGTCGATGGGAGGGGCATCCAGGGAATAACGGCGTACCGACTTGAAGAGCCAGTGCCCCTCTTCAAGCGTTGCCTCCTTGGCCTCGATTCGCTCCTTGAATTTGAAGTCGGAATCGAAACGGAACACGGTAAGCCCGGTCAGCCGCACGCCCTGCTGCTCGCTTCTGGCGGCGTTGATGATGGTCTGACCTTCGGTCGTGGTCTGATTCATCCAGAAGCCGGAAGCATCCTGCAGACCGCCGCCCGGAGTAGAACCAAAAAGCTCCGCCTCCATTCGTTTGGAAAGTTCACGCAAGTTCGCGGACATCGGGTTGTAGGCCGTGGTTGCCAAAATCCCCAGCACGAGTGCGCTCGCCAACGCCGGCGAAATGAACTGCCATGCCGAAACGCCTGCGGCGCGCGCCACCACCAGTTCGAGCCGACGCGACAATGCCAGATAGCAAGTCATCGCACCGATCAGGACGCAGAACGGCATCAATTTTTCGAGTAGTTGAGGTACGCGAAACAGCGACGTCTCGGCAACCGTTATGGCCGATGCGGATGCCAATCCCGACGTTCGTCTGACCATCTCGATGTAGTCGACGAGAACAAGCAGCACAAAAATGCTGGCAAACACGCCCAGCGCGGACATCACAAAGCGACCGGCAAAATATCGCCCAAGCGTGTTGCTGATCATGCTCATGCTAAGGCCGGCCGTCCGAAAAGCTTCTGAAAACGTGCGTTTGCCTTGTCTACTGCTTCCACCAGCCGGGCAGGGGGTTCGATAACGATGCCGCCAACGATGATCCAAATACTGACGACTAGCGCTGCCGCCAGCATCAGATACTGGAGCGTCGCAGCGTTCGGCACTTTTGCAGTCATGACGGAGCAAGCAAATCCAGCCATGCGCACCACAAATACCGCGAAGATGGAACTGGAGATCGAGAAATTGCGGCTTTGACGCGTTGTTCGCGGCGCGCCGAGAAATGCAAACGTCAGGGCGGCGAACACGAAAGGATATATCGGCGCCGTAAAACGGTCATGCATTTCGGCCCGGAACTGATCGGGCATCTGCTGGTATACCGGATCGGTCGTCACCGGCCGTATCAGTTCCCAAAGATAACGTTCGCGAATACCGAATGTGATGTTCGAATTCTGATTCGAGAATTTCGACATGTCGAAAGCATAGCGTCCGAAGGCAACGAGTGCTGGATCGCCCTTGCCGGTCTCGAAGCGTTCGAGATTTCCGTCTTCAAGAACGAGGAAGGAGCCATGTTCGTTTTTTAAGACTGTTCCATGATCGGCAACAATGCTCAGGCGCTCCTTGGGATCGCGGCGATCATCCACAAAAATCCCGACGAGAACGCCTCCGGGTTGCCGTTCGCGGATTCGGATCGTCAAATTCTGATCGAGCTGGGCAAAGCGGCCAGGCTGCAGGATATTGGCCAGTACGTCAGCGGTGATTTCGGTGTCCCAACGTTTTAGGCGCCGTAGACCGTCAGGTGCGATGTAAGCGGCGATAATAGCGACCATGATCGCCACGACGGTGGTGGCATAAAGAAACGGACGGAAAAGCCGGAATGGCGAAAGGCCGGCGGCGTTCATCACGATGATCTCGGAATCGGTCGCAAGCTTGTTGAGGGTATGTGAAATCGCGATCATCAACGCCATGGGCGCGATGATCAGAACGAGCACAGGGATGATCAGGCCGGTCACGCTGAGAAAGGTCAGAATCGTTTGGCCTTGACTCGTCATCAAGTCGATTCCGCGCAACGCCTGCGTAATCCAGATCACGCCCGTCAGGCTGACCAGGACCAGCGCAAACGACGCAAGCGTCGTGCGAAAGATATACCTGTCGATCGACCCCATCGTTACAGCATGGTCCCCGTCACCCGGTTCGAAAACCGGCAATTTCGCCCAAATGCTTAGAGCATCCCCACTGGGCGCGCTGCCGCTGTTCGACAACTCAGCTTCATTAGCATCCCATTGATCGGTCAACAAAATGGCTGACCCGTGACGTGATCGAGATAAAGTTAATAATAGGTTAATGTGGCCTTAAAGCCACGGGTGGCGCTTGGCAGCGCGGTGCTGACGGGGCCATAGTGGAGGGGCCACCGATCATGGGTGACCGGCGTGCCCCAAAACACACCGAACCCACCCACCGGCTGATGCCCACTAGGGCAGACGCGCCAGCTTCTATTTTGGAGGATTTCGCATGACCGATGCCGTCAAGGTGGGCTTCGTTCCATTGGCTACGCCCCCGCGCGGCGTCCTCGTGGTGTTCTGCGACGACACACTCAAGTTCGGGTCGGTAACCCGCAAGACGTTGGGTGCGGCGGCCGATACCGTCAGGCGCGCTGCGACGACGAATCGGTTCAAGGGAAAAATTGGATCAGTGCTCGATATTCTGGCGCCGCAAGGCATCAAGGCGACCCGCCTGCTCGTTGTAGGGGCGGGCAAACTCTCCGATATCAAGGACAAGGACTTTCTCAAGGTTGGGGGCGCGGCCGCGGGCAAGATTCGGGGCGACGATTCGGTGACGATCATTGCCGAACTGCCGACCGGCGCCATGAAAGCCGATGAGGCGGCCGCGATTGCCTCCGGTGTGCGGCTGCGTGCTTACAAATTCGATCGGTACAAGACCAAAAAGAAGGAAGGCGAGGACGACGAAAAGCTGGATGCCAATGTGTCAATTGCCGTCGAAGATGTCTCAGCCGCGCGCAAAGCCTTTGCTCCCAGGAATCACATCGTTGACGGCGTCATCATCGCGCGCGAATTGGTCAACGAGCCGCCCAATGTTCTGTTTCCAGTGGAATTCGCCCGGCGCGCGAGTCAGCTGCGGAAGCTGGACGTCGAGGTCGACGTTCTCGACGTCAAAGCCATGACCAAACTGGGTATGGGCGCGCTGCTCGGCGTTTCCCAGGGGTCGACGCAACCTGGGCGAACCGTAATCATGCGCTGGAATGGCGGAAAGCGCGACGAACAGCCGGTGGCGTTTATCGGCAAGGGTGTCTGCTTTGATACTGGGGGCATTTCGATCAAGCCGGCAGGTGGCATGGAGGATATGAAGGCCGACATGGGCGGCGCGGCGTGCGTCGTCGGATTGATGCATGCGCTGGCCGCGCGCAAGGCCAGGGTCAACGTCGTCGGCGCCATCGGCCTTGTCGAGAATATGCCTGACGGCAATGCCCAGCGTCCTGGCGATATCGTCACTTCGATGTCGGGCCAGACCATCGAGATCATCAATACGGACGCGGAGGGCCGGCTCGTCCTTGCGGATCTGCTTTGGTACGTGAAGGAAAAATTCAAGCCGAAATTCATGGTCGATCTCGCAACACTGACGGGCGCGATTCTGGTGGCACTGGGTACGGAATATGCCGGCTTGTTCTCGAACAACGATGAGTTGTCGGAGCGGCTGACGACGGTTGGTCAGGCGACCGGTGAGCGAGTGTGGCGGCTGCCGATGGGACCGGAGTACGACAAGATGATGGACTCGCAGTTCGCCGACATGAAGAACGCGGGCGCGCGAAACGGTGGATCGATCACAGCCGCGCAGTTCCTGCAGCGCTTCGTCGGCGACACGCCATGGGCCCATCTCGATATTGCAGGGACGGCGATGGGAACGCCGAAGACGGAAATCAACCAGAGCTGGGGATCGGGTTACGGCGTACGCCTGCTGGAGCGTCTGGTGGCGGAGTATTATGAACGGTAGCGTGCGAATTGCCGGCAATGGAATGCGAATATTTTAGCAGGAACCCCGGCCGATGACGGAAGTTTTGTTCTATCATCTGCAAAACTTGTCGCTTGAAAATGTCTTGCCGCCCTTGCTCGAAAAGTCGCTGCAGCGCGGCTGGCGCGTCGTCGTGCAGTCCACGTCGGACGAACGGATCGAGGCACTCGATGTGCATCTTTGGACCTATAGCGACGATTCATTCCTGCCCCACGCAACATCGCGCGCAAGCGACGTCCAGGATCAACCGATCGTCCTGATGGCAGAGGAGGGCAATCCCAATAACGCGAAGGTCCGCTTTCTGGTCGACAGCGCCGCTTTGCCGGCCGATTGCGAGACCTACGATCGCATCGTTCTGGTTTTCAATGGCGAGGACAATGATGCGCTGGGTGCTGTGCGGGGCAGCTGGGCCGACTGCAAGGCGCGAGGTTTTGAGGTTACCTATTGGCAACCAGACGATCGGGGCCGCTGGCAACGCCGGGAATAGCGATCCCGTCAAAATGATGATATCGTGCGATTGATTACTGGCAGCATAGCCACGGTGGTGCCGCAAAATGGTGGTGCGCCAGCGTTTTAGCAGGGTGGAACGTAGACAATCGTGCGACGGCGAGATCGAAATCTGTTGTGTGTCATGCTTGTGACCGGGCCGCTTTTAGGCGGTTGCGCAGGCGCGCCGGACTTATTTTCGAGCGATGCACAATGGTTTTCGCGTTCCGGCCGGCTATTCATCAAGAACGTTTCGATTGAAACGCCGCCGCTCACGCCAGATAAGCCGGTCTACTCGGACGACCTGATCAGTGCGGATGGACAGTGTCCGGGACTGGAGCCGTCAGACGCCACTGCATTGGCTGACAGCCCAGCGCCTCGTTCCAGGCCCGGCGTTGTCGCGCTCGGCCATACCGAATGCGACGTAGCGCGGGGCGCCGGCGCACCGGATAACGTCAGTTTCTCGACTGACGGCGCGGGTAGGCGGATCGCGCTCTTTACGTATTCGCGGGGTCCGCGCGCCGGACTTTACACCTTCACCAACGGTCGTCTGTCATCGGTGGAACGCGGTCCTGAACCGGAGCAGCCGAAAGTTGTGAAGCCCCGAGCGAAGAAGAGGCCGGCTGCGACCTAGCGCGCGCGTTGTTTTCTTGAGCGGCTGCATTTCAGCCCGCGGCCTCATCGAATTGCGAACTCGCCGCCAGCCAATCTTCTTCAGCTCTTTGCAAGGCGGTTGTTGCTCCGGCTCGCGCCTTGCTGAGTTGAGCCGCCTGTTTGGGATCGCGCTTGAATAGATCAGGCAACGCGAGCGCAACGTCGATTTTTGAGATGATGCCGGTGATACGCGCGATCTCGGCTTCGGCGCTCAGTATTTTCTGCTTCAGCGGAACGCGCTTTTCGGGTTTGGCGCGTTGCGGCTTATCGCGGATATCGCCGCTCCGATCTCTCAAACTGGTACGCATCCCCCGCGCCGACAACACCTCGCGCCTGTAATCATCGAGGTCGCCGTCGAAGGGGGTCACAGTGCGGTCGGCGACGACCCACAGTTGGTCGGCGCACGCCTCGATCAAGTATCGATCATGGGAAACCATAATCACTGCGCCCGGAAATTCGTTGATCGCTTCGGCAAGCGCGGCGCGGCTGTCGATATCGAGATGGTTGGTCGGCTCATCCAGGATGATCATGTTCGGACCGAAAAATGTGGCAAGGCCCAGCAGCAAACGCGCCTTTTCACCGCCCGACAGGCTTTTCACGATGGTATCGCCGGCCTTGCCGGAGAAGCCGATCGCGCCAGTGCGACCCCGCACTTTTGTTTCCGGCGCGTCGGGCATGAGTTTGCGAACGTGATCGTAAGGCGAGCCCTCCTCATTCAGCTCGTCGAGCTGGTGTTGCGCGAAGTATGCGATTGAAATTTTTTCAGCGCGCGTGATGGAGCCCGAGAACGGAGCGAGGCGGTTTGCCAGCAGCTTGACCAGCGTCGACTTGCCATTGCCGTTGGAGCCGAGCAACGCAATGCGGTCGTCGGTATCGATTCGCAGCGTGACGCGGTTGAGCACCGGATTTTTTGGATCGTATCCGACCGAGACGTTGTCGACCGCGATGATCGGCGGCGACAGCATTTTTTCCGGCGGGGGAAAATTGATTTCGCGCACGTCCTGCGTCACTAGCGCCGCTACCGGTTTCATCTTTTCTAGCATTTTGACGCGGGACTGAGCCTGCTTCGCTTTCGAGGCCTTGGCCTTGAAGCGATCGACAAAGGCCTGCAGCCGCTTGCGTTCCGATTCCTGCTTTCTGGCGTGTTTGGCGTCGAGCATTTCGCGGATCGCGCGCTCCTTCTCATAAGCCGAATAGGTGCCGCGATAGAGCGTCAGCTTGCCGCGATCCAGATGCAGGATCTGATCGACGGAAGTATCCAGCAAGTCACGATCATGGCTGATGACGATCACGGTTCGCGGATAGTTCGCCAGATGATCCTCAAGCCATAGGGTACCTTCGAGATCGAGATAGTTGGTCGGCTCGTCCAGCAATAGGAGATCGGGGGCGGAGAATAACGTTGCCGCCAGCGCCACACGCATCCGCCAGCCGCCGGAAAATTCCGAGCAAGGCCGTGCCTGATCCGCCGTCGAGAAACCGAGACCGCTCAGAATCGCAGCCGCTCGGGCGGGCGCCGAATGCGCGTCAATGTCGATCAGTCTGGTATGAATTTCGGCGATCCGGTGCGGATCGCGAGCCGTGTCCGCTTCGCGCAGCAGCGCCGCGCGCTCAAGATCGGCTTCCAGCACGACCTCGATCAGACTTTCCGGCCCGTTCGGCGCCTCCTGCGCCAGGCTGCCAATGCGCCAGCGGGGAGGAATTGTGATGCTGCCGGTTTCAGTCGGCAGCTCGCCTCGAATGACGTGGAAGAGTGTCGATTTGCCCGCGCCGTTACGGCCGATCAACCCCACGCGCGCGCCAGGTACGATTTGCGCGGTGCCGTGATCGATAAGAAGCCGTCCGGCGATCCGGACGGAAATGTCAGTAAGTGAAAGCATGCGAGGTTGTCACCGCAGTGACTGATAAACGCAACCCGCCGATGCGTAAAATATCGCGTTCGGTATAAAATACGATCAATGCGCTTTCATAAACCGTTCTTGCCGGCGTAACTCATCCAGCAAAATCTGCAGTTTCGGCGGAAGTTGTGCGCTATCGGCGTGCATGTGTTCACGCAGGCGTTCACCCACGGCATGGCAAATCGATCTGGTGGTTTTGTGGTCCATTTGTAGCTCGTCCGCTGCTGGATTGGTCATCGCCGTATTCCAATGTCCGGTGTTGTACAATCAAAGAGAAAAGTCGCGCGCGGCCTTATTGTTTCACCTCATGTGCCGGTTAATTTCTTTCGAGCAAATATAGAGTCAAATGACGCTTAATTAGCTGATTTTAAGAAAGAATTGACCTTAGCGCCTGCGCGGATGGCCGCTGCCTCGCAAGGGGAACCCGAATCAATTCCGAGGGGATTGCGGCAATACCGCGCGGCCCGATAGGCAAACCCGCATGCCGCGCTACCGACCTAACGCTGTAGTTCGGAGCCGAGAACCCGATCGTCATTGCCGCTACACGACCGGTCGCGCAACCCTTGCCGATTTCGGAGAGCGCCGATATAAGCCCGCAACTTCCCATCATCCCCTTTCAAGGACCAATTCATGGCGATCGAGCGCACATTTTCGATTATCAAACCCGATGCGACCGCGCGAAATCTGACGGGCGCGATCAACGCGATCATCGAAAAGGCCGGTCTTCGCATCGTCGCGCAGAAGCGCATTCGTATGACTCGCGAACAAGCGGAAACTTTTTACTCCGTCCACAAGGCGCGCCCGTTTTTTGGTGAGCTGGTGGATTTCATGATCTCCGCACCGGTGGTGGTGCAAGTGCTTGAAGGAGAAAACGCCGTCTTGAAACATCGCGACGTGATGGGCGCGACCGATCCCTCGAAGGCTGCTGATGGCACGATCCGGAAGGTCCACGCGAAGTCCATCGGGGAAAATTCGGTGCATGGCTCTGATGCCGCCGACACTGCGGCGATTGAAATCGCGCAGTTTTTCTCGGGTAATGAAATCGTCGGATAAGCGCTGCCATCCAAAGCCGCGGGCTAGCTGCAAGGGCGGTTTTTCGAAGAGGAACGGGCTGTGGACTGGTTGCTGCAAATCTTCGATCCGGCAACCATCGGAACGTTCTTTACGCAATTCCACGACGAAATGCAGCAGCCCGCATTCTGGGTAGCCGTCGGCAAGATCATCTGGATCAATGTGCTTTTGTCCGGCGACAATGCGCTGGTGATCGCACTCGCCTGTCGCGGTCTAGAGCCGCGCCAGCGCGTGTGGGGCATGATACTCGGCGCGGGCGTTGCCGTCCTTTTGCGCATCATCTTCACCGGCATTGTCGCGACATTGATGGCGCTGCCATATCTCAAACTCCTGGGTGGTTTGGCACTGCTCGTGATTGCGGCAAAGCTGCTGGTGCCGGAAGATGAGGATGGGGACGGCGTGAAGTCCGCGTCGCACCTGTGGGCGGCGGTGCAGATCGTTGTTGTCGCAGACATCGTGATGAGCCTCGACAACGTCATTGCGGTAGCGGCTGCCGCGAACGGCAGTGTTCCGTTGCTGGTGCTTGGCCTCGCGATCAGCGTTCCCTTGATCGTCGCCGGCGCCGCGCTGATCATGGCGCTATTGAATCGTCTGCCGATTTTAATTTGGGCGGGTGCCGCGCTGCTGGGCTGGATCGCGGGCGACGTCATCGCCACCGATCCCGCAATTCATCCGATGCTGAACCAACTTATCGACGGGCAGATCGCACTCAATTTCGATGCGACATCGGCGATGTTCGGTACGGCGTCGCATTTCAGCTCTGGCGGCAATGTTGGTGAGTTTGCGTTTTCATTGCTGGGCGTCATTGTCGTGCTGGTAGCTGGATCAATCTGGCGGAAATCGCGATTGGGCGGTGCGCGGAGCGCGTAGTTCCACCGATAGCCAAGGACTCTGTTCAGCCTGTCGATTGCGCTTAAGCGACATTGAAAACATATTTTAGAAACGCGGCGCCGGCGAAATCAAAAAGCCATCCGCGCGCGCGTTCGTAGTCTTGCAAATATCGCCTTCGATCCGTGCGGCACCGCTCGCAACCAGACGCAGCGCGCTGGGATAGATGCGATGTTCAATCTCGAAAACGCGCCGGGCCAGGGTCTCTGGCGTGTCGTCGTCTCGAACCGGCACAGCGCCTTGCATTACGATCGGGCCGGCATCGGTTTCCGGAATTACGAAATGAACCGTCGCGCCTGAAATCTTCACACCCGCGCGCAGTGCCTGGCCGTGCGGATCGAGACCCGGAAACGACGGCAACAATGAAGGATGAATGTTCAACATGCGGCCGTGCCACTGCTGAACGAATTGCGCGGTGAATAACCGCATGAAGCCGGCGAGGCAGATCAGATCGACGCGATTTTCGTCCAGCACCGACTGCAACTTCGCTTCGAAACCTGCGCGATCCGCTCCGAAGGTTTTGCTTTCGATCGTGACAGCGGGGATGCCTCGTTCTTTCGCCTTCTCCAATCCGCCAGCATCGGCTCTGTTCGATACCACCATGACGATTTCAGCCGGATAATCGTCAACTCTCGCCGCATCGATTAGCGCGGCCATGTTCGACCCGCGTCCGGAAATCAAAATGGCGACGCGCCGTTTCATGGTTTCAGATCGAGATGGCCGTTATACACCACGCGATGCTCGCCCTCGGCGGGGATTACCTCACCGAGCAATGCGACGATTTCACCGCACTCCGTAAAAAGCTCGGTCACTTCTTTGATGGCGTCCGGCTTTACGATTGCGATCATGCCGATGCCGCAGTTGAACGTGCGCAACAATTCAAGTTCGGCGATGCCGCCTTGTTCGGCGAGCCATTTGAACACCGGCAACACCGGGAGCCGCGCGAGATCGATCCCGACCCCCAGATGTTTCGGCAGCACGCGGGGAATATTGTCGGTGAAACCACCGCCGGTAATGTGCGCAAGTCCCTTGATCGCCCCGGTTTCGCGGATCGCGCGCAGGCAGGATTTAACATAAAGCCGCGTCGGCGTTAGCAGGGCGCCACCCAGCGTCATGACCGGCGAGAACGGCGCCTGCTCCTCAAAGCTGAGACCGGACGTCTCGACGATCTTGCGGACCAAAGAAAATCCGTTGGAGTGCACGCCCGACGAGGCGAGGCCAATCACGGCGTCTCCGGCAGCGATATCGGGACGGGGAAGCAATGTGCCGCGTTCGGCGGCGCCGACAGCAAAGCCCGCGAGGTCGTAATCGCCGTCCTTGTAGAGGCCCGGCATTTCAGCTGTTTCCCCGCCGATCAGTGCGCAGCCGGATTCCCGGCAACCCTCGGCTATTCCTGCAACGATAGTTGCCACCGCTTCCGGTTCGAGTTTGCCGCACGCAAAATAATCGAGGAAGAAGAGGGGCTCCGCGCCCTGCACAACGAGGTCGTTGACGGACATCGCCACCAGATCGATGCCGATGCCTCCATGTAGACCTGTCTCGATAGCGATTTTGACTTTGGTGCCTACACCGTCGGTGGCAGCGACCAAAACCGGATCCGTGAAACCGGCGGCCTTCAGATCGAACAATCCGCCGAACCCGCCGATCTCCGCGTCCGCTCCCGTGCGAGCGGTGGCGCGCACCATCGGCTTGATCAGATCGACCAGCCGATTGCCGGCGTCGATATCAACCCCGGAATCCGCGTAGGTCAGTCCATTTTTTCGTGACGTCATGCCATATCCCAGACGATCGCGGGTGGTTACGGCGGATTCCGCGCGCGTGCAATGCTCGTAAGCGCCGCCGTTATAGACTATGTACAACAAAGCTGGTTCGGCTACGAAAGCTCAAATCCTTCGGAATCAGGCCGCAATCCGGGAAACGCCGCGTGAGTATTCCGAACATCATTACGCTGGGCCGCATTCTGCTGGTGCCTGTCATCATCTGGGCGATTGCTTCGAACCAGATGGAGATAGCGTTTGCGCTGTTCATCGTCGCCGGGGTCAGCGATGCGGTGGATGGTTTTCTTGCCAAGCGTTTCAACATGGCAAGCGAACTTGGCGCGTTGCTCGATCCTTTGGCGGACAAGGCATTGCTGGTTTCGATCTACGTGGCGCTGGGCATCTGGGGCGCCGTGCCGCGCTGGCTCGTCATTCTGGTGGTCTCGCGCGACATCATGATCGTCAGCGCCGTGATTGTGTCATGGTTATTCGACAAGCCGATACCGATGAAGCCGCTGATGGTATCGAAACTCAATACGGTCGCACAGGTCGCATTCGCGGCACTGGTGTTGGCCGCGCTCGGGTTCGGGTTCAAACCGGTGCCCTATGACCTCATCCTGATGGGTTTCGTGACGGTTTTTACCCTGGTTTCGGTATCGCTCTATCTTGTGGAATGGATGCGCCACATGAGCAGCGTCGAACAACGATAAGCGCGCACGAAGTAACGTGAAGCCGGGCGTTCCGGCGTGGAGTGATGGCATGGCAGGCCGCGTTCAACCTCGTCAGCTTGCGCTGGCGCTGCCGCATGCGGAGAGCCTTTCGCGCGACAATTTTCTTGAGGGACCTGCCAATGCCGCGGGGATGGCTTTGGTTGACAGCTGGCCGGACTGGCCGAGCCGCGTCATGCTGCTGGTCGGACCGGAAGGCTCCGGCAAGAGCCATCTCGCGGCGATTTGGGCCGAGGAAGCCGGCGCTCGGTCCACCACCGCGGCGACGCTGACAGCAGCAGAAGTACCCGGCACGCTTTCAACCGGTGCGCTGGTTGTCGAAGATCTGGCTCGCTCCGAATTCGACGAACGCGCGTTGTTTCACCTGATGAATCTCGCGCGCGAAGATGAAGCGTATGTCCTGGTCACCGGACGCGCGCCGCCATCCGCTTTGCAGATCGAACTGCGTGACCTGCGTTCCCGGCTCCGCGCGGTGCCTGTCGTGACGTTGCTCCCGCCTGACGATCAGGTATTTCGGTCTCTGATCGTGAAAATCTGCATCGACCGGCAGTTGAGCGTCGATGAAACCGTCGTGAGCTACCTGGCGACCCGGATTGAGCGCTCATTCGCGGCTGCCCGGCAGACTATTGAACTTCTCGACACCGAGGCATTGCGGCGAGGTCGGCCCGTGACACGCGCGTTGGCAGCAGAATTGCTTCGAGACCTGTAATGGTTGGTCAATATTGACGGCCTTGGTCACGATGCAATCAATGTCATTGAAAGGTCATCTCGGTTACAGATGATCTCTCGAATGAATTTCATCGAACATGATGGCTATCGCAGGATTCTACACCATGGAAGCAGCGCAAGTACTTGTTCTGAAAGATAAAGAACCCGCTGCGGAACCAGGTTCCGCTGTGGGAACAACACCGGAACGATTCATTAACCGCGAGCTTTCTTGGCTGCACTTCAACCGGCGTGTCCTTGAGGAGTCCGTCAACCCTGGACATCCAGCGCTCGAGCGCGTGCGCTTCCTGTCGATTTCGGCAAATAACCTCGACGAGTTCTTCATGGTCCGCGTCGCCGGCATCAAGGCGCAGGTCCGCGAAGGCATTGCCGAGCGCAGTCCCGATGGACGTACGCCGTCAGAACAACTCGTCCTCATCAACGAGGCGGTTTCCAAACTGGCCAACGACCAGCAGGCGATATGGCGCGACTTGCGCAACATCCTGGCCGAGGTCGGCATCGTTCTGGTGGACGGCCGCGATGTCCCCAAGGCAGAGCGGACCTGGATAGAGGATCATTTCCTCCACAACATCTTCCCGTTGCTGACGCCGCTGGCGATCGATCCGGCGCATCCATTTCCGTTTATTCCGAGCCTGGGCTTTACCGTCGCGCTGCATCTGGCGCGCGTTTCCGACGGCAAGCCAATGAACGCGCTGATCCGCATGCCCGGCAAGATCGACCGGTTTATTCGTCTGCCTGCAGGCAAGGACGGCGCCGTGCGCCTGATCACGCTGGAGCAGGCGACCGGACTGTTTATCGGGCGGCTCTTTCCCGGGTTACACCGTGAAGGGACAAGGCGCGTTCCGGATCATCCGGGATTCCGAACTCGAAATCGAGGAAGAGGCGGAAGATCTGGTTCGCCTGTTCGAGACGGCGTTGAAGCGCCGGCGTCGTGGATCGGTGATCCGGCTCGAGATCGAAGCCACCATGCCGGAAGAATTGCGCGCTTTCGTGCAGCGCGCGCTGTCCACGGCCGACGACGAAGTTCTTCTGGTCGATGGCGTGCTCGCAATGAACGAGCTTTCGCAGTTGACGCGGCTGGACCGGCCTGACCTCGAATTCGTGCCTTACGTGCCGCGGCATCCCGAGCGCGTCCGCGATCATGGCGGCGATATTTTCGCAGCGATCCGGCAGAAAGACCTGATTGTTCATCACCCCTATGAATCCTTCGACGTCGTCGTGCAATTCCTGCAGCAGGCCGCGCGCGACCCGGATGTCGTGGCGATCAAGCAGACGCTTTATCGCACGTCGCGTGACTCTCCGATCGTGCGGACATTGGTGGAGGCTGCCGAAGCCGGGAAGTCCGTCACCGCGCTGGTCGAACTGAAAGCGCGGTTTGATGAGGAAGCCAACATCCGCTGGGCGCGCGATCTCGAACGCGCCGGCGTGCAGGTGGTATACGGATTTCTGGAGCTGAAAACGCACGCCAAGCTTTCTCTGGTCGTGCGCCGCGAAGGCAGCAATCTCACCACCTATGTGCACACCGGCACCGGCAACTATCATCCGCTGACCGCGCGCATCTACACCGACCTGTCGTATTTCACGTCCGATCCGACCATCGGCCGCGACGCCGCGCGGGTATTCAATTACATCACCGGGTATGCGGAGCCGAGCGACATCGAGAAGATGGCGGTATCGCCGCTCACGTTGCGCAAGCGGATGATCGAACACATTCGCGGCGAGATAAATTATGCGCGGCACGGCAAGCCTGCGGCGATCTGGCTGAAGATGAATTCGCTGGTCGATCCCGATGTGATCGATGCGCTCTATGAAGCTTCCCAAGCCGGGGTATCGATCGAACTGATCGTGCGCGGCATCTGCTGTCTGCGTCCAGGCATTCCCGGATTGTCAGAGAACATTCGCGTCAAATCGGTTATCGGCCGCTTTCTCGAACACGGCCGCATTTATTGCTTTGGAATGGGGCAGGGCCTGCCGAGCGCAAAGGCGGCCGTGTATATCTCGTCGGCCGACATGATGCCGCGCAACCTTGACCGGCGCGTCGAAATCTTGTGTCCGTTGCAAAATCCCACGGTGCATCAGCAGGTTCTCGAACAGATCATGGTCGCTAATCTCAAGGATACCGAGCAGAGCTGGCAGTTGTTGCCGGATGGATCGTCAACGCGTATGAAGGCCGCGAAAGGCGAGGAGCCTTTCAATCTGCATAATTATTTCATGACGAATCCGAGTCTGTCAGGCCGTGGCAAGTCGCTCAAGGAATCTTCACCGCGCCGCCTTACGCGCCGCAATGAACGTCAGCAGACGTCGTAGGGAATCATCGCGGTGGTGAAGCCGCGGGCGCGCAAGCGCGCATCCAGCGTCGCCGTCATCGATATCGGCTCGAATTCGGTTCGTCTCGTCGTCTACGAATCGATGACGCGCAGTCTGGTTTCCATCTTCAACGAGAAGACGCTTTGCGGTCTTGGCCGCGAGGTCCAGTCCACCGGATTGCTGGCGCCTGATGCCGTCGTCAAGGCGCTGACTTCGCTGCGGCGCTTTCGCGCGCTGTGCAAGGTGATGAAGGTCGGCCGCGTTTACGCGATTGCGACCGCCGCGTGCCGCGACGCCACCAACGGCCCCGACTTCATCGTCAAGGCGGAGCGTATCTGCCGCGTGCCGATCGAAATCCTGTCCGGGCCGCGTGAAGCCAAACTATCCGCGCTCGGCGTCATCTCCGGCGTTCACAAGCCTGACGGCATCGTCGGCGATCTCGGCGGCGGGTCGCTGGAATTGATCGACGTGCGCGGCAATCGCGTCAGCCGCGGCGTGACGCTTCCGCTCGGCAGTCTGGCCTTGCAGGATTCGTCGCACAAATCGCTGAAGCGGGCCGAACGCATCGTCAAGTCAAGCCTTTCGGAAATAGCCCAGCTCAAGGCTGGGCGCGGGCGCAGTTTTTACGCGGTCGGCGGCACGTGGCGCGCGCTGGCGCGCATCCATATCATCCAGAGCGGCTATCCGCTGCGCGTGATGCACGGATATTCGATCCCGGCCGCCGAAGCGCTGGATTTCGCGCGCCGTCTGCGCCGTCTCGCCTCGACCGGCATTTTGGCCGATATCGAAGCGGTCGCGGATGCGCGGCGTCCGTTGCTCAGCTATGCGGCGCTCGTGCTGGAATACATCATTCGCGTGGCGCGGCCGAAGACCATCGTGTTCTCGACCTACGGCGTGCGCGAAGGCTTGCTCTACGAAAAGCTTGCCGCCGGCCGAACGCGCAAAAGATGGATTGATCGGCGCGGCGCAAACCCTGAATGAACTGCTTTCGCGGTCGGCGCGGCACGCCGAGGAGCTGATCACCTGGACAGACCGCTTCGTGCGGATCGCAAAGCTGCGGGAAACCGAGGAGGACCGGCGGCTGCGACATGCGGCTTGCCTGTTGTCCGACATCGGCTGGCGGGTGCATCCGGATTATCGCGGCGAGCAGACGCTCAATCTTATCACCAACGGCAATTTCGGCGCGATCAGCCATCAGGGCAGGGCGTTTCTCGCGCTGTCGGTGTTCTATCGCTATGCCGGCCTGAACGAGGAAAACGAAGCGCCCGAACTGGTTCGCGCGCTGGTGGCGCCTGCCATGGTCGAGCGGGCGCGGGTTCTCGGCGCGGCATTTCGCGTGGCGCATCTGATTTCGGCGGCGCGGCCCGGCGTGCTGCCGGCGACGCATTTTCGCAGCAAGGGCCGCAAGCTGATGCTGGTGTTCGAGCACAGGATGGTCGATCTGGTGGCGGATCGCGTCGGCAGCCGCTTCAAGCAACTGGCGCGGCTGGTCGGCCGCAGCGGCACGATCGTGCGGCGGTAACGCTTATTCGCGGTCCACCCTGACAACCCGGCCGCGTTCGATCGCCAGCGCCAGCCGGCCATGCTTGAGCGCCAGCGCCGCGTCGCCGAACAGTTCGCGCCGCCAGCCGTGTAGCGCGCCGACATCGGCATTGTCGTCGGCCGCGATCTGCTCAAGATCGTCGACGGTGGCGAGCACCTTGCTGGCGACCGCGTGGCGTTCGGACGTCATCCGCAACAGCACCTTCAAAAGCTCGACGGTGGCCGCGCCGTTGGAGTTGCTGCGTGGCTTCTCGATCTTCGGCAGCGTCGCCGGATCGCGCGCAAGGGCGCGCTGGACGGCGGCGACGATATCGGCGCCCCATTTCGAGCGATCGAAGCCCTTTGGCAGGGAGCGCAGGTTGGCCAGCCGCTCAAGGCTGGTCGGGGCATGGGTGGCGATATCGCCGACCGCGTCGTCCTTCAGCACGCGGCTGCGCGGGACGTCACGGCTTTGCGCCTCCTGCTCGCGCCAGGCCGCCACTTCCATCAGCACGGCCAAATCTTTCGGCTTGCGCACTCTCGTCTTGAGCCGCTCCCAGGCGCGCTCGGGATGAAAGTCGTAAGTTTTCGGCGAGGTCAGGACTTCCATTTCCTCAGAGACCCATTCGCTGCGGCCTCGCTTCTTGAGGTCGGCGTCGAGTGCTGCGAACACGTCACGCAGGTGGGTTACGTCTGACACCGCGTAGTGCATTTGTTCGGCGGTCAGGGGCCGGCGCGACCAGTCGGTGAAACGGTGGGTCTTGTCGGGACGATGGCCGGTGATGCGCTCGACGAGTTGGTCATAGGCGATGCTGTCGCCATAGCCCAGCACCATGGCGGCGACCTGCGTGTCGAAGATCGGATGCGGCACGATCCCGGCGCGATGCCAGACAATCTCGATATCCTGCCGTGCGGCGTGGAAAACCTTCAGCACCTTCTCATTGGCCATCAGCTCGAAGAAGGGCTTGAGGTCGATGCCGTCGGCCAGCGTATCGATGACGACGGCTTCCTCCGCGCTTGCCATCTGGACGACGCAGAGCAGGGGATAGTAGGTCGTCTCCCGCAGAAATTCGGTGTCGACGGTGATGACGGGATGCCTGGCAAGACGGCCGCAGACGGCGCTAAGTTCGGCAGTGGTGGTGATCAGATCCATGAATAGTCCATAGCGGTTCCCAACCGGCGTCTGCCGAAACTGTTAGGCTGTCAAGGGCGAGGGGGTGGATTTGGCAATGTCAAACAGCCAAGCATCCGCATTCTCGTAGCGCACGCGCGCGCGGGATTTATCCCGTTCGCGCCAATCAAGGAGCGCCCGAGGGGAGCGGAAGTCCCAACCCTCAAGCAATGAGGGGTGGCGGCGCGCCATCAGGCGCAAGGGTGGTTTGGTCGCGATCCGCTTCGCCGTCGGCGACGAAGCTGCAATCGCGCAACGCCGTCAGGCGCGCCACCGCGGCGATTTCTGGCTTCGGGGCCGTACTTCCGGGAACGGCTGAAGCCTTTCGGCTTCGGCCCGGACGGGCTTTCGCCCGCCTTCGTCCATTCCGCGTCCAGCCATTGAAGGCAGAGCCCCGTAGTGGGCCCGGACGGCTACCCAAAACCTCCCGAGTGCGCAGGGATACGTCCTCCCCGCGCCCGCAGGCGCCGCATCCTGCTCCACTCCAAGACGCCTCATGAAGCGCCCCTCGTGAACAGGACGCTTCTGTATATATTCCTATAGGAATATTGTCAATAGCATCTATTCCTATAGGAATAGATGTGCGCAATGAGCGAGAAACTCAATACTGGCGCATCTGTCCGGACGGCCGGTTTTGCGATGACGGGAAGGCAATTACGGCGATGCAAAGCCCAAGCATCGCCAATCCCAGAAACTCAAATACCAATGTGTTCGACACGACAACTCTCCCCCGACGCGGCACTACTTCGCCAAGCCGATAGAATTGTAATGAAGGGTTTGACGCTTTCTTAAGTTTTGCCGGGCGCGCCTAGCCGCTTGCAGAGACGATTACCAAACGGTTAAAAGTTCACGTTCCGCAAAACGTCTGCAGCACGCGCTCGTGCTGCTGCGGCGGCTCGGCATAGCGCGCGTAATCCGGCTGGTCCTCGATACGGCCTGGACAGCACCGTCAGCAGCTCTTCGAACGGCGCAAAATCGTCTGTTCAACGCGGCCTGGATCACCGCTTCGACGCGGTGGTTGCGCGGAATGAAGGCCGGGTTGACGGCGCGCATCGCCGTCTGCCGCGCGGCGGCGTCCTGCGGCTCCTGCGATAGCCGCTGGCGCCAGCGCACCGCCCATTCGTCGTAGGCCGAGGGATCGGCGAACAGTGTCCGCACGGCGGCCTCGCCGGTCGGCATCGAGCGCCGCATCGCTGAGACGCCGGAAGGTCAGCGTAAAATCGGCCTGGTTTTTGGCCATCGCATCCAGCAGATCCTGCGCCAGCGCGGGATCGCCGTCGCGTTCACTGAATAGTCCGAGCTTTCGGCGAAGCCCGGCCTGATAAGCGGCGTTGAATTTTTCGGCGAACTCGCCGAGCGATTCCTGCGCGTCCGCGATCGCTTTTTCCTGATCGTCCGCAAGCAGCGGCAACAGCGTTTCGGCAAAGCGGGTCAGATTCCACAACGCGATCCGCGGCTGGTTGCCGTAGGCGTAGCGGCTTTGTTCGTCGATCGAGCTGAACACCGTGGCGGGATCGTAATTGTCCATGAAAGCGCAGGGGCCGTAATCGATGGTCTCGCCTGAAATCGAGGTGTTGTCGGTGTTCATGACGCCGTGGATGAACCCGACCAGCAGCCAGCGGGCGATCAGTTCAGCCTGCCGCGCGATCACCGCGTCCAGCAGCGCGCGGTAGGGTCGTTCGGCAGTCGACGACATCGGGGTAATGCCGCGCGATGACGTAGTCCGCGAGCCGCTTCACGCCCTCGGTATCGTCGCGCGCCGCGAAATACTGGAACGTACCGACGCGGATGTGGCTTGAGGCCACGCGGGTCAGCACCGCGCCGGGCAGGGGCGTTTCCCGCAGGACGTTTTCGCCGGTAACGACCGCGGCCAGCGACCGCGTGGTCGGAATGCCCAGCGCCGCCATGGTCTCGCTGACGATGTATTCGCGCAGCACCGGTCCCAGCGCCGCGCGGCCATCGCCCCGCCGCGAGAACGGCGTCGGCCCGGAACCCTTGAGCTGGATGTCGCGCCGGACGCCGTCGCGCGTCGATGACTTCGCCGAGCAGGATGGCGCGGCCGTCGCCGAGTTGCGGCACGAAATGCCCGAACTGATGCCCGGCATAGGCCATCGCGATGGGGTCGGCGCCATCGGGCACGCGTTTGCCGGAAAGGATTTCCACGCCCTCAGGACCGGCGAGCCAGTCCGGATCGAGGCCCAGATGCACGGCGAGCGGCCGGTTCAGCTTGATCAGCCGCGGCGCAGCCACCGGCGTCGGCGCGACCCGCGCGAAGAAGTTTTCCGGCAGCGCCGTATAGCTGTTGTCGAAGGGAAAGCGGACCGTCATGAACTCAAGATAGGCATCCACCTGAAATGGGCAATCGTTCCGCAGGAATTAGCGGCAGACTCTGCGCCGGTCGGTGTCCAGTTGCGCAGCCAAAGTCGCCATCTGCTCGGTGGTGGATGTCGTAATCGTGCATTCGCCGACATGCGAGCGCATGTACTGGACGGTGTCGCCGACGGTGGTGACCGAGCGCCCAAGCACATCGCAAAGACGGCGGCGGTTCGGAGAGCGCCTGATGTTCTGCAACTCGTCGTTGAGCAGGGTGATGTCCTGCGAGTACGATTTCATCTGGGCGCAGGCGGGCTGCTCGAGCGTGAGTCGCTCGGCTTCCGACGGGCCAGCCTTGGCGCTCTGGGCTGCGAAAATCGCGCTCATAGAAATGACTGTTCCGACAAGGGCGAACAGCCGGGAATTGGCGGTGGTCATCAAAGTTCTCCTGGACGCCGTTGTTTCCGATCGGCGCTTTGTCAGCAATCTGAAACGGGATGTTGGCTTAGCGCAGAGGGTTTGATCCATCGCGGAAAAATGAATTATGCTGCGCCGAATGGATAGGGGGATTCATGAAGGCGCGCATTACTGTTGTTGGAATGATGATTTTAGCTGCAGCCGCCTCGCAGTCTCAGGCGCAGTCGCGTAAGGCAGGCGGCGAGTGGACGGGAAAATACGTCTGCAATCAGGGTGTCACTGGGGCACGACTGATTCTCAGCGAGGATGGCTCCTCGGGCCTCTTCCAGTTTTATCCGCTGCCCGAGAATCCGAGAGTGCCGGAAGGATGCTATAAGGTGACGGGCGTCTTCAACAACACCAGCGGCGCGCTGGCGATCATACCGGGCGAGTGGTACTTGCGCCCCCGCAACTACAATGGCGCACCTTTCAGCGGCGTCGTCGACGAACACAGCGAGAATTTCGCCGGCAAGATTACCGGCCTGCAGGGCTGCGCCAGCGTATTCCTGTCGCGCACGGCTCCGACCCGGCCGCTGCCCTCGGTGTGCGCGCGAGGCCTGCCGTAAAGGCCACCGCATCGGTTGCCGCACCCCCTTGGCTCGGGTAAACCCACGGCGTTTGCAGGGCTGCCAATCGCGCCCGATTTTGCCCTCCGACTCCATCTCAGGATTTCCATGCATCGTTACCGGTCCCATACCTGCGGCGCGCTCCGCGAGAGCGACATCGATCAGACCGTCCGGCTGTCCGGCTGGTGCCACCGCATCCGCGATCACGGCGGGCTGCTGTTCATCGACCTGCGCGACCATTATGGCCTGACGCAATGCGTGGTCGACCCGAATTCGGCGGCCTTCAAGGACGCCGAAAAGCTGCGCTCCGAGTGGGTGGTGCAGATCGACGGCCGGGTGCGCCGCCGGCCCGAGGGCACCGAAAACCCGGAATTGCCGACCGGCGCGGTCGAGGTTTACGTCGCTGAGATCGAGGTGCTGGGCGCGGCCGGGGAACTGCCACTGCCGGTGTTCGGCGAGCAGGAATATCCTGAAGATATAAGGCTTAAGTACCGTTTCCTCGACCTTCGCCGTGAGAAGCTCCACCAAAACATCATGACGCGCGGCGCAAATCATCGATTCGATGCGCAAGCGCATGAAGGAGCAGGGTTTCTTCGAATTTCAGACGCCGATCTTGACGGCGTCGTCGCCGGAAGGCGCGCGCGACTTTCTGGTGCCGTCGCGCATCCATCCCGGCAAGTTCTACGCGCTGCCGCAGGCGCCGCAGCAGTACAAGCAGCTCCTGATGATGTCGGGCTTCGACCGCTATTTCCAGATCGCGCCGTGCTTTCGCGACGAGGATCCGCGCGCCGACCGGTTGCCCGGCGAGTTCTATCAGCTCGACTCGAGATGAGTTTCGTCGAGCAGGACGACGTGTTCGCGGCGATCGAGCCGGTGATCACGCGGCGTGTTCGAGGAGTTCGCCAAGGGCAAGCCCGTGACTAAAGTCTGGCCGCGGATTCCGTTTGCCGAAGCCATGCGCAAATACGGCAGCGACAAGCCGGACCTGCGCAACCCGATCGAGATGCAGGACGTGTCCGAGCATTTCCGCGGTTCCGGCTTCAAGGTGTTCGCGCGGATGCTGGAGGACACCAAGAACCAGGTCTGGGCGATTCCAGGGACGGGCGGCGGCTCGCGCGCGTTCTGCGACCGCATGAATTCATGGGCGCAGGGCGAGGGCCAGCCGGGGCTCGGCTACATCATGTGGCGCGAGGGTGGCGAGGGCGCGGGCCCGCTCGCCAACAACATCGGTCCGGAGACGGACAGAGGCGATCCGCACGGCGCTCGGATTGAAAGAAGGCGATGCGGCGTTCTTCGTCGCCGGCGATCCGGAGAAGTTCTGGAAATTTGCGGGGCTGGCGCGAACGAAACTCGGCGAGGAGCTGAACCTCATCGACAAGGAGCGATTTGAGCTCGCGTGGATCGTCGACTTCCCGATGTACGAATACAACGAGGAAGACAAGAAGGTCGACTTCTCGCACAACCCGTTCTCGATGCCGCAGGGCGGGCTCGAAGCGCTGCAGACGCAGGACCCGCTGACGATCAAGGCGTTCCAGTACGACATCACCTGCAACGGCTATGAGATCGCGTCCGGCGGCATCCGCAACCACAAGCCGGAAGCGATGGTGAAGGCGTTCGAGATCGCCGGCTATGGCGAAAAGGACGTGGTCGAGCGCTTCGGCGGCATGTACCGCGCCTTCCAGTATGGCGCGCCGCCGCATGGCGGCATGGCGGCCGGTGTCGACCGCATCGTCATGCTGCTGTGCGGCACCACCAATCTGCGCGAAATATCGCTGTTCCCGATGAACCAGCGCGCCGAGGACCTGCTGATGGGCGCGCCGTCAGATGTCGCGCCGAAGCAGTTGCGCGAGCTTCACATCCGGCTCAATCTGCCGCAAAACTAACTCTCAGAGTGCGGCCACCGGAGGGACAATCCGGGGTCGAGGATTGCGCGGGGGAGATGGTATGGCGTCCTATTCCGAAGACCTTCATTCCGCGGCGCTCGCCTATCACCGGCTGCCGCGGCCCGGCAAACTGGAGATTCAGGCGATCAAGCCGCTCGCCAACCAGCGCGATCTGGCGCTGGCGTATTCGCCCGGCGTCGCCGCGGCCTGCATGGCGATTGCGGATGACCCGGCGCAAGCCGCCGAGCTGACGATCCGCCAAAATCTCGTCGCCGTGGTGACCAACGGCACCGCCGTGCTTGGGCTCGGCAATATCGGCCCGCTGGCGTCGAAGCCTGTCATGGAGGGCAAGGCGGTCCTGTTCAAGAAATTCGCCGGGATCGACGTGTTCGACATCGAGATCGCTGCCGATACTGTTGAGCGCGTGGTGGAAACGGTGGCCGCGCTGGAGCCGACCTTCGGCGGCATCAACCTTGAGGACATCAGGGGTCCGGAATGTTTCGAGATCGAAGCCCGGCTCAAGGAGCGGATGAAGATCCCGGTTTTCCACGACGATCAGCATGGCACGGCCATCATCGTCGGCGCCGCCATCACCAATGCGCTGCTGCTCAACGGCAAGAAGCTGAGCCGAGGTCAAGATCGTCTGCTCCGGCGCAGGCGCGGCGGCGATCGCGTGCCTCAATCTGCTGGTGTCGCTGGGCGCGCAGCATAAGAACATCTGGGTCTGCGACATCGACGGCGTCGTCCATGAAGGCCGCAACACCTTGATGGATCGCTGGAAGGCGGTCTACGCCCAGAAAACCGATAAGCGAACGCTCGGCGATGTCATCGGCGGCGCCGATATTTTCCTCGGCCTGTCGGCCCCGAACGTGCTGAAGCCCGAAATGGTCAAGCAGATGGCCGATGGCCCGCTGGTGATGGCGCTCGCCAATCCAAATCCCGAGATCATGCCGGAGGAAGCGCGCAAGGTTCGTCCGGACGCGATGATCTGCACCGGCCGCTCGGACTTCCCGAACCAGGTCAACAACGTCCTGTGTTTCCCCTTCATCTTCCGTGGCGCGCTCGACGTCGGCGCGACCGCGATCAACGAGGACATGAAGCACGCCGCTGTCGAGGCGATCGCGCAACTGGCGCGCGATCCGCCGTCGGACGCGGTCGCCCCCGGCTTTGACAGCGGCGAAACGCAGGGGTTCGGTCCGGGTTCGCTCATTCCCAGCCCGTTCGACCCGCGGCTCATTCTGCGCATTGCCCCGGCAGTCGCCAAAGCCGCAATGGCATCGGGGGTCGCCACGCGCCCGATCCAGAACTTCGATGATTATACCGCGAGGCTCGAACGTTTCGCGTTCCGCTCCGGCTTCGTGATGAAGCCGGTGTTCGCCAAGGCGAAGACGCAGCCGGTGCGCGTCATCTACGCTGATGGCGAGGACGAGCGGGTGCTGCGCGCAACTCAAGTCGTGCTGGAAGAAAAGCTGGCGCGGCCGATACTGGTGGGGCGGCCCTCGGTGGTGAGCGCCCGCATCGAACGGTTTGGGCTTTCCATCAAGGCCGGCGAGGATTTCGATCTCATCAATCCAGAAGACGATCCGCGCTATCGCTCCTATGTGCAGTCCTACATCGACGTCGCCGGCCGCCACGGCGCGACGCCCGATGTCGCGCGCACGACGATCCGCACCAATGCCACCGTGATCGCGGCACTGGCGGTTGTCCGCGGCGAGGCCGATGCGATGCTTTGCGGCGTCGAGGGCAGCTACATGCGTCATCTGCGCCACGTGCGCGAGATCATCGGCTTCGCACCTGGTGTCACCGATTATGCGGCGCTGTCGCTGATGATCACCAGCAAGGGCGCTTTTTTCATTGCCGACACCCAGGTCCGCCCCAATCCGTCGGCCGAGGAACTTTGCGATATCGCGGCGCAGTCCGCCTTGCATGTGCAGCGCTTCAACATCAAGCCGAAGATCGCGTTCGTGTCGCATTCGGATTTCGGCAGCTTCGATACGGAATCATCGCGCAAGATGCGCCGCGCCGCGCAGCTATTTCACCAGAAGCATCCTGACATCGAGGCTGACGGCGAGATGCAGGGGGACACCGCGTTGTCGGTGGAGGCGCGTAACCTGATCCTGCCGCATTCGCGGCTGGAGGGCGTCGCCAACGTACTGATCATGCCGAACGTCGACGCCGGCAATGTCGCCTACCAGATGGTCAAGGTGCTGGCCGACGCGCTCCCGGTCGGGCCGATCCTGATCGGACCTGCGCGGCCGGCGCATATTCTGACCCCATCGGTGACCGCGCGCGGCATCCTCAACATGACCGCGGTTGCGGCGGTGGAGGCGCAGGCGGGGGCTGGCCGTGCGCAGCCGACGTTATTCGGGTAGCGCCGGCGAATTTGTCGGCCGGTTTGCTGTTCATATTTGATCGTTTGAAAATCATCTGCGATACCGCCATAATCGCCTTTGCGGCGAGATGATTTCAATTCCCAGCGGGGCCCAGACCAATGCCAGCGTTCATCACCTTCGGACGAGTCCTGCTCGCCGTGTTTTTTATCGTGTCCGGTGCAACGAAGCTTTTCGATCTCGCCGGCACGGCTCAGATGGTTTCCGACAAGCTACGTGATCCCCGCCATGGTCGCCACGTACACGTCTCAGCTCGAGGGCATGACCGGAATGCCCATGGCGCAAATGCTGGCGATCGCGGCAGGCGTTCTCGAATTGCTCGGCGGGTTGCTGATCGCGTTGAATTTCGGCGCGCGGTTTTTCGCGGTCCTGCTGATCCTGTTCGTGATCGCTGCTACCTTCTATTTCAATGACTTCTGGAATCAAACCGGCGTCGACGCCAAGAACAACATGGTGCAGGCACTGAAAAACCTGTCCATCATCGGCGGACTGTTCATCGTCGCGGGATTGGGTCGGTCATCGCGGATAGTCGACCCCACCTACAACGATGTGTGATCAGGTGACCTTGCCCTCATCCTGAGGAGCGCGTTCTTACGCGCGTCTCGAAGGATGAATGTTCATTTCCCATGGTTCGAGACGGCGCAAGTCGCCTCCTCACCATGAGGCAGCTATCGGCCGCCGCCACGCGGTGACGCTGACGTCATGGGCGGCGTCGAGGATCCGCACATCGCCGGCCTTGAGGCCATGGGCCGCGAGAACAGCCTGCGGCGATGACAGGTCCGCTCCGGGGAAACAGGGATAGCCGCCCGGCAGGCGCACGTGCGGCGCTACCGACAGCCAGAACGTATCGTAGCGATCCATGAACATCTCGAATACGACGGGGCCACCGATAACAGCGGCAATGCCCGAACGGACGCCGGCGCGTTCGCAGGCCTGCTCGAATGAAGCGCCCGCCGGATTCCACAATGTGGCTTTGGGGTTCGTCGGGTCCCGCGCAACCGCTTCAATACTTCGGCTGAGAATGACGCGTGTTCGCTGCGACGAGTTCGGCTGGTCCTCGTAGGAATAGCGACCGTGGACGATGAGGTCGGCGCGGTCGAGTGCGGCGGTGAAGAACTTCTTGTCGCCCTCGAATTTCAATTCGTCCGGCATGACGCCGGCGGCGTCTGCCAGCATGCCGTCGGCGGAGACGATGACGTAGCCATCGATGCGAAGCTGTGACATCGCTTGCCAGGCGCGAGAGTCAGCTACTGGGAAATCGTTTCCACGACGCTGTTCACCGGCCGCGTGCTGACTGTCGGGAGCTTCGCATCCTTCAAAATCTCTTCGTCGTAAGATGCAATCGTCTGCACCGGGGCTTTGGCTTTCATCTGTACGACTTTGTAGCCGCCAGCCTTCAGCTTGCGCAGCATCGCGGGAAGCGCTTCGGCCGTGTGCTTGTGGAAATCGTGCATCAGGATGATGCCTTTGCCGAGCTTGTCGAGTTTTTTGAATGTTACATCGATCACCTGCTGGGCATTGCGCGCCTTGAAGTCGAACGAGTTGAGATCGCAGGAGAACATCGCGATGTTACGCTCGCCGAGATAGGTCACCATTTCCGGCGGGTGCTGCAGCGCCGGGAAGCGGAAGAAGGGCGAAGGCGGCTGGCCCAGCGCCCACTTGACCGCACTGAACCCCTTTTCGATCTCGTCCTTTTTCTGCTGTTCGGTCAGCTTCTTGTTGGTGAGCGTGGTGTGCCCCCAGGTGTGCGTACCGATGGTGTGGCCAGCCGCCGCGACCTGCTTCAAAATCTCGGGATAATAGGTCGCGTGTTTGCCGATCGAAAAGAAAATGCCGGTGGTGCATTCGTCCGCAAGCGCTTTCAGCACCGCAGGCGTGTTGCCTGGCCACGGGCCATCGTCGAACGTCAGCACGACTTCCTTGTCTTTGAGGAAGTCCAGTTGCTTGAAATGCTCGAAGCCGAAGCCGGGACCGCCGGTCGTGTCGATCGCAACGACGCGGCCGACGCCGAGCGCGTCAGGTGAACCGTTGCAGGCGACTTTCGGTCCGGGGGGCATGACGGGCACTGCCGGGGCAGGGCCTTTGGCTGCGGGAGCAGGTTGCGCCGCCGGTGTACCAGCCTTGGGAGCCGCCGTCTGCGACCAAGCCGCGCTCGGCGCACACATTGAGAGCGCGCCCGCAAAGATCAAACCCGCCGCAATGCGCATGATGTTTCCCTCAGGTTTCGTCACACCATCTTCGCCAGCGCAAAGATGGCTGGCCCGGTTCCCGATAATAGTCCATGCGACCCCTTGGCCGCCATACGACGATTTATCTGCTTCCCCTGATTCGGGTAATTTCAGTCCAGCAAGGGCTGAAAGTTTGACCGCGAAGTGTCCGCAATCGGCGTCTCACATCAACGCGTAACAATGCCGCGGGCTAAGCAGTTAGCGGAGCGAAACGATGAAGTCCGTTCCTTCGCCGGTTTCGCCGGCGGTGATGCCCTGATCGGACACGATGATCGAACCGCCGGTCGATAGCAGATCGACAATTCGCGCCATCGCATCCTGCGGAATGGTCAGCCGGTCCAGCGCTTCTGCCGCGGTGTCCGGCACCGGAGACGGCTTGACCTCAACGGCGCCGGTCATCTTCCTGCGTCGCGATGGGCGATCATCTTCGTCGTAACGCTCGACGCGGCGAGACGGCAATGAGACCACCGACCAGTGGAAGACATTGGCATCCGCCTTGTCGGCCTGCGCGGTAAAGACGTGTGTCCCGAGCGGGCGGTCGCTTGCCGCGATCGTCACGGGTGCATCGAACAGCGGCGAGAAATTCTGGCGGACGTAGAGTTTTGAATCCTTGCGGCTGATGAACACCGAAATCTGCCCGCGTCGCTTGAGTGCCGCCGTGGCTTCCGCCTTCTTGCGCATATCATCGGCGCGGCTCTGATCCTTTTTCGGATCGGGCGTGAGCGGCGCGACACCGGTTGCGGCCTTGATATCGTCGGCCTTGATATCTTCGGTCTTCGCGGGCTCCGCGTTCGCGGGATTCGCCTTTTCGGTTTCCGCGTTCACGCTCGCGAGGGGCTCAGTCGGTTTTGCTTCAGTCGCATTCGACGTCGCATCCGAAATGGTGACAGCTCCGCCGGAGAGGGCGCTGCCGGCGTCCGCGGTTCGAGTCTGTTCTGGCGTCAGCGATGGAACGGCAGGCCGATCCTCGGCAGGCGTTGCACTCTGCGAACCCACGCTAGGTTTCAATTCTAGAGTTGCAGATGAAATTTCCGGCGTTGTCGCCCCGGCGCTTGCCACCTTGTCCGATTTCGGCGCGGAAGGCGTATCCGGCTGCGGCTCGGCACTTGCGACCGGCTGCGGCGCCGGCTTTTCCGCGACCAGCAGCGGGTGCGAGAAGTTCGCCGGCGTCATCTCGCCGGGCGTCACCACGACCCGCGCGCCCATCTTGGTCCAGCCCCACATCTTGACCGCAAAATTCATCGGCATGCGGATGCAGCCATGGGACGCCGGATGGCCCGGAAGGACGCCGGCGTGCATCGCTATGCCGGACCAGGTGATGCGCTGCATGTACGGCATCGGCGCATCGCTATAAATGTTGGAGCGGTGCAGCTTGTGTTTCTGGATGATGCTGAAGACGCCCATCGGCGTCGGGTGGCCGCGCATCCCCGTGGAAATTGGGGTCTCTGCGAAAGAATCCATTCGCGTCATAGACCTTCAGTGATTGCCGATCGATCGAGATGGCGATGATCAGCGGTCCCGTCGGCTTTTTGCCTTCCTGCGCACGCTGGCCTCTGGCCTTCGGCAGGCGCTGCTTTGCGGCTTTGTGACGGTACCGCGGCGCGCGCGGGAGATATTGGGGCTGCTGGTAGTAGCCGTTATTGTCTGGCCAATAATAATAGGTGGCGGCTTGCGCCGAGGAGGCTGCGCCGACCATTCCAGCCGCCGTCAAAATGGCAAATCGCCAAACCGCCCTTGAAAAGGCGACACTACCCTTCAATACGCTTTTGACCGCAACGGGCGACCGCCCAGCGGCCGGAACAAGCAAATGCGCGTCCACGGTCAAAAATCCTTCGATTCCAGTCTGGTAGCAAGTGTCGCAGACGCGAAAGGCGTTCACCAGCCTCAGTGTCGGGTAGCGGACATTTTCACCGCTAACGTAGCAAAAAAGCCTCACCTTCAGTTAACGGCTGATCGTTGAGGCGGCAGGTGCATCTTCCCGCAGCGCCTGACCGCACTACATAGGGGCGACCTTGCCTTGGAGATTTTCGATGAGCCGTCATGCCCGTCCCGACCTTGTTGCGCGCCTTGGAAACGGGATTTTCGCCGTGTTCGCCTTGTTGCTGGCAACGGCGGCGCCAGCCTTCGCGGCGGACGAGCCCGACCTGATTTTCCGGCGTTCGACCGTATTCAAACTGCTGAGCCCGAATGATAAGCTCGCGACCTATGGCATCGACGATCCCGAGGTCGATGGCGTCGCCTGTCATTTCACCATACCGGAAAAGGGCGGCTACACGGGCTGGCTCGGTCTGGCCGAGCAGGTCTCGGACATCTCGCTTGCCTGCCGCCAGATCGGCCCGATCCATTTCAAGGCCAAAGCCGAGCAGGGCGAAGACATGTTCAAGCAGCGGCGATCGCTGTTTTTCAAGAAGATGCAGATCGTTCGCGGTTGCGATGCCAAGCGCAATGTCCTGGTCTACATGGTCTATTCCGACCGGCTGATCGAGGGATCGCCGAAGAATTCGACGTCCTCGGTCCCGATCATGCCCTGGGGCGCAACCGATACCGCGATACAAAAATGCGGTGATTTTATTCAGTAGCTGACGGCGGGGATCCTGTTAACGCTGCGCGGGCGAGGGCGGTCGAACCCACAACTCGCGGCAGGATTTGGGATCGCGGTGGCCGACCAGCTGAACCAGTTTTTGCGGCACCGATTGTGTTCCGCGCCCGCTATCGCTGCCTTGTTGTGACATTGCGGCATGGGTGCCGCGGTGACCGCCTCGATCGCCCATTTGCTGCTGGCTTTTCTTGCTGACATCGATGGTGTCATTGCCCACGGCGGATATCCTCCTGCTGAAGACACGCGACAACGCTTGACTGCCGGGAAAAGTTGCACGTGCTACTTAGTCGGCATTCGGAACGCTGGGTTCATCGGTTTTGCCGCTTGCAGCGCTTTTCAGCCGAGAATTATTAAAACTTCGTGGCCCCAGGCCGACGTTGGCTCCTGTCCTAGAGCTAGCGTTGATAATGCTCGGTTTTTTAATCGAATTGTTTCGTCGCCCCGCCGTGAAGAAACAATTCGTTTGCGCCACGAAACCATTTTTTGCTTTTCACGCAGAACTCCCGAAACAGCTGGTGGTTATCAGTCCGTCAACAAAACGGCGCCCAGCGCGCCGCAGCTACCGGAGACTGCCAGATGCGAACCCTCAGCTTCATCCTCGCTTTCGCCTTCATCCTTGCCGGTCCCTCAATGGCGGGTACGAGCGATGGCAGCCTGCCGGGCGTCGGCACCTTCTCCTATAACGGCTCGCCGGTTGCCGCCGGCTCGGCGCTGCTCGTCGCGGCGCGCTGATTTAATCTCCCCAACAACAAAATTGCCGGTAAGGCCTCATGAATTTACGCATCAGCTCTGTCGCGGTCGTTGTTTCCATTCTTCTGGGAGGTACCGCGCAGGCGCAGGTGCGCTCGCGGATAAAATTGCCCGATCCTCGCGGTGAATTTGTGCGGCAATGCGCTCCCCACATGGAGGGACGCTGGGCTCATCCGGAGTCGGTGTGCGGATGTCTCCACGACTATGCCGCCGCTTCTGTAGAGGATATCGACCTTCGCGAGGCGCTGCTGCGCGGCATCAGCGAAACCGGCGTGCCCACGATCGAAAATGAGTGGGTGCCGGTGTCGAAGCAGCCGCTGATCGGTGCGACCTTCACCAAGATCGCAAAGCCGACGCTGCAGTGCATGTTCGAGCCGCTGAGCTAGCTGCCACCTCGTGAACGCCATTCGCCGCGACGACCGCCTGAAAGGCAAGGTGGCGATCGTCACCGGCGCGGGATCGCGCGGTGAAGGCATCGGCAACGGCCGCGCCACCGCGATCGTGCTTGCGCGGCATGGCGCACGCGTGACGCTCGTCGATACGGTTGCGCAGTGGGCGGAAGAAACCAAACGACTGATCGACGCGGAAGGTGGCATCTCGCAAATCGTGGAGGGCGACGTCAGCAAATCCGCTTCGTCTCAGGCGATCGTCGCGCGCACGATGGTGGCGTGGGGAAGGCTGGACATCCTTGTGAACAACGTCGGCATCACCGGCCCGCGCGGCAACGCTGTCGAGGTCGACGTTGAGGCCTGGGACTCCGCGATGCGCACCAACGTCGCTTCGATGATGCTGATGGCAAAACACGCCATTCCCCAGATGATTAAAAGCGGCGGCGGCTCGATCATCAATCTCACTTCGGTTGCGGGATTGCTCGGCGGCCATCCCAGTTTGCTGTACCCGACTTCGAAAGGCGCGATCATCAGCCTGACCCGCGCGATGGCGGCGCATCACGGTCCACAGGGAATCCGTGTCAACTGCATCGCGCCCGGCACGGTCTACACGCCAATGGTCGCGTCGCGCGGCATGACGCCCGAAATGCGCAAGGCTAGAAGCGAACGTACGCTGCTCGGCACCGAAGGCACCGGGTGGGACATCGGCTATGGCGCGTTGTTCCTGGCGAGCGACGAGTCGCGCTGGATCACCGGCATCACGTTGCCAATCGATGGCGGCGCAACCGCGGGCAGCCGCGGCTCGCCGGTGCCACCAAGCGAGCCGGGGCAGGGGTAGCATTCCACGCCTGCTTACTTCTTCTTGACGCCGAGCCGCGGGACGCATTTGCGCACCCGGACGATTCCAGCCGGCGACATCGTAGCTCCCAAAACTTCCTTGATCTGGCCCGCTGGACACGATCCGTCATCGACCATCACGCGCTGTCCCAGCCTCAGATCGAGAATGTCCTGCTCGCGCCCGACAACTTCGGCCGCGGCTGGCAACGTAAGCCCTGCAAGCATGAGCGACGCCAAGGATAGGTGTAGAATGTGGGAAGCTGTTATTGGGCCACGCATGGCCGTCTACTTGTTCTGGATCTTCAGGCCATCAGGACCGACATTGATCTGGACGCCGCTTGGCGCCTTCCTGGCCTGATAAAGATTGTAGCCGAGCACGCCCATGCCGACGATCAGCGCGCCGATGATGAGAAACAGAATATTGCGATTGCCCGACATGCATGTTTCCCTTCTGCGTAGATTGCGTCCCGCCCTTGTATTGATGCGTCCGCGATTCTCATAGCGGCAGAAACGTCTGCGCGTCATGGCGAAAGTATGATTTGATCGCGACCTAATGATCCAGTGGAGTGAAATGCATGAACGTGGGTGACAGCCAGCAAAAAATCCTCGACGCCGTCGATGCGGGTTTCGACGCGCAGCTCGCGACGACCCGGGATTTCGTCGGGATACCGAGCACGCGCGGCGCGGAGGGTCCATGTCAGGACATGATTGGCGATCTCTTGCGTCGGCGCGGTTACGAGGTCGACGACTGGCACATCGAGGTCGACGATCTCAGGGATCTGCGCGGATTCGGCCCGATCGAACATGATTTTTCGAAAGCGCGCACGGTGGTCGGCACCTATCGCCCGGCGACCAACGCGGGAAAATCGCTGATCCTGCAGGGACACTGCGACGTGGTACCTGCCGGACCGCTCGATATGTGGGAGACACCGCCGTTCACCGCGACTGTGAAAGACGGCAGGATGTACGGCCGCGGCGCCTGCGACATGAAGTCCGGCACCATCGGCGCGCTCTATGCGCTCGACGCCATCAAGGCCGCGGGTCTGAAGCCGACCGCGCGAATTCATTTCCAGTCGGTCATCGAGGAGGAGAGCACCGGCGTCGGCGCGCTCTCAACCTTGCAGCGGGGCTATCGCGCCGATGCGTGTTTGATTCCGGAGCCGACCTCCGGCCACATGGTGCGCTCGCAGGTCGGCGTGATCTGGTTCCGGATCAAGGTGCGCGGATTTCCGGCGCACGTATTTGAAGCAGGCGTTGGCTCGAACGCGATCACCGCGACCTATCATCTCATCCATGCGCTGGAAAAACTTGAAGCCGAGTGGAATAAGCGCGCGGCTGATGACAAACACTTCAAGGCGGTGAAGCATCCGCTCAACTTCAATCCCGGGATCATCAGGGGTGGCGATTGGGCTTCCAGCGTGCCGGCCTGGTGTGATGTCGACTGCCGCATCGCAATTCTGCCGGGCTGGTCGATCAAGGATTGTCAGGCCGAGATCCTTGCGTGCGTTTCCAGCGCGTCGCGCGATCATCGCTTTCTCTCCAACAATCCGCCCGTGGTGGAATGGTCGGGCTTCTTGTCGGAGGGTTATGAACTCAAAAATTCGGCGGCGCCGGAGGCCGCATTCGGTAAGGCTTACAATGCGGTGTATGGCGGCGCGGTGCCCGATCTGGCTTTCACTGCGCTTACCGATACGCGCTTCTACGGGTTGAACTACAACATCCCAAGCCTGTGCTTCGGCGCCACTGGAGCGGCGATGCACGGCTTCAACGAATGGGTGGATCTGATTCGCTGCGCAAATCCACCAAGGCCATGGCGCTGTTCATCGCCGAGTGGTGCGGCGTGGAGAACATCTGAGCATGACGCCGCTTGAAAAGATTCAATCGATGAAGATGCCGTTCGCTGAACTAAAAGGCATCGCGTTCACCGAGGCCGACAAAGACCGCGTGGTCGCGCGAATGCTGGTGCGTCCCGACCTCTGCACGCTCAGCCACACGATTCATGGCGGTGCGATCATGGCTTTTGCGGATTCAGTCGGCGCGGCGGCGACCGTTATCAATCTGCCTGACGACGCCAAGGGCACCACCACGATCGAAAGCAAGACCAATTTCATCGGCAGCGCGAAGGAGGGGACAACCGTCATTGCGACGGCGACGCCGGTGCATCGCGGTCGACGCACCCAGGTCTGGCAAACGCGGCTGGAGACCGAGGAAGGCAAGCTTGTGGCCATCGTCACGCAGACGCAGATGGTGCTGTGAGTGGTTAACTAAGCCGGGAACGAGAAAGCCTGCCGCGATTTAGAGCAGGTGACGGCCTTGATTAACATGGTGCGGCGCACAATATTGGGTGTCTAGGGATTCGACGCCTCCTCGAGGGTCTGTACGAGGAGAAAGACATGACACTTCCGGCAACTACTTCTATCGCCGAGCGGACCAGCATCCGCACTCTCACCACGCGCGAGATGCCTCTGCTCCGTGAGCACTTGCTGCGACTCGATCCCGAAAGCCGCCGCGACCGTTTCAACGGCGCGGCCGATGAAAACTTTATCGAGTTCGTATGCATCGCGCTGCTTGGCCGACGGCACGGTGGTGATCGCCTATGTCGAGGACGGCAAGGTGCTCGCCGCCGCCGAGTTGCATCAACCCGACACATCCACAGATGGCATGCCCGAAATCGCGTTCAGCGTGGAGCGAGCGGTGCGGCGTAAGGGCATCGGCAGCATCCTGTTCCGGCGGCTGATCGCGGAGGCAGAGGGACGCCGCTATGAAAAACTGCGCATCACCACCAGCTACAGCAATCAGGCCATGCGGGCGCTGGCGCAAAAATTCGGCGCGCATCTGACGTTTCGCAACGGTAAATCGACCGGGATTATCGATCTAACGCAGCAAACACGGGCGGAATCGGCACAGCTTGCCAAACATGCGAGGCTCTGCGGACATGCCGGTGATCGCCGCGGCGCGCGAAATCGTCCGTTTCAATCGCGCTTGGTGGAGCCTGCTGCTGGGATCGGCGGGCTGGGGTCGCGCAGCTTAGGATGCGCTCACCTACTTGCCGGCGCACAGATGTTGCGCGCGCTGCATCGGCAGAAAGTTATGTGCCGGTGCGCTTGTCGTTGCCGAATTTTCTGACCACGCGCCGTTCGACCACGACCGCGCGCTGCGCGCCTGCCTGGCCGGCTATCACGTGCGTTGATGAACGCAGGCTGAGACGGCCAGCCTTTTTGACGTCAGCTTGTACGGATTCAACCGGCACGCCCATCAGCGACGCTGCAATTTCCGCCTGCTCCGCCTGATCATCGGTGATGCCAATTGCGGCGAAGATGGCCTCGTCGAGCGTCGGGGGGTCGCGCCGCACCCGTCGCGGTCCATATTTGGTGTTCCAGCCTTCGCTCATCGTGCCTCTCGATTCAAATCCAAATTATATGCCATAATGCTGCAATGCAATATTGGTTCCAGAGAGGCAGCCATGCGCTACAGGCCGTCCAACTTCGTGGCATCGAACAGGTTCAGATCGGGAGGTGCTGCCACGAGCGAGCGCAGTTGCTTCACGAACCCGCCGGATTCAGGGACGGCAAAATGTTTCAGCAGCGCACCCCGGTCGGCCCACTCCTCGATGAACACCAGCCGCAGCGGATTCTCGCAGTCGATGTGAACCGCGTGCGAGAGGCAGCCCGGCTCCTTGCGCGAGCGATGGACGTGTTCAAGGCTGAGCTTTCGAACCTGATCGAACGAGTTCCTGCCGCGCCACGACACTGCCGGTCACTAGGATCATGCGTGCTCCATTAAGTGGATGCTCTAGCTCTTGAAGGACCGCTCGGCGCCAGTTCACCTGCGTCGGCCACTTCGATGATCTCTTGCGGCCATCGCTTCAACGCGGCGCGGCCGGCATCGGTCAGCTCATAGACGCCGCGCTCGGCGCGAGTGAACCAGCCGTAGACGTTGTGCTGCAGAATCTTCGGCGCGTCGGGCATCCCGGACCGCAACTCGCGAACCCGGCGCGGACCTAGCGCCATCGCCGACGCGCAGGCCAGCGCCTGCTGGCGATAGGCCGTCATGATTGGGGACCGCGTGCTGCCGCCCAGCGCAGGATCGCCTCGCCGGCGTTGATGCTCCGAAACCAGCCGCGAACGCTTTTTAGGGTTGCGGCGCGGGCTCGTGGTAACCGGCCGCACCATTACTTCGACATCGCCGGTCTCGGTGACGGCGAGCATTCCGAACCCCAGCCGCCGGCACAGGTTGCGATACCGCGCATCGCTTTCGCGCCCCTTGCCGCGCACGGACTTCTTTGCGGCGAGCCAGACTTCATCGCAGGCGCCGGCGCGGTCCACCGCCTGCAGGATAAGTTCAAGATTGAAGGTGAGTTTCAGCTCGCCGATCACCACGACCGGCGGGTCGCTGCCGCTGAGCGCCACGACGTCGCAGCCGCCGACCTCGCCCTTGACGGTGAAACCAAGCTTCTCAAGGAAGCGTTTGACAGGCAGATAGAGCGCGGTTTCCAAGGCGACAGCTCCGGCCGCGGGAATCCGCGAATCAATTTCCAGATTTTAGACTGAATCGACGGCGGTGACAGCGAGAGGATTTTATCGCGGAGCTGAAGCGGCTATCCTGGTGCAGTGGATTTAACATTCGCTTCCCACCTGGCCGCGAACTCGCAGAGCGAATGTTAAATCCAAAACTCCACCAGAGATCTATATTTGCTGGTGGTCCTTCGATTCTAACATTCGCAAAAACACCTTCCGAAGCCGGATGGAATGTTAGAATCGGACCACTAGGCCTGGAATTGGACGCGAATTTTATGATCAGTAATGGCCTTTATCATATCACCGTCGAGATGCTGGACGGCATCGAGGGCGGTAACCAGGGCGTCATGGTGATGCGGGACGGGACGCTTCGCGGCGGCAACTCGTTTTTTTACGCTTTCGGGACTTACACGGCCGCTGACGGCAAGTGGAAGGGCGAAGTCACCAACCAGGAGCATTCACCGACGTTTGGCGCGCGGCCCATTTGGGAGCGAAAAATCGTCACCATCGGATTTACCGGCAGCTATACCAAACAGGATGCCGAAGCCGATGGCATGGCGCTTGTGGGAAAGCAGAGCGTTCGCTTTAAATCGAAGCTGAGACTGCTCATCCCGGATTGAGCTTCTATCGCGGCAACTGGAGCGAGCGTGTGCTGCAAGGACTCTACAAGTTCAAGTTCGAGACGGTGCGCGGCGTCGGCGCCGGCGTGATGTTCGCAACCCGAAGCGGAAAGCTGTACGGCGGTAACTCCGGCTCGTCCTTTATCGGCAGCTATGACGAATCGGGCGATGAAATCTCCGCCGAACTCATGATGTCGCGTCACAATCATGATCCGAATTACGTGCCGATGTTTCCGGTCGACAACGTGATCATGACATTCAAAGGCGAGCCGCGGGGAGACGGTGTACATTTCGAGGGCGGCACAGCCAGTCTGCCGGGCATCAAGTTCACAGCCGTGCTGACGCCCATCGACGACGACGACGCTCCGCCTCCGGGCGCTGTCGGGCCGGACGGCGTACGCAATGGCCTGTACTCGATCCATATTCGGATGCTGGACGGGATCGACGGCGGCAACACCGGCGTCATGGTGCTGCACGAAGGCAGGATCCGCGGCGGTGACGCGTATTTCGACTATATCGGCGCCTATGCCGCCGCGAACGGCAAATGGAAAGGAGAAATCGTCAACCGCGAGCACACCCCAAGCCTGGGCGAGCGGCCGCTGTTCGGCGGTCACGAGGTAGGCATCGGCTTTTCCGGGACCTATGACGACGAAGGCGCCGAGGCTGAAGCCACTGCATTGGCCGGCAAGCGAAGCATTCGTTTCAAGGCGGTGCTGAAGAAACTCGTGGAGGCGTGAACGGCTACACCTGTTCGCTGAGCGGCAGCAGCGCGTCGCTGACAAGCGCGCGTCATCGAAATCTTAAACATCAAGCGCTGCCGCCAGCACGAAAAGCGGGGTAGGTATTGCTACCTCTCGGATGTCTTTCCTCGATTACAAATTGCACGGTTAGAATGTGATCCTTGCGGCAAGTTGTTATGCAATTTCGCCGAACGCGACCGTCCTCTGAGATCAACAAGACAAAAGAGGCCGGAGTTTCCAAATCACCGATGTCAAGACGCGCGCTGCCATCCATCGACAAATCAAGGATCATGCAATCGCGTAATCTTGGGTCGGGCGGCTGAATAATGAACGCCGGTCGCTCGAACTTGATGCGTTTTTGATAGGACAAAGATCGCAAATCCAAATCTCAGGTCAATAATATGCTCGACTGGCAAGTCCCAGGCTCGCGCGCAATCCGCGCATCCTATTTCTAAATTCGCTACACCCCGTCTGGCAGATCAACGCCGGCGTCCACCAGGTCGCGCAGAAATTTTCGCACGAGCAGTATATTTGTTTTTTGAAGTTCGTGGTTGTTGCCGAACTTGAACTGATTTTCCTCAGTCACGATCAAGCCCTTTCGCGTTTCGCGAAGTATCCCTCGTTTTTTTAGTCGATCCGCCCTGCGTCGGACGGTCTCAATAGGTAAATTGAGAAATCGAGAGAGGGCCGCGCGCGATACGCCTAGTTTGATCTCATCGGGCTCGACGTTTTCGACGCTGCCAAATTGCCTATCGAGTTTCGGGTTTTTCATCACGTTAAGCACGTTTGCATTCAACACGGCATGAATGATCAGCAAGTCCAGCGGATCAAAATCGTAGTGACGAAAAAGCTCGCTGATCGCGCACAACAAGTATGCGAGCGAATGACGAGAGATTGTTCTGATCAGGTCTGTGGCAGTTTTGTCGTCTTTGGTCCGACTAACCATCTAGGAGCCGCTACGCATGAGTTGGCTGACTCTGTTCGATTCGGTCAGGCCAGCGCAATGGAGCCTCTACCCATTTTGGGTATGAAGACCGCTTGAAGCGACAGTGTTTCCAAGCCTACTAGCCGTCCACGCTCAACGGCTTGGTCGGTCGTAACCCCCGCTCTTTCCTTTTCAAATCGGCCTGATCAGCACGGGGCCGGCCGTCGGCTGTTAAATTGGATCATCATGGTTTCTTACGATCATTTCAGACATGGGCTGCGTATTCGGTTTCAGCGGGCAGAAGCTGAGGGAAAGGATAACATTGCTATTACTTCCGTCGAATTCTGTAATTCGTTTCGCAAGGGCGCACAAAATGTCGAATCCTGCTGCCAAGCGATGAAAGACGAAATGAGCGCCGGTGACGTGCTCGAACATGAACGCGACAGCGGCGTCGGGCTGATCATCCGCTATCGGTTGCCGCGAGCCGATTAGGTATCTTGATGCCTACACCCCTCCACTGACCGGCAGCAGCGCGCCGGTAACGGCGCTGGCCGCATCGCTCGCGAGAAACAGAATAACGTTGGCGAGTTCTTCCGGCGTTACCCATTTGCTGAAATCGGCCTTCGGCATGCTCGCGCGGTTGGCCGGCGTGTCAATGGTCGAAGGCAGCACGGCGTTGACAGTGATCTTGCCCTTCCATTCGGCTGCCAGCGCTTCGGTGAGCCGATGCACGCCGGCCTTGGATGCGGCGTAGGCGCCCATGCCCGCGCCGGCCTGCAACGCAGCCTGCGCGCCGACATTGACGATGCGCCCGGCGTCGGATTTGGCCAGATGCGCTACCGCGGCGCGTGAGGTGTTCAGCGCGGTGAGCACATTCAGCGCATACATGCGCTGCCATGTTTTCGGGTCGCTGTCTGCAACGTTTTCGAATGCAAAACCTCCGGCGATGTTGACGAGAATATCCAGCTTGCCGAAATGCGCCACGGTGGCTTCGATCGCCTTGCCGGCCTGCGCTGCATCGGAAAGATCGATGCCACCGAGTTCGATGCTCTCCGGCTTGTCGGCGATTTGCGAAGGCGCATGATCGATGCGCGCCAGGCACGCGCCGCGCGCCAGCGCCATGTCGGCAACCACCCGGCCTAGCGCTCCGGATACACCGGTGACGACGACGACTTTTCCATTCATGGCGAACATCCGGTCAGCGTTGCGCCCAGAGAACAATGCAATATCATTAAAATTTGCCGGATATTTGCAAGCCGATTGCAGAAATTGCGTGGCATACGTCATGCCATCCAATCCGGAGGCTGAAAAGATCATGTCGAGATATTTTCCCGATCACGGGCTGCCGCTCGTTCAACTCAAAGAGCAGCGGCGCGATATGGTGGTCGCGCTGCAGAAGCGCCAAGGCCCGGTCACGACCGAGGAGCTGATGCAGATTGCCGCCGTGCAGCAGGCGATCTCGGCTTGCGAGGACGTTATTGCCGATCTCGACGCCGAAATCCACGTCGCGGCCTAGCCCGCGCTCAAAACTTACTCATCATCATATTGCCTCCATGGTGCTCCGATATTGCCCATCGGAGCCAACGATCATGAAACGAAGTGCCGGGCTGTTGCTGTTTCGGCGGGCATCTGAGGGCATCGAGGTTTTGCTCGTTCATCCCGGCGGCCCATTTTGGGCGCGACGCGACGACGGCGCATGGTCGATTCCCAAGGGTGAATATGCCGAAGGTGACGACGCACTCGCCACCGCACAGCGCGAATGCATCGAGGAATTAGGCGAGGGTGTGGCCAAAGCGTTGCGCGACCGGCCACGGGCAGCGTTCATTACGCTGGGCGATGTCAGGCAGAAAGCCGGCAAGGTCGTGACCGGCTTTGCGCTCGAGGCGGATTTCGATGTTCGCAGCCTGAAATCGAACACGATCGAGATCGAATGGCCGCCGCGCTCGGGAAAGCGGCTGGAAATTCCGGAGGTCGATCGTGCGCAGTGGTTCTCGCCCGGCGATGCCCGGCGAAAGCTCAACGCTGCGCAGGCGGAATTTGTCGAGCGGCTGATCGACGCGACGCGTTTATGACAACGGAAACCGTTTCCTGGCCCGCCAAACCACGCTACATTACGCGGAATTGACGGGGGCGTCGGCGGTTGCTCGAGGGGTTCTACAAGGTCCGGTTTCAGGTCAACGATGCGGTCGGCCGCAGCGTGATGTACGTGCATGGCGGTGCCATGCTCGGCGGCAATTCGGCCTTCGCCCACTACGGCACGTACGAGGAAATCGACGGTATCGTTACCTCCGAGATAACCAGCCACCGTCACAACGAAGACCCGAATTACAAATCCCTGCTGGGTGCCGACATCGCCACCATCGATGTGCGCGGCAGCGCGCAGGGCGACGTCTATCACTTCCGGGGCGGCTCGGCGCAGCTGCCCGGCGCCGTTTTCCAGTCGATGATGACGCCGATCACGGATGAAATTGCCGAACCCGGCGCGGTCGGCGAGGGCGGCATCGTCAACGGGCTTTACTCCGTGCATATCCGCATTCTCGACGGCGTCGCCGGCGGGCTGACCGGCGTGATGCTGCTGCATGATGGCCGCATCCTCGGCGGCGATGCATTCTTCTATTATCTGGGGACCTACACGTCGGCGAACGGACGCTGGAAGGGACAGATCCTCAATCAGGAGCACACGCCGGCCAAGGGCGAGAATCCGATCTTCGGTGGCCACGAAGTCGGCATCGGTTTTTCCGGCACCTGCGACGAAGCGGGCGCGGAGCTGGAAGCCACCGCGCTTGCAGGCAAGCGCAGCCTGCGGTTGACGGCGGCGCTGAAGCTGATGCGACGGGCGAAGTGATTGGTCGGCTCGTGACGGTGGCCGCGCGGGCGTTAAGCGATGTTCCGGTTAGAGCAGCGTTGACGACGAGGCCTTTCTCGCGCCAGATTGTCGCATGGAGATATCAGGTACGCGCTTCCGGCGCGATCTGATGGCGTGCCAGGGGATGCCAGGGGAGGAAAATGGCATGAAGAGTATAGTGCTGCTGAGTTCGCTGTTGTGGTCGGCTTCAGCGCTGGCGCAGGGCTTGCCGCCGGCGCAAGGCTTTCCGCCGGCGCAAGCCTCGCCATCGTCATCAGCCTTTCCGCCGGTAGGGGGCGCGCAGCCGGCGGCTGCGCCGGCAAAGCCAAAGGTCGCCAGGAAGCGCGCGGCGCCGAAACAGCCGACGATGTCGACCGAGATGCAGGCCTGCCTCGAACATGAGGACAACACCAAGCTGCGGCTGGACTGCTACGACGCGGTGTTCAAGCCGGAGCCCAAGGCGAAGCCGCCGAAAGCCCGGGCCGCGATCGATTGCCGCTTCCTCAAGGAGGAAGACGAGCGGCTGAGCTGCTTCAACGGGTTCGTGGCAAAGCTGCCGAAGCCGAAGGCGGGGTAGGGGCGCGCGCGTCCCCACGTTACTTCAGCGTCAGACCCATGCCGCTGAGGTCGAGGTTCACCATCAGCCCCGTCTGCTCGCCCGCGAGATTGAGGATCGCGCCTTTCTGGTTGGTCAGCACGATCGCCTGCGGGCCGCGGATGATGGTGCCGCCCGCGCCGGCCGCGCCGTAGACGCCTTCAATGTCCTGCGGCCGCTCGATGTTGGTGACGGTGCCGCGCAGATAGGTCTGCGATCCGCCGAAGGTGAAGCCGTAGCTCAAGCCCCCGATCGAGAGCGGATAGCTGCGTCCGTGGAAGGTGAGCGTGCCCGAGCCGATCGCGCCGCCGATGACGATGCCGGCCTTGATGAAGTTGATCCGCACCGTGCCGCTATCGGCGCGGGCGGAGGAGGGCAGGGCGAGCTGCGCGGCGATCACAGCCGCGGCGAGGGCGACAAGCTTCTGGAATGAGGCAAAGCGGAGCATGACAAATCCAGTTCTGATTCGAGCCGTTGTTATTTACGCTACCATTTAAAGCGATGACGCTGAAGCAGACGTGCGACATCGCCCCTGTTTTTAGCGGCGCGGGCGCGCCGTAACCTTTTGCACGAACGGCCAACAGGCCGCGCGTGCGTTATTGTTCTTGCGCGCATGGGGCCGGAAGCCCCATTCGCGCTGGCATAAGTCCCTTGGCCCAAAAGAGAGGGCGCACGGAACGCCGGACGCGCGATGCGTCCGCAGCCTGGTGTGTGAGTTTGAGTTTGTACACACCAGCGTAGTCACCACGAAAGCACCGATACGTCCGGCGTTCCGCACGCGATGGTTTTTTCGGCTTGCTTCGTGCTCTCCCCGGCGATCGATCGCTTTGGGTTGTGTCACCGTCGGAACTAAGCTCTTCCGCGCGCCGGTAGGCACGCGGTTGCTCCGCCCCTTGATGCCAGCGCGAGGCATCGGGACCACACGATTTGGGCCGGCGCGCAAAGGCGACGACGGTGAAGCGCATCTCCGCTTCGGCCGCATCGCGCAGCGTCGTCGTCAGCGCTTTGGGTTGGCGGCTCCATAGACACCGGCCAAGCCCTGCGGACTTACAGCCGGCATCCCCTGCCGCTTACCCTTCGCGCCTGACGCTGCCGCGTCCACCGCATCCCGCCCCGCGTATCGTGACGATCGCGAAACGCCCCTCTCAACGAGGCGGGATGATGGGTTTATAATCCTAGGTAGGAATATTGTCAAGGAAGATTTTGGGCCTGATTCGGTTAAGGTAGCGGTACGTTTATCCTCGTCATTCCGGGGCGCGCCGCTTGGCGCGAGCCCGGAATCCATAATCCCGGACCTCGTTCATGGCTTACTACGTCTACATCCTCGCCAGCAAAAAGCACGGCACACTCTATCTTGGCGTGACCAGAGATCTCGTGCGGCGCGGTCACGAGCACCGGACCAATTCCGTTGATAGTTTCACGTCGCGCTATGGCGTCAAAATGTTGGTATGGTTTGAAATTTACGACGATGCGGCAACCGCCATCGCTCGGGAAAAAGAACTGAAGAAGTGGCGGCGCGATTGGAAAATTCGTTTGATCGAAGAGGAAAATCCGGGGTGGGTAGATTTGTATCCCGGCATCTCAAACTAACACAGGGGTTATGGATTCCGGGCTCGCGCGTCGCGCGCCCCGGAATGACGAACGAGGGATGCTTTTCTGCTCAGGAGCCAGAGCGTGGACGAAGGCCCGATCCCGGTGGACGCAAGTGCTGCGCTGTACAAGGACGAGGGACCGATGTGGGCGGAGCTTGCAGGAGGGTTGGGCTGGAGCGGGCGCGAGGGGGCGTGTTGACCACAGCACGGCGGCCGGCACTTTGAATATGACGATCAAGGTTGGTTGAGACCGCGGATGAGTGCTTCGGAAAGCCGTTCGAAACGCTTGATCTGCCTTTTGATCCGCTTTGATTTGAAAACAGTGGCGGAGTTACGCGCGTAAGACGAAAAGTTACGGGCGCCGACGGGTCCGAAACGCTTCCACAGTTTCTTCGTGAAGATATTGCTGGCGCGACCTGATGCCCGCGCAACTTCACCAGCCGATCTCGTTCGCCTGATCGCCTTTCGCAACTTTCGAAATTGTCGGGATATTGACGAAGATCGGATCGACGGCCCGTAATGAGCGAGTTCAAAGCCGAGATACTGGATGCTAGCGACGTTCGAGGCATCGAAATCCAATCGGTCACACTTGGCTGCGCTCAGCTTGAGCTTATGGATATTGATCTGGTCTTCGAACGCATTAAGGAGCTTCATCTCGTCAGCAGCTTTACAAATAACGATGATGTCATCCGAGTATCGCTGGTACAGCGCTTGCGCGTTGTCGCAATGTTTGCGCATCGCTGCATCTAATTCGACAAGGTATAAGTTCGCGAAAATCGCACTGATCGGCGTACCCTGTGGGATGCCAATCTTTGATGCATTTTTGGTAATTTGGATATTCGCAGCGGTAACTTCCGCCATAGTTGCGATGAGAGGCGAATGACGCGATTGCATTCGTTTCGAGAAAATCGGGTGAGCCGCTAGCGCGTCACGCTCGACACTCCGAAATTTCGTCACTTGTCGATAGACGGCGTACCAATCGTCTGTCAGTTCCGTGACCCCCAAGATATCACGAAGACGCGCCTTTAGAATTGAATGATCGAGAGTGTCGAAGAAATTGGAGATGTCGAAGCAGAGGATCACGCAAGGCATGTTCTCCTTTGCGAATTTCAACGCACGCGCTGAGAAGTCGTAATTCGCTTTGCCAAGCTTGCGATACCCTATCACGTTGTCTGATAGCCCAGACGCGGCGTAATGCGCTTCGAGTGGGCTTGACAGATCGTAAGCATATTTCGAGAGGACGCAGGCATCTCTGTGCGACGCGTACATAATGTCGCGACGCTTGCGCTCAACCTTGTGCTTCAAAGGTTTGTAGCGTTTCGTTTCTTTGACATAGTGGATGTGCGGCGACCAACTGTGCCGCTCGACGAATGATGGATCGCAGGCTTCCGCAAACGATTTGTCGACCGGCACATCGAAGTGCTTGTAGCGCCGAGACCGGAACCAATCCTGGATCAACGACAGTCCTCTAGCAAATTCTGAGGGACTAGTCCTAGACCCCTGACCTCGGAAATAAATCCGAACGTCCCTCAGAAGCACGCATAGTTCCGCTTAGTTTACCTGTCGTCCATCACAGGGTTCACCCCGGCGCGGGTCCTTGAAACGCTATGCAGTATAAGCTCATGCTGGCTCTCCGAGCTTCGCTCTTCGATCCTACCGGCCTGCTCGCCCATATGGCGCGAACGTCAGTTCGCGTGATCTTGTCGATCATGGTCCAACTTGACGGTCCCAACACGTTTACCGCTCGGCCAATTCCGGCGGCAGCTTCTCAGGTGGAGCGCGATAAATTGAAATTCAAGATCGCGGCAAAAACTTATCAATCTTTGAGATCATGGACAGCTGACAGAATATCTGCAGCATTTGTAATTTTCCGCTGGACTTGGAAATCGAATCGCCGCGCGAAATTGTCGTTTGCTAGCTGACTTTATCACGCGCAAAATTGTTTTTCAGTCTCTTCAGTCTCTTCAGTCAATGCCGTAGCCGGGGCCAGGCCTAGCCACGACGCTTATGTATTGCGTTGCTTAGCGCAAATCGCCAGGTACTGATTTATTTCTCGCTCTGACGATTGTTAAGAACACCCCGTCGTTGTTCCGCACGTGTCGCACTTCATGCAGGTGCCGTTGCGCACCAGCGAGAAGTGTCCGCACTCGCCGCACATTTCGCCCTCATAGCCCTTGGCCTTGGCTTCGGCGCGGCGTTCGGCCTTTGACGGCGCGGCCTGTTGCGCCGTGAGTTGTCCCGATCCGGCGCGGCTCCATTGCAGCGCTTCGAGTTTTTCCGTCGGCGACAGATCGTGCTGCGCTTCCTGCTTCAGCGCGACCGCGCCTTCCAGGGTGTCGGAGACGCGGGAGGAGTGGGAAGCCGTCACGCGTGGCGACCCCTCACCCCGACCCTCTCCCGCAAGGGGAGAGGGAGAAGAGGAGGAGGGTGAAGAACCACCGCCCATAGCAACCACATTGTCGGTGCGGGAGCGCGTGATGCCCTTGGAGATGAACTTTGAGTTGTGCGCGGGCTCCGGCGCGCGGCCTTCCTCGACGCCCTTGCCGAGCGCGTCGAAATTCGAACTCGGTGGGATCGACATGCGCGAGATCGAAGCGCGACATGTAGCTGACCGCGAGCTCGCGGAACACATAGTCGAGGATCGAGGTCGCGTACTTGATGGAGTCGTTGCCCTGCACCGGGCCCGCGGGTTCGAAGCGGGTGAAGGTGAAGGCGTCGACATATTCCTCCAGCGGCACGCCGTATTGCAGGCCGAGCGACACCGCGATCGCGAAATTGTTGATGAACGATCGCAGTGCGGCGCCTTCCTTGTGCATGTCGATGAAGATCTCGCCGATGCGGCCGTCGTCATATTCGCCGGTGCGCAGATAAACCTTGTGCCCGCCGACCACGGCCTTCTGCGTGTAGCCCTTGCGGCGATCCGGCATCTTCTCGCGCTCGCGCATGACAACGATGCGCTCGACGAGACGCTCGACGACCTTCTCCGAAAGCTGCGCCGTGCGCGCCGCCATCGGCTTGTCGTAGAACGCCGCCCGAATCTGCACGTCATCGTCCTCGTCATCATCGCTGATGAGCTGCGAGTTCAGCGGCTGCGACAGCTTTGAGCCATCGCGGTAGAGCGCGTTGGCCTTCAGCGCCAGCTTCCACGACAGAAGATACGCGGACTTGCAATCCTCCACCGTGGCGTCGTTGGGCATGTTGATGGTCTTCGAGATCGCGCCCGAGATAAATGGCTGCGACGCCGCCATCATGCGGATGTGGCTCTCCACCGAGAGATAGCGCTTGCCGATCTTGCCGCAGGGATTGGCGCAGTCGAACACGCTGTAGTGTTCGGCCTTCAGATGCGGCGCGCCTTCCACCGTCATCGCGCCGCAGATGTGGATGTTGGCGGCTTCGATCTCGCGCTTCGAGAAACCAACCGCGGCGAGCAGGTCGAAGCCGGGGGCTGCGATCGCTTCCGCGTCGAGCTTCAGCGTCTCGCGCAGATAGTCCTCGCCGAACGTCCATTTGTTGAACGCGAACTTGATGTCGAACGCGGTCGGCAGCGCGGCTTCGACCTTCTTCAGCGCTTCGTCGGTGAAGCCCTTTGGCCTTCAAGCGTGGAGACGTTGATCGCCGGCGCGTTGGAGAGCGAGCCGTGGCCGACGGCGTAGGCCTCGATCTCCGCGATATCGCTCTCGCGATAGCCGAGCGTGCGCAGCGCCTCGGGCACGGCGCGGTTGATGATCTTCCAGTAGCCGCCGCCGGCGAGCTTCTTGAATTTCACCAGCGCGAAGTCAGGCTCGATGCCGGTGGTGTCGCAATCCATCACGAGGCCAATGGTGCCGGTCGGCGCCACCACGGAAACCTGCGCGTTGCGGTAGCCGTTGATTTCGCCGAGCTCCAGCGCCTTGTCCCACGCCGCCTTGGCGTGTTCGACGATGTCGGCCTGCGGCACGCTGGCGTAATCCAGCGGCACCGGATTGACCGCCAGCGCTTCGTAGCCGCGGGATTCGCCATGCGCGGCGCGGCGATGGTTGCGGATCACGCGCAGCATATGGCCGGCGTTCTTCTTGTAGCCGGGGAAGGGGCCTAGCTCCCGGGCCATCTCGGCCGAGGTGGCGTAGCAGATGCCGGTCATCACAGCGCTCAGCGCGCCGCACAGCGCGCGGCCTTCCTTGCTGTCGTAGGAAAGCCCCATGGTCATCAGGAGGCCGCCGATGTTGGCGAAGCCCGAGACCCAGCGTGCGGAACTCGTAGGACAGCTCCGCGATCGCGCGGGATGGAAACTGCGCCATCATCACGGAGATTTCGAGCACGATCGTCCACAACCGAACGGTGTGTTCGTAGGCGTCGATGTCGAATGTTTTCGCGCCGCCTTCCGCAGCACTTCCATAAAACGTCAGCAGGTTGAGCGATGCCAGATTGCAGGCGGTGTCGTCGAGGAACATGTATTCCGAGCACGGATTGGACGCGCGGATATCGCCCGACGATTTGCAGGTGTGCCAGTCGTTCATGGTGGTGTTGAAGTGCAGGCCGGGATCGGCGGAGGCCCAGGCGGCGTGGCCGATTTTCTCCCAGAGGTCGCGCGCATCGAGCGTCTTGGCGACCTTCTTGTTGGTGCGGTTGATCAGAATTCCATTTGCCGTCGGTTTCCACCGCGCGCAGGAAATCGTCCTTCAGCGAAACCGAGTTGTTGGAGTTCTGCGCCGGATACCGTGAGGTAGGCCTCCAAATCCCAATCGGTGTCGTAGGTCGGAAAATCGATCTCCTTGTAACCCTGCTTGGCGTACTGGATGACGCGCTTGATGACGTTGTCGGAAACCAGCGCGCGGCGCGCGAGTTTTATTTCGCGGCGCAAGGCAGGATTCTTCTCGGGGTCGAAGCAGTCATCGCCGCGAGCCTTCGCAATTCACGCAGGCCTTCAGCACGGCCTTGAGATGCTTCTGGTTGATCTTGGAGCCGGTCACGAGTGCGGCGACCTTCTGCTCTTCCTTCACCTTCCAGTCGATATAGGTCTCGATATCAGGATGGTCGGCGTCGACCACGACCATCTTCGCCGCGCGGCGCGTGGTGCCGCCGGACTTGATCGCGCCCGGCGGCGCGGTCGCCGATTTTGAGGAAGCTCATCAAGCCCGACGATTTGCCGCCGCCGGAGAGGCGTTCGCCTTCGCCGCGCAGCCGCGAGAAGTTGGAGCCGGTGCCTGAGCCGTATTTGAACAGCCGGGCTTCACGCACCCAGAGGTCCATGATGCCGCCCTCGTTGACGAGATCGTCATTGATGCCCTGGATGAAACAGGCGTGCGGCTGCGGATGCTCGTAGGAAGATTTCGATTTGGTCAGCTTGCCGGTAAAGGGATCGACATAGAAATGGCCCTGGCCGGGGCCGTCGACGCCGTAGGCCCAGTGCAAGCCCGTGTTGAACCATTGCGGGCTGTTGGGGGCGACCATCTGCTTGGCCAGCATGTAGCGCAGCTCGTCGTGGAAGGCGCGCGCGTCTTCTTCGGACGCGCCGAAGTAGCCGCCCTTCCAGCCCCAATAGGTCCAGCAGCCGGCGAGGCGGTCGAACACCTGCTTCGACGACAACTCGCTGACGTAGCGTTCCGCTTCGGGCAGCAGCGCGAGCGCCTCGGTGTCCGGCACCGAGCGCCACAGCCATGACGGCACGGTCTCTTCCTCGACCTTCTTCAGGCGCGCGGCGACGCCGGCTTTGCGGAAATACTTTTGCGCCAGAACGTCGGAGGCGACCTGCGACCAGAACTCCGGCACCTCGACATTTTCCAGGCGGAACACCACGGAGCCATCGGGATTGCGAATTTCCGATGTCGTCAGCCGGAAATCAACGCCCGCGTAGGGTGACTGGCCTGATGTGGTGTAGCGCCGTTCAATTCGCATGGTCGTGCCCCATTCTGGTAACCGGACCGCTGCTCGCGATGCCCGGTGAATTTCCTTGAGCGAACGCTGCGCCACCTCCGGTGGTCTGCATTCGCAGTTCGCCGGTAGACCCGGCCTATCCCCTGAACTAACGCCTCAACTTATACGTCGAGCCATTTTGGCTCTGTTTTCGTGCCCCAACAGGGTTCGGAATTGAGGGCAAACAAGCCCGTCACCCCTGCCTCTTACCGGCAAGTGGAGTGGTCGTTCCAGAACCCTTGAAGGGAGTGTCCGGCGGGACTTCAAACTGACCGAACCGAACGATTTAAAACTAGGCCAACTCCCTTGCACCCGTCAAGCACTAGTACGGGTTCCCTAATCAAATACTAAATATGGTGTAAAACCGGGATAACCAAGGGGTCAGACCGCATCTTGATCGCCACCAAGTATCAGTGAGTCCTCAGGGATTCCCAAGCGAAAAAATAATTTTCGACGTCAACAAAATCGACCTGCGCCCGCTGTTCACAGGGAAGTATTTTTCGCGGGCGAGGGGTTGCGTTTGCGGAGACTCAGGCGGTGCGACCCTTGGACGCCAGCGGTGCAGCGCCGCGCCCTTTATGGTAGCCCAATACGATCAGGCGCAGGGCGAGACGAATGACCGCGCATCGGGGAGACTTCAGTGAGCCGATCTCGGCGGCAATATTGCCGAGCTGGAGCTGCAACTCCGCGCGATCACGGCCGAACGCGACGAGGCGCTGGAGCGGCAGACCGCAACCGCCGAAATTCTGAAAGTCATCGCGAGTTCGCCGTCGGACGTGCAGCCGGTATTCGATGCGATCGCGGAAAGATCGAACCGGCTGATCAGGGGTCTTTCGACAGCCGTGTACAGTCTCGTCGACGGACACGATGCATCTGATGGCATTTACACGAACCAGCCCCGAAGCCGATGCAACATTGCAGGCGTCATTTCCCCGACCGTTGTCCGAGGCCGCGTGGGCTGATCCGATCCGCAAAGGCGAGATTGCTGAGATAGCCGATGTGCAAGTTGAATGGGCCGATCAACCATGGTTGCAGGAATTAGCGCGATTGCGCGGATTCCATAGCCTGATCTTCGTTCCGCTGCTGCGTAATCAAGCCACCATTGGGATCATCAGCGTTACGCGGGCAAAGTCAGGGAAATTTTCTGCCCATCATGTGCAGCTGCTGCAGACTTTCGCGGATCAGGCGGTGATCGCGATCGAGAACGCGCGGCTGTTCAACGAAACCAAAGAGGCGTTGGAGCAGCAGAAGGCTTCCGCGGACATCCTGAACGTCATCAGCAACTCGGTCGCCGACCCCCAGCCGGTGTTCGACGCGATATTGCGAAGCATCGAGCATCTGTTCAGCGCCGACGAGCGCTTCGTCTTCCTGGTGGGCGAAGACGGCCTGCTGCATATCGCCGCCGTGCATGGCCCCAATGTCGAACGCACTCGCGCGCTGTTTCCGGTGCCGCTGCAGGGAAGCGCGAGTGAGATCGCGATCCGTGAACGTCGGCTGGTAAGTCATGCCGACGTCTTCAACGGCCCGGACGTACCTCCCGTACTGCGGGAGACCGCTCACCGTTTCGGAAAAAACTATTCGATCGCCGTCGCGCCGATGTTGTGGGAAGACCGTGCCATCGGCTCGATCCTCGTAGGTCGCACCTCAATGGTGCCCTTCAGCGAAAAGGAATGCACGCTGCTGCGCTCCTTCGCCGATCAGGCTGTCATCGCGATTCAGAACGCGCGGATGTTCAACGAGACGCGGGAGGCACTCGAGCGGCAGACCGCCACCGCCGACATTCTGAAAGTCATCGCGAGTTCGCCATCCGACGTGCAGCCGGTGTTCGAAGCCATTGCGGAGAGATCGAAGCGGCTGGTCGACGCGTTGTCTACCACGGTGTTCCGGCTAGAGGATGGCATGATGCATCTGAAGGCTTTTACACCACAGGCCCGGAAGCCGATGCATCGCTGAAAACTATGTTTCCCGCTCCGCTTTCAAACTTCAGCTGGGGCGCGGCGATTGGCAATGGCGAGATTTACCGGGTGGTCGATACCGACCTCGAAATCGAAAGTCTGCGCGACCTCGCGCGGCTGCGCGGATTTCGAAGCATGCTGTTCGTCCCGCTGTTGGGCGACGGAAAGCCCATCGGCCTGATTGCCGTTACCCGGGTTGAGCCTGGCCCGTTCTTAGAACATCATGTCCAGTTGTTGCAGACGTTCGCCGATCAAGCCGTCATCGCCATCGAAAATGTGCGGCTGTTCGACGAGGTGCAGGCGCGAACAAGAGATCTGAGCGAATCCTTGCAGCAGCAGACCGCGACCGCCGACGTGCTGAAGGTCATCAGCCGCTCGACGTTCGATTTGCAGGTGGTGCTCGATACGCTGACGGAATCGGCGGCGCGGCTTTGCGGAGCCGACATGGCTTCCATCGGCCGGCAGGGCGAGGACGGTTACTACCACGCGACCAACTATAACCTGCCGGCTGATTGGATTGAGCTGACAAAATCCGTACGCCTCGTACCTGGGCGGGAAAGCTTGATAGGCCGGGCTCTTATGGAGTCGACTGCCGTACAGATCGAGGATGTTCAGGCGGATCCGGAGTATGCCTTCAGCGATTTCCAAAAAGCCGCGGGATACAGGACGCTTCTTGGCGTTCCCCTTTTGCGCGCAGGCCAACCTATCGGGGTGCTCTTCCTAGGCCGCAAGAACGTGGAGTTGTTCACGGACAAACAAATAGAGCTTGTCTCCACCTTCGCCGACCAGGCCGTCATCGCCATCGAGAATGTCCGGTTGTTCGACGAAGTGCAGGCGCGCACGCGCGACTTGACCGAGTCGCTTCAACAGCAGACCGCTGTGGGCGACGTGCTGAAAACCATCAGCCGCTCGACGTTCGATCTGCAGCCGGTACTCGACACGCTGGTCGAAACGGCGGCGCGATTGTGCGATACCGAGATGGCATTCATCCTGCGCCGCGAGGGCGATTTGTACCGCGCCGGCGCCGCTGTCGGCTTCTCCAAGGAATACATCGAATTTCTCAAACAGCATCCGATCAGCGCGGATCGAGGCACCGTCACGGGGCGCGTTGCCCTCGATCGCCACACGGTGCAGATACTCGATGTTGCCGCCGACCCCGAATACACCATGAGCGAATCCGTGGCATTGGCGGGTCAGCGCACGGCGCTTGGCGTGCCGCTATTGCGCGAGAACGAACTGATCGGGGTGATCGTGCTCGCGCGCCAGCGCGTGGAGGCGTTTACTGCGAAACAGATTGAGCTGGTCACGACTTTTGCCGATCAGGCGGTGATTGCGATCGAGAACGTGCGTTTGTTCGATGAAGTCCGGCAGCGAACCGACGATCTCAGCGAATCCTTGCAGCAGCAGACCGCGACATCTGAAGTGCTCAAGGTCATCAGCCGTTCGGCCTTCGATCTGCAGCCGGTACTGACAACGCTGGTCGAGTCGGCGGCGAGATTATGCAATGCGGACAAGGCATTCATCTTCCAGCGCGACGGGCAGATTTACAGGTTGGCGGTCAACTACGGGTTTTCAAGTGAATTCGAGGAGTATGCGCGGCAAAACCCAATGTCGCCTGGGCGAGGAACGATCACCGGCCGGGCTGCGCTGGAAGGTCAGACGATTCACATACCGGACGTTCTCGCCGATCCGGAATATGACGGCATCGGATATCAGTCCCTCGGCCATTATCGCAGTGGCCTCGGCGTTCCACTGTTGAGAGGCGGCGAGACGATCGGCATTTTTACCCTCACGCGACCCGAGGTAAATCCGTTCACCGACAAGCAGATCGAGTTGGTGACTACCTTTGCCGATCAGGCCGTCATAGCGATCGAGAACGTTCGATTATTCGAAGAGGTTCAAGCGCGCACCGAAGACTTGCGTGAATCGCTTCAACAACAGACGGCCACCGCCGACGTGCTCAAGGTCATCAGCCGCTCGACGTTCGATTTGCAGTCGTGCTGGATACGCTGGTCGAATCGGCGGCCCGGCTATGCGACGCCGACAAGGCATTCATCTTCAAGCGCGAAAGGCGAAGTCTACGATGGTCGGCGAAAGCTTCGGCAATTCGCCGGGAGCTAGCAGCTTCTGCAAAGCCGAATCCGTTCCGGCCCGGACGATGCGGTGATCATCGGCCGCGCTGGCGCTGGAGGGCAGTACAGTTCACGTTCCCGACGTGCTGGCAGACCCTGAATACGACCAGCGCCATACCAGAAGCTCGGCGGTTATCGAGCGATCTCGGCGTGCCGCTGCTGCGCGAGGGGAGCCAATTGGCGTATTCGCTCTGACGCGCCACGAGGTCCGAGCCGTTCACCGACAAACAGATCGAACTGGTGCAGACCTTCGCCGATCAGGCGGTGATCGCGATCGAAAACGTGCGGCTGTTCGACGAGGTGCAGGCGCGGACCGCGGAATTGAGCGAACTCGCTGCAGCAGCAGACCGCAACGGCTGACGTGCTGAAGGTCATCAGCCGCTCGACATTCGATCTACAAGCTGTATTTGAAACGCTCGTGTACATCCGCCACGCAACTCTGCGGCGCCGATGCTAGGCTACCATATCTGGTTGCGCAAGAACGATTTGTTTTACAGCAGCGCGGCCGCAGGCTTCACGTCCCGAACAAACAGCATTTTTCAAAGATAATCCCAGATAGCATCCACGACAAGTCGCTGGCTCCGAGAGTGTTGCGTTGAGCGTCAGACCGAGCATATTCCCGATCTGTCGCTGGATCCGGAGTTCGCCTTTCCTGGCATGTCGGACTGTGCCGTTTCGAGCATGCTCGGCGTTCCGCTTGCTACGCGAACGGACGTTGATTGAGGGCGTGTTCACGCTTCGTCGCGCGAAGCTTGCGCCATTCACGTCAACGCCAAATCGAACTCGTTACAGACCTTCGCCGACCAAGCCGTCATCGCCATCGAGAACGTGCGGCTTGTTCGACGAGGTGCAGGCGCGCACCGAAGAGCTCGCGGCTTCCCTCGAAAATTTGCGCACCGCGCAGGATCGCCTCGTGCAGACCGAGAAGCTTGCTTCGCTGGGGCAACTCACCGCCGGCATCGCGCATGAAATCAAGAACCCGCTCAATTTCGTCAATAATTTTGCGGCGCTCTCGGCGGAGCTGACCGATGAACTCAACGAAGTGCTCAAGCCCGTCGCGCTTGCCGACAAGATGCGGGGCGAGATCGACGAACTTACGCGGATGCTGAAAGACAATCTCGAAAAGGTCGTGCAGCACGGCAAGCGCGCCGAACTCGATCGTCAAGAACATGCTGCTGCATTCGCGCGAGGGTTCGGGTGATCATCGGCCTGCCGATATCAACGCGCTGCTGGACGAGAGCCTCAACCTTGCCTATCACGGCGCGCGGGCAGAGAAGCCCGACTTCAATGTGACGCTGCAGCGAGACTTCGACGAAAGCGCCGGCATGGTCGAATTGTTTCCGCAGGAAATCACCCGCGCCTTCCTGAATTTGATCTCGAACGGATTTTATGCGACCGCCAAGCGCAAGACTGAATCCGCGCATTCAGGTTTCGAACCGATGCTGCAGGCGACCACGAAAAACATCGGAAACGGCGTCGAGATCCGCATTCGCGATAACGGTACGGGCATTCCCGCCGAGGTGAAGGAAAAGATGTTCAATCCGTTCTTCACGACGAAGCCGGCGGGCGAGGGGACCGGGCTTGGTCTCTCGATGAGCCACGACATCATCGTCAAACAGCATGGCGGCACGATTGATGTCGAGACGCAGCCCGGACAATTCACGGAGTTCAAAATCGTGCTGCCGAGGACAAGCAACATTCAGGACAGGAAGCGGGGTCAAACGTGAGCGTGCTGGTTCTTGTCGTCGACGACGAGCCCGACGTCGAAGCGCTGTTTCGCCAGCAGTTTCGGCGAGACTTGCGCGCGCAACGCTTCATCATGGATTTTGCAAGCTCGGCACCCGATGCGCTGGCGCGCGTTGCCAGTTCGATCGAACAATCGCTGATCCTGATTCTGTCCGACATCAACATGCCCGGCATGACGGGTCTGGAAATGCTGCCGAAGGTCAAGGAATTGCGGCCCGATGTTCCCGTCATCATGATCACGGCCTACGGCGATCCCGAGACCAAGCGGAAAGCCATCGAAGGCGGCGCAACGGGATTGCTGACCAAGCCGATCGACTTCGTGCTGCTGCGCGAGGAGATCGACACCCGGCTTCAACCGGCCGAGTGAACGGGTTCTAGGTCGCAATTTCCCTGACCCCATCCCTTCCTGACCATCGGCGGCGTGGCGTTAACGTCCGCGTCATACGAAAAACGGCGCACCGAAGTGCGCCGTTTTCAGGAATTGTGGAGCGTGGACGATTACGGGCAGGGGTGCCGCAATCCGTCATATCCGAGATAAGTGCCCGACGCCGGGTCGTACGAACGATAGGTCTGCACGCAATAGGCATCGTCATCGCCGCCGACCACGCCGGGAGACACTGCCACCGCGCCATCGTCATACGGCTCATCGTAATAGCCGTAGCTGTCATAGTAGCCCGGCGCGTAGTAGCCGCTTTGCGAGGCCAGCGCGCCGCCGATCACCGCGCCTGCGACTGCGCCGGGAACAAACCCGCCACCGCCCCGACGATGTCCGCCGCTATACCCGCCGTGATAATTTCCGCCGCCGCCATTGAAGCGCGGGCCGGCCGCAGCCGCGCCACCAGCGAAACGTCCACCGCCGCCGCGGAACTGAGCTGCCCCGCCTCCGCCGGCCCGCATACCGCCACCGCCTCTAAAGCCGCCGCCACCGCCGCCCGCGCGCATTCCACCGCCCCCGCTGCGGGCATGAGCTCCACCACCTGCGTGGCCGGCAGGAGCCTGCGCAAAGCTAAGGGTGGGCGCGACAAGGGGCGTAACAAGCGCTAAAACGGCGGCGACGCTTAAAGCCTTTAGACGGGTCATCTTCGCAACTCCATAATCGAGATACCGGGCAAACCACGTGCGAGGTGAGACGTTCCCGAACGCTGCACCTTTCGCGCATTTCAACAGATTGTGTGATTGAGACTGTATGCAGCGTGAATGCATTGCGCCGAAATCGCGACTTTTGATCGCCGATATTGCGCTATTGAGAGCGATGTGACGGCGCAACTGGACAATCCGCCGAACCGGTGCCATCAGGACTGCAGCATCCAATCGAACTGGCGACCCGATGAAACTGTTCCTGCTGAAAATGTTCACATGGTGGAGCGGCCAGACTTTCGGCACGCAGTTATGGACATGGCGCTTCGGCGAACTGGTCGGCGAAGACGAGCAGGGCAATCGCTACTTCCGCACCAAGGGCCGCAAGATAGACCCCACGCTCGGATTCGAGCGGCGCTGGGTGGTCTACAACGGTTACGCCGAGGCCAGCAAAGTGCCCCCGTCATGGCACGGCTGGCTGCATCACACCGTCGACATCGCGCCGACCGAAGAGAGTTACGTTGCGCGCGAATGGGAGAAGCCGCATGTTCCCAACATGACGGGAACGCCCGCGGCTTACCGGCCCGAAGGCTCAACGCTGGCGAGCGGCCGCCGCCCCAAGGCCACCGGCGATTATCAGCCGTGGACGCCCGGACGGTAAGCGCGCTGCTTGCGGTTAGCTACGTCTCACCCAACCCCTTCAGCCATTTGCCGATCTCGCCGATCAACTCGTTCGCCTTCGGCAGTAACTTCCCCATGGTAATGAACGCGTGAAACTGTCCGGGATAATCGAGATGCGTCACCGGGACGCCAGCTTCCTTTAGCCGCCGCGCAAACTCGTCGCCCTCATCGTGTAGCGGATCGGCGCCCGCGGTCAGCACGAATGCCGGCGGCAAATCCTTCAGATTGGCCATCCGAAGCGGTGACACGCGCCAATCGTCGATCTGTGCCGGGTCTGCAAGATAGTGATCCCTAAACCAGCGCATCATCGAATGCGTCAGCAACACGCCGGTGTCCGGGTCGTGATGAGAGGCATGGGTCATCGCGAGGTCGGTGACGGGATAAACCAACACCTGTCCGCGGAGCGTGGCCCGCGCCTGTCGCGCGCGTGCATGGCGACCACCGCGGCGAGATTGCCGCCGGCGCTGTCGCCACCGACGAACAACTTATCTGCGTCGATACCAAGTTTGTCGGCGTTGGCAGCAACCCAATCCGTCGCCGCAAGCGAGTCGTCGAGTGCTGCCGGGAATTTATCCTCCGGCGCGAGGCGGTAGTCGACCGCGGCAATGATCAGGCCCGCTTCGGTAGCGATCTGGCGGCAGACGACATCATGACTTTCAAGATCGCCGATAACCCAGCCGCCGCCGTGATAAAACACCAGGCCTGCTGCAAGACCGATATTCGGCTAGGGTCAGCGGTTTGTAGATGCGAACCGGTATGACGCCGTGGGGTGCCGGTACCATCACATTTTCCACAGAAGCCATGTCCGGTGGTTCGGGCTGCACCGCAGCGCGTCCCTGCCGTGACAACTCACGCGCCTCGATGGGCGGAAGCGTATCGTACGCGGGCCGATCGGCTTCCTGCATCGCCCTGAACACGAAGGCGGCGTCGGGATCGAGTTTGACTGGCATTGTGAGACCTTTGTTGCTTCTGGCCGAATGGTCTGGGACGGAAATTTAACTGGCCGTGCGGCCGCCGTCGACGGTGTAAGCCGAACCTGAAACGTAGCTTGCCTCATCGGAGGCGAGAAATGCCACCACCGAGGCGACCTCGGCGGCAAGCCCCAGCCGGCGCGCGGGAATCCGTTCGACGATCTTCTCGTTCGGCACCGGAGCGTTGCCGGGATTGCGGCCCTCGATGATCGAGCTCAGCATGCGGCTGTCGATCAATCCCGGACACACGCAATTCACCCGAACATTGGTGCCGGCGCACTCCGTGGCGGCGCTTTTGGTCAGTCCGATCACCGCATGCTTGCTGGCGCTATACACGGCGATCTCCGCGGAGCCGATCAGGCCCGCAATCGACGCGGTATTGATGATGCTGCCGCGGTTTTGCTTCAACATCACCGGTAGCACATGCTTCATGCCAAGAAATACGCCGACCACATTGACATCGAGCACGCGGCGAAACGTCTCAAGAGGATAGCGCACGATCGGCGCGATATCGCCTTCGATGCCGGCGTTGTTGTAGAACACGTCGATAGCGCCGAATTTGTCCATCGCGGAGCGGACGTATTCGGCGACCTCGTCCTCCTTGTGACATCGGCGACAACAGCGTGCGTCTGCGCCGACGCCGGCAAATCCTTGATCGCGGCTTGCAACTGCTTTTCGTCGCGATCGACGGCGACCAGGCGCGCGCCGCGTTCGGCCAGCAGTTTCATGGTCGCGGTGCCGATCACGCCGGCTGCGCCGGTGACCACGGCGATCCTGCCATCCAGACGAATTCGATCGGTCATGTCCGATGTTTCCCCTCGCTGCTTCCGGTTGATCCGGAATGTCACGACGCGCAGTATCCGGCGCGCGCCGATCGTCTCGATTTACTATTTCATTTGCGCGATGGCCTGACCAGCCGTGCCCTTTCCGCGCCGTATTCGCCATGTTAACCGGAAGGCCCCGCAAGCGGCTACACTGCCGCGAGCCCGATTCGCCTGATCAAAGCGCGCGAGATGTTCCGAACCATTGCCCTGACTGGCCTTGCGGTCCTGCTTGCCGCCGCGATGAGTTCGTTCGCGCCGCCCGCGCGCGCGCAGATCGGCAATATTTTCTCGGATCCGGCGCCACGCCCGCCCGGCAACATCCCTCGCGGCGGCTACCAGCAGCAGGCACCCGACGATGACGAGGAGGTGCCGGAGTTGCCGCAGGGGCGGCTATTGCCGACGCCCAATCGTCCGCCGCCGGGGCAGGGTGTCCCTCCGCCGGGATCGGTGTCGTCGCAACCCCTGGCGCCGCCGCCCGGTACCACCGTCATTCCGCAAAATGTCCCGCCCGGAATTGCAATAGCGCCTCCGCAGCCCGGTCAGGGCGTTGCCGTCGCGCCGCCCGGGGCCAATCCGCTGCCCGGGTTGCCGCCCGGTCAGCGTCAGCCCAAAAATCCTCCGGGCGCGGCGGCGACGTTGCAGCCCGGCGATGAGGTCGTCAGCGAACCGCCGGCCTCGAAAATCGTCAACAAGAAGGCGAGCTTTTCGGGTCTCGACAAGATCACCGGCCGCATCATCAAATTCGATGCCGATATCGGCGAGACCGTTCAGTTCGGCGCGCTGCGAATAAAAACGGATGCCTGCTACACGCGTCCTGCGACGGAAGCCGCCAACACCGACGCCTTCGTCGAGGTCGACGAAATCACGCTGCAGGGTGAGGTGAAACGGATTTTTTCCGGCTGGATGTTCGCGGCGAGCCCCGGCCTTCACGGCATCGAGCATCCGATCTACGACATCTGGCTGTCGGACTGCAAAGTACCGGAGGCAACGGTGGTGAGCGCGCAGCCCGATCCGCCGAAGCCCGCTGCGCCTGCGCCGCAGAAGCGCGCGCCGCCGAAGCAGGCTCCGCGTCCGCCGCCGCCGCCCCAGCCGCCACCTCCGCCGCAAAACAACTTCTTCCCGCCATTCGGGCGGTAGGGGTTCGCTTAAGCGCGCTCCGCGATGATCTGCATCGCCCTGGCGCCGCTGACGGGATGATCGATGGGCAGCTTCGAGAAATCGGCAAAGCCCTTGATCGCATCGTCCAGCCGCGCGCAGTAGCGCCGCCGGGATATTTCGGTGGCGCCGAAACTGCGCAGATGCTCGGTGACGTATTGCGTGTCGAGCAGCACGAAACCGCCGGCGATCAGCCGCGCCACCAGATGCACCAGCGCCACCTTGGACGCATCGCGGGCGCGATGAAACATGCTCTCGCCGAAAAACGCGCGGCCGAGACTGACGCCGTATAGATCCGCCGACGAGATCGTCCCCTTGCCAGACCTCGACGCTGTGACAATGCGAGAGCTCATGCAGTCCGATGTAGAGATCGCGAATGCGCTTGTTGATCCAGGTGTTGTCGCGGCCGGCCTGCGGCGCCGCGCAGCCGTCGATCACGGCCTTGAACGCGGTATTGACCGTGACGCGAAAAATATCCGAGCGGACCGTGCGCGCGAGGCGGGATGTGACGCGAAAGCCGTCGAGCGGAATCACCCCGCGCATTTCCGGCTCGACCCAGAACAGCGTCGGGTCGTCGACGCTTTCCGCCATCGGAAAGATGCCGCAGGCATAGGCGCGCAGCAGGATTTGCGGCGTGATTTCAGACGATGCGGAGTCGCGCGAGCCCATGTCCGAATGTAGCAAGGAAGCCGCTCGGTCGCGAGGGCCTAACCCGCTCGACGCTGGCTGCGACCGGTACCGGAGCCGGCGCGTTGACGCGGCGGAAACGCAGAACGATGCGCGTGCCGACATGAACCGGGTCACGCTCGACATTGGCCTCAAGCTTCGACGCCATCGCGGAGATGATGCGCTGGCCCATGCCGGTGGAGCGCGGATCGGTCTTGACGTTGAGGCCGACGCCGTCGTCGGCGATTGACAATACGAGATCGTTGCCTTCGGCATGCAGTTCGACATGGATCGGGCCGGCGCCGTCGGGATAGGCGTATTTCACAGCGTTCATCACCAGCTCGTTGACGATGATGCCGATTGCGACAGCGCGATCAGGATCGATCTCGACCGGCTCGGCCTTCAGCGTCAGCCGCGACATCCGGTTGCCCTCGGCGGAGCGCCGCAGATCTTCAAGCAGTGCTTCGAGATACTGGTTCAGCAGCACGCTTTTGAGATCGTGCGAGGTATAGAGCCGGCGATGCACCTGCGCGACGGCGGCGACGCGGCCCATCGCATTGGTCAACGCCGCCTTGACGTCATCCTGCGTGCTCGAATTGGCCTGCAGGTGCAGCAGCGATGCGATGATCTGGAGAGAATTGCCGACGCGATGGTTGACCTCGCGCAGCAACACCTCGCGCTCGGCCGCGAGCGCGGCGTAGCGGTCGCGCGAAGCATGTACTTCGGCCTCGGCATCGTCGCGGGCTTTTTGCAGCCGCGCCTGCCGCAGCGCGCCTTCCAGGGCAATCTGCAGCAACGGGATGAAGTCGCCCTGCACATCCTTCATCAAATAGTCGGCGGCGCCCGCCTTCAACGCGGTGACGGCGATCTTGGAATCCTGTGACGCGGTGACGAACACGACCGGCGGCGCATCCGGAATCCTCGATGATGCGTTCCAGCGTCTCCAGACCATCGAGGCCGGGCATGTACTGATCGAGTGCGACGACGTCGATGCCGCCTTTGGCAATGCGATCGAGGCCTGCTTTTCCATTGGCGGCATGTTCGACGTCAAAGCCGAGCCGCGTCAGGCCACGGCTGACGAGCCGCCCCAGCGCCTCGTCATCGTCGATATACAAAAGCTTGGGGAGCGCAGCGGTCATGTGGCGGCTTGCGGAACCTGAATGACGGAAAAGAAAAGCCCGAGTTGACGAATAGCGTTGGCGAAGCTTTCGTAATTCACCGGCTTCGTGATGTAGACATTGCAGCCCAGTTCGTAGCAGCGCTTGATTTCCTGGGCGTCGTCGGTCGTGGTGAGAACGACCACGGGCGCGCATTTCAAGTATTTATTGTCTTTGACGCGGCGCAGGATATCGATGCCGGTCATGTCGGGCAGATTGAGATCGAGCAATATCAGCCGGGCCTGTCCCTTATGAGAAGATCCAGTGCCGTCTTCACCGAAAAGATAGTTAACCGCAGCTGTACCGTTGGTGAACGGAATGATCTCATTGTTGACACCGGAGCGCCGGATATTGCGCTCAATCAGGCGCGCGTGGCCTTCGTCGTCCTCGATCATGATGATGGTGACTGGATTATTCATGAAGTTCCTGTTCCGGTTAGTGGCCGTCCATGTGGCCGGGAGTGTTATCGTGAATGTGCTGCCGCTGTGAAGTACGGAGGCAACGGTAAGGGTTCCACCAAGCCGCCGCACCAAGGCGCGAACATGAGCAAGACCGATGCCCTGACCCGGTTTGTCCTGGGTGCCGGCGCGACGAAAAAGGTCAAAGATGCGCTGGTGATCCGCCGGGTCGATGCCGCGGCCGTTGTCGGTAATCTCAAAGATCGCAAGGCCGGCCATGGTGCGACCCTTGATGGAGATGTCTCCGGGTACGCCCGGCTTGAGATATTTCAGGGCATTGTCGATCAGGTTTGAAAAAATCTGCTCCACAGCAAGCCGGTCACTGACGATCGCGGGCAGGGGCGCAATCCGGATTTGAGCGTTGGCCTCGAACGCCTGATGCGCAACGGTCGAAACGATGCTCTCGATCAGTTCTCGGGTCTCGATTTTCACCGGCTTGAATTCGCGGCGGCCTTCGCGAGTGAGGTTAAGGATCGCCGTGATCAGGCGGTCCATCTTGGCGATCGAGGATTTGATGAAGCCGAGCGCCTCGGTGAAGTCCTGCGACAGTTGCTTGTCGGGACCTTCAAGCAACGGTTCGGCATCACTCGAAGCGTCCACAGCCGGCACCGCCGCCGATCCAGCGGAACCAAGCGTGGAAATTCGCCTGAATATATCGCCTCGCAGTTCCTCGAGCTCGCTGGTGAACCCCATGATGTTGACCAGCGGCGAACGCAGATCGTGGCTCACAATGTAAGCGAAGCGCTGGATTTCCTCATTGGCTTCGCGCAGGTCGGCGGTACGTTCCTGCACGCTTGATTCCAGATTGACATTGTTGTCACGCAATTGCGCTTCGGCCTCGTCCCGGGCGCGCGAGGAACGCCGAACGAGAAAAATCGAAATTCCGGCGAGCGTCACAACGAGGCCGGAGCCGGCCACGGTTACGATCGATGCCAGGAGCTGCGTGCGATCTGCTTTTGTGGTGCGTAGCGCAAACAGACGATCTTCCTCGGCGCGCATTTTGCTTGCGAGATCGCCGACCGACCGAACGGCCTCGCTTGGTCCGGCGCTGCGTAGCATTTCAATGCCGCCTGCCAGGTCGTTGCGTTTTGCGAACTCCATCGCGCGCGCAAGCTCGGCCAGCCGCGACCGCACCGCCGGCGCAGCTTCGTGGTCGCAGTCGACCTGAACCGGATTGTCGTTGGTCAACGTTGTCAGTTTTTCTACGTCGGGAAGGATGTTGGCGATCGCATCCTCATACCCACTGAGGAAGCGTGGCTCCGAAGTGAGCAAATATCCTCGCGCGGCACTTTCAGCGCGGCGGATTTCAAGCAGCAGCCCGGAGATCTGATTTTCGACCTCGACGGTGTGCACGACCAGGGAACTGTCCTCGCGGGCCTGATTGACGAGCACGACCGAGCTTGTGCTGATTGCGACCAGCACCACAAATCCCGCCGCGAGCAGCAGGATCTGTCCGATCGCACGCTTGCGAGCGGCCTCAGGAGTCACAATAATTTTCGCATTACTACCGGATGTATCCCCGCGCCGGGAACTTCCGGGCGCGACCACGAAACGCGCCTGACATTGAAAGGTTCCGCAAGCCAACGAAATTTATCGAACATTTGGCCTTACTGTGCGGCCTGCCCGGCAAGATATTGCTCGAGCCAGTGGATATGGTAGTCGCCGTCGATGATAGCAGGCTCTCGCACCAGCGCCCTGAACAGCGGCAGCGTGGTTTCAATTCCGTCGACGACCATTTCGTCCAGCGCGCGGCGCAGCCGCATCAGGCATTCGGCGCGGGTCTTGCCGTGGACGATCAGCTTGCCGACGAGCGAGTCGTAATAGGGCGGGATCACGTAGCCCTGGTAGACGGCTGAATCGATCCGGACGCCGAGGCCGCCGGGTGGATGATACTGCAAGATCTTGCCGGGCGAGGGCCGAAAGCTCACCGGATTTTCTGCGTTGATGCGGCATTCGATCGAATGGCCGGTGATGATGACTTCGTCCTGCTTCACCGGCAGGTCGCCGCCCGCCGCGATCCGTATCTGTTCCAGCACGAGATCGATGTCGGTGATCATCTCGGTGACGGGATGTTCGACCTGGATACGTGTGTTCATTTCGATGAAATAGAATTCGCCGTCCTCGTAGAGAAATTCGACGGTGCCGACGCCGAGATATTTCATCTCCTGCATGGCCTTGGCGACGGTGGCGCCGATCTTGTTCCGCGCAGCGGCGCTGAGAACCGGAGAGGGGCCTTCCTCCCAGATTTTCTGGTGGCGTCGCTGCAGGGAGCAGTCCCGCTCGCCGAGATGGATGGCGCCGCCGCGGCCGTCACCGAGCACCTGGATTTCGATGTGGCGCGGCTTCTGCAGATATTTTTCGAGATAGACCGAGGCGTCACCGAATGCGGCTTTTGCTTCCGCACCCGCGGTGGACAGCGCCAGCATCAGGTCGTCCGCCGTCTGCGCCACCTTCATGCCGCGGCCGCCGCCGCCGGAGGCGGCTTTGACCAACACCGGAAACCCGATCGATTGCGCGATCGCCATCGCATCGTCTTCGGCTCCGACGCCGCCATCGGAACCTGGCACCACGGGAATGCCGAGCTTCTTCGCGGTCTTCTTGGCTTCGATCTTGTCGCCCATCAGGCGGATGTGTTCGGCCTTGGGTCCGATGAAATGCAGATTGTGATCGGCGAGAATTTCCGCGAATCGCGCGTTCTCCGACAGGAAGCCGTAACCGGGATGCACGGCGTCGGCGCCGGTGATCTCGCAGGCGGCGAGCAGCGCGGGAATGTTGAGATAACTGTCCTTGGATGGCGGCGGGCCGATGCAGACGCTTTCGTCGGCAAGGCGTACATGCATGGCGTCGGCGTCGGCGGTGGAATGCACGGCGACGGTGGCAATGCCCAATTCCTTGCAGGCGCGCAGCACGCGCAATGCGATCTCGCCGCGATTGGCTATCAGGATTTTATCGAACATCGCGCGCCTGCAGGTCGAGAAGCATCATTCAATGATCGACCAGCGGTTCGTCGAACTCGACGGGCTGGCCATCCTCGACGAGAATTTGCGTCACGGTGCCGGCGCGCGGCGATGGAATTTGATTCATCGTCTTCATCGCTTCGATGATCACCAGCGTCTGGCCGAGGGCCACCTTGCTGCCGATCTCAATGAACGGGCGCGCACCGGGCTCGGAGGCCCAATACACCGTGCCGACCATGGGCGAGGGCACCATGCCGGGATGCTTGGCGAGATCGCCAGTACCGGCTGGACCAGCAGCAGCAGTCGACGCGGCGGCGGGCGCATAATGCGCCGGAATCGACGATGCAACACTGAGATTGCGGGCCACCCGAACCCGCAGCCCTGCGCGTTCGATCTCTATTTCCGATGAGATTGGTCTCGTCGAGCAGCGACGCCAGTTGGCGAACGAGCGCGCTGTCGTCGCTCAAGTTTCCGCTGCTTTTGATTTTTCCTTGGGTGTCTTCAGGCTTGCGCGCCATGTCCTGATCCGAAACTTTCTGTTGATGGGCGAGACAGCGTCAGCCTTTTGACGCCGGGCCGACTGGCTTGATGCCGATTTTGGCGGCGAGGCCGTTGATCGCGAGCCGGTATCCGTCGATGCCGAAGCCGCAAAGGATTGCGAAGGCGGCTTTGGCGGTGAACGAATGATGACGAAAATTCTCGCGGGCGTGAATGTTACTGATGTGCACTTCCACCGTCGGAATTTTCACCGCCATCAGCGCGTCATGTAACGCGATCGAGCTATGGGAATAGGCTCCGGCATTGATGACAATGCCAACTGCATTCTTGGCGCGCGCGTCATGAACGAAATCGATCAGCTCGCCCTCGCGGTTGGATTGCCGGCAATCGGCGCTCAGACCGTAAGTCGCAGCGGTTTCGCCGCACAGCTTCTCGACATCGGCCAGCGTGGCATCTCCGTACATTTCCGGCTCGCGGGTTCCCAGCAAATTCAGGTTCGGGCCGTTCAGTACGTAGATTGTCCTGGCAACAGTCTTGGCCATTCAGAATCCGGGCAAATGATGCGGTTATGGGGAGTTTATAGGGAACAAGCGCGCCTAGGGGAAGCCTTCGGGCCAGCCACGGGCGCCTGGTCCCGTGCTCATTGATGCGCTCGTGGGAAACGAGCTGGCTAGATGAAGCCGGCTAAGAAAGTTGAGAAAACACATCAGCCCCCGCCGAAGGCTCGGCGGAGGCTGGTTTGATACGAAAGGCCGCGAGCTTATCAGCCTTCGATGATGTAAACGATCTCATGCGTCTGCGGGCGCAGGATGATGTACCTGCCGTGCACGAGGATAAAATCGTAACCGCGCCACTCCGGATAGATTTCGACGATCCGGGACGGAAGCGGATAATAGTGCACGGACGACGGCACCCTCGTACCCACGGAGATGTTGAAGTTCACGTTTTTGACCTCCTCCACCTTCTCCGACTTGATGGCAGATACGATCTGGGTCCGTTTTTCGGCAGGAGGTGCTGCGGTTGCAGAGGTCGCGGCGTTACCCGTCGTCTTGCTTTCGCTGGTGTTTGAGCCAGCCTTGTTGTCAGCCGTGCCTTTAGTGTCGGTTGTGCCCTTGCTGTCGGCGGCGCTCTTGGTGTCCGCCTTATCCTTACCCTCGGCCGCGCCCCTGTTTTCGGCGGCACTCTTGCCCTTGGCGTCGGAGGCGCCATTGCGGGAGTCAGCGTTCATGCCGCCTTTTTGACCCGCGCTACCTTCGGCCTTCATGTCTTTGCCGGCGGCATTCCCGGGCGTGCTCTCCTGAGCGCGCGGCCCAGTGCCCCCTTCGCGTTGCATGGCTCCGCCCGGCGCCTTGGTTCCCGCGTTGGCAGGCGCGCCGCTCTTTGACGCGTCGTTATGGTTCATCGCACCGCCAGATGAGCCGCCCGCAGCTGGGGCGCCCGCAGCTGGGGCGCTTTGCTGTGCTGCTCCACCGGCCTGGCCCCCGGGCGCCTGTGCACTCGCAACTCCAGCCCCGGCAAGCAGCGCCGCGGCCGCAACAGAAATCAGAAAACGTTTATTCATCGAAATCTCCTCTCATTGCATTGCCCGCGCCGACAACGACAGGAGGTACTCCGATGTTCCGCGCCGATGCGCGAACAGGCGCATATTTATTCGGCGCGTGAACGCGGTTCCACTATTGGCTTTGACGCCGAGGTAACGCCGCCGCGCTGCTAGCCCGCTGTTAAAGTCAGGAGCTGGAAATCAGTCGTCCCGTCAGCAGGTTTCCTTGCCGCAACGGGCAAGGCCGACCTTCTCCTTGAGGCCATCAAGGCCTATGGCGCCGACGACAACCTGCTTGCCGATGACGTAGCTCGGCGTACCGTTCATGCCCATGTCTTCGGCGAGCTTGAAGTTCTCGGCGATGGTGGCGCGCACTTCAGGACTTGCAAGATCCTTCTCCATACGCGCCATGTCGAAGCCGGCATCTTTCGCGGCCGCCATCGCGTGCGCCTTGTCGGCCTGTCCACGGCCGCCGAGCAGCTTCTGGTGGAAGTCGAGATATTTCTTGCCGCCGGGATCCTGCATTCGCGCCGCGACCGCCACCTGTGCGGCCTCGACGGAACCAGGTCCGAGTACGGGAAATTCCTTCAGCACGACCTTGAGCTTCGGATCGGCTTTCATCAGTTCAAGCATGTCGCCCATCGCGCGCTTGCAGTAGCCGCAATTGTAATCGAAAAACTCGACAAAGGTGACGTCGCCGTCCTTGTTGCCAAGCGTGACGCCGCGCGGCGAGTTGAAAATAGTATCTGCGTTCTTCGCAACCGCGGCCTCGTGCTTTTCGGTCTCGGCGGCGGACTGGCGCTTGCTCAATTCCGCCATTGCCTCTTCCAGCACTTCCGGGTGCGCGATCAGATAGCTCCGGACAATCGTCTCGATGTCACCGCGCTGGCCGTCGGAAAAACTTTGCGCGGATGCAGCCATCGGCGCGCCGCACAGCGCGAGCGCGCAAACAGCCGGGGCGAAAAAGCGGAACGAAAACATGGCAGCATCCTTTGTGAATTCAGGTTTCCGAGAGGTATACGGCTTGACGTATGAATTAGTTGTTCTTTTGTCCGGGCGGAGCCTTGGCGGAGACGATATCGTCGGCCTTGACCCAACCGGGGGTGCCGATAGCGAAACGGGTCTTGGCGCGCGAGGCGAGCTCGCGTGCGGTCTTGTTGTCCCCGCGCAGGAAGGCGGCCTGCGCCGATGCCAGATCGGCGTCCGCGAGGTCTCCCTTGCGGCCATAAGCCATCGCCAGTTGGGTATAACCTAGCGGCGCTTCCGTCTCCTTCGCCACCGCGGCGCGCAGAATCGAAATCGCCTCCTCGGCATAGGCCCTCTTATCGGACGCCACGAGCGCTTGCCCAAGTAACATCTCGATGAGCGGCGCGTTGCTGGAAAGCTGCACGGCGCGGCGTAATGGCGCAATTGCCTCCGTAGGGTGTCCGCCCTCCAAGCAGGGCCTGCCCGCGCAATTCATAAAAATAGGGATTGGCCGGCTGCCCCTGAATCAGCGCGTCGATCTGGGCGAGCGCGGTACGCAACTCGCCATGCCGGTACGTCGCGATGGCGTGCGCGTAACGGGCGGGCAGGCTGTCGTTGGAGAGGGGATAGCGCCGATAGACCGTGTCGGACGGCTCCATAAAGGCCGAGGTTTTGGCGCGCGCCATGTCGTGGCGCAATTGCAGCGCGGGATCGTCCTTCTTGTCCCAATACGGGCTTGATCGCGCCAGTTCTTCCAGAGCCGCGACACGCTCGGCAGGCATCGGATGCGACTGCACATAGGGGTCCGCGCCACGCGCGGCAAACAGGCTTTCATCGGTGAAGCGTTTGAAGGTTTCGTACATCCCCTTGGCCGACTGCCCGGTGGCCGTCAAAAACTTGACCCCGGCACGATCAGCGTTTTCTTCCTGCTGGCGCTGATAGGAAAGCAGCGTGCGCCGGATCGCTTCCTGTGGCGCGGAGATGGCCGCCATGCCGATATTACTGGCGCCACTATTGGCGTTGCCGCTTTTGGAGCCGGCCACCAGGGCGCCGACGCCGAGCAGCATGGCGACGATCATCTGGGTTTGAGCCTGGGCCAGCTGCGCGCGCAGCTTGGAGAGGTGACCGCCGGCAAGATGACCGGTTTCGTGCGCCAGAACCCCGATCAACTGATTGGGCGTCTGCGATTGCATGATCGCGCCGTAGTTGACGAAGATGCGGTGGCCGTCCGCCACAAACGCGTTGAACGACTTGTCGTTGATGATGGAAATCTGGATGTTCTGCTTCTCGAGACCTGCCGTCCGCAGGACCGGCCGGCTGTAATCGCGGAGCAATTGCTCGATTTCGGTATCGCGCAGCAGCGGAAGCCCCTCTGCGTGGACCGGGCCCGCCATCGGGGCGAGCGCAAGCGCGGCCACGGTCAAGAGCGCCGTCAGCTTCGAAACTTTTCCGGGCGCGCTTTTACCGAGGCACTGCAAGAGGTGTTTCATCGTGGCCGTAGTCTGGATAAGTTATTTGCCCTAACAAGCCAGCGAATGCGGCGGCAGCGCGGCGTTGAAGCTGATCCGTTCCAGAACTGAAACAGGCCTGATTGGTACCAGATATCCATGCGCGAAGCGACACTACGAGACCGCGTCAATAGTCTGCTGACGGCATCGGGACGCAGCGACGTTCCGCCGTTCATGGTGATGGATGTGATGGCGGCGGCGGCGCGAATCGAGGCGGCGGGCGGCCACGTCATTCACATGGAAGTCGGACAGCCCTCGGCATCGGCGCCGGCGACTGCCATCGCGGCGGCCCACGCGGCGCTCGACGAGGGACGGATCGACTACACTTCGGCGCTTGGCATTCCATCGCTGCGGGCGCGTATCGCGAGGCATTACCGTGGTGCTTATGGCTGCGATGTCGATCCCGAGCGCATCGTCGTGACCACGGGATCATCGGGCGCGTTCATTCTGGCGTTTTTGGCGCTGTTCGAGCCCGGCGACCGCGTCGCCGTGACGGTGCCGGGATATCCGCCGTACCGGCATATCCTGACCGCGCTCGGTTGCGAGCCGGTGCTGATCGAAACGCACAGCGATACGCGTCATGCGCTGACCGGCGAGGCGTTGCTTGCGGCGCATCGAAAGACGCCGTTGAAGGGCGTGCTGGTCGGCAGCCCGGCCAATCCCACGGGCACCATGATGTCGCGCGAGGCCTTGACCAGCCTGATCGCGGCTGCGGAGAGCGAGGGCATCCGCTTCATTTCCGACGAGATCTATCACGGCCTCGACTATGCCTTTCCCGCAGTGACCGCGGCGCAGCTGTCGCCCCGTGCATTGGTGATCAACTCGTTCTCCAAGTATTTTTGCATGACGGGCTGGCGGGTAGGGTGGATGGTGGTCCCTGAACCGCTGGTGCGGCCGATCGAACGTCTGCAGCAAAACCTGTCGATCTCGGTGCCGACGTTGTCGCAGCTTGCCGCCGAGGCGGCCTTCGAGGGCCGCGACGAGATGGAAACCGTCAAGCGCGGCTATCAGGAAAACCGCCAGATTTTGATCGAGGGATTGCCGCAGGCCGGTCTGACGAAATTTTTGCCGGCCGACGGTGCGTTCTACCTTTACGCTGACGTCTCGGATTTCACTTCCGACAGTTTCGATTTCGCCACGAAGATGCTGGAGCAGGCGCACGTTGCCGCAACGCCGGGCATCGACTTCGATCCAATCCACGGCCACCGGTTCATCCGGCTTTCCTACGCGCGATCGGCGGATGAAATGCGCGAAGCGGTGGTGCGCATTGCCCGGTGGCTGAGACAAGGTGCGCCGACGCGAGGTTGATCCTTTACCGCTGACGATCCAAGTGAAAACATGCGCGGCCCATTGACACCGCATGCGCAAATGATTTGGCTGTAGCTCAGGAATTGGTTCTGCGCGCGAGCGCCAGAGCCCGGGATGTACGGGGGAGGAAATGCCATGACGACAGCTACGGTGGCGCGCAGCGCGAGCTCCGGCTCGTGCGGCAAAACCTTGGTACAAGGTGCTTTATGTCCAGGTGCTGATCGCGATCGTGCTCGGCGCCATTGTCGGCTGGTTATGGCCCAACTTTGCGACCAACGACTGGATCAAGGCGCTCGGCGACGGTTTCATCAAGCTGATCAAGATGGTGATCGCGCCCATTATCTTCTGCACCGTGGTATCGGGCATCTCTCATATTCAGGACGCCAAGAAAGTCGGACGCATCGGCGTCAAGGCGCTGCTCTATTTCGAGGTCGTCTCAACATTCGCGCTGGTTATCGGGCTCGATTGTCGGCAACGTGGTCCGGCCGGGCGCGGGGTTCGGCGGGGCCGCGGCCAATGCGCAGGCGGTAGCGACCTACGCCAAACAGGCTGAGGCACAGAAGAGCGTCGACTTCTTCCTCCACATCATTCCCGATACCGTCGTCGGCGCCTTCGCGACCGGCGAGATCCTGCAGGTGCTGTTGTTTTCAATTCTGTTCGGTTTTGCGATCATGGGGCTCGGCGAACGCGGGCATACGCGTGCGCTCGTTTATCGACGATGCCGCCCACGCGCGTTTTCGGCGTCATTTCCATCGTCATGAAGGCGGCGCCGATCGGTGCGTTCGGTGCGATGGCTTACACCATCGGCAAATTCGGAACCGGCGCGATCCTGAATTTGATCGGCCTGATCGCCACGTTCTACGTCACGGCCGCGCTGTTCGTCGTCGTCGTGCTCGGCGTTGTCGCGCGCTTCGTCGGGTTCAACATCTTCAAGTTCCTGGCCTACATCAAGGACGAACTCCTGATCGTGCTCGGCACGTCATCGTCGGAAAGCGCGCTGCCTTCCTTGATGGAAAAGCTGGAGCGGCTGGGTTGCTCGAAATCGGTGGTCGGACTGGTGGTGCCGACCGGTTATTCGTTCAACCTCGACGGCACCAACATCTACATGACACTGGCGACGCTCTTCATCGCGCAGGCGCTCGGTTTCGACCTGACGCTGGGTCAGCAGATCACGATTCTGCTGGTAGCGATGCTGACATCGAAGGGCGCGTCCGGCATTACCGGCGCGGGTTTCATCACACTGGCGGCAACGCTTGCGGTGGTCGATCCACGGCTGGTGCCGGGCATGGCGATCGTGCTCGGGATCGACAAGTTCATGAGCGAATGCCGCGCGCTCACCAATCTATGCGGCAACGGCGTCGCCTGCGTGGTCGTGTCGTGGTGGGAAGGCGAACTCGATCACGAGAAACTGCACGCCGGTCTCAATCAAAGATATCGATCCGTCGGATTTGCAGACGGCCGTCACCACGGGCTGAGCGTTCCGCAATAGCTTTTCAATAAAAAACCGCCCGGTCGTGCCGGGCGGTTTTTCGATTCCTCGTCTGAAATTACTCTCCGTTGCCGAAGGCGCGCGACCACCATCCAGCCTTGCGCGGCTGACTTTCGCTCGCGGATTCGGGTTTGGCCGGTGCGGGAGCAGGCTCGGGCCGGGGCTGAGGGTCGGTTGCCGCAGCCGGTTGTGCAGTCAGGAAGCTTACTTTCTCGCGTACCGTTGAACGCCGGCGCGCCGCCTTGTCAGACTCCTGCGCCGTATCGTCTTGCGCGGGAGCGGTGGGCGCGTCCTGATGCTGGCTCGGCTGCCGCGGCTCGGGCTGCGAAGGGACAGACTCCACCGCTTGCGCTTCGTGATGTTGAGGCTGCGGAGAATATGCCGGTTGATCGGATGCGGCCGCGATCGGTTCCGAGACATGATCGTCCGCCATCGATCCCGGCAATCCATCCTCCGGTCCGCCGCGCCGGCGGCGTCCGCCCCGACGTCCGCGCCGCCGAGGCCGCCGCTCGCCGTTCTGATCTACCGGACCGGCACCCGGCGGGTGTCCGGATTCGTTATCATCGATTTCACCGTCATCGCCGGCGGTGCCGACAGCTTCGGCCTCGGGAGCGACACTCGCCATGTCGCTATCGCCGCGTGGCGGACGGTCTTCACGCGCTTCGCCCGGACGGCCGCGCCGCCGGCGCCGCCGTTTGCGCTTGTGTCCGTCGGCATCGGTCTCGCCTTCAACGCTGTCGCCGCTGCCTTCGCTGCCAGATTGATCGGAAACCAGTCCTTCGGTTTCTTCGGTTTCAACTTCAGCTTCGACATCGAAGGGCTCTTCGTCTTCAAAGGCTTCCTCGACATGCACCGGGAAGGCCGCGACTTGCGCTGCCAAAACAGCCTTCGCGGCTTCCGGGGTGTGCATCTGTTCGCCGCGCTCGATGATAAACGACTGCTGTGCGGTAACAGTCGCATCGGCGATCACGGCAAGCGTTACCTTGAAACTGCTTTCGAGATCGCGCAGATGCGCGCGCTTATGGTTGAGCACGTAAAGCGCCACATCGGTGCGCGTTCGCACGATGAGATTATGCGTGGCGCCCTTCATCAGGATTTCTTCGAGGCCGCGCACGAGTTGCAGCGCCACCGAAGACACCGAGCGAACATGGCCGCTGCCGCCACATTGCGGGCAAGGCTCTGTCGAACTCTCCAGAACGCTGGCGCGAATGCGCTGGCGCGACATTTCCAACAGGCCGAAATGAGAGATGCGGCCGACCTGGATGCGCGCGCGATCCTGGCGCAGGCAATCGCTGAGTTTGCGTTCGACCGAGCGGTTGTTGCGCTTCTCATCCATGTCGATGAAGTCGATGACGATCAGGCCGGCGAGGTCACGCAGCCGTAACTGTCGCGCAACTTCTTCGGCCGCCTCCATGTTGGTTTTGAGCGCGGTGTCCTCGATGTGATGTTCGCGGGTCGAACGGCCCGAATTGACGTCGATCGAAACCAGCGCTTCGGTCTGGTTGATGACGATGTAGCCGCCCGAGCGTAACTGGACGGTCGGCGAGAACATCGCATCGAGCTGGCTCTCGACGCCCATGCGTGAAAACAACGGCTGGCCGTCGCGATATTGCCGGACCGTGCGCACGTTCGATGGCATCAGCATCTTCATGAAATCGCGCGCTTCCTGATATCCGGCTTCGCCGGCGACCTGGATTTCGTCGATTTCCTTGTTGTAGAGATCGCGCAGCGACCGCTTGATCAGCGAGCCCTCTTCGTAGACCAGCGTGGGCGCTTGCGACTTCAGCGTCATGTCCCGCACGGTTTCCCACATGCGGATCAGATATTCGAAGTCGCGCTTGATTTCCGGTTTGGTCCGCGACGCACCTGCGGTGCGCAGGATGATGCCCATGCCCTCGGGCACGTCGAGATCCGACACGACGTCCTTCAAGCGCGAACGATCCTGCGCGGATGTGATCTTGCGGCTGATGCCGCCACCGCGCGCGGTATTCGGCATCAAAACCGCGTAGCGGCCAGCCAGCGAGAGATAAGTCGTCAGCGCAGCACCCTTGTTGCCGCGCTCTTCCTTGACGACCTGGACCAGCATCACCTGCCGGCGCTTGATGACTTCCTGAATCTTGTATTGACGGCGGGGCCGGAAAGCTCGCTCCGGCACTTCCTCCAGCACGTCCTCGCCGCCGACGGATTCGACGATTTCTTCTTCGGCGTCCTCGCCTTCGTCTTCATCGTCGCCCTCGGCGGAGATGTCCGCACCTTCCGCGCTGATCTGCGCGCTATGGACGGCATGCTCGCTGTCGTCGTGGTGCGCGGCGACCAGCTCGCGATGCTCGTCATCATCACCATGCGAGTGAGAGTGCTCGGGGTGGTCATGGTTTGAGTGGTCATGATCGGCGTGGTGGTGGTCAGCCGGGTGTTGGACCGATCTCCGCAGGAGGAGCGGACTCCGCCTGTGACGAAGTGCCGTCATCGGGGTGCAGCGTCTGCATCGGCTGCGCGTCGCCGGCGGGCTCTGGGGCGACTGCGTGCGAGAACTCGGCCGCCGGAGCAGTCTGCTCATTGTTGTCGGCATCGTCGCGCGTCGGTTGATCGTGGTCGCCGGCATGCAATTGATGCTGCTCGGGCGCAGCGTCGGAATGGCCATGCTCGGGTTGATCCTCGTCGCTGCCGTCGCCGATATGCGGCTGCGGAGCCTGCGAGGGGTCTAGCCCAGCGTTCTCGACGATCTCGCTCTGGACACGCTCGCCACTGCCGCGCCGGCGCTGGTTGCGATGTCGCGGGCGCTTGCCGCGGCTGGAGCGGTTGTCGGTTTCTTCCTCGGCTTCACGATGCGCGCGCTCGTCGGCTTCGATCAGCGCCTGCCGGTCGGCGACCGGTATCTGGTAATAGTCCGGATGAATTTCACTGAAGGCCAGAAAACCGTGGCGATTGCCGCCGTATTCGATAAAGGCCGCCTGCAGCGACGGTTCTACCCGCGTGACCTTTGCGAGATAGATGTTGCCGCGAAGCTGCTTGCGCTGCGCGGTTTCAAAATCAAATTCTTCGACGCGATTGCCGCGCACCACGACCACCCGGGTCTCTTCCGGATGCGTGGCGTCGATCAACATTTTGTTGGGCATGTTTGAACTCTTGACGGCGGAGGCCACGCAGGGCGGCGGGCGCGCAACGCGCAGCCGGGCGACGCGACGGTCCACCTGATTCGGGGGTGAGGGGAAGGCCGAAACGCAACCTGGCACGCCGTACCGAGGCCAAGTCCAATGCAGCGCGTCGTGCGAAGCTCTCGCTTCGCATCGGCGTCGTTGCGTAGGTCATGGTCGGCATTACAGTCTGGCGCATCAAGCGTCGGCCCGTCTGAACACGTTGGCGGCAAGATGCCGCCTCATTGACGCTGAAACCCGGCTTGGCGCCGAAGCGCTCGCCGGTCTCCATATCGCGGCATTGCGGCCGGATAATCGGTCGTGGAGTGTCTAAAGCCGTCCCTGGAAAGATAGTACCTGGACCGGACGCCGCTCGGGCTCGAAACCGCCCATCCGATCAGCCGCGCGCCGCGCTGGCTGGAGAAAGGTCGGAAAGACGCTGGAACCTAGATTACAGTTCCGGCGCTGCACCGGGAGGCTGAACGCTACACAACCGGGAGTTAAACCTTCAGCCTCTTGTACATACGCGGAACGTCGTTTTCGCGCAAGGGATGCGTCGCGCCTACGCAACATCAGCATTTATTAGGGAAGCGGGTGTTAAGGTGCGATTAACCGTACCGTTTTATTGCCTTTAGAAGGGCTGCTTGAAGGCAGAAATCGTTGGCAAGCCGCGCAAATCACGGGATTTTGCTGGCAGCGACGCTTGGGTGCGCCGCAGCATTGCTATGTCTCGGGCCTGCCGATCTCCGTGCCGATGACGCTGCCTCAAGCACGGCCGTCGCGCCAAATTTTCCGATCGCGTCGGAAGCACGTTTGGCCGGCGATGAAAAACAGACGCGCTTCATTCTCGACCTCGACCGGAACGTACCATTTCGAGCGTTCACACTGGCCGACCCCTACCGCGTCGTCGTCGATGTCCCCCAAGTCAATTTTCAATTGGCCGCGGGGACGGGCGCCACAGGGCGTGGATTGATTAGGGCGTTCCGATATGGGCTGGTGATGCCCGGAGGCTCGCGCCTCGTGTTCGATCTCGCCGGCCCGGCCAAGATCGCCAGGGCGTATGCGCTCGACGCAGCCAACGGCCAACCGCCGCGGCTCGTACTTGAACTCGAAGCAGTGGACGAATCTGCGTTCGACAGATCGCTCGCCGCGGAGGACAAGCCTGACCCGCATCCGGACCTGACCGCGACGGTTGTCCACGCGACGGCATCAACCTCCATCGAGGATAACGCTCCGGCGCTCAAAACTCCCGTGGCGCCGGATAAGCGGCCGGTGGTGGTGATCGACCCCGGCCATGGCGGCATCGACAATGGCACTCAGGCCGACGGGGAAAGCGAGAAGAATCTCGTGCTGAATTTTTCGACGGCGCTCCGCGATCGTATCGAAAAAACCGGCAAATACCGCGTCATCATGACCCGAACCGACGATACCTTCATCCCGCTCGGCGAACGCGTGAAGATCGCGCGCGCCCAAGCGGCGGCTTTGTTCGTATCGATACATGCCGACGCCTTGCCGCATCGAGAAGGTGAGGCCCAAGGCGCCACCATTTACACATTGTCGGATAAGGCCTCCGACGCCGAGGCGGAACGTCTCGCGGAATCGGAAAACAAGGCGGATGCCATCGGCGGAGTTAACCTGACCGACGAGCCGACGGAAGTCGCCGACATTCTGATCGATCTCGCCCAGCGCGAGACCCGGACTTTTTCCAACCGCTTTGCGCGGTTGGCGGTGCGGGAAATGAAGACGAGCGCCCGGATGCACAAACGACCCCTTAAATCGGCGGGCTTCAGGGTTCTGAAAGCGCCCGATGTGCCGTCGGTACTGATTGAGCTCGGCTACGTCTCCAACAAAGGCGACCTCGAGCATCTCATGTCGGACGAGTGGCGCTCCAAAACGGCGGGCTCGGTCGCCCAGGCGGTCGATGCGTTTTTCGCCAAGCGGGTGGTGACGGCCGGGCCGCCGGATTGAGTGCTGGAAGCCCTAGTTTGGCCACAGCAGCGGTCCTATAAAAAATCCCCGCGGGACGGTCAGAATCGGTCATTGAATTCCTGATCAGATTTCCGGGCCGAGTTATGCCGTAGTGCTGGTCGGTCGTTCGGCAAGGTGAAACGGAATTCGATAATGCGTCTGCTGGTTCGGTTCTTGGGCTTCCTGTTCGCGGCGGGGACGGTCGTGTTCCTGGTTGGTGTTGCCGCGACCGCCGGCCTGATCTGGCACTATTCCCGAGACCTGCCCGACTATTCGCAGTTACAGGATTACGAGCCGCCGGTCATGACGCGCGTGCATGCGTCCGACGGCGCGCTGCTTGGCGAGTATTCCAAGGAACGGCGTCTTTATCTTCCGATCCAGGCGGTTCCGAAACTCGTGATCAACGCGTTTTTGGCCGCTGAGGACAAGAATTTCTACGAGCATGGCGGCATCGACTTCTCGGGCATGGCGCGCGCCGCGGTGCTCTATGCGCAGAATTTCGGATCGAACCGGCGTCCACAAGGCGCATCCACAATCACCCAGCAGGTCGCGAAGAACTTTCTTCTGACCAACGAAGTTTCCTTCACCCGCAAGATCAAGGAAGCGCTGCTGGCGATGCGGATCGAGCGCGCCTATTCGAAAGACAAGATTCTCGAACTTTATCTCAACGAGATTTATCTCGGCCTTGGCGCCTACGGCGTCGCGGCGGCATCGCTGGTTTACTTCGACAAATCGGTGAATGAACTCACCGTCGCGGAAGCTGCTTATCTGGCGGCGTTGCCGAAGGCTCCTTCTTCGCTCCACCCGGTGAAAAATCGCGATCGTGCGATTGAGCGCCGCAATTACGTCATTGACCGGCTTTTGGAGAACGGCTGGATCAAACAGTCCGATGCCGATGTTGCACGCAAGGATCCGCTGGTCGTCACCAACAGGACCAATGCCGCGCACATCTTCGCCGGGGAATATTTCGCCGAGGAAGTGCGCCGCGACGTATTCGAACGATACGGTGAAAAGAAACTCTATGAGGGTGGCTTGTCGGTGCGGACCACGCTCGATCCCAAGCTTCAGGTCATGGCGCGCAAGACCATGACCGCCGGTCTCGTCAACTTCGACGAGGCGCAGGGATGGCGTGGTGCGACCAGCAAACTGGATATGTCAGGCGACTGGGGCCTCAAGCTCGCCGACGTCAAGGCGCTGTCGGACATTTCGCCGTGGCGGCTGGCCGTTGTTCTGGAGACCAGCGATCAATCGGCCCGGATCGGCTTCCAGCCCGGTCGCGAACTCGGCGGCGCAGTTCTCAAGGAGAGGCAGACCGGCAACATCACGCTCGATGGCGTGAAGTGGGCGAAGGCCGCTTCAGGTCCAACGCGCGGGAGAACACCTACCTCGGTCGCGCAGGTTATAAGCCCCGGCGATATTATTTATGCTGACCCGTTGATCGCGAAAGACGGTACACCGGTTGAGGGGCAATTCCGGCTGCGCCAGTTGCCGGAAGTATCGGGCGCGATGGTCGCGATGGATCCGTGGACCGGACGCGTGCTCGCCATGGTGGGCGGCTTCTCGTTCGACCAGAGCCAGTTCAACAGAGCGACGCAGGCCTATCGGCAGCCGGGGTCTTCGTTCAAGCCGATCGTCTATTCGTCCGCGCTGGATAATGGATACACGCCGTCCACGGTCGTCGTCGATGCGCCCATCGAAATCGATCAGGGGCAGGGGGGCGGCGTCTGGCGGCCCGAAAATTATTCCACCGGCAAATATTATGGACCGCAAACGCTGCGCAACGCGCTTCGGCTGTCGCTCAATACCGTGACGGTGCGGCTCGCGCAGGACATCGGCATGCCCTTGATCGGCGAATACGCCAAGCGATTTGGCGTGTACGACGAACTGCCGAACTATCTGTCCTACGCACTCGGAGCCGGCGAGACCACCGTGATGCGCATGGTCACGGCATACTCGATGTTCGCCAATGGCGGCCGGCGGGTGAAGTCGACCTTGATCGATCGTATTCAGGATCGTTACGGGCACACCATCTTCAAGCATGATGCGCGGGAATGCCGGGGTTGCGATGCGGCCGCAGGATGGAAGAACCAGCCCGAACCCCAGCTCATCGACCGCAGGGAGCAGGTGCTCGATGCGATGACGGCCTATCAGATCACGTCGATGATGGAAGGCGTCGTTCAAGGCGGCACGGCAACCGTGTTGAAAGAGGTTGGAAAGCCGATCGCCGGCAAGACCGGCACCACCAATGACGAAAAGGACGCGTGGTTCATCGGCTTTTCGCCAGATGTCGTGGTCGGCATCTACGTCGGTTACGACAAGCCCCGCAATCTCGGCAAAGGCGCCACCGGCGGTCACCTGGCTGCACCGATAGCCAAAGATTTCATGAAGCTTGCGCTCGCCGACAAGCCGGCGATTCCCTTTCGCGTTCCTGCGGGCATCAAGCTGATTCGGGTCGACGCTAAATCCGGAATGCGGGCGGGCCCGGGTGACGGCGGCAAAACCATTCTCGAAGCGTTCAAGCCCGGCACAGCGCCGCCGGATAATTACTCAGTCATCGGCGTGGCCGACGCGGACGGACGCGGCGGCAGCTACAATCCGCAGCCAGCCGGCTATCCCGCGGGCTACCAGGATGACCGCAGCCTGTTTCGCTCAGGAACGGGCGGGCTCTACTGATCCGCCGTTGCGCTTTACCACCAGCGCCGCTAAATCCCGTCACTCCATGAATGTCGCGGCTTTAGCCGCAGATCAGAGAGCCGATGCGCGCCGAAATTGAAAGACTTGTTGAAGAGATCAAGCAGTCAGTCGGGCTGCTGAGGAGGCATCTTTGACGTCGATGCATCCACGGCGCGCCTAGCGGAGCTGAACAAGCTCTCCGAAGACCCCAATCTCTGGAACGACCCGCAAAAGGCGCAGAAGCTGATGCAGGAGCGAACCTCGCTGGAGGATTCGCTCGGCGGCATCGGCAAGGTCGAGCGCGAACTCGAAGACAATGTCGGCATGATCGAACTCGGCGAGGCCGAGAACGATGAAGGCGTCGTCGCCGAAGCCGAGGCGGCGCTGAAGGCTCTGAAAAAGGAAGTCGCGCGCCGCGAACTCGAAGCCTTGTTGGCCGGCGAAGCCGACCGCTTCGACTCCTATCTCGAAGTCCATGCCGGAGCTGGCGGCACGGAGAGCCAGGACTGGGCCTCAATGCTGCTGCGCATGTACACGCGTTGGGCGGAGAAACGCGGCTTCAAGATCGAATATCTCGAGGAGACTCAAGGGGAAGAAGCCGGGATCAAATCGGCGACCATCCAGATCAGCGGCCACAACGCCTATGGCTGGCTTAAGACGGAGGCCGGCGTGCATCGGCTGGTGCGCATTTCGCCGTTCAATTCCAATGCGCGCCGGCATACCTCATTCTCGAGCGTCGCGATTTTCCCCGTGGTTGATAACAGTATCAAGATCGATATCGCCGAGTCCGACGTGCGCGTCGATACGATGCGGTCCGGCGGTGCGGGTGGCCAGCACGTCAACAAGACGGAGTCGGCGGTGCGGCTCACGCATATTCCGACCGGCGTCGCGGTGGTGTGTCAGGCCGGCCGCTCACAGCACAAGAACAAGGCGCAGGCGTGGGACATGCTTCGGGCACGTCTCTACGAAATCGAATTGAAGAAGCGGGAAGAGCAGGCGGCTGCCGATCAGGCGGCCAAGACCGATATCGGGTGGGGCCATCAGATCAGGTCCTACGTATTGCAGCCCTATCAGATGGTGAAAGACTTGCGCACGGGCGTGCAGACATCCGATACGTCGGGGGTGCTCGACGGCGATCTCGATGAATTCATGGCTGCGACGCTGGCGCAACGTGCATTCGGTGCGCCGCCCACGTCGATCGAGGATGTGGATTAAACAATGCCTCACGTCGCATTCATTGGTCTGGGACGAATGGGCCACGGCATGGCCGGCCGCTATCTCGAAAACGGGTTTTCGGTTGCGGTCTGGAATCGCAGCAAGGCCAAGGCGGAAGATTTGATTGCACGTGGCGCGCGCTGGGCGAGCTCACCGGCGGACGCCGCCAACGCGGCGGATGCCGTCGTCACGATGGTCGCCGATGACGAAGCTTCGCGCGCGGTGTGGCTGGGCCCGGATGGCGTTATACACGGCGCGAAAGCCGGCGCGCTGGCGATCGAATGTTCAACCGTATCGTATCGTCACGCGCTCGATCTCGGTCGCGAGCTGCGCGAGCGAGGTTTGATCTATATCGACAGTCCGGTCACCGGCTTGCCTGATGCCGCGGCAGCGGGAAAGCTGACGTTGCTGGTCGGCGCGGAAGCCGCCGATCTCGAAAAGGCGCGGCCTTATCTCACGCCGCTTAGCACGACGATCCGGCATTTCGGACCGGTGGGCAGCGGCACGGTCTACAAGCTGATCAACAACCTGATGGGTGCGATCCAGATTGCCGGCCTTGCCGAAGGGTTGGCCATCGCCGAGCAGGCTGGCCTCGATATGAACCTGGTGCTGGAAGCGATCGAAAGCGGCGTTGCCGCAAGTCCACAGGTGTTGCGTCATTCCAAGCGCATGGTGGCGCGGAATTTCTCGGGCGCAACTTTTACCGCGTCACTTCGACACAAGGATGCCGCCTACGCCGTAGCACTGGCGGAGAGCCTGCTGTCGGATGCTCCGTTGGTAGGGCGCGCTGCGGTCCAGGCTTACGAGAAGGCGAAAACCTATGCGCCTGATGACGACGAGGCGAAGATGATCGAGATCGTCTCGCGCGCCAAAAGCAAGACTTAACCGGCGGGTATCAAGCGGCCGCTGCGCGTCCACTCCGCGAGCCAGGCTGTAAATCGTCCGTTGTCTCGTTCGCCGCCGTTCCATGCCGCGCTTACGGTCCCGTCACTCGCCACCAGCAGAACGACATCAAGCCCCTTCGAGCGCCGCAGCGTGTCGATTGCCTGCTGCGGCGTCTGCGCGATCGGACCTGCAACATTGAATGACGTGTTGACTGAAACCTCGACGCCGATGTGACGCCCAAGCGCCTTCAGATAGGCATAAGTGAGCGGATCGTCAGCCGCACGTACAATCTGAATTCGGCCGGTGCCGTCGGCATGGATCACCGCGGGAATTTTCGCGCGGGCGTCGGGCTTCGATCGCGCGGTCAGGACCATGTAATTGTAAGCGTTGTAGTCAGCGTCGGATGCGCCTTCGAGCAGCTCGAAATACTCCAACGCTGCTTCCAGCGTCGCCATCGGCGCCAGCGGACGAACGGCTTCGCGAAACTTGACGCGTTGGTTGAGCCGCTCGCGCGTTAGGGGATCGCAGGGGTTCGCCAGTATGGAGCGATGGCCGAGTGCGCGAGGTCCGGTCTCTGCCGCGCCTTGATACAGCGCGATGATGCCGTTTTGCGCAACGATAAAGGCCATCAGATCGGCGATGGCGTCGCGGCCGGCAGGTGTCGAGATGTCGCCGACGTTTTGTGAGGCAATGTCGCCGGCCTCTAGCGCAGCAGCGATGTCATCGCGCGATGGCGCATCGCCGCAATAGAATGCATGGGTCATCGGCGCTCCCGGCGGCGCACCCGCCAGATGTGAGAACAGCCATGCAGAACCAATTGTAACGCCGGCATCGCCGGGCGTCGGCGGTACCCACAGATGTAGGCGCGTATTTCGCTGTTGCGCCTGCGCGAACCATGTCTCGTCGAAATGTTCGAGCAGACGCATGTTGCCGACGGCATTGAGCGCCACCCCGCCGGTCAATACCAGTTTGTTGGCGCCGGTCACACGCAGCAGATGATCGACGATGTGAATGATCGCATCTTCGAACACAAGTTGCGTCGCTGCTGCCTTGTCGAAGCGGTCCTGCCTGTCCGGCCGAGCGCTGACATCCTCGATGCGCAGCACCGCGTCGGGATTCCAGAGTTGATCTACTCGGAGCGGTTCACCGAGAATATCGACTAGCGCGCGCTGGTAAGGGCGATCGTGCGGATCGCAATACCAGTTGGCCATGGTGCGATTGAGCTTCACCTCGCCATTGGCCTCCAGGCTCAAAACCTCTTTCAAACGGGCGTAGTAAGGATTGGTGGACCGGTTGAGGTCGCCCCATGCGGCGGCGCCCATGTAGCGGCCCTCGCTCGAGAGCCAGGTCCAGCCGCCCTGCGTTGAGGAAATGACGCTGTAGAACGCGCCAAGAGAGTCGAACATGCTGTCGTTGCAATAAAGCTGACGCATGACACCTTTCTCGACCGCATAGAGCGAGATCGATCCGCGATCGCCGGTGCCGTCGAGCACCGCGATGGCAACGTTCTCTCCGGTATCCGCGAACGGTGATGCCGCAAACGAGAACCATGCATGATTGTCATGATGCGGCAGGCATATCAGCGGCACGCGGGTGGACAGGCCCAACTGCTTGCCGAGGATTTTCGGAGTGCGCGTGGTTTGCTCGAATTGACGGCCGTCGAGGCCGGTGACTTCGGTGCTGCGCAACAGCTTCAGGCTCTGCGGCATTTCTTCGAGAAGAGAACGGGCCAACGACCCCGCCAGCGATGGATAATCCCATGTCGTCACCCACGCGGCGATGTCACCGATATCGCGGCCCATCGCGCGTAACGTTGCCACCATCGCATCGATCGACTGTCGCGGATAATCGCTGGTGTGCTTTTTGCCGGAAAACCGCTCCTCCTCATTGTTGACGATCAGTCGCGGGCCGTTCGCTTGCGTGACTTCAACTAACGCCACGCCCGAATTATGCGTGCCGGCCAGACCAAGTCCTGCGAGATAGACGGTTTCGCCGCGCGCCAGTTGCTGGCGAACCAACGCAATCCGCTTGGTGGCAAAGTCAGAATCCAGTTGGTGAAAATCCCTCAACAGCCAGGCGCAGAGTTGGCGCGCGCCGCGAAAGCCGGCAGTCCCGAGCCGCGGGTATTTCGGACCGGTTCGTTTTTTCGGCGTGTTCAAGGCATCGGTCTCTGGATGTCGCTCACCGAACCGCATCAATCATAATTGTCGCAGCGCAACAATACCGTTTTGTGCTGGCGCAAACCTTGCGCTTGCATGCCTTCCCGCGCCTTGCGACAATTTATCAAAACCAACGCAAAGCGGGAGAAAAACGATGCTTGATTCAAGAAGACATTTCGTCAGGCTGATGATTGTTGCCGTTGCGGCAGCGGCTACCACTGCAGCCCATGCGCAAAAGAAATACGACACCGGCGCAACGGATACCGAGATCAAGCTCGGCAACATCATGCCGTATAGCGGACCGGCGTCCTCCTACGGTGTGATAGGCAAAACGCAAGCCGCATACTTCAACAAGATCAATGCCGAAGGCGGCATCAACGGCCGAAAGATCAACTTCATTTCCTATGATGACGCTTACAGTCCGCCGAAGGCCATCGAGCAGGCCCGCAAGCTGGTCGAGAGTGACGAAGTTCTACTGCTGTTCCAACCGCTTGGCACCCCTTCCAATGCCGCGATCCAGAAGTACATGAACAGTAAAAAAGTGCCGCAATTGTTCGTGGCATCGGGCGCGACAAAATGGGGCGATCCAAAGAACTTTCCCTGGACCATGGGCTGGCAGCCGAACTATCAAAGCGAGGGACGCATCTACGCAAAATATATTCTGGATCATTACCCCAATGGTAAGATCGCGGTGTTCTGGCAGAACGACGACGCCGGGAAGGATCAGGTCAAGGGTTTGCGCGATGGACTAGGCGACAAGGCCGGCATGATTATCGCCGACAAATCCTATGAGGTGTCCGATCCCACCATCAATTCGCAGATCGTCGCGCTGCGCGATTCCGGCGCCGACATTTTTTTCTCATGGGCGGCGCCGAAGGGATCGGCGCAAGCGATCAGGAAAGTCGGTGAACTCGGCTGGAAGCCGAAGTTTTTTCTGGCCAACACCGCAACGTCGGTCGCCGCTGTTCTCAAGCCGGCAGGCTTGGAGAATGCCAAGGATATCATCTCGACGGCCTACCTGAAGGATCCGACCGACCCGACATGGAAAGATGATCCGGGAACCAATACCTGGCGGGCCTTTATGGAGAAATATTATCCGGAGGGTGACCGATTAAACGCCAACAACGTCTACGGCTATGTGACCGCTCAAACCATGGTTCAGGTTCTCAAGCAGTGCGGCGACAACCTGACCCGCGAAAACGTCATGAAGCAGGCGGCCAGCTTGAAAGATTTTTCAACGGAAATGATGCTTCCGGGAATCAAGGCGAATACCGGGCCAGATGATTTCTTTCCGATTGAGCAGATGCAGCTGATGAAGTTCGATGGCGAGGCGTGGCGGTTGTTCGGCGACGTGATTACCGGCGAGGTAGGTCACTGACTTGCTCAAACATGCGACGACTAAGCTCCATGAGTTTCGCTTAACTGATGCCCTAGACCACGCGTTTGCCAGCCTGGGCCGCGATGGGCCTCTGCACGAAATACATCAGGATCAGAGAAAGCACCGCCGTTGTAACGACGACGTATCCCAGCCGATCGAAATGCCGGAGCGAACCGTCGGCATTTTGCGCAATGAGCGCGGCGGCGAGCACCGAGCCGAGCCCACCCGAGAGTTGCTGCAAGGATGCGCCGACGGCGCTGAAGGAGCCGCGTTGCGAGGGCTCCGGGATTGCGGAAATCAGCGCCTGCGAGGGAATCATGCGCGAAAAGATGCCGACGAACATCAAGACGTTGACGGTGATCACGACCGTCAAACTTACCTGACCGAGATGGGTGTAAATCAGCACCATGACGATGGACATGGCGCTGCCGAACGCAAAGGTCGGATATTTGCCGAAGGCATCGCTCGCCCTTCCCACCAGCGGTCCGATCAAAATACTGAACAGGCCGGACACCAGATAGATCGTCGGCAGATCAGCAATATCGATGCCGAGATTTCGCACGGTATAGGCGCTACCGAACGGCATCAGCATGTATCCCCCGGTCGCCAGCAGCGTCGTCACCGCGAATGCCATCCAATAGCGCGGGTGTACGAAGTGTTGCGATCAGATGCTGGAAAGCGTTTTTGTCTTGCTGCAGCAGCAGATGACCGTTCACCGGTTTCATCAAAAACATCACCGCGGCCATGCCGGCGATCGACACGCCGACCAATGCGCCAAACGCGACATGCCAATTCCAGTGGTTGGAAAGAAAAAGACCGGCGGGGATGCCAAGCACCTGGCTCGCGGCAAAGGCCGTTTGTACGAAGCCCATCACGCGGCCGCGCAAATGCAGCGCGAACAGGTCGGTGACGATTGCAAGCACGACGGAGCCGATCACACCCCCGAATAACCCGGTTACAATCCGGCCCAGCAGAAGCAGGTGATAGTTCGGAGCGACCGCGCAGAGCGCGGTTCCAAGGGTGAAGCCAACGTAGAAGAACAACAGCAATCGTTTACGATCGAACCGATCGGCAAAGCCCGCCGCCAGAATGCCGGAGATCGCCCGCACTGAACGCGTAGGCCGAGACTGCCACCCCGAACTGAGAGGCCGAAATATCGAGTGCCGGCATGATCACAGCGCCGAGCGGCGACATGATCATGAAGTCGATGATGATCGTGAACTGGACGATTGCCAGCAGCGCAATGAGGACCAGTTGGTAGCGCGAAAAGCCGCGGGATATTTCTTGCCGGTCATCGATCGGCGTCGTCAGGGTTTGTTCGGTCATGAACATTCAATCAGGAGGGAGATGGATGCGGACGTGCAACGCCCATCGGACGCGCAACGTATCTATTCCGGTCCTGCGTTATTTCGATGACTTGACAAGCAATTTTATTGGAAGAATTGCCCGCCGCTATTTATAGGGGGCACAGAATCATTCGAAGATATTGCGCAATTCCCGGTCAAGGTCAGCGCCACCAATTTCGTAAGACAACATCGAGCCGTCGAGCAATTGACGGTCTGTCCATCGCTCATCGAGCCGCGCTCGCGAACATTGATTTATGGGTAAAATCCCTAACCTGCGCTCAGGCGCACACCGGCGCGCAGGAATTTCTGCGGATCGACCGCTTCGCCATCGATCCGCGTCTCATAGTGAAGGTGCGGACCGGTGGAACGGCCGGTTGAACCGACCAAGCCGATCACTTGTCCGATTTTGATCGGATCGCCAACCTTGACGTGGATTTCCGACATATGGCCGTAGCGGGTCGCCAGGCCGTTGCCGTGGTCAATTTCCACCATGCGGCCGTAGCCGCCGGCCCATCCTGAGGAGACGACTTTACCATTGGCGGTCGCGCGAACCGGATCGCCGATCGCCGCGCGGAAATCGAGACCGGTATGCATCGCCGGACGGCCCAGGAAGGGATCGCTGCGCACCCCGAAGCCGGATGTGAATTCGACTTCGCCGACGACAGGCTTGCGATAGGGCACCAGAGCGAGGGTGCGGTTCAGGCGATCGACCTGCGCGCGCGTAACATTGACGTGATAAAGCTGCCTTTCGAAGGCGCCGGCGTCGGCACGAAGCTTGACCGGCACATACGGCCCTCCCATGCCGCCGCGCGGCGTGGCCGCGTCCAGTTGCGCGGCGTCGAGGCCCAAATCTGTAAATACGCCGCGCATCCGGCGAACGCGTGAGTCCATGCTTTCCTCGACGGAGCCGAGTACCGCCATCTGGCGCTTCTCAACCTGATCGAGCGAGGTCTGCAATCGCACCAGCGCGTTGTCCACGCCCTGGACTTTCGCAAATTGGTTGGGCTGCGATTTGGCGATCGCAGGGATGCGCGATTCCAGCCGCGCCTCTCGGTCCGGCGGCGCCACGAAAATCACGGTGTCGCTGATCGGAGAAGGTTTTGGCGTTCCGGAGCTTGATTCGGTCCCATTGCCGCGCGCTGGCGCTTCTTATCGACCCGGTGATTGATGCGTCGGGAGGGCGCTCAGTGCAGCGGCGCGGGATTCCAGCGTCGTCTGGCGACGCATGACCTGGTCAAGCTTCTGGTCGAACTGCTCCTGATCCAGCAACTGACGGCTCGTGGTACGATCGACCTTCGCGCGCAGTTCGGCGATGCGATCCTCGTAGGCATATTGCATCTCCGCCTGACGTGCGACGAGCCGGGTCAATACGTCATCGCGGAATGCGAAATAGGTGGCGGTGGCCGCCGACCATGCTCCGAGCACCAAAACCGTGCCGACGACGATCCAGAATACGACCGGTCCAAATCGCACCTGCTTGCCGGCATGCGCGATGGTGTAGCCATTTCGAGCGATTTTGAGCTTTCGACGACGACACCTTCGTCGGCCGAAGCGGGTGCGGCCTTGCGTGTGCAGTATGCGTCGTCGTGGGAATACTCTAATGCTTGATCGGAACGGTACGACATCGGCACTCCCATGCCGATCGAGAACGAACTCCGTTCGGCGCGGGGGATTTGATCCCGTCATGGTTAATTTTTGGCGAACGAGGTCGCGTCTTAAGACGCCTGCGCGGCGGCGAGCACCTCATCGGCGTGGCCGTCGACCTTCACATTGCGCCAAATCTTCGCGACTTTGCCGTCGGTGTCCACCAGAACAGTCGTGCGAACGAATGCCCATGAACGTCTTGCCATACATCGATTTTTCTCCCCAGACCCCATAGGCCTTCAGCATGTCATGCGTCTCGTCGGAGCCGAGAGGGATGGAAAGTCGATGCTTGTCCCGAAACGCTTCTTGCGCTTTCGATGGATCGGCCGAGACGCCGAGGACCGCGGTCTTCGCTTGCGCAAAGGCGTCGGATAGCCGCGTGAAGTCGATCGCTTCTTTCGTGCAGCCGGGCGTATCGGCCCGCGGATAGAAAAAGATCACGAGTTTTCGCCCGGAAAATTCGGCGAGCGATACACGTTCGCCGCCGTCGCGCGGTAGCTCGAAAGCGGGCGCTCTGGAGCCTTCGGTCAATGCGCCCTTCCTGGCCGGACGGCCGGCGGGCCGTGGCTTTTTCGCTGGCGACTTGGCCGGTCTCTTCGGCCGGCCGCCGCTGTCGGTTTTTTCGACGGCTTCGAGACCTTGCCTGCGTCGCCCTCGAAGCTCTTGGTAACTGGCTTGGAGGATTTCTTCTGCATTTTCTTGGACATGCGCCTTCCTTTGGTCGCTTTCCCGGGATCAATCAAGCACATCGCTGGCCTGCGCCGGCCACGAGCCGGCGCTGGGCAAAACCTTGGCCTCGGAGTATGGTTACACCGGATTCGACATCATCCACCCTGTTCTTGTCTATGGGCCCGGATGATGCGCCAACAGTTTGATTCAGGGACTGGCAGCAATGCCAATGCGGGAGCGGTCGTTACATACTGACGAGCGCAGCCTGGACGGCAATCAGCCTCGAAATCAGTTCCAACACCGAGAGGCAATGGCAAGGAATACATCGCCCCAAGGGTCGAATTCACGCGCCGACCAGCTCTCGCAATGGGATGATTCCGGCTGGGATCAAAACCATGACGAGGCAGCGGGCCATCGCGCGCGCCGGCTGTTGTCCAGACCGAATTCCGGCTTTTACCAGTTCGGCGATCGCCTCAGGCGAACGGCTCCGATGGCTCGGCGGTGAACGCTGGATAAAACGGCTCGCATTGGCGGTGGCCGTTCTTGCGGTGGTGTTCGTCGGATGCTTTGGGGCGTTTGTGGTGGCGGTTAGGCGCGGGCCCTATCGACCTCGAAATGGCGACGCCGTGGCTTGCCAGCGCGATTGAGCAAAACATCGGATACGGCAATACGGTCGAGGTGGGCGGTACGCAGATCGAACGCGCCGGCCGAATCCGCATTGCCGTTCGCATCCGTAACATTGTGGTTCGCGACCGCGATCACGCTATCGTCGCCAGCGCGCCGAAAGCGGAAGTGAAACTATCCGGCGCGGCACTGCTGATGGGCCGTCTTCGCGCCGAGAGCCTCAATCTGGTGGATGCCGAACTATCCGTTCGCATCACGCCGGACGGCCAGGTAACGGTATCGACCGGCGACAATTCCCGTCCGCTTGCCACCGGCGTCACGTCAAAGAAACAGTGCCGGCGGCCGAACCTTCGCCGTCAAATGGCGCTGCCAGCCGGGTTCTACTGGCCGCACCTCCCGACAAGAGTGAGACAGCCAGCGGTCTTCTCGCTGGCCTGGATTGGCTGGACAGTCTCAGCCTGACCGGCCTCGACGGCCAGAACCTCAACGAAATCGGGCTCAAGAACGGAAATCTGACCGTCGACGATCAGCAACGCGGCAACAAATGGAATTTCGAAAACATTACCCTCAGTCTTCGCCGGCCGAGCGGCGGCGGCGTTGCTTTGAGCGTAGGGGAGGATGGCAGCCACGCCTGGTCATTGCGCGTGCTGGTCGGCGCCGCCATCGAATGGCGTGCGATCGGTCGACATTCATGCCGACAAGGTCTCAACCAAAAATATCCTGCTCGCGCTGCGCATGAAGGATCTGACCTACAGTGCGGATTTGCCGCTGAGCGGCGAATTCAAGGGCGAACTAGGCCGCGACGGGCTTCCCACCTATTTCCGCGGCAAGATGACCGTGGGCGCCGGACCCATCATCGACACCGACACGCCCGATTATCCGATGGCAGATCGATTCGGCCGAAGCCAATATGGAATGGGATTCCGGACGTCGCGTGCTGGTAGCTCCGCTCAAAATCATTTCCGGTGAAAACCGCGTCACGCTGCTGGCCCATCTCGAGCCGCCCAATGACAACATTCCGGATTGGCAACTCGGTTTCAGCGGCGGCACGATCGTGCTGGCGGGGACGGAAGGCGAGCAGCCGCTCATTTTCAATCGTATCGCTATCGGTTTCCGCTTCGACACCGCTAAACAGCGCGTGCTCTTGACGCAGGCCGACATCAGCAACGGCGAAATCGGCGTGGCTGGCACCGCCAGCATCGATTATGCCGGAGAGCCGCGACTGACGCTCGGTTTCGCGGGAACGCCGATGTCGGCCTCCGCGCTGAAACGGATGTGGCCGATCCTCATCGTGCCTGAACTGCGCGAATGGGTGCTGGAGCGGATCGAGCGCGGTTCACTCCAAAGCATCGAGGTGGGAATCAATTCTCCCGTTCAAAATCTTTCGCGGCGAGGACCTCCCATTCCCGATGACGGCCTTTCGGTCAATATCGTCGCCAACAATGTGACGGTGCGGCCGGTCGATAATTGCCGGTGGTGCGCGATGCCGATCTGAAAGCCCACGTTACCGGCCGCACCGCCACCGTGACGATCGGCCAGGCGGCGGTGGATACGCCCGCGGGCCGCAAACTCAACATCAGCGACTTCGTGTTCGAAGTGCCGGATATGGCGCCGAAGCCTTCGCCTGCAAGAGGCGAGGTTCCGGATCGATGGCCCAGTACCCGCCGCTGCGGAAATTCTCGCTTCTGACCGGCTGAGCGAGTTTGCCGGCACGTTGATCGATCCGAATGCCAGCAAGGGAACGGTGGCGGCCACGGTCACTCTCGGCTTGCCAATCAAGCGCGAACTGACAAAGGCCGACACGACCTACGCCATCACGGCGGATCTTAGCGGGTTCGCCGCCGACCGCGTGGTCATGAACCAAAAGCTTGAAGCGAACACGCTGAAGGTCGTCGCCAATAACCAGGGCTATCAGGTCAAAGGCGACGTTCGCATCAACGGACAGCCGGCAACAGTTGACTATCGCAAACCGATCGAAGGCGACGCGGACGTCAGGTTACAGGCAACCCTCGACGATGCCAGCCGGGCGCGGCTTGGCTTCGATCTTGGCCCGGCGGTGAGCGGCGCCGATACCGGTCAAGGTACTCGGCAAGATCGGCGGGCCCGACCGCGACAGCCGCATCGGTATCGACGCCGATCTCACAGCATTGAAGCTCGACAACATCCTTCCGGGATGGATCAAGACGTCCGGCAAGTCGGCTCGCGCGGTGTTCAACGTGGTGCAGAAAGCCCAATCGACGCGGCTTGAGGACATCGTCATCGACGGCGGCGGCGTGATGATCAAGGGATCGCTCGAGGTCGACCAGAACGGCGACCTCATCAACGCAAACTTCCCGACCTATGCCGCCGTCCGAAGGCGACAAGACCTCGCTCAAAGCCGAACGCGGCTCGGACGGCGTATTGAAGCTCACCATGCGCGGCGACGTGTTCGATGCCCGCGGATTTCTCAAGACCGCCATTTCGGGCAGGGAGGCCGACGCCAAAACCAAAGCCAAGAATATCGATTTCGATGTCGACCTGAAGCTCGGCGCGGTCGCGGGTTATTCCGGCGAGGCGGTCCGCAGCGTCGACGTCAAGATGTCGCGGCGCAACGGAACGATCCGGAATTTTGCCCTGAGCGGGAAGCTCGGACGCGACACGCCGCTGACCGGCGATTTGCGCGGTCGCGCGCAGGGACACGATGTCATCTATGTCGAGACCAACGACGCCGGCGCATTTTTCCGTTTTACCGACACCTACGCCAAGATGTACGGCGGCCAGTTGGCGCTCGCAATGGATGCGCCGACCGTGGAGCCGAAAGCAAAAGAAGGTCTGATCAGCGTCCGCGATTTCACCATCAAGGGCGAAGGCTCGCTGGATCGCGTGGCCGCGGGCGGTCCGGTTGGCGCCCAGAATGGGATCGCGTTTTCGCAGTTGCGCGCCGCATTCACCCGGCAAAACGGCGTGCTCACCGTCAAGGAAGGCGTCGTGAAGGGGCCGACCATCGGGGCGACCATCGAAGGCAGCATCGATTTCCCCGGCAATCAGGTGCGCATGAGCGGCACGTTTATTCCAATGTATGGACTGAACAATATGTTCGGCCAAATCCCGATTGTCGGGCTGTTTCTTGGCGGCGGCAGCAACGAAGGCCTGATAGGGGTGACCTATGAGATCGTCGGCAGTCCCGGGCAGCCGGTGTTGCGCGTCAATCCGATTTCGGCGATGGCGCCGGGCGTGCTGCGAAAGATCTTCGAATTCGGTCCCGGCAAGCAAAACAATCCCGGCGATTTTCCGCCCAGCAATTCTTCTTCGCCGAACAACAACTGAGCGCCAGTGGACTATTGCTAACGGCGCAACGCCGGCACCGTCAGAAACGGAATCATTCCCAGGAGCACGCTGACCAGCGCGAAAGCCAGCAGTGGATTGTAGCTGTGGGTCCAATCGTGGATCAGACCGCCGCTCCATGAACCCAATGCCGACCCCAGTCCGCTGCCGATCGTGATCGTGCCGTAGATGGTGCCGACGCGCTCGCCGCGGAAGATCTTCATCGCGGTCGAAGTGATCAGCGGCCCGCGCGATCCGACCATGCTGCCGAAGCAGACCACAAACCCTGTCAGCAGCGTGTAATTCGGATACCATTGCAGCAGCCACAGCATGACGATGCCGATGATCGAAAGCGCGTAGCTCAACAGGACGGATGGCCGGCGGCCAATGATGCCGTCCAGCCAACTGACGCCGAGCATGCCAAACAGCAGCACGACCCCGCTGAAAACCCCACGCGGTCGCTGCCTGCAGCGGTGGAAATCCAACATCGATCAGATAGGCGACGATCTCCGGCGAGATCGCGTACATGCCGATCGCGGTGAAAAAGAAAGTTGCGAACAGCGCCCAGAACGCGTGGTGCCGCATGGCGCTGAGCAGCGTCCAGCTCTCGTCGGCGAAATCAGTCGGAGCGGATTTTTGCACGTGGACGGAGCCGCCGGCAAACAGCCGCCATGGCAGAACCAACAGCGGCAGCAGCAGTACCAGGACGGCGAACCCGAAACATCTGGTAAGCGCCGCGCCAGCCGAAGTGGTCGATCAGGATTTGCGCGATCGGCAGCAACAGCAGAACGCCGGCGCCGGTTGCCGAATAGACCACCGACATCGCGGTGGGCAACCGCTTGCTGAACCAGCGGCCGAGCAGAATGGAATTCGGCACGGTGCCGATGCAGGCGATGCCGAAGCCAACGCAAACCCCGATCGTCAACCGGAATTGCCAGAGCTGCGTTGCGTAGGTGGTTGCGAGAAATGCGCCGCCCAACAATAGCATGCCCAGCGTGTAGACAATCCGCGGACCGGAGCGGTCGAACAGCCGCCCGATCAGCGGCGCGGCCAGCCCTCCGCATAACGCGGTGAGCGAATAGATCGACACCACCTCGGCGCGGTCCCAGCCGAACGATTGCGAGATCGGCAGCAGGAACACGGTAAAGGTTTCGCCTAAGCCCCGGCCCAGCACCGACAGCACGAAGCAGACGCCGAGAATGGTCAGTGCGGTACGCTCCGAGCTTCGGTTGGTCCATCAGGCGATTGATCCGGTCAAATGCGTGCGGGATCATGGAGCGCAATGGGGCCCCAGAGGAGCCGGCCTTTGGGAATACGGCTATGCAGGCCGCAGCAGGATGTGACGCTTTTTGCCCAACGAGAGCTTGATGACGCCCTCCTGCGTCAGATGCGCCGGCGTCAATGTCATCTTCTCATCGGTCACCGCGACATCGTTGACGCGCAGGCCGCCGCCTTTGATCTGCCTTCGCGCTTCGCCATTCGACGCAACAAGGCCGGCCCTCACGAATACAGTGAGAGCGCCGAGGCCGGCATCCAGTTCGGCTTGGCTCACTTCGATGGAAGGAAGATCGGCGGCGATGGTGCCTTCCTCAAAGGTTTGCCGGGATGTCTCGGCTGCAGCTTTGGCCGCGTCGGCACCATGCAGAAGCGTTGTTGCAGCGTCAGCGAGCGCCTTTTTAGCTTCGTTGATTTCAGCGCCTTGCAGCTTTTCCAGCCGCGCGATCTCATCCATCGGCAAGATCGTAAACAGCTTCAGAAATTTCGCGACATCGCCGTCTTCGACGTTTCGCCAGTACTGCCAGAAATCATAGGGACTAAATTGATCCGCGTTGAGCCACACCGCGCCCTGCGCCGTCTTGCCCATCTTCGCGCCCGATGCCGTTGTCAGCAGCGGCGTGGTCAGCGCGAACAATTGCGGCGTTCCCATGCGGCGGCCGAGATCGACGCCGTTGACGATATTGCCCCATTGATCCGAGCCGCCCATCTGCAACCGGCAATCGACCCGGCGTGACAGTTCGACGAAATCATAGGACTGGCAGACCATGTAGTTAAATTCGATGAAGCTCATCTCCTGCTCGCGTTCGAGCCGCAGGCGCACCGAGTCCATCGCCAGCATGCGATTGACCGAGAAATGCCGGCCGATGTCGCGCAGCATTTCGATCCAGTTCAATTTCGTCAGCCATTCGGCATTGTCGAGCATGACCGCGTCGCTTGCGCCGGAGCCATAACGCAGCACCTTGGCGAACACGCCTCGGATGCTGGCCTTGTTGGCTTCGATTTCTTCCAGGCTTCGCAGCGCGCGCGATTCGTCCTTGCCGGAGGGATCGCCGACCATGGTGGTGCCCCCGCCCATCAGCGTGATCGGCTTGTTGCCGCTCTGCTGCAGCCAATACAGCATCATCATCGTCAGGTAATTGCCGATGTGCAGGGAGGGGGCCGTGCAGTCATAGCCGACATAGGCGGTGGCTTGGCCTTTGGCGGCGAGCGCATCGAGGCCGTCAAAATCCGAACATTGATGGATGAAGCCGCGTTCCAGCAGCACATTGAGAAAATCAGATTTAAAAGCAGTCATTCGTGCGCGGCTCGGATTATTCTTGTTTCACGGTATTTATACTAGATTACGGAACAATCCGCAGATGAACTGCTGCGGTTAAGCGTCTTGTGGCATTATAAGATGTGCTTGTTTGACACAAGTTGCATGCAGCGCCCGCGCTGCAGAAGTGACCCGCGATGATGATGACGGCAATCGGACTGATGAGCGGCACCTCGCTGGACGGGGTCGACGTGGCCTTGATCGAAACCGATGGCAAGCGGGTGAGTTCGTTTGGGCCATCGGGATATCGGCCCTACAGCGAACAGGAGCGCGGGTTGCTTCGACAGGCTCTGGCGGAGGCGGTCAACCTGCCGAAGCGGGACGCCCGGCCCGGCATTCTCATGGAGGCGGAGCGAGCGGTCACGAATGCGCATGCCGAGGCGGTCTCGGCATTTACGGTGCAAAACCGCATCGCGCGCGGAGACGTGGATATCGTCGGCTTCCACGGCCAGACCGTGCTGCACAGGCCGGCTCAAAAAATGACGGTCCAGATCGGCGATGCCGCGGCGCTGGCCAAGGCGATTCACATCCCCGTCATGCATGATTTCCGCGCCGCCGATGTTGCCGCGGGCGGGCAGGGCGCACCTTTCGTTCCGGTGTATCATCGTGCCTTGGCCCAGTCGCTCGAGCGTGAAGGGCCGATGGCCGTGCTCAATATCGGAGGCGTTTCCAACATCACGTACATCGATGGCGCCGATACCTTGATCGCCTGCGACACCGGTCCGGGCAACGCCCTGCTCGATGATTTCATTTTTCGCACGACGGGTCAGCCGTTCGATTGCGAGGGCCGAATGGCCGCGCAGGGCAGCGTCGATGAAGCATGGGTCGCGCGCGCTCTGGAGCATCCGTTCTTTGCACGGCCGACGCCCAAATCGCTCGACCGCAATGATTTCGCGTCGCTGGTGTTGCGCGACATGCCGCCAGCCGACGGGGCGGCGACGTTGACGGCATTCACCGCGGCGGCCATCGCGCGGATCGTGCCGCTGTTGCCAAATCCGCCGCGAAGCTGGATCGTGGCCGGCGGCGGCGCTCGCAATCTCACAATGCTCAGGATGCTGCGCGAGCGGCTCGGTTCTGCGACCGTCGAGACCGCCGATGCGTTGGGCTGGTCGGCCGACGCCATGGAGGCGCAGGCTTTCGGATTTCTCGCCGCGCGGGGCCTGAAAGGCTTGCCGCTGAGCTATCCCGCGACCACTGGCGTGCCGATCCCCATGACCGGCGGCGTTATCGCGCGGCCTTAAGCGTGATTCCGAAAAGTGGAAGCCGGTTTTCGGACCAGATTACGCCCAGAAAATTCTTAGCGAACGTTGGCGAGACGCATGTCGAGATAGCCCGTTACCGTCTCCATCAGCGGCTGCAGCTTGCCGTCGAAGAAATGGTTGGCGCCCGGAATCGTCTGCTGGTCGATGATGATGCCTTTTTGGGTCTTCAGTTTTTCAACCAGCGTCGTGATGTCCTTGGCCGGCGCAACCAAATCCTTGTCGCCATGCACGATCAGTCCTGAGGACGGGCAGGGCGCCAAAAATGAAAAGTCGTAGAGGTTGGGCTGCGGCGCGATCGAAATAAAACCTTCGACCTCCGGCCGGCGCATCAACAACTGCATGCCGATCCAGGCGCCGAACGAGAAACCGGCGACCCAGCATGCCCGCGCTTCCGGATTGATTGTCTGCGCCCAGTCCAGTGCCGAGGCGGCATCCGATAATTCGCCGGTGCCGTGATCGAAAGAGCCCTGGCTGCGGCCGACGCCGCGGAAATTGAAGCGCAGCACCGAAAACCCGCGATGCACGAACGCGTAATAGCACTGGTAGATGATCTGGTGATTCATGGTGCCGGCGAACTGGGGATGCGGATGCAGCACCATTGCGATCGGCGCATTCTTCTGCTTGGCGGGGTGATAACGGCCTTCGAGGCGGCCTGCGGGGCCGGTAAAAATAACTTCAGGCATTCGTATTCCTTGGCAAACTGGCAAGTTTCAAGCGGGCGTCGAGCGCTCAGCGCGGAACTTGCCAGGCGCGGGTCGCGCATTGCTGAAAGTCGCACGGCGAACGGCGCTTGGTGAACTGGAGGCCGCGTTCTAACATGGAGCGAGGGGCCAAAAGCAAGCATCTTGAGCATGCTAGCCCGACCATCAAATCCCGACGGAAATTATGCAGAGCAGGGTCTATCTCGACTGGAATGCGACTGCGCCGCTGCGCCGAGAGGCTCGCGAGGCGATGGCGGTCGCGTGGGATTTGGTCGGCAATCCCTCCTCGGTGCATGCCGAGGGCCGGCAAGCCCGAAAAATGGTCGAGGAAGCGCGCGCCGAGGTCGCCAGGGCGACGGGGGCGGCGGCGCGCAACGTCGTTTTCACGTCGGGGGGAACAGAGGCAAATTCGCTCGCGCTAACGCCCGGAATAGCGACGAAATCCGGTGTTGCGGCCAACAGGTTGATCGTGTCCGCCATCGAGCACCCATCGGTGCTTACGGGCGGTCGGTTCCCGGCAGGGGCAATCGACACCGTTCGCGTCTCACGCTCTGGCGTTGTCAATCTCGATCACCTGCGGAGGCTATTGTCGGGAAAATCGCCCGTGCTGGTATCAATTATGCTCGCCAACAACGAGACGGGAGCGGTGCAGCCGATCCCAGATATTGCCGACATCGTCCATGACGCCGGTAGCATTTTGCATGTCGATGCGATCCAAGCGTTAGGTAAAACATTGATTGATATCAATGCACTAAACGCCGACCTTCTATCACTTTCTGCGCATAAGATTGGCGGCCCGAAGGGGGTTGGCGCACTGGTTGTTCGCGAGGGCCTTTCAGGCCTCAATGCGCTGATCAAAGGCGGCGGGCAGGAGAGAGGCTATCGCGGCGGGACCGAAAACGTGGCTGGGATTGCCGGCTTTGGCGCTGCCATAAAAGTTGCGATGAGCGATCTGGAATCCGAGCCCATTCGCATCGAGACCCTCCGAAATCGCCTTGAGAAAGGCTTGCGGCGAACCCCGGGCATGATTGTGTTCAGCGAAAACGAGCCTCGTTTGCCAAACACCACGTTGTTCACCGTTCCCGGCCTGAAGGCGGAGACCGCGGTTATCGGTTTCGATCTCGAGGGGATCGCGGTATCCTCGGGTTCCGCCTGTTCATCGGGCAAGGTACAACCATCGCATGTGCTGGCGGCGATGGGGTACGAACCGGAGCTTGCCAAGGGAGCCATCCGGCTGAGCCTGGGCTGGTCGACCACCGAAGGGGACGTTGATCGCTGCCTGGAGGCTTGGCGAAAGCTCGCAAGTACACTACTTAAAGGGCATGATGAAACAGAGCTTGAACGGTTCTAAGCGTGTGTCGTCGCGACGCTGACTGAGCTCTCAGACTGATCCACCGCGGTCCTTGAAACCGCGAGCGGAGGAATTGAATGGCTGCCGTACAAGAGACAGTCGATCGCGTCAGGCGGATCGACGTCGACCAATATCGATATGGATTTGAGACGCTGATCGAGTCCGACAAGGCCCCCAAGGGGCTGTCGGAGGATACCGTTCGATTCATCTCCGCGAAAAAGAACGAGCCGGACTGGATGCTGGAGTGGCGGCTGGAGGCTTATCGCCGCTGGCTGACCATGACCGAGCCGCAATGGGCGCGCGTCCACTACCCCAAGATCGACTACCAGGACCTCTATTATTACTCGGCGCCGAAGCCAAAGAAGACGATCGGTTCGCTCGACGAAATCGATCCGGAAATTCTTGAGACCTACAAGAAGCTCGGCATTCCCCTGCGCGAAGTCGAGGTGCTGGAAGGCGTGGTGAGACCTGAAGGCGAACGCAAGATTGCCGTCGATGCGGTGTTCGACTCCGTGTCGGTCGCGACCACGTTCCAAAAAGAGCTGAAGCAGGCCGGCGTGATCTTCATGCCGATCTCGGAAGCGATCCGCGAGCATCCTGACCTGGTGCAGAAATATCTCGGCACTGTCGTGCCGACCTCGGACAATTATTTTGCGACGTTGAACTCCGCGGTGTTTTCAGACGGCTCGTTCGTTTACGTGCCGCCGGGCGTGCGCTGCCCGATGGAGCTGTCGACCTATTTCCGCATCAACGAGCGCAACACCGGCCAGTTCGAGCGCACGCTGATCATCGCCGACAAGGGTGCCTACGTCAGCTACCTCGAAGGCTGCACCGCGCCGCAGCGCGACGAGAACCAGTTGCATGCCGCCGTGGTCGAACTCGTTACCCATGACGACGCCGAGATCAAATACTCGACGGTGCAGAACTGGTATCCCGGCAATTCCGAGGGGAAGGGCGGCATCTACAATTTCGTCACCAAGCGCGGCGACTGCCGCGGCAAGAATTCCAAGATTTCCTGGACGCAGGTTGAGACGGGATCGGCGATCACCTGGAAATATCCGAGTTGCATTCTGCGCGGCGACAATTCGCGCGGCGAGTTCTATTCGATCGCGATTTCGAACGGCCACCAGCAGGTCGATTCCGGCACCAAGATGATTCACTTGGGCAAGAACACCACCAGCCGCATCATCTCCAAGGGCATCGCGGCCGGCGTGTCGCAGAACACCTATCGCGGCCTTGTCACCGCTCACCGTAAGGCGACCGGCGCGCGCAACTTCACCGCCTGCGATTCACTGCTGATTGGCGACAAATGCGGCGCGCACACCGTGCCCTATATCGAGGCGAAGAATTCGTCGGCGCTGTTCGAACACGAAGCGACGACGTCGAAGATTTCGGAGGACGTGCTGTTCTATTGCGTGCAGCGCGGGCTGTCGCAGGAAGAGGCCGTCGGGCTCGTCGTCAATGGGTTCGTGAAAGACGTGCTGCAGCAATTGCCGATGGAATTCGCAGTGGAAGCGCAGAAGCTGATCTCGATCTCGCTTGAGGGGTCGGTTGGATAATTTAGAGCCGTCATCCTGAGGAGGCCGCGTAGCGGCTGTCTCGAAGGATCGCAACAACGGAATAATTCTCATCCTTCGAGGCTCGCGCGAAAAGCACTCGCGCCTCAGGATGACGCCGAAATAGAACGGAAGAATATGATGCCACTACTCGAAGTCAAAAATCTGCAGGTCCGCGTCGAGGAGCGTGAGATTCTCCACGGGCTTTCACTCACCGTGAACGCCGGCGAAGTGCATGCCATCATGGGTCCCAACGGCTCCGGCAAGTCGACGCTTTCGCACGTCATCGCCGGCAAGCCGGGTTACGAGGTCACGGCGGGGGAAATCCTGTTCAAGGGCGAAGACCTCCTGGCGATGGCGCCGGACGAGCGCGCCGCCAAGGGCGTCTTTCTTGCGTTTCAGTATCCCGTCGAAATTCCCGGCGTCGCCACCATGACGTTCCTGCGCACCGCGCTGAATGCGCAGCGCAAGGCGCGCGGCGAAAGTGAATTTTCCACGCCGGATTTTCTGAAGAAAGTACGCGCGGTCGCAGCCTCGCTGAACATTCCGCAGGATATGCTTCGGCGCGGCGTCAATGTCGGTTTCTCCGGCGGAGAGAAGAAGCGCAACGAAGTGTTGCAGATGGCGTTGTTCGAGCCCAGCCTGTGCATTCTCGATGAGATGGACTCTGGTCTGGACATCGACGCGCTGCGCGTAGCGGCTGATGGCGTCAATGCGCTGCGCACATCTGACCGCGCGATGGTGGTGATCACGCACTATCAGCGGCTGCTGAACTACATCGTGCCTGATTTCGTGCACGTGATGTCGAAGGGCCGTGTCGTGAAAAGCGGCGGCAAGGACCTGGCGCTGCAGCTCGAAGAGTCCGGTTACGCGCAGTTCGAAGACGCGGCTTGATTTGCGGATTTTGTAATGAACCTGGCGTTGGCAAAAACCGAAACTGCGGCATGCGCTGAGCGACATGCTCGATCGCGCGCGCGATCGGCTGCCCGGATCGGGCAAAGTTGCGGCGGCGCGTGAACAGGCCTTTGAGGCCTATGAGCGCGTCGGCCTGCCGCATCGACGGATAGAGGATTGGAAATATACCGACCTGCGCGTGCTGATGCGGGAAGTACTGCCGCTTGCGGCAGCACCGGATGCGGCGGCGCTGAAACGCGCGAGTGCCGCGCTGAAGCTGCATGCCATCGAAGGCGTGCGTCGGCTCGTGCTGGTGGACGGCGTGTTCGCGCCGGAGCTTTCGCAACTCGACGATCTTGAGGCGGGATTGAACATCCGCACGCTGCGCGAGGTGCTGGAAGCTGGCGACGCGGGACAGCAAGCTCAAATATTTACGCCCGACAATTCCGATCCGATGGTGGCACTGAATTCGGCTATGATGACCGACGGCGTCGTGATGGAAGTTGCCGACGGCGCGGTGCTGAAGCAGCCGCTGCATATCGTTCACATCGCCGGCGGCGGCGCTCCCCTCGGCGATGTTCACCCGCTCGATGCTGCGCGTCGGCAACAATGCAAGCGCGACGGTGGTCGAAAGCTATATCGCGGCTGAAGGCGCCAGGACTTATCAGGTCCACGATTCGCTGGTGGTTTCGATCGGCGATAATGCGCGGCTGGATCATGTCAGGCTGATCGAAGACAGCCGCGACGCTTTCAACATTTCATCCGCCGTCATCACGCTCGGCGCGCACGCGCATTACAATACCTTCGGCATGACCTCGGGATCCCTGGTCAGCCGCTATCAGGCCGTGATCGCGTTTGCGGGCGAGGGCTCCAAGGTCGAGACCAACGGCGTCAATCTGCTCAACGGCCGCCAGCATGCCGACACCACGCTGTTCATGGACCACGCGGTGCCGAATTGCGCCAGCCGCGAGATTTTCCGCGCCGTCGTCGACGACCGCGCGCATTCGGTTTTTCAGGGCCGCATCATCGTGCGTCCCAAGGCGCAGAAGACCGACGCCAAGATGATGACGCGGGCGCTGCTGCTGTCCGACGAGGCCGAGGCCGACAACAAGCCCGAGCTGGAAATCTTCGCCGACGATGTCACCTGCGGCCACGGCGCCACCACCGGCGCGCTCGACGAGAGTCTGTTGTTCTATCTGCGCGCGCGCGGGCTTTCGGAAACGGAAGCGCAGGCGCTGTTGATTCAGGCGTTCGTCGGCGAGGCCATCGAGTCCATCGTCGATGACAATTTGCGCGAGCTTGCGGTCGGCGCAGCGCAGCGCTGGCTGGCGGCGAGGGGATGAACATGCATCCCGCTGTCTCCAACGGTTCATATGACGTGGCCCGCGTCCGGGAGGATTTCCCGGCGCTTAAGCTGCAGGTCTATGGCAAGCCGCTGGTCTATCTCGACAACGCCGCCTCGGCGCAAAAGCCAAACGTCGTCCTGGATCGCATGACGGAGGCCTACAAGAGCGAATACGCCAACGTGCATCGCGGGCTGCATTACCTCGCCAACGCGGCGACAGAAGCCTATGAGGGCGGCCGCGCCAAGGTCGCGAAATTTCTCAACGCTGGGCGCACAGAAGAAATCGTCTTCACCCGCAACGCCACCGAGGCCATCAATCTCGTGGCGTCGTCGTGGGGCGAGCCGAACATCGGGGAGGGCGATGAGATCGTGCTCTCGATCATGGAGCATCATTCCAACATCGTTCCCTGGCATTTCCTCAGGGAGCGTCATGGCGCCGTCATCAAGTGGGCGCCGGTGGACGATGAAGGCAACTTCCTGATCGACGAATTCGAAAAGTTGCTGACCGATCGCACCAAGCTGGTGGCGATCACGCAGATGTCGAACGCACTGGGCACCATCGTGCCGGTGAAGGATGTCGTGAAGCTGGCGCATGCGCGCGGCATCCCGGTGCTGGTCGATGGCAGCCAGGCTGCGGTGCATCTCGCCATCGACGTGCAGGACATCGACGCGGACTTTTACGTCTTCACCGGGCACAAGCTCTACGGCCCGACCGGAATCGGCGTGCTCTATGCGAAGCACGAGCATCTGGTGGCGATGCGGCCTTACAATGGCGGCGGCGAGATGATCCGCGAAGTCGCCAGGGATTGGGTGACCTACGGCGATCCGCCGCACAAATTCGAGGCCGGCACGCCGGCGATCGTCGAATCCATCGGGCTAGGCGCTGCCATCGACTACGTCAATTCGATCGGCAAGGAGCGTATCGCCGCGCACGAGCATGATCTTCTGACCTACGCGCAGGATCGCCTGCGTGAGATCAATTCGCTGCGGCTGATCGGCACCGCCCGCGGTAAGGGCCCGGTGATCTCGTTCGAGATGAAGGGCGCGCATCCCCATGATGTCGCCACCGTGATCGACCGGCAGGGCATTGCGGTGCGCGCCGGCACCCATTGCGTGATGCCGCTTCTGGAGCGATTCAATGTCACCGCGACATGCCGCGCCTCATTCGGCATGTATAATACGCGCGAAGAAGTTGATCACCTCGCACAGGCGCTGATCAAGGCGCGGGAATTGTTTTCATGACAGCCACGCTCGAAACCAAGACACCTGATGCCGCCGTTGCCGAACCGAAACTCAGCAACATGCAGACGCAGTCGGCGCTGCCTGCGGAAGAGACCGAACGGCTCGGCACCGAAATCGTTGCCGCGCTGAAGACGGTATTCGATCCGGAAATTCCGGCCGATATCTATGAGCTCGGGTTGATCTACAGGGTCGACATCAAGGACGACCGTGCGGTCGACGTTGAAATGACTCTGACGACGCCGAACTGTCCGGCGGCCGGCGAATTGCCGCAGATGGTGGAGAATGCCGTCGCCAGCGTGCCCGGCGTCGGCATCGTCAACGTCAACCTGGTATGGGAGCCGGCGTGGACGCCCGACCGGATGACCGACGAGGCGCGGCTTGTTCTGAATATGTGGTGAGGCGTCAATCGGATTGGATTTAAGCTGCACACGTCAGTCGGGATTGATCTCCGACGAGGACTGAATAGATGACCGATATGACACCGACCTCGCCAACTCCGGCAAAGCCAAAGCCGCGGCCCCGCCCGCAAGTGATGAAGCTGACCGAAGCCGCCGCACTTCGGATTGCGGAATTGACCAAGCGCGCGGATTCCGAAATCGTAGGGTTGCGCGTCGGCATCAAGAACGGCGGCTGCGCCGGACAATCCTACACGGTTGAATACGCCCACGACATCAAACCGTCGGACGAGATTGTCGAGGACAAGGGCGTGAAAATACTGGTCGATCCGAAGGCGGTGCTGTTCTTGCTTGGTACCGAGATGGATTACAAGGCCGACAAGATGCAGTCGCAGTTCATCTTCAACAACCCCAACCAGACTGGCGCCTGCGGCTGCGGCGAATCGGTGCAGCTCACCGCCGCGAAGGTCGAGAGTTAGTTGAAGCCGTCATCTGAGGTGCGCGCATTCTTGCCTCGAAGGATGAGTGGCGGGAAGTCGACCTCAGGTCGCGACCTCTGGTCTATAACCTATCACTTCGCATATTCCTTATCGGTCTCGCAGATGATGCGGTTGCGGCCGTTGCGCTTGGCGGCATAGAGGCAGGCGTCGGCGCGCTCGATCAGGGAGTCGACGTCGTCTTCTGCGCGCAGCAGCGAAGCGCCGACTGAAATGGTGACGCGGCCCAGCATCTCGCCGGTGGATTTCTTTTTCAATTCCTTGCCCATCACCATACGGCGGATGTTGTCGGCAATGCCGAGCGCCTTGAGCAGGGGCGTAGCTGGAAGCACCACCACGAATTCCTCGCCGCCGTAGCGGGCGGCAATTTCCTCACCTTTGATGATTTGCTTCAGCGACATCCCGACCAGCCGCAACACCTGGTCGCCGGTTAGGTGGCCGTAATTGTCGTTGAAGGATTTGAAATGGTCGATGTCGAACATCAGCAGCGACAGCGGTTCTCTGTTCGCCCGCGCGAGTTGTACCGCTGCGCCGACAGAGCGGTCGAAATATTTGCGGTTGCCGATGCCGTCAGGGGATCGGTGAGGCTTTCGGCGCGGATCGCCTCGAGGCTCTGCTGCAAAGTGTTGATTTCCGATTTGGACTTGCTCAGCCGGTCTTCCAGCGCCTTGTTGGTGTCGCGCATCTCGCGCGTGGATTTCACCAGCGACTCGCACGACCGCTTTGACCTGATCGCGATCCCGCGCGCGAAGAGAGCTTCTCGCTGGCGCCGGACAGGCTTGCGTCATAGCTCGCCGACACGCCGAGCGCGTCGCTGATTAGGCTCATCACGTCGTCGATTTCGCCGACCACCCGGGCGCCGACCTTGTCGATGCGGTCGCTGTCTTGAGCTGGGATAGGTAGGTCTCGTAGATTTGCTCGAGATCGGAATCGTTCAGCTTGCCTTGGCGCGCCAGCGTCTCGTTGATGACCTTGTTGAGAGGCGCGTTATATCCGGTCGCGTAGACGTACCAGATCTCGTAATTGCGCGGGATTGCGGTCTGCCGCAGCGATCTGATCTGGCCAAGCGCGACTTCCGCGAACGCCATGGTGCGTTCCTGCTCGTCCAGCACCTTGATCAACGACCGTATCCTCGTATAGACGGCGCGCCCGTCTGCCCAACCGCACGCAAGTTAAGGGTAGCGCGGTCAAGCTAATCGAGGAGAATGAAAAACCGGTAAACGTGGAACCGCAGGTTGCAGATCTAACCGCCTAAACCTTAATTAGACGCGGGCCCGGATCGGACGCAGCAGAAACGCTGGAAGATGCGAGTGATCGGCGGGTTCGGATGCCGCTTCCCGTGGAGACTGCGGCGCTTGCGCGCGACCGATCGAGGGCGTTCGCGAAGGCGGAGGAGGCGGCCGGTGGCGTGAACGCGGCGGCTGGCGCCTGAGCTTGGCTATCAGCCTGCGGACGCGGGCTATCGCTGCGGCTTCCACCGGAGCGGCGGGGTTCGCGCTCGCGGCGAGGCTTGCGGCCGTCGCGGCTTCCATCGCGCGGTTTCTCGCGCGACCGGGATTCGCGCGGCTGCTCGGAAGTGGCTCCAGGTACAGCCGCGTTATCGGTTGCCTCGACGGGTTCAACGCCGCTTTCCGCGCGGGGGATGGGTTGTCCGATCAGCTTTTCAATCGCGGCAATCGATTTCAGATCTGAGCGGAGCGACCATCGAGATCGCGGTGCCGGCGCGGCCGGCGCGGCCGGTGCGGCCGATGCGATGCACGTAGTCGTCGGCATGATGCGGCACGTCGAAGTTGAAGACGTGGCTGGTCGCGGGAATATCGAGGCCGCGGGCGGCGACATCGGAGGCAACCAGCAGCGGAATTTCGCCCTTGCGGAATTGATCGAGCGCGGCGGTGCGGGCCGACTGATCCATGTCGCCATGCAGGGCGCCGACGCTGAAGCCGTGCTTCTGAAGTGATTTGTAAAGCAGCGCCACTTCGCGCTTGCGATTGCAGAAGATAATCGCGTTCTGAAGATCCTTGGCGTCGCGCAGCAGGCGGCGCAGCGTCTCGCGTTTCTCGTGCGGCTCGCGGCCGACGCTGACCTGAAACTGCGACACGCCGACGGCGGTGGTCGCCGGCTTCGAAACTTCGACCTTCTCGGGATTATGCAGGAAGGTTTCGGTGATGCGGCGGATTTCGGGTGGCATCGTCGCGGTGAAGAACAGCGTCTGCCGGGTAAACGGGATCATCTTGCAGATGCGTTCGATGTCCGGAATGAAACCCATGTCGAGCATGCGGTCGGCTTCGTCGATCACCAGCAGTTCGACGCCGGTGAGAAGAAGTCCGCCGCGCTCGGTATGATCGAGCAGGCGGCCCGGTGTGGCAATCAACACATCGACACCGCGCGTGAGCTTGATGTCCTGGTCGCCGAACGAAACGCCGCCGATCAAAAGCGCGACGTTGAGTTTCTGGCCGGCGCCGTATTTGTCGAAATTCTCCTTCACCTGCGCGGCGAGTTCGCGCGTCGGCTCGAGGATCAGGGTGCGGGGCATCCGCGCGCGGGCGCGGCCCTTTTCCAGCATGGTGAGCATCGGAAGCACGAACGCCGCGGTCTTGCCGGTGCCGGTCTGGGCGATGCCGAGCACGTCCCGGCGGGCCAGAACGTGGGGGATCGCTTGTTCCTGAATGGGGGTAGGGGTGGTGTAGCCGGTGGCCGCGACGGCGGCGAGCACCTTATCGGACAAGCCGAGATTGGAAAAAGACATTGAGCCTCTACAAGAATCCGCCGTTTGGAGTCTCGGAAATAGACTGTCGCGCTCAACCCCGGAACGGCACGCAAATATGCTCGGGATTTTAGAGATACGCAGACAGGCGGCTTACTCAGGATATCGCGTTTCGATTCCGGGCCGCGTCGAGGCGGAACATAGGGTTTAAGCCGCCAAAGTCAATGGATGGGGGCTGAAAGCGCTGAAAAAGCTTAATGTTTTTGCGAAAATCGGGCTCACCACGCGTATCGGAACCGACGCCCTTGCCGGCGTAGCTTCGGCGTGACATCGGAGAACTCACCTTCGAAGGTGGCGGCGGCGGACCAGCCGCTGCGCCACTTCATTTCAGCCGACGCAGTGACGAGGGCGGCGTCATGGACTGCGCCGCGCCGTTCACGACGAAGGTTGAGCCGGGCAGCGTCTGGAAAGTCGCGGCAATCGAGCGATCCGGATTGAAGTCATGCGCCCATGCGGCGCGGCCGCGCAGCGTGAAAATGCCGTTCGTCATCGCCCAGGATTTGTCGGCGCGAATGCCGAGTTCGCTGCGCGTGTCCGTGACGCTCTTCGCGAAATAGTTCAGCGCAAAGGTGTTGAGCCCGGCAACAGCATTTTCCGCGTAGGCCGGCAGGTCGAACGTGGTGAACTGACCCGCAGCATAAGGCGTGATGCCGATGCCGCCGATCCATGGCGCGACGAAGCGATAGCCGCCTTCGACGCGTCCCGACCAAGCGTTAGCGTCGAAGCTGCGCGCGCAGGCGATCGGCACCGGAGATGGTCACGGTGCGATCCGTCGTGATGTCCTGCCAGCCATAGGCGAGCGCGCGTGACATAGGCTGGGCCGAACGGTGTGGCGCACGAACACGCCGGCCTGAAACAGGTCGGATCGCCAGGTGCCGAGCTATTGGCAACGCTGAAATTGGTGCCGCCGCCAGCCAGTGCGAAGCCAGCGATGGTGTTCGGCGAGAAGCACGTAATCTGCGCCCGCTGCCACGCCGAACACGCGGCTGGTCGCCGTGTTGGAGCCGACGGCGGCGTTGCCGTCGGTGGTCTGCGATCCGCCATAACCCGCCGCCCACACGCTCCAGCGCTGCTCGAAGGTCTTCGCCATCGGTGGCGCCTCGCGATGGATCGATGGGTTGTCGGAGGCCCGCTGAGAGGTGGCCGCGTCCGCGCTCAGCGGATCGCCGCGGCCGGTGGCGAATGGATCGGTGATCAGCCCGAGGAACAGATTCATCGCATCGAAGGTGGTCTGCTGGGCGGCGGTCGGCAGTTCGCCTGCGGTTTGCGCTAGGCCAGCGGGCGTCAGTGTGGTGGAGACCGGGCGGGATGACGCCACCCTGCGAGAACCCATTGCTGAGCCCGTTGGCGACGCTAGAGCTGAATTCCCGTTGAAGCCACCGCCGGGCTGCACATAATTGAGCGCGAGATCGAGGTAGGCATGAGTGGGATAATAGCTGAGGGTCGACCGCAAATTCGGACCGGGATTGCTACCTACAATCGGATTGAACGTGCCGGTAACGCCGCCGCTCGCTGACAGGATGACGTACCGGTTAGTCAAGGCGCCGGCAAATATCGCATTCACGGCAGCTCCGCCGGGAGCTGCCGGTGCCCGCAACGTTGGTGAAGGTCGACGTGGCCGAATTGATCTGCACCAGATAAGCCGCTGCGGAGCTTAGCGTAAGCGAACCGGTCACCGTCATCGATGATCCCGGCGTGGCGTTGCCGGGCGCAAAGACGCCGCCTGTCACGCTCAGCCCCGCAACCGAGCCAGTTCCTGAAAACGTGCCGCCAGAAATTGTCGCGCCACCGTTCAGTGCGCCGTCATTTAAAACTGCGCCGGCCGTGCTCGTCAGCAGTCCTGAAACGGTGGCTCCGGCGGCGTTGGAGAATAATCCCGCATTGGCGATCGTGCCGTTCCAGGTCAGGTTGTTGTTGATGGTCCCGGTGCTGGAAGTTACGTTTCCAGTCCACACGCCATTGTTCGTGATGGTGCCGGAATTGCTGGCAACGTTTGCGAGGTAAGCGCCATTGTTGATGACGGTGCTGGCGTTGTCGAGATCGTCATGCACGCTGCCGCCGAGCGCGACGACGATGGTGCCGCCTGCAGCGTTGGTGATGCCTGCGAGATCGGTGAGCTTGCCGCCGTTCGCCACCGTGATCGCTCCGGAATTGCTGAGGCGGCCCAGCAGCGTGTAATTGCCGGCCGCGCCGACCGCCAGCGTCGCGTTCGCGGCGTTGCCGAAGGTGCTGTCGCCCGCCACAGTGCCGCCAACGTTGAAAGCCCCGGCGTTGTTGGAGACGGCGCCGTTGATCGTCCCACCATTGGCGTTGACGGTGCCAGTGTTGATCAGGCCGCCGGCCACAGAGCCTGCGGTTGTAAAAGTAGCATTATTGACGACACCTCCGACGAATCCCGCCGGTTGCTGCGAGCGCCAGCGTGCCCGCTGGAATCGTCATTGCCGCGTATAGGTATTGGCCGCTGATAACGTCAGCGTACCCGATCCCGTTTTGGCCAGTGCCATGACGCCGCCGGTACCACCAAGCCCGTTTGAACGAAGCGCTCCGCCCGATCCGTTCTGATCGGCGATGACGCTGCCGATGCTCTGATCGCGGCGCCGAAGGCCGACACGCTTGGCGCACCCGACGCTGAGCCCTGGAAGAAAATTCCGCTGCCGAACGCGGCGCCGTCAACACCGGCGAGCCCGCCGCTGGTTTTGTCACCGGCGCCGCCCTGTACACTGCCGGCCGTCTGGCTTGAATTGCCATCGATCGTGAGCGTCCCACCAGCGACGACAAAGATGGCGCCGCCCAATCCAGCCCCACCGCCGCCACCGCCGCCGCCATTGCCGCCGAAACTGCGCTCCACGAATGGAGTTTGTAGAACCGCCCCGCCGCCACCGAAAGGAACCGGCATCGATGAGACCCCCTGCCGCTGGTCCACCATAATAGCCACCTCCACCGCCATAGCCGCCGCGGCCGCTTGCCGAGAAGACGAATTCATCGCCCCCGCCACCACCGCCAAACCCGCCGGAGCCCGCTGTGCTGCCGGTCGCGTCGCTCCCCACCGCCGCCGCCAAAGCCGCCGTTTCCTGCATTAGCTGAACTATTACCACCTGCACCAGGCGCGGCACCGTGGCCCCCGGCAGCGCCGCCTCCGGCGGTGCCGCCGCCGCCACCACCACCACCCAGGCCATTCAGACCGGTGCCGCCATTTCCCCTTTTTGTTGCCAGCAGTGTTGTTGCCAGCCGAGGTGATGCCGCCTCCACCTCCACCACCACTACTTGGGTTTGGCGCACTTCCACCAGCGAAAATCAGCCCGCCGCCGCCGCCGGTGCCGCCTACCAACCCCGTGGTGTCCGCTGAGCCGCCGTTGCCACCCAATCCGCCGCCGCCGCCGCCAGTAACTCTGGTACCCCCAAGTTGTGAGCTGCCACCGTTGCCGCCCGACGCAACGCTGTTCATAACGGTGACATTCGACAGCGTTACGTTCGCTACTGGGCCGACGAACACCGCGCCACCGGCGCCGAGTCCGCCGCCGCCACCCACCCAACCCGCCGTTGCCGCCCTGCGCCTTGACGTTTTGAATTGTCAAATTCGAAATCGTGACTGACGTCGCGGCTGCGTTCTGGCCGTCGGAGGCAATGCCAGAAATCAGAAAACCGCGGAAGGCGCCTGCACCATCGAGCGTATTGCCGCCACCGACAATAGTGACTGAGGTCGCGACGATCGGCAAATTGGAGGCAAGATTAATGGCGCCGAGACCAGGCTGCATCGTGATGACGTTGGTGCCACCGGCGGCATTGGCATCCGCGATCGCCTGACGTAGCGAACCTGCACCGCTGTCATTTGCGTTGGTGACCGTGAAATTCGCCGCAAAGGCTGAGGCCGAAAGCAAAACTGCGCCGGCCAACGATGAAGCGGCTAGCAAACTTGCGAACCGCCGTGAACATTTGCTTCGCACGAAACAGATTTGCTTGTGCAATCCCGCCACCGAAGCTCCTGATCTACCAAGATATCCCGGCGGTGAAGTTAGCTTGCGGAATGAGCCTGCACAATTCATACTCAATAGGGTTTGCGCACACCGCTCCATTCCCATTAGAAATGTCGTAATTGTGCAACAGTTCGCGATCTGAAAAACCACCCTAGCTGCGAGCAGCCGAACCGCTTGCTTAGGCTTCACCGGCGCCTGTTGCTGGGTGCTTTCCCAAAGTCGGGCTCGCCCCACAGGTTAAAATTTAACCCTGTCCCTTCAGGCTTTGTTTGGCCTTTCCGGCGCAATGATAGCGCCGAAATCGAGGGAAGCGGTGCGCACCACTGACATTGCGATCGTTGGCGGCGGGCTCGCCGGCTCTACCGCCGCCGCGATGCTGGGGCGCGCCGGCATCGCCACGGTGCTGATCGACCCGCATCCCGTTTATCCGCCGGATCTGCGCTGTGAAAAACTCAGCGGCGGCGAACAACTTGATCGTTTCCGCAAAACCGGACTCGCCGACAATATTTTGCAGGCAACGACGCACGACGGCGAGAACTGGATCGCGCGGTTCGGCATTTTGCTTTGCAAGAAGCCCAGCCAGCAATTCGGCATCCTGTACGACGGACTGGTCAACGCCATCCGCGCCGAGATTCCGCCAAACGTCATTCAGGTCCACGCCAAGGTCACATCGATCTCGACCAGCGCCGAGCGCCAGATCATCGTGGCATCAAATGGCGAGGAGATTTCCGCGCGGCTCGTCGTGCTGGCAAACGGACTGAATGTCGGCTTGCGCCACAAGCTTGGCATCGAGCGGCGCATCACCAGCGCATGCCATTCCATCACATTGGCTTTCGACATGGAGCCGGTTGGGCGCGCGGCGTTCGACTTTCCCGCGCTGACCTATTTTTCCGAACGCCCGAGCGACCGCACGCCTTATATTACGTTGTTCCCGATCGGCGATCGCATGCGCGCCAATCTGTTCGTCTATCGCCAGATGGACGATCCATGGCTGCGCGAAATGCGCCGTGCCCCGGAAGCGACGCTGAATGCTTCGCTGCCACGGCTGCAGCGCATCACCGGCAATTTCAAGATTTCCGGCGAGATGAAAATTCGTCCCGCCGATCTCTACGTCAGCGAGGGATACCGCCAGGCTGGCGTGGTGCTGGTTGGCGACGCCTTCGAGACCACATGTCCCGTGACGGGCACCGGCACCGACAAGGTGTTCACCGACGTCGAACGGCTTTGTAACGTCCATATTCCGCGCTGGCTGGCGACCGAGGGCATGGACGCCGAAAAGATCGCGGCCTTCTACGACGATCCGGTGAAGCGAGCCTGCGATGCATGGTCGCTCGCCAAGGCGTATCATTTCCGTTCGGTGTCGGTCGATCAAGGGTTCTCCTGGGCGGCGGAGCGCTGGATGCGCTTTGTTGCGTGGAGGGGGCAGGGGCTGATGCGGCAGATGCGCGATCGCCTCGCCGTCCCGTCGCCCTCGCTGTGGTGGCCGGCAACCCGCGCCTATAAATACGCTAGGCAAATCCCCGAAGGCGCGCGCGTCCGCTTCAATCCGTGTACACTTGATCCCAGCGCTTCATCAGGCGGGGTTGAGCCATGATTGCTGGAACTATGCCCGAACAACCATCGGTTAAATCGATCACGACCCGATGCTGCATCGTCGGCGGCGGGCCCGCCGGCATGATGCTGGGATATCTGCTGGGCCGCGCCGGCATCGATACCATCGTGCTGGAGAAGCATGCGGACTTTTTTCGCGATTTCCGCGGCGATACCGTGCATCCCTCGACGCTTCAGGTGATGCACGAGCTTGGTCTTAGCGACGGATTTCTGAAACTGCCGCACCAGCAATTGCAGAAGATGGACGGCAAGTTCGGCGACACCTCGATCCGCATCGCCGATCTCAGCCGGCTCAACGTCAATTTCCCCTTCATCGCCTTCATGCCGCAGTGGGATTTTCTCAATTTCCTGCGCGAGAGCGGCAAGCGATATCCTCGCTGAAGGTCATGATGAACGCCGATGCCACCGATCTGATCTGGTCTGGCGATACCGTCGTTGGCGTGAAGGCCGATACGCCGGAGGGGCCGATGGAGATCCGCGCGGACCTCACCATCGGTTGCGACGGCCGCCATTCGGTGGTGCGCGACAAGGCAAAACTCGAAGTGATTGAAATCGGCGCGCCGATGGACGTGCTGTGGTTTCGCGCCGGCAAGGGCGAGGAGAGCGAAAGCGTGTTCGCGCGCGTCGAGACCGGCAAGATGATGGTGACGTTCGACCGCGGCGATTACTGGCAATGCGCTTACGTCATCGCCAAGAACCAATACGACGCGGTGAAGGCGCGCGGGCTGGATGCATTCCGCGACGATGTCGTTCGCATGGCGCCGATCCTGAAATCAGGGATGGCCGACGTGAAGAGCTGGGACGAAGTGAAATTGCTGACGGTGGCGATCAACCGCCTGAAGCGCTGGACGCGTCCGGGATTGCTGTGCATCGGCGATGCCGCGCATGCGATGTCGCCGGTCGGCGGCGTCGGCGTCAACCTCGCGGTGCAGGACGCGGTCGCGACTGCGAACATTCTCGCTGCGCGATTGCGTGGCGCCTGTCCAAGCCAAAGCGAATTGGATGAGGTCCAACAACGCCGCGAATTTCCGGTGCGGATGACGCAGCGAATGCAGGTGGTTGTGCAGAACAATATCATCAGCGTCGCGCTGAGGCCCGGCGAGCAGCCGGTGAAGCCGCCGTTGCTGGTGCGTCTGGTCAACGCGGTGCCGTGGCTGCAAGGCATCACCGCGCGGTTCATCGGCCTCGGCGTTCGCCCGGAGCATGTGCAGTCTCCGGAAGCGAAAGCGTGAAATCAGCTGCGGCTGGTCAACGTCCTGCTGATGCGCGTGACCACGCCATCCCACTGGCGTTTTTCCGCCGCGGGATAATTGATCAGCACGCAATTCATGAAGCGGCCTGAAGAGTTGCAGCGATTGTACCAAATCTTGCCGCTGCGCTGACTTGATACCGCGAAAAACCGGGGCGTCACCCTGCGATACATAATGCCCGGGGGCGGTGACTGCTTCGCGAGGAAGGCTGCCGGGGAATCGTTTGCGTCGTTTGGAAACGACTGGATCGTGAGGTTCGCACGCCCGTCTGAAGTGACGAAGCGGCGTCCATATCCAACGTCCGGTTCACCGGCGTCTCTGCTGAAAATCGCCGCGGGAAACTCAACGTTCGCGCCTGTCACCGGCACCGCATAGTGCTGCCAGCCCATGTTTTGCGCGGACGCCGCGCCAGAAAACAGACAGATGGCGGATGCAGCAAGAAGGCTTCGGGGTTTCATCGTCTCGACTCCGCTGATGCAGGGATCAATGGCGACAAACCGGGTTCGTTCCGAAGCGATTATCCCTTCACCGAAAATCCGCCATCGACCGGGATCGCGGTGCCCGTGACGAAGTCCGACGCCGCTGAACTCAGGAACACGGCGATGCCCGCGAAGTCCGCGATCTCGCCCCATCGCGCGGCGGGCGTGCGTTCCAGAACCCTGTCGTGCAGCCCGTCGATCTCGCGGCGCGCGCGCTTGGGTCAGATCGGTATCGATCCAGCCGGGCAGCACCGCATTGGCCTGGATGTTGTCGGAGGCCCAGGCGACGGCGCATGAACGCGTGAACTGCACGATACCGCCTTTGCTGGCGGCGTAGGCCGGCGTGAAGCCGGAGCCGAAGATCGACATCATCGAGCCGATGTTGATGATCTTGCCGCCGCCGGCGGCCTTCATCGCGGGATAGACCGCCTGTGAGCACAGAAACGCGCTGGTGAGGTTGGTCTTGATGATGCTGTCCCATTCGTCGATGGCCAGCACATGCGGCGGCTTGCGGATGTTGATGCCGGCATTGTTGACGAGAATGTCGATGCGGCCGAACTCACGCGCGGTGCGCTCGACCATCGCGGCGACGGCCGAGGCATCGGTGACATCGGCAACGACGGAGATGGCCTTGGCGCCGCGCTGCTTGAAGTCGGCCACCACGGCGTCGGATTTCGCCGCGTTACGTCCCACAATGGCGACGGCGCACCAGCGTCCGCGAGCCCGCGCGCCATGCCGAGCCCGATGCCGCCATTGCCGCCGGTGACGATGGCGACGCGGCCGCTGAGATCAAAGGAATTTTCGGCATCTAATCGTCCTGCCGCGCCAGATCAGGATCAGGCCGACCACGGCGAGCGCTGCGCCGTAATATGCCCACTGTATCTGGCTGATCATGAAACTCGACTGTGGCCAGTTGATCGTGCCGGTGCCCTGGCCGATCCAGAGCAGGCCAATCATGAGGAGTGCGATGATGCCGAGGATGAGGATAGGGTGCGCATGATTTGTTCCTGTGCCGGTATCGTGTGCGCTTTGGCAGTTAGTTCTCACACGTCCAGCAAATCCTCGCGCGCGAATTCCGCCTTGTCGGAAATAAACGCGAACCGCGCTTCGGCTTTCGTGCCCATCAGGCGCTCCACGGAATCCGCGGTGCCTTCGCGGTCGTCGGCGAGCAGTACCACGCGCAGCATGGTGCGCCGGGCCGGGTCCATGGTGGTTTCCTTGAGCTGCGCCGGCATCATTTCGCCCAAGCCTTTGAAGCGGCCGACATCGACCTTGGCGTTGCCGTTGAATTCGCTTTTCAGCAGCGCATCCTTGTGCGCGTCGTCCCGGGCGTAGACCGTCTTGGCGCCGTGCGTGAGCCGATAGAGCGGCGGCACCGCCAGATAAAGATGGCCTTCGTCGATCAGCCGCGGCGTCTGCCGGTAGAAGAATGTGATCAGCAACGAGGCGATGTGCGCGCCGTCGACATCGGCGTCGGTCATGATGATGATGCGCGAGTAGCGCAAATCCTCTTCGCGGTAATGCGCGCCGATGCCGCAACCGATCGCCTGCATCAGGTCCGAGAGCTGCGCGTTGGCGGTGAGCTTATCCTTGGTGGCGGAGGCGACGTTGAGAATCTTGCCGCGCAACGGCAGGATGGCTTGCGTCTTGCGGTCGCGCGCCTGCTTGGCACTGCCGCCGGCGGAATCTCCCTCCACGATGAACAGCTCGGAGCCTTCGGCGGCGGTATTGGTGCAGTCGGCGAGCTTGCCGGGTAGGCGTAGCTTCTTCACCGCGGTCTTGCGCGAGATTTCCTTCTCGGCGCGGCGGCGCAGCCGCTCATCGGCGCGTTCGACCACGAACTCCAGCAGCTTGTTGGCCTGCAGCGGATTGCCCGAGAGCCAGTGGTCGAACGGGTCCTTGATGGCCTGCTCGACGATGCGCTGCGCCTCTGCCGTGGCGAGGCGGTCCTTGGTCTGGCCCTGAAATTCCGGCTCCCGCACGAACACGCTGAGCATCACGGCGGCGCCGACCATCACGTCTTCCGAGACGATGTTGGCGGCGCGCTTGCCCTGACCGACGCGCTCGGCGTGGTCTTTCAGGCCGCGCAGCATGCGCGCTGCGCATGCCGGATTCATGCGTGCCGCCGTCCTGCGTCGGCACCGTGTTGCAGTACGAAGACAGAAAACCGTCGGCGTCCGCGGTCCACGCGACAGCCCATTCGCAGGCGCCGTGCGCGCCGACGCGGCCGGATTTGCCGGAGAAGATGTCGGGATGCACCAGCGTGTCGTTATGGATCGCGGCGGCGAGATAATCCTTCAGCCCGCCGGGAAAATGAAACTCGTCTTGCGCGGGAACGTCGTCCACGCCCCGCAGCAATTCGGGATCGCAGCGCCAGCGGATTTTAACGCCACCGAACAGATAAGCTTTCGAGCGCGCCATCTTGAAAAGACGCTGCGGTTTGAACGCCGCCTTAGGCCCAAAAATCGCGGCATCCGGCTTGAAGCGGATTTTGGTGCCGCGCCGGTTGTTGATGGCGCCGAGATCTTCGAGCTTGCCCTTGGGATGGCCCTGCTCGAACGTCATCTTGTAAAGTTTTTGGCTTCGCGCGACCTCGACCTCGAGCCGCGAGGAGAGGGCGTTCACTACGGAAACGCCGACGCCGTGCAGGCCGCCCGAGGTCTCGTAGACCTTGGAGTCGAATTTGCCGCCGGAATGCAGCGTGCACATGATGACTTCGAGCGCGGACTTTTTCGGGAATTTCGGATGGGGGTCGACGGGGATGCCGCGGCCATTGTCGGTCACGGTGAGGAAGCCGTCGGCGGTCAATTCGACCTCGATGAAGGACGCATGGCCCGCCAGCGCCTCGTCCATGGAATTGTCGATCACCTCGGCGAACAGATGATGCAGCGCCTTTTCGTCGGTGCCGCCGATATACATGCCGGGCCGGCGGCGCACCGGCTCCAGGCCTTCCAGCACCTCGATGTCGGCAGCGGTGTAGCCGGCCTCGGCACTGCCAGCCCGCGACGCAGCTTTGAGCGGCGCACGCGCCTTCGGAGGGGCGGCGTCGAACAGATCGTCATCAGATTTGTGTTTGGCGATAGATTTCAATGGCTTCGGCATAGAGGCTCAGGTGTTGCACACGGCCAGGGTGGCGCGAATCGGTGGGCATGACTATGCCATGGAAGGGGTTCAAATGTGACCTGCAGGCTTCCTGACGCAGGCCTTCAGACCTTAGAGGTCCGGAACACGATCACCGCGAACAGACGCCATGGCGCAAAGTCACGATCAGAGCGCCAAAACCGGCGCGGCAATCGAACGCCGAACCTTTAGTCAGCGCAACTGGCGATACCGAGCGGAAACAAAATCGCACCGACAATGTGCAGCCAACCCTGAACCTTGGCCAGCGTCGTGGCGCCGGCCGCCGGAAATAGCCGATAGAACAGGCCGAACAGAAACAACAGAACTCCGCCGATCAGATTGAGATGGGCATGTGCCGGCGCCAGTTCGAAATTCTGCTGGACGCCCATTGCGATGCCGACGAGCATGCCGACCAGCAACACCACGACGCTGACGCACATCATCAATGAGCCGATCGTCATCCGTCTGTCCTTTTTTGATATTTGGGATTTAAGCCGGCGGCGAAAAGTGTTCAAGCCGCGCCGCCGCTTTGTGACTTGAAGTCACGCAGGGGGGTAGCCTAACTATTTAGGTATAGAGGTCGAATCTGTCAAAAGGTTCAAAAAAGCCCGCCTGCCGGAGCAGGGGCAGGAAGCATTTCTGAATGGAAGGTATTGCGCGCGGGCTTGCCGATTTCGTGCGGGATCATCAGGTCTGGGCCGCACCGATCGTGCTGCTGCTGGCGTTCGGGGAATCGCTGGCGTTCATTTCGCTGCTGGTGCCGGCGTGGGGCGCACTGGTTGCGATCGGTGCGTTGATCGGCGCCAGCGGCATCAGCTTCTGGCCGGTGTGGATCGCGGGAGGAATCGGCGCCGCGCTCGGCGACTGGCTGTCGTACTGGTTCGGCTTCAAATACAAGGAACACGTCGCTCAGATGTGGCCGCTGTCGCGTTATCCCGACATCCTGCCGCGCGGCGAAGCTTTTGTCACAAAATGGGGCGTGCCCGGTATTTTCATAGGGCGGTTTTTCGGGCCGCTGCGTGCCTCGGTTCCGCTGGCCGCCGGAATTTTCGAAATGCCGTACTGGCGCTTTCAAGCGGCGAACTTCGTCTCGGCGTTCGTTTGGTCGGCGGCGCTCCTGCTATTCGGGGACGTGATCTCTGTTGTCGCTGAATGGCTGTGGCGGACGATTTAGGGAGAGAAAAATGGCAACCGGCTTCGTGGGTCTCGCCTATCTCCTGGCAGTCGGCGCGGGCCTTAGCTTCGTGTTCCAGCAGGCGGTAAATGCCAACCTTCGCGCCGAAATCGGTTCGCCCTGGTGGGCGGGGTTCATCAGCTATCTCGGTGGCACCATCGTCATGCTCGTCGCAGCGGTTGTGTTGCGCGAGCCATGGTTGTCGAAACAAATGATTGCGCGCAGCCACTTCATCTCCTGGAGCGGCGGACTGTTCGGAGCGATTTATATCGCGGTCTCGATTCTGCTAATTCCGCGGCTTGGTGCGGCGATGGTGATCGCGCTGATCGTCGCCGGCCAAATGATCGGCTCGCTCGTGTTCGATCATTTCGGGATTCTGGGCGTCCCCGTTCATCCTGCCAATGCGTGGCGGCTGCTGGGCGCGGCGTTTCTCATCGCGGGAGTGGTACTGATCCGGGCTTAAGACGCCCGTCGGGACACGAACGTTCTTGACGGCCCGGGCTCACGGCCCTATCACCCGCGGATGATCAACGCCGCGACCATTGTCATCATCCGCCGCCGCCGCACACCAGCGGTACGGGCGGACGTCTGCATTTAGGTCGTCGCCTCTGCCGCCGGATCCAGTCCGCGGCATTTTTCTCAACATCGCGAACTGATCGGGCGGCTCCTTAAGCGAAGCAGGAGCAAGCCATGTATACCCCACCTTTGTTCAAGCCCGACCGAGCCGCCAGCCTTGCGTTCGCGGAGGCGCGCGGCTTTGGCGTGATATGCGCGCATGACGGGACCAGGCCGGTGGCTTCCTCGCTGCCTTTCTGCATGGAATATCTCAACGACGGCACGCCCTGCGTGGCCTTCCACGTCGCGCGCGGCAATGCGCTGGCGGCTTTGGCGAACAGCAAATCTTCCTGGCTGCTGGCGGTGAATGGCGCGGACGCTTATGTCTCGCCGCATTGGTACGTTTCGCCCGATCAGGTGCCGACCTGGCTATATCAGGCCGTGCATCTCAGCGGGCCGGTCCGCACCATGCCGGCTAAGCAATTGAGCGATCATCTCGACGCGCTCAGCGCCAAGTTTGAAGCCTGGCTGGCGCCGAAGCCGCCCTGGCTGGCAAGCGAAGTTTCAACCGGTCGCCGGGAGGCGCTGATGCAGGCGATCGTCGGTCTGGTGATGACGGTAGAGAACATCGAGGGCAGCTTTAAGCTCAACCAGCACAAATCCGATGTCGATCACGTCGCCATCGCGAATGAACTGGTGCGACAGCCGGACGAAGCCGCGCAGGCGATCGCAAAGCAGATGGTCGCGCTGCGGCCGCAGCTCGACTACAATTCGAACGCGGCTGTCGGCGGGCTTGCGAATGGAGTGATTGCGCCATGAACATCACAGACAGAAAGCTGCCGACCGGTGAAGCGATTGGCCGGCGCGTCCGCGAAGCCCGCGGTTTTCGTCGATGGCGCGGCGGGGACGACCGGGCTCGAAATCCGCGAGCGCCTCGACCGGCAAAGCGACGTCGCAGTGCGAAGCATTGCGGATGACAAGCGCAAGGATGCCGGCGCCAAGCGCGCTCTGATGGAGGAGGTCGACCTCGTCATCCTCTGCCTGCCGGATGAGGCGGCAAAGGAAACCGTCGCGCTTATCGACAACATGGGAATTAGGGCTCCCAAGGTATTGGACGCGTCGACGGCGTTTCGCGTCGCACCGGACTGGGTCTATGGCTTTCCGGAACTGGCGCCGGACCAAGCCGCAAGGATTTGCGACGCGTCGAAAGTTTCGAATCCCGGATGCTATCCGACCGGCGCGGTGGCGCTGCTGCGGCCGCTGGTCGATGCCGGTCTCATACCGGCAGATTATCCCGTCACGATCAATGCGGTGAGCGGGTATTCCGGCGGCGGCAAATCCATGATCGAGAGTTTCGAGAACGGCACGGCGCCGGCCTTCGAACTCTACGGCCTCGGCTTCGCACACAAGCATCTTCCGGAAACGCAGCTTTATTCTGGTCTCACGCGACGCCCGATCTTCGTGCCCTCGGTCGGCAATTATCGACAGGGCATGCTGGTGTCGGTGCCGCTGCATCTCGACACGCTGCCGGGCAAGCCGGATGCGGCCGATCTCCACGCGGCGCTGGCGAAACGATACGCCGATAGTACCTACGTCTCGGTGATGTCGCTCGACGATGCGGCGATCAAGAGCGGACGGATCGAGCCGGAGGCGCTCAACGAGACCAACAAGCTTGAGCTCTATGTGTTTGCAAGTGCCGAGCATCGGCAAGCCGTGCTGGTCGCGCGTCTCGACAATCTCGGCAAGGGCGCTTCCGGCGCTGCCGTGCAGAACATGCGGCTGATGCTTGGTTTTCCCGAGACGAGCGGGCAGGGTTAGTTTGCGGGCGCAGCTCGCCTCGCCCAGCCGTTTTGCGGAAAGATTCACCACCAGCTAAGGCGCGACGGTGAGCGTTGCCTTCATGTTCGGGTGGAAGCGGCAATAGTACTCGACGACGCCCGCTTTTTTCAAAACCGAATTGACGGTTTTTTTAGGCGGCAGGGTCACGTCCCAGTCACCGTTTCGCGCGGTCGCGGTATGAGCGAAGACATCCTTGTTGATCCATTCGATGGTGTCGCCGACTTTGGCTGTCGCATCGGCCGGCGAGATAACAAGATTTTCCATCGTGATTTGAATCGTTGCAGCATGGGCCGAGACGCACATCCCAGACAGCATCGACAACATCGACAAAATCAGGATGTAGCGTCCCGGCGTCATGCTGAACTCCTTACTTCAGCGCCGCTGCGACGTGTTCGGCGTGCTGCTCGTGGCCCTGGAAGATCTTGAGGCCGGTCTGCAACAGGCTCTTCAATTCCGCATTGTTGGCGGAAGGAATAAGCTGGGTTTCGAGCGCACTATCGACCGCCTTGTGATAGGCGACCTCGTTGGCGGCATAGGCTTTGTCGAAGTCAGCGCCCTTCAGCTTTGCCAGTTCGGCAAGCTTATCCGCGGCGTTCTTCGACAACGAGCGGCTGGTGTCGTTATCTTCGGGCGTGACGTTGAGTTTCTTGACCAGCGCAAGCGCCTGTTTGTTCACGGCTTCATGGTCGCGGACCATGTCTTCGGCGAACGATTTGATTTCCTTGTTTTTCGTTTTGGCCAATGCCTGCTTGGCCGCGGTAATGTCGATGACGCCGGCAGTGTAGGCAATATGCGCAATCTGCGGATCGGTTGGCTTTGCGCCCTGCGCAAGGGCTGCGCTGCTTATCAAGCTTAGTGCGGCCACTGCCGCGCTCAAACGAACGTACATGATGATAACTCCTGGGGCGCCGGCGCGTGATAGCTTCCGGCATGGTTGGTGACACGCCGCATTGGATGGAGCGACAGCGGAAAGGTTCCCGGATTATCCGGTAAAGCCGAGGCGCTTGAGCACAGCGTCGGTGAGCCGTTCGCAGCGCTTGCCGGCGAAGGGAAAGGCTTCCATCACGACGGGACCGATTTTTCTTTCCACTTTGTCGCGCAGCATGCTGCGGGCACGGTGCAGCCGGGTTTTCACCGTCTCGGGCTTCAACTGAAGAATTTCGGCGGTTTCCTCGACATTCATGCCTTCGATCACCCGGGTGATGAAAACGATGCGAAAGGCTTCAGGAAGCTCATCGATGGCGTTCTCGACGACGCTTTGGATTTCACGTTGTGCCATGGTCTTTTCCGGGTCTTCGGGGGCCGCAGACAAAGGGAACTGAAGAATCTGAGCTTCCAGCATTCCCGGCGGCAGACTGTTCCATTCGACGCTCGGCTTTTGACGGCGAAGCCGGGCCAAAGCCTCATTCAAGGCGATGCGCACGAGCCAGGTGCCGAGCGTGGACTCGCCGCGAAAACTTTCAAGATGCGTGAACGCGCGAAGATATGTCTCCTGGACAACGTCCTCGGCGTCGCTGTCGTTGCGCAGAATGCCGCGCGCGACCCGATAGAGCCTGCCGTTGTTCGATTGTATAATTTGACGAATAGCGGCCTCGTCGCGATTGCAGGCACGACGGATCAGCTCGGCATCCCCGGTTGCAGCGGCAATGCGGGGTGAAGGTTGGGCGTGATGCATGCGAAATTTGCTCCGCCCTGGTTATACAAGGCGGGAACTTAGATGCGGATGCGGCAGATAGGTTCCCGCCTTATTGTGCCGTCGTCACACGATCTTGAAAATCGCCAGTGCCAGCACGGCCTGGGCGAGGAAGCCGACCGTGAAGGCCAGCGTGCGCAATACCGGCACGCCCATGGCGTAGACGATTACATGCGCGACTCGCGTCCAGAAGTAGACGGCGCACGCATAGACCGTCCATTTGGACGAATAATCGATCTCGGCCAGGATCAGGACCAGCGGCGCGAAGATGATGAGATTTTCAACGGCGTTGTCGTGCGCGAACATCGTGCGCGTCGCCCATTCGGCTTGCGGCTTGTCGTTGCGCGAGGGATTGGCCATCGCGCCGCCGAGGCCCCGCACCTGAACGCGGTTGAGGATGTAGGGCACCCACAGAATTCCAGTGAAAATAACAGTCAGCGTCAGCCAGAACAGTTCGCGCGTCATCATAAATCCTCTACGTCAAATCTTGCGAGCAACGATCAGCCCTACGTTACGTCATTCCCGGGCGTGAGCGAAGCGAAACGAGCCCGGAATCCATAACCACGACAGGGAGTATGGATTCCGGGCCTGCGCCAAGAGGCGCATCCCGGAATGACGACAACATAAATGCTTTGGTGCCGAACGAACAGCCCTCAGGCGCGAACCCTGACGTAGCTGCCGGGCGCGTCCTCGATGGGTGGAAGTGCACCTGACCCAACAGCGCGCGCCGGCACTTCCTCCGCGTCAATCTCACCGAGCCATTCGCGCCAGTTCGGCCACCACGAACCCTTGTGCTCGTTCGCGTCCTTGATCCAATCAGCGAGCGTCTTGTGAGTCTTGTGCGTCGCCTTGTCGTTGGTCCAATATTGGTATTTGCCGGACGCGGGCGGATTGACCACGCCGGCGATATGTCCCGATCCCGAGAGAACGTATTTTACCGGGCCGCCAAAAAACTGCGAGCCATGTAGCACCGAATCTGCCGGCGCGATGTGGTCCTCCTTCGTCGCCAGATTATAGACGGGCACCTTGACCTTCGACAGATCGAGCAGGGTGTTGTCCAGCACCATGCTGCCGGTGGAGAGACGGTTCTCCAGGTAGCAGTTGCGCAGATAATAGGAATGGTTCGCGGCAGGCATGCGCGTCGCGTCCGAGTTCCAGTGCAGCAGGTCGAATGCCGAAGGCGGCTTGCCCTTGAGATAATTGCTGACGACGTAGGACCAGATCAGATCGTTTGAACGCAGCATGTTGAAGGCCATCGCCATCTTGCTGCCTTCGAGCACGCCTGCGGCTTGCATGTCGCGCTCGAGCGCGGAAATCTGGTTCTCGTCGACGAACACCAGGAGATCTCCGGCGTGGGTGAAATCGACCTGCGCGGCCAGGAATGTCGCGGAGGCAACGCGCGCGCGCCGTTTTTCCGCGAGCCACGCCAACGTCGAGGCGAGCAGGGTGCCCCCGACGCAATAACCCATGGTGTGGACCTTGTTCTCGCCGGTGGCCTGTTCGATGGCGTCCATCGCCGCCAGCGGACCCTCCCTCATGTAATCCTCAAAGGTCTTGCCGCCGAGACTCTTGTCAGGATTGACCCATGAGATCACGAACACCGTGACGCCCTGATCGACGCACCATTTGATGAAGGATTTTTCCGGCTTGAGATCGAGAATGTAGAACTTGTTGATCCACGGCGGCACGATCAACAGCGGGGTGCGCAGCACGGTTTCAGTTGAAGGCGTGTACTGGATGAGCTGCATCAGCTCGTTCTGAAAGATCACCTTGCCCGGCGTCGTCGCCATGTTGACGCCGACCACGAGATTGTTGGGGTCGGACTGGCGGATGCGCAGCGTGCCGCTTCCAGCCTCGATATCTTCGGCCAGCATTTTCATGCCGCGAACGAGGTTGTCGCCGCTGGATGTCAGCGTCTCCCGCAGGATTTCCGGATTGGTCAAAACGAAATTGGATGGCGCGATCGCGTTGGTGATCTGGGCTACGTAGAATTCAGCCTTCTTGCGCGTGTGCGGATCGAGGTCTTCGGCGTCACGCACGAGATCGTGCGCCCATTGCGTGGTCAGCAGATAGGCCTGCATCACAAAATCGAAAAACTGGTTCGATTTCCACTCGGGATCGGCGAACCGCTTGTCGCGCGGCGCGGGCTCGATAGCGGGTTTGGCTTGGTCTCCCGCCATGCGGCGCATCGAGGAGCCCCACAGATCGAGATAGGCCTTGCCCATCTTCATCTGCAGTTCTGTCGAACGCTTTTGATCCGAAAGCCAGTAGTCGGCCACCGTGCTCAGGGTCTTGATGACCTCGCCGAGCTCGTTGGGCGGCTTGTCCTTGATCTCGCCGTTCTCGCGCGGCTTGAGGTAGGCGGCGAGCGCCTGACCGCTGCTTTCCATCGCTTTCGCAAGGTTCATCGCGAAAGCTTCGGGATCGAAGCCTTTAGCCGGCTTGGTTTCGCTCGGGACGCTCTTCATGGCTGGACACTACAGGTTCGTTTCGTGCTCGTCACCGCGCGCTTTGATCGCAGCGGATTTTCGGCTATGCTTGCTGACCGGTGTGCTGCGATGCGAAATATCCGGCGGTTTGGACATATTGGAGCCTTATGACTACGGTCTGTTCGGACCGCGTTAACGCTTTGTGGCGATGGTGCGCCCGTGCGTCGAAATAAGTTTCAAGCCGCGGCAAGGTTCATGCGGGCCAGGATTTTCGGTCGAATGTCGATAGTTGGACGCAACAGGATATGGACGGTGACGGTGCTGTCGGTCTTTGCGCTTTCGGCTGCCGGCTGTCTGGCGACGGTCGCGGATTCTCCCCTTGCTGATGGGGCTTCGGATACTGCAGCGCATACCAAGGATTCCAACGCCTATATTCCGGTTCACGGGATGCCGCTGGACCGAATAGAGCCCACTATGGATCCGGGCCAGCGCGCCAAAATCCAGGCCGAATTGATCGCGGCCCGCGACCGGCAGGCCTCGGCGGCGGCTGCCGATGCCGCCAAAAACCCCGCGGCGAAGTGATCCGATAAGGGTTGCGACGGCTGGCGGGATAGGGCGTCCGTGATAAAAGGACCCCCGATTCATCAATTCCCCGCGTTTGTCAGCTCAGCTTTTGCCAAACCAGCTCGTTTGATCCACGCCGTTACCGGTTCCCGGAGCCAGGACTATGGAAGAATTCTACCGCATCCGCCGTCTGCCGCCTTATGTCTTCGAGCAGATCAATCGGGCCAAGGCGGCGGCGCGGAACGCCGGCGCCGACATCATCGATCTCGGCATGGGCAATCCGGACCTGCCGACGCCGCCGCATGTGATCGAAAAGCTCAAGGAAACCTTGGGCAAGCCGCGCACCGACCGCTATTCGGCATCGCGCGGCATCACCGGCCTGCGCAAGGCCCAGGCGGGCTATTATAACAGGCGCTTTGGCGTCAAACTCAATCCCGACACCCAGATCGTGGCGACCTTGGGATCCAAGGAAGGTTTTGCCAACGTCGCGCAAGCCATCACGGCGCCCGGCGATGTCGTGCTTTGCCCGAACCCAAGCTATCCGATTCACGCCTTCGGATTCCTGATGGCCGGCGGCGTGATCCGCTCGGTGCCGTCAGAGCCGACGCCGCAATTCTTCGAAGCTTGCGAGCGCGCCATCATTCATTCCATACCCAAACCGCTGGCGCTGGTGGTTTGCTATCCCTCCAATCCGACGGCTTATGTCGCCGACCTCGATTTCTACAGGGATCTCGTGGCGTTCGCGAAGAAGCACGAGATTTTCATTCTCTCGGACCTGGCCTACGCCGAAGTCTATTTTGATGACAATAACCCTCCGCCCTCGGTGCTGCAGGTGCCCGGAGCAATCGATGTCACCGTCGAATTCACCTCGATGTCGAAGACGTTCTCGATGGCGGGCTGGCGCATGGGCTTTGCCGTCGGCAATGAGCGCATCATCGCGGCGCTGGCGCGGGTGAAGTCTTATCTCGATTACGGCGCGTTCACGCCGATCCAGGTCGCGGCGACCGCCGCGCTCAATGGCCCGGAAGAATGCATTCGCGACATGCGCGAAACCTACCGCAAGCGCCGCGACGCGATGGTCGAATCCTTCGGCCGCGCCGGATGGGATATCCCGCCGCCGGATGCTTCGATGTTCGCATGGGCGCCGCTGCCTGCGGCCTTCAAGGATGTCGGCAGCATGCAGTTTGCCACGCTGATGGTGGAAAAGTCGGGAGTGGTGGTCTCGCCCGGCGTCGCCTTTGGCGAACATGGCGAAGGCTATGTCCGGATCGCCATGGTGGAGAACGAACAGCGCATCCGCCAGGCCGCGCGCGGCGTGCGGCGCTTCCTTGAAAGCGGGCTGGAAACGTTGCACAACGTGGTTCCTCTCGCCAATCGGCGATAATCATTCTTCCGGCAGGTTCTTCACGTCATGGTCGCACCCCTGAAAGTGGGCATAGCGGGGCTCGGCACCGTTGGCGCCGAAGTGGTCCGCCTCATCGAGGCGCAAAGCCGCACCTTGTCGGCGCGCTGCGGCCGCGGCGTGCGCGTCGTCGCGGTGACCGCGCGCTCGAAGGCAAAGAAACGCGGCGTCGATCTGCGCGGCATCGCCTGGGCCAAAAATCCGCTGGCGCTCGCCAACGATCCCGGCATCGATTGCTTCGTCGAATTGATGGGCGGATCGGGCGAGCCGGCGCTGTCGGCGATCGAGGCTGCGTTGAAGTCCGGAAAGTCGGTGGTGACCGCCAACAAGGCGCTGATCGCCAAGCATGGATTGCGGCTGGCGAAGTCAGCCGAAAAATTCGGCGGCGCGTTGAATTTCGAAGCCGCCGTCGGTGCGGCTATCCCCGTGATCAAGACGCTGCGCGAAGGCCTTGCCGGCACCGGCATCAATCGCGTCTATGGAATCCTCAACGGCACCTGCAACTACATCCTGACACGGATGGAGCAGGAAGGCCTCTCCTTTGCGGAATGCCTAAAGGACGCGCAGCGGCTCGGTTACGCCGAGGCCAATCCGTCGTTTGATGTTGACGGTCACGATACCGCACAGAAATTGGCGATCCTCGCCAGCCTCGCCTTCGGCACCAAGGTGGCGCAGAGCGCGGTGTATGTTGAAGGCATTTCGTCCATCGCGCCGGAGGATTTGCGGGCAGCGCAGGAACTCGGCTATCGCGTAAAACTGCTCGGCGTCGCCGTGCGTACCGCCAAGGGCATCGAACAGCGCGTGCATCCGACCATGGTGCCGCGCTCGTCTTCGATCGCGCAGGTGATGGGCGTCACCAATGCGGTGACGATCGACGGCGAGGGCATTCCGCCGATCACGCTGGTCGGTCCCGGCGCCGGTGGCGCTGCGACGGCTTCGGCCGTGGTCGCCGATATCGCCGATGTCGCGCGCGGCATTCGCGCCGCGCCTTTTGGCCGCCCGGTGACGAAGCTTCGCACCACCAAGAAAGCACCGATGGAGCGTCATGAGGGCGGCTACTACATCCGGCTGATGGCGCGCGACCTCGCCGGCACCGCGGCGACTATCGCGACGCGGCTTGCCGAACAGAAGATTTCCATCGAATCGATCGTGCAGCGGCATCCCGACGGCGTCGACGCATCAGGCGCGGCGCTCAAGGCTTCGCCGGTTCCGGTGATCCTGATTACCTACGCGACCAGTGAAGACGCGGTACGCCGTGCGCTGCAGGCCGTGCAACAAGATAAGGTGATCAGCGGCCGCCCGCAGGTCATCCGGATTGAGAAAAACTAAGTAGACGCGGGCGCGTTTGTCCGCTGTGACGCTAAGGGAGTTTAAGCCGATGTCGACCCATATTTCCGTTCCGCCGCAGCTGTTGCTGGAGCGCATACTGACGCTCGAAATCGTGCGGGTGACGGAGCGTGCCGCGGTGTCGGCGGCACGGTTGCGCGGGCACGGCCAGGAAAAGGCGGCGGATCAGGCCGCGGTCGATGCGATGCGTCGCGAGCTCAACAAGCTGCCGATCGAGGGCACGATCGTGATCGGCGAGGGCGAGCGCGATGAAGCACCGATGCTGTTCATCGGTGAAAAAGTGGGCATGAACGCCGGCCCGCAAGTCGATATCGCCGTCGATCCGCTGGAAGGCACCACGCTCTGCGCTAAAAATATGCCGGGCGCGATCGCGACCATGGCGATGGCCGATGGTGGCACGCTGCTTCATGCGCCCGACGTATACATGCAGAAGATCGCAGTCGGTCCGGGCTATGCCAAAGGCGTGGTCGAGCTCGATGCTTCGCCGGCAGACAATGTCCGCCGCCTCGCCAAAGCCAAGGGCGTCGACGCGTCCGCAATCACCGTGCTGGTGCTCGATCGTCCGCGTCATGCCGACATCATTACCGCCGTGCGCGGCACCGGCGCCGCAGTGCGCCTGATCACCGACGGCGACGTGGCCGGTGTCATCCACACCGCCGATCCAGATAACACCGGCGTCGACATGTATATCGGCACGGGCGGAGCGCCGGAGGGCGTATTGGCGGCGGCGGCGTTGCGCTGCATCGGCGGTCAGATGCAATGCCGGTTGATTCTGGATACCGAGGAGAAGCGCGAGCGCGCGGCGAAGATGGGCGTCACCGATCCGCGCTTCATCTACGGCATCGAGGACATGGCGAAGGGCGACTGCCTTTTCGCCGCCACCGGTGTCACGACCGGTTCGCTGCTGTCGGGCGTCAAATTCCGCAAGGATGTCATCGAGACCGAGACCGTGGTGATGCGCTCGGTCACGGGCACTGTGCGCTACATCAAGGCCGAGCACCGCCAGCTCGAAAAATTCCACCTCGATTGAGCAAACGATAATGACCGGCAATGTCCTGATACGCGCGGTAGGTGAAGACGAGCGCGCAGCGTGGAATCCGCTTTGGGCCGGCTATCTCGATTTCTACAAATCGGCGCTGACGCAGGACATCACCGATCTCACCTGGACGCGGTTTCACGATCCGCACGAGCAAATATTCGCGCTGGGCGGCTATCTCGATGGCAAGCTCGCAGGTTTCGCGCATTATTTGTTTCACCGCTCGACCTGGGCGCCGAAGCGATACTGTTATCTTGAGGATTTGTTCGTCGCCGACAGCGCGCGGGGCAGCGGACTTGGACGCGCGCTGATCGAAGCCGTTTATGAGAAGGCCGAGTCGGCGGGCGCCAGCCGGGTCTATTGGCTGACGCATTCGAACAACGCGCAGGCGCGCGCGCTCTATGACAAGGTCGCGAATAATCTGGGGTTCATCCAGTACCGGAAAGTGCTGTAGCGGCGCGTCGTTCTCTAACCGTCGTCATTCCGGGACGCGAGCTATGCGCAAATTGACAAGGTCAATTTGTCGCTGAGCAAGCGAGCCCGGAATTCATAACCACCACCGGGAGTATGGATTCCGGGCCTGCGCCAAGGGGCGCATCCGCAGACGCGCAATTGCGCGTCGGGGAATGACGAAGAAAAATCAGGAGCGAAAAATGTCCGACATATCCGCTGTAGAAGCCCTCGTGTTCGACGTATTCGGGACCGTGGTTGACTGGCGATCGAGCCTGATTGCGGATTTTACGAAATGGGATGAAACGCGCGGCATCAAGGCGGACTGGACCGCGCTGGTCGATGCGTGGCGCGCCGGTTATGCCGCTTCGATGGATGGGGTGCGAAAAAACCCGGAGCGGGGTTTCGTCATTCTCGACACGCTGCACCGTCAAACGCTGGACAGGCTGGTCAAAGAGTTCGGGATCAAAGGCCTGACCGACGCCGATCTGCACTACCTGACGATGGGCTGGCGACGTCTTAACCCCTGGCCCGACTGTGTTTCCGGTTTAACGCGGCTGAAAACCAAATACATCATCAGTCCGCTGTCGAACGGCAATGTCGCGCTGCTCACCAACATGGCGAAATTTGCGGGTCTGCCTTGGGACCTGGTGTTGGGCGGGGATGTGTTCGAGCACTACAAACCGGACCGCGAGACTTATCTGGGCGCCGCGCGCCTGCTTGGTCTGCCGCCCGAGCAGGTGATGATGGTCGCGGCGCATAACCACGATCTCAACGCCGCGCAAAAACTGGGACTGAAGACCGCGTTCGTCGCGCGGCCGACGGAATACGGTCCGTTGCAGAAGCATGATTTCGAGGCAAAGGGCGATTGGGATATCGTTGCGAAAGATTTCAACGAGATCGCCGCGCGGATGGGATGCTAAGCACCATCGTTTCGAAGCCACTTCTGTTCCGCGGGGATCTTTGCCTCTCCCCACCGGGAGAGGCAAAGAGTGAGGCAGGCTTAATTGGCCTTGGCTTGTCGAACGGGTTGATCCGGCACCGCCAAGCGAACGCTCTCGGAGGCCGGGAGTGCAATGTCCCCGACATATTCCGCCTGCGCGGCTTCGGATATCCAGGCTCCGACCTTCGGGTTGCTGGCCAGGAGCGACAGACCCCCCGCCAGAACAACGACGCAGAAAATCGAAATTCCTAGCGTTAAGCGCCGATAGGCGCGGCGATAGGTGCGGTTCAGCATTTGGTTCGCGGTCATGGGCGACTCCTTTCAGTTGGAAGTATGCCCATGTGATAGCCCGGACCTAACGAAGCGGATGTGACCTAGTTCACACCTCGAAAAAATTCGGTGAAATGAAATCCACGCTGACTGCAGAGAAGCCAAGGCCGGCGAGCCGACCACGCACATCGCTTTCAGTCGCCGTTGTTCATAGCTTTCGCCAATACCGCCAATGGCTTTGAATTCGAAAATCACGATGCTGCCGTGCTCTATACGCACCCAGTTATTGTCAGCCCAGATACGCAGCTGCTTGTTGATGCTTTCCCGCGTGGTCCCGACCATCTCGCTGATGTCCTGCTGGGTGATCGTGATCGATTGACCCGGCGAAAGGGGCTGGCGCTTCTCCATCAGGTGGACCAGCGCATTGGCAAGCCGCCCCGGCAAATTCTGAAGAATGAGTTGCTCGATCTGTTCGCTGCTCCAACGCAGCCGGGTGCAAAGCAGCTCGATCAGTTTCATCGCAAGCGTCGGCTGGCTTCGAACGAAAGGAATGAAATCGCGGCGGTCGATCACCAGAATTTCGCAACTTGAATTGGCAATGGCGTCGGTCGTGCGCGCGAGGCCATCAAGCAGCGCGATCTCTCCGAATATTTCGCCTTCGCCGATCAGGTTGAGCATCGCGCTGCGGCCGTCGGCGGAGGAAACGCTGATCTTGACCGTACCGCTGGCCACCGCAAACAGCGCGTCTCCCGGATCTCCTTTCGAGAATATCGTAGCGCCCCGTTTGAATTTTCGGCCCTTGGCATAGCGGCAGAGCTGATCGAGGGCAGGGCTGTCCAGCCCGGAGAACAGCGGGTGCTTGCGGATCACCGATAGTTTCAGGTTTAATGAAGGGCCAGGCTCATTCTTTATTTGAGGCATCGCGATAAACCCTCACCGGCGATCTGGGCCGGACCGACCCCTACGCCCTTTATTCTATCAACCGCTTTGATTCCTTTATGTGCCTTGTTCGTTTTTCTTCGAATCCTGCACATCGCGACATACTTTGTTCTGCTGTTGTAGAAGTGCGTCTCGTTCCTATCTTTTGATGGCATCATGACGCTTCCTGCCTCCGCATTGCCCTTCGAGCAACCCACAGCGTTTCTCGGCGTGACGCAATCCGCCACCGGCAAAATCTGGCGCGACAGGCTCGATCCGCGCGGTGCAGCGCGGGCGCTGGCGATCGCCCAGCGCTATCAGTTGCCGGAAATGCTGGCACGGGTCTTGGCCGGGCGCGATGTCGAAATCGAAGCCGTCGAGGATTATCTCGATCCGACCATCCGCAAATTGATGCCCGATCCGCATACAGTGACACAGATGGAAGCCGCCGCGAAACAAATCGCAGACGCGGCTGTGCGGGGCGAGAGGGTCGCAATCTTCGGCGACTACGATGTCGACGGCGCGACCTCGGCGGCATTGCTCGCGTGGCATCTGCGCCACTGCGGGCTAGATCCGCTGATCCATATTCCCGACCGGATTTTCGAGGGCTACGGCCCGAATGTCGAAGCCGTGCGCACGCTCGCGGGCAAGGGCGCGACGCTGCTGATCACGGTGGATTGCGGGACCACCAGCCTCGAGCCGCTGGCCGAAGCGAAGCGGCTCGGCATGTCAGTCGTCGTGATCGACCATCATCAAACCGGCGACGAGTTGCCTGATGTCGACGCGCTGGTGAATCCGAATCGGCCCGACGATCTCTCCGGCCTCGGCCATCTCGCCGCGGTTGGCCTCGTGCTGGTGACGCTGGTCGCCGTCAACCGCGAACTTCGCGCGCGCAATTTCTGGACGAGCGAAATGCCGGAGCCTGATTTGCTGGGCATGCTGCATCATGTGGCGCTGGGCACCGTCGCCGATGTCGCGCCGCTGACGGGGCTCAACCGCGCCTTTGTCGTCAAAGGTTTGATCGCGATGCGCCGCCGCGATCACGTCGGCCATACCGCGCTGATGGACGTATCGCGCCTCAATGGTCCGCCGGAGGCTTGGCATCTCGGCTTCATGCTGGGACCGCGCATCAATGCCGGCGGCCGCATCGGCCGCGCCGATCTCGGCGTGCGGCTGTTGCTGGAAGGCGATATTTCGGAGGCTGCGCGGATCGCTGCCGAACTCGATCGCCTCAACACCGAGCGCCGCGTCATCGAGCAGATGGCGGAGGCGCAGGCGGAAGCCGAGGCGCTGGCGTCGCTTGGGCTTGAGGACAAGGGCTCGGTGATCGTCACGGCGTCGGAGGGCTGGCATCCCGGCGTCGTCGGGCTTGTCGCTTCGCGGCTGAAGGAAAAATTCTCGCGGCCGGCGTTTGCGATCGCGCTGGAGCCGGGCGGCATCGGCACCGGCTCGGGCCGCTCGATATCGGGCGTCGACCTCGGCAAGGCGGTGCGGCAGGCGGTGACGGACCGATTGCTGATGAAAGGCGGCGGCCACGCCATGGCGGCCGGCGTGACGCTGCGCAAGGAGAGGCTCGCGGAATTCCGCGCCTACATGGAAAGCGCGCTTGCCGACGATGTCGCCAAGTCGCGTCACGAGAACGAGCTGTTCATCGACGGCGCGGTAAGCGCGCGCGCGGTGACGCCGGAGCTGGTGGCGACGCTCAACCGCGCCGGACCTTTTGGCGCGGGCAATCCCGAACCCGTGGTGGCGCTGCCGTCGCATCAGTTGATTTTCGCCGACGAAGTGGGGCAGGCGCATCTGCGCGTGCGGTTCAAATCGGGCGATGGCTCCATCGTCAATGGCATCGCATTTCGCAGCGTTGGACAAAAGCTCGGTCACGCGCTGACGCAGAATAGAGGCCAGCCGCTGCATGTCGCGGGATCGCTTGCGGTGGACCGCTGGCAAGGTAGCGAGCGCGTGCAGTTGCGCGTGATGGACGTCGCGGTGCCGGATCAGGGTCCGGCGGTGATACGGTAGAGTTTGTCATTCCGGGGCATCGCGTAGCGATGAACCCGGAATCCATAACCCCTGCGTTGGGGTTCGGTACAAAACATCTCCACAGGGAGTATGGATTCCGGGCCTGCGCCAAACGGCGCATCCCGGAATGACGAAAGAACTCAACTACCCTGCCGCAACCGCGCCAGCACCTTCAGCCCGCCATAACCGTCTGCGGGCGATAGTCCTGCCTTGATCTGGAAATCCTTCACCGCCTTCATGGTGTCGTTGCCGACGCGGCCGTCGGTGCCGCCGGTATCGAAGCCGGCTTTGGTAAGACGCGTCTGCACTTCCTGCACTTCAGCCAAAGTCAGCGCGCGCTCCGAACCCGGGAATGGATGGATGAAAGGTGGCCCGCCGAGAATGCGATCGCCGAGATGGCAGATCGCGAGCGCGTAGTTCATCGAAGGATTGTAGCTTTTCACCGCGTTGAAATTCTGCCCGAGCAGAAACGCCGGACCGCCTGCTACCGGCACCCACATCTGTGCGGAGGCATTCGGCTGCGCGAACGGCTGGCCGTCGGCGCGCGTGACGCCGGCGCTCGCCCATGCCGCGTAGCTGCGGCTGCCGCCTGAGGCGCCGCCGGGCGCGCGGACTTCATAGCCCCAATGTTCGCCGCGTCGATATTTGCCGCGGTTCACCAGGAAGCGCGCGCTGGAGCCCAGCGCATCGTCGGGCTTTCCGAACGGCGACACCTTGCCGTCGCGGTCATAGTCCATGCCGACATTGAGCCAGACCTCGGGCATCCATTGCGTATGCCCCATCGCGCCGGCCCACGAGCCCCGCATTTCCTCAGGGCTGCTCCAGCCCTTGTCGACGATCTTCAGCGCGTTGATCAGTTCGGTTTCCCAATAGGCGCGGCGGCGCGGCTCGTTCCACGCCAATGCCGCCAGCGAGGGGAATACCGGACGCATGTGGTTCTGCTGCACCAAGGGATCGCCATAGGCGGATTCGACGCCCCACAGCGCCAGCAACGTGCCGCGCTCGACGCCGAAATCGTGCTCGATCCGCGAAAACACGGCCTCGTTCTTCCGAAGTGCTTCCTTGCCCGCGATGATGCGCCAGTCGGAGGCACGGCGGTTCACATATTGCCAGATCTGCTCGTAGAATTCCGGCTGCCGCTGCATCTGCTTGAACACGGACATATCCGGCTCGATGCGGCCCATCACGCGGCTATAAGTTGCGGCCGACACGCCCTTGGCCAGCGCACGCGCGCGAAAGCCGTCGCGCCACTGATCGAAGCCGGCGGGCGCGGTCGCAAACGCCGAGCCGGGAAGTGCGAGCAGGGCGCTCGCGCCGACGGCGGATTGCAGCAGAGCGCGGCGGGTGAGGGAATTTCGAGAATCGGATCGTTTCATTCGCTCTATTCTAACCGCAAAGCTGGCGCGAGTTAGGCGTTTTGTGCAGCCATCGACGCGGAGCACGATGGCTTTTAGTATCAGTTGAGGTCACTCGACTATTGGAGAACGAAAATGTCGCAACATCCACCGCGCACCGAATGGAAAGAGTTCAGAAAACTTGCGCCCGACGCTTACGACATGGTCCTCGCCCTGAACAAGGTTGCGGAGGATAATGGTCTCGACAAGCAACTGCTTGAGCTGCTGAAGCTGCGCGCGTCGCAAATCAATGGCTGCGCGTTTTGCGTCCAATACCACATCATGGCTGCGGAAAAGCTCGGCATCCCCGTCGACAAGCTCAATCTCGTCGTGGTCTGGCGCGAGGCGCCGATCTTCTCGGCGCGCGAACGTGCGGCATTGGCGTGGACCGAGGCATTGACGCTGGTTTCGCACGGGGTCAGCGACGAAGTTTATGCCGAAGTCAGCGCGGAGTTTTCGGAGAAGGAACTGGCCTATCTGTCGACCGCGATCGCGGCGATCAACGTTTGGAACAGGTTTGGCGCGCCCTATCGCTGGGCCCCGCCGGTCCGGCCGAAGGCAGTTGGCTGAAGCTGAAGCGAAGAAGCTAGTCCTTGGCGCGCTCGACGTAGGAGCCGTCCTCGGTCATCACAACGATCCGCGTTCCCACGCCGACATGTGGCGGCACGTTGGTGCGCACGCCGTTGGACAATTTGGCCGGCTTGTAGGATGACGACGCGGTCTGGCCTTTGGTGACGGGCTCGGTATCCACCACTTCCAGCGTCGCGCGCTGCGGCATCTGGATCGCCACGGGAAGGGTGCCGTGCAGCGACAGCTTCACGGTCATGTTTTCCTGCAGATAAGGCGCGGCGTCGCCAACGACGTCTTTCGGCACCTGAACCTGGTCGTAATTGTCGTTGTTCATGAAGTGAAAGCCGTCGGCATCTTCATAAAGGTAATTGAAATTCTGATCCTCAATGGTCGCCTTCTCCACCTGATCGGTGGTCTTGTAGCGCCCGGATGTCTTCACGCCGTCGCTGATTCGACGCATCTCGATCTGGCTGACCGGCGTTCCCTTGCCGGGGTGGATGTTCTCCGCGGTCAAGACCACGTAAAGCTTGCCGTCTTGCTCGATGACGTTGCCCTTGCGAATAGAACTGGCGATGACTTTCAAAGCTGTATTTCCTGACAATCTGGCCCGCGACCCATCCGGACTTCCCACGATCGGGCGTCCCGAGGCCATTGAGGCGGTTTCGGGCCGCAACATACCGATTTTGGCCGGTGATGCCAGCGTTTTACGGGCTCATAAGGTGGCCCGCTGATGGTCGCAACAGGTCAACTGTCGCCATGGTGGTCGCCGTTGCGGCGGGCCGACCGCAGGCCGTTTTTGATGGCGCGCGCAGCCATCACGAAGGCCGTTCGGGCATGGTTCGAGGAGCAGGGTTTTTCCGAGGTCGAAACCAGTATCCTGCAGATATCGCCGGGCAATGAGACGCATCTGCACGCGCTTCGGACCGAACTTGGAAGCCCCGCAGGCGGCAGCGCTTCCCGCTATCTGCGAACCTCGCCGGAATTCGCAGCCAAGAAATTGCTGGCAGCAGGCGAGGAAAAGATTTTCGAATTTGCGCGCGTGTTCCGCGACCGCGAGCGCGGCGATCTCCATCTGCCGGAATTCACGATGCTGGAATGGTACCGCGCCAACGTGGGCTATGATGCGGTGATGGCGGACGCCGTTGTCATCATCGCGCACGCCGCGCAGGAAACAGGCATCGGCAAATTTTCGTTTCGCGGCAGAACCGCCGATCCGTTCGCGGAGCCCGAATTGCTGACGGTAGCTGACGCCTTCGCGCGGCACGCGGACATTGATTTGCTCGCGACCGTTGGGGATGGCGAGGGCAGTCGCGCGGCGCTGGCGGCACTCGCGAAAGATCGGGTACGCGTCACCGATGACGACACATGGTCGGATATTTTCAGCAAGGTGCTGGTCGAGCACATCGAGCCGCAATTGGGACAGGGACGTTTGACGGTGCTGTTTGAATATCCCGCGCCGGAGGCCGCGCTCGCGCGCGTAAAATCGTCTGACTCTCGCGTGGCGGAACGTTTCGAGGTCTATGCCTGCGGCGTTGAACTCGCCAACGGGTTTGGCGAACTGACCGATGCGGACGAACAGCGCCGGCGTTTCACGCAGGCGATGGACGAGAAGCAGCGCCGCTACGGCGAACGCTATCCGCTCGACGAGGATTTTATCGCAGCGGTGGCGCAGATGCCGCAGGCCAGCGGCGTTGCGCTCGGCTTCGACCGGCTGGCGATGCTGGCCAGCGGTGCAACGCGGATCGATCAGGTGGTATGGACGCCGCCAGCTGGTGAAGCATGAGCAGCAGCAATCTTCGCGTCTACTTCGACGTTGCGGCAGCCGGCGGAACTCGTGGCGCATGGATTTGCAGCTTCGGCGGCCTTGCCGGCGCTCGAAAAAGTCGCAGCGCGTTATGCCGTGGCGATAACGCCTGACATCGCTGATTTGATCGACCGCGACGACCCCGATGATCCCGTTGCGCGTCAGTTCATCCCGAGCGCCGATGAACTCGTCACGCAATCAGGTGAAAGCGCTGATCCGATCGGCGATCACGCGCATTCGCCGGTCGATGGAATCGTGCATCGCTACCCGGACCGCGTGCTGTTCAAGCTGGTTCACGTCTGTGCGGTGTATTGCCGGTTTTGTTTCCGCCGCGAGATGGTGGGACCGGGCAAGGAAACCGCACTGTCGCGCGACGCCTACAGTGGCGCACTCGATTATATCCGTGCGCACCGCGAAATCTGGGAAGTCATCCTCACCGGCGGCGATCCCTTGATGCTGTCGCCGCGCCGGCTCGCCGAGATCATGCGCGATCTGGCCGCGATCGATCACGTCAGGATCATCCGCATTCACACGCGCGTGCCCGTCGCCGATCCCGGGCGCGTCAGCGCCAAGATGGTCGCCGCCTTGAAGGTCGAGGATGCGACGACATGGGTGGCGCTGCACGCCAATCATCCGGGCGAACTAACTGACAAGGCGCGTGCCGCCTGCGCTGATATCGTGGACGCCGGGATTCCCATGGTCAGCCAATCGGTGCTGCTGCGCGGCGTCAACGATGACGCCGCGACGCTGGAGGCACTGATGCGCGCTTTCGTCGAATGCCGCATCAAGCCATATTACCTGCATCACGGCGATCTGGCGCCGGGCACCGCGCATCTGCGCACCACGCTGGAGCACGGACAGCAATTGATGCGCGCGTTGCGCGGGCGGGTGTCCGGCCTTTGCCAGCCGGACTACGTGCTCGATATTCCCGGCGGTCATGGCAAGTCGCCGGTCGGGCCATCCTATTTGTCGGATAATACCGAAGCCGCGGGACAGCCGCACTATCGCATCGCCGATTACTGCGGTGATGTTCACGACTATCCGCCAAAACCCTGATTACGATGTCCAATCCAGAACCGCCGGAAGAGGAGGGCAACCGCAACGTCGAAAATGCGGTGATGCTTGGCTTCTTTGTCGTGCTGGTCGCCGCGGGAGTTTGGCTGCTCGGCACCATGGCCGACGTCCGCAAGGCGCAGGATTGTGCAGCGCAAGGTCGGCGCAATTGCGCGACGCTCGAAATTCCGGAGCGTTCGCGCTAGAATGGTTCCTCTGACCAAGGAGGAGCATGATGCGACACTTGATCACGACAATAACTTTTCTGGCTTCGATCGGAAGCCCGCTGGCAATAGCGCAGACCGCGACTACCACCGGTTCATCCGATACCGCAAATCAGCAGCGGATGCGCGAAGCCCCCGTCGGCCATCGCCAGCCGCGCGGCGTTCTACAGGGAAAAAATGTGAGCGACGCGAATATTCCGCTCGATAAAGAGGACATTGCCCTCGATCGCAGGCTTAGAAGCATCTGCCGGGGCTGCTAGAATTTCAGCCGTTGCGTGCAGCGAGCGCCATGCCGATCAGGGACATGCCGCCGAACAGCAGGTTAATGCCGACCAGAAGTCCGACGGCCCAAAGTGCCGATCCCGGAAGTCCGGCAATGATCAACCCGGCGATCACGATGTCCATGACGCCGGCGAAAAGCATCCAGCTCCAGCGCTCCGACAATTCGCGGCGATGCTGGAGCGCGTACATGATGCTGGTGACGCCTTCCGCCAGGAAATAGGCGCCAACAATGATGGTCAGCGTCAGCGTGCCCTGCACCGGCTGCGCCAGCAGGACAATGCCCGCGACGATCGCCAGCGCTGCCGAAAGCAGCGACCACCAGAAGCCGGGCATCTGCCGCGCCCAGATCGTTAGCGCCAGGCCGGCTACGCCACTGATCAGAAACATCCAGCCCAGAAAGATCGTCACGGCGAGGCTCGCAAGCGGCGGCACGATCATCGCCGCAAGCCCGAGCACCACCAGTAGAATGCCCTCGAACAGGAAGGCCTTCCAATGCTGACGTACCGCCGAGCTCATTCTGGATTGAAGACCGGGAAGATCCTGATGCAGCGTCATGGGGTTTTCCTGATGGCACGGTGGATCGCACATGATTATGACCCGCTAATGCCGCGGGGTCAAAATCGTTCGTTCGTTTGATTTAATCGGCGGCGGACCACCGCCGCTCAGCTTTGACCCGGCGCGGATGAAAATCCGGAAGACACCGTTCGTATGCGGTTGCGGCCCAGAATATAGACCGCCGTGGTCGCCAGCAGCAGGGCTATGCCGATCAGGATCGAGACCAGGCCGATGGGGACGAGAACCAGTGTCATGCTCCGGTCCGGATTCACGAGCCAATGGTGGGCAGACGAAACCATGAACGCGACGCCGGCAAAGCCCGCGCCGCCGCCGGCGACCAGCAGCGCCCACATCCGGCGCAACTGACTGAGCCGTTCGCGGGAGGTCTCGGTTCGCGGCGCGTGATGCCGCCCGACGCGCCGCACCAGCCGCACCGCAAATGCGATGGTGCCAAATCCGATCAGCATGCCAGCCGACTCCAGAATCAAATTGGTGGAGGCCGTGAAGGTGGAATTTTGCTGCAGCGTCAGCAGCGGAAAATCGAAACTGGCGTGCAGCGTGACCGGCGCCAGCAGAATGAGCGATCGCGCGCGGAGGCGCGCCCAGTCGCGGTGGTGGCGATGCGCGCCCAAAGCGTTGCCGGAGCGGGCAATCGCGAGATAGGCTCCGGCGATGACGCCGAGCGCGCCGTGGAACGGCACGGTGAGGACGCTGCGCAGGACCGCGAGCGAGCGCCACATATCCGGATACTGCACGAGATAAGCGAGATTTTCGTAAGCCGCGAAACCTAGTCCCGCCGCAGCGCCGTAAACCACAGTGTCCATCGGATCGGCAAGCAATCGGCGCCGCGTCGATACGGCAACGATGACGAGTATCTTGACGATTTCTTCCGGCGCCGCCACGTCCAGGATCGAATGCAATGCCTGCGCGAGCCAGGGATTATCAGCCGCAGCGACGATGGAGCGAAACGGCGCGCGCGCCACGCCGAGCAGCGAGATACTGGCCGCGCCGAGCAGGAACGCGGTCCACACCCGCAGCGGTGGACCGGGGCGTTCATCGGCGGCGATCACCAGCCACAACACCAGCAAGGCCGGTGCGATGGCGGCAAGGCCGATCACGGTCGGGAGGGATTCGATCAGGTGCATCGGATGGCAAATATGCCATGTTTCGGGTTAGGACAGACCGAACGCCGCGGATTGGCGATGACGAGTGTGCGATATTAAGCCGCGCGGCGGCGCGTGTCAGCAACCGCGGCAGATCGTCCGCAGCCGGGAATTCATCCGCGCATCTTCCGCGCTGATCGTATCCACATATTGCCCGTTGTCGGCCTTCGGGGTTTTGGGCGCGCCGCCCTGTGGTTTTTGGGCTTTCTGCGCCGCGGCCTGCTGCGCCGTGGCGGGCGGAGCCGCTTTGTCATAGCAGGCCAATCTTTCGCCGGGATCCGGCAACGACCGGCACACCGGAGCTTGGGCGAATGCCGCCTGCGATAGCGCGAAGGTCGAAAACAGTGCGAAAATGATTTTCATTGATATCTCCCCAGACGATAAAACAAAGCTGAAAATGCGGGCGCCAGCGCGGTCGTTTGTGCCGAAAACATCCCCACACATGCTCTAAAACGCATCCAGCGCCGGGCGGCAAGGATTTTCGAAACACGTGGCCGTATGTCACGGCCGGTTCGTTCAAAGGAACGCCGCGATGTCAGGGGCATTGATGGTCTAGGTGGAATTATCGACATTCAGAGGAGTGCCCGGCGATGAGTAAGGAAACACCGGCCGACGACCCGCGTGAGCAGACCGACTGGAAAACGACGAAGCAAACCGACGAACCCTGGAAGCAGCCTGTCGAGAAAGAACAAAAACCCGGCGGCGCCCCAAAGCCTGATCTTGAGAAGTGGCAGGATTCCAACACGCATTAGGATTGAATTGATACTGTGCGGAGTGGCCGCCATACGCGTCGACGGTTTTGAAGGGAGTGGATGATGTTCGGCAGATCGGCGCTAATCGTCGTGGCAATCATGGGCTTGATGGCGCCGATGCAACTGTTCGCGCAAGGCGCGGGCGATGCCGGCGTCAGCGGCATCCCCCGGGGACCGGGCAGCGTCGGCGGCGTGAACAATTCGATCAATGACCCCAGCGGGATCGGCAATGCTGGCAGAATTCAATCGCTGCCGCCGCCGAGCACGGCGGTGCCTGCGGTGCCCTCGATGTCTGCTCCCGTCTCAAGCCGCCTGTCGCTGAGATCGATACCGGTCATACGAAAAATCACGCGTCGCCACGCATCCCTGTCGCGCCGCGCCCGGCGGCGCTCATCGTCGCATTCCGCGGTCCGCGTGCGAACTAAATCGATGGACCGAAAGGTGATCAGCATCTGCAGGGGATGCTAACTCCGCACTTGCCGAGATCGTTTGCCGGCGCTTCAATGGAAAGGTTGAAAAGCACAGGGAGGAAGTAATGCGGTTCATATTTCTCGCAACACTTGCCATCGTCATGAGCAGCGGGCCGGCGCTTGCAACGCCTGAGGAAGATTCGGCGTGGATCAAGCAGTGCACGGCGGACAACAAAGATGAAGGCGCGAAGGAAGAGGTCGTCCTGAAATACTGCACCTGCATGAACGAGCAGATGGACGACAACGAAAATGCGTCCATTTCCAGTTGGGAGAAAACCCATCCCGACGAGCGAAAAGCCTGCGAGGCGACGTCGGGCTGGCGCTAGGGAACGTCGGCAAGCCCATCGCTTCGGTAAAGTGATGAGAGAGCCGGGCCGCCCCAATTGGCGGCCTGTTTATTTCTTCCGCTGAAGCATCGTCGGAATGAAACGCACCGGGTTGACCAAGTGTTGGCACCGGGCCCCTTGAAGGCCTTCCCATTAATTCGTTCAAGCGCGGCGGACTCAATTCGTTCCTGTTAAGCGCCTATATCAAGCCTGTCGTTCTTTGTTCGGAGTTGCGACATGGTTTACCGCCCACGCGATTTGGCGGACCGCATGGCCAGCCGGCGCAAGCCGGATGATGGCTACATACGCGAGACATTTGCGCTGCCGCGAGAGGACGCCCGCAAGCGCGCCCGAGCCTTCTTCAACGAATATCCAAAAGCCGCCTACATGAGCGAGGTCGAAAGCTGGCGCGAGATGCAAGGCGATTGGATCGAGTTCACGATGCGAGCGGCTGCGGACGGCGGACTAGCAAATCTTACCGTAAAATCACCGGTGGGCATTGGCGCTCCCTAGCGGAATCGAACCGCTCTCTCCACCGTGAAAGGGTGGCGTCCTAACCGATAGACGAAGGGAGCAACGCTGCGTCACGGACGAGCATTCGGTCCGCGCGCGCGAAGCTATAATGGCGTTTTTGCGCTCCGGCAAGGCGTCGGCCGCGAAGCGCTTTTTTGCCCTTTGAGGGAACCGAATCCCGCCAATCCCCGGCTTTTCGCAACGCTTTCTAAAGCCCATTGGCGCTAGACAGGATCGTTCAGGAGCGATTGCCCATGGCCGGGGTCACCAAAAAGCGCGATGCACGCCGTTCGGTAAGCCAGCCCGGCTGGATTACGCTGGACGGCGGATTTGCAGCGCGCCAATGCGTCGTCGACGATCTCTCGGCCACCGGGGCCAAAATTACCGTCGACAATTCCGGATTATTGCCCGCCAGATTGCGCGCTGGCGATGTCGCGCGATGCGCGCACCGGCCGGATATGCGCAGTGATCTGGCGTCGCGGCAAGTCGGCAGGCGTCAAGTTCGTCCGCTAACCCTCACGACATCGGCGGTGCGATGAACTGCTCAAATCCGGGCCGGCCCGAAAATTGCGCGAACCAGCGTTCGAGATGGGGAAGCTGCGGCTTGACGATGCCCTCGACGCCTAACCAGCGGCGGGCATAGGCGCCGAGCGCAATATCGGCCAGCGTGAACTGCTCGCCCTCGATGAAACGCCGCGTCGCCAACTGGGCATCCACGATGCGCCATTGCACGGCTTCGGCATCGGCATCTTTCTGGATGGCCTTCATGTCTCGCTGCTCGACGGGAGTGCGCACCAGCGCCCAGAATACCGGGCGGTCGACGGGCTGCAGGGTCGAAAGGGTCCAGTCCAGCCAGCGATCGACGGCGGCACGCGTTTTTGGTGCGTCGGGATAAAGCGTCGACCGCTTGCCATAGGCCAGCGTGAGATAGCGCATGACCGAGTTGGACTCCCACAGCACGAAATCGCCATCCACTAGGGTTGGAATCCGTCCGTTGGGATTCATCGCGAGATAGGCGGGCTCGGAGTTGCGGCCAAACTGCATGCCGGCATCGATACGCTCATAGGCGAGGTCGAGTTCACGGCAGCACCACAGCACTTTTTGAACATTCACCGAGTTGGCGCGGCCCCAGATTTTCAAATGTCCCTCGTCCACTGTCCGGCACGCGTTTAGTCTCCCAATTCTTATGGCGGTAGTCATAGCGGGTTTTCAGGAACGATGCGCGGCTTCCGTGTCCCGCCAGAACCAGACGCAGAAAAAAGGCCCCGTCGGAGACGGAGCCTGTTTTCCTGGTATTTCTTGCCGATCAGCGGCCGAAGAACAACCACAGCAGAATAATTACCGGAATCGGTACACCCAAAAGCCAGAGCAAAATTCCGCGTCCCATTTTAGCCTCCATGAAAACCTCTATGGCAGCAAGAACGCGTCGCGGCCCGGCGGGTTCCACGTAAGGGAACAGGAAAATATCACCAGTGTCCCGTATTCGGCATGGAGGTCCACGGCTCCTGCGGTGGCAGCGCGTCGCCCTTTTGCAGAAGCTCAATGGAATGCAGGTCGGGTGAACGGACGAATGCCATCTGTCCGTCGCGCGGCGGGCGATTGATGGTGATGCCGAGCTTCATCAGGCGATCGCAGGTGGCGTAGATGTCATCGACCTCATAGGCGAGATGGCCGAAATAACGGTCCTCGCCGTATTTTTCCTCGTCCCAATTGTACGTCAGCTCCACTAGCGGCGCGCCGCGGCCCTTGACCTGCTTCAGCAGACCTTCGTCTTCGGCGGCGCACAAGAAAACCAGCGTAAATTTTGCCTTGTCGTTATCGACGCGCCGAACCTCTTTCAATCCCAAGGCGTCGCGGTAAAATTTCAGCGCGGTATCGAGATTGCGAACGCGCAGCATGGTGTGCAGATAACGCATATTGTGTCTCCCTGAGGCTATTGCGATATTTTTGCAGCCTTGAGGTTTTGATACCAGCAAACTCAGCCGAAGGGCAGGGTGCACGCCTCCGCGCGGCGCTACGACAAACGAAAGCCCCGCCGGGGGAGGACGGGGCTTTCTCTGAAATAGAGCAAGGGGGAAGGTTGCTCCGTGATTACAACACAGCCCCCGGCATTACGTTCCCAGGGCTGAGCGAGTTTTTTCCCGGGTATCATTGTAATATTGCTCGCGGCCTTGCCGGATGCGCTGCTGCTGAGCCCGGAATTCGGTAACTCTCCGGCGAAAGTCGGCGCGTTCCGAAATCATGAAGTCGGAATCGGGCCGTTGGGTAAGAGCCGGTTTTGCCGGTTCGATTTCCTGGTAGGGTTCAGCTGGCCTCGACGCAGCGATGCCTTTCACAAAAGAGAGGGTTTCTTCGACCAGCGGGTCGCGCTCGCGCGTCCAGAATTTTATCCCGCCCCGCAGCCCCAACATCGATTTCATCGCGATCCCCGATGAGTCTTGAAAGAACTCCGCCCGACTTTGTGGAGGATTACGCACAACCGTCATGGCAGCTTCCCGGTGTCGCCACGAATCAAACCCCGCTCGGATTCTACAGGAGAACCCGGCGTGGCGCCCGCGGATATTTTTGAGACACGCGAAAAGCTTGTGCGCACCAGCGATTTGTCCCGGCCAAGCTCAGAATCGATTCCAAGGCGACACCGAGCTAGGATGTGACCGGCGACGGGCGTCGTCGCTGGCGGAACCAACTTCGGATATCAAATGATCACCTCGGATCTTCGGGTCGGCGTGGAAAAGCTGGGCGACATGATCGCGGAAGCGTCATGCATCGTGCCCTTTACGGGCGCCGGCATTTCGACGGAATCGGGCATTCCCGATTTCCGCTCTCCGGGTGGCCTTTGGACCCGCAACCGTCCGATCCCCTTCGATGAGTTCGTTGCCAGCCAGGACGCGCGAGATGAATCTTGGCGACGCCGCTTTGCGATGGAGCCGACCTTTGCCGCGGCGAAGCCGGGCCGCGGGCATCGGGCGCTCGCGGCACTGTACAAGGCCGGCAAAATTCCAGGCATCGTCACCCAGAACATCGACAACCTGCATCAGGCGTCGGGCTTTGCTAACGATCACGTGATCGAGTTGCACGGCAACACCACTTACGCGCGCTGCATCGGGTGCGGACAATCCTACGATCTGGCGTGGGCGCGCAGGCGTTTCGATGAAACCGGCAGCGCGCCGGACTGCACGGTCTGCGATGAGCCCGTGAAGACCGCGACCATCTCATTTGGGCAGGCGATGCCGGAGGACGCGATGCAGCGCGCTGGCGAACTAACGCGCAATTGCGATCTGTTTCTTGCGATCGGCTCATCCCTGGTGGTTTGGCCGGCGGCGGGATTTCCGCTCCTGGCAAAAAACTCCGGCGCCAGGCTCGTCATCATCAACAACGAGCCCACCGAACAGGATGACATTGCCGATCTTGTGATCCGGAATGACATCGGCGAGACGTTAGGTCCGTTCGTTGGCAACTGATCCGCAGTTGATTCGCGCCTGTGCAAGACTGTTCATAGGTCGGACTATGTTGGTTTTTTGTCTTTGCGCCGCAGGCGGGAGTGTTATCTTTGATTCCTGAGATTCGCGTGGCGTCATCATGAATTGTCATGGATGGGCGCGTGTACCGGCGCTGTCGCGACGACAGGCCGCGGAATGTGTGGGGTCCGGGGGTCATGGGGTCGGACGGATTTGAGTCCAAGAAGTTTGGAGGGCCGTCGCCGGGCGCGCGACCCTCGGCTCCGGCGTCGAACGAATTTTCGAGCGAAATGGATCGCAATACCGCTGCCGATGCTTTGGCAGGTCTGGGCGATGCTAATGCGCAGCTTGTCGAGATCAGCGGCGCCATCAAATGGTTCGACGCATCGAAGGGCTACGGCTTCATCATTCCTGATAATGGTGCGCCCGATGTACTGCTGCATGTCACCGTGCTTCGGCGCGACGGCTATCAGACCGCCTATGAAGGGGCGCGCCTCGTCGTCGAATGCGTGCAGCGCGCCAAAGGTTATCAGGCGTTTCGGATCGTCTCGATGGACGAATCCACGGCGATCCATCCGGCGCAGATGTTACCGCCACGTACCCATGTCAGCGTCACGCCGACCAGCGGGCTCGAACGCGCGCAGGTGAAATGGTTTAACCGGCTGCGTGGTTTCGGTTTCCTGACCTGCGGGGAAGGCACGCCGGATATTTTCGTGCACATGGAAACCTTACGCCGCTTCGGAATGACCGAGCTACGCCCCGGTCAGTTCGTGCTGGTCCGGTTCGGGCCGGGCTCCAAGGGCATGATGGCGGCGGAGATTCAGCCGGAATCCGGGTCGCCCGGGCTCTCATCGCACTGATGGACTAGTCCTCCCTCATTTTGCTTCCGTCGCGTCGAGCGAACTCGCAATATGTTGTGCGCGAGCGGTCTGGCAATTACCGCGCTCGCCGGGGTAGGGTCCGCTCAGTTTTGGCCCCACACGACGAGTTGTGTTGATGTATCTCCTCCGTTTTGCTGTCACCCGTTTTAGTGTCGCTGCGCGACCGTCGATGGCGCTCGCAGCGTTGCTTGCGCTGTGCCTTCTCGCCGTTCCCGCGCAGGCCGCAACCATTCAGCCGCTCGAGATCGTCACGAAATCCGGCGTGCAGGTTTTCTCGGTCGAGATGGCCACCACCGAACAGGAAAAAGAGACGGGCTTGATGTATCGCAAGGAGCTGGCCGACGGAAAAGGCATGCTTTTCGATTTTTCGCCGGAACAGCAGGTGTCGATGTGGATGAAAAACACTTTCATCCCACTCGACATGATATTCATCCGAGCGGACGGCCGCATTCTGCGCATTGCCGAGAATACGGAGCCGCAATCCACGAAGATCATTCCGTCCGGCGGATTGGCGAAGGGGGTGCTGGAAGTGATCGCCGGTACCGCGAGGAAATACGGCATTGCGCCGGGAGACCGGGTGGCGCATCCGCTCTTCAACGGGCATTGACCTGTCGGGCAACCTTGCTGCTACAGCCTTAAGCGTGTATCGACGGCAGAATTCGGGGTATAGCGCAGCCTGGTAGCGCGGCAGTTTTGGGTACTGCAGGTCGTTGGTTCGAATCCAGCTGCCCCGACCAAAATTAACAATTATTTCAATGCAGTGACTAATCCGGGTCATAGCGCCGACAGACGCGTCAGTTTATGCAGGCACCGTGTTAGCACCAACATCTTTGGCAGCGAAACTCCTCAAGGTAGAGGCGTGACCACTATCGCTATTCAAAAAGTTTCGGACCTCGGCCGCTTCACGGGCTGCACTTCACGCGCGCGACAATCCCCGGGTGTGGCTTAGGAGGTTGTACTGCGTTTAGCTCTCGCCTCATGGATGCCCTGACGCTCACCGAATAGCCGAATAGCTTCGGCGCTTTGCTTGAAGCCAGTTCTTAGGTGCTCGGTCGATCGCCTTACGATTTCATGTAACCATTCCTGAGACGGCTCGCCTTCATTTCGTTCGTGCCAGAGCATTCGAACTTCTAATGGGCTGGTCGGATAGGGCAGCTCGTAAATCGCAATGGAATGGGTACGCGCGAGATAGTGAGCAAGAGGGCGAGGTACGATTGCTGCGAGTTCGGTGTCTTCCAGCAGAGCAGGGAGCGCCAGAAAGTAAGGGACCGAAAACACAATCCGTGGCGGATTGTCGCTTTCAGCCAGTGCTCTTTCTAGCGCGGCCCGATCGAACATTTCTGATCGTCTTGCCAAACCACGTTCGGAAAGAAAGCCGTCGACCGCTCCTTCCTGCTCGCCTCCGAAGGAGACGACCACCAAGGGAAGGAGAGCAAAACTGGCTTTGGTGAGCCTGCCAAGCTTCTGTTTAGGGCCAGTAATTAATACATCATCGTATTCGAATAGAAAGCTTGACCGGAACCGGTCAGGCGTCGTTGCAAAAACGCCGATAGCGGCGTCGATACGACCAAGATCGATCTGTTCGGCAAGGTCTATTCGGGTGACCGGCTTAATCACTAGATCGACGTGCGGCGCCTCTAGTGCCAAAATCTGCAGGAGGGAAGACGCGCTGACCAGAGTGGTGAAGTCGCCCGCAGCAAGCGTAAGTTGCTTGGTCGACTTGGCGGGTTCGAACGTCGGAAGCTCAACGGCCAGTTCGAGAGACCTTAGTGCGTCCCGCACAAGAGATGCCATCCCTACCGCACGCGCCGTCGGCTGCATGCCGGAGGTGGTTCGAACGAAGAGTTCGTCGTCCAGCATCTCGCGCAAGCGAGCGAGCGAGTGACTGACCGCGGATTGACTGAGCGAAACCTTTTGGCTGGCGCGCAGCACGCTGCGTTCCTCCATCACGGCATCGAACACCCGAAGAAGATTCAAATCTAAAGTTTTGAAGGAGACGGTCATGTCAGAACTCTCCCGGGTGGTGGCAGGCTTGGAATTCTCGGCGGCAACTGGGCGGCGCTCAACCTACCAACTATTACACTAACCGTATGGCGCGTTCTGTCGCAACCATCGCCTCGGCAGCACCTGAACGCAATGCATTTAGAAACTGAAATAATTTCACTTCCGCCATCGCTTCTTCCCGGCATTATCTCTCGAAGCACTAGGCAGAAAGCCTAGGCGGGGGAATCGCCATGGCGCTAAGAGTTAGGCCATTTGTAGTTATTCGCGTCGGCTCCTTTGTTGCACCGCCGCCGTTGGGGCTTATGACGGCGGCGAGAGGCGCGCTAAGCAGGCCGTTACAGTGCGGCATCTTGACCGGCAACTCGTCGCTCTCATTCATTGCAGCGCAACGGAATTGGTAGGGTACGGCATGGCATCCCAGGTCGCTATGCTATCTGGACACAAAGAAAATTCCCTTGTGCGCGGCAGCTGCATTTCCGCAGATACTGCTTTCTTCTCGACCGTTAACGCTACGGGATGTGCGCTAGCCTCCTTTGCAGCCGCCATTTCCAAGGCAGGTGCGGCGGACAAACTCGTATTTCTCAAAAGGGGCCAGGAAAAGAAGAAGGGCAATTCCGAGAAGGGGCCCTTCCAGTGGCAGGAGATCGAAAGCGTTAAGGGGCGCGGTAAACGCGCCAGCTTCGCTGTCTTCGCCGATTTCTGGCTCGACGGACGATCATCGATTTCACTTCGGCTGCAACTTTATCAGCAGTTGCGGCAGGCGATCGTGAGCCGCCGGTTGCCCTCCGGCACGCGGCTCCCCGCTACTCGACTGCTCGCCGAAGAACTGGGCTGTTCACGCAATACCATTCTAGGCGCCTTCGAACATCTGGTTGCCGAGGGCTATCTTGAGGGCCGGATCGGCTCTGGGACATATGTTGCCGATGTGCTTCCTGATGACGTTACGCTTCCTGTTGGATTAGGCGTAGCCAGAACAAGCACTGCTTGCACTCTTCAGCTCTCGCGTCGGGGTCGCTTTTTGAGCTCCATAATGCCACCCGCGCGAGACCTGGATAAAGCGTTCGCGCCATCGTGCCCCGATGTATCGTTATTTCCCTTCGAGACGTGGGAAAAGGTATCCCGCATTTGGCGTTCGCCGCCGCGGTCACTGCTGACGCACTCCGATCCTCGGGGGTATGGGCCCCTACGGGAGACAATCTGCAATTATCTCCGCACGGCGCGAATGATCGATTGTCGTCCCGAAGACGTTATCATCACAACTGGTGCGCAAAACGGCATCGATATGGCCGCTCGGCTGCTGCTGGACCCTCAAGACGAGGTCTGGGTCGAAGATCCCGGCTATCCCGGACTACGTAGCGCGCTTTCCGCGGCCGATACATGCGTAGTCCCAGTGCCGGTCGACGCAGAAGGATTGTCGCTCTCGGAGGGCGCAAAGACCGGCACTCAACCACGCATGATCGTGGTAGCGCCATCGCATCAGTACCCATTGGGCGTGACGATGTCGCTGCAACGCCAACTCGAATTGCTCGCGTTCGCGGACAAAGCCGACTGCTGGATAATCGAGGACGACTATGACAACGAGTTTCGCTATTCAGGCCATCCGCCCGCTGCGTTGCGAGGTCTTGAGGGTGGCGAACGGGTCATCTACGTAGGCACTTTCTCAAAGGTGTTGTTTCCATCGTTGCGACTTGGCTATCTCGTGGTGCCATCTCGTATCTCTGACCGCTTCACACTTGCCCGGGCTGGTTTACATCTACAGCCACCGATAATTGCGCAACCAATTGTAGATTCGTTCATACGCGAGGGATTCTTTTCTGCTCACGTTCGCCGGATGCGCTCCATTTATCGCAACCGACAAGCTGCCTTGGTCGCAGCGGTAGAGAAGCACATGTCGGAGGTTCTGACCGTGCGCCCACATCCGTCCGGCATGCATTTGTTGGGCCGCTTTTCCTCCGAACTTAGTGGCCGCTTGAGCGACGATGAGGCGTCTAAGCGCGCGGCCGAGGGTCGCGTTATTGCGCCACCTTTGTCGAGCTTTTACGCCAACCACCGCGATGGCAGTGCATTGGTTCTCGGTTACGCTGCTGTAGACGAGAAGGCGATATTCGCCGCCACCCAACGCCTTGCCCAAGCACTTTGTGCCTGAAAACAATCATACGCCGGCTGACCAACTATCTTGCGCGCAGCCTTCACGTTTAAGGGGCACTTGCGTGCGGAAACCTTGCAAGTGGTCCCAGGCGAATTAGGCAATTGGCGCTTTCAACCCGCCCAAGATATGACGAACCTGAAAACGATGGCTGTTTAAACGGTGCAGCCACGTGATGATTGAGATCAAGCAAAATGACTACGCTGCGACCCCTGCGTTTATTGTTACCGAAGAAGTCTCGCGAGTGCCGGTTGGGACATCGTGAAAAAACGCGGCGACGTCGAAGGCATTCTTTTTGACGACGAGGACCCTCCCGAGAGCCTGCATCCATTGCTGCATGATGTTGATGGGCTTGCGCTCGGACATACTCACTTTGGCCAGGCTGAAGTTGATGCCGCGGCGCGGTTGCGCGTGGTAGGGCGCATTGGCGTCGGATACGACAGCGTTGACGTACGGGCGCTAACACATCGCGGCATTCCCCTCATGATGACAGACACCGCGAATTCCGTCAGCGTCGCTGAGCACACACTTGCATTCATGTTGGCATTGGCAAAGAAGGTCGTCGAAATGGACGCGATGGTGCGCGATGGCCGTTGGCACGAGCGTCTCATGCGTGGCCACACTGATCTCTTCGGCAAGACGGTCCTCATTATAGGCTTTGGCCGCATCGGTGCTCGCACCGCAAGCCGATGCGTGGCGATGGAAATGCGCGTGCTGATCCACGATACGATGGTCGCGCCTGAAACAATCCGCGCGGCGGGCTGCGAACCGGTTGCGGATATGAACGACGGCATCGCTCAGGCCGACTTTGTATGCATCCTCTGTCCAAAAACAGAAGCAACGACAAATTTGTTCGATGCTCCGCGTCTAGCCTTAATGAAGAGCACGGCATTTCTGATCAATACCGCCCGTGGCGGGATGGTAGACGAAAAAGCGCTCATGACGCGCTTTCGTCTGGCAGGCCCGCGGGCGCGGCGCTCGATGTCTTCGACGTCGAGCCAGTGCCGCTCGATAGTCCGCTACTGAAATTGCCGAATTTCCTGGCGGCTCCTCACGTTGGGGGCCTCACATTGGAAGCGGCAGCTCGAATGGCGGAAGTGACCGTCCGAAATATCCTTAGCGTGCTCGACGGCAGCCCCAACTACGAACTGATGCTGAATAGAGAAGCTTTTCGCTCTGCTAATGCGTCGGTTGCAACCCATTAAGCGAGCGAGAAGCTCGATGTTGAGTTGTTTGTCGCGGCGCGCGACGATGGATCCTGGAAGCCGTCGTTGCGGTCAATGATAAGCTTATCTCCGCGAGATGCCGGTTATTTTCGCCCAATGCAACTGGCTCCAACAGCACCAAAAGAATGGACCTTTGCCAGGCATTGACGGGCTGTCATGTTTCAATTTGCCAGAGAGCAAAGATTCGTTATCCGGTTCGCTTAATAGGAGTTTGACGATGCCCGCCTTCATCTGCACCCAGTGTGGCACGCAGTTCACGCCCAGCCCGTCACCTCCGGACGGATGCGCCATCTGCGAGGACGAGCGGCAGTACGTAAATCCGCGCGGTCAGGGCTGGACCACGCTTGAACAGATGCGTGGAGGTGGCAAGCCTGGCCTCTCGAATTACCGTAATGCGTTCACCCGCTATGAGCCCGACCTGCTCGGTGTCAGTTCGGCGCCAGGCATTGGCATCGGCCAGCGGGCGCTACTGCTGCGCACGCCGCGCGGAAACGTGCTCTGGGACTGTATTGGTTTCATAGACGACGCGACGGTCGAGATCATCGAGGCGCTCGGCGGGATCGCAGCAATCGCGATTTCCCATCCACATTATTATACTTGCATGGTCGACTGGAGCCATGCGTTCGGTCGCGTGCCGATCCATCTGCACTCAGGCGATCGCGAGTGGGTCATGCGGCCGGATCCAGTCATAGAGTTCTGGGAAGGCGAGACGAAGGAAATCGCCCCAGGCTTTACCTTAATACACACAGGCGGACATTTCACCGGAGCCACTGTGGCGCACTGGGCCGCGGACGCCACAGGCAAGGGCGCTCTGCTGTCGGGTGATTCCGTGCAGGTTGTCGGGCCGAATAAGACAGCGACCTTCATGTGGAGCTACCCGAACCTCATCCCACTCGACGCAAGCACGGTGCAGCGAATAGCTGACGTGCTGGAGCCGTGGCCTTTCGAACAGATCTACGGCGCGTGGTGGGAGGCGCACATCACGTCCGGCGGCAAGCAGATATTGGCGCACGCGGTGAAGCGCTACATCGACGCGGTCACTCAACCGCCGCCGGGACAGCGCCGCGCTTAAGCGCTCGCTGGCGCACTGCATCGAGACGGAGAACGACTGTGGGATGGCACGTGGTCGCTCGAGCAAACGAGCTCGAGGATGAAAGCGTCTTGGGTGTTCGGGTCAAGGAGCTCCGCATCGCTCTTTATCGTATTCACGGAACCGTCTACGCGACCAACGATGTCTGCACGCATGATTTCGCGCTGCTTTCGGAAGGGTATCTAGACGGGGACTGTATTGAATGCCCGCTACATCAAGCGCTGTTTCACATTCCAACAGGTGGGGTGCGATCACCGCCCGCGAGCGAACCGATTTCGACTTATCCGGCCAAGGAAGAAGCGGGCAACGTTCTTGTTGAATTGCCGGAATAAAACATGGGCATCGAAGGGACCGCATAATGTCGCAACAAATTGACGCTGGCGCGGATGTGGTTCTATTTTCCTCAGGGCTTGGTGGAGCGGCAGCCCACTGGGGAGCGCAGCTGGCGGCATTTCAGACGCGTTATCGCGTGGTGACCTATGATCAGCGCGGGACTGGACCGGACAAGTCACGCTTGCCGGAGGGCTACAGCATTGCTGACATGGCGGATGAAGTTGCCGCATTGCTGGATCGGCTTGGCATATCGTCCTGCCATTTCGTCGGCCACGCCCTTGGAGGCGCGATTGGCTTGGAGTTCGCGCATCGTTATCCGGACCGCCTGCAACGTCTGGCGGTCGTGAACGGCTGGGCGCGAATAGATTCGCACACTGAGCGCTGCTTCGAAGCGCGCCTTGCCCTGTTGAAGCATTGCGGTGTGGCCGCCTATGTACGTGCACAGGCTATTTTCCTCTATCCGGCGGCTTGGGCGTCGGCCAACGCCGAGCGTTTGGCCGCAGAGGATGCGAGCGGCGTAGTGCATTTCCAAGGTGTCGACAATCTTTGCACGCGTCTAGCCGCACTGCGGTCCTGGGATGCGACCGGGTATTTGGCCAGTATCCGCTCCGAGGTTTTGGCATTGGCTGCGCAGGACGACGTACTGGTGCCTTGGACCGCGTCGCAGTCTCTCGCCAAACGTTTGCCCCGAGGGCGCTTCGTGTTGCTATCGGAAGGGGGCCACTCCTGTACGGTAACCTGTCCCGATGCGAGCAACGCCGCCTTGCTTGATTTCCTTTCGGCCTGAGCCGGTAAATACAGTCATCTCTTCATCGCAAGCGATCAATGCGGGAGCTTAAATGGCAGACCTTTCGGCCTTTCCGATCACCGAACGTTGGCCCGCCAAGCATCCCGACCGTCTTCAACTTTATTCATTTCCTACACCGAATGGCGTCAAAGTATCGATCGCATTGGAGGAGGTGGGCCTAGCGTACGAACCGCACACAATAGATATTCTCAAGAATGAAACGGCGAGGCCTGAATTCAAGTCGCTGAATCCGAACGGCAAGATCCCGGCGATCATTGACCCAGACGGACCGGGCGGTACGCCGTTCGGCTTGTTCGAATCGGGAGCCATCCTGCTCTATCTCGCCGACAAGACCCGCATGCTGATTCCGACCGATGCCGCCCGACGCTATGAGGCGATCCAATGGGTTTTCTTCCAGATGGCGTCGGTAGGACCGATGTTCGGGCAACTCGGATATTTTCACAAGTTCGCGGGTCGAGACATCGCCGACAAGCGTCCGCTCGAACGTTACCGCGACGAATCCAAGCGCCTGCTCGGCGTGCTTGAAACGCGCCTTGACGGGCGCTCATGGATCATGGGCGACGATTATACGATCGCCGATATCTCGCTCCTCGGCTGGGTACGCAACCTCGTAGGATTTATGAGGCAGGCGAACTAGTCGGCTTTGATTCCTTCAAGCGGACCCGGGGCTGGCTTGAGCGCGGCCTGGCACGGCCTGCGGTGATGCGCGGCCTAGACATCCCGAAGCGACCATAGGCCCAACGTCACGAGGCTACTCACCTTCACCGAACAGATTCTGGACCGAATGGTGATCGTGCATTTTTTGAAGAGCCCGCTTCAGCGGCGGCCGATGATGTGCGGACCGCCGGCAATGAGTACAGCGCGGTCCGCAATTGGTCCTAAGTGTACCGGTCAATTGGCGCTTTTGATCAGAAGCCAGACCTGTAAATACTTGCCCGTGCCCAGCGTCCAGTCACTAGAGATCGGTGGCGTGGTGGCTGCCCCGGCGCAAAAAGAGTGCGCGCGCCAGGTCGGTGAACGCATTGATGAGCGAGTGCAATGCCAGATGAGCACGAAACAGCTGCTGGCAGGATTGTGATGGATATCGTTCCAAAAGCCTCCCCTACCGGCTGTTTTGCAGAAACTGCGCCACTCAGGCATTCCTTAATCGCAGGGGATGCGGATAGTCTGGTTGAATGCGAGGAAAGCTCTAGCGAGCGATTCCGTCAGGTCGGGTTACGAGCTACCCACCAGCGGGTGAAGCTGGGCAAACTTTTGTTTGCAAAGGGCGATCGGCATACTACGGCGGAGTTACTGTTTTCGGAAGCACGCAAGGCTGGCATCCGCGTCTCGCTGGCGACCGTCTACAATACGCTTAATCATTTTACTAAAGCTGGACTATTGCGCCGGGTCGGTCCGGACGCTTCGCGGGCCTTCTTCGATACCAATACCTCCGTGCATCCGCACTTCTATTTGGCTGACGAAAATCGGCTAGTCGATGTTCCCGAACCCGGCATCGCCCTTGAAAGCCTGCCGCAGGTGCCGCCGGGCCATGAGCTCTCTCGTGTCGATGTCATCATCCATTTGCGCCGCAAGCCAAACTCGAACGCAGACACCTAACCACGCTTCGTCTTTCACTCTCTCGTAACTCCGACAACTCCAGCCGAACGCTGCGGCTGCCGTGATCGATGCATTCGTGCGCGGACTCGTCGATCGTCGCGACACCCTAGTTGCAATTCCAACCAAGCTACGGAGCATCCGTTGTCATTCTATGCACTAAAGCGTCTCCCGCCCTACGTCTTCGAGCCTGTAAACCGCGTCAAAGAAGAAGTTCGGGCCGCCGGCGGCGATATCATCGATTTGGCCATGGGTAACCCTGATTTGCCCGCGCCAGCTCATGTCATCGAGAAATTGCGGGAAAGCGCCGGCAAGGCCCGAACGGACCGTTATTCTGTTTCGCGCGGCATCGCAGGGCTTCGCCGTGCGCAATCAGGCTATTATGCCCGCCGTTTTGGAGTTGAGTTGGATCCGGAGACTGAGGTTGTGGCTACGCTCGGCTCGAAAGAGGGGTTCGCCAATATGGCCCAGGCGATTACCGCTCCGGGTGATGTGGTTCTGGCTCCGGATCCGAGCTATCCGATTTATGCCTTTGGATTTCTCATGGCGGGCGGTGTGGTCCGATCTGTGCCGGCCGAAGCAGGGGACGCGTTTTTTCGTACTCTTGAAGTAGCTGTAACGAGATCGATCCCGAAACCGATCGCCGTCGTTGTATGCTTTCCCTCCAACCCTACCGGTGCCGTCGCCACGCTCGACTTCTATCGCGATCTCGTAAGGTTCGCAAAAAAGCACGAACTCTTCATTCTTTCGGACCTCGCCTATGCTGAGGTCTATTTCGATGATGCCGCACCGCCACCGTCGGTACTCCAGATCGCCGGCGCTATCGACGTTACGGTTGAGTTCACGTCGATGTCGAAGACATACTCCATGCCGGGGTGGCGCGTGGGGTTTGCCGTGGGAAACTCCAGGCTTCTCGCAGCTCTCGCTCGGGTCAAATCCTATCTTGACTACGGCGCCTTTACTCCACTCCAGATCGCGGCAACGGCGGCGTTGAATGGACCGGACGAAAGCATTCGAGAGATGAGATCAATTTATAAAAGAAGACGCGATGTTCTCGTCGATGCATTCTCGCGAATTGGATGGGAGATTCCATCTCCCACGGCTACCATGTTTAGTTGGGTTGCCATACCTTCGGCCTTTCGATCGCTGGGAAGCGTCGAGTTTGCAAAAGTATTGGCACGCGAAGCTCACGTAGCCGTGGCCCCCGGGGTCGGATTTGGCGAGAACGGAGAAGGATTTGTGCGTATCGCGCTCGTGGAAAACGAGCAGCGGATCCGGCAGGCCGCGCGCAACATCAAGCGATTTTTTGACCAATCGTCGCGGGACGTTGGGTGATCCAATCCGTGATGTGGCATCCCGCTCGGTTGTAAGCGACGCTCATCTTCTTTGTGGCTATTGCAGCCTCCAAGGCATCGTCGCTGCCGGCCACCGTCTTGCCCAAAACCTGTACCAACCGGCGTCGGCAAGCGGCTCTTTTGTTTTGCCTTCCATATTGTCACGTTGAATGTCGAAGCCGGGCGGAGACTTTTGGGCCTCATGGACCCAACTCTGCGCCTGGCCGAAAGTTTTATACGTGAAATGTACAAGGAAGCGACTGCGATGCACACCAAGGGAATGTCCAAAGTCGATATCGTGCGGACCCACTTCGAAGTCGAGAATATCCACGACGTGGCCGCGATGCTGGAGACCTTGCGCGATGAGGATCCGATCCGCGAGGAAATCGCCGGCAAGACCTACATTGGACAGAAGGACGTCGCCGACCGTTATATAGCATTGTGGAAAGCGTTCCCGGACTTCAACGTCACGCCAACGGGATTTACCGAGAATGAAATGACCGTTGTCGCGGAAGCAATTTACTCCGGCACCCACAAGGGTGTGTTCAACGGCTTTCAGCCAAAGGGACGCTCGTTCAAATTGCCGATTGTCGTCGTTTTTCGCTTCGACAGCCCTACCTCGTCGAAAATAACCAGCGAGTCCATTTACCTCGATTACGCTTCCCACCTTCGGCAGCTCGATTTGATGAAGATCTGAACGCGACGGACGCCGGTGTCCGGCGTTTCGACGCGCGCGCGACATGCGGTTGGCCGATCTTGACGTTGCGCACCGCCGCATGCTTGCACGACGCTCGATCGTTTCGCCGTGCAACAAGACAGGAAACGCGCGGCTTCGCGTCGGCATTGGCGAATTGGTGAACCGGTGTTGCGATTAGAAGCCCGTGCTGACTTACGTGAAATTCTTCTCAGCTGGCACTTAAGGGTTCGTAGTTTTTTTCTGAGGGTCGAAAGTCGGCGGCCTGACTGGTGCGACAAAACGACATCGATAGGCCTTATTTGCGGCTGCGAGCGTCTTAGCACCTGCGCCTAACAACCTGTACCAATCAGCCCGCAGCAAGCGGCTCTTTTGACTATGACGTTTTATGCCTACAGATTGGCGAGCGTCTCGCGCTGCGTGCGAGCAACCGCCTTGCTGTGAAAGATTTATCCGTGATTGCGCAACAGCTTATTAACGGCCTGATGCTTGGCAGTATCTATTCACTGGTTGTTGTAGCGTTCACACTGACGATCGGGATGCTGAACTTTTTGAACTTCAGCGTTCCCGCACTCTTCATGCTCGGCGGAGTGGTCAGCTACGGTCTACTCAAGGCCGGCGTTCAATGGCCGCTCGCCCTGGGCCTAACGATGTTAGCGGTCGCCATCGTCTCGCTAGTAATAGAGCGCTTTACGTATCGCTGGCTGCGGCTTTCTTCTCCCTTCACGCCGCTCGTAAGTTCGATCGGCTTTCTCATTTTGTTCGAGAATTTGGCCATCATTGGTTTCGGATCGGAAGCAATGCGGTTTCCGAGTCCCATGGGTCCGACCGATCTGCATGTCGCAGGACTTTTCATCAGCGTACCACAGCTCCTGAGCATGGCGATTGCGCTGTTGGCGGTGGCGACAATGTCCGCAATGCTCAAGTGGTCGAAGCTAGGGCGTAGCATCCGCAGCATCGCTGAAAATCCGAGAACAGCGGAGACGCTGGGCGTCGACGTTAACAAAACGGTCGCGTGGATCTACGTAATCACCGGCGTAGTGGCGGCAGCCGGCGGTGTCCTGTTCGCACTCAACTATCTGCAGGTCTCTTGGAACATGGGCCAGGAAGTCGCCGCCAAGGGTATGGCTGCGATGGTGCTTGGCGGAATGGGGAGCGTCTGGGGCGCGGTAGTCGGTGGGTTCCTCATCGGGCTGATTGAAGTGCTCTCGATTGCATATATCAGTTCGGACGCGGTCAATGCTGTCGTCTATGGGACTTTGCTCGTGCTGCTGATGTGCCGGCCGAACGGTTTGTTCGGCAATCGGATAAGCACGGCTGAGAGAATGTGATGAGCGGATACCTCTCACAGGTCAGCGCAAATCTTCTGATCTCGGTCATCATTGCCTATGCGGCATACGTGCCTCTGACCACTGGACAGCTCAATCTTGGCGTTGCGGGTTTCATGTGCGTCGGCGCGTACGCATCGGCAGTCGCGGGCGCAGTGATGAATTTGCCGCTTTTCCTGTGCGTCATCATCGGCGTGTTGTGTGCCGTAATCGCCGGGCTTTTAGTTGCGATTCCGATGGCACGTATGGATGGCATCTATTTCAGCTTGGCGACATTCGCCTTCGCGGAGGTCGTGACCGCAATTCTCGTCAATGTAAAAGCGGTCGGTGGAGCGAGCGGCTACGTCGTTGTCGGTTATCTCGGACTGAATGCGATTGCATTCACCGCAGTGCTGGTCATCGTCGGGATGGCCTATTTGATGTCGACGCGGATCGGTTTACTTTTCACCGCTGTTCGCAACGATGAACGGGCCGCAGCGGTATTTGGCGTCAGTGTTTCCGGGACGAAGGTCCTGTCGTTTGTGATCAGTGCCGGCCTCGCTGGCCTTGCCGGCGGCCTTTTCGCGCATCACTACAGCTACATCGAAGCGCAGAACTTCAACTTCATGCTGAGTGCTACTGCTGTGCTGTTTGCTTTGCTGGGTGGCGTTCAGACTTCATGGGGCCCGCTGCTCGGAGCAAGCGCGATTACGTTGCTTCCCGAACTGCTTCGTACCAGTGGCGAGTGGCGCTACGTCGGCTTCGGCGCCTTCATGATCGTGCTCATGGTCCTGCGGCCAGACGGGGTACTAACCCGCGCTGCCATGCGTCGCCTTGGCTCGGCTTGGAGAGCCTGATGATACAAGATCAGCCCATCCTCGCAATTCGCGATCTAAGCCTGATGTTTGGCGGTCTCAAGGTCATCGATTCTCCAACATCAACGTCAAGCGGGGCTCGCGCGCCGCCATCATCGGCCCGAATGGAGCGGGCAAGACAACGTTGTTCAACCTGCTAAGCGGAGTTTACGCGCCTACCTCCGGCTCAATCGTGCTCAATGGCCAGGAAATTCTCGATGTACCGCTGGCAAAACGGGTGGGGGCCGGGATCGGCCGGACATTCCAGAACTTGAGGCTAATGAAGCATCTAACGGTGCTCGAGAATGTCATGCTTGGTCAGCACCATCGTACGAGCAGCATAGCGATGTTCGTGCCGCTGGTGTCCCGATTTAACAAGACCGCCGTCGATGAGGCCTTGGAGGCGGTCCAAGCGGTGGGGCTGCAAGGTGAGGCAAATCGGCTGGCTGAAGGCCTTTCCTACGGCATGCAGAAGCGAGTTCAACTGGCGCGTGCGTTGGTCACGAAGCCTGAAGTTGCCGTTGTTGGACGAACCTGGGGCGGGGTTGAACACGGCTGAACGCTACGAACTCCTCGCGGCGCTGAAAAGTGCCGTTGGCCCCGAGGTGACGATTTTGTTGATCGAGCACGACCTCGGTTTTATCGCCGAGCTTTGCGATCATATTCTCGTGCTTCACTTTGGCCGCAAGATTGCAGACGGGACTCTCGAGGAGGTCAAGGAAAGCAAATCCGTGATCGATGCTTATCTCGGCACCGGTCGCCGCGCGCGGGAGGCGGTCTTTGCTGCTTGAAATTCGCGACGTGCACGTCGAATACGGCCCGGTCCGTGCGGTGAGTGGAGTTGACATCTCCGTCAGTCATGGCGAGATTGTTTCGGTGATCGGAGCAAATGGCGCCGGCAAGTCGTCGTTACTTGGAAGCGTACTTGGTCTCTCGCCGATGACCCGCGGATCGATCAGCTTCGAGGGCGCCGACATGAGCAAATGGCCCACGCCGCGACGAGTGCGTTCGGGCGTGGTTCTCGTGCCAGAGGGCCGGCGGATATTAGTGTCACTCACCGTGGAGGAGAATCTCCTGATGGGTGCCTATCATCGGTCAGATCGGCAGGGAATTGCCGACGATCTTACGTGGATCTATCGACGATTTCCAAATCTGCTCGCCCGAAAGAATTTCCTCGGCGCCGTGCTTTCCGGAGGCGAGCAACAGATGCTCGCGATCGGGCGGGCCATTATGGCGCGGCCGAAACTGATGCTTCTGGATGAGCCTTCTCTAGGTCTGAGTCCGCTCATTGTCGATGAGGTCTTCAGCATAATCTCGGAGCTCAGTGCTCGAAATATTTCAATTCTGCTGGTCGAACAGAACACACAACTGGCGCTCGAATGCAGCGCACGCAGTCATGTCCTTACGCTTGGCACGATCGTCAAGTCAGGAAAATCGAAAGACCTCGCCCGCATGGACGATTTGTTTGCGGCGTACCTCGCGAAGCCTCAGCGGCCGGGAGACAATCGTTCGACCGGTACCAGTAATTCGTGCAATGCAACCCAGGAGATCAAGGCATGATGAGATATATCGGCTTCCCGATTATGCTGGCTACCGTCCTTGGAGGTAGCCTTCCGGTTGCCGCACAGGACCTGGTGCTGGGGTACAGCGCATCGAACACCGGTCCTTACGCGACTTAAGCTAAACGTAACGGCGCCGCAATCGATGTCGCGTTGGATGAAATCAATGCGGCGGGGGGTGTCAATGGCAAGAAGGTGACGGTGCAGTCCTTCGACACCGGCGGCAAGCCGGAGCAGGCGGTCGTTGCGGTCCAGCGTTTTGCGCAGGACGTCAATGCACTGGCCGTCATCGGGCCTTTCAGCTCCAGCGAATGCCGGGTTGCGTTTCCGGTCGGCGACCGGCTCGGCATAACGCAAATGGCAATGGGGTCGACGGCGCCTAAGCTGGCTGCGCCATTTACCTTCTCATTCCGAAACACGGTGGAGGAAAACTACACTTGGGAACGTCTGTTCAAGACGATCGAACGAAAAAATATTCCACACGCCTCGATTGCGATCGCATATGCGACCGATGATGCTGTCTCGCAATCGGTTGGGAACGCCGTGCTTCCCGAGCGTATAAAGGCCGCTAATTTGAATCTCACGGACTCTGTGACTTTCCGGGTCAGCGCTTTCGACTTTTCGGCCCAAGTTTCTCAACTCATGCAGAAGCCAAGCGATCTACTGGCTGTTGGTACGCCACCCGACACATTGTTGCGTTTTATCGCCGAACTTCGGCGCCAAGGATACAAAGGACGCCTGCTTGGTGGTTCGAGCATTGCCGACGTGGACTTACCTGAGCGGATGGGTCCGGCCGGCGAGGGCACGTTGGTCGGTGCGACTTTCTATGCTGGCATGGATGATGCCCGCACGAAGACATTCGTCGAAAGATTTAAAGCAAAATTGAAGGAGAAAGGCGAGCCTGTCATCGATCCAAGCCAGTTCGATGCCGCGACATACGACATCGTTTACATGTACGCCGACGCGATGAAGCGGGCGAACGTAACCGGCGATGTGGCGAAAATCGACGCTGAACGTCGGGCGATCCGCGACCAGATCAAGAACTTGAAGAACTATCCTGCACTTGTGGGACCTCTAAGCATGGGTCCTGACAACGATGTAATCAAGACGATCTATATTCTCGAGGCAAAAGCCGGCCATTGGAGCTTGCTTGATAAGCACCTCGACTAGATCAAAACGAACGCAAGTGGCAGGCGCATCCAGCCTGCTACTTCGCCTTCGGAGAATCCACTGTTTCCAATTGCTTGCCATGGCGATGACCTGCTGTAGGCGGAGGCGCGTAAGAAGCTTCTCGTGCGTCAACTTCTGCGTTCGCATCGAAAATTAGTAAATTCGAAGTTCACGCACGTCCGCCGCAGCTCCTACAAGTGGTCCTAGATATATCTATCAATTGGCGCTTTTGAGCGGACAGCAAATCTGTAAATGCTGGCTAATGTACCGCAGCCTCAATGCCGACGACCATCCCAACCACGTACTGATGCTGAGCGGGAGCTCTTCGGTCTACCAGCGCGTCGGCTACAACTCATAACAACGAGTGAGAACGTCGATGTTGAATTCTTCAATATGGCCGACCAACGACTACAGCCGGGTCCCTTATCGTTTTTATCACGACAGCTCGATCTATCAGATGGAGCGGGAACGGTTGTTCAATGGCCCGACCTGGAGTGTCGTCGGCCTTGAAGCGGAAGTGCCGAATTCAGGCGACTTCCGCGCAAGCTATATCGGCGAAGCGCCGATCATCATTCATCGTGACGACAAGGGCGAGCTTCACGGCTTCATCAACCGCTGCACTCATCGCGGAGCGATCGTTCGTCGAGAAATCCAAGGCAACGCCAAGGATCATATCTGCATCTACCATCAGTGGTGCTATGGCCAGAAAGGCGAACTGGTTGGCGTTCCCTTTCGACGCGGCGTCAAGGGAAAGGGCGGTTATGGTAAGGATTTTGACCTCAAGGACTATGGGCTTACGAAGGTTCGTCTAGGCAGCGTCCATGGCTTGCTGTTCGGAACGATGTCCGACGAGGCAGAGCCGCTGGAAGAATATCTTGGCGAAGCCATACTCGGGTTCATCCGCCGCATCTTCTCCCGACCCATACGAGTGCTCGGCTATCATCGGCAGCGGATACGTGGAAACTGGAAGGGGTTTGCAGAAAATACACGCGATAATTACCACGCAAGCCTGCTGCACGACTTTTTCCGCACATTTGGTCTTGACCGCCCGACGCAGATTGGTGGCGCGACGATGGATAATCGCCATCGCCATTGCGTCACTTGGGGACGCACTGAAAGCAGCGACGATGCGGCGAAAGCGGCGTTCTCTCAAGTCGCGAGCGCGGGCATAAAACTTAGAGAGGCTTCGATGGTCGAGTTCTATCCGGACCGAAACGACGACATCAACATCGCCATCGTCTCGCTCTTCCCGAACGGCGTCATCGCACAAATCGCCAACAGCATGGCAACACGACAAATTCGTCCAAGAGGCCCCGGAGAGTTTGAAGTGTTCCAGACGGTCATCGGATACCAGGACGATACTCCGGAGATGACCCTACATCGCCTCCGCCAAGCGAACCTCGTCGGTCCCGCCGGATTCGTCTCGATGGAGGACGGCGAGGCCATCGAGATCGTCCAGCGCGCGACGAAAGCCGCACCTGACGCGGTTCAGGTGCTGGAGAACGGCGGCAAAGGCGAAATCTCCGATCGCGATTATCGCGTCAACGACGTGCCTGTCCGCGGCTTCTGGTCCTACTACTCTGAATTGCTCGACATCGAACCGGTGGGCGGTGTCCGATGAGTGCCGATCTTTTTGCCGTCCACGACGTGCTGGCGCAATACGGCTTCCTGGTCGACTCCGGAAAATACGAGGAATGGCTCGACCTGTTCTCGCCTCGCTGCTCTTACTACGTGAAGCCGCGTGAAAACCACGAGCTCGGCTTGGCTGCGTCGCTGATCTACTGCGATAGCCGCGCGATGCTGGAAGATCGCATCCAAGCGCTGCGTATCGCGAGCAAATACAACATCCACAATGATCGTCATATCATAGGTCTGCCGCGCATCGTTTCGAATGGTGCGGATGGAATTTCCATCGAGGCGCCATTCGCGGTGTATCAAACCGAGCAGGAAGGTGATACCCGGCTGTTCGCCACGGGACTTTACCGGGATCGCCTCGAACGATCGGGCCAAGAATTAAAAATTAGCGAGAAAATGGTTCTCGTTGACAGTTTCGCGATCCAGAGCCTGCTCGCGACGCCGCTGTGAACGCGCCATGCTCCGTTAACCCGGCTCTACAGCCTTTCGGCATCCTGCCAGCCTCCGGACCGCGACCTCAAACATGATTCTTATGACTTTCGGCGGCTTGCGTGTGCCGCGCGAACGGGGCTGGGTTTGATGCGATCAATTGTCGTACTAGGCGCTGGTCAGGCGGGCGGTTGGGTAGCAAAGACGCTTCGCGATCAGAAATTCGCGGGCAAAATTGTCCTTGTGGGCGATGAGCAGCATCCACCTTACGAACGTCCACCGCTTTCCAAAGGTGTGCTGCTGGGCGACCGAAGTCTCGAAAGCACTTACTTGTGGCCTCTCGCCGAACTCTCAGAGCTTGATATTGAGTTGATGCTCGGTTGCCGCGCAACCGCCGTCGACCGCCTAGCTAAGACCGTGGCTTTGTCCAATGGTCAAACCCTCGCTTACGATCGTCTCGTGATCGCAACTGGTAGCAGGGTTCGAAGACTCGACACTTCCGGGGCTGAGCTATCGGGAATCCACTATATGAGAGGAATCAGCGACTCCCTTGCAATCGGCCAATCGCTTGTCCCGGGCTCTCGCCTGCTTGTGGTTGGCGGCGGGTGGATCGGGCTAGAAATCGCTGCTGTTGCTCGCCAAAAAGGCGTCGATGTGACTTTGGTCGAAGCGTCCAGTCAGCTTTGCTCTCGCGTCTTGCCACCGGATCTCGCGAGCTACCTACAAACTCTTCACGAAGACCGCGGCGTTCGCATTTTACTTCAGGCGACCGTCACAAAGTTTCAAGGCCAGAAACATTTCGAGTTTGCAGAACTGTCGAGTGGGGATCGAATTGCCGCCGACACCGTCGTGATCGGAATTGGAGCGATCCCAAACTCGGAAATCGCGAGTGATGCGGGACTAGAGACCAACAATGGCATCGTTGTCGATGCGTTCGGTCAGACGTCTGACGAAGCGATTTATGCCGTGGGCGATGTTGCCAATCAAGCCGATGGGCTAGGGGGGCGTATGAGGCTGGAGTCCTGGTCGAACGCGCAAAACCAGGCGATTGCAGCAGCAAAGGCGATCGTTGGCGTGGGCTCGCCATACCGAGATGTACCTTACTTCTGGTCCGACCAGTATGAAGCAAAGTTGCAGATCCTTGGGCTCTTCGCCAACTACGATGACATCATCGTGCGTAATGACCAGGATGGCCAATTCATGTGCTTCTATATGACGGGCAGCAAGATTGCTGCAGTTGCGGGGATTAACCGCGCTCAAGACATGGCTGTCGCCCGAAGGATCATGCAAAAGAACATGGCGGTTGAACCCCGGCATCTAGTCTCCGCTGTAAATCTTCAGGAGATTCTCCGCGGCGCGCCCGTGTCGCCTTGATGCGATAGCGCTCCCTTCTGCCCTTCACGGAACGGCAACAAGAATTATACAGCGAGATCGCATGCGTATCGCCCAGATTTCTCCACTTACAGAAGCTGTTCCGCCGAAACTATATGGTGGCACCGAACGCGTGATCTCATGGTTGACAGAAGAACTGGTCGCGCTTGGTCACGATGTTACGTTGTTTGCCAGCGGCGATTCCTGCACCTCGGCACGGCTGGAAGCAATCTGGCCACGCGCGCTACGTCTGGACAGCTCGATCCGTGATCCCTATTGCCTGCATATGACGATGCTTGAGCAGGTGTGCAGACAAGCCGAAGATTTCGATATCCTGCATTTTCATCTGGACTATTTTCCGTTCTCGTTGTTCTTGCGACAATCGACGCCGTTTATTACAACATTACACGGACGTCTCGATCTGGCTGAACATCAGCCGATGTTCAAGACATTCTCTCGGTACCGTTGATTTCGATATCGAACGCGCAACGCCGCCCGGTGCCGCATGCTGGATGGATCAAAACCATTCATCACGGATTGCCGGCAAGTCTATTGACCCCGCAACGGGTGAAGCCAAGTTATCTCGCGTTTCTTGGCCGCATTTCGCCTGAGAAGGGCGTCGACCGCGCCATCCGTATAGCCGAGCGTGCCGGACTGCCGATCAAGATTGCAGCCAAGATAGACAATTTCGATCGCGACTATTTCGAACAACAGATCAAGCCGCTGATGACACTCCCCTTTGTCGAGTATATCGGTGAAATCAACGATGCTCAAAAGTCGGATTTTCTCAGTGCGGCGCATGCCCTCCTTGTGCCAATCGATTGGCCGGAGCGTCGCCTAGTAATGATTGAGGCAATGGCATGTGGCACCCCCGTAATCGCTTCGAACCGCGGTTCTGTGCCGGAGATCGTCGAACACGGCTGACGGGATTTATCGTGGATGATGAGACGAGCGCAGTCGACGCTGTTGGCCAGCTTCCGACACTGCAGCGGCACCTAATACGCGCCCGCTTTGAAGAACGCTTCACTGCCGCTCGTATGGCGAGCGACTATCTGGCCGCTTACAGCAATCTCGCGCCGCAAACGACCACCTTTTCAACCTCAGACGGAATTTACCTCAAGACCCGTGGTAGCCATCAGCCACGCGCTTAGGCCGATGGCTACACGATGCGAAGTCGTGACCTTTGCTTCAGGTCGTTGGTTCGAATCCAGCTGCCCCGACCAAACAAAATAGGCATTTCTTTCATTCATGAGGCGGTAAGCCTTCCCAGAAAACCGAATTGGGAAGGTTATGGGAACAGGGTGAGCATCGTCGGCGGGAGTTATAACGCCGGAAGATCGCACAACGCCGCTTGGCTTATTCAACTTCGCGCGGTCCCATTGGCGCTCGGCAGAACAGCTTCGCCTTGCCAAAGCTTGACGTCACCCATCTGGACGGGCCAATTCTCTTCCTGCTTTATCACGCCATCGAGCTTCATCTAAAAGCTGTGGTTCGATCAGCCGGGCATGACTTGAAGTCCCTACGCGGTGTTTCTCATAACGTCACCAATGCCGCGGAAGTTTGAACGGCATGTCAGCCAGCGCTTCGGCAAAGCGCAGAAGCCCACCGAGCCGCCGAAGTAGCCTAGCCCATAGCGAGGTCTCTTAACTCTCACCTAAACGAAAAGCCGAGGCCGCCCTTGACCAAGTTTTGATTGGCGCTTCGCGCGTAGCCTCCAAAAGCCAACGTGCCAGGGGCAATACGGTAAGCGCCGCTAATCGATGCCGCGCTCGAGCCGTCGCTGTTCGCTCCGCTTAGGGTGAGGGAAAATCGATCTCCGGGGTTCGGGGGGAGTATCGTCATAGCACCGGACAGGGCTGCGCCTTCCTAAATCGCCCTTCTGTTGGATTCGATGGCTGCCGTCATCGCTGAGACGCTTGGAGCGATGAGGGAATTGGCGGACACGGTTGCTATCGGGACTGATGCACCCTGCCTGGCCACATAGGCCCCCAAAAGGTATTGAGCCGGGGGCGAACAAATACGGGATTTGTTGAGCCAAAGCGGCGCTAGAAACGCAGACCGTCGCCGCCAAGCAAACAGCGCGGCAAATATTCTTTCCTGCACGCATTACGTCCTCCGAGATGGGATACCATCAGCCGCTATCAAAGCCCGAACGGCTCTGCGCCGCAATCGTAAAGCAGTGCTTAGGAAACGCACGCATCCCTTGGGGAAGCACGGGACGTTTTCTCAGCGAAGCAGAGTTAGCTGAGCTCGCCAAGCTGATCGAACACGGCGAGGCCGCGATCCCGAATGCCTATTGGCTATGGACCATAATCCGCACTGGACATTTCTTTGCGTCGCTCTGCCAGCTTCACCATTACCTGCAGAGCACGATTTGTCGGGGTCGGAATACCAAGCTCGGCGCCTTTGCGCACGACGTAGCCATTGAGGAAGTCGATCTCGCTAGGCTTACCCCGCGCCAGGTCCTGCGCGGTGGATGACATCTGGTTCGGCATCGCCGCGGGAACTCTGAGTATTTGTTCTGCGAGGTCTTCAGGCAAAGATATGCCGCACGCCTGGGCGACCAGCACGCATTCTTCGACCACGCTCATCGCCACGTCCTTCGTGCCTTCGACGGCTATCATCGGTCCGTAGGAAATGCCGGCAACCGCAGAAAGCGCGTTGAAGGCGCAGTTTGTTGCGAGCTTGATCCACTGGATCCGTTCAATGTCATCGGCGATCTCTGTCTCTATTGCGGCTGCGTTGAGTGTCTGGGCCAGGGCATTGCTATCGGGGGAGACGCCAATCACCAGCCGTCCGCCTCCGTGATGTCTCACATGACCGGGCCCGGCCATTTCGCTGCCGACATACACTACCGCGGGAATGACGGGATTGCTCATGACTGCGCGCAGGCGCTGCGGGTTGTCGACACCGTTTTGCAGACTAAGGATGGGTGTTTTAGGATTCAGGTGTCCGGCGATAGAGCGGCCCGCGCTCTCGGTGTCGGCCGACTTGACGCAAAACAGCACCAGGTCAGGTGGGGCGAGGGAGCGCATGTCTACGGCCGCCTTTGCCGGCAAGTGTCCCTCGAAAGCTTGCGTCTGCAGCAGAAGGCCATGCGTGTTGATGGCGTCGACATGCGGTTGCCTGCCAATGAACGTCACGTCATGTCCGGCCCGCAGCAGCAGCCCTCCATAGAAGCACCCGACGGCTCCCGCTCCGATCACTGCAACTTGCACGCCTGTCTCCCTATTACCGCTGGTGCGATGTGAAGTAGCCAATCGAGGGAGATGTAGCAATTCTGCGACGCCGATTGTGCCAGCCGTACGCGTAATGGGCGGCGCTGCCACGGCGCATTACCTGATGATCGACAAGCCGCGCCAGATTGCGGTGAATGCATGCGCGTACGCACACTCCAAACGAAAACAGGTGCGTCGGTTGAACCGGCGCACCTGTGTTTTGTTCGATTGAGTTCGTCAGTGACGACGATGCGGTCAATAGCAGACGTAACGACCCCAGCGGTAGCTGAAGTAGCAGCCCGGACCAACGAAACCGAGCCCGAGTCCGATGCCTCTGCCAATGCCTCTGCCGATACCACGGCCGCCGCCACGGAAAACTCCGCCGCCTCTTCCGCCGCCCCGGCCACCACCGCCTCGCATTCCGCCGCCTCGACCACCGCCGCCGCCCCGACCGCCACCGCGGCCACCACCGCGTTGCGCCTGAGCCGACGTCGTGGAAGCGCCCACCAGAATGGCGGACGTGCTGACGACGTAGATGAACATCAAGGCCAACCCGGCCAAGCAGCGCGTTAGAATATTGTAGCGTTTGGTAGAAACGTTATTGGCCATTCAGACCTCCCGGTAGCTCCAGACGCTGAAACTTCAAACATCGCCTCCAATTGGGAGGTCTGCCGTCGCTCCAGTGCGTACGAAGACGGATTATAATTTTCTTGCAGTGGGGTCGATGCTATTGAGAAGACAGAACAACGTCAAGTTATGCTCTGCTGCGACCCGTTGACCGATTGTGCGGTGCAATGTCCGGCTCATTCAGGTTACGCGGCGGTAAGTCACATGCAGGACACAGCGGATAATAAACTCTTTATCGTGCTGTTCGAATTCGCCCGTTCGGCGATCCTCCAGAAGAATTCCAATGCCAAAAAAACATAACTACGTTCTCGGCTTGAATACCTACGATCACGATGTCAGCGCGTGCTTGCTGCGAGACGGCGCCATCGCCTTTGCGATCGCCAAGGAACGCATCACGCGCGAAAAGCATGCCACCGGCTTTTACAAGGAGGTGATCGACTATTGCCTGGACGCCGAGGGCATTACGCTCGACGACGTCGATCTCGTTGTCCGCAATTGTTACATCCTTCCCGTCCCGGAGATGGAAGAACGCCTGGTGTACCAGGACATGCCGGGCTTCCTGCCCGAATATGAACGGTCCGACGCTTCCAAGCATCCGCTCTATCTTTCGCATTCCGACAAGGTCGTATCGATCTCGCACCATCTGGCGCATGCCTACAGCGCGTTTGCGGTGTCGCCCTTCGAGGATGGCGTCGTGATGATCGTGGACGGCGTCGGCAGCTACCGCTCCGATGTGGTCGAACCCTATCCCTCGACCGATACCGCCACGCCGCTGGCGCGCGAATCCGAGAGCTACTACAAATTCAGAGGTTCGACGCTCGAATGCCTCAAGAAAGTCTGGATGGAGCCGGACCGCGGATTTCTAAGCGACGAATTCTACAACATGCCCGGCCTCGGCGCGCTCTACAGCCGCGCATCGACCTACATTTTCGGTGACTGGAACAAATGCGGCGAACTGATGGGCCTCGCGCCCTATGGCCGGCGCGAGCAGTTCAAGCATCTGCTCGAGCTTGACGAAGGGCAGCTCCACGTTCCGCACTGGAGCACGGATTTCAAGCAACCTCACGTGATGGATAGCGGCACGTGGGAAGGCAGCCCGTCGATGTCGCATTGGGAGGATTTGGCGTGGCGGGTTCAGGATGACACGGAAAATGTGCTGCTGGCCCGCGCCAAATGGCTTCGCGAAACAACCGGCGCCAAAAATCTCTGCATCGCCGGCGGCGTCGCCCTGAATTGCGTCGCCAATGGCCGCGTCGCTCGCGAATCGGGATTCGAGAACGTCTGGATTCAGCCTGCGGCGGGCGATGACGGGATCGCTATCGGGTGCGCCTATTACGGCTATATCGAAATCCTTAAACAGCGCCGCTCGTTCGTGATGGACCACTCCTATATCGGCAAGGTCTATTCCGATCAGGACATCCAGAAGGCGACGCAGAAGTTTCTTGTCCGCGCGCAGATAACGGCTGTTCGCAGCGACGATATCTGCCGTGATACGGCAAAACTGCTCGCCGACCAGCGCGTCATCGGCTGGTTTCAGGGCGGATCGGAGTTCGGGCCACGCGCGCTCGGCAATCGCAGCCTGCTGGCCGATCCGCGCAAGCCGGAGATGAAAGACATCCTGAATAGCCGCGTGAAGCACCGTCAGGCGTTTCGGCCGTTCGCGCCGATCGTGCTCGCCGAGCGGGCAAAGGAAATCTTCGAGGGCGAGGAGGACTCGCCGTTCATGCTGATCGCCAAGCGCGTGCGGCCGGAATGGCGCGACAGGATTCCGGCAATCGTCCATGTAGACGGCACGGCACGGGTGCAAACGGTGCGCCAGGAAACCAACGCGGTACTGTATCGCCTGCTAAGGGAATTTGAGGCGCTCACCGGCGTCCCCGTTTTGATCAACACGTCATTCAATGTGAAGGGCGAGCCGATTGTCGAGACGCCGCGCGACGCCATGATCTGTTTTCTGACCACGGGCATCGACAATCTGGTGCTGCACGACACACTGATCTCGAAAAATGCCCTGCATAGAATCGTGGGACCGCTGGTCGACGTCTACGAAGACGTCGCCACAATGGTGAGATCGAGCACGCGGCCGGCTTGAATCCCCAGCGGTACTCAGCTCTGGTTCGCCGTCGATGGAGTTGCCGTCACAACGGGCGCCTGCGCAACTGGCGCTGGCGCGACGGCTTTCGGAAGCGGCTTGTCCTGCTTTTTCGACCAGGAGATATAATAAGCCACCAAGGTCATGATCGCGATACCGCTCACGCTCACGAAAATCTGCGCTCCCAGCGATCCCGAACTCATCATCAATTCGAAGTGCGCGACGAATGACAGGAACACGCCGACGCAGAAGACGGCAAGCGACTGCTGACCGCATTTGATGATCGGCTCGAAGATCCGCCACTCCAGACCTTTCCAGTCCTTCGACACAAAGCGCGTGACAAAAAACGCGATGACGACGAAGTGCAGGACCCGATACGGCGCCAGGTTGGTTTTGTCGTTGGGATTGAAATAGTCGAACAACCATCTCGGAAAGAGAGCGCCGAAATCCGGAAAACGTCCGGCCATTGTCATCAGCAGCGCAAGTATGAGATAGGCTATACCGAAATACAGCACGATCGGCGATTTGATGATGGAGCGCGATTCCTTTGCCCCGCCGAGCGCGAACCAGGCCCCAAATACAAACAGCAACTGCCAGCAAAACGGGTTGAAGTACCAGTTGCCCGAGGGATAACCCGGAAGATTCCAGCCGAACTGCCGCGCGGCGAAATACAGCGCGAGCGATCCCAGCATGGTGAGGTCGGGTTTGCGCAGCATCATCCACAGCACCGGCGGGAAGAACGCCATCAGCACGATATAAAGTGGAAGCACGTCAAGATTGAGCGGCTTGAATTTCAGCAGCAGTCCCTGGGACAGCGTCTGCAGCGGATTGTCCACCAGGCCTGCGACGTTGAATTCACTGATGATGTCGGGATCGTTGTAGCGTTGGGCGACGTAGCCGATCGCCGCGATATAAATCACGAACAGAATGACGTGGGCGACGTAAAGCTGCCATACGCGCTTGAAAAGCCGCGTCGCGCCAACGAGAAAACCGCGCTCCAGCATCATCTTCGCGTAGACGAATGAAGCGGTGTAGCCGGAGATGAATACGAACAAATCCGCGGCATCGCTGAACCCGTAATTTCGGGTCGTGATCCAGTTGACGACGTTGTCCGGGATATGATCGAGAAAAATCGCCCAATTCGCGACACCGCGAAACAGATCGAGCCGCAGATCGCGGCCTTTGCCGGGAAGGATTGCCTGAATGTCCATAGGAGCGGTCTTATCTTGCGGTTAGCGGGGGCTTGCGATATTCAGAACCTAACCGCTCAGCGGTGGAATCAACGATCAATTTCCTGCCAGTTCAAGCTATACTATCGGCGTCATTTCCACCAAATTGGCGCAATGTCGCATCTACCACGAGGCCGCAACATCTAATGACAGCACGTATCTTTAAGGCTGCCAAAAATGCGATGCAATCCGGCACCGCCAAAACCCGGGACTGGCAGCTCGACTATGAGCCGGAGCAACCGCGCGTGATCGAACCGCTAATGGGTTGGACCAGTTCAGGCGACATGAAGCAGCAGGTCACTCTGCGCTTTGAGAGCAAGGAAGAAGCCGTTGCCTATTGCGAGCGCGAAGGCATTCCCTATCAGGTGATCGAACCGAAGGTGATTGCGCGGCGGCCGGCCGCCTATGCCGATAATTTTGCATTCCGGCGCGGCGAGCCCTGGACGCATTGAAGCGCGATCTGCTCAATCACCCCAGGATCGACAAGGCCGGTCCCGACATAATGTGGCAGTTGCGCTGGACGACTGCCTAATGACACCATAACGATAACAGCGATAGCCCAACACCGGGTTGCGGCGCTCATTAATCGCGGAAACCCATGCCGCTTCGTTCCAGCATTGATCGCACCTCGTCCGATTTCACCCGCAACGCGCAAGCGATGCGCGAACTGGTTTCGGACCTCAAGGACAAGCTCGGCGCTGTAGCCGGAGGAGGCGGCGAGGCCTCGCGTGCGCGGCACACGTCGCGTGGAAAAATGCTGGCGCGCGAGCGGGTCGACCTCTTGATCGATCCCGGGACGGCGTTTCTGGAATTATCCCCGCTGGCGGCCTACGGCCTGTATGGCGGCGACGTGCATTCGGCGAGCATCGTCACCGGCGTCGGCCGCGTATCCGGCCGCGAATGCGTTGTCGTCGCCAACGACGCCACCATCAAGGGCGGCACCTATTATCCGATGACGGTGAAGAAGCATCTGCGCGCGCAGGACATCGCGCGGCAGAACAATCTGCCTTGCATCTACATGGTGGATTCCGGCGGCGCATTCCTGCCGCAGCAGGACGAGATTTTTCCGGACGAACGCCATTTCGGCCGCATCTTCTACAATCAGGCGCAGATGTCGTCACAGGGCATTCCGCAGATTGCCATCGTGATGGGCTCCTGTACTGCGGGTGGCGCCTACGTTCCGGCAATGTCCGACGAGAGCATCATCGTGCGCAATCAGGGCACGATTTTTCTAGGCGGGCCGCCGCTGGTGAAGGCCGCCACGGGTGAGGTCGTCACCGCCGAAGAACTCGGCGGCGCCGACGTGCATTCGCGACAGTCCGGCGTTACCGATCATCTCGCGCAGAACGATAGCCACGCTATCGGCATCGCACGGCGCATCGTCGGCACATTGAAGCCTTCGCAACGCGCCGCGCTGAACATGCGCGAACCCCGCGAGCCGTTGTTCGCCCGCGAGGAAATCTACGGCGTGGTTTCGGCCGATGCGCGCAAGCCGTTCGACATGCACGACATCATCGCGCGCATCGTCGATGGCTCGGAGTTCGACGAATTCAAGAAACTGTATGGTCAAACGCTGATCTGCGGCTTCGCCCACATCTGGGGCTATCCGGTCGGGATCATCGCCAATAACGGCATCCTGTTCAGCGAGAGTTCGCTGAAGGGCGCGCACTTCATCGAGCTTTGCTGTCAGCGCAATATCCCGCTGGTGTTCCTGCAGAATATCACCGGCTTCATGGTCGGCAAGAAGTATGAGGCAGGTGGCATCGCGCGCGACGGCGCCAAGCTGGTAACGGCGGTCGCCACCGCCGGGGTACCTAAATTCACCGTTGTGATCGGCGGCTCCTACGGCGCCGGCAATTACGGCATGTGCGGCCGCGCTTACAGTCCGCGATTCCTGTGGATGTGGCCGAACGCGCGGATATCGGTGATGGGGGGCGAGCAGGCATCGATGGTGCTGAGCCAAGTTCGCCGCGACAACATCGAGGCCAAGGGCGGTCAGTGGTCGGCGGAAGAAGAGGATCAGTTTCGCGCGCCGATCCGTGCGCAATATGAAGCGCAAGGCAGCCCATATTACGCCACCGCGCGGTTATGGGATGACGGCGTGATCGATCCCGCCGATACGCGGCTGGTGCTGGGCCTGGGCCTTTCGGCATCGGCAAACGCGCCGATCGAGCCGACGCGCTTTGGCCTGTTCAGGATGTGATGATGGCCGCGTCCGCGCTCTACAAACGTTTTGACAAGCTGCTGATCGCCAACCGCGGCGAGATCGCGTGCCGCGTCATCCGCACCGCGCGGGCGATGGGACTGCGGACCGTTGCCGTTTACTCCGAAGCCGATCGCGATGCGTTGCACGTGGCGATGGCGGACGAGGCGGTGCTGATCGGCGCCTGCACGGGCGCGCGACTCCTATCTCAATATCGAGCGCGTGATCGACGCCGCCAAGAAGAGCGGCGCCGAGGCGGTGCATCCCGGCTACGGGTTTTTATCTGAAAATGCCGAATTCGCGCAGGCATGTGCCGATGCCGGGCTGGTTTTCGTTGGTCCAACGGCCGCGATGATGACGGCGATGGGCTCGAAGTCGGGCTCGAAAATGCTGATGGAAAAAGCAGGGGTGCCGCTGGTGCCCGGCTTTCATGGCGAAGCGCAGGACGAAGAGACGCTGGCGGATGCCGCGGACAAGATAGGCTTTCCGTTGCTGGTCAAGGCATCCGCCGGCGGGGGCGGGCGCGGCATGCGCGTTGTACGCAGCGCCGGCGAGCTCGCAGCGGCGGTGGTCAGTGCCAAGCGCGAGGCCAAGGCGGCATTCGGCGACGACCGCATGCTGATCGAGAAATACGTCGACAATCCCCGGCATATCGAAGTTCAGATCGTCGGCGACAGCCACGGCAATTTGCTGTCGCTGTGGGAGCGCGAATGTACTCTCCAGCGCCGTCATCAAAAGGTGATCGAGGAAGCGCCGTCGCCAACGCTTAATCCTGCGCAGCGCGATGCGGTCTGCGCCGCCGCGCGAAAGGCGGCGGGTGCGGTGAATTATGTGGGCGCCGGCACCATCGAGTTCGTCTCTGATGGCAAGGACGTCTTCTTTATCGAGATGAATACGCGGCTGCAGGTCGAGCATCCCGTGACCGAATTGATCACCGGCATCGATCTCGTGGAATGGCAATTGCGCGTCGCATTCGGTGAGAAGCTGCCGCTTAAGCAGGACGAGATCAAGCTGAATGGCTGCGCCATTGAGGCGCGCGTCTACGCCGAAAATCCGCACAAGAATTTCATGCCGTCGACCGGCAAAATAAGGATCTGGCAGGCGCCGGAGGAGAACAACGGCCTTCGCATCGATGCCGGATATCGCCAAGGCGATACGGTATCGCCGAATTACGATGCCATGCTGGCGAAGGTCATTGCGTGGGCGCCGAACTCGTGACGCCGCGATTGAGCGGCTCGATCGCGGGCTTGCCGAGATGGACGTTCGCGGCGTCGTGACAAATATTCCGTTCTTGTCCGCGCTGGTGACGCATCCAGAAGTACGCGCCAACGCGATCGATACCGGGTTCATCGAACGCGAGTTGAAAGGGCTGACACCGGAACCGGCGGCGCCCGGCGATCTCGAGCTTTGCGCGGCCGTGGCGGCAATCGTGCACGAAGAAGAGCAAGGCGGCGACGGCGGACGCACATTCGCCTTGGCGCACTTCGGGCTGGATGCCGGTCGGGCGGCGGCAGCGGGTGTTCGCATTTCGGTACGGCAAGGCAGTCGAGCGCAAAGTGAAGCTGCTTTACGGCAGCGGGCCCGCGACGCTCTCGATCGACGGGCGCGAATTCGCGTTCACGTCGTCGGCCACGGAGGAGGGCGGTTTCGATCTGACGCTAGATGGCGCGCGATCGCACATCGTCGCGGTCGTAGATGGTCACGAAATTTATTTGCGAACGCGCCATGGCCGGTTCGATCTGCATTGGGTCGATCCGTTCGGCGGCGACGACGAAGAGCAGCTCGGCGACGACAAGATCGCCGCGCCGCTGCCGGGCACCGTGGTGGCGCTGCTGGCCGAAGAAGGCGAGACGCTCGAAAAGGGCGCCGCTATCCTGACGCTTGAAGTGATGAAGATGGAGCAGACCTTGCGTGCGCCGTTTGCGGGCGTGTTGAAAAAGATCAAGTGCAAGGTTGGAGACATCGTGCAGGAAGGCGTCGAGCTCGCCGAGATGGAGCCGGCAGTATAAATTTGCCGTGCTCGCGAAGCGCCGCCGCTACGTAGAATTCCGCTCAGTATTTTACGTCGCGAGCTGCCCTCATCATCGCGGTCGTTCTTAACCCAAACTTCATTGCCGTAGACGGTTATAAGCTACGGCCGGATACATTCACCCGCTTGTGCGTAAACGGCGCTACCTCTCCTAGCCAGGTACAGCTCGTGCAAGATGGTATCGGCGAACGCCAAATTTTTCTATCAACCGCACCCGCCGGACCCCGTGAGCACAGGCTGGCCCTCGCGGTCGTCCTGCTGTCGCTTGCGATCTTTGTCGGCCTCGCACCGTTCGCGCGCCTGCCGTTGCCGCAGGTGTGGGCCTTCATACCGATTTACGAATCCGCGCTGATCGTCAGCGATCTGATCACCGTTCTGCTGCTATTTGCGCAGTACACCTTGCTGCGTAGCCGATCGCTTCTCGTGCTTGGGTGCGCCTACCTGTTCTGCGCGGCCATGATCGTGCCGCACGCGGCGAGCTTTCCCGGGCTGTTCGCGCCTGCCGGGCTCCTGGGCGGCGGCCCCCAAACCACGGCGTGGCTTTACTTCTTTTGGCACGGCGGCTTTCCGCTAGTCGTTATCGCCTATGCATGGCTGAAGAGCATCAAACAAAAGGCCATCGGGCAGACTGGAGCCGCCAAGGCTGGTGGCGGCGGCTATTGCCGTGGTGGTCGCGGTGGCGGTGATCCTGACGCTTGTTACCACCTCTGGTCACGGAATCCTGCCCGACATCATGGCGGGTGGCGGCTATACGCCGATGATGCAGTTCGTCAGCTACGCGGTCTGGCTGCTCAGTCCTGCGGCGCTCGTGGTGTTGTGGCTGCGACGGCCGCACTCGCTACTCGACCTGTGGCTCATGGTGGTGCTGTGCGCCTGGTTCTTCGATGTCGGGCTGAGCGCGGCATTGAATGGCGGGCGCTTCGACCTCGGATTTTATGCCGGGCGTATTTACGGCCTTGTCGCGGCGACATTCGTGCTGGCGATGTTGCTGTTCGACCTGGCCGCACTCTATGCGCGGGTCGTTGGTCTGCTTGGAGTTGAGTATCAGGAACGTTTGCGCGTCGGAGAGCGGCATAGTCGCCTGTTCGACAGCTCGCTGGAACTTATCCTGGTGACGGACCGGCGCGGCCGATTCATCGAAGTGAGTCCGAGTTCGCTGGCGGTCCTGGGCTATCGTCCGGAGGAGATGACGGGCTTCACCGGCGCGTCGTTTTTGCATCCCGACGATCTGGAAGGCACGCGAAACGAGATGAGGCTGGCGCGGCGTGGCCTCTTGATGCGGAATTTCGAGGCCCGCTACATGCATAAGGACGGCCACGTCGTCACGCTGCTCTGGAGCGGCGTCTGGTCAAAGGTCGAGGAACTGCATTTTTTCATTGGCCGCGATGTCACGGAGGCCAAGCGTGTCGAGCGCCTCAAGAACGAATTCGTGGCGACGGTCAGCCACGAGTTACGTACGCCGCTGACGGTGATCGCCGGCACGCTCGGGCTTCTTACCGGGGAGGGTGCGAAACGGCTCCCTGATCCGGCTCGCTTGCTGAAGCTCGCGGAGGCGAATACCCAGCGGCTTCAGAAGTTAGTGAACGACATCCTCGATATCGAAACCGTCGAGGGCAACAGGATGACGTTTGATTTTGAACAGGTCGGGATAAAATCTCTGGTCGAGCAGGCCATCGATGCCAACAGGGCTTTCGCCGCATCGTTCGATGTCGCGGTACGGCTGGACGAACAGGCGTCCGACGCCTCGATTCAAACCGACCCGCGCCGCCTCACACAAGTAGTTTCCAATCTCCTCACCAATGCGGCGAAATTCTCTCCCCGCGGTGGTGAGGTGGGGGTGTCAATTGAGGTTGCCGACGAACGAATCCATATCGCCGTGCGGGATCGCGGTCCGGGAATTCCAGATGAATTCAAGGATCGTATCTTCGACAAGTTCGTCCAGGTAGAGGCTTCGGATTCTCGGCAGAGAGGCGGCAACGGACTAGGCTTAAGTATCGCCAAGCAGTACATGAACCGGCTCGGTGGCGACCTGCGCCACGGTTCGGCAGAGGGCGGCGGCACGGTATTCCATCTCGACTTACCGCGTCATCGCACGCCGGCTGACACGGAGTGTTATTCCATATCAGCCTAGTGCTGGACGAGATGAAGCTCTGCTTTCGCTAACGTCCCCCGTCCGGTCCCATCACGAGATCAGGAAGCGCCGTCGATATCTGCGGCACGAAGCATAGCAGCAGCACCGCCAGCATCATCAACAGCACGAAAGGTAGCGTGCCCCAGATCACTTCGATCAGGGGGATATCGGGTGCGACGTTGCGGATGACGAAGATGTTCAATCCGACCGGCGGATGGATCAGTCCCATCTCCATGACGATGGTCATGACGATGCCGAACCAGATGATGTCGAAACCCGCGCCGCGCAGCGGCGGCAGGATGATTGGCGCGGTCATCAGAATAATGGAGACCGGCGGCAGGAAAAAACCAAGCACGACGACCATCACCAGAATCGCCGCGAGCAATTCCCATCGCGGCAGATGCATTGCTACGATGGATTCCGCGGCCGATTGCGAGATGTGCAGATAGCTCATGACGTAGGAATACAACAGCGACATGCCGATGATCATCATCAGCATGGTGGATTCGCGGATCGTCGAACGAAGGATCGGCGCCAGATCGCTCGGCCGCCACACGCTGTAAATCAAGGCTATCAGAACCAGCGCGAGCAGGCCGCCCAGACCGGCGGTTTCCGATGGCGTCGCATAGCCTCCGTATAACGCGATCATGACGCCGGTCAGCAACAGGACGAACGGAAGCACCCGCGGCAGTACATTGAAGCGCTCGGCAAAAGTGAAATCGTCGCGCGTCAGGATCGCATTGGTCTCTCCGGTCTGCGCGTATAGAGCAGCAGCGGCAGCGTATTCCTTGCGAAAGCGCAACACCGCGTAGGTTCCGAACAGCGAGACCAGCAGCAGGCCGGGTCCGATACCGGCAAGGAACAAGCGTCCGAGGGATTTCTCCGCCGCCACTGCAAACAGGATCATGGTGATTGAGGGTGGAAGCAGGATGCCGAGCGTGCCGCCGGCGGCAATGATCCCGGCCGCAAACCCGCCAGAATAGCCGCGCTTTCGCATTTCGGGGATGCCAGCGGAGCCGATCGCCGAGCAGGTCGCGGGCGACGAACCGGCCATCGCCGCAAACAGCGCGCAGGCGAACACGTTGGCGACGCCGAGACCGCCGGGCACGCGATGCAGCCAGGCATGCAACGCCGAATAAAGGTCCTGACCTGCCCGCGATTTGCCGATCGCCGCGCCCTTCAAGATGAAAAGCGGAATCGACAGCAGCGTGATCGACGCCATCTCCTCGTAGACGTTCTGCGTCACGGTATCGAGGGACGCCGACGGCATGTAGATCGCCATGAACACAACAGCCACCGCGCCAAGCGCGAAAGCGATCGGCATGCCCGAAAACATCGCGACGAGGGTCGCTACCCCATAGCTGATGCCAATGCCCAGCACCGTCATCGGCGGGCGGCGCCCGTGAACGGCATGGTGATCTGCAACAGAATCTGCAAGCACAAAAGCGTCATGCCGCAGGCCATGAGGCCGTAGGGAATCGCCAGTGGCGGCGACCACATCGAGTTTGAGACCTGGCCGTCGGCCCAGGCTTCATGCGCCAGCGTCCAGGATTTCCACGCAAAGAATGCGCAGAACAGAAAGCTGGCCAGGTCGACCAGCCAGAGCCGGACGCGGTTGACCAGCGGCGACAGCAAGCCGACGAAGGCCTCGATGCCGATGTGCCCGCGTTGGCCCTGCACATAGGCCGCGGACATGAATGTTGCGCCGACCAGCAGAAACACTGCCGCCTCGTCCTGCCAATAGTTCGGACTGTGAAACAGCGCGCGGCCGAGAACGCTGTAGCTCAGGATGGCGCAGGCCGCGATCAGGGCGAGCGCGGCGAAAACCACAATGATATTATTGCAAAAAGCCAGCGCGCGTTCGAGCACTGCCGGGAGCGAATTGCCCACGGCAGCGCTGGAGATGTCGGCCTGATCCGGAAGCGGACCATGCATCATGCGGAGACGTCGGTCGCCAGTTTGAGCAGGTTGGCGGCGCCGGCGCTTTTTGCCGCATAGTCTTTCCACGCCGTATCGCGCGCGATGTCCCGCCATTTGCCGACGGTGGCGGCGTCGAGCGCGCTGACCTTGGCGCCCGCTTTCTCATAGACCTTGGCGACCTCGATATCGTCGTCCTGCGCGCCTTTCTTGCCGTAGGCTTCCATCTCGGTGCCGACCGCAAGGATGATGTCCTGTTGATTTTTTGGCAGCTTGTCGAAGATCGCCTTCGACATCATCAGGGGCTCCAGCATGAACCAGTAGGATGCGCCGGCGCCGGAGGTCAGGCTCTTGGCGACCTCCTCGAGCCTGAATGAAATCAGGCTCGTCGAGGAGGTAATCCCGGCGTCGCATGCGCCGGTCTGCATCGCCGCATAGATCTCGTTAGAGGGAACGGACAACACGGCGGCGCCCGCTTTTTGCAGCACCATGTCCATCTCGCGTGAACCGCCGCGAACCTTCAGACCCTTGGCATCCTCGGGAGCGACAATCGGCTTGGACCGGCTGGCGACGCCGCCGGCCTGCCAGACCCAGGTGATGATCATGATGCCCTTGTCGGCAAGAAAATCAGTCAATGCCTTGCCGATCGGCTCGTTCTTCCATTTCAGGCCCTGATCGTAGGTCGAGACCAGACCCGGCATCAGCCCGATGTTAGTTTCCGGCAATTCACCGCCTGCATAAGGCATCGGATAAAGACTCAGATCGAGCGCGCCCTTTCGCATTGCCGAGAATTGCGCGTTGGTCTTGATCAGCGATGAGTTCGGATAGACTTCGCCGGTCAATTCGCCGCCGCTGCGCTTGGCGATCTCGGCCGCGAATACGCGCGTCAGCCGATCGCGGAAATCGCCCTTGTCGATCGTACCGCCTGGAAACTGGTGCGATATCTTCAGCGTGGTCGCAGCATGTGCGCTACCCGTCCCGAAACGCAGGATCGCAGGCGCGGCAAGCGTGGATGCGAGCATATGGCGGCGTGTGATCATGTTGAGTCTCCCTAGCGTTTTCTTGTTGGAAAAGCGGTTGAAGTCGATGTGGCACGTTTACCCGTTCAGCCGCTTTTATTCTCTCATCTGATAGTTTGAGACGAAGCTCTTGTTGCAGTGCACAAGCTGTGCGCGATAGTGTGCTTGTTTTCGGACTAACATATTTTCCGACGTAACAGCACGGGTAACCCCGCGAACGCTTCAAAGACGCGTCAACGCGGATAAATATTTTGGCCGCGGGTAACAAACCCTGCAGTGCTTTCGTCGTCATCCATAGCGGCACAAGTCGCTTCAACCTCAAATCAAGGGATGACAGACGATGACCTTCAGCACCCGCTTTGCGCTGGGATTTTCCGCAGCCGCCATTTCGATGAGCCTGGCGCTGGCGCCTGCCGCGTTCGCTCAGGACAAGATGGGCAAGGACGACGGTATGAAAAAGGACACCATGTCCAAGGACACCATGTCGAAGGATGGCATGAAAAAGGACGATGGAATGATGAAGAAGGACGGCATGGCGAAGGACGACGGGATGAAAAAGGACGGCATGATGAAAGATGACGGAATGAAGAAGTAGCCATTCGCCGCTTCATGTTCCTCAGGCTCGCCCAATCGGGCGGGCCTGTACCGTTCAGCGGACGTCCGCCTGAAGTCCGCGCATTTATTTTCGTTTCTTCTTGCGGGCGGCGTAACGCGCGTCGCGGGCGGCCTTCTTCTCAGCTTCCAGCGCGAGCTCGGCCGCGGCGGCTGCTTCGGCATCTCGGACGAGCTGAGCGGCCGCTTCGGCAGCCGCCTCCGCTTCGCGGGCTTTTTGCTCGGCCTTGGCGGCGTCGCGCGCGACCTTGGCTTTGGCACGATCCGCAGCCTGCGCCTCACGCTCGGCCTGGCGCTGCTTCACCGCCGGATCGTCCGGACCCGGCTGCGCGCGAAATTTTTCCAGAATGCTTTTTCGGGCGTCCTGCGCCGCCTTCTGGCGATCCGCGAAACCCGGTTCCTTAAATCCGCTCATTGAATAGGCCTTGTCACTTTCGTTTTGATCTGTTGTGCCGCTTGCCCTCGCTCGGTCAGCCAAGGCACGTCCGGTCCGGTGCGGTGTACAGCCGCGCGGACCTGCGTGCCATCACTAATTGGCCACCACGCGCGGTATGATAGCGATTGTCGCCCCCGCAAGAACCCTACCCTGGACGGCCAAGCGGGTGCGCATCTGGTAAAAGCCTGCGATTTCTGGCCCCGAGGGTCATACCGCCTGCCACGCCTACGCCCAGGACGTACATCCATCCCTCATGGAAATCGAACAGATGTGAATTGAACAGCGATGTCGATACATTCTGCACAACAACCATCAATCCGATCCACGCCATGAGATCGTCGCCGCGAAACAGCAGCAAATGAACCAACCACATTGCGTAAAGCACAACTATTCCGGCTAAACCCCACTGGATCGCGACATTTAGAGTTTGATTATGCGGATTTCCCAAAACCTCGGCCGCAGAGCCCACCTTGCCGACAGCAGCCTGTGCGAACAGGCCTCGTGACGATCCCGTGCCGTGTCCGAAAAACGGCGCGTCGGCAAAAAAAGTTAGCGATTTTTTCCAGAATTCCAGGCGCACGCCGATCGACGTGACCATATTCTGCTCTTTATAACGCTGATAATCGGTCGAAAATGTATCGGCTCTCTGCCGTAATTCCGGCGACGCCGTCCACAGCGCACCAGCAAGCACGATCGCGGAGGAAAACACGATAATGGAGCTTCGCCATCGCAAATGAATCAGCGCGAACACGGCGAGCATGATCGGCATCGTCACCATCGCTGTCCTGGAGACGATGACAAACGTCATGTTGATGACGAAACTCGCCGCAAGCGCTGCGAGCCCTATCGCGAGCCCGGTTCGTTTCTCTCGCCAAAGCGTCACAATCGGATAAGCCAGCGCGATGGCGCACAGCGCGAATTCCTGGCTTTGATCGATATAGTTTTTGACAAAAATGCCACGCTCGTCGGCTACGGGCTTCAGGGACAGCGCCGGATCGAAAGCGATCATCCATGACACCGCCATCAATACACTGCAGGAAACCAGAAACGCGATAAAGACCCAAACGCCACGCGTCGAGCGTTCGAAATGGTACAGCAGCAACGGCAGCACCAGAAACTTCGCTGTCGGACTGATCGCGTATAGGCGCGGACCCCATGGCGCGTCGGACCACAATGTGCCGACGATCGCCAGAGCCACCATTGCAATCGGCAAAGAATAAACCGGATTGCTCAAAGAGTGCAGGAATGCGCGCGCATTGAATGTCGGAACAAGTGCTGCAATCCAGAGAACGAGCGCGATCGCAGCGCCGGATGTTGACCAGGGCAGCAATACCGCGACCAGCACCGCGAGCAGGTCGACGTTCAGAATCCTCGCGACCGGATCGTGCCAGGCCGAGAAGATAACTGAAACCATCGAAGCCGCCGATGCGCGTCTGCCTGTGGCGTCAGTCAAGTCTGATCCTCGTGCGAACTAAAAAACAAAGAATGGATTTGCGTTGGATCGGTGGCCCAAAGATGGCGGTCCCAGCAGGATTCGAACCTGCAACCCACGGAGTAGAAATCCGTTACTCTATCCAGTTGAGCTATGGGACCGTCGCGATCCTCATATCATTGCCAGTGTGAAAAATCCGCTTCCCGGCTGACTTCAGCCGAACCATTCCCGCTAATACGCGACAAAGCTTGGGCGGACCGATACCTTCGGATTCGCATCAGCGCAACGATGCCCACGGACCTTGGTTGCCTATTTTGCCCGCAACTTTTTTACACGCAGGAATATGCGGCCATCAGTCCGTCACCTTTTCGCGCATTTTATGGTCAAGCGGCGTTCGCCCGCGCAGGGAGTTCATCATGATTGGTCTGGTTCGCGCCACTATGGTTTGCGCCACGCTGGCGCTTGGCCTGGTCTCGGCACAGGCGGCGGATAAGGCCTTCAAACGCGACGATCTGGCCGATTCGGCGATAAAGCTGGAAGCCCAGATCAAAAGTGAGGCTGGTGCAGTTGCCAAGTCAGCGGCGACGCTGCGCACTGACGCCGATGTGGCGTTCAAACGCGCGGATTATCGCGCCGGCCTGACAACCCTGGGACAGATCGCCGCAATCGCGCCGGAGGATAGCGGCAACTGGCTAAGGCTGGCGCGTACCATCTTCCAGATCCGCTCTCCCACCAGCAGCGAACAGACTTTCCTGCTCGAGCGCGCTTCGACCGCCGCGTATATCGCCTACCAACGCGCCGGGAATAGCGGCGAGGAGGCCGATGCCCTCGCCGTGCTCGGCCGTGCCATGTCCGAACGCAAGCTGTGGCGTCCGGCGCTCGATGCGCTGCGGCTGTCGCTCGAGATGCGCGAGGTCGCGGAAGTACGCGGACAATACGAGAAAATGCGCGACGAGCACGGCTTTCGGCTGCTGGATTATACCGTGGATTCCGACTCGGCGTCGCCGCGCGCCTGTTTCCAGTTTTCCGAGGACCTCGCCAAACGCACCGACTTCGCGCCATTCCTGGCGCTGGCGGGAAACGACAAGCCGGCGTTGTCGTCGGAAGAGAAGCAGCTTTGCGTCGAAGGCCTCAAGCACGGCGAGCGATACAACGTCAATCTGCGCGCCGGCCTGCCGTCGACCGTCAAGGAAAGCCTTCCGAAATCCGCCGAATTCAACATTTATGTCCGCGACCGCAAGCCGTTCGTGCGCTTTACCGGGCGCGCTTACGTGCTGCCACGCACCGGCCAGCGCGGCATTCCCTTGGTCAGCGTTAACACGCCGTCCGTCTCGGTGCAGGTTTTCAGGATTGGCGATCGCAACCTGATCAACACGGTCATCGACAGTGATTTTCAGCGAGCACTGAGCAGCTATCAGCTCTCCGATCTCGGGGATTCCAGAGGCGTGAAAGTCTGGTCCGGCGAACTCGCAACGGCGATGACGCTCAACCAGGACGTCACCACGGCATTTCCCGTCGATCAGGCGATCGGCGATCTGCAGCCTGGCGTCTATGTGATGACGGCGACCGCCAAGGGTCCGGGCTCCGGCGCCGATGACGATGGGTCGCTGGCGACGCAGTGGTTCATCGTTTCCGATCTTGGGCTCACGGCTTTCTCGGGCAATGACGGCATCCACGTGTTCGTCAATTCGCTGGCGTCGACCGAAGCGATCGGAAAAGCCGAGGTGCGCCTGGTGGCGCGCAACAACGAAATTCTCGCGACGCGTAAGACCGACGATGCCGGCCATGTGCTGTTCGAAGCAGGCCTTGCGCGGGGAGAGGGTGGTCTGTCGCCCGCGATGCTCACCGTCACGTCAGACAAATCCGACTATGCGTTCCTCAGCCTGAAATCCAGCGCCTTCGATCTCAGCGATCGCGGAGTTTCCGGCCGCGCCGTGCCAGCGGGTGCCGATGCGTTCGTCTATGCGGAGCGCGGCGTCTATCGCTCCGGCGAGACGGTTTATCTCACGGCGTTGCTGCGTGACGGACAGGGTAGTGCGGTGAGCGGTGGACCCCTGACGCTGGTGATCGAGCGACCGGATGGCGTTGAATTTCGCCGCGCCGTGCTGGCGGATCAGGGCGCCGGCGGTCGAAGCCTGACCCTGCCGCTTAACTCCGCGGTCCCGACCGGCACATGGCGGGTGCGGGCGTTCACCGATCCGAAGGCGTCATCGGTCGGCGAAACCACATTCATGGTTGAGGATTACGTTCCGGATCGTATCGAATTTGATATATCTTCCAATGATCAACAGGTCAAAGCTGATCTTCCTGTAAAACTTAAAGTAGAAGGTCATTTTCTCTATGGGGCGCCCGCTTCGGGGCTTCAGCTTGAGGGCGATCTGCTGGTTGCACCCGCTTCCGGCCGCCCCGGTTTTGCGGGCTACCAGTTCGGCGTTGCCGACGCCGAGACCACCAGCAACGAACGAACGCCCATCGAAAATCTGCCCGAGGCCGACGCCAACGGCGTAGCCACGTTCCCCGTCAGCCTCGCCAAGCCTCCGTCATCGACGCGTCCGCAGGAAGCGCAAATTTTTATCCGGATGACCGAAGCGGGCGGCCGCGCGGTTGAGCGCAAACTGGTGCTGCCGGTCGCGCCGGCGGCGGCCATGATCGGCGTCAAGCCGCTGTTCGACAAGAACATCGCGGAAGGCGACAAGGCGGATTTCGACGTCGTGTTCGCGAGCCCCGACGGCAAACAGCTTTCGCGCAGCGGCCTGCGGTATGAACTGCTGAAGCTGGAATCCAGTTATCAATGGTATCGCCAGAGTTCGTCGTGGGAATACGAGCCGGTCAAGTCGAGCAAGCGCGTCGCGGATGGCGATCTCTCCATCGCCGCCGACAAGCCGTCGCGCCTGTCGCTGTCGCCGCAGCCCGGCCGCTATCGCCTCGACGTCAAATCGACCGAAGCCGATGGGCCGCTGACGTCGGTGCAGTTCGATGTCGGCTGGTACTCCGACGGCAGCGCCGATACGCCTGACTTGCTGGAAACCTCGATCGACAAGCCGGAATATCAGTCCGGAGATACCATGGTGGTGTCGGTCAATGCCCGCTCCGCCGGCAAGCTGACGGTCAACGTGCTCGGCGACCGCTTGCTGACCACGCAGACGAGCGACGTCAAGGTCGGCACCTCGCAGATCAGGATTCCCGTCGGCAAGGATTGGGGCACCGGCGCCTATGTGGTGGCGACGTTGCGGCGCCCGCTCGACGCTGCCGCGCAGCGGATGCCGGGCCGGTCGATTGGCCTGAAATGGTTCGGCATCGACAAGACCGCCCGCATGCTCACCGTTGGCCTGTCGCCGCCGGCGCTGGTGCGGCCCGGCACGACGCTGAAGATCCCGGTCAAGCTGGGCGGGCTCAGCCCCGGCGAGGACGCCAAGATCGTCGTCGCCGCCGTCGATGTCGGCATTCTCAATCTGACCAATTACAAGCCGCCGGCGCCAGACGACTATTATCTCGGCCAGCGCCGCATGACGTCGGAAATCCGCGATCTCTATGGGCAACTGATCGACGGCATGCAGGGCACCCGCGGTCAGCTCAAGACCGGCGGCGATTCCGCTGGCGCCGAGCTGCAGGGCAGTCCGCCGACGCAAAAGCCGCTGGCGCTGTATTCCGGCATCGTCACGGTCGCCGCCGACGGTTCGGCGGAAATCAGTTTCGAGATTCCGGAATTCGCTGGCACGGCGCGCGTAATGGCGGTGGCGTGGACCGCGACCAAGCTCGGCCGCGCCACATCAGATGTGACGGTGCGTGATCCCGTGGTGCTGACCGCGACCTTGCCGCGCTTCCTGCTCAATGGCGATAAGGGCACCATGAGTTTCGATCTTGATAACGTCGAAGGTGCGCCGGGCGACTACACCATCAACGTCAAGACCTCCGGCCCGGTGAAGGTCACCGGCAATCCCGCGACGACGGTAAAGCTGGCCGCCAAGCAACGCACGTCGATGTCGCTAGCGTTGGACGCCAGCGGTTCCGGCACGGCGCAGCTCGACGTCGACATTAAGGGACCTAACGGTCTGACGCTGGCGCGGCATTATGCACTGGATGTGAAGGCCGCGACGCAGATCCTCGCGCGCCGTTCGATCCGCACGCTAGCCAAGGGCGAAAGCCTGACGCTGACATCCGATATGTTCTCGGACCTCGTATCCGGCACCGGAAGCGTTTCGCTCTCCGTCAGCCTGTCCACGGCGCTGGACGCTGCGACAATCCTGAAAGCGCTGGATCGTTATCCCTACGGTTGCTCCGAACAGATTACGAGCCGTGCACTGCCGCTGCTTTACGTCAACGATCTCGCAGTAGGCGCGCATCTCGCCATGGACGATGCTGTCGATCAGCGCATTAAAGATGCCATCGACCGCTTGCTCGCACGACAGGGTTCGAACGGCTCATTTGGTCTGTGGTCGGCGGGTGGCGACGATGCCTGGCTCGACGCTTATGTGACGGACTTCCTGACCCGCGCCCGCGAAAAGGGATTTGCGGTACCCGACGTGCTGTTTCGAAGCGCGCTCGATCGCATCCGCAACTCCGTGGTCAATGCCGCCGAGCCTGAAAAGGATGGCGGCCGCGATCTGGCGTATGGGCTGTATGTTCTGGCGCGGAATGGCACAGCGCCGATCGGCGATCTGCGCTACCTCGCCGATACCAAGCTGAACAATCTTGCGACGCCGATCGCGAAATCGCAACTGGCGGCGGCGTTGGCGCTGGTCGGCGACCGCAGTCGTGCGGAACGAGTCTACGCCGCAGCGCTCGAAAGTCTTGCGCCAAAACCCGCGCTTGAATTTGGCCGGACGGACTATGGCTCGGCGCTGCGCGATGCCGCAGCACTGGTGTCGCTCGCCAGCGAAGGCAGTGCGCCGCGTGCGACGTTGACGCAAGCAGTCCAGCGCGTCGAGGCAGCGCGGGGCCTGACGCCCTACACCTCGACGCAGGAAAACGCCTGGCTGGTGCTGGCGTCGCGCGCCCTGGCAAAGGAAAACATGACGCTCGATGTCAACGGCAGCCCGGTGAAATCGGCGCTGTATCGCTCCTACAAGGCCGATGCGATGGCAGGGCAACCGGTCAAGATCACCAACACCGGCGAAGCCGCCGGTGCAGGCCGTCGTTTCGGTGAGCGGATCGCCGGTGACGCCGGAGCCCGCGGCGTCAAACGGTTTCAAGATCGAGCGCAATTACTTCACGCTCGATGGCAAACCGGCCGATGTGTCCAAGGCCAAACAGAATGATCGTTTTGCCGTCGTCCTGAAGGTCACTGAGGCCAAGCCGGAGTTCGGCCATATCATGGTGTCGGATTATCTGCCGGCCGGGCTGGAGATCGACAACCCGCATTTGGTGTCGTCAGGCGATACGGGAACGCTGGACTGGATCGAAGACGGCGAAGAGCCTGAAAATACCGAATTCCGGGACGATCGTTTTACCGCCGCGATCGATCGGGCGCGCAGACGACACGGCAGTGTTCACGGTAGCCTATGTGGTGCGCGCGGTTTCGCCGGGCAAATATGTGCTGCCGCAGGCCTATGTGGAGGACATGTACAATCCCTCGCGTTATGGCCGCACCGGCACCGGCACGGTCGAGGTGCGTCCGGCCAAATGAGTGTGGACCGACCCAGTCCAGCATCCCGTCGAATGAGGGTAGCGGCGATCTCCGTCGCCGTCATTACCCTCATCGTTGTCGCCATTGGATCTTGGGTCGCCTCGCTGGGGCCGCTGCCGCTCGCATCAGGCGAAACAAGTCTCCACCACCGTGGTCGACCGCAATGGCAAGCTGCTTCGCGCTTACGCGATGTCTGACGGCCGATGGCGATTGCCGGTCGACGCCCGAACCGGTGTCGATCCCGGTTATCTCAAACTGCTGCTGGCCTACGAAGACCGACGCTTCTATCGCGCATGCCGGCGTCGATCCGCTGGCGGTCGGCCGCGCCGCGCTGCAATTGCTGACGCGCGGTCACATCGTCTCCGGCGGGTCGACCATCACCATGCAGTTGGCGCGGCTGATGGAGCCGCGGCGTGAGCGCTCGGTGTACGCCAAGCTGCGCCAGATGGTTCGCGCGCTGCAAATCGAACGCGAGCTTAACAAGGATCAAATACTCGATCTTTATCTGGCGCTGGCGCCGTTCGGCGGCAATCTCGAGGGCATTCGTGCCGCGTCCATCGCCTATTTCGGCAAGGAGCCGAAACGGCTGTCGCTGGCGGAAGCGGCACTGCTTGTGGCTTTGCCGCAGTCACCGGAGACCCGAAGGGTCGACCGCTATCCGATGCCGCGCGAGCTGGGCGCGACCGCGTCATCGAGCGCATGGTCGAGCAGGGTAATGTAACATCGGAGGACGCGGCGCAGGCAAACACAGCGCCGGTGCCTCGTCTGCGCAAACCGATGCCGATGCTCGCGCCACATTCCGCCGACCAGGCCGTGGCAACGATGAAGGACGTTAGTCTGATCGCGCTGACGCTGGACGCGAGCCTGCAAAAAAATCTCGAAGCGTTGGCGCGCGACCGCGCCGCCGCACTCGGTCCCGACATCTCCATCGGCATCATCGCCATCGATAACGAAAGCGGCGATGTGCTGGCTCGCGTTGGATCGCCCGATTATTTCAACGATCGCCGCGCAGGACAGGTGGACATGACCCGCGCGATCAGGTCGCCGGGATCGACGCTAAAGCCGTTCATCTATGGCCTCGCCTTCGAGGATGGCTTCGTGCATCCGGAAAGCCTGATCGATGACCGGCCGATCCGGTTCGGCTCTTACGCGCCGGAAAATTTCGACATGACCTTTCAGGGCACGGTGCCGGTGCGCAAGGCGCTGCAATTGTCGCTCAATGTGCCGGCGATCGAACTGCTCGACCGCGTCGGCGCCAGCCGCCTTTCGTTGCGGCTTAAACAGGCGGGCGCAAAACTGGTGTTGCCGAAAGACGAGGTGCCGGGACTTGCAATGGGTCTCGGCGGCGTCGGGGTGAGCCTGCAGGATCTGGCGCAGCTCTACTCCGGGATTGCGCGCCTTGGCAGCGCGCGTCCACTGCGCGAGATCAAAACCGCCGACGCGACGATCAGCGCGAACCGCTGCGGCTGATGGACCCGGTTGCGGCATGGCAGGTCGGCAACGTGCTGATCGGCACCCCGCCGCCGGAAAATGCTGCTCATAACCGGATCGCCTTCAAAACCGGCACCAGTTATGGCTATCGCGACGCTTGGTCGCTGGGCTTCGATGGCCGCATGACCATCGGCGTCTGGGTTGGACGCCCCGATGGCGCTCCGGTGCCGGGATTGGTGGGACGCACAGCGGCGGCTCCGATTCTGTTCGATGCGTTTGCCCGGACCGGAAAATTGCCGGCGGCGTTGCCCAAGCCCCCCAAGGGCACGCTGTTCGCAAGCAACGCGAAGCTGCCGTTGCCGTTGCGGCGGTTCCGGCCGATGGGAGAATTGGTTCGCACTGGCGACGAACAAGCGCTTCACATCCAGTTTCCGTTAAACGGCTCGCGGATTGACTCTGCTGGCGCCGGCGCTGCGCAATTTTCGTCGCTGCCGGTCAAGGTTGCGGGCGGGGTGCTGCCGATGACGATGCTGGTGAATGGTCGGTCCGTTGGAGAAATTGACGGCCGCCGCCAGCGCTTGATCGATCCACCCGGTCCTGGTTTTGTCAGGCTGACCGTGATGGATGCCACGGGCGCCGCCGACACAGTCGTCGTCAGAATTCAATAGAAGTCCGGCTAACCGGTTGTCGTCATGGCGGTTTCAGCGTATGCGGAAACTGATGGCCGAGACCTATGCACGCCCCAGATTTGGAGAGCCGCGCCAGCCCAAGAACCGGGCGAATCCGGGCAGCGGGCTTGTGCGGGCAATCGATTTCGTCACCGAAAGCCATGTTCGAGCTATCGTCTTTCTGACGTTGTGCGGATTGCTGTTCTTTTTGCCCGGCTTCTTCAACATTCCGGCCATCGACCGGGACGAAGCGCGGTTCGCGCAAGCGACCAAGCAAATGGTCGAAACCGGCGATTTCGTCGATATCCGCTTTCAGGACGAGGTGCGGTATAAAAAGCCGGTCGGCATCTACTGGATGCAGGCGGCGGTGGTCGATACCGCGGCGCATCTGGGCCTGCCGCGCGCGCAACTGCGCATCTGGCTCTACCGCATTCCGTCATTGATCGGCGCTATCGGGGCGGTGTTGCTGACCTACTGGACGGCGTTGGCGTTCTTGACCCGGCGCGGCGCTGTCCTGGCCGGAGTGATACTTTGCAGTTCGGTGCTGCTCGGGGTCGAGGCGCGGCTCGCCAAAACCGACGCGATGCTGCTGCTCACGGTCGTCGCCGCGATGGGTGCGATGGGTCGCATCTATCTGGCGTGGCAACGCGGCGAAGATTCCGAGAGACCGCCGTGGATCCTGCCGGCGATTTTCTGGACGGCGCTTGCGGGCGGTATTCTGCTCAAGGGTCCGTTGATCCTGATGTTCGTGGTGCTGACGATTGGTGCGCTTGCGATCCTCGATCGAACCGCGAGCCTGGATTTGGCGGCTGCGGCCGGTCTGGGGTTTGATGTGGATGCTGGTGCTGGTGCTCCCGTGGTTTGTCGCGATCTTTTGGCGCGCGGGCGATACATTTTTCGCCGAACTCGATCGGCGGAGACATGCTGAGCAAGCTCGCGGCGCAGGAATCCCATGGCGCACCGCCGGGCACTTATCTCTTGCTGTTCTGGGTAACGTTCTGGCCGGGTGCGGCACTGGCCGGGATGGCGGCGCCGGCAGTCTGGCGGGCCCGGCGTGAACCCGGCGCGCAATATCTGCTCGCATGGATCGTGCCGTCGTGGATCATGTTCGAACTGGTGCTGACGAAATTGCCGCACTACGTGCTTCCGCTTTATCCTGCGATTGCGATCTTGACGGTTGGCGTCCTCGAACGCCGGCTATTGTCTCGATCGTGGCTGACGCGGGGCGCGGCGTGGTGGTTCGCGATCCCCGCAATCATGGCGGTGGTCCTGATTGTCGGCGCCATCGCGCTGACGCGGCAGCCGGCATTTCTGGCGTGGCCGTTTCTCGCCGCCTCGCTGATCTTCGGATTGTTCGCGTGGTGGCTCTATGAGGACAATCGCGCCGAACGCTCGGTGTTGAATGCCGCGGTTGCGGCGCTGTTCCTGGCTATCGCGGGTTACGGCATTGTCGTGCCGTCGCTGATGCCGCTGTTTCCGAGTGCCGAGATCGCCAGAGCCTTGCGCAACGTCGTATGCGTCGGACCAAAGGCCGCCGCTGCCGGCTACCAGGAGCCGAGCCTGGTCTTCATGACGGGAACGTCGACCCTGCTGACGGATGGCTCCGGGGCCGCCGATTTCCTGGGGCAGGGCAGTTGCCGGTTCGCGCTGGTCGAGTCACGGTCAGAGCGTCAGTTCGCCCAGCGCGCCGAAGCCATCGGATTGCGCTACAACGTCGCGACACGCGTCGAAGGATATAATTTCTCGCAGGGCAGGCCGATTTCGGTAGCGATCTTCCGCTCCGAAGGCACCGAATAAATGTCGCCTCGCGCAGGCGGCGCGCCGCCGAGCTATTTCAAGCAAGTTTTTTCGCTCGCGCTGGAATTCATTGGACCCAGCTTGTCCGCTCGCCATCGCATTCGCGGCGCGCGCAAGCGGCGCGGCAATGGGCGCGTCGCTCGCTGTGGTTCGCAGCAATAGGCGCGGATCATCGTCGCGGCGCTGATGTTCGCGCTGGACGCTCGAGAAATCGTGCTGATGCCCGCGCGCGGCACCGCCTTCTTGTGGCCGGTCCGTATCCTCACCGACTTCGGAAAGACGGCTTACGTTTTGGAAGCGCTTGCGGCGATGTTATTCGTCATCCTGATCGTCGCGCCGGCACTGCCGCGTTCGCGGCGCCTGCTCTTGATCACCTCGGCACGCGCATCCAGTTTTTGTTTTTTGCTGTCCTGGTTCCGATTCTGGCCGGTGAAGTTCTCAAAATTACGTGTGGGCAGGGGTCGGCCTTTTGTCGGCGGCGAGCCCAACGCTTTCAATTTTTCACATTTCGCATGGACTGAAGCCTATGCGAGCTTTCCTTCCGGCCATGCCATCACCAGCTTTGCGTTGGCTTTCGCGGTCTCCGCCGTATGGCCACGAATGCGGACGACGATGATGATCTATGCTTTTGTTATCGCGGTGAGCCGCCTCGTGCTGCTGGCCCATCATCCGAGCGACGTCGTGGCCGGCGCATTGCTCGGCGTCATCGGTGCAATGTTCGTTCGATACTGGTTTGCGGCCCGCCATTTGGCATTCACGATCACGCGCGATGGCGAGATCGAGCCGCTGGGGGGACCGTCATGGGAACGTCTCAAGAGCTTATTCGCGGGGCGCCTGTTCCCATGAGAATCCGACGGTATTGCGGACACGGCCCGCGCTTTCGACCTCAGACCGTTCAAACAATGAGCTGTGATTTTGTCATCGTCTGATGCATCCGGCGTTGATGTTTCCATCGTCGTTCCCGTGCGCAACGAGGCGGAAAACGTCGCGCCCTTGATCGCGGAGATCGCCGCTGCGCTCGATGGGCGATGGCCTTATGAAATCATCTACGTCAATGACGGCTCGACCGACGCCACGGGCGAACGCCTTGCGGCGCTCATGAAGCAGCGCTCGAACTTGCGTCAAATTCGGCATGCGACATCGTCAGGACAATCGGCAGCGGTCCGCAGCGGCGTCAAAGCGGCACGGGGCGCAATCGTCGCGACCCTCGACGGTGACGGACAAAACAATCCCGCATTCCTGCCGGACCTGATCTCAGCGATCGAGGATGGTGGCGACAGGGTAGGGCTGGCCGCCGGTCAACGCGTCGGTCGCAAGGATACTCCATTCAAGAAGCTGCAATCGCGCATCGCCAACGGCGTGCGCAATGCGATCTTCAGAGACGGCACGCGAGACACCGGCTGCGGTTTGAAAGCTTTTCGGCGCGACGTGTTTTTGACGCTGCCCTATTTCGACGGATTGCATCGCTTCCTGCCGGCACTGGTGCGGCGGGAGGGGTATGACATCGCCTATGTCGATGTTGTCGACCGTCCGCGCCGTTCGGGGATATCCAATTATGGCTTCTTCGATCGGCTCTGGATCGGGATCATGGATCTTGCCGGCGTCTGGTGGCTGATCCGCCGCAAGAAACCGACGCCCGTTGCGACGGAGGTGATGTTCCATGACTGACTTGTTCAACACGGCAGCCGCCTATCTGCACGACGTTTTCGTTCTCAGGTTCGACGGCTGGGTCATCCTCGGATTTGTCGCGCAGGGCTTCTTCACCATGCGTTTCGTGGTGCAGTGGATCGCGTCGCGAGCGCGCGCGCAGAAGCGTGATTCCCGTGGCGTTCTGGTTCTTCTCGATCGGCGGCGGTTTTTTGCTGCTGATCTATGCGCTGTACCGCCGCGATCCCGTGTTCATCGCCGGGCAGGCGCTGGGACTGCTGGTTTACGTCCGCAACCTGTATTTCATCGTCGTCAACGGGCGGCAGGCCTCGGCCGGCGATTGAGCATCATCGGGAGGGATGGGCTGCCGGCGCCGAGAGCGCAATCGGCTCGCTTTCGACACTCTGATGCGCGGGAAATTCGCCGGCTGCGACGAGCACGGGATAAGCCACCGAACAGATGTGAGAATGAATTCGCCTGAGATCGCGCAGCACATCGAGATGCAGCGACGTGGTTTCGATGGTCTCCGGCCGGCCTTCGCGCAGACGGTCCAGATGACGTTCAGTCGCGGCAAGTTCGGTGTTACGCAGCAGCGCCTTGTCCGCGAGAAGTTTGCGGGCTTCGTTGACATCGCCCGACATGAAGACGCCGAATGCGATCCGCAGCGAATCCATGGTTTGCTTGTGGAAAGCCGAAAGCTCCTCGGCGCCTTCCAGCGAAAACTGGAATCGGCGCTTGATTTTCTTGGCGGCCAGTTCGCTCAGGTTCTTGTCGATGATATCGCCGATATGCTCGAGGTTGATCGTGAACGAGATGATCTCCATCGCGCGATGCCCTTCGCGCTCGTCGAGACTGCCGCGCGTTAGTTTCGTGACATAGAGCTTGATCGCCTCGTCGAGCCCGTCGACGCTGTTGTCCATCCGCGACACTTCATCCACCAGCGCCCGGTCGTTGGTCATCATCGCGGCCATGACCTTGCGCAGCATCACTTCGACCAGATCGCCCATGTGAAGGGTTTCGCGCGCGGCGTCCGCCAACGCGAGCGACGGCGTCTCCAGCGCGCTTTCGTCGAGATATCGCGGCAGCGACGCGTTGGTTTGCAAAATGCGGTTGGGCAGAAATTTCTTTAACAGCCGCGCCATGTGGTCGAGCAAGCCGATGAAAATGATTGCCGTGCCGACGTTGAATGCGACGTGAAATTCCGCGGTCAGTTTGGCCATATCCGGTTGCCAGACTTGCCAGGCGTCGGCGATCGGGCGCAGGAACGGTGCGACCAGCAGCACGCCCACCAGCCGATTGATGAGATTGCCAAGTGGAAGCCGGTAGCTCGCCGGATTATCGCGCCGCGCGCCTTCGAAAACAGGATTGATGGCGCTGCCTAGATTGGCGCCGAGCACCAGCGCCAGCGCTGCGTACGGCATGATGAAATTCGCGTAGGCCAAGGACATGATGAGCAGCACGGTAGCGACGCTCGAATGGACGGCCCAGGTCACGGCTGCGCCGATCACGATGCAGAGAACGGGATCGCCGGTGATCGCATTCATGAAGACGCGAACGCCCGGCGCATTTTCGGCGGGCGCCAGTGAATCCAGCAGGATGTGGAGCGCCAGCAGCATCAGGCCAAGGCCGATCGAGACGCGGCCGATATCCTTGATGCGGGAGCGCGCCCCGCTGCGAAATGCTACCAGCCCGATGATGAAGAGGATCGGCGCTACCGCGGCAATATTGAACGACAGGATCTGGACAATCAGCGTGGTGCCGACATTGGCGCCCAGCATGATCGCGAGTGCCGGAACCAGACTGACCAAGCCTTCCGCGGTGAAGGAGCTGGTGATCAACGCGGTCGCAGTGCTGCTCTGAAGCAGCGCCGTGAGACCGATGCCCGCCGCGAAAGCCGCGAAGCGGTTTTTCAGCGCTCCGGCGAGAAGCAGGCGGAGGTCGGGTCCGAACGCGCGCAGAATTCCGCTGTGGACCATGTGAAGGCCCCACAGCAGCAGCGCGACGCCGCCCATCAGGTCGAGAAGAACCAGGCTTCCCATAATTTCCAGATCTGAATTTGAATTGAAATGTCAGGCTATCGCCAAACGACAGCCGATCAATGTTTTTATTCGCCTAATGTCACCGAAATGCGGCGTCGGCGCCGGTGACGGATGAGAGCGTAAGATCAGCGACGGCGATGCCGAGAGCTACGCGGCGTTGAAGGCCGCGAAGCCCTGGGCAAGGTCAGCCTTGAGATCCTCAACATTCTCCAGCCCGATGTGCAGCCGCAGGGTTGGTCCGCCCGGCGACCAGGTCGTCGCGCTGCGATAATCCTTGCAGTCGAACGCGATGACGAGGCTTTCGAAGCCGCCCCATGAAAAGCCCATGCCGAACAGCTTGACTGCGTCGAGCAGCGCATCGACGGACTTTTGCGGCGCGGGTTTCAGAACGATACTGAACAGGCCCGATGCGCCGGTGAAGTCGCGTTTCCAGATTGCGTGACCGGGATCGTTTTCGAGTCCCGGATGCAGCACCCTGAGCACTTCGGGCCTGTCCGCAAGCCAGCGCGCCATTTCCAGTCCCGATCGATGGTGTTGCGCCAGGCGCACCGCAAGCGTGCGCAACCCGCGCAATGCCAGAAATACATCGTCCGGTCCGGCGCAGATGCCGAGCAGCTTGATGCCGTCGCTGATGAGCGGCCACGCCTTTGCATTGGCTGCAATAGTGCCGAACATGATGTCGGAATGCCCGCCGATATATTTGGTGGCGGCCTGAATGCTGATATCGACGCCTTGCTCCAGCGAGCGGTGAAATAGCGGCGTCGCCCAGGTGTTGTCGTCGATCACCAGAGCGCCGCGCGCGTGCGCGGCGGCGGCGATGGCGGGAATGTCAGGCATTTCGAATGACTGCGATCCCGGAGCCTCGACAATCACGACCTTGCTGTTCGGCTTGAACAGTTCGGTAACGCCTGCGCCGATCGCGGGATCGAAATAGGTTGTCTCAACGCCGTAGCGCGCGAGCATTCCATTGCAGAAATTTCGTGTCGGGCGATAAACGTTGTCGCAGACCAGAACGTGATCGCCCGCCTTCAGCACCGACAACAACGTCGTCGAAATCGCGGACAGTCCGGAAGGCGCGATGCCCACACCGGCGCATTGCGGTCCTTCAAGTGTTTTCAGCGCATCCTGCAACGCTCGGGTGGTCGGCGTTCCGTGCCGCCCGTACTGATATTCACTGCGATGCGCGTGCAGATCTTCGGCGGTCGGATAAAGGACCGTAGAGCCGCGTACGATCGGCGGATTGACGAAACCCTTTTGCGCCTTGGTATCGCGCCCGGACGTAACCAGCTCGGTTTCCGGTTTCAGTGGCTTCGAATGGCCGATATCGTTTGAGAAACTCATATTTCCGCCAATGGTGAAGACGTTTTGCCGCAGGATGCCGCGCTTTGAATGCTTCGCGAGCGAAGTTCAGGCGGATTTCTATAAGAGAGGACGCACAAGAGGCCCGTCAACCCCTTGACCCGGCTCGCCAGTCGTTCTGTGATGCATCCCACGTATTCCCGTCGCTGCACGTTGAGGGGCCTGCCGCGAACTTCGCCAATCTTCCGACTGATCCGCTTGCCCACTTGCACGCCGGATTGCCTTTAGGAGGAAGCTCGGTAGGCCCACTTCGTACACGGCAATAACGTCAACCTGCCGGACGAGCTTGAAAGGGTTTGCCATGAAACGCGTATCTCTTGGTGTTACAGTTGCTCTCGCTACCGCCTTTTTGGCCCAGGCCGCTAGCGCGCAAACCCTCAAATCGATCAAGGACCGGGGCATGCTCTCCTGCGGCGTCAGCCAGGGATTGCCCGGCTTTTCCGCGCCCGACGACAAAGGCAACTGGACCGGCATCGACGTCGATATCTGCCGCGCGGTAGCTGCTGCGGTTTTCAACGACGCTACCAAAGTGAAATTCGTGCCCTTGTCTGCCAAGGATCGCTTCACGGCGCTGCAATCGGGTGAAATCGATGTGCTCTCGCGCAACACCACGTGGACGGTGTCGCGCGATACGTCGCTCGGTGCGAACTTTACCGGCGTCACCTATTATGACGGGCAGGGTTTCCTCGTTAAAAAATCCCTCAAGGTCAATTCCGCGCTGGAATTGAACAGCGCATCGGTTTGCGTGCAAACCGGCACGACCACCGAACAGAATCTGGCGGACTACTTCAAAGGCAACAACATGAAGTACGAGGTCATCGCTTTCGGGACGGCGGACGAAACCGTCAAGGCTTATGAATCCGGCCGTTGCGACGTGTTCACCTCCGACGTTTCGCAGCTCTATGCCGAGCGCCTGAAGCTTTCGAATCCCGCCGACCATAGCGTGCTGCCGGAAGTGATATCCAAGGAGCCGCTCGGTCCCATGGTGCGTCATGGCGACGACCAATGGTTCGATATCGTGAAATGGACGCTGTTTGCGATGGTCACCGCCGAAGAAATGGGCGTTACGCAGAAGAACGTCGATGACATGGCGAAAACCGACAAGCCGGACTTCAAGCGTGTCTTCGGCACCGACGGCAATCTCGGCGAACAACTCGGTTTGACCAAGGATTGGGTAATCCGAATCGTGAAGGCGGTCGGCAACTACGGCAAATTTTTCGATCGTAACGTCGGCGCCGGCTCGAAGCTTGGAATTGCGCGCGGCCTCAATCAGCTCTGGAACAAGGGCGGAATTCAGTACGCGCCGCCGATCCGCTGACCGCCAAGCCAGCTTCGGCGATGGCCAGCGAGTCCCGACCACCGCCGCCGCAGTTTGTCGCAAACCTGCGGCGGGCGCTCGGCGGGCGCGCGGGGTGGGGAGGATTTGCGCTGCAAATCCTGTTCGTCGCCGCGCTGGTTTGGATCGGCTATGAAATCGTCGCCAACGCGCGTGCCAATCTCGAGGCACAACGTATCACGTCCGGCTTCGGGTTCATGTCGAGAACGGCAGGGTTCGACGTCAGTCAGAGCCTGATCCCATATTCGGGAGCCGACACCTACACGCGTGTGTTCATCGTAGGTTTGCTCAACACGCTGCTGGTATCGGTGATCGGCATCTTCTTCGCCACCATCATCGGGTTTCTGGTCGCGCTCGGCCGATTGTCGCCGAATTGGCTGCTGTCCCGCATTTCCGGCGGCTATGTGGAGTTGATCCGCAATCTGCCGCTGCTGTTTCAGATTTTGTTCTGGTACCTCGCCGTTCTCAGCACCTTGCCGAATCCGAGGCAGAGCATTTCGGTATTTGGCAGCCTGTTTCTCAGCAACCGCGGCCTCGTAATTCCAAAACCGCTCGCAAGCGCCGGCCTTGAGGCGTTTGCGGTAGCTGCTCTAGTCGCGATTGCGGCGTCTTTGTTGTTGCGAAGCTATGCGCGGCGGCAATTGTTCCAGAGCGGCCGGCTTCTGACCATATGGCCTTATGTTGTCGTCCTATTGATCGGTTTGCCGCTGATCGCCTGGCTGATGTTCGGGGCGCCGGTCACATTTGAAATGCCTGAGCTCAAAGGCTTCAATTTCTCCGGCGGCTCGCGCGTGATTCCGGAATTCGTCGCGCTGACGCTTGCGCTTTCGACTTACACCGCGGCGTTCATCGCCGAGATTGTCCGAGCGGGAATTCTGTCGGTCCATAAGGGACAGATGGAAGCCGGGTCTTCGCTGGGGCTGTCGCGGGGCTCGACGTTGCGGCTCATCGTGGTGCCGCAGGCATTGCGCGTTATTCTGCCGCCGCTCACCAATCAGTACCTCAACCTCACCAAGAATTCTTCGCTGGCGGTGGCGATCGGATATCCGGACTTGTTCTCGGTCTTTGCAGGAACGACGCTGAGCCAGACCGGGCAGGCAATCGAGATCATCATGATCACGATGGGTGTCTATCTGCTGATCTCGCTCGTCACCAGCGCCATCATGAGCTTCTACGGCTGGCGGCTTGGCCGGAGCCTCGGCAACACATGACCGATCTCGCGGCATCGACATTCGTCCGGCAGGACCTCGTTCCCGAACGAGAGGCGCCGATCAAGACCACCGGTTTTGTCGGCTTCCTGCGCACGCGCCTTTTCAATTCGCCCACCAACATTCTGCTGACCATCACCGGCGTGCTGCTGCTGTGGTTCACCGTCATTCCGGCCGTCAAATTTCTGTTGATCGACGCGGTCTGGCGCGGCGACGACCGAACCGCCTGTCTGGCTGAAAATGCCGGCCACATGGTCGGCGCGTGCTGGCCCTATATCCACGCAAAATTCAGCCAGTTCATCTACGGATTCTATCCGGAAGCCGAGCGATGGCGGGTTAACCTGACTTTCCTTTTGGCCGCGTTGCTGCTGTTGCCGCTGCTGATTCCACGCGTGCCCGCGAAAGGCCTCAACGCCGGATTATTCTTTGTCGTACTTCCCGTCGTCGCGTTTTTTCTGCTGCATGGCGGCGGATTGCGTGGCTTCGGCGTCAGCTGGACGACGGATTTTCTGTCGGGCGTTGCCGATAGCATCGGCGACGCCGGGCCGCAAGCTGAGCGGCGACGGCACAGCAGCCGCCGGACCGCTGAGCCTGCTTGGAAAGCTGGTGGCGTTTCTCGGCACCGCGATTTCGTTTGTGCTGACCCCGCTGGTGTGGCTTCGCGACAAAATACAATCATCCGGCGCGCCAGTGTGGGCCGATCTGGCGGCCACCGCCGGTATTGTTTCGATCGGTCTGTTCGTCCTTAACGGGGCTTTCCGGACCGGATGGCGTGCGCTTCTCCTCAGTCTTGCAGTTTTTGCAGGTGTTGCTGTTATCATCGGCGCAATGGGCCTCGACCGCGGCGGACTGCCCATCGTCGATACGCGGTTGTGGGGCGGCCTTCTGGTGACACTGGTGGTATCGATCACCGGCATCGTTGCTTCAATGCCGGTCGGTATTGCCTTGGCCCTTGGGCGTCGCTCGACGATTCCGCTGATCCGGGCCTTCTCGGTAGGGTTCATCGAATTCTGGCGCGGCGTGCCGCTGATCACGGTGCTGTTCTTCGCAACCTACATGCTGCCGCTGTTTCTGCCCGCCGGCTTCACGGTGGATGGATTGGTGCGTGCGCTGATCGGCATTGCGCTATTTGCCGGCGCTTACCAGGCGGAAGTCATTCGCGGCGGGTTGCAGGCGATCTCGCGGGGGCAGGGGGAAGCGGCGAGCGCGCTCGGGCTCTCCTACTGGAAGACGACGGGGCTGATTGTAATGCCGCAGGCGCTGCGACATGTCATTCCCGGTCTCGTCAACAGCTTCATCGCGCTGTTCAAGGACACGTCGCTGGTGTCGATCGTGTCGTTGTTCGATCTACTTGGCAGCTTACGCGCGTCGTTCGCCGATCCAAACTGGGCGACGCCCTCGACCCTGTTCACCGGATTCGCTTTCACCGGAATGGTCTATTTCGTATTCTGTTTCGGAATGTCGCGTTACTCCCTGTTCGTCGAACGCCGGCTGAACTCTCACCGGCGCAACTGAGATTATCTGATATGGCAACGGATTCGATCGTCAAGGTCTCGGGTCTCAACAAGTGGTATGGCGATTTCCACGTGCTGCGCGACATCAATCTGGATGTGGCAAAGGGCGAGCGCATCGTGATCTGCGGTCCGTCGGGCTCCGGCAAATCGACCCTGATCCGCTGCATGAATGCGCTGGAGGAATTTCAGGAAGGCGAAATCGTCATCGACGGAATTGAGTTGGGTCCGAACCTGAAACGCGTCGATGAAGTTCGTCGCGAAGTCGGCATGGTGTTTCAGAGCTTCAATCTGTTTCCGCATCTCACCGTGCTGGAAAACTGTACGCTAGCGCCGATCTGGGTTCGCAACATTCCGAAAAAGGATGCCGAAGCCGCGGCGATGAAATATCTAGAGCGCGTCAAGATTCCGCATCAGGCCAACAAATATCCGGGCCAGATGTCCGGCGGACAGCAGCAGCGCGTTGCGATCGCACGCGCGCTGACCATGAGCCCGAAGGTGATGCTGTTCGACGAACCGACCTCGGCGCTCGATCCTGAAATGGTCAAGGAAGTGCTGGATACGATGGTGGACCTTGCCTCCGAGGGCATGACGATGCTGGTCGTCACCCACGAAATGGGGTTCGCCAAGGAAGTAGCCAACCGGGTGGTCTTCATGGACGCGGGACAAATCATCGAGGCGAATACGCCTGCGAGTTTCTTCGCCAATCCGCAGCACCCGCGCAGCAAGCTGTTCCTTAGCCAGATATTGCGTTGAACTTTCAGACCTTCTCGAACGGCACGCTGATCGTGCTTTTTTGCTCGAGCCATTCCGGAACCGGCAAATTTTTCGAGCGCATGAACGCTGGATTGAACAGCTTGGATTGATAACGGCTGCCGTAGTCGCATAGCACCGTCACGATGGTATGGCCGGGCCCCAGATCCTTGGCCAGACGAATGGCGCCGGCAACGTTGATGCCGGTCGAGCCCCCCAGGCATAGCCCCTCATGTTCCAGCAAATCGAAAATGATCGGCACGGCCTCCTCGTCCGGAAATTTGATAGGCGTCGTCGACAATGACGCCTTCAAGGTTTGCGGTAACGCGGCCCTGGCCGATACCTTCGGTGATCGACGATCCCTCGGATTTGAGCACCCCATGCTTGTAATAATTATAGAGCGCCGAGCCCATGGGGTCGGCGAGCACGATGCGAATTTTCGGATTGAGTTTTTTCAGACCGAGCGAAACTCCGGCGAGCGTTCCGCCGGTGCCGACCGAACAAACGAAACCGTCGAGCTTGCCGCCGGTCTGTTGCCAGATCTCCGGTACGGTGGTTTCGATATGCGCTTGGCGATTGGCGACGTTATCGAACTGGTTTGCCCAAATCGCGCCGTTGGGATCGGTCTTCGCGAGCTGCTCGGCGAGGCGCCCCGACAGTTTCACGTAGTTGTTCGGATTGGAGTAGGGCACGGCCGGCACTTCGATCAGTTCGGCGCCGCACAGCCGCAGCATGTCCTTCTTTTCCTGGCTTTGCGTTTCCGGTATCACGATCACCGTGCGGAAGCCCAAAGCGTTCGCTACCAGAGCCAGACCGATGCCGGTATTTCCAGCGGTGCCTTCGACAACCGTTCCGCCCGAACGCAGCGTTCCGCGTTTCATGGCATCGCGGATGATAAAGAGCGCCGCGCGGTCCTTGACCGACTGACCCGGGTTCATGAACTCGGCCTTGCCGAGAATAATGCAACCGGTCATTTCCGACGCCCGCTTCAATTTGATGAGAGGGGTATGACCGATCGCTTCTACGACGCCGCTATTGATGTTCATGAATGGGAGTCTGCTCGCTTGGTTGCAATGGCGGCTGACCCTAGTCGAGGCGTGCTAACGGCACAAGTCGTCGGCCCATGCGGCGTGGCTATTCGGCCTTTGCAAACACCACCTGGCGAACATCGATATTTCCCGAGAGAAAGCCAGCCTCGCAGTAAGCAAGATAGTATTCCCACAGCCGGCGAAATCGATCGTCGAAGCCAAGCGGCATCAAGTTGGGCCAGGCCGCGCGGAAATTATTTCGCCAGGTTGCAAGCGTCTTGGCATAATCTTGCCCGAAGATGCGCTCACGAATAACAGGAACACCGAACCGTTCGCCGAGCGATTTCAGCACCTGCGGCGATGGCAGCATTCCACCCGGGAAAACGTAGCGTTGAATAAAATCGACTTCCTGCCGATATGCCTGGAAGAAGCGGTCCTGAATTGTGATCGCCTGGATGCCGACGAGGCCGCCCGGCAGCAGGCGGTCGCGCAATTGCGAGAAATATTGCGGCCAGAACTGTTCGCCGACCGCTTCGATCATCTCGATTGACGCAATCCGGTCGTACTGGCCGCGCTCATCGCGGTAATCCTGCAACCGGATTTCGACCTTGTCGCTCAGGCCGGCGGCTTGCACCCGCTGCTGCGCAAAATCGCGCTGCTCTTTGCTGATGGTAAGGCCCACAACTTCGGCGCCGTAATTCTTGGCGGCGTACTCCGCAAAGCCGCCCCAGCCGCAGCCGATCTCCAGAACTTTTTGGCCGGGTTGCAGGTCGATCGCTTCAGCGAGACGGCGATACTTGTTGTTTTGCGCGGCCGTCAGGTCGGACGTGTCGTCCTCATACAGACCCGACGAATACGTCATCGTCGGATCGAGCCATGCGGAATAAAACGCATTTCCGATGTCGTAGTGCGCATAGATGTTGCGGCGTGCCTGTCTTCTCGTGTTGCGGTTGAACCAGTGCCGCACGATTTGCACGAACCGCATCAGCGGATTATCGCCGAGCATGGCTTGAATCAGGTCGTGGTTGACGCAGAACAAATAAAGAAACTGCGTCAGATCCGGAGTATCCCATTCGCCGTGCAAATAGGCTTCGGCAATTCCGATGTCTCCTCCATTTAGAAGTCGCGAGGCAAAGCCATAGTGATACAGGGTCATGGCCGCGGCCGGGCCGGGCTCCATGCCACCCAGCCGAACCATGCGGCCATCGGGAAGCGTGACGTCGAGCGTCCCGCGACGCAATTTTGCAGCGAACCCGAATGCCAGCCGCACCAGGCGAGGCAGGTCTGACAATCTCGTCTCGACGTTGTCGGGAGTGACGCAGATCGGGTCAGACATGGTCAGATCAGACATGGCGGATCCAGAGATCGATGGGCTCTGAATCCGTTTGTGTCGTGGTCTAAACCTTAGTTCCCGACCATTACCGGACCAGAGCGTGCTCACGGGAACCGGCCTCCCGTTCGCGCGCATTCAACGCGCTTCCAATATAATCGTTGCGTCCGCCGGCCGCCATAGGATTTGCCGCTATATCCGTGGCGGATTTGTTGCGTGGCACCAAACGCGCGCCCTTCAGCCATAGCCGCAGCGCTTCCCAATGGATCGCGGCGATGATTTTGAAGGTGACCAGCGGCAGCGAGAAGAACGACCGCATGAGTGCGCGCGTGGTGAGGACACGGCGCTTGCCGTTGAAGGTCGCGGCGAGCAACGGGCCTTCGCCGTCGGTCTCGAGAATGCGCAATTTGACGCGATCTCCAGGAGGCGAGACCCGGAAATGGTACCGCATTGCAGCTTCGATAAAGGGAGAGACGTAAAACAGCTTGTCCTGCTGCTGGCGAATGCCCGCACTACTCGTCTCGCCCGGCCGCACCGGAAGTACGTAGGAATGAATGTCACCAAAAGTGTTGCGGACCTCGTAGATCATCAAGGCTAGTCCGCCGTCGGCGCGATAGCAGAAATAAGCCGACAGTGGATTGAAGGCGTATCCGAACAGCCGGGGATAACACAGCAGCAGGATGCGCCCGTCCGTCAGGTCGATACCGCGCTCTATCGCGCACCGCTGCACATAAGCGCGCAAGGGCAATCCATCGCGGTCGCCGTGATCCTTTTCGTGGAAACTGTAGAGCGCTGCCCGGTTGACGCCGAACAGCGGCGATTGGTGATCCGCCGCATCGAGACGGTCGAGATCAATCAGCAGGCTCATTACGCGATAGCTGAAGCGATGGCCCATCGGCTTCAGCCGCGCATGCATCACGTCGCCAAAGTAAAGCGCCGCCGCATCATGAGCCACGCTGGAATTCACTTTGGTTTCGGCGGTGTCATCCGGCATGACTACTCCGCTGCCTCCGCGAGTTCGGCCGGCGGCGCGCGCCACGGCGCCGAGGCGCCCAGCGATTCCGCCACGGCCAGGCCGGATCGCAGGCCGTCTTCATGAAATCCGTATCCGGTCCATGCACCGCAGAACCAGGTGTGGCGCTGTCCCTGAATTTCGGCAAGCCGCTTCTGCGCGGCGAATGCCGCCGCGTTATATTGGGGGTGTTCGCACATGAACTTGCCGAATGTCAGCTCGGGATCCGGCTCGAAGGGCGGGTTCAAACTGACGAACAGCGGTTTGTCATCGTCGATACCCTGCAGCCGGTTCATCCAATAAGTCACGGAGACATCGTTCACGCCTGTGCCTTCGCGATGCCAGCGTAGAAAATTCCACGAAGCCCAGGCGCGCCGGCGTTTCGGCATCAACCGGCTGTCGCGATGAAGATAGACCGCGTTCGGGGCATAGCGGATAGCGCCGAGAATGTTGCGCTCCTCGCTGCTGGCATCGTCAAGCATCGCCAGTGCCTGATCGCTATGGGCGGCGATGACGACGTGATCGTAACTATCCCGGTTTCCGTGACTGTCATGAACGATGACACCATGCGGCGTGCGCTCAATCGATGTCACCGCGCAACCCAGCCGAAGCTGGTCGCGGAATGCTGAAGTGAGTTTTTCGACGTAGCGCTGGCTGCCGCCCTCGACCGTGCGCCATGTCGGGCGGTCGTATTGCAGCAGGCGATGGTTGCTGAAGAAGGCAACGAAATTCTCCGCGGGAAAATCCAGCATCTCGTGCGCTGGCGCAGACCAGATCGCAGCGCCCATGGGCGCGAGATAGTCACTCAGCAATCGCGGCGCGAATTGGCGAAGCGCGAAATACTGGCCCAGAGTCAGTCCCGCAAGGCTACCTGCGGCATAGTCTTTGATGCTTTCCGTATTGAAGGTCAAAATGTCGCGCAGCATCCACAGATAGGAGGGCGACAGCAAGTTTCGCGGTTGCGCAAACAGGCCGATGGCGGTTTCACGCCAATTTGCTCCGCCGCCTTTCCACTCGAAGCGGCCGGCATCTGCGGTGACGGCAAAGCTCATGCAGCTCTCGACCGTCTCGACATCAAGATGAGCAAACAATGCGGTCAGGTCGGGGTAATTGAGTTCGTTATAAACGATGAAGCCGACGTCGACCCGAAGCGGACTTCCATCATAGTCGATCGTCACGGTGTGGCTGTGGCCGCCGGGCCGAAGTTCGCGCTCGTAGACGGTGATGGGATAACGCCGCGACAAGGCCCAGGCGGCGGCGTTGCCAGCGATTCCCGTTCCGATCACTGCGACGCGCATTCCCAGCCCCCGTAAATTTCAATGTCAGAAGGTACGGGGTTGTGGGGTCGAAGTTTCAGGAACGGCTGCGGCGAGCGATCGGGCCCGGTGCTTCCCGGATCGAATTTGAATGCGTGAGCCGGCAGCCTCATGAAATCTTGGTAAGAATGGAGCTCGGCCACGATGAAAACGGTCGCAAAGCCCATGCAATATGGGGAAAGTGGCATAAACCTCAGCGGGTACAACGAGGCTGAAAAGCCGAACAGGACTGTCCGCGCATCCATCCTGCAGGTAGGATGGCGGTCCGGCTCCGGCGGAGCGTCGTCGCGGTGAATGTGTGCAGGCAGCGTCTAAAACAGTGCAACGATTACGCGACCTGATCTGGCCCTTTTGCGGCCAGCATTGGGGCGTTGCGTCCGGTGGAGGGCGGGCGTGAAACCGCTGATTTCCGCTGCTGGTATGATCGCCGATCCGCGCGCGATACGCGTTACGCGGCTGCTGGCGGCAATCGCGATGATCGGCGCGTCTTCCGGCTGCATTCTTACCCAGGATCTTCCCGATCCCGCGCTCGAAATTCCGGACGGCTACAAGGCTGCGAGGTTGAGCAGCGTCGATGCGCCACCGAAGCTCGACTGGTGGCGCGGCTTTCGATCCTCAGAACTGACGACGCTGATGGAGGAAGCGCAGAGGGTCAATCTCGACATCGCGGCAGCGACTGCGCGATTCGTTCAAGCCGATGCGCAGGCGCGCGTCGCAGGGGCGCCGTTATTTCCGTCAATCAGCGCCATTGACCAGGCGACCCGCTCGAAAAGCTCCCGCTCAACCGGCGGCTCCAGCACGGTCAGCTCGACCGGCACGGGCACCACAACTGGCGGCACACGGCACGGGACCTACGCACCGGCGGCACAACCGGCACAGGTACACGACGGCACGACCAGCACGGTCGTTACCAGCGGCGGGCGCGAAATCACCAACTACTCGTCGTCGCTCAGCGCCAGCTACGAAATCGACTTCTGGGGCAAAAATCGCGACGCCGCGCTTGCAGCCGAGGAGACATCGACGGCCAACCGCTTCGACCGGGATGTCGTCGCGCTGATGACGCTCACCAGCGTTGCCAATGCCTATTTTCAGGTGCTTGCGGCGCAGGACCGCATCCGCACCGCCGAGCGCAATATCGCGAGCGCCGCACGCATCCTGGAAGCAATCAGGCAGCGCCTAAAGGCCGGCACCGGAAACGAACTCGACGTCGCGCAACAGGAAAGCGTGCTGGCCAACCAGCGCGCCGCCGTTCCGCCGCTGCGGCAGACGCTGGCGCTGAATGTCAACGCGCTGGCGACGCTGGTCTCGCGACCGCCGGAAAGTGTGCGCGTTACCGGCGGCTCGCTCAACCAGATCGCGTCGCCGCGTGTCACGCCGGGGTTGCCGTCCGAGTTGCTGACGCAGCGTCCGGACATCCGGCGTCAGGAAGCGGATCTTGCATCCGCGACCGCCAATGTCGGCAGCGCCCGGGCCCAGTTCTTTCCCAGCATTCAATTGACCGGGCAGGGCGGATATCAAAGCGCGGCGCTGGTATCGCTGTTCCAGCCTCAAGCTGCATTCTTCAATCTGGCGGCCGGCTTGACGCAACCGATTTTCGACGGCGGCCGCATCCTCGGCAACTTCGAATTGACCAAGGCACGGCAGGATGAGTTGCTGCAGACCTACCGCAAGACGGTGGTCTCCGCGTTCGCAGACGTCGACAATGCGCTGGTATCGATTCGACAGACCAGCGAGCGGTTGCGGTTACTGCGTGACGTCCTGACCGCGTCGCGGCGGGCGTTTCAGCTCTCCGAGCAACAGTTGCGGGCAGGGACCGCGGACATCGTAACTGTGCTAAATACGCAATTGACGTTATTTCAGGCGGAAGATTCGCTGTCGCAGGCGCAACTCGCGCGCTTTCTCGCGATCGTGAGCCTGTATCAGGCGCTGGGGGGCGGCTGGGAGCCGAGGATGGAAAGGCCGGTTAATGCTCTTTAAGCCCGATCCGAACGAGTTACCTACGGCGGAGAGCGGCCGTGTAGCCCGCGTGCGCTCCGGCGCGCGCCGCCGCACGGTTTCGATCACGATCACCCTGTTGATTCTCGGCGGCCTTGGTTACATCGCCTGGACATCGATGCAGCAAAAGCAGGCGGCGAACCGGACGGGACGCCCCGACCTCGCCGTGCCCGTGCTGGCAGCGACGCCGCGCATCCAGGATGTGCCGGTTTATCTCGATGGCGTTGGCTCGGTTCGCGCGCTGAACAATGTGACGGTGCGCTCCCAGGTCGACGGCAAGTTGATCGCGGTCAATTTCACCGAGGGACAGGACGTCCAGAAAGGCGACGTGCTCGGCGAGATCGATCCCGTGATCTACAAGGCGCAGTTCGATCAGGCCGTCGCCAAGAAGGCGCAGGACGAAGCGCAGCTTTCCAACATGCGTCTCGATCTGATCCGCTATCAACAGCTTGCCGCATCCAATGCCGGCTCCAAGCAGCAGGCCGACACGCAGCGCGCCGTCGTCGCGCAACAGGAAGCGCTGGTGAACGCCGACAAGGCTGCGATCGACACCGCGCAGGCGACACTCGGCTATACCAAGATCATCGCGCCGCTGTCGGGCCGCGCCGGACTGCGCCAGGTCGATCAGGGCAACATCATCCACGCGTCCGATACGACGGGTCTCGTGATCATCACGCAGCTGCAGCCGATCGCGGTGCAGTTCAGCCTGCCGCAGCAGCAGATCGTGCGCGTCAACGCCGCGTCCGCAAAGGGTTCGCTTGCCGTCGATGTGTTCGGCAATGACGGAACGACGGTGATCGAACTCGGGAACGCTGAAAGGCATCGACAATCAGGTCGATCCGACCACGGGAACGCTGAAGCTCAAGGCCGAATTTCCCAACGCCAGTTTTCAGTTGTGGCCGGGGCAGTTCGTCAACATCCGGCTGAAGGTCGAGACGCTGCCGCAGGCGTTGGTGGTGCCGACCAGCGCGGTGCAGCGCGGTCCAGCGGGTACGTTCAGCTACGTCATCGGCGAGGGCGACATTGTCACCGCGAAACCGGTCGTGGTGACCCAACAGAACGAAACCGACGCGGTGATCGCCAGCGGATTGTCGCCATCCGATCGCGTGGTGACGACAGGTTTTGCCAATCTGTCGGACGGAGCCAAAGTTATCGTCGGCAAGGATGAGCAGACTCCCACCGCCGATCTGGCGCCGCGCAAGCGCCAGGGCAAACGTGGCGAAGGCCAGCCGGCTGCCAGAGCAAAGACGGTCAGGGCGAACGGCGCGGCAAACGCGGGCAGGGCGAAGGTGAGCAAAAGGGCCAGACGGGACCCGCGCGAGGCAGCGATCAACCGGCCAGCGGTGCGAAGTCGACGCCATGAGCGTCTCCGAGCCGTTCATTCGCCGGCCGATCGCGACCTCTCTCTTAGGGAATCGCGCTGCTGATCGGCGGCGCGCTCGGCTACTGGGCGCTGCCGGTGTCGGCGCTGCCGCAGGTCGATTTCCCGACGGTGCAGGTGACGACGCAGTTGCCGGGCGCCAGCCCCGACGTGATTGCTTCGTTGATCACCGCGCCGCTCGAACGCCAGCTCGGACAAATCCCGTCGCTGTCGTCGATGACCTCGACGAGTTCGTTCGGCGTCAGCCAGATATCCCTGCAGTTCGATCTCAACCGCGACATCGACGGTGCAACGCAGGACGTGCAGGCCGCGATCAACGCCGCGGCAGGAATCCTTCCCGAAAAATCTCCCGTATCCGCCGACCTACGCCAAGGTCAATCCGGCGGACGCGCCGGTCCTGACGCTGGCACTGACATCGGACACGATACCGCTGCGCGCGATGAGCGACATTGCCGATACCATTCTGGGGCAGCGCCTCAGCCAGATTTCAGGTGTAGGACGTGTTGCAGTGCTCGGCGGCCTGAAACCTGCGGTGCGGGTGCAGGCCGATCTGGCACGGCTCGCCGCGTACGGAATCGCGATGGAAGATCTGCGTGCCGCGATCGCGGGCGCCAATGTCTCCGGGCCGAAGGGCTCGCTCGACGGCGCGCAGCAGGCCTACACCATCGCCGCCAACGACCAGATCAGCGCGGCGGACGCCTACAGGCCCATCATCATCGCCTATCGCAACGGCGCGCCGGTTACGATCGGCGACGTTGCGCAGATCGTCGATGGGCTTGAGAACGACCGCACCGGCGGCTGGTACCAGGGCACGCCCGCCGTCATCATCGATATTCAGCGTCAACCCGGCGCCAACGTCATCGAGGTCGTCCGCCAGATTCGCGCCGAAATTCCGAAGGTGCAGCGCGCCATCCCGGCCGGCGTCAAACTGACTGTGGTCAGCGACCGCACCGTGACCATTCGCGCTTCCGTCAGCGACGTGCAGTTCACGCTGGTGCTGAGCGTGGTGCTGGTGACGCTGGTGGTGCTGCTGTTTCTCCGGTCTTTGCGCGCGACATTGATTGCCGGCGTGGCACTGCCGCTGTCGCTGATCACCAGCTTCGGCATCATGTATTTTTCCGGCTTCAGCCTCGACAATCTCAGTCGCTGATGGCGTTGACGATCGGCACCGGCTTCGTAGTCGACGACGCCATCGTGATGATCGAGAACATCGTTCGTCATATGGAGAACGGCGAATCCGCGATGCAGGCCGCACTTCGCGGCGCCAGCGAAATCGGATTCACCGTGATTTCGCTGACGGTGTCGCTGATCGCGGTTTTCATTCCGCTGCTATTCATGTCCGGCCTCGTCGGGCGGATGTTTCGCGAGTTTGCGCTGACATTGACGATCGCAGTGGTGACGTCGGCGATCGTCTCGCTGACACTGACGCCGATGATGTGTTCGCGGCTCCTCAAGCATGCCGGTGAGGAATTCGCGGTGCCTGGTCTTGCAATGGTCAGTCGCGGCATCGATCGCATGGTGGATTTCTATCACCGCACGCTGCTGTGGGTGCTCGAACGCCAGCGCGCCACATTATTCGTCACGTTTCTGACCATCGCCGCCACGCTCGTCCTCTACGTCGTCGCTCCCAAGGGATTTTTGCCGCTGCAGGATACCGCGTCGATCACCGCGGTGACCGAGGCCGGTGCGGATGTGTCCTTTGCCGAGATGCAAAGCCGCCAGACCAAAGCCGCCGATGCGATCAAGGCCGATCCCGACGTTACCGGCGTCGTCTCGGTGATCGGCGCCGGCTCGGTTAATCCGACCACCAATGTCGGCCGCCTGGTGATGACCTTGAAGCCGCGCGGCGAGCGCCGCGACGATGTCTCCGCGGTTATCGTGCGACTGAAGCAGCGCGTGGCGTCGATTCCCGGCATGACCATCTATTTCCAGCCGGTGCAGGACGTTCAGATCAGCACGCAGTCGAGCCGTTCGCAGTATCAGTACACCCTCACCGGCACCGATGCCGCGCAGGTGACGCTGTGGTCGCAGAAGCTGGTTGCGGAATTGCGCCGCGATCCGATGTTTCGCGATGTGTCGTCTGAGGCGCAGGAAGGCGGGCTGCGTGCGTCGCTCGATGTCAACCGGCAGCGCGCCGGTCAACTTGGCGTCAGCATCCAGGGTGTCAACGACACGCTGAACGACGCTTTCGCGCAGCGGCAGATATCGACGATTTACGGTCAGGCCAATCAGTATCGCGTGGTGCTTGAAGCCATGCCGATCTATCAGCGCGACCCGTCCATTCTGTCCAAGCTTTATCTGCCGGGCGCGCTGGGCGCGCAGGTGCCGCTGTCGGCCGTGGCGACATTGACGCGCACCACCGCGCCGCTGGCGATTTCGCATCAGGCGCAATTTCCAGCGATCTCGCTCAGCTTCAATCTCGCGCCCGGTGAGGCGCTCGGCGATGCCGTGCAAAAAGTCAGGACCATCGAGACGCAAATCGGGATGCCAAGCAGCATCGTCGGGCTGTTTGCGGGCGACGCCGCCGAATTCTCCAAATCGCTGGCGGGACAACCGTGGCTGATCCTCGCGGCGCTGGTGACGATCTATATCGTGCTGGGCGTGCTGTATGAGAGTTACATCCATCCGATCACGATTCTTGTCGACGCTGCCCTCGGCTGGCGTCGGCGCCATTCTGGCGCTGATGCTGTTCGGCCAGGATTTGTCGGTGATCGGGCTGATCGGCATCATCCTCCTGATGGGCATCGTCAAGAAGAACGCGATCATGATGATCGACTTCGCGCTTGAGGCGGAACGCCATCAAGGCATGTCGCCGACCGACGCCATTGTGCAGGCCTGCCTGCTACGCTTTCGGCCGATCATGATGACCACGCTGGCGGCGCTGTTCGGGGCGCTGCCGTTGGCAGTGGAGAGCGGCACCGGCGCCGAGCTGCGGTTTCCGCTGGGCATTTCGATCATCGGTGGGCTGCTGCTCAGCCAGTTGCTGACGCTCTACACGACGCCGGTGATCTACCTCGCGCTCGACCGATTGAATCGCCGGATCGAGCGCCAGAGGCCCATTGAGCCCGAGTTGCCTTTCCCGCCGATTGCGGGAGCGGCCGGGGAGACGCACTGATGGCATCGATCTCGGAGCCCTTTATCCGCCGGCCCGTCGGTACGACGCTGCTGGCGATCGGGCTGTTTCTGATCGGCGGGGTGGCCTACGAATTCCTGCCCGTCGCCGCAGTTCCCAACGTCGATTTTCCGATGATACGCGTCTCGGCGACGCGTCCAGGCGCCGATCCCTCGGTGATGGCCGCGACCGTGGCTGCGCCGCTGGAGCGGCGGCTCGGCGAGATCGCCGGCATCGATCAGATCACCTCGACAAGTTCGCTGGGTTCAACCAGCATTCAATTGCAATTTGCCATCGGCCGCGACATCGATCGCGCCGCGCGCGACGTCCAGGCCGCGATCAACGCGTCGCTCGCGGATCTGCCGAGCGATCTGCCGGCGCTGCCGCGCTTTCGCAAGGCCAATCCCGCCGCCGCGCCGGTATTCGTCCTAGCGTTGACCTCGAATACGATCAGCCCAAGCGCCATTTACGATGTGGCCGACACCGTGCTGGCGCAGCGGATTTCGCAGGTGCCCGGCGTTGGCGAGGTAACGGTCACCGGAGCCGACCAGCCGGCGGTACGCATCGCGCTCAATCCGGTGGCCTTGTCGAATGCGGGCATCGCGACCGACGATGTGCGGATGGCAATTATCAATGCCAATCCGCTGGGGCCGGTCGGCATCTTCAATGGCGGCCGTCAGAGCGAAACGCTGTCGGTCAACCGGCAGATGCGAACCGCGGCCGAATTTCGCGACATCATCGTCAAAAGTGCGGGCGGCAATTTTGTTCGGCTTTCGGACGTGGCCGACGTTGAAGATGCCACCCGCAACAGCCGCTCGATCGCCTGGTTCAACAAGCGGCCGGCGGTGCTGATCCAGATCACCAAGCAGGGCGACGCCAACGTCATCGACACCGTCGACCGGGTCCGGGAGTTGATACCGAAACTCAAGCAATGGATTCCCGGAGGTGTCGAAATCTCTACCCTTGTCGATCGCACCGGAACGATCCGCGCCAGCGTCGAAGACATGCAACTCACGCTGCTGGCGACTGCGGTGCTGGTCATGCTCGTGGTGTTTGTGTTCCTGCGCCGGGTGACGCCGACGGTCGCGGCGGGTGTCTCCGTGCCGCTGGCGCTCGCGGGTACCTGCGCCGGCATGTGGCTCGCGGGATTCTCCATCGACAACCTTTCGTTGATGGCGTTGGCAATCTCGGTCGGCTTCGTCGTCGATGATGCCATCGTCATGATCGAGAACATGTATCGTAATCTCGAACACGGCATGCGGCCCTTTCAAGCCGCACTCGATGGTGCGCGGCAAATCGGATTCACCGTGCTGTCGATCAGCCTGTCTTTGATTGCAGCTTTTACGCCGCTGATCTTCATGGACGGAATTGTCGGTCGCCTGCTGCGCGAATTCTCGCTGACGCTGACCTTCGCCATCGTGGTGTCGACCATCGTGTCGCTGACGATCACGCCGATGATCTGCGCGCACTATATCAAGGGTGCAACATCCAGCAACGAAACCTGGTTCGACCGCCTCGTCGAGGGGACGTTGTCGCGCATCGTCGCGTTCTATGCGCGTACGCTGCACGTCGTGCTGGATTTTCCGTTTCTGACACTGATCGTGTTCTTCGCAACGATTGCATTGACGGTGACGCTCTACATCAAGACCCCAAAGGGATATTTTCCGGTCGACGACAGCGGCTTTGTGATCGGCTCCAGCCGCGCGTCGGCCGATACATCGTTTCAAACCATGCTCGGGCTTCAACAGCGCCTTGCCGATATCGTGATGGCCGATCCAGCCGTTGCCGGGATCGGATCATCGCTGGGCGGAGCAGGCGGCCCCGGCGGGGGCGGCTCTAACCGCGGCTTCATGTACATCACGCTCAAACCGCCCGCTGAGCGCGGAGGGTTGACCACGGCGCTGGTGATCGACCGCTTACGTAAAAATCTCGGCGCGGTGGCTGGCATCCGGCTGTTCATGTTTGCGGCACAGGATATTCGCGCCGGCGGGCGGCAGAGCAATTCAAATTACCAATATACGCTGTCCAGCACCGACCTCGACCTGCTGCAGAAATGGGCGCCGCTGGTCGGCAAGCGCATGGAGACGGTCGAAGGTATCACCGACGTCTCCAGCGACCGCGACCCCGGCGGACTTCAACTGACGCTTTCGATCGACCGAAAGACCGCCTCCAGTCTCGGGGTGCGCGTACAGGATATCGACAACGCGCTCAACAACGCATTCTCACAACGGCAGATTTCGACCATCTACACGCAGCGCAACCAGTATCAGGTGGTGCTGGAGATCGATCCGAAATTCCAGAACGATCCATCCAACCTGGAGCACATCTTTGTCGCGGGTGCTGGTGGAGCGCAGGTGCCGCTGTCAGCCATCGTTCACTATACACGCGGCCTGTCGCCGCTCGCGGTTTATCATTCGCAATCGTTTCCTTCGACGACGGTATCGTTCAACACCCTTGAGGATGTGCCGCTGGAGGTCGCAACTTCCAATATTCAGCGCGCGGTGGACGAATTGCACATGCCGGAAGGCATTCGCGGCAGCTTCGACGGCAATGCCGGCGATTTCAACAAGACCAGTGGGCGCCAGCCGCTGCTGATCCTCGGCGCGCTGGTCGCAATGTATATCGTGCTGGGTGTGCTGTATGAGAGTCTGGCTCATCCGTTGACGATCATCTCGACACTGCCATCCGCGGGACTCGGCGCGTTGTTGGCGCTGCAGATCACCAACACGCCGCTGACCATCATCGCGTTCGTCGGCATCATTCTTCTCATCGGCATCGTGAAGAAGAATGGCATCATGATCGTCGACTTCGCGCTGGATGCTGAGCGCAACCGGGGGCTGTCGTCGGCCGACGCCATTTTCGAAGCGTGCAGCGCGCGGTTTCGTCCCATCCTGATGACGACGATGGCAGCACTATTCGCCGGCATTCCCTTGGTTGTCGCCACCGGTCCCGGCACCGAGCTTCGGCGGCCGTTGGGGATCACAATCATCGGCGGGTTGTTCGTTTCGCAAATCCTGACGCTCTACACGACGCCGGTGATCTATCTGCTGATCGACAGGCTGCGGCGGCGCTCCGAGCCGATGCCTGCGGTCGCGCCGGCGGAGTAGGGCACGCTATTGTTGAAGCCACGCCGCGCGCAGCGTATAGCGAGCCCATGTCAAATCCCTCCACACTAAAGAGCAACGCCGAGGCGGAGCCGATCCCGGATTGCCCGCGCTGTCACAAGCCTTTGCCGCTGTGCATCTGCGACAGCATCGTGCCGATCGACAGCAGGATATCGCTGCTGATCCTGCAGCACCCGCAGGAACAGGACCGGGCGCTCGGCACGGCGCGGCTGACTGCGCTGCATTTCAGGGATGCCGTGCTCAAGGTCGGATTATCATGGCCCAGCCTTTCCAAGGCGCTGGGGCGACCGGTGCACGATCCCTCACGTTGGGCTGTGCTGTATCTCGGCTCCGCCAAGGTGGCCGATCTCGAAACCGAACGCGATATCGTCGCCATCAATCGCAAAGGTGAGATCGAGGACAATCAGCGCGCCATCCTGAAAGACATCGAAGGCATCGTGCTGCTGGACGGCACGTGGAGTCAGGCTAAGGCGCTATGGTGGCGCAACGCGTGGATGCTGAAATGCCAGCGCGTCATTCTCGGACCTGCGCAGCCATCGCGCTACGGCAAGCTGCGGCGCGAACCGCGCGATGACGGATTGTCGACCATCGAAGCCGCAGCGATGCTGCTGGGCAGTCTGGAAAAACGGCCGGATATCACGGCGACGCTGAACGAAAGTTTTGAGCGGATGCTGGCGAAATACCGCGAGGCGCAGAGCGTGATGCCTGAACTTGCGCCGAAACCGAAAGCGAAGCGCGATTACCGCCGCCGCAAGCGGGCTTGATCTGGTGGTCCGATTCTAACATTCGCATCCCGCTTCGGTAGGTGTTTTTTGCGAATGTTAAAATCGAAGGACCACTAGCAAATATGGATTTCTAGTGGAGTTTTGGATTTGACATTCGCTCTGCGATCGCCGCGGCCTGGTGGGTAGCGAATGTCAAATCCACTCCACTAGCCTCGGTTGCCTATATCAGCCGCGGCGTATAGAACGCGGCCATGGGGCCACGTGGCGGAGTGGTTACGCAACGGTCTGCAAAACCGTGTACACCAGTTCAATTCTGGTCGTGGCCTCCAATTTAAGCCACTTCGTCTACCCAAATCCTCATCGTAAAAAAGAGTTCGCCGGGTTGCCCAGGCGAACTGTGTCTCTGTGATTATGCTCAGATCTGCCGGCCGGCTATTCGGCTCGAAGCTCGGCTCGATCACTGCGTGGCAACCTTGGCCGAGGCGCGCTGTGCGGCAAGGTCGCGATCCATCACCGCTCTGCAACCGGTGCTGAGACTGCTGCGCTTGCTGATCATGCAGGCCGTAATAGCTGGGATGTTCGGGATCTGAGAACTGCAGAGACGCCATGCGTCGCCCATACACATCTGCTGAGCTTCGGCACTGAAAGCAAAGCTCGCGGTCGAGAACGCGGAGAATGAAACCGCGAACGCCGCAACGAGCAAGGCCTGGCGGATGGTTCTGGTGAGAAGCGCGGTCATTTTCGGTCTCCGGGTCAGCCGCCACAGCGCGGCGCGTTGTTGATGCCCAGACCATGCTCCAGCCAGCGCAGCTTGAATGTGACGGACGTCACTCCCGCTGAAGCCCGCGACGACGGAGGATTTTGTAAAGAATAGGCGGCCCTACGGCCGTTATTGCGCGGATAGCGACACAATTATCCCGGTCGAGGCGGGCACGACCGGGATCCCTTGCTTGGATGTTGGAAGTCGCAGAACCGTAGCTTTTCCGTGAAGCAAACCTATTGTCGCGTGGCGAGCTCGCGATCCAAAACCGCTCTGCACCCAGGACTGAGGCTGCGGCGCTGCCTGACCATGCAGGCCGTGATGCGGGGTATATCCGGGATCTCGGCGCTGCAGAGGCGGAAAGCGTCGCTCATGCACATTTGTCGAGCTTCCGAGCCGAATGCGAAACTCGAGGTCGAAAATGCGGAGAATGAAACCGCGAAGGCCGCAATCAGGCCGGCCCGCCGGATCGTCTTGATGAGAAGCGTGGTCATGCTCGGTCCCGTTGTCAGCCGTCTCGGCGGCCAGTTTCACAATAGGCCGAGCATGCCGCAACCGGCTTAATCTGGCCAGACGAACATCACCCAAAAAGCGGCGGGCGAGCAGTTTTTCGTCGGGCAGGTGTGTTCGACTGCAGTGCAACGCGCATCGCCCGGGCGAACGTGTCGAGCCACTACCGGTTGATCATTGTGATTCCGGCCATGCCGGCATTTCTCAGGAGGCGTACCAGCCATCCGGAAAGGGAATAAACGGCCACGCCAGTTGATTGTCGTTCGCCGCCACCAGCGGCCCGTCGAAGCCGAACTGGTCGCCATAGTTTTGATGGGGAACATCGGTGACGGCCGTATTGACGGCATCCAGCAATCGGTCGAATTCAACTTCACTCATGGTGCTCTCCGCTTCAGAGCCCCACCTTGTCAAAAGGCCTTTGTTTCCAGATTGAATAGATCGTTCAAATTGTATCGACCCGCCGGCGAGACCAGCCGTGGTTACCGATCCCTTCCAGATTGTTTAAAATTCGCGACTGAGCTGGTCGAATGTGACAAGGGTCACGGCGTGGCCGGAATCGGCATGGCATGGGAGGGGTTGCGAACCCCAATGACCAATCAATTGGAAAGGTATTGCCATGAATACCCCCAGCCCTACGCCTCGGCAGAAGTCGAGAAGCATCCAGCGAACTGTCATTTTTGGCGTGCTGTTGACGTCCTTGATGACCGGTATTGCACAAGCTGAGCCGGGATCGCCCGCGCAAAAGCGGGCGTGCACACCGGACGTATATCGGTTTTGCGCCGGAGAAATTCCAAATGTCCGGGCTATTGTCGCTTGCCTTCGCCGGAACATGGGCAACCTCAATGAGGGTTGCCGTGCCGTCTTCAGCCAGTGAGCTTATGTCAGCCCGCTCAGCCTTTGCTCGTACCAGTACTTGCTAAATCCTTTTCCCAGCCGAATACCGACCGCCCGTCGAGCGATGGCGACCCGGCCCGCTCGGTTGCGATGAAAGCCTCAAGCGACGGGCCGCTTGAGGTAAACTCCAGTCGCCGTGCCTGATCATCCAGTCTCTTGAGCGCCTGCATTTCCTCGTCGCGCCCGAGCTTCGCCTTCTGCACCGCCGATTTCAGAACGCGGATGGTCTCGTCATAGACCTTGATAGGCACCGGGTAGGGGTGGCGGTCCTTGCCGCCGTGAGCCAGCGAGAAGCGTGCGGGATCGCGGAAACGGTAGGGCGCGCCGTGCACGACCTCAGCTACCATCGCCAGCGACTGGACCGTCCGCATTCCCACGCCCGGCGTCAGCAACAATTCCGGAAAATCCAACGGACCGCGCTCCGCCGCGGCGGCCAGCGTGCCGTGAAGGCGCCGGGTGAACACATCGCTCGAGCGAACATCGTGGTGCGCCGGCATGACGAGATGTGGCAGGTTCGGCTGCGCGGCGGCTTGCTGCGAAAGTGCCGCATATTCCCGCGTGATTCCGTCCGGCCCCAACGCCGTCAAAAGTTCTAGCTGCGCCGATCGCGAAGGTTCGGCCCGGCGGTCGGTAAGATTGATGATTTCGCCCTGGCTTGGTCCGTCGATGGCGCTATGCGGCTCATCGATGAAACTCGCAAGGTTTTCGGAATGCCAATGATAGCGCCGCGCCTGACGCTTGTCGCCGTTCATGCCCTGCTGCACCACGGTCCACTTGCCGTCATCGGTGACGAAGAAGCCATGCAGATAAAGATCGAATCCGTCCTGCACCGCGGCGCTGTCGACCTTGGCCACCAGACGGCTTGCGCGCGTCAACGCCTGCGCGTCGAACCCGACGCGATCGCCAAGCGCTGTGAGCTCTTCAGGGGTACGCCGCGAATGCCTGCCCCGGCCGCCGCAGACATGAATACCAAGTTCGCCTTGCAGCGGCGCAAGACCGCGCTTCAGCGCACCGATCACGCTCGTCGTGATTCCCGAGGAATGCCAATCCATCCCCATCACGGCGCCGAACGATTGAAACCAGAACGGTTGCGACAGCCGCCGCAGGAATTCGTCGCGGCCATAATGGTGCACGATCGCCTGGCACACGATAGCCCCGAGCGATGCCATGCGCGCCGCCAGCCAAGAAGGAACGCGTCCGCCGTGAAGGGGAAGATCAGCGCTGCCGCTGCGGCGTGCCATGCTTTTAGACCTGTTGAGAAGCTGATGATTGCGGAGATAAGGTTTTACGATGCGGCGCGCAACTTACGCGCGGCCAGTCAGGCGAAATGAACGTCGGCTCCGCGCGCGGCATCGCCCGTGATCCGGTCGGGATGTGTGAAGATTTCGAATCCGTCGGATCGCGCGATTGCTGCAAGCGTGATGCCCGCAGCGTCGGCCATTCGAACCGCGAGCGCGGTTGGCGCTGAAACGGAAACCATCAGCGGCGCCCCGATGGCGGCCGTCTTCTGCACCATCTCGACGGAAACCCGGCTCGTGAGCAGTACCATGCCTCCGCTCGTATCGACATTATCCAGCGCCAGCGCCCCTGCAAGTTTGTCCAGGGCGTTGTGGCGGCCAACGTCCTCTCGCAAGGCGACGATACCGCGCTCCGGCATCCAGAATGCGGCGGCATGAACCGCCCGTGTTTCAATGTTGATTTTCTGCAATGCCGGGATGGCTTCCATCGCCGACATGATCTGTTGCGGCGAAAATATCGCAGCGGACCCTACGATCGCCGCCGGACGCACGGCTTCGGCGATCGAAATCGATGCCGCACAGTCCGCAACCCGTAGGACCCGCGATCTGGCGCCGCCGCTCGCTCAGCCGGTCGACCTTCGATTGTGCCAACCACATCCGCAGTTCGACGCCATCGTCCAGTGAGACGATGTCGAGCAACTCAATTTCCGAAGGCGATTGCACGATGGCTTCGCTGAGGCTGAATCCGACAGCGAAATCCTTCAGGTCCTGCGGCGTTGCCATCATCACCGCGTAAGTGCCGCCGTTATAGGTCAGCGCGGTGGCCGTTTCCTCCGGAATGGCGCGTGTGCCATCGCTCCCGCTGCCGTCGCGCCAGACTTGTCGGGCGACTGTACGTACTGGATTGTGCACGGCTACTCCGCGGCCTCGACCATTGGCTGCATTAGTGACTGATCAGAATTGAACTCGATTCACAAATCATCGAAAACTGTTCCATGCTGCGACGCGGAAAAGGGCCAATACGCCTTTGCAGATGGCTGGTGAATAGCGCCGCGCCACGTGATCATGAAGCCAGGCAATGACGCAACAGAACATGAAGGCGATTTAATCCTCCGGGCCTGATTATACTGAACCTTTGCAAACATATTTCATTGAGGCTCCGTATCTTAGGAACGACCACATTGGATGATCGTTGAAAGCCAAAGCAACTCCAGGAGATTAATATGCGCCGCACTTCTCTCGCCATCCTCGCAACTGCTTCCATCCTGACTGCAATCGGATCGATTGCGCCTGCCGCCGCCGGGCAGGACAGCTACTGCCTGCAAGGCCGTCGCTGGGGCTATCCCGGCAACTGCGCGTTCTCCAGTTATCAGCAGTGCATGGTGACCGCGAGCGGAACCGCAAATTCTTGCGGGATCAATCCGATGCGCGCTTTCGCGCGGCAGCCGCGGGCCCGGCATCAGTACCGATACTGAAGACCATGAGTCATCCGAAAGAGGCAGCCCGGTGGCGCGCCTCTTTCGAACTCAATAGAGCGAAGGATTAAATCATCGCAGAAGGCGCAAATCGGTGCTGGCTCCCCGGGCTGGATTCGAACCAGCGACCATTCGATTAACAGTCGAATGCTCTACCGCTGAGCTACCGAGGAATAAGGCGAAACGCACGTTCGCAGTGCGCAGCGTATAACAAAGCCTCCGAAGGTTGCAAAGCGTAAATCCGCCGGGGAAGTGCTGCGAATTTATCAGCAAATCAACGTGAAGCTCCTGGTAAGTAGGCTCACACGGTCGCTTCAGACAACCTTGCATCAGTAGGCGTGCTGCCGTATTTCTTTCGCTCGGGAACCTCCCGTTTCAGAGAAGCTGATGTCAAATTTTGCGGTCGCGCGCCAGAATATGGTCGACAGTCAGGTGCGCCCGAGCGACGTGACGGATTTGCGAATTATCGAGGCGATGCTGCAGGTGCCTCGGGAGGCCTTTGTGCCGGAATCCTTGCGCACACTCGCTTATCTGGACCTAAACCTTGATGTCGGCAAAGCGGGGGAGACCGGATGCTTTCTCATCCGGCCCGCCGTGTTGGCAAAAATGCTGCAGGCTGCCGAGATCAGCGAGACAGACCGCGTCCTCGTGGTCGGCTGCGCTACCGGCTATTGCGCCGCGGTCGTTTCGAGACTTGCCGGGCAAGTAGAGGCCACCACGGGCATTGCCCCGGCGGCAGATTCCGGCTCGGTCAGAGACGATGCGGCCAATGCGCGGTTTGACGTAATTGTGCTCCACGGCGCAACGGAGATTGTTCCTAACCACCTTTATCGGCGGCTTTCGGACGGAGGGCGTCTGGTCGGAGTTTTCGGCATTACTTATCCACAGCGCGCGATGATCGTGACGCATTCGCATGCGGATTTCGGAACCCGTGCTTTGTTTGATGCGACCGTGCCGGTCTTGCCCGGTTTTGAACGGCCGCCAGCGTTTGTTTTCCAGCAATAACTGCCCACAAATCCCTCAGTAGCCCCTAAGTGTGGCTTAGATGTCCCAGCCGAAGAGTTTCGGTGGGCAAAGGCGTCCGGGGGTTCCGTCGCCCTATCGCGCGGAATATGGTGTGGCGGGATACCGACTCTAAAATCAAAAGCCTTTCTGGAGGCGCGGGTCGGTTGTGGCGTGGAATACCTGGAATGCATGGCGTTAGAATCCTTGTTGGAGTGGTGGGTGCGGTCCTTCTGCTTGCCGACGCAGACGCGTCGCTCGTTCGGGCGGATACGATCGAGGCCGCACTGGTGCGCGCCTATCAGAACAACCCACAGCTAAACGCGCAGCGCGCCTCGGTGCGCTTCACCGACGAAAACGTGCCCCAGGCCTTGTCGGGCTACCGTCCCCGCATTTCCGTTACCGCGAGCGCGGGCGAGCAGTATACCGATACGCAGACCACATCCGGCGGCAATGCCGATCGAATCGTGAAGAACGAATTTCGCGGGAGCAATGCGCCCCGCAGTGTCGGCGCAACGCTGACGCAGACGCTTTTCAACGGCAACCAGACGGCGAACCGCACGCGCGCAGCGGAAAGCCAGGTATCGTCGGCACGCGAAGGCTTGCGTGTTCTCGAACAGACGGTACTGCTCGCCGCGGCCACCATCTACATGGATTTCCTGCGCGACTCGGCCATCGTCGAGGTTCAACGCAGCAACACTCGCGTTCTGGAACAGACGTTGAAGCAGACCCGTGACCGCTTCAATGTCGGTGAAGTGACCCGTACCGACGTCGCGCAGTCTGAAGCGCAACTTGCTGCCGGCCGTACCCAGCAGCTTACCGCCGAATCCAATCTGACGACGACGCGGTCGAACTTTCGCCGCATCATCGGCAATGAACCTGAAGCGCTCGCGGCTGGATCGCCGGTGGATCGCTTCCTTCCCGGGACGCTGTTCAGCGCGGTCGAACTTGGACTGACGCAAAATCCGAACGTGACCGCCGCGATGTTCGGCATCGATGTCAGCCACCTCCAGGTCAAGATCAACGAAGGCGCGCTGTTTCCGACCCTCACATTCCAGGCCTCGGTGCAACAATCTTACGAACAGACGCTGACGGTGTTTCGGACTTTCGGCGCCTCGGGAATCGCGCAGCTTTCAATACCGGTCTATCAGGGCGGCGCGGAATACGCGCTGATCCGCCAATCCAAGGAAACGCTGGCGCAGCAGCGTCTCGTTCTCGAACAGACGCGCGATCAGGTTCGTGCGACTGTCGTACAGGCATGGGGACAGTTGCTGGCGGGAAAGGCTCAGGTGCAATCGGCGCAGTCGCAGGTTTCCGCGTCCGAAATCGCACTCAACGGCGTGCGCGAGGAAGCAAAGGCCGGACAGCGCACCACGCTCGACGTGTTGAATGCGCAGCAGGCGCTCGTCAATGCACGCGTTGCGCTGGTTACCGCGCAGCATGATCGTGTCGTCGCTTCCTACTCGGTCTTGAATGCCGTCGGACGGCTGTCGCCGACAGTGCTGAATCTCGCCACTACCGTCTATGATCCCAGCGTGCACTATCAGCAGGTGCGCGACAGCTGGTTTGGAGTGCGCACCCCCGACGGCCGTTGATATTCCGGCGCTGGTCGGGAAGGGCGCGTGCGCAGCCCTTTGCTTGCATTCATTTATAGCCATGACGTACCGTCGTCTGAGATAGCGCAACGATTCGCGCCGCATTCGACGCGTTGGCTGAGACGCTCGTCATCTGAGCCCGCGCAACGTGCCGGACGATGCTTGATCTGGGGACAAGTCCGGCTTGTGACATGAAAATCCGGGCGCGCATGATCCGGAAACAGCACGGCCTGTCCGGCTTGGTGTAAAACACCTGAGGGTGTTGACGATGTGGAGTGGGAAATGACGCAGCCTGCAAAGGTCCAAGAGCCCTCGATGGAGGAGATTTTGGCGTCGATCCGTCGCATTATCGCCGACGACGAGGCGAAGCCGCCCGGCGCCGAAAAACCGGCTGCATCGAACGAAGCCGGTTCCGCAAAGGCGCCCCCCTGCAAACCGATAGGCCGCCTTCAGCCGCTCATGCCGCGGCAAAGGCGTCGCCAGCCGAGCCGAGCAGGTAACGCTGGCCAGAAAGACGTCGACGCTGCGCTGGGCGAATCCGACGCGGCGCCTCCGGGGAAGGCGGTTCATCCGCTGCCGGACGGTGAGGTGCTCGAACTGACCGACGAAATGGCGTTGCCGACGCGACTCGTTTCAACAAGATCGAGCCGGAGGATGATCTCGAAATCAACGAAGCCGCCGCCGCCGCGCAGCGGCGCGAACCTGCTGGCGGAAAGCCTCGCGATCCTGCGGTAGTGGCAGCGTTCTCCGATGCTCCGATGCCAGCAACGCCCGCAACAGATGCTGTCGCGCACTACCGCGTCTGCGGTCGAATCGGCTTTCAATACGCTCGCGAACACCGTGCTGAGCAACAACGCGCGCACACTGGAAGACCTCGTCAAGGAGATGCTGCGTCCGATGCTGAAATCCTGGCTCGACGACAATCTGCCGGGCGTGGTTGAGCGCATCGTCAAGGCGGAAATCGAACGGGTTTCCCGCGGCCGCTAGTCTCACCGATCTCGGACTCCTGATTAGCCATACTTCCAGCGCGTTCGGCGCCGTGTCGGCCCGCGGACACGGCCTCTCATGTTGACTTGAGGCGCTGCGGCGGGTTTCTAGCGCCCATGATCGAAAAGACCTATCAGCCGGCCGATATCGAAACCCGCATGTCCCGTTTGTGGGAAGATGCCGGAGCGTTCAAGGCCGGACGCCCGGAGCGGCGCGACGCCAAGCCGTTCACCATCGTCATCCCGCCGCCGAACGTGACCGGCTCGCTGCACATGGGGCACGCGCTCAACAATACGCTGCAGGACATCCTCTGCCGTTTCGAGCGTATGCGCGGGCGCGACGTGCTGTGGCAGCCCGGCACCGATCACGCCGGTATCGCGACGCAGATGGTGGTCGAGCGGCAGTTGATGGAGCGGCAGGAGCCGGGCCGCCGCGAGATGGGCCGCGCAAAATTTCTCGAACGCGTCTGGCAATGGAAGGCCGAAAGCGGCGGCGTCATCGTCAATCAGTTGAAGCGGCTCGGCGCGTCCTGCGACTGGTCGCGCGAACGCTTCACCATGGACGAGGGCCTGTCGCGCGCGGTGGTGAAAGTGTTCGTCGAGCTGCACCGCGAGGGCCTGATCTATAAAGACAAGCGGCTGGTGAACTGGGATCCGAAGCTGCTGACGGCGATCTCCGATCTCGAAGTGCAGCAGATCGAGGTCAAGGGCAGTCTCTGGTATCTGCGCTATCCGCTGGAAGGGCGTGACCTTCAATCCTGAGGATCCATCGACCTTCATCGTGGTCGCCACCACGCGGCCGGAGACGATGCTCGGCGACACCGCGCGTCGCGGTGCATCCCGACGACGAGCGCTACACGCAGCTTGTCGGCAAGCACGTGGTCCTGCCGCTGGTCGGCCGCAAGATTCCCATCGTCGCCGACGAATATTCCGATCCCGAAAAGGGCAGCGGCGCGGTGAAGATCACGCCGGCGCACGACTTCAACGATTTCGAGGTCGGGCGGCGGCACAACCTGCCGCAGATCAGCGTGCTCGATCAGGAGGGACGGCTCTCTCTGATCGGCAACGAAGATTATCTGCGCGGATTGCCGGAAGGAGCGTCGCAACTCGCCGAGGAACTTCATCAAGTCGAGCGCTTCGCGGCGCGCAAGCTGATCGTCGCGCGGCTGGAGGAGTTTGGTTTTCTCGAGCGGATCGAGCCTAACACGCACATGGTGCCGCATGGCGATCGCTCCGGCGTGGTGATCGAGCCTTATCTGACCGACCAGTGGTACGTCGACGCCAAAACGATGGCGCAACCCGCCATCGCCGCGGTGCGGAGCGGCGTGACTTCGTTCGTGCCGAAGAACTGGGAAAAAACCTATTTCGAGTGGATGGAGAACATCCAGCCGTGGTGCATCTCGCGCCAGCTATGGTGGGGCCATCAGATTCCCGCATGGTACGGCCCGGACGGCAAGGTATTCGTCGCCGAGACCGAGGAGGAAGCCGTCGGCAACGCGCTCGGCTATTACGCCGAGCAGGAAGTCATCACGCCGGAGCAGGGGCGCGAGATGGCGCTCGATCCTGCGAAGCGCTTAGGCTTCATCACGCGTGACGAGGACGTGCTCGACACCTGGTTCTCGTCGGCGCTGTGGCCGTTCTCGACGCTGGGATGGCCCGACGACGACACCGACGTGAAGCGCTATTATCCGACCGACGTGCTCGTCACCGGCTTCGACATCATCTTCTTCTGGGTCGCCCGCATGATGATGATGGGCCTTCACTTCATGAAGGACGTGCCTTTCCCGACGTCTACATCCATCGCGCTCGTCCGCGACGAGAAGGGCGCCAAGATGTCGAAGTCGAAAGGCAACGTCATCGACCCGCTGGCGTCTGATCGACGATTACGGCGCCGACGCATTGCGCTTCACGCTCGCGCGCGATGGCCGCGCAAGGTCACGACATCAAGCTGTCGCCGCAGCGCGTCGAAGACTAACCGCAACTTCGCGACCAAGCTGTGGAACGCGTGCCGTTTCGCCGAGATGAACGGCTGCGAGTTGCCGCGCGGGATTCGATCCATCGCAGGCGAAGGAAACGCTCAATCGCTGGATCGCGCACGAGACCGCGCGCGCCTCGCGCGAAGTCACCGAAGCCATCGAAGCCTATCGCTTCAACGACGCTGCCGGCGCCGCCTATCGCTTCGTCTGGAACGTGTATTGCGACTGGTATCTCGAACTCGCCAAGCCGATGCTGTTGGGCGAGGAGAGCGCCGCCAAGGCCGAGACTCGGGCGATGGTGGCGTGGGCGCGCGATGAAATCCTGAAGCTGCTGCATCCGTTCATGCCGTTCATCACCGAAGAGTTGTGGGCGGTGACGGCCGACGTCTCCGTCGCGCGTGCAGGACCGTTGCTCGCGCTGTCGCAGTGGCCTGGTCCACGAGGGCCTGAATGACGATGCCGCCGAAGCCGAGATCGGCTGGGTCGTCGATCTCATTACGCGCCATCCGATCGCTGCGAGCGGAGATGAACATCACCCCGGCGACACTGATGCCGCTTGATCATGGTTCGCTGCCGCCGACGAGGCGCGTGAACGGCTTCAACGCTGGAGCGACGTCATCAAACGTCTGGCGCGGATCGGCGAGATATCGTTTGAAGACGTGCGCCGGCGGGAGCGATCCAGCTTCTGGTTCGCGACGAGGTGGCAGCGTTGCCACTGAAGGGTGTCATCGATCTTTCGGCGGAGAAAACGCGGCTGGAAAAGGAAATCGCCAAGGCCGACGCCGACATCAAGCGCGTCGATGCAAAACTCAACAACGAAAAATTCGTCGCCAACGCGCCGGAAGAAATCGTCGAGGAAGAGAAGGACAAGCGCGACGCATCGATCGCCCGCAAGGAGAAGAACGCAGCCGCGCTGCGCGTGCTGTCAGCGCGATGTAGCGCGCGATCAGCTTTGGAAACGGCTTGCTCAGGAATCGCGAAGCCTTTCAACCCATAGCGCCACGGGCAGTTCGACCGCCTTGGTGATGCCGATCCGCGGTCCCGTCACGATTTCCGGCTGTGTCAGTGCGCGCATGCACCGCGATCGGCGGCGCGTCCAGCGCCAGGCCGTTATGCTTGTGCGTTATGTCGAGCGCCTCCGTCAGCTTGCCCGGTCCCGAGCAAAGGCTGCGCTCATCGTGCAGTTTGCGCCGCCGCTGCATCGCCGGGATGCCGTGCGTCGGTCGCAGCGCGCGGATCAGCACTGCGCTCGCGGAGCCTTCTTTTTCGCAGACGAAATTCACGCACCAATGGATGCCGTAGGAACGATAGACATAGACAAACCCGGGCGGCCCGAACATCACCATGTTGCGCGGCGTCGGACCATTGAACGAATGCGCGGCAGGATCGGTGTGATGATAGGCTTCGACCTCGACGATTACGCCACCGACACCATCGACCAGCAGCGTCGCGCCGATTAGTTCGGGCGCCACCTCATGCACGCTGCGACCGAAAAACGCGCGCCTCAGCGGCTTGCCGAGCTTTGGAGCGGTCGATGTGCGATTCTGGGCCATGCGAACTGACATCGTAGGGCGTCTCGGCCTTCAAGGCGAACGGTTGCGGTTTTCTGTCGGGCGGATTAGCTAGGGTCTCTCAGAACGGACACTCCATGGTCGTCGTCCTCGATACCGTCTCAGCCACGCCGCTTCGTCCGCGCCACCCTGAAAAGGTGAACCGGCCCGATGCGTTCTCGCCGCCAAAACCGGAGTGGATCCGGGTGCGCGCGCCGAACACGCGCGGTTATGCCGACACCCGCAAAATCGTCAAGGAAAACGGCCTCGTCACCGTGTGTGAGGAGGCAGGCTGCCCGAACATCGGCGAGTGCTGGGACAAGAAGCACGCCACCTTCATGATCATGGGTGACACCTGCACCCGCGCCTGCGCGTTCTGCAACGTCAAGACGGGCATGCCCGGCGCGCTGGACGCTTCGGAGCCGGAGCATGTCGCGGAGGCCACGCGGAAACTTGGCCTCGCGCATATCGTCGTCACGTCGGTGGATCGCGATGATCTCGCGGATGGCGGCGCTCAGCATTTCGCACGAACCATTCGCGCGATTCGGGAGCGCTGCCCCACCACCACCATCGAAATCCTGACGCCGGATTTCCTGCGCAAGGAAGGCGCGCTTGAAATTGTTGCGGCGGCAAAGCCCGACGTGTTCAACCACAATCTCGAAACCGTGCCGTCGCGCTATCTCACCGTGCGGCCCGGCGCGCGCTATTTCCACTCCATCCGGCTGCTGCAGCGGGTGAAGGAAATCGATCCCACGATTTTCACCAAATCCGGCATCATGGTCGGCCTCGGCGAAGAGCGCCACGAGGTGTTGCAGGTGATGGACGATCTGCGTTCGGCGGACGTCGATTTTCTCACCATCGGGCAATATCTGCAGCCGACCCGCAAGCATCACGCTGTCATGCGTTACGTGACGCCGGATGAATTCGCCGGATATGAGAAGGTCGCTTACACCAAGGGTTTCCTGATGGTCTCGGCCAGTCCGTTGACGCGTTCATCGCATCACGCCGGCGACGATTTTGCGAAGCTGCAGGCGGCGCGCGCTGCGCTGTCGCGTTAAGCTCGATCAATGCCGAAATTCTCCAGCAAGCGCAGGGCGCAACATAGCGCGCAGCAGATGTTCGATCTGGTCGCCGACGTCGAGCGTTATCCGGAATTCGTGCCGCTGTGCAAATCGTTGAAAATCCGTCAGCGCACTCCGCAGCCCGATGGCACGGAAATCGTGGTCGCCGACATGACGGTGTCCTTTAATCTGCTGCGCGAGGCGTTCACCAGTAAGGTGACGCTGGACCGGGCGAACCTGAAGATTCTGGTGGAGTATCTCGAAGGGCCCTTCAGCAATCTGGAAAACCGCTGGTCGTTCGAACCGAAATCCGACGCTTCCTGTGATGTCGGGTTCTTCCTGTCGTATGAATTCAGAAGCCGGATGCTGGCTCTGTTGATGGGCACGATGTTCGACGCGGCGTTTCAGCGCTTCGCGGCGGCATTCGAAAAACGCGCCGATCAAATCTACGGGAAGCCGAAGGTAAGCTAGCTACGTCCGCGGCACACGCCGCCGCTTGGTCGCAGCCCGGCGCAGCGTGCGAGCCACGCGCGATCGCAAGGTACTGACAGCGGGTTTTTTCGCTGGCGCCTGCGGACCGCGCGCGAGCTCGCTCAGCATCCGCAAGGCTTCAACGACCGAGCGTTGCCGCACCGTGCTCCTTCCGATCGCGCCGAACCGGCACTCGCGGTGCAGGATTCGTCCGTCACGCGCGGCGACGGCGAGATGCACTAACCCAACCGGCTTGCCCGGCGTCGCGCCGCCGGGACCGGCGATGCCGGTGATGGAGACGGCGAGATCGACGCCCGCTTTTTCCAGCGCGCCAACGGCCATCGCCGTTGCGGTTTCCTTGCTGACCGCGCCAAAACTGTCGAGCGTCGTCGCCTTGACGCCGAGCATGGCGCGCTTGGCGTCATTGGAGTAGGTGACAAAACCGCGGTCGATCACGTCAGACGAGCCGGGAATGTCGGTCAGCGCGCCTGCTACCAGCCCGCCGGTGCAGGATTCCGCGGTAGCGATGGTGAGCTTGCGCATCCGGCATAGATCGAGCAGCGAACGGGCGAGGGCGCGGGCGTCGCTGCCGCTCATCTCAGTCGCTCCAGGGAAGGCGTATGGTGGCGCTCGCTGTCGCTGCGATGCCTTCCTCACGACCGGTGAAACCGAGCCGCTCGCTGGTCGTAGCCTTCACCGCAACGCGCGAGACCGATACGCCGGTAATCTCGGCAATGCGCACGCGCATGACATCGCGCAACGGTCCGATCTTTGGGCGCTCGCAAATCAGCGTCACTTCGAGATTGGCGATGCGTCCCTGACGCGCCGTGACGCGATCGACGGCATATTTCAGGAAGCGGTCCGACGCAGCGCCTTTCCATTGCGGATCGCTCGGCGGAAAATGCGAGCCGATGTCGCCATCCGCAAGCGCGCCCAGAATCGCGTCCACCAGCGCATGCAGCCCGACGTCACCATCCGAGTGAGCGAGAAAGCCTCGTGTGTGCGGCACCCGCACGCCACAAATCATCAGATGATCGCCGTCGCCGAACGCATGCACGTCGTATCCGGTGCCGATCCTGATATCGCCCGGCATGGCGCTAGAAGTCGCCTGGAGCCGAGCTTCTTCGCGGGCAAAATCTTCCGGCGTCGTCAGTTTCATGTTGGCAGGATCGCCCTCAAAGGTCGCCACCGTCAATCCCGCCCATTCCGCGAGCGCGGCGTCGTCGGTGAAATCGTCACGGCGTTCGCGCGCGGCGCGGCGATGCGCATCGAGAATCACATCGAAGCGAAATGCCTGCGGCGTCTGCGCGATACGAAGCCGCGCGCGCTCCGGCGTTGCTTCGACATTTCCTGAGGCACCAATCAGCTTGATGGTGTCGGTTACCGGAATCGCCGGCACCGCCGCTCCGGTTTTGTCGGCAGCTTCGATCGCGCGCGAAATCAGCGCTGCGGAGACGAACGGCCTTGCCGCGTCGTGGATCAGAACGATGTCGGGCGCTTGCTCAGCGAGTGCTTCCAGGCCGGCATGCACCGAAGCCTGGCGGGTCGTGCCACCATTCGCGGGGGGCTGGTAGCGCAGTTCGGCCGCCGCCTCGTTGAACATTGCCGTATCGTCGGGATTCACGACCGGCTGCACGGCTGAAACCTGCGGGTGCGAGCAGAACGGCGCCATCGCCCGGGCGATTACCGTGCGTCCGCCGATCGAACGGTACTGCTTGGGTCCGCCAGTGCCGGCCCGCAGCCCGCGACCTGCGGCAACGATGATGGCGGCGGTCCGTTTCGACGTCGGCATGCGAATTTAACAACTGCTGGAGCGCGCGCTGAATCTGCGCCCGGCCTTTAGCACGTCGAAACGAGGCGGCTGGGAAAATCAACAATCTCAGCGTGGGATCAACGGACATTTGTTGCACTGCACTTGCAAAAGATCGACAAATCTGTCTAAAGTGTAGGCATGGAACTCGATTGCCCAAGAAATGTGCGCACCTCCCGAAGTGGCAACCACAACGAAGCGGTTGGCCCGAAGGCGGGTAGCCCCGCGACCGGCACAGAATCGATCCCGGCAAGGTTGAAGATCGGCGACATTGAAGTCGGCAATCGCGTTTTCCTGGCCCCGATGTCGGGCATCACTGATGCACCCGTTCGACGGCTGGCCGCCAAATTGGGTGCTGGGCTCGTCGTTTCCGAGATGACCGCGAGTGACGATCTTGCGCGGGGACGTCCGATGTCGGTCCTGCGATGCGAAGCAGCGGGAGTGGGCCCGCACGTCGTTCAGCTTGCAGGCTGCGAAACGCGCTGGATGGAGGAGGGCGCGCGGATCGCCGAAGCAAGCGGTGCTGATATCATCGACATCAACATGGGTTGCCCTGCGCGTCACGTCACGGGTGGACAGTCCGGTTCGGCATTGATGCGCGATCTCGATCACGCGCTGATGCTGATCGAGGCGACGATATCCGCCGTGAAAGTGCCGGTGACGTTGAAGATGCGGCTGGGCTGGGATGATCGCTCGCTCAACGCGCCGGAACTGGCGCGGCGTGCGCAGGCCGCGGGCGTACAGTTGATTTCCGTTCACGGCCGAACGCGCTGCCAGTTCTATAAAGGCGAGGCCGACTGGAGCGCGGTGCGCGCCGTGAAGACCGCGATCGATATTCCGCTCGTCGTTAACGGCGACATCACGTCGTTCGACAAGGCGGTGACTGCGCTTGAGATGTCCGGCGCCGACGCTGTCATGATCGGGCGCGGCGCGCAGGGTCAGCCGTGGTTGCCGGGACAGATCGGACGCCGCCTGGATACAGGGATCAAGGAATCGATGCCGCCCTTGGCAGCTCAACTGGAATACGTTGTCATCCTCTACGATGAGATATGCAGTCACTACGGCCTGCGGATCGGTTTGCGGCATGCGCGCAAACATCTCGGCTGGGCGTTGGATGTCGCCGCAAGATGCAGCTTCGCTCCCGCATCGGTCCTGAAGGGCTGGCGGCAAAAGGTGCTGACCGCTGAAGACCCCTCGAACGTGCATCGTTCGCTGCATGAGGCCTTCGACGACTTCGCATGGAGCGCCGCCGCATGATTTCAGCCGCAGAGCAACTTAGGCCCGCGCCATCTGACAGCGAAGCTATTCTCAATGCGCTGCCAAATCCCGTTCTGCTGATTGCGCCCGACGGCAGGATTGTCGACGCGAACATGGCGGCCGAATCCTTTTTCGAAATCTCGACGCAGTTTCTGCGTCGGCAGTCGCTCAAGGAGCTGGTGCCGTTCGGCAGTCCGCTGCTGGCGCTTATCGATCAAGTGCGCGACAGCGGTTCGCCAGTAAATGAATTCAAGGTCGACCTGGGCACGCCGCGGATCGGCAGGGACCGTCAGGTCGATCTGCATGTCGCGCTGTTGGCGGAGCGGCCGGGCCATATCGTGGTGATGCTGCAGGAACGCACCATCGCCGACAAAATGGACCGTCAGTTGACGCACCGCAGCGCCGCGCGCTCGGTGATCGCGCTAGCCGCGATGTTGGCGCACGAGATCAAAAATCCATTGTCGGGTATTCGTGGCGCGGCGCAGTTACTCGAACAGGCGGCCTCCTCTGAAGACCGCATGCTGACGAGGTTGATCTGCGACGAGGCCGATCGCATCGTTACGCTGGTTGATCGCATGGAAGTGTTCGGCGACGACCGCCCGGTGGCGCGTGGCCCGGTGAACATTCACAGCGTGCTCGATCACGTCAAGCGGCTCGCGCAATCCGGATTCGCGCGCAATGTCCGCTTTGTTGAGGATTACGATCCGTCGCTACCGCCGGTTCTTGCCAATCAGGATCAGTTGATTCAGGTGTTTTTGAATCTGGTGAAGAATGCCACGGAGGCTGTCGCCGACCTCGGCAGCGACGGCGAAATCCAGTTGACCACCGCGTTCCGGCCGGGAGTCCGGCTGTCGATACCGGGTAAGAAATCCAGGGTGTCGTTGCCGCTCGAATTCTGCGTCAAGGACAATGGTCACGGCGTGCCGGAAGATTTGCTGCCCAATCTGTTCGATCCGTTCGTCACCACCAAGGCGACGGGAAGCGGTCTCGGTCTCGCACTGGTCGCCAAGATCGTCGGCGACCACGGCGGCATCATCGAATGTGAGTCCCAGCCACGAAAAACAATCTTCCGCGTGCTCCTGCCCATGTTCAACACTGCCAAACATTTCGATTCGAGCAATGACGCCGACATGCCGGGACCGTCGTCGCTTGCCTCGCAAGATACATGATAAGGAATAACAATGCCCGCAGGTAGTATTCTTGTCGCCGACGATGATACCGCGATCCGTACCGTTCTCAATCAGGCGCTCTCGCGCGCGGGCTATGAGGTGCGGCTGACCGGAAATGCCGCAACGCTGTGGCGCTGGGTGAGCCAGGGCGAGGGCGATCTCGTCATCACCGACGTGGTGATGCCGGACGAGAATGCGTTCGACCTGCTGCCCCGCATCAAGAAGATGCGTCCCAATCTTCCGGTCATCGTGATGAGCGCGCAGAACACGTTCATGACCGCGATCCGCGCGTCCGAGCGCGGCGCCTATGAATATCTGCCGAAACCGTTCGACCTGAAGGAATTGATCGCCATCGTCGGCCGCGCGCTGGCCGAGCCAAAGGAGCGCGTCGCTCACCGCGCCGACGCAGACGAATTCGATTCTATTCCGCTCGTTGGTCGCTCGCCGGCGATGCAGGAAATTTACCGCGTGCTGGCGCGCCTGATGCAGACCGATCTTACGGTGATGATTTCAGGCGAATCCGGTACCGGCAAGGAACTGGTCGCGCGCGCGCTGCATGATTACGGAAAACGTCGCAACGGACCTTTTGTGGCCGTCAACATGGCCGCGATCCCGCGCGACCTCATCGAGTCCGAATTGTTCGGCCACGAACGCGGCGCCTTCACCGGCGCCAACACCCGCGCCTCCGGCCGCTTCGAGCAGGCGGAAGGCGGTACGCTATTTCTCGACGAGATCGGCGACATGCCGATGGAGGCGCAGACGCGGCTGCTACGCGTGCTGCAGCAGGGCGAATACACCACCGTCGGCGGCCGCACGCCGATCAAGACCGACGTGCGCATCGTCGCGGCTAGCAACAAGGACTTGCGCATCCTGATTCAGCAGGGACTGTTTCGTGAAGATCTGTTCTTCCGGCTCAACGTCGTTCCGTTACGGCTGCCGCCGTTGCGCGAGCGCATCGAGGATTTGCCCGATCTGATCCGGCATTTCTTTGCGCTCGCCGAGAAGGATGGTTTGCCGCCGAAAAAGCTCGATATCCAGGCACTGGAGCGGATGAAACTGCATCGCTGGCCCGGCAACGTCCGCGAGCTTGAAAATCTCGCGCGGCGGCTTGCCGCGCTTTATCCGCAGGACGTGATCACCGGCTCGGTGATCGATGGCGAGCTGGCTCCCCCCGCGGTTGCTTCAGCCAGTAGCGTCCACCACGGCGTCGATAATCTTGGGGGCGCGGTCGAGGTTTATCTGTCCTCGCATTTTTCCAGCTTTCCGAATGGCGTTCCGCCGCCGGGCCTCTATCACCGGATTCTGCGGGAAATCGAGGTTCCGCTATTGACCGCTGCATTGGCCGCCACGCGCGGCAATCAGATCCGCGCCGCGGATATGCTCGGGCTCAACCGCAATACCCTGCGGAAAAAAATCCGCGACCTGGACATACAAGTGTACCGCACGGGCGTCTGATCGATGGCCGGCCAAAAATAAGCGCCGCGGATTTGTCGCAATTCGGCAACATTGTGATATGAATGCATCAGTCCATTGCCGGGCGTAATCCGGCAAGCGGCAGGCCTTCACGCTCACCGTTGCCGGAATGACCAGCGCAGACACCTCCGCCCCATCGTTCGATCCGTCGTTTAGCGAGCGCGGCCGTTGGTCGCTGCGCCGTCTGCTGGCGCCCGTCGCCGTCGGCCTGGCGCTGCTGTCGGCCTTCCTCACCTTTGTAGTGCTGACCGGACTGACGCGTATCGAGCCGACGCGCGACGTCGTCGTCACTTTCTATCTGATCAATGCGGCGACCATCCTGATGCTGGTCGGCATCATCATCAACGAAGTCCGGAAGGTGGTGCAGGCGAGGCGGCGCGGCCGTGCAGCGGCAAGGCTGCACGTCCAGATCGTCAGTTTGTTTTCGATCATTGCGGTGCTGCCGGCGGTGCGTCGTCTCGGTGATCGCCAACGTCACGATCGACCGCGGTCTCGACCGGATGTTTTCCGGGCCGACGCGCGAGGTGATTCAGAATTCGCTGATCGTCGCCAACGCCTATCTGCACGAACATGCGCAGCTCATTCGCGGCGACATTCTGGGAATGGCCAACGATATCGCGCATGCGCGGCCGCTATTCGATCAGGACCGCGGAACGTTTCGCGACGTGCTTACGGCAAGTGCGGCGTCGCGCAACCTGCCGTTTGCGATGCTGATCGACAAGGACCGCAACATTCTTGAGACCGCGCAGACCGATATCGTGCAGAATTTCACTACGCCCGAGCAGGAATTTCTCAGAAACGTCGATGAGAAAGAACCGCAGATCGCCGTTTTCATCGAGCAGAATTATGTCGCCGCAGTCGTCCGGTTGCGGGCGTTCAATGACACGTTTCTTTATGTGGCCCGGCTGCTCGATCCGCACGTGGTCGCGCAGTTGCGGCAAACCCAGGCCAGCGTCGCAGAATATGCCGAGATGGAATCGCGGCGGCTGGGTAGCCAGGTTGCCTTCGCGTTGATGTTTGCAGTGATTGCGCTGACGATCCTGATGGCATCGGTGCTGATTGGCTTGAACTTCTCCAACAGGCTGGTGGCGCCGATCCGGCGGCTGATGGGTGCGGCTCAAACCGTGTCCACGGGCGATCTTCACGTCCAGGTCCCGGTTCATCGGTCCGAAGGCGACCTCGCACAACTCGGCGAAACCTTCAACAAGATGACGCAGGAATTGCGGACACAGCGCGACGAACTCGTGAGCGCCAGCGATCTCATCGATAGCCGGAGGCGGTTCATCGAAGCAGTGCTTTCGTCAGCGAGTGCCGGCATCATCGGAATCGATGCGTCGGGAAGCGTCGGCATCCTCAATCGCTCCGCGGAAAAATTGATTGGTCACGCGGAATCCGAAACGCTGGGTCATCCGCTTTCGGACGTGCTGCCTGAGCTTGACGACATGCTGAGAACCACGCGTGAAGGCACCCAGCGTCTGGTGCAGGGGCAGGTGACCATCACGCGCGACGGGAAAGAGCGCAATCTGTCGGTTCGCGTCAGCGCCGAGCAGACCAGCCACTCGCAGGACAGTTACATCATCACGCTCGACGACATCACCGAACTGGTTTCCGCGCAACGCACCTCGGCATGGGGCGACGTGGCGCGGCGCATTGCTCACGAAATCAAGAATCCCCTGACACCGATCCAGCTTTCCGCCGAGCGCATTCGCCGCAAGTTCGGCAAGGTCATCACCGAGGACAAGGCGATCTTCGAGCAATGCACCGACACGATCGTGCGGCAGGTCGACGATATCAGAAAAATGGTCGACGAATTCTCGCGCTTTGCGCGAATGCCCAAGCCGGTCATTGAAGGAGAAGATGTTGCCGATACCGTGCGTCAGGCCGTCTTCCTGATGCGGGTCGGACATCCCGAGATCGATATCGAAGCCGAAATCAAGGAAGAGCCGATGCGGGCGCAGTTCGACCGCCGGCTGATCTCGCAGGCACTGACCAATATCATCAAGAACGCTTCTGAAGCCATTGAAGCCGTGCCGGCAGAAGAGCTTGGCAAGGGCCGTATCGACGTTGTCGCCGCGCGCGAGAACGACGACATCGTCATCGATGTGATCGACAACGGCATCGGCTTGCCGACCGTCAGCCGGGCGCGACTGCTGGAACCCTATGTCACCACGCGCGAGAAGGGGACCGGGCTTGGCCTCGCCATCGTCGGCCGGGTCTTGGAAGATCATGGCGGCCGCATTGAACTCAACGACGCCGCCGATATTCGTCCGGGTGCGCGCGGCGCCTGGATGCGGCTGCGCTTTGCGGTCTCCGGCAAGAAACCGGACGCGGAAGCGAAACCGACGCCGGCAGCGCGGCCTGCGGAACCGAAGCAGATGAGCGAGACAAGAAAAGAAACTTCCGAGCCGTTATCCGCGACCGATCACAAAACAAAAATCAAAGCCGCAACAGGCTGAAAGCACAGGGCTGATTCATGGCTAGTGACATTTTGATTGTCGACGACGAAGCGGATATTCGGGATCTCGTTGCCGGCATTCTTGACGACGAAGGCTTTACGACGCGCACTGCGCGTGACAGCGATTCGGCGTTGGCGGAGATCGCAAATCGCCGTCCTCATCTGGTGTTCCTCGACATCTGGCTGCAGGGCAGCAAGCTCGACGGCCTGCAATTGCTGGAGCAGGTAAAGCGCGACCACGCCGAGGTCCCGGTGGTGATGATTTCCGGTCACGGCAATATCGAGACGGCCGTCGCCGCGATCAAGCGCGGCGCCTACGACTTCATCGAAAAGCCGTTCAAGGCCGACCGGCTGATCCTGGTAGCGACGCGCGCGTTGGAAACGTCACGCCTCAAGCGCGAGGTCAAAGAGCTGAAGCAGATGGCGCCGGCCGCCAGCATACTGACCGGCCGCTCGCCTTGCATGAACCAGCTGCGGCAGACCATCGAACGGGCCGCGAAGGCCAACAGCCGCATCCTGATCGTCGGCCCGTCCGGATCAGGCAAGGAACTCGCAGCGCGCACATTGCATAATGCTTCCGCCCGCGCCGACGGCCCCTTCGTCGTCATCAATGCGGCGGCCATCACGTCGGAGCGCATGGAAGTCGAACTGTTCGGCATCGAGCAATCGAACGGCGAGCAGCCGCGCAAGGCCGGAGCGCTTGAAGAAGCTCATGGCGGCACACTGTTCATTGACGAAATCGGCGATCTGCCGCGCGAAACCCAAAACAAGATTTTGCGCGTGCTGGTCGATCAGACCTTCCAGCGGGCAGGGGGCAGCGCCAAGGTCAATGTCGATGTTCGCATCATGCTCTTCAACCGCGCGCAACCTCGAAGAGGAAATCGCGCAGGGGCGCTTCCGCGAAGACCTTTATCATCGGCTCTCGGTGGTTCCGATCCGCGTTCCGCCGCTGTCGGAACGGCGCGAGGATATTCCCGAACTGGTGGATTATTTCATGGACCAGATATCGGTCGCCACCGGCCTGCCGAAACGCCAGATCGGCCAGGATGCGATGGCGGTGCTTCAATCCCACGTCTGGCCGGGAAACGTTCGCCAGCTTCGCAACAACGTCGAGCGCGTCATGATACTGGCCGGCGGCGGACCCGAGGTCATCATCACCGCGGACATGCTGCCTCAGGATGTGGGCTCTATGGTTCCGGCAATGCCGACCAGCAACAACGGCGAACACATCATGGGCCTGCCGCTGCGCGAGGCGCGGGAGGTGTTCGAAAGGGATTATCTGATCGCGCAGATCAGCCGCTTCTCCGGCAACATCTCGCGTACTGCCGAATTCGTCGGCATGGAACGCTCGGCACTGCACCGCAAGCTCAAGGCGCTGGGGGTGGGCTAGGTCTGGCAGAGGCGGCGGCCGGTTTCATGCACTTACCGTGAACATATCGTTAAGTCCGGCGATGTCTCTTCATCCGTAATTTATCGCGCTTTTGCCGCATGAACCGGCTTGCCTAAAAAGCAAGCCTGCCTTCTAATCATGCCGCTGCGGCTTCGGAGGGGGATCTCAGAGGACGCAGCACCGGGATGACGCTCCGAAGAGAGCAGCGTCCGGGTCAATAAAAAGAAGCCAGCAAACTGCGGGATAAAAACAATGGCGGCAGACCGCGCACAAAACCTACAGGACACCTTCCTCAATCACGTTCGCAAGACCAAAACGCCTCTGACGATCTTTCTGGTCAATGGAGTAAAGCTGCAGGGCATTGTCACCTGGTTCGACAATTTTTGCCTGCTGCTGCGGCGCGACGGGCATTCGCAGCTTGTCTACAAGCATGCGATCTCGACCATCATGCCCGGCGCTCCGATCCAGTTGTTCGAAGGCGGCGAGGACGCTCCGGCTTGAGCACAGCGTTGAAAGACACTTAGGTTGCAGCCCCGCGATTTTGGAAGCGAGGTCGATCGCCCGCGATCAGCGCACGGCGATGCAACGGGACGCGCTGTCGTTATCGGCCCCTATCTTCGCACGCGACGCGGCGATCCCGATACGACGGACAGTCAGGCCATCAGAAATTCTGAAGCGCGGCTTGAGGAAGTCGTCGGCCTCGCGCGCGCGATCGATCTGACGATCGCCGAGGCGCTGATCGCGCCGATAAGCCAGATCAGGCCCGCGACCTATCTCGGCAAGGGCAAGGTCGAGGAAATCGTCGGCCTCATCACCGGGCATGAGATCGAACTCGTGGTGATGGATTGCGCGCTGTCGCCGATCCAGCAGCGCAATCTTGAGAAGGCGTGGAATACCAAGGTGCTGGATCGCACCGGATTGATCCTCGAAATCTTCGGGCGCCGCGCCAAGACCAAGGAAGGCTCACTGCAGGTCGAACTGGCGCATCTGAATTACCAGCGCAGCCGCCTGGTGCGGTCATGGACCCATCTCGAGCGCCAGCGCGGCGGCTTCGGATTCATGGGCGGCCCCGGCGAAACCCAGATCGAAGCCGACCGCCGGCTGATCGGTGACCGCATCGGCCGGCTCGAAAACGAAATCAAGAAGGTGCAGGCGACGCGGCGGCTGCACCGCGCCGGGCGCCAGCGCGTGCCCTATCGCGTGGTGGCGCTGGTCGGCTACACCAACGCCGGCAAATCGACGCTGTTCAATCGCCTCACCCGCGCCGAGGTGCAAGCTGCTGACATGCTGTTCGCGACGCTGGATCCGACGTTGCGCGCGCTTAGCTTGCCGCATGGCGGCAAGGCGATGCTGTCGGACACCGTGGGATTTATCTCCAACCTGCCGACGCAGCTCGTCGCCGCGTTCCGGGCCACGCTGGAAGAGGTGCTGGAAGCCGATGTGATCTTGCACGTCCGCGATATCTCGCATGAAGATGCCGACGCCCAGCAGCGCGACGTCGATACCGTGCTGCGCCAGCTCGGTATCGATCCCGACGCAGGCGCACGCATTCTCGAAGTCTGGAACAAGATCGACCGCTTCGATGCCGATGAGCGTGAGAACCTTGCGAACATCGCGGCGCGCCGCCCTCCGGAACGACCTTGTTTTCTCGTCTCGGCCGAAACCGGGGAGGGGGTCGACGCACTATTGGCGGCCATCGAGGCGCGACTTGCGGCCACGCGCACGACGCTTGATTTGTCGATCGACGCTTCCGATGGCGCGGCGATCAGTTGGCTGCATCGCAACGCGGAGGTGCTCAGCAAGGAGCTTCACGATGGCCGTTTCGCAATGACAGTGCGGGTCGATGAGACCAAGCGCGACATCGTTGTGAAGAAGTTCGATGCGGTGGTGCGCAGCGTTTAATTTGTCGTCCCCGCGAACGCGAGGAACGACCGGAGCAGGGACCTATTCCTTCTCCTTCGCCTCGTTCCACAGTGCATCCATCTCCTGCAGCGACGCGCCTTCAAGCGATCGACCCTGCGCTTCAAGCGCGCGCTCGATGTAAGCAAAACGCCGCTCGAATTTCGCGTTGGTGCGCCGAAGCGCCAGATCGGGATCGGCGCCGACGTGCCGCGCGAGATTGACAAGCGCGAACAAGAGATCGCCGGTTTCGTCGGTGAGCTTATCGGCATCGCCCCCATCGAGTGCGGCCTCGATCTCGTCAGCCTCTTCGCGAATTTTATGTAGCACCGCGCGGGGATCGTTCCAGTCGAAGCCGACGCTGGAGGCTTTGCGCTGCAGCGCCATCGCGCGCGACAACGCGGGTTGTCCGGCCTTGATGCCCGAGAGCAGCGACGGCTGCGAAATCTTCCCTTGCGGACGCCGCGCCGCACGTTCCGCTTTTTCCTCGGCCTTGATGCGCTCCCATGCGCTCTTCACGCCAGGCGACGTTAGATTTCCGTCCTTGTCGGCAAAGACGTGCGGATGCCGACGGATCATCTTGGCGGTGATCGCTTCCACCACATCGCCGAACGCAAACGCGTTCTGCTCCTCCGCGAGGCGGGCGTGATACACCACTTGCAGCAGGAGGTCGCCGAGTTCGTCACAGAGATCATTGAGATCGCCGCGGCCGATGGCGTCGGCGACTTCATAGGCTTCCTCGATGGTGTAGGGCGCGATGGTCGCAAAGTTCTGTTCGAGGTCCCACGGGCAGCCGCTGCCGGGTGTGCGCAGTTGCGCCATGATCTCAAGCAGGCGCGCGATATCGCGGGAAGGAGTCATCGAGCGCTCTCGTGGATTGTTAGTGGCCGAAGTCTTCCGGCGTCAATTCGATGGGAGAACCGTGCGGCGTGCGGTCGGCGGCGTGATCCCACGCGTCGCGATAGCGATGCAGCGTGTCTGACGTGGTCACGCCCTTTGCGGCGACCAGCCTCTCCAATGTCGCCAGCCAATGCCGGTAGTAAGTCTCGCCGGTGTCGGGATCGCCGCTCGCCTGGGCGCGCTTGATTTCCTCGGCGAGCCCTGCGGCCCATTCGGTCCAGCTAAACAAGCCGCGCGCGTTCAGCGCCACCGCCATCGCAAAGGCCTGCGCCTCCCAGGGTTCGCGGAATACCGGACCGTCGTCGTCATGGGGAATGCCGGGCAGGGCGTCCGCCGCCCGCGCTGCGGCCTGCGGATCGAGCAACGTCATGCCGGCTCCAGATATGGCTCGAACGCATCGATGGAGATTTTCACGGTGGGGTCGGCATCGCCGCCCCATAGCTCCGCTGCTTCGAACACCACCGTGTAGAGCCATTGCGGGTTTTCGCCTGCGTCGATCGCAGCGCTGTCGGGAAACACCTGGCAGCCGTGGTCGCGTTCGACCACGCCGAAATGCCCGCGTACGTAGCGGGGCAGGCGCGTATGCGTCGCCGGATGGATGTTTCTGGCGCGCACGCGGTCACCGGGTTTGAATTTCGCGGGCGCGGTCGCGGGACGACCAAACTTGCCGCGCACCATGACACGCTCGACGTCATCCAGCTTGAATGCGCCGCGCTTGAGAGGCTTCGGCGCCGTCAGTGCATGGCCGCTCTTCACCTCGTCGCTTGCGATATAGCCCTTTGCGATCAAGGAGTTCCTCGAGGCCGAGAAACCACTTTTTGTAATAGGAGCTCGAAAGATAGACCTGCGGCGGCAGCGCTTCGCGATAGAAGCGCGACATGTCGATGTTGAAGGCACCCTGCGCACCCATCGCGCGCACCATGGCCATCACGCGGCCTTCCCATTTCTCATGAAAAACCGGCTCGTTGGGCTCGGCCTCGACTTTGCCGAAGCCATCCATGCCGCCCATGTCGTGCACGCCGTTCAAGAGGGCGAGCCCGGTGTTTTCGGAAATCCGGTGCCAATCATGGAATCGCGCGTAACGAGTTCGGCGAGTTGTTGCGCGCTCCAGCCTTCGGTGCCTGCGGGGCGCATCGGCAACACCAGAAATCGCGTCTCGGCCGTCGAATCCCACACCCGGATTTCAGTTTCCTTTGGAACGCTGACGCCGAAATCCGCGAGCACACCGCGAGGGTCCTTTACCGCGCGGGAACGATAGGGTGCAGCCTTGTACCAGACGGGAGGTAGGCCCAGCATTTCCCAAGGGTAGCAGGAGCACAGCGTGCACACGACCATGTTGTGACGCTCTGGCGTGTTCTCGACGGCAACGAGGTGATCGCCGACGCGGCTGACATGGCCGAGTGTACTCACGGCTTTGGTGGCGTCTTCCAGCAGGGCGTTCCGGAAGGCAGGATCGGTCCATGCCTTGGCGACGACCTCCGCGCCATTGTGGGGGCCGATCTTGGTTTCATAGGCCTGAATGATGGCGTCGAGCGCGGCCGGATCGACATAGCCTTTCTCGGTCAGGATGGTCTCGAGCGCGCGCACGCGCAGCTCAGTCTCGGACAATTCCGAATGGTCATCGTGGTCGTGGTGATGATGCCCGGGGTGGTGGTGATCATGTTCTGTCATGGCGCAAAACATAGCCGTAAATCGGGGCATGTCGAGGGCCGGGATGATGACGGCCCTTGCCGCGCGCCGCTGGCGTATTTCGGCTATCGGCGTCGAATTTGAATCAATTGCGGCCCCCGCCCATGGCGATTTGGCAGGGATGACGACAATCGCCTTCTTCATTGCAAAGGGAACCCCGACGCTGCCGCGAGCTGGTAGTAGACCGTTAAATTATGGCCGCCCATATCGGGGTGCCATGAAAGTCCTGCTCGCCTTTTCAGCCGCCTGGATCGCCTTCTCGCTTGCCGATCAAGCCTTATATGGCGGCGTGCACATCGGGCTTGTTTCGCAGCTCGTCGCGAGTTGCATCTCCGGCGTGGTCTCGCTTTTCACCTGAGCGCTTCTCACGCGCATGAGGCCTTGGCTCTCCCGGCAAATTCGGCCTACAAATCGCTCGTAGGCGAGGGCGGTTTTGTCGGACTTTGTAAAAATCGAAAAAGGTCTGGGGCCGGAAGGCCGCATCGCCGTGGTGCGGTTCGACCGGGGCGACGGCATCAATGCGCTGTCGCCGGAAGCTCTGCGGCAACTGACCGACGCTGCACGCAGCTTTGAGGATGATGGCGACACCTCCGCCGTCGTTCTGACCGGCAGCGCCAAGGCCTTCAGCGCCGGCTTCGACCTGAAAGACGCCGAGGGCCGCTCGCGCGCGACCATGGACCTCGGCGCGCTACGCCGGCATCTCAAGCTCGGGCCGCGGCTGACCCGCGCCTGGCAGGAGATGGAGCAGATCACCATCGGCGCGATCGAGGGCTTTTGCATCGGCGGCGGCGTGGCGCTGGCGGTCGCGCTGGATTTTCGCGTCATGGCGCGCGACGCCCATATGCGTGTTCCCGAAATCGGCCTCGGCATGAACATGAGCTGGCAGAGCGTACCGCGCATGCTGCATCTGATGGGGCCGGCCCGCACCAAGCAGGCGGTCATCCTGGCCGATCAACGCATTTCAGCCGCGCAAGCGTACGAGTGGGGCTTGATAGAGGAGGTGGCTGAACCCGGCGGGGCGTTCGACGCCGCCATGGCACTGGCCGCCAAGGTCGCCGCGCAGCCGCCGCTTTCGGTGGCAATGACCAAGTCGACCGTTAACCGCCTGGCCTACGCGCTGGACGATCTGGCAGCTCATATGGACGTGGATCAGTTCGCGCTGGCGAGCCTGACTGAGGACCATAAGGAAGGCGTCGCGGCGTTTCTCGGCCGGCGCAAGCCGCGCTTCAAGGGGCGCTAGATCAACAGGAGCAACCCCATGATGCTACTCAAGCCGAACTGCGAATGCTGCGACCGCGATTTGCCGCCCGAAAGCGCGGACGCTGTTATCTGCACCTTCGAGTGTACGTTCTGCGCGGACTGCGCTGCGACCGTTTTCGGCGGCGCCTGCCCGAACTGCCAAGGCAATTTCGTCAGCCGTCCTATCCGGCCCGCCGCGATGCTGGCGAAATACCCGGCATCGACCGCGCGAAAGCTACGCGCGCAGCCTTGCGCGGCATAAAAGCGACGCGATCACGAACGGCGAACGGCAACACCGGAGCAGGGCACCATGACCAAATCCATGACCATCGAACGTGCGACCGAATTCGGCAGCGCGTGGAACAGCCGCGATCCGGACCTCGTTGCGAGCTTTTTTGCGGAAGACGGCGTTTATCATGCCTCGGTCGGACCCGATCAGCTTGGCAAAAGCTATGCCGGCAAAGCCGCTGTTCGCGAGGGCGTGAAAGTCTTCTTCGATCGTTTTCCCGATGGTCGGTTCGAAAATCTCAAGGTCGCTGTCGCCGGTAATATCGGCACGTTTGAATGGGATTTCATCGCCACCGATGCGAGCGGCAAATCGGTCAGCACGGCCGGCTGCGATTTGCTCGAATTCAAGGGCGACATGGTTGCAAAGAAGAATGCATTCCGGAAGGTGCGGGGCTAGCTGCCAAGACGTCGCCAAGATCCAAACCCTGAACTGGAGGACACATGGAGCATCTCCGCTATCCCAATGAAAGCTCCGAGTACCGCGCGGCCAGAAACGCGCTTCTGCGTGACGAGATCGCGCTACGTGCCCACATTGAAGCTGTGGCAGCCAAACGCCGCGCGCTGCCGCTGGGCGGCGAGCTAGCGGAGGATTACGTATTCGAGCGGATAGGGAAGAACGCGGCGCCGGAAAAGGTCAGGATGTCCGAGCTGTTCGGCCCGCATGATACGCTCATCCTCTACAGCTTCATGTACGGGCCCGAGCGCGAACTGCCGTGTCCCGGCTGCACGCATTTGCTTGATGGGCTGGATGGCGCGGCCCGGCACATGGGTCAGCGAGCAGCCTTTTACATCGTCGCCAAATCCCCGATCGCGCGGCTTGCGGCATGGGCCCATACGCGCGGTTGGGACCATCTCGCGTTTCTGTCCACGGCAGGGAACAGCTACGACGCGGATTACTTCGGCGACACCTCAAAATTCCCCGCCGGATTGCGCGCACAGCACCACGTGCCGGACGGAGAGAATTGGGACGAGACGATCTTCAACGTCTTCAAGAAAACAGGCGGAGCGGTCCGTCACTTCTGGGGCTCCGAGATGAGCTTTGCGCCGAACGAGCCCGGCCAGCACCATCGTGCCGGCGATCTGGCCGATCCCTTGTGGGGCCTGCTCGACATGACACCGGAAGGGCGAGGCGAGTTCTTTCCCAAGGTGAACTACGATTGAGCCTTGGGCGGAGCGTGCCAAATTGTCGTTTGTTCGTATAAATGCGATTCGCATAAGGTATATTATGGAATATATTTTATCGTAGCTCTAGCAATAGCTTGCACGGATTTGCGAGGAATTTGACAGAATAAGTTCAGGTTTGAATGGTCGGCTCTTTGGGGCAAATAGCCGCCTCGCCAGTGGCCAAATGGAGGTTTCGAAGCTTTATCGATGCGCGACCGCGGGGTCACTGCGCTACACAGAAACGCACATTGCCGCATCGCTCGGACACTGCAATAAGCCCAATCTGAAATCAGTGGTGAGCCGGCCTTCAAGTCCGTATCATCCGCCTCGCAAGAACAATAACTGTCAGGGAGAATACCGATGAGCTTTTCACGACGCACACTGTTGAAGGCATCCGCCGCGTCGGCGGTCATGGGCAGCGTCGGCGCGCCATTCATTGCGCGCGCCCAGCAGGCCGAATTCAGCTACAAGTTCGCCAACAACCTGCCCGACAGCCACCCGCTGAACGTCCGCGCAAAGGAAATGTCGGCGGCGATCAAGACCGAGACCAACGGCCGCTTCGACCTGCAGATTTTCCCGAACAACCAGCTCGGCTCCGACACCGACATGCTGAGCCAGATTCGCTCCGGCGGCATCGAGTTCTTCACGCTTTCCGGCCTGATCCTGGCGACGCTGGTTCCGGCGGCATCGATCAACGGCATCGGCTTTGCCTTTGCCAATTATGATGCGGTCTGGAAAGCCATGGACGGCGATCTCGGCGCCTATGTGCGCGGCGAAATCACCAAGGCCAACCTCGTAGTGATGGACAAGATCTGGGACAACGGGTTTCGGCAAACCACGTCGTCAACCAAGCCGATCAACGGGCCGGACGACTTTAAGGGCTTCAAGATCCGCGTGCCGGTCTCGCCACTGTGGACCTCGATGTTCAAGGCGTTCGACGCCTCCCCCGCTTCGATCAATTTCAGCGAAGTCTATTCGGCACTGCAGACCAAGATCGTGGAGGGCCAGGAAAATCCGCTGGCGCTGATATCGACGGCGAAACTCTATGAAGTGCAGAAATATTGCTCGCTGACCAACCACATGTGGGACGGCTTCTGGTTCCTCGCCAACAAGCGCGCGTGGGAAAAGGTTCCGGAAGACGTCCGCACCATCGTCGCCAAGAACATCAATGCGGCGGCTGTGAAAGAACGGGTCGATACGGAGAAACTGAATGCGACGGTGCGCGAAGAACTGACCGGCAAGGGACTGATCTTCAATCAGCCCGATGTGGCGCCTTTCCGCGAAAAGCTGCGCTCTGCCGGTTTCTATTCCGAATGGAAGGGCAAATACGGCGATCAGGCTTGGGCGCTCCTGGAGAAGTCCGTCGGCAAGCTGTCGTAACGGCGACCAGGACTGCGGATCGATAAGCAGCGATCGCCGAGGATATCCAGGGAAACCTATGGCTCACGCCGAAGTCTCGAAAGCGGCGGAGGAGGCGGTCGTCATGCCCCCTCGCCCGCGCTCGCTCCTGGCCGAACTCGACGTTTATCTTGGAATGATCGTTGAAATCCCGGCGGCGCTACTGGTCGTCGCCGAGGTTGTTATCCTTTTTGCCGGCGTAGTCTCGCGCTATGGTCTGCATCAACCGCTTATCTGGTCGGACGAACTGGCGTCGATCCTGTTCCTCTGGCTAGCGATGCTGGGGGCGGCGGTCGCGTTCCGTCGCGGCGAGCACATGCGGATGACGGCCGTCGTCGCCAGCGCCAAGCCCGCAATGCGGGCCTACCTTGATGTGGTGGCTACCTGCGCCGCGCTGGCGTTCCTGCTGATGATTGCGTGGCCGGCTTACGAATACGCGTACGAAGAGAGTTTCATCACTACGCCGGCGCTGCAGATTTCCAATACCTGGCGCGCGGCGGCGCTCCCGGTCGGCGTCGCGTTGATGGCACTGTTTGCGTTTCTGCGGCTGGCACGGACGGCCAACTTTCGCGTCGTGATCGGCGCGGTGTTGTCGGTCGCGCTGCTGATTGCGGTTTTCTGGCTGCTGCAGCCGTGGCTGCGGCCCCTCGGCAACATCAACCTCATCATATTCTTTGTCGGCGTCGCCGGCTTCTGCGTGTTTACCGGCGTGCCGATCGCGTTCGGGTTTGGACTGGCGATCTTCGGCTATCTCGCGCTGACAACGCGCACGCCGCTGATGGTCCTGATCGGCCGCATGGACGAGGGCATGAGCCACCTCATCCTGCTGTCGGTGCCGCTGTTTGTGTTTCTCGGCCTGCTGATCGAGATGACCGGCATGGCGCGCGCCATGGTGGCGTTCCTGGCAAGCCTACTGGGCCATGTGCGCGGCGGGCTGCACTACGTGCTGGTTGGCGCGATGTATCTGGTGTCGGGCATTTCAGGCTCGAAGGCCGCCGATATGGCCGCGGTCGCGCCGGTGTTGTTTCCGGAGATGAAGGCGCGGGGCGCCAAACCCGGCGATCTCGTTGCCCTGCTCGCGGCCACCGGCGCGCAGACCGAAACCATTCCGCCTAGCCTGGTGCTGATCACCATCGGCTCGGTGACCGGCGTCTCGATCTCAGCGCTGTTCACGGGTGGATTGTTGCCGGGCGTGGTGCTGGCGATCACGCTGTCGGCGCTGGTGTGGTGGCGATACCGGGACGAAGACCTCAGCCATGTCAGAAAAGCGTCGCGCATCGAGATCGCCAAATCGCTGATCATCGCCCTGCCCGCGCTGGCATTGCCGTTTGTCATCCGCGCCGCCGTGGTCGAAGGCATTGCGACGGCGACCGAAGTCTCCACGATCGGCATCGTTTACGGCTGCGTCGTCGGCCTTCTGGTCTATCGCCAGTTCGACTGGCGCCGGCTGATGCCGATGCTGATCGAGACCGCGTGCCTTTCCGGCGCGATCCTGATGATCATCGGCACCGCCACCGGCATGGCCTGGGGATTGACGCAATCGGGTCCATCGAGGCATTCAACTCCACGCTGCGCGTTCACCGGAAGAGCATGGAGAAGCTTGCCGCCGCGACCGAAAGTGAGCCCGAGGTATCGGCGGATCTTCTCACTGAACTCAATGCGCCAGACGCAGACGACGACCGCGCGGATCGACCCGAAGAAGAAGTCACCGAAGGCATCGAGCAAGCCGTCGCCAGCGCAACAGAGCGCTCCAAAGGTTCGCAGCAGATCTCCAAGGAAGAAATCGCCGTTCTCGATCGAATGGCCGAGATCGCCAGCCAGGCGCGCCGCCTCGCGGACCCCCGCCTGACCGATGCCAAATACGGGCTGATTCCCTGGATTCGCAAGAACCTCTTCAATCCCGACGGCACCTGGAACAGCCGCCGCGTTCTGATCTTCACCGAGTTCACGGAAACCAAGACGTACCTCCGCCAGCAGTTCGAAACCGCCTTCGCCAACACCGAGCTTGCCGAAGAGCGCATCGCCACCTATCAGGGCGGTCCCGGCGGCGGCCGACTCGACGAAATCAAGAAAGCCTTCAACGCCTCGCCCGATCTTCACCCTTTGCGCATTCTGATCGCCACGGACGCCGCCCGCGAAGGCGTGAACTTCCAGAACTACTGCGCCGACCTCTTCCATTTCGACGTCCCGTGGAATCCGTCCCGCATGGAGCAGCGCAACGGGCGCATTGACCGCAAACTCCAGCGGGAAGACGTCGTCCGCTGCCATTACTTCGTCTTCACCCAGCGTCCCGAAGACCATGTCATCCGCACCCTGGTGCGCAAGACCGAAACCATCCGCAGGGAACTCGGCAGCCTGTCGCCCGTGCTCGAACGCCGGATTGAAGACATGCTCGCGGAAGGCCTCAAACCGTCGATGGCAACCAGCCTTGAAATGCTGGACGCCGGCGCCGCTGGGCCGCAAAGCCATCGACGAAGAACTCGAGTCCGTCCGCAAGCGCAAGGTGCAGCTCGTCGAGGAACTGAAATCGCTCGACGATTACCTGCAGGATTCCAAGGACTACGTCGGCCTCAACCCACCGGATTTCATCAACGCCATCTCCACCGCGCTGGAACTGAATAACTGCCCCGCGCTGACCGGCGGCCCCGACCGCTGCGATTCCCGGAGATCCACGGCCGCGCGTGGTTCCGCGCGATGGACGCGTTGCGCGCGCCGAAGCCAAAGGATCAGGACTTCTACGAATGGCGCGCATCGAGCCCCATCCGCCCCGATCGTCTTCCAATCGCCCACCCACATCGATGAGGGCGTGGTGCATATGCACCTGGAACACCGCGTCGTCCAGCGCCTGCTCGGCCGCCTGCGCGCGCAGGGCTTCGTCCACAACGATCTCGCCCGCGCATGCGTTGGCCAGACCGACGACGCCATCCGCCGCGTGGTTCTCCTCGGCCGCATTTCCCTCTACGGTCCCGGCGCATCCCGCCTCCACGACGAGATCATCGCCGTTGCCGCCCGCTGGATCGATCCCATAGCCCGCAAAGGCCCGCTCGTCCCGTACGCCGGAGACACCGAAAAGCTGACGCTCGCCGCGCTGGAGAAGTCCTTCGAATCCGCCCGCGACCGCCGTGTCGACGAAGCGGTCGAACGCAAACTGCAATCCGCCGCGCCGCTGGACGTGGCCGACCTGCTTCCTCACCTGCAGGCCCGCGCCGCCACCGTTACTGCCAGCGCCAAAGCAGTCCTCGGCACCCGCGGCCGCCAGGAGGCCGAAGCAATGCGCCGGATCATCGAAGACCAGCGCAAGCGCATTCTTGCCGAAAAGAGGAGGTAAAGCGGAACGAAGCCCAGATGACGCTCGGCTTCGACAAAATGGAGCTGCAGCAGATGGAAGAAGAGCGCAAAGACTGGGACAAGCGGCTCACGGCAATCGGCCGCGAAGTGGATGAGGAACCCGCGCGGATTCTGAAATCCTACGAAGTCCAGGCGGATCGCGTCGAGCCGATTGGCGTCGTCTACCTCTGGCCGATCTCCGGATAATCCACCATGGCAACCGACCCCATCATCAAGGACCACCAACTCTGGATCGGGTTCGTCCAGCCGGAAGGTCTCGTCGTCTCCCCCGCGCGCCCTGAAGAACGCGCAGGCAGTCCTCAGCCGCAACGTGGCCGCCCAGCAGGAGATCCTGCGCCGCCACGCTGTCCCGGACTTCGACAGCAACCTGCGCCTGAAGAATTTCCCGGCCTTCACCCGTGAATTCTGGGACTGGCGTGAATCCGACCTGGCCGCTCCACCCGACGAGCTTTCTGCCCGCCTGCCCGAGTATGGCGAAACGCTGCGGCCCACTTGGGTGGTGCGGGGAGGCAAAGGCCAACCCGAGAATCTGATCCTGGTGGAAGAGCTTCCCTGGGGTACGGACTTCGACAAAACCGGCGCGGCATCGGAAGAACACCGTTGGCACGCCTCTCCCCAGGCCCGTTTCGAACGCCTCCTGCGAGAAACCGGCGTTGCCATCGGCCTTCTCATCTCCCCGGAGCGCAAGAGCCGGACGAAGTCTGGCGTCGGAACAGATCTCCGATACCATAAGATCCATAATACCGGATCGCCGAACGATGTGCGGATCGCAACCGACGCGCGGTCGACTTCAACCCAGTGAGCGTTGTAGCGCTATTAGCACAAAGCCCGCTGGCACGGCCCGGTCTCAGGGCCTTTGAAGAACAGACAGAACCAAATTAAAGGCGCTTAATAGAACGACAGGCAGGCGGATCGTATTTCATTCGTCAAAGGTGAGTAACGATGTCGCCTAGCGAGGACACTGAAATGGCCGAAGCGGGGTTGGACGGAATAGCATTTAAAGACCTTTGCTGTCCCGGCGCCGCGACCGGCGATAGTGAGCAATTCGGTACAGGTTTGCGTCACGGTCGTGCTTCAGTGCTATCGGCCAGGAGCGAATATGACCAAGCGGACCAAGCCCCCCAAGAGCCCAAGGGGCATGGGACGAATTCGACCCTGTTATATTTCTTGAGACCGCGGCGCAGGGCCGCACTATTTCCGACCACTCGAAAAAACAAATTATTTTTACGCAAGGCGACATCGCTGACGCGGTCATCTACATCAAAAAAGGTAAGGTCAAGGTAACCGTCGTATCGAAGCAAGGTAAGGAAGCGGTGGTTGCGATCTTGGGCGCGGGCCAATTCCTAGGTGAAGGATGCCTGATTGGTCAGCCAAGGCGCCTAGCGACAGCCACCGCCATGGTGGACTGCAGGACCATGCGGGTGGACAAGGCCGAAATTATGCAGGTTCTTCAGGACGAACCGGCATTTTCCAAAATGTTTATTTCGCATATTTTGACAAGAAATGCGCGCGTTGAAGAAGATCTTGTCGATCAGCTCTTCAATTCGACGGAGAAGCGACTTGCGAGGGTGCTGTTGCTGCTAGCCAATTTCGGGAAAGAGGGGCGGCCGGAGCCCATCCTGGCAAAGATAAGCCAGGAAACGCTCGCCGAGATGATTGGGACGACCAGGTCGCGGGTCAGTCACTTCATGAACAAATTCCGGCAAATGGGATTCATTGATTACAACGGACATCTTGAGGTCCACAGCTCGTTACTCAGTGTGGTTCTGAACGACCAGAAGTCCAACAGCGCGGCGGCGCCGCGGATATAACGAGTTCTGTGTCGGCTCGCGCGGGCTCCTCGCGTAATCAGCAGTGTCTGCAACTTCGCCGATTTTCGGTTCCCGCCATCTCGCGAGCCCTGACAGCCTAGGGCCGACATTTTCTGAATTGTGAGCGCTATTGACCAGTCGGCGCCTTCGCCGTGTGAAATCGTGAGCAAAGCTGGACTGGTTCATCGACAGGAACTGCCTTATTCCAAGCCCCGGTCAATCTTTACCGGGCAAGACCCTGGATCGCGCGGGCCCCTGTGCCGGTCCGGATGGAGCGCCCGCTGGGATTCCCCAACCGTCCTGGCGGGCGCCCTTTTCAGGGTGTGGCGGCTTTCCGCCTCGCACCGCGAAGACAACGAGAGGACGGGCCATGAGTAGTCGAGCCGGCGGCAGCGAATTCCCCATTTCCTTACGTGACCCGCGCGGTCAGACGTCCGACAAGTCCCTCGCAGCTGAACTGCATGCCGCTCTCGCCCGCGAACAGGTGTTGCTACTGGACAGGGGTGAGCAATCGCGGCGGCAGGTCATGTTGGCACAGGAATTCGAGCATCGGCTCATCAATGGCCTGCAATTGATCGTCAGCCTGCTGTCGCTGCAGAGCCGCACCGCGACGACGCCTGAGGCGGCCGATCAGTTGACCATCGCGGCCCGCCGCGTTTCCGCATTGGGTCGCGTTCACCGGCGGCTCCATCTGCTCGACCATCAGGATCACGTTGAGTTCAAGGGCTATGTCCAGAGCCTCTGCGAGGACCTCAATGGGCTGCTGGTTGAGACAGGAAAGCGGACACGCGATCCTTGTTGAGGGCGCCCTAGTCGAAATTCCGACGACGATGGCGATTCCGCTCGGCTTCATCGTCAATGAGTTGATTACTAATGCGGCGAAATACACTGAAGGCCATATCACCGTGCGCATCGAAACTTCGCCGAGAGGTCGTTCGCTGTCGGTCATCGACACGGGGGTGGGATTACCGGCTGGCTTCAGGCCCGAGGACAGCAAGGGACTCGGAATGAAAATCGTGCTGTCGCTTGTGCAACAGATCGGCGGCGAGTTGCGGATCACCCAGGGCGACAAAGGCCGTGGCACGGCCTTCACGATCAACTTCTGACGATAGGAGGTGGAGCGCCGCCTTGGAATTTTAGTTGCCTTCCGGTCGGATCTTGGCGCTAGACACCGTTATGTTGGCTGGCCCCAATGCCATACGTCCCGACAAGCTGACCTCGGAAGAGCGACTGACCGAAATCGGGGAAATATTGGCAGGAGTGATCCTGCGCGCGCGAAATCGCGCCGCAAGCCTCAAGACTGAGAGAGCACCGCCCGTCCAGCTGTCTGATGAAGCCGTCTCCGACTGACAGCCATCCCGTCTCGAGGTGGGCGGACGGAAAGCCGCGATATTTCAAAGCCATGGTTGGATACAATTATATTGCTGCAGCGATGTGCGACGCTGCAAATTAAGAGAACGTTGGATCCAGTTCCTCCCCCTCCGCCAAACCCCTTACTTCTTCAGCGCGCTGACGTGAGCGGCGACGATGCGCCAGCCCTCGGGAAAGCGGGCCCAGGTCTGGCTCTGGCGCGTGACCGCTTCGCCGCGCTCCATCACGGCGCTGGTCGTCGCGCAGTCGCGGCCGACGGTCGTGATGACGACATGGGTGGCGCGCCGCTCCGGCGCATTCGACCATTTGGTGCCGCGGAACGCGACGATGGCATCGTGGCCGAACAGGTTCTCCGTGAAGCCGAAACGCACAGTCGCGTCGGATTTCCCAGAACAGCTCGTTGAGTGTCGCCACGTCCCTGCCGTCGATCGCCTCGTTGTAGCGATCGAAGGCCGCGCGCACCTCGGCAACGATCTCGGGTCGGTTGATATCTGCTGTCATCGCTAGATCGAATCCAGGAACGCGGGTTGCGGGTTTCGCTTCGCCAAAATCGAGCGCGGGAACATCACGTGGATGCCGCGGTTGCCATTGACGAACTGGGTGACGCGCATATCCGCGGCCAGGCTGCACAAGCGATAGGCGTCGTGGAACGCGAACCCGTAATGCGTGTCCAACAGCTCGATCATCTTGCGCATGGCCTCGCGCGCCGCGCTGTCCAGGCTTTCATGAAAGCCCATCGTCATCAGATGATCGGGCGTCACGGCAAACGGCAGGTCGATCTTCAGATCGCGGCGCAGCGTCAGGCGGAATTTGCCCTCAAGACTTGTCTCGATGGCGGTCTGGTTGACCTCACCATCGCCCTGAGCGCCGTGACCGTCGCCGACGCTGAACAATGCGCCCTCGTTCCAGATCGGCAGGAACAAGCGCGTGCCCGGCAGCAGCTCCTTGTTGTCGAGATTGCCGCCGAACTTGAACGGCGGCCGGCTGTCCACCCGCCCCCATTCGCGTGGCGGCGCGACGCCGAGATGGCCGAAGAACGGCCGGGTTGGAATCGTGAGGCCGGTCACCACCTCGGCCAGCCCGGTCTCCAGGTCGATCGGAATGATGACCGTTTGGGTCTTCGGCACATCCATGCCGAACATGCCGGTCAACGGATGCGTGACGTTGTACCCGTAGGGCTGGATCAGGCGGATGTCGAGAATATCCACTTGCAGCACGTCACCCGGACGCGCGCCGCGGATCGCGATGGGCCCGGTCATCATGTGGGGTCCCGATCCCTTCGGGCAGCGCGCGAAGATCTCATGCACCTCCGGCGGCAGCCATTCGGGCGGCACCTTGTCGTCGGGCTTGGCCGAGATCGTGGTGATCGTGATTTCCTCGCCGCTGTCGAGTTCGAGGACCGGCGGCAAGGTGGCGTCGTAGTAGCCACGGTGCACGGTTTGATGCGTTGCCTTGAGGTGCTTCATCTGCAGTTCCGGCTATTGCGGCTTCAAACCGGCGGCAGCAATCGCTGCATCGAACTGCGGCTGTTCGCGCTTGATCTGCGCCGCGAATTCTTCCGGCGTATTGCCGTCGGGCTCGAGCCCGAGCTTGCGCCAGCTTGCTCGACGATGTTCGGGTCGTGCGCCGCGGCGATCACCTGGGCCGCGATCTTGTCGATGATCGGCTTGGGCGTCTTGGCCGGCACCATGACCCCGTTCCAGCTCGGCGTAGCCGTATTGGAATAGGTCTCGCTGATCGTCGGCACATTCGGCAATTGCTTCATCCGCTTTTCAGCGGCCACCGCGATGATCCTGAGCCTGCCATTGTCGGCGTTCGGTAGCACCTCGGACGCATTGCCGAACATGAAGTCGATCTGGCCGCCCAGAAGCGCCGCCATTCCCGGGCCGGTGCCGCGGAACGGAATGTTGGTGGCTTCGAAGCCTGCCCGTGACGCGAACAGCGTCGTCGAGAGATGAGAGTTCGAACCTGCGCCTCCGGTGCCGTAATTCAGTGTTCGTGATTTCGCCAGCGCGACGAACTCGGCCACCGTGTGCACCGGCGTCGACGAATTCACCACCAGCAGGAACGGCCCGGTCGCGAAAGCGCTGACCGGCACCAGTTCCGTCAACGGATCGAAATTGAGCTTCTGGATATAAGGGGTCACCCCGATCTGCGGAGCGGCGGCAAAGAACATGGTGTAGCCGTCCGGCTCGGCCTGACCGACCGACCGCATGGCGACAACTCCGCCACCGCCGACACGCGCCTCGATGACGAAAGCCTGCTTGAGTTCCTCGGTCATCCGGCTGGTGAGAAGACGCGCCAGCACATCGCTGTTGCCGCCCGCGGCAAAGCCGATCACCGTGGTTACGGGCTTCGAGGGCCAATCGGTTGGCTGCGCTCCGGCCTCAGATGCCAGCAACGCGGTCGAAAGTGCCAGAGCGCCCAGGATCGCCCATCGAAAGCCGCAGGAAGAGTGCCGGGGCGAATTCGCAAAGTCGGCGGGCATGCGGCATTGGAGGCTTCCTTCGGATCGAAGAGACGCTCGATCTTGCCACCCGGTTCGGTCTAGCTTCAAGCCACGCCCACGCATGCGACCCGCACCGGCGCGCATGTCATTGGCCCTATCGATCCAATCTGGCCGTCATCATGGACCACAGCACCAAGAGCATCGCCGAATTCGCCGTCCGGCTCGACTACGCCGATCTGCCCGCCGACGTGGTGCACGATTGCAAGCGGCGGATCCTCGACACCATCGGCTGCGCGCATCGCGGCGTTCGACGAGGAGCCGGTGCGGATCGCGCGGGCGGTGGCGATGCGCGCGACGGTCGCCGACGGCGCGCACCGTGATCGGCACGGCGCACCGCACGTTGCCGGAGCTCGCCGCCTTCGCCAACAGCGTGGCGAGCCGCTTCATCGAGGGCAACGACACCTATCCCGGCGGCGGCGGCCATCCGAGCGATTGCCTGCTGCCGATCCTGGCGGTGGCGCAGGCGAGCGGCGCCAGCGCGCAGACCGCGATCACGGCGATCGTGCTGGGCTACGAGGTGCACCGCTATCTGTTCCGCGCCTTCCCGATGCGCAAGCACGCGCTCGACTACGTGCTCTACAACGCGGTCTCCAGCGCCGCCGGCGCGGCCAAGGTGCTGGGGCTGTCGCTGGAGCAGACCGCGCAACGCCATCGCGCTCGCCGCGGTGCCCAATCTCGGCACCGACATCAGCCGCCGCGGCCATCTCACCATGTGGAAGGGCTGCGCCGCCGCCAACGCGGCGCGGAACGGCGTGTTCGCCGCGATCATGGCGAAGGAGGGCATGGCCGGCGCCGCCGACGCCGTTCGAGGACGGGCTGACCGCGGTGATCGGCGCCGAGGAGATCTGTCCGTTTCCGGTCGATCCGACGAAGTTCAGCCTGCTGCTGGCGGACTACAAGTTTTTCCTCAGCGAGTTTCATGCGCAGGGGCCGGCGTTCCTCGCGCTGGAACTGCGGCCGCAGATCAAGCTCGACGACATCGAGAAGATCGAGGTGTTCACCTATCACTTCGCCTGGTTCGAGATCGGCAGCGGCGCCGAGAAATGGAAGCCGACCACGCGCGAGACCGCCGACCACAGCATGCCTTACGTGGTCGCCGCGGTGCTGATCGACGGCGCCTACACCGACGCGATCTTTGCGCCGGAGCGGTTTAGCGATCCCGCGCACGCTCGAGCTGATGAAGAAGATCGTCATCACCGAGGACGCCGAGTTGCAACCGGCGCTATCCGGCGAGCCTGCCGTGCCGGATGACGATCACGCTGAAGAACGGCGAGCAGAAGACGGCGGAGCTGTCCAATCCGATCGGCCACCACGACCGGCCGATGAGCGACGCGCAGGTGATCGAGAAGTTTCGCGGGCTGGCGGGGCGGAAGCTTTCGGCGGAGCGATTGCAGAAGGTGCTGGATCGCGTGTGGAAGATCGAGAGCGACGCGAATTGGACGGCGCTGTTCGATGAGCTTGCGGATTTCGACATAGCAGCCTCGTGTCCCGGGCACGAGCCGAGGCGTGTCCCGGGACCATCCCGCCATTGCTTGCGCAAGACTCGGTGCCCGGATCGTGGATGCCCGGCACAAGCGCCGCGCATGACCGTGGAGACGTGACCCGAACTCACACCACCGTCTGGTGCCGCTCCAGGCAGATCCGCAGCACCTCGGCGGGCTCGCGCTTCCACCAGTCCTGCGTCGGAGAAAATCTCGACGTCGATCAGGCCGTCGTAGCCGGTCGCCTCGACCATCGCGCGGATGCGCTTCAGATCGATCACGCCGTCGCCCGGCATGCCGCGGTCGAACACCAGATCGCGCGTCGGCACCAGCCAGTCGCAGACGTGATAGGTGAGGATGCGCTTGCCGGCGCGCGCGATCTGGCGCGGCCAGGTCCGGGTCCCACCAGACGTGATAGACGTCGACCGCGACGCCCAACGCCACGTCGCCGAGCTCGTCGCAGAGATCGTTGGCGTGCGCGAGCGTGTTGACGCAGGCGCGGTCGGCGGCGGACATCGGATGCAGCGGCTCGATGGCGAGCGGCACGCCGGCCGCGCGCGCATGCGGCAGCAGCGCGGCGATGCCGTCGCGCACCTGGCGATGCGCGCCGGCAAGGTCCTTCGAGCCCTTCGGCAAGCCGCCGCCGAGCAATGCACGAGGACTGCGCGCGCCGATGGCGGCGGCCTCGTCGACCGCGCGGCGGTTGTCGTCGAGCGCGGCGCGGCGTCCGGCTTCGTCGGCGGCGGGGAACAGCCCGCCGCGGCAATAGCAGGTCACGGTCGAGGCCCGGCGTCGCGAATGAGCTTGCCGGCCTTCTCGACGCCATGCGCCTGCACGATGTCGCGCCACGGCGCGATGGCGGTGATGCCGGCGCGGGCGCAGCCTTCGACCAGCTGCTCCAGGGTCCACGCCTTCACCGTCGCCGAGTTGATCGGCGAGCAGCGAGCGGTCGTTGGAAAGATCGCGCATCAGTGCACGCCGCGCGTCGCCATGACGGATCTTCATGCGGTCGCGTGGCGCGCTCGGGATCGGCGAGCAGTCCCGCCGCGTCGGCCAGCCGGAACAGCTCGGCGAGATGCAAGGTCGAGCGCGTGCTCTCCTGGCCGCCGATCATGGTGAAATGATTCTGCAGGCCGTTGAGATAGGCCATGAACACCACGCCGGTCTTGTAGAAGCGGGTCGGCGCCTTGAAGATGTGGCGCGACAGCGGCACGGTCGGCGCCAGGATGTCGTGGAACGACGCCACGTCGCCGCGCGTGAAGGCGCCGAGCGCGGCGGAGGCCGCCGGCGCGATGGCGTCGAAGATGCCGAGCAGCGCGTCGGAATAGCCCTGCGCGTCGCCGGCGATCAGCTCGGCGTAGTTGAAGTCGTCGCCGGTGAACATCCGGACGCCCTGCGGCAGCCGCCGCCGCATGGCGATCTCCTTGTCCTTGTCGAGCAGCGAGATCTTCACGCCGTCGACCTTGGCCGGATTCGACGCGATGACGTCGACCGCGACCTCCATCGCCTTCATGTGGTCGTTGTGGCCCCAGTAGCCGTCGAGCGCCGGATCGAACATCTCGCCGAGCCAGTGGATGATGACCGGCTCCTTCACCTGGTCGAGGATGCGGCCATAGACCTTGGCGTAGTCGTCGGGCGAGCGCGCCGCCTTCACCAGCGCGCGGCTCGCCATCAGGATGATGCGGCCGCCGAGCTTCTCGACCGCGGCGCATTGCTCCTCGTAGGCGCGGATCACGTCGTCGATGGTGACGTCGGGGCCGGGCGTCGAGATGATCGGTGCCGGCGCCGCAGCCGATCAGCGCGCCGGGGAAATCCTTCGCGGCGTCGAGGCTGCGGCGGATCAGCTCCAGCGAGTTCGGCCAGTCCATGCCCATGCCGCGCTGCGCGGTGTCCATCGCCTCGGCGACGCCGAGGCCGAGCGACCACAGATGGCGGCGGAACGCGATGGTGGCGTCCCAGTCGATCGGCGCATCGAGCCACGGATTGGCGTCGGCGAGCGGATCGGCCACCACATGCGCGGCCGCATAGGCGATGCGGTTGAACGGCTGCGACGGCTTCGGGAAATGTCTTCGGCGGCCGCGTGGTGTAGGGCGCGAGCTTGCCGCCGGCGACCGGAAGATTAAGCGTGGGCACGGTGCAAACCTCGCTGCTCGCGCGCGAAACCGGCCGCGGTCATGGGGCCTTGAATAATCGACCGAAGGGCCGATCGGGATGATGCCGTTGGAGCCGACCGGGCCGGCCTTGCTGAACACGCCGCGCTTCATGCCGGCGATGTCGCAGACCTCGGCGATGCCCGGCGTCTGGTACAGATCCCGAAGATAGTTCGACAGGTTCGGATACTCGTCGAGACGGCGGAGATTGCACTTGTAGCCGACGTAATAGCAGGGATCGAAGCGCACCAGGCTTGGAAACAGCCGCCAGTCCGCCTCGGTCTCGACGTCGCCGCACACATAGCGCTGTTGCGAAAGTCGCTGCCTCCAGGCCGTCGAGCGTCTCGAAGAGGAGCTTGATGGAGCTGTCGTAGGCCTGCTGCGAGATCGAATAGCCGCAGCCGTTGACGGCGTTGTTGACGCCTTTGAGCACCAGCGCATTGGTCGCGTCGATCTGCGGCGCGCAGCGGCTCGGGGTAGTAGTCCGGCGAAGGCTCGGCGATGCCGGCAAATGCGACGTTGAACATCCGGATGATTTCGGACGAACTCGTTGTTGACGACGCGGCGCGTCTTGGCGTCCCACGAGCGTCGGAACGGTCACGCGCGTCGTGCAGGCCGGATCGGCGATCGTGTAGAGCTCATGGAGCCAGCGCACGCGCCGGTCGGTGCCCGGGCACGATGTGACCCTGCTTCGCCGAACGACCAGCCCTGCGCCGCCCGGCTCCTGGAATGTGTTGGTCAGCGTGACGAACGGCTCGAGTTTCTTCAGCGTGCGCATCAGCGTCGCGCGATGCGCCCACGGGCAGGCGACGGCGCAATAGAGATGATAGCGGCCGGGCTCGGCGGGAAACTCCGAACCGGCGTCGCGCTCGATGCGATTGCGGAAAACGGAGTCGCGCTTGTAGTAGAGCCCGGTCTTGTCGTGGTTCGAGATGATGTTCTCGTTGACCCACTTGCCTTCGATGAGCTGGCCCATGCGCCTCTCCTCACACCTTCAGCGCCGGAATGTCGATCCAGCGCCGCTCCTTCCAGCTCTTGTGCGCGGCCTCGACCAGTTGCAGGCCCTTGGCGCCTTCGAGCAGCGTCCATTTGAACGGCGCGTCCTCGTACAGGTGCCGGATGAACATCTCCCACTCGGTCTTGAAGCCGTTGTCGTAGACGCCGAGCCCCGGCACCTCCTGCCACGTCTCGAAGAACTTGATCGGCTGCGGCATGTCCGGATTCCACACCGGCCGCGGCGTGTTGACCCGCGCCTGGCTCCAGCAGTTCTGCAGGCCCGCCACCGCCGAGCCGAGCGTGCCGTCGACATGGAAGGTCACGAGGTCGTCGCGCCGCACCCGCGTGCACCACGACATGTTGATGTGCGCGATCACGCCGCCCTTGAGCTGGAACGTGGCGTAGGCGGCGTCGTCGACGTCGTTGGTGTAGGTCTTGCCGTTCTCGTCGACGCGCTTCGGGATGTGCGTGGCGCCGAGGCAGGTCACGCTCTCGACATCGCCGAACAGGTTGTCGAGCACGTAGCGCCAGTGGCAGACCATATCGAGGATGATGCCGCCGCCCTCGGCCTTCTTGTAATTCCACGACGGCCGCTGCGCCGGCTGCCAGTCGCCCTCGAACACCCAGTAGCCGAACTCGCCGCGCACCGAGAGGATGCGGCCGAAGAAGCCGGAGTCGATCAGCATCTTGAGCTTGAGCAGGCCCGGCAGGAACAGCTTGTCCTGCACCACGCCGTGCTTGATCTTGGCCTTCTTCGCGACGCGGACCAGATCGAGCGCATCCTTCAAGGTGTCCGCCACCGGCTTCTCGCAATAGATGTCCTTGCCGGCCTTCATCGCCTTTTGCAGAAGCTCGGCGCGAAGCTGCGTGGTGGCCGCGTCGAAGAACAGCGTGTCCTTCTTGTCCTTCAGCGCCTTGTCGAGGTCGGTGGTCCAGCGCGCGATGCCGTGCGCCTTGGCGAGCTTCGCCACCCGGTCGGCGTTGCGCCCGACCAGGATCGGATCGGGCATCACCCGGTCGCCGTTCTTCAGCGCCACGCCGCCCTGGTCGCGGATCGCGCAGATCGAGCGGATCAGGTGCTGGTTCATGCCCATGCGCCCGGTGACGCCGTTCATGATGATGCCGAGCCGTTGCTGCGCCATGTGTCCTCCCCGGACCCTTTTTGTACGACAGCCGCGCCCTTGGACGGAAGGCACGGCGGCATGAAACTATACGCGGAAGGAGACACCGATGGCATTCAATGAAGACCCGCCCAAGCTGAAGGCGCCGCCCGGCACCTGCGACACCCACATGCACATCTACGACGCCGCTTTCCGAGCGCGCCGACGGCGCCGCTTCACGCCGCCGGATGCGCTGGTGGCGGACTATCTCAAGGTGCGGGCGCGGCTCGGCATCGCGCGGACCGTGGTGGTGCAGCCCTCGACCTACGGCAAGGACAACAGTTGCACGCTCGCCGCCATCGCCGCGCTGGGCGACAGCGCGCGCGGCATCGCCGTGGTCGATACCAGCGTCACCGACGCCGAGCTCGACCGCCTGACCAAGGCGGGCATCCGCGGCATCCGCTTCCACATGCTGCCGGGCGGCGCGCTGCCCTGGGACATCCTGGAGACGATGGCGGCGCGGGTCGGCAATTTCGGCTGGCATGTGCAGCTTCAGCTCGACGGCCGCACGTTGCCCGACCGCGAGGCGCTGTTGAAGAGGCTCAGCGGCACGCTGGTGGTCGATCATGTCGGCAAGTTCCTGGAGCCGGTCGCGCCGGACCATCCGGGCTTCAAGGTGCTGCTGCGGCTGCTCGACAACGGCCGCACCTGGGTGAAGCTGTCCGCGCCTTACGAATGGTCGAAGGCCGGCCCGCCGAATTTCTCCGACGTCGGACGGCTCGCGAGCGCGCTGGCCCAGGCCGCGCCCGACCGCATGCTGTGGGCGACCAACTGGCCGCATCCGACGCCGGGCCTGCCGAAGCCCGACGACGCGTGGCTGCTGGACATGCTGCTGGAATGGGTGCCCGACGAGGCGACGCGAACCAAGACACTGGTTGACAATCCGGCGCGGCTGTATGGATTCTGACCATCGCGGACTCGAAGTCCGGGCTGCGCATGAACATCGTCGGCGTGGACATCGGCGGCACCTTCACCGACCTGGTCGGTTGCGTCGACGGCCGCATCGTCACCTCGAAAAGCTCGACCGTGCCGGCCGATCCGACCCGCGGCGTGGCGGACAGCCTCGCGCTCGCCCATTGCGAGATGCCGGCGCTGTCCGAGCTGCTGCACGGCTCGACCATCGCCATCAACACCGTGCTGGAGCGCAAGGGCGCGCGCACCGCGCTGATCACCACGCGCGGCTTCCGCGACACCTATGCGATCGGCCGCGGCAACCGGATCGAGGCGTTCAATCTGTTCTTTCACCGGCCGAAGCCGCTGATCCCGCGCGAGCTGAGCTTCGAGGTCACCGAGCGGATGAACGCCGGCGGCGCGGTGCTGAAGCCGCTGGATGAGAGCGAGGTTCATGCGCTGGCGAAGACGCATCGCGGCGCAGAACATCGAGGCGGTCGCGGTGTGCTTCCTGCACGCCTACGCCAATCCGGCGCACGAGCGGCGCGTCGGCGAAATCCTGCGCGCCGTCGAACCCGAAGCTGTTCGTGACGCTGTCGCACGAGATCGTCCGCGAGTACCGCGAATACGAGCGCACCTCGACCACCGCGCTGAACGCCTTCATCGGCCCGCGCGTGCAGACCTATCTCGGCCGGCTGGAAACCCATCTCTACAGCGAGAGATTCCTCGGCAAGCTCAACATCATGCGCTCCAACGGCGGCGTGATGTCGGTGCGGCTCGCGCAGGAGCAGCCGGTGTCGATGATGGAGTCCGGCCCGGTCGCCGGCATCATCGGCGCGGGGCGGCTCGCGGCGCTGATGGGCATCGAGCGCTGCCATCGGCTTCGACATGGGCGGCACCACGGCGAAGGCGAGCCTTATCACCAAAGGCATTCCGGCGATCGAGGACGGCTACGTGATCGGCGGCGAGGCGAGCGGCCAGCCGATGCAAATTCCGGTGGTCGACATCGTCGAGATCGGCGCCGGCGGCGGCTCGATCGCGTGGTGCGATCCGACCGGCGGCATCCATGTCGGGCCGAAAAGCGCGGGCGCCGATCCGGGGCCGGCCGCTTACGGCAAAGGCTCGACCGATCCGGTGGTGACCGACGCCAACCTGGTGCTCGGCCGCATCAACGCCGAGCGATTCCTCAACGGCGCGATGAAGCTCGACGTGAAGGCGTCCGAGCGCGCCATCGAGCAGAAGCTCTGCGGCCCGACGCGCCTCAGCGTGAAGGAAGCAGCGCTCGGCATCGTGCAGATCGCCGACGCCGCGATGTCGCTCGCGGTGCGCGCGGTGTCGGTGAAGAAGGGCGTCGATCCGCGCGAGACCGCGATGATCGCGTTCGGCGGCGCGGGGCCGCTGCATGCGGTCGCCATCGCCAAGGAGATTTTCATTCCGAAGGTGATCATGCCGAAGGTGCCGGGCACGTTCTCGGCGCTCGGCATGCTGATGGCGTCGTGGCGGCAGGATTTCGTCCGCACGCTTGTATGGGCTGCTCGGCTCGCTGGACGCAAAACAGGTCGAGGCGGTGTTTGCCGAGCTGGCCGAAGCCGGCAAGGCGCAGGTCGCCCGCGACGGCATCGACGCCAAGACCGCCGATTTCGCCTATCTCGCCGATCTGCGCTATGTCGGCCAGGAGCACACCATCGCCATTCCGGTGCGCGATCCGAAGCTGCTGTCCGGCGATTTCGCGCCGCTCCGCGAAGCGTTCGACGCCGAGCACGACCAGCGCTACGGCCAGGCCGCGCCCGACGAGCGGCTGGAGATCGTCAACGTGCGCCTCGTCGTCACCGCGGCGCGGCAGGACACGCTCGCCGAGCGCTGGCTGTCGGAGAAATGGATGCCGGAGCCGCCGGTCGCCGACCAATGGCGCGAGGTGATCTTCACCGATGCCGGCGAAGCCGCTCCGCACCCGCATCGTCTGGCGGCCCTCGCTTGCCGCCGGCGCCACGGTCGAAGGCCCCGCCGTGATCGAGGAGCCGAACGCCACCACCTTGATCCATCCGGGCGACGTCGCCACCGATGTCCGACGCCGGCCATCTCGTCATCGACGTGAAGCTATGACCCGCAACGAAGCCCATCCGATCACCGTCGAGGTGGTGCGCAACGCCATCGTCGCCTACGCCGACGAGATGGCGAACGCGCTGTCGAAGGCCGCCTACAACATGATGATCTACGAGGTCCGCGACTATTGCTGCGGGCTGATCGACACCCAGGCGCGGATGATCTCGCAGAACCGCGGCGGCCTGCCGATCTTCCTCGCTGACCTGGGCGTCGCGGTGGCCGACGGCATCGCGCGCTACGGCCTGAAGGGCTTTGCGCCGGGCGACGTCATCATCATGAACCAGGGCGAGGTCTGCGGGCAGCATCTCAACAACGTGGTGCTTTATTCGCCGTGCTTCCACGGCGGCGAGCTGGTCGGCTTCGCCGCCAACCGCGCGCACTGGGTCGACATCGGCGGCGTGCGGCAGGGCTTCGGCTCCTACGGATCGAGCGACATCTATGCCGAAGGCATCCAGATGCGCTCGCTGAAAATCTACGAGGCCGGCAAGCGCAACGAGACGCTGTGGCAGATCATCCGCGACAACACGCGCTATCCGGACGCGGCGCTGGGCGACATGCGGGCGCAGATCGCGTCGTGCCAGCTCGGCGCGCGGCGCTACGCCGAGCTGATCGCGCGCTACGGCCGCGAGACGGTCGAGGCCTGCATCGCCAAGGTCTGGGACCAGGCCGAGGCGTCGGCGCGCGCCGTGGTCGAGAAAATTCCCGACGGCGACTACGAGGCCGAGAGCTTCCTCGACAACGACGGCCGCACGCTCGACAAGCCGCTGCGCGTCAAGGTCAAGGTGCGGGTGCGCGGCTCGCAGATGACGGTCGATTTCTCCGAGATGAACCCGCAGGTGCCGGGCCCGCTCAATTCCGGGCGCGGCGGCGGCATCGCCGGCGCGCGCGTCGCCTTCAAGGCGCTGACCTCGCCCGATCTCGATGTCAACGAGGGCTGCTTCCGCCCGCTCGAAGTGGTGCTGCCCGAGGGCACCATGCTCTCCGCCAAGCCGCCGTCGGCGCTCGGGCTGTGGAGCATCGCGCTGCCGACCGTGATCGACACGATCCTGAAGGCGCTGGCGCCCGCCGTGCCGCATCTCATTCCCGCCGCGCACAAGGGCGACATGGGCGGCTGCTCGTTCTTCGGCTTCCGCGACGACGGCTCGCGCTTCCTGCTGATGAACATTTTCGGCGGCGGCTGGGGCGGACGGCCGAACGAGGACGGCGAGGACGCCGCCGTGTCGGTGTGCCAGGGCGACGTGCGCAACACGCCGGTCGAATTGCAGGAGATCAAGTATCCGGTGCTGGTCGAGACCCACGCGCTGCGGCCGAATTCCGGCGGCGACGGCGAGCATCGCGGCGGGCTCGGCGTCGAGCTGACCTATCAGCTGCTGCCAAGTGCAAGGCCAACATCAATCTCGACCGCACCCGCGATCCGCCGTGGGGCCTGCATGGCGGCGGGTCCGGCGCGGTCAACGAATGCTATATCCATCGCGCCGACGGCAGCGAGACCGCGGTGAAGAAGGCGACCGAGATCGAGATCGCGGCGGGCGACAAGGTGGTGTTCCTCACCGCCGGCGGCGGCGGCTACGGCGATCCGAGGAAGCGCGCGCCGGAGGCGATCGCGCAGGACGTCGCGGCCGGCGTCGTGACGAGGAAAGGCAAGCCATGATCGCCGACGAACGCCGCAAGCGCCTGACCGACGCGATGCAGGAGTCCGGCCTCGACGCGCTGCTGGTCTACGGCAACGCCTGGCAGGGCGATTATCTCCGCTACTCCACCGACTTCGGCATCCTCGAAGGCCAGGCGCTGGCGATCGTGCGCGGCGACGGCCATGTCACGCTCTACGTCGACAGCGCGCTGGAGGCCGACCGCGCCGCGCTCGATTGTCCCGGCATCGAGATCGTCCTCGCGCCGGACCTGGTCGGCGAGGTGGATGCGGCGCTCGACCGGATGCGCAACCGGAGCATGGGCGCCGCGCCGCAGCGGCTGCTGCCGCGCCGGATCGCCGCGCGCGCCGGCGAATTCAAGATCACCGACGAGACCGGCTTCGTCGACCGCCTGCTGATGAACAAGCTCGACAGCGAGATCGCCGCGATCCGCAAGTCCGCCAAGCTCGCCGACGCCGGCTACAAGGTGTTCATGCAGGCGGCCCGCCTCGGCCGCGCCGACTACGAGCTGGTGGCGGAGGCCGAGGCGTTCTTCCGCGCCAACGGCGTCGACGACAACTTCCAGATCATCGGCGTCGGCGGCGTCGAGGTGAAGGGCATGGCGCCGCCGAGCGGCAAGAAGCTCAAGCGCGGCGACATGGTGACGACCGAGCTGACGCCCTGCGTCGACGGCTATTACGCGCAAATCTGCCGCACGCTGGTGATCGGCGAGCCGACCGCCCGAGCAGAAGGGCGCGCACGCGCTGTGGCGCGAGGCGATGGAGGCCGGCATCGCCACGGTGCGCGACGGCGTCACCGCCGCCGACATCGCCAAGGCCGAGAACGACGTGTTCCGCAAGTACGGCATGGGGAAGTACACCACCAGCGAGTTCACCCGCGTGCGCGGCCACGGCATGGGCCTGTTCGCCGACACCAAGCCGCACATCCTGGAGGACGTCACCACGCGGATCGACGCCGGCATGGCGCTGATCGTGCATCCGAACACCTATCATCCGGCGGTCGGCTACATGGTGCTGGGCGACGGCGTCGCGGTGACCAAAGACGGCTGCGAGGTGCTGACCGGCACTGCGCGCGAACTGTTCAGCGTGGCGGGATAACACCATGCGCCGCGGTTTGATGGGATGGAACGCCGAGGAATTGCCGGTCGCGGCGCTTGGAGGCGCGGCTCGGCAAGCTCCGCGCCGCGATGGCGAAGGCCGGCATGGACGCCTTCGTCATCTACACCAACAACACCCGGCCGAGCGCGGTGAATTACGTCACCGGCTTCACGCCGTACTGGTCGGATGCGCTGATGCTGATCGGCAAGACCGGCGCGCCGGTGTTCGCCACCGCGCTGTCGCAAGCGCGTGTCGGAATGGATCAGGACCACCGATCCGCTGAGCGAGATCGTCAACACGCCGAAGCCCGGCGCGCTGATGGGCGAGCGGCTGGCGAAGGATGCGAGCGGTGAAGCGCGTCGGCGTGCTGGAATACGACACGCTGCCGGCCGGATTGGCCGACGACATGGCCGCAGCCGCGCCTTCGGTCGAATGGACCGACGGCACGGCGCTGTTCGCCGGCTTGCGCCGCGAGGTCGACGAGCCGGAGCGCGGGCTGCTGGCGCAGGGCCGATGCCATCGCGGTCGCCGCGTTGCGAGAGGCGGAGAGCGGCAAGGCCAAGGATGCCGGCACGCTCGCGGGCTTGATCGAGCAGAGCGCGCGGCTCGCCGGCGCCGAGGAGGCCTACATCGCGGTCGCGCCCGATCTCGCGGCGGACCGGCGGCTCAACCGCACCTCGCAGCCGACGCCGCTGGCGGAGCGCTTCGCGGTGCGCGCTTCGATCGCCTACAAGGGCTGCTGGGTGCGCCGCATGCGCACGTTTGCGCAAGGATACCGCGAAGGCGGATGCGTGGTTCGATGGCATGTCGATGCGATCGCTGGCGGCAAGCCGATCGCAGGCGCAACTCGCCGAGCAAAGTGAAAGAACTGCCCGGCGCGACGCTGACAAGCTGGATCGCCGAAAGCTGCATCGGCAGCTATCCGCTGTCAGCGCGATCGCGTCGTCGCGCGCGCCGGCGAAAGACGCGCCGGTGAACGGCCAGTTCCTGGTGCTGACCGTCGAGCTGACGGTCGATGGCGCGCCGTGGATCGGCGCCGCGCCGCTGATCGTCGGGCGGCACGCTCGGCTAGGCCGTCAGCGGCAGTGCGCTCCGGCTCATTGCCGGGCATGACTCCGTGCAACTTCCCGGAGTTACATAGCTGATCGAAACGGTGAGATGCTGATCGCCTGTGCGGTCAAGATCATGGCACCGGGCTGATGCCGTGGTTGCGCGCGTGAAACCAATCTCACGCACGGCATGGCTAATCAACGTGCTGCCCTTCGGTCAGCGGAATGTCGCGCATCGTCGCCGGCGCGAACAGCTCCTCGAGCTTGACCCGGCGGTCGGTCAGGCCGTGCTCGTGGTTGTATTGCAGCAGCGCCTCGATGGTCGGGCGGTTCTGCTCGATGCCGTAGGGATACCAGTCCTCGCCGATGATCCTCTTCTCCTCCTCGATCATCGGCTGCAGCCAGGCGAACGACGCCTTCGGCGCGCCGGTCTCCATGAGAAGCTGGTAGCAGCGCTCCTTGGCCTGGCAGAGCGCCTGGTAGAGGTTCTGCGCCACCCACGGCTCGCGATCGTAGATCTCGCGCTTGATCACCACCGTGTGCATGATCGGATAGATCTTCGTGCGCTTGTAGTAGTCCTTCTCCATCTCGGCGATAGTTCGGAAACAGCCGCGCCACCTTCGGCGAGCCGCGGCGGAACGACAGCGGATTGTTCGCCGTCATCATGAAGTCGATCTCGCCGCGCTCCAGCAGATCGCCAAGCTCGGTGCCGGCCGGCGCCTGGGTCAGCTTGATGTCGGCGGGAAGCTTGCGGCCGAGCCGGTCGTGGCGGCCCTGCACCCATTCGACGTCGGACGGCTTCACGCCGAACTCGTGCTGCATCAGCCCGCGCATGTAGACCGCGGCCGTCATCGAGTACTCCGGCACGCCGCCGCGCTTGCCCTTGAGGTCGGCGCCGGTCTTGATGCCCTTCGTCGGTGTTGACGAAGAAATAGCCGTGGCGGAACACCCGCGACGGATAAACCGGGATGGCGATGAACGGCGATTTGCCGCTCGCCACCAACGTCGTGTAGTTCGACAGCGACATCTCGGAGGCGTCGAACTCCTGGTACTGCAATTGCCGCCAGAAAATCTCGGCGGGCTGCATGTTGAGATAGTTCAGATCGACGCCCTCGACCTGGATGCGAGCCGTCGCGAAGCGCCTGGGTGCGATCGTAGGGTCCGCAGGCGAAGTTGAGGCGAAGCTTGCTCATGGCATGTTCCGTGTGTTGAGGATGGCGAGGCTGTCGGTGCAGCGATGATGTGTCAAGGCGCGCGGCCGCATTGTCGCGGCGCGTTTTTGCGCCCGACTGATCGGCCGATGCCTCCTCGAAAAGTCCGAGGGGGCGCGGGACGCCGGGGGTCCAGCGGACCCACGGGCCCAGATCCCTCGCGGGACCTGAGCAGATGCCGTTCCCGGCCGGGAACGGCATCTCGGAGATGTCAGAACCGCAAGTCCGCCTTCTCTCCAGCGTCCCGCGCGCAGTGTTTGAGGTTTGCTCCGCACGTCCCCCGGTGGTCTGAGTTTCCTAACCACCGCTGTGAGTCTCGACGACACCTGGCCGCTTGGCGCGGAGTTACGGCGTCGTCACCAAAGAGACTCGTGACGCCAACTGGTGGCGCCAGGACCGTGCGGCTTGGACCTGCCTCGCGTTGGGTGTGCGTGTTGCACCCGTGCTCGGCCACCGCTCTCCGGTCCCGCTTAACGACGCCCGCGAAGCGCCCTCGGATGGACCGGCCTGGGCGCATTATGGGTCCAGGAAAAGTGCGCGGGGATAGCCACAATTCAAATTCACAAATGTGGCGAGGCCGTGCTGCGGGTATCCCTCCCCGCGAGGGGAGGGTCCGCGCGAAGCGCGGGGGTGGGGAAATGTTTCAGATGAACGTCAGT
>CAVRRK010000003.1:0-157243 GCA_963723625.1 uncultured Alphaproteobacteria bacterium
TGCTCTCCGTGCTGGATCGCGGCCGCCTCCGGCGCGTGCTGACCCGAATGCTGGACGAGGCGGAGTTCCTCTCGCCCCATGAATCCGTTCTCTTTAGCCTATCACCGGGAGCATCCCTTTTCATTTCCGGTAGATGGAGTGGTCCACCAGGTCGATTATGAGCCGGCGAATCACCAGGCTCTTTCGGCTGAACTTCAACTGGCGCGGCCCGGTCTGGTTCCCGCCTAACTACCTGATCATCGAGTCGCTGCAAAAATTCGATTATTTCCTCGCACCAGTTTTCTAATCGATTTTCCCACCCAGGGCGGAAAACCGATGGACGCGATCCAAAGTCGGCAAGAAAATCGGTCTGGACATCGCCGTCGAACAAAAGGCCGCTGACGTGGCAGTCCCAATCGTGGACGAAATTGTTCGCAATGAACGATCCGTTTAATCAGGCAATCAATGCCCTGATCGTTGAGGCCGAGGAACCACCGAGAAGCTCGTCCGGGGTGACATGACCGACGAGCAGGCAAGGGAGCTTATCGGCGAGGTCGTTGAGCAAACGGACGATCAAATATTCCGTCGGGCGCCTTCGTGGCTGAATCGGTTCCGGTTTCATGACCAGCGGAAAATGGTCATGACCACTCTCTAGCCCGTTTCCTGACGGGAAACGCTCTTCGCGGCGGCGTTCTTCGCGACCAGTGCGCTCTCCTCTGTAGTGTGTGCGACACACAACATTCGGCACGTCGCACTTCACATTCAAAAGGAGACGTTCCATGTCGACTTCCGCACCGACCATGCCGACGATCGGCGAGATTGCGCGATGGCTGTCCGAACCGGTCCACCGCGTCGCCTACGTCATTGGCGCCGAGATATCCGGCCCTGCGGTTGGGCAGGAAATGCTCTGTGTCTTTCCGGACGAGGCCGTTGTGTTGATCGCGGCCGAGTTGCATCGCATCGACGGGACCGACGCCAAAGCTCAATGGCGGCCCGTTGGCGTGGTCGCCAGGACAGGATTCCTACCCTCGTCTGCCGGGTTCGATTGCCGGCGGGTCCATCAATTAACAAACGCCCGGTGGTTGAGCCACCGGGCGTGTTACCAGAACAGGATTCCTACCACCGACATTTTATCGAGGCGGGCCCCGTTAAGCAACTCTGGGTCTGCCGCTTCGGAGGATCACAATGGCGACGATGCGGAGTCAGCCAGTGCCCGACAGTTCGGGCGAGCGACCAGCTTTCGGCGAAGTAGCATCCCAATTGCTGATTACGGTGCGGCGTGCCGCCGCGATTCTGGTGGAAGTCGCTACGGACCTGTGCACATGGGATGCGGCGGGCTGGATCCCACGGCCGGTACGCATCGGCGTCGACCCTCTGGCGCGCCGATGAATTGCGCGAATGGGTCGATGCAGGATGCCCTCGCCGCGAGAGTGGGAGGGCGGACGTGATAACCGTTTGCGGCCACGACAGCATGTGGGCGTCGTGCTTGCCAATCGACTGGCCTCGAGCTCAACAAACGTGAGGGGCACGACTCGGCGGCCCGTGCATCGCCTGCGAGTCGAGCGACGCTTTCGACTGCACACGCAGACCGGCGTTGCGCATTGCTATTCTGCGGCGAAGTGGTCGCCATTTCAGGTCGCGGAAGCGGTTCTGCGATCGCGACGGGCGAAAAACTGCTCGTCGAACTGGGCATTTTCCAGCCGGGCCAACGGCAACGCTCACTTAGTCCGCCGATCCGATTGACGCGATCGCGCGGCAGAAAGGGGTCACAGCCGAGTCGCTGAGGGCGTTCGGCGCGAAACGATCGGCCGACGCAATTCGCCTGCCCGCTTTACGGCCCGGACGGAAAGCAATGCACCACCTTCACCTTGACCGTTCAGGAAGGAAAAGGGCTTTTTGCCAGGGGCAAGAAGGCCGGCCTTTTTTTGCCTCAAGTCGATGGCAAGGTTCGGCTGCCCCAGCCCGGTGAAGTCTGGCATCTGGTTGAGGGACCGAAGGACGCGGCCGCACTGCACGGCATCGGCCTTTTGGCGTGCGGCTTGAACACTTGTCGGTTAGCCGCAAAGTTCGCCCGGCTGTTCGCTGGAGTGGAGGTCGTCCTCATCCCGGACCGTGACCGTGCCGGCGAAAAAGGAAGCCAGTTCTCTGCGCGGTGTCTGCGGCGTGGCAAGGCGGTGCGTATCGCGGTGCTGCCGGCCGAATTCAAGGAGAGCGGCGGTGAGGACGTCCGTGACGTCCTGCGTCGGCTGGGGCGACGAACTGGTCTCGCAGGCCATTGTCGACGCCCGGCCGCCGGAAGGATGGGAGACCGATCGAGGTGAAAGTGACGCCACGCGTACGAACGCGTCGGCCGAAATCGCTCTTCCTGAAAGCGACCCCCTGAAGTTAGAGGTGTCGCCCGCTGGACGGGAGCCCCAGCGTCTGGTCGTGGCGACTCAGGGAGACGTACAGCATCGTGACCGTGTCAACACCGACAGCAGCACCTCGCGTGATCGCTTCATCAAGAAGCTGGCGGTAAAGCTCGGCTTCGAGCGCGACACGTTTGCCCCGCTGGTCGAGCCCCAGCTTACGAAGCTGGCGGACGAGATCGACCAGATGAACCCTGCCCACGGTTGCCAATCCGAGAAGACAGGCCCAAAGCCAAGCGACCCGGCGGCGAACATGGCCGATCGAGTGGGAATTGTGGCACACGCCGGCCATGAAGCTTACGCGACCATTCAGATCGGCGACCACACGAGACTTGGCTCATTCGCGTCCCAAATGTTCAAACGATTCATGGCCAAGCAATTTTAGAGCAACGGCAGAAGCCATGAACTCGGAGCGCTCTTGGTCGGCCGTCAACCTATTGGAGGCGAAGGCTCTCTTCGAAGGCCAGGAGCATCCGGTCTTAGTTCGCGCTCGCGGAGCACGAGGGCAACATTATCCTGGACCTATGCAATTCGAACTGGCAGGTCGTCGAGATCACGCCCCAGGGTTGGCGAAGTCGTTGATGGCTCGCCGGTTAGGTTTCGGCGGCTGCGCGGCATGCTCCCGCTGCCGAAGCCCGAGCACGGCGGTCACATCGACTTGCTTCGTGGTTTCCTCAACGTTGACGACGATACTTGGCGGCTCATAGTTGCTTGGCTCGTCGCGACCCTACGCCCACGAGGACCGTATCCGATCCTCGCCCTGTTTGCGGAGCAAGGATCGGGCAAGAGCACCGTCGGCCGTTTGCTCCGCGAACTGGTCGATCCGAACGCGGCGCCGTTACGGGCGGAACCGAAAGACGGCCGCGATCTGATGATCGCCGCCAACAATTCCTGGTGCATGGCCTACGACAACCTGTCCTTCATTCCGCCGTGGTTGTCCGATGCTCTCTGTCGGCTTAGCACTGGCGGCGGTTACGCTACGCGGGAACTCTACACCAACCAGGACGAAATCATCTTCGACTCGCAACGGCCGGTGCTGCTCGACGAGTATCGAGGAGGTGGCGACGCGCTCGGATCTACTCGACCGATGCTTAGTCGTCTGGCTCTCTGCCATTCCCAACGAGGATCGGCGCGCCGAGGCGGAAATGTTCGCCGCGTTCGAGCGACTGCAGCCAAAGTTGGTGGGCGCGTTGCTCGATGCCGTGGCGACCGCATTCTCGCCGGCTGCCCACGCTCAAAGTAAACAACTGCCGCGAATGGCCGACTTCGCGCTGTGGGCGTCGGCGGCCGAGACGGCATTTGGCTGGGAGCCAGGAACATTTCTCCGCTCGTACCAAGGTAATCGTGAGTCGGCCAACGAGGTCGCACTTGAAGCCTCGGCAATCGCACGGCCGCTGCTCGAATTGCTTGAGGAGCAAGGTTCGTGGTCCGGCACTTCGAGCGAGTTGCTAACCGTCCTCGATCCGAAAGTGAACGATCAGCTAAAGCGGCAAAAGAGTTGGCCGAAGAACGGCCGTTCGATTTCCGGACATCTCAAGCGACTGGCTCCGAACATCCGCTCGGCCGGCTGGGACATCTACTTTTACCGCGAGGCCAAACAACGCTTGGTTTCGATTCAGCGCTTCGATCGTCACCCGGCGGCGGCGACCAAGCGGTGCAACTCGATGCGGATCGTGGTGATCCGCCACTTATTGACGCAGATGACGGTAATGACGCAATCGCCGAAGGACCCGGATGGGAAGAGGGACAACTATGACCACCGATGACTTGTTGATGCGGCTCAAGGATCGGAACGTGAGATTGTATTTGGACGGTGGCCGGCTTTGCTTCCGCGCCGCTCGAGGTGTATTGACCGGCGACCTTCGGGAAGCCGTCGCCGCGCAGCGTCAGGAGATCATTCGTCGATTGGCGGCTGAAACTGAGGCAGCGACAACGCGGTGCAGTGGATATTGCGATCCGCGGACTTGGGCAGACGAACAGCTAAGCCGTCGTCTGATCCGGACGACGTGCGGCCGATGCGGGCGATTTATCGGATACCGGCGCCAACAAGTTGCTTGAAGCCTGTGGTAGAACGAGGTAACTGTGTGTCTGGCGTGCCCACGCCGGCGCAAATCCGAGAACCAAATAATATGGCAAGCCTGTACAAGAAACCGATCGTGGTGACTGACCCGAAGACCGGGAAGAAGGTCAAATCGAAGACCAAGAAGTGGTGGGGACGCTATCGTGGCGATAACGGCGAAGAGAAGCGGGTGCCCCTCGCGGCCGACAAAAACGCCGCGCAAGCGATGTTGAACGAGCGGGTCAAGAAGGTCGAACTCAAGGCGGCAGGCCTGTGCGACCCGTTCGAGCACCATCGCAAACGGCCGTTGACCGAACATCTTGATGCGTTCGAGCATTACCTCGCTCACAAGGGCAATTCCCGAAGCACGTCGGCGGCACCGCAAAGCGGGTCCGCGAATCGCCGCGGGCTGCACATGGACCTAGATCAACGACATGTCGCCCAGCGGCGTGCAGAAATATTTGGCCGATTTGCGGACGGGCAAGGAATCGCTCAGCATTCAAACGAGCAACCACTATTTACGGGCCATCAAGCAGTTCTCGCGGTGGCTCGTCCGCGATCGGCGAACGCATGACGACCCGCTGGCCCACCTCTCGATGCTCAATGCCGACACAGACCGCCGTTGGGAACGACGTGTTCTTTCGGCCGACGAATTTGCTAGGTTGATCGAAGCGGCCGAAGTTGGCCCGCAGATTGAATCGATTCCTGCGCGCACCGTGCCCAGATGTACTTGTTGGCCTGCTGGACCGGCTATCGGAAAACCGAGATCGGCAGCCTGACGCGGCGGTCGTTGCGGCTCGACGACATTCCGCCAGACGGTGACCGTGGCCGGCTACAGCAAGCGACGACGCGAGGATACGCAGGTGCTGCACCCGGAGATCGCCCGCCGGCTCGATGCATGGCTGGCGACAAAGCCAATCTCGGCCCGGACGATCTGCTATTTCCCCGTGTCGGACAAGGTGCCGGGCGGCGTCGACCGGAAGACCGCCAAGATGATGCGGCTCGATCTCGGAGCCGCTCGGGTACAATGGATCAAAGAGGCTGAAACGGCCAAGGAGAAGGAGGCCCGCGAGAAGACCGACTTCCTCTCGTATTGCGACGAGAACGGCCAATACGCAGATTTCCACTCGAACCGCCACACGTTCATCACCAACTTGTCGCGGGCCGGCGTGTCGCCCAGAACGGCGCAAGACCTCGCTCGCCATTCCGACATTCGTTTGACGATGGGCATCTACACTCACATCGGCCTGAGCGACCGCGTGACGGCAATCGACTTGCTACCGCCGCCGCCCGCCAAGCAGAACGACCAGCGGCGCAAGAGGCCGTGCTACTAGCAACGGGCACCGACGACGCGAAACCGATCGCGAAAAAGGTGCCCACAGTGGTGCCGTCCGGTGCCGAAATTGGTGCGTCGAGCCCCGGCGTCGCAACCGTTGGGATCGCCGCGCGAACTTGCACCGAAAACGAAACGCGACGCGAAGAGGACGCGGGGAAATGGGTCGTCCGCACTCCCGACGACGCTAGGACGTTCCGCACCGACCCCGACCGATCTGCATCGCGTTGCACGCCGATCCGTCGTCAAAGAAACCAAGTACGCCCGGCAGGAATCGAACCTGCAACCTGCGGATTAGAAGTTCACCAGGTCGATTCCGCAAGCGGCATAGCCACAATGACTTCGGGAAACGACGCCGAGCGTCTTGCGGATTTTGCTTGGCGTTTTTGGCCGAGAAAATGCCCGATCTGGCGGCCGTCATCGGGGCGTGGCCGACCCTGCCAGAACCGATCAAAGCGGGCATTTTGGCGATGATCCGGGCCGCGGCCGAGTAGGAACGTGAAGCACACATCTCGCACGAATGGTTCGGCGACGAAGATTGCGGGCCGCGATGCCCGGCTGTTCCGTCGGGATCAGCGTCTCGGTCTTCCATCAGAGGTCGATGGGCGCGGTGGGTACTCCGAAGCGTCTCGTCTACGGAACCTCGGTTTGCTCGGCTGTTTTTTGGGTTTCGTAGACGGTGGATGGTTTGCAGAACAATTCACACTTGGCCGACGCTAAGGAAGGCGTACTGACCAGCGCGAAGCCGCTTGGCTCGCTTGGTCGGCCCACATTACAAAAGTCGATCAACGCGGCATGACGCTGATCAAGAGCAGCTCGAAGGCCGGACTGGAGCGGCTCGTCGTATAGTGGCGGAAAAGTGCATTGATTATCGGCCAAAGCTTCTGCTATAAACGCCGTGCGAAATATCCCTCACTCTAGCCGGCCGTTGGTCCCGTTCGCGAACCAGCGGCCAATTTTTTTGTCTGGTGATTTGTCCGAGTTGTTGCTAGACTTTCGCAAGCACAGTTGAGGCGACTCCGAAGGCGGGGTTAGGGGATAATTCGCAAGCCCTCTCGATCGTCCGGCGGCGGCTCGACATGCCTGGTGGTGGGGATTGCGCCCACCCCCATTGACTTTCAGGGGGAGAGCACTCATGCATAACTCTACGGCAAGAGCCATTCTTAGATGGTACGACAATCCCGTGCGGGTCGCTGTCGGCCGGAATCCCTCGGTTAAGTTTGTTAGCCCGGTCGTTTCGACAATCGTAGCCGCCAAATCGCTTTATGACCCCGGCTTTCGCATTATCGAGTGCGAGCCACAGTGCCAGGAATATGCCGAAATGATCGGCTTGACTGAGGCGATCCGGGGAGATCATCCAGTCGGAAAGCCGGGCGGGCTGCATGGGCGAAGCTACAGCCGACTTAGCAGACTGGCATTCGAGTCCGAAGTCGATAGCTGCAATAAGGTTATCTCTGACGTACTCCACAACGCTCTCGATGTCGGACCAAATGCCGGGTACATAAACACGATCGCCAAGGTCGTGGGCGAATTGCACGACAATGTCCCCTCGCACGCGAGGGGAACTGGGTTTTCGGCCGCACAAGTGTATTCAACTGACGGCAACTATCGTTTGGAGTTCGCGATCGCCGACGGCGGTTGCGGAATGTTGCACAACGTGCAGGGCATGGACTCTTCCGTCGCCACCGATCAGGAGGCGATTTCCTGGTGTCTACAAAGGGGAAACACGACGGCTGGATCGGCTGACGACTGGGAACAGAGAATGCCGGAAGATTATCTAGTCAGCCCATTTCCCCAAAGCGTGTCGTTCATAACGACGCAAAACCACCATGTTGGGGAGGGGCTGTGGTGCTTGACTGAGTTAGTTCGTGAAGCCAAGGGGAGTATGTGGGTTTGGAGTGGGGATGCCCAACTTTTCGTGCATTCCGATGGGAGCCAGGGAATGGAAAACAACCGATTTACAGTGGAAAGGGCTTGCGATCGAGGTAGAATTAGATTTCGGAAGGACCCAGGCTCTAGAGGACAGCACGCTGTCTCCTACCGCGATGGCGATCGCCAGAGAGGCTTGGACTATGACTTTCATTGAGATTTCAACAAGAATTGGGACGGACATCTCCAGCCGCGCAAGCATGCTGGACTGCGTGATGAGATTGTGCCGCAGGTATGAGCAGACGACTCTCGCGTCGTGCTTAACTTTAATGGTGTAGCAGTCAGTGAGTCCGTTTGCTGATGAATTGTTCGGCGTCTTGATCGAAGCCTATGGCGAAGAATGGTTCAAGAACCATATTGAAGTTCAAGACCTTGGACAGTTTCCAAGAAAGACGATTCTTGAAGCAATCGCCGAGCAGGATTTCCCTTGCTAATTGATGCTAGGGGTGATGGTCGCATCATCACTTTTCATCTTCTTCACAATTACCGTCTATCTCCTGCGTGACGAGATGTCGGGCTAGCTCTCGACCCGGAGAATCCGCATCTTGCCGGAAACGACATCCAGCAAAAAACGGAAGATTATCACGGCAGTTGCCGCTACGTTCGCACAACGCCGGACTTCGGAGCCGGCGGCATCGAGTCGGTCAGTCCAAGCCAACTGGCAAACAGAACTTCACGCGCAACAGCGAAAGGCTCTTTCAAGTTCACAGCGAGGCCAAAGCACACGCCGAACATTCCTATTACCGCTCCCCACCAAGCCAACCGGCTTGGGCGGCGACGATTCGCACGCACGCAGACCACGACACCGACAAACGATAGGAAAGCTGTGACTTCGGTCACCGACATTATTACGCCGGAGACAGCCCGCGCGAGCGGAACTATCATGAGCCGAATTAATCGAAGCAGTCTCGTAGAAGGTCGGGACACTAAAGAATCCGACTACGGAGAGCAGAACCCCATCGCGGCAAGTCGGTTGGGAGCGGTCGCGGCGGGATCGCGTTGGCAAGCTCCGGCTCTACATCATTGGATAACAGTGATTCTTGATTCTGCGCCATTCTCAATTCACTTGGAGTGCCGCATTATCCCCCGAAACTGGCCGCCGTAGCAAGCCGGGCCGCGTCATCGAGACCGCAACTCGCGTTTTCTTTGCCCAGTTTGCACGTCGAAGAGTTCTGCCGTGCGTTGAAGCGAAAACGAAGAGCTTCCCGTCGGGGCTGAATGCTCTTGGGACCGAAAACTCTTCTTCATGGCGATCCAGTCGTCGGATCGTGTTCCCGCTTTCGACATTGAGAATTGTTGCTTCTTTCGCTCTCGCGGTTATGGCTGTCTTCCAGTCGCAACTCAAGATTCCAAGACACGCCTCATCTGATGCCCCAAGATTTCGTAGCTTCTTGCCGGTCGCGACATCCCAAAAAACGATTCCGTCACGCCCTGCTGCCGTCGCCAAGCGTTTTCCATCAGGGCTGAAGGCAACGAAGAAGACGGCGTCTTTTAAGCCGTCGAACATGCGAACCTGGTTTCCAGTATCCACATCCCAAAGCATCACGGTTTTATCCTCTGATCCCGATGCGAGCAGCTTTCCATCGGGGTTGAAGGCGAGAGATTCAACATAACCCGGCCAACTCTTGTCCTTGTCGCAATGCAAAAGCGTCCGCCGAGTTCGCCCGCTTTCCGCGTCGGATAGGAGGATTTGGCCGAAATCGGTGCCCGTCGCAATGAGCTTTGCATCGGGGCTAATCGCCGCGGAGTGAATCTCGCCCCGATGTCCTTCAATCTTGCAAAGCTGCTTTCCGGTTCGCACATCCCATGGGGTTCCCCGCGCCGGTGCCGTCGTGCGACCCCGTGACTAGCGATTTGCTTTCCGGGCTGAACGCGAGTGAAAGGACAGCGTTGTAATGGCCCACTAGCGTCTGAAGGCGCACCCCTGAATCGACATCCCAAATGATCGTCGGGCCGTCAAACGAACCCGCGGCAAGAAGCCTTCCGTCGGGACTAAAGGCAACATTAAAGACGGCGTCCCATTCTGAAGATTGCGGGGGCACTCGACTTTCTCTTGAGTGGGCGAATCTTCGGCACAGGCGCGTGGCGACCAACCATTGAGCACGAACGCCGCAAGTACGATAGCCATCGAGAAATACCGACCGCCGCCATAGAATGCTACCATGCGAATCGACCTCCACAAGAATGCTGTCCGCACATACGAGGAACAGCCGCAAAGCTGATCGAATACCGGATCGACGAATCTGAAGGATAAGATTCGGTTTCGTCTAGGGCAATGCCGATTGCCAGCCGATCACCGCGCACACAGCCGCCAAATCCGTAGGAGGTGAGCGAGCAGTCGCACTCCGTCCAAGTCCATTGCCCGTAATCGAGGCTTTCCCAACGGCCTACTCAGCTTTGGTCGTCACCTTCGGCTCGCACGGCGGCCCGTCGCTCGCGTCGTTGACGGTCGGGCTGCGTTTCGGCTCAGCTTCCATCGCCGCATTATCCCCGACCGCGGGCAGCGGGGGCAAGGGATATCGCCATGAATTTCGATCGCTGCTCGACGCGCAAAACGACTGCGAATTCCAGTCCCTCGGGAATCAAGCGGACGTTCAAGACCTCATCTTGCACTGATTGCCGCTCATCACGGTCGGGGAAGGCCGCATTTTCCACCGGATGAGGCATTCGATCCGGAGAAGCCGCAATCCCAATCTGACAATATCGCAATCGAAGTGCCGCGACGGTTCGCACGTACTACGGCGCAATTTTGGCCGCTGGGGATTGGCATATCTTGAATCGCTGCTGCGTGCTGCGGACATTGCTGCCAGCATCAATCCGTCGGAGGTGGTGTCAGTGAAGAGCCACCATTTGCGATCCAGCGTGAAAGTGAACCCGGCCAATCCCGGCCAATTCTTCGCCTGCTGCAGGACTGTTGAGCTTTCCGATCGGATGTGGCCGAATGCAGAGGGCTGGTTTGAGGATGGAGAGTTCCGTGTCGCCTGCGATGGGACGCTGAACGAATTGATTCGTTCGATCAGCCATGCTGATTTAATCCAGCTCGACGCTGAAGACAACACTTCATCACCAGTCCAAATCGCAATGCCGTTCGCTCTTCGTCTCGACTGGTGGCTCGACGACCAGGCGGGCGGACGCGATCTGAAGGTCTGGGCTGGAACGATGGAAAGCGTTCGGATCGCGAGCCATGCAGCACGCGATGCGAAAGTCGGAGTTCCAATCCGAATCACTTCTCGACATTGGCGTGATCGTTTACGATCCGGAGAACGACAAGAAGAAAGTCGAACCGTACTACTTCGACTATCAGACGCGGACCGAATGCCCACTCTCGCGATGTCGGCTTTGCACCCAACGACCTTCATCTAACGACAGACCATTTTGCCCCCGGCAGTTGAGTTTCTTTGTCTGGTCGGGCTGCAAAGGTCTCGCCCCGTCCGCCGTCAGCCGCGAATCTTCGATTACCACACTTGGCGGCAGCCAATGCCGCCTGAGTTGCTCCCCGCGACAATATCCGGTCTCTTTGCCGCAAGCCGAACTGTGCGGCTACCGCTTTGAAAACTCTTATCGCACCGGTCAGAAAAAGCACAAAGCATTCCTCTCCGCGACCCCTATTCCCTTACGAGGTGACCAATGAGCGAATTGACGAAGTTCGACAATCTATTGAACGACGACGGCCCGGCCGCACTCGTCATCCGCGAACCGCTGATGCCAGTCGAGGGCGGCGACGGCGTAGTATTCCCACCAACCTTCGCCTCCGGAGATGATTTTGAAGGCGGGTACAATATTGACTGCGATCCGAATGGCACGAACGTCTGTTTGATTGACAGCGTAGGTTCGCAAGCGAATCGTATTGAGCCGCTGTTTGCCACGGAAAGGTATGCCGGGCTAGTGCCACAAATCGTCGTGAACGCGGGTGAAAAGACCGTAAACATCCTTGAAGCGGGGCACCGCGCTGGCGATGCCATTGTCCGCTGCTCGGAGTTGCAAAAGGAACTCCAAGAAGCGTTCAAGGCGGTGCTAAAGGGGAATGCGGAACCGCTGGCAAAGATCGCGCCGACATCGCTTGTATTTGGCGTATGGGACTCGCACGACACGCAGGCTAAGTTGCCCCGACTTGTCGCATCCACAATTCGCGCATTTAGATGTGCAAGACTTACACTCGATCGGCCCAATTCAACCCCGCGACCGAATTTGTCAATGACAATCTGCTCGACGAACCAACGGACAAAGCGACGAAAGACGCCTACGCGCAACGGGGCTTCATTCATGTGCCTGCCTCCGGTTCGCCCGGCGGCGTCATCGCGTCTGGTGGCATTCGTCGCGATGCTACGCTAGGTATCGCGGCAGTCCGCCTGCTCAACGCCGGAGATCGAAAAGAACACGCTGGCATTACGCCGTTACATCCTCGGTCTTGCCATGACAGCTTTTACCGCAAACCCGACCGGCTACCTGCGACAAGGTTGCCTACTCGTTAGCGACCCGGCCAAACCGCAGAATTCGTTGAAGTCTTTCACGATGGTAAGCGAGTGCCGTCGAAGGTCACGCACGAGGACGCGATGGAATTTGCCAAGCAGGCGGCGACGGCGTTTGGCATTGGCGATGATCGCAAGGTCGAGTTCGACAAAGAGCGTGCAGGAAGGATGTAAGAGGCGAAGGCGACACGAAGAAGGGCAAGAAGGGCACAAAGAAAGCCGAGGTGGCGGAGATCACCTGATGCCATATTTCTTCTGCATTACCGTTCGCTTCCTCGATTCTGCCTTTCATGGCCGAGGGGATCGCGGCAAGCCCGAGTGGCCACCGTCTCCACTGCGATTGTTTTTGGCATTGATCGCCGCGGCCGCGGCCAGATGGAGGGAAGCGGCATTTCAGAAAGTCAGCCAGTTGGGCGACTCACCTCGTTGGACGGCAACCGCCCCCCGAACATCGTCGCCCCGTTGGCCAAGGTCGGAGCAGCGTACCGACTCTACGTGCCGGACAACGTCGGAGACAAAGTGGCTCAATCGTGGTCCCGCGGCGGCAAAGCGGACATCGCGGCTTTCCGGACGGAGAAAGACATTCGCCCGATGCGACTCGTCGGTAGCGATCCCGTTCATTATCTTGGCCACTTTCCGCCCAAGATTATGAGTTCGAGTCGGCAAAAGAGGTGTTGTTTGCAGCCGCGCAGAGCATTACGCACCTTGGCTGGGGGTTCGGATCTTGTTGTGGCAAATGGGCAGGTTATTTCCGATAGCGATGCACGGTTGCTAGCGGGTGAACGATGGCAAGTGGTGTCGTCAGGAATTACCAGTCTGCGAATTCCAAGAGCTGGTACGTTTAATGCCGCAGTTCGCCGGCATCGCGATTTCTGAACCGCCTTCCGACACCGGACACCTTTCGCCCCGTGCCCCCGTTGGTCACATTCGACACGGCAGCCTATAGCCGCGCAGACTGATCCGTCCTCCCGCCCGTTTGTTGCGTTCTCACTGCCAAAGCCCGACGGCAGCGGATTCCGCCCCTTTGACACGGTTCGGCGTACCAAAGTCGTCGCCGGAATGATACGGGGTGCCGCGAACGAAGCCGCGAGAATGTCGGGCTGGCCAGAAGTCAAAATCGGACGCCTCATTCTTGGTCACGGCGAGGAGCGAGGTCAGCCACACCAACCGGTCGCAGGCCCTGCGATTCGCATTTATGCCATTGCCAAGCATCGAGCACCGCGGCGGAGAACGGACCGAAGTCGTTGGCGCAATCCGTCGAGCCTTCGTGACAGCTTCACCGAGACCGGCGATGATGATTTTGATTCGGTCGCTCGAACGCTGTCGGGGAGTAATCTCCTGGACGAACAGGATCACGAGGTCCGTGCCGTCCTGGCGCAGGATTCCAACCAACGAGCGAATGGTTCAGCGCTATGTTGGTCCCGCAGCCGTCTGGTCCACTGTCACGCCGATGGTTTTGCCCGGCTACGATGATCCCGCCCACTATCGCCGACGAATGAAGCACACAAAGAGTGCAGACGAACAGAAACGGTTGCTGGGACGACTTGAGGATCAAATCGACGGTCTGATTCGCAAAGCAATCGTTCAGGCAGGTTTCGCCCCGGCGATTGCGGAACACGCCAACATTGACTGGCGCAAGGCAGGGTTATTGGGCCGGCGTTGACTTAGCGAATCGCTACAGTGTGCCGGAAAAGCTTAAACGGTTTTCTCGATTGCACGTCCGCATAACTTGGCGAGATTCTCGCGGTAGTGAGATTGAGTTGCACGGTCCAATCTGTCTTGGAGGCGGGCGGTTTTACGGATTGGGGCTGTTCGCCGCCGAAGCCTCCGGCAAAGCGTGATCGTCTCGCAGACGAAAACTTCGTCCAATCGTTCTTTGACAATTCATCCGTTTTTTAGTTTGGCGCGGTCGCTCCACCAGGCGTCGTTCTCCGTGCCGATCCGGTGGTCGGATTCGTTGACGCCGTGCTATTGCTCGCCAAATCGGCCGCGAGCGGCGAGGTGGCGTCCATTTCCCGGCGTCCGCTCGCGGCAGGTTAAGTGCTGGCGACTACATGCCTTGCGAGTCTCCGCCTTGCCGGTTGTTTGGTGTACCCTGCTGATTCGCTTCCGCCGCTCGCAAACTTGCTTGCTGGGCTTTTGCCCGCAAGAAGTTGCAGGGGCGGCCTTTCCGTGGTCACACGACCGCGGCCCATTGAAGCCATCTTTCGCGACGTTTACGCCCGTTCAATCGCTCTTTCCGCGGTCTCCGGACCGCGGCCCCATTGAAGCCTAGCTGGCACGCTCGAGCGGCGCAGGATTCCTGGCTCTCCGCGGTCACCGGACCGCGGCCCCATTGAAGCCGCTGAGTCACTGGACGGCCCCAGGGGCGTGAGCGTGAACCTTTCCGCGGTCACCGGACCGCGGCCCCATTGAAGCCGACGGCTGAGCAATACGCCGAGCTTGGAGCGACGCCAGCCTCTCCGCGGTCACCCGACCGCGGCCCCATTGAAGCGTGACAGAAAGCGCATTGCGGGGCCGCGATGCCGGCCTGCCTTTCCGCGGTCACCCGACCGCGGCCCCATTGAAGTATCGCAGGGCGCGTTCGCAGATCGTGCGGCTCTGGCTCACTTCCGCGGTCTCCGGACCGCGGCCCCATTGAAGGTATACGCCGGTGGCGACTGCAGGCAAGCGTCGGGCGAGCTCTCCGCGGTCTCCGGACCGCGGCCCCATTGAAGCATTAGCGGCCGATTCGCGGAGATCCACTGTTCGCCGAGGCGGTGCCTCTCCGCGGTCACCGGACCGCGGCCCCATTGAAGCTTGACTGAAATTATACGACTCCCCGTTGAGGTGGATCGTCTTTCCGTGGTCTCCCGACCGCTGCCCCATTGAAGCTCGTGGAACTTCGGCACTGCTCCCGACGACGCTTCCCTTCCCGTAGTCACACGACCGCGGCCACATTGAAGCGATCTCTGTGGCGACGAGTTGCACCGCATTTTGCGGCCACTCTTATCACGCCGCCACTTCCCCGAGGAGCCGATAGATCGTCGGTCGAGAAAGCCCGACCGCTCTGGCAATTCGCCGAAGCTCATCCCCTCGGCATGATACCGCCGCACCGATTCGACCTGCTCACGGGTGACGCTAATCCGCCGGCCCTTCCTGCTTCCGCCGAGCTTGATTCCTTCGCTCTCGCGACGGCCAGCCCTGCGAGCACTCGCTCGGCCCGGACTTCGGTTTCGTATTGCGCGACGCTGACGCCAAGACGTTCGCCATTAGTCGCCCAGCGGGCGTTGCGAGGTCGAGGCCGTCCTTGATCGAGACGAGCGTGATCTTGCGGGCGGTCAGTGGGTCAAACAATTTCGTCAGACCAGCGGCCATGCGGCCCAGCCGATCGAGACGCCAGACGACGACCTTGGCGGGATAATCGCCCGGCCTCAAGATCAGCCTCCAAACGCTTCCAATCCTTCCGCTCCATCGTCTTGCCGGTGAAGCGATCCGAATACCATTTGACCGGCAGACCGTCGGCATGAGCCTTGATCCGGCGTGCTCCAGGTCCGGCTTCTGGCTCTTCGTGTCTTGCGATCTTGGACGAGACCCGGACGTAGACCGCAATCGCCGGTTTGCAGGTCGGTGTTCTTTCGTGACGCGATTCGGTGCTTTCTCTCGCATGGCCGAATCGTATGCGCCGGTCCATAAACCGTCAAAGTGGCGCAAAGGCCACACTTTACACTTTTTTCGTTGCCGTAAGTCGTTTGAAGTCGTTTGAAAGCGGGCCGTTTCGGGGTGAGTGTTCACCCTTTACACTTCTGGCGGCTCACCGGCGAGGGGGGAGATTCTGGTCGCAACGCTTTACGCCGATTCCGCGCGGCGGCGACGGACAAGCCAGTCCAGCACTGTCTACCGTCTACGAAACCCAATGAATTGCCAGGCGAAACGTGGGTTTCGTAGACGTTGACACTGGCGTAGAGACGGCAACTTATGGCGGCACTGGCACCGATTGCCTCGGAAGGACGCATTTCGCCGGGTCGTCTTTCCCAGTCTTCGATCGACTGGCGGTGCTCGCCATCCAAAGACTCACCTGGCTGCCCGCGAACGATCAAATAGACATAGCCAACGATCGCTCTCAGGGATCATCGGAAGTCGGCCAGTCGATAATCGGGCCAGCTCTCGCGCAGATGGATCCTGCTCCAGCATATACAGTCGACAGAACCCCAAAAGTGCCGCGCAAAAAAAGGTGGTTTCGAACGGCAGAGGAGTCCGCCATTGGCATTCTGGCTACGACGATTCGCCCGATTTTCAATCGCACGCCGAAGTGTCTCGTCTACGGAACCCTTGTTTTCTTCGGCCGTTTTAGGGGTTTCGTAGACGCTGGTGATCGGCATCGAGCACCGGCTGCACGCGGCACATCCGTCACGCAATAACCGCCAATGCCCTACGGGCCAGGCTCTCCCCGCACGTATAATTGCGGAATCGCGCAGGGATGAACGCACGCCGAAATAATGCCGAGCGACAAACATGCACGATTTCCACGAAAATCTAGCACCGCATTGCGCAATTCACGCAATACTTGGAATTGATGGGTGAGAGGCAAGACACGCTCGCGCATGGTAATTCCTTTCTGATTTTCGAGGAACAGCCCGATTTCGATGATTGCGGCGCACCGAAACTGGTTGAATCGAAGGCGCTGGCAGAGGTCAGCGACTCGAAAAGCAACGCCTACGGCGCTGCCGGTGCAGATTCGCTGCCGGGAGAACACGCCCAATGATGAATCGAGTTGCAGGTTCATCCAATTCTCTTTTTAATCCGCATATTTCGACCTCGATTTGCCGAACACGACTCTATTTCACCATGAAGCCGAATTGATTCTGCGGCGACGGTCGGGATTCTTCTCGTCACCCATCGTCGCGAGTTTGAACATCCTGCCTGAAAACGCAGATCATTTTAATCCGCTGCGGAAAGTGTTCGTCTATGGCGATGAGCACTCTGCCGCTGAAGAAATGGCGTTTGTGCTATTCAGCGTGTGGAGGTTTCCCGTCGATTGGCAATTTTTTGTGACGGCGGGAGCGTTCCATGAAGCAACGAATTGGGAAAGAGGCTTTCCGATTCAGTGATCCGCGATTGAATTCTTCATTGAATTGGCGGCCTGGATCAACGAAATCGCTCACAGCACAGATCTTGCAGACAATCCCACAACGACTCGTTGAATTCATAAAGGACGCGCCTCAGGATCGGGCTACTGTTTCGGCGCTCCAGTCTGTGCGCTTGCTGCGAAGTGCGATACGTCGATCCGTGGCGCGGCAAGCAAAGTCATGCGAGCCGACGAGCAAATGCAGATTCCCAACGCGCCGATTGCATCGCGGGCAGCAAAACCACCACCGCCAACCATCGAAATTTGTGCGAGTCTTCACAAGACGAATGCGCGGCAATTGAAAAACCTCGTGTTCCGAACGATGCCGAAAGATAATTGTTGGTTGATCGGCGCCTCCGTCACTGTCAAAGTGATAAGCCACTGGAATTGCAGATCGCTCACCGGCTCAAAAAAGAGCGTATCGTTCAGAACTGGACTAAAATGATGGAGGAAGCTCTTTCTATTCCGATGACGAGCGACTCCTCCACGGTTGTTTTTCGACGCGGACGAATCCAGTTTCCGCTTCCGACACCGCGCATTTGATTATTCTCAGAATGCTGAATCCGGGTTTTGCCAAAATCAAATGCCGCCGGGCTAAATCAATTGGCGGATGATTTGCCGCGGTCGAAAGTAATATACCGATTGCCGTCGGGCGGCGGCGAACACGAAGGCGAGCCTGGTCTAATCGCGGGCAACCGACCAGAGGGGTGCGGTCGCGAGGAGCCGCTGGGCACTGTCCGCCGATCCATTTGCCCGCAGTCCGGTTTGCAAGATAATTGGGCTGATCTACGGGACGGCCCATCGGGTTGCAAACCGCTCGGCCAAGCGGCGTCGGGCGGACGGGGATGTATTCGCCTTTCACCGGCTGTCCGGCCGATGCCGGCCCGAACAACGAAACGCGAATTCATGGCGAGCAGCGGTGCGGCTGAAGATGATCCTTCTCCTCATGGACGAGGCGGGACTGCGGGGCGTTGCCGATCGGCATGGCCTCCCCATCGAGGTCTTATTGGCTCTGCCAGGGCAGGTCAACCGTGGAGACTGCGAATGGGCGTTTAGGATATTCGCTAAGGCCCACGGCCGCGATACGTCAAACATCCGCCTAACGTCCCTTGCCGACGTTGCCAAGCTTGAACCTCGGTAACCGAGTTTGGTTGTCGGGGGCACCAGCGGCAGGCGGCGGCGGAGGGTGACCGCGAGAGCGATCATGCCGACGGCGGCGAGCGCGAACACGGTCCGCCAGCCCAGGGCGGCGGCCACCAGGCCGCTGACCGTGCGCGAGCAGTAGCCGGCAGGCCTGGCATCCACCTGACCGCGCTGGTGCTCGGCCGACAGCGAGGATTCCATCGGAACGATGATCTGAGCAACGACCGAGGTGATCCCGACGGCGCCCAGCGCGAGCGCGAAGACGATGAACGTGGGCGCGGCCGCGGCCAAGACCGCCGCGCCGGCGGTGACGATCAGCGTGCCGCTGATCGTCGGCGCTCACGCAGGTCGCCGACCGTCGCCGTGGAGGCCACCAATATCCCCGCGCTTGCAGGCTTGGCGAAATGCTACATGGAAACCGGCGCCATCGAGCAGGCCAAGCAGACGCTGGCGCTGGTGCCGGAGGCCAAGCGCGGCGATGCCGCCATCAAGGCGGTGCAGACCACGATCGACCTCGCCGAACAGGCGCAGGCCCTCAGGACAGGTCACCGAACTCGAGCAGAAGGTCACGGCCAATCCGCTCGATCATCAGGCGCGCTTCGATCTGGCGACGGCGCTGAATGCCAGCGGCAATCGCGCTGAGGCGACCAATCAGATTGCTGGAGATCGTGCGAGCGCGACCGCAAATGGAATGAGGATGGCGCACGCAAGCAGCTTGTTACGTTCTTCGAGGCGTGGGGACCGACCGACGAAGCGACTGTCGATGGACGCAAGCGGCTGTCGACTATTCTGTTTTCGTAAAGCAGGCTGCGGCAACACCGGACTAGCACATGCCGATCAATGCCGACTATCGCGGCCCCGGCGATCTTCCTGAGGTGATCCCGGTGTTTCCGCTGCCGGGCGCGTTGCTTCTGCCGCGCGGGCAGATGCCGCTCAACATTTTCGAGCCGCGGTATCTGTCGCTGGTGGATAATTCCCTCCGCGACGGTCACCGGCTGATCGGCATGATCCAGCCGGACGTGTCACACTCGACGAACGACGAAAGGCCGGCGCTGTTTCACGTCGGCTGCGTGGGACGCATCACCCAGCTCGCCGAAAGCGGCGACGGCCGCTACATTCTCGAACTGACCGGCATCGCGCGTTTCAAGGTTCTGGAAGAAATTTCGGCGCTAACGGCGTATCGCCAGTGCAAGGTGGACTATTTCCCCTATCTCGACGATTTCACCGCACGCAAGGGCGAAGAGGCAGTCGACCGCGAAGCGCTGCTCGCCGTGCTGACGGATTTTCTGAAAGCCAACAATCTCAAGGTCGACTGGGAAGGCGTCGAGAGCGCGCCCAATGAAGCGCTGGTCAACGCCCTGGCGATGATGTCGCCCTATGGCGCGCCGGAAAAGCAGGCGATGCTGGAAGCGCCGGACCTGAAAACCCGCGCCGAGATCTTGATCGCGGTCACCGAAATGGACCTTGCCAAAAAACGCACCTCGGGCGATCCGGGATTGCAGTAATTCATCACCGCGAGTGCGGATGAAAAAGAGCGGAAGATTGTGAAAATGACGGAGGCTCTCGATCGCTGGTACGGCTACATGAAATCGCATGACGCTGGCCAGCTTTGGGACCTACTCGATCCCGACGCCGTTTTCGAAAGTCCGGTGGTTCATGCGCCCCAACGCGGGCGCGACATCACATTTAAATATCTGATCGGGGCGTCAAAAGTTCTGGGCGGGTCCGGCTTTCGGTACACTGGCGAATGGCGAAGCCATAATGGGGCAGTGCTGGAATTCGAAAATCAGATCGAAGGCATCACGCTCAACGGTGTGGATATCATGACTTTCAGCGAAGACGGGACGCACATCACGCATTTCAAGGTAATGGTGCGGCCGCTTAAGGCGATCAATCTGCTTCACCGCCTGATGGGCGAAGAATTGGCCGCATCGCAAGCGAAATAGAGCTAGGGACGCAAATTGCGCGCTGATTTCCGTTGAGCATGCTAGATTGGCCAGAGCCTAGGATTGTTGGAGTAAAGCCATGAACGTCCCACCCGAGCGTCCGGAAGGCACCGTGGATTCAAAACTTCTGGAAATTCTGGTGTGTCCGCTGACCAAAGGTCCGCTGGAATTCGACAACGCGCGGCAGGAGCTAATCTCGCGCTCGGCCAAACTCGCCTACCCGATCCGCGACGGCATTCCGATCATGCTTCCTGAAGAAGCGCGCAAGATCGAGTGAGTAGAAGGTTGTGGCGACGAAGTAAGTTACAACGCCTCGCCCTTCAATAACCGCGGCATTTCACCGGACAATCCCGCGGCCTGACGGATGAACGCGCTCTTCAGCGGCGGCATGCGATCCACCAGCCCCAATCCGATGTCGCGCACGCTGCGCAGCAACGTTGATTCATTCGAGAACAACAGGTTGAGCGCGTTGGTGGCGGCGCCCATCGCCATGGTGTCGAACCGCCGCCAACGCTGATAGCGCTCGAGCACGTCGGCTTGCCCTAAGTCCATGCCGAGGCGCGCGGCGTCGACGATGGTTTCCGCCAGCGCGGCGACGTCCTTCAGCCCCATGTTGAGGCCCTGTCCGGCGATGGGGTGAATCACATGCGCGGCGTCGCCAACCAGCGCCAGCCGTTCGCCGACAAACGAGCGCGCGACGAAATAGCCGAGCGGAAACGCGCGCGGTTTGTCGAGCGCTTTGATCTCGCCGAGATGCAGACCGAAGCGCCGTTCAAGCTCCTCGTGAAATTCGTTATCGCTTAGCGCCACAATTCGCGGGGCCTCGGCCCGGTCCTCGGTCCACACCAGCGAGGAGCGCTTTCCCATCAGCGGCAGGATCGCGAATGGACCCGCGGGAAGAAAATGTTCTTCGGCGCGGCCCTGATGATCGCGCTCATGGCCGACGGTAACGACGATGCCGGACTGGTCGTAGTCCCAGCCGTGGGTGGCAATCCCCGCGCGCTCGCGCAGTTTCGAACGCGCGCCGTCGGCGGCGACTAGCAAACTCGCGTCGACGATGCTGCCGTCGCTCAGCGTCACATCGACGCCGCCGGATTGCGCGTCGAAAGTTGTCACCGCGGCGGCGCGCAAATCGATGCCGTCGCCGTGCGCGCGCGCGACCAGTGCGTCGATCAGATGGCGGTTCTCGATCATGTGCGCGAACGGTTCGCCGGGCTCGACATTGCCGGCGAAGGTCAGGAATACCGGACGCGTGGCGTCTTCGAGCTTGGAGTCGGTGACGACCATGTCGAGAATCGGCTGCGCCTGAGCAGCGACTTGATCCCAGACCCCTATGGCCTCGAACAGGCGGCGGCAGCCGGCGACGATGGCCGTCGCGCGCGAATCGCGGCTTGGTCGCGTCGCCAATGCCGGATCGGCGACGAGGATCGGAACGTCTGCGCCGAGCCCCTGACGCAGCGCCAGCGCCAGCGCCAGGCCCGCGAATGCGCCGCCGCCGATGACAATACTTCGTTGTGCCGACATGCGCCTTACTCTCTTGCACGCTGAGTATAGCTGGGCGAAACAAGGATACCAAACCAAGGCAAGGGGATCGTCTCAATCGTCATTCCGGGGCATGAGCGCAGCGAATGAGCCCGGAATCCATAACTACGACGGGGAGTATGGATTCCGGGCCCACGCAAAGAGCGTGTCCCGGAATGACGGCTGTTATTAGCGCAACGCTCCGCAATGAAAGCATCTGAATGTCCAAAGGCGTAATCGACCTGATCTCCATCCTCGATCTCGAGGCGATCGAGGTGAACATGTTTCGCGGCAACAGCCCGAAGACGAGTTGGCAGCGGGTGTTCGGCGGTCAGGTGATCGGACAGGCGATGGTGGCGGCGTGCCGCACCGTCGAGGGCCGGCTGCCACATTCGCTGCATTGCTATTTCATTCTGCCGGGCGATCCGCAGATTCCGATCATCTACGAGGTCGAGCGTTTACGCGACGGCAAAAGCTATTCGACGCGGCGCGTCACCGCGATCCAGCACGGCAACGCGATCTTTTCGATCATGGTGTCGTTTCATGCCGACGAGCAGGGCGCGTTCGATCATCAGGACAAGATGCCGGACGTGCCGCCGCCGGAAAAACTGACCGCCGAAGAGGTTGCCAAGCAGCCGATGTTCAGAGAGATGCCGGACTTCATCCGGCGTTACTACGAATCCGACCGGCCGATCGAGTTACGCCCCGTCGAGCTCGGCCGCTATTTCGGCGAGAAAATCGATGACGGTCGTATCCACGTCTGGATCCGCACCGCCTCGAAACTGCCCGATGATCCCGCGCTGCACATGTGCGCGCTGGCCTATGCGTCGGATTTCTCGCTGCTCGACGCCGTGATGGCGCGCTATGGCCGCACATTGTTCGACAAGCGCATGATGCCGGCGAGCCTCGACCACGCGATGTGGTTTCACCGCCCATTCCGCGCCGACGAATGGCTGCTCTACAGCCAGGATTCGCCGAGCGCGCAGGGCGGCCGCGGCCTGACGCGCGGGCTGATCTTCAAGCCCGACGGCACCCTGGTGGCGTCGGTGGCGCAGGAAGGTTCGGTGCGCGAGCGCCGATAGTCGCGGCGTTTGTTACGCCGCGTCCTCGACGAGCTCGAACTGCGACATGTACCAGCGTGCGTACCATCCCAGCGCCCACGGCAGCGGGATGATCAGGGCGCAGAGCAGGGTGAACACCAGCGTCCGCCACAGCACCTCCCACCCGCTGGCGACGAAAACGACCGGACGCCTTGCGCCGGCAATGTTGGCGCAATTCCAGCGCATCCACGCCGTGGTCACCCACGCCCAGCCGACAATGGTGATGAAGGAAATATACAGCAGGAGATACCAGCCGACATACTTCCAGGATTCTCCGGTGAACCTGAGCGGAAGCCTCCGTCCGTTGGAGCTGATGTTCGCAACGACCCAGCGCAACACCATCCAGGAAAGAAATCCCTGAACCGGGATCAGGACGTAGACGAGGTAATCGACATTGGCGAGACCGGCGTAGGCGATCAGCGCCAGCAGCATATGGACGTACCAGATGTCACCGGGATTGCCGGTGAAGCCGAGGTTGGGCCGCTGCGACACCTGCAGATGCGGGATGAACCATCGATAGAAGGCGGTGGCCGCCCACGGGGCTGGAATAACCAGCACGATGCCGATCAGATATAGCAGCGCACGCCCAAGCATCGCCCAGATGCTGAACTCGGCGTGGATCGGCGTACCGGCGCCAGCGCCGATTGCAAGCGGGCCCGCCGAACCCGGAAATGCCGGCGGGCTGGAAAGGCTCGGTCGCAGATCGGGAATTTCGCCGGCCTTCTGCCAGTCCGTCATTCCCTCGCTCCAGACGTAAGTGTCCGCGGTGACGGCTCCGGCTGCGATCAGTCCGCGCAATTCGTCTTCGGAGCAGGGAATTTGCTGGTTGTCTTGAGACGCATAAAACCATGCTCGGTTGGGCATGATGATCCCCCTGAAAAATTTGCAGCGCGCAGATGCGCCAAAATCAACGCTAAAAGTGCATTTCCTGAATTATTTGTCTACCGGGCCGCAAAAATGGCTCGCGGGCACCGCGAAATGTTTCGGGATACCTGCAACTTTCTTGTGCCATTTGCACAGAAAGATGCCAGATTTGCGCCAAGCAAATTGCTGCCGTCAGAATACCGAGGGGAATAGCCTGGTCATGAAACTCGTCGTCGCTATCATCAAACCGTTCAAGCTCGACGAAGTACGCCAGGCCCTGACCGCAATCGGGGTCCACGGCATGACCGTGACCGAGGTCAAAGGCTATGGCCGTCAGAAGGGCCACACCGAAATTTATCGCGGCGCCGAATATGTCGTGAATTTCCTGCCAAAGCTGCGGATCGAAATCGCGGTGGCGTCGGATCTCGCGGAGAAGGCGGTCGAGGTCATCACGTCGGGCGCGCGCACCGGCCAGATCGGCGACGGCAAGATTTTCGTCACGCCGATCGAGCACGCGCTGCGCATCCGCACCGGCGAAACCGACAGCGACGCGCTCTAGAGACAATTTGGTTTGGCATGACGCGGAATGGCTAAGATAAAATTATGCGCATAGCGATGCATCAAGACATCGCGTGATGAGATAACGGCCGGGGGAACATCATGGTGGCACTGCCACGTCGCGCAGCCAGCGCTGCGGCGATTTTTTCACTAACGACTTTTGCCGTAACACCGGCCTTCGCAGAAACTTCCACCATCAGCGCTGCCGATACTGCGTGGATGATCGTCGCCACCGCGCTGGTGCTAATGATGACGATACCCGGCTTGGCGCTATTTTACTCGGGCATGGTACGCAAGAAGAACGTGCTGGCGACGATGGCGCAAAGCCTCGCGGCCGTAGCCATTATTTCAATTCTGTGGGTGGCGTTCGGCTATTCGCTGGCGTTTGTCGGCGATGGACCGTGGCTTGGTACGCTCGACCGGTTATTTCTGGCGGGCATGACGATGGATGCCGTCAATCCCGCGGCCAAGACGATTCCGGAAGCGCTGTTCATGCTTTACCAGATGACGTTTGCAATCATCACCGTGGCGCTGGTCGCGGGTTCGGTCGCCGACCGCATGCGATTCTCGGCTTATCTGTTGTTCTCGATCGGCTGGTTTGTGTTCGTCTACGTGCCATTGGCGCATTGGGTGTGGGGTGGCGGGTTTCTCGGCACCATGGGCGTTCTGGATTTCGCTGGCGGTCTAGTAGTGCATCTGAGCGCAGGTATCGGCGGCCTCGTAGCGGCCAAGGTAATAGGCCGCCGTCATGGGTACGGCTCTGAAAACCTGTCGCCGTTCGACCTGTCGCTTGCCGTGATCGGCACGGGATTGCTGTGGGTCGGCTGGTTCGGCTTCAACGGCGGCTCAGCGCTCGGCGCCAACTCGCGCGCGGTGATGGCAATCACCGCCACCCATCTGGCGGCCTGTGCCGGCGCACTGACCTGGGGCGCGATCGAATGGTCGACCCGGCGCAAGCCGTCGGTGCTCGGAATGATTTCCGGCGCGGTGGCGGGCCTCGGCACCATCACGCCGGCGTCCGGATACGTCGAGCCTTGGCATGGCATCGTCATCGGCGTCGTCGCGGGTGTGGTCTGCTTCTGGGCCTGCACCAGCCTCAAGCATCGGTTCAATTATGACGACTCGCTGGATGTGTTCGGCGTCCATGGCATCGGCGGCTTCACCGGAACTCTGCTGACCGGCGTTTTTGCAACTGCGGCAATCGGCGGGACTTCCGGTCTGATCGAGGGAAACCCGCGGCAATTATTGATCCAGCTTTACGGAGTCGCGGTCACACTGGTCTGGTCGGGCGGCGTTACGTTCGTCCTGCTGAAGCTGGTCGGCGCGTTCGTGCCGTTGCGGGTCTCGCAACAGCAGGAGCTCGAAGGGCTGGATATTTCCCAGCACGGCGAGGCATTGCAGTAGTTGTCCGCATTCGCAGTTGTTGCTCGTCATAGGCAGAACTAGTCCGCCTCCGGCCTGCCTTCATTTTAAGCAGGCGCGGTGAGCCTTTGAGCGCGACCGAATCGCGCAGCGATGAACGTCGCCGAGAAAGCCCAAAAACGTTCGCGTTGATAATGCGTTAGCCAACGCCGCCCGTCTGGCACGGCATTTGATTCTATGGGCCTTGGCTGTGCCCGTGGTGTGACCTTCTCCGCGTGGTGAACCTCAGTCGAGAACGCCCGGTCGTGTAGGGACCGGGCCCAAGCGGGGACGACTCATGAAAATTGTTATGGCGATCATCAAGCCATTCAAGCTCGAAGAAGTCCGTGACGCCTTGACCGCCATCGGCGTTCACGGACTCACGGTGACGGAAGTCAAGGGATATGGCCGGCAGAAGGGCCACACGGAAATCTATCGCGGCGCCGAATACGCCGTCAGCTTTCTGCCGAAGATCAAGATCGAGGTCGCCATCGCTTCGGACCAGGTCGACAAAACCATCGAAGCCATCACCACGGCGGCCAAGACTGGCCAGATCGGCGACGGCAAGATCTTCGTCATCAACCTCGACCATGCGGTCCGCATCCGCACCGGCGAGGCCGATGCCGCGGCCCTCTAGATTTCGCGCTCACCCAAATTCAATCAGGAGTTAAAAAAATGACGTTCAAACGTCCCTATAGCGCGGGATTGGCAGCCTTCGCAGTCGGCCTGTTCGCCGCGACCGCTGCCTACGCCGAGCCCACCGTCAACAAAGGCGACAACGCCTGGATGCTGACATCGACAGTGCTGGTGCTGTTGATGACGATTCCCGGCCTCGCGCTGTTCTATGGCGGTCTGGTTCGTTCCAAGAACATGCTCTCCGTGCTGATGCAGGTGTTCTACACCGTATGCGTCGTCACCATCCTCTGGACGCTCTACGGCTATAGCCTTGCCTTCACCGGCGGCTCGGATTTCATCGGCGGATTCTCCAAAGCGTTCTTGATGGGTGTCACCCCCGATTCCAAGGCGGCAACCTTCAGTGTCGACGCCAACATTTCGGAGCTGGTGTATTTCTGCTTCCAGATGACGTTCGCGGCAATTACCCCCGCGCTGATCGTTGGTGCGTTCGCCGAGCGCATGCGCTTTGCGGCGATTGCCTTGTTCATCCCGCTCTGGGTGACGCTGATCTATTTCCCGATCGCGCACATGGTCTGGTACTGGGCCGGACCGGATGCGATTTCGGATGCGGTCAAGGCTCTGGCCGCAGCCGGCGATGCAGCGGCCAAAACCGCGGCGCAAGCCAAGCTCGATGAAATCAACGCCGACGCCGGCTGGATATTCAAAAAGGGCACGATCGACTTTGCCGGCGGCACCGTGGTGCACATCAACGCCGGTATCGCGGGCCTCGTCGGCGCGCTGCTGATCGGCAAGCGCACCGGTTACGGCCGGGAGCTGATGGCTCCGCATTCCCTGACCATGACCATGATCGGGGCCTCGCTGCTGTGGGTGGGCTGGTTCGGCTTCAACGCTGGATCGAACCTGGAAGCCTCCGGCGGCGCCGCGCTCGCCATGACCAACTCGTTCGTTGCCACGGCGGCGGCGGCACTGTCATGGATGTTCGCAGAGTGGATCATCAAGGGCCATCCGTCGCTGCTCGGCGCGTTGTCGGGCGCGGTGGCGGGACTTGTCGCGGTCACGCCCGCGGCCGGCTATTCCGGGCCGATGGGTGCGATCGTGCTCGGCCTCGTGGTCGGCGTAGTCTGCCTGTTCTTCTGCACCGTGATCAAGAATGCGCTTCGTTATGACGACTCGCTCGACGTGTTCGGCGTCCACTGCGTCGGCGGCATCGTCGGCGCGCTCGGCACCGGCATCTTGGTGAATCCGGCCCTCGGCGGCACGGGCATCATGGATTACACCACCGGCAAGATCGCGGACTACGATCTCGTCGCGCAGATGATCTCGCAGTGCTGGGGCGTCTGCACCACGCTGGTATGGTCGGGCATCGGCTCGGCGATCCTCTACAAGGTGGTCGACGTCATTGTTGGCCTGCGCGCCAACGTCGAGACAGAACGCGAAGGCCTCGACATCACCGAGCACACGGAGCGCGCCTACAATATGTGAGTTCTCCCGGGCGCGGTCTTCCAAGATCGCGTCTACCACTCCGGTTTGGGCACATACCCGGCAATGCCCTGACCGTTGAGGGGCTCCAGCGCAAGCTGGGGCCCCTTTCTTTTATACGAGACGTCATATCGCCGCTGGCGTCGATGGTTAATCGCGTCTTAACCTCGCGGCATCTAAGGTGGTTTGATCCATTTCCGGCTGGCCTCGACGCGTGAGCGGCCGCCCTTTCAGAGTGCTGGCGCTTGAGCTTATGGCAATGACCGCTTCATCCCGCGCGGCACAGGGCGTCGGCAGCCAGAGCGCTATGGGCAGCGAGGGCGAGCGCTCGCCGTTCGCACGCCTCACTGAGTTACTGGCGCCGCACCAGCCGGGCAAGCCGCTGATTACGCTCTCACTTGGTGAGCCGCAGCACCCGGTCCCTACCTTCGTCGGACCGGTACTGGCGAAACACATCGCCGATTTCGGCCGCTACCCGATCGCCAAGGGGATCGAGCCATTTCGGCGCGCCGCCGCGAGCTGGCTCGGCACGCGTTTCGACCTGCCGCGCGCGATCGATCCGGAGAGCGAAATCCTGGTGCTCAACGGCAGCCGCGAGGGGCTGTTCTTTGCCGCCATCACGGCGGCGCGCTATGTCGGCGGCCGCAACGGCAAGCCGGCCATTCTGATGCCTAATCCGTTCTACCCGGCCTATGGCGCGGGCGCGCGCGCCGCCGGCTGCGAGGCGATTTATCTGCCGACCGTGCTGGCCAACGGTTTTCTTCCCGACCTTGATGCGCTCGATGAAGCCACGCTGGCGCGCACGGTGGCGATCTTTATTGCTTCGCCCGCCAATCCGCAGGGCGCGGTGGCGTCGCGAGAATACTTCACGCGTCTGAAAGCGCTGGCCGACCGCCACGGTTTCATGATTCTGAGCGACGAATGCTATTCGGAAATCTACACGAGAAACGCTCCCGGCAGCATGCTGGAAGCCGCCGGCCCTGATTTCAAGAACGTCGTGGCATTTCAATCGCTGTCGAAGCGATCCAATCTGCCGGGCATGCGTGTCGGCTTCGCCGCCGGCGACAAAAAATTTCTCAGCGCGTTCCACGAACTGCGCAACGTGGCGGCGCCGCAGGTGCCGGTGCCACTGCAGCAGGTCGCGATTTCGGCTTACAGCGACGAGGAGCATGTCGAGGAAAACCGGCGGCTCTATCGCATCAAATTCGACCTCGCCGATCAGATTCTCGGCAATCGCTACGGCTATGTCAGGCCGGCCGGCGGATTCTGTCTGTGGCTCGACGTCTCCGCCTATGGCGGTGACGAAGCGGCAACGATCAAGCTTTACAAAGACGCCGGCGTGCGCGTGGTGCCCGGAAGCTATCTCGCGCGCCCGCAATCCGACGGCAGCAATCCCGGCGCCGGCTATATTCAGGCTGGCGCTGGTGCAGGACAGTGAAACAACGGCCGAGGCGTTGCATCGGCTGGTACAAACTCTTGATTAGTCGCGAGACCCTATGAGCATGGCAGCGATCGAACGCGTCCTTCCCATTGTCGGCCAATTGCCGGCGTCGATCCGCGAAGCGTTGGCGCGGCGGTTCCGCGAGCTTGCGGGCCTCGCGCTGCTGACATTGTCCGGTGGCACCGCTGCGGCGCTGATGACATGGTCGGTCCAGGACCCAAGCCTCAGTCACGCCACGTCGCGCGCGATCCGCAACATGCTCGGCTATCCCGGCGCGATCGGCGCGGATCTGCTTATTCAAATCCTGGGTCTCGGCGCGATCATGCTGATCCTGCCCGTGGCGGTGTGGGGCTGGCGGCTGCTGACGCATCGCACCTTCGATCGCGAAGCGCTGCGGATGGCGTGCTGGATTCTCTGCACCGCGTTGGCCGCAGGATTTGCCAGTTGCTGGCCGCACGGTGTCGCTTGGCCGTTACCGACGGGCCTCGGCGGGGTCGTCGGCGATGCGCTGGTGCGCGCACCCGCCCTGGTATTCGGTCCCCCGAATGCGATCTATCGGCTGGCGCTCGCAACCATATCCGGCGTCGCTACGGTCGCGACATTCCTGATTGCAAGTGGCATGGGCTCGCGTCCGCCAGAGGATTTGAAGCCAATCGAGGACGATGACGCGTCCTTCGAGGAGGCGCGCGAGCGCGGTTCGGTGTCGCTCGGATGGATCGTTCACGCCGCGATGAGCGTAAAAGCCAGAATTGGGCGCCTGGCCGGGCTGGCCTATGCATCGCTGGTCGCGAGCGCGCCCGCGCTGCGCACGTCGGAGCGTCAGGAGCCGAAGCTTGGTGGGCGCCTCAGCCCTTCGCTGGCGCCGCGCTCTGAGCAAGACCTCGATGAAAATTTCGAGGAAGAGATCGACGACGGCGACGACGATGAAGAAGCACCGGCTGCGCTCGCGCCTCGCAAGCGAACGCCGCGCGCGCCGGCGCGGAAATCCTCCGATAAATTCGAGCTGCCGCCGGTTTCGGTTCTTACCGCGCCGAAAGCCTCCGACCGCCAACCCCTGAACAAGACCGAGCTGGAAGCGAATTCACGCGCGCTCGAAGGCGTACTGAGCGATTTCGGTGTGCGCGGTGAAATCGTCAAGGCAAATCCCGGCCCCGTCGTAACGCTGTATGAACTGGAGCCCGCGCCCGGCATCAAGTCATCGCGCGTCATAGGGCTCGCCGACGACATCGCGCGTTCGATGAGCGCGCTGTCGGCGCGCGTAGCCGTCGTCGCCGGCCGCAACGCCATCGGCATCGAATTGCCGAACGCGCATCGCGAGAAGGTCTATTTGCGTGAATTGCTGTCGGTAAAGGACGGCAACGAATCGGTGGCGAAATTGCCGTTGTGCCTCGGCAAGAATATCGGCGGCGAATCCATCATCGTTGATCTGGCGCGCATGCCGCACCTTTTGATCGCCGGCACCACGGGCTCGGGCAAATCGGTCGCGATCAACACCATGATCCTCAGCCTGGTGTACCGGCTGCGTCCCGATCAGTGCCGCCTGATCATGGTCGACCCGAAGATGCTCGAACTTTCTGTCTATGATGGCATTCCGCATCTGCTGACGCCCGTCGTGACCGATCCGAAGAAAGCCGTCGTCGCGCTGAAGTGGGCGGTGCGCGAGATGGAAGAACGCTACAAGAAGATGTCCAAGCTCGGCGTGCGCAACATCGACGGCTACAACCAGCGTCTCGTCGAAGCCAGGGCGAAGGGCGAGGAGCTGTCGCGCACGGTGCATACCGGCTTCGACAAGGAAACCGGCAAGGCGATTTACGAAGCCGAGAAGCTCGATCTCGATCCGCTGCCCTACATCGTCATCATCGTCGACGAGATGGCCGACCTGATGATGGTCGCCGGCAAGGACATCGAGGGCGCGGTGCAACGCCTCGCCCAGATGGCGCGCGCTGCGGGGCTGCATGTGATTCTTGCGACGCAGCGTCCATCGGTCGATGTCATCACCGGTACCATCAAGGCGAATTTTCCGACCCGCATCTCATTTCAGGTCACCTCGAAAATCGACAGCCGCACCATCCTGGGTGAAATGGGCGCCGAGCAGCTGCTCGGTCAGGGCGACATGCTCTACATGGCCGGCGGCGGCCGCATCTCACGCGTCCACGGCCCGTTCGTGTCGGACGAAGAGGTTGAGAAGGTCGTGCGTCATCTTAAGACGCAGGGCCAGCCGGAATATCTCGAGGCCGTCACCGCGGAAGAGCCAACCGACGAGGATGGCGCGGTATTCGATGCCACCGGTATGGGCGGCGATGGCGGCAGCGACCTGTTCTCGCAGGCGGTGGCGATCGTCAAGCGCGACCGCAAGGCCTCCACCAGCTACATCCAGCGCCGGCTGCAGATCGGCTACAATAAAGCGGCCTCGCTGATGGAGCGCATGGAACTGGAAGGCATCGTCGGACAGGCCAATCATGCCGGTAAACGTGAGATTTTGATCGAAGAGGAAGAAAGCCGCTTTTAATATGATTCTTTCAGCGAGGCAGTGGTTTGAGTCCCGAAATCGCCACAGCACGCGCTTAGCCCATGGGCCAGACGGGATCGTTCGGCTACCGCGACTTCGCGCACAAAACCGTTACCCGCTTACGCTTAAAACGCAGTAGAACGCCGTCAGGCCACACCAGGACGAATCGTTGAACCACACTCTGAAAATTCTGGCCGCAGCCGGTTTCGCGATCCGCAAAGCCAGCCCGCGCGTGGGGCCGGCGGCGCTGATCTGCGCGTTGATGGTAAGCGGGTCATCGCCGTCTTCGGCGCAAAATATTCCGGTTCCGAAACCCGCGCCCAAAGCTCGCGCTGGCTTGCAAATGTCCGCGTCCGAACCACAACCGAGAGCGCCGGCCGCGCCGGTGACAACGATTGCGACGACGAAGCCGCCGGAGCCTGTGATACCCGATCCGCGCCGCAACGCGCCCACCAATATTTTGACGACCTTCGACGCCGCTCAAAAGGCCCAAGCGGCGAAAGTCAGTGCATATCTATCATCGCTGCAGACGCTGGTCGGGAATTTCGTGCAGGTCGGACCTGACGGCACCAAAATCAAAGGGGACTTCTATATCCAGAAGCCGGGCAAGGTGCGTTTCGAGTACGACCCGCCGTCGCCAATCGCGATCATCGCCGACGGATCGTCGATGGCGGTACGCGATCAAAAGCTTGCAACGCAGGATATCTATCCGCTGTCGCAAACGCCATTGCGCTACCTGTTGTCGGACCGCATCGACCTCATGCGCGACACCAACGTCGTGAATGTAAGCGCGGACGATCTCTATATCAGCGTGACCATCGAGGAAAAGAATATGGTGATCGGCACCAGCCGGCTGTTGCTGATGGTCGGCGCCAAGGACAACCAGCTGAAGCAATGGACGGTGACCGATCCGCAGGGCTACGACACCACCGTCGCGGTGTATAATCTCGACGCCTCGAAGAAGCTCGACCCCGGCTTATTCAAAATCGACTTCACCAATTACATGATGCCGCAGAACAACTGAGACGACGCTTACCGCCGCGGCCCGCCGAATTTCTTGTTCACAGACGCGCTGACGTCGCCAAATATCTTCCGGGCGTCGGTCATGAAGACCGCCGATTTTTTGTCGAAGCTTTCAGCCTTTTCGTGAGCCAATTTCACGGCCGTGAGCCATTCGCCGAAATCGACGCCTGCGACGCCGTTCAATAGATTGTCGGCTTTGGTAATGCCAAGGTCGACGGCAGTAACGCCTGTTTCCGCCTTGCGCACCACACTGTCGATTCGTTCGCCATTAGTCGCCAGCTGTGCGGTAAACGTCTCGAGATTCAGCAGCGTATCCTTCACATCCGCCCGATGCTCCGCGATGATCTTGTCTACGTTCTGCAGCGCCGCTTTCATCTTTGTTTGCAGATCCTGCGTGGCTTCCGGATCGGCCGTCAGGATCGGAATGCCGTCCTCATCCAGTGGCACCGGCGGCGCTTGTGGTGAGCCGCCGAGCAACGACAGCGCCGCGATTCCGGTGAGCCCCTGAAATTCGAGCCCCGCCAGCGTATCCTTGCGGATCGGCGCGCTGCGGTCGATCATGGCAAGTGCCACGACGCGACGCGGATTCTCAAGCGTGAGCGAAACTACCTCTCCCACCCGGACGCCGCCGAAATTGACGCTGCCCCCCTTTTTAAGACCGGCCGCCGAGCCCTCAAAAACCACCCGAAGCGGAACAAGCTGTTTGGTACCTGCGAATTTTTGGTAGCCGAGAAAGACGCCAAGCGCCCCGGCGATCAACGCCAGGGTCAGGGAGCCTATCATCAGGTTGCTCGCGCGCCTCTTCATCGAAAAATCCAGCCAAATGCGGGCTCGGTTGAGACATAGCCGACTTTCTGATGGTAGTCACCGCATCCGCCCCAGTTGTGGCAATGCCTGAGTTCGATATCTCCCCATGCGCTTTACCCTGACCACCTGGAACATCAATTCCGTGCGCCTGCGCATCAATCTCGTCGCCAAGTTCATCAAGGCGGTGCGGCCGGATGTCCTGTGCCTGCAGGAAACCAAATGCATCGACGACGCATTTCCGCGCAAGCGGTTCAAGCGCCTCGGCTACGAACATATCGCCCTGAACGGGCAGAAGGGCTATCACGGCGTCGCCGTGATCTCGCGGCTGCCGTTTGCGACCACGAACATCCGCACCTTCTGCGGCAACATCGATTCGCGCCATATCTCGGTGGCCTTCGGCGACGCCGCACAGATGCCCGCGCCGCTGGTGGTGCATAATTTCTACGTTCCGGCCGGTGGCGATACTCCGGACCCGGCGCTCAATCCGAAATTCGACCATAAGCTGCGATTTCTCGATGAGCTTAAGGCGTGCGAACCGCTGCATCCGCGCGGTGACGAACGACATATTCTGGTCGGCGACCTCAACGTCGCCCCGCACGAGAACGATGTGTGGTCGCACAGGCAATTGCTGAAAGTCGTGTCGCATACGCCGATCGAATGCGAAAAGCTGCTGGCGGCGCAGGCGGAGGGCCGCTGGATCGACGTCGCTCGCGCGCGGATTCCGTTATCGGAGAAGGTCTACACCTGGTGGAGCTATCGCGCCGCCGACTGGACGCTCGCTGACCGGGGCCGGCGGCTCGATCACATCTGGGTCTCGCCGGCGCTTGGAGCATGCGTGCGCGATTTCAGGATCACTCAGGCTGCGCGAGGCTGGGAACGGCCGTCTGATCATGTGCCGGTGACGGTGGTGCTGGACATATAGGCAAGTCGCCGCCGTCGCCCGAAACTCAAATACTCAGTTTAGCGCCGGCCATGACGATGTCGCTGGCGAGCTGGCTGGTACGGGCCGCCATCTCGTCGCGCAGCCGACGCGCCGCGGCGGGGTCGCTTTCCAGCACGCGCTGAAACAGGCTGCGCGCGATGCGCATGACCGACGAACGCTCCAACGCGGTCGCGGTCGCGGGCCGCCGCGCATCAACAATCAGCGCGAGCTCGCCGATCAGGGTGCCGGGGCCCGCGACGACTTCGTGACCTTGGCCATCGGCGGAATCGAGCCGGAACGCGCCACGTTGAACGACGAATCCCGCATCGGCGACGTCGCCTCTCTCGAACAGCATTTGCCCGCGCTCGATATCGCGGATGTCAGAGCCGATCGCCAGCATGCGCAGCGACGCGATCCCCAACACGCGCAGTGTCGGGATGCGGTCGAGCAGGGCTACATCATCTTCGATCGACATGGAGGACCGGGTTGATCGGGATGCCCGCAAGATGCGGGACGGGATGGTTCGGAGTTCTCGCGAGTTTCGAGGTGGATTGTTCGAGAGAACTTGAATCAAAACCATACTAGATCAAAATTATCCACACTCCCGTGCAGATTCGGGGGTTCCTCAGGAAGATAGCGGCACAGCCGATTGCAGGTCTGGCATTCGATTCACCAGCCGAAATCCTCTCACGGCACCAGCTTGTAGCCGCCGGCTTCCGTCACCAGGATTTCCGGATTAGCGGCGTCTTTCTCGATCTTCTGCCGCAGCCGGTAGATGTGGGTCTCCAGGGTATGCGTGGTGACGCCGGAATTATAGCCCCAGACTTCCTGCAACAGCGTCTCGCGCGACACCGGCAACTGGCCGGCGCGGTACAGGAAACGCAGGATCGCGGTTTCCTTTTCGGTCAGGCGCACCTTCTTTGCATTGGCGCCGGTCAGCATCTTCGAGCCCGGACGGAAACTGTAGGGGCCGACGGAAAACACGGCGTCCTCGCTGGCCTCGTGCTGGCGCAGCTGCGCCCGAATCCGCGCCAGCAGCACTGCGAACCGAAACGGCTTTGCGACATAATCGTTGGCGCCGGATTCGAGCCCGAGAATGGTATCCGAATCGGTATCGTGTCCAGTCAGCATGATGATCGGTGCCTTGAAGCCGCCCTTGCGCAGGCTGCGGACGACCTCGCGGCCATCCGTGTCCGGCAATCCGACATCCATCAGCACCAGATCGGGCGCGTTGGCTTTCGCGGCGTGTGCGCCCTTGGCGCCGGTATCGACAGCGGAGGCCTCGAACTCTTCGTGCAGGGACAATTGCTCGACCAGCGTGTCGCGCAGATCGTTATCGTCTTCGACGATCAGGATCTTGCGGGCATTTGCCATGGCGTACAATCCTTTGAAGATGAGCCGTAAAATAACGGCCTCAGCGAAATCCGCTGTCCAGCAACTGGTTCGTTTCCAGGTGGTCGCGTGTTACCGATTCAGACGCTTGCAGAATAGTCTAGCCTACAAACGGCAGGCTTTTTGATGAATGTCCTGTAATGCCGCGAATTGGGATATTTGCCGTACAGGCGGCAAGTCTCGTTCGGGAGAGTTTTCGGTTATTCAATGGCTTACCGTGTAATCCGGCATGACCCGCCGCTGTGGAAGATCGAAATTCGAGCCGCGGCTGGTAATCCCACCCGGGGCTGGCTGATGGCGAACGGATTGAGCTTGCCCGTGGCGCTCGGCCGCGGCGGCATCAAGGCCGACAAACGCGAGGGTGATGGCGCGACACCGAAAGGGATGTTCAGGCCGCTCCGCTTATGGTGGCGGGCGGACCGCCATCCGCGGCCGCGCACGTTTCTCCCCGTGAGGGCCATCCGGCCTGGCGACGCCTGGTGCGAGGATCCGGCTTCGCGGCGCTATAATCAGCCGGTGCGGCTGGATGACGCCGATCGCGAAGGCGACCGCCTGCGCCGAGACGACCACCTCTACGATTTCATCATCGAGATCGACCACAACACGCAGCCGCGCATTGCCGGGCGCGGCAGCGCGGTATTTCTGCATCTGGCGCGCGAAAATTTCGGTCCCACCGCAGGCTGCGTCGCGATGACGAAGCCTGTGATGTTGCGATTGCTGGAGCGGCTGGGGACGCGGACAAGGATCGAGATCGGATAGCGCGGCGCAAACTCAGCGCGGAGCAAGAACCATCACCACCTGGCGGCCTTCGAAACGCGCATCCTGCTCCACCTTGGCGTAACCCGCGGTGTCGGTTTTCAGCTTGTCCAAAAGCTTGGTGCCGATTTCCTGATGCGCCATCTCGCGGCCGCGGTAGCGCAAAGTGATCTTGACCTTGTCGCCTTCCTCGAAGAACCGCTGCATCGCGCGCATCTTCACTTCGTAGTCGTGATCGTCGATCATCGGCCGAAGCTTGATCTCCTTGATCTCGACGACCTTCTGCTTCTTGCGGGCCTCGGCGGCTTTCTTCTGCGCGGAGTATTTGAACTTCCCGTAATCCATAATTTTGCAAACGGGAGGATTGGTATTGGGGGAAATCTCGACAAGGTCCATGCCGGCTTCCATCGCCATCTTGATGGCGGCGATCGTTTCGACATTGCCGTGATTGAGGCCTGTCTGGTCGATCAGCTGGATTTCGTGGTTGCGGATTTCATCGTTGGTGCGCGGCCCGTCTTTGGTGGCGGCGGGCGGGGCTCTGTTGGGACGGCGAATGGTTAGCTCTCCAAAGTTGTGAACGGAAGGCGATAGTTTGGAACAATATGCGCGCGCGGGCAAGCCAAGTCGCACATCGGCGGGCGAAAAGCGTCAAATGCGAGACATTTTGGTCACGCAGGGACGACCGAGGTTTACTTATGCTGACGCCGTCTGCATGTAGTTGCTCCGTCACAGCTATTGAAGCATCAGGCATGCCGGACCCCGCGGAAAACGCAGAGCCAGAACTGTCCTTCGTCGAAATCGGCCAGGGCGCCGCTGCGCGAAAGATCGCGGTGCGGGCCCGGCCGGGAGGTTCGCCGGGGCTGTTCTGGCTCAGCGGATTCAATTCGGACATGGCCGGGACAAAGGCGCTGGCGCTGGACGCCTGGGCCGCTCAATGCGATCGCGCCTGCGTGCGTTTCGACTATTCAGGCCATGGCGCGTCTGGCGGCGCGTTCATCGACGGCACCATCGGGCGCTGGCTGGAAGAGGCCGTCGCGGTGTTCGACGCCTTTTGCGACGGGCCGCAGGTCGTGATCGGTTCCTCGATGGGCGGCTGGATTGCGCTGCTGCTGGCGCGCGAGATCGCGCGGCGGCGCACTGCGGGCCGCGCTGCGCTGGCAGGATTGGTGCTGATCGCGCCGGCGCCGGATTTCACCGAAGAGCTGATGTGGAAAGGCTTTTCCAAAAAGATACGCAAGGAGATCGAAACCAATGGCGTCTGGATGCGGCCGTCTGCTTATGGCGAGCCGTATCCAATCACGAAGACGCTGATCGAAGAGGGCCGCAATCATCTCTTGCTCGGCAGCGCCATCGAGGTCGGATGCCCGGTGCGCATCCTGCAGGGCGCAAAAGACCCCGACGTGCCATGGCAGCATGCTTTTGAACTGACAAACCGGCTGCCGAGCGACGACGTGGTGCTGACGATGATCCAGGACGGCGACCACCGCCTCTCGCGCCCGCAGGACATCGCTCGCATCATCGCCGCGGTCGACGAATTCTAGCGAACGATGCCGACATTGATTGCGTTCATCGCCGCAATGTCTCGACATGGCTTGCGAGCTTTTCGAGCGTCTGGCAACCATATTCGACTGCACCGAAGCCGATGCCCGCGTCGCGCTGCGCTTTGGTTGGATGCAACTGACGCATTGTGATCACGGTCTTACCATTATCCTGTTCGTCGAACGTGATGGTTGTCCGGAACCGCGCCGGATCGTCATCGCTATCCGCTCCGTGATCGATCTCAATCAGCGTCGGTGGTTCAATACGACGAAATTGCATCCGGCTGCGCCAGCGCTGACCATCGGGTGCGATCAGGTCGAAGCGCCACAAACCGCCGACACGAATGTCGATCTCCCTAGTCTCGGTTTTAAAACCGGCCGGCCCAAACCAGTTCGGCAGATGTTTCGGGTCGGACCAGGCAGAAAACACGACCTCGCGCCGCGCATCTATGAGCCGGGAGAGAACGATTTCGCGATCGAGCGCCCATTGCGAAAGCACGGCGTTGGTGGACGAGGTCATGATTGAATCCTTTGATTGGGGATGGCATGTGGCAGTGGGCGTCAATGACGCTTTCGAACTTCCGAAGATCGTGGCCGCCGAGGGGCGCGCGCTGTTTGCGGAATCATTTCAACCTTCGTTTCCGGGACTTCTTTTCAATCGTCTTCACATAGGCCTCGAGCCGATCCAGGCGCGCCTCCCAAACCGAACGCTGCTCGGCCAGCCAACTTTCAGCATCCGTCATGGCGGCCGGCTTCAACCGGCAGGTGCGGACGCGCCCACTCTTCTGAGATTCAACCAGGCCGACGGCCTCCAGCACCCGGACGTGCTTCATCAGACTAGGCAGCGCCATGTCGAAGGGTTGGGCGAGTTCCCCGATTGAGGCCTCGCCCTCGCCTAGACGCTCAAGAACCGCTCTCCTGGTTGGGTCCGCAAGAGCGCCGAACACCAGGTCGAGACTCATGATAAGTTATCCATACGGCTAACTATATGTGCGCGCCGATGGGCTGTCAACAAAAGTTATCCGCCTGGCTTACTAATCGTGCGGAGGAAGGTGCCTGCCTTTAACAAACCTCACAGCCGGCCCTTGTTGAGTAAGGGCCAACTTGGCGAGGCCCGAAGGATGCGGCTATAGGAAGCCTTATGAACACCACGGCCATGCTTCGAACATTTTGCGAGGCTGTCGAACGGCGAGACGGCGCGGCATTCGCAGCCCTGTTCACCGAAGACGGCGTCTATCACGACGTGTTTTACGGCGCGTTCGCGGGCCGCGAGAAAATCGCTGGCATGATCAACGACTGGTTCTACCGCACGGCGGAGGATTTCCGCTGGGACATGCACGATCCCACCAGCGACGGCAAAACGCTCTATGCGCGCTACACCTTCAGTTATCGCTCAAAACTTCCCGAGGCAAAAAGCGGCCGGGCGATGTTCGAAGGCGTGGCGATCATGACGCTGCGCGATGGGTTGATTGTTAGCTATCACGAGGTCGCCAACACCGCGACGGGCTTTGTCGACATGAATTTTACGCCCGAACGGATCGTCAAGATCGTCGCAAAGCAGGGCGCGGCGCTGAAGGCGCGCCCGGAGATGGCGCGGCATCTGAAAACATAATCGCGCTGTCCCACTCCATCCGGACGCCATCGTCTTGCTCAAGAGCGAGATGCTTGCGCGCCAGCAACGAAAACGCATCCCGCGGCATCAGTTGCGACAGCGCCCACACCGCCGCGCCGCGCACCAGCGCGATTTCATCGGCCAGCAGACGCTCCGCTTCGCCGGCAAGCGAAACATCGCCGGAATTTCCGATGGCGATCAAAACATTTCGAACGAAACGGTCGCGGCCGATGCGCTTGACCGGCGATTTCGCGAACAGCGCACGAAACGAGGCGTCATCGAGTTGCGACAGCTCTGCCAGTGAAGGTGCGCGCAATTCATCACGCGCGATGAGTTTGATGTCGCGACCGGTCTGCGCAAACTTGTTCCACGGGCAGACGCTGAGACAATCGTCGCAGCCATAGATGCGGTTGCCGATGGCTCTGCGGAACTCACGGGGATCGCTCCCTTGTGCTCGATCGTCAGATAAGAAATGCAGCGCCGCGCATCGAGCGTGTAGGGTGCGGGAAATGCCGCGGTGGGGCAGATGTCGAGACACGCGCTGCACGAACCGCAGTGGTCGGCGGTCGGCTCATCGCGTGGCAGCTCTAGCGTGGTGAAGATCGCACCGAGAAACAGCCATGAGCCGAATTCGCGCGACACCAGATTGGTGTGCTTGCCCTGCCAGCCCAGACCCGCGGCGTGCGCCAGCGGTTTTTCCATCACCGCGGCGGTATCGACGAACACTTTGACGTCGCCGCCGGCGGTGGCGTGCAGCCAGCGGGCCAGCGTCTTCAGCCGCTTCTTGATTAGCTCGTGATAGTCGTCGCCCTGCGCGTAGACCGATATCGCCCCGCGCGTGCGTTGCGCGAGGATATCGAGCGGATTCTGGTCAGGGCCGTAGTTAACGCCGAGCATGATCACCGAGCGCACGTCGGCCCACAGCACGCGCGGATCGGCGCGGCGCGCGGGATTGGTGGCAAGCCAGTCCATATCGCCATGCGCGCCGGAATCGATGAAGGCGCCGAGGCGTTCAGCTGCGCCTGCGATCGCGGCGGGATCGGTAACGCCGATGGTATCGAAGCCAAGGGCGGCTGCTTCGCGCTGGAGCGAGGCTTTGAGATCAATGGTCGGAAGAGGGTTCAACACACGGGTCGTCCCGCGAAGAAGCGTTCAGAAATCCAAATCCACATAGGTGCGCGAGGCCGGGACGCCCGCCAGCCATTCGCCCAGCAGCGGGCGGAACGAGGGGCGGGATTTCACCCGCGCGTACCACGCCTTCGCCGCTTCGTCCTCGATCCATGGCACGTCGCCCAGATAGTCGATCGCCGACAGGTGCGCTGCCGCGACCAGATCCGCATAAGTGAGGCGGTCGCCGGCAAGGAAGTTTCGCGTCCGCGCCAGCCAGCCGATATAGGCCAGATGATAGCGCACATTCGCCTTCGCCGCGCGAATCACGTCCGCGGCCGGCGGGCCACCGCCATCGTCCTCGTTCATGAAGCGCTTATAGATGCGCTCGGTAACGATCGGCCCGCTGGCTTCTTCGAAAAACTTCTCGTTGAACCACGCCATCAGCCGGCGCACCTCAATGCGCTCCGCCATCGTTGCCGGCAGCAGGCGGCCTTCGCGTAGTTCGGTGCCGTGGGTTTCGTCCAGATATTCGGCGATGATGCCGGCGCCGGGAATCGGCGGCTGGCCTTCGACGATCAGCACCGGTGTCGTCCCCGCAGGATTGAGTGCCAGAAAGGCTTCCCGCCGTTCCCAGGTGCGTTCCTCCACCAGCCGCACGCCGATCCCGTGTTCGCCCAGCGCAAGGCGAGTGAACCGCGAATGCGGACAAAACGGGTGGTGAAACAGCGTGAACGTGATGGTTTTGGGAGTCGTGCGATCCATAAACTTAACCGTTGATGCGGTGTCCGCTCAAACCTGCGGTGGCGCGCCAAACTACCGAAGCCGGCGATTCAGGCAACCCGCCAATTGATGTTTTTGACGTTGCGGCGGGCAAACGAATAGGCGAGAAGAACGCGCTTTTCCGGCCAATGCCTTGTCATAGCGGACCATCTCATGATGTCTGACGCAATAAGAGCGGTGATTCTCGGCATCGTCGAGGGCGTCACGGAATTCCTCCCGGTCTCATCCACGGGGCATCTGCTGCTGGCGGAGCGATTCTTCGATCTCGGCGAAGGCAATTTCTGGAAGAGTTTCGCCGTGCTGATTCAGCTCGGCGCCATCCTCGCCATCGTCGCTCTGTATTTCGTCAAGCTGTGGCGCATTGCGCTTGGGATGTTTTCCAATCCCGATGATCGGCGGTTCGTGATCGGCGTATTGGTGGCATTCCTGCCCGCCGCGGTGATCGGCGCTGCGGCCGGCGGCTACATCAAGAGCTATCTGTTCAATCCGTGGGTGGTGTGTTTTTCGCTTATCGTCGGCGGCGCGATCCTGCTGTGGGTGGACCAGCTCGATCTCGAGGAGCGCTACCACGACGCCACCACCTTTTCGCTGCCGATGTACCTCACGATAGGCTTCGCGCAGTGCCTGGCGATGATCCCCGGCGTATCGCGCTCCGGCGCCAGTATCGTCGCGGCGATGCTGCTCGGCGCCGACAAGCGTGCGGCGGCGGAGTTCTCGTTCTTTCTGGCAATTCCGACCATGGTCGGGGCGTTCGCCTACGACCTCTACAAGAACCGCGCCGACATGACGTCCGATCATATTGGGATCATCGCGATTGGGTTTGCGGTGTCGTTCGTCACCGCGATCGTCGTGGTCAAGACCTTCCTGAACTACGTCACCCGCCACGGGTTTACGCTGTTCGCGTGGTGGCGCGTCATCGTCGGGACGCTCGGCCTGATCGCGCTGGCGATGGGACGGTAAGCTTACGCCCCCTTGGGCGCGAACTGTCCGGTCTTGCGGAAGCGCCACAGATACTGCGGCGCGATCGCCTCCAGCGAGTCCGGCGCAATGCCCAAGCCTTCCAGCGTCAGTCCCGCGGACTTTGCGGCGTCCGACACGACATTGTCGGAGCGCAGCAGCGCGACTTGATCCGGCGTCAGTTTTAATGGCCCCGGCGCGAACTGCAGCGCCAGCGCCTGGAGGCTCGCCAGGCCGAACGGCAGCGAGATCAACATCCGCTGACGCTCGATGGCGCGCAGGATAATCTGCATCACCTCGCGCATAGTGAGCACTTCCGGCCCGCCGAGCTCGTAGATCGCCCCGGGCACAGTCTTGCCGTCGACGGCGTCGGCAACTGCGGTCGCGACATCGCCGACATAGACCGGCTGCAGCTTGGTCATCCCGCCGCCGATCAGCGGCAGAAAAGGTGACACCCGCGCCAGCGCTGCAAAACGGTTGCTGAACGCATCCTCGGGGCCGAACACTACCGATGGCCGAAAGATGGTCGCCGCGGGAACGGCGGCCAGCACCGCCCTCTCGCCGGCGGCTTTCGAGCGGCCGTAGCGCGCCAGCGATTTTTCGCCCGCGCCGATCGCGGAGACATGCACCATGCGCGCGCCGATGGCCTGGGCTGCCTTCGCGACGGCGTCCGCGCCTTCGCCCTGCACGGCGTTAAAGGACTGCGCGCCGCCCTCGGTCAGAATGCCGACGAGATTGATGGCGGCATGCGAATCGCGCATCGCGGCCGCGATCGAGGCCGGATAGCGCACATTGGCCTGCACGGCGTGGATCTGACCGACCTTGCCTAGCGGCTGCAGATGTCCCGCCAGTTCGGGGCGGCGTACCGCGACGCGGATGCGATAATCACGCTTGGCCAGCGCGCGCACGACATGCCGGCCGATAAAACCCGATCCGCCGAAAACCGTGACCAGCGTATCGATATTCGAGGGCATGTGTCGCTATCCCAAAGCCGTTCAAATGCGGACGCCGCGTGGGCGTTCCCCAAGGCTTTGCCGATACGCCATCGCCTGCGCGCTGTACAGGTAAGATCGCGAAAAATGAGTGACGGTTTTGCAGAAAGATGATGCCGCAAGCACATATCCGGCAAGCACTTCCCGCGATTTGACAAGCGCCCGAGCGATCCGTACTAACCGGCGCGCTAGACCACCCCTAAAGTGCCCAGGTGGCGGAATTGGTAGACGCGCTGGCTTCAGGTGCCAGTGGCTTAACGGCCGTGAAGGTTCGAGTCCTTTCCTGGGCACCACTCCTTAAACAATACAATCGGCTCATTGCAGCAATGCGACGCAGGTCGCTACTCGACACCGATTTGGTGGGAGTCGATTCGGATGTTAGGATTCGTCCGATTTCTGCCGCAGGATTTACCCCACCATGACCATCCGTCTGCATCGCGGCGATTTGCCGGATTTGTCGCGCTATACCAATTCGGTTGCGATCGATACCGAGACGATGGGGCTCAATCCGCATCGCGACCGGCTCTGCGTGGTGCAGTTGTCGAACGGCGATGGCAGTGCTGACGTGGTGCAGATTTCCAACGGTCAGACGGACGCGCCGAACCTGAAGAAACTGCTGGGCGATCCCCGGGTGACGAAGATATTCCATTTCGCGCGCTTCGATCTCGCCGCGCTCTTTAATGCATTCGGTGTGATGCCTGTTCCGGTGTATTGCACCAAGATCGCCTCGCGATTGTGCCGCACCTACACTGACCGTCATGGCCTGAAAGATTTGGTGCGCGAAGTGCTTGGCATCGATCTGTCGAAGCAGCAGCAATCGAGCGACTGGGGATCGCAGGATTTGAGCGAGGCGCAGATGGCTTACGCCGCCTCCGACGTGCTGCACCTGCACGGCCTGCGCGAACGCCTCGACGCCATGCTCGCCCGCGAGGGCCGAACCGCGCTGGCACAGGCCTGTTTCGAGTTCCTTCCGACGCGGGCGAAACTCGACCTAGGGGGTTGGGAGGCCGAGGACATCTTCGCGCATTCGTGAGGAGCGTGGATTAGGTGCCCGGCGCACGTAAATGCACCGTCGAAAAGTTGCTGTAGCGCATCCGGGGCAACGATGCGCACCAACCGCCCCGTTTCGGTCACACTGATCGTACTGGTAAAGCTGCGCAATCAGGGTTTTCGGCGTAGAGTATCCGAGTCAATCCCGAGCGCTTTGGAGCAGCGGTGCAGGTCGGAATACCAGTCTACCAAGCCGGCATGGACATGCGCTTTGCCGCCGCGGCGCGCCACAGCCGGATGGTGCGGCTCCTTCGGGTTCTGGTTCCCGCGGTGGTCGCGCTGTCCATGGGCGCGATTGTCGCGATATCGATTTTCAATCCGTTTCGCCTGCTGACGAAGTTACCGCTCGATGTCGGCAACCTTGTCGTATCGGGCACCAAAATCACGATGGAATCGCCGCATCTGTCCGGCTTCTCTCCGGATCAACGGCCTTATGAAATGTGGGCAAAGACCGCGACGCAAGATCTGACGGTTCCCAACCGGGTCGAGCTGAATACGCTGCATGCCAAGGTTTTGATGCAGGACAGGACGCTGGTTACTATGGAGGCCCTGACCGGACTGTACGACACCAAGGCCCAGGTCATGGATCTGCAAAAGAACATCTTCCTGCAATCCTCCACGGGCTATGAGGCGCGCCTGTCGCAGGCGCGCGTCGACATGGCTAACAGCACGATCACGTCGGAGGAGCCTGTCGACGTGAAGTTGCTGAATGGAACCCTTACCGCCGATAAGCTAAGGATTACGGAGAAAGGCGAACTCGTTCGATTCGAAGGGCGCGTGGTGATGAATTTGGTCATGGACAAGCCGGCGCCTGTCCCCTCGGTCCAGCCAGCCAGCGAGACCGCCCCTGAAGCCGATCCGGTTCAGTCCCAGCCTACCCGAGCGCGATCCTCTTCAAAACGCGCCAACGCGAAGTGAAAGCATGATCTGGTCTTTGAAAATCCGTCGCCTCGCGCGAAGCCTCGTCTTGGGTGGGTGCGCGGCCACGCTCGCCGCGAGCGGTGGTCTGCAAGCTGCGGCGCAAAGCGCAATGCAGGGCGTGCCGAACGCCATGCAGGGCTTTTCGCAAAACCGCGATCAGCCGATCCAGATCGAAGCCGCGTCGCTGGAGATGCGCGACAAGGTCAAGGAAGCGACGTTCTCCGGCAATGTGAAGGTGGTGCAAGGCGACACCACCATGACGTCGAAGTCGCTGGTGGTGTTTTACGATGGCGGCAATTCAGGGGGCGCGAAGACCAAGTCCGCTGCTCCGCTGCAGGCGGCAACGCCGGGGCCGGGCGGCAGTTCTGCGGTCCGTCGCATTGAAGCCAAGGGCAACGTCGTCGTTACGCAAAAAGAGCAGGTCGTCACCGGCGAGAGTGCCGTGTTCGACACCCGCGCCAACCTGATCACCATGCTCGGCGGCGTGGTGTTGACCCAATGCAAGAATGTGCTCCGCGGTGATCGGCTGCTGGTGAACATGACGACCGGCGTCTCGCGGGTCGAATCGGACGGCGGCAGAGTGCAGGGGTTGTTCATCCAGTCGGATAAGTCCTGCGGACCGTCGGCATCCATACCGGCGTTACCCAGTATAAATAAACAAAAGTAACTCCAACGCGTTACGTTATATTGGCGGCCGGTGGTGTTGAACTCGCAGCGCCAGCCTTTATCTACGCCCGGTCCGTACGAGCGTTCCGCTGATAAGGGCTTAAGCTCGCCCAAGTTGCACAGCGAATCGAATCGCAATGGTTCGAGGTTACTGCCGTGAAAGGCTGAGCGAAGCGGGATGGTGAACCTACTCGGCATGTTCCGTCGACCGTCGCAACGTGGTCCGAAAGGATTTGCGCGCGCAGGGGCTGACATCACCGCACTTCGCAACGCCGTTGGCAACCTGTTCAACCCTTCAGCGCGCGATGGCGCAGACGATGGTGCTGCACCGAGCGAAACCGAGCCGAAAAAATCGCGTTCCCGGAAAAAGGTCAACGGCTCGGCGCCGCGTCTCGCCACCACGGCCGGCTACCTCGCCGTGCACAGCGTGGAAAAAAGCTTCGGCTCGCGTCAGGTTGTCCGCGGTGTCAGCATCTATGTCCGCCGTGGCGAAGCCGTCGGTCTCTTGGGACCGAATGGCGCCGGCAAGACGACCGTTTTCTACATGATCACCGGGCTGATCAAGGCCGATCGTGGCGTGATCGAACTCGATGGCCACGATGTCACGAAGCTGCCGATGTATCAGCGCGCCCGGCTCGGGATTGGCTATCTGCCGCAGGAAGCCTCGATCTTTCGCGGCCTCACGGTAGAGCAAAACATTCGTGCCGTTCTCGAGGTCGTCGAGCCCGACAAAAGCAAGCGCGAGGCGGAGCTGAATTCGCTGCTCGACGAATTCAATATTGCGCGCCTGCGCCGAACGCCGTCCATCGCCCTGTCCGGCGGTGAGCGCCGCCGCGTCGAAATCGCGCGCGCGCTCGCGACCCGGCCCAACTACATGCTGCTCGACGAGCCTTTTGCCGGCATTGACCCGATCGCGGTGGGCGACATTCAGGATTTGGTGCGCCATCTCACCAATCGCGGCATCGGCGTGCTGATCACCGACCATAATGTGCGCGAAACGCTCGGGCTGACCGACCGCGCCTACATCGTTTACGCCGGCGAGATTTTGACCGAAGGCAATCCGGATGAGATCGTCAATAATCCGGATGTCGGCGTCTTTACCTTGGCGAGGAATTCCGCCTGTAATTGAAATCGCGGAAGGCGTCAAGCCGTGTACAACAGCGACCGATTAGGCTAAGCAAGAATCGGACCAATTTTCGGTCAATTGCTGCTTTTCGGTGCTCAAATACATGGCGTTGACGCAAAGACTCGAATTCCGCCAGTCGCAGTCGCTGGTCATGACGCCGCAGCTGATGCAGGCGATCAAGCTGCTGCAGCTGTCGAATTTGGATCTGACGGCGTTCGTCGAGGACGAACTGGAGCGCAATCCGCTGCTGGAACGCGCCAATGATGGCACGGAAGCGCCCTTGCGGGGCGAGCCACAGGCTGAGAGCGCCGAATTCGCTGCAGGCCATGAACAATCTTCGAGCTTTGACGGCGGCGATACCTCCGAAATAGGCAGCGCGGGTGGCGACAGCTTCGAACCCGCCCAGGAAGAGTGGATGAACCGCGAACTCGGCACCCGCGCCGAGATCGAGCAGACACTCGACACCGGCCTCGACAACGTCTTTCCGGAGGAGCCGGCGGAGGCCGCCGCGCGCACCGCGCAGGACGCCGCGCCAACGGCCTACACCGAATGGGGCGGTGGCGCCTCCAATGACGACAGCTACAACCTCGAAGCCTTTGTCGCCGCCGAGGTCACGCTGGGCAGCCATCTTGCCGAACAACTGGCGGTGGCGTTCGCCGCGCCCTCGCAGCGCATGATCGGGCAATACCTCATCGATCTCGTCGACGAGGCCGGCTATCTGCCGGCCGACCTCGGGCAGGCGAGCGAGCGGCTCGGCGCATCCGCGAAAGACATCGAAGCGGTTCTCGCGGTGCTGCAGAAATTTGATCCTCCCGGCGTGTGCGCCCGGGGCCTGAGCGAATGCCTTGCGATCCAGTTGCGCGAGCACAACCGTTACGATCCGGCGATGCAGGCGCTGGTCGAACATCTCGACCTCTTGGCGAAGCGCGATATCGGAAATTTACGAAAACTCTGCGGCGTCGATGACGACGATCTCGCGGACATGATCGGCGAAATCCGCCGGCTCGATCCAAAGCCCGGCTTGAAGTTCGGATCGGCGCGCATGCAGACCGTGGTGCCGGATGTCTATGTGCGGCCGGGACCGGATGGCGGCTGGTTGGTTGAGCTCAACAGCGACACGCTGCCGAAGGTGCTGGTCAATCAGGTCTATTACACCGAACTGTCGAAGAATATCCGCAAGGACGGCGACAAATCGTACTTCAGCGATTGTCTGCAGAATGCGACCTGGCTGGTGCGCGCGCTCGACCAGCGCGCCCGTACCATCCTGAAAGTCGCAACCGAAATCGTGCGTCAGCAGGATGGCTTTTTCACGCAAGGGGTGGCGCATCTTCGGCCGCTCAATCTCAAGGCGGTCGCAGACGCCATCCAGATGCATGAATCGACGGTGTCGCGGGTCACCGCCAACAAGTACATGGCAACCAATCGCGGCAGCTTTGAACTAAAATATTTTTTCACGGCGTCGATTGCCTCGGCCGACGGCGGCGAGGCGCATTCGGCGGAAGCCGTTCGACATCATATCCGGCAATTGATCGATAGCGAAAACCCCGCCTTGATCCTATCGGATGATACCATCGTGGAACGGTTGCGCGAGACCGGCATTGATATCGCGCGTCGCACGGTGGCAAAATATCGCGAGGCGATGCGCATTCCGTCGTCGGTGCAGCGCCGCCGCGACAAGCAGAGTATGCTCGGCAATGCATTATCGGCTCCCGCAGCGCACTCCGACCGCTCCCGCGACACTGCAGCGGCTTGATTGCAGGTTCTGCAGTCGCGATATTGCGCATCACCGCAATTGCAAGCGAGGCATGACATGACCGTTCGGGTTTCCGGCAAAAGCATCAGTGTCGGCGAAGCGTTGCGCGGACGCGTCAGCGATCGCACCGACGAAGTGCTGCGAAAATATTTCGACGGCAATTATTCCGGTCACATCACCTTGAGCAAGGACGGCTTCGGTTTTCGTACCGACTGCGCGCTGCATCTGGATTCTGGAATAACGCTCGAGGCCGAATCCAACGCGGCCGACGCTTATGCCAGCGCCGATCAGGCGTTGATCATGATCGAGAAGCGGCTGCGGCGCTACAAGAGCCGGCTGAAGGATCGCTCCGCGCGCAAGACGCATGCGGCATCCGCTGCCATGGCCGAACTCGATAGTCCGGCGATGGATGCGCCGAGCTACATCATCGAGGCGCCCGCGCACGAAGGTGAAGACGACGTCGACGGCTACAACGCGGTCATTATCGCGGAGGCAACCACGTCGCTGAAGCGGCTGTCGGTCAGCGAAGCGGTGATGGAGCTGGATTTGACCGGCGCCGCCTGCATGGTGTTCCAGCACGGCGGCAGCGGGCGGGTGAACATCATCTATCGTCGGTCTGACGGCAATGTCGGCTGGGTCGATCCTCCGGCGGTAAACCCTTGAGTGGCGCCATTGACGTTTCGGGAAGAGGGTGGCTATGGTCCGCCGCTTCGGGCCGGCCTGACGAAAAATGTTCGGTAATGGCATCGGTTTTGCGTTACGATTGTTATTCATAGAAACCTCGCATACGCCCAACCGACCGGGCGTCTTCAAGACCGCGACGGATGTCGCTTCGCCGAAGGCGCTCCCGCTAGAAGCCAGTCCACCCCCACCTGACGGTTAAAATCACTTCGGAACGCCCCATGATGATAACCGATCTGGTCGCGCCGGATGCGATTCTCCCGGCGTTGAAGGTCAACAGCAAGAAACAGGCGCTGCAGGAACTGGCCGCGCGCGCCGCTGTCCTGACCGGGCAGAATGAACGTTCGATCTTCGAGGTATTGCTGCAACGCGAGAAGCTGGGGACCACTGCCGTCGGCTATGGGGTGGCGATTCCCCATGGAAAGCTGGCGAAGCTGGAAAGACTGTTCGGTCTGTTCGCGCGGCTGGAACGCCCGATCGATTTCGAGGCAATGGATGGCCAGCCGGTCGACCTAACCTTCCTGTTGCTGGCGCCGGAAGGCGCGGGCGCCGATCACCTGAAAGCTCTGGCGCGAATCGCGCGGCTGTTGCGCGATCAGGATATCGCCCGGAAGCTGCGGGCCTCCCGCGATGCGCAAGCGATCTATTCGGTGCTTGCGCTGCCGCCAGCGAGTGCCGCTTAAACCGGCAAGACGCCATCTTATTATTTCGGCAATTTCGCCTTCAGCGCGTACAGCGCCTCCAGCGCGTCGCGAGGCGACATCTCGTCTGGATGAAGTTCCCTCAACGCTTCGATCAATTTTTCAGCCTCGCTTAGCGGCAGCGGCTCGGCGGCGGCGCGCGACGACATCGCGAACAGCGGCAGATCGTCGGCCAAGGCGCGCGCGGTCTGGCCGCGGTCCTGCGCTTCGAGTTTCGCCAGCACGGATTTCGCACGCGCGATCACCGGCGCGGGAAGCCCTGCGAGCTTCGCCACCTGAATGCCGTAGGAGCGATCGGCCGAACCGGGCAGCACCTCATGGAGAAACACCACGTCGCCGTGCCATTCCTTTACTCGTACGGTCGCATTGAAGAGGCGCGGGAGCTTCGCCGAGAGCGCGGTGAGCTCGTGATAATGCGTGGCGAACAACGCGCGGCAGCGGTTGTTTTCATGTAGATGCTCGATCGCCGCCCACGCGATCGACAGGCCGTCGAAGGTCGCGGTGCCGCGCCCGATCTCATCCAGGATCACCAGCGCGCGCTCGCTGGCCTGATTGAGGATGACGGCGGTTTCCACCATCTCCACCATGAACGTCGAGCGCCCGCGCGCCAGATCGTCGGCGGCGCCGACGCGCGAGAACAGCCGGTCGACGATGCCGATGCGCGCCCGCGCCGCCGGCACGAAACTGCCGATCTGCGCCATCAGCGCGATCAGCGCGTTTTGGCGCAGGAACGTGGACTTGCCGGCCATGTTGGGGCCGGTGATCAGCCAAATCTGGCCGGAGTCCTGCGAAGGCCCAGGTGATAAATCGCAAGCGTTTGCGATAAAAGGCTGGCCGTCGCGCCGCAGCGCCTGCTCCACCACCGGATGCCGGCCGCCCTCAATGGCGAAGGCGAGCGTAGCGTCGACCTCCGGCCGCACATAATTATCGTCGACCGCGAGCTTCGCCAGCGATGTGGCGACATCGAGCAGCGCGAACGCATGCGCGGCGGCACGCAGGTCATCGCTGGCGGTGGCAACCATCGCCAGCAGCCGTTCGAAGATCTCGAGCTCCAGCCCCAGCGCGCGGTCGCCGGCGTTGGCGATCTTGGCTTCGATCTCGCCCAATTCCGACGTCGTGAAGCGGGTCTGGCCGGCCAGCGTCTGGCGATGGATGAAGGTCGCGTTGAGCGGCGGCGCCATCAGCCTGTCGCCGTGCTGCGCGGTCACCTCGACGAAATAGCCGAGCACGTTGTTGTGGCGTATCTTCAAGCCCTTGACGCCGGTCTCGTCGGCGTAGCGCGCCTGCATCGCAGCAACCACAAGCCGCGAGGCATCGCGCAGATTGCGGGTTTCGTCGAGCGCGGCCTCGTAACCTTCACGCACAAAGCCGCCGTCGCGCTTCAGCAGCGGCAGTTGTTCGGCGAGCGCGCGTTCGAACTCCAGCGCGAGGTCGCGCGAGGGGCGGCGCAGCGCCTCCATCGCCGCGACGATGTCCTGCGGCAGGTTGCTGATTTGCTCCAGCTGCGCCACCGCCTGATCGGCGGCGATGATGCCGTCGCGCAAGCCCGCAAGATCGCGCGGTCCGCCGCGGCCGACGGACAATCTCGCCAGCGCCCGCGACATATCCGGCGCCGCGCGCAACGTCGTCCGGACTTCGTCGCGCGCTGCTGCATTCGCGGCGAAGCACGCCACCGCATCGAGTCTCCGCGCGATCGCGACGCTGTCGGTGAGCGGCGCTGCCAATCTTTGCGCGAGTAACCGCGATCCCGCGGCGGTGACGGTGCAATCGATGGCGTCGAGCAGCGAGCCTCGCCGTTCGCCTGACAGCGTGCGCGTCAGTTCGAGATTGGCGCGGGTCGCCGGATCGATCGCCATGGTGGCGCCGGCGGCCTCGCGCGATGGCGGCGACAGCGGCGGACGTTTGCCGACTTGGGTGCGGTCGATATAGGTGACCGCTGCGGCCGCGGCGGTCGCTTCCAGCCGCGACATCGCGCTGAGGCCGTCCATGGTGGCGACGGCGAAATAGTCGCACAGCCGCCGTTCGGCGGTGGCACTGTCGAACACGTCGCGGGTCAACGGAGTCACCGCGGGTAGCTCGCGCAGCACTGGCCCGAGATCGGGATCGCTATAAAGCGCATCAGTGACGATCACTTCGTTGGGATTGATCCGCGCCAAGGTTGCCGCCAGTTCGCCAGTCGCGCATTCCGTGACGATGAATTCCGCGGTGGAAATATCGATCCAGGCCAATCCGATGCGGTCGGCGCCGGACAAGCCGCGCAATCGTGCCAGCGCCAGCAGGTAGTTGTTGGTGCGGGCGTCGAGCAGCGTGTCTTCGGTGAGCGTGCCCGGCGTCACCAGCCGCACGACGTCGCGGCGGACCACGCTCTTGTTGCCGCGCGCCCGCGCCGCGGCGGGATCCTCCATCTGTTCGCACACCGCGACGCGATGGCCGAGCGCGATCAGCCGATGCAAATAATCGTCGGAGCGTTCGATCGGCACGCCGCACATCGGGATGTCGTTGCCGGCATGTTTGCCGCGCTTGGTCAGCACGATGCCGAGCGCCCGCGAGGCGATTTCGGCGTCCTCGAAGAAAAGCTCATAGAAATCGCCCATCCGATAGAACAGCAGCAGGCCGGGGTTGGCGGCCTTGATCTCGAGGTACTGTTCCATCATCGGCGTGACGCGCGCCGGTTCGATCGGCGCGGCGGCATCGGCTTGCAGGGGGATGGCGGGCTGGATCGTCATGGCGGCTAACGGTAGCAAAGTTTTGATCCGCAAGCACAGGGCGGCTGACCTCCTTCTTTGGGGCGGCTCTTGCAATTGACCTGCCGCACACCCGCTCCTAAAACTCATCTTAAATCCGGCGATCCGATGCGGATGGCGCGTAAGGGAGAAGATCATGCCCGATGTATTTGTATGCGATGCCGTACGAACGCCGATCGGCCGCTTCGGCGGCTCCCTGGCAAAAGTGCGTGCTGACGATCTGGCGGCGGTGCCGATCAAAGCGCTGATGGCCCGGCATCCCAAGCTCGACTGGTCCGCGGTCGATGAAGTTTATTTCGGCTGCGCCAACCAGGCCGGTGAGGACAACCGCAACGTCGCGCGCATGGCGCTGTTGCTGGCCGGATTGCCGGAATCGATCCCGGGGCTGACGCTCAATCGGCTCTGCGCCTCCGGCCTCGATGCCGTCGGCGCGGCCGGCCGCGCGATCCGCGCCGGCGAGATCGATTTTGCCATTGCGGGCGGCGTCGAATCGATGACGCGCGCGCCGTTCGTGATGGGCAAGGCGCCGGAAGCGTTTTCGCGCTCGGCCGAGATCTACGACACCACGATCGGCTGGCGCTTCATCAATCCGCTGATGAAGAGCCAGTACGGCGTCGATGCCATGCCGGAAACCGGCGAGAACGTCGCCGAGGAATTCCAGGTTTCGCGCGCCGATCAGGACGCGTTCGCGATTCGCTCGCAGCAGCGCGCCGGCAAAGCCATCGCGTCGGGTTATTTCGCCGAGGAGATCACGCCGGTCTCGGCGCCCGGCGGCAAGGCCGGACCAGTCATGGTCGACAAGGACGAGCATCCGCGCCCGGAGACCACGCTCGAAGGCCTTACCAAGCTCAGACCGATCGTGCGCAATCCCGGCACCGTAACGGCCGGCAACGCTTCGGGGGTCAATGACGGCGCGGCGGCGATGCTGCTGGCGTCGGAAGCTGCGGTGAAGAAGCACGGACTGACGCCGCGCGCGCGAATTCTGGGCCTGGCATCGGCGGCGGTGCCGCCGCGCATCATGGGCATCGGCCCGGTGCCGGCGACGCGCAAGCTGATGGAACGACTAGGTCTCAAGATCAGCGACTTCGATCTGATCGAACTTAACGAAGCCTTTGCGTCGCAAGGCATCGCGTGCCTGCGTCAACTCGGCGTCAAGGACGATGCCGATTTCGTCAATCCGCATGGCGGCGCGATCGCGCTCGGCCATCCCTTGGGCATGAGCGGCGCGCGGCTGGCGATGACGGCGGTGCACGGCATGGAAAAGCGCGGCGGCAAACGCGCGCTGGCCACCATGTGCGTCGGCGTCGGCCAGGGCGTCGCCATGGCGCTCGAGATGGTGAACTAGGTTTTCCTCATCCCGAGGAGTGCGCTTCTTGCGCGCGTCTCGAAGGATGATTGTTCGTCGCCATGGTTCGAGACGGCGCAAGGGCGCCTTCTCACCATGAGGCAGGAGATAAACATGACCCTCGTCTATCCCATCGAAAGCAACACCGCGCATCCGCCGCGGCTGGCGCCGGCGTATCGCAGCTCCATAAAACGCGCGCCGCAGAAGCCGCTCGTCATCATCCGCCAGACGCTGTCGGAATTGACCGGCCCTGTGTACGGCCATGAGACCGTGCGCGAGAACGATCGCGACCTCACCATCCAGCATGAAGGCGAGCCGCTCGGCGAGCGCATCATTGTGCATGGCCACGTCCTCGACGAAGACGGCCGCGGCGTTCCCAATGCGCTGGTGGAACTATGGCAGGCCAATGCCTGTGGCCGCTACATCCACGTTCGCGACCAGCATCCGCGCGCCGCTCGATCCAAATTTTACCGGCGCCGGCCGGACCAAGGCCGACGCTGACGGATATTACAAGTTTATCACGGTAAAACCCGGCGCTTATCCGTGGGGCAACCACCACAACGCCTGGCGTCCGGCGCACATCCATTTTTCGGTGTTCGGTCACGCCTTCGTCTCGCGGCTGGTGACGCAGATGTATTTTCCCGGCGATCCGCTGTTCGAATTCGACCCGATCTTCAATTCCGTGCCGGACGAAAAGGCGCGGATGCGGATGGTGTCGAGCTTCGATCTTGAAAACACTCAGCCGGAATGGGCCTTGTGCTACCGCTTCAACATCGTGCTGCGCGGGCGCAATGCGACGCCGATGGAGACGCACTGATGGCGGGTGTGACGCCGTCGCAAACCGTCGGACCGTTTTTCGCCTACGGCCTGACGCCGGATGGCGACTACGCGTGGAACGACGCGTTCGGCAACAACCTCGTCACCCCGGATGTTTCAGGCGAGCGTATCCGTGTCGAGGGCCGGGTGTTCGATGGCGACGGAGCGCCAGTGCCGGATGCGATGCTGGAAATCTGGCAGGCCGATGCGCAGGGCCGCTTCAATGATCCGCAGGACAAGCGTTCGTTGCCCAATGCGTCGTTTCGCGGTTTCGGCCGCTGCGGCACCAACGCGAACGGCGAATACGCGTTCGCCACCATCAAACCCGGCCCGGTGCCCGATGCTGATGGCAGGCCGCAGGCGCCACATATTCTGCTGGCGATTTTCGCGCGCGGCATGCTGCTGCAGCTCTACACGCGGATTTATTTCGAGGGCGAAAACGCCAACGCTGCCGATCCGGTGCTGACGCTGGTGCCGGCGGATCGTCGCGGCACTTTGATCGCAAAGCGCGAAGAGGCCGGCGGCGGCGGCATTTATCGGCTCGACATCCGCCTGCAAGGCGAAAACGAAACGGTGTTCTTCGACGTTTAACAGAGGCAAAGCGGTGATGACGGATAATGCTCTGCCACCCGCTGCCGGCGCCGACCATCTGACCACTGTGCTGCGTCAATCCGGCGCGCTTGGCGGTGGCCGAGTTCGCGACGTCACGGTAGAGCGGTCATTCGACACGGTGCTATCGCATATCATGCGGCTTCGGTTGCACTACGAGGGCGAAGCCGCGACCGCGCCGTCGTCGCTGATCTTCAAATCAGTCATTGCCGAACGCGCGGATACATTCTGGTTTGCGGGTCGCAACGAGGTCGCCTTCTACAAGCAGGTTGCGGCTGCCACGGAAGACCACCTCGTCCCGCGCTGTTACGACGCCGTTTATGATGACCAGACCAAGCTGTGGCATCTACTGCTCGAAGACCTCACCGATACGCACTTCGTTGCGACGGCCTGGCCGCTGCCGCCGACGCTCCAGCAATGCGAGCAGATCATGCGGGCGCGGGCGCGCTTTCACGCAGCATGGTGGGACGAGCCCCGCCTCGGGGTGACAGTGGGTGCATGGATGGATTCAGCCGGTCTGGATCAGCAGGTCGAGCAGCTCGCAAATCAGCTGCCGGTGTTTATCGAACGCCAGGGTGATCGCCTGTCGCCGGACCGGCGCGATCTTTACGCCCGATTGCTGAAGGCGGCGCCGCGCCTGCAGGACCGCTACCGGTCCCGCCGCAATATGACGGTTGTTCACGGCGATGCACACGTGTGGAACATCTTCTTGCCGAAAGATGCGGAGGTGGCGGCGGCGCTTTGCTGTTCGATTGGGACTGCTGGAGAGTTGATGTCGCTTCCGATGACCTCGCCTACATGATGGCGATGCACTGGTATCCCGACTTGAGACGCCGGTTCGAGCGGCGATTGCTGGATGTCTACCACGAGACCCTTCTGACCCAGGGCATACGCGGTTACGACCGGCGCGCACTGGATGACGACTATCGGCTGTCAGCGTTGTGGCACATCACCACGCCGCTCTGGCAGGACGCCAACAGCATCCCGCCCCTGATTTGGTGGAACAATCTTGAGCGCATCTTCCTTGCGGTCGATGATCTCGGCTGCCGGGAGTTGCTTGATTGACGGCGTGTCAATCCATCACCGCGACATGATCTGGCGCCTGCGCTTGTCTGCGCAGCGCCGCCTTGGTCGATCCGATCATCAGCGCGAGCGGGATCGCGCAGGCGGTGACGATCATCACCAGTTGATAATCCTGCGAGAACGCGATGATTTGCGACTGCATGCCGACGATGGCATCGGCCATGGCGCGGCCGGCGTCGGTGCCCAGATCGATCATGCTGCGCACGTCAGGCATCTGCAGCGCGCCGTTGAACGGATTGATGTGCTCGGACAGGATCGAATAGATGCGCCGCGATCCCTCCGTGAGCTGCGCGATCACCACGGAGATGCCGATCGAACTCGCCACGTTGCGCATCAAGGTCAGCATCGAGGTGCCGTCAGTGCGCAGATGATTAGGCAGCGTCAGGAAGGCCACGGTGCTGAGCGGCACGAATACCAGGCCGAATCCAAAACCTTGTACAATGCTTACCTCGACGATCCCCGCGACGCTCGTCTGGTCGGTCCAGCCGGTCATGTAGAACAGCGAAATGCAGGTCAGGCTTAGTCCCGTAATGATCAGCGTGCGCGCCTCGATGTAGCGCATCAGCCGCCCCACCAGCATCATGGCGATGAAGGTGCCGCAGCCGCGCGTCGCCAGCAGCAGCCCCGCGGTGATGATCGGGTAGCCGATCACGTTCTGCAGGTAGGGGGACGACAGCGCCATGGTGGAAAACAGCACGAGCCCCATCACCGCCATGAACACGCAGCCGCTGACGAAATTCCGGTCCTTGAAGATCGCGAACTGGATGAATGGCTTGGCGGTGGTGAACGAATGCGCGAAGAAATAGTAGAACCCCGCGGCAGAGACGATGAGTTCCGCGATGATCTCGTTGGATTCCATCCAGCCGAGTTGCTCGCCGCGGTCGAGTGCGACCTGCAATGACCCAATGCCGATGGCGAGCGCGAGGAAGCCGAACCAGTCGAAGCGCAAATCGAGATTCTTCTTTGTCTCGTCCATGAAGATCATCAGCCCCAGCACGGTGAAGATGCCGAATGGCAGGTTGACGAAGAAAACCCAGTGCCAGGAATAGGTTTCGGTGAGCCACGCGCCCAATGACGGACCCATGATCGGCCCCATCATCACGCCCATGCCCCAGATCGACATCGCCTTGGCGCGCTCATGCAGCGCGTAGGAGTCGAGCATCACCGCCTGCGACAGCGGAACCAGCGCCGCGCCGAACACGCCCTGCAGCAGGCGAAACAGCACCATCTGGTTGATGTCCTGCGCCAAGCCGCACAGCACCGAGGCGATGGTAAATCCGGCCGAGCAGACGATGAAGATGCGCTTGCGGCCAAAGCGATTGGCGATCCATCCGACCGGCGCGGTCATGATCGCGGCGGCGACGATGTAGGATGTCAGCACCCAGTTGATCTGGTCCTGCGATGCCGAGAGGCTGCCCTGCATATAGGGCAACGCGACGTTGGCGATCGTGGTGTCGAGCGCCTGCATGATCGTCGCCGTCATGGCGCAGATCGTCACCATGTTCCGGCGCAGGCCGGGTACGGCGATCGGCGCAGCTGCGGCTGACGTGCTCATGTTAGTCCTGCTTCGCCACCGCGGGTGAGCCGAACAGGCCGGCAAGCGAGCGGCGGTGCCCGGTGTCGATCGACACATAGGAGCTCATGCCGGCCTTCAGCTTGCGTACATTCGCGTCGTTGGTGTCGAAATAAATCCGCACCGGCACGCGCTGCACTACCTTGACGAAATTGCCGGTGGCGTTCTGCGGCGGCAGGATGGCGAACTGCGCGCCGGTGCCGGGGCTGAGCGAACCGATGGTGCCCTTGAACACGTGGTCGGGGAACGCATCGACGTCGATGGTGACGGGTTGTCCAACCGTGACGTAGGTGAAGTCGGATTCTTTCGGGTTGGCATCGACCCACGGCTTCGATGTATCGATCACGCTGAATACCGGCCCGCCGGCGGCCACGAACCGTCCGAGTTGAATGTTGTCGACCTGCGTCGCGGTGCCGTTCATCGGCGCGCGCACCGTTGAAAGGTCGAGGTTGCGCTGCGCGTCCTCGAGCGCGGCCTGCGCCTGCGCATAGGCGGGAAATTTTTCCAGCGGCAGATCCGGATCGCCGAGCAGTTGATTCAGCGCGGTGGAGCTTTGCTGGCGGATCAGCTGACGCTGCGCCTGCGCGGTCACCAGCGAAGTATTGGAATTGTCGAGGTCGAGCTGGGAGCCGGCCGAACTCTTGACCAGGGCGGTCTTGCGCTCGACGTCGCGTTGTTTGATGCCGATGCCGGCGTTGATAAGTTCGACGGTCTGGTCATACAGCTTCACGTTGGCCACGAGATTGTCGTGCGTACTCTTGGCGTCAGCCAGTTTGGCGCGCGCCTGCTGAACGGCGAGGTCATACGGCTTCGGATCGATCTGGAACAGGACGTCGCCGGTGATAACCTGCTGACCTTCCTTGATCGCGACGCTGATGATTTTGCCGGAGACATCAGGCGTGATCAGCACCTTTTGCGCGCCGACATAAGCGTCGTCGGTGGTTACGTAGCGGCCGCCGTGCAGATAGAAAGTCAGTCCGGCAATGACTGCCACTAGCGGCAGCACCACGAGCAGCAAGACCCGGCGATAGCGCCGCAGCGCAGCCGCAAGCCGGCGGCGCCGTGGTTTCGCTTCAGGCTTTTGAGGCGATGCGGGCGGGTTGCCCTTTTGCTCGACGGGAAATTTCAGCACCGGATCAGCCATAACGCTGTTCTTTCTTTTGAGTTTCGATGTTCGCATCCGAAATCGCGGTGCGAACGTTTTCCTTTATTGCTTCCAGCTGGCCGAGCAGGCGATGCGCATCGGATGGATTGATGCCTGCGAGCGCGGTCGCGGTGAGTTCCGAGCGCAGCCCGCCGAGCTTGCCCAGCAGCGGCCGCGCAGCCTTGCGAAGATAAAGCCGATTGACGCGCCGGTCGCTGTCGTCGCTGCGCCGCTCGATCAAGCCATTGTCGCAGAGCTTGTCGATCAGCCGCGTCAGGGTAATCGGCTGCATCTCCATCTGTTCCGCCAGCTCGGTCTGCTTGAGGCCCTCGGTGCGTTCCACCTTGGCCAGCACCGCCCATTGCGCGCGGGTGATGCCGTAGTGCGCGGCTTGCTTGTCGGCGTAGGCGCGCACAAGGCGCTGCACTTCGCCGAGCGTAAACAGGAAGTGCATATCCACGGAACCGCGCGCCATCGTCGTCTCCATAAGCTTTGACTATAATAAGCTTGCTTATGAATATGACATCGAGGGTTATTGGAAGGCTGCCCTGCGGCTGGAACATGACCGGTAGGATGTCTGCTGCTGCGGGATTTGCGACGCAAATCCGTTAAAAGCTGCACAAAACGCGGGCAAAACGCTCCAGCGTGCATTACATGATAGCCATGCCAGCCGTGAAACCGACATTTCCCGCGCCGAACCACGATCACGACCGCTGCGCGGCGGACGCGCTCCGTCATGCGGAACAGGTGTGTCAGGGGCGGGCGCAGAAATTCACTCCGGTCCGCCGCCAGGTTTTGCAGGCGCTGTTGTCCAGCCATCGCCCGCTCGGCGCCTATGAGGTGATCGACGAACTCGCCAGATCGATGCCGCGGCCTGCGCCGATCACGGTATACCGCGCGCTCGATTTCCTGATGGCGAATGGCCTCGTCCATCGGATCGAAAGCCGCAATGCGTTTCTGGCCTGCGCGCACGATCATGATGCGGCGGCGATGGTGGCGTTTCTGATCTGCGAGCACTGCGGGTCGGCCGGCGAAATTCCCGCCGCGCCGGTGGCGCGAAGTCTCAACGAAGCGGCGCGCGTCCATGGCTTTGCGCCGAAATTGTCCGTGGTCGAAATCACCGGCACCTGCGCACACTGCCAGACGACAACAACATAAAAACACGGCGCCAAGCCGGGGCAGAGGATTGATGTCATCCGATCAAATGAAATTACCGTCAGCCGGGCGTCCGCTCACGCCGGGCGCCATAGCGCTGATGCTGATGTTGTGCCTGAGCTGGGGCTTCAACCAGATCGCGGTGAAGCTCTCGATCCCCGATATTCCGGCGTTACTTCAGGCGACGATCCGCTCCTGCGGCGGCATACTCGTCCTGCTGCTGATCGCGAGATTGCGCGGCGTGAAAATGTTCGAGCGCGACGGCACGTTGCGCGTCGGGTTGTTCGCGGGCGTATTGTTCGGCTTCGAGTTCGTTCTGATCTATCGCGGCCTGTCGCTGACCTCGGCCTCGCGCGCGGTAGTGTTTCTCTACACCGCGCCGTTTTTCGTGGCGCTCGGCTCCTACCAGTTTCTCGGCGAGCGGCTGCGCGCATCGCAGTGGGGCGGACTGGGATTAAGTTTTGCGGGGGTCGCCGTTGCCATCGGTGTGCCGCAGGCGGATGTCGACGCGAATGTGCTGCTCGGTGATCTGATGATTGTGGGGGGCGCCGCGCTGTGGGCGGCGACGACGCTGCTGGTGAAAACCACGGCGCTGTTGAAGGCGCCGCCGGAAAAGGGGTTGGGGTATCAGGTCGCGATGTCGATTCCGATTTTGGGGCTCGCGGCGTGGATTGCCGGCGAGAAAAATCACCCATATTCCGGGTCCGCTGGCGCTTGGGCTGATGGCCTATCAGGCGATCTGGATAATCGGACTGACGTTTTTGGTATGGTTTTCGATGGTGAGAACCTATTCCGCCAGCAAATTGTCGGCTTTTACCTTTATCACCCCTTTATTCGGCGTCGCGGCGGGCCATTTCTTCATGCATGACACGCTGACTGTTGCCTTCGGCGCCGCGGCACTGCTGGTTATCGCCGGGCTATATCTGGTTAACCGGCCGGCGACGTCAGAAGCCAAGGTTACGCCTGATCCGAATTTGCCGGCTTAAGGCCGGCAGGCCATTGATCCATTGCTGAATGTCACAAAAACCTGATATTTGAGTACCCCATGAACATGCTCGAAAAGCCTCCGCAGCGGGATGTCGCCGGCCCCAGGGCCCGGCACAAAACCACCCAGGTCATGGTCGGCAATGTCGCCGTCGGCGGCGGTGCGCCGATCGTGGTGCAGTCGATGACCAACACCGATACCGCCGATATCGACGGCACGGTGGCGCAGATCGCAGCGCTGGCGCGCGCCGGCTCCGAACTGGTCCGCATCACGGTGGACCGCGACGAGGCCGCAGCGGCGGTGCCGCATATCCGCGACGCGCTGCGCAAGCGCGGCATCACCACGCCCCTGATCGGCGATTTCCACTACATCGGCCACAAGCTACTGGCCGATCATCCGGCCTGCGCCGAGGCGCTCGACAAATACCGCATCAATCCCGGCAATGTCGGCTTCAAGAACAAGCGCGACACGCAGTTCACCGACATCGTCGAGATCGCGTTAAAAAACAACAAGACGGTGCGGATCGGCGCCAATTGGGGTTCGCTCGATCAGGAATTGCTGACCAAGCTGATGGAAGAGAACGCGGTTCGCCGAATCCGGTCGACGCCCGCGCGGTCACGCGCGAGGCGATGGTGCAGTCGGCGCTGTTGTCGGCGGCGCGCGCCGAGGAAATCGGCCTGCCGAAGAACCGCATGATCCTTTCCGCGAAAGTGTCCGCGGTGCAGGACCTGATCGCGGTCTATCAGGAATTGGCGCGACGTTCGGATTACGCGATCCATCTCGGCCTCACCGAAGCCGGCATGGGCTCGAAGGGCATCGTCGCCTCCAGCGCCGCGCTCGGCATTCTGCTGCAGGACGGCATCGGCGACACCATCCGGATTTCGCTGACGCCTGAGCCCGGCGGGGACCGCACGCTGGAAGTTCAGGTCGCGCAGGAATTGCTGCAGACCATGGGCTTTCGCACCTTCGTGCCACTGGTGGCCGCGTGCCCCGGTTGCGGCCGCACCACCTCGACCACGTTCCAGGAACTGGCGCGCTCGATCCAGGATTTCATCCGCGACGAGATGCCGAACTGGAAGTCGAAATATCCGGGCGTCGAATCGCTCAACGTCGCGATCATGGGCTGCATCGTCAACGGCCCCGGCGAATCCAAGCATGCCGACATCGGCATCTCGCTGCCGGGCACCGGCGAAACCCCGGCCGCGCCGGTGTTCGTCGACGGCAAGAAATTCCGTACCCTGCGCGGTCCCAACATCTCGACCGAATTCCAGGCGATGGTGATCGACTATATCGAGCAGCGCTACGGCCAAAGCGCCAGCGTGCCGGCGGCGGGCGTGGTCGTCACCGCAGCAGAGTAAGTAAAAACGAGCATGATCCCAAAAATGGAGATCATGCCTAAAAAAATAACGGGAGATTCGCATGAGCTCGCTCGCCAGCAAACAAGGCCCCCGCTATCGCCACACCGCCGGTGAGGAAGAGCCCTTCGAGACCATCGGCGTCGAGAAGCTGACGCCAATCATCGGCGCGGAAATTTCGGGCGTCGATCTCGCCAGCACGCTCTCCAACCGGACGATGGACGAGATTCACCGCGCGCTCGCCGAAAATCTCGTGATCTTTTTTCGCGACCAGCACATCACGCCGCAGCAGCATCTTGCCTTCGGGCGGCAGTTCGGCGAGCTGCACATCCATCCCGCCGCGCCGCACGAACCCGGCGAGCCGGCGCTGATGAAGATCTATGCCGACAAGGATTCGCCGCGCGCCAATGGCGAAGGCTGGCACACCGACGTGTCCTGCGACGTCGAGCCGCCGATGGGCTCGATCCTCTACATCAAGCAGTGCCCGCCGCGCGGCGGCGACACGCTGTTCGCCAACATGTATGCGGCCTACGAGTCGCTGTCGGATCGGATGAAGACCTATCTCGACGGGCTGATCGCGCTGCATGACGGCGAGCAGGCCTATCGCGGGCTCTATGCCAACACCGGCGTTGCCGACAAGCCGACTTATCCCAGCGCCGAACATCCTGTGGTGCGCACGCATCCGGTGACGGGCCGCAAGGCGCTCTACGTCAACCGCGGCTTCACCCGCCACATCATCGGCATACCCCGCGACGAGAGCGACGCGATGCTGGCCTATCTGTACCAGCACTGCGAAAATCCGCTGTTCCAGTGCCGCTTCCGCTGGACCGAAAACGCGATCGCGTTCTGGGACAACCGTTGTGCGCAGCATCGCGCGATGTGGGATTACTGGCCGCACACCCGCTCCGGCAACCGCGTTACGGTCAAGGGCGAGCGGCCGGTTAGGGATACGCAGGCGAACCGGAATCGCGATCGAGCAATTGTATCGGCGTCTTTCCCCTATAGCGGAGTCGTGTTCTCGCGATTGTTGACGACAGCCTCTTCAAGATCGAGGTCGCGTTCGATGCGGCGGCGGACTTCATCGGAGATGGTGCCCTCGCGCAGCATCCGGTGCAGCAATTGACGCTCGACCCCGATGATTTCCCGTACCATTGAAGCGCCTTTGGTCGTCGGCGTGTGTTCGCCCTCAATGCGGGGCGGATCGGGGATGGCTAGTCTGCGCGTCTCGTGGCGGGCTTCGAGAAAACCCGCGAGACTTTCAGGCAATTCGCGTTTGGCGATGATCGATGTCAAGGCCTGATGCGAAGCTTCAACTATCTTGCGTCGCGCGTTGATCTCAGCTTCGCGGTCGTGGCGCGCTTCGTGGTTGCCATGGTCGGCTATCCCTAAAAGCCTGACGACAAAGGGTAAGCCGAGCCCGAGCCCCACCAGCGTCACCAGGATGACGCCGAAGCTGACGAACAGGATGAGGTCGCGGTAGGGAAAATCGGAGCCGTTCGGCAATGCCAGCGGCAAAGCCAAAGCGGCAGCGAGCGAGACGGCCCCGCGCACCCCGGTAAAGGCGATCACGAATATCCATCGCCAAGGCGGTGTCGGATCGCCGGCTTGCAGCCGCTTGCTCCAGAGTCGCGGCAGATAGGTCGCGGGAAACACCCATGCGAACCGCGCCACGATGACGATCACGGACACCAGCGCCACCGCGACCAGGATGCTCGCTGAGCGGGAACGCCTTCGATTTCTCAAACAGGATTCGCATCTGGAATCCCGTCAGCAGGAACAGCATTCCCTCTATCAGGTAGATTACGAGGCCCCAGAAAAACACACCTTGCATCCGCGTCGCAGCAGAGATCAGCAGCGGGCCGTTCCAGCTCATATAGAGACCGCAGACGACGGTGGCGATTACGCCGGAGCCGCCAAGGTGCTCCGGTATCCAAAAAGCGATGTAGGGCGTTATCAGCGATAGCGTTAATTCAATTTGCGGATCGCGGGACCAGTGGCGTGCGCGCAGGCTGAGCCATCCTACCGCGAAGCCAAAAGCGACTTCGCAAGCGACGATCGCGACAAACGTTCCGGCCGCCTTTGGGAATGAAAAGGTACTCGTAGTGATTGCGACTACGGCGAAACGGTAAAGTATAAGCGTCGTGGCATCGTTGGCGAGGCCCTCACCTTCCAGAACGACCAATATACGATGCGGCAGCTTCAGGCGGCGTGCGATCGCCAACGGCGCCACGACATCGGGGGGTGCTACGATGGCGCCGAGCAGGAAACCAACATTCCACGGCAGTCCTATAAGGTAATGCGTCGCCGCCGCGACGGCGCAGGCGGTAAAGATCACGCAGCCGACCGACAGCAGCACGATCGGGCGCAGGTTCGAGCGAAACTCACGCCAGCTCATGGCGACGCTCGCCGAATAGATCAGCGGCGGCAGCACCACCAGCAGTACCAGTTCCGGAGGCAGCTCCAATGCCGGCACGCCCGGCACGAAAGCCAGCACGATGCCGGCGAGGAGCAGCAATATCGCTGGAGCGACATGGATGCGCCGCGCCAGCAGAGCGATGCCCGCCAGGACGGCGAGCAGGATCAGGAAAATCTGGAATTTGGCTTCCACAGCATTGCACCTTTTGATGCTTCACGTTGCGCGGAAGCGCCGCGGCGTCAATGGCTTGGCGAACTTCGTGACGCGGGGCGGCATTGCTTCGGTTCGAAGCGCATTGCCCTCGATACGAGCAACCCCGCTTGTGATGTAGTTCACAAAGCGTGGCGAGGCCTTCTGATACAAGGTGGATGGTGCTAATCTCGCACAGGACAGTCCTGGACGGTTCGCCATGTATTTATCTGGACACATGAAATTGCGCGGACTTTTGCTCGCTGCGCTGCTGCTGGTTTGCCAGCCGGCATGGGCCGAGAAACGCGTCGCGCTCGTGCTAGGCAATTCGCTCTATCAAAATGCGGCGAAGCTTCCAAATCCTGCCCGAGACGCGGCGGCGGTCGCTGCAACGTTCAAAAATGCGGGATTCGACGTCGTCGATTCGCGTCACGACCTCGGCGCCACGGAGATGCGTCGCGCGCTGCGCGAGTTTGCCGATCGTTCGCGCGATGCCGACATCGCGGTGATCTATTATGCCGGCCACGGCATCGAGGTCGAGGGCACCAACTATCTGATCCCCGTGGATGCGAAACTGGAGCGCGACACCGATGTCTATGATGAGGCGTTTTCGCTCGACCGCGTGCTCTTGGCGATCGAACCGGCAAAGCAGCTGCGGCTGGTGATTCTCGATGCCTGCCGCGACAACCCCTTTGTCAAGGAGATGAAGAAAAGCGTGGCGTCGCGTTCGATCGGGCGTGGCCTCGCCAAAGTCGAACCCGAAAGCCCCAACACTTTGATCGCCTATTCCGCGAAGGCTGGATCGACGGCCCTGGATGGCGACGGCGACAACAGCCCGTTCACGAAGGCACTTCGTGAGCCACATTGCCACCCCCGGGCTCGATGTGCGCAGGGCGTTCGGGTTTGTCCGCGACGACGTGATGAAGACTACTGCCAATCGCCAGGAGCCTTATGTCTATGGTTCGCTCGGCGGCAACGATGTGCCGCTGGTGCCGGGCAAGGCCGACACGTCGGCTGCGTCGGCAACGCCGGGGCTCAGTCCGCAGGGCGAGCTTCGGCGCGACTACGAACTGGCGCTGCAGGTCGGCAATAAAGCCGCATGGGATGCCTTCCTCGCGCAATATCCGGATGGTTTCTACGCCAGCTTGGCCAAGATTCAGCTCGCAAAGATCGACGCCGAAAATGCGCGCGTCGCTGCAACTGAAAAAGCGCGGCAGACCGAACAGGAGCGCGTCCGGCTCGCGAATGAGGGTGGACAAAAGACGCAACAGGCGAAGGCCGCTGCGGACGCCAAGGCGGCCGAGGATGCGCGCGTCGCCGCCGAGAATGCCAAGGCGCTCGCCCAGCAACAAGCCGCCGACGCCGAGCGCAAGCGAGCTGCCGCCGAAAAAGCCGCAGCCGACAAGGACGCGGGACAAAAAACCGCCGTCGCTTCAGGTGGCAATGTGCGATCCGCGGATACGCAAAACACCAAGGTAGCCGCGCTGCCTGACGCGGCGGCGGAGCCGGCGCCGGTTTCGAAGGCAGACCTCGCAAAATCGGTCCAGATCGAACTTCGCCGTGTTGGCTGCCTGACGGGATCGATCGATGGCGACTGGAACGGCGCATCGCAGCGCGCGCTGACGTCATTTAACCGCTACGCAGGCATGAAGCTCGACGTTAAAGTTGCAAGTATCGATGCACTCGAAGCCATCAAGGTCAAGCCCGCACGCATCTGTCCGCTGATCTGCGAACAGGGTTTCCAGGCCGACGGCGATCGCTGCAAGAAAATCGTCTGCGCTTCCGGCTCGTTTCTCAACGACGATAATGAGTGCGAAAAGCGCCGCGAGCGCCCAACGCCCTCCGCGCGCCGGGATCAAGATCGTGCTCCTGATCGTGACCGCAGTAACTATCGCGACGAACGTTCAGCTCCCGCCGTTCAGGCGCGGCCGAGGCCTGCGCCCAGCGTAGCCGCGGGTGGTGCGAGGCCGCCGCAGGCGTCGGGCCAGATCGTGTGCGACACAGTCGGATGCCGGCCGGTAGCGCGCGGATGCCACCTCGAATTCCGGACGACCGATCGCGGTGGGCCGGTAGAAGGCGGCGGCGGCAACGTCTCGATTTGCAACTAGAAGCGCACCGCGCGCAGGCGATCAGATGGCGCTGGCGGCGATATTGACCATCAACGCGAGCAGCGCGGTATTGAAGAAAAAGGAGATCACCCCGTGCGCGGTCGCCGTGCGGCGGATGATCCTGTCGGTGATCCCCACGTCCGATACCTGCGCGGTCATTCCGATCACGAATGAGAAGTATACAAAATCCCAGTAGTCCGGCTCGTCGCGGTTATCGCCGTTGGGAAACTGCAATCCGCCCGGCTTGGCGCCCCGATAATATTCGTGGGCGTAATGCAGCGCGAAGGTGGTGTGCACCGCCGCCCATGACAACGCGATCGTCACCGTGGCCAGCGTGAGTTCGGCGGGGCTGCGGTGCGCGGCGCCGAGCTCAAATACGATTGCTGCGATGCCGGCGAAGGCGCCGAGCGCGGTCACCAGCAGAATCAGAAACCGGCCGTCGTCCTGCATGATCGCATTGCGGCGGATGTGCGCTAATCCGCAGCGGAGCACCATGACGGTGGTCAGCACGAGATAAAACCCGAGAAAGATATCCCAGCCCAACAAGATGCGCGTGACCAGCCGCAGCGAATCCGGCAGCAGGAAGGCTGCGACGATTCCGATAGCGATGGAAATGAAGGTACGTGGCCGCGCGTAGACTACGCGAACCGGCTTTGACATTTTTCTGAAACGATCAAGCAACGGATCGGCGGCTTCCTTGCGAGCCATCGGCGATCAGTTCTTGCGTTCGGCGACGAACCGCGCAGCCGCGCGCAGCACGTCGCCCTTTGCGCCGAAGATCGAAAGCGCAGCGTCAGCCTGCGCTAAGAGATCGCGTACTCGGTGTTTGGCGCCGTCGACGCCGAGCTGCGTGACGAACGTGGTCTTGCCCAACGCCGCGTCGGCGCCGGCGGGCTTGCCGAGTGCTGCCGCGTCGCCTTCAACGTCGAGCAGGTCGTCGGCGATCTGAAATGCTTCGCCGAGCGCACGGCCATAGGCATCGAGTGCCTGTATTCCTTCGGCGTGGACTGGCCGAGGATGGCGCCGGCGATGCAGCCATAGCGCAAGAGCGCGCCGGTTTTCATCTGCTGCAATCGCGCGACATCGACCGGCTCGCGGTCGCCGAAGCGGCCTTCGCCGGCCAGATCGAGCATCTGGCCGCCGGCCATGCCGCCGATCCCCGCCGCGCGCGCCAGTGCCCGCGTCAGCAACAGCCGCACCGTCGGGTCGCTGTGAATCTCGTCGCGGCTGATGATGTCGAATGCCAGCGTCAGCAGCGCGTCGCCGGCCAGGATCGCGGTGGCATCGTCATAGGCCTTGTGCAGCGTAGGGCGGCCGCGCCGCAGATCGCTGTTGTCCATCGCCGGCAGATCGTCATGGATCAGCGAGTAGCAGTGAATGCATTCCAGCGCTGCGCCCGCCAGCAAGGCGGCCTGCCGCGACACGCCGAACACGGCGGCACTTTCGACCACCAGGAACGGCCGCAACCGCTTGCCGCCGCCGAGGCTCGAATAGCGCATGGCTTCGATCAGGCGTTTCGGTCGCGCGATCTCATCCGGCAAAAGCTCGTCGGACAAAAGCTTGGCGAGCAACGCTTCGGTATCGTCCGCGGTCTTGTCGAGGCGCTTCGAAAAATCGGTGGATGCAGTGGCAGTCGTCATCGAACGGCGGCTCCGGCTCAAATTCGGCCGGACAATCGTTCATGCCACCGGCTTCGTCAATTCCGTGGCTTCGAAACAAGGCCGTTCGCCGATGCCTTGAAAAGCACAACGATATCCCGGACACATCAGGGGATAGATACCGACCTGGAACTGGAAGTCCTGCCCTTGCGCATCGTCCGCACCGTGCTGCTGATCGCGCTGCTCCTTCTGCTGCTGCCCTACATGCTGGCGCCGCTCTATCGCGTCGGCCATCCAGTCTCGACGCTGATGGCATGGCGTTGGGTCTCCGGCGCGCCCGTGTCGCGGCAATGGGTCGATTTTCGCATGATATCGCCCTATCTGCCACGCAGCGTCGTTGCTTCGGAGGATGCAAAATTCTGCAGTCACCGTGGCATCGATTGGGACGCGTTGAACGATGCGATCGAGGACGCGCAGGACGGGGAGGTGGCCGGTGGCGGCTCCACCATCACCCAGCAGGTGGCGAAAAATCTGTTTCTGTGGCCGGGGCGCAGCGTGGTCCGCAAGGCGCTCGAATTGCCGCTGGCGCTGTGGATCGATCTCGTACTCCCGAAGCAGCGCATCCTGGAGATTTACCTCAATATCGCCGAATGGGGCCCTTCCGGCCAGTTCGGCGCGGAAGCCGGCGCGAGCTATGCTTTCGGCCAACCTGCTTCGGCGCTTCTGCCGCGCGAAGCCGCGCTGCTGGCCGCGATCCTGCCCAATCCCCACATCCGCAGCGCCCGCAATCCCGGTCCCGGCGTGCGCCGTCTGGCCGGGACCTATATGGCTCGGGCGCAGGCCACGGCATTGCAGCGTTGCTGGGCGGAAAATCGCGGATTCTGAGGTGATTTTCAGTCATTTGAACCTAGCCTTGGGTCTCTCCATCCTTTATAAGCGCGGCCTCAATCTGCATTCAGCTTTGCGCAACTTCGCGCGGGGCCCGTCCGCCAGCGGACGACGCCTCCGACCCATTCTGCAAGGACTTACGTTATGGCCGTTCCGAGAAGAAAAACATCGCCGTCGCGGCGTGGCATGCGCCGTTCCGCTGACGCGTTGAAGAAGCCGACCTATGCCGAGGACAAGGATTCCGGCGAATTGCGCCGCCCGCATCACCTCGATCTGAAGACCGGCATGTACAAGGGCCGCCAGGTCCTCAAGGCGAAGAAAGAGTCGTAAGCGCCTTAGACGCTACGACGCTGCCGCGATACATTTCCGCCTGAATTACCTTCGATAGTTGAGAAGCTACGCTTTCGGGTGACCATCATCGCCCGGAAAGCGCTGGCCGTGGTTCAGAAGAAGGCCTCGCATCTCATGATCGCTTTTCCGCTGCTTTTGATTCCGCTCGCGATCTACAACATCATCGCTTTTCTGATGAGCGATGTCTCGTTCGACAAACCCATCGTGCAGTTCGTCTTGAAATCGGGCGATGAGTGGCCGTTGGCGCTCAGCGAAATTCTGCTGGCGCTTGGCATCGTGCTGTTGCTGTTCGAGGTCATCAAGGGCGCGCGGCCTGGGTCGAAATTTCTGACGGATCACCTGCTGTCGGCGCTGGTATTCGCCGGCGCGGCCGCGGAGTTCGTGCTGCTGCCGCGCTTTGGCACAACGACCTTTTTTCTGCTGACGTTGCTGGCGCTGGTCGAGTTTTTCGCCGGCATCGCGTTGCACGCCCGGCGCGGTGTGCATGCCGTAACATCGGTCACGCCGGTGTCGCGAACTTCCGCGCGAAAGCCGATTGCTGATCCTCCCGAACCGCAGTTCGAGTCTGTGGTCGTGCCCGCGGCTGCAGCGATGGCGGAGCCTGTGGTGGAGCAACCGGTTCCGCTGCCCCGAGGGGAGCCGGTGATCGTGCATGCCGGCGTGGTGTCGAGCGGGCCGTCTTCGGAAGTCCATTCGCCGGAAGTTCGTTCGCCGGATCTGCAGCCCGGCGAAGGCGCGCATCCATCGTCCGGGGCGTCGCCGCGCTGACGCGTTCGTCAGATAATCTGACGCATTTCGCAGCCCGGCAGTTTGATACGGGGCTGGTTGCTCGTCGATCCATAAGCCGCCTGCGCGACTGCCGGCGTCGCCCGCCGCAAGGCGCAGGTTTGCGGCACATGCTCGGCAGTTGCGATCAGCTGCGTCACGAACGAAGGGTCCGGCCGGGTTAGATGTTCGGTCGATGGCGGCAAGTGCTGCGACTGCGCCACCGGCACCAGCGCCGTGCAAGCAGGCGCCGGCTCGGCCATATCGCCGGTTTCCAACTCGCCTGATTGGTCGATTTTGGCGCTCACTGTGACGGTCCGATTCCTAGACACTGTATCGTTTTGGGACATTGCCTGCCCCTTGGTATTCTCCCTCGCAAGGATGATGCCGGACCCCACAAGGTTGTTCCGCGTTATCGAACGGCGTGGTTTCCTGATTATTTATGAACTATCCCTAGTGTGGTGAGCCCAAGCCGCCGTATTCTGGCAGCAACCAGAATCTCGAAATGAGGCACCCTTGACGTCTGCTCCGCAACTTCCGGCCATCCTCGCCTCGCTTGGTCAGGCGGCGTTCGTCTGGGATCTCGCTGCCGACACCATGGTCTGGACCGATCACGCCCGGTCGGTATTTCCCGACATTCCCGTGGCCGCGCTTGGCAGCGGTGCCGAATTCTCGCAACTGATCGAGCCGCAGCGCTCGGTGCGCTCCGACGTGCTGGCCGGAGCCCTATCGAAAACGCGGGGCGAAGGCGTGCCTTACCGCATCGAATATGGCGTGCGGGCCAAAACCTCGGCCAGTGTGCTGTGGATCGAGGAATGCGGCTGCTGGTTCGCTGGCCCCGATGGCAAGCCGGCGCGCGTCGAGGGTATCGTCCGCGTCGACAACGAACGCCACGCCCGCGAGGAGCAGCTTCTCAAACTGTCGCGGCACGATCCGCTCACCGGCGAACTCAACCGCACGCATTTGATCGGCGCCTTGGCGGCCTCGATCGAGGAAGCCGTGCGTTTCCGGTCTTCCTTTGCGTTCCTGCTGATCGGCATCGACCATCTGGCGCGCATCAACGACGCCTTCGGCTTCGACGTTGCCGACGCCGTGATATCGGAAGTCGCGACGCGCATTCGCGCCCGGTTGCGCGGCGGCGACATTCTCGGCCGGTTTTCGGGCAACAAATTCGGGCTGATCCTGAAGAACTGCACCGTCGATGATGTCAACGTCGCCGCCGAGCGGTTTCTGGCTGGCATCCGCGACGATGTCGTGCCGACGTCTTCCGGTCCGGTGTCGGTCACTGCTTCCATCGGCGCTGTCAGCGTGCCCCGCTACGCGCGCGACACTGATGAGGCGATCAACCGCGCGCAGGAAACGCTCGATGCCGCCAAGCGCCGCCGCGCCGGATCGTTTTCGATGTGGCGGCCCAACCTCGAACGCGACGCGCAGCGCCGAGTCAATATCCGCGTCACCGACGAGATCGTCACCGCGCTCAACGAGCGCCGTATCGTGATGGCGTTCGAGCCGGTGGTCGATGCGCGCACGCGCGCGCCGGCGTTTCACGAATGCCTGGTGCGGATGAAGCAGCAGGACGGCCAGTTTCTGCTGGCGCCGGACATCGTTCCCGTCGCCGAGAAGCTCGGGTTGATCCGTCTCGTCGATCATCGCGTGCTCGAACTGGTGGTGGACGAACTCGCGGCCGCGCCGAATGTCCAGCTCAGCCTCAACATCTCGCCGGCCACCACGATGGATCCGGACTGGTGGGCCTCGATCGAATCGCTGATGCGCACCTGGCCCGGCGTCGGCGAGCGGCTGATCGTTGAGATCACCGAAACCGTGGCGATTCAGGATATCGACGACGTGCGCGGCTTCGTCACGCGGCTGAAGAATTTCGGCAGCCGCATCGCGATCGACGATTTCGGCGCGGGCTATACCTCATTCCGCAATCTGCGCCGGCTCGGTGTGGACATCGTCAAAATCGACGGCGCGTTCGTGCAGAACATCGCGCGCTCGGCGGACGACCGCGCCTTCGTGCAGACGCTGATCGATCTGGCGCGCCGGCTCGAAATCAAGACGGTGGCGGAGTGGGTTCAGGACGAGGAATCCGCGGTCATGCTGCGCGATTGGGGCTGCGATTACATCCAGGGCCGGCTGATCGGGCTGGCCTCATCGCATCGGTCCTGGGATGCGGCGGGCGACGCGGCGATATTGCCCGCGGCGGGGTAGCCGTTCGGCAAGCCTACTCTTCCTTCTTCGGCTCTTTCGACATCCGCTCAAGCCGGTCCTGCATGTCTTTCATCTGACGGCGGAGGTCGTCGATATTGCCGTCTTCCGCACCAGACTCGGCGATTTTCTCAGGCTCGGGCGTGGACACCGGGCTTCCGCTACGCGGCGGCACAAACGGCTTGAACATCGAAAACGTCTGCTGAAACAAATCCATGTTGCGGCGGACATGCTCCTCCAGCGGCGCGAACGGCGTCATGCTGAAGGTGTTGGTCATCTGCTTGCGGAATTTTTCCTGCTCGCGCGTCAGCATGTCGATCGACTGCTCGAGATATTTCGGGACCACCATCTGCATGCTGTCGCCGTAGAACCGGATCAGCTGCCGGAGAAACGTCGTTGGCAGAAGGTTCTGCCCCGCCTTGTTTTCCTGTTCGAAAATGATCTGCGCCAGCACCGAGCGGGTGATGTCGTCACCGGTCTTGGCGTCGTAGACGAGGAAATCCTCGCCGACCTTCACCATCGCCGCGAGATCCTCCAGCGTCACATAGGTACTGGTGCCTGTATTATAGAGCCTGCGGTTCGCGTATTTCTTGATCGTGGTGGGTTGGTCTGTTTTAGCCATGGCGCACACCGGAAAAAAGAGAAGTTGAACGTCGCCCGGGGCTTACCGCGCAGCGCAGCGCAGCAAAGTAAGCATTTTCAACGGCCTTCGGCTACCGATTTGTGCGTCACGATTAATCTGGCGGAAGGGCACTGCCCCGAGCCAGTCCCGGAATGAAATTTCGCCTGTACCGGAAAGCCGCTTTCGTCCGCTGGCCGATTGACACGGCTCTACTAGATTAACAGGATAGGCCGAGAGAATGGCCTGCCCATTCCGGCCCGCCGTCCAATGCCTCAAGCACTCAAACACCAGGAGATGTCCATGTCAGACGATGTCGTCATCGTCAGCGCCGCCCGCACCCCGGTCGGCAGCTTCAACGGCGCGTTCGCCACCATGCCCGCCCATGATCTCGGCGCTATCGCCATTCGCGCCGCGCTGGAGCGAGGCGGCATCGAGCCGGGGCGGGTCTCCGAAGTCATCATGGGCCAGATTTTGACCGCGGCGCAGGGCCAGAACCCCGCGCGGCAGGCCTCGATCGCCGCCGGCATTCCGGTGGAAAGCCCGGCCTGGGGCGTCAACCAGCTCTGCGGCTCGGGTCTGCGCACGGTGGCGCTGGGCTATCAGGCGCTGCTCAACGGCGATTCCGAAATCGTCGTCGCCGGCGGTCAGGAATCCATGAGCATGGCGCCCCACGCGCAATATCTGCGCGGCGGCGTCAAGATGGGCCCGGTCGAGTTCGTCGACACCATGATCAAGGACGGGCTGTGGGACGCCTTCAACGGCTATCACATGGGCAACACCGCGGAGAATGTCGCCAAGCAGTACCAGATCACGCGCTCGCAACAGGACGAGTTCGCCGTCGGCTCGCAGAACAAGGCCGAGGCAGCGCAGAAGGCCGGCAAGTTCAAGGACGAGATCGTGCCGGTCACCATCAAGTCGCGCAAAGGCGACATCATCGTCAGCGACGATGAATATCCGCGCCACGGCGCGACCGTCGAGGCGATGGCAAAGCTTCGCCCTGCCTTTGAGAAGGAAGGCACCGTGACCGCGGGTAGCGCATCGGGCATCAATGACGGCGCGGGCGCGGTCGTACTGATGACCGCCAAGCAGGCCGCCAAGGAAGGCCGGACCGTTCTTGGCCGTATTGCGTCGTGGGGCCAAGCCGGCGTCGACCCGAAGATCATGGGCACCGGGCCGATTCCGGCGTCGCGCGCGGCGTTGAAGAAGGCCGGCTGGAATATCGGCGATCTCGATTTGATCGAGGCCAACGAAGCCTTCGCGGCGCAGGCCTGCGCGGTCAACAAGGATCTCGGCTGGGATACCGCCAAGGTCAATGTCAATGGCGGCGCGATTGCGATCGGCCACCCGGTCGGCGCTTCCGGCACGCGCGTCTTGGTGACGCTGTTGCACGAGATGCAGAAGCGCGACGCCAAGAAAGGTCTTGCCACGCTGTGCATCGGCGGCGGCATGGGCATCGCGATGTGCATCGAGCGCAACTGAATTTAGTTCCGCAGGGCGCGTTCTAGTGTGATGAAAAAATCATCGAGCATTCGCCTCGCAATTCGCTAAGCTAAATGCCCGGTCTCGCACCGGGCATTTTCGTCTCAACGACCGGAAATAATTCCGGCGCAAGTCCAAGGAGGAAATCGGCATGGCACGTGTTGCATTGGTGACGGGGGGTACGCGCGGCATTGGAGCAGCGATCAGCAAAGCGCTGAAAGATAAGGGCTACAAGGTTGCGGCGAGTTATGCCGGCAACGACGCCGCGGCGGAAAAATTCAAATCCGAAACCGGCATCCCGGTTTACAAATGGGACGTCAGTTCGTTCGACGCCTGCGCCGCCGGCGTCAAGAAGGTCGAGGCGGAGCTCGGCCCGATCGACGTGCTCGTCAACAATGCCGGCATTACAAAGGACGGCGCCTTCCACAAGATGACGCTGGAGCAATGGACCGCCGTCATCAACACCAATCTCGGATCGCTGTTCAACATGACGCGCCCGGTGATCGAAGGCATGCGGTCGCGCAAGTTCGGCCGCATCGTCAACATCTCATCGATCAACGGCCAAAAAGGCCAGTTCGGGCAGGTCAATTATTCGGCGGCGAAAGCCGGCGACATCGGCTTCACCAAGGCGCTGGCGCTGGAGAACGCCAAGGGCGGCATCACCGTCAATGCGATCTGCCCGGGCTACATCAACACCGAGATGGTGCAGGCGGTGCCAAAGGAAGTGCTGGAGAAGAACATCATCCCGCAGATCCCGGTGAACCGCCTCGGCGAGCCCGAGGAGATCGCGCGCGCGGTCGTGTTTCTCGCCGCCGACGAAGCCGGCGCCATCACCGGCTCGACGCTGTCGATCAACGGCGGCCAGTATATGGTGTGATGCCAGGGGCCGGCCTCTCCCTCTCCCCTTTGAGGGAGAGGGTAGGCGGGCCTACACCACGATCACCAATCACATCTTATTCTTGCGCTCGCGCAATTCGGCGAACACCTGCGCCGCGCTGGCGCCCTTCAGGTGCACACTGGCGGCGACCGCCGGATCGTCGGCGCGCAGGAACACGTTGGCTTTCTTTTCGTCGCCGAGCAGCGTCGGCACGGTCGGCTTGTTCGCGGCGCGCAGCCGCGTCACCTCTTCGGCACGCGCCTTCAACGACGGATTTTCCGGCTCGATCGTGAGCGCGAATTTGACGTTCGCCGCGGTATATTCGTGGCCGCAGTACAGTCTGAAATCGTCGGGCAGCGCGCGCAGCTTCAAGAGCGACTCCCACATCATTGGATAGGTACCCTCGAACACCCTGCCGCATCCGATCGAGAACAGCGTGTCGGCGGCGAACAGCGCCTTCTCGTCGTCGAACACGTAGGAGATATGGTCGAGCGTGTGGCCCGGCGTCTCCAGCACCCGCGCCAAAAGATTTCCCACCTTGATGACGTCGCCCTGAGCGACGCGCTGGTCGACATCGGCGATCTTCGCGGCCTTGTCATGTGGCGCCACGACGCGGCAATTGTATTTCTGTTTCAGTTCAGCGACCCCGCCGACATGGTCGCCGTGATGATGGGTGACGAGAATATCTGTCAGCGTCCATCCTTCGCGCTCCAGCGCGGCGATGACGGGTGCGGCCTCGGGCGCGTCGATGGACGCGGTCGCCTTGGTCGCGGGGTCATGGATCAGCGCGCCGAAATTATCGGTGAGGCAGGGGAATAGGCGGATTTCAGCGGCCATGATTTTTCCGTAGTGCGAATGAGCGGAAGATAATGCGTGGGGATCACATATGGCGTTAACGCATCATCGGCAATGCGCGAATCAGGTCTCCTTCAAGCGCACGGGCGTGATAGAATTGCGGCCATGACCATCGACGTCATCGATCTCAGGGATTTCTATTCGCGGCGCCTCGGCATCGTGGCGCGCCGGCTCATCAATCGCGGCATCCACGCGCGCTGGCCGGATGCGCAGGGCCAGCGCGTGCTTGGCCTCGGCTATCCCACGCCCTATCTCGGCCTGTTCCGGGAAGACTGCGAGCGCTGCATCGCGTTCATGCCGGCGGCGCAAGGCGTGCTGAAATGGCCGACCGCGCGTCCGGCTTTGGCGACGCTGGTCGACGAGTTCTCGCTGCCGCTGCCGGACGCCGCGGTGGACCGCATCCTTTTGGTGCATGCGCTGGAGATGTCCGACGATCCGGCGGGCTTGTTGCGCGAGGTGTGGCGGGTGCTGGCGCCGTCGGGCCGGCTGATGGCGATCATTCCCAACCGCCGCGGCGTGTGGACCCGGACCGACAACACGCCGTTCGGTCATGGCCGGCCGTATTCGCGCCCGCAGATCACGCAGCTATTGCGCGAGACGTGGTTCACGCCCTCGTCGTGGGGCGAAGCGCTGTTCATGCCGCCGGTCGGCGGCAACTGGTTCCTGCGCTCCGCCATGGCGTGGGAGCGCGCCGGCGCGGCGCTGTCGCTGCCGTTCGCGGGCGTGCATATCGTCGAGGCGACCAAGCAGGTCTATCGCGGCATCCCGGTGCACCGCGAACGCCCCCGGCTTATTCCGGCGCTGGAGCCTGCACTGGTGCCCTCGTCGTTGCAGCCGCGGTGAGCTCCAACGACGCTACTCCGCAGACGCAGCTGACGCGCACCGGCGGCGCCTCTCACCGAGACGCTGCTTGCCAGTCAGTCTTCGTTTCTTAAGCGCGTCGTTCAGGCTCCAGCAGGGACCAGCGGCGGCAGGGCGCCTACGGGCGGAGGGCCGAACCTGTTGGTGCCCGGCGTGCCCCGCGCGATCAGCAGATACAAAAAGTAGAAGTTTACGATCGGAATGAACGAGAGCAGGAGAAACCATCCCGATTTGTTGCCGTCGTGCAGCCGGCGGATCGCAGCGGCGAGGCCGGGGATAAGGTGAACAAGGTACACGATCAGCGTCAAAATGCCGATGCCGTCATGCTGCTGCGAAGCCAGGACGTTGCCGCCGACGTCCGCGGAGGTGCTGGTTTTGAACACACCCTGCAGCACATAGATGCCAAGCAGCGGATCCAGGATGAAGCAAACGACTAGCATCACGAACAGGACCAGCGCAAACATCCAGTATTCCTTGCGGCCGGCGCGACCGGAAAAGGTCGCGTATTTGCGCATTACCGTCAGATAATCGTTCATTGAAAGCCCCCTTTGCTGAAAATCCCAAGCTAACGAAGCAATTGCATCGGACGAAAATCCGTTTGCGTTTTCAAGTGCAATTTCAAACCCGGCGGCAATTTTCAACTGTCGCGTCGTCTGGACAACGTCGGGGTGAGCTTCCGGATAAGCCTCTTTGGAAGTCAGCGCGCGGTGTGATTAGGTCCACGGGCGAGCCTGTGCCGGTCTCGGTGCACAAAACATCGAACGGCATTTTGCTCTTCGCTATGCGGCGGGCACTTCGCCTCAACCAACGCAGATGGTCACGTCCCTGCGCGGACCTTCGGCTTCCCCAGGCGCGTGCGCCTTGATCGCGAGCGCGTGGACGGAGCCTGCTAGTTCCGCAGCCAGCGCCGCATTTATCATGCGATGACGCTCGATCCGGCTCTTCCCTTCGAACGCCTGCGCTACGATATAAACTCTAAAATGCGTCTCGCCGCCGGGCCGATGTCCGGCGTGTCCCTCATGCAAATGTGATTCATCTGTCACCTCGAGGCTCTCCGGCGGGAAAGCTTCGCGCAACTTGTTTGTGATAGTGTGCTTGACCGTTTGCGTGGCGTTCATGAGGACATTGTAGTCCAATTCGGCCGCGCCTGGTCAATGGCGTATCGAGAGAAAGGTTTCGCAATGTCAAGACTTGAAGCCGTTCGGATTGCGTTGTCATAGTCAGCCATGGCGATTGATTCATCAAAATTCTTCGACTCCATTCGCATCAAGCCCAACAAGCTGAGCGCGAAGCAGCAGGCGGCTGCGCGCGAGGAAGCTGTGATGTGCGAGGCGCCGGGCTGCAAGAACAAGGGCCCGCACCGCGCGCCGAAGGGCCGCGCCAACGACAAGGAATACTGGCATTTCTGCCTGAACCATGTGCGCGAATATAATCAGGGCTACAATTTCTTTTCCGGGATGAATGCCGACGCCGTCGCTCGTTATCAGAAGGATGCGCTCACCGGGCATCGGCCGACCTGGAAGATGGGCGCCAACACCAGCGCCAAGGGCAAGGGCAAGCCGGGCGCCGACGCAGAGTTCGAAGGCGCCTCCGATCCCTTCCACATGTTCAGCGAGCTCAACGGCCGCGGCCGCTGGCGGCCGGGTCCCGGTGCGAATAGCGAAGCCCGGGTGGAAACCCGAAAAGTCTTCAACGCCGAGCGCAAGGCACTGCAAGTGATGGGGCTTGGATCCGAGGCGACGCTCGAAACCGTGAAGGCAAAATACAAGGCGCTGGTGAAACAGCACCATCCCGACGCCAATGGCGGCGACCGCTCCACCGAGGATCGCCTGATTGAGATCATCAAGGCGTATAATTATCTCAAGACCGTGGTGCGCGGCGCGACCTGAGGCTGCACAGCAGTGGCGGTCAGCGATCCCGGGGCATCGCGGACGCCTTCACCGGCACGTTAACCCCACGCTTGCGGCGTTTCCACCAGGTGAACAACCCGCCCACGACCGCGGCTGCGATGATCAGCGGTATCCAATAATGCTTGGCGGTGCCGCTGGCATGCTCCATGGCGCCGGATTGCTCGATCGCCGTAACCGCCATCACCGCCGGCAAGACGTGCGCCGCGGCCCACAGCAGGATCGCGGGAATGTTGATGGCGTAGAACCGCAGCGGCGACATTCCCACGGCGCCCGCGGTGACGGGGACGAAGGCGCGAATCGGCGGCACAAAACGTGCGAAGAAAACCGCCCATGGCCCCCATTTGCGAAAGAATGCCTCGCTCTCCGCGATCAGGCCCGGGTATTTCGAGATCGGCCAGATCCCCAGAATTCGGCGTTGAGAACGATGCCCGACCCAGAACGCGATGCCGTCTCCGAGGGTTGCGCCTGTTATCGCCGATGCCAAAACGGCGATGAGGTTGAGTTCGCCCCCCGGCACCAGCGCACTCAGCGCCAGGATAATGGTCGATCCCGGAATCACCGAGCCGAGCACGGGGACGGCTTCCAGCAGCGCGGCAAGGAAGATCGTCAGATAGGCCAGCGGCTCGTGCGCAGCTACAAAATGGATAAACGGGTCGATGAGTGCGTGCACAAAATTTCCTGCAAGTTCGGTGTGGCCTAGTGGTCCGATTCTAACATTCGCACCCCGCTTCGGCAGGCCTTCTTTGTAAATGTTAGAATCAAAGGACCACTAGCAAATATAGGCTTCTAGTGGAGCAATTCCGCTCCACTAGCACAACTGCGGGATGGATGAAGTACCTGCATCCCCAATGAAAGCGGCAAGCGCCGGAATCTTGCCGCCGGACGCCGTGATTCGCAGGGCAGCCTTCCAAAAACTACGGCGAGTGCTTATCCTTATGATAATAAACGGAACTTTCCGAGTGACTTTGATCGAGCCAAAGGCTTCTGCCGGCCATGGCTCTCTGATAGGTTCCGGTCAGCCCCTGCATGCCTTACACGAATCTGGTTCGGGCGCGGGCCCGGACCCCGGAGGATTGATGACGACCGCCGCCATGACGAAGACGCAAGAACCCGGAATCACCGGTATCCCCGACATGAAAGTGTCGGTTCGGCAGGTGTTCGGCATCGACACCGATCTGGAGGTGCCGGCTTATTCCGAAGTTGATCCGCACGTGCCGGATGTCGATGTGGATTACCGGTTCGACCGCGCCACTACGCTCGCGATCCTCGCCGGCTTCGCCCACAACCGCCGCGTCATGATCTCCGGCTATCACGGCACCGGCAAGTCGACCCATATCGAGCAGGTCGCGGCGCGGCTGAACTGGCCCTGCGTGCGCGTCAATCTCGACAGCCACATCAGCCGCATCGATCTGGTCGGCAAGGATTCCATCGTGGTGCGCGATGGCAAGCAGGTCACCGAATTCCGCGACGGCATTCTGCCGTGGGCGCTTCAGCACAATATCGCGCTGGTGTTCGACGAATACGACGCCGGCCGCCCGGACGTGATGTTCGTGATCCAGCGCGTGCTGGAAGTGTCGGGACGCCTGACGCTGCTCGATCAGAACAAGGTCATCAAGCCACATCCGGCATTCCGGTTGTTCTCGACCGCGAACACGGTCGGCCTCGGCGACACCTCCGGGCTCTATCACGGCACCCAGCAGATCAACCAGGGCCAGATGGACCGCTGGTCGATCGTCACCACGCTGAATTATCTGGCGCATGATGAGGAAGTCGAGATCGTGCTCGCCAAAGCGCATCACTATCGCACCACCGAAGGACGCGACATTGTCGGCAAGATGGTGCGGCTCGCGGATCTGACGCGAAACGCCTTCGCCAACGGCGATTTATCGACGGTGATGAGCCCGCGCACGGTAATCACCTGGGCTGAAAATGCCGAAATCTTCGGCGACATCGGCTTTGCGTTTCGCGTTACCTTCCTCAACAAATGCGACGAGCTGGAACGCCCGCTGGTGGCGGAATTCTATCAACGCTGCTTCAATGTCGAACTGGCGGAGAGTTCGGTAAACGTCGCGCTGAGCTGAGTGGTCGGGCCCGATGGAAATTCGGATAGAGAAGACCTACGGCCCGGCCAAGAAATTTGTTGCAGCAGGTCTGGAGAATTTCAATCGGCGGCACTTGAGCCGCAGTCCGCCGAAATCGTTCGCCGTTACGGTTCGAGAAGGCGGAGCCGCGCGCGGCGGTTTGATGGCCGAAGGCATCGGCGAGTGGATGCATATCAGTCTGCTATGGGTGGAAGACGAATTCCGCGGGCGGGGTTTCGGGACGTCCCTGCTGGAAAAAGCGGAGGTTGAAGCGAAGATCAGGGGCGCCAAGGGCATTCTTGTCGACACCTTCTCGTTTCAGGCGCCGCCATTTTACAAGAAGCATGGCTATTCCGCTTACGGGCAGGTCGACGATTTTCCCGAAGCAGGAATGGTCTGGTATCGATTCAAGAAGATGTTTTGATCGTTCATGGGATGACCATCACCAACTCCAAATTCCGTACCGTACCAAAGGGCTCGCTGGCCACGCCATTGCGAAGCCGGGGCCGCCTCGACAGCATCGACGCGCTGCGTGCCCTCGCCGTCACGGCGGTTCTGCTGTTCCACTTCACTGCGCGATTTCCGCCGGATTACGTGCTGTTCGACCATCCGGTTGCGCAGGCAAGCTACGGCTATATGGGGGTGCAGCTGTTCTTTATCGTCAGCGGCTACTGCATCTACATGACGGCCGAGCGCTGTCGCAACGCGGGCGTATTTTGGGCGCAACGCGTGTCGCGACTGCAGCCGGCTTACATGGCGGCAATCCTGATCACCTTTGCGGTGGTGTCGATGTTCGGCCTGCCGGGCCGCGAAGTCACGGGGCTGCAGGCAATCAAAAACGTGCTGTGGTTAAATGGATTTGGCCTCGCGCCCGCCGTCGACGGTGTCTATTGGACGCTGATCGTTGAGATCAAATGCTATCTGCTGTTCGGCATCCTGTTTTTCATTGTCAGGCCGCGGGGAGATATGGTCCTGCGCTGGTCTCTTCTGTGCCTTGCCGGCACGGTCGTAGTCTTTGCCGACGGCCGAATATTCGGCGGACTGGTTGGACAATTCAGCTTTGGATTTGCAACGTTTGTTTTTCCCTTCAGCGCGTTCTTCCTGATCGGGATGTTGATTTACAAGTGGGACAGGACGTCGAACTGGACGAGACTGCTGGCCATCTCGGTGTTCGGCCTGGTCTGTTGCTGGCCCGGCACAACGTGGACTGAAAGCCTGATATCCATGATCATGTTTCCGGTCGGAAAAATCATACTCGACCGAAAAAGCCTATCATTTCCGGCTCCCATCGTGTTTGTCGGATTCATCAGCTATCCGCTCTATCTGCTGCATCAAAACGTCGGAGTGGTGGTGTTGCGTGGGACCGCCGGCTGGATCCCTTCCGAGTATGGGCGCATCGCACTGGCGATTGCGGTTTCGCTTTTGCTCGCGACGGCGGTCAGCATCAGCGTGGAGCATCGTTTCCGCAAGGTAATTGAGTCCTGGGTCGAGCGCGCATTTTCCATAGCCCTCGCCCCGTTTGCTGGGTTACGCCGGCTTTCGATGCCTGCCGTTCCGGCCGCATCGGAGCAATCTCCACACGTCCTACTTCACACTCAGTCATATCCTGAGAGTTCGAGATTACGATGACCCCCACCAACTCCAAATTCCGCACCGGACCAAAGGAAGCGCCGACCGAGCCGTTCAAGCGCGCGGTGACGTCGTGCCTGCGCGCGATCGCACGAGCCCCTGAGCTCGAGGTGACCTTTGCGGCGGAGCGCCCCGGCCTTGCGCCGGGCAAGGCACGGCTGCCGGAACCGGCGCGCAAGATGACGAGAAAGGACGCCGCCATTGTGCGCGGCCACGCCGATTCGATCGCGCTGAAACTCGCCTGCCACGATCCGAAAGTGCATCGCAAGCTGATGCCCGGCAATCCGCAGGCGCGCGGTGTGTTCGAGGCGGTCGAGCAGGCGCGTGTTGAGGCGATCGGCTCGCGGCGCATGGCTGGCGTTGCGAAAAATCTCACCGCCATGCTCGACGATCATTTCCATCGCGGCAAGTTCGACGAGATCACGGACCGTGCCGACGCGCCGTTGTCGGACGCGCTGGCGATGCTGGTGCGTGAACGCCTCACCGGGCTGGCGCCACCCGCGGCAGCGCGAAAAATGGTCGACCTGTGGCGTCCGGTGCTGGAGGACAAGATTGGCCCGCGCCTCGATCAGCTCAGCCGCATTACCGAAGATCAAACGAAATTTGGCGACGCGATCCACGATCTGCTATCGGCGCTCGATCTTGGCGAGGACCGCAACGCCGACGCCGACGATGACGACAATCAGGACGATAACCGCGACGGCGAGAACGACCAGTCCGGCGCCGAAGGCTCGCCGGATTCCGATGCCGCACAGGAGATGAGCGCAGATCAGGCGCAGGCTACCGCCGAGGAGATGGCGGAGAGCGCGATGGAAAGCGCGCAGGCCTCCACGTCGGATACGTTCGATGACGGCGAACTTGGCGATGACGAGACGCCCGGTGAAGCGACGCGACCGAACGGGCGCGGCGACAATCAGCCGCGCGGCCCGGAATATCACGCGTTCGCGCCGAAATTCGACGAGGTCGTCGCCGCGGAAGATCTCTGCGACCATGACGAGTTGGAGCGGTTGCGTTCTTACCTCGACAAGCAACTCGCGCATCTGCAGGGCATCGTCGCGCGGCTCGCGAACCGCCTTCAAAGGCGGCTGATGGCGCAGCAGAATCGCGCCTGGGAATTCGACCTCGAAGAAGGCATTCTCGATCCGGCGCGGCTGTCGCGCGTCGTCACTGATCCCTATCATCCGCTCTCGTTCATGCACGAGAAGGAAGCGACCTTCCGCGACACCGTGGTGACGCTGCTGTTGGACAATTCCGGCTCGATGCGCGGACGGCCCATCACGGTAGCGGCGACCTGCGCCGATATTCTGGCGCGCACGCTGGAGCGCTGCGGCGTCAAGGTCGAAATCCTCGGCTTCACCACGCGCGCGTGGAAGGGCGGGCAATCCCGGGAATCCTGGCTGGCCGCGGGCAAGCCCGCCAATCCCGGCCGCCTCAATGATCTCAGACATATCATCTACAAATCCGCTGATGCGCCGTGGCGCCGTGCGCGCAAAAATCTCGGCCTGATGATGCGCGAGGGATTGCTCAAGGAGAATATCGACGGCGAGGCGTTGGACTGGGCGCACAAGCGCCTGCTCGGGCGCAGTGAGCAACGCAAGATACTGATGATGATTTCCGACGGCGCGCCGGTCGACAATTCCACGCTGTCGGTCAACCCGGGCAACTATCTGGAGCGCCATCTGCGCTACATCATCGAGGAAATCGAAACTCGCTCGCCGGTCGAACTGATCGCGATTGGCATCGGCCACGACGTGACGCGCTACTATCGCCGCGCGGTGACCATCGTGGACGCGGAAGAACTCGGCGGCGCGATCACCGAGAAGCTCGCGGAGCTGTTCAGCGAGACTGCGGTCGCGGCGCCCACGCCGTCTCGCCGGCCGCGCAAGCTGCATTCGTAAGAGGATCGCCATTCCGGGGCATGAGCGCAGCGAATGAGCCCGGAATCCATAACCACTGCAGGGAGTATGAATTCCCTGACGCGCCAATTGGCGCGCCTGAGGCCAGCGCCAAGCGGCGTATCCCGGAATGACGGTGAGCTTCTCAGCCGCCGCCGCTTCCTCGATCTCGACCGCTGCGGCGCTGGCGATACCGGCATTGCCGCACCCCACGCAGGCGCAAAACGCGACCAAGCCGCCGAAGCGATACATCCTCGATGAGTATTCCGTCGCCGCTCCGGCGAACATCGAAGTCAACGCGCGGGCGATTCCATCTTTTGATTCAGCCGACCGCTCCCATGTCCGCTTCGGCGCGCTGGAATATCGCAGCGGTCTCATTCTAACCTCGCCCTTCCGCGGCTTTGGCGGATTGTCCGGCCTGCGCATCGATGCCTAAGGCGAGCGGTTCATTGCTATCAGCGACAAGGGTGCATGGTTCACCGGCCGCATCGTCTATACCGGCCGCGACATGACCGGCCTCGCCGAAGTCGAGGCCGCGCCGATGCTCGGCTCCGATGGGCGGCCGATCACGTCACGCGGCTGGTTCGATTCCGAGTCGATCGCGCTCGACGGCTCGCTGGTCTATGTCGGCCTTGAGCGCGTCAACCAGATCCTGCGTTTCGATTTCAGCAAGGGCTTTACGCGCGCACTGGGCGAAGTCGTTACGGTGCCGCCCGCGTTTCGCAAGCTGCCTTACAACAAAGGTTGCGAATCGCTGGTGGTGGTGCCCAAGGGCTTTGCGCTGGCCGGCACATTGATGGCGATTTCGGAGCGCGGCCTCGACGCCAACGGCGACATCCTCGCGTTTCTGATTGGTGGCAAGACGCCCGGGCAGTTCGCGGTCCGCCGCACCAACGATTTCGACATCAGCGACGCCGTGCTGCTGCCGTCGGGAGATTTGCTGGTGCTGGAGCGGAAATTCGGGTTGATGATTGGCGTCGGCGTTCGCATCCGCCGCATTCCACTGAACTCGATTCGTCCCGGCGCGCTGGTCGACGGCCCCTCGATCTTCGATGCGGACCTCGGCGAGGAGATCGACAATCTTGAGGGCATCGACGCTCACGTGTCAGCCGATGGCGAGACCGTGCTGACGATGGTCTCAGACGACAATTTCTCGATGATCCAGCGCACGCTGCTGCTGCAGTTTACGCTGGTGGAATGACGCTGGCGGCCGTGCGCGGTTGAGCAACGCACGATGCTTCATTATAGAGGCTCTACTTCCCTCCCACCGGAAAACCTCATGAGCGTACTGTTTTCTCCGATCAAACTGCGCGGCGTTAAGCTCACCAACCGCATCATGGTAGCGCCGATGTGCCAGTACGTCGCCGACAACGGCGCCGCGACCGACTGGCACATGATGCATCTCCCCAATCTCGCGTTGTCGGGCGCAGGCCTGTTGTGCATCGAAGCCACCGCGGTGGAGGACATCGGCCGCATCACGCCGGGGTGCCTCGGTCTGTGGGACGATCGCACCGAGGCGGCGCTGCGGCCCATTATCGCGTCGATCCGCAAACACTCGAAGACCGCGATCGCGATGCAGCTCGCGCATGCGGGGCGCAAGGCGTCGAGCCATACGCCGTGGGACGGTGGCCAGCAGGTTCCGCTGTCGGAAGGCGGCTGGCAGTCGCAGGGACCCTCCGACGTGCCGCACAAGGAGGGCGAAGCCGCGCCGCTGGCGCTCGATGCTACCGGGGCTAGCGCGCATTCGCGAGGCGTTCGTCGTGGCGGCGAAACGCGCGGAGCGGCTCGGCTTGGATGCGCTCGAGGTGCACTGCGCGCACGGTTATCTGCTGCACCAGTTCCTGTCGCCGATTTCCAACAAGCGCACCGATCAATATGGCGGCACGCCTGGAGAACCGGCTGCGCTTTCCGCTCGAAGTGTTCGACGCGGTTCGCGCGGCGTTTCCCTCCGACAAACCGGTCGGCATCAAGGTCTCGGCTTCGGACTGGGTCGATGGCGGCTGGGACATCGAACAGTGCATCGTGCTTGCGCAGGAATTGAAGAAGCGCGGCGTCGACTGGATCGACGCATCGTCGGGCGGTGTATCGCCGCTGCAAAAGATTCCGCTCGGACCCGGCTATCAGGTGCCGTTCGCGCAGGCCATCAAAGAGGCCACCGGCGTTACAACCATCGCGGTCGGCCTGATCACGAAGCCGCGCCAGGCCGAGGAGATCGTCGCATCCGGGAAGGCCGACATGGTCGCGCTGGCGCGCGGCATGCTTTACGACCCGCGCTGGGGCTGGCACGCGGCGGCCGAACTCGGCGGTCATGTCGATGCGCCGCCGCCGTATTGGCGCGCCCCGCCGCATGAGCAGAAGGATTTGTTCGGCGCGACGACTTTCGGCACGCGATGAGGGAGTTTTGCGGCGTGCCGACGGCTGAGATGACCGCAGACTTGCTGCGGCGACCAGCCCCGGCGAAGACGCCCGGCACCTGCGCGCACAGTCCCCGTACCTCAGCGCAGACCACGAAAACAGGGCTTGGCGGCAAACGAAAAATCGGCATTGTGCGGCCATGACAGACGAAGCCAACACCAAAGCCAAGGCCGGCGCGGCGATCATTCCGGTGACGCCGTTCCAGCAGAACTGCACGCTGCTGTGGTGCGAAGCCACCCGCAAAGCGGTCGTGATCGATCCCGGCGGCGATGTTCCGCTGATTCTGGACGCCATCAAGCAGGCCGATGTCACGGTCGAGCAGATTTGGCTCACCCACGGCCATATCGATCACGTCGGCGGCGCGGCCGAATTGCGCGACGCATTGAAGGTGCCGATCGAAGGGCCGCATGCCGCGGATAAATACTTGCTCGATAACGTGGAAATGAGCGGCCGAAGCTTCGGGATGACCGGCGTGCGCAATTTCGTGCCGGATCGCTGGCTCAACGAAGGTGATCAGGTCCGCATCGGCGAATTGACCTTCGACATCCTGCACTGCCCCGGGCACTCGCCGGGCAGCGTAGTGTTCTTCAACAAGGAAATGCGCTTCGCACATGTCGGCGACGTGCTTTTCAGCGGGTCGGTCGGCCGCACCGACCTGCCCGGTGGCAGCCACGCCACACTGATCAAGTCCATTACCGAAAAGCTGTTGCCGCTCGGCGACGATGTCAGTTTCATCTGCGGCCACGGCCCCGGCTCCAGCATCGGGCAAGAGCGGCTGACTAACCCGTTCATCAACGGCACGATGTAGCGGTAATTGGATGGAACGCGGTATTTCGTTCCGCGTTGAGCGGGATGACCCGAGCCGTCGCATCGACAGAAATTTCATCTCGTCGGCAGCCACCTTCCGCGCGTAAGCCGAAGCGCGCCGCGAAAGCCGTGCCCGCAGCAAGTGCGGATCAGCGCAAGGCCCTGAAGGCGCGCCGCAAGTTTCTGCGGGTGTTTCCCGGCGGATTTCGCGACGAGACCTACGTCGACTGGGAGCGCAACTATAAATGGGATGCCCATCAAGAAGTGGCAAGCCGCGCTCAACAAGGGCGCGATGGAAGCTTTGATCAAGGCGAAGAAGTTCGAGGAGATCGCGGCGACCGCGACGCGAATCGAATCCCGCACCAATCTTTTGTTCTCGTTTGAGAAGATGGCGCTGCGCGATGCCGTTCGCTCGCCCGCCGGCGCAAAGATGTTTGCGCTGGCGCTGTTCGATTTTCTGCACGGCAGCAAACCGATGGAGCAGCGGTTCGCCGATTGGGTCGAGGCTGTAGCTGCGTTACCACGGCGCAAAACACGCGTGCTGACATGGCCGCTGGTCACGGTGTTCGGGTTCATTGCGCAGCCGGAAACGCATTTCTTTCTCAAGCCCACGGTGACGCGGGAAGCCGCGCGGCGCTACGGCGCAGAATTTGAGTATGCATCGCGGCCGTCCTGGCCGCTGTACAAGAGCCTGCTGAATTTCGTCCGCAAGGTGCGCGGCGATATCCGAGATATGCGCCCGCGCGACATGATCGACATGCAGTCGTTTCTATGGGTGCAGGGCTCGGACGAATATCCGGACTAAGATCGGCGCTATTTCATCAGTCCTGCCGCGGTGAGCGCCCGCGTGATGATGCCGCCGACATCGATCGCGGGAGCCCGCTTCTGATCGTTGGGTTCAGTCTCGCGATTAATTTTGAGCAGCGGCTCGAGTACGGTCGCAATGTCCGGCGGACGTGAAGGCCGGGTAGCCGGCGGTGGCAACGTTGCAACCTGCCTCGAATTGTGCGCCGAAGCATCGGTTGAAGTCTGCGCGGGATGCTGCGCATTTGCGGTCAGGCCGAAGAATTTCGCGATGTGATAGGACGACGAGATGCCGGCCTCGATCAGGAACGCGCCCTCTTCACCGTAATGTTCGGCATTGTCAGCCAAGCCAAGCGGCGTGCCATGCGCCATGTTGGTGATGGTGTAGGATTCGACCGCCGTTTCACCGTTAGCATTGCGCCAGACCTGGTGGGGATAGCCGTCAACGGACGATCTCGAACTCGGCGCCGCGGGCAGGTGATGGACATCGAGCCATTGCTTGACGAGTTCATCGGCATTGGCGGGATTGACCGTCTTGTCGGCGCTGCCGTGCCAGATCGAGAGTCTCGGCCACGGGCCGTGATGCGGCGAAGCGTTGCGCACGAGATCGCCCAGTTCGGCCGCGGGGTGCGGGCGCGACTGGTACATCGCGTTCAGCGCCTGCTGCAAATTGGTAGCGACGCCGTAGGGAAGGCCTGCGATCACGGCGCCGCCCGCGAACACGTCGGGATAGGTTGCCAGCATGACGGAGGTCATGGCGCCGCCGGCGGACAGCCCGGTTACGAAGATGCGGGTCTCGTCGATGTTGTGGTCGCGAACCATCCGCGCGACCATCTGCCGGATCGAGGCGGCCTCGCCGCTGTCCCGCGTGGTGTCTTCCGGAACGAACCAGTTGAAGCAGCCATTGGCGTTATTGGAATGCTTCTGCTCGGGCATCAGCAGCGCAAATCCGAAGCTTTCCGCCAAAGCAGACCAGCCGGCGCCCACGTCATAGCCCGCGGCATTCTGCCCGCAGCCATGCAGCACCACGACCAGAGGCAGCCGTTGCCGCGCTCTTTGGTCGCCGGGGACAAAGGAAAACATCCGCAGATCGCCGGGATTCGCGCCGAAAGCAGCGGTTTCAAGCACGGGACTGCTGTTGCTGGCCGGTTTAATGCCTCCAGTGAGGGGATTTAAGCCATTGAAATTGCTAAGTTTTGGCAGGCGGCGCAGGAATTCGATGTTGTCAGCTAGCGTCACGGCAGCTCCTTGGTGAGGCCTTTATAACCCCACCCACCTTAGATGGTTGCTGCACTGCAATAAAAAAGACGGTGCTGCGGCATGGCTGCAACAAAAGTGAATGGCACTGGGCAGGTTCGTCTCGGGATCGGCCTTTGAGAAGCGCTCAGCTTGAACGCAGATACGCCAGTGGGCGACGAAGCCAGAGCCTATCCGCAAAGCGAAGGATTTTCATGCGTTCCACATCGAAGCTGATTGCCGCGCTCGCGGGCTGCGCGTTCGCCATTTTCCTCGTTGGCGATGCGTCGGCGAAAACCAAGCCGGCAAAATCGAAGCCGGTAACGGCCGAGCCAGCGGCGCAACAACCAACAACGCCTCCACAGCAGTTCTTCGCCACCAAAGGCGTCGAGCCGCTGACGCCGGAACGCGAGCAGTCGCTGAAGCCAAAAGACAGCTTCAAGGAATGCGAGAATTGTCCCGAAATGGTGGTGGTGCCGAAAGGTTCATTCACCATGGGCACGCCGGCTGATGAACCGTATCGGCTGAAGGGCGAAGACCCCGTCCACAAGGTCACCCTCGCGAAACCGTTCGCGGTCGGCCGCTTCGCCATCACCTTCGACGAATGGGATGCGTGTCTTGCCGACGGTGGCTGCAATGGCAATAAAGGCAGCGGCGAATACGGCCGTGGACGCATGCCGGCTGACGGCATCAATTTCGAAGCAGCGAAATCCTATCTGGCGTGGCTGTCGCGCAAGGTCGGCCGCACCTACCGCTTGCCCAGCGAATCCGAGCGCGAATATTTTGCCCGCGCCGGCACCACGACGCCGTTCTGGTTCGGCAAAACCATCTCCGCGCAGAATGCGAATTACGAAGCCTCGAACAATTATCCCGGCGGACCCTATGGCGTTGCCAGCAAGGGGCCGAAGCCCGTGGATTCCTATCTGCCGAACAAGTTCGGGCTCTATCAGGTCAGCGGCAATGCGGAGGAATGGACCGAGGATTGCTACAACAAGCGCTACACCGAGGATACGCCGACCGACGGCTTGCCGTGGCTCGAGGGTGACTGCTCCAAGCGCATGATGCGCGGCGGCGGCTGGCGCGGTAACGCGCTGATGCAGCGCTCGGGCTATCGCAACGACATGAACGCCGTCGCCGGCTACAGCTTCCGCGTGGTGCGTACGCTCAACGTGGAGTGACTTCAGCCAGCAACGCGCAATATGCGCGACGGAAATGCATAACGGCATTGCCGTGCCAATTGCCACGGGTCGCGCGGCCACGTAGTTTGCTTCGAGCAATCAAGAACAACAACCGTTCGGAGAAACACCATGGCACGGCTGAAATTCGGCGCCTTCCTCGCCCCGCATCATCCGATCGGCGAGCACCCCATGCTGCAATTCCGCCGGGATCTTGATCTGGTCGAGCAGCTCGACGCGCTCGGCTATGACGAGTTCTGGTGCGGCGAGCATCACTCCTCGGGTTGGGAAATGATCGCGTCGCCCGAGATGTTTCTCGCCGCCGCCGGCGAGCGCACCAAGCGCATCAAGCTCGGCACCGGCGTGGTGTCGCTGCCCTATCATCATCCCTACAACGTCGCGCAGCGCATGGTGCAGCTCGATCACATGACCGGCGGCCGCGCCATCTTCGGCTCGGGTCCGGGCGCGCTGGCGTCGGACGCGCATACGCTCGGTATCGATCCGATGACGCAGCGCGACCGCCAGGACGAGGCGATCGGCATCATTCGCCGGCTGTTCAACGGTGAGCGCGTCACTGCCAAGAGCGACTGGTTCACCATGAACGACGCTGCGCTTCAAATTCTGCCGCTGCAGGAGGAAATGCCGTTCGTGGTGGCGTCGCAGATTTCGCCGTCGGGCATGACGCTGGCCGGCAAATACGGCATCGGCATCATCTCGCTCGGCTCGATGTCGACGCAGGGTTTGATGGCGCTGCCGACGCAATGGGGATTTGCCGAAGACGCGGCAAAGAAAGCCGGCACCACGGTGAGCCGCGCCAACTGGCGCGTGCTGCTGAGCTGGCACATTGCCGAGACGCGCGAGCAGGCGCATCGCGAAGCCGGTGCGGGGCTAATGCGCTGGCACAACGAGTACAACGTCAAGACGCTGCAGCGGCCGGGCCTGCAGCCGTTCACCTCACCCGAGGACGCGGTGGAAAAAACCGCGGGCGGCGAGGGCGCGGCCTCCACCATTGGCACCCCCGACGATCTGGTGAAGACCATCAAGAGCCTGATGGATGTCTCGGGTGGCGTCGGTACCATCGTCGGCTTCGTTCACGACTGGGCAAATCCGGAGAACACCCGCCGCAGCTGGGACATGGTGGCGCGCTACGTGATTCCGGAAATCAATGGCTACACCGCGAAGCTGCGCGAGTCGCAGAATTTCGTGAGAGAAAATCGCGCGATCTTCGAACGCGCAGGCCAAGCCGTGATGGCCAAGATCATGCAGAACGACAAGGCCGCCGCCGCGCTGCCGCTCACCGGCCCCGGCCGCGTGGCGATTCCCACCATCAACGCGCCGGATCTGCAGAAGGAAGCGCGCAAGCGCAAGGCGTGACCTTCTTCCCTCTCCCTCGAGGGAGAAGGTGCCTCAGATGCGAAGCATCGAAGGCGGGTGAGGGGGTTCTCCGCCCCCAGTGTTACCTGTAGGCCTCAAGCGCCACGCCAATGTCGGGCCGCGAACCAGCCCGCCAACGGCGAGCCGAATGCCAGAAACCATGTGAATTGCGCAACGAACGGCGCGACGATGGCCATCACCGTTGCGAATACGAGGACGAACACTGGAAAGATCGCGGTTACGAGCAGCTCGGGATTGCGGCGACCTCGAAGCGCCAGAATCCAAAGCAGCGCATTGAGGCTGGCAATGACGGTCAGATGCAAGCCGTAGCTGAATGCGACAACGCTATCGAGCCGGTATACCCCGTAAAGCCCGTTCGTCACCGGAAGCATGACGATCGACAGCAGGAAGATCAAATTGAGAAAGACTTCAACACGGCTGCCCTCCGGCGCGAAGGTGAGCCGCCGATGATGGCTGAGCCAGAATACACCGGCGATGATGAAGCTGATCATCAGCGCGATGGCCGGCTGCGCGTAGGCATTGACGAGGTCGATCCAGGTTGGCGCTTTCGCAAACCTGCTGGCTTTCGGCAGATCGTAGGCTAGCAACGTCATGGCAACGCCGAAGATGGTGTTGCTCAACGCTTCCAACCGGCGCATTTCGAAAAGGCCGATTGGCTGCAATCTCGCTTCCACCTCAGGGACGCTGGACGGGCTACGCGGTGTGTGGCCGCGTGAGACCCGGCCAATGCTTTCAGCTGCAGGATTGTCAGACATGGATTGCCTCTTGTGGGCAAGGTACCAGTCTATCGCGCGTACTTCATAGCCTAAATCACGCCGCTTTTTTCTTTGCGCTGATCAGCTTGCGGTTGATCAGGCATTCCGCGATCTGGATCGCGTTCAGCGCCGCGCCCTTGCGCAGATTGTCCGAGACGCACCACAGCACGAGGCCGTTCTCCACCGTCGCGTCCTCGCGGATGCGGCTGATATAAGTTGCGTCCTCGCCCGCGGCTTCATAAGGCGTGACGTAGCCGCCGGGCTCGCGCTTGTCGATGACGAGACAGCCCGGAGCATTGCGCAGGATGTCGCGGGCTTCATCGGCCGAGATCGGATTCTCGAACTCGATATTCACCGCTTCGGAATGGCCGACGAACACCGGCACCCGCACGCAGGTCGCGGAGAGCTTGATTTTGGGATCAAGAATCTTCTTGGTCTCCATCATCATCTTCCACTCTTCCTTGGTGTAGCCGTCCTCCATGAACACGTCGATCTCGGGGATGACGTTGAAGGCGATACGCTTGGGGAATTTCTTGTTGACCAGTTCTGAGTTGGTGTAGACGGCCTTGGTCTGCGAGAACAATTCGTCCATCGCATCCTTGCCCGCGCCCGACACCGACTGATAGGTCGACACCACCACGCGCTTGATCGTGGCGTGATCGTGCAACGGCTTTAGCGCCACCACGAGCTGCGCGGTCGAGCAGTTCGGATTTGCGATGATGTTCTTCTTGTGGAAACCAGCGACGGCGTCGGCATTGACCTCTGGCACGATCAGCGGCACGTCCGGGTCCATCCGCCAGGTCGACGAATTGTCGATCACGACCGCGCCGGCGGCGGCGATCTTCGGCGACCATTCCTTGGATACCGCACCGCCCGCCGACATCAGGCAGATATCGGTATCGCCGAAATCGTAATGCTCGAGCGCCTTGCATTTCAGGGTGCGGTCGCCGTAGGAGACTTCCACGCCCATGCTGCGGCGCGACGCAAGCGCCACCACCTCGTCAGCCGGGAATTTCCGTTCGTCCAGAATGTTGAGCATTTCCCGCCCGACATTGCCGGTCGCTCCGACCAGCGCGACTTTGTAACCCATCGTTCTACTCCGAAAGCAAAGGCTTCCCGGTCAGCTCTCAGCCAAGGGGAAGAGGCAGCGCTTCTAAGCTGGAAATGCCGCCAAGACAATGTTTAGAGACTTAATGCGTCCCAACCAGCGATCGAATATCCGCCCAACCGGCTGTTTTTCATGCAACTTTTAACTTCAACGGCGCATTATGTTGCGAAGGTGTGGCCGGATTGGCCTTGTGGCAATGCCTTCAGCGGCTAAAATGACCGCAACCGGGAGCGTCTTGCTCCGCGTTTGAGTGCCCATGAGGATAGGATGACTCTGAAAATCTCAGCCGCCAAACTCGCGGCGCTGCTCGCGACGATCGCCATTGTCGGGACCAGCTTGGGCGTCACGCCGGCGAGCGCCGAGGTCAAGCGCCGGTTCGACGAGCGCGGCCGTCCCTATTACGGCCCGACTGGGCCCAACGTATCGTACCAGCGCGGCCCGACGCGCATCTACGTTACCAAGCGATCCTGGCTTGATGCCGGCACCGAAGTGCTGCCGGGCGAGCGCAAGTTTCAGGATTACGCATTTCCGCCCGGCCAATCGTTCGGCCAACAAAACCTGAATCGGCCTCTCGATCGCCAGCCGCTCAGTCCCGGCTCGGATTTCGGCTACGGCGACGGCTACAACGGCCCACAACGGTTTCCGCTTTACTGAGCGCGTTTACAGGCCGCGTTCATGACGGCTTCCATCATCGATGGAAAAATCATTGCTGCGGAGCTTCGTGCCCGCGTCGCCGACGAGGTGGCGCGACTGAAGCGCGACCACGACCTGACGCCAGGATTGGCGGTGGTGCTGGTCGGCAACGATCCCGCCAGCGAGGTTTACGTCCGCAACAAGCATAGACAAACCCAGGCCGCCGGCATGGCGTCGTTCGAGCACGTGCTGCCAGCGGATGTGGCTCAGGACGAATTGCTGGCGCTGATCGCGAAGCTCAACGGCGATCCCACCGTGCACGGCATTCTCGTGCAGTTACCGCTGCCGAAATCGCTCGATACTGAAAAAATCATCAGCGCCCTCGATCCAGCCAAAGATGTCGACGGCCTGCATCCAAACAATGCCGGCCGTCTCGCGGCGGGTTTGCCGGCGTTGTCGCCATGCACGCCGCTCGGCTGCATCATGCTGACAAAAAGCGTGCATGCGTCACTGGAGGGCATGAACGCCATCGTGATCGGTCGCTCCAATCTGGTCGGACGGCCGCTGGTGCAATTGCTGCTCAACGAAAACGCCACGGTGACGATCGCGCATTCGCGCTCGCGCGATCTCGCCCAGCTTTGTGCGCGCGCCGATCTGGTCTATGCGGCGGTGGGCAAGCCGGAAATGGTGCGCGGCGACTGGATCAAGCCCGGCGCCACCGTGATCGACGTCGGCATCAACCGCATGCAAGGCGAAGATGGCAAATCCCGTCTGGTCGGCGATGTCGCGTTTGCGGAAGCGCTTGAGGTCGCCGGCGCGATCACGCCGGTGCCCGGCGGTGTCGGGCCGATGACGATCGCGTGTCTCCTCGTCAACACGCTGCGCGCCGCTTGCGCAATTCGAGGACTCCCGCCGCCGGGGGTGTAGGGCACGAACCTCACTTCCCCTTGGCGCGGGCGATGCCTTCCAGAATAAGCTGATGCGCATCTTCCGCGCCACCCCAGCGCAGCACCTTGACCCATTTGCCGGGCTCGAGATCCTTGTAGTGCTCGAAGAAATGCTGGATCTGCTGCAGCGTGATTTCGGGCAGATCGCTGTAGGTTTTCACCTTGTCGTAGCGCTGGGTCAGTTTCGACGACGGCACCGCGATGATCTTCTCGTCGCCGCCGGCCTCATCCTCCATCAGCAGCACGCCGACGGGGCGTACGCTCATGACAGCGCCGGGGACGATGGCGCGGGTGTTCGCCACCAGCACGTCGCAGGGGTCTCCGTCGCCCGACAGCGTGTGCGGAATGAAGCCGTAATTTCCCGGATACCGCATCGCCGTATAGAGGAAGCGGTCGACCACCAGCGTACCGGCGTCCTTGTCCATTTCGTATTTGATCGGCTCGCCGCCGACCGGAACTTCGATGATGACATTGACCTCGTGCGGCGGATTAGTCCCGATCGAGATGGCGTCAATGCGCATGAACGGCTCCGACGACTTTCGCGAAAAGAATGAGAGAGCGGGGCAGGCCGGCCGGTCGCGCTCGAGGCGCCGACCATACCTCGATCAATTCGTCCAGGCGAAGGCGACCTTGTCGAGCGATTTCGGCCCGAACTTTTCCGAGGAACGCGCAACCATCCGGCCACCGAGGGCGCGGTAAAATTCGGTCGCAGGATCGTTATCGGAGAGCGCCCAGATCACCATGCTCTTCAGGCCGCTCTGCACCAGATCGCGCTTGGCCGCGGTGAAAAGCCGCCGCCCGAAGCCGAGCCCCTGGAATTCCGGACGCAGATAGAGCTCGTAGATTTCGCCTTCGAAATGCAGGCTGCGCGCGCGGTTGCGCCCGTAATTGGCGTAGCCCGCTACCTTGTCGCCGAAACAGAGCACGCTGACGCGGCTGCCTTTGCGGATCGCCGAGTCCCACCATTGCGGGCCGCGGCGGTTGATCAGCTTTTCCAGTTCGGCGCCGGGAATGATGCCCTGATAGGCGGAGCGCCAGGCCTCGTCATGGGTCGACGCCACCGCGCCTGCATCCGCAGCTCTGGCCGGCCGAACCTCGATCAGGGTTGTGCTCATGGACCTTATCAAAGCAAGTCGGCGCGGCGGCTTCAAGGTCTATCGTTAATTATCGGTTAACCTGTGGGCTTTTTGCATCAGTTTTTGCGCCTGAACTGTATCGAAAGAGGACAGGTGCCTTTTGCCGCGGATTAAATGTCGCAGCGATTGAACAAGAAGCATCATGACATGACTAAGGCTTCACGACCGCTGCGCTTAAAAGCTCCCGCGCCGCTCTTTCCCCGCTGTCCCTCGCCCCATGCGCGGTGGAGAAAAAGTTCGGCGACGTGGCTTCTCCTGCAAAAAACAGACGCCCGTCGACAGGCGCTGCCAACACTGCGCGGTCGCCGGCGTGGCCGGGCAGCGCATGCGAATACGAGCCGCGCGCGAAGGGGTCCTGCGCCCAGCGCGATTGCGCGAGCGGCTTGAGCTTTCTGCGATAGTCCGAGCCGAGCAGCGCCACGATTTCGTCGATGCTCTGCGCGGCGAAAGCGCCATCGCCGGCTTCTTCCAGCTCGCGCGCAAAACTGCCGCCGAAGAATCCCTCAATGCAAGGCTGCCCGAACGGCCGCAGATGGTAGCTGCCCGTCGCGGTTCGCATGGTCATTCCGCGCAGGCTGCCGTCCTTCGGCAGCGCTTCGGGTTCATCCAGCGCCAGCATCACCTTGTCGGCCAAGCCGAGCGGCAGGCCCCGCGCGGCGTCAACCTTCTCGGGCAACGCCGGATGAAATCGGATCGCCTCATCGGCGATGAGATTGGTCGGCACTGACACGATGACCTTATCTGCGGTCAGCATGCCCTGCGATGTTTCAAGGCGCACGCGTTTACCGGAATGATCGATGCGCGTCACCTCGCAATTCAGCACCAGCGGGCAGGATGAGCCATAGGCCGTCATCAGCGCGCCATAGCCGCGGCGCACCCGCCAGTTCACCTCGGTGTCCTCATAGGCGTCCATGTCCTGCAGCGAGACCACATCGAGCTCGCAGCCGTTGATGTAGGTCGAGATCGCATCGATCATCGGATTCCAGCGATTGCCAGGTTCGAGATATTGGCTCGCGGCGCTGTCGTGTCCACCTTTCGCAGCCTGCTCGGCGCGGTCATAGAATGCATCGAGCGCGGCGATGAATTCCTGACGATCCCTTAGCGGAAAGCCGGCGTCGAAGCTTTGCTCGCGCCACGGCGGGCGCGTCTTGTCGATCTCGAAATTGAGATTTTTGGCGATATCGACGAACGAGTTTTTATCGGCCGAGTGCAGCCAGCCGCAGCCGAGGTCGAATGTAACGTCAGGCGCGGCCATGATGGTATGGGCGCGGCCGCCGACGCGGTCGCGCGCTTCCAGCACAAGGATGGAGAGGCCGGAGTTTTTCAGCGCATGCGCGGCGCCGAGGCCGGCGGCGCCGGCGCCAATGATGGCAACATCGACGGAGGAGGGGAGGGACATAGGCAACCACTTCGTCATTCCGGACCTGCGCCGCAAGAGCGCGCATCCCGGAATGACGGAAAGGCTTTGGAGTTTACGCCACCGCTTGCTTGCTCTTTTCGGCGCGCTTGCGGTCGTTGGCGTCAAGGAATTTCTTGCGCAGGCGGATCGACTTCGGCGTCACCTCAACCAGCTCATCCTCTTCGATATAGGCCAGCGCTTTTTCCAGCGTCATCTTGATCGGCGGCGTCAGGCGCACCGCTTCATCCTTTGACGTGGTGCGGATGTTGGTGAGCTGCTTACCCTTGAGGATGTTGATCTCAAGATCGTTGTCGCGGGTGTGCTCGCCGACGATCATGCCGCGATAAACCTTCCAGCCCGGCTCGATCATCATCGGGCCGCGGTCCTCCAGCTTGAACATCGCGTAGGCGACGGCATCGCCCTGATCGTTGGAAATCAACACGCCGTTACGGCGGCCCTGGATGTCGCCCTTGTAGGGCGCATAGGCGTGGAACAGCCGGTTCATGATCGCGGTGCCGCGGGTGTCGGTGAGCAGTTCGCCCTGATAGCCGATCAGGCCGCGGGTCGGCGCGTGAAACACCAGCCGCAGGCGATGCCCGCCGGAGGGGCGCATCTCCATCATCTCCGCTTTACGCTCGCTCATTTTCTGCACGACGATGCCGGAATGCTCCTCGTCAACGTCGATCACGACTTCTTCGATCGGCTCTTGCCAGTCGCCGGTGGCCTCGTCCTTTTGCAGCACGACGCGCGGGCGCGAAACCGAGAGTTCAAAACCTTCGCGGCGCATGGTCTCGATCAGGATGCCGAGCTGCAATTCGCCGCGCCCGGCAACTTCCATGGCATCCTTGTCGTCGGATTCGCGCACCCGCAGCGCGACATTGCCTTCGGCCTCGCGCAGCAGGCGGTCGCGGATCATGCGGCCGGTGACCTTGCTGCCTTCGGTTCCGGCCAGCGGCGAATCGTTGACGCGGAACGTCATCGAAAGCGTCGGCGGATCGATCGGTTGCGCCTTGATCGGTGTTTCCACCGCGGGATCGCAGATGGTGTGGGCGACGGTGGCGTTCGGCAGTCCGGCCAGCGCCACGATGTCGCCGGCTTCCGCCTCGTCCACGGCTGTGCGTTCGATGCCACGGAACGCCAGCACCTTGGTGATGCGGCCGGTCTCGACCAGCTTGCCTTCGTGGTCAAGCACCTTGACGCTCTGGTTCGGTTTCACCGATCCGGATGAGATGCGGCCGGTGATGATGCGGCCGAGATAGGGGTTGGCTTCCAAAATGGTGCCGAGCAGGCGGAATGGGCCTTCTTCCACCACCGGCGGCTTGACGTGGCTGAGTACCAGATCGAACAGCGGCTGCATGCCGTCGTCGTGCGAACCCTCGAGCGTTGTCGCCATCCAGCCCTGCTTGGCGGATCCGTAAAGGATCGGGAAATCGAGCTGCTCGTCTGACGCGTCGAGCGCCGCGAACAGATCGAAGACTTCGTTGATGACTTCGGTCGCGCGCGCGTCGGGGCGGTCGACCTTGTTGATGACGACGATCGGCTTCAGCCCCATGCGCAGCGCCTTCGACACCACGAATTTGGTTTGCGGCAATGGACCTTCGGCGGCGTCGACCAGCACCAGCGCGCCGTCCACCATGTTCAGGATGCGCTCGACCTCGCCGCCGAAATCGGCGTGGCCCGGCGTATCGACGATGTTGATGCGGGTGCCCTTCCACTCGACCGAGGCAGCCTTGGCGAGAATGGTGATGCCGCGCTCGCGCTCGAGATCGTTGGAATCCATCGCGCGCTCGACCTGGCGCTGGTTGTCGCGGTAGACGCCGGACTGCTGCAGCAGGCGGTCGACCAGCGTGGTCTTGCCGTGGTCGACGTGGGCGATGATGGCGATGTTGCGAAGATTCATCTGGTTTCTTCTTCAGTCGGACAATGGCTGGAGCACGATCTCACCGGAAAACCGGGACCCACTTTTCCGGATCACGCTCAAAAACTGGAGTTGGAGGGGCGCTTCAGCGCCCAAAAAGGAAGCCCGGCCAAAAGGACCGGGCAAACCTTACTCGTTGCAATGCAATATAGTCAGAAATCGCCAAAAAACAATGCGTTATTTCATATCCGCCCGGCCTATTTGGGCTGCTGAGCGGCTAAAAGTGCAACGGCGCTGATATCCATTCGGGCGTTACAGCGGTGCCTCCTGCCCGCAACTGGGCGCCGGTCCGTTGCAGATGCTGCGGCATGGATGCGAACAGCGCCTTGCGGTCCGCCACAGCGTTATGAAACTGCTCGAGCGCGATATTGAACGCCGTCAGGGCCCCTTCATCGATGGCGCCCTGGTCATAACCTTGCAGCGTATCTCGCAGGATTTGGTCGGCCTCCGCCTGCATGTCGTCGAGGTCCTCAATCGAATTGCTCTTGCGCGCCAGCGACAGCATTTCCAGCAGCCGTTCGCGCAGCGAACTGGTGCTGCCGCGTTCGTCTTTTTTCAGATAGCTCGCGAGCCACGCGCCGGCCGAACCGAGCACCGACAGTCCCATCAGGCTGAACCAGATGTAATCGCTATAGCGATCCAGAAAGCTCTTTTCCTCGCCGTCGACATAGGCAGCAGCACCCGGATGCACCGGGATTACCGCGTCCTTGTCGGTATCGGGCGTTTCGAATTTTGCGCTCAGCGGGAATTCCGCCATCACGCTTTGTCGAACCGCAAACAACTGGCGCGTGAAAGCGGCGACGGTCGAATCCGACAGTCCTCTGCGCGCAACAATGTGATGGGAGAAGCCGATGGTCTTTACATCGTCCTCGGGACGGACGGGCGATCCGCCAAAGGCGCCCGCCGGAATTTCAGTTGCCTCGTACATCGGATGGTTCTGGGCGATGGCGTCGGCCGAATCGATGGCGAGGAAGGTCGGCGTGCCGCCGTCGCGCGTCGAGGCCGCGATCGCGTCCGCGATAATCTTGCCGTTGACCGGTCCCGCCGCGAGAAACGCATCCGCTTTCTGGTTGCGTATGGCTTCAGCGACTTCGTGGCTTGGATACTGCGCGATATCGATCTTTCCGGCATCCATGCCGTATTGCTGCAAGATCACCTTGAGCAGATTGACGTTCGCATTGGTCCTGCCGACCACACCGATGCGGCGCCCCGCGAGCTGCGAAATTTTGGTGATATCGGATGCGGATGGCACCCAAAGCACGGCGACGTTCTTGCGCAAGGTCGCTACGGCCTGCGCGTTCTTGGGCAGTTCAAGATCGCCGCGGATGACGGCAAGGTCCGCCTTGCCTTCGGCAAGCATGCTTGCGCTGGCGGCCGCACTTTCGGTCGGCAGGGGACGCAAACGCACAAAATCGTGCTCGCGCGCAAAGGCCTGCGTCAGCGCCTGGATCACCTTGGCGTCGTCGCTGCTCGACGGGCCCACCGCGACCCGCAAGGTTACCGGACGCATCGCGAAATAGTAGGCTCCGGCGACCACGCCGACCACGGCAAGTAGCCCGGCCAGCGTAACGAGCATCATTTTCCGCCTGGCCGAACGCGGCGACGGCGGCACAGGCGGGCCGACGAGTTCGGGCGCGTCGGCGAGCGATCGGGAAAAAAGGCGTTTTAGGCTCAATTGCATGGTGTCCGAATAGCCAGATCGAGAACGCAGCAAAATTCCTGCCAACGCGGCGGCACAGTCAGCGCGATGCCAAGCGCCCGCTTGCCATCCGATTCGATCGCTATTGTGGCACCGTTACGCACCGCGTTGTACGCCGTTAGGATAAGTAACGCGAAAACAGGAGGCGATCTATGGTCGAGCGACTATCGGCGGCGGCGCGAACTTCGGCTTTGAAGACATTACCGGGCTGGTCAGAAACCGATGGCCGCGAGGCCATCGAGCGCACGTTCACCTTCAAGGATTTCAATGAAGCGTTCGGCTTCATGACCCGCGCCGCGCTGGTGGCCGAGAAGAACGATCACCATCCGGAATGGCGCAACGTCTACAAGACGGTGGAGGTGGTGCTGTCGACCCATGACGCCGGCGGCGTCACCGAGCGTGACATCGAACTGGCGACGGCGATGAATGAGATCGCCAGGCAGTTGGGTGTGGAGCTGACATTCTGCGAGTGTTGCATCCCTGCTAGACTAGCGCGAGCTTGCGATCGATCGCCAGCAGCACACGGTCGAGGTCGTGGCCGCGGCGCAGGATCAGTCCGCTCGCCGAGATCACGCTATAGACGCCCTGCTTGCGCGCCAGCCGAGGATCTTTCTCGATCCGGTAGATCGGCACTTCGGAGGCGCGGCGGAACACCGAAAATACCGCGCGGTCTTTCAGAAAATCGATCGCGTAATCGCGCCACTCGCCGTCGGCGACCATGCGTCCATAGAGATTGAGGATGCGATTGAGCTCGGCGCGGGTGAAGGTAACGCGGGCAGGCGCGAAACTTGTCGCGGCGCCGCGCTCATCGGCGCGAACTTCGCTTGGATCAATCTCGCCCGGCATCGATATGCAGCGCCTCCTGTTTCGCAAACGGCTATGATCGCGCCGACCGCGTTCAGGTGCAAGGGGCCGTAATGAGGATAAATGCGAGCCAAACCCAGTCAGAATCGACTTCAAAGCGGCGTCACGGAATCGTTAGCAACATCATAATGCAGCCCGATTTCCGCCAAGCGAGCGCCCTTTCGCCTTGTGAAAAGACCGTACTGCGTTGGCCCGGTTTTTCGGTTCCGGATTCCTCAGCCCCCAGCCCCCCGGGGCCGTTTGAACCGGGCTAACGCAGAGATAACCCACTGGGCCAACGAAAGTTGGTCCTTTTTCTTTTTGGGGTGCGGGTTCGTTCGGGAAGGTTTGCAATCAGCGCGGCGTCCCCGCCATCGGAAGGACTCGCGGAGATTCTCTGCTTCAATGCAGCGGCGTGTAGGCCGCGCCCAGCATCGGCCCGGGATTGTCGCGGTTGCCGTTCTGGACGTAGACCACTGCGGCATCGACGCCATCGCGCGAAATATTTTCCAGCGGTACAGTCCAGCTACCGGCCGTGCCGTTCCAGTCGCCGACCTTCAAAAGGTTACGCACGACATTGTGGTAGGTGACTTGCCGGCCGCGATTTTCCCCGCGCCCGATCGCAATCGGCACGGCTTTGGACACCGAGCAAATCCAGACCTCGCCAGGCGCAACCGAACTTTTGTCGGAAGCTGCGACGGAAACATTGATCTGCTTGCCGGTAACCGTCATTGAAACCGGTACCGACATCACGCCAGCGCGCTTTTTCGTATCGCCCATCGCGCTCTCGATGCCTTCGCGGTCACTGCCGACCACATGCGTTGATCCGTTGACGACGACCTGCGGCGTGTAAACGTCGCGGTCGCCGCGCATGTGCGAATAGGCCTTCTGACGCGCGGTGAAACGCGCATCCGCCAGCGTGTCCTTCCAGCCCAGATAATCCCAGTAGTCGATCGGCATGCTCAGCGCGATCACCGAGGGATCGTTGGCAAGCTCGCCAACCACCTTGTCGGCCGCCGGACATGACGAGCAGCCCTGCGAGGTGAACAGTTCGATCACCGCGCGCGGATCAGCGTGGACCGGCCGCACGGCGGCAAAGATGGCGCAAACACCGAGCGCGCCAGACAAGCGCGAAATAGATTTTCCGACCATCGTTATGCCACGTTCGATCAGCGACCGGCAGGCGCCGGCGTACTCGTACTACAAGAGCCTCCAAGTGAACGAAGGCGGCCCTTTTTTAGGCCGCCCTGCGTTCACTCCGCTACTCACTTCGCAGTGAGGCCCGATCACGATCCGCATCAAGCCGCGAGCTTGCGCAGCACATAGTGCAGGATGCCGCCGTTGCGATAATATTCGAGCTCGTCGAGCGTATCGATCCGGCAAAGCAGCGATACGCGGCGCAGTGTGCCATCGGCGGACACGATCTCCGCGGTGAGTTTTTGGCGCGGCTTCAGATCACCCTGCAGGCCGCGGATCGTAACGGTCTCATCGCCCTTCAATCCCAGCGATGTCCATGTCGTGCCGCTCTCGAATGTCAGCGGCAGCACGCCCATCCCGACTAGATTGGAGCGATGGATGCGCTCGAAACTTTGGCAGATCACGGCGCGCACGCCCAACAGCCGCGTTCCCTTGGCGGCCCAGTCGCGCGACGAGCCGTTGCCGTATTCGGCGCCGGCGAAAACCACCAGCGGTACTTTTTCCTGCTGATACTTCATCGCCGCGTCGTAGATCGACATCTGCTCGCCGTCGGGCCAGTGCTTGGTCAGGCCGCCTTCGGGAATATTTCCGTCGGCGCCTTTCAGCATGAAGTTCTTGATGCGGATGTTGGCGAAGGTGCCGCGCATCATGACCTCATGATTGCCGCGCCGCGTGCCATACTGATTGAAGTCCGCCGGGCGCACCTGATGCTCGCTGAGATATTTTCCGGCCGGCGAAGTCAGCTTGATCGCGCCCGCGGGCGAGATGTGGTCGGTGGTGATCTTGTCGCCGAACATCGCCAGGATGCGCGCATCGACGACGTCGACGATCGGCTCCGGCTCTTTCTTCATGCCTTCGAAGTAGGGCGGGTTCTGAACGTAGGTCGAGCTCATGTTCCAGCGATAGGTTTCGCTTTCGACGGTCTTGATCTTGCGCCAGTTGGTGTCGCCCTTAAACACGTCGGCGTAGCGCTTCTTGAAGATCGCCGCGGTGACGTACTTCTTCATCAGCGCGTTGATTTCTTTCGTCGTCGGCCAGATGTCTTTCAGATAAACAGGCTGGCCGTCGCGGCCGGTGGCGATCGGGTCGACGGCGAGGTTTTTCGTCACCGTTCCCGCCAGCGCGTAGGCCACGACCAGCGGCGGCGACGCCAGATAATTGGCCTGCACGTCCGGGCTGACGCGGCCCTCGAAGTTTCGGTTACCCGATAGCACCGCGGCGGCGATGATGCCGTTGTCGTTGATCGTTTTCGAGATTTCTTCCGGCAGCGGACCGGAATTGCCGATGCAGGTGGTGCAGCCGAATCCGATCAGGTTGAAGCCGACCTTGTCGAGATCGAGCTGCAGTCCCGAATTCGAAAGATATTCGGCAACCACCTGGCTGCCCGGCGCCAGCGAGGTCTTGACCCACGGCTTTGCCGTCAATCCCCTGGCGGCGGCGTTGCGCGCCAACAGGCCCGCGCCGATCAGCACGCTGGGATTTGAGGTGTTGGTGCAGGAGGTGATGGCGGCGATCACCACGTCGCCATGGCCTAGATCGAAGTTGCGGCCTTCCACCGGGTAGCGCTTCTTCGCGTCGTCCGCCTTTTTGTATTCGCTGGCCATCGCCAACGCGAAACCTTCGCCGACGCCGGGCAGCGCGACACGGCCTTCGGGACGTTTCGGGCCTGCCATCGACGGCACGACGTCGCCGAGATCGAGCTTCAACGTTTCCGTGAATACCGGATCCGGAGATTTGGCGGTGCGGAAAAGACCCTGCGCCTTCGCGTAAGCGGTCACCAGCGCGACGCGCGCCGGCGCACGGCCGGAAGTTTTCAGATAATCGATGGTCTCCGCATCGACCGGGAAGAAGCCGCAGGTGGCGCCGTATTCCGGGGCCATGTTGCCGATGGTCGCCTTGTCGGCAACCGAGAGATAATCGAGGCCGGGGCCGAAGAACTCGACGAATTTTCCGACCACGCCCTGCTTGCGCAGCATCTGCGTCACCGTCAGCACCAGATCGGTGGCGGTGACGCCTTCCTTCAACTGGCCATCGAGTTTGAAGCCCACCACTTCGGGCAGCAGCATCGACAAGGGCTGCCCAAGCATCGCAGCTTCCGCCTCGATGCCGCCGACGCCCCAGCCGAGCACCGCAAGACCGTTGACCATGGTGGTGTGCGAATCGGTACCGACAAGCGAATCCGGGTAGGCGACTTCGAAGGTGCCGGTCTTCTTGCCGACGGTCATCTTTTCCTTGCGGGTCCACACTGTCTGCGCGAGGTATTCGAGATTGACCTGATGGCAGATGCCGGTGCCGGGCGGCACCACCGCGAAATTGGAAAACGCCTTCTGTCCCCATTTCAGGAACTCGTAGCGCTCCTGGTTCTGCTTGTATTCCTCAACGACGTTCTTGCCGAATGCCTTGTTGTCTCCGAAGAAATTCACGATCACGCTGTGGTCGATGACGAGATCGACCGGCACCAGCGGATTGATCTTTTCGGCGTCGCCGCCGAGCGCCTGCATCGCGTTGCGCATCGCCGCGAGATCGACCACGGCCGGCACACCGGTGAAATCCTGCATCAGCACCCGCGCCGGGCGGAATGCGATCTCATGCTCGAGCGCGCGCTTCTTCAGCCATTTCGCGACCGCGAGGATATCGTCCTTCTTGACGGTGCGGTCGTCCTCGTTGCGCAGCAGATTTTCCAGCAGCACCTTCATCGAGTAGGGCAGCTTCGAAATGCCGGTCAGGCCATTTTTCTCGGCGGCGGGCAGGCTGTAATAGACGTAGGTTTTGGCGCCGACGGTCAGGGTCTTGCGGCATTTGAAGCTGTCGAGCGAGGTCATATGTGGCGATCCCAATTGCGATACTCTTAAAGGTATCAAAACACCGTCAGCGGGCGTGAGCCGATTGGCTTGCGGGCGCGGATTGTGTGCTGCATCAAGTTCCGGCTTATAGAATCTTTCCAAGGTCACCGCCACACCGACAATCGTGCCGCAGCAATGCGGTATCTGCCGGACGAAAGAGGCACGATGCGGCTTGCGGGGCGAAACATCAGCTGTGTGCGGGGCGGGCGCGAGATCTTTCGCGGGCTCGATTTTGATCTTGCCTCCGGAGAAGCGCTGGCAGTGATCGGGCCGAATGGCGCCGGCAAGACCTCGCTGCTGCGGTTGATCGCTGGTCTGCTCCCCCTTTCGGACGGCGCAATTAACCTCGAAGGGGGCAGCACAGAACTGACGCTGCCCGAACTGGCGCACTATCTAGGACACCGCGACGCGCTGAAGCCCTCGCTCAGCGTGCTGGAAAACCTGTTGTTCTGGCGCGATTTTCTCGGCGGCGAGGTGTTCGATGCCGGAGAAAGCCTCGCCGCAGTGGGGTTGGGCCATGCCGCAAAACTGTCGGCGGCCTATCTGTCGGCCGGACAGCGGCGGCGATTGTCGATCGCGCGGCTGTTGGCGGTGCGACGGCCGGTTTGGCTGCTGGACGAGCCGACTTCCGCGCTTGATGCCCCAGGGCAAACCATGTTCGCGGGTTTGATGCGAGACCACCTCGCCCGCGGCGGGCTCATCGCTGCCGCAACCCACGCGCCGCTCGGGATCGCGACGCGGGAATTGCGGATGGGGAGCGCACCATGACCCCCCTTGCAGCCCTGATCCAGCGCGACATCCGCATCGCGCTACGCGTCGGCGGCGGGCGCCCTGATCGGCGTATTGTTCTTCCTCACTGTCGTCGTGCTGATGCCGTTCGCGGTCGGGCCCGATCTGGCTCTGCTGACGCGGCTTGGCCCGGCCATTCTCTGGCTCGGCGCTTTGCTGGCGAGCCTGCTCACGCTCGACCGGCTATTCATGGCCGATCATGACGATGGTTCGCTCGATCTCATCGTCATGAGCCGCACGCCGCTTGAGCTGGCCTGCGGTGCCAAGGCGCTGGCGCATTGGATCGCCGCCGGGCTGCCGCTGATCGTCGCGACGCCGGTGCTCGGGCTGCTGCTGAATCTTGACCCGGCATCGACGCTCGCGGTCGCGCTGACGCTGCTGGCGGGAACGCCGGCGCTGACCTTCACCGGCATGATCGGCGCGGCGTTGGCGGTGACGCTGCATCGCGGCGGACTGCTGCTGGCGGTGCTGGTGTTGCCGCTGTCGATCCCGGTGCTGATCTTCGGCGTCGCGGCCTCGCAGGCGGCGATCTCCGGACCGCTGCCATTCGGAACGCCATTCTCCATCCTGTGCGCGCTGTCGCTGGCAAGTTTTGTGATCGGTCCGTTTGCGGCGGCAGCAAGCCTGCGGCATGGATTGGACTGAGCCCATGGTACAAATTCACTTCATTTGCCTGCCGCGCGTCCGGCGACTACAGGGAAAGCCATGACGCTGACCGATCTAGCCAATCCCACAAAATTCCTGTCGCTGACTGCGCGGCTGCTGCCTTGGCTCGCGGGCGCAACCGCAATTCTACTGGCGATCGGCCTCACGCAATCGGCGCTCGCGCCGGACGACTATCAGCAGGGCGCGACCGTGAAGATCATGTTCATTCACGTGCCCAACGCGTGGCTGTCGATGTTCGTCTGGGGCGTCATGAGCGTGGCTGCGCTGGGCACGCTGGTATGGCGACATCCATTGGCCGACGTCGCCGCCAAGGCAGCCGCCCCGATCGGCGCGGCGTTCACGTTTCTGGCGCTGGTGACCGGCTCGCTATGGGGCCGGCCGATGTGGGGCACCTATTGGGAGTGGGATGCGCGGCTGACCTCGGTGCTGATTCTGTTTCTGATGTATCTCGGACTTATCGCACTGTGGCGCGCGGTGGAAGACCCCTCGCGCGCGGCGCGCGCCGCGGCGATCCTGACGCTGGTCGGCGCGATCAACATTCCGATCATCAAATTCTCGGTCGACTGGTGGAATACCCTGCACCAGCCGGCGTCGGTGATGCGCATCGGCGGGCCGTCGCTCGACCGCGCGTTTCTGATTCCGCTCCTGGTGATGGCGCTCGCGTTTTCTCTGCTGTTCGTCACGCTGCATCTGGCGGCGATGCGCAACGAGATCCTGCGCCGCCGCGTCCGCACCCTGCAGATGATGCAAGCCAGCCAGCGACCTGTGTGACGGCGATGTCGCTCGGTCCCTATGCATCATTCATCGTGACATCCTACGTGTTGGTCGCAGCCGTGGTGCTGCTTCTCATCGTCTGGATCGCGGCCGATTACCGCCGTCAGAGAGAGCGACTGCGCGACCTCGAAGCCTCCGGCGTGGTGCGGCGGTCGGCGCGCGGCGCGGCGGATATTCGATGAGCGCGCCGGTTGCTGCTCCGTCGCGGCGCTGGCTGATGGCGCTGCCGCTGCTGGTTTTCGCAGCGCTGGCGGCGTTGTTCTGGTTTCGCCTAGGGGCCGGCGACCCTGCAAGAATTCCATCTGCCTTGATCGGCAAATCCGCGCCGCAGACGACGCTGCCCGCGCTGGAAGGCCTGAATAGCAACGGCGTGCCCGTGCCAGGCCTCGATCCGGCGGTGTTCAAAGGCAAGGTCAGCGTCGTCAACGTCTGGGCGTCGTGGTGCGTGCCCTGCCATGACGAAGCGCCGCTGCTGACGCAACTCGCCGGTGATAAGCGCCTTCAGCTTGTCGGCATCAACTACAAGGACGCTCCGGACAACGCGCGGCGCTTTCTCGGCCGCTACGGCAATCCGTTCGGCGTTGTCGGCGTCGACGGCAACGGCCGCGCCGCGATCGAATGGGGCGTCTATGGCGTGCCCGAAACGTTCATCGTCGGCCGCAGCGGCGCCATCGTCTACAAAATGGTCGGCCCGGTGACGCCTGAGAATTTCGAGAGCGTGCTGAAGGTAGAGATCGAGAAGGCGCTGCGGGCGGGATCTTAAAATAATTCCGCGCTTTTATCTGCCGTTCATTTGCCGGCCATGGCGGCGCCACGAATTCGAAGCTAGCTTGATGCTGCGCATCCCGAAACCGGAATGCGCAGACGAACATTACAACCGTCCTTGGAGGGACACTATGCGTCATTTCACGCTCGCCTCGCTTGCTTTCACCGCGCTCACACTCGGCTTGCTCGCAGCTTCGCCATCGATTGCCCAGACACCCGCGCCGGCAACCGGCGGGAAAATGGCTCCGGGCGCCAAGATGGCGCCAGCGGAGAAGATGGCGCCGGCGCCCAAAGCCGATGCGAAGATCGATATCAACACTGCCACCAAGGAAGAACTGATGGCATTCAAGGGTATTGGCGACAAGTATTCGGATAAGATTATTGCCGGCCGGCCCTATGCCAAAAAGGATCAACTCGTCTCAAAGAACATCCTGCCGGAGGCGACCTACAAGAAGCTATCCGACCAGATCATCGCCACCCAGCCGAAGTAAAATTTACCCCGAAGCCTGCGACGCATCGGCGCGAGCCGGTGCGTCTTTGTTTGCGCAAGCTAGTTTTTCACATTGCCTTCGTCGGCGGCGCTTTCGGCCAGCGACGCCGGCTCCAGATGATGGCGCTTGATCAGCGGCATCTGCGTAAGAGCGAAGGCCATCGTCAGCGGGATCATGCCGAAGGCCTTGAATGCGACCCAAAAATCCGTGCTCTGCGTGCGCCAGACGGCTTCGTTCAAAACCGCCATGGCCACAAAGAACAGCGCCCATCGCATGGTCAATAGCCGCCATCCCGGCGCTGTCAGATTGAACATCTGGTCAAACATGATGGCTATGAACGAGCGGCCGAACAGTAAACCGCCGCCAAGGATGGTCGCGAACAATCCATAGATGATGGTCGGCTTGATCTTGATGAAGGTCTCGTCATGCAGCACCAGTGTCAGCGTGCCGAACACGATGACCACGATGCCGGTCACCAGCGCCATCATTGGAACGTGCCGCGTCACCACATAAGACGCCGCCATCGCGATGATTACCGCCACCATGAAGGCGCCGGTCGCGACGAAGAGGTGGAATTTCGCATTGGCTGCGAAGAAAATTATCAGCGGCCCTAGTTCGGTCGCGAGCTTGAACAGCGGGTGCGGTACGGTTTTATTCATAATCAGCTTTCTATCCCGGCAATCGCCTGCGCGAAATCCCTTGCCGCAAACGGCGCCAGATCGTCGATGGCTTCGCCGACGCCAATGAAATGCACCGGAAGTTTATATTGTTCGGCCAGCGCGACCAGAATGCCGCCGCGCGCGGTGCCGTCGAGTTTCGTCATCACCAGACCGGTTACGCCGGCTACGCGCGCGAAAGCCTCGACCTGCGACAGTGCGTTTTGTCCCACCGTGGCGTCAAGCACCAGCAGCACCGCGTGCGGTGCCGACGCATCGACTTTCCTGATGACCCGGACCACTTTCTCAAGCTCACTCATCAGTTCGGCCTTGTTCTGCAGGCGGCCGGCGGTGTCGATCAGCAGCACATCGAACTTGCCGTCGCGCGCTGCCGTCAAGGCATTGAATGCCAGGCTCGCGGAATCGGATCCCTGCGCGCCCGATATCACCGGCGATTTCGTGCGCTCGCCCCAGATTTTCAGCTGCTCGATCGCCGCGGCGCGAAAGGTATCGCCGGCGGCCAGCATCACCTTGCGGCCTTCGCCGCTCAGTTTGGCGGCGAGCTTGCCGATCGTGGTTGTCTTGCCGGAGCCGTTGACGCCGACCACGAGAATGACGAATGGCTTTTGCGCGGCATCAATGGTCAGCGGCGTCGCCACGCCCGACAACACCTTTTCCACTTCGCTCGCGACGACCTGCTTCACCTCGTCGGCGGAAATCGCCTTGTCGTAGCGGCCCTTACCGACAGCCGTGGCAATCCGCGCCGCTACCTGCGTGCCGAGGTCGGCGCGCAGCAGCACGTCCTCGATATCGTCGAGCATCGCGCGATCGAGCTTGCGCTTGACGACGAGATCGGCCACCGCCGTGCTCAGCGAGTTCGACGTGCGCTTGAGGCCGCCGGATAGCCGCTGCCACCAGCTTGGTTTGCTTTGTTCCATTGTGGGCGTGTGTTAGCCGTTTCATGATTCAAGCGAAAGTCTCGACCATCAGATGGAAACTGCGCAACTCACGCCAGACGAAATGCAGGCCCGCGTACTTTATCGCGACGGGCTGATGCTGGTGATCGACAAGCCCGCCGGACTCCCGGTGCATCGCGGTCCCAAGGGCGGCGCCAATCTGGAGGCGTCATTCGATGCATTGCGGTTCGGTCTGCCGCGCCCGCCGGTGCTGGCCCATCGCCTCGACCGCGACACGTCAGGCTGTCTGGTGCTGGGGCGGCATCGCAAGGCAACGGCGTCGCTGGGATTGTTGTTCAAGCACGGCAAGATTTCCAAGACCTACTGGGCGGTGGTGGAAGGCGGCCCAACCGAGGACGAGGGCACCATCGACATGCCACTCGGCCGCCTCAACGCCGAACGCGGCTGGTGGCAGAAGCCCGATCCGGAGGGACAAACGGCTGTCACCAACTGGAAGGTGCTGGGGCGCAGCGCGGCGGTTACACTTGGCTGGCGCTGGAGCCGGTAACCGGCCGCACGCATCAATTGCGCGTGCATAGCGCCGCAATGGGCTGGCCTATCGTCGGCGACAACATCTATGGAAACGGTCCGCGCTTCGGCGAGCCGAGCCTGCATTTGCATTCGCGCGAGATTGTCATTCCGATTTCGAAGAACAAGGAGCCGGTACGCGTGATCGCTCCTGCGCCCGCGCATCTGCACGAGCGGCTTGCAATGTGCGGTTGGTCTTAAATTAGATCGGCAAATTACATCGGCCGGACTTCGACCACGTCGGGCACGAAATGCTTCAGCAGATTCTGGATGCCATGCTGCAACGTCGCGGTGGACGACGGACAACCGGCACAGGAACCCTTCATGTTCAGATAGACGATGCCGTCCTTGAAGCCGCGAAAGGTGATGTCGCCGCCGTCGTTGGCGACTGCGGGCCGCACGCGGGTCTCGATCAGGTCCTTGATGGTGGCGACCGTCTCGGCATCGGACTCGTTGAAGAACTCTTCTTCCTCATCGGAAGCCTCGTCGCTGCCGACGCTGCCGTCTGCCATCAGCGGCGCGCCGGACATGTAGTGTTCCATGATCGCGCCGAGGATTGCCGGCTTCAGATGCTGCCAGTCGCTGCCATCCTTGGTCACGGTCACGAAATCCGCGCCGTAGAACACGCCGGTGACGCCGGGCACGCCGAAAAGTTTCTCGGCGAGCGGTGAGCGCGCCGCGGCTTCGCGGTCGGTGAATTCCACGGTACCGCTGTCGAGCACCGTGCGGCCGGGAATGAATTTGAGCGTGGCGGGATTGGGCGTGGCTTCGGTCTGGATGAACATGGACGTCTCCGGCATCGCCGGTTCAAGGCCGGCGCGTGAGTTCCCTTAACAGATGGCAACCGGAAACGCACGATCAAGAGGCGCATGACGCCTCCGCAAGACCGGGATACTCCCGTCCGCAGCGCTGAATTTAAGCCGCGCGCACCGATGCGAGAAAGCTGTCGACCTCGGCCTTGAGCTGCTCGGATTGCGACGACAATCCGTTTGCCGCCCCGAGCAGCCGCGAAGCCGCGCGGCCCGCCTCGCTGAACGCCTCGGTTACGCTAAGGATATTTTCGTTCGCTTCGCTGGTTCCGTTCGCGGCCTGCTGAACGTTGCCCGCGATCTCGTGGGTTGCCGCGCCCTGCTGATCGACGGCGCTGGCTATCGCATTGGAGATGTTGTTGATCTCGTCGATGGTGCCGCCGATGGCCTGGATGGCTTCCACCGCCTGACCCGTCGCGGTTTGAATGCCGCTTATCTGCGCGGAAATTTCCTCGGTGGCCTTCGCGGTCTGATTGGCCAGTGCCTTGACTTCGCTCGCCACCACGGCAAATCCCCGCCCGTGCTCGCCGGCGCGCGCCGCCTCGATGGTCGCATTCAGCGCCAGCAGATTGGTCTGGCTGGCGATGTTCTGGATCAGCGCAACGACCTCGTCGATTTTCTTCGTTCTGATGACGAGGCCCTCGACCACTGAATTGGTGCGGCGCGCCTCATCCGCGGCCTTGCCGGCAATCTCGGCGCAACGTGTCACCTGATGACCGATCTCGCCGATCGAAGCCGTCAACTCTTCGGTCGCCGAAGCCACCGTTCCGACATTGACCGAAGCCTGCGTGGACGCAGCGGCCGCCGCGGCGCTTTGCCGGGCCGTTTCCTCGCTGGTGTTGCTCATGGACGACGACATGTCCTGCATTTCCCCGGCAGCGGTCGCCACCGCTTCGATGACATGCGTGACCTTGCGTTCGAATTCCTCGGTGAGCTGGCGCATGGCGCCGTTGCTTTCCTGCTTGATCCGCTCTTCGGCCTTGGCGCGCTCCGCATTGGCAAGGGCTTGTGCGGCGTGCGCCTCCCGCGCTTCGATGGTCTTCTGCTCGGTCATCGCAAACAGGCTCGATAGCCGCAGCGCAAGCCAGACCAGAACGCCGGCTTCCACGAACAGAATGAGTGAATGGAGCACAACGCGTTCCAGATCGCTGCCGCCGGGAAACACCGCGGCGGGGAAAACGAAGTTCAGCACCAGATGGTGCGAAGCGACCGCGAGCGCGCCGACGACGATGGGCCGGTAATCGCAATAAGCGACGAGGCAAGCCAGCGCCGCAAAGAAATACATATGCGTGTCGATCTGCCAGGGGTGTCCCGCGAATTCGAAGGTGAACATCGCGACGCCGCCCATCAGCGCCACGGCGACGGTCAGCCGCGTCGCGAGCCCGTTTCCCGTCAAGCGCCAACATGCCGTCGCAGCGGCCGCAAACGCCAGCAGGACTGCGGCCGGAAGCAACCAGTTCGTGCCCCGCGCCATGCCGATCGTGACCCCAATCAGAACATGCAGCCAGAGCAGCTCGATCAGCGCCTTGCTCGCGGTTTCGCGCAGCGCGTTCAGATCATTGCTCTCGCTATTCATGTCAAATCCGCCGGTTTTGGTCGTGAACGGCGGCTTTGAGTCTGCTGACCGCCTCATCCGATCGGGAATACCAAAACAAAGCTAATTACAGGTAAAAGTACGCCGCCGCCCTCTACGCGAGGCGGCGCTTGCAGCTCTCTCCTTAGGAGAGCGCGTCGATGTCCCGATCGCTCAGGTTGCCGGGCACGATGGTCACCGGAATCGGGAACGAGCCGACCGCATTGGCCATCATGGCGATGAGCGGTCCCGGGCCTTCAGGGCCGGGATTCGCGGCGAGGATCAGCATCGCGATATCGACATCCTTATCGATGACGTCGAGCAGCTGTTCGGCGGGATCGCCCTCGCGGATCACGCGTTCCGGCGTAATGGCGGCGATACCGTTGGCCCGGCCGGAGGCACGGTCCAGCGCGGCGTTGGCATCGTCCTGCGCTTCCGCGCGCATGATATCGGCGACCCCGAGCCACTGCTGGTTCTGGTCTTCCAGCTCGATGATGCGCAGCATGACGACACCGCCGCCGACGCGTATCGCCCATCGGCTGGCGTAGTACACAGCGCGGTCCCATTCCGCGGTATCGTCAACGATGACAAGACATTTCGGCTTATGGCCGGTCTCATAGCTTCGTCGCTGGGTGGTCATGCATGTCCCGATGCTGCGCCAATCGGACGCATGCTGCCATGGCACGGCCGCTCTTCACAAGCGGGACCATCGGGCCGGCCGTCAACGCTTATGGACGAAACCCAATATGTCTTTTACCGCACCCATCGTTTCCGAAGCGATGGCACGGGCGCGGTCGGCGCCGTCGATCAGAACTTTGTCGACGTAAGCGTCGTCCTGCGCCAACCGCTTCATTTCGGCGGCGATTGGCGACAGTTTGGCGACGGCAAGGTCGACGAGACTGGACTTGAAGCCGGAAAACTGCGCGCCGCCGAACTCGCTCAGCACCTCGGACTTCGGCTTATCCGCCAAGGCTGCGTAGATGCCGACCAGATTATCGGCCTCCGGGCGCGGCTCGAGGCCTTTTTCTTCCGAGGGCAACGGCTCCGGATCGGTCTTGGCCTTGCGTATCTTCTGCGCGATGGCGTCGGCGTCGTCCGTGAGGTTGATGCGCGAATAGTCCGACGGGTCGGATTTCGACATTTTCTTGGTGCCGTCGCGCAATGACATCACCCGCGTCGCGGCACCGGTGATGACCGGCTCCGGCAACGGAAAGAATTTGTCGCCATAGCCGTGGGCGGCAATCGATTCCGAGAAATCATTGTTGAATTTCTGCGCGATGTCGCGCGAGAGTTCGAGATGCTGCTTCTGGTCTTCACCGACGGGCACGTGGGTGGCGCGATACACCAGAATATCCGAGGCCATCAGCACCGGATAATCGTACAACCCGATCGACGCGTTCTCGCGATCCTTGCCTGCCTTTTCCTTGAACTGGGTCATGCGGTTGAGCCAGCCGAGCCGCGCCACGCAGTTGAGCACCCAGGTAAGCTCGGCGTGCTCCGACACCTGGCTCTGGTTGAAGATGATCTGTTTTTTCGGGTCGATGCCGCTGGCGATGAAGGCCGCGGTGACTTCGCGGGTGTTGCGGCGAAGCTCGTCCGGGCCGCCCCACACCGAAGGCGACACCGTGATGGCGTGCAGGTCGACCACGCAATAGATGCAGTTGTGCGTCGCCTGCAGCCTGACGAAATTCACGATCGCGCCGAGGTAATTGCCGAGATGCAGATTGCCGGTCGGCTGGACGCCTGAAAATACCCGTTCGATAATCGCCATGGTCGTGTTCCCGTAAGCGCCGTTTGGACAGGCGCGTTGAGCGCCGTCCCTTGCCATGTGAGGCTTAGACGCGCAAGTCGCCGGGCGGCGAGCGTTTGATCGCGGCGACGGCCTCGGCCCAATTGACGACGCGCAACAGCAACAGCAGCGCAACATAAATCGCAAGACCGCCGGCGATCAGAACCGCGAGAATGGCTGCTTGCGCGAGGCGATGCGGATCCGCCGCCAGACCAAAAATGGACCCAAGCCACAGCAGCCCGCCCATGGCTATCGCGGCTAAAACAAGACGCGGCAGCCGCCGCCGCGCCGCGGCATCAATGGAAAATCCGAATGATGTCGAGGCGCGCCGGATCAGCGCGAATGCGTTGCTCCACGCACCGAGCGCGATGGCGGCGGCGACGCCACTGGCGCCGTATATCTGCCCGAAAACAATCGCGAAGACGATCGCGACCGCTACGCCCTTGAGCGTTGCTACAAACGGCACAACGGTATCGCCGCGCGCGAAAAACGCCGGCGACAGCGTCTTTATCAGCACATGAGCGGGCAGACCGAGCGCGAGTAACATCAATGCCTGCGCGGTCCCTTTGGCATCGTTCGAAGTGAACGCGCCATGTTCGAACAGCACCTGCACGATCGGCTGGCTCAGCACCATCAGCCCCAGCGTTGCCGGCAACGCCAGTCCAACCGCCAGTTCCAGCGCCCGCAACTCGGCTTGAACAACCGATGCCCTGTCGTTGCCGGCGATGGTACGCGTCAGTTCCGGCAGCAGCACCGTGCCCATGGCGACGCCGGCGATGCCGAGCGGCAGCTCTACCAACCGGTTGGCAAAATACAGCCACGACACCGCCGACGGCGACGAAGACGCAATGATCGCGCCGGCAACGATCAATAATTGCGGTCCCGAATTCGCAACCATGCCAGGAAGCGCCTTGCGGAAAAATGCGCGCATCGGCGCATCGAACGAGAACCGCAGCGGCGTCGCGAAGTTTTCGCCGCGCCGCATCGCGAGGATCGCGAGCTGCAATAGTCCGGCGATGCCGACGGTTGCTGACGTAACGAGCGCCGCGGAAGAGGCGTCCTGACTCCTTGTCAGCAAAATGGCTGTTACGCCAATCAGCGCCAGGTTGAACACCAGCGGCGAGAAGGCGGTCAGCGCGAAGCGGCGCTGCGCATTCAGCAATCCCAGCATTACCGCGACCGGACCGGCGAAGGCCAGATAAGGCAGCATCAGCCTGGCGTCGTCGACCGCAAGCTGCAGCGTCGCGCGGCCAACAAAGCCTGGCGCGAGTGCGCTTATCACCAGGGGCATGGCGATGCCGACGACGGAAGCCGCGACAACCAGAGCGAGGCTTACGGTGCCGAGGACGCGTCCGGCGAAGGCCGCCGCTGCAACGGCGCCATGCTCCTCGCGTGCGCGCAGCCAGGCCGGTACCAGCGCGGCATTCAGCGCGCCCTCTGTCAGTAGCCGCCTGACGACAGTGACGAGTTGAAACGCCATCAGAAAGGCATCCGCCACCGGCCCCGCGCCGAGCAGCGCCGCCATCATCACATCGCGCGCAAAGCCCAACAGCCGCGAAGCCAGCGTTCCCAACGAAACCGTGAGAATGGAGCGAATCATCAGGCTTCTATAGCAGCGTCGCTTGCTGGCGCGGGGTCGATCGTGATAGTCGCGGCGCTTGCGTACCGGACTTGCCCCGGATGCGCCTCATCGCAAAGCTGCAACGGGATATCTTAATGGCTGACGCAAAATACGACGTTCTCGGAATCGGCAATGCGATTTTCGATATTCTGGTGCAGACCGACGATGAGTTTCTCAAGCGCCAGGGAATGACCAAAGGCGGCATGGCGCTGATCGACGAATCCCGGGCGTTGGCGATTTACGACGCGATGGGACCGGCGGTGCAGATGTCCGGTGGCTCGGCGGCGAATACCATCGTCGGCATCGCCAGCCTTGGCGCGCGCGCCGTCTATGTCGGCAAAGTCAAGGATGACCAGATCGGCCGTCTCTACAGCCACGATATCCGCGCCGCGCAGGTCGCGTTCGAAACCAAGAGCTGCGACATCAGGCCCCGCCACCGGCTGTTCCTACATTCTGGTGACGCCGGATGGCGAGCGCACCATGAACACCTATCTCGGTGCGGCGCAGGACCTGATGCCCGACGATATCGATGCGGCGCAGATCGCAGCATCTTCCATCGTCTATCTGGAAGGCTATTTGTGGGACCCGAAAAACGCCAAGGAGGCGTTCCTCAAGGCCTCGAAAATTGCGCACGAAGCTGGGAGACGAGTTGCCCTGACGCTGTCGGATGCGTTTTGCGTGGGCCGCTATCGCGATGAATTTCTGGGCCTGATGCGCGGCGGCGCCGTCGATCTGATTTTCGCCAACGAAGCCGAATTGCAGTCGCTGTATGAGACGTCCGATTTCGATGCCGCGCTGGCGCAGTTGCGCAAGGATATCGCGCTCGGCGTCGTCACCCGCAGCGAAAAGGGTTGCGTCGTCGCGACAAAAGACGGCGTCAAGGCAGTGCCGGCGTCGCGAATCGAAAAGCTGGTGGATACTACCGGCGCCGGCGACCTGTTCGCCGCGGGATTTCTGTTTGGGCTGGTGCGCGGCGCCAGCCATGAAGATGCCGGGCGGCTCGGCGCGCTCGCCGCCGCCGAAGTGATTCAGCACATCGGCGCGCGGCCGCAGGTGTCGCTGAAAGAGCTGGCAAAGAAAAACGGGCTGCCGGTGTGAGGTTTCCTCGCGGGGAGGATTCGCTGAGAGGCGCCTAAGCCGCCCTTTGCGCCGCATCCAACCCGGCATAAACGCCACTTTCGAAACCGGCGAAAGCCTCGAGGCATTTCTTGTCCGCGAACGGCAGCACCTGCATCAGAATGACGCCGGTGACCTCGCGCGCGGGATCGATCCAGTAATAGGTGTTGGCGAGGCCTGCCCAGGCGAGGCCGCCGGGGCTGCGGCCCTCCGGCGTCCTGGCGGTGTTGATCAGGAAGCTTAAGCCCCACTTCTTGTCCATGTCCGGATAGGGATCGAAATCGTTGGTCGCCGTCGCGATCGCCGAGCTCATTTTCGTCACGTTGAGTTCGCCAATGTGGTTCTGGCCCATCATCGCGACCGTCTCGGGCTTCAGGACCTGACTGCCATTGCCGCGGCCCTTGTTGAGAATCATCCGGGTGAATTTGATGTAATCGCCGGCGGTGCCGTAAAGCCCGCCGCCGCCCATGTGAAATTCCGGGTCCTGCTCGACCTCGAATGGAATCGTCGTCAGCGATCCGTCTTGCGCCCGCGCGTGCATGCCGACAAGGCGTTGCCGCTGCGATTCCCCGAGCTTGAAACCCGTGTCGGTCATGCCAAGTGGCGCAAACAGATGATCGCGCAGGTAAGCTTCGAGCCGCTTGCCGCTCACCGCCTCGACGGCCTTGCCGACGAAATCGATATTGGTGCCGTACTCCCAGCGGGTACCGGGTTCGGTCACAACAGGTACTTTCAAGGCGGCGTTCTTGCCGCTTCTCATCGTCGGCGTGCCGGTCTGCGTGAGATAATTGAGCATGTCGCCGTTCCAGCTGTCGTAGCAAAAGCCGGCGGTGTGGGTCAGAAGATGGCGCAGCGTGATCGGATTTTTCGCCGGCCGCAGTTTGGGCGCGCCATCGGCGTCGAAGCCTTCCAGCACTTGCGGCGTAGCCAAGTCGGGCAGCACCTTGCCGATCGGCCCTTCGAGCGAAAGCTTGCCTTGTTCTACCAGTTGCATCGCCGCTGCGGCGGTGATCGCCTTGGTCATCGAAGCCAGCCAGAACACGCTATCGGCGGTCATGGGCTCGTCCCTGGACAGGTCGCGCTGGCCGAACGCTCCCTGGTAGATTACTTCCTTGGCCGTCGCGGCGATCGCAACAACGCCGGGAATTTCCCTGGCGTCGCTCTTGCGGCGCAGCGCCTGATCGATCTGAGCCTGATTTTGCACGCCGCGCCTCCCGCCTTTTTGAGATTTGGCCGATTGTCGTCCCGCTGCGTGGTTTCCCGCAAGGCGGAGCGGGTTTATGCGCCGGGCCGCCGCCTGACTGCGAAATTTGCCGAAAACGCAAGCAATCAGCCCTCCGGCTATGGCGAAAATGCCACGGCCGGCCCTTTTTGGCAGGCGGCAGCCCGCATTTTCCATGTTCAACCGGTTGGTCCGCGCGGTATGCTCGGCCCGTTCCGGTCAGGGCAACGAAATCGCCCGGTCGAAGTTGTTGCATTGAGTGCTGTGAGGGACTGAGTATGATTTCAACTTGGAGCGACTGGAAGCGTTATCCCCGGCCGGGGCGCAGCGAGAACATCGAAGCGCCGATCAGCCCGGGAATTTATGAAGTCCGCCATGCCAATAGCGGTGCGCTGTTTTCGTTCGGCGCCGTGGACAATGTGGCGAGCGCGCTGGCGCTGCTACCGGCCTCGTCAAAATCGTGGTTCGGACGTCGCGATCCGCGCAATTTGCCGGACCTCGAATATCGCACCTGCGCCACTTCAAGCCGGGCGGATGCCAAGGCTGCCGCGGAGCGCATGATCGGCCGCCGCGAAACCTACATGAGCGGCGCGGCCTGAGGTTACGCCGTTATTCCGGGATGGGATGCGCCATCTCAGGGGCGGCCTCGGAATGACGGCCACCGCTTTCAAAGTTCCTTGAAGCTGGTTCGCGCAGCGGTGCATTGCCGTCCGTTTTGGGTCTATACTCCCCGCAACGCCCCGCCAAAAAACCATCAGGGAGTATTGCCATGTCCCCCCACGCTGCCGCACGCGCCACGCAAGCCTCCGCGCCCTCGCTGCATGACCGCCTGAAGGACCCCTCGCTGCTGCGTGAGCAATGCTACATCGATGGTGCATGGACCGGTACGCCGGCCAATCCGGTGACCAATCCGGTCAACGGTGTGGAACTCGCGAAGGTGCCGAAGATGAGCACCGCGGAGGCCACGCAGGCCGTGGAGGCCGCCGAGCGAGCCTTTCCGGCGTGGGCCAAGCTCACCGCCAAGCAGCGCTCCAATACCTTACGCAAATGGTTCGATCTGATCGTCGCCAACCGCGAAGATCTGGCGCTGATCCTCACCTCGGAGCAGGGCAAACCGCTGGCGGAATCGCTCGGCGAAGTCGATATCGGCGGCGCCTATGTCGAGTTTTTCGCCGAGGAGGCGCGCCGCGTCTACGGCGAAACCATTCCGACGCAGCGCCCGGATGCACGGCTGCTCGCGATCCGTCAGCCAATCGGCGTCTGCGGTGCGATCACGCCGTGGAATTTTCCGAATTCGATGATCACGCGAAAGGTTTCGCCGGCGCTCGCCGCCGGCTGCACCGTGGTGCTGAAGCCCGCCAACGAGACGCCGCTGTCGGCGCTGGCGCTTGCGGTGCTGGCCGAGAAGGCCGGTATTCCCAAGGGCGTGCTCAACATCATCACCGGCAATTCATCGGCGATCGGCAAGGTGCTTTGCGAGCACCCGGCCGTGCGCTTTGTCGGCTTCACCGGCTCGACCGAGGTCGGCAAGATTCTGTATCAGCAGGCCGCAACCGGCGTGAAGAAACTCGGCCTTGAGCTCGGTGGCAACGCGCCTTTCGTGGTCTTCGACGATGCCGACATCGATGCTGCGGTCGAAGGCGCGATGGTCTCGAAATATCGCAACATGGGCCAGACCTGCGTTTGCGCCAACCGCATCTACGCGCAGGACAAGATCTACGATCAGTTCGTCGAGAAACTCTCGAAAAAGGTCGCGGCGATGAAGATCGGCGACGGCGCGGAAGCCGGTGTGACGCAGGGTCCGCTGATCAACATGGACGCGGTCGACAAGGTCGAGAAGCATATCGCGGACGCCGTCAAGCACGGCGCCAAGATCGTCACCGGCGGCAAGCGCCACGCCCTCGGCGGCACGTTCTTCGAGCCGACCGTGCTGTCCAATGTCGCGGCCGACGCGCTGGTGTCGCAGGAGGAAACTTTCGGTCCGCTGGCGCCGGTGTTTCGTTTCAAGGACGAGGCCGACGTGATCGCGATGTGCAACAACTCGCCGTTCGGGCTCGCCTCGTATTTCTATTCGCGCGATCTCGGGCGCGTCTGGCGCGTCGCGGAGGCGCTGGAGTCAGGGATGGTCGGCGTCAATACCGGTCTGATCACCACTGAAGTGGCGCCGTTCGGCGGCGTCAAGGAAAGGGCCTCGGCCGCGAAGGCTCGCATCACGGCATGGAAGAATATGTCGAGATCAAATACGTGATGATGGCGGGGATTTGATCCTCGCTCTCGCCGGAAGCGAGAACAGCGCGCTTACCGCCGCAGCACGCCAATCATGCGGTTGGCGAAGGTAAGCCGTTCGGCCATCACCGACATGAAATAGGTCAGCAGTTTTTGTCCCAGCGCGGGATGCCCGGTTTTGATCGACTCGAATTGAGCCGCGCTCAGAACGTACAGAACGCTCGCGACCTCGGCCTGGATGGTCGCGCTGCGTGGCGCGCGTGCAACGAGGCCCATCTCGCCGATGGTCGTGTAGCGGCCGAGACTTCTTACCCGGGTGGTTTTGCCCTCTGCGGTGGGGATCATGATGCCGACCCGGCCGTCCAGAATAAAATGCATTGAATTGGCAGCATCGCCGGCGCGAACCACGATCTCGTCCGCATCGACCTCGACGCGCTGACAGTGCCGGATCAACTCGCTGGCGTCGTGCTCGGTCCCGAGGATCTGCGTGAACCAGTCCCGCAGGCTCGCTTTCTCCTGCTCGAGATTTTGGTGCTGCGCGATGATTTCGTTCTCGCACCACTCCAGAGCATGATCCAGTTCAGGGATGATGCTGATCTCATCGGAAAGAAATTCGCTTGCGCGCAAAGTTTTCTCGGCCATGGCCGACAGATGAACCAGCACGAGCCTGACGCCCCTGTCGTGGGCCGCCTGCTTGATCTGGGCAAAACTATAGGCAGCCGACGAGTCGATGCCGGTCACCAGCTTGAAGTCGAACACCAGAAAGCGGCATTCGGGATGGCGCTCCAGCAGCGCCTTGACGTGCTGATAAAGCCGGTTGGCCGAACCGAAGAACAAATAGCTCTGCAGATTGAGGCCCCGGATTTTTCCACCATGGGCGGAGAGCACTGCCTGGTCGTCGCGCGAGCGATCCAGCGAACTTCGGTATTCGGAGCCGTCGAATCCGTACTTGATGGAATCGACCCGCGAAGCGCTGAGCGCGAAGGTCGCGCAGCCGATCACGACGCCGATCAGGATGCCGGGAATGAAACCCCAATGCACGATGATCGCGATAATCGCGAGCAGGGATAGATATTCGACCGGAGAAAGTCGCCGCCGCGATGCGACGATCCAGCGGTGCAGCAAATCGGCGCCCAAGATAGATCAGCAGGCCGCCGAGAACAAACTTCGGCATATAGCCCAGCAGCGTGGGGGCGGCGGCCAGCATGGATGCCGAGATGGCTGCACCGGTCAGCCCGGACAGCCGGCCTGTCCCGCCGCCGCTGAAGTTAAGCATCGAACGGCTGACCGAAATACAACCCGGATAGCCACCGAACGCGCCGGTCAGGATGTTGGCAAGGCCGGTGATGTTGAGCTCCCGCTCAAGATCGGCTTCGCGGCGTGATGCAAGCTCAATACCTGCGGTGTTGAACAGGGTGCTCGACGCAGTGACAAAGATCACCGCGATCAGATTGCCGATCAGGTCTGGCGCCGCGGACCATGGATAGCGGCCGATTTCGGTGGCGGTCCACGGCAACATGAAGGCGACCCGCGGTGGAGGCTGAAAGATCCAGCCGGCCGCCTGCGCTTCTGCCGCAGAGATGCCGGCGATCCAGAAAACAATGTGGCCGACAATGACGCCGCCCACCAGGATGACAGGCAAGGCGAACGAATTGCGGGAACGGTGCCAGGTCAGATAGAGAATCAGCGCCATCGCGCAGGCAGCCGCCAACTCGAACAGCATGTGGGTATTTTCAAACCGGCCGAGCGTATCGAATTGCAGCCGCTGTCCGGTTACGACCCTGATGGCGCCGGAAATGATCAGGCAACCGGTTGCGCCAAGAAATCCGCCGACAACCGGATAAGGCACGTACCGGATCGCGCGGCCCATCCGGGTTACACCGAAACCGCAGAGCACGATCCCGGTAATGATGGTCGCGCCCCCGAGCGTGAGGAGAACCGGACCGAGCAGCGGTGCCGAGGGATCGGCCGCTGTCACACGTTCGACCAGCGATGCCGCCAATATTCCGGACATTGCCGCCGTCGAACTTTCAGGCCCTGCGACAGCGAACGGAAACGAACTCCCGAGAGCAAGGATGGCGGCAAGCACGGCCGACGAAATAAACGTGATGCCGACCCCGTAGGAGAGATAGGGAGCAAGCGGACCTGCGAAAATCAGCAGCGAGTAGGACAGTCCGAATGTTATTGTCAGCACACTGGCCGCGCTGCCGCCGAGGATATCGCGCAGCGCGCTTTGAAGCTTCGTACTGTGGATGACGGCTTGATCGGCCACGCGCGTTCGTTCCCCCCAAACATCTCTGGTAAACCACGGCGGCGCGGGGAGAAAACATTTTTTTCAGTGAGGGGAAGGTAGGTTCCACGCTACGAAAGTGATCGGGGCGGATCCCGCGTCGCGCGACCTCTTGGCACGACCCAAGCGCTTTTTATACACTCACCAGAAGATCGGCTCCCGTGAGCCTTCGATAGGCTTCCAGATAACGCTTGCTGGTGGCGTCGACCACGCTGGCGGGTAAAGGCGGCGGCGGGGCCTCGCCATTCCAGCGCCCGGCGCGGCGCTCGGCGTCGAGATAATCGCGCAGCGGCTGCTTGTCGAAGCTCGGCTGCGGCTGACCCGGCTTGTAAACGTCCGCCGCCCAGAACCGTGAACTGTCGGGGGTCATCACCTCGTCGATCAGGATGATACGGCCGTGCGCATCCCTGCCGAATTCGAATTTGGTGTCGGCGATGATGATGCCTTGCTCGCGGGCGATCTTCTCCCCCTGGGTGTAGACCGCGCGGCTCATGCTCTCCAGCGTGTAGCTCACTTCATCGCCAAGCACTTCGCGCATGCGCGCAATGGTAATGTTCTCGTCGTGACCGGTTTCGGCTTTGGTGGCCGGGCTGAAAATCGAGGGCTCCAGTTTTGCGCTTTCCAGCATGCTCCGGCGCCAGCTTCTCGCCGGCCAGCGTGCCCTGCGCGGCATATTCCTTCCACGCCGATCCCGACAGATATCCGCGGACCACGCATTCAATCGGAAACACCTGCGTGCGGTGGCACAGCATCGCGCGCCCCGTGATCTCCGCACGATGCCCTTGAAGCGCGGGTACCTGCCTGATGATTTCATCGGCGTCGGCGCTGACCATGTGATGCGGCACCACGCCGCCGAGCTGATCGAACCACCATGCGCTGATCTGCGTCAGCACCGCGCCCTTCATCGGGATTGTCTCAGCCATCACCACGTCGAATGCGCTGATGCGGTCGGTGGTGAGCAACAGCACGCGGTCATCGCCGACGGCGTAGATATCGCGCACCTTGCCGCGTCCGATTCGCGGCAGCGGCAGGTCGCTGGCGAGCATTGTGGTCATGAGAACAGCTTTCCTGGAACGAGAGCGTTCACTCCGGCAGCGGAATGAACTCGTGCTCGTCGGGCACATGCGCGAAGCGACCGGACTTCCAGTCCTGCTTGGCCTGCTCGATGCGTTCCTTACTGGAGGATACGAAATTCCACCAGAGGTGACGTGGACCTTCCAGCGCGTCACCGCCCAGAAACATCATCCGTGTGTTGCGCAGCGCCTTCACCGTGATGCGATCACCGGGGCGGAAAATCAGCAGCCGCGGGCCCTCATGACGATCGCCGGCGATTTCGATCTCGCCCTCGACCACATAGATTGCACGTTCTTCGTGATCCGGATCGAGCGGCACGCTGACGCCTTCATCGACGGCTACTTCCGTGTAGAACCACGGCGACACCATCTCGACCGGCGACTTTACCCCGAACGAACTTCCCGCAATGACGCGCGCCGTAAATCCACGATCCCTGACCGTCGGCAGGCTATCCGCAGCGTAATGCTGGAACGACGGCGCGATTTCTTCGGAGCCCGCGGGCAGCGCGATCCAGCTCTGCAGGCCCAGCATCTTCTGTCCGTCGCGCCGCTGCACGTCAGGCGTGCGCTCGGAATGAACGATGCCGCGCCCCGCGGTCATCAGGTTCATCGCGCCCGGTTGGATTTCGCGCGCGTTGCCTTCGCTGTCGCGGTGCATGATGCTGCCGTCGAACAGATAGGTCACGGTCGCCAGGCCGATATGCGGATGCGGCCGCACATCCATGCCCTTGCCGGCGATGAATTGCACCGGGCCCGAAATGATCGAAGAAGATGAAGGGGCCGACCATCTGCCGCTTGCCATGCGGCAGCGCGCGGCGCACCTCGAAACCGTCGCCGAGGTCGCGGGTGCGCGGCACCACCACGAGCTCCAGCGCGTCGCATGATTGCGGATCGCCGAGCACCGGGTCTTTGTCGGGAAGCCAGCTCATGGATGCTTGCTACTGCCGTCCCAGGTGCGTCGCGGTTTCAACGCGGTCGAACCTTTCCAGCGACAGAATGGCATCGGCGAATTGCTCGGCCCGGCCGTTCAACACCGGGCGCGCCAGCGTCAGGAATTTCTGCGCCATCGCCTGCGCATCCGGAAATGATGACGGTTCGCCGGAAGGATCGGCGTACAGCCGCTCATGCACGCCGTCCTCGGTGGTAATCGAGACGCGCGCGCCGAACGGGTGCGTCTTGCCTTCGAGACGATCGTCCTGAACGACATCAAAGCGATCTGCCAGCGCATCCACCGCGGGGTCGCCAAGCCTTGCGTAATCGTCCCAGCCGAAGCGGCCCTGATCGAGCGCGACCGCGCCGGTGAAGAACATCGAGAACTGCCCGCCGACGATCGAGGTTGGATGCCGCTTCGTCGCAGCGTCGCCGGTCAGCGTAATGCCGTTGCGGTGCAGGCCAATCTCCACGCGCCTGATCTGGTCCGGCGTCAGATTATGCTCGCGGCGCATCGCGATCAGCGCGTCGAGCGCAGCGTGGGTATAGCGGCAGCTCGGATAGGGTTTTACGCCGATCTTCATGGTCTCGTAAATTTTGCCGAGACCCGCCACCGCCTTTTCGGGATGCGCGTCGTCGCTGTATCCGACCAGCAGACCGTGCTTGCCTTCGACGGACTGCGTCGCGCCGATGAAATCATTGCGCGCGAGCGTCGCTGCGATCACGCCGTTCATCGCCGCCGCGCCGACCTGATAACGCTTATTCCAGGCGCCGTTGACGAGGAACTGCAGGGAGCCCGCGGCCTGGCTGCCGGACACGCCAAACGCCGAAATGATCTGCTCTTTCGAAAGGCCGAACAGTTTCGCCGCCGCCGCCGCGGCGCCGTAGGTGCCCGCGGTCGCAGTGGGGTGAAAGCCCCGCGCGTAATGCGAGGTGGGATCGAGCGCGTTGCCGAGCCGGCAGCACACTTCGTAGCCCGCAACGATAGCGGTCAGCACCTCGCGGCCCGATGCATCAACGAGTTCACCGACGGCGAACGCAGCGGGCACCACCGGCGCGCTGGCGTGCAGCGACGAGTTCGGCATGGGTGTCGTCGAAGTCGAGCGAATGGCCGAGCGCGCCATTGAGCAGCGCCGCCACCGCCGGCGTCCAGGTTTTGCTGTCGCCGAACACGGTCGAATTGCCCTTGCCGTCGAGCGCCAGCGCTTCCAGCATCTTCACCAGGGACGGCGTGGACTCGGCCTCCTGGCGCGCGCGCACGGCGCTGCCAAGAAAATCCAGCGTCAGGATTTTCGCGCGCTCTAGTACCTCGTGCGGTATGTCATCGAATTTCAGATGCGCGACATACGCAGCGAGCGTGGCGGTTTCATCGGCCATGGGAGATGCCTGTCCTTTGCTCAAAGACTAGGCGATCTGTGCAGCCAGCTCAATCGCGGGGTTTTCAACTCCGGCATCTGAAATCCACGCCGAAGTGGAGCAAGCCGTTACCGGAACATCGATTTGATCTTGCCCCAAACAGAAGCATTTCTTCGGTCGCCATCGGGCTTGGAGGGCGCAGGTTGCGTGGCACTGACGGGGTCGGAGGCGGGGAATGTTTCAACCAGACCCGATTCAAGCTTGTTGTGCATGTCGCGGTCGGCCTTGAGAGCTGCCTTCGGATCGACGGCGTGCTTGTCAATCGGCGCGGGGTCGAATTTTTCTGCCATCATCGTTCTCCCTCAAAAATAACGTGACATCGATCAACTAGTTCCGATTGCCCCCCGCGGGCAAGGCGTCATCTCATTCCTGATGCCGCCGATATCGTCGCTATTGGCAGGCGCTGCGCAAGCAACCGGAAGCGTAGAAGCAGCAGCACGGCATAAACCGCGGTGCCACAGGAAAGCCCGATCCAAACGCCGATCGCGCCCACACCGGTCCAAAACGCCAGCGCCACCGCCGTGGTGAACCCGACGAGCCAATAACTGATGGCGGCAAACAGCAGCGGAATCCGCGTGTCGTTTAGTCCCCGAAGCGCGCCGGCCGCAATCGTCTGGACGCCGTCAGCGACAAAAAAAGTGGCGCCGACCGTCAGCAGGCTCGCGGTGAGTTCGATGACGGGGCGGACATTTCCGGCCACGTCGCCGAAGAAAAATCGCGCGATCGCAAATCGCCCGAGAAAAACGGCGATGGTCATGGCAGACACGCAGACGATCCCGAGCAGTGTCGCAACCAAGGCAGCGCGTTTGACCGCGGATGCATCGGCACGGCCGACAGCGTGTCCTACCCGGACGGTTGCCGCTATTCCGATGCCGAACGGCACCATGAAAAGGATCGCGGTGATTTGCAGCGCGATCTGGTGGGCGGCGAGTGCGGTGGTGCTGATCAGGCCCATCAGCAACGCCGCGGCCGCGAACAGGCCGTACTCCAACAGGAACGCCATCGAGATCGGCGCGCCGATAATGACGAGTTGCCGCATCAGCACCGCGTCGATGCGCCAGAAGCGGCCGAGCACATGATATTTTTTGAACGGACGGCGGCTATGGGCGAACCAGAGGCCCGCAAGACACATTCCGGCATTGACGATCGATGCCCCGATGCCGGCACCGAGCAACTCCAGCCGCGGCAATCCCATCCCGCCATGAATCAGCAGATAGACCAGCACGGCGTTGGCAGGGATCGCCGCCAACGTGATCCACAATCCCGGTTCAGGGCGGTTGACCGCGCCCATGAAGCCGCGGATTGCGAGGAAGCACAGCCCGGGCGCGAGACCCCACGCAAGGCCGAGCAGGTAGCGCTGTGCGAGGTGCGCGGCCGCGGGGGCCTGGCCGAGCGTCAACAGGATCTGTTCGCCGAACAGCGGAAGCGCCATCATCGGCAGCGAAATCGCGAGCGCGGCCCACAGACCAACGCGAAGCGAGCGGCGCACCATGCGGGGATTACGCGCGCCGAACGCTTGCGACGCCAGCGGCGCGACCGCGGACACCAGCCCCATTCCGACGGTGAAGCTGAAAAAGAAAACCGTGGTCGCCAGCGACGCGGCGGCGATGGCTTGGTCCCCGAGCCGCCCGATCAGCGCAAGATCGATGGACATCATCGCGATCTGCCCAAGCTGGGTCAGCGCAATCGGCACGGCAAGCTTGAGCGTCTCGGTGAGTTCGAGCGCGAGTTGGCCGCGGGCCGGGACGCTGTCACCGGAAGCCGCGAAATATCCCGGTTCTATTTTATCAAGGGATGCCATCGGGCGACACTAGCACTGCCGCAGGCCGAAAGAATGACGGCGTATCAATCACACATCCACATTCGCACTCAGCGAATTGTCCTGGATGAATTCGCGGCGGGGCTCGACGACGTCGCCCATCAGCTTGGTGAAGATGTCGTCGGCCTCGTCGACCTCCTTGATCTTCACTTGCAGCAGCGAACGCTCGTTGGTGTCGAGCGTGGTTTCCCACAACTGGCTCGGGTTCATTTCGCCGAGGCCTTTGTAACGCTGCAGCGCCACGCCTTTGCGTCCGGCGTCGGTCACCGCCTCGAACAGGCCGACCGGGCCGTGAATTGCAATCTCCGTGTCTTTCCGGCGCAGCACACCGGGCCGCCAATAAACCTCCTGCAGTCTTGCCGCGTATTCGTCGAGCTTGCGTGCATCCGCCGAGCCGAGCAGCGCGTTATCGATCATCGCGACATCCTTGACGCCGCGAACGGTCCGTTCGAAGAAAAAGCCTTCGCCCTCGGCGAAGCGTCCGCTCCAGCCGCGTTCGACCTCCTCGGCCAAGGCGTCAAGCCGCTTGGCAATATAGTCGGCGGCAGCTGTCGCCTTTGCCAGGTCGCCGAAAATCTCCGGACGCAAGCACGCCGGCGATCGCCGCCTGCTCGATCACCTTGCGGTTATAGCGGCTGTGCAGATTATGCAGCGTGCCCCGGATCGCCCGGGCGTCCTCTACCAGCGACAGCAGATCGCGGCCCTTGCGATCGGCGCCCGACGCCGGCTTGAACAAGCAATCGTCGAGGCCGGTTTCGATCAGATAATCTTCCAGCGCGCGCTCGTCCTTCAGGTACTGCTCGGATTTGCCGCGCGTCACCTTGTAGAGCGGCGGCTGCGCGATATAGAGAAAACCGCCCTCGATCATCGCTGGCATCTGCCGAAAGAAGAACGTCAGCAGCAGCGTACGGATGTGCGCGCCGTCGACATCGGCGTCGGTCATCAGGATGATCTTGTGATAGCGCAGCTTCGAGAGATCGAAATCGTCGCGGCCGATGCCGGTGCCCAGCGCCGTGATCAGCGTGCCGATCTGCTCGGAGCCCAGCATCTTGTCGAAGCGCGCGCGTTCCACGTTGAGAATTTTTCCGCGCAACGGCAGGACCGCCTGGAATTCGCGGTTGCGGCCTTGCTTTGCGCTGCCGCCGGCTGAATCTCCCTCGACAATGAACAGTTCGGATTTGGCGGGATCGCGCTCCTGGCAATCCGCAAGCTTGCCGGGCAATGAGGCGATATCCAGCGCGCCCTTACGCCGCGTCAGTTCGCGCGCCTTGCGCGCGGCTTCGCGGGCTGCGGCGGCCTCTACCACTTTGCCGACGATGATCTTGGCTTCCGAGGGGTGCTCCTCGAACCATGCCGCCAGCGTCTCGTTCAGCACGTTTTCGACGACAGGGCGCACTTCCGAGGACACCAATTTGTCCTTGGTCTGCGACGAGAATTTCGGATCGGGCACCTTCACCGAGAGCACCGCGGTCAAGCCCTCGCGGCAATCGTCGCCGGTCAGCGCGATCTTTTCGCGTTTGGCGATCGCGTCGGCGTAGCCGTTGACCTGGCGCGTCAGCGCGCCGCGAAAACCTGCCAGATGCGTGCCGCCGTCGCGCTGCGGGATGTTGTTGGTGAAGCACAGCACGTTCTCATGATAGCTGTCGTTCCACCACAACGCCGCCTCGACGCCGATGCCGTTCAACTCGGCGTTGATCATGATAGGGGCGGGCACCATCGCCTTCTTGTTGCGGTCGAGATATTTCACGAACTCCTCGACGCCGCCCTCATACATCATCTGCTCGCGCTTCTCGACCGCGTGACGCATGTCCGAGAGCACGATGTTGACGCCGGAATTGAGGAACGCGAGTTCGCGCAGCCGATGCTCGAGCGTGGCGAAATCATATTCGACATTGGTGAAAGTTTCGGTGGAAGCGAGGAAGGTGACCTCGGTGCCGCGCTTGCCTTTGGCGTCGCCGACGACCACGAGCGGAGCTACCGCGTCGCCGTGAGCGAATTCGATGAAATGCTCCTTGCCGTCGCGCCAGACGCGAAGCTGCAGCTTGCTCGACAGCGCGTTGACCACGGAGACGCCGACGCCGTGCAGGCCGCCGGAAACCTTGTAGGAATTCTGGTCGAATTTTCCGCCCGCATGCAGCTGCGTCATGATCACTTCGGCCGCGGAGATGCCTTCGCCTTTGTGAATGTCGACCGGAATGCCGCGGCCATCGTCGCGCACGGTGACGGACCCATCCGCATTGAGCACGACCTCGACGGCGGTCGCGTGACCAGCCAGCGCCTCGTCGATGGCATTGTCGACGACTTCATAAACCATGTGATGCAGGCCGGAGCCGTCATCGGTGTCGCCGATGTACATTCCCGGCCGCTTGCGCACGGCATCGAGGCCCTTCAAAACCCGGATCGATTCCGCGCCATATTCGATTGGAGAATGCTCAGTCTCGGCGATCGGTAGCCGGGCGGGTTCGGTCATGGAGTGCCTTCGGGGATGCGCCGAATCAGCGGCGCCAAAAAGGGCGCTGATCGGACTGATTTCTGCCACGAAAATGGGGATGCGCCTAGTGCAAAGTCGCGCTAAACAAGCTATTGATTAGCTAGGCTTTTTCGACCTTTTTTCAAGGGCGATGGAACCCGATTCGGGACCTCTGCAAAAGCTCGATTCGGCGATGAAATAATATCGATGCGCTGCTCGGAAATGTTGCTTCGCAGCGCTTCACCGACTACAAGCCTTTCTTACGGAGAAAATAGACGATGGCCCACAACTACGCGATCAATGACGACGTTCACCACCAGCTTCAGGGGCCTCAAGGCCGCGCCGTGATCAAGGAGCGGAGCGTCTACACCGTGGTTTCGCGCCTGCCGATCGAGGCTGATGGTCGCCCGCGCTACCGCATCAAGAGCAAGACCGAGAACGTCGAACGCGTCGTTACCGAAGAGCAGATCAGCCGTCTGGTTTGACCGATCGCTTCACCTAGCGTTGCGTTACGTTTCCTGCGTCGACTTCGAAGATTACGCTGCTGCCGCCAATGCCTGTGAACGCTGCAGGATCGGCCCCGGTCATCCAGACCTGTGCGCCAAGCTTTGCCAGTTCATCGAACAACGCTGTGCGCCGGTCAGGGTCGAGATGCGCCACGACCTCATCGAGCAGTAGCAGCGGCGTGATGCCCGTCATTTCCGCGACCAGATTGGCGTGCGCCAGCACAAGCCCGATCAGCAGAGCTTTCTGCTCGCCGGTGGAGGCATCCCGCGCCGGCATATTCTTCGGCGCATAGATCACTTTCAGATCAGTCAGGTGCGGTCCCTCAAGCGTGCGTCCCGCAGCGGCATCTCGCGGGCGACCCTGCCGTAAAATCTCGCGGTAACGATCTTCCACAGCGGTAGCCGGCTCGCTGAGCAGCGCGTTCTCCATCCAGCCGTCGAGCGAAATGTCCGCGGATGGAAACGAGGAGGACGCGCCTCGTGCGCGCAGCATCGCCGCCAGCCTGGTTACGGTCTGGCCGCGCATCGCGGCCACGGCCACCGCGAGTTCGGCGGTTTCGCGCTCGATCGCATCGCACCAATGGTCGTCGTAGTTGCGCACTTCCAGGAGACGGTTGCGCGAGCGCAGACTTCGGTCCAGCGCCGATACACGGCTGGAATGCTCGCTGTCGATGGCCAGCACCAGCCGATCGAAAAACCGGCGCCTCTCCGACGCCGCGCCGAGGAACAACCCGTCCATCGCCGGCGTCAGCCACACCATCCGCAGGTGATCGCCGAATGCGGTGGCGGAGTTCACCGGTTCGCGGTCGATACGGCACCGCCGGCTTGCCGCCGCGCCTTCACTTTGTCCTTGTTCAGATAATATTGGCGCGTCGATCCCGGTCCCCAAGGTCGCCAGTCCCAAGGCGCCTTCCACCTCCGCCGATACGGCCCACGAGCCGTCGCCCTGATTGTCGGCGACATCGTCCAGCGTTGCGCGACGAAGACCGCGCCCTGGCGATAAAAACGAAATGGCCTCGATGCAATTGGTCTTGCCCGCGCCGTTCGGGCCAACCAGCACGACCATATCGCCGCGAACTTCCAGGCTGGAAGCGCGATAATTGCGAAAATGCGTCAGCGTCAGGCGATGGATGCGGGAGGGCGTCATGGGGCGAGTTGTATGGGCTTTCGCCGCCGCAAACCACAGCGTCATCATCCGCGAAAGCGGATGACCAGTATGCATCGATGATGTTTCGCTGAGAGACCCGGGGTTACTGGGTCGCCCGGTCGAGCCGGGCGATGACAGCGCCATCACACCCGCATCGGCATCAGCACATAAAGTGCGCCTTTGGAATCCTTGTCCTGCACCAGCGTCGGCGAACCGGGGTCGGCGAGTTTCAGCACTGCGACTTCGCCTTCGATCTGCGCCGCGATATCGAGCAAATAGCGGGAGTTAAATCCAATATCGAGCGCGTCCGATGCGTACTCAACCTCGAGTTCCTCGGTGGCGCTGCCGGAATCCGGATTGGTGACGGAAAGCACGAGCTTGCCGGCGGACAGGGCCAGTTTCACGGCGCGGCCGCGTTCGCTCGAGATCGTCGAGACGCGATCCACGGCTGCTTCGAAATCCTTCTTGTCGACAATCAGCTCCTTGTCGTTGTTTTGCGGGATGACGCGGCCGTAATCGGGGAACGTGCCGTCGATCAGTTTTGAAGTCAGCACCACATTGCCGATGGTGAAGCGGATCTTGCCCTGCGAGAGCTCAACACCGACCTCGGCCTCATTGTCCTCGATCAGCCGCTGGACTTCACCGACCGTCTTGCGCGGAACGATGACGCCGGGCATGCCGGCGGCGCCTTTCGGCAGCGCAAGATCGACCTGCGCGAGGCGATGGCCGTCGGTCGCAACCGCGCGCAACGTCGCTGCTTTGGCGCTGCCGGCTGAGTGCAGATAGATGCCGTTGAGATAGTACCGGGTTTCCTCGGTCGAGATGGCAAACTGGGTGCGGTCGATCAGCCGTTTCATGTCGGAGGCCGCGAGCGTGAATGAGTGCGTCATGTCGCCGGCGGCGAGGTCCGGAAAATCATTTTCCGGCAGCGTCTGCAGCGTGAAGCGCGATCGTCCGGCACGGATCGCCAGCACCGATCGGTCACCGTCGCCTTCGAGCACGATCTGGGCGCCGTCGGGCAACTTCCGCACGATGTCGTAGAACATGTGCGCGGGCACAGTGGTTGAACCGCCGGTTCCGGTTTCGGCGGCGAGCGTTTCAGTTACCTCGAGATCGAGATCGGTGGCCTTCAGCGAGAGCCGCGCGTTTTCAGCGCGGATCAGCACGTTGCCGAGGATCGGAATGGTATTGCGGCGTTCGACCACGCGGTGCACGTGACCCAGCGATTTCAGCAGTTGCGCGCGCTCGACGGTGACCTTCATTGCAATACTCGCCTGATCCTAAATTCCACGCCACATGATGGGATGCCGGGCAGCATAGATAGCGCCGCGGCGAGGACCCGCAGGCTTGATCAGGGTGAATGCTCAGGCCGCAGGGGGGTCTCAAGGTGGCTTGAATGACGCCGTTGCGCAAGGGCAGGGCGTGGCCAAGGGCCGCTGTCCCCGGCATTTTACGATGTAGCGCCGAATTTCATGCTCATTCCTGCAATTGACGCTTCAGCAACTCGACCTCATCGGACAGCCCGATGTCCTTTGCGACCAGGGCTTCGATCTTGCGGACCGCGTGCAAGACCGTGGTGTGATCGCGACCGCCGAACCTCCGCCCGATCTCGGGCAGCGAGCGCAGCGTCAGGGTCTTGGCCAAATACATCGCCACCTGCCGCGGGCGAACCACATTGGCGGTACGTCGTGACGACAACAGGTCCGAGCGGCTGACATTGTACTGCCGGGCGACCACGCGTTGAATGTCCTCGATCTTGATGCGTTTCGGTTCCTGCGGACGGATCAGGTCGCGAACCTCGCGTTCAGCCATCTCCAGCGTCACCGGCGTCGCGTTGAGTTTGCTGTGCGCCAGCAGGCGATTGACCGCGCCTTCAAGATCGCGCCCGTTATGGGTGATGGCCTTGGCAAGATAATCCAGCACCGGCGCCGGAACATCGAAGCCTGCATGGTGCGCGCGCGCCGCTGCGACGCGCGACTGCAAAATGCCGAGCCGCAGGTCCTCGCCGAGCGATGCCATTTCCACGACGAGTCCGCCGGCAAGCCGCGAACGCACCCGGTCATCGAGGCTTTCCAGATCGGATGGCGGTCGATCCGCCGCGATCACCACCTGACGTCCGGCATCGATCAGCGCATTCAGCGTGTGGCAGAATTCAGCCTGGGTCGATTTGCCCTGCAGAAACTGGAGATCGTCGATCACCAGAACATCGATGCCGCGCAACGCTTCCTTGAAGGCCAGCGCGGTTTGTGTCTTTAGCGCCGCGACGAAGCCGTACATGAATTTCTCAGCGGTAAGATAAAGTACCTTGCGTTCGACGCCGGAATTGCCGGCCCACGTCACCGCCTGCAGCAGATGGGTTTTTCCCAGGCCCACACCGGCATGGATGTAGAGCGGATTGAACATGACGCTATCGCCACGGCGTCCTTCCGCGACCTGACGCGCTGCTGCGTGGGCCAGCGTATTGGATCGGCCGATCACGAAACTTCCGAAGGTCAAACGCGGGTCGAGCGGAGAGCCTCCGAGTGCGTCGTGACTGGCCGATACGGGAGCGATTGCGGTCGCGCGCAATTCGGGCGCAGGCCGTCCATCGTTACGCTCCGCGCGACGTTGTTCCGCCAGCGCCGGAGATTCCTTCGGCGGCGCGGCGTAGCGCAGCGCCGAACGCACCGTCAGATCGACGCGATGGACCTCGGGCATCTCTGCCTGCCAGCAGATCAAAACCCGCTCGGCATAATGCGTCTGGATCCAGCTTTTGAGGAAGCGCGTAGGCACGGAGAGGTGCACGCTTTCCTGTTGCACGCTCTCCAGATCCATTCGGGCGAACCAGCTGGAATAGACGTCCTCGCCCACGCTTGAACGCAACCGCCCCTTTACCCGCGACCAGCGATCCTGTTCGATATTTGTCATGGTTTGACGACTTTTCTATTTATAATTTGCCGGCGAGGCTGCGCGAATTTGGCTGCGCGGCACGACCTCAAACCGGACCTTCCTGCGGGCAATGACCATCGATCGGCAATAAAGCCGAACGTCCGATCATCGATCTGAAGAGAGAGAACTCGGGAGGTCAGCGCGTACTCAGGGGTCTGTCCGGTGTTCGCGCGAGAGGCCGCGCGGAGGAAGCTGACAGCGCGGCATCGGCTGCAAATGGAATATGTTCGATGAGAACGTTGAGCATAGAACCTCCCCGCTCGCCTGGGATATTCCCGGCGAGGTGTCATCTTGAGTTTGTTCAAATTCGATTTGGACCTGAATGTCTACGCATTCAGCATCGCTACGCGTATTAGCCCGTTCGTCTTAGCCCACTTATCCTCGTCACCTTCGGCCAACCGTTATTGCTGAGCGCATCTTCTATTCGAATAGAACGTGGCCGAAACCGCCCTCGAGAATTTTGACACAGAAACATCGTCCTCACATTGCTATGAGTTACAACCCGATCGTCGCCTGAAAGCGTCCTGACGCGCACGCCGCCGCCGATTTGCACGTCCACCCCAGTTCCTAAAACCGCTCTGGTCTCAAAAGCCGCAGGCGTTGCTGACAATCAAGAGATACAGCATGCCTTATTTCCCGCAACGAAAATGATTCGGCGCGCGTGCCTGCAAACCGGCTGCTGCGTTTGTAAAAATCGGCAGTGGCTTTTGCGGTACAGACGCAACGTTCTGTATTTGCGCGCAGATTCGAAACACAATGTGGCCATGAAATTCCACGCGTTTGCCTAAAATAAATTCATAAAAAATTTACAAACTGTTCGGTAGCAAACACTTTTCGAAGTGCTTGCGGTCACTATGCCGATAAGTGACTACACAAACGCGGGTTTTTTTGCTCGGCGGGACAGGGTAACCGATTTTGCTTCGACCGCAGCCGAATTCGCCTGATTGCCGGAGCAAGCATTCGCGAGTGGCCTCGCCGCTTGCTGCGCGATGAATTCTTTCCGCGATCCGCACGAAGCGAATTGATACAAGTAGAAATACCTGTCGCAAAGAAATAGGAGCGATCTCGCAGCAAGACGTTTATTGCTATTCAAAACGAAACGGCCCGGATTATTCAAAAAGAAAAAGCCCGGGATTACCCGGGCTTTTAGATCAAGACGCTACTTCGATTTATCTACTTGGCGAGCTTCGCGATTTGATGTGCGAGGCGCGAAACCTTTCGGCTCGCATTGTTCTTGTGAATGATGTTGCGCTGGGCCGCCTGCATCAGTTCGGGCTCGGCCTGCGCCATCGCCTTCAACGCCGCTTCACGGTCGCCGCTTTTGATCGCTTCCTCGACGACACGAACCGAGCCGCGCATCTGCGTGCGTCGCGACTTGTTGATGATGGTGCGACGGGCAATTTTGCGCGTAGCTTTCTTTGCAGAACTGGTATTGGCCATATCCTATTTCCTTCGGCAACAACCGTTCGCGATTGCTGGCTTGTGACGCCTTCTACAATCGGCGCTGATATTCTGGGTGTCCCTGAAAAGCCATGCCGGAGCAAATAGACTCACGGGTTGGCGCCGCTCAAAGAACAGCGGCGGCAGGAACGACCCGCCGCCATCAGAAGCCTTATAGAGCGCCCGTTTTTCATCGTCAACGCCCTACATCGATCATCCGGATTGAACTGCCTTGCGGTCGGGCAGCATAAGGTATTGGTAGGGCAAAGTTTCTCGGGACCGGCGGTAACGCCGGCGCGACGGATAAAGGTGAAGCATGATCCGCGGATTTTTCCGTCTGGTGGGGCTGCTGCTGCTCGCTGGCGGGTTCATTTTCCTGGTCTATGACGGCGCGCGCTGGGTAGCCGACCAAAATTTGCGGTTTACCCGGTTTGGCGAATTCTGGAACGACGTCCATCAATCCAGCCAGCAGGCGTTCAGAACCATGGTCGAGAGTGCTGCCCCCTGGCTTTGGAACGGCGTCATTAAACTCATCCTCGATCAGCCGGTTTTTGCAGTGCTGGGCGTACTCGGCATTTTGCTGATGCTGCTGTTTCGGCCGCGAAAGCCGCTGATCGGTTACTCGCGGAACTGATCCATCGCAGGCTATGACGAAATTATGTTCGGTGGACCGGCGCGGGAAACCTACCGTTTCGGACACGCAGCCTTATGTTACGTTCATCCAATTTCGTTTCGAAACGGTCGGGAGGAGATATCATGTTCTTCATGCGCAAGACCACCGCGCTGCCGAGCGCTGCCGAGGCGTTAACAGGTCGTGCCACGCCGGTCCCGACGGCAAGCCGCCATTTCGTCAACGGCCGTCAGATCGAGCCGCCATATCCCGAGGGCTTGCAGCAGGCGGTGTTTGGCCTGGGCTGCTTCTGGGGCGCGGAGCGCAAGTTTTGGGAGCTCGGGGACGGTGTCTATACCACCGCCGTCGGTTATGCGGGGGGCCAGACCGAAAATCCCACCTATGAAGAAGTTTGTTCGGGGCGCACCGGTCATACCGAAGCCGTGCTCGTTGTGTTCGACCCGAAAAAGATTTCGTATGACGAATTGCTGAAAATATTTTGGGAAAATCATAATCCAACGCAGGGCATGCGGCAGGGCAACGACGTCGGTACTCAATATCGGTCCGCGATCTACACTTTCGGCGAGGCGCAGCAAAAAGCGGCCGCCGCCTCGAAAGCGGTTTATCAAAAAGCGCTCGCGGCAAAGGGCCTCGGCGCGATCACCACCGAAGTCGCGCCCGCCGGCAAATTCTATTTTGCCGAGGACTATCACCAGCAATATCTGGCAAAAAACCCGGCCGGCTATTGCGGGCTTGGCGGCACCGGCGTGTCATGCCCGATCGGCATAGGCGTCGCCGCATCGTAACTTCGAAGCCTCCAGCACGATCCTAAGTATCGAGGTTCGAACCCTTTATTAACCATAAGTGGTGCAAAACTGGACTGTCTCGTTGTGTGGGGGATGGTTCCAGTGCGGGTGATACAGGCGTTCCGATTGCCGGCGATTGTTGCTCTAACCGCGCTCGCCTTGTCAGGATGCATGGGGCGATCGGGGCCGGTTGCCATGGTCCAGCCGCAAAGCGATCTGGACTCCCTGGCCTATGGCCAACCATTGAATACCGAAGCGTCTGCGTCCGACCAGAGGTTCAGTTCGCGGCGAGGCCTTTTCACATCGCAGGCGAACGCCGCGAGCCCCCGCGGGTTCAGCGAAGCAAGCTCATCTTCCAATATTGAAGCGCCCGCTTACGAGCAAGCAGCTTACCAGCCGCGGCGAGGTCTCTTCACATCTCCAGCGTCGTCGCGCCGAGCTTATGCAGAGGCTCCGGAAGTTTCTCCCGAACCGATACCCGTGGCCGCGACTTATGCCGCAGCGCCCCGGCCTGCGTTCGCGTCCCCGCCCGCGGAGGCCTATGCCGCGGCGCCGATCGCCGTCTCTTACGACACGGCGTATAAACTGGATGCCGGCGATAGGCTTCGTATCGTGGTGTACGGCCAAGAAGGCCTGACCAATACTTACGCGATCGGCGCCGGCGGCTCCATCACCATGCCGCTGATCGGCTCGGTGCCCGCGCGCGGACGATCGACCTCGGGGCTGGCGTCGGAGATCACCGCCAAATTGCGCAACGGCTATATCCGCGACCCGTCCGTGGCCGTCGAGATCGAGGCTTACCGGCCATTCTTCATCCTCGGCGAAGTCGCGGCACCCGGCCAATACCCTTACGTGCCGAATTTGAGCGTGGAGAGCGCGGTCGCCATCGCCGGCGGCTTCTCACCACGCGCCCGACGCGACAGCGTAACCCTTACGCATCCCGATGCCTCCGGCCCGGTCCGAACGGTCGTTCCGTTGGGAACGCCGATCAACCCCGGCGATACCGTCCTCGTCAGCGAACGCTGGTTCTAAGACCAAGCGAGAACGTTCTACTTCTTCAAATGCTTTGCGAAAAAATCGAGTGTGCGACGCCAGGCGAGGTCAGCGCTTGGCTTGTCGTAACTCCCACGCTCGTCGCAGCCGAAACCATGCTGGGCGCCGGGATAGACGTAAATCTCCACTTCAGGCCGCTTGCTGCGGATGATCTCGACATCGCTAAGCGGGATGCCCGCATCTTTTTCGCCGAAATGCAGCTCCGTCGGCACTTTCGGCTTGTCGTCGGCGAAACGAACGACGGCGCCGCCGTAATAGCCGACAGCCGCGCGCAGGCCTGACAGTTTCGTTGCCGCCGCATAGGCGACGCTGCCACCAAGGCAAAATCCGACGATACCTACTGGACCGGCATCCTTGACGGCGTCGATGGCGGCTTGCGTGTCGCGCAGCATCGCATCCCAATCCGGATTCGCGACGAACTTGCGTGCCACCGCAACTTCATCTGGCGAATAGCCGCTTTGAAAATTGCGCTCGATGCGGTCGAAGATCGCAGGCGCAATAGCGACATAGCCTTCGGCGGCGAAACGATCACACACCGCGCGGATGTGATGATTGACGCCAAAAATTTCCTGGATCACCACCACTGCGGCCTTGGGCGCGCCGGTGGGTTCGGCACGGTAGCCACCCAGTTTAAATCCGTCCCCTGCGGTCAGCTCAATATCTTTTCCCACGCGTCATCCTTTCATTCGAAGCGATGCGATTTTTTCCGAGAGCGGGCGAACGAAGCGGCCGTTGCTATTGCCACATCCAGTTGTGGCCCCAATCGCCCTTCCAGCCGGTCAGCCGCCCCCTGCGGAATTGCAGATAGAGCCGGTCCTGCCGGTTGAAAAATCCGGTGCCGCCGATATTGCGGAACGTCAGATAGATCTCATTCCCCGGAAGTCCGCTGATGTAGCTCAACGGCGCGCCCAAAGCCCGCGCGGCATCTTCCTCGCCCATGCCGAACACCAGCGGCGTAATGTTCGACAGCGTCGCCGTGAAGGGCAAATATTGTGAAGGGCTTCGGAATACCTGTTGCGCACCTGCGGGCGAAGGTGAGCCGAAGAACGCGGCGACCGCGAATAGTGCCGCGTTGAACCAAAGCCGTTTCATGAAGCGGCCCGCCTTGCGGGTGCCGTATCAAGCGCGTCAAGAAACGGCAGCACCGCATCGATAAACGCCTGCGGCTGATCGATGTTGACGGCGTGACCTGCCGCGGGGATCACCACCTTCTTTGCGCCCGGAATTTTTGCCGCCATGTAATCCGATGCAGCGAGGAAGGGCGTGTCGTCGGCGCCGACCACAACCAGCGCCGGCACATTTATATGCGGCAGCAACTCGATGACGCCGGCATCGCGCTGGGTCAGCATGCCCCGCGCGGCGCGCACCAATCCCGACGCGTCGCGATGCGTGACCATCGAGCGTTCGCGGCTGGCTAGTTGCAAACCCGCAAGGCCTTCGCGCTCAAAACGATCGCCGGTGTCGTGGGCGCGCTTGTTCCAGGCCTCGCGGGCCTCGTCCTTCTTGAAGCCCGGCCCAGTGTCGATGATCAGCAGCGCATCGACGCGTTGCGGATGCGCGCGATAGAATGCCAGCGACATGTAACCGCCGAGCGAAAGTCCGCCGATGATGGCGCTTTCTGCTCCGATCTTGTCGAGCAACGCGGCCATGTCGGCGACGGTGAGGTCCGCGCTGTAGCTCACCAAATCGGTTGGATAGTCGGATTGGCCATGGCCACGCATATCCCAGAGGATCAAGGTGTGGTGCTTCGACAGCGCTTCGATCTGACCGTGCCACATCGTCGACGTCGACGAATAGCCGTGAGTGAGCAGTAGCGGCGGACCGCTGCCGTGAACCTCGTAATAGATGTTGACGCCGTCCCGGTTGAGTTTTGGCATCGCTTCTTCTGCCCGCTTTCAATCTTCTGGCTGCTTCAGTCTTATTGTAGCGATGCATTCGCGGTTAGGAAATGCCGCAACGCACAACGCAATTTTGCAAGTTTATTCTCTTCGACCGATTTCTATTTTGAATTGCTTCCAGATTGGAACCCGATCATTCTACCCCCGTCGCGGCATCGACCCGGTGGGTGTCACGGCTTAGCCCAGAAGTGAAATGCCGCCGTAAGCGGCATCATGCACCGGCGGGGAAGCAAAAAATGGCCAATCTCAATATCAACGGACGAAATATGTCCGTCGATGCGGCGAACGATACGCCGCTGCTCTGGGTCATCCGCGAACAATTGCAGATGACCGGCACGAAGTTCGGATGCGGCGCGGGCCTATGCGGCGCCTGCACGGTTCACGTCAACGGCGAGGCCGTACGCTCCTGCCAGACATCGCTGAGCGATGCCGTCGGCAAGAAGATCACCACCATCGAAGGGCTCAGCGCCAAGGGCGATCATCCCTTGCAGAAGGCCTGGATCGCCGAGCAGGTACCGCAATGCGGCTACTGCCAGTCCGGGCAGATCATGCAGGCAGCGTCGCTGCTCACCAAGAATTCCAACCCGACCAAGGATGAAGTGGTTGCGGCCATGGACGGCAATCTCTGCCGCTGCATGACCTATTCTCGCATCCAGAAGGCGATCATGCGCGCCGCCGCCGACATGCGCACCGCGTCCAACGCCGGCGACCGGAGGCCCACATGAATACGCACGTGAAAATCACCAACAGCGAACCCGCCGATCTCTCGCGCCGTTCGTTTCTCGTAGGCACCGCCGCCGCCGGCCTCGCGCTCGGTTATTCGTCGGTGCCCGGCCTGTTAGGCGCCGATCAGGCGTTTGCCGCCGCTGCCAATTTCGACCCCGAGCGTGTGGTACTCGATCGCGCCGGATGGCCTCGTCACCGTCACCTGCGGCAAGGCCGATATGGGCCAGCACATCGCCTCGACGATGGCGCAGATCATCTCCGAAGAACTCGGCTCGAACTGGAAGGACATGCGGGTTCAGCTCGCGTCCAACGATCCGAAGTTCAATGACCCCGTGCTCGCCGCGCAGATCACCGGCGGTAGCTGGAGCACGATGATGAACTTCGATGCCATGAGCCGCGCGGGAGCCGCGGGGCGCATGGCATTGACCGAAGCCGCCGCCGCCTCAATGGGCGTGCCGGCGAGCGAACTCACCGTCAAGGACTCGGTGATTTCCCACGCGAAGTCGAAGAAGTCGATGACATTCGCCGACGTGGTCAAGAGCGGCAAGGCTACCAAGAGCTTCACGCCGGACGAGTTGAAGGCGATCAAGCTCAAGACGTCAGATCAATACACCATGATCGGGGTCTCGGTACCGCAGCTCGACATACCATCGAAGGTCAACGGCACGGCGAAATACGGCATCGACGTTTTCCTGCCGGGCATGGTGTACGGCAAGATCGTGATGCCGCCGGTGCGCTACGGCGCCACGGTGAAATCGGTCGACGACAGCGCGGCCAAAAAGGTGCCGGGCTTCATCAAGGCGGTCACGCTGGACGACAAGACCGGCACGACCACCGGCTGGGTGGTGGCGGTCGCCAACACCTATACCAACGCCAAGAAAGCGGCGGACGCGCTCAAGGTCACCTATGACAACGGGCCGAACGCCAAAGCGTCGAGCGGGTCGCTGCTCGACGAGGCAAAGCGGTTGCAGGCGCTGGACGATTCCGGCCTGTTCTTTGTCAAGGACGGCGACACCGCGGCAGCCCTTGGCACCGCAGCGAAGGTGTTGGAGCAGGAGTACACCACCAACATCAACATCCATGCGCCGATGGAGCCGATGAATGCCACGGCCGAGCTGAAGGGTGATATTTGGCATTTGTATTCCGGCAACCAGTTCGCGACGCGCTCCGGCGCCATCGCAGCCGGAGCTGCCGGAGTAGATCCCAAATTCGTCGTGCTGCATCAGATGTGGCTGGGTGGCGGCTTCGGCCGGCGTCTCGACGCCGACATGATGGTCCCCGCGGTGCAGGCGGCGAAAGCCGTCGGCAAGCCGGTCAAGGTGATCTATTCGCGCGAAGACGACATGACCATGGATTTTTCGCGGCCATTGACGTTCCAGAAGATCAAGGCAGGTCTGGACGGCGACGGCAACCTGGTCGCGATGAATCACGACGTGGTCTCGGCGTGGCCGACCAAGCGCTGGGGCATCCCGGACTTCCTGTCGCCTTCGGTCGACAAGAAAGGCGCGCTCGATGCCTTCACGGTGAACGGCGCGGACTTCTTCTACTCCGTGCCCAATCACAACGTCCGCGCCATCCTCAACGAGATGGCGCACAGCGCGACGCCCTCCGGCCAGTTGCGGTCGGTGGCGCCGGGCTGGACCTTCTGGGCGGTGGAAAGCATGATCGACGAGCTTGCGAATGCGGCCGGCAAGGATCCCGCGCAGTTCCGCATCGCGCTGCTCGACGGCAAGGGCAAGAACGACGGTGGCGCGCAACGCCTGCGCAACACCCTGCTCGCTGCCATGGGCATGGCGGGTTATGGCACCAAGGCGCTGCCCAAGGGCGAAGGCATGGGCGTCGCCTGTGTCTCGTCGCAAGAGAGAGCCACCGCAAGCTGGACCGCGTGCGTCGCTCATGTCGCTGTCGCGCCCTCGGGCGAGGTCAAGGTGAAAAAGCTCACCGTGGCCACCGATGTCGGCACGCAGGTGCATCCCGACAACATCCGTGCTCAGGTCGAGGGCGCGGCGCTGTGGGGGCTGTCGCTTGCGATGTACGAGAAGGCGACGTTGAAGGATGGCGGTATCGAGCAGACCAACTTCGATACCTACACGCCATTGCGCATGAGTCAGATGCCGGAAGTCGCCGTCAGCGTCATCGCCAACGGCGAAAAAGCCACCGGGGTCGGTGAGCCGGCGGTGACGGTGATCGCGCCGGCGCTGGGCAACGCGATCTTCAACGCCTGCGGCGCCCGCGTCCGCTCGTTGCCGATCACGGCAGAGGCGGTGAAGGCGAACATGACCAAGGCATAGACCTGCCTGTTGCACGATAAGACGATCCGCCGGAGGCAATGCTTCCGGCGGATTTTTGTTGCAATCGCATCACGATGTCGTCCCCGCGTAGGCGGGGACCCAGTATTCCAGAGCGTGATATTTAAACTTGGGGGTCCAGCGTACTGGGTCGCCCGGTCAAGCCGGGCGATGACGGCCGGGTGCTTCAAAATCACTCTTGACAAAATTTGCGTCTAGGAATATAGTCCACACATCCTGTTCACGAGGGGCGCTCTCGAGGGCGTCTTGGAAGTGGAGCAGGATGCGGCGCCTGCGGCTGTGTCTCGCACACACAGGCTCGGGAGGCCGGGGGTAAGCGTCCGGGCCCACTACGGGGCTCTGCCTTCAATGGCTGGACGGGGACAGGCGCGAGCGGCGGGGAAACCTGCCGTGCTCAAGGTGGGCGAGAGTCTGCCGCCACGTCCCCGGAAGTACGCTCCCCTGCGCCAAAAATCGCCGCGGTGGCGCGCCTGATGGCGTTGCGCGATTTGTCTTTGAGCCCGTCGCACGGCGAAAAGCAAATCGCGACCTGACCACCCCTGCGCCTATCGGGCGCGCCGCCGCCCCTCATCTTTTTGAGGGCCGGGACTACAGCTCCCCTCGGGCGCGCGTGCGCTACGAGATCGCTCCGACTTGGCTGTTTGAAATTCGAATCGAGTTTGCCGACGCGCAGCGTCGAGCGGAGGCCGGGGTGGGGGCCTATTGCAGTTCGTGTCGGAAAGTTCACCCCCACCCGACCGGCCTGCGGCCGGCCACCCTCCCCACAAGGGGGAGGGATAAGAACAGCTTGCGCTTCATCCCAGCAGCTTCCGCAATTCCGCCTTCGCCACCTTCTCCAGCGTCGAGCGCGGCATTTCATCGACAAAACGAATCTCGCGCGGCACCTTGAAATCCGCGAGCCCTTTCCGGCACGCCGCCATCACATTGTCATGCAGGTCAGCAGGCGCCTTCGCGACGCCGGCGTGCGGAATGATGAAAACCACCGGCACCTCATCCAGCATGGGATGTTTCTTTGCGACCACGGCGGCCTCGCGCACGCCGGGCACGACCGCGATGACCTGTTCGATTTCGGAGGCGGCGACGTTTTCGCCACCGACCTTCAGCATGTCCTTGGCACGGTCGCCGAATTTGATGAAGCCGTTTTCCAGCATCGTGACGCGGTCGCCGGTGATGAAATAGCCGTGCTCGTCGAAGCTTTCCCGGGTGGCCTTCTCGTTATGCAGATACTCTTTGAACAGCGACAGACCGGGAATGCCCTTGATCAGGAGATTGCCGGTGCCGCCGACCGCGGTCGGCGCGCCGTCATCGTCGATGATACGAATGCGATATTCCGGCGCGGCGCGGCCGATCGACATCGGAATGTTCGGCTGATCGACCTCGCCGACGATGCCGTGGGTGATGGTTTCGGTCATGCCCCACCAGCCGATGATCTTGATGCGGAACGCCGCGAAGGCCGGCGGCTCGCAGACGGCGGTGCCCCAGAGCCGGAAGCTGTGCTGCTTCGGGATTTCGTGTTCGAGCAGCGCCTTCATGCAAAACGGTATCGTCGACGTCCACGTGCTACCGTGCTCTGCGGCGACGCTCCAGAATCGGCTGGCGGAAAAACGCGGTTGAATGAGACAGGTGGCGCCAACCCAAAGGCTGCCGAGCATCGAATAGGCCAGCGCGTTGGTATGAAACAGCGGCAGATAGGTCTGATGCACGTCGCCGGCATGCAGGTCCTGATGCGTCGCATTGACCCTGGCGCCCCACAGCGCATTGGCATGGGTCCACAACACCGCCTTCGGGCGCGACGTGGTGCCGGAGGTATATTGCACGCTGCATGGCGCGGTGGGATCGCGCGACGCGGCGCGGCCGGTCGGCGCTGTCGGCGAACAGATTCTCGAAGCGGTTCGCATGTTGCACGCCTTGCGCCGGCGCAACGCCGGCGTCGTGCGAAATCACCGCGATCCAGCGCAGATTGCGGCAATGCGCCGACAGCATTTCAGCGTAGGCGGGCTGCGTGATGGCAGCGACGGCGCCGCAATGATCCGCAAAATATTCCATCTCGGCGGGCGCCGAGCGCGTGTTGGTGGTGACCGCGATGGCGCCGAGTTCGACGCAGGCGAACCACGCCAGCATCGCTTCGATGCAGTTGTCGAGATGGATCAGCAGGTAGTCGCCGGGCTTGATCCCGCGCGCGGCGAGCCCGGCGGCCAGCGCGCCGACGCGTTCGTGGAATTCGCCGTAGCTCCACTTGCGTGCAGGAGCATCGAACGGCGCCCAGATCAGGAACGGATGATCGCGCCGCGCCTCGGCTTGCATGCGCAACAGCCACGGCACGTCTAATCCGGCGAAGGGGCTAACCACGCCGGCCGCGCTTTCTGAATTTGGCATCGATCCTCCCGCGCGGCTCGCGGCCGCATGTCTTTTTCGTTCTTGGCGGCACTGTGACATCGGACGTAGCTGCGATCAAACTGCATGCAGCCCGTGGGGGGCTATCCGAGCGCTTCATCAAGACGCGCTACTCGTCGTACGATGAAATCTCGATCAGGCTGCCGTCGGGGTCGCGGCAGTACACCGAACGCAACGTGCCGCGCGCGCCTTGCTTTGCGGTTGGGCCTTCTTCGATCGCCACGCCGTGCGCTTTAAGATGTGAGACGACAGCTTCTGGTGACGCGGCAGTGAGGAAACACAGATCGTCGCTGCCCGCCGTCTCGTGGTCCGCCGTAAACCATTCGACCTTGTCGGCACCGAGCGGCCGCACGTTGATCTTTTGCTGACCGAAATGCAGCGACGTGCGCGGCGTCTTGCCATTGCCGGGATCGAACACCTTGATCTCCATGCCGAGGATATTGCGATACCACTGCGCGGTGCGTTCGACATCCCTGACATTGATGACGAGATGATCGAGTGCATGGACTTCGACCGACATGGATTATCCTTTCGTCGCGCATCGCTGGAGCGTTGTCGTGCCGCACTGGCCGGGCCCGGATTTGTTTGTTACAACGCGCGCGAAAGTCAATCCAACACAAACGGACCGTGAGACAACGCGGCCGCCGGGGAGAAACCACATGACGTCACGTCGCGCCGCGATAGGCCTGATCGCGCTCAGCATTTCGATAGTCGCTTCGATCGGCTCGGCTTCGGCGCTGGATTATCCAACGCGCCCGGTGCGGTTTGTGGTCGGCTATCCGCCCGGCGGCGCCACCGACATTCTGGCGCGTCTGATCGGCCAGCGTCTTTCGGAAAAGCTCGGCCAGCAATTCGTCATCGAAAACAAGCCCGGCGCCGGCAACAACATCGGCACCGAGTCGGTGGTGAATGCTGAGCCGGACGGCTACACGGTTTTGCTCGTCAATCCTGCGAACTTCATCAACACATCGCTCTACGCCAATCTGAAGTTTAACTTCCCCACCGACATCGCGCCGGTCGCCTCGTTCAATCGCGTGCCGAATGTGATGACGGTCAGCAAGGATGTGCAGGCAAAGAACGTCGCTGAATTTATCGCTTATTGTAAGGCCAATCCTGGCAAGGTGAACATGGCCTCTTCGGGCAACGGCACCTCGGTGCATTTATCCGGGGAAATGTTCATGGCGATGACAGGCGTGAAAATGCAGCACGTGCCTTACCGCGGCGCGGCACCCGCCATCACCGACATGCTCGGCGGCCAGACGCAGGTGATCTTCGACAACATGCCGTCGATCATTCAGCACATCCGCTCCGGCGCCTTGCGTGCGCTGGCGGTGACCACCGCGGAGCGGTCCGCGCAATTGCCCGATACGCCGACCGTCGCCGAAACCGTTCCGGGGTATGAGGCGAGCGCATTGTTCGGCATGGGCGCGCCGAAGAAAACGCCGCCGGAAATCATTGCCAAGCTCAATCAGGAAATCAACGCGGTGCTGGCCGAACCGGAGATGAAAAAACGTCTGGTCGACCTTGGAGGCGATCCGCTGATCAGTACCCCGGAGGCATTCGGTGCGATGATCGTGGCCGAAACCGCGAAATGGAAGAAGGTGGTCGAAGGCGCCGGCATCAAAGTGGAATAAGCGTCGACTAAGGCTGACATAGCTGCGTGAGTTCGAGTGCATTCCCCAGCGCGGCGCCCGAAGTGGTGTTGTCGAAGACGCACCACGCCGGCACACCGCGTTCGCGATCCCCGACTAGGCGTTGCCGCAGCCCGGCCAGCGCCGCCGCATCGTAATCCGAGTAATACATCCGCGGCGAGCCATGCCATCGATAGTATGACAGGCCGTTTCCAGCCACCGGGATGTTCGGCCCCGGCAACGCGCGCAGGATCGGCCGCGGCGCGCGCAATACGGCGCTCCGCAAGCCAATCCTCAACGTCGGGCGTAAACCAGCTGGCATGCCGCGGCTCCAGCACGAGTGCCGTATCGATCCGCGCGCGGAGATCACGGAAGAAACGATCCGCCCACCGCCATGTTGAATATGTGATTTTGGCGGCAGCTGGATCAGCAAGACACTGAGCTTGTCGCCGAGACCCATCACCTCTTCGACGAAACGATCGAGCAACGCGCCGCAGTCAACAAGTCCGGCCTCATGCGTGATGGCCTTCGGCACCTTTACCGAAAAGCGAAAACCATCCGGGGTCGACTGCGCCCATCGATCATACGTCGCGGTTCGATGCGGCCGATGGAACGATGAGTTGATCTCGACAGCGTTGAGATGCCTTGCGTACCGCTCAAGATGACTGCCACCGCGCGGCACTTTGCCGAGATAGAGCGATGGCACGCTCCATCCTGCAGTGCCGATCCGTGGTGGCGATTGGGTCATGGTGAGATTGTAGATACGCGAGGGCGAAATAACGCAATATCGAGCCCTGATTTCGTCCAAGCGGGCATGGCGACGTTCCCATGATGCAGCCGTCCCACTCAAAGAATGGCTTATTTTACCGTCACGGTATCGACCATCTTGGGCTTGGCACCACCCTGTACAATGCGGCGATGTCCGGCTAAATTATTATGGCAGCTTGGCAATATTTTTTTCGAAAAGCGAAGTCATTGATGACCCGGCCCCTGCTCGGCTTCTTTTGCAGCCTCGCGCTCCTTTTCAGCGGGGCAACTGCCTTTGCAGCAAATTCGTCGGATACAGACATGGCTGATCGTTACTCCCGGGCAGCGAAAGCGGGCGACGATCAAGCTCAATTCTACCTCGGGGCCCTGTACTCGGCAGGGACAGGGGTGCGTCAATCCGATACGCAAGCGTTCGAATGGATTTCCCGTGCTGCGCAGCAAGGGAATTCGCAGGCGATGCTGGTCCTCAGCGGGCTGCTCGCAATCGGGCGAGGCGTTCAAAAGGATCCCGTCGGCGCCTATAAATGGGCGTACATTGTCGGGGAAGCGTCGCATATCGATGAATTCAAGAACGGAGCCCGCCAGCTCGTCACCCTGCTTGAGACGAGGATGTCTCCCGCTGAAATCGCCAAGGGAAAATCGGACGCCGAGCATTTTCATGCGACCAAGTCACAATCGTCCAGTACGCCCGCCCCGGCCGACAATGCCGGAAGCAATCCGGCTGCCGGCAGCGCAGCCCCGGCCGGCGACAGCAGGCGGCTCAAGACCAGCCTCGGCATCGAGTTCTGCAGAATCAAAACCGGCTGCTGCAAGCGCGCCCAGTTCTGCGGAATCAAGACCTTCTAACGAACGGGGACCGTCGCTATCGAAAACGGGTCGCAACCCTGACATTGACCAGCTGCTTAACCAGGTGCCGCCAGGCCTACGCCAGCGGTACGGCTTCTAGTCCGGCCAGGAGGGATCATGGCGTCTCGCATATCAAGTTGGGGCGGGATGTTGATGGCCGCCATCCTGCTCGCGGGCGGCGCCGTGGTGTTCCTTAAGTATCGCACTTTCCTCAATCCCCCAGCCGTGACAACCGGGCAGGTGTTTGTCGCGCCTGTGTCGCAGGCCGTGTACGGAACAGGCACGGTGGAACCAGAGCGATGGGCGAAGGTCATTCCATTGCAGCGAAGGCGATTGCTTGAGATTTGTCGTTGCGAGGGCAGCGCCGTCAAGGCGAACCAGGTTCTCGCAAAACAGGATGACGCGGAAGAACGAAGCCTGCTCGACGAGCTGCAGATCAAGAACGATCAAATCGATCGCGATACCAGGCGGGCGCGGGACGATCGCAAGGACAACAAGATCACCAAGGCTCAGTTAGAGCAGCAGGAGTCTTTGTTAGATCAGTCGCAGTCGCGGATCACCGCACAGAAGTCGCGGCTCGATGCCCTGATCCTGCGCGCGCCGCTGGATGGCATGGTGCTGCGACGCGACGGCGAGGTCGGCGAGATTGTTGGACCGACTGACGTTCTGTTTTGGGTCGGGTCACCCTTGCCCAAGCAGGTGGTTGCGGAGATCAACGAGGAAGAAATTACCAAAATTGCCATCGGCCAAAAAGCATACCTGACGAACCGAAGCTTTCGCAGGAAAGCAGCTTCATGCCGTCGTTTCGCAGATCACCCCAAAAGGCGATCCAATGCGGCAGACTTTCCGCACGTATTTGCGGCTGCCAAATGATTCCCCTTTGCGCACAGGCATGACCGTGGAAGTCAATATCGTATACCGGGAGAAGCCTGCAGCGAATCTCGTTCCCTTGGAAGCAGTCGTTAACAACGCCGTACAAGTTGTGCGCAACGGCAAGATAGAGAGCGTTCCTGTCACCGTGGGTATTCGCGGTACGCGCAACGTTGAAGTCGACGGTTCGGTATCGAGCGGCGACATCGTGCTTTCGCCCGGCCGTACCGATCTGGCCGACGGGTCCTGGGTCAAGGCAGGCAAGCCGACAAACCAGGCAGCCATAGCCGCGCTCGAGACACCGGATAAAGCTTCGGGTCCCGTCGCCAGCTCAGATACGGCGTCACCGGCCGCTCCCGTTCAGCGAACCGAGCCGACTGATTCCAACGACGCGCAAATATCCGCTGCGATCACTGCCCACATCGATTCCGTGGTCAATGATGCGCGCAGGAACCTCTACAAGTTTTAGCGGGACGCCTTAGGCTGCACTGACGCCGGATTTGCGCTTTGACGGACCGTGCATCCAGACCGAGAAACCGGCCATGAATCTTATCGTCGACATTGCCTGGACGCACGTCAGCTCCAGAGTTCGGCAAACTCTGGTCGGAACGGCCGGCGTGGCGATGGGCGTGGGCTTCACCATCATGATGGCGGGGATCATGCAAGGTTCGCAGGTCGATTTTCTCCATCAGCTAGTCGATGCGATGCCGCACATCACCGTCACGGACGACAGGCGCTCCGTCGCGAGCCAGCCCGCAGAACAGGAATTCGGCGCCGTAGGCGTCAGTAATGCTTCCAACGTCAACCGCCGGCCCGGCATCAGATATCCGGACACCATCATAGACTCGCTGCAGACCTGGATTCCGGGAGCGGTCGCCTCTTCCGTGAAGACAAATGCAATTATCTCGCAGGGCGCGACGCGCGTAGGCGTCACGCTTACCGGCATCGATCCGAGAACAGAAGCGCGCGTTTCAAAGATCGCGACGCAGATGCGCGAGGGAGAACTGGACGATCTGACCAAGGCGCCGAACGGCATCGTCATTGGTGACGGAATTGCGCAAAAGCTTGGCCTTCGAACCGGAAGCAGCGTCCAGCTTGCCTCGGGAGATATCCAGGTTTCCGCAATCGTCGTCGGAATCTTTCGAACCGGAATGAGACAGATCGACGACAGCAATGTCTACTCGCTATACCGGGTGGCGCAGGTGCTGCTCGGCCAAAGCGGCCTGATCAATCAATTGAAACTGCGGCTGCGCGATCCGTTGCAGTCGCAGCACGTAGCAGCGCAGGTCGAGGCGCAGATTGGTTACAAGGCGGTTTCCTGGGAGGAGGCCAACGCCGACCTTATCGGCACCTTCGCGGTGCGCGATTTCATCATGATGACCGTCATGGCCGCGATGCTGCTGGTCTCGTCTTTTGCGACCTACAACATCATTTCCACAATCACCTACGAGAAGCGCCACGACATCGCGATCATGAAATCGCTCGGCATGCGAGAACATCTGGTTCGCCGAATTTTCGTCCTCGAAGCTGCGATGCTTGGGGCCGTCGGCATTATCCTCGGATGGGCGCTCGGCTATGCCCTGTGCCGCGCTCTGGGAACAATCACCGTCTATAATCCCATCAGCGGAAGAACCGTTCCGATCCAGATCCACTATTCCCTGATGCAGTACATCGTCGTCGGAGGCATTTCGATGGTGTGTTGCGCAGGGGCGGCATTCTTTCCCGCGCGCAAGGCGACGCGCGTTCATCCGGTCGAGATCATCCGGGGTGCCTCGTGAGCGAGATTGCCGTCCAGGCCGTAAAACTGATCAAACGCGTCGAAGGCACAATTTCTCACACGCTGGTCAACGGCATCGATCTGTCGGTGAGCAAGGGCGAGTTCGTCGCAATCACCGGTCCATCCGGATCGGGAAAGTCGTCGCTGCTCTACCTCTTGGGATTGCTCGATGCGCCGACCGAAGGCGAGGTGATCATCGCGGGACAGGCGACATCGAAGCTCTCCGAGTCCGAGCGTTCGCATGTGCGCCTGACCAAGTGCGGCTTTGTGTTTCAATTTCACTTTCTGCTGCCGGAATTCACCGCGCTTGAGAATGTGCTGCTGCCGTTGCGGACCGTCGGGGGTATGCCGCGCAGCGAAATGGATGACAGGGCCGCGGCCCTGCTCACATCGCTTGGATTGTCCGAGCAGATGAAAAAGCGGCCGTACCAGCTTTCCGGTGGGCAACGGCAGCGCGTCGCCCTGGCGCGCTCATTGGCCAACGAGCCGGAAATCATCGTCGCCGATGAACCGACCGGCAATCTCGACGCGGCCTCGACGGAGCAGGTGTTTGGTCTTCTGCGCGAAATTGCCGACGGCGGTAGAACTGTGATCGTCGTGACGCACGATTCGGGGCTCGCGGCACGCGCCCACCGACGCGTCAATATCGTCGATGGCAAGATTTCCGAAATCACGTTTGGTGGCAAGCGAGAGCTGGAGGCCGAAGACGCCGCAGCGGCACCGAAAGAAATTAGCCCGCCCTAGAATGCATGTAAGGCGATCGTTTACCAACGTCCGTTGCCTGATCGTTGGCGCACCCGACACGATTCGAACGTGTGACCTTTGCCTTCGGAGGGCAACGCTCTATCCAGCTGAGCTACGGGTGCGTGCGATTGATCTAGCCGATTGGCGGCGCGGCGGCAACGGCTGTGCTGCGGTATAAGGCTCGGAGTGGATTCTGCGTAACCCTCCTCAGGCAAAGGTCACACGTTCGAATCGTGTCGGGTGCGCCAATAGCGCGTGCGGGGTGCGCCGGGGTTGTGGCGGGCAATACGC
>CAVRRK010000004.1:0-434451 GCA_963723625.1 uncultured Alphaproteobacteria bacterium
CTGCTTTACGAAAACAGAATAGTCGACAGCCGCTTGCGTCCATCGACAGTCGCTTCGTCGGTCGGTCCCCACGCCTCGAAGAACGTAACAAGCTGCTTGCGCGCGCCATCCTCATTCCATTTGCGGTCGCGTCGCACGATCTCCAGCAACTGATTGGTCGCCTCAGCGCGATTGCCGCTGGCATTGAGCGCCGTCGCCAGATCGAAGCGCGCCTGATGATCGAGCGGATTGGCCGCGACCTTCTGCTCGAGTTCGGTGACCGGCCCGAGCGCCTGCGCCTGTTCGGCGAGGTCGATCGTGGTCTGCACCGCCTTGATGGCGGCGTCGCCGCGCTTGGCCTCCGGCACCAGCGCCAGCGTCTGCTTGGCCTGCTCGATGGCGCCGGTTTCCATGTAGCATTTCGCCAAGCCTGCAAGCGCGGGGATATTGGTGGCCTCCACGGCGAGCACTTCGGCATAAATCTGCGCCGCAGTGGCGGCATCGCCTTCCGCCAGCACTGCCTCGGCCTCTTTCAAAATGTCCGCGACGCTGGGCTCCCCCGCGCCCGGCATGCCCGCGGTCAACTTATCGATGAATGCCGTGACCTGGCTCTCCGGCACCGCGCCCATGAAGCCGTCCGCAGGCTGGCCGTTGACGAAGGCGATCACGGCCGGAATGGACTGAATCCCCATCTGGCCAGGAATCGCCGGATGTTCGTCGATGTTCATCTTGACCAGCTTGACCTTGCCCTTGGCGGCGCGGACGGCCTTCTCGATGATCGGCGTGAGCTGGCGGCAGGGCCCGCACCACGGCGCCCAGAAGTCGATCAGGACCGGCTGGCGCTTGGATTCCTCGATGACGTCCTTAACAAACGTCTGCGTCGTCGTTTCCTTAATGAGATCGGACGCGCCCTGCGGCGCTGGCCCGCTGCCCTGCTCTATAATCGTCACGTGATCCTCGCCCGATGTTCTCGAAATTTCGAAGCCATTTGGCCTGTTCTAGCACGGCCCAGAGCCGGTTCAGCCTTAAATGGCGCTGCGCAAGCTGATTTGCAATCGGCCGGAACCCGCTGAGACCGATTCACGGATGGCTAAGGCCGATTAGCGGGGCGACGCGCCCGGAGGTTGCATTCACGGGCTGCATTTGGCATAGCTCTGCGCGCTGGCGCGCGGTTGCCGCCATCTTCTCGGATGCGGGTGTAGCTCAGTGGTAGAGCACGACCTTGCCAAGGTCGGGGTCGAGGGTTCGAATCCCTTCGCCCGCTCCAGAGATCAAGCCCGCGGGGGAAACGGCGGGCAATTCGGAACTAACCGGGCGTCGAGGAGATTAGCGCCCCGGCAGGAGCCCTGATGGCGAAAAAGAAAACTTCCCCCGACGCCAGCCGCCGACAACGAACTAAATTTCAGGTTGCTGGTCGAAGGCGTTGTCGATTACGCGATCTACATGCTCGATCCCACGGGCATCGTGAGCAGCTGGAACGCCGGCGCCGAGCGCATCAAAGGCTACCAGGCCGGTGAGATCATCGGACAGCATTTCAGCGTCTTTTATTCGGAAAAGGACCGCCAGAACGGGCTGCCACAACGCGCGCTCGAGACTGCGAGGCGTGAAGGAAAGTACGAGGCGGAGGGCTGGAGAGTCCGCAAGGACGGCACGCAATTCGTGGCATCAGTGGTTGTCGATGCGATCTACGAAAACGGCGAGCTCATAGGCTTCGCCAAGATCACGCGCGACGTAACCGAGCGCAAGAAACAGGAAAACGCGCTGCTCGACAGCGAAAGCAAGTTTCGCATGCTGGTCGGCGGCGTCACCGACTACGCGTTGTATATGCTGGACCCCAACGGCATCGTCAGTAACTGGAACTCCGGCGGGCAGCGGATCAAGGGGTATGCGCCCGAGGAAATCATCGGCCAGCATTTTTCGAGATTTTATACCGACTCCGACCGTGCGGCCGGCCGCCCCAAAGCGGCGTTGGCGCAAGCGGAAAAAACCGGGCGGTACGAAGAGGAAGGCTGGCGCGTTCGCAAGGACGGTACGTTTTTCTGGGCCAGCGTCGTCATCGATGCCATTCGTGACGAGTCTGGACAGCTTCTTGGCTTCGCCAAGATCACACGCGATATAACCGAACGCCGGGAAAGCCAGCAACGGCTGGAACGCGTTCAGCAACAGCTTGCCGAATCGCAAAAACTGGACGCGTTGGGCCAGCTAACCGGCGGCGTGGCTCACGATTTCAATAATTTGCTGATGATCGTCAGCGGCAGCGTCCATACTCTCAAGAAGCTGGTCGGGAGACGACCCGAAGGGCAGGCGGTCCATCGAAGCGATCGAGACCGCGGCCAAGCGCGGCGCCGATCTGACCCGGCAGCTCTTGACATTCGCTCGCCGCCAAAGGGTCAATCCGGAATCCATTCAGGTTGACGAACGCATCAAGTCCGTTTTCCAGGTGCTAAGCACCGGGCTTGGGGGCGCCATCCGGCTGGAGCTCTCGATCGGACCAGACTTGTGGCCGGTGACCGCCGACGCGTCGGAGTTCGAGACCGCATTGATCAATCTCATCGTCAACGCGCGCGACGCCATGCCGGATGGCGGCAACGTCACCATCGAGGCCAGGAATGGCAGGCCGGACGAGTTGCCGCAGATCGGCGATCATGTCGTGATCGTCGTGAAAGACAATGGCGTCGGTATCCCGCCCGACGTGGTCTCCAGGATTTTCGATCCGTTTTTCACGACAAAGCCGATCGGCAAGGGAACAGGTCTCGGGCTTTCCCAGGTTCATGGCTTTGCGCATCAGGCCGGGGGAACCGTCAGCGTTTCCAGCGAACTGGGGAAAGGCACCAGCGTGAGCATATGCCTGCCCCGCGGAAAGCCTGAAGCAACCACAGACGACGAAGCGGGAAAACATCGCCGGCGCGGGAAAAGTTTTGCTGGTCGAGGATAATCCCGATGTTGCGAATGCAAGTGCGGGTTTCCTCGAACAGCTGGGATATTCGGTGCGCTGGGTGCCCGACGCGGACGCGGCCATCAAGGAAGTCGAACGGGATGGCATCGATCTGGTCGTCAGCGACATCGTCATGCCCGGCAGCATCGATGGACTCAAGCTCGCGCGGGTCATCAGAGGCATGCACCCCGGCCTGCCTATTCTGCTGACAACCGGCTACAGCGAAGCTGCGCTCAAGGTCGGGTCGGAATTTCCGATTCTCGCAAAGCCCTATCTCATTCACGAACTGAGCCGGGCACTCGAAAAACTGAAATAGTTGCGTTACCGGGTTATCGATGAGACGATAGGAGCGTCTCACCGACGATTCCGAAGAAATTTCTTCTCAATTTGTTTCAATCTCCGACCACGTTCGAACGCGCTTTTCTCCTGCAGCGGATGTGATAGCATTTCGAGGTCTGCCTGACCGCAGACCAAGAAGTTCGTTGAAACTTGAAAAATAGACATAGCAGCCGCTCTGGCTGCACAGGGAGAACGCGATGAAATCGGCTTTAAATCGATCGATCGTTGCGCTCGCGTCAGTTCTGGCCATCATGGCGATCACGCAGGCCAGCGCGCAGCAAAAACCACTCAAGAGCTATCAGTCCGGCAACAAGGAATTCTGGACGCATCCGCCGGACGATTGGTTCCTCGGCGACGAGACCGAGGCGCAAAAGGGTCTGGCGCCGCCATCGGGGCCGCCGACCGGTGCGTCCGAGGCCGAATTGGCCGCGATGATGAAAAAGATCAAGCTGCCGGCGGGCTTCAAGATCGAAGTCTATGCGCCCGGCGTGCTGGCCGCGCGTCAGATGGCCTGGGGCGACAACGGCACATTGTTCGTCGGCTCGTTCGGGCTCGGCAACGTCTATGCCATCACCGACAAGGGCGGCAAGAAAGAGGTAAAGACCATCCTCAAAGGCCTGAATATGCCGACCGGCCTCGCCTTCCGCGATGGCTCGCTTTACGTCATCGCGGTCGACAAGCTGATCAAATATGAGAACGCCGAGGCCAATCTCGACAAGCTCGGCGACGGCAAGGTGGTGTATGACGACATGCCGTCCTATGCCGCGCATGGCTGGAAATATATCGCGGTCGACAAGGAAGGCTGGTTTTATCTGCCGTTCGGACCTCCCTTCAACATCGGCATTCCGCCGACCTCGGTCTCGCAGATCCGCCGCGTCGATCCCAAAACCGGCAACGCTGAAATCGTGGCGCTCGGCGTCCGCAACAGCGTGGGCGGCGACGTCGATCCGCGCACCGGCAAATACTGGTTTACCGAAAATGCGCGCGACTGGATGAGCGACGACATCCCGAGCGACAAGCTCAACATGATCTCGAAGCTCGGCGAGCACTTCGGCTATCCCTATTGCCATCAGGGCGATCTGCCGGACCCGAAATTTGCGATGGGTCACCAGTGCTCTGAATTCACACCGCCGGTGCTCAATCTCGGCGCGCATGTGGCTCCGCTCGGCATGAAGTTCTATACCGGCGATCAATTTCCCGCCGAGTACAAGAACAGCATTCTGATCGCCGAACATGGCTCGTGGAATCGCCACAAGTACCAGGGCGCGCTGATCAAGCGGGTGACCGTCGGTCCGGATGGCAAGAATGCCAAGCAGGAAGACTTCGCTACCGGCTGGATCGAAGGTGACCAGGGCTATCTCGGCCGCCCTGCCGATATCATACAGGCCAAGGACGGTTCGATCCTGGTTGCGGACGATTGGGCCGGTGCGATCTATCGCATCAGCTACAGCAAGTAGAACTGACCATTGAGAGGCTGCGGTGGCTCGCATGAGTCGCCGCAGCTTTTTCGTGGAGACCCCATGAAGCCGATCAAAATAATCGCGGCGTTGCTCTTGATCGCTTACGGCGGATCACCTGCCCTCACCGCCGATCTCGACGCGGGCAAGGCAAAGGCCGAAATCTGCGCCGCGTGCCACGGTGACGGCGGCATTTCGCAGACCGAGAATATTCCTTCGCTGGCCGGGCAGCCCGATGCGTTCATTCAGTGGCAGCTGGTGTTCTTCCGCGCCGGCACGCGCAAGAACGAGCTGATGCAGCCGATCGTCGAGGAGCTGAACAACGACGACATCCGCAACCTCGGCGCTTACTTTGCTTCGCTGACACCGCCGCAGGCCGCAAAACCCGATGACGATCCGAACCTGTCCGCGAAGGGCGCGCAGGCCGCGGCCGGCCGCCGCTGCGCGTCGTGCCATACCGACAGCTATGCAGGCACGAAAGCGGTCGCGCGCATCGCGGGCCAGCGCGAGGAATATCTCTTAAAGGCGCTGCACGACTACAAGTCCGGCGTGCGCGCCGGCGGCGGCATGGCCGCGATGGCCGATGTCGCCTATCCGCTCAGCGAGGAAGAGATCGTCGCGCTCGCGCATTATCTGGCGCATTTGTAGAGGCGGCCCTGTTACCCCCGCGCTTTCTCGTAAGCTTTCAGATGCGTGTAGGCCACGCGCAGCCGGGGCACCGGTACCTTCGCCGTATCGGCGCGTGTGATGAGATCGCCGATCACATGATCGGCTTCGACCGGCAAACCTGCTTTGATGTCGCGGGCCATCGACGCGGTCGATGGCGAGCCTTCCGCCGTCACCATTCCCATCGCGCGCTCGATCGCCGGCGGACGCGGCGGATAGCCCTCCGCCGTGGCGATGGCGCTGCATTCATCGAGCACGCCCAGCATGAACTCCCGGCCGCCCGGCGCCGCCAGGATATTACCCACGCTGGTACGCATGAGACTTGTGCTCGCCGCCACCGTCGCCAGGAAAACCCACTTCTCCCACATCTCCTGCATGATGTTGTCGGTGGCGCGTGAGCCGAAATTGCCGCTGGCCATCACCTCGGCGATGGCGTTGACGCGCTCCGACATTTTTCCGTCCAGCTCGCCGAAGCTAAGGCTCTGGAACGGCATCAGCTGCGCGACTTCTCGCGCCTCGTTGAGCGTGACTGCGATTGCGCATTGACCACCGAGCACGGCCTTGCGCCCGAATTTTTTCTCCAGCGTGCCGAGATGCCGCATGCCGTTGAGCATCGGGATGATCGCGGTTTGCGGCCCGACCGCGGGCGCGAACGATTGCATCGCGTCGTCAAGATCGAACGCCTTGCAGCTTAAAAGCACAGCGTCGAATTTTTCCTTGAGCGCGTCGGCCTGCACCGTCGGTGGATTTTTCACTGTCGCGTCGCCATGCGGGCTCTTGATGACGAGGCCGGCGCTTGCAAGTTCGGCGGCGCGCTTCGGGCGTACCAGAAACGTCACGTCGCGCCCGGCCTGCAGCATCCTGCCGCCGAAATATCCGCCGATCGCGCCGGCGCCCACCACGAGAATTCGCATTGTCGGATTTCCTTTTTGTTGTTGTTGATTGCCTCATCCGTGAGGAGCGGCGTATTCGCCGCGTCTCGAAGGATGAATGTTTATGCCATGGCTCGAGACGCGCGCGAAGGCGCGCTCCTCACCATAAGGACTACCACTTCTCGCCGAACGGGCGAATCTCGAGCTCAAACGTCCAGGCGCTGCGCGGCTGCTGATAGAGCTGCCAGTATGAAGCCGCCACCGACGCTGGCGGCATCAGCAGATCCGGATTAGCTAGCGCCTCCTTGCCCCACATCTGCTCGCGGCGTTCTCGCACCCACGCGGTGTCGACGCCGGAATCGATCACCAGATGCGCTACGTGGATGTTTTGGGGCCCAAGTTCGCGCGCCATCGATTGCGCCACCGCGCGCAGCCCGAATTTGGCGCTGGCGAAAGCCGCAAAGCCTGAGCCGCCGCGCAGGCTCGCAGTGGCGCCGGTGAAGAAGATGTTGCCTTGGCCGCGCGCCAGCATCAGCCGCGCGGATTCGCGCCCCGCCACGAAGCCCGCCCAGCACGCCATCTCCCACACTTTTCGAAACACGCGGTCTGTGGTTTCCAGGATCGGAAAATTGACGTTGGCGCCGACGTTGAAGATGGTGACTTCCAGCGGCGCATGCGCGTCGGCAGCGTTAAGGAAAGCCGCGACCTCGTCTTCTTTGCGCGCATCGAGCGCGCGCGCCACGATCATGCCGCCGGCAGCTTCGATGTCTTTCACCAAAGGTTCAAGCTTGGCGCCGTCGCGCCGTCCGGCAAAAACGGTGAACCCCTCGGCCGCGAATTTCTTCGCGATCTCCGCGCCGATATAATCGCCGGCGCCTATCACCGCGACGGTCGCGTTACGCTTTTCCATTGGCGTCTCCCTCCACTAACCGCCCGCAACCATCTCCTCGACCTCGCGCAACTGCTCCTTGCCGAAGAACATTTCCTTTCCGACAAAGAACGTCGGCGAACCGAATGCGCCACGCTCCACGGCCGCTTGCGTATTCTCGATCAGCTTCGCCTTGACGTCGGCATCCTGCGCACGCGCAAAAAGTTTCGCCGCGTCGAGGCCCGACGCCGTGAAGGCTTTCATCGCGACTTCCGGATCGTCCATCTTCTTCGGCTCTTCCCACATGTGATGGAATGCCGCCTCGACATATTTTTCGAACACGCCTTCGAACTGCGCGGCGATGGCAGCGCGCATCAGATGCAGCGTGTTGACGGGAAAGTTCGGATTCCACGCATATGGCTTGACGCCGTAGCGCTTCACGAAGCGCTCCGTCTCCAGATTGTGAAATTCGCGCTTGTTCTTGACGCCGGCGAAGGCTTCTGCGGGAGAGCGGTTGTTGGTGGCCTTGAAGATGCCGCCGAGCAGGATCGGCACATACTCGAATTTCACGCCAAGACGTTTTTCGATTGCCGGGATCGCTTCGTGGCTCGAGATACGCGTTGGGGCTGCCGAAATCGAACATGAACTGCGGGGCTATTTTGTCCACGGTGTTCTCCCCTCAATGCCGCTCTGCGTTGGCGGCATTGCTTATATGATCCCTATCATTCCAAGCAGCCTAGCGCCTGCTCTTGGCCGGGATCAACCCGTCGCTACATCCCGAAAGCCCGTTTTGACTTTCCCGCGCCCGGCTGGCACGACGGCGGCAGAACAAATGCGTCATGCCGGGGGATCGCCATGCTCACCGTTCATCATCTCAACAATTCGCGCTCGCAGCGCGTGCTGTGGCTGCTCGAAGAACTCGGTGTGCCCTATGAGATCGTGCGCTATCAGCGCCAGCCGGACATGCGGGCGCCGCCGGAGCTGCGCGCCATCCATCCGCTCGGCAAGTCGCCGGTCGTCACCGACAACGGCAACACCATCGCGGAATCCGGCGCGATCGTCGAATACATCGTCGACACCTACGGCAATGGCCGGCTGATCCCGCCACCGAAAACGCCGGAGCGGCTGCGTTACACCTACTGGCTGCATTACGCCGAGGGTTCGGCGATGCCGCCGCTGCTGCTAAAATTGCTGTTCACGATGATGCCGAAGCGATCACCGGCGCTGCTGCGTCCGCTGGTGCGCAAGGTGACCAATGGCGCGCTGACCAAAATGGTCAATCCGCAGCTCAAGCAGCACATGGCGTATTGGGAAAGCGAATTGTCCAAAAGCGAATGGTTTGCCGGCAGCGAATTCACCGCGGCCGATATCCAGATGAGTTTTCCGCTGGAGGCAGCGTCGGCCCGCGCGGGCCTCGATGAAGGCCATCCGAAGGCGATGGGATTTCTCGAGCGCATTCATGCGCGGCCGGCTTATGCCCGCGCGCTGGAAAAGGGCGGACCGTATACGGTGGGGCGGTAAAAGCTAAACCTTCGCATCCAGCCGCCGCAAAATCTCGTCGAGCTGTTCGAGATCGCGATAACGGATGTGAACCGCGCCACTGCCATCTGCGCGGTGATCGACATTTACCGCAAGTCCCAGCGCGTCGCTGACGCGCTTTTCCAGCGCCAGTGTGTCGGCATCCTTCACCAGCGCGCCGGCGCGCGGCTTTTGCGGCTTGCGCGGGGCAACGCCGATCTCATGCACCATCGCTTCGACCTGCCGCACGTTGAGACCTTCAGCGATGATGCGCTTTGCGGCAGCCGCGGCATCAGGCACGCCGATCAACGCGCGCGCGTGGCCTGCCGATAATTGTCCTGATGCGATCAAGGCCTGCACTTCATCAGGCAGTTTCGTCAGCCGCATCATGTTGGCAACGTGGCTGCGGCTCTTGCCGACGATCTTTGCAATATCGTCGGCACTGTGTTTGAATTCGCTGGCGAGCGCGTGATAGCCCTGCGCCTCTTCCATCGCGTTGAGGTCTTCACGCTGCACGTTTTCGATGATCGCAATTTCGAGCGCATCGCTATCGCTGACCTCTACCGGCGCGATCGGCACTTCGTGCAGTCCGGCGATCTGCGATGCGCGCCAGCGCCGTTCGCCGGCGATGATCTCATAGCGATCGTTGGCGCCCTTCACCGGCCGCACCACGATCGGCTGGATCACGCCATGCTGCTTGATCGACTCCGCAAGCTCGCTGAGTTCGGCGTCCGAAAAGCTGCGGCGCGGGTTGCGCGGATTGGCCTTGAGGAATTCGATCGGCACCTTGCGTTGTCCGCGCGGCCGCTCGAGATGCGCGGCCTCGCCGCCGACATCGCCGATCAGACTTGCAAGGCCGCGGCCTAGTCGCGAACGCGCTTCATCGGCCATCGCCAGCTCCCTTGGATTCACTTAGCAGCTCCGCTTTAATGCGCCCGCAGCTCGCGCTCGCGCTGGATCACTTCCGTCGCGAGCTTGAGGTAGGCTTCGCTGCCCGCGCATTTCAGATCGTACACGAGCACCGGCTTGCCATAGGACGGCGCTTCGGAGATGCGTACGTTGCGCGGGATCATGGTGTTGTAGACCTTGTCGCCCATGAACTGCCGCACGTCGGCGACGACCTGGTTCGACAAATTGTTGCGCGAGTCGAACATCGTCAGCACGATGCCGTGGATGGACAGATTCGGATTGAGCGTCGAGCGCACCTGCTCGACCGTCTGCAGCAATTGCGACAAGCCTTCGAGCGCGAAGAACTCGCACTGCAAGGGCACGAGGATTGCGTCCGAGGCCGCCATGGCATTGACGGTGATCAGATTGAGCGACGGCGGACAATCGATCAGCACGTAGGTGTAATCGGCATCCGGCATCGGCAGGCGTGTTCAGCGCGGCGATCGCATCGCGCAGACGAAACGCGCGGTCTTTGGTCGATCCGAGTTCAAGCTCGAGCCCGGATAGATCCATCGTCGAGGCGGCGATGTGCAGGCGCGGCACTGCGGTCGGCACGATGGCATCGCGCAGCGGCGCTTCGCCGATCAGCACGTCGTAGGTCGATACGTTGCGGCTGCGCCGGTCGATGCCGAGTCCAGTGGAGGCGTTGCCCTGCGGATCGAGATCGACGATCAGCACCCGTTCACCGATGGCGGCCAGCGCGGTGCCGAGATTGATCGCGGTGGTGGTCTTGCCGACGCCGCCCTTTTGGTTGGCGAGCGACAGAATACGCGGGTGGCCTGCTGCGGCAGGTGTGCTATCTATCTGATAAGACTGATCAATTACGGTCATGCGCGGTACCAATGGATGCGGCCGAGTGACCTCGCTCGATCCGGTCGAGTTCGACGATCCAGCCTTCGCCGGTGCGGCTGGGGTGAAGCTGAGGCTGCACTTTCCAGTATTTAGTGGCTTCCGTCAATTCAGCCTCTACATCTTGTCCCTTAAGAAACAAAGCTTTCGCGCCGCGCTTCATCCAGGGTTCTGCGAAACCAATGAGTTGATGTAGCGGGGCTACCGCCCGGGCAGTGACGCAATCGATGCGGCCGCTGATTCTATCCACACTATCCTTGATGTCGCAGAGGTGCACTGTTCCTGATGCGCCCGTGACGCGCAGCGCCTCGCGCAGAAATGCCGCCTTCTTGGCGTTGCGCTCGACCAGATGGACGGTGGCTTCAGGCGTTTCCGCCAGCGCGCAGGCCAGCACGATGCCCGGAAAGCCACCGCCACTGCCGAGATCGACCCAAGCTTTGGCATTTGGAGCGATGGTCAACAGCTGCAGAGAATCCGCGACGTGCCGGGTCCAGAGGTTTGGGAGCGTCGACGAAGCGACGAGATTCGTCTTCGCCTGCCATTGCACCAGCAGGTCGACATAGGCGTCCAGCCGCGCCTCCGTTTCACGTGAAACGGGAGTAAGCGCGAGGGCCGCAGCTTTATCGGTAGCAAGTAACACGCTGTTCTGTTTCACGTGAAACAACCTAGGCCGTTGCTTCCGTCGTCCGCTTCCGCGCGGCGCGCCGCAGATAGGCCGCCAGAATTCCAAGTGCCGCCGGCGTCAGGCCGTCTAGCCGACCCGCCTGCCCCACCGTGCGCGGCCGCGCCGCCTCAAGTTTCGAACGTGCCTCGTTGGAAAGTCCGGGCACGTCGGCATAATCAACATCGGCCAGGATCAGTCCCTCATCGCGGCGAAAGGCTTCGACGTCGGCGCTCTGGCGCTTGAGGTAGACGTCGTATTTGGCATCGATCTCGACATGAACCGCGATCGCATCATCCACCGAGGCCAGCTCCGGCCAGATCGCCCTCACCTCTCGCCATCCGATTTCCGGATAGGCCAGCAGCTCGAACGCCGAGCGTCGGACGCCGTCATGATTGAGCGCCAGTCCATGCCGCGTCGCCTCGTTGGGCGTGATCGAAAGCGATTTCGTCAGTGACTTCGCCGCATCTAGCGCGGCCATCTTGGCACGGTGATGCAGCGCCCGCGCCTGCCCGACACATCCCAGCGCAATGCCCTTATCGGTCAAGCGCTGGTCGGCATTGTCGGCGCGCAATGTCAGCCGGTACTCCGCGCGCGACGTGAACATCCGGTACGGCTCGGTGATCCCGCGCGTCACGAGGTCGTCGATCATCACGCCGAGATAGCCGTCAGCACGGTCGAACACGATCGGATCGGCGCCGCCCGCAGCCAACGCGGCATTAAGGCCCGCAATAAGTCCCTGTGCCGCAGCCTCTTCATAGCCCGTGGTGCCGTTGATCTGCCCAGCCAGGAACAGCCCCGGCAGCCGCTTGGTCTCCAGCGTCGGGTGCAGTTCGCGGGGATCGACGTGGTCGTACTCGATTGCGTAGCCCGGCCGGACCATGCGCGCTTTCTCAAGGCCCGGGAATCGTCGCAAGGATCGCCTGCTGCACTTCCTCCGGCAGCGAGGTCGAGATGCCGTTGGGATAAACCGTGGTGTCGTCGAGGCCTTCGGGCTCCAGAAAAATCTGGTGCCCGTCACGGTCACCGAAGCGGACGATCTTGTCCTCGATCGACGGGCAATAGCGCGGGCCCGAGCTTTTGATCTGGCCGGAATACATCGGCGAGCGATGAACATTGGCGCGGATCACGTCGTGCGTGGCCGCGGTGGTCCGGGTGATGCCGCACTGGATCTGCGGCGTGGTGATCCGATCGGTCAGCACCGAAAACGGCTCCGGCGGATCGTCTCCGGGCTGCATCTCCACCGCGGACCAGTCGATGGTGGTGCCGTCGAGCCGCGGCGGCGTACCGGTCTTGAGACGGCCGAGCGTGAAGCCGGCCTGCTCGAAGGATTTCGACAGGCCCATCGCCGGGGCTTCATCGATACGTCCGGCGGGCCAGCTTTTCTCGCCAAGGTGGATTAGCCCGCGAAGGAATGTGCCGGTGGTGATGACTACCGCGCGCGCGTACAGTTCGCGGCCGTCTGCCATGCGGATGCCGGTTACCCGGCCTTTGGAGACGAGCAACTCATCGGCCTCGCCTTCGATGACGCTGAGGTTGGCAGTCTCCGCAATCGGCAGCCTGCATCGCTGCCGCATAAAGCTTGCGGTCGATTTGCGCGCGTGGCCCTCGCACCGCCGGACCCTTGCGACGGTTGAGCATTCGAAACTGGATGCCCGCCGCGTCCGCCACCCGCGCCATCAGCCCATCGAGCGCGTCGACCTCGCGGACCAGATGGCCCTTCCCCAAGCCGCCGATCGCCGGATTGCAGGACATCGCGCCGATGGTCGCGAATCGGTGCGTAACCAGCGCGGTTTGAGCGCCAGTGCGGGCAGCCGCCGTGCGCGGCCTCGCAGCCGGCGTGGCCTCCACCAATGACGATTGACATCGAATGATCTCTTCATGGCCGCAGTTTAGCTAGCGCTCTCATCGTTGCGAGAGCATTTGCGCAAGTGTTCGGACAGAGATGTTCGCACGTCTCGCGGCACTAGCTCTGTGCCACGACTGTTTCACGTGAAACAATAAGAATGAACGAAGAACTATTACTTCCCTACACAAAAATCGCCGAAAGATTTTGTCTAGAACATCTTCGACATCGACTCGCCCCAACAACGCACCGAGGTGCATGCGCTGCCGCTCGCAGATCTTCCGCGACAAGCTCCTCGCCCTGCCCCGCTGCCTCTATGCTGCGATGCAGCATATCAGCGGTAGTTGCGCAGCAATTCCCGCTGGCGCGCCCGGCCAATCAGCCCCCCTCGCCCGAGCCAAAATAATCTCTGCGCGAACGCCACCAGCGCTGCGATCAATTCCTGCACGCCGTCGCCCGCGCCGCGCCGAAATCTCAAAAATACGGTTCCGCATTCCTGCCTCTACCGCGTGCCGCCCTTCGCCGGCAATCCCGGGCCTGCGAACCGCGTTCAGGTCGATTTTGTTGCGCACTATCCAGAACCGGAGCGGCGCCCTCCAATCGCGGCTGCTGTCGAAGCGTCCTCGATCAGCCACAACACCAAATCCGCTTCCGCAGCACGCGCGCGCGCGCGCCGCACGCCCTCCTGCTCGACCGGATCCTCGGTCTCGCGAATGCCCGCGGTGTCGATCACCGTCACCGGGTAGCCATCGAGATCGAGCTGAACTTCGATGACATCGCGCGTGGTGCCGGCATGCGGCGACACGATCGCAACCTCGCGCCGCGCCAATTGATTCATCAAGGTCGACTTGCCGACATTCGGCGGCCCCGCGATCGCAACCACGAGCCCGTCGCGCAGGCGTTCACTCCGGCCCTGTGCCGCAAGGACTTCCTCGATCTCGGCGTGAAGCACTTTGATTTTGGCGAGCGCCGGCGCCATCAATTCCGCGGGCACATCGCCTTCGTCGGAGAAGTCGATCCCGGCCTCGATCAACGCGGAGGCTTCGATGATCTGCTCACGCCAGCTTCGCACTTTGTCGCCGAGCAATCCTTTGAGCTGACGCAGCGCCTGGGCGCGCTGCCGGTCCGTGTCGGCTTGAATGAGATCGTCGAGGCCTTCGGCTTCGGTCAGATCGAGCTTGCCGTTCTCGAAAGGCGCGGCGTGTAAATTCGCCGGGCTCGGCGGCACGCACGTTTTCAAACGAGGACAACGCGGCAAACAAGGCCGCCAACACTGCTCGGCCGCCGTGGACATGAAATTCCGCGACATCTTCGCCGGTCGCGCTGGCCGGACCCGGGAACCACAAAACGATAGCATCATCAATAGCTTGCTGCGCAGCATTTCGCAGCATCGCAACGCGTCGCCATCCGCGGCGAGGGCAGGTTGCCGGTGACGGCCTGCAGGGCTATTCGCGCCTGCGGGCCCGACATGCGCACGATGGCGATGGCCGAGGGCGGCCGGCCTGACGACAGGGCGAAGATGGTCTGATCGCGCGGATGCATCGGCCTGTTGTGTCGGCGAAGCCCGATAAGTGCAACGGGAAAACTCATCCCCGTCATTGCGAGGAGCGCTTGCGACGAAGCAATCCAGTCCTATCGCGGTGATCTAGATTGCTTCGCTTCGCTCGCAATGACGAACGTTTTGACGTTAGGCCGCCTTACGTATTCATCGACTCGAAGAATTCCGAGTTGTTCTTGGTGTTGCGGAGCTTGTCGAGCAGGAAGTCGATCGCGTCCATGGTGCCCATCGGATTGAGGATCCGGCGCAGCACGTACATTTTCTTGAGCAGCTGCGGATCGGTGATGAGCTCTTCCTTGCGCGTGCCGGAGCGCGAGATGTCGATCGCCGGGAAGGTGCGCTTGTCGGATACCTTGCGGTCGAGAATCAATTCCGAATTGCCGGTGCCTTTGAATTCTTCGAAAATCACTTCGTCCATGCGGCTGCCGGTATCGACCAGCGCGGTCGCGATGATGGTGAGCGAGCCGCCTTCCTCGATGTTGCGCGCGGCGCCGAAGAAACGTTTCGGCCGCTGCAGCGCGTTGGCGTCGACGCCGCCGGTCAGCACCTTGCCGGAGGAGGGCACCACGGTGTTGTAAGCGCGCCCCAGGCGCGTAATCGAGTCCAGCAGGATCACGACGTCGCGGCCGTGCTCGACGAGCCGCTTGGCCTTCTCAATGACCATCTCGGCGACCTGGACGTGACGCACCGCCGGCTCGTCGAAAGTGGATGAGACCACTTCGCCTTTCACCGAGCGCTGCATGTCCGTGACTTCTTCGGGACGCTCATCGATCAGAAGCACGATCAGATAGCATTCCGGATGATTGGCGGTGATGGAGTGCGCGATGTTCTGCATCAGCACGGTCTTGCCGGTGCGGGGAGGGGCCACGATCAGCGCGCGCTGGCCTTTGCCGATCGGCGCCACGATGTCGATAACCCTTGCAGAAAGGTCCTTTCTGGTGGGGTCTTCGAGTTCGAGACGAAAGCGCTGGTCCGGAAACAGCGGCGTCAGATTGTCGAAATTGACCTTGTGCTTGGACTTTTCCGGGTCCTCGAAATTCAGCGTGTTGACCTTGAGCAGCGCGAAATAGCGTTCGCCTTCCTTCGGGCTGCGGATGTGGCCTTCGATGGTATCGCCGGTGCGCAATCCGAAATCGGCGGATCTGCGAAGGCGAGACATAAATGTCGTCCGGGCCCGGCAGGTAATTGGCATCGGGCGAGCGCAAAAAGCCAAAGCCGTCGGAGAGAACCTCGACAACGCCTTCGCCGATGATATCGGTTTCCTGTATCGCCAATTGCTTGAGGATGGCGAACATCAGCTCCTGCTTGCGCATGGTGCTGGCATTTTCGACCCCTTTCTCTTCCGCGAACGAGACGAGCTCGGCTGCGGTTTGAGCTTTGAGGTCCTGGAGTTTCATTTCCCGCATTGGGATGGTCCTGTGGAGTATTTTGGGGAGGGGAGTGCGAGGCGGCTTTGAGAAACGGCGAACACCGAAAAAGGAGGGTCACGCTAAGTCAAAAGCTGGAAGTCTTCAGCTACGAAGCTTGATTACTGAGCGAGGAAGGTGCCGGAGAGGCTTCAAACCTGATGTAGCGGCCGGACCAATGAGGTGACCGGAACGCAACCACATCGCCTGCGTGGGGTGGGATGAACCCAATATAGAAAACTCGCGGACCTTTCGCAAGGATACGTTGCTTTCGATGTGGAAAGTCCTTCCCGCTAGAACGGTTTTACGACGACGAGTACGACAATCCCGATCATCAGAACTGTTGGCACCTCATTGATAATACGATAGAATTTTTGGGAACGGCTATTTCGATCGCCCGCGAAATTCTTGGTGCAGCGGGCGAGGAAACCGTGGACGCCGGACATCGCAATTACCAGCAGCAGCTTTCCGTGCAGCCAGCCCGCCGAGAACCAATGGCCGATCCAGGCAATGTACAAACCCGAGAGCCAGGTCACGACCATCGCCGGATTGATGATCGCCCTCAACAGCCGCCGCTCCATCACCTTGAAGGTTTCGGATTGCTTCGAGCCGATCTGCGCATCGCAGTGATACACGAACAGCCGCGGCAGATAGAGCATCCCGCCATCCACGCGATGACGGCGATGACATGCAATGCCTTGATCCACTCGTACATTCAAAGATCCGATTTGATTCTCGAAAGATTTCCGTTCGCGACACCGGAACGATTCGATCGCTGTCAGCGTTTTCGAAAAGTCCGGGTTAGCGATTGATCGAAGACATATCCGCAAGCAGCCCTTTTCTAAAACAATAATTTTAGAATCTTAGGTTTGAGTCTAAGTAGCAGTGGATTGGGCCCACGAATCGTTCTGCCCGTCGGCCTCCCATAATTTTCAAACTATCAACAGCTCCGGCGGCGAAAGTTCGATTTCGTATAACCTCAATGGTTTCAACTTCTTGATTGCCGTTGTGTCGTGTTTATCCAGCGACAAGTGCGCATAACCCCACTATCATTCCCGATATCGTCCGGAGTTATCCTTCCCCTCAGGCCTGTGAAGAAATATCCGGGTTATCCCGGACCTTCCGAATAGCGGCATGATTTTCTGAAGTATGCTCCCCAGCGATTCACAGGACATACACGGTCATGGTGACCACCACCGGCAATTATTTTCACCTTCATCTCGTTTCCGATTCGACCGGTGAAACGCTCATCACAGTGGCGCGCGCGGTGGCCGCGCAATACGCCAATGTAACGCCGGTCGAGCATGTCTATCCGCTGGTGCGCAGTCAAAAACAACTCGATCGCGTGTTGAGTGAAATCGAGGAAGCGCCCGGAATCGTGCTTTTCACGCTGCTTGAGAAAGATCTGGTTGGGCGGCTCGAGGCCAAATGCAAGGAAATCAATATTCCGAGCCTTTCCATCATCGGTCCGGTAATGCAGTTGTTTCAGGCCTATCTCGGTGCGGCAACGACAGGGCGCGTCGGCGCGCAGCACACGTTGAACGCGGAATATTTCAAGCGCATCGATGCGCTGAACTACACCATGCTGCACGACGACGGCCAACACGTTGAAGGTCTCGAAGAGGCTGATGTCGTTCTGGTCGGGGTGTCGCGTACCTCGAAAACACCGACCTCGATCTATCTCGCCAACCGCGGAATCCGCACAGCGAACGTACCCCTGGTGCCGGGTATTGCGATTCCTCATCAACTCGAAACGCTGAAGAAGCCTTTGGTGGTGAGCCTTCACGCGACACCAGAGCGTCTCATTCAGGTGCGGCAAAACCGGTTGCTGAGCATGGGCGCCGGGTCCGGCAATGACGATTACATCGATCGCCAGTCGGTCACCGAAGAGGTCGCATTTGCCCGGCGACTGAGCGGAAAATACAATTGGGCGATGCTCGATGTGACACGCCGGTCGATCGAGGAAACCGCGGCGGCGGTGCTGAAACTGGTCGCCGACCGGCAACGGCAGCGGATTTCGGAATGACACTCTGGCGCGGACAACAGCCATTGATCCTGGCGTCGCAAAGCCGCGCCCGGCAGTCGCTGTTGGCGAACGCAGGCATTTCATTCGAGGCCATCGCAGCCGATCTCGACGAGCGCGCAGTAGCGCAAGCCGCCGGCGTATCGTCGCCGGGCGAGAGTGGCAGCGCTTCTCGCGCGAGAAAAAGCCAGCAGCGTTTCCGCGCAATTTCCCGGCCGATATGTCGCCGGCGCGGATCAAACCCTCGCGCTCGGCGAGCGGCTTTTCAACAAGCCGCGCCAATCGCGAACAGGCCGCCGAGCAACTTCACGCGCTCGCCGGCCGTACGCATGAGCTTCATTCAGCAGTCGCGGTGGTGCGCGACGGCAAGCCATTATTTGCGCATGTTGCCGTCGCACGAATGACGATGCGGGCGTTGAGCCCGGATGCTATCGAACGCTATCTGGACGCGGCAGGCGAGGTAGTCACCACTAGCGTCGGCGCCTATCAGTTGGAAGGTTTTGGCGTTCATTTGTTCGATCGCATCGAAGGCGACCATTTTACCATCCTTGGCCTGCCGCTGTTGCCGCTGCTGCAATTCCTGCGAAACGAGCAACTTCTAGCGGTCTAAGCCGGTGCAAATTTAGAAAAATGAAATGGTAATTCTCGGGCTGACGGGATCGATCGGAATGGGCAAATCGACCACCGCGAAATTATTCGCGGAGGCGGGCGTGCCGGTATACGACGCCGACGCGACGGTACACATGATCTACGAAGGCGAGGCCGCGCCGGCCATCGAGGCTGCGTTTCCAGGCACAACAGTCAATGGCAAGGTCGACCGCACCAAACTTTCCGCGCAGGTGGTGCACGATGCCGCGGCGATGAAGCTGCTGGAGGGAATCGTGCATCCGATGCTGCGCGCCTATCATCAGAAATTCCTGGCCGATGCCGAGCAATCGGGAGCGCCCGTTGCGGTGGTGGACGTGCCGCTGCTGTTTGAGACCGGCGGCGAGAAGCGCGTCGATTCCGTTGTCGTGGTCACCACAACGCCGGAAATTCAGCGCCAGCGCATCCTGGCGCGCGACAACATGACGCTCCGAAAAACTCGACGCCATCCTGGCGCGGCAGTTGCCGGACGCCGAAAAGCGCAAACGCGCTGATTTCGTGGTGGATACCTCGCATGGTCTTGATCCCGTGCGCGCACAAATCCGCGACATTCTCGATCAGGCTGCTAAAATGCCGCGGCGGCGATCTGATTCGTAAATCATTGGCTACGTCACATGCGCGAAATCATCCTCGATACCGAAACGACTGGCCTCGATCCTTTTCGCGGGGATCGGGTGGTCGAGATCGGCTGCGTCGAGATATTCAACCGCATGCCTACCGGGCAGTATTTTCACCGGCACATCAATCCTGAACGCGAAATGCCGGCGGAAGCCTTCGCGGTGCATGGCCTGTCGACGGCGTTCCTCGCCGACAAGCCACTGTTTCTCCATGTGGTCGAGGAGTTTCTCGAATTCATCGCCGATGCGCCGCTCGTCATTCACAACGCATCGTTCGACATCGCGTTCATCAACGCCGAACTCGAGCGAATTTCGCGGCCCGCGATCGCGCGCGATCGGCTGGTCGACACGCTGCTGCTGGCGCGGCGTAAGCACCCCGGCGTCTCCAACCGTCTCGACGATCTCTGCTCGCGCTATGCCATCGATAATTCGAAGCGCACCAAGCATGGCGCGCTGCTCGACGCAGAGCTTCTGGCCGAGGTCTACATCGACCTGATCGGCGCGCGTCAATCGCAGTTAATTCTGGCGAGCGAAATCCGGATCGTGCAAACCGATGCATCCGGCGAAGCGGCGCGCCGGCAGCGCGTCACGCCGCTTACGCCAAGGGTAACCGAGGAGGATCGCACGGCGCATTGGGAGTTTATTGCCACGCTCGGCGACAAGCCAGTCTGGCACGACTACTTTTAGCGCAGTTCGATTCGGCGGAACTTAGCTCGGCTTTGCCCCGGTGGCAGCCTGAGCCGCAGCCTGCCGCTCCATGTTCTGGCGATACAGTCCGACGAAGTCGACCGGATCCAGCATCAGGGGCGGGAAACCGCCGTCGCGCACCGACGTCGCGATGATTTCGCGAGCGAAGGGAAACAGCAGCCGAGGACATTCAATCATGATCAGCGGATGCAGATTTTCCGGAGGCACGTTCAGAATGCGAAACACGCCGGCATACTTCAACTCGAAGCTGAACATCAGCTTGCCGCCGTTTTCAGCCTTGCCTTCGACCGACAGCGTTACTTCGTACTCGTTTTCGGCGATGTTGTCGGCGCCGACGTTGATCTGGATGTTGATGGCCGGCGGCTGTTGCTGCTGACCCAACGACGTCGGCGCGTTCGGATTCTCGAACGAGAGATCCTTGGTATATTGCGCCAGCACGTTCAGCTGGGGAGGAGGGGCCGCCTCGGGAGGCGTGCCATTGCCGTTGGTCATGAAAGTCTCTCTCTTGGCCGGGTCGTGGGAGGAACAAATCCTGCGGCTTAAACGCGCGAAAGAAATAAGGTCGTTGCGGCGAGTGGCTATCATAGCCTTGCCGCCCTCCACAAGCGGGACCGCGCCGGCATGGAGATTGCGTTTTCGGACCACCTTTCCGGCGTCATAATGTACCGCGATAATCAGCGGTTATCCGCCAAATAGCTGGATCGGCGTGGTTTTCGGAGCATCGTCGATTTCGCCCTAAAGCCGATACCGGTCTTTGGCGCTGACCCGGCAAACCGTTGATATGGAGCCAAACTTCCCCCCAACGGCTATCCGTGCGAAAACGCGCCATTGGCTGGGCAAAGTTTCGTGCCTACATGCTGCACGATCCTGGCGTGACCTTTGTCAAGGCGCGACCTTATCAAGGGATGCTCTGTTGCCGGACCCGCTCCGGCCCCGACCAGAAAGCGAACGCGACGTGGATATTTATACCATCATCTTCCTGGCGCTGGCGGTCTTCATTTTCCTGCGTCTGCGTAATGTGCTCGGACAGCGCACCGGGACCGAGCGGCCGCCCTACGACCGCGCCGCGCGCGATGTCGTCCATGGCGCGCAAGACAATAATGTTGTGCCGGTACCGGGCAAGGTCATCGATCAGGCGCCGCTGGCCCCGACCGCCGATGTAGCCCCGCCGACCGATCGCTGGAAGGGTCTGGCCGAAGCCGGAACGCCGCTGGCGCTGGGACTCGATGCCATAGCAACTCAAGACACCTCATTTGACCCACAGCATTTCCTCAGCGGAGCGCGCAGTGCCTATGAAATGATCGTGCTGGCGTTTGCCAATGGCGACCGGCGCGCGCTGAAAGATCTGTTGTCGGCGGAGGTCTATGACAGCTTCGACAGCGTGATCAAGGATCGCGAAAAGCACGAACAGAAAACAGAAACGCGGTTCGTATCGGTCGACAAGGCCGAGCTGGTAAACGCGGAAGCGCGCGACCGCGCTGCGCAGCTGACGGTTCGCTTCGTGTCGCAGATGATCTCGGTCACACGCGACAAGAACGGCGCCATCGTCGACGGGAATCCGGATAAGGTCACCGATATCACCGATGTTTGGACATTTGCCCGCGACATTTCCTCGCGCGATCCGAACTGGAAGCTGGTTGGCACAGGCAGCGCTAACTAACGCGCGTGATGTCAGCCGATCGGCGGTTACGCGTTGCGTGATCGCCGCAGCGTTGGTGGCGTTTGCGCCGGCGGTGGCCGATGCGGCTCGGTTCTCAAGATCACATCCCAAGCAAACAAATATTATCTGGCCACTCGAAATTCCCGGTGGCCAGTATACCCCAGTAGCGTGGAGCGATATTGCAGGCTGGAATGACGATGACCACCTGCAGGCCTTGCAGGCATTTCGCGCAAGCTGCAAACCCATCGCCGCGCAGCGAAAGCCGCCGGCCGATCCAAAGGCGTTAGGCACCTCGCTGCGCGATCCATGCCGCGCCGCCAAAGCCGACATTTCCGACAAGACCAAAGCTCGCGCTTTCTTCGAAGAAAATTTTCTTCCCTTACGAATTTCTCGGCTGGGCGAGAGCGATGGCTTCGTCACCGGATATTACGAGCCGGTGATCGACGGCTCGCGCGTACAAACCGACGTCTACAATGTCCCCGTCTATCGCCGCCCGTCGAACCTGTTCGTTCGCGGCGTCAAGCAGGATGGAAATCTGCCGAACAAAGGGCAGGTGTTTCGCAAGATTGGTCGCCGCAAACTGGTGCCTTATTACGACCGCGCCGAGATCGAGGATGGTGCGATCGCCGGCCGCGGCCTGGAAATCTGCTGGCTCAAGAACCAGACTGATTTGCTATTCACCCAGATTCAGGGTTCCGCCCGGGTCAAGCTGGAAGACGGCTCAACGGTGCGCATCAACTACGACGCCCATAACGGCTTTTCGTACACCCCGGTCGGGCGGATTCTGATCGAACGCAACATCATCCCGAAGGATCAGATGTCGATGCTGCGCATCCGGGAATGGATGGAGCAAAATCCCGATGGCGCCAAGGAATTGCGCCGGCAGAACCGGTCCTACGTATTCTTTCGCGAGGTGCAGCTTGGCGACAACGATGAAGCCGTCGGCGCGCAGGGCGTGCCACTCACGCCGGGCCGCTCGATCGCGGTCGACAAGTCGCTACACGTCTATGGCACGCCGTTCTTCATCGAAGGCGAACTGCCGATCGAATCCGAGCAGTCGAAGACCCCGTTTCACCGTCTGATGATCGCGCAGGACACCGGCTCCGCGATCGTGGGCCCCGCGCGCGCCGACCTCTATTTCGGTGCAGGCGTTGAAGCCGGCAAGGTGGCCGGACGCCTGCGCCAGCCGATGCATTTTGTGATGCTGGTTCCGAAAAGCCTCGATCCGGTCGCTGTCGGCCATTCGATGCTGCTGCCGGCCGACAGGCCATCGGACAAGATCGCAAAGCTGTTTCCGCAAAAAGAGACTCCGAAGGATCAGTCTCAGAAGGAGGGTGCGAAGCCGGCCGAGGTTTCCGCCTTAGCCCCAGTTGCGAAAGAGAGAGTGGCGGCAAAGGAAGCCGCACCAACCACTGCGCCTGTGGCACCCGCGCCAGCGGTCGCTTCAAAACCCGTGGCGCCGCCAACGGCCACTGCGGCCGCGGTGCCTTTGCCGGAAGCGCGGCCTGCAATCACGCCGAGCCGGAAGGTGCGCCGTCGCCGCACCCGCCACTATTATTATCCGCGCTGGTGGTGGTGAAACGCCCGCCAATCCTCGATGCGCCGCCTTCGCCACGCCGCAGACGCGCGCTGAGCGAAGAAGAACGCGCCCTCTGGGAAACCGTCGCCAAGCAATTCAAGCCGCTGCGCAAGAAACCGCGCGTCGCAAAGGCTGCGTCTTCTGCTTCGGCTCAAGAGGCCATTATCGCCAAGCCTGTGGCTGTGCGGAAATCAGCGGCCGCAAGACCGGTAGCGACCAGCAAACCGAGTGTGCCACCTGCCGCACCACCGCTGGCACCGCTCGGCCGCCGCGAACGCTCGCAGTTGTCGCGCGGCCGAAAAGACATCGACGCTCGCCTCGACTTGCATGGCATGACGCAGACACGGGCCCATCGTGCGCTCTTCAGCTTTCTGCAACGCGCCAGCGATGACGGCTCGACGTTCGTTCTCGTGATTACCGGAAAGGGCCGTACCGTTGGACCCGATGCCGAGCGCGGAGTGCTGCGCCGGCAGGTACCGGAATGGCTGAGCCTGCCGGAATTTCGCGCCTTGGTGGTCGGCTTCGAGGAAGCGCATATCGGCCACGGCGGCGAAGGCGCGCTGTACGTGCGGATCAGACGCTCCGAGATCGTAAGCGAACTCAGAACGGTCTGACGATTCCCACGCGCGGGATCAGGGTGACGATCCAGCCGAGGATCGATGCGCGCTGGTCTTCCGCGGCGATCGGCGGGGTCGCTTGCCGAGGCTGGCAGCATCTTCATGGCGTGCAGGATCAGGAACAGGCAGACGACCCAGTTCGACATCCACCGCGAATAGTCAAACACCATCGCAAACATGATCAGATAGGCCAGGCCTATCATCACAAGGCCTGCGATGACGACGCGGCGATGCACTTCGCGAGAGCGAGCGGATCAGGTCGGAAAAATATCTCCACAGCGGCGCATGCAGCGCGATCAGCGCGCGAAAACCGGGATGCCTAGCAAGTTCGAGGGCATGTGCGCCCAGGTATCGCGGATTTCGTCGGCGAGCGTCTGATACCAGATGTAATGGAAACGTCAGCAGATAAGTCTTTGTCGGGTCGGCCATGCGGGTCTGAGATACGCCACGAACTCATCTTTCGGCACCGTCATCGATCCGTAGAATTGGGCGGTGAGAAACAACACGCCGACGCACGCCAACGCCGCGATTCCTGCGAGGACATTCTGACGCGTCAGGCCCTGAACAAGATAATACCGCAGCACCACGATGACGGCGATGGTCGGCCCATACATCAGGAGGTGAATGTGGTGGATGAGGATAAGGATCATCGTCGCCAGCGTGGCGAGCATCACAAACAAAATGGAACGCGCCGGAATCAGCAGCAAACCGATCGCGAAAGCGCAGCCATAGATGTCGAAATGCCCGAGCGTATGCATGAAATTTTTCAGGAAGAACGGCGAGCCCGCCATGAACACGAACAGCGGCATGTTCTGGTTGTTGAAGCCGAAGGTTCGTCGGAACAAATGAACGAATAATCCGGCGGTAATCAGCCAGACAGAACCGCTTAGCGCAAACACCAGCCACACCGGCACTTTTGCGAAGAACAGCGAGACGATTTCGCCAATCAGCGCACGCTTCGTGAAACCAAAGTGATAATCGACCAGCAGGTGAATGTAGGGGACGTAGGGCGGGAGCGTGATCTTGTGCAGGAAAACGCCAATGAACACGGCGACGTTGACGGCAAGCATCAGCCGCCACAAGTTCTCCCGCGTCAGCAGATCCATTCGGCACCCGAAACTTCAGCGACAACGCGAGCGTTATCACACGGCGCCACGCTCACGCGCAATGTGGCTGCGCTTCATTCGGACTTACAAAACTAAAGAATGAACCGGCTCAAATCCGCGTTCTTCGCCAGATCGCCGACGTGCTTTTGCACATAGTCTGCATCGATCTGAATGGTCTCGCCGTTGCGGTCCGGCGCCGAGAACGAAATGTCGTCAAGCACGCGCTCCATTACTGTCTGTAAACGCCGCGCGCCGATATTTTCGACGCTCGAATTAACGGCCACCGCCACGTCGGCCAGCGCGTCGACGGCGCCGTCGGTAATGTCCAACGTCACGCCTTCGGTCTGCATCAGCGCGACGTATTGCTTGATCAGCGACGCTTCCGGCTCGGTGAGAATACGGCGCAGATCGTCGCGCGTCAGCGCTTCCAACTCGACGCGGATCGGCAACCGACCCTGCAGTTCCGGCAACAAGTCCGATGGCTTGGCGATGTGGAACGCGCCGGACGCGATGAACAGGATGTGGTCGGTCTTCACAGCGCCGTGCTTGGTGGAAACCGTGGTGCCCTCGATCAGGGGCAGCAGATCGCGCTGCACGCCCTCGCGAGAGACATCGCCGCCGCTGCGCCCGTCGCGCACGCAGATCTTGTCGATCTCGTCCAGAAACACGATGCCGTTATTCTCGACCGCGTTGATCGCCTCCTGCACCAATTGATCGCTGTCGAGCAGCTTGTCGATTCCTCATTCACCAGCGTTTCGTGCGAAGATTCCACCGTCAGCCGGCGGGTTTTGGTGCGCCCTCCCATCTTGCCGAAGATGTCGCCGATCGAAATCGCGCCCATCTGCGCGCCCGGCATGCCGGGAATTTCGAACATCGGCGTGCCACCCGAAGATTGAGTCTCGATCTCGATTTCCTTGTCGTTGAGCTCACCGGCGCGCAGCTTCTTGCGAAATGAATCGCGCGTGGCGGCGCTGGAGTTCGCGCCCACCAGTGCGTCGAGTACGCGGTCCTCGGCGGCGAGTTGGGCCCGCGCCTGCACATCTTTTCGTTTCCGTTCGCGGATTTGCGCGATCGCCACTTCGACGAGATCGCGGATGATCTGCTCGACGTCGCGGCCGACATAGCCGACCTCGGTGAACTTCGTGGCTTCCACCTTGATAAAGGGTGCGTTGGCGAGCTTGGCCAGACGCCGTGCAATCTCGGTCTTGCCGACGCCGGTCGGTCCGATCATCAGTATATTCTTTGGCAGCACCTCTTCGCGCAGCGATCCGGTCAGCTGCAGCCGACGCCAGCGGTTGCGCAATGCGATGGAGACCGCGCGCTTGGCGTCGGCCTGGCCGACGATGAAGCGGTCAAGTTCTGAAACAATTTCGCGGGGAGAAAAGTCGGTCATGGACCCTAGCTATGTTGAGTTGTGGGCGAGGCAAGCGGTCTAAATGATCGGCGGCCCCGCCTGCCAGTGCCGGATAGCTTCGAAGGGATGGAGCAGCATGATAATGTTCAGCGTGAGATTGTCGCGGATGTGCAGTCCGACCAAAACCTCGAACGTAACTGCTAGCGCGACGATCAGCGCCACCGGCAGCTTTCGCGCAAGCAGAAAGCCTGTGATCATCGACAACGTGTCGGAAACCGAATTGACGATGCTGTCGCCGTAATAGTCCAGCGACATGGTGCCGGTCCGGTAGCGCTCGATGACGAAATTCGAATTTTCGAGTAGCTCCCAGCCGCCTTCGATCAGCGTCGCGACGATCAACCGCCCGATCCACGGTAGCCGCCGCAACAGCAGCCAGGTCAATCCGTAAAACAGGAAGCCGTGAATGATGTGCGAGAAGGTGTACCAGTCGGCGATGTGCTGCGAGTTCTCGGAGCTCTGCACCACGCCATGCCAAAGTTTTACATAGCCGCACGCGCAGATCGGCAGGCGTCCCATAGCATATAAAATGGCCGCTTGCAGCGCGATCAGACCGGCGACTATGAGCGACCCCTGCCGGACCGAAAGGCTCGGGGTATGGGTGCTCTGCGTATTCCCTTCGATTGTCATGGATCACGTACCATCAGCAGCGCTGGGCCCTCGGATGTTTCAACCACCCGGTCTTTAGTGAAGCCGGCCTTCTCATAAGCGCGGATCGCGCGTGCATTGGCTGGATCGGGATCGATAACCACGCGCGGGGTGCGGGCGGCCAGAAGCCGATCGGCAAAGATTTGAATGAGCGCGGAGCCATGGCCCCGCCCGACCATATCGGGTTCGCCGATGAACTGATCCAGACCGCGCGTGCCCTCCGGCTGCGGGCCGAAGCCGGTATTCCAGTCGCTTAAGTTGTAGCACTGCAAATAAGCGAACGGCTTCTCGTCCGCTACGACGATAAACTGCGCCACGTCCGGATGGTCGAGATCGCCGCTGACCAGTTCGAATTGCTCGACCGGATCATGCCACCACTCCGCGACATGCGGCTGCGTTAGCCAACCTCTGATCAGGGGGAGATCGATTGGGGTGACGGGGCGGAAAATGTAGTCGGATGACGCCATGCGTTATGCGCTCAGCGCTTCGATCGTCACATTGCGGTTGGTGTATACGCAGATATCCGCGGCAATATCGAGCGCGCGGCGCACGATGGATTCGGCGTCCCTGTCGGTATCGACCAGCGCGCGGGCCGCGGCGAGCGCATAATTGCCGCCGGAGCCGATCGCCATCACGCCGGCCTCCGGCTCCAGCACGTCGCCGGTGCCGGTGAGGACCAGCGACACTTCCTTGTCGGCGACGATCATCATCGCCTCCAGCCGGCGCAAATAGCGGTCGGTGCGCCAGTCCTTGGCGAGCTCGACGGCGGCGCGGGTCAGTTGCCCCGGATATTGCTCCAGTTTGCTCTCCAGCCGCTCGAACAGAGTGAAGGCGTCAGCCGTGGCGCCGGCGAAACCGCCGATGACGTCACCCTTGCCGAGTTTCCGGACCTTTTTGGCGTTGGATTTGATGACCGTCTGGCCGATCGAGACCTGACCGTCGCCGCCGATCACCACCTTGCCGCCCTTGCGGACGGTCAAAATGGTGGTGCCGTGCCAGACCGGCGGCTCCGAATGTGGTGCTTGCATCGAAATTCCTGCGTTGGCTGAAGATTTAGGGATTGGCGTGCGAGGTTGCAATCGGCCCATTCGGCAGCGAAATCCGGTCACCATATGGCGAACTCGGTCGCCGAACGAGCCGCCTTGCGGTGGCGAAGGCGGCCCGAGCCTGTTAGAAGAGCGCGTTTTCGAAGACGTGGAGTTGAGCTTTCATGCGCACGGCGACGATCAAGCGCAAGACCAAGGAAACCGATATCGCGGTCACCGTGAACCTCGACGGGTCAGGTGTGTCTGATATTACCACCGGCATCGGTTTCTTCGATCACATGCTGGATCTGCTCGCCCGCCATTCGCGCATCGATATCACCGTCAAGGCGGACGGCGATCTCCATGTCGACCATCATCACACCACCGAGGATGTCGGTATCGCGCTCGGCCAGGCGGTGAAGCAGGCGCTCGGCACCATGGCCGGCATCACCCGCTATGCCTCGATCCACATGCCGATGGATGAGACGCTGTCGCGTGTCGTGATCGATATTTCGGGCCGCCCGGTGCTGGTGTTCAAGGCTGAGTTTCCGCGCGACAAGGTTGGTGATTTCGACACCGAACTGGTGCGCGAATGGTTCAACGCGTTTGCGATCAATGCCGGCGTGACTTTGCACGTCGAGACCCTATATGGCGAGAATAGCCATCATATCGCCGAATCCTGCTTCAAGGGTCTGGCGCGGGCGCTACGGACGGCGGTTGCGATCGATCCACGCAACGCCGGCGAGGTGCCGTCCACCAAGGGTCAGCTCGGCGGCTGATTTTCAGCCATCGGCGGAGAGATGCCATGCCGGTCTATACAGTTCACGCGCCTGTGGGCGCGAGTCTCGACACTCGCGCGACGGATAAATTCGTGTTCGTTCGCGACGGATTCTATTTCTGGGCCTTTCTGCTGGGGCCATTTTGGCTCGCCTGGCGCCGGTTGTGGCTGGCGCTACTGAGCTACATCGTCGTTGCGGTCGTCGTCGCACTGGCGTTGTTCCTGCTTCATGCCGGCAGCGGCTCGCGGCTCGCTGTGACGCTGCTGATGGCTTTGCTGATGGGGTTCGAGGCCGCAAGCCTGTGGCGATGGACGCTGTCGCGGCGCAAATGGCGGCAGTTCGATATCGTCGTTGCCGACAATGAGGAAACCGCCGAGCGGCGTTTTTTCGATCGCTGGGCTGCGAAACAACGCGGTTCCAATGACCAGTTGGCTGTCGATCGCGGTGCGCCGCCGCCGACCCGAAACATTCCGGGTCAGCCGTTTTCGCGCCCGCCACCGCTTCCCCATCACGATATCATCGGTCTGTTTCCGCAACCGGGAGCTCGCGTTGACCGTCGCCATCATCGACTACGGCTCCGGCAATCTGCACTCCGCCGCGAAAGCGTTCGAGCGCGCGGCGCGGAGCATGAACAATGCTGAAAAGATCATGGTGACGCGCGATCCCGAAGTCGTGTTTCGCGCCGATCGCGTGGTGCTGCCCGGCGTCGGCGCGTTTGCCGATTGCCGCAAGGGCCTGGATTCGCTTGATGGCATGGTCGAGGCCATGACCGAAACGGTGCGCGACAAGGCGCGGCCGTTCTTTGGCATCTGCGTCGGCATGCAGCTGATGGCGACGCGCGGCAAGGAGCACGTCACCACCGACGGGCTGAACTGGATCGCCGGCGATGTGGAGAAGATCGCGCCGCGCGAGGAGAATCTGAAAATCCCGCACATGGGCTGGAACACGCTCGACATTGTTCGCGAGCACCCGGTGCTTGAGCGTCTGCCGCTGGGGCCAAAGGGCCTCAACGCCTATTTCGTGCATTCCTATCATTTGAACGCGGCTGATGAAGCCGACGTGCTGGCGCGTGCCGACTATGGCGGTCCGATCACCGCCATCGTCGGCAAGGACACCGCGATCGGCACGCAATTTCATCCCGAGAAGAGCCAGCGTTTCGGGCTGGCGCTGATTTCGAATTTCCTGAATGGAAGCCGTGATGAATGGTTTTGAAGCGGCTGTTCTTCACCTCCTCCCTTAGGGTCGACGCGTAGTGTCCGGGAGGGGGAAGCCCCGAGCCGCCTGCGCTACCCCCTCCCTGATTCTTTCCCTGCGATCGACCTGAAGAATGGCCAATGCGTGCGCCTAGAGCAGGGCGACATGGCACGCGCGACCGTGTTCAATCTCGATCCCGCCGCGCAGGCGCGGGCGTTCGCATCGCAAGGCTTCGAATACCTGCATGTGGTCGATCTCGACGGCGCGTTCGCGGGCAAGCCCGTCAACGCGCAGGCCGTCGAATCCATGCTGAAAGCCGTGGATATGCCGGTGCAACTCGGCGGCGGCATTCGCGATCTCGCAACGGTGGAAGCCTGGCTTGCGAAGGGCATCGCTCGCGTCATCATCGGCACCGCCGCAGTCCGCGACCCCGCGCTGGTAAAAGAGGCCGCGGGAAAATTTCCGGGACGCGTCGCCGTCGGCCTCGACGCGCGCGACGGCAACGTTGCGGTTGAGGGCTGGGCAGAGACTTCGCAGGTCACCGCGCTCGAGATCGCGCAACGCTTCGAGGACGCCGGCGTTGGCGCGATCATCTTCACCGACATCGCGCGAGATGGCCTGCTGAAAGGCCTCAATCTCGATGCGACGATTGCGCTTGCTGAAAACATTTCGATCCCGGTGATCGCATCCGGCGGTCTGGGGTCGATCGAGGACGTCAAGGCGCTGCTTGCGCCGCGCGCGAAAAAACTTGCCGGCGCCATTGCCGGCCGCGCGCTCTACGATGGCCGCCTAGATCCTGCGGCGGCGCTGGCGCTGATCAAAACCGCGCGCGCGGCGGCTTAAGGGTGCGCTGATGTTCAAAGTTCGCGTCATCCCTTGTCTCGACGTAAAGGACGGTCGTGTCGTCAAAGGCGTCAACTTCGTCGATCTCCGCGATGCCGGCGATCCCGTGGAAGCGGCAATTGCATACGACGCCGCCGGCGCGGACGAGCTTTGTTTCCTCGACATCACCGCGACGCATGAAAACCGCGGCACCATCCTCGACGTGGTCAAGCGGACGGCGGAAGCCTGCTTCATGCCGCTCACGGTCGGTGGCGGCGTTCGCACCGTCGACGACATCAAGACCCTTCTTAGATCAGGCGCCGACAAGGTATCGATTAACAGTGCCGCGGTTGCGAACCGGGAATTCGTCAAGCAGGCGGCGGAGAAGTTTGGCGGTCAGTGCATCGTGGTTGCGATCGACGCCAAGCGCGTCAAGCGCGGCGGCGGTGGCGAGCGATGGGAAATCTTCACCCATGGCGGGCGCAATTCGACGGGCATCGACGCCATCGAATTTGCGCAGGAGGTGGTTTCGCTCGGTGCCGGTGAGATACTTCTGACATCGATGGACCGCGACGGCACCCGTCAGGGTTTTGACATTCCGTTGACCCAAGCCGTGGCCGACAGCGTTGTCGTACCCGTGATCGCCTCAGGCGGCGTCGGCAATCTCGACCATCTCGTCGACGGCATCCGGCAGGGCCACGCGACCGCGGTGCTGGCGGCGTCGATCTTTCACTTTGGCGAATTTACCATACGGCAGGCCAAGGATCATATGGTACGCGCCGGGCTGCCGATGCGGCTCGACCCGTAACTGAAAGTCTGGCAGGAGTCCGTGCTGCACCTGCGAGAGAGCGACGATGGCCCGCTTTACCATCCATGATCTTGCCGCCACCATCGACGTCCGCGCCGCGGCGGGCGGCGAAGCGTCGTATACCCGCAAGCTGCTGGACAAAGGCGCGGAGCAATGCGCCAAGAAATTTGGCGAAGAGGCGGTCGAGACCGTCATCGCGGCTGTCGAGAACAATCGCGATCATCTGATTGCCGAAAGCGCCGATCTGATGTTTCATTTCCTCGTGCTTTTGAAGTCGCGCGGTGTGAAACTCGAGGATGTCGAAGCCGCGCTGGCGCAGCGCACGACCATGTCCGGTCTGGACGAAAAAGCCTCGCGCAAGCGAGACTGAGTAACCTGCGTAAACGGAGTGCGGCTCGTGGATATGCGGACGGAGCAGCAGTACAATCCCTACCGGGTCTTCTCGCGGGAGCAGTGGGCGAAGCTGCGCGACGACACGCCGATGACGCTGGAAGCCGGCGAGATCGCAGCATTGCGCTCGATGTACGACCGCCTCGACATGAAAGAGGTCGAGGAAATCTATCTGCCGCTGTCGCGGCTGCTGTCGATCTATGTCGCCGCCACGCAGCGGCTGTACTATGCGCAGCGGCAATTCCTCGGCATCGAAGACCGCAAAATGCCTTACATCATCGGCGTGGCCGGATCGGTGGCGGTCGGTAAATCCACCACGGCGCGCGTGCTGCAGGCGCTGCTGGCGCGATGGTCGCCACGCCCCAAGGTCGATCTTGTTACGACGGACGGCTTTCTGTTTCCGAACGCGACACTGGAACGGCAAGGCCTGATGCAGAAAAAGGGCTTTCCGGAAAGCTACGATCTGCCGACGTTGCTTTCGTTTCTCAGTGACATCAAGGCCGGCCGCTCGCCGGTGCGCGCACCCGTTTATTCGCATCTGACTTACGACGTCGTTCCAAATCAGTGGACGGAGGTTGCGCAGCCCGACATCCTCATCTTCGAAGGGGTCAATGTCCTGCAGACGGGGAGGCTGCCACGCGACGGCAAGGCCGTGCCTGTTGTCTCGGACTTCTTCGACTTCTCCGTTTACATCGACGCCGACGAAGCGGTGCTGCGCGACTGGTACGTCAGGCGATTTCTTGCGTTGCGCGACACGGCCTTTACGGACCCGCGCTCCTACTTCCATCGCTACGCGCTGCTCTCCGACGAGGAAGCCGCCGCAACGGCACTGGCAATCTGGGAGCGCACCAACCGCGCTAATCTCGAAGACAACATTCTGCCGACACGGCCGCGCGCGACGCTGATCCTGAAGAAGGGTGCCGACCACGTGGTAGAAACCGTGGCGCTGCGGCGGCTTTAGGCGCGCCCTGAAGAGCCTCAGCGCAGCGCCAGCGGGTTTTCCTCATCGAGAAAACCGATGATTTCGCGGAAGAACTGCATGCGGTTCTTTTCCAGCATTACGGAGTGCGTGCCTTCGCCGATTTCGACCAGCCGCTTGTAAGGCGCATTCTTTAACTGCGCGAAATATTCCCGGGCTTGATAGCTCGGCAGATCGAAATCCCACTCGGCATGGATCAGGAATGTCGGTACGGTGATGTTGCCGGGATCGTAGTGAGGCTTGCCAGACCGCCAGTGCGAAAGCACGTCGGCGATGACGCCGTTCGGCGCGCGCAGCATCGGCGGATCGTGTTTCGTCGCGTCGGGATCGGTCGCCCAGGTCGCCTCGATCCACGCCTCGAACACGCCGGGCGGAATCAAGTCGGCTTTCTTGTCCTCCGGCACGCCCTCCAGCCAGCGGATTTTGGCCACTTCCTTTGAAACCAGCCGGTAAGCGCCGAGCGAGGGAGCGGCTTTCCCCGCGGCGTCGGGAGCCGGCGCGATGACGGCGTCCTTTCGAAAAATCCACAACGGCGCGAACAGAACGAGGCGGTTCACCTTGTCGTTATTCTTAGCGGTGTATTCGCCTGATATCGCCGTGCCCCATGACCAGCCCATCAGGTTGATTTTCGCGGACGCCGCGGCGCTTCAGGATGTGATCGACCGCCGTGCCGAAGTCGCGCACCGCCACATCGGTTCCCACTACCGGCGCGCTTGCTTCGGGCGGCGCGTTCATTTCCGGCGGTCGCGTCGAGCCGCCGTAACCCCTGACGTCCACGAGGTAGACATCGTATCCGCGTGCGGCGATCAGATCCATCATCGACGCGCCTTCGATCGGCAGGTCGAACGCGGTCTCCGATGGATAGGTTGCGCCATGCACGTAAAGCAAAATCTTCTCGGGCGAAAAATTCGTCATGCCGAGCGGACGCTTGTTGCGTACATAGAGGTCGATCCCGGCATCACCGGACGGAATCAAATAGCTTTCGGTTACGAGCTCGGGAAATTTCTGCGGAGCATTCATCGCCAGCGATGCTGGTTTCAATTGCCAGCAGGGTCAAGATATTTGTCCACAGTGGACAGTAGGTCAGGCCGCAAGATGCCGCGATGCCGCCAGCCCCGCGAGCGCGTCGACCAGCTTCTCGCGATCGAGAGGTTTCACCAGAAAACCATCCATCCCCGCTTCGAAGCAGGCGTAGCGGTCCTCGACCAGCGTATTGGCTGTCAATGCGAGGATTGGCGTCCGGCGCGCTTTGTTGCCCGCCTCTCGTGCGCGAATTCGTTTCGTGGTTTCGATGCCATCGAGCTGCGGCATCTGAATGTCCATCAAGACCAGTTCGTAGGGAGTGCCCGCGGATTCGGCGGCGAGCCACGATTCCAGCGCCTGTTCGCCGTTGGTCGTGACGACGGCGCGATGACCGAGCCGGGTCAGCAGCGAACGCATCAACAGCGCATTGATCTCGTTATCTTCCGCGACCAGTATCGACAGCCCTTGCTTAATTGCGATAGGCATGTCCGGCTGGTCAGAAAGGTGCTGATCGGTCAGATCATCGCTTGCGATATCAGGCGCCGAAATTTCAGCTGATGTATTCAACCGCGCCGCGAGCGAGGCCGCCCTTAGCGGCTTCACCAGATACCCAGTGAAAGCCGCCGACGCAGCGGACTGGAGCTCATGCCGTGCCGCCGGCGTGAACATGACGATGCGATGCGTCGCGTGCCGGTATGCAACTTCGCCGAACCGCTCTACTTCGTCGACGCCAAAGGCGCGATCGATCAGCACGGCATGCCAGGCCCTCTCCGGCAGCAAAGCCTGAGCGGCAGCGATATCCGACACCGTGCAGGTTTGCGCACCCCAGCGCTGCAGCCGCCGTGCCGTTAGCGACGCCTCGATAGTCTGCGGCGCGACGACCATGATCGACCGGCCGGTGAGGTCAGGCGCGCGGAGGCTGTTTTGTTTGCCGTCGGTACCGCTGGCTGCATCAAGGACAATGCGCACCGCAAAGGTCGAACCGACGCCGGGTTTGCTGTCCAGCGTGATGCGGCCGCCCATTCGTTTGACGATGCGTTCGCTGATGCTCAATCCCAATCCGGTGCCGCCATAGTTGCGGGCGATGCGATGGTCGGCCTGCTCGAATTCGCGAAAGATCCGCGCCTGTGCTTCCGCGGCGATGCCGATGCCGGTGTCGCGCACTAGAAAGCTGATTTCGCCGGGCTCGTCGCCCGGTTCGACAATCAACGCAACGCCGCCGCTCGAGGTGAATTTGATGGCGTTGCCGGCGAGATTGAGCAGCACCTGCCGCAGCCGGGCCGCGTCGCCGACAACTTCCAGTGGCAAGCGCTCGTCCACATAGGCCGCGATTTCGAGATTTTTCGCCTGCGCGCGTGGCGCCAGCAACTCGGTTACGTCTTCGACCAAAGCTCCCAGCTCGAACGAACGGTGTTCGAGGTCGATCTTGCCGGCTTCGATCTTCGAATAGTCCAGTAGCTCTTCGATCAGCGACAGCAGCGCATCGCCCGAGGATTTCACGGCCTTGGCGTAAGTCGTCTGCTCGGGCGTCAGCGGCGTATCGAGCAATAGTCCGCTCATGCCGAGTATGCCGTTCAGCGGCGTGCGGATTTCATGCGAGGCCATCGCCAGAAAGCGCGATTTGGCGCGGCTTGCAGCGTCGGCATGGTCGCGCGCTTCGCCGAGCGCGCGCTCGGTCTCGGCGCGGTCGGTGACGTCGCGGCCGACGCAGTGCATTTCGGCGGGCTGACCTGCGTCGATGCGGACCAGCCCTTCACGCCAGGCGATCCAGCGCGGCCCGAGCGGCGTTGCGATTTTCTGGTCATGAATTTTTGTGCCGTTCGGCGCCAGGGTTACGTCGCCCTGCTCAAGAATCTCCAGCGTCGCGTGGCTGCCGACCAGCATCGCCCGCGGGTGCCGCGCCAGTTCGCAATATGCGTCGTTGACGAAGGTGATGCAGCCCGCGGCGTCGCGCAGGACGATCAGATCGCCCTGGGATTCGAACAGGTTGCGCGCGCGCTCCTCGGCTTCTTTCAGTTCCCAATTGCGGTCGCTCAGTGCCTCGTTATGAAGAGCGACCTTGCGCAGCCGCCTGCGCATCCAACGCAACCGCATGCTCAGCGTCGCCAGCGCAACGCATGCCAGCGCAAACAGAAAACTCGCGCCGATCGCGAAAGTGTGCGGGTCATAGCCTGCATCCTTGGATCGGCTTCCGGCAATAAAGCCGTAAGCGCCGCCGAATGCCGCCGAGAAAATGACGAAGGAGCGGATGGCCAAGCTGAGCCAGGGATAGCGGCGCGTGAAACGGCGTATCCATATCTTGATCGCGAAAATCCGCTTGATTGCTGCAAATTTTCGTCTGGATTCGCGGCTTCGCGTCAACTGCATATGGCCACCTCGGATCGCCGATAACTGGCGATCAAGATGCGTCGGCGACATTGCGAAGTGCTTGCTGGCGAGCGGCTTGTGACCGGTCCAATGGCAACGCGGTTAATCAAGCATTAAGATGAAATCAGAGCGACGCGGCCGCGAGGTGAGAGTGGCCGCCGCTGGCGCCGACGATGAGCGCGGCCGCATCGCGCGCCGTGAAGGTTTTCGATCGCACGAAAATCCGGTAATCCGCGCCACCATCCTGCGAAAGATAGATCACCGGTGCGGACGGCGACGGGGCATTGGCGATGCCGACGAATTTCGTCGCGGCAGTGACCTGGCAAGCATTGGCATCGGCGCTTTCGGCGTCGTCGACGACGACGAAATCCGCTGCCTCGGCGCTGTCAGTGATTTGGACACGGACTGTCGCTGCAGCGGGATCGTCGGTGAAACTGACTTTAAGCTCGGCCTGCCAAGGCGTCGGTGCAAGTTGCACGGACGTTTCGCCGATCGCGATGCAGGGCCGCGTATTGGATGACAGTTCGCTGTGGGCGAAGATGCCGGCAACGAGCAGCGGCACGACTGACGCCAGTATCTTCAAACGCAGCATGGTCCGCTACTTGCTCAACCGGAACGCGACAACGCGCGCGCGTATAGTTTGCAAGGAGTAAACGCAAATAGTTACCGGCTGGTTGACGCGCGGGAATTGCGTACTGAGATATACTAACGCTCACGCCGCGCGCCTGAGATCTTCGGCCAGCGCGCGATAGGACAATGCCTCGGCGAGATGCAGGCGTCCGATCTTTTCCGCGCCATCGAGGTCGGCCAGCGTGCGCGCGACCCGCAGCACGCGGTGGTACCCCCGCGCCGACAATCGCATGGTCTCGGCGGCGTCGCGCAGCAGCTTGAGGCCGCTCGCGTCCGGTTGCGCGACGGTTTCCAGCACCGACGCCGGCGCTTCGGCATTGGTGCGGACGTTGGGCAACCCGGCGGCGGCATAGCGCGCCCGCTGAATGTCGCGCGCGGCGGCAACCCGCGCGGCGACTTCCGCCGATCCTTCGCTTGCCGGCGGCAGGATCAGGTCCGCGGCGGTGACGGCGGGCACCTCGATGCGCAGATCGATGCGATCCATCAGCGGCCCCGAAATACGCATCTGATATTCCGACGTGCAGCGATCGATGCGGCCGCGCTTGCAGGCAAAGCCGGGCTCATAGGCGTGGCCGCAGCGGCATGGATTCATCGCGGCGACCAGCATGAACCTTGCCGGATAGGTGAAGCGATGATTGGCGCGCGACACCGCGACCTCGCCGTTTTCCAAGGGCTGGCGCAGCGAATCCAGCGCGCGCGGATCGAACTCCGGCAGCTCATCCAGAAACAGCACGCCCTGATGCGCCAGCGAGACTTCGCCGGGTTTCGCGCGGATGCCGCCGCCGGTGAGCGCGGCCATGCTGGCGGAATGATGCGGGCTGCGAAACGGCCGCCGCGCCGTCAGCGCGCCATCGCGGATTTCGCCGGCGACCGAGGCGATCATCGATACTTCGAGCAACTCCGACGGCGACAGCGGCGGCATGATCGAGGGCAGCCTTGCGGCCAGCATCGATTTGCCCGCGCCGGGCGAGCCGATCATCAGCAGATGATGCCCGCCGGCCGCGGCGATCTCGAGCGCGCGCTTGGCGCTTTCCTGGCCCTTGATGTCGCGCAGATCGAGCAGCGACGCTTCGCGCTCATGAACCTTCGGCTGCGGCCGCGACAGCACCTGCGTGCCCTTGAAGTGGTTGGCGATCTGGATCAGCGAACTGGCCGCCACGATCTGGATGTCCGGGCTGGCCCAGGCCGCCTCCGCGCCGCAGGCGGCCGGGCAGATCAGGCTTTCGTCGCGGGAATTGGCGCCGATCGCCGCGGGCAGCACGCCGGCCACCGGCGCGATCGAGCCGTCGAGGCCGAGTTCGCCGAGCACGGTGAAGCCGTTCAGCGCATCCGGCGGAATGGCGCCGATCGCCGCCATCAACCCCAGCGCGATCGGCAGGTCGTAATGGCTGCCTTCCTTCGGCACGTCGGCGGGCGCGAGATTGACGGTAATGCGGCGCGCCGGCAGCGCCAGGCCGGAGGCGATCAGCGCCGAGCGGACCCGTTCGCGGGCTTCGGACACCGCCTTGTCCGGCAGGCCGACGATGGCGAAGGCGGGCAGGCCGGGCGCGACCTGGACCTGCACATCGACGGCGCGGGCTTCGATGCCCTCAAAAGCCACCGTGGATACGCGCTGAACCATGCCGCCCTCTCCCGCGAGCGAAGCGTAACGCAGGACGGTTCCAAGCGCAAGAACATTAAGGGAACGGATTTAGCGTCATAACGATCGCGAATTCTGCTTTTTTATCCCTCCCCCTTGCGGGGAGGGTGGCGCATCGTAGTGCAGCCAACGATGTGTCGGGTGGGGGAATTATCGCCGCATGCTCTGCACGCTCCACCCGGCCTCCGCCGGACAATCTTCGCATTGCTGGCTCGGCCGACCCTCCCCACAAGGGGGAGGGATATCTCGACCGCTTCGCGAACTTGGATTCGAATTTCAAACAGCCACGTCATTACGCTCCCGCGCCGCCGCGCGAGTTGAGCTTTAGTTTCTCCCCCACCCATGAGGGGAACGGAGCGCCGCGAGGCGCAACGTTGGTCGTTCGGGCGCGTCCCGCATGCCGGCGGCGAAGCCAGCACACGAGCCGCGCACGCCTTGCGGCGCTCCATCGCGGCTTTTCTGTCCGGGGGATCGTACTTCCGGGCTAAGGCCACGTTCTGCCGACGATTTGCGCCGCGGCGTCCCGTCCATCCCGGCGGCTTTCGCCACCGTTCGCCTTACCCGTCCAGCCATTGAAGGCAGAGCCCCATAGTGGCCCCGGACGATGACCCCCGGCCTCCCGAGTCCTTGCTTGCGAGGCAAGTCCGCAGGCGCCGCATCCTGCTCCACTTCGCGAACGCCTCATGAAGCGCCCCTCGCGAACAGGATGATAGGAATATAGTCCGATTTAGAATTTTGTCAGAGCGATCGCTACTAGGTCTTTTTCGGAACCACATTCCAAATAGAAAAACGCCGCGTACCAGAATACATTGTAAACTAAATCATGGCCGCGTTTTTGAAGCGCTGCCAAGGCTGTAGTCAGCAACTTCGCGTTTCGCGCCAATCAGAACTCGACCGTTTCTAAGCGCAGTGAATGCGCCAAGCATCGACGTCCACGAACTGCAAAATTATTTCATCCTCGGATTCAAGGCAAATGATGCTCTCGACGCATTGTGGATTTGTTCTATAGCGCCGGACCCCGTCCGCATTAAGGCCAGCTTTGAGGTGCGGGAGAATCTTAGTGCACTCGCCGTTGTCTGGACGGATAGACAAGCGGTCCCACTTCCCGTAATGTTTTACAGCCCTGTGTAGCAGCATTTCATAGCAACATTCGGCTTGTGGTGGCGAAACGCTTGGCCTTGAATTCCATATGGTCATATTCATCGAAAGGCGCGAACCGGATGTGAAAATCGACGCGCCCCTGGTCGGAGAGGGACCAGAAATAGTCGATGAAATCTATGCGAATTTCTTTGTCGCGTTTACCGATATTGCTCCAGCCGATCTCGCCTCTCGATCCGCGTTTCCTCCGTAGCTCGTTAGTTCCTTTTCGAGGATCGGGATGCTGCCCTCTAGAACAACAAGGCCTGCGATCCCCATGAAATCGTCATTGACGAAGGACGATTCGTCGCAAAAATAGTACCTAAGCTTAAGAGGGTAGTTTAATGGCATCGAAAAACTCAAATTTAAACATCCTCGTGAATTGCCGCCCGCAACTTGGAGGTGGACGCAAAGGATGGCCAGCTATTTCATCTCATCCCCGCTTCTTCTCAATCACGTCCCAGATCTTCGCCGCGATATCAGGACCGCCGAGCCGCGCGATGGCGCGGATGCCGGTCGGTGACGTCACGTTGATTTCGGTGAGGCGGCCGTTGATCACGTCGATGCCGACGAACAGCAGGCCGCGCTCGCGCAACGCCGGGCCGAGCCGCGCGCAGATTTCGCGCTCGCGATCTGAAAGCTCGGTGGCCTGCGCCGCGCCGCCGCGCACCATGTTGGAGCGCAGATCGTCGGGCGCGGGCACGCGGTTGACCGCGCCGGCAAATTCGCCATCGACCAGGATGATGCGCTTGTCGCCGTGCTTGATCTCGGGAATGAACTTCTGGATCACCCACGGCTCGCGGAACGTCACCGAGAACATGTCGTAGAGCGAGCCGAAATTCATGTCCTGCGGCATGATGCGAAACACCGCCGCGCCGCCGTGGCCGTGCAGCGGCTTCATCACCACAGCGCCGTGCTCGTCGCGAAACGAATTGATCTCGTCCATGTCGCGCGAGATCAGCGTCGGCGGCATCAGCTCCGGAAAATCCATCACGAAGATTTTCTCCGGCGCGTTGCGCACGCTGGCGGGATCGTTCACCACCAGCGTCTTCGGGTGAATGCGCTGCAGGAAATGCGTCGACGTGATGTAGGCCAGATCGAACGGCGGGTCCTGCCGCAGCAGCACGACGTCAAACGACGCCAGCGAGCGGCGTTCCGCTTCGCCGAGCGTGAAGAAGTCGCCCTCCTTATCCTGCACGGTGAGAACCTGGATCGGTGCTACCAGGTCTTCGCCGCGCAGCGAAAGCTTGTCGGGCGTGTAATACGACAGCGCGTGGCCGCGCTTTTGCGCCTCCAGCAGCAGCGCGAACGTCGAGTCGCCCTTGAAGTTGATACGCGCGATGGGGTCCATCTGAACGGCGACATTCAATTTCATTTATCTGTTCCGCGTTTCTTCGTTGATCGGGAGTTCAGGTGCTGGCGTCGAATGCCGCTTCCAGATGGCGCGGCAGGCGGCGCGGCGCAATCAGCATGGCATCGAAGCGTAGATCGAAATCAGCGTGTTCGGGATGCGCCATCAGCCAGCCCTGCGCCGCGTCGATGATGCGCCGCTGCTGGCGCGGCGTCACCGCATAGGCCGCGTCATCGAGTTTGGCGCGGGCCTTGACCTCGACGAACGCGATGAGATTGCGCCGTTGCGCTACGAGATCGATTTCGCCGTAGGGTGTTTTGAAGCGTTTCGCGAGGATGCGATAGCCTTTCGCCATCAGCCAGGCCGCGGCGCGCGCCTCCGCCGATACCCCGGTCTGAAACGCGGCGACGCGTTCCGGCGCAGCGGCGGCCGGCGCTGGCGTGCTTATCGGTCTTCGCCATCGCCGCCTTTCCCGTCACCTTGCTGCGCAAGCTCGAGCGCACGGGCATAGATTTCGCGGCGCGGCCGCCCCGACAGTTCGACGGCATGCGCCACCGCATCCTTGACGCTGTCGCGTTTCAGCGACGCGCGCAGCAGATCGTCCAGCTCATGCGCCGCCATCAGCTTGGCGTCAGCGTTGGGCGGGCCGACCACCAGCACGAATTCGCCGCGCGTTTCCAACGTATCGGCAATCGCCGCCAGTTCGGAAACTTTTGCGCGCCGGACTTCCTCGTGCAGTTTGGTCAGCTCACGGCAGATCGCGGCGTCGCGCGCGCCCATGATATCAGCGAGATCGCGCAAGCGTGTCCTGCACGCGGTTGCCGGATTCGAACAGCACCAGCGTGGCATCGATGCGCGCGAGTTCAGTCAGCCGCGCGCGGCGCGCGGTTTCCTTCGGCGGCAGAAAACCCTCGAAGAAAAACCGGTCCGTCGGCAATGCGGCGACCGCGAGGGCTGCGAGTACCGACGAAGGTCCGGGCAGTGCGATCACCGGATGGCCGGCGGCCTGGACCTCGCGCACCAGCTTGAATCCGGGGTCGGATATCAGCGGCGTGCCGGCGTCGGACACCAGCGCGATCGATGCGCCCTGCGCCAGCCGCTGCAGGATTTTCGGCCGCGCCATCGCGGCGTTATGTTCGTGATAGGGTTTTAGCAGCGCCGAGATCTGATAGCGCTCGGTCAGCCTGCGGGTGATGCGGGTGTCTTCGCAGGCGATGATGTCGACGCCCGCGAGCGTTTCCAGCGCGCGCAGCGTGATGTCGCCGAGATTGCCGATCGGCGTTGCCACCAGATGCAGGCCGGGCACAGCTTTTGGCGCGGTCAGCGCGTTTCCCGCGATGACAAAGGTGCGCGCGCGTTCCTCGATCTCCTCAGGCGTATCGATGGGAGCAGATTTTGCGTGCATGGCGCCAATCTAGAGCGGATGCGGCGCTTGCACCATGATCCCAGCCGCTTTTTGGTCAGGCGCATCGAGGGACGGCCGCTCGGGTGGGCTAAGGTTTAAGGGGGTTTTCGACAAATAGCTGAACATAAGGCTTTTATTTCCGTTATGAATTCGTGGACAATGCGCCGAATCGGTCCTTGGGATGTTGGGCGCTCCCCAGGGCTTATGGTTTGCCGACCGGGAAAGAGGCGATGGCGGGGCCGCTCGATCCGAGGTTACCACGTGCGGGAGCGACCCGGCGGACGGCTGTCGGCCTGATCCTGGGCGCGCCGTTGCTGGGCGCTTGCGCCGGCACCGGAGGCAATCTGTTCAGTTCGCAATCCGCCGCCCCGGCGCAGCAGCCATCCGCAGTAGGCAACGGACAGGTGAAGGTCGCCTTGATCCTGCCGCTGTCGGCGTCCGGCAACGCCGCCGTCGCCGCGCAGTCCATGAAGAATGCCGCCGAAATGGCGCTGGCTGAATTCCAGAACCCGAACATTCAGCTTCTGATCAAGGACGATGGCGGCAGCCCGCAAGGCGCACAGCAGGGCGCGCAACAGGCGCTCGACGAAGGCGCTGAAATCATTCTGGGTCCGCTATTTGCGCAGTCCGTTCCGGCGACAGCCCAGGTGGCGCGGACGCGCGGCGTTTCGGTGATTGCGTTTTCGACGGATTCGAGCGTCGCCAGCCGGGGGGTGTTTCTGCTGAGCTTCCTGCCGGAGTCCGACGTCAACCGCATCATCGAATATTCCGCCGGCACCGGAAAGCGTTCGTTCGCGGCACTGCTGCCCGAGAACGCCTATGGCAATGTGGTGGAGGCCGCGTTCAAGCAGGCAGCCGGACGCCGCGGCGCCCGCGTCGTCGCGTTCGAAAAATACGCTGCGGATCGCGCCGGCGCCGCGCGAACGATCGCGCCGTCGCTCAGTGGAGCCGACGCGCTGCTGCTGGCCGATGATGGCGATGCCGTTGCGGGGGTAGCCGAGGCCCTGACCGCTTCCGGCGCGAACTTGAGAAACATCCAGTTGCTCGGCACCGGGCTGTGGGACAATCCGCGCGTGTTCGCGAGCCCTGCGCTGCAAGGCGGCCTCTATGCCGCGCCGGACCCATCCGGTTTCCGCGGCTTCTCGGGGCGTTACCGCGCCAAATTCGGCGGCGAGCCAGTGCGCACCGCGACGCTGGCCTATGATGCCGTCGCGCTCGTTGCTGCCTTGGCGCGAACGCAGGGCGCGCAGCGGTTTTCGCCGGAGGTGCTGACCAATCCGTCAGGGTTTGCCGGCATCGACGGGTTGTTTCGGTTCCGCCCCGACGGCACCAACGAGCGCGGCCTTGCGGTGATGAAGGTGACGTCGGGCGGCGGCGTGCCTGTAGCGGGTTCGCCGAAGAGTTTCGGGGCATAGAATTTTTAAGCCGCGAGATCCGCCACGACCGCGTCGAGCACCGGAAATCCCGATGGCGTCACGCGCAGCCGGCCGCCTGCATCGACGACAATCGCGCCTTCTTCCCGCAAGATTGCGATCCGCTTGGGATCGAGCGCGCGGCCCGACAGCGCCCGATAACGCTCGGGATCGATGCCCTCGGCGAGACGCAATCCCATCAGCAGGAATTCATCCGCGCGTTCTTCGCTGTTGAGGAGATCGTCGGTGGTGACGCCGTGCCCCATCGCCTCGACGCGCATCAGCCAGGTCTCGGGGCGCTTTTCGGTGGCGACCGCGTGCCGCACGCCCTCGATATCGAGGCGGCCATGCGCACCGGGGCCGATGCCGGCATATTCCTGACCGCGCCAGTAGACGAGGTTATGCTTGCACTGCGCACCTTCGCGCGCGTGATTGGAAATCTCGTAGGACGGCAATCCCTGCTGCGCGCAGACTTCCTGCGTTACGTCGTAGAGCGCGCGCGCGACGGTCTCTTCGGGCGTCTTGAGTTTGCCCGCGGCGTGCAGCCCGAAGAACGGCGTGCCTTCCTCGATGGTGAGTTGATACAGCGACAGATGCTCAGCGGCTTCCGAGATCGCGAGCTTCAATTCATCGGCCCACATGTCAGGCGTTTGATCGGGCCGCGCATAGATCAGGTCGAATGAATAGCGGTCGAACGCCGCGCGCGCGATGGCCACGGCGTCGAGCGCTTCGCGCGCGCTGTGCAAACGCCCGAGCGCTTTCAGCGAGGCATCGTCCAGCGCCTGCACGCCGAGCGAAACCCGGTTGACGCCGGCGGCGCGGTAGCCGCGAAACCGCGCCGCCTCGACGCTGGTCGGATTGGCTTCCAGCGAGACCTCGGCATCGTCAGCGACGCGCCAGTGCTTTGCGATCGCGTCGAGAATGGCGCCGACCGTTTGCGGCTTCATCAGCGATGGCGTGCCGCCGCCAAGGAAGATCGACGACACCTCGCGGTTCGGCGTTCGCGCTGCCGTGGTTTCGATCTCGCGTGCGAAGGCGCGCGCGAAACGCTCCTCGTCGACAGCGGCGTGGCGGACATGGCTGTTGAAATCGCAATACGGACATTTCGACAGGCAGAACGGCCAGTGGATGTAGACGCCGAAGGCTGGTTGCATGTTAGCGCCGGTCAAGACAGATTTCCGCCAGCTTTACGAACGCCTTGGCGCGGTGCGACAGCCCCAGCCCGAGCGGCGGCAGGCCATGCTTTTCGACGCTCGTCATCTCGCCAAAGGTTCGATCATATCCGTCAGGTAAAAATGCCGGATCGTAGCCGAAACCGGCGCTGCCGCGCGGCGGCCAGACCAGCGTGCCGTCAGCGCGCGCTTCAACTTCCTCAAGATGCCCGTCGGGCCACGCCACGCATAGCGCCGAGACGAAATACGCCCCACGCTTGTCCGGCGTGGTAGCGCCGCGTTCCTGCAACAGCCTTTCAATCCTGGCCATCGCTGCGTTGAAGTCCTTTGACTCGCCCGCCCAGCGCGCGGAGTAAATGCCCGGCGCGCCGTCCAGCGCATCGACCACAAGTCCGGAATCGTCGGCGAAGGCGGGAAGTTGCGCGGCGCGGGCAGCGGCGACCGCCTTGATGGCGGCATTGGCGCGAAAAGTGTCGCCGGTCTCATCTGGCTCGGCCAGATTCAGTTCGCCGGCGGATACGGCTTTGATGCCGTAGGGCGCCAGCAATTCGCGCATCTCGGCGAGTTTGCCGGGGTTGTGGGTCGCGATTACGAGCTTGCCGCTGATTCGACGGTGCATAAGAGCAGCCTACGCTCGCACGCAGGTTTGCGAAATGCGCCTCACGCCACCGCCATTTTCTGGAGGTCCACCAGCCGCGCGATGCCTTTGCGCGCCAGGCCATCAGCGCCAGAAATTCGTCCTGCGAGAACGGCGTCTTCTCCGCGGTGCCCTGCACCTCGATGATGCGCCCGTCGCCGGTCATCACGAAATTGGCGTCGGTATCGGCTTCGGAATCCTCTGCGTAATCGAGATCGAGCACCGGCGTGCCGTTATAGATGCCGCAGGAAATCGCCGCGACGTTATCGCGCAGCACGTTGTTGCTGTGCTTGAACATGTTGCGGTTCTTCATCCAGCCGATGCAATCGGCCAGCGCCACCCATGCGCCGGTGATCGAGGCGGTACGCGTGCCGCCGTCGGCTTGAATCACGTCGCAGTCCACGGTGATCTGGCGCTCACCCAGCGCTTCCAAGTCGACGGTCGCGCGCAGCGAGCGCCCGATCAGGCGCTGGATTTCAACGGTGCGGCCATTTTGTTTGCCGGCGGAAGCCTCGCGGCGGGTGCGTTCCAGCGTGGCGCGCGGCAGCATGCCGTATTCGGCGGTGACCCAGCCGCGTCCCTGGCCCTTGAGCCACGGCGGCAGTCGCTCTTCCAGCGTCGCGGTGACCAGCACATGGGTGTCGCCAAATTTCACCATGCAGGAGCCCTCGGCATATTTGACCACGCCGCGTTCCAGCGACACGGCGCGCAGTTGATCCGGCGCGCGAAGGCTCGGCCGCATGGGTATTCTCCGATAATGATCAGGAAAGCTGGCTCGCGGTGCTTTTAGGTGCGCGAAACGCTTGCGGCAAGGTCTTTACCCACCGATTGGCTGTATCGAACGCTTGTAACTCGTCTGCCCGGGACAAATTGTCTAGTGGAGGGATTTGACATTCGCTGCCCCTCTGGCTGCGAGCGCGTAGAGCGAATGTCAAATCCAAAACTCCACTAGAATATGCTGTGGTCCTAGTTGTAAGGAGTGCCAGTGGCCCACCACGATCCGATCGGCCTGATCGCGCCGAATCCCGGACTTGCCCAGCTCAACGAGCGTTCGCGGGATATCTTTCGCCAGATCGTCGAGAGCTATCTGGCGACCGGCGAACCCGTCGGCTCGCGCAACATATCGCGCCTGATCACCGTGCCGCTGTCGCCCGCGTCCGTCCGCAATGTGATGTCGGACCTGGAGCAGCTCGGTCTGATCTACGCGCCGCACACCTCGGCCGGACGGTTGCCGACTGAACTCGGCTTGCGGTTTTTCGTCGACGCACTGATGCAGCTCGGCGATCTCACCGAGCCGGAACGGCAATCGATCCAGACCCAGCTTGCGTCCGTTGGCAAGGCGCAATCCGTTGAAGCAGCCCTTGGCGAAGCATTGACGCGGCTGTCGGGCCTCACCCGCGCGGCGGCGGTGGTGCTTACCGCAAAATCCAACGCGCGGCTCAAGCATATCGAATTCGTGCGGCTGGAGCCGGAAAAGGCGCTGGTCGTGCTGGTCGCCGAGGACGGCCAGGTCGAAAACCGCGTGCTGACCCTGCCGCCCGGCGTTCCGATTTCCGCGCTGACGGAAGCCGGCAATTTCCTCAACGCACGGATACGCGGGCATACCTTGGCCGAGGCGCGTCTCGAACTCGAAACGGCGCTGGTCCAAAATCGCGCCGAACTCGATCAACTCACGCAAAAGGTGATATCCGCCGGCATTGCGAGCTGGTCCGGGGGCGCCAACGACGATCGGCAGCTGATCGTCCGCGGCCACGCCAACCTGCTCGATGATCTGCACGCGCTCGAAGACCTCGAACGCGTGCGGTTGCTGTTCGACGATCTCGAAACCAAGCGCGAGGTGATCGATCTGCTCGGCCGCGCGGAACGCGCCGACGGCGTGCGGATTTTCATTGGATCGGAGAACAAGCTGTTCTCGCTGTCCGGTTCCTCCACCATCATCGCGCCCTACAGCGATGGTGCGGGCCATATCGTCGGCGTGCTTGGCGTGATCGGTCCCACGAGGCTGAACTACGCGCGGGTGATCCCGATGGTCGACTATGCCGCCCGCATCGTCAGCCAGATGCTGGGCGGCTGAACGGGGCCTCCGAGAGCGAACCGCGCTTGATTTTCTGCGCCCAAAGCACGATATCCGGCTTTATCAATTCCCCATTTTGACCAAGACGATTTCTTGAGAAGGTTGAGTGATGACCGATAGCAACGGGCAGAACGACAATTCGGCCAAGCCGGCGCAAGAGAACGTTCAGGCCGCCGAACCAGTCGTTTCGAAGCCGTACATCATGCCTGACGATCCGGAAGAAGGTTCGGTTGAGGCGCTCGCCAAGGAAGCGGCGGAATCCCGCGACAAGATGCTGCGCACGCTGGCGGAAATGGAAAACCTGCGCAAGCGCACCCAGCGCGAAGTCGCCGACGGCCGCACCTACGCGATCTCAGGGTTTGCGCGCGACGTGCTGGATATCGCCGACAATCTGCAGCGCGCGCTGGACGCCGTTCCCGCCGATGCCAAGGCGGCCGCCGATCCCGGCCTGAAGGCGCTGATCGAAGGCGTCGAGCTGACCGAACGGTCGCTGCTCAACACGCTGGAGAAAAACGGCGTCAAGAAATTCGATCCGTCCGGCGAAAAGTTCGATCCGAATTTCCAGCAGGCGATGTACGAAGTGCCCGATCCGTCGGTGCCTGCGGGTACGGTCGTCCAGGTCGTTCAGGCCGGTTACATGATCGGCGAGCGCATCCTGCGTCCGGCGCTGGTCGCGGTTTCCAAGGGCGGCGCGAAAGCGGCGGCACAGGAGTAGGGCCGCTCAGCGCGGCGCAATTCCGTCGCGCACCGCACGGAATCGCGGAAACGCCTTCGCCCAATCGTCGCGCGGCGCGCTCGCGATAACCCGCAGCGATGAGCCGACGCCGCCGAAGCGTAACCATTGCACCACCGTCACGGGGGTATTTTCCTTGCCGCTGGTTGCATCGATGCGGGTTTCATATCCCGGCATGCCGTCGATCCGGACCGGTTCGGACATGGTGATATGGGCGTCGCGCACGCCCGGTATCATGGTTGCGGCCTGTTGCGCGAAGCGGCCGCGGTCGTCCGGCTGTGCCGGCGCAGAGCCCATGATGCCGATCACCATGAAGGGCGCCGAACTCGAAGCCGGCCTCTTCGGTGTTATCAGCGAGTATGATCGCCGCGCCTGCCGCCAGTGTGCGCACATTCTTGAAGTCGCTGAGTTCGCCGACCTTGAAGGGCATCGTGCCAAGTTGCTCGTCGACCGGCACTTGCTTGCGCACCACGGCGGACGCGAACATCTGCCGCACGGCGTCGTCGGTATAGATTTTGGACGCATTTTGCGGGACCTGAACGGCGACGTAGCCGGAGAATGTTGCGCCCGGCAGAATCATCGAGTATCGGCGCACAACCGTAGTGCCATCGGTGGCATTTTCGATGGTGTAGTAGGCCTTGCCTGCCGCAGTCTCCAAGGTTTCCGGTTTTACGCCGCCGCTTCCCTGTGGGTTTGCTTTGAACGCGCTCTCGACCTCGCCATAGGCGGCGGCCGGAAGTTCTGCCACCAGCACCTTGACGCTTTGATCTTCCGTTTCGAACCCCACGAAGGCCTTCGCAGGAGCAAGACCGATCAGCGGCGTTAGGCCCACCCGGACGCCCGAGGGATAGACGGGGTCGGCGGCGGCGGCGCTTAACGAACCGAAAAACAGCACGGCGGCGAATAGCGTTCGGATGTGTTTCATGAAAATTCTACTGGGTCCGCATTGAGGCCGTTAGATGGTCAGGCGCCGCGTCTTCGCGCCCCGGGGCATGCCCTGTTCAATGGCTACGTGTTAACGCTTTCTTTGTTTCGGCGACAGGGCAAGGTCGGATTCCTTTCGACGGGACGTATCCGGTGGCAACCCAACCGTCGGGCCGTGCTGCACGCTCACGCGGCCTGATTCAAAAAGGCGGTTGTTTTCGCTAGCTGGATGACGGCCGGTCCTTGCAGGGCCAACCCCCCCTCCTATATGAGGCTGATCGCCGCAATATCGCGAGCATTTGATATCTGGGGGTTTGGATTGGTGCGCCGTCAGGGCCCAGCCAACCTGCCGCAAAAAGAAGGACACGAGGACCATGGGAAAGGTCATTGGGATCGATCTCGGCACCACGAATTCGTGCGTCGCCGTCATGGATGGCAAGACATCGAAAGTCATCGAGAACGCCGAGGGCATGCGCACGACGCCGTCGATTGTCGCCTTCAGCGATGATGGCGAGCGCCTCGTCGGTCAGCCGGCCAAGCGCCAGGCAGTCACCAATCCCGAGCGGACGATTTTCGCGGTCAAGCGCCTGATCGGCCGCCGCTACGACGATCCGATGGTCGAGAAGGACAAGAAGCTCGTCCCCTACAAGATCGCCAAAGCCTCCAATGGCGACGCCTGGGTCGAAGCCGACGGCAAAACCTATTCCCCTTCGCAGGTCTCCGCTTTCATTCTGCAGAAGATGAAAGAGACCGCGGAAGCCCATCTCGGCCAGAAGGTCGATCAGGCCGTCATCACCGTCCCCGCCTATTTCAACGACGCTCAGCGTCAGGCCACCAAGGACGCCGGCAAGATCGCCGGCCTTGAGGTGCTGCGCATCATCAATGAACCGACTGCGGCGGCACTTGCCTACGGTCTCGACAAGTCGAAGGCCGGCACCATCGCGGTGTACGATTTGGGCGGCGGCACTTTCGACGTTTCGATCCTGGAGATCGGCGACGGCGTGTTCGAGGTGAAGTCCACCAACGGCGACACGTTCTTGGGCGGCGAAGATTTCGACATGCGCCTGGTCGGCTACCTGGCGGATGAATTCCAGAAGGAGCAGGGCATCAACCTGCGCAACGACAAGCTTGCGTTGCAGCGCCTGAAGGAAGCCGCGGAAAAGGCCAAGATCGAACTGTCATCGACGACGCAGACCGAAATCAACCTGCCGTTCATCACCGCCGATCAGGCCGGTCCGAAGCATCTGACGATGAAGCTGACGCGCGCCAAATTCGAGGCGCTGGTCGACGATCTCGTGCAGAAGACGGTCGAGCCTTGCCGCAAGGCGCTGAAGGACGCAGGCCTCACCGCTGCCGAAATCGGCGAAGTGGTGCTGGTCGGCGGCATGTCGCGCATGCCGAAGGTGCAGGAAGTCGTGAAGCAGTTGTTCGGCAAGGAGCCGCACAAGGGCGTCAACCCGGATGAAGTCGTCGCCATCGGTGCCGCGATCCAGGCCGGCGTGCTGCAGGGCGACGTCAAGGACGTGCTGCTGCTCGACGTGACGCCGCTGTCGCTCGGCATCGAGACGCTGGGCGGCGTGTTCACCCGCATCATCGATCGCAACACCACGATCCCGACCAAGAAGAGCCAGGTATTCTCGACCGCCGAGGACAACCAGAACGCGGTCACCATCCGCGTCTTCCAGGGCGAGCGCGAAATGGCGGCCGACAACAAGGTGCTCGGCCAGTTCGACCTGATGGGCATTCCGCCGTCGCCGCGCGGCATGCCGCAGATCGAGGTCACGTTCGACATCGACGCCAACGGCATCGTCAACGTCTCGGCCAAGGACAAGGCGACCGGCAAGGAACAGCAGATCCGGATTCAGGCCTCCGGCGGCCTGTCCGAAGCCGACATCCAGAAGATGGTCAAGGACGCCGAGGCCAACGCCGCGGACGACAAGAAACGCCGCGAGGCGGTCGACGCCAAGAACCATGCCGATGCCCTGGTGCATTCCACCGAGAAGGCATTGGCGGAGCATGGCGACAAGGTCGAGGAGAGCGAGCGCCGCGCCATCGAGGACGCCGTCAGCGATCTGAAGGAAGCGCTGAAGGGCGACGATGCCGAGGCCATCAAGACCAAGACCAATGCGGTGGCGCAGGCTTCCATGAAGCTCGGCGAGGCGATGTACAAGCAGCAGGCCGAAAGCGATGCGGCCAAGGATGCCGCAAAGGACGATGTCGTCGATGCCGAATTCACCGAAGTCGACGACGACAAGAACAACAAGAAGTCGGCGTAACTTGCTTCCTTCCCCTCTCCCCTTGAGGGCGGCTTCGAGCAAAGCGGAGCCGGGTGAGGGGTCTCATTTGTAATGAAAGATCTGCCGACGCTTCGTCGGGCTTTACCCCGTCACCCGCGTCGCTATCGCGCGAGGGACGACGTGCTCCGCGCCGGGTCGAGCACCGGCCATGAGCTGTCTGACGAATCTGTCGCATGTCCACTACCAAACGCTGCTATTACGAAACGCTCGAGGTTGAACGGGGCGCCGACGATTCCAAACTCAAGGCGGCGTTTCGCAAACTGGCGATGAAATGGCATCCGGACAAGAATCCGGGCGATGCGACCAGCGAAGTACGTTTCAAGGAAATCAACGAGGCCTACGAAGTTTTGAAGGATGGCGACAAGCGCGCCGCCTACGACCGCTTCGGTCATGCCGCCTTCGAGCAGGGCGGCGGCGGCCCGGGCTTCGGCGCCGGGTTTGCCTCATCGTTCTCCGACATCTTCGAAGATCTGTTTGGCATGGCCGGTCAGCGCGGACGCGGCGGCGGACGCGAGCGCGGTGCGGACCTGCGCTACAATATGGAAATCACGCTGGAGGAAGCCTTCCTCGGCAAGACCGCGCAGATCGAAATTCCGGTTTCGGTCACCTGCGAATCCTGCTCGGGCACCGGCGCCAAGGCCGGCACCAAGCCGAAAACCTGCGCGACCTGCGGCGGCGCGGGCCGGGTGCGCCAGGCGCAGGGCTTCTTCACGCTGGAGCGCACCTGTCCAGGCTGTCAGGGCCGCGGCCAGATGATCGAAGACCCGTGCCCCTCCTGTTCGGGGTCGGGGCGTGTCACGCGCGACCGGACGCTGTCGGTCAATATTCCACAGGGCGTCGAGGACGGCACCCGCATCCGTCTGGCCGGCGAAGGCGAGGCGGGCGTGCGCGGCGGGCCGCCCGGCGATCTCTACATTTTCCTGTCGCTGGCCACGCATCAATTCTTCCAGCGCGACGGCGCGGATTTGCATTGCCGGGTGCCGATTTCGATGGTCACGGCGGCGCTGGGCGGCGAATTCGAGGTGCCGACCATCGACAAGGGCAAGACCAAGGTGAAAGTGCCGTCCGGCACGCAATCGGCCCGGCGCTTTCGCATTGCATCAAAAGGCATGCCGGTGCTGCGCTCGCGCCAGATGGGCGACATGTACGTGCAGGTCATGGTCGAAACGCCGCAGAACCTCACCAGGAAGCAGCAGGAGCTGCTGGCCGAATTTGAAAAGTTATCTTCCGGTGCAACTCAACCTGAAGCCGCGGGTTTCTTCACCAAGGTCAAGGACTTCTTCGGCACCCGCGCCAATACGTAAGGCTGGCACAACTTGACCGTTTCGGCTGCGGGCTATACCTCTTTATGAAGAATTTCTGACATTGCCGCGCAAGCGCGGTCCTGCCTGGAAGTGAAATGCCTCTGCAGTCCTCCGCGCGCGCTTTGAAAAAGCCGCTTCGTCTCGATGACGAGGTTCGCTTCCTGCGTTCGTGGATCGAGAAGCCGCTTCATATGGGAGCGGTGATGCCGTCGGGCCGGATTCTCGCCCGCACCATGGCGAAATACGTCGACAACAAATCGTCCGGGCCGGTGATCGAATTGGGACCGGGCACCGGCGCGATCACCAATGCGCTGATCGAACGTGGCGTCGATCAGAAACGCCTCGTACTGGTTGAATTTAATCCAGAGCTTTTGCGCGCTGCTGCGCGACCGTTATCCGAAAGCCACGGTCGTGCAGGGCGATGCTTATGCGTTGCGCGACACGCTGTGGGAGATATTGAAAGCTCCCGCCTGTGCTGTCGTGTCCGGCCTGCCGTTGGTCACCAAGCCGATGCTGACCCGCCTGAAGCTGATGCGCGACGCTTTCGTGGCGCTCGCGCCCGGCGCGCCGTTCGTTCAGTTCACCTATTCGGTGGCGCCGCCGATTCCAAAATCGTTGCCCGGCGTATCGACGGAAGCCTCCGAGCGGATCTGGATGAATCTTCCGCCCGCGCGCGTCTGGGTGTATCGCAAGGGGTGAACCTCCTCCCGTCATTGCGAGGAGCCTTTGCGACGAAGCAATCCAGTTCTTCCTTGCTTGTGGCCTTCTGGATTGCCGCGTCGCTTCGCTCTCGCAATGACGAGCATGACGATTAACTCATGTCCCCGCTGAAAATCCTCGTCATTCCCGGCTCGCTGCGCACCGGTTCGCTCAATGCGAAACTGGCCGCGGTGGCCATGCAGGAATTCCTCCGCGCCGATGTCGAGGTAACGCGTATTTCGCTCGGCGATTTTCCCCTTCCGATCTATGACGGCGATCTGCAAAATAAATCGGGAGTGCCGAAGCACGCGGTCAATCTCAAGCGCTTGATCGGCGTGCATCACGGCATTCTGATCGTGACGCCTGAATATAATTCGTCGCTGCCGCCGCTGTTGAAGAACGCCATCGACTGGGTCTCGCGCGTTCAGGACGCCCACGAGACGCGGGGTCAGGTGTTTCGCGACCGCGCCTTCGCGATCGCCGCGGCATCCGCCGGCCGCCTCGGCGGCACGCGATGTCTTGCCGCGCTGCGTCTGGTCCTGTCGGCATGCGGCGCCAGCGTCGTTCCCAACCAGCTCGCGCTGTCGTTTGCGGACGAGGCCTATGACGACATGGACCGGTTGAAGCACCCCCGGGATATCGAAGCGCTGCAGGCGATGGCGCGGCAACTGGTCGATGCAGCCCAGCACATGATGTGAGATGACGATGCGTCCCGAGACTATTCCTGATCGCGATCGCCTGATCGTAGCCCTCGACGTCCCCAGTGTAGCTGCGGCGGAAGCCATGATCGCGCGGCTTGGCGACAGCGTGACGTTCTACAAGATCGGTTATCAGTTGGCTTACGCCGGCGGGTTGCCGCTGGTGCGTCAACTGGCAGGGGCGGGCAAAAAGGTTTTCGTCGATCTCAAGCTGCACGACATCGGAAACACCGTCGCGCGCGGCGTGGAAAGCCTGGCCGCGCTGGGTGCGACGTTCCTGACCGTGCACGCGTATCCGCAGACCATGAAAGCGGCGGTCGAGGGACGGGCCGGCTCGGGCCTTGAGAATCCTCGCCGTCACCGTGCTGACTTCGTACGACAACGACGATCTCCACGCCGCAGGCTATCGTCTCGGCGTATCGGATCTGGTGGAGGCGAGGGCGCAGCAGGCGCAGGTGCTCGGCATCGACGGCCTCGTATGTTCGCCGGAGGAAGCCGCTAGCCTGCGCAAGATCGTCGGTCACCAGATGAGCGTTGGTGACGCCGGGCATTCGGCCTGCCGGCGCCGCTACCGGCGACCAGAAGCGCATCATGACGCCAACGCGAGCGATTGCCGCCGGTGCGGACTATCTGGTGGTCGGGCGGCCGGTGCTGGAAGCACCCGATCCGAAGATCGGCGGCGGACGCCATCGTGGCCGAGATCGCGCAGGCGCTAGAAGCCTGAACAAATCACGCCGCGGCGCGCTCGGCGCTAGGAACGACAGGCCCTTCCTTTGATTATCCTGCGGTGGCAGGAGCGAAGACATGGCCGATCAGCAAAACTCGGACGAAGAAAAGCAGCGCATCCAGAAGAAGCAGGGCGGGCATCATATGCCGCCGCGGCCAGAGGATGGCCCGCCGTTGGATGATACCGACCGCAACACCGACAAGATCATCAAACCGAGCCAGCAGCCTTCTCCAGGCAAATAGCCTCGCATAAGTTTCCCAAGCGTTCGTCTCGCGCTAGTATGCGTCAGCGAAGCTAACGGGAGGAAACATGCAGCGGCTGGAAGGCAAAACGGCGCTCGTCGTCGGCGCGGGCTCGATCGGGCCGGGCTGGGGCAACGGCAAAGCAACCGCGGCCACCTTCGCAAGGCACGGCGCCCAGGTGTTCTGCGTCGACCGCAACGGCAAAGCCGCGCAGGAAACCGCTGATATCATCACCTCCGAAGGCGGCAGCGCCGCTCCATTCACCGCTGATGTGTCGCGCGCCGCCGATGTCGAAGCCATGGTCGCCGCCTGCCTGAAAGCCTACGGCCGCATCGACGTGCTCGACAACAATGTCGGCATTGCCGAGATGGGAAGCGTCGTCGATGTCTCCGAGGCGGAATGGGATCGCGTCTTCGCGGTCAATCTCAAGAGCGCCTTCCTCGCCATGAAGCACGTCATTCCGGTGATGGAGCGCCAGGGCGGCGGCTCGATCATCAACATCTCGTCGATCGCCTCGATCCGCCACCTCGGCGTCTCCTACGTCACCTACGCCACCACCAAGGCCGCGATGAACCAGATGACGCGCACCACCGCGGTGGAATATGCGCGAAAACATATCCGCGTGAATGCGATCCTGCCGGGGCTGATGAAGACGCCGATGGTCGAACACTCCGCCGGGCTCGCGGCGAGCTATGCCGCTGGTGATGTCGAGGCGATGTGGCGCGCGCGCGACGCGCAGGTGCCGATGGGACACATGGGTGAGGCGTGGGACGTCGCCAATGCGGCGCTGTTTCTTGCGTCGGATGAATCGAAGTACGTCACCGGCATCGAGCTGATCGTCGATGGCGGGATTACCTGCAAGGTCGGATAGAGGATTCCAATCATGAGCAAACTCGAACATCCGCGCGCGAAGGGGCTTTCCCTGAACCCGGCATACTCGCACGTCGTCGTCTCCTCTGGAGGGCGAACGATCTACATCGCGGGACAAGTCTCAATCGATGAGCATGGCGCACTGGTCGGCGCCGGCGATCTGGCCGCTCAGACAACGCAGGTGATGCGCAATCTGGGCCTCGCGCTCGCCGCTGGCGGCGCGAGCTATGCCGACATCGTGAAGATCACGACCTATCGTCGTGAATTATAAGCCCGAGTACCGGCCCATCATCGGTGCGGCGCGCGGATCCTTCTTTCAGGGCATGCCACCCCCGGCGAGCACGCTGGTCGGCGTCTCCGCGCTGGCGATGCCGGATTGGCTGATCGAAATCGAGGCCGTTGCCGTGATCGACTGAAGCCCGCGGTCCATGCGAAATTATTTCACGGCGGTTGTATTTGCTACGGCGACGATGATCTGCATCGCACCGGCAAACCGCGTCACTGCTGCGACCGGCGACCCCGTCGACAATTCGAAGATCGACCCTGCGTCCTGCGTCGCCGCCGCAACCGCGCGCGATGATGACAAGATCATTGAGACCTGCAGTGCGGTTATCGACGGCGAGAAGACCGCCGTGCCGGACCGCATCAATGCCTTGATCGCGCGCGCCGGCGCTTACGCTCGCAGCGGCCAGCCCGAGCGCGCCATCGCCGATTACGATCTGACGCTGAAGCTCGATCCCACCCTGGCGGATATCTTTAATGCACGCGGCGAACTTTGGCGCCAAAAGGGTGACCTGCCGCACGCATTGGCCGATTTCGGCGCCGCGGTCAGGCTCAATCCGCAGCAGGACGCGGCGCGCGCCAATTACAAGTCGCTGGCGCAGGAGCTGGAACGGATCGGCGCGCAGATGGCGATCAAAAACAAGCCGGTTGCGCCCTTGAAATAACGCCGCATCCCGTGACAATGGCGCTCCAAAATACCTTCGGTAAAGCCGAAGCGGAGTCACTCATGAGTAATCAAAACGTCAGCCGTTACCACGAACTGCATGCGCGCTCGATGACCGATCCGGAAGGATTCTGGGGCGACGCCGCGCGCGAGATCGACTGGATCGCGCCCGCGAAGAAAATCTTCGACGGTTCTCAAGGCCTTTACGGCCGCTGGTTCGCGGGCGCGGTGGTCAACACCTGCTACAACGCGCTGGACCGTCATGTCGCGAACGGACGCGCCGACCAGGTCGCGCTGATTCATAACTCGCCGCTGGCCAATCCGTCGGGACCCAGCGTGGTCACCAAGTTCACCTATGCGCAGATGCTGCACGAGGTGAAAACGCTCGCCGCCGTGATGCAGGATTTCGGCGTGGCGAAGGGCGACCGCGTCATTCTCTACATGCCGATGGTGCCGGAAGCTGTGGTCGCGATGCTGGCCTGCGCGCGGATCGGCGCGGTGCATAGCGTCGTGTTCGGCGGCTTCGCCGCGAAAGAACTCGCTACCCGCATCGAGGACGCCAAGCCGAAACTGATGCTGTCTGCGAGCTGCGGCCTCGAGCCCGGCCGCATCGTGCAATACAAGCCGCTGCTCGATGAGGCGATCAGGCTGTCGCGCTTCAAGCCCGATACCTGCATCATCCTGCAGCGCCCGCAGCAGTACTGCGATCTCGTTGCGGGCCGCGATCACGACTGGAACGAGCTGCGCGGCAAGGCCATCGCCGCAAAGAAGTCCGCGACTGCGTGCCGGTACTGGCGACCGATCCGCTCTACATTCTCTACACGTCGGGCACGACCGGAATCCCCAAAGGCGTGGTGCGCGACAATGGCGGGCATCTCGTCGCGCTGAAATGGTCGATGTTCAATCTCTACGGCGTCAAGCCCGGCGAAGTCTGGTGGTGCGGCTCCGACATCGGCTGGGTGGTCGGCCACAGCTACATCGTCTACGCCCCGCTGTTTCATGGCGCGACCTCGATCATGTACGAGGGCAAGCCGATCGGCACGCCCGATGCCGGCGCGTTCTGGCGGGTCATCTCCGAACACAAAGCCGTAGCGTTCTTCACCGCGCCGACCGCGTTCCGCGCCATCAAGAAGGAAGATCCTGACGGCAAATTCATCCGCAAATACGATCTGTCGAATTTCCGTACGCTGTTTCTGGCCGGCGAGCGCGCCGATCCGCCGACCGTAGAATGGGCCGAGCAGCAGTTGAAGGTGCCGGTGATCGACCACTGGTGGCAGACCGAAACCGGCTGGGCCATCGCTGGCAATCCGGTCGGCCTCGGCCAGCTACCGGTCAAGCACGGCTCGCCGACGGTGCCGATGCCGGGCTATCAGGTCGACATCGTCGACGAAGCCTCGAAACTGCTGCCGGCGGGCACCATGGGTTCGATCGTGATCAAGCTGCCGATGCCGCCGGCATGCCTGCCGACGCTGTGGGAACAGGACGAGCGCTGCAAGCAAGCTTACTTCAATGAGTTTCCCGGCTACTACAAAACCTCCGACGCCGGCTACAAGGACGAGGACGGCTACATCTATGTGATGGGCCGCACCGACGACATCATCAACGTCGCCGGGCATCGCCTTTCCACCGGAGGCATGGAGGAAATTCTCGCCTCGCATCCCGACGTCGCCGAATGCGCGGTGCTTGGCATCAAGGACGCGATCAAAGGCGAAGTGCCCTGCGGCTTGCTGGTGCTGAAGGCAGGCGCGTCGCGCAGCAACGCCGAGGTGGAAAAGGACGTGGTGGCGCTGGTGCGCGACAAGCTCGGCCCGGTGGCGGCCTTCAAGCTCGCAATCGCGGTGGCGCGTCTGCCGAAGACGCGGTCGGGTAAAATCCTGCGCGGCACCATCAAGAAGATCGCCGACGGCGATCCCTGGACCATGCCCGCGACCATTGAGGACCCCAAGGTGCTGGAAGAGATCGGCGAAGCGTTGAAGGGAAGGGTGTAGCCCTCGAACTTACAATTCCCGCAATTGGCTTAAACTGTCGCGAGAGAACCAAGACTCGAAACGTCGAAATAGGACACTTCATTGAGATTACACGTCATCATACTGACACTCGCTCTCACCCTTGCCGCTTGCGCGTCGCGTCACGACGTTCCCGTCTCCAGCCTCGGCGAGGACGACGACGCGATCTGCCGCGCCAATAATGTTGCCGTCGGCTCCAATGAATACGTGGCCTGCCGCAAGGATCGCGACGTGCAGCGCGGCAACGCCGCCGCGCGCGCGGATCGTGCGCATCGCAATCTGAGCGAGACCATGATCAACACGCCGTACAAGCCATAACAGTCAGGGAGCCCCACCATGAACGAAGACACCTTCAATGCCAGCCTGCGCGGATTTCTCAAGAAGGTCGGCATCACCTCGCAGCGCGAGATCGAGAAAGCCGTGCGCGACGCGCTGGCCGATGGCCGTCTCAAGGGTCACGAAACATTTCCGGCGAAGATGGTACTGACCATCGGCAGTATCAGCCTGTCGCACGAGATCACCGAAGAAATCAAACTGGGCTGAACACGCTCGGCAGCATTGCAAACAACACGGGAGGACCACATGGCAAAGGGCTACTGGATCGCGCGCGTCGATGTTCACAACGCGGACGGCTACAAGGACTACACCAGCCAGAACGGCGCGGTTTTCAAAAAGTACGGCGCGAAGTTTCTGGTGCGTGGCGGCAAGCATGAATCCAAGGAGGGCAAGGCGCGCTCACGCAACATCGTGCTGGAATTCAAGGATTATGAGACCGCGCTGGCCTGCTACAATTCGCCGGAATATGCGCGGCTGGTTGAACTGCGCGCTCCCCATTCCGAAGCCGACATTTTGGTTATCGAAGGCTATGACGGCGCACAGCCGTAGCGTCGGTCGGTTGCCCGAATAGCGCACTCCGCGTATACCGCGAGAAGGTGAGGGGCGAAAAATGTCCGACATGCGCTTGATCGTTGCCGGGGCCGGCGGCCGGATGGGCCGTGCGCTGACGCGCGCCATCGCCGAGACCGAGGGCGCCGTAGTCACCGGCGCGCTGGAAGCGCCGGGTTCGTCCTTGCTGGGCAAGGACGCGGGCATATTGGCGGGCCTGCCGGAGAACGGCGTCAAGCTTTCGGCCGATCTGTGGTCGCTGTCGGCTGAGGCCGACGGCATTCTCGATTTCACGGTGCCCGGCGCAACCATCGCCAATGTCGCGATCGCCGCGCAACGCGGCATCGTGCATGTGATCGGCACCACCGGTCTCTCAGCATCGGACGACGCTGTGATCAAGAGCGTGACCAAGCAGGCGATCGTCGTACAGTCCGGCAATATGAGCCTAGGCGTCAATCTGCTGGCGGCGCTGGTCCGGCGGGTGGCGCAATCGCTCGACGACGGCTTCGACATCGAAATCCTCGAGATGCATCACAAGGCCAAGATCGACGCGCCATCGGGCACGGCTTTCTTGCTGGGCGAGGCCGCGGCGGCGGGCCGCAACGTCGCGCTCGCCGAGCATTCCGCGCGGGGGCGCGACGGCGTCACCGGCGCGCGCGTCGCGGGCGACATCGGCTTTGCCTCGCTGCGCGGCGGCACCGTCACCGGCGAGCACAGCGTGATCTTTGCCGGGCCGCACGAGCGCATCGAACTCACGCACAAGGCCGAGGATCGCATGATCTTCGCGCACGGCGCGCTGAAGGCGGCGATGTGGGCGCAGGGCCAGAAGCCCGGGCTGTATTCGATGGCCGACGTGTTGGGGCTCAGCAACTTCTAGAAATCCGAAACGGAAAACCACGGAATGACCGACCGCCTTCTCGTGCTCGTGCGTCATGGCCAGAGCGACTGGAATCTGAAGAATCTTTTCACCGGCTGGAAGGACCCTGATCTGACCGAGAAGGGCGTCGCCGAGGCCAGGGAAGCTGGACGCAAGCTGAAGGCCGAGGGTCTGTCGTTCGACCTCGCCTTCACCTCGGTGCTGACGCGCGCCCAGCACACGCTCGATCTGATGCTCGCCGAGATGGGGCAGACCGGATTGCCGACCAAAAGAATCTGGCGCTCAACGAACGCGACTACGGCGATCTCTCCGGCCTCAACAAGGACGATGCGCGCAAGAAATGGGGCGAGGAGCAGGTGCATGTCTGGCGGCGCTCCTACGACGTGCCGCCACCCGGCGGCGAGAGCCTGAAGGATACGCTGGCGCGCACGCTGCCCTATTACGTGCAGGAGATTTTGCCCTGCGTGCTGCGCGGCGAGCGCACGCTGGTGGCGGCGCACGGCAATTCGCTGCGCGCGCTGATCATGGTGCTGGAGAAGCTTACGCCTGAGGGCATTCTGGCGCGCGAACTCGCCACGGGTGCGCCGATCATCTATCGGCTCAATGCCGATTCGACGGTGGCCTCGAAAAAAGATCTTGCGTGAGCGCAGCGGCTGAAATCGCGGTTCTTGATGCGCCGGTCGACGAGGCGGCGCTGGATCAGCTCGCTGCCGTGCTGGTTGATTGCGTCGAAGGCGGCGCCAGCGTCAGCTTCATGTCGCCGTTCTCGCACGCCGACGCGCTGGCATTTTTCCGGAAAGTCGCGGCGTCGGTCGCAGCAGGGGATACCATGCTGCTGGCCGCACGGCTCGATGGCCGCATCGTCGGCACGGTCCAGCTTGGCTTGGACACGCCGCCCAACCAGCCGCACCGCGCCGACATCAAGAAAATGCTGGTGCATCGTTCCGCGCGCAATCGCGGCATCGGCGCGGCGTTGATGTCGCGCGTCGAAGAAGAGGCGCGGCGCGCCGGCCGCTGGCTGCTGGTTCTCGATACCGTCCCCGGCGAGAACGGCCACCGCGTCTATCAGCGCGCCGGGTGGACGCAGTCCGGAATCATTCCGGACTACGCGCTGTTTCCCGATGGCCGGCTTGTGCGACACCGCTGTCATGTGGAAGCGGCTGGAGCGGTAGCCGTCATTCCGGGGCGTGAGCGAAGCGAAACGAACCCGAAATCCATAAGCCCAGTATTTGTGTTCAGCATCCACACTTCAACGCAGGGGGTATGGATTCCGGGCCTGCGCCAAGAGGCGCATCCCGGAATGACGATTTAATTCACGCTGACTTTGCCCGCTTCCCAGCCCAGCATCGCCTGCTTGCGGGTGATGCCCCAGTGATAGCCGGTCAGCGCGCCGCCTTTGCCGAGCGCGCGATGGCAGGGCACCACGAACGAGATCGGATTTTTTCCAACGGCAGCGCCGACCGCGCGTGAAGCCGCCGGGACGGCTGATATTCGCAGCGATGTGCGAATAGCACACCGCGCGGCCCATCGGAATTTTCAGCAGCGTCTCCCACACCCGCACCTCGAAATCGGTGCCGATCAGAACCACGCGCAACGGCTGGTCGCGCGCGCCAGAGGTTACTGTCGAAGATGCGCTGCGCCAGCGCCGCAGTGCCGGCGTGATCTTCAACATAGGTCGCGCGCGGCCAGCGCCGCTGCATGTCGGCAAGCGCCGGCTGCTCTTCCCCATGATCGGCGAAAGCCAACCCGGCAAGGCCGCGACCGCTGGCGATCACCACAGCCGTGCCGAACGGTGACGGATGAAAGCCGTAAGCCATCGTCATGCCGGCGGCGCCGGTTTTCCATTCGCCGGGGGACATCGCCTCGTGCGTAACGAAGAGGTCGTGCAGCCGCCCGGGGCCCGAAAGCCCGGAGTCCAGCGCCGCATCGAGCACGCTGGCGGAATCGCGCAGCAAGCCCTTGGCATGGTCGAGCGTCAGCGCCTGCATGAAGGCCTTTGGCGTCAATCCGGCCCAGCGCCGAAACAGATGGTGGAGCTCGTCCGGTGTGACACCGGCGGCGTCGGCCATCGATTCGATTGCAGGTTGCGCGCGCCAGTGCTCCGAGATGAAAGCGATCGCGCGGCGCACGGAATCATAATCGCGCAGCGCGGCGTTGTGGTGCCCGGGCTTGGTGAGGCGTTGGTCATTTACAGCGAGGTTCATCATGGCCCTGATGTAGGACGAACGCGGCGTCCGACGACCACCCGATTTCCGATACCAATTCACGTGACCGGATTGTAAGTCGGGCCGCGCTTGGCCGCCTGTAGCGCCGCGCTTAAAGCCTTGGCGAAGCTGTCCTTTTCATCGGGTCCCAGAAAGTTCGCCACCGACACCCTGCGGCCGCGCGACACCAGATAGAGCTTTTCGATGCCGAATTCGGCGTGGGTTTTCTGATCGAGCCGCACCCACAGCGGATTGAGCACCCATTCCACCACATGGCCGCGATGACTGACGCGGCGCACGCGCAGCTCCGAAGCCGTGACGGAGATTTCCTCGGTGGCGTTGCCGCGGCGGAAGTTGATGCGAAACGCCCAGTACACGGCGAGCACGTCGAGCCCGAAGAATCCGAACACCGGCCACGCGCCCATCAGCGTGAACGCAACGCCGGCGGCGAAGCTGACGAGCGTCAGGAATCCCATCAGCACCAGAAAGCCGGTACGGTGCAGCGAGCGGTGCGGCGTCAGCAGCGCCGAAAACAATTTCGGCTCGGCCGGCGCGGGATCAAACTCATTGCCTGCGGTCATGGTGATTTAATATACCGGATCATGCCGAAAATCATCCCAGCACGTTCGAGGCAAGACGACAAAAGCGAGCAAAAATTGGCGAGGAACCTAAGCGGCGAACCAAGAAAAAGAGCGGCGAAAAGTCTTGCGGCGAAACCAGGGCGCGCGCCCGCAGGCCGCACCCGCGCCACCAAACCCTGGACGCCGCGGGAAGTACGCGAGGCGTTCGAGCGTTTTCGCAAAGCCAACCCCGAGCCGAAGGGCGAACTCGAACATCTCAATCCCTACACGCTGCTGGTCGCCGTGGTGTTGTCGGCGCAGGCGACCGACGCCGGCGTCAACAAGGCGACGCGCGCGCTGTTTGCGATCGCCGACACGCCGGCAAAAGATGATCGCGCTCGGCGAGGACAAGGTGCGCGACTACATCAAGACCATCGGCCTCTACCGCAACAAGGCCAGGAACGTCATCGCGCTGTCAGAAAAGCTGATCGCCGATTTCGGCGGCGAGGTGCCGCGCACCCGCGAGCAACTGGAGTCGCTGCCCGGCGCGGGGCGCAAGACCGCCAACGTCGTGCTCAACATGGCGTTCGGCGAACGCACCATGGCGGTGGATACGCACGTGTTTCGCGTCGGCAATCGCACTGGCTTGGCGCGAGGCGACACGCCGCTGGAAGTTGAGCTTGGACTGGAGCGCGTGATCCCCGCCGAGTTCATGCTGCACGCGCATCACTGGCTGATCCTGCACGGGCGCTACACGTGCCTCGCGCGAAAGCCGCGCTGCGAGGTGTGCCTGATCAACGATCTCTGCCGCTGGCCGGAGAAGACGATTTTTTCCCAATCACCGTCGTCATCACCCGGCTCGACCGGGTGACCCAGTAATCAAAGCACTGAATAGATACCGACGCTCTCAGATACTGGGTCCTCCGCTTTCGCGGAGGATGACGATAGCTATTGGAGCGGCGCAGTGCGCCTCATCACACCGGCAGCGTCTCCCGCCGTACCGGCTCGATCAACTCCGTGCGCGGGCCGCTCAATCGCTTGTGCATGTGGACCATCAGCGCCATGCCGAACAGCGGCGTTGCGAGGTTGACGACCGGGATCGACACGAACGCCGCGATGATAAGCCCCGCGGTGAACACCGTCATGGCGTGGTACTTGCGCATCGCCTTGGCTTCCGCCGGCGTACGAAACCGCATCGCCGCGAGTTCGAAATATTCCCGGCCGAGCAGCCATGCCGTCGCAATAAAGAATACGATGAAGCCCGCGCCGGCGACGAACACGAACGGCAACGCGATCAGATAAACCAGAATCGTCAGCAGCGCGGTCTTGACGCCTTCGGTCATGGCAATGCCGAAGGGCAGCGCGGTGCCCGGCCGTTCCGCCGGATAATGCTCGCGCTCGACAATGTCGGCGACGTCATCGACGAACACGCTCGCCACCAGCGAGGTGATCGCGGGCATCAGGAAAACCGCGCCGAACACCACGCCGAAACCGGCGGCGATCGATAGGATCCAAGCGAGGATATTGAGCGGCGTATGAAAGCTGGAGCCGAGCATCGTCTCCGCCCAGCTCTCGCCGGCGACGGCGAACCAGCTCAACAGCCGCTGCAGTGCGACCGCCAGCACCACGATGAGCACCAGCGCCAGCCCGATCGACTTCCACAGAATGGCGCGCATCGGCGGCGACAGTATTTGCGAAAGCGCCTTCACCGCGGCGTCGAGCATGATGGATCAAGTCCCCACAAAATCCTTGCTCAGGTGGGGAAGGCATCAAGCCTTCGCAAGGGCGGACGGCCGGGCTGGCGATACAACGCGGCGCGGCTACTCCCTCGGCGTGATCTGCAGTTCAAGCAGAGCGAGACTCTTCAGCGTGGCGGTGTCGCGCTCGCCCTCCTTGACGCTTCGCAGGATGGTTTCCGCGATAGCCTGGGCATGCGAAGTCTTCACCGGATGCGGAAGCATCTCAAGCGTCTCGTCGAGCACCTGTTTCATCAGCCCGACGGTGTCGGGTGGAAACGATGCATGTGCAAAATCTTTCATAGCGCCCTCCCTTGAGCCCGTGAACCGAACGCATTTTTACGAGGGATTGATGCCCAACCGCTTGAGCAAACAGCGGAATATCAAACTAACGTGCTGCTACTCGGGTAGTTCCGCCCGCTGGCTGCACGATAATCGGGCAGAACGGTTTCTAATTACCCGAACCAGATTCCGAACAGCGCCACCAGCGACACCATCGACAGGAAGACGCTCATCGCCAGCAGGATCCTTGCGTCGATTCGGGCGACATCGGGGCCGGGCCGGGTTGCGCCGGAATGGCTGAACCGCCACACCGCGGCGCAGAAGCAGAACATGCTGAAGATCACCAGCGCGCTGCTGTCTGCGAGGATCACATAGGCAGGCAGCACGCCGGAGAGAGCGGCTTTAGCGCCCGCGCCGCTCGCCAGCGAGAACAGCCCGGTGCGGATCCATGCGCTGTAGGTGCGCTCCGCCGCCAGCGCGGTGCGGTTGGACGCAAGTTCGGTGCGCCGGTCGGCGCTATCCTCGATGCGAACCGAACTCTCTTTCAGCTTCTTGGCGCTGTCGGCGACCTTTTCGCTTTGCTTGACGATCGCAGCGGCGGGCGATTTTTCGGCCATGGGGGAACTCACAAAGGAAAAAACAGCGAACTCTGCGTAACCCGTGAAACTCTTCGGGTTCCGTTGAGTTCGCTAGCGGCGTCCGTATAAAGCATGGAGTGAACGCAGTCGGCTCCGTTAGGTTCGGAACTTTCGGCCGCTGTTCGGAAACGAAGATAGCAAACCGATGGTTCAGGAATTCGAAGCTTCGCTCCTCGCAATGACGGAGCTTGGCTGGGTCTTGCTCCGATCCATCTTGTGGGCGTTCGCCGTGCTGTTGCTGCTGGTCACCGCCGCCGGCGCGGAAGGTCAAAAGTCCACCCACCCGTCTGATTTTCTGCTGCTGGTCCAGATCGTAATTCTGGTTGCGGTAGGTCGCGGCCTTGGCGAGCTCATGCAGCGCATCGGCCAGCCGTCGGTGATCGGGGAACTGCTCGGCGGACTGCTGCTCGGGCCGTCATTGTTCGGCTGGGTCTGGCCGGAAGCGCAGAGCGCGATTTTTCCAGCCGTGCCGGAACAGAAGGCGATGATCGACGGCATCGCGCAGTTCGGCATTCTGCTGTTGCTGCTGCTCACGGGAATGGAGACCGACCTCAAGCTGGTGCGAAAGGTCGGCAGGGCTGCGGTCAGCATTTCCATCATGGGAATCATCGTTCCCTTCGTGTGCGGCTTCATGCTCGGTCAGTATCTGCCGCAAAGCCTGCTGCCGCATCCGGAAGCGCGCCTGGTGGCGTCGCTGTTTCTCGGCACCGCGCTCTCGATCTCTTCGGTGAAGATCGTCGCCGTGGTGGTGCGCGAAATGAAATTCATGCGCCGCAATGTCGGCCAGATCATCGTCGCCACCGCGATTATCGACGACACCATCGGATGGATCATCATCGCCATCATCTTCAGCCTCGCCTCGCGCGGCAACCTGGATATTTTTTCCGTCGGCCAGGCGGTCTTGGGCACGCTGGCGTTTCTCGCAGTCAGTTTCACCATCGGGCGATGGCTGGTGTTCCAGCTGATCCGCTGGGCCAACGATTACCTCGTCAGTTCGGCGGCGGTCATCACCGTGATCCTGCTCCTGATGAGCGGCATGGCGATGGTGACGCATCTGATCGGCGTACACACCGTGCTCGGCGCTTTCGTCGCCGGCGTGCTGGTCGGCGAATCCCCGATCCTGACCAAACAGATCGACGAGCGGCTGCGCGGATTGATCTCAAGCCTGTTCATGCCGGTTTTCTTCGGCCTGGCGGGATTCAGCGCCGACCTGACGGTGCTGAAGGACCCGAACCTGCTGCTGCTCACCGGCGCGCTGGTGCTGATCGCGAGCGTCGGAAAATTCGGCGGCGCGTTCGCAGGAGGCGCTCTCGGCGGCCTCGACCGGCGGGAATCCTTCGCGCTGGCCAGCGGCATGAATGCGCGGGGATCGACCGAAGTCATCATCGCGACCATCGGCCTTTCGATGGGGATGCTGAGCGAGAATCTGTTCTCGATGATCGTGACGATGGCGATCCTGACCACGATGGCGATGCCGCCGATGCTGCGCGCGGCACTGGCGCGCCTTCCACTCGGCAAGGAGGAAAAGGCGCGGCTCGAGAAAGAGGAAATGGAGCAGAAGGGTTTCGTCGCCAACCTGGAGCGCCTGCTGCTCGCGGTGGACGAGAGCGCCAATGCGAAATTTGCCGCGCACGTCGCCGGTCTGCTGGCGGGCACGCGCGGACTGCCCATCACCGTGCTGCACATCGGCTCGCGCGCCAAACACGAGGAGAAGAAACGCGCGGACGGCGAAAGCCATGAGAGCGCGGTGAAGAACGCCGCGAAGACGGTGGCCGAGTCCGAGCCTGACGCGACGCGGGATGTCGACGTGACCACGCGCGTGCGTCAGAAAAAAGCCGGCGATGCGGTGGTCGATGAAGCGCGCAAGGGTTTCGATCTTCTGGTCGTCGGGCTGGAAAAGGTGGTCGGCGCCAAAGAGGGCTTCGACAGAAAGATCGAGGAGACCGCGACGCCATTCGAAGGGCCGCTTGCCATCGTCGCCGCTAAAGGCATTCATCTGAAGCAACCCACGAGCACCGCATTTCGGATTCTGGTGCCGGTGTCCGGCAGCGCCGTATCGCGGCGCGGCGCCGAAGTCGCCATCGCGCTTGCACGCGTAAGCCAGACCCCGCTGCATGTGATCTACGTGACCACCACGAGGGACAAGGGCGTTCGCCGCAAGGCCGTGGCCGTGCCGCTGTTCCGCGAGGAAGCAATCCTAAAGGACATCGGCGCGCATGCGGCGCGCTATCAGGTCGATGTCACGACGACCATTCGAGCCAATAGCCGCGCCCGAGGAGGCAATCCTGCAGGAGATCAACAACGCCGGCGTCGATCTTGTCGTGATGGGGGTGGACCGGATTGCGGGCGATACGCTGAATTTCGGAGCTATCGCCGCAACCGTGCTGAAGAACTCGAAGGTATCGGTGTTGCTGGTGACGGGCGGCGAAGCGAAGGGCTAAACTAAGCCGCCTCGCGTTCTCGCCTCGCATCTGCCGTGCGCGGTTTGGCGCGGCGTTCCGGCTGGCGCACCGAAATGTACTCGGCCACCAGGAAATGCTCGGCGATCCTGATACGCTCGACCAGCGTCAATTCGCCTTCGGCACGAATTCACTTCCGCAGCCGGAAGCGGCGCATCTTCATCAATCGTTTCAGGAACAAGTGGCGGCGAGGTCGTTTCTGGAAAGACCCCGAATTCGCCCGCCACCTCCTGGAGCGGCTTTTGCTTGTCGGCCCAATGCAGCGATGTGTAGTCGAAACCTTCGACGATGGTCGGTTTGACGATTTCAAAATAGGGCGAGATATCGAAATCGCGCGGCATGTAGAGCGACAAATCGCGGATGTGGAGGATTTCCCGCCGTGCCCGCCGCGAGCCGGCGCGCGTGATCTTCGGCAGGATCGGATAGCGCACGGCGTCGAAGGCCTGCGCGATCAGCGCCGAGCAGATGATCTTGGTGGGATCGCCGGAGCCGAGCGCGATCATGCGCCGCCGCCAGCGCTGCGGAACCGGCAGCGGAATCAGAAAGCGCATCAGGTCGAGGATGTTCTTGGTGTCGTAGCCGAAGCCGATCCGGTTGATGGCGTAGCGGCACACCGTGTTGCGGTCTTCGTAGGACAGTCCGACCGGGCGGCACAGCCTTGTGTGATACGCGAAATATTTCGACAGCGGCGCCGACGTCACGCCTTCGCCGACGTTGGCCTCGATCAGGACGTGCGGTTCGCCGTTGGGCTCGGACGCGCCGTCGATGGGGCCGACGAACAGCGCGGAGTGCGACCATGTCGATTGCGTCAGATATTTGATGATGCCGGAGACGCGGTTGTTGCCCTCGACCAGCATGACGTCGCCCTGCTGGATGATGCCGCGCAAATGCTCAGGGTCGCTCGGCGTGAACGGCTCATAGCCCGGCACCTCCTTTTGAAGGTAGGCCGCGATCAGCTTGCCAATCGTATCGAGCACGAAGCCCATGATATTCTCCCCCGCGGTTGGTCCCGCTTTTTTCTTTGTCCTTAGCATGTCGGCAAGTCATTGCAATTTAGTTCATGCCTTCGTTCCATCAATCATGATTGATTCACCATGACGGTTGCCGCACGCGCTTCGATACGGCAAAATCAGCAACCATTGCCGCGCGGCAAGCGGTTTTCTCAAAACTTCGGAAACCATGACATGAGAATGACGCGCCGCGATTTCCTGTCGGCATCGGCCGTCCTGGCGCTGACGCCGGCGCTGGGCGCGAGGGCGCGGGCCGCGCCGGTGCCGCGCGAGGCTGACATTGTCGTGATCGGGGCGGGCGCCGCCGGCATCGCCGCGGCGCGGCGCATCATGGCTGCGAACCGCAAGGTCATCGTGATCGAGGCGATGGCGCAGGTCGGCGGGCGCTGCCTCACCGATACCGCAACCTTCGACGTGCCGTTCGATCGTGGCGCACGCTGGTTGCATAATCCCGAGTCCAACCCGATGAGCAGGCTCGCGCGCGCCGCGGGGCTGGAAATCGTGAACGCGCCGCTGGGTCAGAAAATACGCATCGGCCGCCGCAACGCGCGCGCCGGCGAAACCGAGGATTTTCTCGCAACGCTGGTGCGCGCCAACCGCGCCATCGACGACGCCTCGCGCGGCAAGGTCGACGTGTCCTGCGCGGCGGCGCTGCCGAAGGATATGGGCGAATGGGCCGGGACGATCGAGTTTCTGCTCGGCGCCAACGCCACCGGCAAGGATCTGAAGGATGTATCCGCGTTCGACAAAGCGCGAGCGCAGGATCGCAACGCCGCGCTGGGCTGTCGCCAGGGATTGGGCACGCTGATCGCCAGATTAGCCGAGGGCGTCCCGGTGGCGCTGTCGACGCGCGCCACCCGCGTCGAATGGAATGGCCGCGATGTCGCGGTGGAAACGCCGGCCGGCAAGATTGCCGCGCGCGCGGCGATCGTCACGGCGTCGAGCAATGTGCTGACATCGGGCGTCATCGCGTTCGCGCCGGAACTGCCCAAGCGCACCCTCGATGCCGCGTCGAAGCTCGGCCTCGGCACCTATGATCGCATCGCGCTGCAGTTGCCCGGCAATCCGCTCGGACTGGCGCACGACGACGTGCTGATCGAGCAGAGCACCAATACGCGCACCGCGCTGCTGTCGGCCAACATCGGTGGTTCGACGCTGTGCGCGGTCGATGTCGCGGGATCGTTCGGCCGCGATCTCTCGGCGCAGGGCGAAGCGGCGATGGTGGCCTTCGCCGTGGAGTGGCTGACCAAACTGTTCGGCAGCGATGCCGGGGCGGCGGTGAAGAAATCCAGCGCGACGCGCTGGAACGCCGCGCCGTTTGCGCTCGGCGCGATGTCGGTGGCGGGGCCGGGCGCGCAGGGATCGCGCAAAATTCTGATGGAGCCGGTCGGCAATTTGTTTCTCGCCGGCGAAGCGGCGCACGAGACGTGGTGGGGCACCGTGGATGGTGCGTGGGAAAGCGGCGAACGCGCCGCCGACGCGGCGCTGAAGAAGCTCAGCCCGGTCAGGGATGCCGCGCCGGTGCGTGCGCCAAGGCGAAGGCGGTGACTTACACCGGCAGTGCGAGCTCCATCAGGTCCTTGGCGACGATGATCTTGCCGGAGAAGTTTTTCTTCACGTCCCGCGTCCAGTCGTCATCGGAGACTTCGATGTCGCCGGGCACCAGATGGCTCATCACCAGCAGCTTGACGCCGGCCGCCGCGGCGATCTTGCCGACGTCCTCGGTGGTGGTGTGGCTCTCGAGCAGATGCTTGCCCAGCGTCGCGCCGTTCTTGACCCGCGCCACCAGCTTGTCGACGAACGGCGCATACAGCGCCTCGTGCACGAGCACGTCGGCACCCTTGGCGAATTCGGCAAGCTTTAGGGTTGTAGTCGGTGTCGCTCGAGAACACGATCGTGCCGTCGGGCGTCTCGAATTTATAAGCAAAATTGTCCGTGATCGGCGGATGCGGCGTGCGGAACGCGGTCACCTTCACGTCAGCAGTCTGCAACACCACGCCGTCGGCGTCGATATCCTTGGCGATGAGCAAAGGCCGCGGATCGGGCCGGCCTTCATCGGCGATCCTGGTGTCGACGTCGAACTTGTTCAGCTCCCAAAATGTTCGGGTCATCGCCTCCAGTCCTTTCGGGCCGAATGAATGAACCGGCGTGGAAAGCCCTGACGCCCAGGCGTTGTAGAACAGGTTGCCGTATTCGAGGTTGTGATCGGAGTGATGGTGGCTGATGAAAATGTATTTCACCGAAGGCAGCGGCACGCCTGCGGTCACGAGCTGATGGCTGACGCCCATGCCGCAGTCGATCACGAACGGCGTGTTGTTGACGACCACGAGATTGGCGGGATTGGAGCGACCGGTCTCGACGCGCGGGCCTCCTTTCGTGCCGAGAAACACGATGCGCGTGCGCGGCTTTGCGGGCGTCTGCGCGAAGGCCGATGTCGCCGTGAGCGCCGCTGCGGTGCCGAGCGCGAGTTTCATTATTTCACGGCGATCGATCATGGCGTGGCTCCCTGTTCTAATTTTCTATAGAGAGCCTAGCCGCATCTGAAATCGGCGCAAACGAAATCCCATTCCCCGTGCAGGCGAGGGTTCGCGCCGCACGCCAACGTGGAGGCAAGCGGGGAGGGGGTGCTGCGATGCGCGTCGGAATGCACCTCACCCGACGCGTTGCTCGCTTCGCTCTCACGCGCGCCACCCTCCCCACAAGCGGGGGAGGGATAAGGGAGGCACGCCCTGACTACCTCACCCCCGCAGCACACCGCCGGTTTTCTTTGTCACTTCGGCCACGATCTTTGCTGCGACCGCGTCGATCTCCTGATCGGTCAGCGTCTTCTCGCGCGGCTGCAGCGTCACCGCGATCGCGATGGACTTCTTGTCGTCGTCGATGCCCTTGCCTTCATAGACGTCGAACACGGAGACGTTGGTGATCAGCTTCTTGTCCACGCCTTGCGCCGATCGAACGATATCGCCGGCTTTGACACTGCGGTCGACGATAAAGGCGAAGTCGCGCGATACCGGCTGGAATGCCGACAACTCCAGCGCCGCTTTAGCGCGGGTCGGCTTTTGCTTGGCGTCGGGAATGCGGTCGAGGATCACCTCGAACGCAATCATCGGCCCGTCGGCCTTGAGCTGCTCCAGCGTGCGCGGATGCAACTCGCCAAAATATCCCAGCACATTCTGCGGACCGATTTGAATCGCGCCGGAACGTCCGGGATGCAGCCAATCGGGAAAGTTTTTCGATTCCTTTGGCATAGCGATCTGCAGCGCCTGCATCGGCGCGCCGGCGGCGGCGAGCACCGCGAACGCATCGGCCTTGGCGTCGAGCGCGTCTGATATCGCTGAGCCGGACCAGTGCCGTCCCATGCCTTTCGAAGACGCAAAACCATGACGCACGCCAGCCGCGGCGACGAACTGATCCTGCGGCTGGTCACCCCGGAAGATTTGTCCGACCTCGAACAGCGCCACGTCCGACGTGCCGCGATCGGCATTGGCCTGCGCTGCGGCAACGAGGGCGGGCAGCAGGCTCGGCCGCATGTCGGACAGGTCAGCCGCGATCGGGTTGGCCAGAGCCAGCTCAGGCTGTCCGCCGCCGAAGGCTTCGGCCTGCGGCTTCGAAATGAACGACCATGTCACCGCCTCTACCATGCCGCGCGCGGCGAGCGCGCGCTTGGCGCGGCGCGTGCGCAACTGAATTTGCGTGAGGATCGGCTGGCGCGGATTGTCGCCGCGCTCGAACGGCGTCATCGGCACCTTGTCGACGCCGACGATGCGCACGATCTCCTCGACGATGTCGGCCTTGCCGTGCACATCGGTGCGCCACGAGGGCACCGCGACCTTCACCACGGAGCCGCTGCCGGCCATCATGAATCCGAGATGGCCCAAGATTCTCCGCATCTCCACCAGCGGCACGTCGATGGCGGCGAGACGCTTCACTTCCGTGAGCGGAAAATCGATCACGCGGTCTTCGCCGAAGGGATTGCCGACCACGACATTTTCGGACGGCGAGCCGCCGCACAATTCCATCACCAGCTTGGTCGCCATTTCGAGACCGGGCACCATGAAGGCCGGATCGACGCCGCGCTCGAAGCGATAGCGCGCGTCGGAATTGATGCCGAGCCTGCGGCCTGTTTGCGCGATGTTGATCTCGTTCCACAACGCGGATTCGATCAGCACATCGGTAGTGTTCTCGTCGCAGCCCGAGGCTTCGCCGCCCATGACGCCGGCCAGCGACTCGACGCCGTTGTCATCGGCGATGACGCAGACGCCGGGATCGAGCGTGTAGGTGCGGCCATCAAGCGCCAGCAGCTTTTCGCCATCGCGCGCGCGGCGCACGCTGAGATTGCCGTGGACCTTGGCGGCGTCGAACACATGCAGCGGCCGCGCGCGGTCGTAGGTCATGAAGTTGGTGATATCGACCAGCGCGTTGATCGGCCGCAAGCCGATCGAGGTCAGGCGTTTTTGCAGCCATTCCGGCGACGGGACCGTTCTTGACGCCGCGCACGAGGCGCAGCGCGAAGCCGGGACACAGGCTCGCGTCTTCGACGTTGACCTGAACCGGACACGGAAATTCGCCTTTGATAGGCTTGATCGCGGGGTCGATGAACTTGCCCATGTCGGCGGCGGACAGATCGCGCGCGACGCCGTGCACGCCGGTGCAGTCCTGACGGTTCGGCGTGAGGTTGATCTCCAGCACGGGGTCGCCAAGCCCGGCCCACTCGGCATAGCCGGCGCCGACAGGCGCGTCGGCGGGCAGCTCCATGATCCCTTCGTGGTCTTCCGAGAGCTGCAATTCGGCCGCCGAGCATAGCATGCCGCGGCTCTCGACGCCTCTGATGTTGCCGACGCCGAGCGTGATGTTCTTTCCGGGAATGAATGTGCCGGGCGGCGAGAACACGCTGACGAGACCCGCGCGTGCGTTCGGCGCGCCGCACACCACCTGGATCGGCGCGGTCTCGCCGCGATCGTTGGTCTCGCCGGTATCGACCATGCACACGCGCAGCCGATCCGCGTTGGGATGCTGCTGCGCGGAAATCACCTTTGCGATGGTGAAGGGCTTGAGCTGCTGAGACTTGTCGTCGATATGCTCGACCTCGAGCCCGATCATGGTGAGCTTGTCGGCGAGCTTGTTCAGAGGCTCGTCGGTGTCGAGATGCTGCTTCAGCCAGGAGAGCGTGAATTTCATAGCTGGCCTCGGACAGCGTTTGTGCGCGTCGTTTCAGAATCGGCAGCGGCAGCCTGCCCCCTCCCCCCTTGAGGGGGAGGGTTGGGGAGGGGGGTATCCTCAGGGCCTGAGCGAGGAGCATACCCCCCTCCCGCCGCGATAGGCGCGGCGACCTCCCCCTCAGGGGGGGAGGGAACGGAAAGCGCGCCTTGGGATGCGTTTGAAACATCGGCGGGCTGCGAAGAAGATTCGGGCGTTGCATTGTTGAGCGGCCGCATTGTTCTGTGGTTCCCTTCCCCCTTGTGGGGGAGGGTCAGGGAGGGGGGTAAGTTGGCTTGTGAAGCCGCCTGCCTGATTACTTCGACCACGCCTTCCAGATTCGACATCACCTGATCGTTGGTGAAGCGTAAAACTTGAAAACCCTCAGACATAAAAAAAGCATCGCGAATTTGATCAGTCCGCTGCCGGTCGGCAAAGTCGTGCAATTCGCCATCGAGCTCGACAATCAGCTTCGCCGACAGACATGCAAAATCGGCAATATAATTTCTGATGGGGACTTGGCGACGAAATCCAAGTCCGTCAATGCGATGTGCCTTGATATAGCGCCATAGCAGTGTTTCCGCACGCGTCATGCTTAGCCGAAGCTGCTTTGACCGAGCTCTCTGCTTGTCGCTGACATTTGCGTGCGGCATTCGTGGTTACCCCCCTCCCTGACCCTCCCCCACAAGGGGGGAGGGAACAGAAAAGACAGCTCTTCGATCCGACCTTCCCCTCAAGGGGAGAGGTGAAGCGTCGCTGTCGATTTTGCCCCTCACGAACTCAACCCTCCCGCCAGCGTCGGGACGTCGAGCGGCTTGAAGCCGTAGTGATTGAGCCAGCGCACGTCCGAGTCGAACAACTGCCGCAGGTCGCTCATGCCGTATTTCAGCATCGCGATGCGCTCGATGCCCATGCCCCAGGCGAAGCCCTGGTACACGTCGGGATCGATGCCGCACGCGCGCAGCACGTTCGGATGCACCATGCCGCAGCCGAGGATTTCCATCCAGTCCTCGCCCTCGCCGAAGCGGATCTCGTCCTTGCCTTTGCGGCACTGGATATCGACTTCAAGCGATGGCTCGGTGAACGGGAAGAATGACGGCCGGAAGCGCATGTTGAGGTGATCGACCTCGAAGAACGCCTTGCAGAATTCGTGCAGGATCCATTTCAGGTGGCCGAGATGCGCCGTCTTGTCGATGACCAGTCCTTCGACCTGGTGGAAGGCGGGCGTGTGATACTGGTCCCAATCGCTGCGGTACGTACGGCCTGGACAGATGATGCGGATCGGCGGCTTCTGGCTCAGCATGGTGCGTACCTGCACCGGCGAGGTGTGGGTGCGCAGTAGCTTCCGCACGCCGTCGGCGTCAGGATTGAAATAGAACGTGTCGTGCATCTCGCGCGCGGGATGGCCTTCGGGGAAATTCAGCTTGGTGAAATTATAATCGTCGGTCTCGATGTCAGGGCCTTCGGCGATCGCAAATCCCATGTCGGCGAAAATAGTGGTGAGTTCATCCATCACCTGGCTGAGCGGATGGATGCGGCCCTGCTCCGCGACAGCTTCGCGCAATGGCAGCGTGACGTCTAATGTCTCTGATGCAAGCCGCGCGTCGAGCGCGGCGGATTTCAGGATGTCGCGGCGCGCAGTCAGCGCCTGCGTGACCGTGTCCTTGGCGAGGTTGATCGCGGCGCCTTGCGTCTTGCGCTCGTCGGGAGACATCTTGCCGAGCGTCGACAACAGCGCGGAGATCGAGCCCTTCTTGCCAAGCGCTGCGACGCGCACGGCTTCCAACGCGGCCTCGTCGGACGCGGCGGCGATGTCGGCGAGGATTTGCGATTGCAGCGATTCGAGATCGGACATGGGCGACGACCGTTCTCCACCTCTCGCTGGAGGCGCAGGTCGGTTCGCAAAGCGAACCGGTGGCGGTGAAATCAAACGCAGGGCGCGCGATGATCGGCAGGAACCCCACGCCGACAGCATCAGGTCGACGGCTACTGGACGCCCGCCTGTCGCGCATCGACCCTCCGCCTCCAGGGGAGGGTGCTGAACTTAAGCCGCCTTGGCGGTGTCGCCGAGCGCGGCCTTGGCCTTCTCGGCAATCGCCTGGAACGCCGCCGGCTCGTGGATCGCCAAATCGGACAGCACCTTGCGGTCCACCGTGATGCCGGATTTCGCGAGCCCGTTGATGAACACGCTGTAGGTCATGCCGAGCGGACGCACGGCGGCATTGAGCCGCTGAATCCAAAGCGCGCGGAAGGTGCGCTTCTTGCGCTTGCGGTCGCGGAAGGCGTATTGCGCGGCCTTCTCGACCGCGGCCTTGGCGGTGCGGATGGTGTTCTTGCGCCGGCCGCGGAATCCCTTGGCGAGCTTGTAGACTTTCTTGTGCTTGGCGTGAGAGGTCACACCGCGTTTGACGCGAGCCATGACGGGTCTCCTTCATAGGAAAAAATGGTGACGGATCGCCGCGCGGACGCGGCTTGAAGCGGAAAAAGCGATCAGGCGTTCGGCAGGAAATACTTCTTGATATTGTCGCCGTCGGTCTTGAACAGCACGCGGGTGCCGCGGAGCTGGCGGATCTGCTTTTTGGTCCGCTTGATCATGCCATGGCGTTTGCCGCGCTGGGCAGCCAACACTTTGCCGGTGGCAGTCACCTTGAAGCGCTTTTTAGCGCCTGACTTGGTCTTCAGCTTGGGCATTTGGCTCTCCTGTTGCCGAGCACATTGAGCGCCCCAAGAGGCGCAATGGCCGGCTAAAATGCTCGCTAGAGCGTTGAAAGTGCGCGATTATTTCCGTAATGAAACAACCTGCACGGGCATCGACACGGCAGCCCTTGATCAGCCGGGCGATGAAGGTTGCGCTTATGGCAGAGCTGAAAGAAATTGGCAACGTTTAACCCGAATCGGCGTTGCTGCGACAAAGGACACACGACGTTACCCAAAATGGAATGCAACATGCCCGTCTCAGCCGGAAGGATTGCAATTTTCGCCAAATTCGACGCGCCCGCTGGCGCTCTCATCGCCTCTTTTTCACCGCGCTGCTGCTCGCGGTGGTGGCGGCTCCCGGCGACGCCGGCGCGCGCGGAAATTATGACGGGACCTGGAACGTGACGTTCATGCCGCGTCAGGGCAATTGCTACAATTCCTACAATGCGCCCTTCATCGTCAGGGGAAGGCGGGTTTCATCCGGCGGCAACGGCAAGGTCACCGGCGGCATTCAGGCCGAACGGCACGGTGGCGGTGCGGCTATCGGTCGGCCTGTCCTATGCCAACGGGACGGGCAGGCTCGCGGCCAGGTCCGGGGCAGGGCAGTGGAGCGGCTTGATCACCGGCGATCGTGCAGCGGCATCTGGCAGGCTACGCGGGGCTGAGAACAGCAGCGAACGGTCATCTTCCGCCGAAAATCGCCGATCCGATCCGCACATGCGTGGCGCCGAACGCAATCGCAATCTTGAAATCGGCGCTCATGCCCATCGAGAGGTATTTCAGCCCGTTACGCGCGGCGATTTTCGCGGTCAGCGCGAAGTGCGGCGCCGGCGCCTCATCGACGGGCGGAATGCACATCAGACCGGAAATCCGCAGGCCGTATTTGTCGCGGCAGCCGGCGATAAAGGCATCGGCCTCGGCTGGGCGCGATGCCGGCCTTTTGCGGCTCCTCGCCGGTGTTGAGCTGGACGAACAATTGGGGCTCGCGCTTTTGCCGGTCTATTTCCTTGGCTAACGCTTCGCAAATGCTCGGCCGGTCCACCGAATGGATGGCGTCGAACAGCGCGACGGCTTCTTTCGCCTTGTTGGACTGCAGCGGCCCGATCAGATGCAACGCGATGCCGGGGTGAGCCGATATCAGTTCCGGCCATTTCGATTTTGCTTCCTGCACCCGATTTTCGCCGAACACGCGCTGTCCGGCCGCAATCACAGGCGTAATGGCGTCGGCGCCGAAGGTCTTGGAAACCGCGATCAGCGTCACGTCCGTCGCGCGGGCGGCGCGCCTCTTCGCAGGCGCGCGCGATCTCGGCCTCAACGGCGGCGAGCGAGCTTGGTAAAGAAGAAGTTAGCAGGGAAGCGTCCTCGGCGGCCATCTCAGTCCATCGCCTTTGTGAATTTTTTAAGAACGTTCGAATTTTACCGAATTCAAAAAAGGCTTCTTGAACCCTTGCCGGTATTTTGTACGCGGGGGACAGGGGCAACGATGTCACGCATCAGTTTCAACCGCAAAAGGGTTCAAGCTCAAGGGGCTTCTGGGCATTCGCTCGCGGCTGGCCTTGCTGGCGCTGATCCTGATCGGACCGTTGATGCTGGAGCGCGTCCGTGCGCTCGAGGATACCCGCGCCAAGGAAATCGCCTTCGCGGCCAGCGAGTTTTCGCATCTGGCCGAGCACAGCGCCGATGCGCAGCGCGAGGTCATTTCATCGGTCGAGACGATATTGAAATCGACGGCCTATATCAGGGGCTCGGCGGGGGGCGTCACACGCGGCTGTGACATCATGCGGGCGTCGCTGCCGGCCAATCTGCCGTGGATCAGAAGCCTTTCCATCGTCGGCGGAGACGGAAGAATCCAGTGCTCGACCTTGGGCGGCCTTGTAGGGCTCGATCTCAGCGACCGGGCCTACATCCAAAACGCGCGCAAAACGCGCGACTTCGTCCTGAGCGACTACATTTTCAGCCGGGCGACGAGCATGTCGACGATCATCGCCGCATATCCGGTATCCGCGCTCAAGGAAGGCGAAGACGCGATCATTGTCGCGGGCGTCAATCTCGACTGGATGTCGAAAATCATGGGCAATCTCGGCGGCCGGCCGGGCGTGTCGGTTGCTCTGATCGACAGCGAGGGAACGGTGCTTGCGACGCCGCCGGATCAGGCCAGCATGATCGGCCGGCCGCTGGATCATATGGCAATAATTTCTGCCGCCGCGCGCAACGCGCCCGGTGGCAAACGACAAGATCAAATCGCTGTCATTCACCGCGCCGGATGGCACCAAACGTGCGATTACCTTTGCGCGTATCGCCGGCACGGCGTCGCGGCTTGTCGTTACCGTCGACGAGGCGAAGGTAACCGCCAGCATCAATCGCGCGATCCGCACCGCCTATCTTCAGCTTGCGTTCGTTTGCCTGTTTCTGCTGCTGGGCGCGCTGGTGGCCGCCGAGCGGCTGATCATCAGGCCGATCGAGGACATGGCGGTCGTGGCGAAACGATTCGGCCAGGGCGATCTGTCGGCACGCGCCGCCTATCGGGGCCTGCCTGCCGAATTCGTGCCACTGGCGCGCGCATTCAACACCATGACGGCGAAGCTCGGCGAACGCCAACGCGAACTGGTCGCCACCAATGACCGGCTGACGGTGATCGCGTCGATCGACATGCTGTCGGGCCTCGCCAACCGCCGCGGCTTCCAGAGCCGGCTCGACTTCGAATGGCTGAAGGCGCAGCAATCGGCCGGCGAGCTTGCGCTGCTGATGATCGACGTCGACCATTTCAAGCTGTTCAACGACACCTATGGCCACCCCGAGGGCGACGCCTGCCTCAGCCGCCTCGGCGAAGCGCTTGCCGATATCGCCGAGCAGACCGACGGCTTCGCCAGCCGCTATGGCGGCGAGGAATTCTGCCTGCTGCTGCCGAACACCGGCAAGGCCCGCGCGCTGCAGATCGGCGAGATGGTCCGTGAAACCGTGTGGGATCTCGGGATGCCGCACACCACCAGCGTCTATCAGAACGTCACCGTCAGCGTCGGCGTCGCCTGTACCGTGCCGGGCGAAGCGCAGGAGCCAAAGGATCTGATAGAGGCGGCTGATGCGGCGCTCTATGCCGCCAAGCATCGCGGCCGCAACACCGTGGTCGAGCACGGCTTCGTGCGGGTCGGCGACAACGCCGCCGCGATGGCGCTGGCGAGCTGAGGAATATCTCGGCGTCATTTTGCTGATCAGATGCCGTCATGAGTCAGCCGATCTTCTGCGCACTTCGCCGTTGACCCCGCTGCCGCTTTTATGGCCTAGTCCGCCGTCTTTTGGCCGATGCCGAATCCATAAAAAGCCCTGCGATTCCATGAACGTCTCTCCTTCCAGAAACGAACGCTACAACGCCCGCGAATCCGAGCCGCGCTGGCAGAAGACCTGGGACGAGCAGGCGATCTTCGCCACCAAAAACGACGATCCGCGCCAGAAATACTACGTGCTCGAGATGTTCCCCTATCCGTCCGGGCGCATCCATATCGGCCATGTCCGCAACTACACGCTCGGCGACGTGATCGCGCGCTACATGCGCGCGCAGGGCTACAACGTGCTGCACCCGATGGGCTGGGACGCGTTCGGGCTGCCCGCCGAGAATGCCGCGATGGAGCGCAAGGTCGCGCCGAAAGCGTGGACCTACGACAACATCGCCGCGATGAAGAAACAGCTGCAGTCGATCGGGCTGTCGCTGGACTGGACGCGCGAATTCGCGACCTGCGATCCCAGCTACTACAAGCATCAGCAGAAGATGTTTCTCGATTTCCTGCGCGCGGGGCTGGCCGAGCGCGAGAAGCGCAAGGTGAACTGGGACCCCGTCGACATGACGGTGCTCGCCAACGAGCAGGTGATCGACGGCCGCGGCTGGCGCTCCGGCGCGGTGGTCGAGCAGCGCGAGCTCAACCAGTGGGTCTTCAAGATCACCAAATATTCGCAGGAATTGCTCGACGCCATCGATACGCTCGACCGCTGGCCCGACAAGGTCAAGCTGATGCAGCGCAACTGGATCGGGCGCAGCGAGGGGCTGCGTTTTGATTTCAAGCTGGTCGGCGCGCCCACAGGATTCGACACGCTGCCGGTATTCACGACGCGGCCCGACACCATGTACGGCCCGACGTTTGCGGCGATCTCGCCCGGATCATCCCTTGGCGAAGACGCTTGCTGCAAGCGATCCGAAGATCGCGGCCTTCATCGACGAGTGCCACCGCATCGGCACCTCGCAGGCCGAGATCGATACCGCGGAGAAACTCGGCTTCGACACCGGCATCAAGGCGGCGCATCCTGCGGACGCGAGCTGGCATCTGCCGCTCTACATCGCGAATTTCGTGCTGATGGATTACGGCACCGGCGCGATCATCGGCTGCCCCGCGCACGATCAGCGCGACCTCGATTTCGCGCGCAAATACGCGCTGCCGGTGCTCGACGTGTTCGTCCCCGCCGATACGCAGGCGCGCGTTGAGGATGTGGCCTTCGTGCCGCCGAAGACCGAGACGGTGCAATACATCCGCTGGGCCGGCGAGCCCGTTCGCATCACCGGCGAAGAAGCGATGAAGCGTTCGCTCGATCAGTTCGTCAGCGCCGGCTGGGGCAGCCGCGAGGTCAACTTCCGCCTGCGCGACTGGGGCATCTCGCGGCAGCGCTACTGGGGCTGTCCGATCCCGGTGATCCATTGTCCGAAGTGCGACGTGGTGCCGGTACCGAATGCCGACCTGCCCGTGGTGCTCCCCGACGACGTGTCGTTCGACAAGCCCGGCAATGCGCTCGACCATCATCCGACGTGGAAGCACGTCACCTGCCCGCAATGCGGCGGCAAGGCCACGCGCGAAACCGACACCATGGATACCTTCGTGGATTCGTCGTGGTATTTCGCGCGCTTCACCGATCCGTGGAACGAGGCCGCGCCGACGACGCCCGCAGTGGCCGACCGCATGATGCCCGTCGATCAGTATATCGGCGGCGTCGAACACGCGATCCTGCATCTTTTGTATAGCCGCTTCTTCACCCGCGCGATGAAGGCCACGGGTCATATTGGCATGGACGAGCCGTTCGCCGGCATGTTCACGCAGGGCATGGTGGTGCACGAGACCTACACCAAGGCCGACGGCACCTATGCGACCCCCGCCGAGGTGAAGATCGACACCGGCGCCAATGGCCGCCGCGCCAGCCTGATTACCACCGGCGAGGAAGTGACCATCGGCGGCATCGAGAAGATGTCGAAGTCAAAGCGCAACACCGTCGATCCCGATGACATCATCCAGACCTACGGCGCGGACGTCGCGCGCTGGTTCATGCTGTCGGATTCGCCGCCGGACCGCGACGTGATCTGGAGCGAGGAGCGGGTGCAGGGCGCGTCGCGATTCGTGCAGCGGCTGTGGCGGCTGGTCAACGAATCGGCTGAGATCGCCAAGTCCGCGCCCGACGGCGCGACCGGCATCGTTCGGCGCCGACGCGCTTGCGCTCCGCAAGGCCGCCCATGGCGCGCTGGACAAGGTTTCGGCCGGGATCGAGAAGCTGCATTTCAATGTTTGTCTCGCCCATATCCGCGAATTTGCCAACGCGCTGGCCGATGTGCTGGCACGGCCGGAACCGCCGGCGCCGGATACCGGCTGGGCGGTTCGGGAGGCCGCGGTCATTCTTGTGCAACTGTTCGCGCCCATGATGCCGCATCTGGCAGAGGAGTGCTGGCAGGTGATGGGGCAGCCGGGTCTGGTTTCCGAGGCCAAATGGCCTAAAATCGAACGCGATTTGCTGCTCAAGGATACGATGACGCTGGTTGTTCAAGTGAACGGCAAGAAGCGCGGCGAAGTCACACTCGCCCGCAATGCGGAAAATGCGGAAATTGAGGCTGCCGTTTTGGCGTATGATGCGGTAAAACAGGCGCTGGACGGCAAATCCGTTCGCAAGGTGATCGTGGTTCCGATGAGGCTCGTGAATGTCGTTGGTTAATACCCGCATCGCTGCGCGGCTTTTCGCCGTCGCCGCATTGGCGGCGCTGACGGCCGGCTGCTTTCAGCCGATGTATGCCGAGCATGCCGACGGCACGCCGGGCCTGCGCGAGAAGCTCGCCGGTATCGATCTTCCGCCGGTCAACAAGCCCAATGCTTCGCGGGAAGCGCGGATCCAGGTCGAAATCCGCAACCAGCTGGCGTTCAAGCTTTACGGCAGCGCGACCGGCATGCCGCCGACGCACCGTCTCGACCTGAAATTTGCGACAAGCCGCTCCTCGCTGATTCTGGATCCGCTCACGGCGCTGCCGAGCAGCGAAAACTACGGCATTGACGCGCAGTACAATCTGGTCGACCTCACGACCAACGCCTCCGTCATGACCGGCAACACGTTCGCCCGCGTCACCTATGATATTCCCGGGCAGTTGCAGCGCTTCGCCCGCACCCGCGCCATCCGGGATGCGGAAGACCGCGCGTCGAACGAAATCGCGGAAAACATCAAGACCCGGCTGGCGTCGTTCTTCTTCGCGGGCAGTTAGAGCGTCCGACATTCTATCCGTCATTGCGAGGAGCGAAGCGACGAAGCAATCCAGCCTTCGCTTGTTGTCTTCTGGATTGCTCCGTGGAGCCTGTCATCGGGCGGCGCTTAGCGCCGACCCATTGGCTCGCAATGACGAAGAACCTCATCCTGAGGAGCGGCGTCTTGCCGCGTCTCGAAGGATGTGCCACACACTTCATGGTTCGAGACGGCGCAAGAGCGCCTCCTCACCATGAGGGGCTTATTGATCGAGTGAACATGGTCGCGCTGCGCGGAAAAGACATCGACGCTTTTCTGGCGCGCCCCGATGCGGCGCGGCCCATCATCCTGCTCTACGGACCTGACGCCGGGCTGGTACGCGAACGCGCCGACGCGCTTGTCGCCTCCGCGGTCGACGATCCCGGTGATCCGTTCTCGCTGGTGAGAATGGATGGCGACGACCTTGCCGCCGAACCCTCGCGGCTCGTCGAGGAGGCGATGACGATCCCGATGTTCGGCGGCCGGCGCGCGATCCGGGTTCGCGCGACGTCGCGCAGTTTCGCTGGCGCCATCGACACGCTGGCCGATATGCCGCTGAAGGATTGCCGCATCGTCATCGAGGCCGGCGAACTGCGGCCGGAATCGCCGCTGCGCAAGGCCTGCGAGAAAGCCAAGACCGCGGTCGCGATCGCATGCTATCCCGACACCGAACGCGATCTTGCGCGATTGATCGACGACGAATTGCGGCTCTCCAATTTGCGGATTGCATCCGACGCGCGCGCGACGCTGATGGCGCTCCTCGGTGGCGACCGCCAAGCTTCGCGCAACGAACTGCGCAAGCTGGCGCTTTACGCCCACGGCGCAGGCGAGGTGACGCTGGACGATGTGATGGCGGTTGTCGCCGACGCGTCCGAGATGAAGATCGACCCGATCGTCGATGGTGCGTTCGCCGGCAACGCCGGCGCGGTTGAAAGCGAATTCGCCAAGGCAATGGTCGCCGGCACCTATCCCGGCATGATCATATCAGCCGCGCAGCGCCAGGCGGCGTGGCTGCACAAGACCGCGCTGGCGGTTGCCGATGGCACGCCGGTCTCGGCCGTGCTGGAGAGCGGATTTCCGCGCCTGCATTTTTCGCGCAAGTCGGCTGTCGAGACGGCGCTGCGCAATTTCAGCGCGGCGCGTCTGCTTGGCGTCATCGAGCAGCTTGCGGTGGCGGCTTTGGACGCGCGCAAGCAATCGGCGCTGGCGGCCGCTATCGCGCAGCGGGCACTGCTCTCGATCGCGGTGAATGCGCGGCGGCGCGGCTAGCGCGACTTCTGAACGTCGCCGACCGATGGCAACTGCATCACTGTGACGCCGGGCGGCGGCACGTCGTCATCCGGCACAAAGAAGTCCGACATCAGCTGCACCGAGGGATCGACGCGGTACGGCTCGAAGTCGCGGACGCCTTCGGCATAGAGCAGCTTGTCGTCGATGCAGAAATGTCCGGTGAACTCGCGCGCCGGTTTCGTGAAGATGGCATGCGCCGCGTCCGCCAGGATTTCGGGCTTGCGGCTGGCGCGCATCATGGCGTCGCCGCCGAGCAGATTGCCGACCGCGGCGGTGGCGATGGTGGTGCGCGGCCACAGCGCGTTGACGGCGACGCCGTCGCGCTTCAATTCGCCGGACAGGCCCAGCACGCACAAACTCATGCCGAACTTCGCCATGGTGTAGGCGGTGGAATGCTCGAACCATTTCTGCTTCATGTCGAGCGGCGGCGACAGCATCAGGATATGCGGATTCTCCGCCTTCTTCAGATGCGGGATGCAGTATTTCGACACCATGAAGGTGCCGCGGGTGTTGATGCCCATCATCAGGTCGTAGCGTTTCATGTCGGTCATCTGCGAATTGGTCAGGCTGATGGCGCTGGCGTTGTTGACGCAGATGTCGATGCCGCCGAATTCGGCAACGGTCTGGTCGATCGCCGCGATCACCTGTGCTTCATCTCGGATATCGCAGACCAGCGGCAGCGCCTTGCCTCCGGCGGCGCGGATCTCGTCGGCGGCGCTGTAGATGGTGCCCTTGAGTTTTGGCTGCGGCTCGGCGGTCTTCGCAGCGATCGCCACATTGGCGCCGTCGCGCGCCGCGCGAAGCGCAATCGCAAGCCCGATGCCGCGGCTGGCGCCGGATACGAACAGCGTCTTGCCTTTGAGCGTGGTCATTTCATTTCCTCCCTATGGTTTTTTTGTCGCGGACACGGTCTCGTTGATCAGCCGCGCGAGACCTGCAATGTCGTTGGTCGGATCGGCGGCGTCGCCGAGGCGTACGATGACGAGCTGCTGCGACGGAAGAATGACGAGACGCTGGCCGAGATCGCCCGACGCCATGAAGCCGTTGCGGGGAACGCCCTGGCTCTGCATGAACCGGCCCATCGGCCCCTTGCCACGGAAAATCCAGAAGCCGGCCCCGTAATCGGTATCCAGCGTCGCGCGTGCCGAGTATTCAAGCCATTGGTCGGACATGATGCGCCGGCCTCCGACAACTCCGTCCTTGAGATAAAGAATGCCGAGCCGCGCCCAGTCGCGCGCGCTGGCAAGCATGTAGCTCGATCCCTGCATCGTCCCGGTGGCGTCGAGCTCCCATGTCACGCTGCGCATGCCCAATGGATTGAACAGCTCACGCCACGCGTATTTAAGCGCCTGCTCCGGACCGCCGAGCCTGTCCCGGATGATGCGCGCCAGCAGTTGCGTCGTCGCGCTGCTGTAGGCCCAGCGCTGGCCCGGCGGTGCCACAGGCTTGGCCTTTACAGCGAAATCCAGCCATGTCGTTGTGCAGATAGAGCATCCGGCTCGAAACGTCGAAGCCGGAATTGGTCTCGTCGAGCGCTAGCCCTGTGGTCATTCGCTGCAGATGTTCCATCTCGATCTTGCGGCGGGGATCGGTCGCGCCATGCCACTCCGCGACAGGGGCAAGGAACGAAGGCGTCAGCAGGCCCTGATGCGCGAATATGCCGAGCAGGGTGTTGATCACGGACTTGGTCATGGAGAATCCCAACAGCGGCGTGTCTATGCCGACCCCGGGCGCGTAACGTTCCGCGATCACCGCACCGCCCTTGACGATGACGACCGCCTTGGTGTGCCGGTACGGCGGATTCGCCGGCTCCTCGAAGGCATGATCGAGAGCGGCTTTCAATCCCGCATCGTCAGGCTCGACCACGGCAGCCCCGGCGATTTCCGGCAACAGCGCCGGCGTAGCTGCCTTGAGCGCCCTGAAATCGACGCGCGGCGAATACGGCTCGACATCGCCATGAACGAGAATGCATCCGAGGTCGTCGCGGAATCTGGCGCGGCTACTGAATTGACCGAGCGCGGACGCCGTCACCGATCTGCTTACCTGATCGATGCTGTATCCAAGCAACCACTTCAGCCGGCGCAAACCTTCTCGCTCCATGGTCTCGCTGAACACCGCTGCCGGATCGAATCCCGAAACGAACGTCTTGGAGCAAAGGTTGTGAGCCACCGCGCCGGTGGCGACGCGGATCGCGCGATCGGGACGAAACTCGGCAACGAGCGCGCCGCCGATCGCAATGATTGTGAGCGCGGTGGCGGCGGCAATGAGTTTTCGAACCATCATTGAATCCGAAGGTTGCGCAAGATTGCCACGCTGCTGTTACCTCTAATAGCCCGCCGCGGTGGCGCCGCGGGTGCGCGGGTCCGGCGCGCCGCGCAGTCCATTTGGCGTCACCGCGATGCTATTGGCCGAGGTCTGGCCCATCGGCTCGACGATGCGGTGACCCATGCTCCTCAATCCTGCGAGCGTCTCCGCTGCGAAGCCGCGCTCGACGCGCACTTCGTCCGGCAGCCATTGATGATGCAAGCGGGGGGCCGCCACAGCCGCCGCAACATCCATCCGATAATCCAGCACGTTGACGATCACCTGCAGCACGGTCGAGATGATACGGCTGCCGCCGGGCGACCCCGTCACCAGCACCGGCTTGCCGTTCTTCAGCACAATGGTCGGCGACATCGACGACAGCGGCCGCTTGCCCGGGCCGGGCAGGTTGGCCTCGAACCCCACGAGACCATAGGCGTTCGACGCGCCGGGCGCCGCGGTGAAATCGTCGAGTTCGTTGTTGAGGAGAACGCCGGTGCCTTCCGCGACCAGGCCGAGGCCATAGCTGAAGTTCAGCGTATAGGTATTGCTGACCGCGTTGCCTTGCGCGTCGACCACCGAGAAGTGCGTGGTGTTGCTGCCTTCGCGCGGCGGCAGCGCCGGCAGCGCATCGGTCCACGGCGTCGCGCGGTTGAGATCGATGCCCGCGCGCTGTTTGGCAGCATAATCCTTGGCGATCAGCACCGCGATCGGCGCGTTGATGTAAGCGGGATCGCCGAGATAGCGCGCGCGGTCGGCATAGGCGCGCTTCATCGCCTCGATCATGACATGCAGCGACGGCGCAGACCCCTGCGCTATGTCTTGCATCGCAAAGCCCTCGAGGATGTTCAACGCTTCGAGCAGCACCACACCGCCGGACGAGGGTTGCGGCATGGAAACGATGTCGTAGCCGCGATAGGTGCCGCGCACCGGCGTGCGGATTGTCGCTTGATAGGATTTCAAATCATCTGTTGTCATGATGCCGCCGGCGTCGCGAATGGCGTCAACGAACTTTCCCGCAACAGTGCCTTCATAAAATCCGCGCGCCCCCTGCGCCGATATCGCCGACATCGTCGCCGCAAGATCGGTCTGAACCAGCGTGTCGCCTTCACGCAGCGAACCGCCGCCGTCGCGCGAGAAGATTTTTGCCGAGGACGGCCACCGTGCCAGCCGGGGATACCAGCCCGGCAGAGTGTCGGCGCCGTCGTCCGTGATGACGAAACCGTCGCGCGCGAGATCGATCGCGGGCCTGAGGATATCGGCGAGCGTGAATTTTCCCGAGCCGTATTTCGCGAGCGCCGTAGTCAGTCCCGCCACCGTGCCGGGAACGCCGATGCCCAAAGCGGAGTCGCGGGATTTCGCGGCATCCGGTTGGCCGTCGGCGCCTAAAAAAATATCGCGCGTCGTCGCGGCTGGCGCGGTCTCGCGATAGTCGATCGCGATGTCCTCGTTGCGCTTGGCCAGATGGATCAGCATGAAACCGCCGCCGCCGATATTGCCCGCGCGCGGATAAGTCACGGCCATGGCAAAGCCGGTCGCAACGGCAGCGTCGACCGCGTTGCCGCCATGTTTCAGAAAATCCGCGCCGATCTGCGCGGCGAGCCTTTCCTGCGCGACCACCATGCCGTGCTCGGCCGTGACCGCGTGGACCGTATCTGCCGATGGTGGCATGTAGGCGCCGCGACGCTGCTCCTGCGCATCGGCCGAAGACAGGCAGCCAACCATCAGCGCGATCGCCGCGACAAGTTGGCGCGTTTTGACTGTGAATGAGGTCATCCGAAATCCAGCCGTTAAAGCGAATATAGGGTCAGTGTTTTTCGCACAGGTGCGAGCAAGGCGGATGCTATAGGGTTTCCGATGCGACAGGTAAAACGCGTGTCGGTGATTTGGACGGAAAATCAAACATGGCGATCACGAACGCATCAGGTGGGCCCGATGCTAAGGCGCACCAAACCTATCCGCCGCGCTCAGCCGTGGTCGGCTGGGTGTTCTTCGACTGGGCGGCGCAGCCTTATTTCACACTGATCACGACCTTTGTGTTCGCGCCGTATTTCGCCACCCACGTTGCATCGAGTCCCGCCAGCGGCCAATCGCTGTGGGGTTTCGCCACCGCCGCGGCTGGTTTGATCATCGCGCTGATGTCGCCGGTGCTCGGCGCCATCGCGGATGCCAGCGGCCGGCGCAAGCCGTGGATCGCGGCCTTCGGCGGGCTGCTGGTGATCGGCTCGGCGTGCATGTGGATCGGCAAGCCGGGTGACGCGAGTATCATTCTTCCGCTGCTGATAGCCTACGGGTTGCGACCATCGGCGTCGAGTTCGCTACCGTATTCAACAACGCGATGATGCCGACACTGGTGCCGCCGGAGCGGATCGGGCGCTTGTCCGGTACTGGCTGGGCCACCGGCTATGTCGGCGGCATCCTGAGCCTGATTCTGGTGCTGGGTTTTCTTGCCGCCGATCCGCAGAGCGGCCGCACGCTGTTCGGCTTCACGCCGCTGTTCGGGCTCGATCCCGTGACGCATCAGGGCGACCGCATCACCGGGCCGCTTACCGGCATCTGGTTCATCATCTTCGTGCTGCCGATGTTTCTGCTGACGCCGGATTATCCGGCGAAGCGTCGGTTAAGCGAAGCCTTGCGCGAAGGCCTGCTTGAGCTGCGCCAGACCTTAAGCGAATTGCCGCGGCGCAAATCGATGGCGGCGTTTTTGTTGGCCAACATGATCTACACCGACGGGCTGGTGTCGCTGTTCGCCTTCGGGGGCATCTATGCGGCGGGCACCTTCGGCTGGCACACGATCCAGATCGGCAGCTTCGGCATTCTCCTGGCGATCGCCGGCACCTTCGGCGCATGGATGGGCGGCAGGCTCGACGACAAGCTCGGGCCCAAGCGCGTCATCGCCGGCAGCATGGGAATTCTGCTACTGGCGATCGTCGCCATCCTGCTGGTCGACCGCGATTCGATTTTGTTCGTCAAAGTTGCGCCGCCGGTGCCGGGCGGTGCTTTATTTGCCGGCGCTTCCGAGCGCGCCTATCTCGTGCTGGGATGCCTGATCGGCATGGCCGGCGGCCCGTTGCAAGCGGCGTCGCGCACGCTGCTGATTCGCCTGGCGCCAAAGGACCGCATCGCGCAATTTTTCGGGCTATTCGCGCTGACCGGAAAAGTCACGTCGTTCATCGGTCCGCTGTTGATCGGCATCGTCACGGCCGTCACCGCAAGTCAGAAAGCGGGCATGGCGATTCTGGTGGTGTTCTTCGTCGCGGGACTGGCGTTGCTGGCGAGGGTGCGGGAAGCGTACGCGCGGCTTCCTTCCTTCTCCTTGGGGAGAAGGTGGCGCGGACTAGTCCGCGACGGATGAGGGGGCGAGGCGAAACGAGACCGCCCTCACCGGATAATCCGCTTCGCGCGTTCGATCACCCTCTCCCACAAGGGGAGAGGGAAAATCAATGCCTGAAATGCCGCACGCCGGTGAGTACCATCGCGATACCATGATCGTCGGCCGCCTTGATCACCTCGTCGTCGCGCACCGAGCCGCCGGGCTGGATCACCGCGGTGGCGCCGGCCTCGATCGCGACCAGCAATCCATCGGCAAACGGAAAGAACGCATCCGACGCCACCACCGAGCCCCGGGTCATCGGCTGCGCGAGCTTCAATTCATCGGCGGCGTCCTGCGCCTTGCGCGCGGCGATGCGCGCGGAATCGATCCGGCTCATCTGTCCCGCGCCGATGCCGACAGTGGCGAGATCCTTGGCATAGACGATCGTGTTTGACTTGACGTGCTTGGCGACGCGGAATGCGAATTTCAGGTCGCGTATCTCGGAGTCTGTCGGCGCGCGCTTCGTCGCCACCTTCAGCGTCATGTCGTCGACCACGGCGTTGTCGCGGCTCTGCACCAGCAATCCGCCGGCGACGGTTTTCGCCGTCATGCCCGCCGCACGCGGATCGGGCAGGCCGCCGGCCAGCAACAGACGCAAGGTTTTCTTCATGCCGACGATGGCGATGGCTTCGACCGTGGCATCCGGCGCGATGATCACTTCAGTGAAAATTTCGGTGATGGCGCGGGCGGCATCGGCGTCGAGCGTGCGGTTGAGCGCGACGATACCTCCGTAAGCAGAAGTCGAATCGCACGCCAGTGCCTTGCGATAGGCGCTGACGAGGTCCGGGCCTTCCGCGACGCCGCAGGGATTGGCGTGCTTGACGATGACGCAGGCGGCGGTTCGCTTGGGGTCGAACTCGGCGATGCATTCATACGCCGCGTCGGTGTCGTTGATGTTGTTGTATGAAAGCTCCTTGCCCTGAAGCTGCTTTGCCGTCGCGACGCCGCGGCGTCGCACCGACGTGGCGTAGAAGGCCGCCTGCTGATGCGGGTTTTCGCCGTAGCGCAGCGGCTGGATCAGCCGCCCGCCGATGGCACGAAATTCCGGCGCTTCGGCTTTGAGTTGCGCTACGAACCAGTTGGAGATCGCTGCGTCATAGGCGGCGGTGCGGGCATAGGCTTTCGCGGCGAGACGCTTGCGCAGTGCAAGCGTGGTCGCGCCATTGTTGGCGGCGAGTTCGTCGAGGATGGCCTGATAGTCCTGCGGCTCGATAACGACAGCGACATCGTCGTGATTTTTTGCTGCGGCGCGGATCATCGCGGGGCCGCCGATGTCGATATTCTCGATGCACTCCTCGAAGCCGGCGCCTTTATCGACGGTGGCTTCGAACGGATAGAGATTGACCACCAAGAGATCGATCGGCGCGATGCCGTGGTCTTTCATGGATTGCGCGTGCTCGGCATTGTCGCGGATCGCCAGCAACCCGCCATGAACCTTTGGATGCAGCGTCTTGACGCGGCCATCCATCATCTCCGGAAATCCAGTGAGGTCCGAGACGTCGGAGACTTTCAATCCCGCTGCCGCAATCGCCTTGGCGGTGCCGCCGGTAGAGACGAGATCGATGCCGTGGCCGGCAAGCGCGCGGGCAAAATCGATCAGGCCCGATTTGTCGGATACGGAAAGCAAAGCGCGCGTCACGCGGCGCGGATGGTCGGTCATTTAAGGGTCCCAAATGAGAAGTCCGCCGCGTAGCATGGATTTATGGCTGACGAAACCGGCTGCCGGAGTTTAATCTCCGCCCCAATAAGCCGATGACGAACGGACAAACATCATGGCCGCTTTCTTTTGTGCAATATTCGGTTCGGTTCCCGCGGCGCGCGCTGGACGGATTGCGATGGTCGCCGTTTCGGCAGCGATCTGGACCAACACGGTTCAGACCAGCGGGGCGGCCGACGCTCGCACTCCTTCGCCGGCGAAGCTCGAACGCATCACCGAATTTTTCGACCATGAGATTGCCACGGGAAAGTTGCCGGGCGCCGTCATTTTAATCCAGCAGCATGGCAAGCCCGTTTATCTCAGATGTTTCGGCGTTCGCGACGTCGGGACCGCCAGTCCGATGACCGCCGATACGATTTTTGCAATTCACTCGATGACGAAGCCGATCACCAGTGTCGCGGCGATGATGTTGATCGACGCCGGCAAGCTTTCGCTCAGGGATCCCGTGGCCAAATTCATTCCGGAGTTTGCCGATCTCAAGGTCGGCGTCGATTTTGCGACGCCTGACGGAACGCACGTTCTCAGGCTTGTTCCGCTGGATCGGCCGGTGACCATCATGGACCTGCTGCGCCATACGTCGGGCATTACCTACGATTATATCGGCGGCAAGCTGATCGATCAGGCCTATTCGGATGCGGGCCTTTTCGATGGGCACTTCGACAACAAGGTGTTTGCCGAGCGCATCGGGAAATTGCCTCTGGCGCAGCAGCCCGGGACGCTCTGGCGATACGGTCACTCCACCGATGTGGTCGGCCGCATCATCGAGATCGTATCCGGACAGACACTCTATCAGTTTGAAAAGCAGCATCTGTTCGATCCGCTCGGCATGAGCAGCACCAAATACGTTCTCGACAGTGCCGACGAACGCGCGCGGATGGCGGAGCCGCTACCAGGCGACGCCATTCTAAAGGAAGCGGAGGCTGACCGTCGCGCCCATCCGGAATGGGAGTCCGGCGGTGGAGGATTGGTCACCTCCGTAACCGACTATGCCCGCTTTGCTCAGATGATCCTCGATGGCGGACAGTTCGACGGCAGGCGATATCTCAGTCCCGTGGCAATCAAGTCGATGACGACAGATCATATTGGGCCGGGCTCCGGCGTTGCCCGGGACTATTTTTATTTTCCCGGCGACGGCTTCGGTTTCGGTTATGGCCTTGCGGTGCGCACCGATCCCGGAAACGCCAGACCGCCGCCGCCAGGATCGATCGGCGAACTGAAATGGGATAGCGGCAGCGGCACTTATTTCGGCGTCGATCCCAGCCTGGACATGATTTACATCCTGCTGGAGCAGACCCAGAACGAACGCGGACGCATCCTGCCCGCCTTCAAGCAATTGGTTTACGACGCGTTTGCCAACGACAATTGATTTGCCGGGAACAGAAACCTACAACGGCAACTCCGGCTCGCGGCGGGCGTTGCGTTTGGCCGTCGTCGCCGAAGCCGAGGTAGGCGAGCGCACGAAATTCCAGCGAATGCTGGAAACCTGCCGCGAATCCTGCCGGATCACAATCTGCGCGGTGCGCCGGGGTCCGTCATTTCCGGCCAGGAAAACGCTGTCCTCAAGTTCGACCTTGTCGTCGAGCGCCTCGAACGTCCACACATCGCGGTTCGGCAGTACCAGCATGACGCCGCGGGCGTCGCTGAGCCGGCTCGCCTTCACGGCCGGGTGCAAATGAAATCGCAGCGCATAGTCGGTTTCGCCCGCCTTGGTTCGCGCGCCCGGCGCAGGCGACAGCGTATCCTCGCCGTCCAGCCTCCCGCCGTCATGGGCCGCCATCAGCACGCGGCGATGGATCACGCCGAATTTTTCCAGGTATCCGTCATGCGAGGTATGCAGGAGCATGCCGGTTTCCGTCACCTCGCGGTAGCTTTCGACGTTGGTGGGGCCGCTGACAATGGGCGAGCCCTGCAGCAGGCGCTTCATCGCCGAGATCTCGACGAACTGGCATGACGATGTGTCGTGGCAGATCAGGGTGGAATGCGCCACGGTGCTGCGCGCAAAACTGCGCCAGTTGTCGCGTCCGGTGGACGGCATGCCGCAATTGATCACAATCCGGCTCAATCCCGAGGACAATTCGAACGACAGACACCCGGCATGCGCATCGTGGCTGACATTCGGCGGCGGCGGCGGGCCGGTATCCATGATCACCGTCATCGCGCCGGCGTCGATGCGTTGAAAGCCGGTGTGCGGCATGCTGGCCATCGGCGTGCCATGGGTGTCGTCATAGGCCAACAGGGTGGCGAGGATATCGGACGGAGCGCTGCTCATGCCATTGAACAGCGCAAAGCTGCCATCGCCGTGGCGGAAGAAGCGCAGCATCGGCATCATGCGGTCGATCGCGTTCAGCAGTGCGGGTGGCGGAGCGATATTGCGCGCGGCGAACGTCTGCCGCAGCGGCAGCAGATCGATCAGGAGCTCGATCAGAGCGCCGGGGTTGCGCGAGATGTGACCGCCATCGGCGAGGATCTGCCGCTGCAATTCGTCCGACAGCTTGCGCGTGGTGGCGCGGATATGACGCGCCTGATTGGCGAGGCAGAGCGAGGTGTAACACAGCGCGATCAGCACCTGTAGCCGCGGTACGCCGTCGGGGATATCGAGCATGGTGTAGCGCAGATAGCGGATTTCCCGCGTCAGCCCGCGCAGGTAACGGCGATAGAATTTGCCGTCGGTATCGCCGAGCACCAAGGGCGCTTGCGACAGCAGCGAGATTACGCGCCGCGCCAGCACGTCGGCACGTCGGCCGATCGGGCGTTTGCGCGTCGGATTGGAAATCCAGTCGTCGACCAGCGAGCGTGCATTGGCGCGGGTGATTGCGGTATCGGCGGCGCGCAGATGCCGCAGCCAGCCAAAACCCAGCAGCGCCACTTCCCAGTCTTCCGAGGGCGGTTCCAGATCGAAGATCGAGCGGCCGTGGCAGGTGACGATCTTGCCGGCAAACACGAAATCGCCCGGCATAGACTTCGGCGGCGCGGGTGGCATCGGCGGTGCGTAAATCGTGCGGCGCAATGATCAGGCGGTCGGTGCGGCCCGGCCATAGCCGCGACAGCGCAACCGTGCCGCCGCTCAAGCGCGACATCAGGCTCCGCGCGAAGCGGCCCATGATCAGCGTTGATATGCGTCTGCGTTGAGCGACCGACACGCGCGCCTTAAAATGATGAGAATTATCAGCAAATCCTTATTAATCCGGAAACGCTGTCAAAACACCCTCTTGCAGCGCTTCAAATCAGCGATGCTGGCGAAAAAACGTTGAGACTTCAGGATTTAACCAGCCGCGCCGCATAGAAACCGTCGAGGCCGCCGAGCCGGGGATCGTCGTGCGGCAGATGACACGGCAGGGTGCGCAAATCACCCTCCGGCGTCACGATCTCGGCAAGACCCGCGACCTCAGCGGCTTCGATCGGGTTCCGTCGGACGCCGGATTCGGCCGCAAGAAGCGCGGCGATGGCCTGCTCGCCCTCTTCCGGCTCCAGCGAACAGGTGCAGTAAATCAGCGTGCCGCCCGGTTTGAGCAGGGCGACGGCCTTTTGCAGCAGCCGCTGCTGCAGCGGCATCAGCGCACCGATGTCGGATTCCTGCCGCAGCCAGGCGACGTCGGGATGACGCCGGATCGTGCCGGTGGAAGCGCAGGGTGCATCGACCAGCACGCCATCGAAGGCTTCGCCATTATTGCCTTGCCATTCCGCGGCATCGCTCACCGCGGTCTCGGCTTGCAGCGCCAGCCTCGCGATATTGTCGCGCAGCCGCGCCACACGCGTGGGCGAACGGTCGATGGCGGTCACCCGCGCGCCGGCCTGCGCGAGCTGCGCCGTCTTGCCGCCCGGCGCCGCGCACAGATCGGCGATGGTTTTGTCCGTGAGGTCGCCGAACAGCCGCACCGGAAGTGCTGCGGCCGCATCCTGCACCCACCATTGTCCCTCGGCAAAGCCGGGCAGCATCGTCACCGCCCCCTGCAGCAAGGTTCGCACCGTGCCGGTCGGCAAAATCTCGCCATGCAGCCGTGTCGCCCACTGCGGGGCGTCGGATTTCACCGTGAGGTCGAGCGACGGCTCATGGCCCAGCGCGGTCGCGATGTCCTTTGCAGTGCGCTCGCCATAATGCGCGCTCCAGCGCGCCATCAACCATGGCGGCAGGTCGAGCGTCTGCGAGGCCACCTCGTCAATCAGCGGCTGGCCCTCGCGCGCGCAGCGGCGCAGCACGGCGTTGACGAGGCCGGCATATTTGGCGGCGCGGCGGTCGGACTGCACCAGCCGCACCGACAGATCGACCGCGGCGTGATCGGGAACGTCCATCCAGAGGATTTGCGCAGCGCCGATCAGCAGCGCGCTTTGCGCGCGCGGCGCATCGGTGGGAATGCCGCGGTCCAGCAGCCGAGACAGCACGTGGCCCAGCGTTCCCAACCGGCGCAGCACCGTCGCCACCAGCCGCCGCATCAAGGCGCGGTCGCGATCGGAGAGGGTCTTCAGCGCGGGATGCGCGCCGCCACCCTCGAGTTGTTCGTCGAGCGTGCGGTGTTTGTGCAGCACGCCGTCGAGAATATCAGCCGCAATTCGCCGCGCCGCGAGGCCGGGCACCTCGACGGGCGGTGCAAATCTGACAGGAGGCATGGACCTAAAAACATCGCTCGGAGAAACAGCGAAAACTCACCGAGTGGGCTCGGCCTTCGCGAGGGAACACCTGTGTCATGTGAATATGCCAAATGTAAAAATCGGCGTACCAGTTCGTTGGTAGCCTCGGACGCGACTATTCCGCGCGCTGGAAACTTTCGATGACGGACGATCCGGCAACACCACCTTCGGATAACGCCCCGCCGCGCAAGCCGTTGTCGCCGGCCGCGCAGCGCGCGCTTGCCGAAGCAAAGGCGCGGCGCGCGGCGGCCGAGGCGAACGCCGAAGCTAAGCCGGAGGAAATCGGCGGGCCCAAGGGTCCCGAACCCACGCGCTATGGCGATTGGGAACGCAAAGGCATCGCGTCGGATTTTTAACGGTATTTTGACGGATGCAACCGCAGATTGTATCTTGCGGCTGTCAAGCAAATCCGTTACGTTAGGAATATGTCCATATATCCAAGAATAAATGCCTCGCGTGCTGGATACAGCTTGTCGCCGCGCGGCTGGTTTGCGTCGGCATTGCCTTGGGTATTCGTCGTAGGGGTCGCGGCGGGGACGATGCTGCCGATCCATCAGTGGACCGCCAGATACTCCCCGACTTCGATGCCTTCAACTTCGGCCACCGCACAGGCGCCGGCCGGGCCCGATCATAGCGCGGTGTGGACGCGCAGCGGCAATCCGCTGATCCGGCATCCCGTCGATGTCGTCCGCACCATCGATGGCGATACCTTCGAGGCGCAGGTGCATCTGTGGCCGGGCCTCGACATGACCACGCGGGTGCGGCTGCGTGGCATCGATGCACCGGAGCTGAAGGCGGCCTGTCCGCAGGAATTGCGGATGGCGCAAGCCGCCGGCGATGCGCTGCGCGGACTGCTCGAGGAGGGCGGCGTCACCATCTACAACATCGGACCCGACAAATATAACGGCCGCGTCGTCGCCGACGCCGCGACCGCGCGAACACCCGACATTTCGGCGGCATTGCTGGCCGGCGGCTTCGCGCGAAGCTACAGCGGGGGCCGCCGCAACGGCTGGTGCGCGGCGCGAGAACGGATAGACGCGCGCCGCGCACAAAAAAGCCGCGCGAGCGCGCGGCTTTTCGTAAGTCCAAATCGGTGGGATCAGCGCGAGACCACCACCGAGGTGCCGACCGAAACGCGCTGGTAGAGGTCGGTGATATCGGCGTTCAGCATACGGATGCAGCCGTACGACACGAAGCCGCCGACCGAACCCGGGCTGTTGGTGCCGTGGATGGCGTATTCGCCACCTGCCAGCGTCATCGCCGCGACGCCCATCGGATTTTTCGGCGAGCCACCCGCGATCACGCTCGCCATGTGGGGCTTGTCGCGCCGCACTTCGGCGGGCGGCGACCATGCCGGATTGGTGTACTTGCCATCGATGCGGGTAGCGCCGGCCCACTGCTTGCCGGCCCGGCCTACGCCGACCGGGTAGCGCATCGCGCGGCCCTGATCGAGAACCAGATACAGCCGGCGCTCATTGGTTTTCACGACGATCGTTCCCGGCGAATAGTCGCCGCGGAAACCGACCACGTCGGGCCGTGCCTCGGCCTGCGTCGCCATGACTAAACCCGCTCCGATGGTGGCTACCAGCGCCACTGCGATCCTCAACGACATCGATCTCTCCGTTTGCCCCAAATTGGCTCAGCGTGACTTGCCACGCATTTTTAACCGCACTTCTTAACCGTCCGGTTTCCAAGAGGAGCTGAAAAAGCCCCATCGGGCGCATTGAAAGAAAATGTTGCAAACAAAGTAAATGACTTGAAAACAACACTCGCCGGAAAAGCGCCGCAGCGGCGCCGTTTTGCTGACATTTGTGTGATTGGGCCGGTTTGACGGCGAGGCGGCGCCATGGGGTGGCCCGCCGCGTCGGTCGACAAAATCCGCGACCGAAGGATCGTTGGCAGCCAAGCCCCGCTTAAGCCCCCGCGCCCTTCTTGTTCTGCCGGTTCTTGACGAGGTCATCCACCACAGCCGGATCGGCCAGCGTCGAGGTGTCGCCGAGGCTGGAGGGTTCATCCTCTGCGATCTTGCGCAGGATTCTGCGCATGATCTTGCCCGATCGGGTTTTGGGCAAGCCCGGCGCGAACTGGATCAGGTCCGGCGAGGCGATCGGGCCGATATCCCGGCGCACCCACGCCACCAGCTCCTTGCGCAGCGCCTCACTCGGCTCCTTGCCGGTCATCAGCGTCACATAGGCATAGATGCCCTGGCCCTTGATGTCGTGCGGATAGCCGACCACGGCGGCTTCCGACACCGCATCATGCGCCACCAGCGAACTCTCGACTTCCGCGGTGCCCATGCGGTGGCCGGAGACGTTGATGACGTCATCGACGCGGCCGGTGATCCAGTAATAGCCGTCGGCGTCGCGGCGGCAGCCGTCGCCGGTGAAGTACTTGCCCTTGTAGGTCGAGAAGTAGGTTTGCTCGAAGCGCGCGTGGTCGCCATAGACCGTGCGCATCTGCCCCGGCCAGGATTTGGCGATGCACAGATTGCCCTGGCATTCGCCCCTCCATCACCTGGCCATCGGCATCGACGATCTCAGGCACGATGCCGAAGAACGGCCGCGTCGCCGAACCCGGCTTGAGTTTTGTGGCGCCGGGCAACGGCGTGATCAGAATGCCGCCGGTTTCGGTCTGCCACCAGGTATCGACGATGGGGCAGCGCTCGTCGCCGATCACGCGGTGATACCATTCCCACGCTTCGGGATTGATCGGCTCGCCGACCGAGCCCAGCAAGCGCAAACTCTTGCGCGAAGTGGATTTCACGGGCTCATCGCCGGCCTGCATCAGCGCCCGGATCGCGGTCGGCGCAGTATAGAAGATGTTGACCTGATGCTTGTCGATCACGTCCCAAAAACGCGACATCGACGGATAGTTCGGCACGCCCTCGAACATCAGCGTGGTCGCGCCGTTCGCCAGCGGTCCATAGAGAATGTAGCTGTGCCCGGTGACCCAGCCGACATCGGCGGTGCACCAATAGATGTCGCCGTCGTGATAATCGAACACATATTGATGCGTGATCGACGCGAAGATCAGATACCCGGCCGACGTGTGCAGCACGCCCTTGGGCTGGCCGGTCGATCCCGACGTGTAGAGAATGAATAGCGGATCCTCCGCGCTCATCGGCTCGCAAGGGCATTCCGCGGTCACCATCTCAGCGGCTTCGTGATACCAGAAATCGCGCGTCGGATTCATCTCGACCGGCGTTCCCGTGCGCTTCACCACCACGACCCAGTCGACGCCGCCTGATTTTGCAATCGCCGCATCGACGTTGGCCTTCAGCGGCACCTTTTTGCCGCCGCGCAGACCTTCATCGGCGGTGATGACGATTTTCGACGCGCAATCGGTGATGCGCTGGGCGAGCGAGTCCGGCGAGAAGCCGCCGAACACCACGGAATGGATGGCGCCGATCCGCGCGCAGGCGAGCATCGCGTAGGCGGCTTCCGGAATCATCGGCAGATAGATCGTGACGCGGTCGCCCTTCTGCACGTTGCGGGTGCGCAGGATGTTGGCGAACCTGCAGACCTCGTCGTGCAATTCGCGATAGGTGATGTGCTTGGATTCCGAAGGGTCGTCGCCCTCCCAGATGATCGCGGTCTTGTCGCCGCGCGTCTCCAGATGCCGGTCGATGCAATTCCAGGCGACGTTGAGCACGCCGTCCTCGAACCATTTGATCGAGATGTTGCCCGGCGCGAAGGACGAATTTTCGACCTTGGTGAAAGGCTCGATCCAGTCGACGCGCTTGGCCTGCTCGGCCCAGAAACCATCGGAATCGCTGATAGAACGGCCGTACATCTCCTGGTACCGGGCGTCATCGATCCAGGCGCGGCCAGCCCACTCCGCCGGCACATCGTAAATCTTCTCGGACATCCACCACTCCCAACGCCAGGCACCGGTGACGCGGTACTAAGCCTATTATTTTACAGACGATTATGCGTCGCCGCCGGGCGCCGCGACAAGCCGCAAGGCATAGGACCTTGGTCGAGTTGCCACCCGGAACGAAACGCTTGTCCCGTCACGATTGCGTTTCGGGGGCGATAAATCATCAAGATTCGTCGGATTTCAAGCCTGAACGGTAACTAATAACCACAGCGGCGCGCACCCGAGACTCGCCTTTCAGGCCGTGACCGCCTAAATGCGCCCCGGGCGCAGAGCGTTCCGGAACCAAAAGCCGGTAGCCGGGATTACACGAAAAGCGCCGCGTGAGTGCAAGGTTATGATAGATCAGCAGAATTTCGAGGCAACGCGGCCAGACCCCGCCGATCCTGCCGTTGCGCTCGCCGAAGCGCTGGGTCAAGGACCGCAAAAGCAGCCTAAACAGCCCAAGCTTGCCGGCAAGACCTCGGTCGAAATCCTTGGCCACGGAGCTGGGGCTGACGCTCGGCGATCAGCAGGAATTGACCATCCGCCGCGTCAAGCGTGGCAAGGCCTATTCTTTCGTGCGCGCCAACGGGACGCCGGTGAAGGACACCGGGACAATTCAACGGCTGAAGTCGATGGCGATGCCGCCCGCCTATGTCGAGGTCCGGTATTCGCCCGATCCCAGCTCGCACCTGCAGGCCGTCGGTTACGATGCGGCGGGCCGGCTGCAATACCGCTATCACTCCGATTGGGAGAAGGTGCGCGAACAGCGCAAGGCCCATCGGTTGGCGCGGCTGGTCGCGGCGCTGCCGAAAATCCGCCGGAACGTCTCGCTGCATCTGTCTGGCGATGAGCCGACGCGCGAGTTTGCACTCGCCGCCGTGATCGAACTGATCGCGCGCACGGCGATCCGCCCCGGCAACGAATCCTATGCGCGGCTCAACGGGACCCGCGGCGCTACAACGCTGCTGAAATCCAACGTCCTTATTGAGGACGATTGCGTGGTGCTGACCTTCAAGGCCAAGGGCGGCAAGGCCGTGCGCAAGGAATGCGAAGCATCGAAACTGGTGCGTGCGCTGGGCATCCTGCGCACCGTTCCCGGCAAGCGCATGTTCCAGTACCGGGACGCCGGCGGCAACGTGCGCACCGTCAGCACGACGACGGTGAACGCGTTCTTGCGCGAGATCGCCGGCATCAAGATTTCACTGAAGGATTTCCGCACGCTGATGGCGTCCGCCGTGGTGCTGGAATCGCTGTCGCGCGTCACGCCGGCAACCAGCGAACGCGGCCGCCGACGTCAGGTGCTGGAGGCGGTTCGCGCCGCGGCCGATGAATTGTCGAATACGCCCGCGATCTGCCGCAAGAGCTACGTGCACGACACCATCGTCACCGCATTCGAGGATGGCATCCTTGAGCGCTTCGCCGCGACGATGAAGGGGTATCGCTCGCAGTCGAAGCGCGAGCAGCTTTTGGCGCAGGTGGTCGCGACCGCAGCGGCTTGAAACACCCTCATGGTGAGGAGCGCGTCTTCGCGCGTCTCAAACCACCAGACGAAATCCCATCCTTCGAGACGGCGCTAAAGCGCGTCCTCAGGATAGGGCTCACATCCCGCCCATCTTGCAGACGATCTTCCATTCCTCCGGCGTCACCGGCTGCACCGACAACCGCGAATATTTCACCAGCGCCATCTCAGACAGCCGCTTGTCGGCCTTGATCGCGGCCATCGTCACCGGCGTCTTTAGCGGCTTGTCGGCTTTGATGTCGACGCAGACAAATTTGCCGGAGGCATCGCTGGGGTCGGGATAGGCTTCGCGGATGATCTCCGCGATGCCCACGATGTCCTTGCCCTCGTTGGAATGATAAAAGAAGGCGCTGTCGCCCTTCTTCATCTTCACCAGATTCTGCCGCGCGGTGAAGTTGCGCACGCCGGTCCAGGCCTCGCCCTTGGCGCCCTTCGCCACCTGCTGATCCCACGACCAGCTCGAAGGCTCCGATTTCACCAGCCAATACGCCATGATTATTCCTCCGCCTTGAAGGGCCGTGTCAGCAGGCTTTCGATGGCCTCGTCGACCGTCGTTGCGCCGCTCAGGATTGCCGCTACCGCATTCGATACCGGCAATTCGACGTTCTTTGAAACGGCCAGTTCGATCAGCACCGGTGCGGTGAATTCGCCCTCGGCGAGCTTGTTGCGCGGCGCACTCTCGCCGCGCCCCAACGCGACGCCGAGCGAAAAATTTCGCGATTGCACGCTGGTGCAACTCAGGATCAGATCGCCCAGACCGGAAAGCCCGGCAAGCGTCTCGCTGCGCGCGCCACAGGCTCGCCCGAGCCGCAGCAATTCGCTGAAAGCCCGCGTCGTCAGCGCGGCCTGTGCCGATGCGCCCAATCGTTTGCCTGTAACTATCCCCGCGGCGATCGCAAGCACGTTTTTCGCCGCGCCGCCGATCTCGACGCCGCGCACATCCGACGTGTGGTACGGCCGGAAGGTAGCAGATCCCAGCGCCTGCGCCCACGCGGCAGCCAGCGCCTCGTCTTTTGTGGCCAGCGTCACCGCGGTCGGCAACCCCCGCGCGACATCATCGGCAAAACTCGGTCCCGAGAGAATGCCGGGGATCGCGCCGGGTGCGGCTTCGGCGATTACCTCGGTCATGAACTGGTGCGTGCCGCGCTCGATTCCCTTGGCGCAGGCGATGAGCGGCTTAGCCGCGGCGAGATGAGATGCCAGCGCGATCAACGCCACGCGCAGATTTTGCGCGGGCACCGCGAGCAGAATGATATCCGCTTGCGCGGCGCGTGCCAAATCGTTCGTCACGATAATACCCGCGTCAATCCGCACACCGGGCAGGCGCGCATTCTCGCGCGTCGCATCCATGTGCGCTGCGGCTGCGGCATCGCGCGCGTAGAGCATGACCTCGCGTCCCGCCCGCGCGGCGACGCCGGCCAGCGCAGTGCCCCACGCGCCGGCCCCGATCACCGCGACTGATTTGGTATGAGCGCGTCACGATCGCGCTTCCGCTAAAACGCAGCGCGGGTATTGGCGAAACCTGCCGGCGCTGTTGCGTTGGCGTCGAGCAGCCAGCGCGCGCGCGGCGGCGCATCCATCGGATCGACCAGTCCCAGCGCGAGACGCTCCGCGCCCGCCCACGCGATCATCGCGCCGTTGTCGGTGCATAGCGCCGGTGGAGGAATCACCAGCGTAGTCTGCGCCTTCGCGGCGACATCCTGCAATGCCGCGCGGATGGCCAGCGTTGGCGGCAACGCCGCCGGCGGCGACCAAGCGCTTGCGGCGCGCCGAACCGCTCATGAAACAACCGCAAGCCGACGCTCAATCGGTCGGCCGTCGATTCCATCACCGCCGCCTGAAATCCCGCGCAGAGATCGCTGACATCCTGCGGCCCGATCTGCGCAAGCCGGCTGGCTTCGTTGCGCACGGCGGTCTTCAATCCCGACAGCGAAAAATTCGCATCGGCGCGCCCCAGCATCGGCCGCGGAAAATTGAATCGTTTGGGATCGCCGTTGGCGGCTGCCTGTTCGACCTGCGGTCCGCCGGGATAGGGCAGCCCCAGCATCTTGGCGACCTTGTCGAAGGCTTCTCCCATGGCGTCATCGACGGTCGTGCCCAGCCGCACATAATTGCCGACGCCGAGAACCGCGACGATCTGGGTATGACCGCCCGACGCCAGAAACAGGCAATAGGGAAATGCTAGCGCGTGCGTCAGCCGCGGCGTCAGCGCGTGGGCTTCCAGATGATTGACGGCGATCAGCGGGGTGTCATGCACCATCGCAATCGCCTTGGCGGTGGTGAGGCCGACGATCACGCCGCCGATCAGGCCAGGACCTGCGGCCGCGGCGACGCCGGAGAGCTGCGCGAAGCCGACCCCGGCCTGCTTCATCGCGCTGTCGACGATGCCATCGAGGACTTCGACGTGGGCGCGCGCGGCGATCTCCGGAACGACGCCGCCGAACCGCGCGTGCTCCTCGATCTGCGAGCGCACGATGTCGGACAAAATCCGGCCGCTGCCGTCGCTCAAGCGTTCGACGACCGCGGCTGCGGTTTCATCGCAGGTGGTCTCGATTCCAAGAACGAGAGTCGTCTCCGCCATCGGCCTTTCGCGCTCCAACTTCTGAGCCCTTGCGTTAACGCTCAAACCAGCGTTGTTCTCCGGGCCACGTAACATCATGAGGTCGCGGCGTGCAATCGTGCGCTGGAACAGGTGCGGCGTCGAGAACTTAAAGCGCATGGCCATTCTCATCACGCGCCCGCAACCCGATATCGAGATCACTGCCGCGGCGTTGCGCGCGCGAGGCTTCGAGGTGTTGCTGGCGCCGATGCTGCGCTTCGAGCCGGTCGCATTCTATGACGACCCCGAGGTGCGCTACGGCGCCATTATCGTCACCAGCGCCAACGCGTTGCGCGCCATCGAAGCCTATCTCGCCGGCAGCCGGCTCCTTGAACTGCCGCTGTTCGCGGTTGGCGAGCACACCGCGGAAGCCGCGCGGCGCGCCGGCTTCAACAACGTCATCGTCGCCAATGGCGACGCCGCGGCGCTGCGCGACCTGATGAGCGCGAGCGTGAAGGTGAAGACGCTGAAAAAATCCGCGACGCTGCTTTATCTGGCCGGCGCGGATCTGGCGCGCGACCTGGCCGGCGAATTGGGCGAGCGCGGCTTCGACGTGGTGACGCACACCACCTACCGGATGATTCCCGTCGCGACGCTGCCGCGGGAAACCTGCGACGCCTTTGCCGCCAACAAGGTCGAGGCGGTGCTGCACTATTCCCGGCGAAGCGTGCGTGCGTTTCTGGATGCGGCGCGTGCCGCCGGCACCGAAATCTCCGCGCTGGCGCTGCCGCAGTGCTGTATTTCCGATGCCGTGGCGTCGATCATGCGCGATGCCGGCGCGGCGCACGTCATGGTGGCGCAATCGCCGGACGAAAACGCCTTGTTCGAAACACTTCGCCGTGCGTTACAACCGATATCGCGCTAAGACAGCGCCTCGAAACCGGTGACGTTCGTCGCCATGACAGGGAACTCGCGCGATGGCCGATGACAGGCCCCAGGAAAATTCTGGAGATAGTTCTGACGATAGCGGACTGTCCGCGAATTTGGACCGGCCGAAGCGGGCGGCGCCCGACGCTCGACCTCGATGCCGTGGAAGTCTCGGACCAGGCGCGCAATGCCGACGAGAATGCGGAGCGTGTGGAACCTAAGCGCCGGCCGATGGCCGGGATCGTCTCCGCCGCGATCGTTTCGACAATTTTCGGCGGCAGCGCAGCCGCGCTGGTGATCGCAGCCGCCTGGTGGACCGGTTGGCTGGCCCACAAGGCGCCGCCTGCGCCTCAACCAGCTCCCGTCAATACCGCCGTTACCGATGCGCTCGCGGCTCGCGTCGCCAAAGTCGAAACCAGCGTTAAGACGCCGTCTGCTCCGGTGCCTGATCCGGCCGTCGCGGCGCGGCTCGATACGAATGAAAAATCATTGCAGTCGATCCGCGCTGAACTTGCCGCGGCGCATGCGCAATCGGAGCAGCTCGTAAGCTCGGTGAACGAGATCAAGTCGGCGCCGCATGAAACGCCGCCGCCAGCGCCTGCGCCGCCGCCAATGGACCTGTCGCCGATCAACGACCGCATTGCCCAGCTCGAAAGCACCACCAAAGCCATCGCGGCGGATGTCGCGAAGCGCAATGCTACGCCGCCGCCGGCGAGCGATATGCCGCTTCGGCGCGTCGTCGCAGCCGCCCTGCTGGATATGTCGGTGCGGCAGGGCGAGCCCTATGCCGCGGCGCTAGCCGCGGCGAAGCCGATAGCCCCTAACGCAGATGTGTTGAAGCCGCTTGAGCCGTTTGCTGCGTCGGGTGTGCCGAGCGCCAATGCGATGGGCGCCGAACTGCAAGCCATGGCCGCAAAGCTTTCGCCGCGCGTGCAGGAACATTCGGTAACCGGATCGATCGTCGATCGTCTGGAAGCCGGTGCGGCGCGTCTGGTGCGTATCCAGCGCACCGACGTCCCCATCGGCAGCGATCGCAACGCGATCATGGCGCGCGCCACCGCGGCCGCGCAACGCAACGATATCGCCGAAGCGCGGCGCGAATTGAATACACTTAGCCCGCCCGATCGCGCCGCCGTGCAGCCATGGATCGACAAGGCCGATGCGCGCGACGCTGCGCTTGCGGCATCGCGTCAATTCGCGGCCGACATGATGGCGGCGCTCTCCAAACCCGGGCCTTAGGATTCCGATGATACGTATCATTCTATTTCTGTTGCTGATCGCCTTTGCCGCCGCGGGCGCGGCGTGGGTTGCCGAACAACCCGGCGACATTGCGCTGTCGTGGCGCGCGTGGCGCATCGAGACCTCGCTGCCGGTGTTCGTGCTGGCGTTGAGCGCAACTATCGTCGCCGCAGTACTGGCGTGGAGCATTCTGCGCGGGCTGTGGCGTACGCCGCATCGGATGCGGCAGCGGCGGCATGAGAAGCGCCGCGCCCGCGGCCGGCATGCCATCACGCATGGATTGCTGGCGATCGGTCACGGCGATTCCAGTGCGGCGCGCGCACATGCCGAACTCGCAAGGCGTCACGCCGAGCACGATCCGCTGGCGCTGCTGCTGCACGCGCAGTCGGCACAGCTCGACGGCGACCGCGAAGGTGCGCAGCGGGCGTTCCGCGCCATGACCGAGCGCGAGGATACGCGGCTGCTTGGATTGCGCGGGCTGTTCATCGAAGCGCAGCGCGCCGACGATCCACACGCCGCGCAATCGATCGCCGAACAGACGCTGAAGGTTTCTCCGGGATCGACCTGGGCCTCGCAGGCCGTGCTGGGATTTCGCTGCGCCGGCGGCGACTGGTCCGGCGCGTTGGCAATTTTGGACAACAATCTTGCCTCGGGTCTGATCGACAAGCATGCCTACCGGCGTCAGCGCGCGGTGCTGCTGACGGCGCGCGCCCTTGAGCTTGAAAATCAGGATCGCGATCTGTCGCGCGAAAGCGTGATGGAAGCGGTGAAGCTCGCGCCGACGCTGGTGCCGGCGGCGGTGCTGGCGAGCAAATTCCTGAGCGAGGCGCACCAGATCCGGCGCTCGATGCGAACCGTGGAAGCCGCCTGGCTGGCGCATCCGCATCCCGATCTCGCGGACGCCTATGCGCACGTCAAGCTCGGCGATTCCGCGCGGCAACGGCTGGTGCGCACTGAAACGCTCGCCGCGAAAGCGCCCGGGCATATCGAGAGTGCGCTGGCGATGGCGCGCGCGGCGATCGACGCCAGCGAATTCACGCGCGCGCGTGAAGCTCTCGCGCCGTTCATCGCGGTGCCGACGCAGCGCGTCGCGATGCTGATGGCGGAAATCGAGCGTACCGAACATGGCAACTCAGGCCGCGCCCGGGCCTGGACGCGTCGCGCGGTGCGCGCGCTGCACGATCCGGTATGGACCGCGGACGGCTATGTGTCGGACGTTTGGCGGGCAGTGTCTCCGGTGACCGGGCGGCTTGACGCCTTCGAATGGAAGACGCCGCTCGCCTCGCTGCCGTCGCACAAAACAGGAGCCATCGAATCCGAGGATTTCGAGTCCGAGATGGTGCGCGAGACCGTGCTGGCGCCGCCACGCGCCGAGCCGGCCGTTGGAGGAGGACGTTTCGGAGCCGGCGGTGAATGCTGCGACGCAGGACAATTCACCCGGCGATGCGCCGGGCGCCGCTCCGCCGCTGTATCCGATGATCGAAGAATCGTGCCGGTGCCCGCAGCTCGCGCGGAAGCGTCCAATTCGCCGCCTCGAAGCGAGCATGTGCTCCCGCAGCCGGCGCCGCTGTTCCGTTCGCGTCATGACATTGCCGGGACCGCGAGCGCCAGAATTCCCGCGGTGATCCCGATCGTCCGCGCGCCTGACGATCCCGGCATCGACGACGAAATTCCGGACGACGAATTCGCGGAATCGACGCATCCGGCGCAAGGCCAGGCCAGCGGCTGGCGCGGCTTTCTCGCCCGCTGGGGCGGCTGATCGGGCCATCGCGCGACAAGCGTTTTTCTTGCAAAGCCGCGCGCCGCCCGATATCAGGGGCAAGCGTTTTCAGGTCAATTTCCGAAGGCGTGCATGGTCCGCCGCAATAGCTCAGTTGGTAGAGCACGTCATTCGTAATGACGGGGTCACAGGTTCGAGTCCTGTTTGCGGCACCAGTTAACATTTGAAGCAATTTTCATAGGCTGAACGGCTGGAGCCACGCCGGCCGCCAACGTCGGTCGCGCTCGATGACTTGGCGGGCGGTGAGCGTTCTCTCCACTAAGGCTGGAACCTAATTCGACACCAAAAAGTTGATCTGCAGTTTAACCTGTGGAGGATCATGCCATGATTTCGAAATACATCGCAGCCGCGTTGGTGACCACCGCTCTGATGACCACCGCTTCGGCTCAAACCAACACCACGTCCAAGGCTGATACAAATGCCAGTTCGACTTCACACCGGGAAGGCGAGTGGCGGGCGTCGAAACTCGTTGGCGTTAACGTTTACAACGAGGCCAACGAGAAGATTGGCGATATCAACGAAATCATCCTGGAAAAATCGGGCAGGCCGGGTCGCGTCATTCTCGGCGTTGGCGGCTTTCTCGGAATGGGCGAGCACTACGTTGCCGTCAGCTTCGATAAGCTGAAATGGGTCAACGAACCGGCACGAACCGCGTCGACAACCGCGCCTGCCGGCGCGCCGGCCACAAACGTCGATAGTAACAAGCGCACGGCGTCCGACGGTCCTGCAACGACGACGACGACCGGTACTGCGGCGACCCGCACAACTCGCGCGGCAAATGAAAACTGGTATCCCGATCACGCGGTCTACAACGCGACAAAGGATCAGCTCAAGGCAATGCCTCAGTTCAAGTACTGACTCCGGCAAAAACAGCCTCGGGCGGAAACGCCTGAGGCTGTTTTTTATACGGCACTCTTTCCCCGGCCAGGAACGTTACACGCCGCACTTGTTGCGGACTTGCGAAATGGCCTGATCCGAATAACCGTGTGACTTGGCCATCGAGAGAACGAGGGTTGCACCGTATTCGGAAACCTTGGCGCGAAGATCGTTGCAAGAATATCCGCCGGGAAGCTCACTGGCGCTGGCGTGGCCGGCGCAAGAAATCACGATGGCGGCGGCGAAAGCGGCTTGGCGGAGGGTCCTGGTGAGAAGAGCGGTCATGGTCGGGTCCCCGTTATTGGCCGCCCCAGCGGCGCGTTGTTGATGCGCCACCATGCCCCGACCGGATCGTGCCGGCTGTGATGTTGATCACGAAGCATCTAACTCACTGCAAAACATAGCTATTTTTATCATTTTACGAAGCTCTGGACACGACAGGACCGGCAGTTAGAACTCGTCCGCCGCGTAGCCAAGTTTGCATTGGGTAGATTTTGAGGAGGCATCAGACATGAAGGTGTTTTTGCTCGCCATTCCCGTGGCTCTGGTGTTCTCCACCGCATCGGCGCAGCAGAGCACCTGCACGCGGGATGTTACCCGCTTCTGTCGCGCGCACATGAACGACGGCGATATGGTTGTCCTGCAATGTCTGCAACAGAATCGCGGCAGACTTAGCGCGGCCTGCCGGAAAACACTTGCCGACAACGGCCAGTAAATCGCGCGCCGGGCTTAGGTACCGCCGCCCGCGGCGGTGGTGACCGGCAATACCTCATGCACCGCGCGGTCGGGTGTGTCTTCCTTCCAGCGCACCGAACCGAATGGCCGCTCGAGCATCCGGCGGACGCGCACGGGCTCGGGACCGAGATGAAAACTCATCGCCTTCAGGTGCAGCGCGCGCTCCGACTGCGTCGAGCGGTTGCGCTGGCGCAGATAGTCGAGCCAGGTCGGGCAATGATAGCGCTCCGTCCATAGCTCGGGATCGGCGATGTCCCGGGCGATCGACCAGCCATAGGCGCCGTTGCGTTGGCGGCTGAGCTGCACTTCCTGCATCACGCCGTGAAAGGGGCGCGCGTTTTCCTGGTCGACGCGGTATTCAATCTCGACCACCAGCGGTCCGCTGCGTCCCGTCAGCGACAGCCGCACTTCGGGATCGGCAAGCACTTCCGCGTCTTCGTTTCGCGCACCGACCGGCGGCATCCTCAGCCACAGTCCCAGCAGCGGCGAGATAAACATCGCGGTGGCGGAAACCAAAAGCGCGGTCTCGACGCCGACGGCGTCGGTGAGGTGTCCCCAGCCCCAGCTTCCCACCGCGATGCCGCCGGAAATCGAGGCCTGGAATGCGGCCAGCGAACGGCCCGCGACCCAGCGCGGCGCGGACAGTTGCACGCCGATGTTGAACAGCGCGACCGCGAGCATCCACACCGCGCCCGCCACCACCAGCGCTGCCGCGGTGAGGACCGGCTCTCGGCTCAACGCGACCGCCGCGATGGCGCCGCCCATCGAAAGCGCGCAGGCGCGCACGGCGCCTTCACCGGTCAGCCGCTTGCGCACTTCCGAGATGTTCAGCGCGCCGATCACCGCGCCCATTCCGAACGCGCCGAGCATGATGCCGTAGGTCTGCGCACCGCCGTGCAGCAGATCGCGCGCGACCAGCGGCATCAGCGCCGACACCGAACCGCCCGCCAAGCCGGTGACCAGCGTGCGCGCCAGCACAATGCGAATCGACGGCGAGTTGGCGATATAGCGAACGCCGGAGACGATCGCGCGGCTGAGCTTTTCGCGCGGCAGCCGCGAGGGTACGCTGCTGCGCCGCCATAAAAACAGCACCACCAGCAGCGGGATGTACAACACGGCATTGGCGGCGAAGGCTGCGACCGCGCCGGCGGTGGCGACCACGATGCCGCCGATCGCGGGGCCGAAACTTCGCGCGATGTTGTAGCTGATGCCGTTGAGCGCGACGGCGGACGGCAACGTTTCCGCCGGCACCTGCTCGCTGACCGAGGATTGCCAGGCTGGGCCGAACAGCGCCATGCCACAGCCAACCATGAAACAGAATGCCAGCAGAATATTCGGCGTGACCAGGCCGAGCCAGGCCATCACCGCCAGCGCGGTCGCGCCGGAAAGCGAGATCGACAGTGACACCAGCGCCACGATGCGGCGGTCGTACATGTCGGCGATGGCGCCGGCCGGCATCGAGATCAGCATGATCGGCAGCATCAGCGCGGTCTGCACCAGCGCGACCTTGTCGGCCGACGAGGCCATCTGCGTCATCGCCCAGGCAGCACCAACGCCCTGTATCAACAGGCCGAGGTTGGAGAGCAGGCTGGCCAGCCAGATGCGCCGGAACACCGCATGCCGCAGTGGCGCGGCGACGCTGTCGGCGGAGAACGTCGATCGTTTCGGCGATTTCGTCATCATCGTTCCGTGACGGGTTTGTGGTCCAGTGTTGATTCCCGTCATCAAGCCATGTGATGCCCGTGAAACTCCGTGGCTGTCCAGTGCCTAAGCCGCTACAACCGCCGCGCACACGCTGTTAAGGTGATGAAAAATCACGGGAGGTCACGGAATGAATCTGTCGCGGCGGACGATTTTGAAGGGTGCGACCGCCTTGCCATTGGCGGTCAATGGTTTGGCATTTAGCGCTTTTGCGCAAACCGCTCCCGCCGCGCCCGGCGGAGCCGAGATTCCTCCGGTCTTGTTTGTGCATGGCAACGGCGACCATGCCGCGGTGTGGATGACCGCGCTGTGGCGCATGGAATCCAACGGCATTGCGCGCGAGCGGATGCTCGCCCTCGACTTCACCGATCCCTTGGCCCGAACCGACGACGCCGTGGCACAGGCCAATCGATCGTCCGCCGAAGACCAGCGCCAGGAGCTCGGCGATGCCATCAGACGGCTGAAAGACCGCACCGGTGCGGCGCGCGTCGCGCTCGTTGCCAATTCGCGCGGCGGCTATCCGGTTCGCAGCTATATCAAGAATGGTGGCGGCGCCGATGTCAGCCATGCCGTGCTCTGCGGCGTGCCGAACCATGGGATATTCGATTGGGAGGATCTTGCCGGCAATGAATTCAATGGCCGCAGTCCGTTCCTGCGCGCCTTGAATGAAGGCGAGAGCGAAGTGACCGATGGCACGGCATTTCTGACACTGCGAAGCGACGGCAACGATAAATACGCGCAGCCCGATGGCCGTTCCGTCGGCAAGCCCGGCACGCCGACCGGAATAACCAGCGAGGGTCCCGCGCTACGCGGCGCCACCAATCTGGTGATCGGCCCGGTCGATCATCGTGAGACCGCGTTCTCGCCGCGCGCCTTCCGCGAAATCTACAAGTTCATCGCCGGACGCGAGCCGGACAGGATCGCGATCATGCCGCAAACCGAAGTCAAGCTGAGCGGCCTCGTCACCGGGACGCCCGGCGGCGTGCAAACCAATCGCCCGGTCGCGGGCGCGTCGGTGGAGATTTATCGCGTGTTGCCCGACACCGGCGAGCGCGTGGGCGCGGCGATCCATACTTCGAAGTCCGGGCCCGACGGGCGCTGGGGGCCCGCATCGGTCGATCCATCGTGGTATCTCGAGATGGTACTGACCGCCGAGGGATCGACGACCACGCATTTCTACCGCTCACCGTTTCCGCGCTCTTCCGACGTGGTGCACCTGCGCGCCGCGCGCGCTCTGGGCCCGCCGGACGCCGGCGCCGGTGCGGTCGTGATCCTGTCGCGACCGCGCGGCTATTTTGGCCTGCCGCGCGATATCGTGCTGCTCGACGGCAAGGAGCCGACAGACGTGAAATCCGGCGTGCCAACGGATTCGGTGACCACGGCGCGGCTTCCCGCTGCGGAGATCGGCCGCCCGGTCGTGGGAATGTTCAACGAGGAGCGGATCGTCTCGCGCGGCTGGCCGGCGTCAGAGAACCGGATTTCGATCGCGGAGTTGACCTATTAGAGCGTGGACACGCGCCGAACAACTCACGATTTCTGCGCAACGATCACAAGGCCCGGCACGGGCACGCCTGCTTCGCAACGGGCCGAGTGCTGTTCAAATTGTAACATCACAAGACCGGCTGCCTCGATCGACGCGCGCACATAAGGTGCACTATGAGCGTAGCGCCTGCCTTCGCCCATAATGAAGCCGTCGCCGTCGTGCCTTTCCAGCGTAAACGCCATAAGGCCGCTGGAAGCCAGGACCCGGCTCGCTTCCTTCATAACCGGCAAGAGATCGGCGACGTAGATCATCGCGTCGGCGGAGAGGACGAGGTCCACGCTGGAGTTGGGCATTGTGCGCAGCCCTTCCAGCATATCGGTCACCTTAAGGTCAGCATAGAAACCGGTGACGCGGGCCTTTTCGATCATGCCTGGCGAAAGGTCGATGCCGATGAATCGATCGACCATTTCAGCAAAGGCGATCGCCACCAGTCCCGTACCGCAACCAAGATCGATCGCGTGTTTGAAACTGACCGGCTTCGGATGCGCTTGGCGCGCGGACCGCACTGCTTCAACCAACACCTGGGGTCCACGATATCCAAGACTTTGCACCAGTGAGGCGTCGAACGTGGGCGCATATTGATCGAACAGCGAACGCACAAAGGCGGGGGGCATCTCGGACAATTCGTCAGCGCCCAGCCGCATCAGTTCGATGCTCGCACCGAACGCATCGGAAGGATCGAGTTCACGCGCCCGGCGCAGGGCCTTGATCGCTTCGTCACGATCGCCGAGCTGCTCATGCACTTTTCCAAGCAACCGCCAGATAGACGCACGGTCCGGTACTAACTCCGAGGCCTGACGATAGAGAGAAGCTGCTTCTGCAGTCCTGCCAAGATTGTGCAGGCAATCGCCTCTGCCACAGAGCACTTCAGTCTGGTTTGGAGAAATTGCCGCCGAAAGCTCAAATTTGGCAAGCGCCTCCTCGAACCGGCGCAAATCGAGCAAGATGAGCCCGCTGCGGGCCGCCGCGTCGGCATTGCTGGGATCGAGCGTGAGGGCATGTTCGTAGGTCAATAATGCTTCGTCGCGTCGTCCCTGGAGTTGCAGGAGGTTTCCCAGTTTGATCCAGGGCGCGGCTAAATTCGGAGCGAGCTTGATCGCGATATCGAAGCTTTTCCTGGCTTCGTCCAGCTTGTTCTGTTCTCGAAGCAGCTCCCCGAGACTGAGGAAATATTCGTGGTTGTTCGGATTGCATCTGATGGCCGAGGCAATCAGATCGACGGCCGAATCCGGCCTGTTGGTCTGCCAGTGGACCAAGCCAAGAAGATGCAGCGAATCCGCGTGGTCAGGATCAAGCGTTAGTGCCTGCCGGCAGCGGTCTTCCGCCGGTCCATATCGTTTGGACAAAAAGTGGCGCATGGCCGCGTCGTGCAGATCGGCCGGAGAGCGCCTTGCTACGCTCTGCTCATGGCTTTTGAAACGAGGTCGAAGCCGGCCCATTGCATGCGTCCTTTGGAATTGAGATCGACCAACGCAATCGATGTTGCAAAGACCCGAATCAATCCCATGATAATCCCGAACTCCTAACGAAGCGATAAGGGAGTACGCGAGCGCGTACTCCTGACTGGCGCAGATGCAACGGCCCGGAGTCATTTTATGGCCTAGCGCAGGTATCGCGGGCATGCCAACGTGGCGGCGTCAAAATCCGCGGGAGATCAGTATGCGAACGATTATCGTAGGAGCACTCTGGGCGATGGCGATGGTCGCGAACGCAAACGCCGCGATCAAGGAAGACCCCGTCACCTACAAGGACGGAGAAACCACCCTCAAGGGCTTCGTCGTCTACGACGATGCCATCACGGCCAAGCGGCCGGGGATCGTCATGGTGCATGAATGGTGGGGCATCACCCCCCATATCCATAATGAGGCACGGAAGTTCGCGCAGAAGGGTTACACAGCGTTCATTGCCGACATGTACGGAGATGCCAAGACCGCTGATAACCCGAAGGACGCCGGCGCGCTGTCGTCTTCCGTGATGAAGAACCCGACGGTGATGGAATCGCGCTTCAACGCTGCGCGGGACCAGCTTAGCAAGCAAGCGTCGGTCAATCCTCAACGGATCGGCGCCGTTGGTTACTGCTTCGGCGGCGCAGTCGTGCTGAACATGGCGCGCGCAGGGGCGGACCTTGCTGCCGTTGCGGGCTTTCACGCGTCGCTTGGTCTCAACACCCCAGCGCCCGCGCCGGGAACCATCAAGGCGAAGATTCTGGTCCTGAACGGAGCAGACGATCCCTTCGTGAAGCGCGAGCAGTACGAGGTGCTCAAGAAGGATTTCGACGCAGCGAAGGCCGATTATCGGATCATAGAATATCCCGGCGCGGTGCATGCGTTCACCAACCCCGAGGCTACCGAGCTCGGCAAGAAGTTCAACCTGCCGCTCAGATACGACGCCAAGGTGGATCAGGAAGCCAAGGCCGAGGCGGACAAGTTCTTTGCGGCCGACCTTCAAAAATAGACAAGAAAAGGGACCTGCATTTCCGAACCGCGAGGCCAACCGTGAGCGTTGCCGAAGTCTACGACATCCCGCTTGACCGCGCGCCGCTGGTGCCGCCCGCGCCGGCGCGCGCGTCCTCGACCATGGGTCCGTTGGGACGAATGGCGCTGATGCGCAAGAGCGCGATCGCGACGTGGGGACAACGCGCCTATGAAGAGGACGTCATCAAGGGCCGCTTTCTGGGCCGCAACAGTTTTATTCTCAATACGCCCGACGCGATCCGCCATGTGCTGATCGACAATTACGAGAACTATACCCGCACACCCACCGGCATTCGCGTGCTGACGCCGATGCTTGGCGAGGGGCTTCTGCTTGCGGAAGGGCGTACCTGGAAACATCAGCGCCGCACGCTGGCGCCGGCGTTCACGCCCCGCGCCGTCGGCACGCTGGTGCCGCACATGATTTCGGCGACCGACGACACCATCGCTGACCTCAACAAGCAATGCGGCGTTCCCGTCGATCTGCGCGAGATCATGCAGCGCATGACACTGGAGATCGCGGGCCGCACCATGTTCTCGTTCGAGATGGGCGATCGCGGTCCGGCGCTGCGTGCATTCGTCATCGAATACGGCTCGCGGCTGGCCCGGCCGCATTTTCTCGATCTTGTGCTGCCGCTGGGCTGGCCGAGCCCACAGGATATTTCGCGTGCGTTTTTTCGCAAGCGATGGACGCGCTTCATGGCAGAGCTGATCGCGGCACGCCGCGCCGCCGGGAAGAACGAAGGCGCGCCGCCGCGCGACCTGTTCGACCTCATGGTTGCGGCGCGCGATCCCGAAACCGGCGAGGCGTTTTCCGACGCCCAGCTCGGCGATCAGGTGGCGACGATGATTCTCGCCGGCCACGAGACCACCGCCACGGCATTGTTTTGGGCGCTGTATTTGCTGGCGCTCGATCCAGTGACGCAGGAGCAACTGGCGGCCGAGGTGCAGGGCGCTGACGTCACCGGCGCGCCGGATGTCGAGCGGCTGAAGTTCACCCGCGCCGTGATCGACGAGACCATGCGGCTGTATCCGCCGGCGTATCTGATTGCGCGCGCTGCCGCCGGCCCCGATACGGTTGCCGGCATGGCGGTCAAGAACAGAGACCTGGTGTTGATCGCGCCGTGGCTGCTGCACCGGCATGAGAAACTGTGGCAGGACCCGAATGCCTTCATCCCCGCGCGGTTCATGCCCGGCGCGCCGCCGCCGGATCGTTTCGCCTATCTGCCGTTCGGCGTCGGACCCCGCGTCTGCATCGGCGCGCATTTCGCGCTGGTGGAAGCGACATTGGCTCTGGCCAAGCTGATCGGCGCTTTCCGCGTCGAATTGCTCGACCGCGAACCGGTGCTGCCGATCGGCGTGGTGACGACGCAGCCGGAACGGTCGCCGATGTTTCGGATCACCCGGCGCTGACAAAAGCTTCACTGGACGCAACGGCAGACTGGCCTAGACTTGCCGCATGAGTGAAGCCCAGGCGCAATTTTCAGTATTGAAACAGACCGCCGATCCGGCGGTCGTCGACGCGATAGCGCACCTGCTCGAGCACGGTCAGGACCACGAACTCAATCGCATCAATGTGCTGGATTTTTCGGCGCGCAACGGGCTCGACGAAGAGCGCGTCATCTCCGGTTTCCTTCACGCCTCCCGGCTGGGACTGTTCGATCTGACCTGGAACGTGCTCTGCCCCGGCTGCAGCGGCGTGCTCGATGCCCACAGCACGCTGAAATCGCTGCGTCACGACGATTATCATTGCGGCCTGTGCGCCTGCGGCTATGAGGCCTCGGTCGATGAGATGGTCGAGGTCGCCTTCACGGTCAGTCCCCGTATCCGGCACATCGGCGCACACGATCCGAACTCGCTGCCGATCTGGGACTATTTCAGGCAGGTTTTCTGGAGCTCGGGCGTCGATTTCAACGAGGAATCATTTGCCTCGCTTTCTGATGAAGTCGTGCTGGACGCACTGGAGGTGCCGCCCGGCGAGAAGGCGGTGCTATCACTGCAGCTACCGCAGCAATTCATCATCGTTTTCGAGCCGGTCACACATGCCGCGCAGTTCATCGACGTGCAGGGCGAGCCTACGAAAGAACGGCAGCATCTCTCGCTGATCTATAACCGCGCTCACGCGCCCTAGGGAACGATGACGATGCGGCCGGGCCCGCTGCGGCTGTCGCTCGACAATCAGACGGATGTCCGCGTGTTGCCGTCGGTTTTTATCGCAGCGGATGCGCTTCATCATCTGATCGGCAAACGCAAACCCTTCCTCACCGCCAAGCGCATGCTCACCAATCAGACGTTCCGCGACGTCTACAAGGCGGACAATCTCAATATCGATCAGCGTCTCAAGATCACGTCGCTGACGTTTCTGTTTACCGACCTCAAGGGATCGACCGCTCTGTATGAGCGAGTTGGCGATCTCGCCGCCTTCGATCTGGTGCGCGCGCATTTCCACGCGCTGCTCGAAATCATCTCGTCGGAGAAGGGCGCCGTCGTGAAGACCATCGGCGACGCGGTAATGGCAACCTTCATACGGCCCGAACATGCGCTCGCGGCTGGGCTTCGTATGCGCGCCGCCATGGAGACGTTGAATGTCGAGCGTGGGACCAACGATCTCGTGGTCAAGATCGGCATCCATGAGGGACCCTGCCTCGCGGTCATGCTGAACGAGCGGCAGGACTATTTTGGCCAGACCGTCAATGTTGCCGCGCGCGTGCAAGGTCTTTCCAATTCGCAGGCGATCCACATCACCAGCCCGGTCAACGATACACCCGCGGTTGCCGCGATGCTGGGCAAGGCGGCGATCACGCCCATTCAAAAACAGGCGGCCTGCGAGGCGTCGCCGACAAGATCGTCGTGTACGAAATTCCCTGAAGTTGCCGAATCGTAACGCGCGGGCGGAACCGCGCAGCATTGCGCGCGTTCGATTCTCAACCCATATATCGGCTACACGACGCGCTGCAAAACCCCCTGAACATTTTCGATTGAGAGATTGATGCTGGACGGATTACGCCAATTTATTGCCGACGTTGTTTCTCCCGGGGCGCATGCGGAACAGAAGTTCGACGACACCGGATATCGTCTGGCGGCGACCGCGCTGCTGATCCATGTCATCTCGCTCGATGGCGAGCCGTCTCCTGTCGAAAAGCGCAAGCTTCACAGTCTGCTTGAGAGCAGTTTCGGGCTCGATCCGGGCACCGCCGACAAGCTGATCGCGTCGGCGACATTGGTGGAGGGCGAAGCTGTCGACCTCTATCATTTCACCAGCGTCATCATGCGGTCGGTCGATGAGCCGGCCGGCTGCGTATCGTCGAAATGATGTGGGAGCTGGTCTATGCCGATGGCGAGGTCAGCGAGTTTGAGGACAACGTGGTCTGGCGCGCGGCGGACCTGCTCGGCGTGTCATCGCGCGACCGCATCAATCTGAAGCATCGCGTCGCCGGCATTTCCGAGCCGTCAAGCCCCGAGAACTGATTTCCTGAAATAAAGTCTGCCGGCACTGACGCGCATTTGAGACGGGCCGCTATGCTGGCGGGTGGCTTGCTTCGTGCATGGGGCGTATGGTCACCTGCACACGTTGCAGCTTGTATCCTCGAAATAAATTCAAAGAGTATTTTATCGTGACTGATCGCGTGACGCTGATCACCGGAGCGTCGGCGGGAATTGGCAGAGAATTGGCTCGCGTATTCGCGGCCAACGATCATCAGGTGGCCGTGGTCGCGCGGCGGGCGGATCGTCTCGAACAACTGGCGGCCGAAATTGTCGCCGCCGGCGGCGCGGCGCCGATCGTCATTCCCTGCGATCTCGAACAGCCGGATGCCGGCGACACCATTGCCGCGGCCTTGGCCGCCGAAGGGGTCGAGGTGGAATTTGTCGTCAACAATGCCGGCTTCGGGTTGTTCGGCAAGGCGATCGAGATGGACCGCGCGGCACAGCTCGGCATCATCGCGGTGAATATCAGGATGACGACGGATCTGTCGCTGCGTTTTTCGGAAAGCCTGATCCGCCACGGCGGCGGCATCCTCAATGTGGCCTCGATCGCCGGATTTTTGCCGGGGCCCGGTATGGCCGTTTATTATGCGTCCAAGGCCTATGTGCTGTCGTTGACCGAGGCGTTGCACAAAGAGCTTGGCCCGAGGGGTGTGCGGGTGACGGTGTTATGTCCCGGCCCGGTGCCATCGGAATTTCAGGCGCGCGCGGGCTTCGACCCCGGGTACGACTTCGGTATTCTGGATGTATCGGCATCGGCCGTGGCGTTGGCCGGCTACCGCGGTTTGATGGCCAACAAGCGGATCGTGCTGCCGGGCCTTGGCATCAAGTTGGTCCCATTAATGTTGCGGCTATTGCCGCGCGGTCTCGTTCTGGCGGCGGTCGCTGGCTTTCAGTTGCGCAGGCAAGGCTGACAGCCCGCACGATCGAACCTTCGCACGGTTGACGTGCGCGCTCCAATCGGAGACCGTGGGAGCAGTCAATCGTTTGGGTGGGCGTTTAAGATGCGAACCAATTTAGCCGCGGCTCTGGTTGCCTCGATCGGAATTTCCTTGATGCCGATGGCGGCAGCGCAGGCGCAAAGCGCTGCTCCCGTGACGCAGTTCGCGCAGGCCAGGGCGTCCGCGCAGGATTTTTCGGCACAACGCCGCGTGCGCCGGCCGCCTACCCGGATCAGGGTTTATCCGCGCTACGCTCCCGGGGCCGACGGCGTCTATCCGCGTTATTATCCCGGCCCCAACGCGGTCCGGGATTGCACGGCAAGCTACGTGCAGGAATTCCGGCCGAGCGGCACCGTGATTACGCCGCGCATGAACTGCTTCTGGCGGCCCGGCTAAATTCGCGCGTCAATCCGCAGAAACCAGGAAGGACATGGCGTGAAGCTTTCCGTCATTGCGGCGATCGTCGCGACCTTGCTCGGCTGCGGTGGAATTGCGCCGGCCAGCGCTGCCGACTCCGTTGCGCAGCCGCGGGTCCATCATCGGCAGGACTATGCCCGGCTTTATGTGCGACCATCCTATCAACCGTATTACTACGATCGTCCGGTCGTCTATCGGCCTTACGGTCTCGTGCCGTTCTTTTTCGGACTGAGCTTTCCGTACCGAACCTGGTGACGACTGCCGCTTCAGTCTCGTTCACCTCGCAGCGACGTTCATCATCGTGAACCCAATATTCACCGCGCGTTCACGTCGCAATTTCTAGTTTGCAGCGGGCAATCCAACTGAACGAAAGCTCCGGACGATCGTTACACGCCGGCTATCGTTGCACAGGAGATTTCGCGCATGACAAAAATTCCAGAACTCAAATACGGCCTGCTGCGGTGCTTCGGCCTTGCGGCGGCTGCGGTGCTGATGCTGTCGGCCGCGCCGATAGAGCGCGCGCAGGCGCTCTCGCTAATCAATCCCGGCACTGTATCCACGGCGAAATATGCCTCCGAAGCGATGACGACGGAAGTCCGTGGTGGCCACGGTGGTGGCGGACATGGTGGTGGCCATGGGGGCGGGCACGGAGGTTTCCATGGCGGCGGCTTTCGTGGTGGCGGACATGCCGTGTTCCGCGGCGGCGGAATGCGCTTCGGCGGTATTCACCGCGGCGGGTTTCGCCCGGGTGGTTTTCACTTCGGCGGATACCGGCGGCACTTTGGTCCGCGTTTCTACGGTGGACCGGTTTATTACGGCGCGCGCTGCCGGATCGTCCTGACCTATCGCGGGCTGCGCCGCGTCTGCGGATGGCATCATCGCCGTTGGCATCACCGCCACCATCGCTGGCATCGCCGTTGGTGGTGAGCGCGTGAAAGATCGCTGAAATGCATCAGGCGCCCCGAGCGGCGCCTGATTTATTTAAAGCATGGTCTGCGGCGCGCGTTTACCGCCACTCCCGGATGTCGACGAAATGTCCGGCGATCGCCGCCGCCGCCGCCATCGCCGGCGACACCAGATGGGTGCGGCCCTTGAAACCCTGACGGCCCTCGAAGTTGCGGTTCGAGGTCGAAGCGCAACGCTCTTCCGGCGAGAGCTTGTCGGGATTCATCGCCAGACACATCGAGCAGCCCGGCTCGCGCCATTCGAATCCGGCTTTCAGGAAAATCTTGTGCAAGCCCTCGGCTTCAGCCTGCTCCTTCACAAGCCCAGAACCCGGCACGATCATCGCGTTGAGGTTGCCATTGACGGTCTTGCCGTCGACCACCTTCGCCACCGCGCGCAGATCCTCGATACGGCCGTTGGTGCAGGAGCCGATGAAGATGCGGTCGAGCGTAATGTCGGTGATCTTGGTGCCGGCCTTCAGCCCCATATAATCCAGCGCGCGGTGCTTCGAGAGCCGCTTGGCTTCATCGGGGATAGCGTCGGGATCGGGCACTACGCCCGATATCGACACCACGTCTTCCGGCGACGTGCCCCAGGTCACGATCGGCGGCAGCTTTGCCGCGTCGAGCCTGATCTCATGATCGAAATGCGCGCCTTCGTCGCTGCGCAGCGTTTCCCAGTAACGCATCGCGGCGTCCCAGGTCTCGCCTTTCGGCGACATCGGGCGGCCCTTCAGAAATTCATACGCCTTCTCATCCGGCGCGATGAGACCGGCGCGCGCGCCGCCCTCGATCGACATGTTGCAGACCGTCATGCGGCCTTCCATCGAGAGCGCGCGGATCGCCTCGCCGGCATATTCCAGCACATGGCCGGTGCCGCCGGCGGTGCCGATCTCGCCGATGATCGCGAGGATGATGTCTTTCGCGGTGACGCCGTCGGGCAATTTGCCGTCGACCGTGGCGCGCATGTTCTTCGCCTTCTTCTGGATCAGCGTTTGCGTCGCCAGCACGTGCTCGACTTCGGAGGTGCCGATGCCGTGCGCCAGCGCGCCGAACGCGCCATGCGTCGAGGTGTGGCTGTCGCCGCAGACGATGGTGGTGCCCGGCAGCGTGAAGCCCTGCTCGGGACCGATGATGTGCACGATGCCCTGCCGGATATCGAACTCGTCGTAATAGGTGATGCCGAATTCCTTGGCGTTCGCCGCCATCACGCGCATCTGTTCGATGCTTTCGGGATCGGGATTAGGTTTTGAGCGATCGGTGGTCGGAATGTTGTGATCGACCACTGCCAGCGTCTTCTCCGGCGCGTGCACTTTTCGCCCCGTGGCGCGCAGGCCTTCGAAAGCCTGCGGCGAGGTCACTTCGTGGACGAGATGACGGTCGATGTACAACAGGCAGGTGCCGTCATCGGCCTCGTGGACCAGATGATCTTTCCAGATCTTGTCGTACAGCGTGGTCGGCGATTTTGAATCGGTCATTGCGTTGAGCCTTCAAACGAAAATGGGATCGGCGAGCGACGCGAAAGCGCGATGCGCTCAGGCCGTCAGAGCGGCCGTCGTGCGCCGTCCGAAAAAGCGTCCAGGCAAACGGCTGCGGTCGTCGAGAATGACCCGCGCCGCGATGAGTTTGGCGATCTGGAAACATGAGGTTGGTATAGCACTTTAGGTTCGTCATTGCGAGCGCAGCGAAGCAATCCAGAGGCCGACAGGCAAGGACTGGATGTGCTTCGTCGCAAGTGCCCCTTGCAATGACCGACCCGCGTGACGGCCAACAAAAAAAGCGCGGGGGTGAGCCGCGCTTCTTCAAAATCCAAATCGCTTGTGGAGAATTACTCCGCAGCGTCAGCGGTCGCGGCCGGTGCCGCGCGATCGGTCTTCTTCTCGACGATGCGGGCCGACTTGCCGCGCAGGTTGCGCAGGTAATACAGCTTGGCGCGGCGCACCTTGCCGCGGCGCACCACCTTGATCGAGTCGATCATCGGCGACATCACCGGAAACACGCGCTCGACGCCTTCGCCGTACGAAATCTTGCGAACGGTGAAGCTCTCGTTGAGCCCGCCGCCGGAACGGCCGATGCACACGCCCTCATAGGCCTGCACGCGCGAGCGGTCGCCTTCGACCACCTTGACGTTGACGATCACGGTATCGCCCGGTCCGAATTCCGGAATGGTTTTGCCGGCGGACAGCTTTTCGAACTGCTCTTTTTCGAGCTCTTGAATCAGGTTCATCGTGAAATCTCCATCGGCGGCGCGCCCCAGCCGCAAAAGCGCGGGCTGCGCAAACGTCCATCGTATCCTGCATTGCGCGGATTTGGCGTCCGTATACGGCAAAGGCCGGCTGTTGTCACCCGTCCGGGGTATCCGATTTTGCGTTTTTTGGGCGATTTTGACCGGCTTTGGCGGTCCATAAATCCGGCCGCCGGGCCTGCGTGAGCGCCTGTCGCCTGCGGCCTGACGCCACGCCGCGATTTTGGCGTGGTCGCCGGAGAGCAGGACATCCGGGATCATCAGGCCTTCGAAGGCCTGCGGGCGGGTGTATTGCGGGTATTCCAGCAGGCCGTCGGAAAAACTCTCGTCCGCCCCTGATTCAGCCTTGCCCATCACGCCGGGCAATAGCCGCACGCAGGCATCGATCAGCGCCATGGCGGCGATTTCGCCGCCGGACAGCACGTAATCGCCGACAGACACTTCCTCCAGGTTTCGGGCGTCGATAACCCGCTGGTCGATGCCCTCGAACCGGCCGCACACGATCAGCGGCCCCGGCCCGGCGCTGAGTTCCGCGACACGGGACTGGGTCAATGGCCGACCGCGTGGGCTCATCAGCAGTTTTGGCCGATCGGTGACGATGTCAGCCGCATCGATCGCCGCCGCCAGCACGTCGGCGCGGAGCACCATGCCGGGTCCGCCGCCGGCCGGCGTGTCGTCGACGCTGCGATGTCGGTCAGTGGCCGAGTTGCGGATATCCCGCGCTTCCAGCACCCACAGTCCGGACGCCAGCGCTTTGCCCGCAAGGCTGACGCCGAGCGGGCCGGGAAACATCTCGGGAAACAGCGTGAGGACGGTGGCGCGCCACATTCCTATGAGTCCGCGTCTTGCGGCGTATCGCCTTCGATCTCGCCGGGCAATTCAATCACCACACGGCCACCGGCAATATCGACCGTCGGCACCACCGCGTTCGTAAACGGCAGCAGCAGCGCCGGACCATGCGGCGGTGCGATCTCGATGATATCGCCGGCGCCGAAATTATGGATCGCCGTCACGCGGCCGATCGACTTCGTTCCCGGCCGTCACCGCGGCGAGCCCGATCAAATCCGCGTGGTAATATTCGTCCGCCTCGGTGGCAGGCAATCGGTCGCGCGCGACGTAGAGCTCGATGCCGTTGAGCCGTTCGGCATCCTCGCGCGTCGCGACGCCTTTCAGCATCGCGACCAGATGGTCCTTGGCTTGCCGCGCATTCGCGACCTCGAACTGCGCGCGAGCCATCCTTGTTAGATAGTTCGCCGTAACGCGTCACTGCGAGCGGGTCTTCCGTGAACGTCCATAATTTAACGGCGCCGCGCACGCCATGCGGCGCGCCGATCCGGGCGATGCAGATTTGCGCTGGCATCGCCGCGCGGCTCGCGCTTATTTCTTCGCAGCGGCTTCAGCGGCGGCCTTGCGTTCCTTGCGCGGCACGGCTTTTTCCGGATTGTTGCGGGCTTCGCGCTTCTTGACGCCGGCGGCATCGAGGAAACGCGACACGCGGTCCGAAGGCTGCGCGCCCTTGGCCATCCAGGCTTTGACCTTGTCCATGTCGAGCTTCAGCCGCGCCTCATTGTCCTTGGCGAGCAGCGGATTGAAATGGCCGAGACGTTCGATGAAACGGCCGTCGCGCGGATAGCGCGAGTCGGCGACGACGACGTGATAGACCGGACGCTTCTTGGTGCCCGCGCGGGCGAGGCGGATGACGACTGACATGATGTTCTCCTGTTGGTGTCGTGTTCGTGTTTGATACTCTCAGCGTCATTGCGAGGAGCGTAGCAACGAAGCAATCCAGTCTGCCTTCGTAATACTGGATTGCTTCGCTTCGCTCGCAATGACGAAGTTGCATTTCTTCTTCCCGAATCCGGGAAAGCCGCCGAGCCCGGGCAGGCCAGGCTTGCCGCTGAGCCCGGTAAGTCCCGGCAAATTCGGCAAGCCCGATCGCAGGCCTGCGGGAAGATCCTTCGGCAATCCCGGCATGCCGCCTTGCGGCGCGCCCGGCATTTTCTCGGCGAGCGCCTTCATCTGTTCGGGCGAAGGCATGCCGCCACCGCCAAAGCCCATCGCCTGCGCGATGCCGGCCATCGGCCCGCGCTTGCCCGATCCCATCGCCTTCATCATGTCGGCCATGTTCCGGTGCATCTTGAGGAGCTTGTTGACTTCCTCGACCTTGAGCCCTGCACCTGCAGCGATGCGCTTCTTGCGGCTGGCCTTCAGAATGTCCGGGTTCTTGCGCTCCTGCCGCGTCATCGAATCGATCACCGCGACCTGGCGCTTCAGCACACGGTCGTCGAGATTGGCCGACGCGATCTGGTTCTTCATCTTGGCGATGCCCGGCATCATGCCCATCAGCCCGCTGATGCCGCCCATATTCGACATCTGCAAAAGCTGCTCGCGCATGTCTGTGAGGTCGAACTGACCCTTGCGCATTTTCTCGGCGACGCGCGCGGCCTTTTCCGCGTCGATATGCGTGGCGGCTTTTTCCACCAGCGACACCACGTCGCCCATGCCGAGAATGCGGCCGGCGATGCGGTCGGGATGAAAGTCTTCCAGCGCATCGGTCTTCTCGCCGGTGCCGATCAGCTTGATCGGCTTGCCGGTAACGGCGCGCATCGAAAGCGCCGCTCCGCCGCGGCCATCGCCATCGACGCGCGTCAGCACGATGCCGGTGAGGCCAACGCGTTCATCGAACGAACGCGCCAGATTGACGGCGTCCTGCCCGGTCAGCGAATCCGCGACCAGCAGCACCTCATGCGGATTGGCTGCGGCTTTGATCTCGGCCGCTTCCGACATCATCTCTTCGTCGAGCGTGGTACGGCCCGCGGTATCGAGCAGCACCACGTCGTAGCCGCCGAGTTTTGCCGCTTCGAGCGCGCGCCTGGCGATCTGCGCCGGCTTCTGGCCGGCCACGATCGGCAGCGTCTGAATTTCGAGGTCGCGGCCGAGCACCGCGAGCTGCTCCATCGCCGCGGGACGATAGATATCGAGCGAGGCCATCAGCACCTTGCCGCTTGTCGCGCTGGGTGAGACGGCGCGCGAGTTTCGCGGTGGTGGTGGTTTTGCCGGAGCCTTGCAGACCGACCATCATGATCGCGACCGGCGGCACGGCGTTGAGGTCGATGGTCTGGCCGTCGGAGCCGAGCGTGGCGATCAACTCGTCATGGACGATCTTGACCACCATCTGGCCTGGAGTGACCGACTTGACGACGGTGGCGCCGATTGCCTGTTCGCGGACGCGGTCGACGAAGCTGCGGACCACGTCCAGCGAGACGTCGGCTTCCAGCAGCGCGCGGCGCACTTCGCGCATGGCGGCATCGACGTCGGCTTCCGAGAGCGCGCCGCGCCCGGTCAGCCGATCGAGTATGCCGCCAAGTTTTTCCGACAGATTGTCGAACATGCGCGCGAACCTAAGAACGGCCTTTCCTGGAAAGGCCTATGCCAAAACACTTTTGCGCCCGAGGGCGCATCGCGCTGTCGGGCGTTGACCTCCGGTCTCAAGGGCCGGTCGGCGGGTCGAAAAGAGGACTTTTCGAGAAGTGCAGCGGTTAAACCCCCGTAGCCTGTGAAAGTCAAGAAATGTCGAGAGAAAGCGTCATTTCAAGAGCCGCTGCAGTTCATCTTACCCTTGCAGAAACACACGTTTTCGGGCCAATCGCGCCATGATCTTCACCCGCCGCAGGCTGCTGGCATCTTTGGGCGGCCTAGCCGCCGCTGCGGGCCTGTCCGCCATCTGGGCTTCCCGCATGAAAACTTATGAAGGCCCCATCTCCGATCATTTCGATGGTACGCACTTTTTCGATCCCGACGGCACTCCGCCGAAGAGTCTCGGTCAGGTGCTTCGCTGGCAATTCGGCAGAGGCAGGGACCGCGCGGCATGGCCGGAATGGGTGCCGAGCCCTTACGCCGATACGCCGCCGCCGCGCGTCACCGGCGACAAGGTGCGGCTGTCGTTCGTCGGCCATGCAAGCTGGCTGATCCAGACTGCGGGGCTGAATATCCTGATCGATCCGGTGTGGTCGGACCGCGCATCGCCATTGTCGTTCGCAGGACCGAAGCGTCACAACGCTCCCGGCATCGCATTCGACGTGCTTCCGCACATTGATGTCGTTCTGGTCTCGCACGGCCATTACGATCATCTCGACGTCGCGACGCTATCGAAACTCGCGGCAAAATTCTCGCCGCGCGTCATCACGCCGCTCGGCAATGACGTCACCATGCGCAGCACCGACAGCGCGATATCGGCCGAAGCATTCGATTGGCACGATCGCGTTGAACTCGGCAACGGCGTCGCGGTGACGCTGGTGCCTACGCGGCACTGGTCGGCGCGCGGATTGTTCGATCGCAACAAGGCGCTGTGGGCGAGCTTCGTGCTGGAGACGCCTGCCGGCAAAATCTACATCGTCTGCGATTCCGGCTATGGCGACGGCAAACATTTTCGCAACGTTCGCGACAAACACGGCGCGCTGCGTCTGGCGATATTGCCGATCGGCGCCTACGAGCCGCGCTGGTTCATGCGCGACCAGCACATGAATCCTTCGGATGCGGTGAAGGCGCTGGCCGATTGCGGCGCGCAGCAGGCGCTGGCGCATCATCACGGCACATTTCAGCTCACCGACGAGGCGATCGATGCGCCGGTGATTGGCGCTGCATGCCGCGCTCGATGAGGCAGGTATTGCGCGCGAGCGATTCGCGGCGCTCAAGCCGGGGCAGGTCGTGGAGATTTAGACGATCGTACTGCGCTGTCGGCGGCTTGATCGCCCAGGACACATTCACCGTCGACCTGCAGCGTTTCTTCGCCTTGTGCGACCGGCGCGGAGGCCGCCATGCCGGCGGCCATTCTGCGAAGCGGCATCGGCCCGGGCGATCCTTCTTCCGAAATGCTGACCGGCGATCCCAGCGCAACACCGGCCGCCTTCGCATAAATTTCGGCCTTGCGGCGCGCGTCGGCAATCGCCTGCTCGCGGGCGTCGTCGAGCACCTTTGAAGCCGTCGACACCATAAAACTGATGCCGCCGATATTATTGGCGCCGGCGGCGACCAGCGTGTCGATGACGCTGGCCACCTTGCTGACGTCGCGCAGCTTGATGGTGACGTGATTGCTGGCTTGATATCCGGTGACGGCGTTGGGGCCGCTGCGGTTGGGCGCGTATTGCGGTTGCAGCGACAATCGCGAAGTCTGATAATCCTTCTCGTCGATGCCGGCGACACCTTTCAGCGCCAGCAGTACCTTGCCCATCGCCGCATTGTTGGCCTCGGAAGCCTCGCGCGCGGTCTTGGCTTCGGTGGTCACGCCGGCGTCGATCTGCGCGAGGTCGGGCGGCACCGATAGCTGAGCCTCACCGGTGACGGAAATCGTCCCGATCGGCGTGATCTGCGCCAGTGCAGGTGTTGCGAACAATCCGCTCGCAAAGGCAGCGGCTAAAGCGACGCGATATTTCATACTGCCCTACTTCAGCGGCACATAGACGTTGATCACCAGCTTGTCTTCGGCGGTGGTCAGCGGATCGGTGATGTATTCCTCGATGAAGGTGTCCTTGGCTTCCAGCTTCTTGTCGTCGAGGTAATTGGTGATCGCCTCGTAGGTATTGTCCATGTTGTCGTACGAGCCGCGATGGACAAATTTCAGCGATTTGCCGTCCGGGGTTTTGCCCATGCTCATGGTCTTGGCGAGATTCTTCGGCTCCTGGTCGACCGGAATTTCCGCCTGATAGGTGAAACCGCTGTCATCGGTGGAAGTGTAGACGATCATTGCGTTGCCGGATGGCTTGACGCCCTGCTTCTCCAGAAACGCTGACAGCGACTTCAGCGAGCCGGTCAGCGTCTCGAACGCATCATCCCATTTGGCTTCTCCCTTGGCGATCAACGCTGTTTTGGCCGTCAGCGTGATCTCCTCGCCGAACGGATCGGCGGTTTGCACTGGCAGGCGGCGTCGCCGGAGCTGCGGCGGATGCAGGAGGAGGTGCTGCCGGTGTCGCTGCCGATGCCGGTGGGGGCGGTGGTGTCGACGGGCTGACCGCGGGCGGCGAAGGCGGCGGTGTCGCCGGGACCGGCGTTACCGGGGTATCCGAAACCGCCGGAGCGGGCGCCGCCGGGGCGGGGGCCGCTACTTCCGGGGGCGTAGTGGGTGGCGATTGCGCCAGCGCGCCTATCATGCCCAACGGAAAGCTCAAGGAAATCGCCGCCGCGGGAATCAGCGCCATTCGGAAGATGCGGTTGCGGTTCATTTCGGATGATCTCCAGGCCGGTGTGGGCATATAGCGCCATGCTAACACGCGAGCGGGGATTTCGTCCCATGCAGATGCGTCATGCGTGTTTCGTCGAGCGTGTGCCGCCGATGCCGCGCTGGCCAATCCGCCGCCATTGACCATATAAGGCGGGCAGGAAATTGGCATGAGCGCGCTCGCAAATCACGCTTTCACTAAAATGAACGGTATCGGCAACGAAATCGTCATGGTCGACCTGCGTGATCGGCCCGCCGCGGTCACAGCCGATGACGCGCGCGCGGTGGCACAGCCGTCAGGCGTGCCGTACGACCAGCTCATGGTGCTGCAGCCGCCGCGATTGGCGGGCACCGAAGCTTTTGTGCGCATCTATAACAATGACGGGTCCGAGGCCGACGCCTGCGGCAACGGCATGCGCTGCGTGGCGCGGCAACTGTTCGCGGAAACAGGGCAGAGCCGCGCTGACCTTCGAAACCAGGGCCGGATTGCTGAACTGCTGGCAAGGTCCATCGGCAGATCTTTTTACCGTGGACATGGGCCCGCCGAAATTCGGCTGGCAGGACATTCCGCTCGCGGAAGAGTTTCGCGATACCCGTTCGATCGAATTGCAGATCGGCCCGATCGATGCGCCGGTGCTGCATACGCCCTCCGTCGTCAGCATGGGCAATCCGCACGCGATTTTCTGGGTCGACGATGTCACCGCCTATGATCTCGCGCGCTTCGGGCCGCTTCTGGAAAATCATCCGATCTTTCCCGAGCGCGCCAACATCACGCTGGCGCATATCGTGGACCGCGATCACATCACTATCCGCACCTGGGAGCGCGGCGCGGGGCTGACCAAGGCCTGCGGTTCGGCCGCCTGCGCGACCGCCGTCGCCGCGGCGCGGCTGCGGCGCGCCAATCGCATCGTCACCATCACATTGCCGGGCGGCGAACTCGGCATCGAATGGCGCGAGCGCGACGACCATGTGCTGATGACCGGCACCGCGACGTTTGAATATGAAGGCCGTTTCGATCCGGCGCTGTTTTCGTCAGTCGCGTAAAATGACCATCGATGTCGTCACCTTCGGCTGCCGTCTGAACGCGTTCGAATCCGAGGTGATCCGCAACGCGGCCGATCGCGCGGGGCTGTCCAACGCCATCGTCTTCAATACCTGCGCCGTGACCAACGAAGCCGTGGCGCAGGCGCGGCAATCGATCCGACGACTGAAGCGTGAGCGGCCCGATGCGCGCATCGTCGTCACCGGCTGCGCGGCGCAGACTCAAGCCTCGATGTTCGCCGACATGATCGAGGTCGATCGCGTCATCGGCAATGACGACAAGATGCGCGGCGAAGCCTGGCGCGACGCGCGCGAGGCGTTCGATGCTGCGTCAGCCTTCGGCATCGCGCAGAGCGAAAAAATCGCGGTGGCCGACATCATGGCCGTGCGCGAAATGGCGCCGCATCTGCTCGAGGGATTTCAGAGCGGCCTGCCGCGGGTGTTCGTGCAGATACAAAATGGCTGCGACCATCGCTGCACCTTCTGCATCATCCCCTATGGCCGCGGCAATTCGCGCTCGGTGCCGATGGGCGCGGTGGTCGATCAGGTGCGCGCGCTGGTGGAGCGCGGCCATGCCGAGATCGTGCTTACCGGCGTCGATCTCACCAGCTATGGCGGCGATTTGCCGGGCGCGCCGAAGCTGGGCATGCTGACCAAGCAAATTCTTGCGGCATGTGCCGGACTTGAAGCGCTTGCGGATTTCGTCGATCGATTCGATCGAGGTGGACCGCGATCTGCTCGATGTCATCGCGGACGACGAGCGTTTGATGCCGCATCTGCATCTGTCGCTGCAGTCCGGCGACGACATGATCCTGAAGCGGATGAAGCGGCGGCATTCGCGCGCCGATGCGATTGAGTTTTGCGCGCAGGTGCGGCGGCTGCGGCCGGACATCGCTTTAGGCGCGGACATCATTGCTGGATTTCCGACCGAGAGCGAAGAGATGTTTTCGCGATCGCAGGAGTTGATCGATGAATGCGGCCTGACATTCCTGCATGTGTTTCCGTATTCGCCGCGGCCGGGCACGCCGGCGGCGCGGATGCCGCAGGTGCAGGGCGATGTCATCAAGCAGCGCGCGAAGCGATTGCGCGCAGCCGGCGAAGCCGCGCTGCAGCGGCGTCTTGCATCGGAGATCGGCGCTAGGCGCGAGGTTCTGATCGAAAGCGCCACGCAGGGCCGCACCGAGCATTTCATTCCGGTGGCGATTGCGGGTGGTGCGCCGGGCGCGGTGCGCGCGTTGACGGTGACGGGACACGACGGACAGAGGTTGCTGGTGTAGGCGCAGATCAAAACGCCGTGCCGGCCCGCTTCGGCTTCTTTCTTCGCTCTCAACCTCGGTCTCGCGCGGGATCGGCACGATCCGCAGCGCGGTGATGCGGTTGCGCTCACGGCGCAGCACGCGAAACCGGAAACCGTGAAACGTGAAACTCTGGCCGCGCTCGGGGATCGAGCGCGCCTCGTGAATCACCAGCCCGGCGACCGTGGTCGCCTCTGCATCGGGCAAGCGCCAGTCCATCGCGCGGTTGAGGTCGCGGATCGGCACCGAGCCATCGACCACCACCGAGCCGTCCGGCTGGGCGCGCACGCCGGCGACCACCACGTCATGCTCGTCGCTGATATCGCCGACGATCTCTTCCAGAATATCTTCCAGCGTCACCATGCCTTCGACTTCGCCGTATTCATCGACCACCAGCGCGAAATGCGTCTTGCGGCGGCGGAACGCCTTGAGCTGCTCGGACACCGGCCGCATCTCCGGCACGAACCACGGCGGCAGCGCGATGGTGGAAACGTCGATCTTGGCGGTATCGCCCTCGGAGGCGCGGATCGCGCGCAGCAGGTCCTTGGCGTGCAGCACGCCGATGATGTTTTCGGGCCGCTCGCGCCATAACGGAATCCGGGTGAATTCGGTGGCGAGCACCTCGCGCACCAGTTCTTCGGGCGGCAGGTCGGCGTTGATCAGCACCATCTCGGTGCGGTGGACCATCACGTCGGAGACCTGCAATTCGCGCAGGTCCAGCAATCCGCCGAACATGTCGCGGTCGAGCTTTTCGACGCCGCCCTCGTGATGCAGCAGATCGACGGCGCCGCGCAGCCGCTCGGTCGGCGACAGCACCGGCTGGTTATGCGCCGATCTTGATGCCCAGTACGGTCATCAGCGCGCGCACGATGGCCTCGATCACGAGAGCAGCGGCGACAGCAGATAGACCATCAGCTTCATCGGCCGCGCCACCAGCAGCGCAACCCGGTCAGGCGCGTTGATGGCAATGGTCTTCGGCAGCACTTCGGCGAAGATAACGACCAGTCACCGTCATCACAGCCGGTGGCATAGAGCACGCCGACCTCGCCGAACCACGCGGTGAACACGCCGGTCGCCAGCACCGAGGCGCCGATATTGCCGATGTTGTTGCCAAGCAGCAGCGCGCCGATCATGCGCTCGCGCATCGCCATCAGGCTGGTCACGACGCCGGCCTCGCGGTTGCCCTGCTTGGTAAGCCGCAGCATGCTGGCACGCGAAGCCGCCGTCAGCGCGGTTTCGCTGCCCGAGAAAAAAGCAGAGACCAGCAGAAGGCCAATAACGATGGCGAAGGTAAACCAATCCATGGTGTGACGATCTTCTTAAGTTTTTTGCACTTCTTAATTTTTATGCGCGAGCTTGCGGTCAAGAAATTCGCGCACCAGTGCCGGTTCTACATCGTTGGCGATGACGGCCTGTCCCACCGCTTCCAGCAGAATAAATGTAAGCCGGCCGCGCTTTACTTTCTTGTCCTGCGCCATCAGCGCCAGCAGCGCGTCGGCGTCGGCCAGGCCTTCCTGCGCAAATCCGGCGATGTCCTGCAGATGGGTGGGCAGACCCACCGTGGCAAGGTGATGCTCGATACGCGATGCATCTGCGGGCGCGAGCATGCCGAGCTGCGCGGAAAATTCCGCCGCCAGCACCATGCCCACCGAGACGCCTTCGCCATGAAACAGCCGGTCGGAAAATCCGGTGGCGGCTTCCAGCGCATGGCCGAAGGTGTGGCCGAGATTGAGCAGCGCGCGTTCGCCGTTCTCGCGCTCGTCGCGCGCGACGATGGCGGCCTTGGCGCGGCATGAGGTCGCAATGGCGTGCTCGCGCGCGGGACCGCCGCTGAAAATGTCCTGATGGTTGGCTTCCAGCCACGCGAAAAAGGCCTCGTCGCCGAGCACGCCGTATTTGGCGACTTCGGCATAGCCGGCGCGAAATTGCCGCGGCGACAGCGTGTCGAGCACCGCGGTGTCGGCGATCACCAGCACCGGCTGATGAAAAGCGCCGACCAGATTCTTGCCTTGCGGCGAATTGATTCCCGTCTTGCCGCCGACGGAAGAATCTACCTGCGCCAGCAGCGAGGTCGGCACCTGCACGAAATCGACGCCGCGCCGCAGCACCGCCGCGGCGAAGCCTGCGAGATCGCCGACGACGCCGCCGCCGAGCGCGATGACGAGATCGTTGCGCTCGATCTTCGCCGCGATCAGATGCCTCGCTGACCTGTTCGAGGCCCGCATAGCTTTTCGTGCCTTCGCCCTCGCCGACGATGATGCGCGATGCGGCAATTCCCGCTTCCGACAGCGAGGCTTCGGTCTTGTCCAGCCAATGTTTTGCCACCGTGCGGTCGGTGACAACGGCCGCGCGCGCGCCCGGCCGTAAGTCGGCGACGCGCTCGCCCAGCGAATGCAGCACGTCGCGGCCGATGATGATGTCGTAGGCGCGGTCATCGAGCGCGACCTGGACCGTGATCGGATCGGAGCTTTTCAGCGGTGCGGTCATGGCGCGGTACCGCGATGAAGGTGGCCGTGCAGCGCATCGACGCACTCATCGACGATCTTGTCGTGCGGAACGTCGCGCGAGGCGATCGTGAGGTCGGCGTGCTTGTAGATCGGTTCGCGATCGGCGATCAGGCGCTCGATCGTCGCGGCGGGATCGGGCGTTTGCAGCAACGGACGGTCGGGCCGGCGCTTCACCCGCCGCAGGATGATGTCGGCATCGGCCTTGAGCCAGATCGAAACCGCCTTGTCGCCGATGCGCTTGCGCGTCTCCTCGCGCATGAAAGCGCCGCCGCCGGTCGCCAGCACTTTGGAAACGCCGTCGAGCAAGCGTGCGATCACCCGCGCCTCGCCATCGCGGAAATGCGGCTCGCCATGGACCTCGAAAATATCCGAGATCGACATTCCCGCAGCCGCCTCGATCTCGGTATCGGCATCGAGGAACGGCAGGCCCAGGCGCACCGCGAGCCGGCGTCCGACGGTGGATTTGCCCGCGCCCATCATGCCCACGAGCACCAGCGAACGCTGTCCCAAGTGCCGCAACGATATCGGCCTCCTGGGAGACGCTGCTGGCCGGCGAGGCGGTCTGGGGCATTGAAACTCTCTTTGGCCGCAACATTACGGCGTTGGCTCACCTATACTACTCCCGCCGATGCCGTTGCCAGAGAGTCTTGCACGGCACGCGCGAACATGATGGGGTTCGCTCGCGGTCATCCCCATGATTTCAAATGCTTAATGTCGTCATCTGAGTCCCTGACATGCCAAGCCTGCTGCGCTTTTTGACCGTGGTCGCCGTGATCTGCCGGCGTGATCTATGGCGCGATCTTCGCACTGGCGAATTTCGTCAATCCGAAGCCGCGGGAAATGACCGTCACCATCCCTGCGGATAAGTTTCTCAAGAAATAAGCACTAGGGTGCGCGGATGCCTTCCCGAACCTCCGACGCGCAATTGACGAACCTGTTTCTCGACATGCTCGCGGCGGAGCAGGGCGCGGGCGACAATACGCTGGACGCCTATCGCCGCGATCTCCGCGATTTCGTCGATTTCTGGCGCGCGGCAATTCGAGCTTTGCTGTCGCGGAGACGCAGGCGCTGCGCGATTATCTGGCCGATCTCGACAGCCGCGGATTCAAATCATCCAGCGCGGCGCGAAAATTATCCGCGATGCGGCATCTGTTTCGGTTTCTGCTCAACGAACGCATTCGCAGCGACGATCCCGCTGCGATCTTGTCGGGCCCAAAGCGCGGCCGCAGCTTGCCGAAGGTGCTGTCGATCGCGGATGTCGATCGCTTGCTGATGCGCGCCAAGGCTTTGGCCGAGGCGCCGGAAGCCTCTGCGCCGCAGCGGCTTCGTGCACTGCGGCTGTATTGTCTGCTCGAGGTGCTCTACGCCACGGGATTGCGGGTCTCCGAACTGGTGTCGCTGCCCTTGTCGGCGGCGCGGCGCGATGCCCGCATGATCGTGGTGCGCGGCAAGGGCAACAAGGAACGCCTGGTGCCGCTCAACGAGCCCTCCAGGCAGGCAATGGCGGATTATCTTGCCGCGATCGAAATGCAGAAACAGGAGAAAGCCAAAAACGCTGTAACCACCAAGTGGCTTTTTCCCTCTTTCGGCGAAAGCGGGCACTTGACGAGACAGCATTTCGCCCGCGATCTGAAAGAACTGGCGGCGGCCGCCGGGATCGCGCCGCGCCTCGTCAGTCCGCATGTGTTGCGGCATGCGTTTGCGAGTCATCTTCTGCACAATGGCGCGGATTTGCGGATCGTGCAGACCCTACTTGGCCACACCGACATCTCGACCACGCAAATCTACACACATGTGGTCGAGGAACGCTTGAAGAGCCTGGTGCGCGACCTGCATCCGCTAGGACAGGACTGACGCCGTATCGGCCAGTAAAATCAAGCTGTTGAGTTTGCACGCATTCTCTACCGTCCGCTTGACTTGCTTCATGGTTTGCCTTGAAAAGCGGCGAGCCGTTTCGTGCATCGCTTTCGGCCCCATATGATGTGAATGTCCGATCTAATGCGCAGCTACCTCGATTTCGAAAAGCCCGTCGCCGAACTCGATGCGAAAATCGATGAACTGCGCGCGCTCGCCGCGACCGGTAGCGATATCGGCGACGAGATTTCGCGCGTTGAGGAAGCCGCGGCAGAGGCGTTGAACGACCTCTACGCCAATTTGACGCCGTGGCAGAAAATGCAGGTGGCCCGGCATCCGCAGCGGCCGCACTGCATCGATTATCTGGACGCGCTGATCACCGAATTCACGCCGCTGGCCGGTGACCGCAAGTTCGGGGATGACGAAGCGCTGATGGGCGGCTTCGGCCGCTTTCGGGGCGAGAGCATCTGCGTTCTCGGCCAGGAAAAAGGCTCGACCACCGAGACCCGGCTCAAGCATAATTTCGGCATGGCGATGCCCGAGGGCTATCGCAAAGCCGTGCGTCTCATGGAGATGGCGGACAGGTTCGGCATTCCCGTGCTGTCTCTGGTCGATACGCCCGGCGCTTATCCCGGCATCGGCGCTGAAGAGCGCGGCCAGGCCGAAGCGATCGCGCGATCCACCGATGCCTGCCTCAAGCTTGGTGTTCCCAACGTCGCCGTCATTATCGGCGAGGGGGGTTCCGGTGGCGCCATCGCAATTGCGACCGCGAACCGCGTGCTGATGCTGGAACACGCCGTCTATAGCGTGGCTACGCCGGAGGCCGCGTCCTCGATCCTGTGGCGCGATTCGGCCAAGGCGCAGGACGCTGCCACCAGTATGAAGATCACCGCGCAGGATCTGGCGCGATTCGGGGTGATCGATTCGATTTTGCGCGAGCCTGAGGGGGGCGCCCACCGCGACCCCGCCGCGGTCATCGCGACCACCGGGGACGCCATCGCCCAGGCGCTGAACGATCTGCGCAGCCTCGATTCGGATGCGATCCGGCAGCAGCGGCGGCAGAAATTCCTCGATATTGGCCGGAAACTGGGCTGAAACGCCTCTTGCGAATGCCGCGAGGCTCGGCGTCAGGCGTCAGCTTGCCAAAATAATGGGGTTTAAGCCCCAATTAAGCCCTGAGGCGGATATTTAAGATCCGTTCACTATGAGGTTCATGGAACCTGCCGCACCGCCGTGATCGGCTTGCGAGGGCTGGCCGTTTAAGGATAATATTTTATTCAATGGCTCAGGGCATGGAAGCTTTAGAGGGTGCGGGCTTGCCCGTCGGCTGCGGAGCTACCCGTTGATCAATCGCATGCTTGTTCGCGCAGTTTTGACGTCGGTCGTGCTTGCGACCGGCGCGCTGCTGGCCGGCTGCAACAGCGACGAGATTTCGCTGGCGAACAATGCCAAGGCCAACCAGCCGGTTCCTCCAAGGTTGGTCGCCGACATGGCGGCGAGAGACATGGATCTGCAGTCTCCGATGCTGGTCCGGCTTTTCAAGCAGGAGGCCGAGCTCGAGGTCTGGAAACAGGACCGCTCCGGCCGCTTTGCCTTGCTGAAGACCTATCCGATCTGCCGCTGGTCCGGCGATCTCGGCCCCAAGGTTCGTGAAGGCGACCGGCAGGCGCCGGAAGGTTTTTATGCGATCACGCCGGCGCAGATGAATCCGCAGTCTTCGTATTATCTGTCGTTCAACATCGGCTATCCGAATGCCTTCGACAAAGCGCTGGGCCGCACCGGCTCGCAGCTAATGGTGCACGGCGACTGCTCGTCGCGCGGTTGCTACGCCATGACCGACGAACAGATTTCGGAGATTTATTCGCTCGGCCGCGAATCGTTTTTCGGCGGCCAGCGCGCGTTTCAGGTGCAGGCCTATCCGTTTCGCATGACGCCGGTGAACATGGCCAGGCATCGCAACAATCCGAACATGCCGTTCTGGAAAATGATCAAGCAAGGCTACGATCATTTCGAAGTGACGCGGCAGGAGCCCAAGGTCGAGTTCTGCGAAAACAAATATGTTTTCGATCCGGAGCAGCCGCCAAATTCATCGCGGCCGCTGGTGTTCAACGCGTCCGCGAAATGTCCGGCCTATATCGTGTCCGATGAAGTTGCCGCCGCCGTGCGCGAGAAACAACACCACGACGAGCTCGAAGCTTCCAAGCTGGCAGCCCGGGGAATACCGGTTGCACGCATGCACACCGGGATAGACGGGGGCATGAACCGGATATTCGCCTCCAAGCTGCCCGACGGCGATACCGGCCTGTCGGAAGGCGGATCCGGACAGGGTCTTTCGCTGGTAGCCCTCTCTCCAGCGCCGGGGACAATACCCTCGACCGTCAATCCACCGCATCCGTCAGACACGCTGCTGCGGGGCGCGCCTGAAGAACCCGTCGTCGCCGTGGCGGCGGCGCCCGCGCCTCGCGCGGCAAGAACGGCGCCCTCTACGCGCGTTGCTTCAGCGGTGCCTGCCGCGCAGGAAAGTTTCCTTGGCAGCGTGGCGCGCAGGATCGGGCTCGGCGGCTCAGAGTCCGCCGCGACAAACGCTCCAATTCCTGCAAGACCGAAAGTGATCGAGGCCTCGCGTGCGGATGTGCCGCGGCCTGCCGCTTCAATTCCGAAAGCAAAAGGCGGCGACAGCAAAGCGGCCGCACGTCCGCAGTTGAAGCCATCGTTGCCGGCCTCGGATCAACCGGCTGCCGCTGCGCCCGCTTCGAATGCGATGCCTGGCGCGACCCCGATGGTGTCGGCGAATTCGTTCGAGAGCCGCTTCTCGGCAGTCAAGTAAGCTACAGCCAATCCAAAATGCACGTGGCGCCTACTCAGACGCTGCCGTCACGTCACGCATAGCGCCCATGACAGTGCTTGTACTTCTTGCCTGAACCGCACGGGCAATCCTCGTTGCGGCCGACCTTGCCCCAGGTTTCCGGCCGGTTCGGATCGCGGTCTTGCGCCGCTGTCGGCACCAGCGATGCATCGGCGAACGTCATCTCGTCCTCGCCGGTGTTCGGGTTAAACTTGTGGGCTTCCATCTGCGGCAACTCAGGCTGCTGGTCTTCCGGCGGCACGATCTCGACGCGCATCAGCTGCGCCGTCACCGCTTCGCGTAAGTGCGCGGTCATCGCCTCGTAAAGATTGAACGCCTCGGACTTGTATTCCTGCAGCGGATCGCGCTGGCCGTAGCCGCGCAGCCCGATCACCTGACGCAGATGGTCGAGCATGATCAGATGTTCGCGCCACAGATGATCCAGCGTCTGCAGCAGGATAGTCTTCTCGACGTAGCGCATCACGTCGGGGCCCCACTGCGCCGACTTCGCCGCCATATGCTCGTCGACACGCTGTTCGATGCGTGTCAGCAATTCCTCGTCGGCGATGCCTTCTTCCTTGGCCCACTCGTCGACCGGCAGGTCCATGCCGAGCACGCGGTCCAGCTCCTCGCGCAGCCCGGCGACGTCCCATTGCTCGGCATAGGCATGTTCGGGAACGTGCTTGGCGACGACGTCATCGATGAAGTCATGCCGCATGTCCGTCACCATGTCGGCGACGCTGTCGTTGCGCATCAGTTCGACGCGCTGGTCGAAGATCACCTTGCGCTGGTCGTTCTGGACGTTGTCGAATTTCAGAAGATTTTTGCGGATATCGAAGTTGCGCGCCTCGACCTTCTGCTGCGCCTTTTCCAGCGCCTTGTTGATCCAGGGATGGATGATCGCCTCACCCGGCTTGAGGCCGAGCCGAGTCAGCATGGTGTCGAGCCGGTCGGATCCGAAAATCCGCATCAGGTCGTCTTCCAGCGACAGGAAGAATTTCGAACGGCCGGGGTCGCCCTGACGTCCCGAGCGTCCGCGCAACTGGTTGTCGATACGCCGCGATTCGTGGCGTTCGGAGCCGATGATGTAGAGGCCGCCCGGACGGGTCGCGGTCTTCGCAGGCTTTGAACCCTTGGCGGGCTCGATCTCGATCTCGTCCTCGGCCTTGAGCACGATCTCGCGGAAGCGTTCGACGTCGGCCTTGATGCGTTCGATCTTCGCGGCCTTCTCGGCTTCGTCGGTGATATCAGCGGTCTCGTGCTGGATCCGCATGTCCAGCGATCCGCCAAGTTTGATGTCGGTGCCGCGGCCAGCCATGTTGGTGGCGATGGTGATCGCGCCGGGCACGCCGGCTTCGGCGACGATGTAGGCTTCCTGTTCATGGAAACGCGCGTTCAACACGGCGAACAGTTTCGCCGGCTTGCCCGCGCGCGCGGCATCGTACAGCTTCTGCATCGACTTCGGGCTTTCGAAGTCGAGTTGCTTGTAGCCGTGCTTCTTCAGGTAATCGGCGAGGACCTCGGATTTTTCGATCGACGCGGTGCCGACCAGCACCGGCTGCAATCGCTTATTGGCGCGCTCGACCTCGGCCATGATCGCGGCGTGCTTTTCATCCTGCGTGCGATAGACCTCGTCGTCTTCGTCGAGACGCTTGACCTCGACGTTGGTCGGAATTTCCACCACCTCGAGCTTGTAGATGTCGAACAGTTCGTCCGCCTCGGTCAGCGCCGTGCCGGTCATGCCCGCGAGCTTCTCGTACATGCGGAAATAATTCTGGAAGGTGATCGAGGCCAGCGTCTGATTTTCCGGCTGCACGGTGACGTGCTCCTTGGCTTCCAGCGCCTGATGCAGCCCTTCCGAATAGCGCCGGCCCTGCATCATGCGGCCGGTGAACTCGTCGATGATGATCACCTCATCATCCCGGACGATGTAGTCTTTGTCGCGCTGGAACAGCGAATGTGCGCGCAGCGCCTGATTGATGTGATGGACGACGGAGACGTTCTCGACGTCGTACAGGGACTGGGCCTCGCCCTTGAGCTGGCCGGCGTCGCGCAGCAGGGTCTCGATCTTTTCCATGCCGGCTTCGGTCAGCGTCACCGTGCGCTGCTTTTCGTCGACCTCGAAATCGACGATCTTGTCGAGCTTCGGCAGGAAGGTGTCGATGGTGTTGTAGAATTCGGAGCGATCGTCGAGCGGACCGGAAATGATCAGCGGCGTGCGCGCCTCATCGATCAGGATCGAGTCGACCTCGTCGACGATGGCGAAGAAGTGTCCGCGCTGGACCATGTCCTCCAGCCGGTACTTCATGTTGTCGCGCAGATAGTCGAAACCGTATTCGTTGTTGGTGCCGTAGGTGATGTCGCGCGCGTAGGACTGCTGGCGCTCGGAATCGTCGAGGCCGTGGACGATGACGCCGGTAGTCATGCCCAGGAAGCCGTAGATCTGCCCCATCCATTCGGAGTCGCGTTTGGCGAGGTAGTCGTTGACAGTGACGACATGGACGCCCTTGCCGGCCAGTGCATTAAGGTACACCGCCAGCGTTGCCACCAGCGTCTTGCCTTCGCCGGTTTTCATCTCGGCGATGTCGCCTTCGTGCAGCACCATGCCGCCGATCAGCTGCACGTCGAAATGCCGCTGGCCAAGGGTGCGCTTGGCGGCTTCGCGCACCGTCGCGAAGGCCGGGACCAAAATATCATCGAGCGTCTTGCCGTCGCTAAGCTGCTGGCGGAATTCCGCGGTACGCGCCTTCAGCGCTTCGTCGGAAAGGGCGGCGACCTCCGGCTCAAGCGCATTGATGGCATCGACGCGCGGCTGGTAGGCTTTGATCCGACGGTCGTTGGCGGAGCCGAAAAACTTGCGGGCGAGCGCGCCGATCATGTCTCATTCCTGTCTTCGAGGTTCGGCGTCGTGGTCATGACGTGTCTCGACCTGTCCGCTATCAACTCATCGTGACGAAAAAGGGCGCAAGCCCGTGTGCGGATCAACAATAATTGGGAATCCGGCAATCGCAGGGCTGAATGCCAAGCCAAACCCGCCGTCGCCATCGGTACCGTCGCGCAGAGATATGGCTGGGTCTGAGGGTTGTCAACGGCGGCCAACGCGCCTGATTTGGCGCTTCCGCTGAAGTTGCCAGGCCACGGAAAGGGGGCATCCGCCTGTCGAGGATTTCATCATTTTGACAGACTTTTCACGTTGCCAAGGCAGCAAGGTTGGGCGAGTGTCCCGCCGCCCAAAACAGCGCTGAATTAAAGACAGCAGCGCTACATTCAAGACAAGGATTTTCCATGACCGCTTCGTCGCCTGATTTGAGATCCGGCCTGCGCTATCGTCTCGGCTTTGTCGCGACAGGTTGCCTTGCGGCGATGCTGTTCACCGCCGTTCCGGTTCGCGCGCAGGACGCGAACAAGGTGCTGGCCAAGGTGAACGGCGCCGAGATTCGGCAGAGCGACGTGACGCTGGCCGAAGAGGAGCTCGGCCCGAGCCTGGCGCAGATGGACCCTGCGACCAAGAACGAGAACGTGCTGACCTTTCTGATCGACATGAAGATCGTGTCCAAAGCGGCTGAGGAAAAGAAACTCGGCGACAGCGAGGCTTTCAAGACCCGTCTCGCCTTCGCGCGCAACCGGCTGTTGATGGACAACCTGCTGGCCGTCGAAGGCAAGGCGGCGACGACCGACGAGGCCATGAAGAAGGTCTACGAAGACGCCACCAAATTGATCACCGGCGAACAGGAAGTGCATGCCCGGCACATTCTGGTGGAGACCGAGGATGAGGCCAAACAGGTCGAGGACGAACTGGCCAAGGGCGCGGATTTCGCCGAACTCGCCAAGAAGAAATCCAAGGATCCCGGCGCCTCCGATGGTGGCGATCTCGGCTTCTTCACCAAGGACCAGATGGTGCCGGAATTCTCCGCCGTCGCCTTCGCGCTGGAGCCCGGCAAGATTTCCGAGCCCGTGAAATCGCAGTTCGGCTGGCACGTCATCAAGGTCGAGGAAAAGCGCAACCGCCAGGCGCCAGATTTCGCATCGGTCAAGGGCCAGATCGAAACCTATGTGACGCGCAAGGCGCAGGCCGATTACGTCGCCAAGCTGCGCCAGACCGCGAAGATCGAGCGCATGGACCAGCCGGCGGATGCGGCCAAACCGGAGGCAAAGCCGGACGCGCCGAAGTCTGACGCGACCAAGCCCGACGCCGCGAAGCCTGCTGAAACCAAGATGGCTCCGGCGAAGAAGTAAATCGACTTCGCAGCCCTCTTCACTTCCCTCTCCCCTTGTGGGAGAGGGTGCCTTCGCGCAGCGAAGGCGGGTGAGGGGTTGATCCCGCGCATTGTGGCACCCCTCACCCGGCTCGAATTCGCTTCGCTCATTCTCGCCACCCTCTCCCGCAAGGGGAGAGGGCAGAAGAGTCGGAGCACTCATGTCCACCGCCATCTCTCCGCTCGCGCCCGAAAATGTCCCTGACATGCCCGACATCGCCGGCGTCCGGCTGGCGACGGCGGCGGCGGGCATCCGCTACAAGAACCGCACCGACGTGCTGCTGGCGGTAATGGACGAGGGCACCACGGTCGCCGGCGTGTTCACGAAATCGAAGTGTCCCTCCGCGCCGGTGGAATGGTGCCGCGCAAAACTTAAAGCCGGCAAAGCCCGCGCGCTGGTAGTCAATTCCGGCAATGCCAATGCGTTTACCGGCAAGACCGGCAAGCAGGCGACGGCACTGACGGCGTCGATTGCCGCCACGGCGGTCGGCTGCAAGCCGGGCGATATCTATCTGGCCTCGACCGGCGTGATCGGCGAACCGCTCGACGCCACCAAATTCAATGGCGTGCTCGGCGCGCTGGCGGAAGCAGCCTCATCGGAAGGCTGGATGGACGCCGCCAGGGCGATCATGACCACGGACACCTTTCCGAAGGTCGCGACCGCGAGCGTGAAGCTCGGCAAGGCCCGCGTCACCATCAACGGCATGGCCAAGGGTGCCGGCATGATCGCGCCTGACATGGCGACCATGCTGGCGTTCGTGTTCACCGACGCGCCGATCTCGGCATCCGCGTTGCAGTCGCTGCTCAAGGCGGGCGTCGAGGACACCTTCAACGCGGTCACCATCGATGGCGACACCTCCACGTCGGACACGCTGCTGGCGTTCGCCACCGGCGCGGCCAAGGATGCGCCGAAGATTTCGCGCGCGAGCGATCCACGGCTGAAGGCTTTTGCAAAGGCGTTCAACGCCGTGCTCGCCGATCTCGCCGAGCAGGTGGCACGCGACGGCGAGGGCGCGCGCAAGCTGGTGGAGATCATCGTCGAAGGCGCCACGTCGAAAAAATCCGCGCGAAAAATCGCGATGTCGGTGGCGAATTCGCCGCTGGTGAAGACCGCGCTCGCGGGCGAGGACGCCAACTGGGGCCGCGTGGTGATGGCGGTCGGCAAGGCCGGCGAGCCGGCGGACCGCGACAGGTTGTCGATCTCGTTCAACGGCATCCGTGTCGCCAAATCCGGCGCGCGCGATCCGTCCTACGACGAGGCAGAAGTATCGGCGGCGATGAAGAATCCGAAAATCCAGATCAGGATCGCGCTCGGTCTAGGCAAGGGCCGCGACCGCGTGCTGACCTGCGACCTCACCAAGGAATACGTCGCGATCAACGGCGACTATCGGTCGTGATTCTCACGCTCGTCGTCGCCTGCGCGCTGGTCGATGCTGACAACCGCGTCTTGATCGCGCAGCGCCCCGAAGGCAAGACGCTCGCAGGCCTGTGGGAATTTCCTGGAGGTAAGCTAGAGCCCGGCGAGCGGCCCGAGCAGACGCTGATCCGCGAACTGCACGAGGAAATCGGCATCGACGTGAAAGAGGATTGTCTCGCGCCGCTGACCTTCGCCAGCCACGCCTATGAAGAGTTTCATCTGCTGATGCCGCTCTACATCTGCCGGCGCTGGAGCGGCGATGCGATTGCGCGTGAGGGCCAGAAGCTCGCATGGGTCCGCGCCAACAAATTGCGCGATTATCCGATGCCGCCGGCGGATATTCCGCTGATCCCGCATCTCATTGATTTGTTGATGTGAGGGCCCTCATCCTGAGGAGGCGCGAAGCGCCGTCTCGAAGGACGGCAACTTGCTCAATCGCATGGTTCGAGACGCGCGCAAGAGCGCGCTCCTCACCATGAGGATGAACATTAATTCTTCTCCCGCCCCTTCACCGCCGCCGCCAAACTCGCCTTCGCCGAACCCGGCTTCAGCGGCTGCTGCTGGCTTTCGTGCGGCGCCCAGCCCGACAGCCAGATCACATCGAAGGTGGCGCGGATGCGGCCGTCGGCATCGGCGAAACGCTCGCGGTAGATTTCGGCCATCCGCATCATGGTAGCGCGGCGTGTCGGCGCGCGTCGCCGTTCCAGCAGAATGTTGGTGGCGCCCATGCGCCTCAGATCATGCATCAACGCGAACGCGTTGTCGTAGCGCACGATGATGCGATCAACGTCGGTGACCGGCAGCGCAAATCCCGCGCGCTGTAGCAGCGCGCCGACATCGCGCAAGTCGGCGAATGGCGCCACGCGAGGCGATACGCCGCCCTCGATTTCGGCTTCCGCCGCCGCGAAGGATTGCCGCAACTCCGTCAGCGTGTCGCCGCCGAGCATCGCCGCCAGCAGCAACCCGTCTGGCTTCAGCGCGCGGCGGATTTGCGCCAGCACGCCGGGCAGATCATTGACGAATTGAAACGCCAGGCCGGAGACGGCGAGATTGATCGATGCCGGCTCTAGCGGCAGCAGCTCGCCGTCAGAGTCATAAAGACCGATATGCGTGATCGACTTGAATCGATCGCGAGGCGGGTTTCGAAAGACCGAACCCGGAGTCCAGATTTCCAGGACTTCCGGAAAGTCCCTGAGTACTGCATTCAGCCGCTCTGCCATATCTTCCGCGACGCGATCGATCAGGAATGTTTCTGGACCAAGCTGCAACGCGCGCGATTGGCGCCCGTCTAGCAATTCGCGGTCGAAAAGGATCGGAGCAGCGGAGGAGTTCGTAGTCATCTTTGCCATTCTATTCGCGTTGCCGCTTGAGGACCATCTTCGCCCGCGCTAGCCTTCGCCCATGGACGCCGAAACATCACCACCGTTGCCTTCACGCTCCATCGCCAAATACCTGCGCACCGCGTGGTCGCATGCGGCGCGCCTCGCGCTCGACATCGCGCTGCCGACGCTGTGCGTGGCCTGCCGCGAACCCGTCGCCGGCGATGGGGTTTGCGCGGCTTGCTGGGCGAAATTGTCGTTCATCGGGCCGCCGTTTTGTCCGCGACTTGGCATTCCCTTTGTCTACGATCCCGGCCCGGGCCTGTTGTCGATGGAAGCGATAGCCGATCCGCCGGCCTACACCCGCGCCCGCGCCGCCGTACGCTACGACGATGTCGCGCGCACGCTGGTACATGCACTGAAATATCAGGATCGCACCGATCTGGCGCCGGCTATGGGGCGCTGGATGGCGCGCGCCGGTCATGAACTGCTTGAAGACGCCGACGTGCTGGTTCCCGTGCCGCTGCATTGGCGGCGCGGCTGGAGTCGGCGCTACAACCAGTCCGGTGCGTTGGCGCGGGTGATCGAACGCCAAACCGGCGTCATGGTGGCGCGCGACGCGTTGCGGCGGGTGCGGCCGACGCAGCAGCAGATCGGACTGTCGCGGTCCGAGCGCGCCAGCAACGTGCAGGGCGCGTTCAAGGTAGCGCCCGAACAAAAATCCGAGATTCAGGGCCGCCGCGTCGTGCTGATCGACGATGTCCTCACTTCCGGTGCCACCGTCGACGCCTGCGCGCGCGCACTGCTGCGCGCCAAGGCGGCGCAGGTCGACGTGCTGGTGTTCGCGCGGGTTGTGGACACCCACAAAGCTCCCATATAATCGGGATCATCTTATCCGATCCGAGCGTGGGACATGGCCGCCAACATTGAAATCTATACCCGGCCCGGCTGCGGCTATTGCAGCGCTGCCAAATCGCTGCTGACGCGCAAGAACGCCGCGTTCACCGAATTCGATGTCGCGAAGGACGCAACGCTGCGCCAGAAGATGTGGGACCGCGCCGGCGCAGGGTCGACCTTTCCGCAGATATTCATCGGCGGCACCCTTATCGGCGGCTGCGACGAACTCTATGCGCTGGACCGCAGCGGCAAGCTCGAATTCGATGCTGGCCGGCGAAAAGGCTACTTCATGAGCGCCGATCTCAGCTTCACTGCTGCCATGGTGCAGATGCGCACGGCGATGTTGCCGGAAGACAGCCTCGAACAAGCCACCAAATTGATCCGGCAGGCGGCCTCGCAAGGCGCGGATTATGTGCAGACCCCAGAGGTCAGCAACATCATCACCAAGGGGCGCAAGTTGCTGTTCGAGCACATCGCGCCTGAAGAAGAAGACCTGTCGCTGAAGGCCTATCGCGATCTCGCGCGTGAACTGAAGATTCACATTCATGTTGGCTCATTGGCGGTATTGGCAACGCCGGACCGCGCCGCCAATCGCTCGTTCCTGATCGCGCCGGACGGCAGCATTCTCGCGAGCTACGACAAGATCCACATGTTCGACATCGAATTGGACGGTGGTGAGAAATATCACGAGTCGGCGAACTACCAGCCGGGCGAAACCGCGGTGATTTCCGATTTGCCCTGGGGCCGCATCGGCCTCACCATCTGCTACGACGTGCGTTTTCCCGCGCTCTATCGCGCGCTCGCCGAAAGCGGTGCGGCTTTCATCTCGGTTCCATCAGCATTCACGGTGCGCACCGGCGAGGCGCATTGGCACACGCTGCTGCGCGCCCGCGCCATCGAGAACGGCTGCTACATCTTTGCCGCCGCCCAGGCCGGCAAGCACGAGAGCGGCCGCGAGTGTTATGGCCACTCGCTGATCGTCGACCCCTGGGGCGTAGTGCTTGCTGAGGGCGGCGCTACCGAGACCGGCATCTTCATGGCGAAGGTCGATCCCGCCAAGGTTGCCAGCGCCCGCAAGACCATTCCGTCGCTGCAGCATGGCCGCCGTTTTGGCGTCGCTGACCCAAAGGACTCGCCGGAGCATCTGCATCTGGTGCGGGGATCGGCATGATCCGGTACAATCTGCGCTGCGAACGCGGCCACGGTTTTGAGAGCTGGTTTCAAAGCTCATCGGCCTATGAATCGCAGGAAAAGCGCAAGCTGGTGAGCTGCCCCAGTTGCGGCTCGGTCAAGGTCGAGCGCGCGATCATGGCGCCGCAGATCGTCAGCAAAACCAGCTCGCGCGCTGAGCCCGCGCCTGTCGCGTCCAACGAGCTCACGGCGACGGCGCCGAACCCGCTAATGATGATGGCGCAGGAGCGCGAGCTGCGCGCCAAGCTCAAGGAATTGCGCGATCACGTCGTGAAAAACGCTGACAATGTCGGCGAGCGGTTTCCGAACGAGGCCCGCAAGATGCACTACGGCGATATCGAGCATCGGCCCATCTATGGCGAGGCCTCGCCGCAGGAGGCGCGCTCGCTGATCGAGGAAGGCGTCGAGGTATCGCCGTTGCCGGTGCTGCCTGAAGACCGGAATTAGCTTAAGACCGGCCACCAGCACCGCGACGCCGATCACGATCAGCGCGATGCCACTCATTTCGCGCGCGGACAGCGGCTGTTTGAATGAATAATACGCCACGCCCTGCGCGAACAGCACTTCCACCAGCGCCAGCGTGCGCACATTGGCGGCGGCCGTGAGCGCGAACGCCAGAAACCAAAACTGCGATGCGAACGCGCCCATGAAGCCCGCGAACATCGACGGCTTCCACAGGCCCAGAATTTTCTTCAGCACGTCTGGCGCGCGCACCAGCAGATAGATCGTCAGCACCAGCGTCTGTACGAACAGCCCGAATACCAGCGTATAGGACGCCGCCGTGACAAAGGTCACGCCGGGCACCACGATGATGGCGCCGCGAAAACCGATCGCGGACAGCGCGAATGCCGCGGCTGCGACTAGCCCCAGCACCGTCGGCTTCATCTCGGCGAAACCCTTTTCGCCTCCCGGCCGCAGCGCGGTGATGACCACGCCGATGGTAGCGATCAGGATCGCGATCACCTTGAGAACCGTGAGGTGATCGCCCAGGAACACGAAGCCGAAGATCGCGGTCTGGATCGCCTCGGTCTTCAGATACGCCGTCGTCACCACGAAGGAGCGGTCGTTCATCGCAAGCAGCATCAGGCCGGTAGCTGCGATCTGGCTGAGCGCGCCGAGCAGCAGCCATGGCCAGAACGCCGCGGTCGGCCAGGGCACCGCATCGCCGGTCGCAACGATGACGACCGCAAAGAAGATCAGCGAGAACGGAAAGCCGAACAGGAAGCGGATGTTGGTCGCGCCCCAGGTGCCCAGCGGTCCCGTCAGGCTGCGCTGCATCGCGTTGCGCGCGACCTGTCCCGAGCGCGGCGACGATGGTGAAGGGAATCCAGAGCGTGGTCAGGGTGAACATGGAGGTTAGATCTGCTTCACCCTCCGCTGGCGGGCGGTCGACCGCCGTCTGCGGTCAGGGTGGGGTGACGCGTGTTACCTCGTTGTGGAAGCAATGACCTCAGACATTTCGCCGGACTGCAATCCGTTCGATTCAGGCTGCGATCAGCCCACCCCGGCGCTGCGCGCAAGACCGCTGCACCTCAGGGGACGGTCGAGGACTAACCCGCCCCCTCCGCCACCACCATGTAGTTCACGTCCATGTCGGACGAGAGGCTCCATTTGTCGGCGAACGGGCTGTAGATCACGCCGGCCTGCTCGGTGATCGCGAGCTTGTTGTTGCGCAGATGATGCGCGAGTTCGTCGGGGGTGACGAACTTGTCCCATTGATGCGTGCCGCGCGGCAGCCAGCGCAAGATGTATTCCGCGCCGACGATGGCGAGCGCGAAACTCTTCCAGTTACGATTGAGCGTCGAGACCACCATCATGCCCGACGGCTTCAGCATCGCCGCGCAGCGATTGAGGAACACCCCGACATCGCTGACATGCTCGACCACTTCCATCGCCAGCACGATATCGAAGCGTTCGCGCACGTCCATCTGCTCAGCCGTGGTGCAGCGGTAATCGATCGAGAGTTGCGACTTGTCGGCATGAAGTTTCGCGGCGGCGATGTTGGTGGCGGAAGGGTCGATGCCAATCACCTGCGCGCCCAGCCGCGTGAACGGCTCGCACAACAGTCCGGCGCCGCAGCCGATGTCGAGGATGCGCAGGCCGGACAGGCAACCGAGGCTTTTGACGTTGCGCTCGAACTTGCGGCAGGCGGCGTCGCGAATGTACGTCAGCCGCAGTGGATTGATCTTGTGCAGCGGCGCCATCTTGCCGTTGGGATCCCACCATTCGTCGGACAGTTTCGAAAATTTTGCGACCTCGGCGGGATCGACCGTCGACGAACGCGGGCTTGAAACACTCGACTGCATGGACATGTCAGCGCGGCGCTCCTATCGCGCGGTGATGAAGTTGCGGAATTCCAGCGGCGAGGCGATGGTGTCGATGGTTTCCTTGCCTTCGCCGACGCCGAGAATGGTCACGTTGCCGTAGTTCAGGATACGGCCGAGGATGCTCTGGTTGACGTCCACGCTCTCGACCTTGTCGAGGCTCATTTCAAAGGTACGTCGCTTGATGAAGCCCGTTTTGTGCACCACCCGCAAATTGGTCACGTCCGTCTCCGTGGTCCAGCGATGGAACCACGCCCTCAGCGACCAGTACAGCGCGGCGAGACCGGCGATCGCCGCCAGCGACAGCCATACGGGAACGAGGCCTTCGCTCGTCGCTCGGTGCGCGAGGATCAAAAAAGCGATTGCCGCGATCCAGCCGATGATGGCGGGCCAATAGAAGATCCAGTGCGCGTTGGTGGAATACAGCACCTTCTCGCCGGGCTGCAGGATATCGTCGACATAACGTGCCATTAATCGCCTCGTCTCGCGCCTGCCCGTAGAGCCCCACCGCCTCAGGCTGCGCCCTTGGTGCCGGCCGCTTGCCCTTGCCCGCGCCGATAGGTATACGCGCCTTTTCGGCCGCGCGCTTTCGGTTTCAGCAATACTTACCTTCTCAGGGAATGCACCAGCCGTCATGGCCCGCCTTGTCATGAAATTCGGCGGCACCTCCGTCGCCAACATCGAGCGCATCCGCAACGTGGCGCGCCACGTCAAGCGCGAGGTCGACGCCGGCTATGACGTCGCCGTGGTGGTTTCGGCGATGGCCGGCAAAACCAACGAGCTGGTGGAATGGTGCCGCGAGGTGTCGCCGATGTACGACGCGCGCGAATACGATGCCGTGGTGGCTTCCGGGGAGCAGGTTACCGCCGGGTTGCTGGCTATGGCGCTGCAGGCGATCGGCATTCAGGCGCGGTCCTGGCAGGGTTGGCAGATTCCGATCCGCACCAGCGACGCGCATGCATCAGCGCGCATCCTCGAGGTCGACGGCAGCGAACTCATCAGCCGGTTCAAGGACCGCAAGGAAGTCGCCGTGATAGCCGGCTTCCAGGGCATCAACCCGCAGAACGGGCGCATCACCACGCTGGGGCGCGGCGGTTCCGATACGTCGGCCGTCGCCATTGCCGCCGCGATTCAGGCCGAGCGCTGCGACATCTATACCGACGTCGATGGCGTCTACACCTGCGATCCGCGCGTGGTGCCGAAGGCGCGCCGGCTCGACAAGATCGCGTTCGAGGAGATGCTTGAACTGGCCTCCCAAGGCGCCAAAGTGCTGCAGGTGCGCTCGGTCGAACTTGGCATGGTGCACAACATGCCGGTGTTCGTGCGGTCGAGTTTCGACAAGCCCGAGGATATCGATCCGCACGGCACGCCGCCGGGGACGCTGATCTGCAGTGAGGAAGAAATCATGGAAAGCCACATCGTCACCGGCATCGCCTTTTCCAAGGACGAAGCCCAGATTTCTGTCCGTCAGATCCAGGACAAGCCGGGCGTGGCGGCTTCGATTTTCGGGCCGCTCGCGGAGGCCAATATCAACGTCGACATGATCGTGCAGAACGTCTCGGAGGACGGCGCGACAACGGACCTCACCTTTACCGTGCCGGCCGCCGACTACGCGCGCGCGCGCGACACCATCACCGGCGCCAAGGACAGGATCGGCTATGCGCGCTTCGACAGCGCCACCGATGTCGCCAAGGTATCGGTGATCGGAAGCGGCATGCGCAGCCACGCCGGCATCGCGGCCAAGGCGTTTGCCGCGCTGGCCGCGAAAAATATCAACATCCGCGCCATCACCACGTCCGAGATCAAATTCTCGGTGCTGATCGACACCAACTATACCGAGCTCGCGGTGCGCACGCTGCACACGCTGTATGGGCTGGATAAGGCGTGAGGCGAAAGGTCTCAAAGGCGACGTGAGCAGCATTTCGGCCGCAATCAACGCTTTTCTGCTCGTTTATGCGGGACTGTTTCCCATCGTCAATCCGATCGGAAGCGCGCCGATTTTTCTGCGCCTGACCCAACCCTATGCCGGAACGCAGCGTCACTCGCTGGCTCGGGGTGTCGGGATCAACAGCTTCGTGCTGCTGCTCGGTTCGCTTTTCGTTGGCTCCCATGTGCTCGAGTTTTTCGGCATCACGCTGCCGATCGTGCGCATCGCTGGCGGACTGGTCGTGGCGGCCTTTGGCTGGCGGCTGCTCCACGCCAACGAGGATTCGGAAGACCGTCGCAGCGCCGCCGAAAGTACGCCAGGCGTGTCGATCGATGCGTTTTATCCATTGACCATGCCGATGACGGTCGGACCAGGGTCGATTTCGGTCGCGATCACGCTGGGCAGTCAGCGGCCAGCGGGTCCTGACGATTTGATGCAACTCGCGGCGCTCGCCTGCGGCGCGGTCGCGGGCCTCGCCGCCATCGCGATCACGATTTACGTCTGCTTTCGCTATCGCTGGGAATCTGGTGGCTGTGCTGGGCGCACGCGGCACCAGCGTCGTTATGCGTCTGTCGGCCTTCATCCTGTTTTGCATCGGCGTCCAGATCGTATGGAACGGCTATTTGAGCCTGTCCAATGCCGCCGGCTAAGCGCTTTCGGAGCCCACTGCCCATCGAATGACTTCGCTCGCATGGCAGGTGTTTTGCTTGGCAAAACAACACGTCATTCGCTATACGGCCTGACAGGGACGTCACGCAGACTGTACGCAAGTTTTGAATTGAGTCGATTCGGCTGGTCTTCGCGCCGCAACCGCGCGCGGAAAACACAAAGCCGTTGTTTTTATTAAGTTTAGCTGGCGTTATGGGTTCGCTAGCCTGTTGGAGGATGTCGGCACATGCGGAGCGCGTCGGGAGGCCCCCGCGTCTTGTTGAGACGGCTCCGCGAAACCATGGCGGAGCAGGTCAGCGCTCAGGAACGCCTTGACAAGATCGTGGTGCTGATCGCCGCCAACATGGTGGCGGAGGTCTGCTCGATCTACGTGCTGCGCGTCGACAACACCCTCGAACTCTACGCCACCGAAGGCCTTAACCGCGACGCCGTCCACCGCACCGTGCTGACCGCGCACGAAGGTCTTGTCGGCCTCGTCTCCAGCGAGGCGACGCCGCTCAATCTTTCCGACGCGCAGAGCCATCCGGCGTTCTCGTTCCGCCCGGAAACCGGCGAAGAAATCTATCACTCCTTCCTCGGCGTGCCGATTCTGCGCGCCGGCAATACGCTCGGCGTGCTGGTGGTGCAGAACCGCGCCAAACGCACTTATGTCGAGGAAGAGGTCGAGGCGCTGCAGACCACCGCGATGGTGCTGGCGGAGATGATTGCGTCCGGCGAATTGTCTGCGCTGGCGCAGCCCGGCGCCGAACCTGCGGCAGCGGCATTCGCTGCACAAGACGGGCGCGATCCTGTCCGACGGCATTGCGCTCGGACATGTGGTGCTGCACGAGCCGCGCGTCGTCATCACCAATTACATCGCCGAAGACCTGCCGAAGGAAATCAAGCGGCTCGACACCGCGCTTGCGAGAATTGCGCGCCGACTTGGACCGTATGCTGGAGCGCGGCGACGTCGCCGAAGGTGGCGAGCATCGCGACGTGCTCGAAGCCTATCGCATGTTCGCCAACGATCATGGCTGGTCGCATCGCCTGCACGAAGCCGTCGCGACCGGCCTCACCGCCGAGGCCGCGGTCGAACGCGTGCAGTCGGATACGCGCGCGCGGATGCTGCGCTCGACCGATCCTTATCTGCGCGACCGGCTGCACGATCTCGAGGATCTCGGCCATCGCCTGATGCGGCAACTGGTGGGCCAGGATCACGCGCCGTCGCGCGAGCAATTGCCGGACAACGCAATCCTGATCGCGCGCGCCATGGGTCCGGCCGCGCTCTTGGACTACGACCGCAAGCGGCTGCGCGGTCTTGTGCTGGAGGAGGGTACCGCCAACTCTCACGTCTCGATCGTGGCGCGTGCGCTCGGCATTCCCGCGGTCGGCGAAATTCCGAACGCGCCGGGGCTCGCCGATCCCGGCGACGCCATCATTGTCGACGGCACCTCGGGTTCGATCTATGTCCGCCCATCCGCCGAAATTCAGTCGGCCTATGGCGAGCGCGTGCGCGTCCGCGCCCGGCGTCAGGCGCAATACGCCGCATTGCGCGACAAGCCCTGCGTTACCAAGGACGGCCAGCCCGTCGAGCTGATGATCAATGCGGGTTTGATCATCGATCTGCCGCACATCGACGACACCGGCAGCGCCGGCATCGGCCTGTTTCGAACCGAACTGCAATTCATGGTCGGCACCAGCCTGCCGCGCTCGACCGATCAACTGGCGCTGTACCGCGCGGTGCTCGATGCCGCCGGCCCAAAGCCCGTGACCTTCCGAACGCTCGATATCGGCGGCGACAAGGCGCTGCCCTATATGGAGACGCTGGTCGAGGAAAATCCGGCGCTGGGCTGGCGCGCAATCCGGCTCGGTCTCGACCGTCCCGCGCTGCTGCGCGGCCAAATCCGCGCGCTGCTGCGCGCCGGCGGCGGTCGCGCGTTGCGCATCATGTTCCCGATGATCTCCGAGGTTGCCGAATTCGATCTGCCAAAGCTATCATCGAGCGCGAACTGACCTATCTGCGCCAGCACGGCCATGCGTTGCCGGAGCGCATCGACGTCGGCACCATGGTCGAAGTGCCGGCGCTGCTCTATCAGCTCGACGAGCTTCTGGAGAAAGTCGACTTCGTCTCGGTCGGCTCGAACGACCTGTTTCAATTTTTGTTCGCGGTCGATCGCGGCAACGCAAAAGTGTCCGAGCGTTTCGACACCATGTCGGCGCCGATCCTGCGAGCGCTGCGCGAAATCGTGCAGAAAGGCCGACGCTGCGAAGCGCGACGCGTCGTCTGTGCGGCGAGATGGCGTCGCAGCCGCTCGGCGCGCTGGCGCTGCTGGCGATGGGATATCGCGCGCTGTCGGTTTCGGCGACTGCGCATGGTCCGGTGAAGGCGATGATCCTCGACCTTGATGCAAAAAAGGCCGCGGCTGTCATGGCGCCGCTGCTCGACGCGCCCGCCGGCAGCGTATCGATCCGGCAGAAGCTCACGGAATTCGCCGAAGCCGAAGGGCTTTCGTTGTAGCGAGGCTTTGCCCACTCGACGCCGCTAAGCCCTCCGTATTTTTGAGACGTCCCATGTCCATCCTGCCCGAATCCAAACTCGATATTCTGCTGGCGCATCACGCTTCGCTTGAGTCGCAGTTGCTCGGCCAGGTGACCGCCGAGAACTACGTCAAGATGACGCGCGAACTCGCGGAACTCAATCCGCTGATCGACGCGGTGAAGGCCTATCGCGCCGCGGACGCCGAGATCGCCGGGATCGACGCCATGATCGCCGATGCCGTCGACGGATGCCGACATGCGCGCCATGGCGGAAGCCGAGCGCGCGACACTTGAAGGGCAACGCCTCGAACTGGCGCAGCAGATCCGCGTGGCGCTGTTGCCCAAGGACGCGATGGACGAGCGCAACGTCGTGCTGGAAATCCGCGCCGGCACCGGCGGCGATGAGGCCTCTTTGTTCGCGGGCGATCTGTTCCGAATGTATGAGCGCTTCGCGGCGCTGCAGGGCTGGAAGGTCGAAGTGGTTTCCGCCAGCGAAGGCACCGTCGGCGGCTTCAAGGAAATCATCGCCGAGGTGCAGGGCCGCGGCGCCTTCGCAAAGCTGAAGTTCGAGTCCGGCGTGCATCGGGTGCAGCGCGTGCCCGATACCGAAACGCAAGGGCGTATCCACACCTCGGCGGCGACGGTCGCGGTATTGCCGGAGGTCGAGGAGGTCGACGTCGACATCAAGAGCGACGATCTGCGGATCGAGACCATGCGCGCGCAGGGCGCCGGCGGCCAGCACGTCAACAAGACCGAATCGGCGATCCGCATCACGCATATCCCGACCGGCACCGTGGTGATGATGCAGGACTCCAGGTCGCAGCATAAGAACCGCGCCTCGGCGATGAATATCCTGCGGTCGCGCATCTACGACGCTGAACAGCAGCGCCTCCATGCGGCGCGCTCGGCTGAGCGCAAGGAGAAGGTTGGCTCCGGCGATCGTTCGGAGCGCATCCGCACCTATAATTTTCCGCAGGGCCGCGTTACCGATCACCGTATCAATCTGACGCTCTACAAATTGCCGCAGGTCATTGCGGGCGAGGCGCTGGGCGAACTGGTCGATGCGCTCACGACCGAGCACCAGGCCGCGCAGCTTGCGGCGCAAGGCGCCGCAGCGTGAACACCGGCGAATCGTTCGCCGGGCAAACGATAGAAGCCGCGCGGCGCGCGCTAACTGTCCGGTTGCGGACATACGGCATCGACTCCGCCGAACTGGATGCGCGGGTTCTGATCGGCGCGGTGCTGGATCTCGATCTCACCGGCTTGATCGTCGCGGCGGATCGTATTCTCACCGCCGATGAAGCCGCCCACATCGAGGCGTTTGCGCAGCGCCGTATCGGCGGACGAACCGGTCGCACGCATTACCGGCGTCAAGGAGTTCTGGGGATTGCCGCTGCAATTATCCGCCGCGACGCTGGTGCCGCGACCCGATACCGAAACCGTGGTCGAGCTGGCGCTGCAAATGTTGCGCGCCGACGCCTCGCGACATCGTCGCGCTGCGCATCGCCGATCTCGGCACCGGCTCCGGTGCGATCCTGCTGGCGCTACTGTCCGAATTGCCCGACGCATTCGGCATCGGCACCGACATCAGCTCTGCCGCGCTGGCAACGGCTCGCGCCAACGCGAAGCAACTTGGCCTGGCGCCGCGCGCGGCTTTCGTCGCCTGCGATTATGCCGTGGCGCTGTCGGGCCGCTTCGATCTGATCGTGTCGAACCCACCCTATATCTGTTCTGCCGAGATCGCCGGTCTTTCAACCGAGGTGCGCGATCACGACCCGCATCGCGCGCTCGATGGCGGCGTCGATGGTCTCGACGCCTACCGCCGGCTTATTCCCGAAGCCGCTCACCTGCTCGCGCCCGATGGCGTCCTCGTTCTGGAGGTCGGGCAGGGCCAGAGCGAGGAGGTCGCAGCGTTGCTCTCGGCGGCCGGGTTAACGATTCATGAACGCAAAGCCGATCTGGCCGGCATCGATCGCGCCGTCGCGGGACGCAAGCCGCCCCGATAAAGTCTGATTCAAACGCAAAAAAGCACTTGGAATCATCGGCCGATGCGACTACGTTCCGTCGTACAACATCGGTCCAGGGTTACTGGCCCCGTAGATGCTACGGGTGAAGGCCAGAGTTCTCAAAGCGAGAGCCCGTCCCGAGTGAAAGGTTCCAAAAGGCAGGTTTGATTGAGCGCGATGGCTGAGAGAGCTGCGTTGCTCGCGACCGCAAAGCGAACGAAAGCCTGATATTGCGCCTGGAAATTCACGCGAAAAACCTGTGCTTGTTTTGGCAGGCTGCATGATTTGGTTGCGCCGGCGCGATAGGCTGGCTTGGGGTAACGCGTCTTGTTGAACGCGACTTTTTGAAAACGGTCGGCACAATCGATGCTGAAGGAATGCATTGCATTTCGGTGTGCGTCGCGCATGCCGCATGGTGCGGGTAACGAAGACAACAATCCAACGCGCATAAATTCAAGGCTGGGATAAAGGCAAGACATGAGAAACGGTCAGAACAACAATAACAAGCGTATGCGGAATAATAACAACCGCAACAACAACAATAATCATAACAATAATAATAACCGGCGCGGCCAGAACCCGATGACCCGGGTGTTCGAATCCAACGGGCCCGACATCAAGATCCGCGGCACTGCCTCCCACGTCGCCGAAAAATACGTGCAGTTGGCGCGCGACGCGCGCAGCTCCGGCGACCCGGTGGCGTCCGAGAATTATTATCAGCACGCCGAGCATTATTTCCGCCTGATCGCCGCGGCGCAGGAGCAGTTCCGGCAGAACCAGCCGCAGCCGCGCACGGAAAACGAGATGCCGTCGGAAGACGGTGGCGACGACGAAGCCGAGAATTTCTCCAATTTCGGTCAGGAGCCTGGCTTCGCTCCGGTGCAGCCGCAACCGTTCGTGCCGCGCGACAACAATCAGCGGGACAATAACCATCAGCGCGAAGGCCAGCCCTATCAGCCGCGCGAGCAGCAGCAGTTTCAGCCGCGCGAGCACAACAATCGCGATCACCGGCAGCCGCAGTTTCAGCCACAACCGCAGTCGCAGCCGGTGGTCCCGGCAGGCGATGGCAATGTCGACCGCTTGCCGTCGTTCATCACCGGGCCGCAGCCACAGATCAATGGTGGGTCGGGCGGCTTCGATCCGAACAGCCAGCAGGCCGGTGAGCGTTTTCAGCCGCGCCGCCGCCGCCGTCCGCATGGCGGCCCGCGGCCGGAAGGCATGGCTGCGCCGGTCACGCCCGGCGATGATTTCAATCCGGGCAATGAATAGTAGCGGTACGACGGCGTCGTAATGAATCGGCGAGGACCATGTCCATGCTGATCCTCGCCATCGATACCGCGCTCGACGCCTGCGCCGCCGGCGTGCTGGACACCGACGCCAACAAGCTGATCGCGCATGAATCGCACATCATGAAGCGCGGCCACGCCGAAGCGCTGATGCCGCTGCTCGTGCGCGTCATCAAGGATTCCGGCATCGGCTTCGCTGCTCTCGACCGCATCGCAGTGACGACCGGCCCCGGCAGCTTCACAGGCCTGCGCGTCGGTATTTCCGCTGCGCGCGGCATCGCACTCGCCGCTGACAAGCCCGTAGTCGGCGTGACGACGCTGGCGGCCTATGCGGCGCCATTGTTACGCGAGCATGGCGAGCATCCGATTATTTCTGCGATCGATGCGCGCCACGACCACGTCTACTTTCAAGTTGTCGGCGGCGACGGCGCGGCGTTGATTGCGCCGCGGGTAGCGTCCATCGACGAAGCGCTCGCCGCCGCGCGGTTCGGCGCGCCGCAACTGGTTGGCAATGCCGCTGCAATCCTCGGCGACCGCTGGTCCTCCGACGCGCCGGCGCCGGTGCTGATCGATGCGCAACCGGCGCCTGATATCCAGTGGGTCGCCTGGCTAGGCGCGGCCGTCGACCCGCAAACGTCGCCGGCGCGGCCGTATTACCTGCGCGCGCCCGACGCCAAGCCTCAAACCGATCCGCTGCAAAAAGCCATGCAGCCAGCCGTGCCATGATCGACGCCGCGGTGGCATGGCTGTCGAAATTCTGGATGGGCGCCAAGGCGGCGGTCGAACCCGCAACGTTGCGGGATGCGCCAAAACTTTCACAGCTTCACCGCGCGTCGTTTCATCGCGGCTGGGGCGAGGGCGAATTCGAGCAGATGCTCAGGGAGCGCAACACGCTGGTGCATCGCCTGATGCTGGGACGAAAGTTCATCGGCTTCGCGGTGTCGCGCATGGCGGCGGACGAAGCCGAGATACTGTCAATCGCGGTGGCGGCAAGCCATCGAGGCCGTGGTCTGTCTCGCGATCTGCTGCTGACTCACCTCGGCCATCTCGCCGGACGCGGGGTGCGCACGGTGTTCCTCGAGGTCGAGGAAAATAACTTAGCCGCGCGGCGGCTCTACGAACGCATGGGATTTTCCGGCGCGGGACGCCGCGAACGTTATTATAAGCAGCCCGGCGGCGAACAATTGAACGCGCTGCTGATGCGCCGCGACTTGTCGTAAAGCGCGCCAGATGGCAGAACAGGCGCTGTTACTGGAACCGTCGCCATGTCCGCGCTGAAATCCGCAACCGCCCTCAAAGCCTCCGGAATCGAGGCGCGCTGCGCCGCGACCGGGATGCGCATGACCGAGCAGCGCCGGGTGATTGCGCGCGTGCTCGCCGAGGCGGCCGACCATCCCGACGTCGAGGAATTGTACCGCCGCTGTGTCGCCGTCGACGACAAGATTTCGATCTCGACGGTGTACCGCACCGTAAAACTGTTCGAGGACGCAGGGATCATCGAGCGGCACGATTTTCGCGAGGGCCGGGCGCGCTACGAGCAGATGCGCGACAGCCACCACGATCACCTGATCAATCTGCGCGACGGCAAGGTGATCGAATTCACCTCCGAGGAAATCGAAAAGCTGCAGGCGGAGATCGCGCGCAAGCTCGGCTACAAGCTCGTCGACCATCGGCTGGAATTGTATTGTGTGCCGCTGGACGACGATAAATCCTAGCCATAGCGTTTTCAAGCGAAGTGGAAACCGGTTCGCGTGAAGAAAACGCGTCAAAATAAAATCTTGAATTTTGACCTGATCATTTTCGATTGCGACGGTGTGCTGGTCGACAGCGAAGTCATTTCGTGCCGCGCGCATGCGGAGACGTTGACGCGCCACGGCTATCCCATCACCGCCGATCAGGTGCTCGACCGATTTCTCGGTGTGTCCGATCGCGAGGCCCGGCTGGCGATCGAAGCCGAACTCGGCCGCAGTCTTCCCGGCGATTTTGAAGCGCTGATAAAGCAGGCGGCGTTGTCGCGCTACGAAACCGATCTGAAAGCCATTCCCTATATCCATGACGCGATTGCCGCGATCGATCTGCCGAAATGCGTGGCGTCATCCGGCACGCCCGATAAAATCCGCCACGGTCTCACCTGCGCGGGGCTGTATGACGTGCTCGCGCCGCACATTTTCTCCGCCTCGCAGGTCAAGCGCGGCAAGCCCGCGCCCGATTTGTTTTTGTTTGCGGCCGAGCAGATGCGCGTGCCGCCCGCGCGATGCCTGGTGATCGAGGACAGCGTGCCCGGCGTCACCGGCGCGCGCGCTGCGGGGATGACGGTGTTTGGATTTTACGGCGGCAGCCATTGCCGGCCCGGCTATGCCGAAACGCTCCGCGCCTCCGGTGCCGCGGCGACATTTGATGACATGCGGGAATTGAAGGGGATGATTGAGCCGAGGGCGAGTAACCTAAAACACCGTCATTCCGGGATGCGCCACTTGGCGGGCCGGAATCCAACTCCTGCTGGTTATGGATTCCGGGTTCGCTTCGCTCGCTCACGCCCCGGAATGACGAGTAACACTGGATTTCCCGCGCTTTGGCCTATAATTGAAGCCGTAACTGAAGCCCGCGCCGCAAGCGCGCCGCTTTCCCGATCCACAAGGTCCCATGTCTTCGCCGCGCAAGCTGCACATCAAGTCCTATGGCTGCCAGATGAACGTCTACGATGCGCAGCGCATGGTGGACACGCTGGCGGGCGAGGGCTTTGTCGAGAGTGCCAGCGTGGACGATGCGGATCTGGTGATCCTCAACACCTGCCACATCCGCGAGAAGGCCTCGGAGAAAGTCTATTCCGAACTGGGCCGGCTGCGCGTCGCCAAGGACGAGGCCGCGCGCGCGTGGCCGCAAGATGAACATCGTCGTCGCCGGCTGCGTTGCGCAGGCTGAAGGCAACGAGATCATCCGCCGCGCGCCAGTGGTTGATGTCGTTGTCGGGCCGCAGAGCTATCATCATTTGCCGCAACTCCTCGCGCGCGCGAAAACTCACGGCCGCGCGCTGGAAACCGAATTTCCAGTCGAGGACAAGTTCGGATTCCTGCCGCCGCCGAAACCGGAAGCGATCCGCGCGCGCGGCATCTCGTCGTTCGTCACGGTGCAGGAAGGCTGCGACAAGTTCTGCACCTTCTGCGTGGTGCCTTACACGCGAGGTTCGGAAGTATCGCGTCCCGTTGCGAAGATCGTCGATGACGTGAAACGCCTCGCCGACAATGGTGTGCGCGAGATCACGCTGATCGGGCAGAACGTCAACGCCTATCATGGCGAGGGCCCGGACCGGCGGCCATGGGCGCTCGGCACACTGCTGGAACGCCTCGCCGCCATTCCCGGCATCGCGCGGCTGCGCTATTCGACCAGCCATCCCCGCGACGTCGATGACACCTTGATCGCCGCGCATCGCGATCTGCCGGCGCTGATGCCGTTCGTGCACCTCCCGGTGCAGTCGGGCTCCGACCGAATTCTGGCAGCGATGAACCGCAAACATACCGTGGATGACTATCGCCGCGTCATCGACCGGTTCCGTGAGGTGCGCCAAGACATTGCTTTTACATCGGATTTCATCGTCGGCTTCCCCGGAGAGACCGAGCAGGATTTTTGCGCAACCCTCGCGCTGGTGGAGCAAATCGGCTACGCTGGCGCCTATTCGTTCAAGTATTCGCCCCGGCCGGGAACGCCGGCGGCGGACATGCGGGAGACGGTGTCAGCGGAAGAGATGGACGAGCGATTGGTGCGGCTTCAGGAATTGATCGACAGCCAGCAATCCGCCTTCAACAAGGCTGCGATTGGCAGCACCGTCGACGTGCTGTTCGAACGCGCGGCGCGCAATGCCGGCCAAATCGTCGGCCGCACCGCATATTTGCAGCCGGCGCACGTGTTTGCTTCGCCCGAGATCATCGGTCAGGTGCTGCCGGTGACCATCGAAAGCCTGGAGCGATACAGCCTGCTCGGCGAACTCGCATCATCGTCCTACTCCTCGCCTGGGCCGGCGTCGTCTTCAATGAACCATTTACAAACAACCGTGGGAGCCTGAACCTTTGCCCAAAAGCGCATCGGATTCACCCTCGCTCGCTCCCAGCCGCAAACCTGATCGCGACCTGCAAGCCCAGCCCGAGACGCAAGTCGTTATCGACTTCGACGACAATCGCGCAGCGTCGGCGCTGGTCGGCCCCTACGGACAAAATCTGGCGCTGGTCGAGCGGCGGCTGAATGTCGTCGTCGATTCGCGCGGCAATCACGTCACCATTGCCGGCACGCGCGATGGCTGCGATGCGGCGCGCCGCGTGCTGGAAACGCTGTATGCGCAGGCGGTGAAGGGCCACGATCTGGCACAGGGCGATGTCGAGGGCGCGATCCGCGCCGTGCTGGCGCAGGGATCGCTGTTCGAGTTCGATCCCAAGGCGCCGAAGTCGGCGTTCGAAGCCATCAACCTGCGCAAGCGCCCGGTGCGCGCGCGCACCGCCGCGCAGGACAGCTACATTCGCGCATTGAAGAAGCATGAACTGGTATTCGGCATCGGCCCCGCTGGCACAGGCAAAACCTGGCTCGCGGTCGCGCAGGCGGCGCAACTGTTCGAACGCAAGGAAGTCGACCGCATCATCCTGTCGCGGCCCGCGGTCGAGGCCGGCGAACGACTAGGCTTCCTGCCCGGCGATCTCCGCGAAAAGGTCGATCCGTATCTGCGCCCGATCTACGACGCGCTGTATGATCTGATGGATTCGCGAATCGTCGAGCGCGCGCTGCAGACCGGTGAAATCGAAATCGCGCCCCTCGCCTTCATGCGTGGCCGCACTCTGACAAACGCAGCGATCATTTTGGATGAGGCGCAGAACACCACGTCGATGCAGATGAAGATGTTTCTGACGCGGCTCGGCGAAAACAGCCGCATGATCATCACCGGCGATCCCAGCCAGGTCGATCTGCCGAACGGCCAGACCTCCGGTCTTGCGGAAGCTGCGCGGCTGCTCGACGGAGTCGAGGGCATCGCGCAGGTGAAATTCACGGCGGAAGACGTGATCCGCCATGAGCTGGTGGCGCGGATCGTCGCCGCCTATGAAGGATTGCCGCAGAAGCCGGCAGCCGGCAAGCCGTGATGCGATCGATTTTGCCTGAAGGGGCCGCTGCCAAGCCAGCCGCTGCCCGTGAGAGAAACTCAACCTCGATGCCGTCCTTTGCTCTTCCCGTCACCGAGGTCATGATCGTTGCCGATTGCTGGCAGGCCGAGCCCGACGCCGAAGCGATCATCCAGCGCGCGATCGAGACCGCGGCCGGGATGGTAGATACCGGTCTAGGTGAGGCGGAGCTTGCGGTGATGCTCACCGACGATGCCGGCATTCGCACGCTGAACAATAACTGGCGCGGGCAGGATAAGCCGACCAACGTGCTGTCGTTTCCCGCGCTGCAGCCGCCCGCCGGACGCGAGCCCGACGATGCGCCGCGCATGCTCGGCGATATCGCGATTGCCTATGAGATGGTGCGGCGCGAGGCCGATGACGAGGGCAAGCCGTTCGGCCATCATCTGAGTCATTTGGCGATCCACGGTTTCCTGCATCTGGTCGGCTACGATCACGAGAAAGATGCCCAAGCCGAGGACATGGAAACGCTCGAGCGCGAAATACTGGCACGGCTCGGCATCCCCGATCCCTACGCCGATCAGGATATCAAGAGCTGAGATGCCGGACTCCGATCCGACCCACGACAACCCGCGTAACATCAAAAACCTGCCCGCCGTGGTGCCGGAAGGCGAGGTTTTGCGGCCGGTCGCCGCGGACAACTGGCTGACCCGCGCTATTCGTTCGCTGTTCGGATGGAAACCCGGCTCGGTGCGCGACGACCTGCAGGTGGTGCTCGACGCCTCGACGCCGGACGAGGTGGGCTTTTCCGCGATCGAGCGCACCATGCTGCGCAACATCCTGGGCCTGCATGAGCGCCGCATCGCCGACGTGATGGTGCATCGTGCCGACATCGTCGCGGTGAAGCGTGATATCTCGCTCGGTGAATTGATGGCGCTGTTCGAAAGCGCGGCGCATTCCCGCCTTGTGGTCTACAACGAGACGCTGGACGATCCCGAAGGTATCGTTCACATCCGCGACCTCCTGGCGTTCATGACCGCGAAGGCGCGCAGTGCAAAGCCCAGCACCGCCAAGCGCAAGAAGCCGTTGGCCGCTGGGCTCGATCTGCGCGCCGTCGATCTCGCGCTGCCGCTCGCCGACGCCGGCATCATCCGCAAACTGCTTTACGTGCCGCCGTCGATGCGCGCGATTGACCTGCTGGCGCAGATGCAGGCCTCGCGCATCCATCTCGCGCTGGTGGTGGATGAATATGGCGGAACCGATGGACTCGTTTCCATCGAAGACATCGTCGAGCAGATCGTCGGCGAGATCGACGACGAGCACGACAGCGACGAGCCGCCATCGATCGTGAAGCAGGCGGACAACACGTTCATCGCCGACGCCCGCGCCAGTCTCGACGACGTCCGCACCATGATCGGCGAGGAATTCGTTACCGGCGAAGCAGGCGAAGAAGTCGAGACATTGGGCGGGTATCTCGTCACCCATGTTGGCCGTCTGCCGGTGCGCGGAGAAGTCATCTCCGGTCCGGGCAATTTCGAGATCGAGGTGCTGGATGCCGACCCGCGTCGGGTCAAGCGGCTGCGGATCGGCACGCGAAAAGAACGGCCCGCGCCGCGCGGACGCGAGACGAAGCGCCGCGATGCGGCGCCGGACGCTGGCACTGCGCAAGCACACGATGACAAAAATCCGCCATCGGGCAACGGGACACCCTCGCCGTGATGATCGCGCGCAAACTCCGCACCATCGCTCTGGCCATCATCCTCGCTTGGGGCTGGAAGCGCGCCGTGATTGCGCTCAGCGCCGGCGCGCTATCGGCTTTCGCGATGGCGCCGTTCAATGCGTGGCCCGTGCTGCTTCTTACCTTTCCGGTGATGATCTGGCTGATCGACGGCGCGAGCGCCGGTCGTGCGCGCGGCGTGCCTGCCGCGGCCTTGGCGGGATGGTGGTTCGGCCTCGGCTACTTTGTGCCGGGTCTGTACTGGATCGGCTACGCATTTCTGGTCGATGCGTCGACGTTTGCGTGGCTGCTGCCGTTCGCGATCCTGGGTCTGCCCGCCTATCTCGCGCTATTCACCGCATTCGGGTTCGCGCTGGCGCGGTTGATCTGGACCCGCGATGCCTCGCGGGTGCTTGCGCTTGCCGTTTGTCTCACCGCCGGCGAATGGCTGCGCGGCCATGTACTGACAGGCTTTCCCTGGAATTCGTTCGGCTACGCGCTGACCGAGCCGCTGGCGCTCGCACAGACTTCGTCGCTGATCGGGCTATGGGGCATGACATTTCTGGCGGTCGCGATTTTCGCCAGCCCCGCGGTGCTGATCGATAGCCATTCGCGCGGCCGCCGTCCCTGGATCGCGCCGGCCGCAGCCTTGCTGGTGCTGGTGGCAATGGGAATGTTTGGGTCGATACGGTTGTCGCTGCAGCCAACCAGGCTCACGAACGTCAAGTTGCGGATCATGCAGCCCAATTTGCAACAGGACGCCCGCTTCAATTATTCCGCCAAGGCGGAAGTGATGAAAAAATATCTGGCGCTGTCGGATCGCGCCACCGGTCCGGGGTCTACCGGCGTGCGTGACGTGAATATTCTGGTCTGGCCGGAATCGGCATTTCCGTTTTTCCTGACGCGCGAAGCCGATGCGATGGCGCAGATCGCCGAGCTATTGCCGAAAGGCACGGTCCTGGTCACCGGCGCGGTGCGCGCGCCCGAAGTCGCGCGCGGCGAAAAAATCACCCGCGCCTACAATTCGATTTACGTGATCGATCACGACGGCAGCGTGCTGTCGGTCTATGACAAACTTTATCTGGTGCCGTTCGGCGAATTTCTGCCGTTGCAGGACTGGATGGAAAAACTCGGCTTCGTGCAGCTCACCAAGGTGCAGGGTGGTTTCATTCCGGGCGTGCACCGCAAGAACATGGAGATACCGAACGCGCCGCCGATGCTGCCTCTGCTTTGCTACGAAGCGATTTTCCCCGGCCACATAACGACGACAGGGGAGCGTCCCGGCTGGATCGTCAACCTTACCAACGATGGCTGGTTCGGAATCTCGACCGGTCCGTATCAGCATCTGCAGCAGATGCGTGTGCGAGCCATTGAACAGGGCCTGCCGGTGGTGCGCGCCGCAAATACCGGCGTTTCGGCCGTGATCGATCCGCTGGGGCGGATCGTGGCCCGGCTCGGCCTCGGCCTCGAAGGGGTGCTGGACTCCCGCCTGCCCACAGCGATTGCACCCACGGTTTACGCCCGCGTCGGCGATATGCCTGCGGCGATCATCATCGCCATCGCCTTGCTGGTCGTCCTTCAGCGCCGGTTCACCAAGCGGAACCGCAATATTTGACGATATCGGCGTACAGGCATACTTCATGTTGGAACCAGCGATGCCGAGGAGGGGTGGAGATGGTTACCAAAGCGCCAAACCCTACCGATAAATATGTCGGCAGCCGCGTGCGAATGCGCCGTATCATGCTGGGCATGAGCCAGGAAAAGCTCGGTGAAGCGCTGGGATTGACGTTTCAGCAGGTGCAGAAATACGAGAAAGGCACCAACCGCATCGGCGCCAGCCGCATTCAGAAAATAGCCGACATCCTTCAGGTGCCGGTCTCGTTCCTGTTCGAGGGCGGCCCCGGCAGCGAGGTTGGCGCGGAAGGTTTTAGCGAAGCGCCGTCCACGGCTTACGTGTCGGATTTCCTCGCAACTTCCGAAGGACTGGCGCTGACCCGCGCCTTCACCCGGATACCCGACGCCAAACTGCGTCGCAGCATCGTGGATATGGTCGAACAGATCGCCGCACGTGAGGGGCAAGACAAGCGTTGACGTCTGCACCGCTGAATCCTTTCGACGCCGTCGCGATCCTTGACGGCATTCGCCGCTGGGTCGAAATCGAAACGCCGACGGAATCTCCCGAGCAGGTCAACAAACTTGCGACGGTAGTTGCTGACGGCTACCGCGATCTGCCCGCCACCATCGAGCGCATTCCCGGCATCGACGGTCGCGGCGATCATCTGGTCGCACGCTCGAACTGGGGGCAGAGCGCGCCGGGAATCCTGATCCTCAGTCATCTCGATACCGTGCATCCCCTGGGGTTCATTGAGCGGCTGCCATTCAAGATCGAGGGCGACAGCGCCTTCGGTCCTGGGATCTACGACATGAAGGGCGGGGCTTATCTGGCCTATCATGCCTTCCGGCAGCTCTGCGCGGCCAGGGAGCGCCCGCCGCTCGGCGTCACGCATCTCTATGTTTCGGATGAAGAGATCGGCAGCCCGACCTCGCGTGCGCTGATCGAGGCCGAAGGGCAAAAGGCGAAATACGTGCTGGTGACAGAGCCCGCACGCGACGGCGGCAAGATCGTTACCGGGCGCAAGGGCGTCGCGCGATTCGAGGTTTTCGTGAAGGGCGTGCCTTCCCATGCCGGCACGCGGCCTGAGGATGGCCGCAGCGCGATCCGCGAATTGGCGAACATCATTCAAACGCTTGAAGCCATGAACGACATCAAGCGCGGCGTCAGCGTCAATGTCGGCGTCATCAGAGGGGGCACCAAACCTAACGTTATCCCCGAGGATGCTTATGCCGAAGTCGATATGCGCGTGCCGGCGCTGGCCGATGCCGAAGAACTCGTGCCCCGCATTCTCGGCCTGAAGTCGCAAACCGCAGGTGTCACGGTGAAGGTCATCGGCGAATTGAATCGTCCGCCCTATGAGAAGAACAACGCCGGCGCCGCGCTGTTTGAGCACGCGAAAGAACTTGCGGCCGAGATCGGCTTCGATCTGGTCGACACCTCGACCGGCGGCGGCTCCGACGGCAATTTTACCGCGGCGCATACGGCGACGCTCGATGGCCTCGGCGTCGACGGGCAGGGGGCGCATACCCACTTCGAGCAGCTCTACATCTCGTCGATCGAGCCGCGCGCGCGGCTATTGTATCGGCTGTATCAGACGTTGCGATGAGCAACGCGACACCTCCGGCCGATCCTGAACTTCCGCCCGAAGATATTGCAGCGCCCCGTCGCGGCTTTTTCGGCCGGCGCAAGGGCCACAAGCTCCGCATCCACCAAGCCGATCTGATCGAGCATCTGCTGCCGCGCCTTGCGCTCGACATTGCAACGCAGGCGCCGCCGCATTTGACGGCGCTGTTCGATCCGCCAGTTGAAAGCGTCCGCCTCGAGATCGGGTTCGGCGGCGGCGAGCATCTCGATCGCCGAAGCGCTGGCGTTTCCGCACACCGGCTTCATCGGCTGCGAGCCTTACGTCAACGGCATGGCGAAAATTCTCGCGCAGATCGAAGCGCACAATCTTCAAAACATAAGGCTGTTCGCAGGCGACGCCACCGAATTGCTGGCATGGATGGCGCCGCATTCATTGGCGCGAATCGATCTGATCCACCCTGACCCGTGGCCGAAGCGGCGGCACTGGAAACGACGCTTCGTGCAGGACGTAACAGTAGCCGCGATGGCGCGGGTACTGGAGCCATGTGGCGAATTCCGGTTCGTCTGCGATATCGAGGATTACGTCGCGTGGACGCTTGCGCATCTTATGCGTTCGCCCGAATTCGCATGGACGGCGGAGCGCGCGGATCACTGGCGTCTGCCGTGGCAGGGCTACACCCTGACGCGCTACGGCCGCAAAGCGCAGCGCGAAGGGCGGCGGGCGAGCTATTTGAGATTCTTGCGGGTCTCTTAAAGATCGTCATTCCGGGATGCGCGCTCTTGCAGCGCAGGCCCGGAATCCATACTCCCGGCGGTGATTATAGATTCCGGGCTCGTTTCGCTTCGCTTACGCCCCGGAATGACGGCTCACTTCACCACCACTGCACCCATCTTCGCCTTCCGCGCGTCGGTGGCTTCCCACACCATGCGCTTGCCGCGCTCGCGGCCGAGCAGTTCGATCGGATCGCGATTGTCGATGTGGCCGAACTGTCCCTTGTAGACGCTGTAACCGCAGAGCTCCTGCAGCCTGCGCGGAAATTTTCGCGCGACCTCGAGCGGAATTCCGAGCTGCAGGTTTTCCTGCTGCCGCATCCAGCCCCAGCAATAAGCGCACGAAAATGCGAAGCGCCGCTCAGTGCTGTTGTTGGCGCCGCCGCCATGCCACAGCGCGCTGTCAAACAGCATCACGCTGCCCGCCGGCATCGTCGCGGTTACCGTGTCGTACGCCTTGCCGTATTCCGGCGAGGCATCGTATTTGTGACTGCCCGGCACGATCCGCGTCGCGCCGTTCTCGCTGGTGAAATCCGACAGCGCCCAGATTGCATTGATGGTGATTGGGATATGCGGGCGCGGCAATGGAATCAGTTGCGTGTCCTCGTGGATCGGCTGCGCCTCCTGGCCGGGACCGAGCACCAGCGAGCAGAACGAAGACAACAGACATTCCCTGTCGAGCATCTTCTCGACGACCGGCAGCACGTTTTCGTGCAGCGGCACTTCCCAGAAAAGCTCGTCGTAGGTCAAAAGATTGTTGATGCGGACGGTCTTGAAGCCCTCGAACGAGGTTTTGGCGTAGCCGAGATCATGCTCGCGCTCGATGCGCCGTTGCGCGTCCTTTAGTCCTTCGACCAGCGCAGGAACGACGACGCGTTCCAGCACGGTGTAACCGTCGTTACGGATGCGGTCGGCGTGCGATTGGATGTCGGCTTCGCTGAGCATGGCGCTTCTCTCGTCGTTGCGAGCGCCAGCGAAGCAATCCCGTGGCTACAAATCAAGACTAGGATTGTTCGTCGCGCGGAGTGCCGGCAATGACGAACTACGCCGAGCGGCGCATCTGCCAGAAGTTCAGCACCCGTTGTGCCGTCGAGGGCACCAGGCGGCCGAAATTGGCGCGCGCGATCTCGAGGTCGGCGTCCGACAGCGAGCGCTTCGGTCCGAGCTGCAGCGTGATCAGGGCGCGCACGGTGGCCCATTCAAGTCCCAATGCTTTTCCAAGGATCAGGACAGGATCCTTGCGGTCACCTGCGAGCAGGCTGTCGACGATGGCGATCCGCACCGCCGACATCGCCGAAAGCGCGGCGACGCATTCCTCATATTTATGCGCCTTGGCGAAATTGATCAGCGCGCTTTCATCCAGCTCCTGCGCGTGATGCAGCGAAACGATAGTGCGCTGCGCCGCGGCGAAATCGCGGCGGATCGTGGCCGGCGTCAGCGCGCCGGAGATTTCGACGATCGCCTGATTGATCGCGTTTTTTCGCGAAGGCTTTGCGGCCTCGATCAGCCGGCGGCGAATGATATCGACCGACCTTCCCAGGAGGTCCTTGAGCTGCGGCGCGGAGAGGTCATCGCGCTGGCCCACGGCTAAGGCGAGCGCGCCATCGTCGCCGGCGCGCTGGATCATGGCCGAATAGGCGTTATGGGAAAACTGCGCGCCGCCATTGCCGGCAACGCATCTGACCACCTCGCGGTCGCCGCGGCGCACGATGACGTCGGTAATTCCCGTCGAAAGCACCGGCCGCTCGGACATCGCCAGCAAATGGCTCTGGTCCTTCTGAGCGGCGATCTCGATCAGCGTCGCGTCGTCGAGCACGGGCGAACAGCGCAGCAGCGGTCCCGCAATGCGGATTTCGTCTTCGCGCGCCAGCTGGCCGACCAGCGTCCGCGGCGCATTGCCGAGCGTAGACAAGCGTTCGGCGAGGTCGACGCGGGCAGACAATTCAGTGTGCGGTATGAGGCCGGTGAGGACTCCGTCGAACAGGTCGACATGGTCGGGTCGAAATTGCGCGGCATCCTGCAAAAATAGCTCGGAGATGCGCTGGGCCGCGTCGGAGCGGCGCTTCGGATCGCCGTGCTTGATGATGTCATCGAGCTCGGGGATCAATAACCTGGCTTCTGCCATGAAAGTACTCAACGCAAGTAACGACTACTTTCGGCAATTTAGTTCTGTTTCATGAAGGAAGCGTTAGGTCGGTTTCGCACGGGAAATGCTGCGAAATCACGGTTCCCTGGCGTTGCGGGACTTGCCGGGTGTCGCGAAAACCGCTATATCTGCTGGAACTTAAACGTTCTCATACGACAAGCGTATTGAGAGTGGGCCCCTCCGGACCCGCTCTTTTTTATTACCTGAAGGCACCCGGAACCGTCGAGGCAACCGGGTTCCTTTCGGGAACAACGGCCGGATACGACAGACCTGAAACTTCGGCTTCAACCCAACGCCAGTAGATAGCTTTTGACCCTGGATATGACCGATCCGACCTTCGATGCCGTGGACCTCGATCTGCTGGCCGAACCGCGCCTCGTCACCGAGCCGGGCATGGCAGCGCGGGTGTCGTCGGTCGCGGGCCCGGTGCTGCAAGGCATGGGCTACCGGCTGGTGCGGATCAAGATATCAGGCGAACAAGGCTGCACCGTCCAGATCATGGCCGAGCGCCCGGATGGCACCATGCTGATCGACGACTGCGAGGCGATTTCGAAGGCGCTGTCGCCGGTGCTGGACGTCGCCGATCCGATCGACCGCGCTTACCGGCTGGAGATTTCCTCGCCCGGCATCGACCGGCCGCTGGTGAGGCGTTCTGACTTCGAACGCTATGCGGGGTATCTGGTGAAAATCGAGATGGCGCTGGCGCATCAGGGACGCAAGCGTTTCCGTGGAATCCTTGGCGGCGTCGAAGGCGATGCCGTGCATCTGACGCGCGAGGATGTCCGGGGCGATGAGAATCCCGCGGTGCTGCTGGTGATGGAAGACATCGCGGACGCGAGGCTGGTGCTGACCGACGCGCTGGTTGCGGAATCGATGCGGCGCGGCAAGGCCGCAGAGCGCGAACTCAAGGAGAGCCTTGGGCTGAAAGCGCCGCCGCCTCCGCATGCGAAAAAGAGCGATCCGGCCAAAAGCAACGCGCCGAAACCGAAATTGAAGTTTGCGAAAAAGACCCCGCCGAAAAATACCAAGGAACACCGGCTTGCCGCCGAAAGAGCGCGGCGAGGCGAAATAGACCCCATCGAAGGAGAATGAGTCATGGCAGCCGTCAGCGCCAATAAACTCGAATTGCTGCAGATCGCCGACGCCGTCGCGCGGGAGAAATCGATCGACCGCGCCATCGTCATCGAGGCGATGGAAGATGCCATCGCCAAGGCGGCGCGGGCGCGCTACGGCAGCGAGACTGACGTGCACGCGGAGATCGACGCCAAGAAGGGCGAACTACGCTTGTCGCGTCACATGCTGGTAGTCGAAGCCGTCGAGAATTCGGCGAACCAGATTTCGTTAAAGGATGCGCAGCGCGCCAACCCCGGCGCGCAGATCGGCGACACCATCGCCGATACGCTGCCGCCGCTGGAATATGGCCGCATCGCCGCGCAGTCCGCCAAGCAGGTGATCGTGCAGAAGGTCCGCGAGGCCGAGCGCGACCGGCAATATCAGGAATTCAAGGACCGCATCGGCGACATCGTCAACGGCATCGTCAAACGCGTCGAATACGGCAGCGTGATCGTCGATCTCGGCCGCGGCGAGGCCATCGTGCGCCGCGACGAGATGCTGCCGCGCGAGGTTTTCCGCAACGGCGATCGCGTCCGCGCCTATATTTTCGACGTGCGGCGCGAAACCCGCGGGCCGCAGATTTTCCTCTCGCGCACCCATCCGCAATTCATGGCGAAACTGTTCGCGCAGGAAGTGCCGGAAATCTATGACGGCATCGTCGAGATCAAGGCAGTCGCCCGCGATCCCGGCTCGCGCGCGAAAATCGGCGTGATCTCACGGGATTCGTCGGTCGATCCGGTCGGCGCCTGCGTCGGCATGCGCGGCTCGCGCGTGCAGGCGGTGGTCAACGAACTGCAGGGCGAGAAGATCGACATCATTCCGTGGTCGCCTGATATCGCGACCTTCGTGGTCAACGCGCTGGCGCCCGCCGAAGTTTCCAAGGTCGTGATCGACGAAGACCGCGAGCGCATCGAAGTCGTGGTGCCCGACACCAACAACCAGCTCTCGCTGGCGATCGGGCGCCGCGGCCAGAACGTGCGGCTGGCTTCGCAGCTCACCGGCTGGGACATCGACATTCTGACCGAGCAGGAAGAATCCGAGCGCCGCCAGGCCGATTTCGAAAACTCGACGCGGGTGTTCATGGAAGCGCTCAACGTCGACGAAGTTGTCGGCCAGTTGCTGGCGTCGGAAGGTTTTACCTCGGTGGAAGAACTGGCGCTGGTCGACGTCCGCGAACTCGCAGGCATCGAAGGCTTTGACGACGAGACGGCGAACGAATTGCAGAGCCGTGCTCGCGAATATCTGGAAACGCTCGAAACAGAGCTTGAAAACAAACGTAAGGAACTTGGCGTGGACGATGCTTTGAAGACGGTGCCCGGCGTGACCTCGAAGATGCTGGTGAAGTTCGGCGAGAACGACATCAAGACCGTCGAGGATCTCGCGGGCTGCGCCACCGACGATCTGGTGGGCTGGACTGAGCGCAAGGAAGGCGCCGAGCCGACCAAGTATCCCGGCATTCTCGATCCCAACGAGACCACGCGCGAGGACGCCGAAGCCATGATCATGCAGGCGCGCGTCATCGCCGGCTGGATCACCGAAGAGGATTTGGCGAAAAACGCCGAAGCGCCTGAAGAAGCCACCGAAGAACAGCCCGTTTAAGGACATGCCGCACGCATGCTCGCTCTCGCCGACCCAGATCTCGACAACGGACCGCGGACCAACAAGTCCGCGACGCAGCGGATGTGCGCGGTCACGAGGGCGGTGCGTCCGATCGACGAGCTGATCCGGTTCGTCGTGTCGCCGTCGGGCGATGCGATCCCGGATTTGAAGCGCAAGCTTCCCGGGCGCGGCCTGTGGATTTCGGCGTCGCATCGCGCGGTTGCGGAAGCGGTCAAGCGTCACCAGTTCAGCAAGGGGTTCAAGCGCGAGGTTCGCGTCGCGCCTAGCCTTGCTGCGGATACCGAAAAACTGCTGGTTCGCGGCGTGATCGAAGCGCTGGCCATGGCGGCCAAGGCGGGGCAGGTGGTTTCCGGCTTCAGCAAGGTCGAGGGCGCTCTCAGGGAGCGCCAGGCCGAGGCCCTGATCCACGCCAGCGACGGCGCACCGGACGGAATTCGCAAACTTGACGCGGTGCTGCGGCAAAATACGCCCGGCGGCGTCGAATCGCCGGAATTCCCGGTTGTCAATGTGCTGACATCCGAACAATTGGATTTGGCACTGGGCCGGTCAAATGTGATACATGCAGCGTTGCTCGCGGGCCCGGCGGGCAAGACATTCCTGTCGCGCAGCCAGACCCTGGTCCGATACCGGCTGGTAGACGACGGCAAACCGGGCCGGGAATAGCCTAAGCGAATAGGAGTTTGAAGATACCGACGGTGCGAACGCGCACCAGTTAAACAGGATTAGGACTGCTTGAATGGTTGATACGAAAACGTCCGGCGACAAGACTCTGAGTGTGCCGACCAAGACCTTGACGCTCAAGCCGCGCGTCGAGACCGGCGTCGTGCGCCAGAGTTTCAGCCATGGCCGTACCAAGCAGGTGGTGGTCGAGAAGCGCGGCAAGCGCCGCCTGCCCGGCGATCCTCCGGCGGCCGAAGCGGCGCATGCGCCCGAGCCTGTTGTCGCCAAGGTAGCTGCGCCTGCGAGAGCGCCGCTGGGCCGTCCGGCAGCGACGCCGTCGACTCCGGCGCGTAGCGGTTCTGGCGTGGTGCTGCGTACCCTGACCGAGGACGAGCGCACCGCGCGCGCCAGTGCGCTGGCGGACGCAAAAGTCCGCGATGTCGAAGAACGCCGCATCGCCGAAGCCGAGGCCGCGCGCCGCAACAGCAAGGAAGGCATCGAGCAGGCCGAGCGCGAAGCCGCCGAAGCCCGCCGCAAGGCCGAGGAAGAACGTCATCGGCAGGACGAGGAAGCCAAAGCCAAGGCCGAACGCGAAGCCAAGAAACGGTTCGGCGAAGCCGAGACCGCCGCGGCCCGCGCGGCCGCGCCCGCCGCGCGCGCTCCCGGTGTCGCCGCCGATGCTACCGATGAGGACGAAGGTCCGCGCCAGATTCGCCGCGGCCCGGGTGGTGTTGCGCGCCCCGCTACTGCGCCGAAGACCACCGCCAAACCCGCACCCGAGAAGCAGCGCGGACGCCTGACGCTGGTGACCGCGCTCACTGCCGGTGACGTGCGCGAACGTTCGATCGCCTCGTTCCGCCGCCGCACCCAGCGCCTCAAGGGGCATGCCTCGAGCGAGCCGAAAGAGAAGCTCATTCGCGAGGTGACGATCCCGGAAGCGATCACCATCCAGGAACTCGCCAACCGTATGGCCGAGCGCGCCGTCGATGTGATCCGGCTTCTGATGAAGCAGGGTCAGATGGTGAAGATCACGGACGTGGTCGACGCCGATACCGCGCAGCTCGTCGCCGAGGAAATGGGGCACAGCGTCAAGCGCGTCGCCGCAGCCGACGTGGAGGAAGGCCTGTTCGACGTCGTCGACGATTCCAGCGATACCGAGCCGCGTTCGCCTGTCGTGACCGTGATGGGTCACGTCGATCACGGCAAGACTTCGCTGCTCGACGCGCTGCGCCATGCCAACGTGGTGTCCGGCGAAGCCGGCGGCATCACCCAGCATATCGGCGCCTATCAGGTCACCTCGCCGGAGAGCGGCAAGAAGATCACCTTCATCGACACGCCGGGCCACGCCGCGTTCACCGCGATGCGCGCGCGCGGCGCCAAGGTCACCGACATCGTGATCCTCGTGGTCGCGGCGGATGACGGCGTGATGCCGCAGACCGTCGAGGCCATCAATCACGCCAAGGCGGCGAAGGTGCCGATGATCATCGCCATCAACAAGATCGACAAGCCCGACGCCAAGCCGGATCGCGTGCGCACCGAACTGCTGCAACATGAAGTGCAGGTGGAATCGATGGGCGGCGAAGTGGTGGACGTCGAAGTCTCGGCCAAGAACAAGACCAACCTCGACAAGCTCCTGGAAATGATCGCGCTGCAGGCCGAACTGCTCGACCTCAAGACCAACGAGGCGCGTCCGGCCGAAGGCACGGTGATCGAAGCCAAGCTCGATCGCGGCCGCGGACCTGTGGCCACCGTGCTGGTTCAGCGCGGCACGCTGCGCGTCGGCGATATCATCGTCGCCGGCGGCGAGATGGGCCGCGTCCGCGCGCTGATCAACGATCAGGGCGATACCATCGACGAGGCCGGCCCTTCCGTGCCGGTCGAAGTGCTCGGCTTCAACGGCCCGCCGGATGCCGGCGACCGCATGGCCGTGGTCGAGAACGAAGCCCGCGCGCGTCAGGTGACGAGCTACCGCGCGCATCAGAAGCGCGAGAACGCCGCCGCCTCGATTTCCGGCATGCGCGGCTCGCTCGAGCAGATGATGTCGCAGCTCAAGACCACGGGCCGCAAGGATTTCCCGCTGATCATCAAGGCCGACGTGCAGGGCTCGCTGGAAGCGATTCTCGGCTCGCTGGAAAAACTCGGCACCGACGAAGTCACCGCGCGCATCCTGCATGCGGGCGTCGGCGGCATCTCGGAATCCGACGTGACGCTGGCGGAAGGTTTCAACGCCGCCATCATCGGCTTCAACGTCCGCGCCCACAAGGAAGCCGCCGCCGCTGCCAAGCGCAACGGCATCGAGATCCGTTACTACAACATCATCTACGATCTCGTCGACGACGTGAAGAAGGCGATGTCGGGCCTGCTGGCGCCGACGCTGCGCGAAACCATGCTCGGCAACGCGCTGATCCTGGAGGTATTCAACATCTCCAAGGTCGGCAAGGTCGCCGGCTGCCGCGTCACCGACGGCACCGTGGAACGCGGCGCCAATGTGCGCCTGATCCGCGACAACGTCGTCGTGCATGAAGGCAAGCTGTCGACGCTCAAGCGCTTCAAGGACGAAGTGAAGGAAGTCGCGTCCGGTCAGGAATGCGGCATGGCGTTCGAGGGCTACGGCGACATGCGTGCCGGCGACGTCATCGAATGTTATCGCGTGGAGACGATCCAGCGCAGTCTGTAAGTTCGAACCCTACAGCTGCATTCTCGTCATTCCGGGATGCGCCTCGTGGCGCAGGGCCCGGAATCCATACTCCCCGTCGTGGTTATGGATTCCGGGCTCACTCGCTTCGCTCATGCCCCGGAATGACGGCAGACTAATTGGAAATTGATTGATGCCCCGCCATCACGAAAAAAATTCCAGCCCCGGCGGCTCGCAGCGCCAGTTGCGCGTCGGCGAGATCGTGCGTCACGCCGTCGCGGATATTCTGTCGCAAGGCGGCGTGCACGATCCGGACCTCGAAGGCCACATCATCACCGTGCCGGAAGTGCGGATGTCGCCGGACCTGAAACTTGCCACCGTCTATGTGATGCCGCTCGGCGGCCGCGACACCGATGTCGTTCTCGCAGCACTTGAGCGCAACAAGAAATTTCTGCGCGGCGAGACCGCGCACCGCGTTAACCTGAAGTTCGCACCTGATCTTCGCTTTCGCGTCGACGAGCGATTCGATGAAGCGGAACGGATCGAGAAATTACTGAGAACACCTGCGGTGCAACGCGACCTCAAGCCAGAATCGGACGATGAATGATGGCCGTGACGACGCCAAACAGCGTGATCGATTCGCAGGATGATGAATCGCGCGACGTTGAAAAAAATAATTTTGGCGAAAGCGTGATCGTGTTCAATCGCGCTGCACCGCGATCGTTGACGGTCACCTCCCCCCTTGAGGGGGAGGTCGACGCGCGCAGCGCGGCGGGAGGGGGTAGCTTCTCCGACGCCGTATCGAAGTTACGCCCCTCCCCCAACCCTCCCCCTCAGAGGAGGGGCGGCGAGAGAACGACGATCAATCTCGCCAAGCAGCAGCGCAATCAGCAGCCGCGCCGCGACAAGCGCGACGTGCACGGCTGGGTCATCCTCGACAAGCCGATCGGCCTGACGTCGACCCATGCGGTCGCCATCATCAAGCGGCTGTTTTCCGCCAAGCGCGCGGGGCACGCCGGCACCCTCGATCCGCTGGCCTCCGGCGGCCTGCCGATCGCGCTGGGCGAGGCCACCAAAACGGTTCCCTTCGTGATGGATGGCCGCAAGCGCTACCGTTTCACAGTCGCCTGGGGCGAGGAACGCGACACCGACGACACCGAAGGCCGCGTCATCCAGACCAGCGAACTCAGGCCATCCGCTGAGGCCGTGCGGGCGCTGCTGCCGCAATTCACCGGCCTGATCGAACAGACCCCGCCGCAATATTCCGCGATCAAGATCGCGGGCGAGCGGGCCTATGATCTGGCGCGCGACGGCGAGGTGGTCCCGCTGGTTCCCCGGCCCGTTGAAATCCACGAATTAACGCTGGTGGAACAGTCAGATAGCAGCCATTCGGTATTCGAGGCCGAATGCGGCAAGGGCACCTATGTGCGGGCGCTGGCGCGCGATATCGGCCGGCTTCTGGGCTGTTACGGCCATATCTGCGCGCTGCGGCGGACGCTGGTCGGCCCGTTCGGCGAAGCGGACATGATTCCGCTGGAACAGTTGGAGGCTTTGTGCGATAGAGCCGCGTCTGGCGAGGGTAGCCTCGCCGACGCGCTTTTGCCCGTTGAGACCGCGCTGGACGACATCCCGGCGCTGGCCGTCACACGGGCGGATGCGGCAAGGCTCCACCGGGGCCAGGCCGTTTTGTTGCGCGGACGGGATGCGCCCGAATTTAGCGGCACAGTCTATGTCACGGTGGCGGGCCGGCTTCTGGCCCTCGCCGAAATTGGCAATGGCGAACTCATCCCCAAGCGCGTGTTCAACCTGACCGGACTGACCAGTTCGGCTCGCAGCAATGAAAGAGTTTGACGATGTCGATTACCGCGGAACGCAAAGCGGAAGTCATCAAGACCAATGCCAACAAGGCCGGCGACACCGGTTCGCCCGAGGTTCAGGTTGCGATCCTGTCGGAACGCATCAACAACCTCACCGAACACTTCAAGGCGCACGTGAAGGACAATCATTCACGCCGCGGGCTTTTGAAGATGGTCGCGACGCGCCGTTCGCTGCTCGATTACATCAAGGGCAAGGACGAGGGGCGCTACAAAGCCCTGCTCGAGAAGCACAACATTCGTCGCTGACGAAGTTCGCGCGCGCATCCGCGCGCGCTTTCGCATGATCCGGAAAAGTGGATTCCGGTTTTCCGATTCAGATCATGCGCAAGACTGTCCAGCAGCAATCCGGCGGCTGGGCGATGACGGGCAATGGCCCGTCGCACGGGAGCTGTGACGCTCCCCCGATGAAAGAAATACATCACATGTTCAATATTCATTCAGTCGAGATCGATTGGGGTGGCCGTCCGCTCAGGCTTGAAACCGGCAAGATCGCCCGTCAGGCCGATGGCGCGGTGCTCGCCACTTACGGCGAGACCGTCGTGCTCGCCACCGTGGTCGCCGCCAAGCAACCTCGCGAAGGCGTCGACTTCCTGCCGCTGACCGTCGACTACATCGAGAAGACCTATGCGGCCGGCCGCATTCCCGGCGGCTACTTCAAGCGCGAGGGACGCCCGACCGAAAAGGAGACGCTGGTCTCCCGCCTGATCGATCGCCCGATCCGTCCGCTGTTCGTCGACGGCTGGCGCAATGAGACCCAGGTCATCGTCACCGTGCTGTCGCACGACATGGAGAACGATCCCGACATTCTGGCGCTGGTGGCATCCTCCGCCGCGCTGACGATTTCAGGCGCGCCGTTCAAGGGCCCGATCGGCGCCGCACGCGTCGGCTTCAGCAACGACGAATACATCCTCAATCCGACACTCGATGAAATGGTCGAGACCCAGCTCGATCTGGTTGTCGCCGGCACCGCCGACGCCGTGCTGATGGTGGAATTGGAAGCCAAGGAGCTCAACGAAGAGATCATGCTCGGCGCTGTCATGTTCGGGCACCGGCATTTCCAGCCGGTGATCAAGGCAATCATCGAACTGGCCGAGAAGGCCGCCAAGGAGCCGCGCGACGTCAAGGTCGTCGATGAGAGCGTGCTCGAGAAGGAGATGCTCGGGATTATCGAATCGGATCTGCGTTCGGCTTACGCGATTCCGGTGAAGCAGGACCGCTACAACGCGGTCGGCGCCGCCAAGGCCAAGGTGATGGCGCATTATTTTCCGGAAGGTCAGGAGCCGAAATACGACAAGCTCCGCATCGCCGGCGTGTTCAAGGAACTCGAAGCCAAGATCGTGCGCTGGAATATCCTCGACACCGGCAAGCGCATCGACGGCCGCGATTCCAAGACCGTGCGCAACATCGTCGCCGAAGTCGGCATTCTGCCCCGCGCCCACGGCTCGGCGCTGTTCACGCGCGGCGAAACCCAGGCGATGGTGGTGACCACGCTCGGCACCGGCGAGGACGAGCAGTACATCGACTCGCTGTCAGGGACGTACAAGGAGCAGTTCCTGCTGCACTACAACTTCCCTCCCTACTCGGTCGGCGAGACCGGGCGCATGGGCGGCACCAAGCGCCGCGAGACCGGCCACGGCAAGCTCGCCTGGCGCGCGATCCATCCGGTGCTGCCGCCGCATCACGAATTCCCCTACACGGTGCGCGTGGTGTCGGAGATCACCGAATCCAACGGCTCGTCGTCGATGGCTTCGGTGTGCGGCGCCTCGCTCTCGCTGATGGATGCCGGCGTGCCGTTGAAGCGGCCGACCGCGGGCATCGCGATGGGCCTCATCCTGGAAGGCTCGCGCTTCGCGGTGCTGTCAGACATTCTCGGCGATGAGGATCATCTCGGCGACATGGACTTCAAGGTCGCCGGCACCGATCAGGGCATCACCTCGCTGCAGATGGACATCAAGATCGCGGGCATTACCGAGGAGATCATGAAGGTCGCGCTCGGCCAGGCCAAGGATGGCCGCATCCACATCCTCGGTGAAATGGCGAAGGCGTTGACCAACGCGCGTGCCGAGCTCGGCGAATACGCGCCGCGCATCGAGACCTTCAAGATTCCGACCGACAAGATCCGCGAAGTGATCGGCACCGGCGGCAAGGTGATCCGCGAGATCGTCGAAAAGACCGGCGCCAAGGTCAACATCGAGGACGACGGCACCGTGAAGGTCGCGTCCGTCCGACGGCGAATCGATCAAGGCCGCGATCAAGTGGATCAAGTCGATCGCGTCCGATCCCGAACTCAACGCCATCTATGATGGCACCGTCGTCAAGGTGATGGAGTTCGGCGCGTTCGTGAACTTCTTCGGCGCCAAGGATGGCCTCGTGCATATCTCGCAGCTCGCGGCCAACCGCGTGCAGAAGACCTCCGACGTCGTCAAGGAAGGCGACAAGGTCAAGGTCAAGCTGCTCGGCTTCGACGACCGCGGCAAGACGCGGCTGTCGATGAAGGCGGTCGATCAGACCACCGGCGAGGATCTCGAGGCGAAGCCAAAGGCTGAAGCCCAGCCCGCAGCCGAGTAAGCGCGGCGACGTTCATTGCGAATTGCGAAAGGGCGGCTCACGGGCCGCCCTTTTTTGAAGCGCAGTCGACGGCAGGTTCCGTGCGCAATTCGACTGGACCCAGCGGCGGATATCTTTCAAACTAACGACACACAACGGGCGCAGAGTTCGCCCGGCACACATAACCTATTGAAAACAGAGGCGGTTCCGCGCGGAGCGACGCGAGGAACCGGCTTCCAATTCAGGCCTCGCGGAGAAAAACAATGGACGCAAAAACGGATGACAAGGGCGCGGGCAAATGCCCGTTCACGGGCGGCAAAAGCGGACACCGCAACCGCAACTGGTGGCCGGAAGCGCTCGACATCGGCATGCTGCATACCAATCATCCGTCCGCCGATCCGATGGGCAAAGCCTTCGACTACGCGAAGGAATTCAAAAGCCTCGACCTCAACGCCGTGATCAAGGACCTGCATGCGCTGATGACGGACTCGCAGGAGTGGTGGCCGGCCGACTTCGGGCACTACGGCGGATTGTTCATCCGCCTGGCGTGGCACTCGGCGGGCACCTATCGCACCACCGACGGCCGCGGCGGAGCTGGCGCCGGGCAGCAGCGTTTCGCGCCGCTCAATTCGTGGCCCGATAACGTCAACCTCGACAAGGCGCGCCGCCTGCTGTGGCCGATCAAGCAGAAATACGGCGCAAAACTTTCCTGGGCCGATTTGTTCGTGCTGGTGGGCAACGTCGCGCTCGAAGACATGGGCTTCAAGACGTTCGGGTTCGCGGGCGGCCGCGCCGACACCTGGGAGCCGGAAGAACTCTACTGGGGACCTGAGGGAACGTGGCTCGGCGACGAGCGCTACAGCGGCGAACGCGAATTGGCTGAGCCGCTCGGCGCGGTGCAGATGGGCCTGATCTACGTCAATCCCGAGGGCCCGAACGGCAATCCCGACCCGCTCGCGGCGGCGAAGGATATCCGCGAGACGTTCTTCCGCATGGCGATGAACGACGAGGAAACCGTCGCGCTGATTGCAGGGGGCCATACGTTCGGCAAGACGCATGGGGCGGGCGATCCTTCATTGGTCGGCATCAGATCCGGAAGGCGGCGCCATCGAGCATCAAGGGCTCGGCTGGCACAGCGAGCATGGCACCGGCATGGCCGGTGATGCGATCGGCAGCGGTCTGGAAGTTACCTGGACGCAGACGCCGACGAAGTGGAGCAACCACTTCTTCGACAACCTTTTCAATTACGAATGGGAGCTGACCAAGAGCCCGGGCGGCGCGCAACAATGGGTCGCAAAGAACGCTGCCGCCGATATTCCGGACGCGCACGATCCGTCGAAGAAGCATCTGCCGACGATGCTGACCACCGACCTCGCGCTGCGCTTCGATCCGGTCTACGGAAAAATCTCGAAGCGCTTCCACGAGCATCCGGATCAGTTCGCGGACGCATTCGCTCGCGCCTGGTTCAAGCTCACGCATCGCGACATGGGCCCGGTCGTGCGCTATCTCGGGCCGCTGGTGCCGAAGGAAACGCTGATCTGGCAGGACCCGATTCCATCCGGCACGAAGCTCTCCGATGCGGACGTTGCTTCGCTTAAAGAGAAAATCCTCGGCTCAGGGCTGACGGTCTCGCAACTGGTTTCGACCGCGTGGGCGTCGGCATCGACATTCCGCGGTTCCGACAAGCGCGGCGGCGCCAACGGCGCGCGTATCCGCCTTGCCCCGCAAAAGGACTGGGAGGTCAACCAGCCGGCGCAACTCAAGACGGTGCTGGCGAAACTCGAAGCGATTCAGAAAGAGCTTCGGCAAAAGCGTTTCGCTCGCCGATCTGATCGTGATCGGCGGCTCGGCGGCAGTGGAGAAGGCGGCAAAAGACGCCGGAGTGTCACTTAGCGTTCCCGTCACCACCGGCCGTGGCGACGCCTCGCAGGAACAGACCGACGCGGATTCGTTCGCGCCGCTGGAGCCGCGCGCCGACGGCTTCCGCAACTACATCCACACCAAGAAGACGCAGTTCATGCAGCCCGAGGAAGCGCTGGTCGATCGCGCGCATCTCTGCGGCTGACTGGACCCGAGATGACGGTCCTCGTCGGCGGCCTGCGCGTGCTCGGTGTGAACGCCGGCGATTCCAAGCACGGCGTGTTCACCAACCAGCCGGGCAAGCTGACCAACGACTTCTTCGTCAACCTGCTGGACATGACCAGGGTGTGGCAACCGCTGGGCTCCGACGGCGTCTACGAGAGCCGCGATCGCAAGACCAAGGCGGTGAAGTGGACCGGCACGCGCGTCGACCTGATCTTCGGCTCGCACTCGCAGCTCCGCGCATTCGCGGAGGTCTATGCGTGCGCCGACGCGAAGGAGAAGTTCGCGCGGGATTTCGTGGCGGCGTGGACCAAGGTGATGAACGCGGACCGGTTCGATCTGGCGCAGAACCGCCGATGCTGCAGGCGGCGGAGTAAGTGTGCCTCTTCCTCTCCCCTCGTGGGAGAGGTGAAGAACGAAAGAGCCTGTCATGGTGAACCCGCCGATGAAACTGTACTGGTGTCCGCGCACGCGCTCGTTCACCGCGCTGTGGCTGATGGAAGAAACCGGCCAGCCCTACGAGCGCGAGCTGATCGACATTTCCAAGGGCGCGCAGAAGACGCCGGAATATCTGAAGATCAATCCGATGGGCAAAGTGCCGGCGCTGCAGGACGGTGACGCCACGCTCGCCGAAGCCGCCGCGATCTGCGCTTACGTCGCCGAGCGCTATCCGAATGCAAAGCTCGCGCCGCCGGTCGGCGATCCCCTGCGCGCGAAATATCTGTACTGGCTGTTCTTTGCGCCGGGCTGCATCGAGCCCGCGATGGTGCAGCTCGCAACCAAGATCGAGATGAATTCGGTCGCTGCCGGCTGGGGCGAAGCTGCACGCGTGTTCGATGTGCTCGACGCCGCGCTGGAGAAGGGTCCGTGGATTCTCGGCGACACATTCTCGGCCGCCGATATCGCGATCGGCTCGGGGCTGAATTTCGCGGTTCGGCTGTTCAAGATGGTGCCGTCGCGGCCGTCGTTCGAGCGCTATATCGACCGCTGCGCGGCGCGGCCGGCGTTCCAGCGCGCGGAGAAGATTGCGGCGGGGTGAGACAGGACTACTCCGCCTTCAACTCATCCGGGCGCGGCATCGAGATGATGTTGTAGCCGGAATCGACATAGTGGATTTCGCCGGTGACGCCGGTGGACAGGTCCGACAGCAGATACAGCGCGGAGCCGCCGAGTTCGTCGAGCGTGACGCCGCGGCCCAGCGGCGAGTGCTTCTGCATGAAGCTGAACATCGTGCGTGCGTCGCCGATGCCGGAACCGGCAAGCGTGCGTACCGGCCCGGCGGAGATCGCGTTTACCCGAATGCCTTGCCGCCCATAATCGGCCGCTAGATAGCGCATCGATGCCTCAAGCGCCGCCTTGGCGACGCCCATGACGTTGTAATTCGGCATCATGCGCATCGATCCGCCGAAGGTCAGCGTGATGATCGAGCCGCCGTCCGGCATCAGTTCGGCGGCGCGCTTCGTCACTTCCGTGAATGAGAAGCAAGAGATCACCATCGTGCGCGAGAAATTCGCGCGCGTCGTGTCGGCGTAGCGGCCTTTGAGTTCGTTCTTGTCGGAAAACCCGATGGCGTGGACGAGGAAATCGAGCTTGCCCCATTTTTCTTTCAAGGAGGCGAAGGTTGCATCAACGCTTGCGATGTCCTCGACATCGCAAGGCAGCACGATGTTCGACTTCAATGATTCTGCCAGCGGTTTGACGCGCTTGCCCAGCGCCTCGCCCTGGTAGGTGAAGGCGAGCTCCGCGCCCTGCGCGCAAGGGTCTTTGCGATTCCCCACGCGATCGAATGATCGTTGGCGACGCCCATGATCAGCCCGCGCTTGCCTTGCATTAGGTTTTGCATTGGATCTGCGCTCCCGTCAGCCCCTGATGTCATCATCCGCGAAAGCGGATGATCCAGTAAACGCAATCGTTGATGTTGAACACTTGCGTCTGCGGCGTACTGGATACCCGCCTTCGCGGGTATGACGGCTTCGTATCGCTCACGCATCCATCCGCTTGAACACCAGCGTGGCGTTGGTGCCGCCGAAGCCGAATGAATTCGAAAGCACAGTGCCCACCTTCGCATTGTCGATGCGCTTGCGCACGATCGGCATGTCGGCGAATACCGGATCGAGCTCGGTGATGTTGGCGCTCTCGCAGATGAAGCCGTTGTTCATCATCAGCAGCGAATAGATCGCTTCCTGCACGCCGGTGGCGCCGAGCGAATGCCCGGTCAATGATTTGGTGCCTGCTATCGGCGGACATTTGTCGCCCGTGCCGAACACCTTTCGGATCGCCTCGATCTCAGGCGGATCGCCCGCCGGCGTCGAGGTCGCGTGCGGGTTGATGTAGTCGACCTTGGTCTTTACCGTCGCCATCGCCATCTTCATGCAGCGTTCCGCGCCTTCGCCCGAGGGCGCGACCATATCGTAACCGTCGGACGTCGCGCCGTAGCCGATGATCTCGCCGTAAATGCGCGCGCCGCGCGCCTTGGCGTGTTCAAGTTCTTCCAGCACGACGACACCGGCGCCGCCCGCGATCACAAAACCGTCGCGGCTGACGTCGTAGGCGCGGGACGCGGTCGAAGGCGTGGCGTTGTACTTGGAAGACATCGCGCCCATGGCGTCGAACAGCACCGACAACGACCAGTCAAGTTCTTCGCAGCCGCCGGCAAAGATGATGTCCTGCTTGCCGATCTGGATGGTCTCATAGGCATTGCCGATGCAGTGGTTCGACGTGGCACAGGCCGACGAGATCGAATAGTTGACCCCCTTGATCTTGAACCAGGTCGCCAGCGTTGCCGACGCGGTCGATGACATCGCCTTTGGCACCGCGAACGGTCCGACCCGCTTGGGCCCCTTGGTGCGGGTTATGTCCGCGGCGTCAACGATGGTGCGCGCCGAGGGTCCGCCGGAGCCCATGATGATGCCGGTGCGCTCGTTGGAGATATCGGATGGCTCCAGTCCAGAATCCTGGATCGCCTGTTCCATGGCGATGTGATTCCACGCAGCGCCTTCGCCGAGGAAACGCATTGCGCGGCGGTCGATGACCTCGGCTGGATTGACGGTCGGCGCGCCCTGCACCTGCGAGCGAAAGCCCAGCTCGGCGTATTTCTCCGCGCGCGTGATGCCGGACTTGGCCTCGTAGAGGCTCGACAGCACTTCCTGGGTGTTGTTGCCGATCGATGAGACGATGCCCATCCCGGTGATGACAACCCGCCTCATGCAACCAGCCTCATGTCGTCTCGCCCTGTCGTTGCGTTGTTGTTCGATAGGCTTATCGCAGACCGCTCAGCCGCATGTGAGTTTAAGCTTATGCCGGCCCTGCCACGCTCTGCTTGACCAGTCCGACTTTCAGATCCTTGGCGCGATAGATAATCTCGCCATCGGCGGAAAGCCAGCCGTCGGCAATTCCCAGCCACAGCTTCAGGCGCATCACGCGCTTGATATCGATATTGTACACAAGCTTGCGGACGCTCGGTGGAACCGTACCGGAGAATTTCAATTCGCCGACGCCGAGCGCACGTCCGTGCCCCGTACCTCCGCTCCAGCCGAGAAAGAAGCCGACCATCTGCCAGAGCGCGTCGAGCCCAAGGCAGCCCGGCATCACCGGATCGCCCTTGAAATGGCAGCCGAAGAACCAGAGGTCTGGATTGACGTCTAGTTCGGCGCGAATCAGGCCCTTGCCATGTTCGCCGCCGGTTGCCGAAATCTCGGTGATGCGGTCGAACATCAGCATCGGCGGCAACGGCAACTGGGCGTTGCCGGGACCGAATAGCTCGCTGCGGCCGCAAGCCAGCAAATCCTCGTAATCGTAGCTTCCGCGCTGCTCCTGCATGCTGCGTTTCCAGCCCCCGTTGGAGTGTTATTGACGATGACACTGAAACTGGTGGTGCCAATCGAATCTGCAAGGAGTCTATGGGATTAGACCCGCCGCGCGCGCTCTCTATCACGGGCCTGCGGGGCGGCAAAGCAGCGCAGAACGGCTAGGAAGGGGCATTTCCTTAGAACGAACCTAGTTGCGAAAAACTTGCATCTGATCGCTTTCTTTCCTATAGTATTCGCAATGGGTTGGTATGAAGGGCGATCGGGTGCCTGACGTGAGTATGATCGAGAATATCGTGGTCCTGAATGAGGACGATGCTGCGGTCGCTGCCTTGGCCCATGGCCGGCAACCGGCGCTCACCGGCTGTCCCTGGCATGACGTCAACGAGATGCTGCAGACGGCGGGACTGCGTCCGACGCGGCAGCGCATGGCGCTCGGCTGGCTGTTGTTTGGCAAGGGCGCCCGCCATTTGACCGCGGAAATGTTGTACGAAGAAGCTACGCAGGCCAAGGTGCCCGTATCTCTCGCGACCGTCTACAATACGCTCAATCAACTGACCGATGCGGGACTGCTGCGGCAGGTCAGCGTCGACGGCACCAAAACCTACTTCGACACCAACGTCACCGCGCATCACCATTTCTATGTCGAGAACAGCCACGAGCTGGTCGACATTCCCGACCCTCATCTGGTGTTGCAAAAGATGCCCGAAGTGCCCGAGGGCTACGAGATCAGCCGCGTCGACATGGTTGTGCGGCTGCGCAAGAAGCGCTGAGTCTCTCTCTCACGTCACCCATTCTTTACTTCTTCCGCTTCGCGGCGTTCGGCTGCGGTGCGCCTTTGTCGGTCACCGCTATGATCGCGCGTGCCAGTGCGCGGCCGGTGCAATCATATCCCGCCGCCGAATTGTGCAGCCCGTCCCACGCCACCAGCGCGCTCATGGAAAGCCCGGCGTCGACCGCGCGGCGCATCAGTTCGAATCGCGAGAACAGTGCGACGTGTTCCTGCCGCGCCGCGGCGACAATGCTCGCCTGCATCTTGGAATATTGCGAAGCCAGAATCACCGGCGCGTATTGCTGATCCATCAGGATCACGTCGGCGCCACCGGCTTTCAACGCACGCACGCCATCGGCGATCTTCTGCGTCAGGCCGTCCGCACTCTGCAGCCATGTCACGTCGTTGGTTCCCACCTGCCAAACCACCAGATCCGGCGTGTGTGCGAATACGTCGCTATCAAAGCGCGCAACATTGCCCGGGATAGTGTCGCCGCTGCGCCCGCTATTGATCATGGTCACTTGCAGCGTCGGCTTTAGCCGCATCAGTTCGGACTTCAGTACGCCAGGATAGGTCGCGGCCGGGTCGGTCTGCCAAAGACCAACCGTCGAGGACGAGCCGATCGCGACGATCTTGAGCGCGCCGCCGGCCCGGATGATCTTCGCTGTCCTTGGCAGCGGCGCTGTGGGGGACAGCATTTGACCGACCGCCAGACAAGCCTCCGCGGCGGAGCTGTTCTGGGCGGAAGCGGAATTGGAAATAGCGCTTATCGCCGCTATCGCAACGCATGCCGCTGCGATTGCCCGACTTATCGCGAGGATACGAAAGGGGGGCTGGTTACTGGCTGTCACCACGTCTTGTCCGCCATTTCCACACTTTCGGGCCGGAGAGGTCCGGCTAATCCCGATGGACCACCGAATCGCATGGCGCGGCGAGGGCCAAAAAAGGCCCAAAAGCCAACTCATGAAGAGGCAGTTGCCTCAACATTGTCCATATTGGAGCCTGCCGCGTGTTTTTAATATCACACCTCGCCCAAAACAACGGTCCGAACCTCCAAAACACCATCCGCAAGATTGCGATGTGACGTTCGGCAAGGTACCTTCGCTTTGCATTCAGAGCTTCGTGAAGTGTTTCTGGCCACATGCAAAGGAGTAAAGCCATGAAGAAGATCGTTCTCGTTGCCATCGGTTCGTTGTTCGTTGCAGGCGCGGCTTCCGCCGCCGATCTGCCCCGTCCGCAGCCGGTTTATTCGCAGGCCCCCGTCGGCAAGGCGCCGATTGGCAAGTCCCCGATCGGCAAGTCCCCGATTGGCAAGTCCCCGATCGGCAAGGCGCCGCTCGTCACCAAGGGCTAACACCCTGGTTTTCGCCTAAAATTCACGCGGCAGCTATCGTTGCCGTGTGAAGCCTGTCTTGTCCTCTGTCGGGCGCTGTATTTACGACAGCAGGATGTCACAGATTGTGAGACCCTGACGTGAAAAACATTCAAAATCAACGGGGATTGCTGCGTCTGATCGGAGGCCTGTGCTTCCTGTCGGTGTCTGGCCTCGCCCTCGAATTGGCTCACGCTCAGCAAGTCGCAACTTATAGCGGGGATGTCGCCGCCTATGGCGATCAGGCACCCGCTCAAAAGAGCACCGCTGCGACTGCAGCGACGGCAACCACTCCGCGCAAGCCGGCCAAGCGCACCACCGTTGCGTCGGCGGTGGCGACCACGATCCCTTCAGCCGCTGCGCCGGCCACGTCCAAGCCAAGGCCAAAGACCACCACGGCCTCGATCGCTCCGTCTTCAGACGTCGTTTCTGCGACGGGTGTTGCCAGGCCGTCCTCGGTCAAGCGCAAGCTGATCGGCAGCGCCAGCACCACTCCCTCGACCAAGCTTCCGTATTTCGTGGATTTCCGCGCGCGCACCGCGGCATCCTACGGCCATGCCTTCGTCTGGTACGGCAAGACCTCCGACCAGAAGGTCGACGTCGCCGGGCTGCATCCGAAGGGCGACGAAGCCGAGTATATGCTGGGGCATGTGACCTGGGTTCCCGCCGAAACAGGCGCGAGCTACGGCGATCTCGACGAGGAATATCTGACCGCGAGCTATCGCGTCTATCTGAGCGAGGAAGACGCCAAGATCGTGTTTGCACACATCCACGAACTGCAGGCGACCTCTCATTGGTGGAACGCGCAGACCAACAATTGCACCAGCTTCGTCGGCAAGATCGCCAATTTCATGGGCCTCAAGACCCCATTCCATCTGGTCTGGCCGGAGAACTACATCAAGCAGATGAAGGAAATGAATGGCGGTCGCACCGTCGTGAAGATGTCCGAAAGGCCTAACCTCTCCATCTTCGACTAAACCTCAATCGCATCGATAAAAAAAGCCGAGGGCAAAACCCTCGGCTTTTCCTTTGCTCGATGTAGCTGCTTGCGTTCACTCCACCTTTTCGTCGGCGTAAACACCCCACAGCCGCTGCTGTTCGATCCAGCCGTCGAAGCCCGTGCCCATCACCCGGCACCAGCCGTTGGCGCAACGCTTGACTTGGGCGACGACGCCGTTCTGCAGACGCGCCGCCACTGCGCTCGTCGTATCGGCACGGTCGTAAAGCGGCGCCAGTTCGTCCTTGGTCTTCATGGTGATGACGGCGGTGCGCCGTCCGGACAGCAGCGAATGATAGACCCAGCCCTCGGCGCCCTCCGAATCGCGCACCCGGCGCCAGTTTTCGAATTCGGCGGTGATTTCGACCGGTAATCCCGAGCGCGTGTAGACCCAGGCGACGTCATTGTCCTTGGTCGGGCCGGCGCGAACATTGACGTGATCGGATTTCAGGCTGACGTAGCGCGGCACCGGCAATCCGCTGGCGGAAACCGCCGCATCCTTGGCGGCAAAGCCGGTTGCCGTTGAACTTGCGATGACCGCGCCTGCGAGCATCGCGACAGAAAACAAACGCTTGAACGCCATTACTTACGCCCCCAACACTTGCCGCGGCGATTGTCGCCGTATCCTCCCGGTCTTGCCCGGTTCTTGTCTTGAGCCGGTCTTCTGCTAGACAGAACCAATTCCATCGAGGTCAGGATATTTGCCTGAAACTCCGATGGAAATCTGGAGGGAACCCGAGGAAACGTCGTGATCGCGCAGCAGCGGCAGTTTCAAACACCCGGGTTAATGCGGACTGAACGACCGGACCGAAAGCCGGTCGAGAGCAGGGTATGCCGGTGAAGAAAAAGCCTTTGGTGGTCGTGACCCGCAAGCTGCCGGACTCCATCGAGACCCGGATGCGCGAATTGTTCGACGCGCGGCTCAATCTCGACGACACGCCGATGACATCAGAGCAGATCGCCGAGGCCGTTCGCGGCGCCGACGTGTTGGTGCCCACGGTGAGCGACGAAATCACCAAGGATTTGCTGGAACAGTCCGAATCCAGGCTGAAACTGATCGCCAATTTCGGCAACGGCGTCGACAATATCGATGTGACCGCGGCACATGCGCGCGGCATCACCGTCACCAACACGCCGAAAGTGCTGACCGAAGACACCGCCGACATGACCATGGCGCTGATTCTATCGGTGCCGCGCCGGCTGATCGAAGGCGCTTCCGTCCTCACTGAAGGCAAGGACTGGCCGGGCTGGTCGCCGACCTGGATGCTGGGTCATCGCATCGGCGGCAAGCGGCTTGGCATCATCGGCATGGGCCGTATCGGCCAAGCGGTGGCACGGCGCGCCCGCGCCTTCGGCCTGCAGATCCACTATCACAACCGCAAGCCGGTGGCGCCGCGCATCGCCGATGAACTTGGCGCGACGTATTGGGAAAGCCTCGATCAGATGCTGGCGCGGATGGACATCATCTCGGTGAACTGTCCGCACACGCCCGCCACCTTCCATCTGCTGTCGGCGCGGCGCCTGAAGCTGATTCGCAAGGACGCCTATATCGTCAACACCGCGCGCGGCGAGGTGATCGACGAGGAGACGCTGACAAAACTGATCGAGGCCGGTGAAATCGGCGGCGCCGGGCTTGACGTGTTCGAGCACGAGCCCGCGGTCAATCCAAAACTGGTGCGACTGGCGAAGGCGGGCAAGGTCACGCTGCTGCCGCACATGGGTTCGGCCACGATCGAAGGCCGCGTCGAGATGGGCGAGAAGGTCATCATCAACATCAAGACCTTCCTCGACAACCACAAGCCGCCGGACCGCGTGCTGCCGGGGATGCTGTAGCGTTTCGGCCGATTACGCTTCCTGCGTTCAACCGCAATTCCTTTCGTGTAACGGACTTCCCGATTATGGACATCCTGCCTTTGCTCGTCAGCCAGCGGATCGTCCAGATATGCCTGTTTCTATTCTCCGCGATCGCTCTCTTCGGCGGCGGGCTGCAGATGTATCTCGGGCAGCCCGAGACCGCTGCGCGCCTCGACAATGTGCATCGCTTCATGGCCGGAATTTACTTCGGCTGCGGCCTGATCTGCCTATGGGCAGCGCTTACAATTCGTGACCAGAACACTTTGGTGTTCCTGATCGCTTTCAGCGTGTTCCTGGCGGGGTGCGGACGCCTGCTGTCGATGAGCAAAGTCGGCTTACCCGAGCCCCGCGCCGTGTGGCTTGGCTATCTGATTCCGGAATTGGTGGTGCCGTGGGTCATGGCGATCGCGCAGATCATTCACCAATCGCGGCGCGGCATGACGGGGCGAGCTTATGGATTCCAGGCTCGGCGAGGACGCGCGCCCCGGAATGACAATTGTTGGTATACGTTGCCATCTCTTCATCCATGTCCACTCAAATCCTTGATCGTCGGCTTATCGCCATTGAGCGGATTGGCCGGGTCGCGCGCATAGCGCAGCGTTTCGAACCGCATCGCGCGGGCATCGACCATCAGCAGACGGCCCACCAACCCCTCGCCGAAGCCGACGATCTCGCGGATCGCCTCCAGCGCCATCATCGATCCCAGCACACCGGCGAGCGCGCCCATCACGCCGGCCTCGGCGCAGGCTGGCACGGTGCCCGGCGGCGGCGCTTCCGGGAAAAAGACAGCGGTAGGTCGGGTTGAGTTCGCCCGCGGCGTTGCGCTCGAATGGCCGCAGGGTCGTCAGCGAGCCGTCGAACACGCCGAGCGCCGCCGTGATCAAGGGTTTCTTCGCCAGATAGCATGCGTCCGACACCAGATAGCGCGTCGCAAAATTATCCGAGCCATCCAGCACTAGATCATAATGCGCCGATCAGCGCCATCGCATTGCGGGCATCGAGTCGCGTTGCATGGGATACGAATTTCACATGCGGGTTGAGCGCGTGAATCTTGTCGCGCTGCGCTCTCGACCTTTAGGCTGCCCGATATCAGGCGTGGCGTGGATGATCTGACGCTGCAGGTTGGAGAGCGACACGATATCGTCGTCGACCACGCCAAGCGTGCCGACACCGGCCGCAGCGAGATACATCAAGACTGGCGCGCCGAGCCCGCCCGCGCCGACCACCAGCACCCGCGCCGCCTTCAGCGCCGCCTGTCCGGGCCCGCCAACCTCGCGCAGCACGATGTGGCGGGCATAGCGTTCGAGTTCGTCCGGGGTCAGCATGAACTAAGAGCGTCCTTCCAAATGACGAATGACGGTGTAGTTGCGCGCCAAAACAGATGTGCTTAATTGCGCGCGCGTCAACACAGGAATTGTCATGAGATCGCTGCTGGCCGCAACCCTTGTCGTGATGATCACCGCTACCGCGCAGGCACAGACGACGCCGCACGCGGCGAAAGGCGGCAAGCCAAAGGCGGCGACGGCCGCGGCCAGCCCGGCGCTACAAACCCCCGCCGACACCGCCAACGCCATGGCGCAGGCCGAACGCATGACGCTGCAGTCGGATCTCGCCTGGGCTGCGCAATACAACGGCGCCATCAATGGCGAAGTCAGCGATCGCATGGTGGCCGCGATCAAGGAATTCCAGAAGGACCGCGGGGCCAAGCAGACCGGCGTGCTCAATCCGCAGGAGCGCGGCGTGCTCTCCGATGCCGCGAAGCGCCGGCAGGAAAACGTCGGCTGGAAAATGGTCACCGATGCAGTGAGCGGCGCGCGGGTCGGAATTCCGGCAAAACTGGTGCCGCAACAGACCAGCGACGCCAATGGCACCAAATGGGCATCGACTACCGGCACCATCCAGATTCAACTGGCGCGGCGCAAGGAAGCCAATCCGACGACCGCTAAAATCGCCGATCAGGAGAAGAAAGAGCCGGCCGGGCGCAAGATCGAATACAGCGTGGTCAAGCCGGATTTCTTCGTGCTGTCGGGGATGCAGGGCCTCAAGAAATTCTACGTGCGCGGCGCTTACAAGGACGCCGAAGTCCGCGTCCTCACCATTCTCTACGACCAGGCCACCGAGGGCACCATGGAGCCCGTCGTGATCGCGATGTCGAGCGCATTCAGTCCGTTTCCGGCAGGCGCGGCCGGACCGGCGCCGCGCCGGAACGTTGAATACGGCACCGGCGTTGTCGTCAGCGATGATGGCGCTGTGGTCACCGACCGTCAGGTGACGGACGGCTGTCTTTCGATCGTGGTCGCCGGTTACGGCAACGCCGATCGGGTTGCGGAAGACAAGGACCACGATCTTGCGCTGCTGCGCGTCTACGGCGCGCGCGGATTGAAAGCGCTGGCGCTCAACGCGGGTGAAGCCAAGCCGCAGGTCGAACTCACCGGGATCGCCGACCCGCAGAACCAGGGTGGCGGCGCAGCGGTCAGCAGCGTCAAATCATCGGTCGCGCCGGTTGGTACCAACGGCGGTCTGGCGCTGACACCGGCACCCGGTTTGGGATTTTCCGGTGCGCCCGCGCTCGACGCCGATGGCAAATTCGCAGGGATCGCGCTGCTGAAGCCGGTGCTGGTTGCAGGGCCAACAGCGGCAGCGCCCGCGCAGGCCAGCCTCGTCAAGGCAGATAGCGTGCGCGACTTTCTCAAAGCCAACGGCGTCAACGCGACCGGCACATCGAGCGACGCGAAAGCCTCGGTGGTCCGCGTCATCTGCGTAAGGAAATAGCGGGTGCCCACTAGTCCCTCATCCGACAAATCTCCGGCGGCCGAATTCGACTACATCATCGTCGGCGCGGGGTCGGCCGGATGCGTGCTGGCGAACCGGCTCAGCGCCTCTGGCAAGCATTCGGTCTTGTTGCTCGAAGCCGGCCCGAAGAATTCCAGTCCCTGGATTCATGTGCCGCTCGGCTACGGCAAGCTGTTCAAACACGCTGGCGTCAATTGGATGTACCAGACCGAGCCCGAGCCCGGCCTCAACGGGCGCACGGTGTTTCAGCCGCGCGGAAAGGTGCTCGGCGGCTCCAGCTCGATCAACGGCCTGCTGTATGTGCGCGGCCAGCACGAGGATTACGACCGCTGGCGTCAACTCGGCAATGCCGGCTGGGGTTTTGATGACGTGCTGCCGTTCTTCAAGAAGGCCGAGGATCAGGCGCGCGGCCCCGATGAGTTTCATGGCGCCGGTGGCCCGCTGCCGGTCTCTGACCGGCGGCATCACGATCCGCTCTCCGAAGCCTTCGTCACCGCCGCTGCGCAGACCGGCATCCCGACCAATCCTGACTTCAACGGCGCGACACAGGAAGGCGCGGGATTTTTCCAGACCACCACAAGGGGCGGGCGGCGGGCGAGCACGGCGGTGGCGTATCTACGGCCCGTGCGGCGGCAGAAAAATCTGCGCGTGGAAACCTCGGCGCTGGCCCAGCGCGTATTGTTCGAGGGACGCCGCGCGGTCGGAGTCGAATACAAACAAGCCGGGACGCTGCACATGGCGCGGGCGCGCAAAGAGGTGCTGGTCTCGAGCGGCGCGTACAATTCGCCGCAACTCCTGCAGCTTTCCGGCGTCGGTCCCGCCGATCTCCTCACCAAGCATGGCATCGCTGTCGTGCTCGACGCCCCCGGCGTGGGGCATGACCTGCAGGACCACATGCAGGTACGCATGGTGATGCGCTGCGCGCAGACCGTCACGCTCAATGACGTCCTCAATCATCCCGTGCGCCGCATGATAGCCGGCGCGCAATATGCCGCGCTGCGCCGGGGCTGGCTAACGATCGCCGCTGGCACTTCAGGCGCATTCTTCAAAACCAATCCGAGGCTCGCGAGCCCGGATATCCAGATTCACTTCCTGCCGTTCTCGACCGACAAGATGGGAGAGGCGATGCACGCGTTTTCCGGATTTTCCGCCTCGGTGTGCCAGTTGCGTCCGGAAAGCCGTGGGTCGCTGCGGATCAAGAGCGCCGATCCGGCAGTGCCGCCGGAGATTCGCATCAACTATCTGGCGACCGAGACCGATCGCACCGCCAATGTCGAAGGTCTCAAAGTGCTGCGCAAGATTCTGCACGCACCGGCGCTGAAGCCTTACGTGACCGAAGAGGCCGAGCCGGGGCTGAAGGTTTCGAGCGACGAAGAATTGCTGAACTACTGCCGCGAGCGCGGCAGTACGATCTATCATCCGACCTCGACCTGCCGGATGGGCAACGATCCCTTGGCCGTGGTCGATCAACGGCTCCGCGTGCGCGGGCTCGATAGCTTGCGCGTGATCGACGGCTCGATCATGCCGGATCTGGTTTCGGGCAACACCAACGCCGCCATTATCATGATCGCGGAAAAAGCATCGCAGATGATTCTGGAGGATGCGGCGGTAAACTGCAATTATCCCGGCACCCGGCCCTTCACGGCGTTGGCGCGAGCCTCGTAGGTGATACGGCCCGAAGCGTCCAGCGGCAGTCGCGCACGCACGTTCTTCTTCAAGAGTTTGACTTCGTCCGGCGGCATCGCGCCGACCGTCGCACTGACGATCGCGCCCAGCATGCTGATCGTCCAGTAGTCCTCGAAATCGGCGAACGTGCGCTGCACCTTGATCTCTCGCGTCTCGACACGCTCGAGGCCTGCGCCGATCCACATCTCCTGCATGGCCTCGACCCGCGATGCCTCATTGTGCGGGGCAGTCGGATGCGTGCGCCCCAGCGCGCGTATCTCTCCCAAGATCGGCTCCAGCGGAAATCCGCCGCCCTCCATGTCCCACGCATAGGCCGCGACCGTGCCTCCGGGCGCCACCACCCGCGCCATTTCGGCGACACCCTTGGAAGGCTCGGGCACGAAGAAGATCACCAGCGCCATGGTGGCGGCATCGAAGCTGCGATCCGGAAACGGCAGCGCCATGGCGTCGCCTTGCTGGAATTGTGCGATCCGCGCTCCCGGACGCGTACGCGCATAGGCGAGCTGTCCGTCGGAGGGATCAATCCCTTGCACGTCGGCGGGCGAAGTTTTCTGGACGATCAGTTCGGTGAACGCGCCGTTGCCGCAGCCTACATCGATCCATCGCGCGCCCGCAGGGGGAGCGACCCAATCGAGGAAGATCTCACCCGCCATCCGGCTCCACACGCCCATCATCCGCTCATAGGCGGCGCCATCATCGAAACGGATTTGCTGTTCGGCCATTGCATTTCCCTTTGCTATTGAATTGCTTCGCTGGACGAGGCGGCATGAACTAGCATCAGATGATAAAAATTGGGATATTCGCCCGGTTGCCGCGTCATAAAATGCTATTCTACTCGTGAAAGCCTAGAGCATGCCGATCAATCCCGCACGTCTCGAAACGTTGTCCGCGCTGGCGCGCAAAGTGTTGTGGCTGTCGTCATGGACCATCCACAACGCCAACCACCTCCGGCCCAGCACGGATGGGTTGAAGGTCGGCGGCCATCAGGCGTCGTCGGCGTCGCTCGTCACCATCATGTCGGCACTGTACTTCTCGGTACTTAAGCCCGAGGACCGCGTCGCGGTGAAGCCGCATGCCAGCCCGGTATTTCATGCCATCCAGTATCTGTTCGGGCACCAGACCCGCGAGAAGCTGGAAAACTTTCGCGGTTTCAAGGGCGCGCAATCCTATCCGTCCCGCACCAAGGATGTCGACGACGTCGATTTCTCCACTGGCTCGGTCGGGCTCGGGGTCGCGCAGACGCTGTTCTCGTCATTGGTGCAGGATTACGTCACGGCGCATGGCTGGATGAAGGATCGGCCGGAAGGGCGGATGATCTCGCTGGTCGGCGATGCCGAGATGGACGAGGGCAACATCTTCGAGGCGCTGCTGGAAGGCTGGAAGCACGGCCTGCGCAACACGTGGTGGATCGTCGACTACAACCGCCAGAGTCTCGACGCCGTGGTGCGTGAAGGCCTGTGGGAGAAATTCGAATCCATGTTCCGCAATTTCGGCTGGGACGTGGTGATCGTCAAATACGGCCGGCTGATGCAGGACGCATTCGCCGAGCCAGGCGGCGAGGCGTTGAAGCGTTGGATCGATTCATGCCCGAACCAGATGTATGCGGCGCTGTGCTTTCAGGGCGGAGCCGCGTTTCGCAAGCGTTTGCGCGACGAGATAGGCGATCAGGGCGAAGTATCCGCGCTGATAGACAAGCGCAGCGACGACGAACTGCTTGCGCTGATGTCCAATCTCGGCGGCCACGACATGGCCAGCATGATCGAGGCCTTCGAGGCCGTCGATCATGATCGGCCGGTTTGCTTCATCGCTTACACCATCAAGGGCGTCGGCCTGCCGTTCCAGGGTCACAAGGACAACCACGCGGGATTGATGACGCCGACGCAGATGGAGAAGTGGCGCGGCGCGCAGAATATCCGGCCGGGCCATGAGTGGGACAAGTTCGAAGGACTCTCGCAGGACCTAGCCGCGCTTGAATCTTTCCTGAAGAATGCGCCGTTCAACCGTGAAGGCCGGCGGCGGCTGACCGCGCCTGTCATCGAGGTGCCGCAGCAGCTTTCGTTCACGCCGTCGCCGCCATGTCGACGCAGCAGGGGTTTGGCCTCGTGCTCAACGAGCTGGCGCGCGGCGATACCGAACTGGCGTCGCGCATCGTCACTGCGTCGCCTGACGTTACCGTCTCGACCAATCTCGGCGCCTGGGTCAACCGGCGCGGATTGTTCGCCAAGGCTGAAAACGCCGATCTCTTTCGCAAGGAAAAAATCCCCTCGACCTTCAACTGGGATTTCTCACCGAAGGGACAGCACATCGAACTCGGGATCGCCGAAAGCAATCTGTTCATCCTGATGTCGGCGCTGGGGTTGTCCTCTTCCATCAATGGCGTGCGGCTACTGCCGATCGCGACCTTGTACGATCCCTTCATCAGCCGCGCGCTCGATCAGCTGAATTACGCCTGCTATCAGGATGCGCGCTTCATGGTGGCGGCAACGCCCTCGGGCATTACGTTGTCGCCGGAAGGCGGTGCGCATCAGTCGATTGCAACACCGCTGATCGGTATCGCGCAGGATGGCCTCGCGGCGTTCGAGCCGGCGTTCGTCGACGAACTCAGCGTCATCATGGCGTGGGGATTTGCGCATATGCAGCGCGAACTCAACGAAAGCGACGATCATGACGGCATGCGCAACGGCGGCTCGGTATATCTGCGGTTGTCGACCCGCGCGCTCGATCAGCCGCAACGTATGATGACGCCCGATTTGCAAAAGGGCATCACCGACGGCGCGTACTGGCTGCGCAAGCCGGGCCCGAACTGCGAAGTGGTCATCGCCTATGCCGGTGCGGTCGCGCCCGAGGCAATCGAAGCCATCGGCCTGCTCGGCGAAAGCCGCCGGGATGTCGGCCTGTTGGCGGTCACGTCGGCGGATCGGTTACATGCTGGCTGGACCGCAGCGCGCAAGCTGCGGCGCGACCGTCGCGGGGCACAGTATCTCAGCCATATCGAAAAGCTGCTGGCGCCTTTGCCGCGTGACTGCGGCATCGTCACCGTGATTGATGGCCATCCCGCGACGCTGGGCTGGCTCGGCAGCGTGCATGGCCACCGCGTCGAGGCGTTGGGGGTCGAGCATTTCGGCCAGACCGGCACCATCGGCGATCTCTATCGCCATCACGGCATGGATGCCAACGCCATCATCGACGCGGCGGAAAGCCTCACCGCCGGCGCGCCGGTGCGCCATCGCAAGATGGCGGTGTGAGTTTCCTCTTTTCCCTTCCAGGGCGGGGCGAAGCCCGCCTTGCTTCCTCCACCGCGCAACCCTAAATGCCGCGTCCGCCGCAACGCGGCATCCCGCATATGGCGGGTTCATTTCCGTCGCCGCCCGTGCAATGATGCTTGCCGGACGTTACGCAACGCTCGACTTCCCCGCATCCGCTCAAGTCAAAGAAACGCAAAAGAGGTCACGCTATGGTCAACCGCATGCAGTTCTACATCGATGGCGCCTGGGTCGATCCCGCCGTCAAGAAGTCCACGCCCGTCGTCAATCCGGCGACCGAAGAACCGATGTATGAAGTCGCACTCGGCTCCAAGGCCGACGTCGACAAGGCCGTGACCGCCGCGCGCCGCGCCTTCGAGACGTTTTCGCAGACCACCCGCGAAGAGCGCGTGGCGCTGCTCGAGAAGATCATCGAAATCTACAAGACTCGCATGAAGGACATCGGCGCCGCCGTGTCCGACGAGATGGGCGCGCCGCTCCCGATGGCGGAAAAGATGCAGGCCGGCGCAGGTCTGGGCCACATCGCAGCGACGCTGGACGTGCTGAAGAAATATCACTTCGAGGAAAACGTCGGCACCGCCACGGTCGTGCGCGAACCCGTCGGCGTCATCGGCATGATCACGCCGTGGAACTGGCCGCTGAACCAGATCGCCTGCAAGGTCGCGCCCGCGCTCGCCGCCGGGTGCACCATGATCCTGAAGCCGTCGGAATTCACGCCGTCATCCGCTCTAATTTTTGCGGAAATCATGCATGAAGCCGGCGTGCCGAAGGGTGTGTTCAACCTTGTCAACGGTCTCGGCCCTGAGGTTGGCGCCGCCATGAGCGAGCATCCCGGCATAGACATGATCTCGTTCACGGGCTCGACCCGCGCCGGCATCGATGTCGCCAAGCGCGCCGCCACGACCGTCAAGCGCGTCAGCCAGGAACTCGGCGGCAAGTCGCCCAACATCATTCTGGACGACGCCGATTTCAACAAGGCTGTCGCCGGCGGCGTCGCGCACATGTTCGTTAACTCCGGACAGTCCTGCAACGCGCCAAGCCGCATGATCGTGCCGCTCGCGAAGATGAAGGAAGTCGCCGCCATCGCCAAAGGCGTCGCCGACAAGACCAAGGCCGGCGATCCCCGCGCGGCGGACACCAACATCGGGCCGGTGGTGTCGCGCATCCAGTGGGACAAAATCCAGGCGCTGATCCAAAAGGGCATCGAGGAAGGGGCCACGCTGGTGACCGGCGGTCCCGGTCTGCCGGAAGGCGTCAACAAGGGCTTCTATGTGCGCCCGACCATCTTCGCCGATGTCACCAACGACATGACCATCGCGCGCGAGGAAATCTTCGGGCCGGTGCTCACCATTCTCGGCGCCAAGGACGAAGCCGATGCGGTGAAGATCGCCAACGACACGCCCTATGGTCTTGCCGGTTACGTCTCGGCCGGCACTGTCGACCGTGCGCGCAAGGTGGGTCGTCAGATCCGCGCGGGCAACGTCAACCTGCAGGGCGTGCCCAACGACCGCACCGCGCCGTTCGGCGGCTACAAGCAGTCCGGCAACGGCCGCGAGTGGGGCCAGTTCGGCATGGAAGAATATCTTGAAGTAAAGGCGATTGCCGGCTTCAACGCGGCATAAGCGTTACGACGACACGAGAACGCCGGCGCGGAATAGTTCTGCGCCGGCGTTTTTATGTCTCGCGTTCTCGATGTGCCAGCGGCCCGGCGAGCTACGTCGCCTTGTTGGTTGCCTTCTTCGAACCGAACACGGCCTTCACATTGTCCAGCAGTTCGACCTTCACGCCGTTGCGCTTCATGATGAAGCTCTGCTGCAACACCGACAGCGTATTATTCCACGCCCAGTAAATCACCAGACCGGCGGGGAATCCTGCCAGCATGAAGGTGAAGATCAGCGGCATCCAGTCGAAGATCATCTTCTGCGTCGGATCGGGCGGCGTCGGATTGAGCTTCATCTGGAACCACATCGTGATTCCCATGATGATCGGCCAGACGCCGAGCGCGAGGTAGTGCCCGAACAGCGGCAGCGTGGTCGGGTCGAAATGAAGCAGGCCGAACAGGGTGAACAGATTGGTCGGGATCGGGCGCGGAGAGATCCTTGATCCAGCCGAAGAACGGTGCGTGGCGCATCTCGATCGTGACGAACAGAACCTTGTACAGCGAGAAGAACACCGGAATCTGCAAGGCAACGGGAAGGCAACCGGCGACCGGATTGATCTTCTCCTTCTTGTAGATTTCCATCATCTCCTGCTGCTGCTTCACCTTGTCGTCGGGATAGCGTTCCTTCAGGGCGGCCAGTTGCGGCTGCACCGATTTCATCTTCGCCATCGAGGCGTAGGATTTGTTGGCCAGCGGGAAGAACAATGTCTTCACCAGCACCGTGACCAGCAGGATCGCGATGCCGAAATTGCCGACGAGGTGATAGAAGAAGTCGAGCGCGAGGAACATCGGCTTGGTGATGAAATAGAACCAACCCCAATCGATCAGGAGATCGAAGTGGTTGAGGCCGAGCTGCTTTGTTGTATCCGCCAAGGCCTGCGCCGGGAAAATTGATGCCGACCACGCTGGCTTCCTTGGCGCCGGCGAACAGCCGCGCGTTTGCCGTTCCGGTGCCGCCAATGCCGATGGTTTGCGGATCTTCCAGATAGTCGGTCTGATAAGTTCTGACCGTGCCGACCAGATTGGATGAGAAGCGCGCCTGCAGCGCGGCGTTGGTGTCCGGCAGCAAGGCCGACGCCCAGTACTTGTCCGTGATGCCGAGCCAGGCGTTGGTGACCTTGCCGTCGAAGGTTACCGACTTGGCGTCGTCGATTTTCTTGTAGCCGTATTCCTGCAAGCCCCTTGTCGCCGAGATAGCCGATCAGTCCTTCATGCAGGATGTAATAGCCCGCGACCTTCGGCGTGCCATGCCGCGAAATCAGGGCGAACGGATACAGCGTCACCGGCGTGTTGCTGATATTGGTGACCTCGTCCTTGACGGAGAAGAGATAGCGGTCGTCGATCGAGATAGTGCGGCGGAAGCTCAGGCCCTCGCCGTTGTCGAATTTCAGCGTGATCGGTGTCGTCGGCGTCAGGCTACCCGAGCCCTCCTGCTGCCACGGCGTGTTCTGGTCCGGAATCTTGACGTTCGCGCCACTAGCGCCAACCCAGCCGAATTCGGCGTAATAAGGCTCGGCCGTTCCCGACGGAGAGAACAACACGATCGCGGGCGAAACCGGATCCACGGTGTCGCGGAATTGTACGAGCGAAAGATCGTCGATGCGCGCGCCCTTCAGCGCGATGCTGCCCTGAGAGCCGCGGGGTGTCGATCTTGATCCGGGGTCCGGCGCCGATCGCGGCGTCGCGGCTGATAGCGGGAGCAGCCGCCGAAGCGGGCTGATTTGCCGCAGGAGCATTTGCCGCGGGCGCGGCGGCTGGGGCTGCGGTCTGAGGCGTGGTGTTGCCCGGCGCCGCTCCCGTCGGCGTGGTCGGGTTCGCCAGCTGGCTTTGCATCTGGCTCTGCGCGCGCTGCTTTTCCATCTGCGGAATATTGAAGAAATATTGCCAGGCGAGCAGCACAAGGCCGGACAGAACGACGGCGAGGATGGTGTTGCGATTGTCAGTCATCGTTCAGGTCTCATTATTCAATTCTTTGCGGCTCGCGTCGCGTGCTTGAGGCGGGTTCCGATCGAGGCGACGCAACGCCGAGCGGAGATCGTCCAGCATGATCGCAAAGTCGCGGTTCAAGGCGGCCCGACGGCCGACTAGCACATAATCGCTGTGCGGTCGCATGGATACGCCATCCAGCCGCTTCACCAATTCGCGAAGCCTGCGTCGAATGCGGTTGCGCTCGGTCGCGGTGCCGTTTTTCTTGGTCACGGTAAAGCCAACCCGGACCGGACCGACGTCGTCCCTGACGCGGCTTTGGACCACAAAGGCGGCACTGTTCATCCGCGCGCCAGTGGCAACGGCGAGGAAGTCCGCCCGCTGCCTTAACCGGTCCATGATGAAATCTCTGGGAGGCCCGTTCAGGCGCTCAAACGCTTGCGGCCCCGCGCGCGGCGGGCGGCGAGGACCTTGCGGCCACCGGTCGTGGCAAGGCGGGCGCGAAAGCCGTGGCGGCGCTTGCGCACCAATTTGCTGGGTTGATAAGTCCGCTTCACGGGTCGTTCTCCGCTGACCGGGCAAGTCGCCTGATATTGAGATGAAGTCCGATGATGTTGGCCAAATCAGGCCGTTTCCGGCCCAAAAAGAGCCGCCCCGGTCGAACCGGGCCATCGCGGACAGTTGACGCGGCTTATAGGCCAGCGACCCCTTTCCGTCAATTGTGCCTGGGCGCGAGGGTACTCCCGAAAGGTGCAAATATATTGGGTGTTTTTTGACCCAAAAGCCGGCGCCAGCGACCCCGAGCAAGTCACGACGATCGGCATTCAATGGACATGATCGAACTGTAATTTGACCCATGAGGCAGGCGAAACGCATGCTGAGAGGCCGTCACATCAGGGCAGGTACCGTGTCAGCGGGTGATGAACTGCGCAAAATCGAAGCTCCGCGGCCGACATCGCCGCGACGGCTCGGGCTGTCTGGCAAGCTCCTGCTGCTGACGATTCCGCTGGTGATGATCGCAGAAATCCTGATCTACGTGCCGGCGATCGCGAATTTCCGGATGAATCGCCTGAACGACCGGCTGGCGGCGGCGAATACCGCCGCGCTGGTGCTGGATGCGGCACCCTCTGGAATGGTGCCGGATTCACTGGCGCGACAAATTCTCGGCAGCATCGGCGCGCGCGCGGTCGCCATCAAGATGGGGCAGCAACGCCGCCTGCTGGCGAGCACCGATCTGCCGCCGAAGATCGATCACGATGTCGATATGCGCACGATGACGGCGTGGTCGGCCATCGTCGATTCACTCGAGGTCATGCTTGAAAGCGGCAACGAGACCATTCGCGTGATCGGTCCGGCGCCCGGCGGCGCGCAATTTATCGAAGTCGTGATCGACGAAGCGCCGCTGCGTCAGGCGATGTACCGGTTTTCAAGTAATCTGCTGCTGGTGTCGCTGGCCATTGCGATACTGACTGCGGCACTAGTCTATCTGGCGTTGCACTTCCTGTTCGTGCGGCCGATGCGGCGGCTCACCGCCAATCTCGTCGGCTTCCATCAGGATCCCGAAAGTTCGTCGCGTATCATCGTGCCGTCCCAGCGCGGCGACGAGATCGGCGTCGCCGAACGCGAATTGTCCGACATGCAGCGCGATCTCGTCTCGATGCTGCATCAGAAAAACCATCTCGCCGCGCTCGGGCTCGCGGTGTCAAAAATCAATCACGATCTGCGCAATCTGCTGGCGTCCTCGCAACTGCTGTCGGATCAGCTCGCCAGCGTGCCCGACCCGCGGGTGCAGCGGTTCGCGCCCAAATTGATGCGCTCGCTGGAGCGCGCCATCGCGTTCTGCGAATCGACCCTGTCCTATGGCCGTGCCCAGGAAGCGGCTCCCGACCGCCGGATGATCCTGATCGAGCCTGTGGTGAACGAAGTGCGCGAGTCGGCGGGCCTCGTGTCGGAGGCCTCGATTGCCTGGATCAGCGCGATCGAGCGCGGGCTGATTATGGACGCCGATCCCGACCAGTTGTTTCGCATTCTGCTCAATCTGGTGCGCAATGCCGCGCAGGCTCTGGAAGGTCAGCCACGCCACGACGCGGCAACCCGGCAGATTCGCATCACCGGCCGCCGCGAAGGTTCAGTCGCGATCATCGAAGTGTCGGACACCGGCCCCGGCGTTCCTGCCAGGGCGCGCGATCATCTGTTCGAGGCGTTTCAGGCCTCAGGCCGTTCCGGCGGCAGCGGGCTTGGCCTTGCGATCGCGGCCGAACTGGTCCGCGCGCATGGCGGCGATATCCATCTGGTGGAAGGCACCATCGGCGCGACGTTCCGGATATCGATTCCCGACCGCCCGGTGGAATTGCACGTGCTGCGCAGCGAACGCGCGCGGGCTTGAAGCGGCCGTTCAGATTTCCGTTCCGACCTTGCCAAGCAGAGCCGGAGCCGGTAGCTATGGCCCGCTTTCGCGGCCGATCGAATGGCCCGGAATGCAAGCGGCATCGGCGAAATTGCGCCTCTGCCATCTAGCGAAAAACGCGCCCGTAGCTCAGCTGGATAGAGCACCAGACTACGAATTTGGGGGTCAGGAGTTCGAATCTCTTCGGGCGCGCCATTTTCCAGCACTGCAGAATAAAGCTGGGCACCAAAGTCTTTGAGGCTGGCGCAAGCTGCTAGGGGATGGCAGCTCAAAAACGGACTTCCCCTAGCGAAGAGCCAAGCGGGGGGCCAACCGCGAGATTGACGATTTCATGAACGTCCCACGCTCGCGCCCTAGGTGCCGAGAAGCTCGTCCAGTTGCTCGAACTGCTCGCTGAACCCGCCTGTGCTGCCGGAAGCGATGGCTTCGTCGAGAGCTTTTTTCGAGGGATAGAGGTCGTGCACGACGACCACCGTCGCGTCACCCCTTTCCTCGAACGTCACTGTGGTGACGGCCCCATCTTCACCGCCTTCGTCATTCGTCCAGACGACGCGAGAGTGCGGAATCACTTCGATGTATCGACCGAAGAACGCCATTGGCTTCTCTGAAGAAGGATGGCTCATGACCAAACGGTAGGTGCCCCCCGTACGAATATCCATCTCGCAGGAGAGCATGGACACCCCAAACGATTTCGGGGTCCACCATCGTTTGAACAGATCGGGCGTGGTCCACGCCTCGAACACGATGCGCGCCGGGCCGTTGAAGGTTCGCGTGACGACCAGCTCGCGCTCGGATTTTCGTTCCACCGTCGTGCGGCTCTTCATGGAGGTGGGCTCACTCTCTCTTTTTCCATCCATCGGCTTTTTCCTTCCGTTTCAATTCCTCGACAACCTTGTCCAACTCGTTAAAGCGTGCGTCGCAGAGCTGGCGGTATCTCTCGATCCAGGCCGCTTCCTGCTCAGCCCGCGTAGGCCGAGCTTGCAGGTACGCACGCGCCCGACCTTCTCAGTGGTGACGAGCCGCGCCTGCTCCAGGACGCCGACGTGCTTCTTCATGCCCGTGAGGGTCATGTGGAACTTCTCGGCAAGCTCCGTGATCGAGGCGTCTGCGCGTCCAAGCTGTTCCAGAACGCCGCGGCGGGTGGCGTCCGAAAGCGCGGCGAACGAGGCATCGAAATGGGTGCGAGAATACTGAACCATATGGTTCAGTATGTAACAGTCGAATTGGCGGCGCGCAAGGGGGACACCGCGCGCGATCTCAGGTCTTGGCCCGAGTAGTCTGCAATTTTCGTAGCGAATCCAGAAGCTGCCAGTTCGCTTGCCGCCAGCTTCGGAGGCGGGAAGGAATGGTCAAATGTCTTATGCCGCGCCGCCATCCGCTGCGGCCAAGGCATGAGCTAGTTTTTTCGACAGAGCCCGGTGCAGACCTTCGGGCGACACGCCAAGCTGCAAAAGGACCTGACCGAAATCCAGGTACTCGCGATAGCTGGCGATTCTTCCGTCGCGGATTTCAAACAGGCCCATGGCGAAGAGACGCACCCGCTTGCCTTCGCTTTGCGGCACCGCAGAACTGATTTGCGAATCGACTGTCCATTCAACAGCGACGTGTGTCGCGTCGGCTACCCATGTATGAACCTTCCAGCAAGCGTCGGCTTCGAGAAACATCCGTTCAAGCATCTTCTTCAACTCGGCCTGACCGCTGTGCGTGCCATATGTTACATCCTGATAGACCGCATCGTCAGAGAAACAGGCCAAGGCGACCGGAACGTCCTTGCGATTATAGGCGGCGATGAATTCCTCAACACGATGTCGAGATTGCATGAGATGACTCCCTCTTGAGTGTGCCGATTGACCTTTCGATTCCGAGCCCTTCAGCCAAAAATGCACGATCAGTCTGAGACGCGTTTCGGCTTAGGCCGTGATCATTTCAGATCACCAGCCGTCACCCCATCTCAAGCCGGTAAAACGCTGCCGCAGTCTTGCAGAACAGCGCCGTCTTCTCGGCTTCGGTGCATTGCGCGGCGATGCGCTTGAACGCGTTGAAGATCACCTGGTAACTGCACTGGCCCTTGTCTGGCGGAAAGTTGCTTTCGAACATGGCGCGCTCCGGGCCGAAAGCCTCGATGCAGGTCTCGATAGTGGGCCGCCATGCCACAGCGAGTTCTTCTGACGTGGGCGGCATAGCGCGTTCGTGAAAATCATAGCCGAGCAGCCGCATCGCCAGCCCGCCGAGCTTCACCGTCACGTTGGGACATTTGGCTATTTCCTGGATGGACGCTTTCCACGTTGCGAAAATCTCATCGCGCCGGTTAGCATAAGAGCCGATGCCTAGCGGGCCGCCGCAATGGTCCAGCACGATCTTCGTATCCGGAAAAGCGCGCGCAAGATCGGTGAGTTCGCCGATCTGCGGATGAAACAACCACGCGTCAAAGCTCAGATCGAGCGGCGCGAGGCAGGCGAAACCCTCACGGAATTTCGAGTCGAGCAACAGGCCTCTCGGCCGTTTGGCGTACATGCCTGCGACTTCGAGATCGCCATCCCACGCCGATGAATGGCGGATGCCGCGGAAGCGGCCGCCTCCGGCCGCAATCTCTGCTTCGAGCACGCCGCGCGCACCGTCGCCCTGGAGCAGATTGACGTGCCCAACGATGCCGGCGCAGATCGCAGCCGAACCATAGCCGCCGCTCGCGCTCATCGCCGCGACGCCGTTGGCGAATTCCACCTCGCCGACCGGCCGGAACGCTTCGGGTCCTTGAGCGCGGTACATCGAACGGCAATCGACGTAGACGGTGGCGACGATGTTGTGGCCGGAGCCGATATCGTCGACGATTTCCTCGATCATGTAGCGCTGGCCGCCGCGATCCCACAGATGATGATGGGGATCGACGATCGGCCGCGCGGGATCGATGATTTCCTCCAGGCGCAACGCGAGCCAGTCTTCACGTGGATCGGCATAGAGGCCGCTGCTTGACGTGGCGGCGTTCCCTGTGGCCACGGATTTCACTCCCCTGTGTTCTCTTTTATGATCGCGACGTTCGGCTGGCGAGGCCACATCCGAAATCAGTTTTTCACGAGTTGGAACTAAAACACTGATCGGGCTTGCGGGCTAAGGAAATCGTCGCCCAGCGCATTGGGACTTAGGCTTTTGGCGCGCACAAGGCTTACCTTGCTTCGGCTTCAATCGCGCGACTTGTCGTGGGCTCGCTCCGCTTCAATTTCCTCCGGCTCCTTGTCATCCATCGAGGTGAGGCTTCGCCTTGCATCCGCCTGGGTACGCAGCAACTCATCCAGCTTGGCGTGGATGGCTTGCGTGTCACGGTGTTCTGACCGCTGGATAAACAGCGTCATGCACAGCGTGATGAGTGCGATGACACCGTGAAAATTCAAGGACTCGCGGTCGAAGATGACCCACAGCACCGCATAGATCATAACGAGCCCGAAGGCCGCGGGACGCGCCGTCCAGGTGCCCGCCGTTGTCAAGAAAGTCTGCAGTGCCTTGGGCATGGGCCGCTTCTCCGGTCGTTGCTGCCCTCAACTTGGCTCTCGATGGCTTGTTCCGGTCTTCCTTCCATCCAATGTATCGCGATTTCCTGAATCGCCATGCAGCGCGATTACCAAGCCCTCATTGCCGCGTAGCGAGACGGTGTCTTTGACCGCTTCGCCATCGCGGTCGCCGAACACCGACACCAGAACGGTGCCGCTAACATGTCCTCGCGGGAAACTGATGGCGCCGCCGGCAGTCGGTGAGATTGAGCGCGACCAGCACGCGCCGGCCTTCCGCCTCGCGCGTGTAGATCAGGAAATCGCTTTCCAGTGACGTTCGGGTGGTAGTCACCGCGCGCCAGTGCCGGATGTTGTTTGCGGGCGGCGATCAGCCGACGGTAGAGATTGTAGATCGAGGTTTTGTCCGCGCGCAGGTTTTCGACATTGGTCGACTCGCCAGCCCTCGCGCGAGCGGCAGCCATGGCTCCGCCGCCGAAAATCCGGCGTTGTCTGGTCGCGTCCCATTGCATCGGCGTGCGGCAGCCGTCGCGGCCGACCCCGATGCCCGGAACGTTTTTCTCGAACGGATCGCGGACGCGGTCTGGCGGGATATCGACCTGCGGCATTCCGATCTCGTCGCCGTAGTAGACCGTCGGCGTGCCCCGCAGCGTGAGCAGCAGCATCGCGGCGACCGCCGGCCTGGCCGAGGCCGACGCGGCCCGCAATGCGCGGCCGGTCGTGATTGCCGAGCACCCAGTTCGGCCAGCCGCCCGGCGGGATCGCCGCCTCATATTCCGAAATCAGCTGCGCGATCTTGCGCGCGTCCCACGGCGTGTCGAGCAGCGTGAAGTTGAACGGCAGATGCGCGCCGTCGAGGTCACTGCCGTAATAGGTGACGAGCTTTTCGATCGGCAGATAGATTTCACCGATCAGAAGGCGGTCAGGAAATTCGTCGACCACGCGGCGCAAGCGCGCGCGATGACGTCGTGCACCTCAGGAAGATCCGTGGTGTACAGCGGCACGAGCGCCTGATGCGGCGGCTTGCCGGGCTCGATAATCCGGATTGGGTGGATTGTCCCTGAAGTCTGCGTCCTTGATGAGATGCCAGATGACGTCGACCCGAAAGCCGTCGACGCCCTTGCGCATCCAAAATCGCAGCACGTCGTGCATCGCGTGGACCACGTCGGGATTGCGCCAGTTCAGGTCGGGCTGCGACGCCAGAAACGCGTGATAGTAATATTGGCCCGATTGTCGCATCGAACTCCCAAGCGCTGCCGCCGAATTCCGACAGCCAGTTGTTCGGCGGCCCGCCGCCCGGCGCCGGATCGCGCCAGAGATACCAGTCCCGCTTCGGATTGGTTCGCGACGACCGGCTTTCGATGAACCACGGATGCTGATCGGAAGAGTGATTGGGCACGAAGTCGAGCAGAACCTTGAGCCCGAGCGAATGCGCGGTCTGCAAAAGCTGGTCGAAATCGGCCATCGATCCGAACAGCGGATCGATCGCCGTATAGTCGGAAATGTCGTAGCCGAAATCCTTCATCGGCGAACGAAAGATCGGCGAAATCCAGACCGCGTCGACGCCGAGTTCGGCGAGATAGGACAGGCGCGCCGTGATGCCGCTGCAGGTCGCCGACGCCGTCGCCATTGCTGTCCTGGAACGACCGCGGATAAATTTGATAGATGACGGCCGTCTGCCACCAATGATGATCGTTCATGCTTGCTTTCCGATTTCAGTAATGTCGTTTTGGATGGCGGCCAGCAAAACAGCGGCGTGGCCGGGCAAATGCCACACGCCGTCCTTGTTTTCGGAGCGCCCGGATGCCGCCACCGCCGTACAGCGGATCCTCGCTCGACCAGATCTGACGCCACGACTTGCCATCGGGAGGCGCCAGCAGCGGCTCCGGGAAAAATCCGAGGCGACAGGTCGATGCCGAAATTGACGACCAGCAGGCGATCGTCGCCGTCGGGCGAGCGATACCGGATCAGAAAGGCCTCCTCGGAGAGCGTCGCGGTGTCCAGCCCATCCGCGCCTTCCTTGTTGAGCACGCGCGTCGTTCTTTTTCAGCGCGATCAGATCGCGATGCAGCCGGAGCCATTGCTCATTACGGTCTCGCTCGGCCCAGTCCAGTTTGCTGTTGGCAAAGGTGTCCTCGCTGTGCGGCAGCGCGAGCTCGACCGATGCCAGGCTGGGAAACTGCGACAGAAATTCCCGCCGCCCTTTGGCCACAGGCCCCTGAGATCGTCGCTGAGATCGGCGAAGAACAGGAATGGCTTTGTCGAACCCCACTCCTGTCCTTGAAACAGCATCGGCGTCCCCGGCGAAAGCAGCAGCAACGCCGTCGCAGCCCGCAAGCGTCCCGCATCCGTCAAATCGACGAGCCGCTGACCCGCGCCGGAATTTGCGATCTGATCGTGGTTCTCGAGGAAACTGACGCGCTGGTGCGCTGGAATATCCAGCGAAGGCTTGCCGCGCCGCTTGCTCTGCCAGGCCGAGCGTTGGCCCTGATACAGAAATCCGTATTTCACCGCGGCGGCAAGCTCGCGCGACGACCCCGTATAGTCCGAATAATAGGCCTCGTTATGGCCCGTCAGCGCCACGCGGCAGGAATGATGAAAATCGTCATTCCAGATCGCGTCAAGGCCGAACCCGCCGTTGGCGGCTGATCGAACCAGCTGGGAATCCTGCGGTTCGTTTTCGGCGATGATGACGATCTCGCGTTCACCCGCGGCTTCGCGCGCGTATCGGGTGAGTTCGGCGACGATGTGTTCCTTGGAGTCGTCGAAGATCTGCTGGGTCGCATCGAGGCGCAGGCCATCGAAATGAAATTCGCGAATCCAGTACGCTGCGTTTTCCCTGACATATTCACGGACCGGCGCGGAATGAGGTCCATCGAAATTGAGCGCCTGGCCCCATTCGTTCGGATATTTGTCGGTGGTATAGTTGTCCGAAAAGTGCGGAAGATAATTTCCTTCCGGCCCGAAGTGGTTATAGACGACATCGAGGATGACGCCGACGCCGAGCGCGTGGGCGCGGTCGATGAACGCGCGCAGATCGTCCGGGACTTCCGTACAGCGCGCGTCGGCGCAAACCAGCATACGCCGTCGTAACCCCAGCCGAAGCGGCCGGCGAAAGCAAGCGACAGGCATCATCTCGATGAGAGAAATGCCGATCTCCGCGAGCAGCGGAAGTTTTTCGCTCGCCGCGCGCCAGGTGCCTTCGCGGGTGAAGGTGCCGACGTGCATTTCGTAAACGATCTGCCCTTGCAGTCGCACGCCTTTCCAGTCCCGATCGGTCCAGGCAAATTTTGCTGGATCGACGATTGCGCTTAAGCCGTGCGGGCCGTCGGGCTGCGATCGCGATGCAGGATCGGCATAAACGGCGTCATCGCCATCGAGACGAAATCCATAGCGTGCGCCGGCGGCGAGGCCCTCAACGAAAGCCGAGAAGTAGCCGTCGCCGTCTGCGTTCAGTTTTATTTCAGAAGACGGGGTATGAATGCTGGCACGCCGGGCTTTTGGCGCCCACACACGAAAGTGCACGCCGCCGTCGGCTAAAATCTCCGCGCCGACCGGCATAGCTTCGTTTCGGAGCGGTCATTTTTCCTTCGGGACATCGCAGGCGCCCGGCCAAGCAAAACCCCGCTCAAACGGGCTTTGTTCCTGTAGGCGGGTTATCCGCATGGAACGTGAAACCGTCATGACGGTTGCACGTGCCTTCATTCCACACGGAGATAGTCATGCCAGCAGATCGTCGCTTTGCCATCGTCACCGGCGCATCCACGGGAATTGGACTGGAATTGGCGAGATGCTGCGCGAAGGACGGCTTCGATCTGCTGATTGCCGCCGATGAACCTGAGATCGAACGCGCCGCGTCCGATATCCGGGCGTCCGGCGCCACCGTCGAAACCGTGCAGGCCGATCTGTCCACAATCGAAGGCGTAGACAAGCTCTACAGCGCCGTGAAAGGACGACAGGTCGACGCGCTGCTGGCCAATGCGGGCCGCGGCCTGGGCCACGCGTTTCTCGATCAGGATTTCAAGCAGGCGCGCCGCGTGATCGACACCAACGTCACCGGTACGCTGTATCTCATCCACAAGGTCGGCAATGATATGCGCCGCCGCAATAGCGGTCGCATCCTGATTACCGGATCGATCGCGGGCTTTATTCCCGGCAGCTTTCAGGCGGTTTACAACGGCAGCAAATCTTTCCTCAACTCCTTCTCATTTGCGCTTCGGGAGGAGTTGAAGGATACCAAAATTACGGTGACCTGCCTGATGCCCGGCGCCACCGAAACCGAATTTTTCAAACGCGCCGACTTGATGGACACCAGCGTTGGCACGGCAAAAAAGGATGATGCCGGCGAGGTCGCGCAGATCGGGTTTGACGCGATGATGAACGGCGAGGGTGACGTCGTGAGCGGCTGGAAGAACAAGATTTCATCCTCGGTCGCCAACATTACGCCGGCTGGCGTGCTGGCGAAGCAGCACCGCAAAGCGGCCGAACCGGGTAGCGCCAAGAAATAATGATGGGTGACGCTGCCACGCGCTGGCGCACATGCCGCGGAACTTTCCGGTTCCATTGGGGTTCGATGACTCAGGCGAAATGAGCTGCGACGTCCGCGCGGCTTCGCGATCGTCTCAGCGAACGTACAATCGTGCCGGAGGCATTTTGAACACTTGCACGGAATGCGGGGCACCGGTTGCGGGGCATCAAGCCGTTTGCCCGCGATGCCGTCATCCGCGTTGGTATACGGCGAAGAAGGTGGCGATCTGCCTCCTTGGCGTCCTGGTTTTAATCGGTATCACAAAGTATCTCGTTTCGATGGGCGATCGCACGCTCGCACAGTGGTTCGGATCGCCATGATCGGCGGCGGCGGGGCCAAGTGTAACTGATGCTGTGGACAGTTGCGAAAGAAGCGGCGGAAAACTGGTCGAGTCACAAGGATTCCCGGCAAGGCGCTGCGCTCGCCTATTATTCGGTTTTCTCTCTCGGTCCGGTCATCGTCATCGCGATAGCGATCGCCGGCTTCATTTTTGGCCGCGAAGCCGTGAGCGGACAGGTTGCGCTCTCCATCAAGGATCTGCTTGGCGACACCGGCGCCAAAGCGGTTCAGGCGATGCTGGTCGATGCCAGCCGGCCGCGAGAAGGCTTGATCGCGACAGCGCTTGGAGTTGGCGCGCTGATCTTTGCCGCGATCGGCGTCGTGGTGCAGCTCAAGGATGCGCTGAATGTCGTGTGGGAGGTCAAGGAGGTGCCCGGCAGCGGCCTTTGGTATTACACCCGAAGCTATGTGCTGTCCTTTGCCGGCATTCTGGCGCTCGGTTTCCTGTTGCTGGTGTCGCTGCTGGTAACGACCGCGCTGGCTGCCGTGGGTAAATATGCGTCGCCTTATCTCCACGAAGGTCTTCTCCATCTGGCCAGTCTGATGGTTTCTGTTGCCGTCATCACGATGCTTTTTGCGATGATGTTCAAGTGGCTCCCCGACGCGCCGATCGATTGGTACGATGTCTGGCTGGGAGCCATCCTGACGGCACTGATGTTTGAGCTCGGCAAGCTGGCCATCGGTTTCTACATCGGCAAGCAAGGCCTGGAGACGACCTATGGCGCCGCGGCGTCGATCATCGTCGTGCTGATCTGGGTGTACTATTCGTCGCAGATCATTCTGATGGGTGCGGAAGTCACCCATGCCTTTGCAAAACACAAAGGCTCGATCAAGAAGCGGGAGCAGGCGGGTACGGGCACTACCGTAAGCGTCGCCGTCAGATAGCCGGTCGATGGGGGGCACGCTTGCGTTCTTTCGCTGCCTGCGGACCTTTCATGCCGCCGCCGAGTTGACTGGCGATTAATTGAAACGCTCGGTGGAGGTCTAGTTGTCGGAAAAATCCGCAGTAGCGGGATTGCCCTTTGCTACCGAGAAAGCGCTGATCAACCTGATATTCGCGGCGCTGATCGTGACCGGCCTTTATATCGGCCGCGAAATTCTGGTGCCGATCGCTCTCGCCATTCTGCTCAGTTTTGTGCTTTCGCCGTTCGTGACACGCCTGCAGCATTGGCGGGTGCCGCGCGTCGTTTCGGTTTTGCTGGTGGTCTTTTTCGGTTTCTCGATCATTTTCAGTCTTGGCGGCTTGATGGTCTCGCAGGCCGGGCGGTTGGCGGGCGATCTGCCGTCCTATCAGCAAACGCTTCGCGACAAGATCCAGAAACTGCGAGGCGTTACCGCGGGTTCGGGCACTCTGGAGCGGGCGTCGAAGGTGCTCAAGGATCTCGATGCCGAGCTGCAAAATCCAGGCGTGACCAATCAGCCCGGCGCTCGCGCGCTGACGCAACCCACGGATCGGCCGATTCCGGTTGAAGTCAGACAGCCCGACCCCGGAGCTCTGACGACGCTCGCTGCAATCCTTGGTCCGCTGATTCAGCCAACCACCACGACCGGTATCGTCCTTGTATTCGTAGTGTTCATTCTGCTGCAGCGGCAGGACCTCCGGAATCGTTTCATCCGTCTGGTCGGATCGCATGATATTCAGCGCACGACGGCCGCCCTCGACGATGCCGGACAGCGGCTCAGCAAGCTTTTCTTGATTCAAATTGCGTTCAACGCGGTGTTCGGTCTGCTGATCGGCATCGGGCTGGCAATCATCGGAGTCCCCAGCGCGCCGCTATGGGGTCTGATCGCGATGATCATGCGCTTCGTCCCCTATATCGGCGCGGTGTTGTCGGCGGTATTTCCGATCGTGCTGGCTGCGGCTGTCGGATCAGGCTGGGAAATGGTGCTTTGGACCGCGGCGCTGTTTGCTGTCCTTGAATTGTTGGCCGGGCAGGTGCTGGAACCCTTGGTCTACGGCCATAGTTCAGGCCTGTCTCCGGTGGCCATCATCGTGGCTGCGTCGTTCTGGACCTGGCTTTGGGGACCGGTGGGCCTGGTGCTGGCGACGCCGTTGACAATCTGCCTCGTGGTGGTCGGCCGGCATGTCGAACGCTTGCAGTTTCTCGATGTCATGCTGGGCGATCAGCCGCCGCTTTCGCCCGCCGAGATAATCTACCAGCGCATGCTGGCTGGCGATCCGATGGAAGCTTCCGAGCAGGCGCGCGGCTTTTTGAAAGATCAGACGCTTGAAAACTATTACGATCAGATCGTGCTCGGCGGACTACGGCTGGCGGAAGCCGATACCCGGCTCGGGAGGCTTGATGACGAACGGATGGGCCGTATCGTCGCGACCGTAAGCGAGATCGCCGACGATCTGGAAAACCATGAGGATCGTGTGAGCGCGGATGCCGCACCGAAATCCGAATCTGTCCTCGCAAGGTTGGATGAACCGGAAACGCCGGCGACCAAGAACACCATACCCGAAAAATTCAAAGCGCCCCGGTCCGTGCTTTGCATACCCGGCCTCAATAAGCTGGACGAGGCAGCGGCACTTATTCTGGCACAGGCCCTCCGACGGCATGGTGTCGGCGCGGTTGCCGAAAGCGCGGACGCGCTCTCGATTTCCAAATTCTTCGCGCTCGATCTGTCGGGCGTGTCGTTGATCTGCATCTGCTATGTCAATTCGCCGTCGAACGCGAAAGTGCAATATGCGGTGCGGCGGATAAGCCGGAAAAGCAAAGGCGTGCCGGTTGTCATCGCTCTGCTGGGAGACGAAGCCGAAGATCAAAGCGCGTTCGGTGCGGTCGCCAACGCCAGTTTGGTTCAGGGAGGCTTTTCGGTGGCGGCTGCGTCTGTCCTGGAAGCTGCGGGCTTGGAGAGTGTGCCTCAGCTCGCCGTCAAATCAGCGAGCTGATGGTTCTGATACGGGCGCGCCATCCGTGGCGCCCCCGAGCGCGGCAATGGCGGCCTGAAGCGACGAGATGACCGGATCGGCCTCGTTGGCATCGGCGGGCGCGACGCTGCTCGGAACAGCTCCTAACGCGGCCACCACCACCGTTGCTGATGGCGATGCTCTCGCGATCTTCCGCTTGGCAAACCGAATGCGGCCTTCGGAAATATCTTCCAGAAAGCAAATGCAGATAGTCCTGGATGGGTTTGGTTCGCTGGAAGCCGCGATAGGTTGCTGTCCCGCAGTTGCATCAATTCCAGATTGATTAAGGGCTTCGGCCACGATGAGCGCTGCGGCAGAATCCAGCCTGCCGAGCCCCGGCACACACACCACCGATCGCACAGAGGTTCGTTGATGCAACGTAACGACGTTTTCGCCGGGTTTTTTCGGAGAGTCCTTCGGATCGGTGATTTTGCCTTTTGCCTGCTCTTCGCGCAGCTCCTCGACCACTTCCGCAACCGTCTGCTTGATATTATTCAGCCTGTCGTCGTCGAGGCGGCCCTGCTTGGCGTCTTGTTCGGCAAGCTTCAGCGCGCCTAGCAATATTTCGTCGTAATATTCGATCAGCGTTTTTTCCTTCAAGTATTTGGCAGCGTGGCTGATGATTTCGACCGGGTCGGCCGCCAGCATTCGCTGATAGTTGGCTTGCTGCGGCGTCAGCGCCGGCTCATCGCCGAGCAGGACATCGACAAATTTCAGCCGTTCGACGTGACGCGCCACAACTACCAGACAGACAGTCATCGGCGTCGACAAAATGAGGCCGAGCGGTCCCCAAAGCCATGTCCAAAAAGCCGCCGCGGTGACGATCGCCACGGGCGATAGCCCGGCATGGTGCCCGACGATCAGAGGCTCCAGAAAGTTTCCGGTCAACGGCTCGACCACCGCAAACAGCGCAGCCGTCGAGAACAGCATCGACCAGCCGTTTCCAACCGCGGCCGCGAGAGTGAGCGGAAGAACCGCTGCAAGCGCGGGGCCGATATACGGTACGAAACGCAGGATCATGGCCAACAGCCCCCACAGGGGAGCGCTGGGGACGCCGATCAATTCAAGCCCGATGCCGATGACGGTCCCGAAATCCAGCGTTCAATGCCAGTTGCGTCGCGAACAGGCGCGTAAGCCGGTGTCCGGCATCGTCCAATGCAGCCGTCGTTCGTTCGAGGTCTCCGGTGCCGGTGAGGCGGATGAAGCGATTGCGTAAATCTTCGCGCTGAAAAAGAAAAAAGATGAGAAAGACCACGACAATGCCCGTAGTCGTGAGCGGAGAAACCAACGGCCTCATGATTGCGATCAGTGTCTCGGAAGCCGCTGGATCGGGCTGGTGTATTTCGACCGGGATTGGTTTTACGGCAGGTGCCGTCTCAGACGGTGCTGCCTTATTTGGTGTATTTGGAGCCGCGCCATTTTCAGGCTTGTTCAATTCCTTGTTGAGATCCTTGAGGACATCCGTTGCACCCTTGATCGCCCCAGCGCTTCCGAGAAGCTCGCGCAAACTTTGGGCCTTGTCGCGCAGCGTCAATTCGTATTTCGGCAGGTCGCCGGCGAGCTGCCTGACCTGCGTCATCACCATGGAGCCCAGGCTTAGGATAATCAGAAAAACCAGCACGACCGCCGCTATGACCGCCAGCACTTTTGGAAAACGGATTTTTTGCAGATAGCTGACGACCGGCGCGAGGATGAAGGTCAGCAGGACGGCGAGCGCGATCGGGACAAGGATATCGCGCGCAAAATACAGCACCGCAACGAGCGTTGCGATCATGAACACGTTCACAGAAGCCAATCCGGCAGGGATGATCATGAAAGGCCGCGTCGGAATAAGAGACAGCTATGAAGACATTTAGCCTGCATATCAAATGCCTCCACTCCCGACGCGTTTTAATTCACGGAAGAATTCTGGTTCTCCGGTCCCATCGGCTGGCGTGGGTCATCCATTCGGGCGCGGGTCCGCCGTCACGTTGACGTCCGCCCGCGCAAGCGGCAGCCCAGGCAGCGACAGCGCCCAGCAGCAGCGCCGTTGCGAGGGAAAACGCCAGGATGACTGTGCTGCGGCGCGAGCGATCGATCGCCGCCCGGGAATTCGCGATGGCGTTGTCGACCCGGCGCTCGGCGTCAGGCGCTGAAACTCCCGTAGCCCCGCCTACCTGCTGAACTAGATATGTCCGGTCGTCCGCTGCGACGCCTCTATGTCCTGACGACGTCAGCAGGATTCGCCCTGCTTCCGCGCGTTCGCTGCTGAGATCGAGCGCGGCCGCGCGCCGCGAAGAAGGACGATACAGCCGATCCAGTTCGTAGCTGAGCAAAGGTTCAGCCGCGCTGGTGTTCGCCGCCGGGACCGTTGGAGCGGATCGGTTGAGGGCGGCGGTCCCGATCAGCCCGGCAAGGATAGCGCCCATGACCACCGCGAGAGACCACACGGCCAAGCCGTGAACCCCGTCGCGATTTTCAACTTCGTCAGTTTGGCTTGCAACAAAGCCGGTCGCTATGCGGCCGGCGATGTACCCACCGACCGCGAAGCTGAGAATGGCCTGCAAAATGAGATAAATGCCGGAGAGTATCCACAAGGCCGCCGATGCGTCACGCCACGTGGGCGCGGTCGAGGCTACCCCCAATCCGACCGCGGCGGCGAAGGTCACCAGAATAAACGACAAGGCGGTCGCCGCGAGCGCGCCCGCGATGACCGGACTCCATTGAATATAACGCGGCGCAATGTCGCTGCGCCGCAAGGGATCGCTGGTTTCCATGGTCATTGTCGGCGCTCAGCGCAGGCCAAAGAAGGATAGAACCGCGAGCACGACGACGACGAGCCCGACCAGATAAATCAGACCGTTCATAACAATCTCCCATGTTTAATTGCGCGCCTGTTCAATGGCGTCGGGTGCGGATTGTTCCCCTGATTCGGCTGGCACGGATCGCATTCGAAGCCACGCATCTGCTGCGGAACCAACAGGAACCTGAGTAGTTCATGCACGACGGCTCGCTTCAAATCAGGATGTTCAACCATGGCTTACAATAACGAACGCTCGTTGCATCAGATCAAGCGGGAGACCGAGCAGGCCAGGGCAGGGCTAACCGATACGGTCGAGCAACTGCGTTCGCAGGTATCCGAAACCGCCAGCGATATCCGTCATCGTATATCCCCGGATGCGATCAAGACCGAAGTGCAAGACTATATCCGTTCACGCGGCGAGCATTTGCGTGATTCCGTGACACGTGCCGCGCGCGACAATCCGATGCAGGCGATGGCGGTCGGCGTCAGCGTAGCCTACCCGTTGTTTCGGATTGCCCGTTCAATCCCACTGCCCGTGCTGATGATTGGCGCCGGCCTGTATTTCGCCGGATCGAAGACCGGTCAGGCAACGGGGCGCAAGGCGTCCCGAATGGCCTCCGATTTTGCGGACGACATGGGCCGCCGCACGCATGACGCGAGGGACGCTCTCTCCGCCGTGCAGCAGCAGGCCGCCGATCGGTTCGGCGACGCCAGTGCGGCGGTTTCCTCAGGGATCGCATCCGGCGTTGATAGTCTGCGGCAGGGACGGGACGCGGCAGGCAATCTGATTTCGGCAGGTGTCGATAGTTTGCGGCAGGGGCGGGATGCCGCCGGCAACGCCATCTCGGAAGGCGTCAATAATCTGATGGGCAAGCGCGACACAGTCGGTAACGCGCTCTCAGCCGGTGCTGATAATCTGAAGTATCAGGCTGGCTCCGCAAGAGATTCACTATCCGTCGGCGCGGCAAACGCATCCGCGGCGTTATCCGGCGACCTGTCGGCTGGCGCATCCACTGTATCGGCTGGGTTGACCAGTTTGAAAACACAAGCGGCTGACGCTTTGAATTCAGCCACCGGCCTGGCGCAGGACTACGCCGGTCGAGCCGCATCCACTTTTCGCGATGCAGCAGGCGGCGCGGCCGATACCGCCAGCAGGGCGCGCGCGCAGGCTGCCGATCTGACGCAGCGCGCGGGCACAACGTTCGTCGACACGATCCAGAAAAATCCTCTCGCGGTGGCAGGCATAGGCCTTGCGATCGGCGCGTTGATCGCGAGCTGCCTGCCGGCATCGGACGTTGAAAAGGGCGTGATGGGCAATGCCAGCAACGCGGTGAGAAGCCGTGTTCGCGACGCCGCTTCTCAAGGCATGGATGCCGCCAAGGATCTGGCATCCGGTGTCTATGACGATGTCACCCAGCGCATCGCCGATGAAGGGCTCGGCACCGATGGCCTCAAGCAGGCGGCTCAGGAACTCGGCGATCGCGTTCGCAGGGTTGCGGACAACACTGTTGCTACCGCATTCGAGCTGCCGTCCGCGCCGAAGACCCACTAACCCATCTTGTACTAACGATCCCAACCGGAGAAGAACGACATGGCCGACCAATCATTTAAGGGCAATTCAACGGGGTCTTCGACCCCTCAGAAAACCGGCGGCCAAGTCAACCAGGACCTGTCCCCAGGCCAGAGGCCGTCGCATGGCGGAACCAACTCTCCCAGCTCATCGAACCCAGGGCAATCCGGGACGGGTGCAAACTCTTCATCCCCTCAGGGAATTGCCGACAAGGCACTCAGCGCTGGCCGCGATTTGAAGAGTAAAGCCACCGACATCGCGAGTTCATCGGCTGACGCCATCAAAGGCCAGGCGGCCGATCTCGTGGGCGCGGCCAAAACCGTCGCGTCTCAGGCCGGCGATCGGCTGCAGAAGGAAGTCGATACGCGCAAGGGTGCCGGCGCTCAGTACGTTGGAAATCTCGCAAACACGCTACGGCGTGCAGCCGGAGAATTCGATTCCGATTTGCCGATTGCCGCAACTTACATTCGCAAGGCCGCATCTCAGGTCGAGAACGTGTCCGACACGATCCAGAACGGAGACCTCAACGATCTCATTCGTGGAGCGCAGTCGTTTGCACGGCGTCAGCCCACCGCATTTCTCGGACTGGCTGTTCTCGCCGGCTTTGGCGCCATTCGCTTCTTGAAGAGCTCTGCTTCATCTGACGATAGCGAAAGCGGGAGCAGTTCTCAGAACCCATACTCGAGCCGGACTGGCTCGGGTTCAGGCGCGGGCATGAACAGATATGCCGCTAACACCGATAATCGGGGGTATCGCGATGAGTTTACAAAATAATCGCTCAATTCCCGAGCTGGTAAGCGATGCATTCGGCCAGCTGGCAAAGCTGGTCGGGAACGAGTTCGATCTGGCCAAAGCGGAAATATCCGACAAGGCCGCGCAGGTCGGGCGGGCGGTGGGATTGATCGGCGCAGGCGCTGCGATATTCATCCCCGCGCTCGTTGTTATCCTGATCGGTATCGCCTTCGCGCTCGTCCGTCAGGGATTTACCGAACCCGCAGCGTTCCTGCTCACTGGGGTAGTGGCCCTGGTCGTTGCCGGCATTCTTATCTGGATCGGCATCAGCCGGATGTCCGGCGACGCGTTGAAGCCGACTGCTACGCTTGACCAGCTTAACAAAGACGCAGTGGCCGCAAAGGAGCTTGCCCGATGAACCAGGATTTTTCCTCCTCCGCGGGAGATTTTGTGCAGGACCTCGGCGACGCCGTCCGTGAGAACCCGGTCTCCGCTGCTCTGATCGGCATGGGCCTTATCTGGCTCATCACCGGCGCCGGCAATCCCCTCACCCGCGCCCAGAAACTGGCCCGGCGCACCGGAATGGACCGTCTTCCCGACGTTGCAGCGGATGCATTCAGCAGCGGCCGCGACGCGATCTCATCCGGTCTCGATGCCGTCACCGACGGCGCGTCCAGTCTGGCTTCGCGCGCCAGCGACGGCGTTCAAAAGATCGGCGCTTTGGGGTCGTCGGCTCCAGAGCGTGGAAGCGAGCTGTATTCAAGTCTGAAGGATAATCTTTCCGACCTTTTCGATCGACAGCCCCTGTTTCTGGGAGCCGTGGGCATCGCGCTTGGCGCCGGCATCGCCGCTTCGCTGCCCCCCACCGATTTCGAGGCGGATTTGTTGGGTGAAACCAGTGATGAGTTCAGGCAAACGGCGTCACGTTTCGTGTCCGAGCAGAAGGGCAACGCAACCGACCTCGCCTATGGTATCGCCACCGCCGCCCAGGAAGAAGCCAAGGCACAAGGCTTGACGGTGGATGGGCTGCAGGGTGCGGCGAGCGATACTCTGCATAAAGTGCAGAATGTCGCTGCTGCGGTTTCCGACAGCGTCAAGGAGAGGCTGGCCAGCGGCGTCTCTACTGTGGGCAAGACCTCTCAAACGTAAGTTGCTGAACCAGCGTCTGGATGTGTTATGCTCTCCGGGTAAATTTCCCGGAGGGCAACATGGACGACGAGAAAACCAGCGACACCACACCAACATCAGCAGAAACCAGCCAGAAACCAATCGGAGCGCTCGTCACCGATCTTCTCGTCGGCGCCGCAGCCGCGGGGACCAGGACAGTTGTTGAATCGGTCGTCGCGCGCGTCACGAAGGCGACAAAGCCGGCAAAGGTCAAGAAGGCCGCCGTGGCCGTCGCCAAGACAGCAAAAAAGGCCGTGAAGAAAGCCGCTAAAAAGACGTCCAAGAAAACGGCGAAGAAATCTGCGAAGAAAGCCCCCAAAAAATCTTCGAAGAAGGCTGCGAAGAAAGCTTCCAAGGCTGTGAAAAAGTCTTCCAAGAAATCGTCAGCTAAGAAGAAGTCGTCAGCCAAGAAATCTGCAAAAAAGACGTCTGCCAAGAAAGCCGCAAAAAAGAGCAAGGCCAAGAAGTCGCGCAGGTAAGTTACGCGGCGAGCCTCGCCTAACAACCATCGTTGGCAACAAGGCGCGGTGTTGATCGAGCGACGACTTCGATAACATCGCAGCCTAAGTTGGGATCAACGGCTATCGTTTCGAAGGGTCAGGCCATGTCGCTTGCGGAGCTGGACGCAAGAAGGATGATGCCGGAAGACCTTGCGGCGCTTCAAAAAGCTGTTGATGCGCTGGAAAATCCCGGCCTTACCGCCCGCCTTACCAACATGGTTGGCAAGCCCGTCGAGTTGATAGGCCTTGCACTTCCAGCTTCGGCATCGAACCTGATCGCCAAGGCTACGTCGAGAGGTCTTGAGCTCGCGCTCAAGGTCGCGCTGCGGACGATGCGGGAAAAACCGCATGCGCAATCTCAATTTTTTCACAAAGCCCTGGCCACCGCGTCGGGGGCTGCCGGCGGCGCGCTCGGTCTGGCAACGCTTCCGCTCGAACTGCCGGTCTCGACGGTCATCATGCTGCGTTCGATCGCGGCGATCGCGCAAAGCGAGGGCGAAGATCTGTCAGATCCCGAGACGGCGCTGTCATGCGTGCAGGTGTTTGCGCTTGGCGGCCGCGTCGGGTCTGACGATGCATCCGAGAGTGGATATTTCGCAGTCCGGGGCGTGCTGGCGAAGACGGTTTCCGAGGCCGCGCGGTTCATTGCGGAACGCGGCGTAATCCGGGAAGGCGGACCGCTGCTGCTGCGCTTTGTCACGCAAGTGGCGTCACGTTTCGGCGTGGTGGTATCGCAGAAGGTTGCGGCGCAGGCTTTGCCTGTCGTCGGTGCGCTCGGCGGCGCCGCGGTCAACTACGCGTTCATGGAGCATTTCCAGGATGTGGCGCGGGGTCACTTCACGGTGCGGCGGCTTGAGCGCGCCTATGGCAAGGATGTTGTCCGCGCCGAATACGAACGCCTGGCTCATCGACCCGGGTAAGCGCGATATCAGCGGGCCGCTTAGCTCTATAGCGCCTGGTGACCGTGAACGGTCTCATCCGGATCGGCGTTTCCTTCATACTCGTGCTGGAAAATCCGCCCATCGCTTGAACCGAGCATCGCTCGTCGGTCCGCGACCGCGTGGTGGAATTGTTCAAACGCCAGGCCGAAGGCGGAGAGGTCGCCTTCCTCGATGGCGCCGTCGTCGTAACAATTCAACGTGTCGCGAAGGATGTCGTCGACTTCCAATTGCATGTCCTTGAGCTCTTCGAGAGAATTACCTTCTCTGGCCTGCGCGATCATCGCCAGCAAACGCTCTCTCAGCATCATGTTGTTGGCTTTTTCGTCCCGCTTCAGGTAGCTGCGCAGCCAGGCGGCCGCGGATCCCAGACCTGACAGCAGCAGCAGCGCGCCCCAGAAATAATCGCTGTAGCGCTCCAGAAAGGTTCGCTCGGTGCCGTCGATATAGGCCGCGGCGCCGCGGTGCGCGGGCAGTGCGGCGTCCTTGTCGGTGTCGGGTGTCTCGATCTTGGCAACGCTTGGCACTTCCTTATGCAGCGTCTGTCGCGCGGCAAACAACTGCCGTGTCAGCGCGGCGACGGTTACTTCGGACAATGATTTTCGTGCGACGATGAGATGGTTGACGCTCACCGTCTCGATCTTGTCGTCCGGCCTGGCAGGCGAAGAGCTGAAGGTGCTGCCGGGAATTTCCTCCGAACTCGTAAAGCGGATGTTTCTGCGCGATCGCCTCGGATACATCGATCGGAAGGAATTTAGGCTCGCCGCGAAGGCGCGCGGTGGCGGCAATAGCTTCGGTAGTGATCTTGCTGTCCAAGGGCCCGACCGCCATGAACGCGTCGATCGTTGGGTCCTTCGCCATGTCAGCGATCTGATTGGTGGCGAACTGGACGATCTCGACCTTCTCGGGCGCGATTCCCGATTCCGTCAGGATGACGCGCAGCAGCGTGACGTTGGCCTGCGTTCGGCCGATGACGCCCACACGATGGCCGGGCAGATCGTCGAGGGTTTTGATCTTTGCAGCCGGAGCTTTCTTGGAGCCTTTGACCGGCAGGCCTGCGGGAGCCCAGAGAACGGCAACGTTCTTGCGCAGCACCGCGACCGATTGGGCGTCGGCCGGCATGTCCAGATCGCCGCGCGCCACGGCGAGATCCGCCTTCGAGGCGCCGAATGCTGCGATGCTCTCGATGCCGCCTTCGGTGGGGACGATGGCAAACCGCACCGAAGTGCGCTCGCGCGCAAAGGATTGCGCCAGCGCCGTTATCAACTTCTGATCTTCGCTGCCGGCAGGTCCCACCGCGATCCGCAGGGTGACCGGGCGAAGCGCGAGATAAAGGGCGCCCGCTGCGGCGACAAAGACCAGCAGTCCACCGGCCAGCAGCAACAACGAAAAGCTCTTCCTCTTGCTCGTGCCAAGAGATTTTCTGTTAGCCTGGGCGGATTGGTTCGATGAAGCCATGTCGTCTCGGTCCTGACCGCAAGCGGCTAACGATATTCTAGCGCAAAACCGCGTCGTCTGCTGGAAATCAGCGCGATACCGTGGCAAGTCGGGCCCGCTCGTTAATATTTATCGATGACTTCTCGGTAACGAAGCGGGCGCTTCGCCAATCGTCTGCGGAAAAAGGGCCGGTTCATGATTTCAGCGATCGGACTCTGCGCTCTTCTGGTGACGATCAACATCTTCGTGCATTACGAAGCGCTGCGGTTTTTCTCTACGTTCGTGCCCGAGCTTAAAATAGCCGTCCGGCTCAAGGTTTTGGCCGTGGTCCTCGGATGCTTTTTGACGCATACGATCGAAGTTTGGCTGTACGCAGTGGCCTATATGCTAATCAGCCAAACGGGGCTTGGCGCGCTGAAAGGCCAGGTCGAAGGCCATTTTGCCGATTATCTCTATTTCTCCGCTACGTCGTATTCCACGCTCGGTTTCGGCGACGTCTATCCCGTCGGGGCGCTGCGGCTATTGTCCGGCGTCGAAGGCATCAACGGCTTGTTCATGATCGCCTGGTCGACTTCATTCACCTACTTTGTGATGGATAAGCTCTGGCCGCTGCACAAGCGCAGGACTGACGCGGCCTGAGGTCACGCTCGGCCCCGATCCGCCATCCCCACCGCCCACAGCGCGAACGCATAGACGATGGCGATCTCGTCGAGCCGGTTGAACCGCCCGGACGCGCCGCCGTGGCCCGCCCCCATATTGGTGCGCAACAAAACCGGCCCGCCGCCGGTCATGGTAGCGCGCAACCGCGCGATCCATTTCGCGGGCTCCCAATAGGTGACGCGCGGATCGGTGAGGCCGCCCATCGCCAGGATGGCCGGATAGTCGCGCGCCGCGACATTGTCGTAGGGCGAATAGGACAGGATGGTCTTGAAATCGGCCGCGCTTTCGATCGGGTTGCCCCATTCCGGCCATTCCGGCGGCGTCAGCGGCAGCGTGTCGTCGAGCATCGTGTTGAGCACATCCACGAACGGCACTTCGGCAACGATGCCGGCAAACAATTCGCCGGAACGGTTGGCGACCGCCCCCATCAGCATGCCGCCCGCACTGCCGCCATGGCCCACCATGCGGTGCGCCGAGGTATATTTGGCGTCGATCAGCGCGCGCGCTGACGCTGCGAAATCCTCAAAACTGTTGGTCTTCTTTTCGCGCTTGCCGTCGAGATACCAGCCCCAGCCCTTGTCCGCGCCGCCGCGAATATGCGCGATGGCGTAGACAAAGCCGCGATCGACCAGCGACAGCCGGTTGGCGGAGAACGACGCCGGCATCGCCATGCCGTAGGAGCCGTAACCATAAAGCAGCAGCGGCGCGTTGCCGTCGCGCTTGAGGTTCTTGTGGTGAAGAATCGAAACCGGCACCTGCGCGCCGTCATGTGACGCCGCCATGATGCGGGTGGTGACGTAGTCGGCGGGGTTGTGGCCGGACGGAATTTCCTGGCGCTTGCGCAGCACGCGGGTGCGGCTCGCCATGTCGTAGTCATAGACCTCGGACGGCGTCGTCATCGACGAATAGGCGAATCTGAGATTCGTCGTGTCGAATTCGTAGCCGCCCATCGTGTCCAGCGAATAGGCGGCCTCGTCGAAGGCGATGGCATGCTCTTCGCCTGTCGACAGATCGCGCACGACGATCGACGGCAGCGCGTTGGCGCGCTCCAGCCGCACCAGATGGTGCGCGTAGAGTTCGATATCGAGGATATAGATGCCCTCACGGTAGGGAATGAGATCGCGCCAGTTGGCTCGCTCCGGCGAGGCCAGCGGCGCGGTGACGATCTTGAAGTCGATGGCGTCGGCATTGGTGAGGATGAACAATTCGTCGCCGCGATCGGCCAGCGAATACTGCACGCCTTCCTCGCGCGCCGCGACCAGGCGCGGCGACGCATCGTCGTCGGCAAGATCGATCAGCCGCTGCTCGGAGGTTTCGTGGTCGCCGCCGGCGATGACGCAAAAGCGTCCGCTGGCGCTTTCATGGATGTGCGTGAACCAGCCGGAATCGCTTTCCTCGTAGACGAGTAAGTCGTCCGCCTGCGGCGTGCCAAGCCGATGGCGCCAGACCTGCATCGGGCGGTGATTGTCATCAAGCTTGACGTAGTAAAACGCCTTGGAGTCCGCGCTCCACACCACGCCGCCGTCAGTTTCTTCAATCAGGTCGGTGCTGTCCTTGCCGTCGGCCCAGTCGCGCACGCGGATCGAGAAATATTCCGAGCCGGCGATATCCGCGCTCCAGGCTTCCAGCCTGTGATCCGGCGAGTGCCGCGCGCCGCCGAAGCGGAAATATTTCTGGTCCGCCGCGAGCGCATCGCCATCGAGAATGATCTCGGCCTCTCCTCCGTCACGCGGCGCACGTCCGAACAGTTCGTGCTGCCCACCTTCACGAAACTTACGCACATAGGCGTAGGGTCCATCGGGCGCCGGCACGCTGGAATCGTCTTCCTTGATGCGGCCGCGCATCTCCGCAACCAGCGTCGTCTGCAGGCCGGAGGTATGGCCAAGCAGGCTTTCGGTATAATCGTTCTCCGCTTCGAGATAGTCGCGGATATCCGCCGACAGCAGCGAGGGATCGCGAAGCACATCCTGCCAGTTGGCGTCCTTCAGCCACGCATAGTCGTCTGAAATGGTGATGCCGTGCGTCGTGAAGGAATGCGGGCGGCGCGGGGCTGCGGGCGGAATTTTAGTCGGTTGTTTCACTATAACTTTCTTGAGAACGTGCTTTAGGCGCTCACACTTTCGCCGAGCCATTCGATGGCGGCCTCGGTGCCGCCCTTGCCGTGCGGAATGCCGAGCGCGTTAAGACCGACTTCGATAACGCCAAGCGTGCCCAAAATCATCGGCGCGTTGACGTGGCCCATATGGGCGATTCGGAAGGCCTGCCCGGAAAGATCGCCAATGCCTGTGCCGAGCACGACACCGCATTTATCCTTGCAATAGGCCTGCAGCGCGACCGGATCATGTCCGTTCGCCATCGTGACGGTGGTCACCGTATCCGAGCGTTCGCCGGGTTCGGCGATATTGAAGCCGAGCACCTGTCCTTCGCGACCACACGCCGACCGCGCGGCGGACGGCTTCAGCCAGCAGCCGATGGCGCAAGAACACATTCTCGAGTTGCTCGCTAAACAGCATGTCAATCGCCTGACGCAGCGCGAACAACAGATGCACCGGCGCGGTGCCGGCATATTTGCGGTAGTGCTCCGGACCTTCACGCTCGGTCCAGTCCCAATAGGGGGTACGCAGATCGGCGGTCTTATGCACCTCGCGTGCGCGATCGTTGGCCGCGACGAAGCCCAGGCCCGGCGGCGCCATCAGGCCTTTCTGCGAACCGGACATCGCGACGTCGATGCCCCACGCGTCCATCTCGAACGGCATGCAGCCGAGCGACGCCACCGCGTCGACCATGAACAGGGCAGGGTGACCGGCCGCCTTGATGGCCTTGCCGATCGCTTCGATATCGTTGTAGGCGCCCGAAGCGGTGTCGACCTGCACGGCAATCACAGCCTTGATGGTATGACCGGTGTCCGCGCGCAGACGCGCTTCGACATCGGCGGGCCGGATGGCGCGGCGCCAGTCGCCCTTGAGCACCTCGGCATCGACGCCCATGGCGGTGGCGGCATTACCCCAGTTGATCGCGAAGCGGCCGCTTTCCAGCACCACAATTTTATCGCCGCGTGAAAGCACATTGCTCAGCGTGGCTTCCCAGGCGCCGTGGCCGTTGGCGATGTAGATGTAGGAGCGGCCTTTGGTTGCGAATAGCCTCGAGAGATCGCGCAGCAGGCTATCGGTCAGCTCCACCATCGTATCGGAATAGATATCGAGCGCGGGCCGATGCATCGCCCGCAGCACTTCGTCGGGCATGGTGGTGGGGCCCGGGATCGCCAGAAATTCCCGGCCGGCGCGAACGACCATTGTTGTTATTCCTTTTTAGGCAGACGAACCATGCTGGCATGACCGCCGACGATGTCGAAAGCAAGGGATGCAGCGGCAAGAAAAGAAATTCAAGCCGACGCCAGATCATTTTCCGAGCACTTTCGTGACGCCCTGCCAAATCTGATCCTTGATCTCAGTTGCGGCTGGGCTGGCAAGGACGGCGGCAGGGCCATCACGCTTCTTGCATGCCTCGACCAGGCGGAGGATCCAGACCTCGCCGTCCGTATAATACGCGTCGCCTTCGCCGTTGCGTCCGGCCATCGTCGGCCCGACCCCCGTGACCTGATACTTCGCGTCCACCATTTCCGCGGCGTCCAGATCGGCCGCCAGCAACTTTCGCTCGGCGTCGATATCGGCACTGATATGGTGCGTGATGGTGCCGGTGTAGCGGCTGATGCCAACGCTTCGATCGAAGGTCACGGCGCCAACCCACACCGGCCGGTTTTCCTGGCCCTGGTCCAGCGCCTTCCAGAACCGAACGTGATGACGATGATCGGCGCTTACGCCGACCGGCTTTTCAAATGCGAGGTCTTCGCGCCGGTCCAGGTAATACAGATTGCTGACGGGAGCGTCGCGATAAGGGCGGTCCAGCAATACGCTGCCTGCGATTTCGACTGACGAACGCCACGTCACGGGATCGGCCGGATACCATGCGGCGGCCTGCATGGCGCAAAGCACATCCTTGCTGTCGCCGATCAGGCCTACATTGATGGGATCGCCCGGAATTCCCTGTGCCGTTCGCGTCACCATCGGCAGGTTGGCGAGACCTTTCTGGTGTTCGTAATGGTTCCAGAACGTCGGCAATACCAGATAGGCGGTCAGGCCATAGACGATCACGAAGAACGCCGCGATCAGCGCCACACGCCGCAGCTTGCGATGTCCGGCAATTGTTGGTCGGCTATCGTTTGGTCTGCGCGGCATCCGGCGGCTTCGGCGTCATCGACCGAACAGAACCAGCGCGTGCCTTTGCTGATCTTCATTTCGATTTTCGCGTACCAGCGGCTGGCGGGCGTGTGAAAGATGCATTCCCCGGAGCGGTTGACGTTGCCCTTGATGGTGCAATCGGGCGAGGGCGCCACCGATCCGGATGCCGATGCCAGCAGAATGGCGTTGGCATTCGGGGGCTTCTTTGCTGAGCCGAGAATGGCGGTCTTCTTGTTGCGAACGCGCCAGTCCCACGGCGCAATGAATGCGCCTTGCCACATGCCAGCCTTGGCCTCGCGCGCAGCTTTTTCGTCGGCATCGTAATCGTGCGAGAAACGCACGAAAGATAGCGCCCAGCCGTTCTTGCACCATCCACTTCTGGATATCCTCGCCATCGACCTCGCATCTCGCGACCTGTCGGCCGCGGCGGTCGGTCTGGCGCAGATGGCAGGTCCAGGGTTTCTTGTCGGCGTGGCGGATGAGTTCGTCGCGCGCGGCAACCCCGCAGGTCCAGCGCTCGCCCTTGGTATTGAGGCAAAGCTGATCGACCGACGGCGCATCGATTCCGCCAAGCCGGATGCGGGTATTGCCGATCTGTATCTGATCGCCTTCGCGAATCCTGGGAACGCCGGTGATGTCCGCCGCGCTCGCCATCGCGGGCAACAGCAACAAGGGAACGGCAAGCAGTCGTTTCAGGAACATGGGGGAGAAGCCGCCTTCAGCGCGAAACAATAATACGTGCGTTGCCCGGTGTCTGAAATACCAGCACCGGCTGTTACCTGCGCTTCAAATTAACGCGATAACCACAAAGCACAGTTACAGAAGTGGAATGGGACCGGTTTCAGCAAGAAGCAAGCGCTGCCGCCCGAAATGCCAGAACACGAGATGGAACAGGCAGTGTGATGGAGATCACAGCGGCCAGGGTGCAGTGAGATACTCTCGCATCCATCAATTCCGGCCATCGCATTGGCGAATGGCCTGGCCCCAAGGAGAGTGTCATGACCCATCAATTTCAAACATCCTTTCGCAAGATCGCCTGCACTTTGGCGGTTGCCGTTTCGTTGACCACTTGGGCGACCGCCAGCTTTGCATTTACCGCTGAGCAGCAGAGCGCCTGCAGTCCGGACGCTTTCCGGCTTTGCAGCAGCGAAATCCCGAACATCCCCGGCATTACGGCCTGCATGCGCAAGCAGTTCAGCAGCCTGAGCCCGACGTGTAAGGCGGTATTTCCCAAATAATGGGTTCCGTATTGCATAGAATGGCTTAGCGCGTTAACGGTCCCGTGTTGCGGTGCCGCAAATTTAGCACAATTGACCAGCACTAAGACAGGACCCCCTTAAACCTTATCGACGCTGGCGCGACAAACTTGCGCGCTTGAGATGACCAGGAATGCAGATGTTCGCACGCCAGTTTCGCCCTTCCCGCCGTTCGATGACCATCGCCGCTTCCCTCGTCGGCGTGGTCTCGCTGGCCATTGGCGCTCATGCTGCACTGTACCTGCGTTCGCCCGACATCGCCCCGGCGATCTCGGTTGCCGGGCAGATAGGTGAGAACACCGCCAAGCCATCGCGGGTAGCCTTGGTGATCGGTAACGGCCATTATCCCGACGCGAACGCACCCTTGAGCCAGCCGATCAATGACGCGCGGGCGCTGACGGCCACCCTGCGGCATCAAGGCTTTGACGTCGATGTCGTGGAGGATGCCAACAAGGACGATATGGCGCGCGCCGTCGAACGCCTCAAGTCGAAGATCAACTCGAAATCCGTGGTCTTGCTGTTTTTCGGCGGTTACGGGGTTCAGGTCGGCCGCGAGAGCTACATGATCCCGGTCGATGCGGCGATCTGGAGGGAATCCGACGTGCGGCGCGACGGTGTCAGCGTCGAATTGATTCTGGATGTGATGCGGGAGCGCGGTGCGCGCGCCAAACTCGTCGTCGTCGATGCGTCCCGGCGCAATCCTTACGAGCGCCGATTCCGTACGTTCTCCCACGGTCTGGCGCCGATCAATATGCCGGACAACGCTTTGATCCTTTCTTCAGCGACACCCGGCCGGGTTGCCGACGACTCCAGAGGCCAGCACAGCGTTCTGATGACCGAATTGCTCGCCAATCTGAGCCGGCAGGGGTCCACCGTCGAAACCGCCTTCAACAAAACCCGGGTCGCGATTTCACGGGCGTCCGAGGGCGAGCAGGTGCCGTCGGTCTCCTCTTCGCTGCTTGAGGATGTTCGTTTTCAGGCCGCCGATGCGGCTGAAAAGACCGGCGGATAAACCAGGCGGGATTTTTTAGCGCTACTTCGTCTCAGTAGCGGTTATCGGCCTGACCGGATCGCCTTCGCGCAACAAAGCGCCAGCCCGCGCCACGACGACATCGCCTTCGAGCAGACCGTCACGAATTTCCACCTGGCCGGCTGACATCAATCCCACTTCGACTCGCCGGGTTTCGACGCGCTCGCGCCGCACCACCTGAACGACCGTGCCGGCGGTGCCGTAAAGGATAGCGGTCAATGGCACCGATACGCCGCAGCTCTGGCCGGTCTTGATCAGGGCGCGGCCGGATGAGTTTGCGAGCAAGCGGCGCGTCGAACTCAAAGCTACGAATACCTGGCCCAACTGGGTGTTGGGCTCGATCGTCGTTCCCACGCGGCGGACCTTGCCGTCGACATCGGCGCCGCCGACGATCTTGACCTTGGCGGTCTGGTTGACCGCAAGCTTCGCGATATCGCGGGTCGGCACCTGACCGACCAGATCGAATTCGCTGCGGTTAATGATCGTAAAAAGGGCCTCGCCTTTGCCGGAAGCCACGGCTCCAATCACCGCCGAGGAGGTGCTGATCAGACCAGCCACGGGAGCCTGGACTGCGGACGTGCCGCCCTCCGGCAGGATAAGCCGGGCGAGAACCTGATTGGCGGTGACGGTATCGCCGGGCTCCACCAGAATTTCCGTCACTTTCAGGCCCTGCCGGTCCGGACGAACCGCGGTCTCATCTTTCGGAATAAGAATTCCCGAGACCTCGACAATAGCGGAGAAACACGACTTGACCGCCTTGAGAACGGTTACCGCGGCCCCTCCCGGCACGTTGGTATCGTCGGCAGCCAGGCAAGGGGACGCCATCCCAAGCAAGCCAGCGATGACCAGCGCCGGCAGCTTCACGTCAGGCTTGGCGGTGACAACATGATTCATCGGCATTCGAGTCCGGTTTCCGAATTACCGATATCAGACTGCTGGCTTGGGAGTCACGGGGTGCGTCGAACTTCATACGATGCACATCAAGAGCGATCCTGCCCAACTGCAGCGGCCATTACGGCAGATGGCTGCACGTCTTCCTCTGGCCCGCGCCAGCGCAGAATGTCGACGGCGGGGACGGGACGCGCAAAACCTTTCAATGTCAGCGGCTCGAGAGGTTGGGCGTCGGTCCATTGTTCGACGACGCCATAGACGCGTTGGCTGACCACGATCTGCCCCGCCTTCGCTTCGTCGCATAGCCGCGACGCAAGATTGGTCACGCTGCCGATCGCCGCATATTCGAGCCTTTGCTCAAAACCGATTTGGCCAAGCGTCGCATATCCCAGCGCAATACCGACGCCGAAGCCCAGACTGTGGCCCCGGCTGCGCCACCTTTCGGTCAATTCGCCGATGCTGTCGCGCATCTCGACCGCCATCTTCACCGCCCGCGCGGTATGATCGGCAAACTGGATCGGCGCATTGAACAGGACCATCACGCCATCGCCTGCATAGCGGTCGAGCGTGCCTTCGTAGCGGAAGATCAGTTCGCCCAGCGCGGTGTGATATTCGCGCAATACGTTCATGGCTTCTTCGGGCTCGGTAGCCTCCGTAAAAGCCGTGAAACCGCGCAGATCGCAGAACACGACGGTGACCTCGCGGCGATGGCTATCGAGCAACGAATCGTGACCGTCGGAGGAGGCGATCAGCTGCGCCACTTGCGGCGCGAGAAAGCGCTCGAGCCGCCGGATGCGCTCGATTTCCCCCAATTGCTTTTCGACCCGCTCTTCCAGCGATCGATTCCAGTCCAGGAGCTGATCGGTCTGTTCCTGGAGCTTGCCGGCCTGTTGTTGAACCGTGTTGTGCGCCGATAGCAGCTCGCGGCCTTTTTGATCGACCTCGGTGAACAACCGCGCATTGCGCATGGCGAGGACGGATTGATGCGCAAACGTCCGCATCAGGCCGATCAGGTTTGCCGAAAAGTCGCCAGAGTTTTTCCGCAACACGACGAGCGAGCCGAGAATGCCCTTCTGATCGACCAGCGGGACCACCAGCACGGACTGAAAGCCCGCGGCGACGGCGGCATCCTTCAACAAGAGGTCCGCGGAGGCCGCCAGATCTGAGATTGCGATCGGCTCGCCCGTGGTGGCGGCTTTGCCGAGGGTGCTCGTCTCCTGGTCGATCAGGAGATGCTGGCTACCGGCCGTACGGTTGATGCCGATCGATTCCACGAGATTGAACTGGAGTTTTGAAGCGTCGTAACCGTAAATCAGCACCGCGTCTGCGTGGGTGATCTCCAGCGCGCGGGCCGCCACCGTGGGCAGCACGGCGTTGAGGTCCAGCGAGGACACCACGGCGCGGCCGACTTCCTCCAAAACCTTCAGTTCGTTGACTGATTGCGCAAGATCGCGGGTTCGCTCCTCGACCTTGGTTTCAAGACCCGCATAGGTTTCGTGAAGTTGACCGGCCATGCTGTTGAACTGATCGGCCAGCTCCTCAAGTTCATCGGCCGTTCTGACCTCGATGCGGTGGCCGAAATCACCCTCGCCGAGACGCCGTGCCCCGGCCCGCAAGGCAGTGATTGGAATCAGCATCCGGCGGGCCAACAGGGTGCCGGCCAGGATCGCCACCGCGAGGCCCAGTGCAATCAGCAACGCAACCCGCGCCAACTGATCCAGGATCGGCGCCAGAGCCTGACTTGTCGGCTGCTCGAACAAAGCGAACCAGCCGAGCCGTGACACCGGACTCGATGCCGTCAGGACCGAGTGATTGTCAGTGTCCTTGCCGGTTCGCGCAGTCTCGCCACCCGGTTTCAGCAAGGCGGCAATTTGCGGAAGCGCCGAAAGGTCGCTCCCGACTTTCGGTCCAGTGGCCGAACTCGCAAGCACCCGACCGCGCGAATCGACCAGATAGGCGAAGCCGACCTTTCCTACCTGCGCGTCGCCAACGAAGTCCGAAAGGAAGCGAAGATCGATTTCCGCGACGGTCACTCCAGCATTGAATCCGGAATGAGCCACCGCGATCGACATGAACGGCCGTGTATCCCTGAAATAGGCGGGAGCGAAGGTTACGCCCTTGGCGACGGCCTGGGTGAATTTCACATCGCGCGAGAAGTCGGCTCCGCTGCCGACGGAAACAGTCGAGCGCGACAGGCGAAGTTGCTCGTGGCCGCTGCCGTCCAGTTGCGAGAGCTGGCTGATGGAAGGCAGCTGGTTCAGCAACTGCGCGTAGTCGGCGCGACGCTGCTCCACCGTCACCACGCTGGCGCGCGTGACCCAACTGATCTGGCGCTCGAGCTCGGACATCGTTTGCTCGATCCGGCGCGCGGTCGCTGCGGCCTTTTCGGCCATCGCCTCGGTGAGCGAAGTCTTGGTTGCACGGTAGGTGATCCCGGTCTCCAGCGCGCCATTGACGGCGAGCACGAACACCACGAGTCCCACCAGCGAGATCACGTATTTGGCGAACAGCCCTTTGCGCAGCAACGACCGTTTGTCTATGACCCCGACCATCCCGGATCCTCGCAGGTACCGCCGGGCCGATGTCGCGCAGGCGCCGCCCTCATTGCGAACGCGGCGCAGCGCAAATGGCAGCCCGCAGCCATTTCAGGCACGATCTTTAGCACAAATGGACGGCTCGGGCGGAGGCTCTGCCAGTGTGGTTAGTTAGTGAACCACCACACTAGATTGAGGCGGCTAACGGTTGAACAGATTTTTCAGGATACCGTTCATGGACGGGCCGTCCGGTGGTGGCGGTGCGGTGCCGCTCTGAGCGGGACTGCCCGAGACCGACGGCCGGGAAGCGGGAGCGTTGGGATCGCGCCGCAATCCTTGTTGAATCAAAGTCCCCAGCGTCTCACCGAGCGTGCCGCCTCGCGCATCGGAAGAAGCGCCGCTCTGGGCTCCGAACAGGCCTTTTCCCATTTCCTTCAGTTTGGCATAGGCCCCGTCCGGATTGTCGAGCATACCGGCCACATCGGGATAGATGTGCGGCGCCGACCAAGGGCCCTCGATCATGACAGGCACCCCCAGTCCGACCGGATTGGCGGCGCTGCTGCCTTGGCCTTCGATCGACATCACGAGCTTCGGTTCGACCCGAAACGCCAGCGACTTGGCGCCGAGATCGACGGTGCCGGCGCCGGTCATGCGCACCAGCGGTCCGACAAGCGCCAGGTCGCGGGTCGTCGCCTGGCCCTTTTCAGCGCGGAAGGAAGCACTGAGCTGCGTGAGATCGGTGGCTTGATCGTTGCTTTCCTGCCAGCCCGACTGCGTGCTGGTCGTAAGCGAGCGGACCATCTTCGCCAGGTTGATGCCCTGGATTGAGCCATCCTGGAAATTGGCGAAAGCCGTTCCATCGAGACTGGACATGATCGCAGCTTGGCTGGCGCCGCTCGCCCTGACCGCGATCTTCGCCTGCATCTTGCCATCGATCTTGTCGAAGTCGGCTAAGCTTTTCAGCAACGGCAGCGCGCGCACATCGTGCAGATCGCAGCGCAACGAGTAGCCTGGAGTATCTAGCGCGGCATCGATGGAGAATTCACCATCGGCTCCTCCGCCATAGAGGCCAAGATGGGAGAATGTCGCCCGGAGCACGCCGTTGGTGAGCGTGGCATCGATCGACGCGGGCGCAAAAACAGCGTCGCCGACCCGCCATTCGGCGGCAGAAACCCTGACCTGGGCATCGACATAGTTCAATCTGTTGACGTCGATCGGTTCATTGCTCCACGACCGCGACGCGGGGGTGGAAGGAGCCCCCGCCGTTCCCATCACGAAACGCTGGAAATCGAGGTCAAGCTTCCACTGCGGCTTGCTCGTGAGATCGGCTGAAGCCCATCCATTGAAGGCGTCATCGCCGATATTTCCGGTCAGACCGTTGATCATGACAATCGAGCCGTTGAGTCGCACTTCGGCCTTGGCAACTAGCGACGCATTCAGGAAACCCGGTGCGTCGAGTTTGAAGTCGACCGGGATGTTTTGCCGCTCCAAAGGAGGAGCGGGAGCGGTCGCCCGAATTTCGAATTTGAGCGGGCTGTCTGCCGCGCGCGCATCGCCAGTGATCCGGATTTTCCGATCGCTGTCCAATCGGAATTCGGCATTGATGCCCTCAATGCGATGTTCGACGTGGTCACGCGCATTGGCGAGAATGACTTCGCCGTTTGTGATCGTGACATGCTCCGGGCCCGGAGAATCAGAGGTCGCAGCGGATGACGGGGCGGGTGCTGGAAGTACGGCCGGCGCGCGGACGCGCTCGCGCCGCAACGGCACGTGCAGAACAGGATGGTCGATCGCGACCCGGGTGACTTGCGGATGGCCGGTGAACAAGCTCGCAAAGGAAACGTCGAACTGCGCACGCCCCAGCGTCAAACGATTGGGGCCGGCCTGCTGCTGGTTGGCTGGAGCCGGGACGGCAATGTCGTGCAGCGTCATGTTCAGTGACGGCCACAGGCCAAGCCGGGTGGCGCCCGATATCACGATCCGGTACCCGGTTTCGCGCTCGACCCGGTCCTGGATTGTTGACGTCAGAAAGCCCGAGGGAATTCCGACGACAAATACGACTACCGCGACGATTACGATCACCGCCGCGATCGCGGCGCCGGCAATTTTCAGTGCTCTCATGTCGCGATTCCAAATCGTGCAAACGCCGTCAAATTCGCTTTAGCCCGTGCATGCAATCCGTCGATCATCTTATCGCTGATCTCGGCGCAGGCTCAGCAATAAAAATAATCCGGGGGGACTGTAAAGTTATGTGACTTATGACACACTTTGAGCCGGAGATGCCTGCGGCCCGATCGCCTCCGGCCGTTCGATCCAGGAAAAGCGCGCAATGAGCAAGCAGGCCGAATTTGCGGTTATTCTCAAGATGAATCCAATGTTCGCCGACCTCGGTGCGGACGAATTGCAGCGGATCTCAAGTCTTTGCCATACCCAGCAACTCGCACAAGGCGAGATGCTTTTTCAGAAGGGCGATGCTGGCGATGCATTGTTTGGCGTGCGGCGCGGCCAGATCCGCATCGAGACCGGCGCGTCCGACGGAAGCCGCCTGACCCTGAATTTTCTTGGGCCCGGCGATCTGTTCGGCGAGGTTGCCGTGCTGGATGGCCAGAGCCGCACCGCGGATGCCACGGCCGGCGAGGCGACCGAGCTTTTCATCCTGCGCCGTGAAGACTTCCTCGCCCATCTCGAACGCGAGCCTCGCGTCGCCGTGAAACTCATCATGCTGCTTTGCCAGCGCATCCGGTGGATGAGCGAGCGAATGGAGGAATCGGTTTTGCAGCCGCTGCCGGTGCGATTGGCGCGAAGGCTGTGCGCGCTCGCCGACGATTTCGGCTCCGAGGTCCATATTTCGCAGGAGCAACTCGGCGTTTTCGTCGGCGCCGCGCGCGAAAGCGTGAACCGTCAACTGCAGCAATGGCGCAAGGACGGAATTCTCGATCTGCAGCGCGGCCGGATTTTGCTCCAGAACATGGGGAAGCTGACGGCCGTGGCAAGGAATGATTAGCGATGTACGCTATTCGTAAAAACGCTTCGACTATATTTCGAGCTTGATGGGGCTCATTTCATAGACAGCCCCGGCACCGTATAGGCTTATTCAGCCGCCGTCGGGCGCACGATCGGCGGCCGAGCATTGACGTCGGCCTCGTGCTCAGCCTCGGCCTCGGAGGCCAGCAGCTTCTTGCCGAAGCGCCACGACAAGTTGCCGAGATCGTCCATCATCATGAACATCGCTGGCACGAATACCAGCGACAGCACCGTCGAGAACACCAGGCCTCCGATCACCGCCAGCGCCATCGGCGAGCGGAATTCGCCGCCCGCGCCGAACGCCAATGCGCTCGGCATCATGCCCGCCGCCATGGCGATGGTGGTCATGACGATGGGCCGCGCCCGCTTCAGGCCGGCATCGACGATGGCTTCGTCGCGCGGCACCCCTGCGCGAATGGATTCGACCGCAAACTCCACCAACATGATGGCGTTCTTGGTGACGATGCCCATCAGCATCAGGATTCCGATCCACACCGGCGTCGTCAGTTGCTTGCCGGTGAGCAATAGCGCCGCGATGGCGCCGCCGATCGACAGCGGCAGCGAAAACAGGATGGTGATCGGTTGCAGGAAGGTGCCGAACAGCAGCACCAGCACCGCATAAACCATCATCAGACCGGAAGTGATCGCGGTGGCAAAGCCCGCCGACAATTCATTCAGACTTTCGGCGTCGCCCGATGGGCTGACCTTGACGTTTTTCGGCAGGCTTTTCATGACAGGCAGGTCGTGAATCTTTTTGGTCGCATCGCCGAGCGCCGCGGTGCCGACCAGATCGGCAGCCACGGTGGCTTGCCGTTCGCGATCGTAGCGGTTGATGCTGGTAGGGCCCTGATCGAGCTTGATCTCGGCCACGACCGATAGCGGCACCTGGCCGCGTCCGCCGCCAAAGGGCACGCGTAACTGCTCGAGCATCTTCAGATCGGCGCGGGCACTGTCTTCCAACTGGACACGGATAGGGACCTGGCGGTCGCCCGCGTCGAACTTCGCAAGCGCGGGACCGACGTCGCCGATGGTCGCGACGCGAATGGTTTTCGATAGTTCTTCGGTGGAGACGCCCAGCCGCGCGGCAAGATCGGCGCGGGGCTGAATTCGCAATTCGGGCCGATCCAGCGAGGTTTCCGGCGTCACATTGGCGAGCTGCGGAATACGCTTCATCTGGGTCGCGAGTTCGCTGGCGACATTGCTGACGATGTTGCTGTCCGCGCCGGTGACAACGAGCGAGACCGCGCGCAGGCCGTTTTCGTCGAGGAACCAGAAGCGAATATCCGGTACGTTTTCGAGTTCCTGGCCGATCGAAAGTTCAAGCTCGCGCTGCGAGATCTTGCGGTCATGTTTCGGCGTGTAGTTGATGATCAGCGCGGCGCGCCGCACTTCGAAAATTCCTGGCGGCACTCGTCCGCCGTCGACGAATACGCTTTTGATCTCGGGCCGCTTGCGAAGGCGCGCGACGATGTCCTCGGTAACCTTCTCGGTGTAGGACAGTTGCGAACCCGGCGGCAGCTCCATCGCCAGCAGCGAGCGGGCGGTGTCCTGCGCCGGCAGGAATCCCTGCGGCAACAGGCCGATGCTCCAGATCGACGCCGCGAAAATTCCAAGGCCGATCAGGACCGTAATGAAGTAGTGCCTGACCGACCATGACACCAGTCTGGTATAGCCCCGCAGCACCCGTCCGGGCGGCGGGTCGTCGTGGTGATGATCCTTGAGGAAGTAAGCCGCCAGCACCGGCGTCACGAACCGCGCCGCCAGCAGCGAGAAGAAAACCTGCACGGAAACGGTAATGCCGAACTGCTTGAAGAACTGTCCGGCGATCCCCGACATGAAGCTTGCCGGCGCGAAGATCGCAATGATCGTCAGGCTGATCGCGATCACGGCGAGACCGATTTCGTCCGCCGCCTCCAGCGCGGCGCGATAGGGCGATTTCCCCATGCGCATGTGACGCACGATATTCTCGATCTCGACGATGGCATCGTCGACGAGAATGCCGGTGGATAGCGTGATGGCGAGAAAGCTCACGAGATTCAAGGAGAAGCCAAGAATATCCATCGCCCAGAAGGCCGGGAAGATCGATAGCGGCAGCGATATCGCCGCAATCAGCGTTGCGCGGAAGTCGCGCAAGAACAAGAATACGATAATGACGGCCAGTGTCGCGCCTTCGAACAGCGTCGAGATCGCGGCCTCGTAGTTTCCCTTGGTGAAATCGACCGAGGTATCGATCTGCTTGAGATCGACGTCGGGATAGGCCGTCTTGAGGACGTCAATCCGCTTCTGCACTGCCGCGGCGACGACGACGTCGCTGGCGCCCTTCGAGCGTTTGATGCCGAGTGCTACGACCGGCTCGCCGTTGACCCGGGCGAATGTTCGGCGGTCGGCGATGGTGTCGGTCACCGTTCCCAGATCGTCGAGCCGCACCTCGCCGCCTCCCGGCAGGGCAATCATGGTGCCGGCCAGATCGTTGAGGGTTTTGGCGCCGGCCAGCGTGCGGATCGCCTGATCGTTCTTGCCGATTTCGGCGCGTCCGCCGGCAAGATCGACATTGGTGCCGCGCAGGCGCTGGCTGACGTCGACCGCGGTCAGACCGGCGGCCTGGATTCGGTCCGGATCGAGCGAAACCAGAATCTCGCGCTCCACACCGCCGATACGCTCAACCTGGGCTACGCCGCGCACGCCTTGCAGCGCGCGCTTGACCACGTCGTCGACGAAGTAGGACAGCTGCTCGGGTGTCTTGCCGGGCGAGATCGCCGCATAGGTGACAATGGGAAGGCCGATCACGTCGACGCGCTGGATCAGCGGCTCGGTGACGTTCTGCGGCAGGTTGCTGCGGACGCGGGTGACGGCGTCCTTGATATCGTTCAACGCCCGGTCTGTGTTGGTCTCAAGCGCGAACTGGATTGTCGTCAATGACAATCCATCCGTGATGGAGGACGCAATGTGCCGCACGCCCTCGACGCCGGAGACGCCGTCCTCGATGGTCTTGGTGACCTGCGATTCCAGTTCCGCCGGGGCGGCGCCGAATTGCGAGACCGCAACGGAAATCACGGGAATATCCGCGCTGGGAAGCCGCGTCACGGCGAGTTTGGTGAAGGAGACCCAGCCCAGCACGAGCAGGATGATCGAGAACACGATCGACGGAAGCGGGTTTCGGATCGACCATGCCGAGATATTCATTGCCATCAGCGTGCCCGCGATCGCTCGAGTTCATCGGCAAACATCGTCTTGATCTGATCGCCGTCATGCAGCGAGGTGCCGGCGTCGGCCACCACTACTTCGCCGACATCCAGACCTTCCAGAATTTCAGTGCTGGTATCCGACACCAGTCCCACCCTGACCCCGCGCGTTTCGACGATATTCCCCTTGACCACCTGCACCGTCAAATGGTCGAGGGCTGATCTGGGGACTGCCACACCGCAGCTTCGCTTGGCGTCGATGTTGGCCTTGGCAAACATCCCGATCTCCAGCGACGGATTGCTGGTGAGCGATATGCGGACATGGCCGAGGTGGCTCACCCGGTCGATCTGCGGTGAGACCAGCCGGACCCGCCCTACAATATCGGATTGATTGTCGCGGCTAATTCGCGCGGTAGCTCCGGGGTTGAGTTTCAGCATATGGATGCTCGGGACTTCGGCATCGAGTTCGATTTCATTATTGGTGGCGATCCGAAACATCGGACCGGCCTGAGGCGAGGCCGGTGCGCCGACGACGGTATTGACTTGCATCACAAGGCCGGCTGCGGACGCTTTCAGGGAAATCGGAGACCGCGATCCGCCGGCCGCGCCAGGTTGCGCGGGAGGAGCGCTCAGCCGCGCGATTTCCTGATTTTCGGTGACGATATCGCCTTCGCGAACCAGAAGGTCAGTAACCTTGGAGCCTTCCGTGTCGGGACTGACAACGGCTTCTCTGCGCGGCACGATAAAGCCGGTAACCCGGACCAAATCGGAGAAACAGGCATTGGTGGATTTCGTGACGATGACGAGGGCATTGCTCGGAGCGTCTGGTGCCTCCACATGAGCTGATCGTTCATGCATCCAGTAGCCGACGCCCAGCGCGGCAATGACGATCGTTCCCAGGACAGGCTTGAGATAGGTCGAGACCGTCATCGCATAACCGATCCCGACTTGCGACGAGAGACTCGTCTGGAAAAATCAGACCCCGCCCGCAAATAAACCAGCGTCCCGCAGCACTGCGGGACGCTTGCTTGTTGCTGCGCATCCTTTAGCCGCACGACCCCTCACTTGGCCGCGGTCGACTTGTTCGCCATGTTGACGACCTGTACGCGGCGATTGGATGGGTCCATCGGATTGCCGGGATCCTTGGGTTTGCTCTTGCCATATCCGACGGTGACGAGATCCGTTCCAGCGATGCCGAACTTGTCGACGAGATAGCGTTTGATCGTATCGGCGCGGCGCTCGGACAGCTCCTGGTTATAGGTGTCACCACCCTTTGCGTCGGTGTGACCGGCAACGACAAAAGTGGAGCCTTGCAGGTCCGGATTGGTCAGCGCTTTCCCGAGGGTCTGAACCGCTGGCAATGACTTTGCGCTGACATCGGCGGAGTTGTAGTCGAAGGTGATCTCAAGATCGATATTCGGCTTGTCCTTGGCGATGGTGGCAATTTCCTCGCGCTCGGTTGACGACAGCGAGCGCGTCGTGCGGTTGCGCAGCGTCTGAACGAAGCGTCCTTCGGTGGCGGCAGCCGCCGGGTCCGCGGGCGGGGCCATCGAAAGGCCCCGCGTCAGCGGCTTCTTGGGAGCCAAGGCCCTTACGATTTGATCCTCGGTGACATCTTCGGCAAGGGCCCGCTGGGCCATGATGGTAAGTCCGGCGCCGATCGTTACGATCGAGAGGATCGCGGTGAGAGTTTTCCTTCCAGAAATTTCTGACATTGCGAAAGTCCCTTCTGCGTTCGCGCGCTTGAAATATATTTCAGCAGACCGTCGAGATTGTCCCGCCGCCGTTCATGACCTGCTTGTCTTGGTCGTTTCTTGCAGCGTTGCCGGTTCAAGCAGCGTAATCTGTCACGTAATCAAATCATCGTCACCGTATTCCGTAGCTTTCAAACTCCTTTGCGATATTCGGGTCCATCGCCTTCGCACTGGATATATCGGCCTGGCTTTCCGAAACAGCGCCATGACGCTGCTTGGCCAGACCCCGGCCGTACAGCGACGACGTCAATTTTGGGTTGATCTTCAGCGCCGCGTCAAAATCGGCGATCGCATTTTTTGTCTGCCCGCTCTTCAGGTTGACGAGCCCGCGGCTGTCGAGGGCATCGACAAAGTTCGGGCGTAACCGAAGCGCTTCGTTGCAATCCTTCAGGGCAGATTGCAGGTCGCCGACGACCGTACGTGCCCAACAGCGGTTATTGAAAGCCTCCACGTCCTTGGGATTGAGGCGGATGGTTTCATCGAAGTCCTTGATGGCAAGCGAAAATGCGCCTTTGCTGGCGTAGACCTGTCCGCGCCGGTAGAGCGCGTTGCCGTCTTCCGGATTGTCCGCCAGCTTCGCCGTCAGCATCTTGATCGTCGGGTCATCCGCGAGGACCATAATCGAGTTCTTGTTTGGAGGATTTGCTTCGGGGATGACGTCTCCTCCCTGATCTGCCGATTGCGACTGGATCGGCGGGAGGGCAGCTCCCATCGGGGGCCGCTTCGCCGGCGGGAAGGCATCCGCGATCGGCGCCTCTTTGACCGGGGGCAAGGCATTATCGGCCGAACTCTGCTTGATAGGGGGCTTCGCCGCTGAGCCGGGATTGCCCGAGCCGGGGATGAACGAGAAATCCTCGGCCAATGAGGAAGAAATCCACGGCACCTGCTCGCCGCGCGAGGCCCGGGTGACGCCTACCCGGGTGCGGTTAAGCGTCTCGTCGGCCAGCAATTCCGGAACCCGAATCTCCTTGAGCAATTCGCTGACGAACAGGCTGTGCTCGATGCCGGTTTCGCCGACCACGGAGTTAAGGGCGGCCGAGTACATCACTAAGGTTCCGTTAGGGGCGATGACTGGCGCCAGACCGGCGGAAAAACTGCGAAACCGGCGCTCGAAGGGGTTGCGCCTGCTGGCATCGAGCAGCGCGATTTTGACGCCCGCGCCGCGGTTGTTGATTTCTCCGAGAACCGTCTCGAGATTGAATCCGTCGCGGCGGACGTCGGGCTCGGTCCAGATCTGCGCATCGATCGGTATCAGATAGCTCTGGCGGGCGGACTGCACACCGTAGCCACTGAAAAAAATTAGAACGACGGAGCCTGGCTTTACCCGCGCATAAAGCTTCTCGAACGCGCGGCGCATCGCGTCGCCGCCAAGATTTTCTCCGACTTCGACGCTAAAACCGTCGCGCTTGAGTTCGTCGGCCACGTCATGGGCGTCGTTGATCGGCTCTTTCAGCGGCGTTTCAGCGTCGGGATATTTCGCATTGCCGATCACTAACGCAAATTTCTCGCCGCTCGCAGCGATCGACGGCACCGCGTTTGCGACCGAAAAGATCAAGCAAACAAGCAAAGCGAGGCAAAATCTCATAAGACGCGGGTCCAGCCGATAGGGGCGCCGATCTCATGCTTGCGCCTCGGCGACCTTACTCTACGCGATCCGCATTATCAAACCGGCCCGGTGGCTTCTGTCAATTGTCCAAAGCCTTTAATTGCAGCGGTTAACGCGTTCAGTCAGGCAGGTAACGAGTAACCAGAAGCCCGTCGAAAGGCCGCGCCAATTAAAACCCGATGCCGAGCATCATGACAAAATTCCGTCCGCACCAAATACCGGAGCATTCGGAACGACCGACAGTTTCGCGGATGCGTTGCTGCCAATGATAGGCGGCGCGTCTGACACCTGAGGCTGTCCAACGGTGCCGGGCATGTCGGGATTTCCGGGCGATGGGTGTGCGGGTGACATCCGAATTGACGACGTTGGCGCGGCGCGGTCGATCGCTGGTATCGGCGACGATCGCAGCGACCGGAATAACCCCAGCCACAGCGGTTTCATTGATCGCGCGGCTGCCTTCAGACGCGGATGCTGGAATCATCCATAATACCGCGGCAACGCTAAGCGCTATGGCGAAAGGGCCCTTGCGGGGAGGATAATTGACCATCGCGATCATCCTTCAATGAGACAAGCGCCACGATACGGGCGTTGTCGGCTTCGAATTGCAGCGGACCAAATCCATCTGCATAGAACGTCAAATTATTAAGGCTCGATGCCGCTTCCGAATACGCCTCGGTTCGAGGCATTGAATTCCAATCACTAGCAAGTTAAAAACCGACACCGATCATCGAACTGCCGCCGCCACCTCCACCTCCGCCACCGGGGCGAACGCGTGCCTCTTGCCGCGCGCGAGGCGCGGGAGCCGATTGCCGCGACGGTTCACGATCGGCCTGCCGTCTCGATGGCGTCTGTTTCCGCCGCGCGGGTACGTCGTCATCGTCATCCAGGTCTTTCTTTCGGCGCGAAGCCACCGGCGCAGATTTTTCCAGCTGCGACGCAGGTGTCGCCCTTGGCGGTTTCGCCCCTCTTGCAATCAAGCGCACACACAAGGCCGGTCTGCCTCGTCAGGTCGGCAACCACCGCCTCGGTCACGTTGATATCGCCAGACTGTCCCTTGATCGTCATATAGCGACCGAAGGCGGTCTTGGTGGCGGCATTGAGCGTGCCGTCGGGTTTGCCACTGCCGCAACCGATCCGCGCAAGCTGGATCTGGGCGGCGCTCACCAGTTCCGGTGAATTAGGCATCGCAGCCGCGCGCTTGGCAGCGTCAGACGCAAGCTTGTCGATCGCGCTGGCGATTTGCGGCTTCAGCCTGTCGCAGGTGATGGTTGCCGCCAATGCCTTCATGTCGGCAAGAGTAGAAGTCATTGCTGCCTTTGGCACTGAGATCCTGGAATTTATCCTGATCCTGCTTGCAGGCGGCCTCCATCGCCGATGCTCGTTGCGCCTTGGTGCGCTCGGCCTCGGCCTGACGCGCCTGCTTTTCGCTCTCGTCGCGCAATCTGGCCGCTTCACCGGCCTGTTTGGTGCGTTCGGCGTCCTCGGCTTTTCGTTTCGCTTCCGCCGCTTTTTGTTCAGCTTCCGCAGCCTTTGCTTTCTGATCGGCTTCGGCTGCCTGCGCGCGGCGGTCGTCGTCTTCGCGCTTTTTAGCCGCCGCAATTTCCGCCTTCCTCTGCTCGGCCGCAAGGCGTGCGTCCTCGATCGCCTTCATGGCGGCCTCGCGATCGGCGCGGGCCTTGTCTTCCCGGTCCTGCGCGGCTTTCTTCAGGATAACCAGCTTTTGTTGCGCGGTGATCGAAATCGGCGAATCGGGATAGCGCGCAATGAATTTTTGCAGTGCCGACTGATCGCCGGTGTCTTTTATCTTGTCCCAGTCCAGCGCCTCCTTCGATGTCGGCTCGCGCCCGGGCGCCTGCACATTGGGACTGACGGCGGCCACCGCCACGTTACCGGGCGCATTAGCCGCGGGACCCGGCACCTGATCTGAAAGGCTGGCCATTTGAACGCGCGCAAGGTCGGCATAGAACCCGGTCTTGTAGGTGCCGAGGAAAACTTCCCATGCCCGGCGCGTTCCAATTTTGGCTACAAGATCGTAGTCCGCCTTGATGTCGCCAACGGGCGCTTCCTGTTGCACGGGCGGCGGCGGCACCAGCGAAATATTGCCTCCGCCTAGCGATCCATAGACGAACGGCTCCTGGCGGCTGGCGGTCGACTTCATCACCTCGTCGCGGACCCGTCCGAACGCGAGGCGAATATCCAGCCCAGGCACGGTCAGATTTTTTAATATCGCCGTGGTGAACGGGCTGTGCTGGCCCTCGCCGTCTTCGGCGGTCGAACCGGCCTTGGCGGCGTATGCAATAAGGGTATCCGTGCTGGTCGGCTCGACCTTGCCTAGCCCGGATGCAATGGCGCGATTGACGCCTCGGCGTTCCCGGCGCATCGAGGCCGTGAATGGATTGTCGCGGCACGCGTCGAGAACCACGACGCGCAATCTCTTGGCGCCGTCTGCGGAAGACACCAGGCGGTCCAGGGTAATCGCCTCGTCTTCGGCATCGCGGTCGCTGGCAAGCCTTGCATCGACCGGAATCAGGAAGTTGGTTCCGCCGATTTCCAGACCGTGACCGGCATAATAAACGACAGCGATATCAGCCTGATCGGAATCGGCTTCGAATTTGCGAATCGCCCGCTTGAATTCGAGATTGCCGACGTTGATCGCGACATCGACCGTGTCAAAGCCCGCGTCCTTGAACAGCTGCGCGACGGAGTTGGCGTCGCGCGCAGGATTAGGAAGCTGCGGGACATTTTGATAGCTCGAGTTGCCGACCACCAGCGCTACCCGCTTATCGGCGCGGGCATCGGGCGCGAAAACCATCGACAGGATGGCCGCTCCGATTGCCGCTGTGATGGAAAAAAGACGCCTGGTCATTTTCATTTCCGCGCGGGTCGCTTGTCTGCCGACCCTCCTGGGAAGCGTTTTCGCCGCGGTCCGTATTGATCGCAAGCGATATTTAAGTCTGCGGCGCAACCACTTCTCTACAATTTTCACGGCGCTTAATCAAATGCCGCTGTTTCGGCTGCGGGGAGATGAACCGCCGCGGCAATCCGATGATCGGTGCACCGCGACAGGCCGCTTGTTGCGTTAGCGGGCGGCCTCGTCACGTTCCGCCATATTAACGATCTCAACGCGCCGGTTTTCCGCAGCGAACAGATCGTTCGGATTCTTCGGCCCTTTTTTGCCGTACCCGGCGGAGATCAGATTTTTCGCGGGAATGCGGTATTTTTGGATCAAAAAGCGTTTCACCGTCTCGGCACGCCGCTCCGACAGACCTTGATTATAGTCGTCGGTGCCCTTCGCATCGGTATGGCCGCCGAGCATGATCACCGAACCCGTAAGCTCGCTGCTCGTCAGAGCTTTCCCGAGGTTGTCGAGCTGAGGTTCGACTTGCGGCGTCAGCGACGCGGAATTGTAGTCGAAGTTGATGTCCAGATCGACGGTGGGCCGCTTGGGTGTGATCGATGCAATTTGCTCGCGCTCATCGAGCGATAATGATCGGGTCTTGCCGCGAACGCGCTTGATCACGGCCAAATCTTCGGTCGTCAACGCCGGTCGTTCCGGCGCGCTCAGGCTTCGGGTTTTCGACACCTTCAGGCCATCGAGGATCTGCTGGGTCGAGAGGTCTCCGGCCATGGCCGGCCCAGTTGCAAAGGACAGCGCCAGGCTGCCCGCCAGGCAAGCGATGGCAAGGGTGTTGCCGATAAGGTTGTGCCGAGTGATCATCGTCGTCTCCATCTCTGGGCGCGTGGGAAAGCGATCTCCGGCGCCGACGCCGATAATTTGCTCCAACAAATTGCCTGCGACTGTGATCTGGATCACTTAAAGGGCCGAAGCAAAAACGCCGACGATAAGCTGACAGGTCGTACGCGATAATAAGCGACTTTAACGACAACCTTCAACGGCAGATACGCCGGCCGCCGAACCATGTGGGGTGGCGGGGAATGTGGACAACATCGGCCGCGATGTTGCCGTTATGGCACATGGCCCGGAATTGTTAACGCGGCGACGGTGTAACGCCATCTGCAAACTTTCCGTGCAGCGGCGTCTGATCTACAAGGGAGTCCGAAGAGCCGCAGTTTTTGCCGAAATTGAATTTGGGGAGCCTGGAATGATTTTTCTCAGCAAGACGGGGTCGCGTATATCGCACGCTCGCAAAGTTTCGGTTTTGGCAGGCGCGGCTTTTGTGATTGCCTTATCGGCATCGTCGGGAGCGATGGCGCAGAATTGCACGGTGTACGGTCAAACATTGGCGGCACCGCCGGTACTCGGGATTCCTGCCGACCACGGTCGGCTCCGGGTGCAGCCTGCTGGGTCAGATCGCTGCATCGACTGCCGCTCAAGTTTCATCGTCGGCCGGCAATTCGAGCACTTCGTTCCAGGCCGGCCAGGGCAGCGCCTTCGTTTCAGCGCCGGCCAATCCGCCGCCGGGTTCGGACGGCGGCGGCGTCTGGGTGCGCGGCGACCGGCGGTGAGAACACCACGACCAGCACCTCGACCACACAGACCTTCAAACCACGGCCCCGGCGTCGGCCTAAATCAGACCACGACGATCAACTGCAACAACCGAATTCGCGATAACTACACCGGCTTTCAGATCGGCGCCGACACGGCGAAGCTGAACTGGAATGGCTGGAATTTTCATCTCGGCACAATGGTCGGGTACGTCGAATCGAATTCCAAGTCGCTCAACGACGCTTTCTCGAGCGAATTTCCAGATTCCCTCGGTCGGCACCTACTTGGTCGCCACCTACGGCCGCTTCTTTGCGGACGCCCTGCTGAAGCAGGATTTCTTCAACATCTCGCTCAACAATCCCGGCTTCGGCTTCTTCAATCAGCCGATCTCCGGACGCGGGACATCGTTTGCGGTCAATGCCGGTTACAACTTCGCGCTCGCCAATAACTGGTTCATCGAACCGTCGGCCGGATTCGTTTATTCGAAGACACGCTTCGATTCGTTCTCCAGCGTCGGCGCGCCGGGCGGCTCTGGGCTCCAGGAACAATTATTTCCGGTACGCAGACAGGTCAACGACATCACCAGCGAGATCGGCCGCGCCAGCCTTCGCATCGGAACTTCGTACCAGTCGGGCAATCTGTCGCTGCAGCCGTTCTTCACCGCCAGCGTGTACCATGAGTTCGCGGGCAACGTGACGTCGAGCTTCTTGACCGTCCCGAACGGCAGCTTCTTCGGCCCTGCAGCGCCGCTTGGTCGCCGTCGGTATCCCTGCGACCTTTACCGCCACCACGTCGACCAGCGCGGATCGGCACCTACGGCCAGTTCTCGCTCGGCATTGCCGGGCAGATCGTAAACACCGGCTGGCTGGGCTTTATTCGCGGTCGACTATCGCACCGGCGACAATATTGAAGGTTAGGCTGGCACGGCGGGTCTGCGCTATCAGTTCACGCCTGAAATGATTGCCGACGAGGATGCCGACCGAAGGCCAAGGCGCTGCCGATGATGTACAATGACGTCAACTGGACCGGGTTCTATATCGGCGCCCACGGCGGCGCAGGCTACGATCGCGACCGGATCGGATTTCGTCGGCAGCACCGAATCGGCCGGTACACATTTCGCCGGCATGTTTGGCGGCGGTCAGATCGGCTACAACTATCAGCTCGCCAACAAATTCGTGCTCGGTCTCGAAGGTGACGTGAGCTGGGGCGACCTCAAGGGCGGCCAGACTTGCGGCAGCGCCACCGGACTCAGCGCTCCAATGCGGGGTATGGCGGAGGCAACCCGACCGGCGCATTCAATCCCTTCTTCCAGACCTGCAACACGCGGATGGATTGGATTGCGACTGCCACTGGCAAGCTCGGCTACTCGTGGGACCGAACGCTTTATTACGTGAAGGGCGGCGCGGCTTTCACGGACGAGACGGTTACCGGTGAATTGCATCATCGGGCCGCCCAACGGCCAGGGCCGCCAGTGCAACAGCCCGGCTGGTGCCTTGTTCAACAACGCTCTCGACCATCAGCTAGCCGCACCGGCTGGACCGCGGGCTTCGGCGCCGAGTTCGCGCTCAACGCCAACTGGTCCGCCAAGGCCGAGTACGACTACATTTCGTTCGGAAGCCGTACCGGAACTGCCAGCGACGGCACCACGCTGATCACCTCCCGGACCGACGTTCAGATGACGAAGGTCGGCGTGAACTATCGCTTCAATGCCGGCGGACCGGTCGTCGCCAGGTATTGATCGCACGTACTAGCGGTTCATTTCATCGGGCGGTCGCTTGCTGCGGCCGCCCGATTTCTTTTGACCTTTTCGTGTGACGGTGCCTTTCTGCGGCAATCGGCAATCGTGCAACGAAAAGAAGAACCCCGATGGGAAACGCCTACGAAATCTACGCTATTCGCTATGCGACGATGTCGCCGCGCACGCCGCATATGAATTACCTTATGCCTGATCCGCATGAGACCAGCGCGGCCGATCTCGATTATTTCGTCTGGCTGATCCGTGGGCAGGGCCGCGATATTCTCGTGGATACCGGCTTCAACGCGGATGAAGCGCAGACGCGCAACCGCAAGCTCACGCTCAATCCGGTGGATGCGCTGGAGCGCTTCGGCGTTAATGCGGATGCCATCAAGGACGTCATCGTCACGCACCTGCATTACGACCATGCCGGCAATCTCGACCGCTTTGCCAACGCGCGTTTTCATCTGCAGGACCGCGAGATGAGCTACGCCACCGGGCGCTGCATGTGCCACGGCATGCTGCGCCATCCGTTCTCGGTCGAGCACGTCACACAGATGGTCCGCCACGTCTACAGCGAGCGGGTCACCTTTCACTCAGGCGACGGCGAAGTTGCACCCGGAATTACGCTGCATCGCGTCGGCGGCCATTCGGACGGGCTGCAGATCGTGCGCGTGCAGACCGAGCGCGGTCCGGTGGTGCTGGCGTCGGATGCCTCGCATTATTACGGCAACATGCAGCGCAAAAATCCGTTTCCGATCATCTACAACCTCGGCGACATGATGGAAGGATGGGAGACCGCAAAACGTCTCGCCGGACATCCCGACCGGGTGATTCCCGGCCACGATCCCCTGGTTTGCGAGATCTATCCCCGCGCCAGCGACAAGGTCGATGCGTTCGCGTTGCACAAGACGCCGTCGCGCTCGTTTGCCTGAAGCAAGCCGCCATATCGGTCATTGCGCGCGCTGAAGCAGGGCGTCTATCTTGAGTGGCGCAACAGTGAATGCGAGCATGAATACCCAGTTCGGTTATCGCCGCCATCCGGATCAGGATCGGGCAAAAGCAGCCGAGCATCCGGTGGTGGTGGTCGGCGCCGGGCCGGTGGGGCTGTCGCTGGCGATCGATCTGGCGCAACGCGGCCAGCGCGTGGTGCTGCTGGACGATGCCGACCGCATCGGCGACGGCTCGCGCGCGATCTGCTTTTCAAAACGCTCGCTGGAAGTCTGGGACCGGCTCGGGCGTTGCCCAGCGCATGGTCGACAAGGGCGTGGTCTGGAAGGTCGGTAAGGTCTTCCTCGGCGCGCAGATGCTGTACCAGTTCGACCTGCTGCCGGAAGACGGCCACAAGATGCCGGCGTTCATCAACCTGCAGCAATATTACGCCGAGGCGTATCTGGTCGACCGCGTCGGGGAATTGCCTGACATCGATCTGCGCTGGCGCAACAAGGTGATCGGCCTCAAGCAGCATAACGATCACGCGGTGCTGGAAATCGAGACGCCTGACGGGCCGTATCGGCTGTGCGCGCAATATGTCGTGGCCTGCGACGGCGCGCGCTCAGGCTTGCGCGGCATGGTCGGCGCGGAATTTTCCGGCGAAATGTTTGAGGACCAGTTTCTGATCGCCGACGTCAAGATGACGCGCGGAATATCCGACCGAGCGCTGGTTCTGGTTCGATCCGCCGTTTCATGCCGGGCAATCGGCGCTGCTGCATCGCCAGCCCGACAATGTCTGGCGCATCGATCTGCAGCTTGGTCCCGACGCCGACCCCGCGGTGGAACGACTGCCGGAAAATGTTCGGCCGCGCATCGAACGCATGCTGGGCCATGGCAATTTCGAGTTCGAATGGATTTCGATCTATAAATTTCAATGCCGACGCATGGAGCACTTTCTGCATCAGCGCGTGATTTTCGCGGGCGATAGCGCGCATCAGGTGTCGCCGTTCGGCGCGCGCGGCGCCAATTCGGGACTGGAAGACGGCGAGAACCTTGCGTGGAAGTTGGCGATGGTCCTGCGCAGGGACGCGCCCGTCGCATTGCTCGAAAGCTACGCCATCGAGCGCGGAGCTGCGGCGGACGAGAATATTCGCGCCTCGACGCGCTCGACGGATTTCATCGCGCCGCATTCGAAACAGGAGCGCCGGTTGCGCGCCGCGGTGCTTCGTCTCGCCGCGGAAACCGAATTCGCCAAGCGCATGGTCAATAGCGGCCGGCTGTCAGTGCCATCCGTCTACGACACGCCGCTGTCGAGTGAAGATATTGATTCATGGAGGGCCGGTCCGCCGCCCGGCGGGCATATGATGGACGCGCCGCTGACGCGCGAGAACGGCGATGGCATCTATCTCAGTGAGGCGTTCAAATCTGTCAGCGGCGGATTTGTACTTTTGGAAAGCGCCAATGGTGCGGCGCTCGATGTTCCGAACGGCATCGGCCATATCCGTATCGGGCCCGACGCATCGCTGCGCGACCACGCGGGGCTATTCGCGAAACGCTACGATGCATCGCCAGGGTCGGCTTATCTGCTTCGCCCGGACGGTTATGTCGCCGCGCGGTTCAGGCGGCCGACACCTTCGGCCGTCGATGCGGCCATGGCGCGCGCCAGCGGGCGGGGCTAAAAGTCGCTTATGCCGCTTTCCACCACATCAAATTTTCACGATCCCGACGCCGCCTATCGGCTGATCGTTGAAGCGCATCGTGGCCTAGGCGACGCGCAGAGCGCCGACCTTGACGCGGCGCTGGTGCTGGTTCTCGCCAACCACATCGGCGACCTCGACGTGCTGCAGGAAGCGATTGCGCTGGCAAAGCGGCGGGTGATTGAGAAAGGATGACTCTGCGATCTTGCTCGCCGCCGCAAGCGGGGGAGGCGAGAGCAGTTGCAACGACGACCGAGAAATTCGCCTCCAAGAAAGAACGACAAAATGGCCAAGGGTTTTGCATCCACCACCGACATGACTGAGAAGAAAATCACCTTCTCCGAGATCGGCACTGATCTCTACGCCTTCACCTCGGAAGGCGATCCGAACTCCGCCGTCATCGTCGGCGACGACGGCTGCATCGTGTTCGACGCGCTGGCGACCCCGGCGCTGGCGCACAAGGTGATCGAGCGCGTGCGCACCGTTACTGACAAGCCGATCAAATATGTCGTGCTGTCGCATTATCACGCGGTGCGCGTGCTCGGCGCTTCCGCCTACAACGCACAAGCCGTCATCGCCTCGCAGGAAACCCATCGCCTGATCGCCGAGCGCGGCCAGCAGGATTGGGATTCGGAATACGGCCGTTTTCCCCGTCTGTTCCAGGGCGCCGAAAGCATTCCCGGCCTGACTTGGCCGACCATGACGTTCGAGACCGACATGACGCTCTATCTCGGCAAGCGCGAGGTGCGCTTGATGTCGCTCGGCGCGGGCCATACATCAGGCGATATCGTCGCATGGGTGCCGGATGCCGAAGTGATGTTTTCGGGCGATCTCATCGAATATCATTCCGCCTGCTATTGCGGCGACGCGCATCTGCGCGAATGGCCGGCGACGTTGAACGCGATCCGCGACTTTAATCCGAAAGCGATTGCGCCGGGACGCGGCGACGCGCTGAAGGGGACGCCGATGGTGAACGAGGCTATCGCAATGACACGCGATTTCGTCAGCACCTTATATGGCGCCGCGGAATCATCCGTCGCCAGGGGCCGCAGCCTGAAGGAGACGATGGCCGCGGCGCGTGAGGTGATGGACCCGAAATTCTCCAGCTTCGCGATCTACGAACATTGTCTGCCGTTCAACGTCTCGCGCGCCTACGATGAGGCTTCCGGGATAGACGACCCAGTGATCTGGACCGCCGAGCGCGATCTGGAAATGTGGGCGGCGCTGCAGGGAGGATGATCAAAATGAACATCACCACAAAGCCCGACGCGCTAGCCCCTGCGCGCAGCGACATCACGCCGGGCTACATGTCCGGCTTCGGCAATTCGTTTGAGACCGAGGCGCTGCCCGGCGCGCTGCCGATCGGGCGCAACTCGCCGCAGCGCGCGCCCTATGGCCTATACGCCGAACAGCTTTCCGGCTCGCCGTTTACCGCGCCGCGCGGCAGCAACGAGCGCTCCTGGCTGTATCGCATCAGGCCCTCGGTGCGACATTCCGGCCGCTTTGAGAAGGCCGATGCAAAACTCTGGCGCACCGCGCCATGTCACGAAGACGATATGCCGATCGCGCAACTGCGCTGGGACCCCGCTCCGATTCCGAAAGCGGACACCACTTTCCTGCAGGGTGTGCAGACCATGACCACCGCCGGCGACGCCAATACCCAGGCCGGCATGGCCGCGCACGTCTATCTCATCACCAAATCGATGGTGGACCAGCATTTCTATAATGCCGATGGCGAGATGATGTTTGTGCCGCAGCAGGGGTCGTTGCGCTTCGTCACCGAATTCGGACGCATCGATATTGTGCCCGGCGAGATCGCGGTGATTCCGCGCGGCGTAAAATTCCGCGTCGAGTTGAGCGGCGGCCCCGCGCGCGGCTATCTCTGCGAGAACTACGGTGGCGCTTTTACCTTGCCGGAGCGCGGCCCGATCGGCGCGAATTGTCTGGCCAACGCGCGCGATTTTCTCACGCCGGTCGCAGCGTATGAGAATAAGGACACGCCCACCGAGCTGTTCGTGAAGTGGGGCGGCGCGCTGTATCGGACGAAACTGCCGCATTCGCCGATCGACGTAGTAGCGTGGCATGGCAACTACGCGCCGTACAAATACGATCTGCGCACGTTCTCGCCCGTCGGCGCCATCAGCTTCGACCATCCCGACCCGTCGATCTTCACCGTGTTGACCTCGCCGTCGGAAACCGCGGGCACCGCCAACATCGATTTCGTGATTTTTCCGGAGCGCTGGGCGGTCGCGGAAAACACCTTCCGCCCGCCCTGGTATCACATGAACATCATGTCGGAGTTCATGGGGCTGATTTACGGCGTCTACGACGCCAAGCCGCAGGGCTTTACGCCCGGCGGCATCAGCCTGCACAACATGATGCTGCCGCATGGGCCCGACCGCGAGGCGTTCGACCACGCCAGCAATTCCGAATTGAAGCCGGTGAAGCTCACCGGCACGATGGCCTTCATGTTCGAGACGCGTTATCCGCAGCGCGTCACCGAACACGCGGCGAAATCCGCGACGCTGCAGAGCGACTACGCCGATTGCTGGAACGGGCTGGAAAAGCGGTTCGATCCCACGAAGCGGTGAGCCGGATTTTATCCGAAGCGACGGCTGCCGTTACTCAATCACGTCATCCGCTCGGGCGAGTACGGTTGGCGGAATCGTCAAGCCCAGCGACTTCGCGGTCTTGAGATTGACGATGGTCTCGATCTTGGTCGATTGCTGGATCGGGAGATCGGCGGGCTTATCGCCTTTCATGATGCGCCCCGCATAGCCTCCGCAAAGTTTCGAAGCGTCGTGCGCGCTGGCTCCATAGCTGATGAGCCCACCAAGATCCACGAACTCGCGCTGAAAATATACCGTGGGCACCGCCAGCTTTACGGCGAGGTCGATGACCTGAACACGATTGACAATAAATAGCGGATCGACAGTGACGAACACCACAGGGATGCCTTCCGATGCCACCGCATTGAACGCCTTGTCGATATCGCCTTTCGTGCTTGCGTGCAGCACGCGCAAGGTCATTCCGATTGCCTTCGCGGCCTCCTGAGCGTTCCTGACCTGTGATTCAGCCGTTGGACGGCCCGGGTTGACCAGCACGCCCACCACAGCCGCCGCCGGCAACAATTCGCGGATCAACTCCAGATTCTTCGCGCCAAGCTCGGCGGCCAGCCATGTTACTCCGGTCATGTTGCCGCCGGGCCGGCTCAGGCTTTCAACCAGCCCCGAAGCGACGGGATCGTCGGCGGTCAGGAACACGATGGGGATCGTTGATGTCGCCCGCTTGGCTGCGAGTGCGGCGACATTGCCTCCCATCGTGACCAGGATATCAACCGGGCGCTTCGTCAGCTCCTCAGCTAGGGCCGGCAACTGATCGAACTGGCCGTTGCCCCAGCGATATTCAATAGCGACATTGCGGCCATCGGCAAAGCCGGCATCTTTCAGGCCGGCCACAAAACCAGTGACGACCGTTGCGAACGTAGCCTGCGACCCGCTGGCAAGAAACCCGACGGTTCGCATTTTGCCTTGCGCACGTACGACTGACGGCCAGGTCGTCGCCGCAATGCCGCCAAGCAATTCTATGAATTCGCGCCGCCTCACGATCGCCTCCACGCGCTTGAGCCATCATAAAGGCCCAGCCGGGTTCGGCAAGGAATTCGAGGAAGGGGCTTGGGTTGCGAGAGACCAAACATGGATTACCTTGCCTGATAAGCGTTGAATTCTTGAATCAGGAGATCAGCCATGGGTCCATTTCCGCATGATGCGCCGGCCGCCACCATCACGTCGGACAACCCGATGGGCACCGACGGATTCGAGTTCGTCGAATACGCGCATCCGGAGCCCGAGGAATTGCACGCGCTGTTCAGGTTGATGGGTTACGCACCCGTCGCGCGGCACAGGACCAAAAAGATCACGGTCTATCGCCAGGGCGACATCAACTATCTGGTCAACGAAGAGCCGGGTACGCACGGCTTTGATTTTGTCGGAAAGCATGGACCCTGTGCGCCGTCGATGGCGTTCCGCGTTGTCGACGCGACCAAGGCCTATGAGCGCGCTCTGTCACTCGGCGCCGAGCCCGCCGGCATCGATGCCGCGCAGAAGACGCTCGACGTCCCCGCGATCAAGGGCATCGGCGGCAGCCTGCTGTATTTCGTCGACCGCTATCGCGCCAAAGGTTCAGCCTACGACGCCGAGTTCGAATGGCTGGGCGCGAAGAATCCACGGCCGGAAGGCGCGGGGCTGTTCTATCTCGACCACCTGACCCACAACGTGCATCGCGGCCGCATGGATGTGTGGACCGGCTTCTATGAGAAGCTGTTTAATTTCCGGCAGATTCGTTTCTTCGATATCGAGGGACGCGCGTCCGGACTTTTCTCGCGGGCGCTGACCAGTCCGGACGGCAAGATCCGGATTCCGATCAACGAGGACGCCGGCGATAGCGGCCAGATCGAGGAATATCTCAACGTCTATCGCGGCGAAGGCATCCAGCATATCGCCTGCGGTGCCAAGGATATCTACCGCACGGTAGAGACATTGCGCGCCGATGGTCTTCCATTCATGCCGCCGCCGCCGGAAACCTATTTCGAAAAGATCGACGCGCGATTGCCGAAGCACGGCGAGGACGTCGCGCGGCTAAAACGCGACGGCATCCTGATCGACGGCGAGGGCGTAGTCGAAGGCGGCGAAACCAAGGTGCTGCTGCAGATTTTCTCGGCCAATGCGATCGGGCCGATCTTCTTCGAGTTCATCCAGCGCAAGGGCGACGACGGCTTCGGCGAAGGTAATTTCAAGGCGCTGTTCGAATCGATCGAGGAAGACCAGATCAGGCGTGGCGTGCTGACGGTGGACGACAAGACCGCGGCTTAGGGCTTTATCCCTCCGTCATTGCGGGGAGGGTCGGCCAAGCGCAGCGGAGGCCGGTGGACGGATACAGCTGAAACTCACCCCCACCCGACACATGGTTTCGCAGCGCTTACGATGTGCCGCCCTCCCCGCAAGGGGGAGGGATAAGCAGGCGCGGGGACGACGCTGAATTAACCTCGACTTCCCCACTCCTTCGCCACTGCGCCAAGCTCCGCCGTCACCGTCTTGCGGATCGCGGAGGGCGTACGGGAAAAGCGCGGCGCCGGCGCAGGTTGGTTGATGCCATCGACATCGACGAAAATTTTGCGTTCGGCCATGTGCGGATGATCAGGCGCTTCCGACAGCGACAGCACCGGCGCGAAGCACACATCGGTGCCTTCCATGATCGCGCACCATTCGTCGCGCGTCCTGGTCTTGAACACGTCAGCCATCTTCGCTTTCATCGCCGGCCAGTTCTTTGCATCCATCTGGCCGTCGAAAATCGCATCGTCGAGACCGGCGAGCCTGCGCAACTCGGCATAGAATTGCGGCTCGATCGAACCCAGCGAGATGAATTCGCCGTCTCTGCATTCATAGGTGCCGTAGAAATGCGCGCCACCGTCGAGCATGTTGCTCTCGCGGCCATCCTTCCAGCGTCCGATCGCGGTAAGCTCGCAAAACAGCGACATCAGCGATGCCGCGCCGTCGCACATCGCGACATCGACCACCTGTCCCTGGCCGGATTTTTGCGCTTCGAGCAGCGCCGCGAGCAACCCGACCACCAGATAAAGCGCTCCACCGCCGTAGTCGCCCACGAGATTCAGCGGCGGCACCGGTTTGTCCTTGGCGCCGATTGCGGCGAGTGCGCCGGTCACCGAGATGTAGTTGATATCGTGCCCGGCGGCGTTGGCGAGCGGGCCGGACTGCCCCCATCCGGTCATGCGCGCGTAGACCAGGCGCTTGTTGCGCGCCATCACCACATCAGGTCCGAAGCCGAGCCGCTCCATCACGCCGGGCCGATAGCCTTCGATCAGCGCGTCGGCGCCTTCCAGCAGCGTCAGCACCTGCGCGGCGCAGGTCTTGTCCTTCAGGTCGGCCGGAATCTGCCGGCGCCCGCGCATCATGATGACGCCGCGCAAGCCCTGCTTCTGCTCGCCGCGCGTCAGCGTGACGACATCGGCGCCCATGTCCGCCAGCATCATCGACGCGAAAGGGCCCGGGGCCGAGGCCCGCGAATTCGACGATGCGTATGCCGGCGAGCGGGCCGGTGGGGCGTGGCTGGGTTTCAGACAGAGGCGATTGCAATGTCAGCCCGCCTCGGCGACCGCGCGTTGCGCCATCACCTTGATCAGGTTGGCGCGGTACTCGGCCGAGCCATGGATATCCGCCAGCAAGCCGGCCGGCGAAACGTTGACGTTGTCCAGCGCCGCCGCCGACCAGTTCGCCTTCAGCGCAGCCTCGAGCGCGGGCACGCGCATCACGCCGTTCTGCCCCGCGCCGGTCGCGGCGACGCGCACGTCGCCGGATTTGTTCTTCGCCACGAATACGCCGGTCAGCGCGAAGCGCGACGCCGGGATTGCGCATTTTCGAATAACCCGCATTGGCCGGAATTGGGAACGACACCGCGGTGATAATCTCATCGTCGGCCAAGGCCGTGGTGAAGATGCCCTTGAAGAAATCGTCGGCGGCGATGTCGCGCTTGTTGGTCTTGATGGTGGCGTTGAGCGCAAGCACCGCGGCGGGATAGTCCGCCGCAGGATCGTTGTTGGCGATGGAGCCGCCGACAGTGCCACGATAGCGCACCTGCGGATCGCCAAGCACCGACGTCAGATGCACGATCGCGGGAATCGCCTTCTTTGCTTCTGCGCTTTCCATGATGTCGTAGTAAGTGGTCGCCGCGCGGATGATCAGCGCGTCTGCCGTTACTTCGATGCCGATCAGCTCCTTGATCCGTCCGAGATCGATCACGTCGGAAGGCTGCGCGAGACGCAGCTTCATCACCGGGATCAGCGTGTGGCCGCCGGCGAGATATTTCGACTCTGAGCCTTTCGCGAAAAGTGCCGCGGCCTCGTCGATGGTGGAGGGGCGGTGATAGGTGGTCTCGTACATTGTCTCGCTCCTATTCCGCCGCTTGCTGTTGATGGATCGCGTGCCACACCCGGTCGGGCGTGGCCGGCATTGTCAGATTGTTGTTACCGATGGCGTCCGTGATGGCGTTGATCACAGCGGCGGAGGAGCCGATCGCGCCGGCCTCGCCGCAGCCCTTCACGCCCAGCGGATTGCCCGGACACAGCGTCGTGGTGTGCGACAGCTTGAACGACGGCAGGTCATCGGCGCGCGGCATGGCGTAATCCATGAATGACGCGGTGATGAGCTGGCCGGTGTCGTCATAAACAGCGCCTTCCAGCAGCGCCTGGCCGATGCCTTGCGCGATACCGCCGTGCACCTGGCCCTCGACGATCATCGGATTGATCAGCCGGCCGAAATCGTCTGCGGCGACGAAATTGACGAAGCTGGTCTTGCCGGTGGCTTTGTCGACTTCGATCTCGCAGATGTAGGCGCCCGCCGGGAAGGTGAAGTTGGTCGGATCGTAAAATGCGCCTTCCTTCAAGCCTGGCTCCATGCCGTCCGGCAGATTATGCGCGGTGTAGGCGGCGAGCGCCACCATCGGCAACGCAATCGACTTGTCGGTGCCGGTGACTTTGAATTCGCCGTTCTCGATGACGATGTCGTCCTCGGAAGCTTCCAGCTGATGCGCGGCGATCTTCTTGGCCTTGGCTTCGACCTTCTCCATCGCCTTGAAGATCGCGGACATGCCGACCGCCGCCGAGCGCGAACCGTAGGTGCCCATGCCGAACTGCACCTTGTCGGTGTCGCCGTGGACGATCGAGACCTGGCTGATCGGAATACCCAGCCGGTCGGCGACCAGTTGCGCGAACGTGGTCTCGTGGCCCTGGCCGTGGCTGTGCGAACCGGTGAGGATTTCGATGGTGCCGACCGGATTGACGCGCACCTCTGCGGATTCCCACAGGCCGACGCCGGCGCCGAGGCTGCCGACGGCCTTCGAGGGCGCGATGCCGCAGGCTTCGATATAGCAGGAGAAGCCGATGCCGCGCAGCTTGCCTTCGCTTTTGGCCTTTGCCTTGCGCGCGGCGAATCCGTTGTAGTCGATCGCCTTCAGCGCCGCGTCCAGCGACGCGCCGAAATCGCCGACGTCATACGCCATGATGACCGGCGTCTGATGCGGAAACTGCGTGATGAAATTCTTGCGCCGCAATTCGGCCGGATCGACCTTGAGCTGCCGCGCCGCGGTTTCCATCAGCCGCTCCAGCAGGTAACTCGCCTCCGGCCGGCCCGCGCCGCGATAGGCGTCAACTGGCGTGGTGTTGGTGTAGACGCCCATCACCTCGGCATAAATAGCGGGGATGTTGTACTGGCCCGACAGCAGCGTCGCGTAGAGATAGGTCGGCACCGACGATGAAAACAGCGACATATAGGCGCCGAAATTGGCGTGGGTCTTCACCCGCAGGCCAAGGATCTTATTGTCCTTGTCGAACGCCATCTCGGCTTTCGAGATGTGGTCGCGACCATGCGCGTCGGTGAGGAAAGCTTCGGTGCGGTCGCCATTCCATTTCACCGGGCGGCGCACTTTCTTGGAGGCCCACAGCGCCACCATTTCTTCCGGGTAGATGAAAATCTTCGAGCCGAAACCGCCGCCGACATCGGGCGCCACTACGCGCAGCTTGTGCTCCTGCGCGATGTTGTAGAATGCCGACAGCACGAGACGCGCGACGTGGGGATTCTGCGACGTGGTGTAAAGCGTGAAGTGCTCTTCGGCCTCGTTGTATTCCGCGATCGCCGCGCGTGGCTCCATCGCGTTCGGTACCAGCCGGTTGTTGGTCAATTCGAGTGACACGACATTGGCCGCCTTGCCGAAGGCGTCGTTGACCGCCTTCTCGTCGCCGATCGACCAGTCGTAGACCACATTGCCCGGCGCTTCCGGATGCAACTGCGCGGCGCCCTTGCGCGATGGCGGCGCGGATATCGTGCGACCGCGGGAAGCTCTTCGTAAGTGACGACCACGGCTTCGGCGGCGTCCTTGGCCTGGTTCTTGGTCTCGGCGATGACGACCGCGACGGCCTGACCGACAAAGCGCACGGTCTCCGGCGCCATCGCCGGCCACGCGCCCATTTTCATCGGCGAGCCATCCTTGGAGGAGACCGCCCAGCCGCAGATCAGATTGCCGACCTTGTCATCGACGATCTGCTGGCCCGTGAGCACGCCGACCACGCCGGGCATTTCCATCGCTGCGGACGAATCGATGCTTTTGACCTTGGCATGGCCGTGCGGGCTGCGGATGAAGTGGGCATGCGTCATGCCCTGCAGCTTGATGTCGTCGACGTAGCGGCCGCGGCCCGTGATGAACCGTCGGTCTTCCTTGCGCACGACGCTTGCGCCAATGCCTTCAACGCCCATGGTGTGTTCTCCCTGCCGGAGTGTTTGCTTCCGCCATTCCCATCGAAAATAGGCGGCCGGAATTGTTGTTAGATTGTGCCGATTACTCCGCCGCCTGCGCCACCTTCATGCGGCCGGCGGCGTCGAGCACCGATTTGACGATGTTGTGGTAGCCAGTGCAGCGGCATATGTTGCCTTCCAGCTCATGCCGCACGGTGTCCTCGTCGAGCTCGCCGCCGCTATGCCGATGCACGATATCGATCGCCGACATGATCATGCCCGGCGTGCAATAGCCGCACTGCAGGCCGTGATTGTCGCGAAACGCCGCCTGCATCGGATGCAGCTCGTCGCCCTTCGAGATGCCCTCGATGGTGGTGACATTGGCGCCATTGGCCTGCCCGACCAGCACGGTGCACGATTTGACCGCGCGGCCGTCGATATGCACGACGCAAGCGCCGCACTGGCTGGTGTCGCAGCCAACATGGGTGCCCGTCAGGTTGAGATTTTCCCGCAGCAGATGGACCAGCAGCGTGCGGTCTTCGACCTCGGCCGACACGGCTTTGCCGTTCACCGTCAATTTGACTTTGGACACGCGGACCTCCCGATACTTTTTAATTATTCCAATTAAAGGCGGGGCGACTGAACTTTGCAACCGCCATTTTCGTCGCAAGGCGGATTGCAGATCGCAACGCGCATCACGAATGCGAAATTTTGCCTTTATGACAGCCGCGCATGATGGTCTATTCCTTGTCAAAGACGCAGCGACAATAAAAATCTCAGGGAGCCCTTCACGTGATCGACAAGCAGGTAAAAACCACCGCCGACGCCGTGGCCGGGGTGCGCGACGGCGCGACGGTATTGGTGGCAGGGTTCGGCGCGGTCGGGGTGGCCGACAACCTGCTCGATGCCCTGCACGAACAGGGCGCGCGGGAATTGACCATCGTCGCCAACAATTCCGGCAACGGCGATTATGGTCTGGCGCGGCTGATCAATTCCGGCCGCGTGCGCAAGGTGATCTGCTCCTATCCGCGCTCCGGCGATTACAGCGCCTTCCTCAATGCCTACCGCGCCAAAAGCCTCGAACTCGAGCTGGTGCCGCAGGGCACCATCAGCGAACGGATGCGCTGCGCCGCCGCAGGTCTCGGCGGATTCTTCTCGCCGGTATCGGCCGGCACCAAGCTTGCCGAGGGCAAGGAAACGCGCGAGATCGACGGCCGGCTGCATGTGTTCGAGAAGCCGCTGAAGGGCGATCTGGCGCTGATCAAGGCCAACAAGGCCGACCGCTGGGGTAACCTCACCTACATCAGGTCGGCGCGGAATTTCAATCCGGTCATGGCGATGGCCGCCGAGCTGACCGTGGCCGAGGTTGACACCATGGTGGAGCTTGGCGAGATGGACCCGGAGGCGGTCGTGACGCCGAGCATTTTCGTCGATCGCGTGGTTGTCGTTGGAGCAAACGCATGAACTATCAACCGCTGAAGCGCGAGCAGATGGCGTGGCGCGCGGCGCAGGATTTGCCCGAGGGCGCTTACGTCAATCTCGGCATCGGCATTCCGACGCTGGCCGCGAGCTATGTACCGCCGGGACGCGAGGTGATCTTTCACAGCGAGAACGGCATTCTCGGCCTGGGCCCGAAGCCCGGGGCCGGCGAGGAAGACCCCTATATGGTCGACGCCGGCAAGAACCTGACGACGCTGGTCACCGGCGGCTGCTTTGTTCACCACGCCGATGCGTTTTTGATGATCCGCGGCGGCCATCTCGATGTCAGCCTGCTCGGCGCCTTCGAGGTATCCGAGAAAGGCGATCTGGCGAACTGGACCACGGAAGACCCGGCGTTTCCGCCCGGCGTCGGCGGCGCGATGGATCTCGCGGTCGGCGCGCGCGAAATCCGCGTCATCATGGACCACACCCACAAGAGCGGCTCGCCGCGCATTCTCAAGCACTGCAAATATCCGCTGACCGCGGCGGGCTGCGTCAAGCGCGTCTATACCAACCTCGCGGTGATCGACATCACGCCGCAAGGGCTGTTCGTGGTCGAGATGATCCCGGGCATGACGCTGGAGACGCTGCAGTCGATGACCGAGCCGGAGCTGCAACTGGCCAATAGCTGGCAGGCGCTGGAGCCGCCCGCGGCGCAGGCGGCTTAGGATCGAAGGTCATCGGAACCCGCGGACATCGCGCACGTTGGCAGGCGCATGACGTATTCAGCCAACGCGATGATGCCAACGACGGCTGCTGGTGCAAGCGCGCCTGATGACCGCATCATCGAAACCGACATCCCGTCGCGTCTGGATCGTCTGACCTGGAGCGGCTTCCACACCCGCGTGGTGCTGGCGCTCGGCATCACCTGGATTCTGGACGGCCTCGAGGTCACGCTCGCAGGCGCATTCTCGGGCGCGCTGAAGGAAAGCCCGAAACTTCAATTCAGCAATTTCGACGTCGGCTTTGCCAACAGCGCCTATCTTGCCGGCGCGGTGCTGGGTGCGCTCGGCTTCGGCTGGCTGACCGATCGCATCGGCCGCAAGAAGCTGTTCTTCATCACGCTGGCACTTTATCTCACCGCGACCGCGGCCACGGCGCTGTCGTGGAGCGTCGGCAGCTACGCGCTGTTTCGATTCCTGACCGGCGCAGGAATTGGCGGCGAATATACCGCGATCAATTCAACCATTCAGGAACTGGTCCCCGCGCGCTATCGCGGCTGGACCGATCTCATCATCAACGGCAGCTTCTGGATCGGGGCGGCGATCGGGGCGGTCAGCGCCATCGTGCTGCTCGACCCCGCGATGTTCAGCGCCGATGTCGGCTGGAGGCTGGCGTATCTGACCGGCGCATGCCTCGGTCTCATCGTGTTCGTGATGCGGCTGTGGATTCCCGAAAGCCCGCGCTGGCTGATGATCCACGGCCAGCCCGATCGCGCTCATGCCATCGTTGCAGAGATCGAACAGTCTGTACTCGGCGACGCGCCGGATGAGCGTCAACGCACTTGGCCCAAGATAAAACTTCGCATGCGCGATCACACGCCGCTGCGCGAGGTGGCGCATACGTTGTTCTCGCTGTATCGCCAGCGCTCGCTGGTCGGTCTAGCCTTGATGATCGCGCAGGCGTTCTTCTACAACGCGATCTTCTTCACCTTTGCGCTGATGCTGACCGACTTTTACGGCATCCCTGCGAACCGGATCGGCTGGTATCTGCTGCCGTTCGCGGCGGGAAATTTTCTGGGGCCGCTGTTGCTTGGGCGGCTGTTCGACACGCTGGGACGCCGGGTGATGATTGCATTCACCTACGGCATGTCGGGCATTCTGCTGGCGCTGTCCGGTTATCTGTTTGCGATCGGCGTCTTCAGCGCGCAAACGCAGACCATCGCCTGGATGGTGATTTTCTTCTTTGCCTCACCGGCGGCGAGCGCGGCCTATCTGACGGTGAGCGAGACTTTTCCATTGGAGGTTCGCGCCTTGGCCATCGCGCTGTTTTATGCGGTTGGCACTGGCATCGGCGGCGTTGCCGGTCCGGCGCTGCTTGGCGCGCTGATCGATACGGGATCGCGGAACAGCGTGTTCGCCGGCTACTTGTTAGGGTCGGCCTTGATGATCGCGGCGGCGGCCATTGCCTGGCGATGGTGCATTTCGTCCGAACGGCAATCGCTGGAAACAATTGCGCCGCCGCTGGCCGTTATGGAGTAAGAAAGGGATGGAAAAGGGTTTGGCCGATATGCCGTCGCAACAGGAAGAAACGCCGGACGCAGTCCCGGTGCCGCGCTCGCTTGTGCCGCACCTGGATGAGTGCGCGATCCTGCTCGACATCGACGGCACCCTACTGGATCTGGCGCCGACGCCGCGCGAGGTCTGGGTGCCGCCTGGTCTGGCGGACACGCTGACGGGTCTGCACGCGCGGACCTCCGGCGCGTTGGCGCTGGTCAGCGGCCGTTCGCTCAACGACATCGACCTGATCTTTGCGCCGGTGCAATTCCCGGTGGTCGGTGGCCACGGCGCGGAAATGCGAATTTCGGCCGAAAACGAATCGGTGGCTGCGCACGCGCCGCCGATGGACAAGGAGTTGAAGCTTCGTCTTGCGGCCATCGCCAAGATCAGCCCGGGCATACTGCTTGAGGACAAGGGCTATTCCCTGGCGCTGCATTACCGGCTCGCGCCGCAGGCCGAGAAGGCGATCTATGACGCGGTGTCGGCGATCCGCGCCGATCTGCCGAACGCGCCGATCGAGGTGCTGCCGGGCAAATCCGTCTGCGAGATCAAGCATTCCGGCTTCACCAAGGCCACCGGTGTCCTCGAACTGATGAACCACGAACCGTTCCAGGGCCGGCGTCCGATTTTCATCGGCGATGACGTTACCGACGAAACGGTATTTGCCATCATGCCTGATCTCAACGGCCTGGCATTTTCAGTGGGCCGCCGGGCGCATGGCGTGGCCGGCCATTTCGACGAACCGCGCGATGTCAGAGATTGGCTCGCGCATCTGCTTACCGATACCAAAGTTCCGCTAGCGGATAGAGCCCCGTTTTATCAGCGATATCAACGCCACCGGCCGACTTCACATATTCGTTGCAACCGTGACCACAGGAACCATATTGATGAACGGCGGTTAATCCGGCGGGTCGAACATAGAGGGGCGATCGTGAATCTCGTCGTCGTTTCAAACCGCGTGTCGCGCGGAAAACCAAATGAGCCCATGACGGGGGGCCTCGCGGCGGCATTGCTGCCGGTTGTAGAGAAATCTGGCGCGATCTGGGTCGGTTCCAGCGGACGCGTCAGGGATGGCACGCAAAAAGAGCCGTTCGCCGAAATCGAGGCGTTGGGTGAAGGCGCGCTGGCGATGCTGGACCTGCCGGCCGCGCACTATGGCGGCTATTACGAGGGCTTTGCGAACTCGGCGTTATGGCCGGCGCTGCATTCGCGCAGTGATCTCATTCGCGTTTCGCAGGAAGATTACCAGTCTTATCGCGAGGTCAATGCGTTCATGGCCCGCGCGCTGCTGCGCTTCCGCAAGCCCGACACCGCGTTCTGGGTTCAGGACTATCATTTTCTCGCGTTGGGCGCGGAGCTGCGCGGTCTTGGCGTTACCAATCCGCTCGGCTTCTTTCTCCACACGCCTTGGCCAACCCGCGGCATCATGGGCGGCGTGCCGCATCACCGCGAACTGATCGAAGCGATGCTGGCCTATAATCTGATCGGCTTCCAGACCGACGACGATTGTGAGAATTTTATCGGCTATCTTCGATCAGAGATGGGCCTCACCGTCGAGGACGGCATCGTGACGTCGCATTACGGCACCTCGCGGATCGCAGTATTTCCGATCGGCATCGACGTGGAAAAGTTTGCGACGCAGGCTGCCAAGGCCGTGACGCATCCGGATGTGTCGCGCTTACGGCGAAGCCTGAATGGCGAAAAACTGGCCATCGGCGTCGACCGGCTGGATTACTCCAAGGGGCTGCTCAATCGCGTCAACGCTTTCGATCGCATGCTGACCGTGCATCCCGCGTTGAACCGTTCGGTATCGCTGCTGCAGATCGCGACGCCGTCGCGTGAAGCCATCGAAGCCTACGGCAATTTGCAAAGCGATCTTGCGAAACTGGTAAGCGAAGTAAACGGTCGCCACGGCGAGATAGACTGGACGCCGATCCGTTATCTCAACAAGGGATTCAGCCAGACCGTTCTCGCCGGGCTTTATCGTACCGCGCAGGTTGGTTTGGTCACGCCTTTGCAGGACGGCATGAACCTGGTGGCGAAAGAATACGTGGCGGCGCAAAATCCCGCGGATCCCGGCGTGCTGGTGTTGTCGAAGTTCGCCGGCGCCGCCAACGAGCTCGACACCGCGCTGCTGGTCAATCCGCACGATATCGACGGCATGGCGCGCAGCTTTGCCACGGCGCTATCGATGCCCTTGGTCGAGCGCCGCATGCGCTGGGAAGCGATGATGGCGAAGCTTCGTGCCGGAACCATTCAGCAATGGTTTGCCGACTTTGTCGCGGCCTTGGAGGAAGCTGACGCGCACGCTGTCCCCGACCCCGTGCCCGAAACTCCGCCAACGGCTTGGCCGCTGCGTTCGGTCAATTCCAGCGTGCGCTATCACTAGGCACCCAATCCGCAGTTTCGCAGGTTATAAAAGTGGCGCCGCTGCCGTAGCGTCACTTGCAAATATCGTCTCATCCGGCCATTGAGAGGCACCGGAGAGATGGCCGAGTGGCTTAAGGCGCACGCTTGGAAAGCGTGTGTGCGGGAAACCGTACCGTGGGTTCGAATCCCACTCTCTCCGCCACTCCTACTGCACGCAAGAACTTTGGCGCCTGGGCGAGTCAGAAGGTGAATTCGGCCGTCCTGCGCGGATGGAGGGACTTGTTGGTTTTGTCAGTCCGACTCCCCATGGCTCGTGAAACTTTCCAAACCTGAACTACCTGGTTTTTCCCACTATGGAACGTATCTGGAGATTCGTGCGTTCGTACTCGGTATCTTGGAGAGCTGCCATGGCCGCAAAAGAACGGATCTTCTTCGCCGGGGTGGGAACCACGTTCGCTATCTTGGCGATCGGCTTTGGTGGTGGCTATCTCATGGCCAACTCGACGCTCGATGCGCCAACTTCACACGATCGCCTCAGATCCGAACCCCTGCCTGTGGCCCGAGTGGTCCTCCCCCCTTCATCAGAACCGGCCCTCAAGCCAACCGCTCCCACAGTGGCCGCCGCTCCGGTGATAGCGCCTTCGCCGCCCGTGGCAGCGCCGACGGAGCAAGCACAGGCTCAAATCATCCCTGTTGAAAACCGAATTCAGCCTTCAGGGGAAGTGGGAAAGCAGGCTGACCGCGCCGAACAGCGCAAGGCCGCCGCACAACGTGATCGGCGCAAGCGATATGCGGAGAGAAATGCGAGACGCGAAGCGATGCGTGCCAAGCAGCAGCAGGAGTTGCAGCAGCAAGAGCCGCAGCAGCAAGAGGCTCGTCGGCCAATGCCGGGCGTCATGGCGTTCGATGATGAGCAGCCCAGGTCATCCGGCTTTTTTGGGAACTGAAAGCCGCTGATTTAACTTCGCGAGCTGCGTGAGGTCGGATGCTGACAAAATTCATCTCGCTACACGCAGCTTGGCGAGTGAAGTGCCGATTGAATTGAAAACAGAAAGCGTTTGGCTTGCCGACGTGACAACGTAGAAATTATTCGTCCCGCTGGCGCAATATTGCAGGACCGACGAAGTCGGGTCAGCTGGCGAACTGGTATTTACCTGGATCGTATAGATAGTAACGCCGGCGCTCTTGGCGTTGTCGCAAAGAATTTTCTGGCGCGCGTCGATCTGCGCGGCATTGCCGTACCAACGGTTTTGCGTATTCAGACCATCTGACAGCAGAATGATCGCGTCCTTGTAGGTGTAGTTGGGATCTTTAGCAGGGGCATTGAGCGGAGAAGTCTGAGCCAGTGATTGCCATGCCCAAGCCATGCCAATTCCCTGGTTGGTATTGCCGTTCGGGGTCATGGTGCTGATCAAGTTTTTCAAGCTCGTCCAATCATAGCTCAGTGGCATCAGTTTTACCGGGCATGCGCTCCATTGCTCGGCGGGAAACAGCGTCGAAGAGTTGCCCGGCGACGGCGTCGTATTCTTGGTGTCATAATCTTGATCACGGTCGGTAACGCACCCATTCCAAGCTGTATGATCAGGCGTCCATTTTTTGCCATTCGCTTCGCAGCTGCTCTTCGTCGTGAAGGCTTTCTTTTTGCATTTGCCAAGGCTGTCGTTCGCAGGATCTGCATCCCAGTCGGTCCAGTCGATCCAGTTCTGGTTGTAGTTGGCCGGATCGACGTTCACATCCTTGGCAAACGGCGCGATCGAAATGTAGACGTCCCCTGGATTCTTGGCGAGTGCGCTCAACTGATCAATCAAGCTCTTTGCGGCCGTTTGCAGTGCCGGCATCTTGCCGTCGTCCGCCATCGACCCGGTATTATCGAGCGCCATCGCAACCCGCATGCGGACGTTTCCCCATGCAGCGGTCGAACTGGTGTTGAAACTGAGCGTTGGAAAGCCGGCAACCCTCATGAAGTCCGTCGTCACCTGGCCGGAGCCGTTGACCTGGATCGTCGAGCCCGAAGTGCTGTTGGCGGTATAGGTCGCGCTGACGGCGACCGACTTGGCATCGGGATTGGTGTAAAGCGCCGCGAAATAGGCCTGGGCGGCAGTGGAAATATTCGCCGTGGTGATGAGGCCTTGGGAAAGGTCCTTTGAAACCATCAGGGCGGTGGAATCGAGCGCGGCCTGCATGGACGAGCGCGCGTTGTTAGCTCGCGTGTAATCGATGGCTGCGCCGACAAAGGACAGAAGCGGGAGCAGGGTGATTCCGAAGAGCACCGCGATGTTGCCGTTCTCAGATTTCGCGAACCGTCGGAACAGACCTGTACGAAGCAACCGAACTTGACCAGCGATCATGACTTGACCCACCAATGATTGTGGTGATCAAGGCTATTACGCCGGTGTGAAAAGACCTGTAAAAGAAAGGGAATTATCTTGGTTGGCGTGTTAACGAATTGGCAACCTGTCGCACAAGCACGCTCACGAGATTAGACTCAAGATTTGCGATGAGAGTTTCTAGGTCGCCTTTGTCGGTCTCAATTACCGACGCAAATTCCGTGCGATTTTTTGCAGAGCCTGCAGCGGAACGCTGCCTCCATGCAGCGCGCTCGCTTGAAAGACTTCGGTATCACTTGTCGTACAAGATGTGCTGTCTATATGCCGTTGATCGGTTTCTTTGCCGAGGGATTGGCCGTTTCGCAATAATCGGCACCGATATTTCAGGATCGGACTAAATGTAATCGTTATTAATCCGGAGTTACGCCGGGTCTTGAATGGGTCGCGAACGGGGAGCGTGGGGATCCAGTTTCCCGCTCCCACTGCCACTCTCGCCGCCACCAAAAGGTGGTACCCGCCGGGGCACCACCACCAAGGTCCCCGAATTGGAAAAGCGTCCCTATCGGGGGCGCCGGATCTCGAACCTGCAGTGATCGTGCTGTCCCTCGCCGGCGCAGTAAACTTCCGTGGCTTTAAATGAGAGCGGCAGCCCTTCGCTCTTGGCTACATAATCGAACGCGCCCTCAAACCATCCCGCGAACATGTAACAGCACTTGCGCAGTTCCTGCACGTGAGAACGGTCGATCATTGCCGAATTTCTCACGACGATATCGGCGGTGCCGCGCGGCGGAGAGATTTCTTCGATCTGAAATTGCGCCCAGCCGCGCTGCGACAGTCGTTTGAGGTAGTGCCGAAATACTTCTTCTCCACTTAAGCCATGAAACGCCGCCTCTTTCTCGCACCAAAAATACGCCGACGCGTATCCAGCCGGCCGGAGCAATCTTTCCATTTCGGCGGGGCCCAAGGCCTTCTCGATCGCATAGTGATTGTTGAGGTAAAAGTGCTGAGGCACCAGGATCATGGGAAGAGCGTCAACCGACCACCGGCCGGTTGCCTCGTCCACCTGGATATCGACCTGAGGTTTTGCCAACGCTTATGCTCCCCAAACTTCTCGCAAGGTATTGAGCCAGTTGCGCCCGATCACACGCTCGATGCGAGACGCCTTCCAACCCCTTCTTTCCATCGCTGCGGTGATATTTGGCCATTCACCGATCGTTCGGATTCCCTCCGGATTAACGACGTCTCCGAAGTCCGTAAGACGGCGAGCATATCCCTTGTCGAGGGTAAGCCAATCGAAGAATTCCCGACCGAAGCCTTGCGTGAAGTCAGTGCCGATGCCGACATTTTCCTCGCCGCAAATCCCGATCACATATTCGATCGCCTCGACGAAGTCGTCGACCGTTGCCGATGTTCCTTTTTTCAAGAAGGGCGGGAACATGGTGACGCCGACGAAACCGCCGTGATCGACAATAAATTTCAGTTGCTCGTCGCTCTTGTTGCGCGGATGAGCCTTCAACCCGGAAGGCAGACAGTGCGAGTACGTTACCGGCTTCTTCGAAACCAGAATGACGTCCTCGCTCGTCTTGGCGCCGACATGAGACAGGTCGCACATAATGCCAAGACGGTTCATTTCGCCGACAACTTCGCGGCCGAAGTCCGATAGGCCGCCGTCCTTGGGCTCATAGCAACCTGTCCCCACCAGGTTCTGCGTATTGTAGGCCATTTGAATTATGTTGATACCGAGCTCCTTGAACAGCTCGAGATATCCAAGCTGATCCTCGATGCCCGTCACGTTTTGCCAGCCCAGGATGATCCCTGTCTTGCCTTCGGCTTTCGCTCGCTCGATGTCCGCGGTCGTGTAGACTTGCGTGATGAGGTCGGAGTTTTCGCGAAGGAGCTTCTTCCACCGCATCACATTGCGCATGGTTTCCGTAAAGTTTTCCCATACGCAACAAGTGCAGTTTGCCGCCGTAAGACCACCCTTGCGCATGTCCTCGAAAACGCCCCGATTAAAGTCTGAGATGATGAGGCCGTCGATTACGATCGACTTCGCGTGGAGATCAGCGGACATTCAGGGCTCCCTTTGGGGCATTGCCGTGCCTGGCCCGGCGCTCTGCGGACCATCCCGGAGAGTATGAATTGCCGCAGGAGCTTGAGATAGAATAATTGCGGCTCAAAGATAGAATGCTTGCGGCACTGTTTTTGCATTGAAACCGGTGTTTCGGCGCGCCGATGTCGCTTTCGTTCAAGTCATTGAGCGTCAACGTCCTAGCCCGCCTCGAAGCAGCCGACCTAGCATGCAAGCTGGATTTGCATGGACCCAGGGAGAAGTGAAAATGCTCAGTGGCAAATGTCGTATTTGGGGTATTGCGGTCTCAGGCCTCGCTCTGATGGCGTTGGCAAATCCAGGTGACGCCTTCGCGAAGGATAAAGTCAAGATCGCGTTCGTGGGTCCGCTGACAGGCGCGAACTCCCAGCATGGAATCGGCGGACGAAATTCCGCGGAGCTGGCCGTTAAGCTGAAGAATGCTGATCCTGCCACCAAGTATGAATACGAACTCGTCGCGCTGGATGACGAATGCAAGCCCAATGTGGGCGTCCAGGTAGTGACCAAGATCGGTTCAGACAACAGTATTGTCGCTGCAATTCCGCACTACTGCTCAGCTACGGCGATCGCGACGGTTGATGTTTTCGCCCGCTTCAAGCTGCCCATGGTCGTGTGGGCCGCCGTTCTGCCCGATATCACCTACGCCAAGAAGGTCCCCGAAATCCACCGGGTCAGCGGCATCCTCGTCGGGCAGAACCGGGTCGGCGCCCAGTTCATGAAGGAGAAGGGCTACAAGACGTTCGTCTCGTTCGCGGACTCGACCGACTACGGCAAGTCCATGAACAAGTACTTCACCGAGTTTACCAAAGAAAATGGCAACGAAATTCTCGGCACGTTCGCCGTGCCGCCGGATCAACAAGACGTCTCCGCCGAACTCACAAAGATCAAGGAACTCAAACCCCAGGCTATCTATTTCGGCGGACTGACACCGTTGGGCGCCCGGGTCAGGACCCAGATGGAGAAATTGGGGATCAACGCCCAGCTTGAAGGCAATTCCGGCATCATGGGTGACGCTTTCATTTCAGCGGTTGGTCCCGAGCTGGCAGAGGGAACGCTGACGTTCTTCGATAGCCCCCCCATCTCGAAGATGCCCGGCGGGAAGTATTTCTCGGAGAACTATGCGAAGGAGGGCTATACGCAGGCGCCGGAGGTCTACGGTCCTTTCGCGTTCGCGGCGACGAACCTCGTCATGGAAGAAATCGAAAAGGTTGGCCCGAACCGCGCCAAGATTACCGAGGCGCTGGGCAACATCAAGGACCGGCCCTCGATCCTCGGTCCCATCACTTTCGATGAATACGGGCAGAATATCACCCCGCTTACGACCAAGTACGTCGTGCAGGACGGAAAGTGGACGATCTGGGAAGAGAGTGAGTACGCAGCGGGCAAGCGCAAGCTGAAGAACCTGCCCTAAAAGCTGCGGAGAACCCGGTGAGCTCGCTAGCCCAGCATCTACTCAACGGCCTCATGCAGGGCACCATCTACGGTCTGGTGGCTATCGGGTTCACGATCTTCTTCGGGGTCATGAACGTCATCAAGTTTTCCCACGGCGACGTGATGACGTTCGGCGCCTTTGGCGGCTTGGTCGCGACATGGGTGGCGATCGCCTTGGGATTGCCGATCTGGCTTGAACTTGGACTCGTGGTTCTCGTCGCAGTCGCGGCATCTGCGGCGATCGGAGCGTTGATCGCGCGCTTTTTGGTCCTGCCGTTGAAGGATGCGCCTCCGCTCAACATGCTGCTCATGACGATGATGGTCGGCACGACGATCCGTGAGTGTATCCGTCTCTTTTTCCCCAATGGCACCAACCCGCAGAAGTTTCCCGAACTGCTGCCTTCCGGCGGCGCAGAAATGTCCGGCGTCTATGTTCGGTACGACGGGCTGATTCTGATTTCGTTTGGCATCGCATTCATTTTTTTAATTCAGTGGATCATCAACCGCACCCGGCTGGGGCTCGCAATTCGGGCCGTCGCCGAGGATGGTGAGACGGCGCGGACCATGGGGATCAACTTCACCCTCACGGTGGTCATCGCTTTTGCCATTGGATCGATGACGGCCGGAATCGCCGGCGCCCTTTTCGGCCTCTACTACAGCGAAATAAACTACGGCATGGGCCTCATTCTTGCGGTCATCGGCTTTTGCGCCGCCATCATCGGAGGTCTCGGCAATATTTGGGGCGCCATCATCGGCGGCTACTTGTTCGCCGGCCTGCAAACCGCCGTGGTCGCGACACTGCCGGGCCTCAGCGACTACAAGAATGTGATAGCGTTTATCATCGTGGTCGCATTGATTACCTGGAGGCCGACCGGGCTCCTGGCAGAGCGCGGGTCCGAGCGGATATGAACTTTCCTTCGGTCAATGGCGTGGATGGACCGGAGCTGTCCTCCAGCCAGGTCGGCTCCCGTATGAGCTTTCTCTCATTGAAGGGCACAGCGGGACAGGTTCTGTCTTCCGTCCTGGTTGCCGCGTGTCTCGCTGGGTCGCTGCTTGCCCTGCTCGATATCGAGAATCAGCGTGCGCTGGGCATCTGCATAGCCGTGATTGCCGTGCTAGCCTTCGGTCTGTCCAAGCTCGGATTCCTGCAAGCGGCCGAACAGGCGGGAGTGCATCATCCGTGGGCGGTAAGATGCATTACGGTGGCTGCATTTTTCGGGGTGTTCTTTGTCTTGAAAGACAACAACTTCGCGCTGCTGATGAGCGCGACAATTCTCATCTATGCTACCGTCTGCCTCGGAATAACCATCCAGACCGGATTCACCGGAATCTTCAATTTCGCCGGCGCGGCCTTTCTCGGTACAGGCGGCTACACGGCTGCAATGCTTGCGAACGTGCCGTGGCTGCCTGACATGGTTGTCATCTTGTTGGGCGGACTGATTGCGGCCGCTCTTGGGACAATCCTTATCCTTCCCGTTCTCAGGACCAGAGGCCACTACGCCGCACTCACCACTCTGGCTTTCGGCATTCTTTTCTATGGATTTCTCGAGGCCAACGAGCTGCTGGGCGGACCACAGGGGCTCAAGGTGCCCGGCATTCAAATTCTGGGCTGGGATTTCTCGAACGAGCCGGCGCTGTTCGGCATATCGTTTTCATTCTACGCCAACTACGTCATGCTCATTGCTGCGATTTTTGCGGTCTTCATGATCTTTACACGTTTCGTCGAAAGGTCCTGGATCGGTATCTGGTTGGATGCCGTGCGCCTCGACGAAACCGCCGCCTCGGTCTTCGGGCTTAGAGTATCTGTTTGGAAGAGCTTTGCCTTCACAACAGGAAACTTCCTGGCTGGCGTCATGGGAGCCGTTTACGCGAAGATGACCGGCTTCATTGCACCGGCAAATTTTACGCTCAGCGACTCCCTGATCTTCGTATCGATCGTTCTACTCGGAGGAATCGGCAATCGCTGGGGCGTGCTGGTCGCTACCATTATCGTCGTTCTTCTCCCTGAAAAGCTGCAGTTTATCCAGGAATACCGCTTGCTTTTGTTTGCCTGCGTCATCATCGGCTTGCTCTTCGTGCGGCCCGCAGGGCTTTTTGCGCGGCGTGTCCGGGTTTTCGGGGACCAGTAGCGCCATGACCGAGCACGCAACGCCGCTGGCAAAGGACACGAACTTATTGACGGCCTCTGGCTTGTCCGTGAAATTCGGCGGCCTCTTGGCCTTGAACGCACTGGATATCGAGGTCAAGCGGGGCGAAATTCTCGGCCTGATTGGTCCAAACGGCTCGGGTAAAACAACATTCTTCAACGTCATCAGCGGGATCTATTCCGCGAGTGCGGGCAATGTCGTTCTTGACGGTCAGGACATCACGACTTTACGCCCGCAGCAGATCGCCGCGCATGGGCTGGCGCGAACATTTCAACGATCGCGCCTCTGCCTTTCGTTGTCGGTATTCGACAATCTTATGCTTGGCGCGGTCCGCCGGCTCAACAGCGGTCTTTGGTACAACTTCGTTCGGCGCGGCCAGCTCGCAGCGGATGTTCGATCGGCCGCGAAAGAGGCGCGCGAGTTGCTCGCGATCTTCAACCCTCATCTTGCCGACAGGTTGTGGCATCCCGCCATAGCGCTCGGCATGATCGATCGGCGCAGGCTGGAAATCTGCCGTGCTTTGATCGGGCGTCCGAAACTTGTGCTTTTGGACGAGCCATCGGCTGGCATGACGCACGATGAGACCGGCCAACTGATGAGCGAGATACTCGAAGTTCGCAAGGGCCTCGGCGATCTTACCATCGTGATGGTCGAACATGAGATGGGATTGATCGAACGCGCGACGGATCGATGTGTTGTTCTCAACTACGGGAAAAAAATTTGCGAAGGAAAGTATTCGGTGGTCGCCGCTGATCCCCTGGTCCGCGAAGCATATTTGGGAACGTCATGAGCGGCACGTTGACAGTGCGGAATATCTACACCGCCTACGAGCAAACGGACGTTCTTTCAGGCGTCACGATCGATGTTGCGGCAGGTAGCATTACCTGCATCCTGGGCTCGAACGGTGCGGGCAAATCAACTCTCATCCGTTCCATCTTGAGGCTGACGCCTCCAAGGTCAGGGTCGGTATCTTTCAACGGTAAGTCGATCGATCATCTGGAAACTCATCAGATCGTCAAGCTGGGCCTAAGCTGCATCCCCGAAGGAAGACGTATCTTTGCCAAGATGACCGTGGAGGAAAACCTCCGAACCGGCGCTTTCCGGATTCGATCCGAGAAAGAGGTTCGCGGCCGCATCGAGCGCATCTACGAGATGTTCCCGCGGCTGCGCGAACGCTCTCGACAGTTGGCCGGCACGATGTCGGGTGGCGAACAGGCGATGGTCTCCATCGGACGCGGGTTGATCACCGAGCCCGAACTGCTGGTTATCGATGAACCGTCGTTGGGACTTTCGCCGCTTTTCGTTCAGGAAAATTTCGAGCTCATCCGGCGCATCAACTCTAGCGGCGTGACGGTTCTTCTGGTGGAGCAAAACGTCAACCAGACCCTCGCAATTGCGCACTATGGCTACGTGCTCTCACAGGGGCGAATAGCCGTCGAAGGCAGAGCATCGGACTTGTTGGCCGATGCTCAGGTCCAGAAGGCATACTTTGGTGTGACCCACTAAAGGCTCAATTCTGCTTAGATTGCACCAATCCGAAAGCCTGATAAGCTTTCCCGGTGAACTCAAGGCGGGTTGATGCTCAAGCTCAGTGACCGGAGCAAGGCTTCTACAAAGGCGGCCAGCAAAACTCTGTCTGTGGGTTTCGTGCTGCTGCCGAGTTTCACGCTGGCGGCGTTTTCCTCAATTGTCGATCTGCTCAGACTTTCGGCAGATGAGGGCGATCGCAGCCGGCCTGAGCGGTGCTCCTGGACGGTGCTCGGCCCCGACATGAGCCCAATATCGGCGAGCTGCGGCCTCCAGGTTCTGCCTTGGGAAACGTACAGCAGGCCAGAGCGGTTCGACTATGTCGTGGTCGTAGGCGGCCTGCTGCCGAATGGGGTCGAGTATCACCCCGCCATGTTGAAGTTCTTGCGCGATGCGGCCGGCCGCGGCGTTCCAGTTGCCGGCGTGTGCACGGGCAGTTTTGCAATGGCGGAAGCGCAGCTACTGAACGGACGAAAGTGCTGCGTGAGCTGGTACCACTTTTTCGATCTGCTCGAACGCTATAGCAACGTCATTCCCATAGGCGATCAGCTCTTCATTCAAGACGGCAATTTCATCACCTGCGCCGGTGGTCTGGCGGCACTCGATTTCGGAGCGTGGATGGTCGAACGCCATCTGGGTCCCGGAAGAGCTCAAAAGGGTCTGCATATATTGCTGACCGACGTGGCGCGATCGGGGGTCGACGCGCAACCGCAACCGCCTGGAGTTGGTCTGGTTGCCGACGCTCGCGTCAAGCGCGCAATGCTGCTCATTGAGCAGAACCTCAGCACACCGCCGAAGGTTCACGAGATCGCGACCAGTGTCGGCCTCTCAAAACGCCAGCTTGAACGGCTGTTTCGCAAGATTGCAGGCAAGAGCATTCAGGAGTTCTCGCGTGATTTGCGCGTGTACTATGGCCTTTGGTTGCTTGGAAACTCGAGCAAGAGCATAACGGCGGTGGCGGCCGAGAGCGGGTTTGCCGATCCTTCGCATTTCAATCGTTTGTTCCGGGCGACCTTTGGATGTCCCCCGTCGGTCCTGCGGAAGGGTGGGCCCGAACTGTTTCGCTCGCTCATCGAGCGTCATCGCGGGGTGGGGGTCGGCCAACCCGTGACAGGAAATCTGTTCGAACAAATGACCTTGCAAGACGGTTCGTCAGGCGCGCCGGAATTTCTTCTGCATGAACGACGTCCTTATCTGCAGTAGTGCAGTTAACGACCTGCGAGTGATGGCGTCTCAAGACGCCATTTCAAGATTGAGCGACATCGTCTTCCAGATCGACATACACCGCTTCGCGCCCGGTCGCGGCCAGGAACTTGGAAAAAGCCTCTTGAGAAAGTGAAGTCGTGCGTTCGTTGCTGAGAGGATGGCAATTGATCGCGGTCGTCTTTGTCAATTTCTGGTCGAGCATCAATTTGACCCGGCTCTGCGCATCGTTGACGATAGCCAGAACCGAAACGGCGCCGGGGCGTATGCCCAGCAGTTCCAACAACGCATCGGGAGAGCCGAACGACAAGCCTCCTTTTGCGCCTATCTTTTTGGACAGCTGCTTGAGATTGATGGTTGCGTCTTCATCGGTGACGAAGAGGAAAAAGTTCTTTTTGCCATCGCGCAGGAACAGATTCTTCGTGTGCAGCCCCGGAATGTCGCCGCGAAGCGCCTTCAATTCCTCAACCGTGTGCACGGCCGGGTGCTCAAACGTGCGTGCCTCGATCCGGTTCTTTTCCAGATAGGCGAGCAACGCATCACTTTCCGTCACATCCAGCATCCCTGAGCCCACATTCCAGATTTCAGGCCATCTGCGAGCCGCAAAATGCGCGAGGCGTCCCCGTCCCGAAAGGAACCGATAAGGGCTTAAACCCATCGATCTGAGCCGAGTCAAGCGATGGCCATCGCTCGCAACGAGGGCGACCCGAGAGCGAAAAATCACACCCGGCCTATGGATGTCGCTTCCGTCCAACCCCGGCGACCGGCTCATGCTGGCATGAGGGCGGAGGCCAGCGGTATGACCCATAGGTATTTCATCGGGGTCCCATGAAGCAATTCTCGGCATTTTCCCTGGTACGCGAGGCCCTTCGGCGCAACTCGGGATGGCCCCGACAGTGGCGCTCACCCGAACCGAAGCCCGCCTACGATGTGGTGATTATTGGAGGGGGTGGGCACGGCCTCGCCACGGCATTCTACCTGGCCGAGCGCTACGGCCTGCGGAACGTGGCGGTGTTAGAAAAGGCGTGGATCGGCGGCGGCAATACCGGTCGAAACACAACGATCATTCGGTCGAACTATCTGTTCGATGAGAGCGCTCAATTCTATGAGCACGCCCTGAAGCTCTGGGAAGGTCTCTCCCAGCAGTTGAATTACAACGTCATGTATTCGCCGCGTGGCGTACTGATGCTGGCTCACAACGTGCACGATGTGCAGAGCTTCAAGCGTCATGTGCACGCCAACCGGCTCAACGGCATCGATAACGAGTGGCTCTCGCCACAGGAGTGCAAAGAATATTGCCCGCCGCTCAATGTCGGAGGGCAAATGCGTTATCCGATATTGGGCGGGGCTTTGCAGCGCCGAGGCGGAACGGCGAGGCACGATGCGGTCGCCTGGGGATACGCGCGTGCTGCGGACGCGCTTGGCGTGGACATTATCGAAAATTGCGAAGTGACGGCCATCCGGCGCGGCACATCCGGTCGAGTTGAGGGCATCGAAACGACGCGAGGGTACATTCGCGCGGGCAAAGTAGGCGTGGCCGCCGCGGGCAATACCAGCGTCGTCATGGATATGGCGGGCATACGGTTGCCGCTGGAAAGCTTCCCGCTGCAGGCGCTGGTATCAGAGCCGGTAAAGCCCGCATTCCCCTGTGTGGTGATGTCGAACACCATACATGCGTATATTTCTCAATCCGACAAAGGCGAACTCGTCATCGGCGCCGGAACCGACGCCTACATCTCCTACTCGCAGCGCGGCGCATTGCACATCGCCAATCACACGCTTGATGCCATTTGCGAGTTGGTGCCGATGTTCCGAAGGCTGCGAATGCTGAGAAACTGGGGCGGCGTTGTCGATGTGACGCCGGACCGCTCTCCGATCGTGGCCAAGACGCCTGTCCCGGGTCTCTACCTGAATTGTGGATGGGGGACAGGCGGCTTCAAGGCAACTCCGGGCTCTGGCGATCTGTTTGCCTGGACCATCGCGAAGGACGAGCCCCACGCCATCAACGCGCCATTCACGATCGAGCGCTTCCGGGAGGGCGTGATGATCGATGAAGCGGCTGCCGCGGCAGTCGCGCATTAACGGTTGGAATCTCAGATGTTGCTGATCAAATGTCCTTTCTGCGGGCCGCGGCCGGAGATCGAATTTTCCTATGGAGGACAGGCCCACATCGAGCGCCCGAAGGATCCCATGTCGCTCGACGATCAGTCGTGGGCAGAATATCTTTACATTCGCAGCAATCCGAGAGGGGTTCACGCCGAACGTTGGCGGCACATCAACGGTTGCGCACGCTTCTTTAATGCCAGGCGCAACACCCTCACCGACGAAATCCTGGAAACTTACAAGATCGGCGCATCTCCCGAAGGCTGTTCGGAAGAAATGGATCGCTCGGCCAAAGGCGGAGCAGTGCGATGAAGTTTCGCCTTGCGTCGGGAGGTCGCGTCGACCGCAGCAAGCCCGTCAAGTTCACCTTCGATGGAAAACAATACGGCGGGTATGCCGGAGATACGCTGGCCTCCGCGCTGATCGCGAATGGTGTTCACCTCGTGGGGCGCTCGTTCAAATATCATCGGCCTCGCGGATTTCTGTCCGCGGGCTCCGACGAGCCAAATGCGCTTGTGGGTGTCGGGAGCGACAGCGCGCGATATACGCCCAATCTTCGCGCAACACAGGTCGAGTTGTACGACGGCCTCGTGGCCGAAAGCCAGAACCGGTGGCCCTCTCTGGCGTTCGACTTCGGTGGAATTAACGATCTGTTCTCGCGGTTACTTTCGGCAGGATTCTACTACAAGACTTTCATGTGGCCCGCGGCTGCATGGAAGGCGCTCTATGAGCCAATAATCCGCAAGACCGCGGGATTGGGCAAAGCGCCTTTATCCGCTGACCCTGACCGATACACGCAGGTCTACGCCCATTGTGACGTTTTGATTGTCGGCGCCGGTCCAGCGGGGCTCGCCGCGGCCCTTGCCGCAGGCCGATCCGGTCTGCGCGTGATGCTCTGCGACGAGCAAGATCAATTGGGAGGGTCGCTCCTTTCCGAACGCAAGGCAATCATTGAGGGCGAGGCGGCAGCGGATTGGCTCGCCCGGGTCGTACAGGAGTTGGCCTCGCTTCCAAATATAACGCTGTTGCCCCGAACGACCGCATTTGGATGGTATCCGCACAATTTTCTCGGCCTGTGTCAGCGGGTAACGGACCATCTAGGACATCGCCACGCCAACGCACCGCGAGAGCGCATGTGGCAAGTCCGCGCCAAAGAAATCGTTCTTGCAGCCGGTTCGATCGAAAGACCGCTGCTATTTCCAGACAATGACCGTCCGGGGATCATGATGGCCGAAGCGGCTCGCACCTACCTCAACCGGTATGGCGCCATTCCCGGGTCGAAGGCTGTGGTCTTTACCGCCTGCGACAGCGCTTATCGGGCAGCGCTTGAGCTGAAAGAGTTGGGAGTTCATATCGCTGCTATCGCCGACGTACGGTCTTCACCCGAGGGGCCGTGGATCGACGCGGCGCGAGCTACGGGGATCGCGGTGCGTCCTTCGACCGTTGTCACTGCGACTTACGGCCGTTTGCGCGTTTCCCATGCGGACTTGATGGATGAGACCACCGGCAAGTCGGAAACACTTCCGTGCGATCTACTTCTCATGTCCGGCGGTTTCACGCCGAGCGTCCATTTGTTTTCCCAATCCCGCGGAAAGCTTGTCTACGACGACGGCATCAAGGCTTACATCCCGGGGAAATCGGCCGAGCGCGAGCGATCCGTCGGGGCGTGCCGAGGCGTCTTCGATCTCGGTGCTGTCATTGCCGATGGTTTCAGCGGCGGACTTGACGCGGCCAAAGCGGCCGAGAGGAAAGCCGGTCGCTGAGCATAATTTCCCGGTATCTGCTCAATCGCTTGGCCAGGACGGCGTCATCGGGCTGCCAAGCAAGGTTGGTAAGCGGGGTGGAAGGGCGTGGGTTGATTTCCAGAATGACGTGACGGTCAAAGACATCGAGCTCGCAACCCGCGAAGGATTCCGCTCGATCGAGCACGTGAAGCGTTACACAACGACCGGCATGGCGACGGACCAGGGCAAGACGTCCAACATGAATGCCCTTGGAATTGTCTCGCAAGCGCTCGATCTGCCGGTTGCCCAAGGTAGGCCTGACCACGTTTCGTCCGCCGTTTACGCCGACGACGTTCGGTGTCTTTGCGGGCCAGTCGAAAGGCGATCTCTTCGATCCAGTTCGGCGGACATCCATCCACGATTGGGCCGTGCAAAATGGCGCTGTTTTCGAGGATGTGAGTCTTTGGAAGCGTGCACGCTATTTCCCGCGCCATGCGGAGGACATGCATGCCGCGGTCAAGCGGGAATGCGCGGCGACGAGGCAGTCGGTCGGCATTTTCGACGCCACGACGCTTGGCAAGATCGAAGTCGTGGGCAAGGACGCCGCCGAATTCATGAACAGAATGTACACGAACGCTTGGACAAAGCTCGAACCGGGCCGGCTGCGGTATGGCGTCATGCTGCGTGAAGACGGCTTCATCATGGATGACGGCGTTGTCGGGAGAATGGCGGCTGATCGCTTTCACGTCACGACCACGACGGGCGGAGCCGCTCGCGTCCTGGCGCTGATGGAAGATTATCTGCAGACGGAGTGGTCGGACCTCGATGTGTGGTTGACCTCCACGACCGAACAATGGGCTGTCATTGCGGTTCAGGGCCCGAACGCCCGGAAAGTATTGCAGCCTCTGATTGAGGATATCGACATCTCACCGGAAGCGATGCCGCACATGAGCGTGCGGGAAGGGCATATTTGCGGAATCCCAACTCGGCTGTTCCGGGTGTCATTTACCGGGGAGCTCGGGTTCGAGGTGAACGTACCGATGGGGTACGGCCGCAGCGTGTGGGAAGCGATCTTCGCCGCAGGGAAGGCCTACGACATCACGCCTTACGGTACTGAGGCCATGCACGTGCTCCGCGCCGAGAAAGGCTACATTATTGTCGGCCAGGAAACAGACGGGACCGTAACGCCCGACGACGTCGGCCTGTCCTGGGCGGTTGGCAAAACGAAAAAAGATTTCGTGGGCAAGCGGTCCCTGGCGCGGCCGGCGATGACAGCGGCGGACCGGAAGCAACTTGTCGGATTGCGTACCGTCGATCCCAAGGTCGTTCTCGAGGAAGGAGCCCAGATCGTCGTCGATCCTCGTGAGCCGATTCCGATGGCCATGATTGGCCATGTGACGTCATCGTATTGGAGCGCGGCGCTCGACCGATCCATCGCACTTGCGCTGGTCCGTGGCGGAAGAGCGCGCATCGGGACGCGCCTGAGCATTTCGATGCCAGGCGAGCCGATCGCGGTCGAAGTTGTTTCGCCAGTTTTCTACGACCCGGAAGGGGAGCGTCTCAATGGTTGATGCTTCCATCATCAGAACTAACTCCCTTGCGGGGGTTTACCGGAACAGCGCGTCCGAAGAGGCCGTGTCTCTTGTCATTCTACCCGACGCCGCCAAGTTCATCTTTCGCGGGCGGCCGCCGTCGTTTGCTCCGGCGGCGGAGGCCTTTGGCGTTGAGTTGCCGCAGAGCGCCAACCGCTTCAACCAAAAGGGCACGCGCAAGGCTTATTGGCTTGGCCCGGACGAGTGGCTGCTTGAGGCGATCGAAGAGAACCCAACTAATCTTTTCTCTGCGATGTCGCGGGAGCTTGAGGCCTATTCATGTTCGCTCGTTGACGTGAGCCATCGGTCGGACGCTCTTGAGATCAGGGGATCAAAAAGCGAGTACGTGCTGAACCATGGCTGCCCGCTCGACCTCTCCGAACAGCAATTCCCTGTTGGGATGTGCACCCGTACCGTTCTCGGAAAATCACCCATCGTGCTGTCGAGAACGGAACGGGCGACTTTCTGTATCGACGTGTGGCGTTCGTTCTCGGCCTATGTCTGGCTGCTCTTGGACGAGGCACGGCAAGAACTCGCGTTAGACCAGCGTGACGAAAATACATGATCGGCATATTTGAACTCTTCAAGGTCGGCATCGGTCCGTCCTCGTCGCACATGATCGGACCCATGATGGCGGCGGCCAATTTCATGGAGAGCGTGAGGCGTGCGGAATTGTTGCCGCGGGTCGAGCGCGTTAGAGCCGACCTCTATGGCTCGCTTGCGTGGACAGGCAAAGGGCACGGGACCGACAAGGCTGTCATACTCGGCCTGGCGGGCGAGCGTCCGGAGACGGTCGATGCCGGCAATGCGGACCGCATCGTGACCTTAGCTCGTCAAGAGCGCATGCTTCGCCTGTCCGGTGGAAGAACTATCGAATTCGATCCAAACCGGGATGTTGTGTTCGATGGCGTGACGATAACCGCACGGCATCCGAACACTTTGGCATTCACGGCATTCGATGAAGCGAACAACGTTCTTCTGGGAGAACGATGGTGCTCTATCGGCGGCGGCTTCGTTGTACTTGAAGACGAGGTCGGGAAGGCGCAGCTCCAGACCGAGCATCCCGTTCCGTTTCCCTTCCACTCCGGCAACGAACTTCTCTCGATGGGCGCGTCATCGGGCATGTCCATCGCTGGGATGGTTATGGCGAATGAGACGTCGCGGTTGCCGCTTGAAGAAGTGGACGCCAAGATCGATCACATCATCGAAGTCATGATGTCGTGCATCGATCGGGGTATGGTGACGGACGGCACTCTTCCAGGGGGATTGGAAGTGCGCCGGCGTGCGCCATCGCTGTATCGCAAACTTCAAGAGGCAGCAGCATCCAACAGCCGGACGCAGCATGCCGTCATGGACTGGGTTAGTCTGTACGCCATCGCGGTCAACGAGGAAAATGCCGCCGGAAGCCGCGTGGTAACGGCGCCGACGAACGGCGCCGCAGGAATTATTCCTGCGACGCTGCGCTACTTCCGCGATCACTGCCAGGACGCCGATGTCGAAGGCATGCGTCAATTTTTACTCACCGCTTCAGCCGTCGGAGCGCTCTTCAAGATGAATGCGTCGATCTCAGGCGCGGAGGTCGGGTGCCAGGGAGAGGTGGGTGTCGCCTGTTCGATGGCCGCCGCTGGACTAGCCGCGGTTCTCGGCGGCACGAATGAGCAAATCGAAAATGCAGCGGAGATTGGCATGGAGCATCACCTCGGCATGACCTGTGATCCCATCGGCGGACTGGTTCAAATTCCCTGCATTGAACGCAACGCGTTCGGCGCCATCAAGGCTATCAGCGCTGCCTCGCTTGCCCTGCAGGGAGATGGCAAACACGTGGTGTCGCTCGACAAGGTGATCGCAACAATGCGCGAGACCGGACGGGACATGCAATCAAAGTACAAGGAGACCTCGCTCGGAGGGCTCGCTGTCAATCTGGCTGAATGCTAGGAAATCTCGAACATGGTCAGCAAGTGCTTTACGGTGCGTCGCTGCCGGCTTCCTACAAATCCCTGAACATGACCAGGGCGTCAACGTAGGCGCCATTCGGCCGTTGGAACGCGGCGGGAAGGCGGCCGACCTCACGAAATTTCAGGTCTTGCCATAGTCGTACCGCGCGTTCGTTTGTGCTGACCACAAAGTTGAACTGCATGGCGCGAAAGCCGCATCGCTTTGCCTCGGCGAGGGAATGCTCGCACATCGCACGGGCAATACCTTTGCGCCGCGCATCTGCCCGTGTCATGTAGCCGCAATTCGCGACGTGGCATCCGCCACCAGACTGGTTCGCGCGAATATAATATGTGCCGACGATACCGCCGTAATCTTCGGCAACGAAAGTACGGCGGTCTGTATCGGTCCAGTAGCGCACGGCTTCGGCTTCTTCCATATCCACGGGTAGGGCATAGGTTTCGCCCTCCCGGATGACGGGGCCGATAATCGACCAAATGGCCGCGTGGTCAGTCTTTGTCGCCAGCCGCAGCTTCAGCATATTGATCCGGATATTCGAGGAATCAGTTTCGAACACTCATTTCGCGTGTAATCCGGTCGGCGGCTTGCATGACGGATTGGGCATATCTTTGCAGTCGCTTCGGGTCAGGCGGATGATCGAACCAGCAAACGCTGACTGCCGACACCGGTTTTCCGCCCGCGAAAACGGCCGCGCCGACCGCGGTCAGCCCCGCATGACTCTCCTCCCTGACGATCGCCCAACCATCCTTGCGCGCCTGTTCCAGCTCCGAACGTAAGCTCTTTCGTGACTTGACCGACTTGTTAGTCAGCGTACGCAGATGACCCGACCCCAAGTGCTTATCAACGTCCGGATTGGGCAGGTGACTCAAGATAGCCTTTCCGATGGCGGTCGTGGTGCATGGAAGCCGGGAGCCGATCTTCCACAGGAAGCGAATAGGCAGCGTTCCTTCGATGCAGTGGGTGATGACGACGTCGTCACGTTCGAGCACGCCTGCGTAAGCCGTGCACTCGGTGGTGGATTGGAGTTCGTTGAGCACCGTGCGAAGTGCCGTCGCCCCCGAATTGGCGGTCAGGTAGTTGGCGCCAATTTCGAATGCGCGCAACCCGACACGGTAGCTGCCTCCATCCTCCGTCCGCTCCAACCATCCCCGACCCTGCAAAGTTGCAAGCAGGCGGAGCACGTTGGTTCGTGGAATGCCGATCCTCCTGGTGATCTCGGAGGATGAAAGTGCGGTCGATTCGCGGCCGAAGCACTCCATCACCGCGAGCGCATTCGTAACTGTCTTCGATGTTTCAGCCACGATAGCTCGCAAATGTCCGGTTGGGCTGGTTTCAATAACTTCCACGGGCCAGCGAAAGTCAAACAGCGGAAGCGCCGCGATCTTCAGCAAGGTGCTCTGGGTCTTTTTAAAACCTCAAGGACGCGTTGGGCAGAAGAAAAGAGACCGATGGCAGATGCGTCTCCGTTGACACAAAGTCAGGCCGCCGCTAAATTACAATTAACGGACATATGTCCGATTATCGGACTATCTACCAGGCCCGTCGCGCGGCGCGACAATGAGAGGATCCTGACATGGCAACTCCCAACACGGCCGACACGCGTCAGGCCCACAGTCCTATCGAGGCGGAGGTCGGAGCGACATTCGGTGAATGGGCGAACGATCGCAGCGTTTACTGGAACGCCGAACGCGACGCCTGGATTGTGACCGGATATGCAGAGTCGGCGAGAATCCTTCAGGAGTCGGACGCCTTCTGGCGCGATATCCCGCTTCGCGACGGCAGTGCAGAATTTTGGGGCAGGCATCTTCTGGTCCTTGAGGGCCGCGACCATCGGCGCCTGCACACGCTGCACATGCAGCTTACGGGCGAGACGTTCGCGGAAAACATGCGGGAACGCGCCAGCACCATCTGCCGCGACGTACTTGCGCCGCTTGTTGAAAAGGGGCGCGGCGAACTTGCAGCGGATTACGCTGACTCGGTTGTGTTCTTAATCGGATGCGATTTTGTGGGTTATGACATCGACGCAGCAACGCGGGAGAGCCTGTTGCTGCAGATGCAGATCCGCGCGAACGTGGAAAGAGGCGCTGCATTCAGGAAAGGGAATCCCTCTCGCATCGAAAGTTGCTCAAGATGGACAAGCGGCGCTCAAGGCCATGGGCGAAATTCTATTGCCCATCATCAGAGATCGTCGCGAACACCCGCGCAATGATCTGATCAGCGTGCTTTGGCAGAAAGGTCCGACTGTATTCCCTGACTGGAACGAGAACGACGTTCTCAGTACTTGCTGGAGCAGTCTGGACAATGAAACGAAGCCGCTCTTGCGCGGGCTTCTGTACACATTATGTCGCGACCCTGACCTTCAGACAAAGCTACGCCGCGACCCTTCGCTCGTGGCGGGCTTCGTCGAAGAGGGCTCTGAGGTTCTTGACGCCGTTTCGAACAATACGTCGCGTTGTCAAAAAGGATATCGAGATTGGCGGCGAGACAATGCGCCGTGGCGATTCGATATACCTGATCACGCCGCTTGCGAATCGCGATGAGGAGCGCTGGGAATGTCCTCATGCTTTCGACGCTCAACGGCAGCAGGATGCCACGCACTTCGCCTTCGGGTTTGGGCAAGGTTATTGTGTGGGCCGATACGTTGGTCGTGTTGAGGCCGCGGAGGCTATCAAGGCAATTCTTGCCGAGACTTCCAGGATCAGCATTGACCCACAAAAAGAAAAGCCAAGGTGGCACGGCGAGATGTATCATTCGGTAACGCCGATTCACGCCATTCTGGAGCGGTAACCGAAGCTTTGGGGTGACGCGCAATGACCCACGTAATTACTGAGGCGTGCGTCGACTGCCTCCACCGATCTTGTGTCAAGGAGTGTCCCGTGGACTGCATCTACGAAGGTGCCCGGGCACTTTACGTTCAGCCCGGCGAGTGCATCGACTGCGGCGCCTGCGTGCCCGTCTGTCCTGTAGAAGCGATCTACCACCATGATGATCTGCCTGAGGCGCTGCATAGGCATCTCAGAGATAACGAAGACTTCTTCGTCCAGACGCTTTCCGGCCGGTCTGAGCCGTTGCGCTCTCCCGGCGGCGCCAAGCGGGTCGGGCGCTTCGGCGTAGATACGCCGCTGATTGCATCCTATCCCCTGCACGAAGCCGGACCGACCTAGCGTTTTCCGGCAGTGAAAAGCAACGCCGACATATCCGCTGCGCCCATTATGGAAGGCTTGGGGGAGGAAGCTGGATGCGCAGGCGCCGCCAGGGTGGCGGTGGTTGGCGCGGGCCCGGCCGGACTTTACGCGGTCGAATCGCTGCTGGAATTGGCGGCAGGGTTGAGCGTAGACGTATTTGACCGGCTGCCGACGCCCTACGGCCTGGTGCGTTACGGCATAGCTCCTGACAATCAGAAGATGAAATCGGTGATACGGGTGCTGTGCAATGTATTCCACAGCGAGAAGCCGGTACGCTACATCGGCAACGTATGTTTCGGCGTGGACATCAGCCGTGCCGATCTTCTCGAACAATATGATGCCGTCATCTACGCTACCGGAGCTCAAGCCGAGCGCCGGCTCGGCATACCCGGCGAAGACCTGGCGCGGTGCTACGGTGCAAAGGAGTTCGTCGACTGGTACAACGGGCATCCTGATGCCGCAGACGGCAACTTCCTCTTGAACGCAAAGCAGGTCGCGGTCATCGGCGCGGGTAACGTCGCACTCGACGTCGCCCGCATGCTCATCCGCAGTCCTGACGAGATCGCTTCGACAGACGTGCCCGACCGGGTGCTCCACGCGTTCCGTAGCAGCGAGATTACCGACGTGCACCTCATCGCGCGCCGAGGACCCGCGCAGGCGAAGTTTACGCCGATGGAGTTGCGCGGAATTGGTGACCTGCTCAACGCCGACGTGGTTATTCGTCCGGAGGAGTTATTACTGAGCGACGAGGATGAAATCCGGATCGCCTCGAATCGCGAGCTCCGTACGAATATTGCGATGCTTCGAGAATGGGCGCGGCGGCCATTGCAGGGCAAGGCGCGCAGGATCCAAATTCGGTTCCTGCGCCGCCCGGTGCGTATCCTCGGAAAGGACCGCGTGGAGGGACTCTTGTTGGAGAGCAACGAGCCGCTTGCCGACGAACAGGTGCGCGGAACGGGGAACCTCGAGACGATCAAGGCCGAAATGATTTTTCGCTCAGTCGGCTATCGCGCATTGCGCTTACCCGACGTGCCGTTCGATGAAGCCAGATCGATCATCCCACATGATCGAGGTCGCGTCCTGGACGAAAACGGCCAATTGACCGGCAGGGAATATGTCACGGGATGGGCCAAGCGAGGACCGTCCGGAACGGTCGGCACCAACAGGAGTGATTCAGCCGAAACGGTTTGGTAGCCTGCTGGCAGATCTTGCTACCCGGAGGTCCCTTCACAGAAGCGACCCCGCACAGATATTGGCCCTCTTGAAGAGCCGCCGCGTGGACTACACCGACTGGGGGAATTGGCTGCGGCTTGATGATCACGAGATCCAGCTCGGTCGCGGACAAGACCGTCCGCGGGTGAAGATCCCCGACTTGCGCTCGATGTTGCAGCTCTCCTCCCATTCTAACGCCATCGGCTCCGCGCGAAACTTCGATTAGCCCGGACGTCCGCGTCATCCAGGCAATCATGTCGACGCTGGGCGATACATGCCGCCTTCGCTGGCTGCCGCAAATAAGCCTTCAGAACATTGCGTTCCGACGCCGCGGCGCTATATCGATTTTTTTCAAGCTTCGAACCGGATGCAATCCATGACCGCGACCGACACCACCGAACCAAAGCCCATCGAAACCCAGCCGTTCCAGGCCGAAGTGGCCGAGCTTCTGCACCTGATGGTGCATTCGGTTTATTCCGAGACCGATATTTTTCTGCGCGAACTGATTTCGAATGCCTCGGACGCCTGCGACAAGCTGCGTTACGAGGCGATCTCGAAGCCGGAGCTGCTCGCCGAAGGTGACGCCCCCAAAATCCGGATCGTTCCCAGCAAGAAGAACAATACGCTCTCGGTGATCGACAACGGTATCGGCATGGACCGCCAGGAGCTGATCGATAACCTCGGCACCATCGCCCGTTCCGGCACCAAATCGTTTCTCTCGCGCATGACGGAAGCCAAGGATGGCGCGGGCCTGATCGGCCAGTTCGGCGTCGGCTTCTACGCGGCCTTCATGGTGGCGGATCGCATCGTCGTCACCAGCCGCCGCGCCGGGACCGACGAGGCATGGACATGGTCATCATCCGGCGGCAGCGGTTTTGAGGTCGCGCCTGTCGAAGACGCCAACAGCGTCGCAACGGGCACGCAGATTGTGCTGCATTTAAAACCCGATGCGGCGAAATATCTCGAAGCTTACGAGATCGAGCGCATCGTCAGCGCCTATTCCGACAACATCCAGTTCCCAATCGAACTGGTGCCGGAGGAGGGCGAGGCGCGGCAGATCAATTCGGCCAGCGCGCTGTGGCAGCGCTCGAAATCCGATCTGACGCCGGAAGACTATACGCAAGCCTACAAATCGATCGCCGGCGCCTTCGACGAGCCGGCGATGACGCTGCATTATCGCGCCGAAGGCCGGCAGTCCTACGCGGTGATGCTGTTCGCCCCCTCGACAAAGCCGTTCGACCTGTTCGAGCCGTCCCGCAAGGGCAGGGTGAAGCTCTACGTGCGGCGGGTGTTCATCACGGACGATGCCGACCTGCTGCCATCGTATCTGCGCTTCATCCGCGGCGTGGTCGACAGCGAAGACCTGCCGCTCAATATCTCGCGCGAGATGCTGCAGAACAATCCGCAGCTCGCGCAGATACGCAAGGCAGTGACCGGCAGGGTGATCGGCGAATTCGAAAGCCTGAGCGAGAAGGAGCCGGAGACGTTCGCGAAAATCTGGGACGCGTTCGGTCCGGTGATCAAGGAAGGCATCTACGAGGATTTCGAGCGCCGCGAGAAGCTGCTGGCGTTGTCGCGCTTCACCACCACATCGGGCGAGAAGCGATCGCTGAAGCAATATATCGCCGACCTCAAGCCCAACCAGACCGAGGTATATTATCTCGTCGGCGACAGCATCGAGCGGTTGAAATCAAATCCGAAACTCGAATCGGCTGCCGCGCGCGGCATCGAGGTGCTGCTGCTGACCGATCCGGTCGACGCGTTCTGGACCTCGGCGCAGCTTGATTTCGAAGGCAAGCCGCTGAAGTCGCTGAGCCAGGGCGATCTCAATTTCGATCTGATTCCGTTGACCGGCGAGAGCAAGGACGAAGCGGCGAAGCCGGAGATCGACGAAGCCGCCACCATCGCCGTCATCAAGCAGGCTCTCGGCGATCGCGTGTCCGACGTGCGCGGCTCGCAGCGGCTGACCACCAGCGCGTCATGCCTCGTCGCCGGCGGTTTCGGCCCGGACCGCGAGCTGGAGCGCATGCTGGCGCGGCAGAACCGCGGCGCCGGCGCCAAACCGATCCTCGAGATCAATCTGAAACATCCGCTGGTAGCGGCGATTGCGCAGGCCAAATCCGGCGATGGCGCTGACGAAAAGGCTGGTGACGCTGCCGACCTGTCGTTCCTGCTGCTGGAGCAGGCGCAGATTCTCGACGGCGAATTGCCTGACGATCCCGCGGCGTTCGCCCAGCGCCTCAACAGGCTGGTGCTGCACGGGCTTTCTGCCGGGCGGTAACTGCTCTCGGATTACCTCGCCCGCGCGGCCTTCTTGCGATACGCCAGATGCACCGCGCAGTTGCAGCCCGGCGGATGTGATGCGATGTCGCCTGCCACGACATCGTTGGCAGGCGTTGCGGAGGACGGCGCCAGCGACGGCATCGTCTCCTTCACCAATCGCTCCTGCATCGACTGATCCTGCGTCGGAATATAATTCAGCACCGGCGCCAGCCAGCGTTCGGTCTCGGCGATGCTCCAGCCCTTGCGCGCGGCGTAATCCTCGACCTGATCGCGCTCGACCTTGCCGACGCCGAAATAATAGCTTTCCGGATGCGAGAAATAGAGCCCGGAAACCGACGAACCCGGCCACATCGCATAGCTTTCGGTCAGCTTCACGCCGGCGGTAGCTTCAGCGTCGAGAAGCCGAAACAGCGTTGCCTTCTCGGTGTGATCGGGCTGCGCGGGATAGCCCGGCGCCGGGCGAATGCCGGCATATTGTTCGAGGATCAGCGCATCGGGCGCGAGCGTCTCATCCGGCGCGTAACCCCAGAACTCGCGGCGCACGCGCGCATGCATGCGCTCCGCAAACGCTTCGGCGAGGCGATCCGCCAGCGCCTTGCACAGGATAGACGAGTAATCGTCGTTGGCGTTCTTGAAGCGGTCGGCGATAACGTCTTCGCCGATGCCCGCAGTGACTACGAATGCACCGATATAATCCGGTACGCCGCTCGCGGCCGGCGCGATGAAATCCGACAACGCGGTGTTGAAGCGGCCTTCGCGCTTCTCCAGTTGCTGGCGCAGCGTGTGGAACGTGGCGATCGGCTTTTTACGATTGTCGTCGGCATAAACGACGATGTCGTCGCCATCGGAATTGGCCGGCCAAAATCCGATGGTGGCCTGCGCCTTGAACCAGTTCTCCTTGACGATCAGGTCGAGCATCTTGCGCGCGTCGTCATACAGCGAGCGCGCGACTTCGCCGACTTTCGCATCGTCAAGGATCGCCGGGAAACGTCCGGTCAATTCCCAGGTCTGGAAGAACGGCGTCCAGTCGATGTAATCGACCAGTTCGGCGAGATCGTAATCGCGGAAGCTTTTGATGCCGAAGAAAGCCGGCTTCTTCGGCGGCGTCTTGGCGAAATCGATGGTCATCGCGTTGGCGCGCGCATCCCTGAGCTTCAGCCGCTTCTTGTCGGCCTGCGCGCGGAAATGCGCCGCCGAAATTTTCGCGTAGTCGGCGCGCACCTCGGCGGCATAGGCGTCGCGCTTCTCCGGCGACAGCAGCGCGGAGGCGACGCCGACGGCGCGGCTGGCGTCATTGACATGCACCACCGGTCCCGCGTGATAGCTCGGCGCGATCTTCACCGCGGTATGCACGCGGCTGGTGGTGGCGCCGCCGATCATCAGCGGCAGTCTCAACCCCTGCCGCTCCAGTTCGGTGGCAAAGAACGCCATCTCATCGAGCGACGGCGTGATCAGGCCGGAGAGCCCGACGATATCGGCTCCCTCGGCCTTCGCGGTCTCGATGATCTTCGCCGCCGGCACCATGACGCCGAGGTCGATCACCTCGAAATTGTTGCACTGGAGCACGATGCCGACGATGTTCTTGCCGATGTCGTGGACGTCGCCCTTCACGGTGGCGAGCACGATCTTGCCGGCATTCTTGCGGCCGTCGCCGGTGACGCCGTTGGCGAGGTTGTCGGCCTTCTCCTTCTCCATGAACGGCATCAGATAGGCCACCGCCTGCTTCATCACGCGGGCGGACTTCACCACCTGCGGCAGGAACATTTTTCCGTCGCCGAAGAGATCGCCGACCACGTTCATGCCGGCCATCAGCGGGCCTTCGATGACATGCAGCGGCCGCTCCACCGTCAAGCCGCGCGGCTTCAGTGTCGGCCTCGATATATTCAGTGATGCCGTGCACCAGCGCGTGGCTAAGCCGCTTGTCGACCGGCCATTCGCGCCAAGCCAGATCCTGTTCCTTGGTCTGCTTCTCCTTGCCGCGGAATTTCTCCGCCAGTTGAAGCAAACGCTCGGATGCGCCGGGATCGCGGTTGAGGATCACATCCTCGCAGGTCTGGCGCAGCTCGGGGTCGATGTCGTCATAGACGATCATCTGCCCAGCATTGACGATACCCATATCCATGCCGGCCTTGATGGCGTGATACAGGAACACCGAATGCATCGCCTCGCGCACGGGCTCGTTGCCGCGGAACGAGAACGAAAGATTGGAGACGCCGCCTGAAATATGCGCATGCGGCAGGTTCTGCCGGATCCAGCGCGTCGCCTCGATGAAATCGACGCCGTAATTGTTGTGCTCTTCGAGACCGGTCGCGATCGCAAAGATATTGGGATCGAAGATGATGTCCTCGGGCGGGAAGTTAAGCTGATCGACGAGGATGTCGTAAGCGCGCTTGCAGATTTCGGTCTTGCGCGCGAACGTATCTGCCTGGCCCTGCCTCGTCGAACGCCATCACCACCACGGCGGCGCCATGACGCCGCGCGATGGTAGCTTCGTGCAAGAACTTGGCTTCGCCTTCCTTCATGGAGATCGAATTCACCACCGGCTTGCCCTGAACGCATTTCAGGCCGGCTTCGATCACGGCGAATTTCGAGGAGTCGACCATCACAGGCACGCGGGCGATATCCGGCTCGGCGGCGACGAGATTGAGGAACGTCACCATCGCGGCTTCGGAGTCCAGCAAGCCTTCGTCCATGTTGACGTCGATGATCTGCGCGCCGTTCTCGACCTGGTCGCGTGCGACCGCGAGCGCGGCGGTGTAGTCGCCCGCGGTGATCAGCTTGCGGAATTTCGCCGATCCCGTGACGTTGGTGCGCTCGCCGACATTGACGAACGGGATCGCCGGCGTCAGTTCGAACGGCTCCAGTCCGGATAGCCGCAGGCGCGGCTCGATTTCAGGGATGACGCGCGGCTTATGCGGCGCGACGGCCGCGGCAATCGCGGAGATGTGGTCCGGCGTGGTGCCGCAGCAGCCGCCGACGATATTGACGAGACCGCTGGCGGCGAATTCGCCGATCAGGCCGGCCATGAATTCCGGGCTCTCGTCATAGGCGCCAAATTCGTTGGGCAGGCCGGCATTGGGATAGGCGCAGACCAGCGTGTCGGCGACGCGGCCGATATCGGCGATATGCGCGCGCAAATCTTCCGCGCCGAGCGCGCAGTTGAAACCGACGGTCAAAGGCTTGGCATGCCGCACCGAATTCCAGAATGCTTCCGGCAATTGGCCTGAAAGCAGACGGCCGGATTTGTCGGTGATGGTGCCGGAGATCATCACGGGCACGTCGATGCCGCGCGCTTCACTAATTTCGGCGATGGCGTACAGCGCCGCCTTGGCGTTGAGCGTGTCGAAGATGGTTTCGACCAGCAGAACGTCGGCGCCGCCGTCCAGCAACCCGTTGATCTGCTCGCTGTAGGCGATTCGCAGATCGTCGAAGGTGACGGCGCGGAAGCCGGGGCTGGATACATCCGGCGAGATCGAGGCGGTGCGGTTGGTCGGGCCGATGGCGCCGGCGACGAAACGCGGCTTGCCGTCTTCGGCGGTGACGCGCGTCGCGGCGTTGCGCGCCAAGCCGCGCGCCCTCGCGATTCATCTCATAGGCGATGCCGGAGAGATCGTAGTCGGCCTGCGCGATCGAGGTCGATGAGAACGTGTTGGTGGCGACGATATCAGCGCCGGCGCGCAGGTATTCAGCGTGGATGTCCTCGATCGCCTGCGGCTGCGTCAGGATCAGGAGGTCGTTGTTGCCGCGCAGATCGCGGTGAAAATCCTTGTAGCGCTCGCCGCGAAACGCCGCCTCGTCATATTCCAGCGCCTGGATCATGGTGCCCATGGCGCCGTCGAGCACCAGGATGCGCTCGCGCGCGAGGTCGAGGAAGGCGGTTCGCTTCGGAGGAAATTGGCAAAGTCATACGATCAGGCCGCCTTCTGCGCGTTCTGCGGCCGAATGCCGAGCAGATGGCTGATCGCGAAGACGAGATCGGCGCGGTTCATGGTGTAGAAGTGAAAGGTATCGACGCCATGCTTGGCGAGCTTCTGCACCTGACCGGCGGCGACCGTCGCGGCGACCAGCTTGCGCGTTTCGGCATCGTCGTCGAGGCCTTCGAATTTCTGCGCGAGCCAGTCCGGCACGCTGGCGCCGGCGCGCTTGGCGAAACTGCGCGCCTGCTTGAAATTATGCATGGGCAAAATGCCCGGCACGATCGGAATATCGATGCCGCGCGCGCGAACGCTGTCGAGGAAGCGGAAGTAGAGGTCGTTATCGAAGAAGAACTGGGTGATCGCGCGGGTCGCGCCGGCGTCGATCTTGGCCTGTGAGCATGTCGATATCGTCGTCGAAAGTCGCGGCTCTCCGGATGCTGCTCCGGATAGGCCGACACCGTCACCTCGATATCGCGGATAGTGTTTCCGGATGCCGGCAACGAGATCGGCCGAAGTCTGGTAGCCGTCGCGGATGCGCGAGCATAGGGAGTGCCGAGTCCGGTCGAGGGATCGCCGCGCAATGCCACGATATGGCGAACGCCGACCTCATGATACTGCGCCACGACGTCGTCGACGTCGGCCTTCGGGCATCGACGCAGGTCAGATGCGCCGCCGGCGTGAGCGTGGTTTCATAGAGGATGCGCGCGATGGTGGAGTGGGTGCGCTCGCGGGTCGATCCTCCCGCGCCATAGGTCACTGAAACGAAGTTGGGCGCCAGCGGCGCCAGGCGGTTGATCGTCTCCCAAAGGCTGCGCTCCATCTCCTCGGTCTTCGGCGGAAAGAACTCAAACGAAATGGCGGGGAGTTTCGGCGCCGCGCGGCTGTCATGGGCGGGTGGTGTCTCGGTCATGTAATTTAACTCCAGCCGTCGGTTGCCGCTGTTCGGGCTTGCGTGCACGCCGTAAAATATGCCAAATGAGATGACCTAACAATCAGCCCAACATTTGTGGGAAATAGCCCAATATTGCACATAGAATATCAGAAAATGTGGTATTTTATCAGATCGGTGGGCAAGAATGATTACAGTTTTCAAAGGATATTCTCACCATATGGCAGTGGGCGAATATCAATATTGACCTAGAACAGCGTAAGGATACCCACTTCACATCGTGTGACCGAGGAGGCCCCGTTCTTGGTCCGAACCCTTTGTCGAAAGCCGACGACGCACTAACTTAAGGCCATGATCCCTCTCTCCATTCTCGATCTATCCGTCGTCACGACCGGCACCAAGCCCGCGGCGGCGTTGCGCAACAGCATCGATCTGGCTGTTCATGCCGATGCGCTGGGCTACGTCCGCTATTGGCTGGCCGAGCATCACAATCTCGCGTCGGTCGCGAGCCCTGCGCCCGACATCATGATCGGGCAGATCGCCGCGGTGACGCAGCTATCCGCGTCGGCTCCGGCGGCGTGATGCTGCCCAACCACGCGCCGCTGATGGTGGCCGAGCGATTCAAGATGCTGGAAGCGCTGTTTCCCGGCCGCATCGATCTTGGGCTCGGCCGTGCGCCCGGCACCGACGGTGCTACGGCGCATGCGTTGCGCAGCCGGCTCGATCGTCGCGAAGGCGACGATTTTCTCGAGCGGCTGCATGAACTGACGTTGTGGGAGACGCGCGATTTCCCGCCCGGCCATCCCTACAACAACGTCGTGGCGATGCCTGACGATACCCCGCTGCCGCCGATCTGGCTGCTTGGCTCGAGCGACTATAGTTCGGAACTCGCCGCGCAGGTCGGGATGGGCTTCGCCTTCGCGCATCATTTTGCATCGTTCGATGCCGTCGATGCGCTGGTTCACTACCGCGCGCGCTTCAAGCCGTCGGGCTGGCGCAGCACGCCGCACGGCATTCTCGCCGTCGCGGTGGTCACTGCGGATACCGATGCGGAGGCCGAACGGCTGGCGTCGTCGATGGATCTCAACCGGCTGCGCCGTGACCGGGGCCAATATTTGCCGCTGCCTAGCGTCGAGGAAGCGCTGGCCTATCCCTACACCGACGCCGAACGCGCTTCGGTCGCGCGCAACCGCTCGAAACTGTTCGTCGGCAGTCCGGCGACCGTGATGCAGAAGCTGCAGCCGATGATCGCGGCGAGCCAGGCCGACGAACTGATGGTCATCACCGCGGTGTATGATCACGATGCGCGCAAGAAGTCGTACAGCCTGCTCGCGGATGCGTTCGGGCTCGGCAAGAAAGCGGCGGCGTAGGCTTTATTCCGCCTTCTCGCTGAACGCCACGCGGAACGGATGCGCCGGATAAACCCCGACGATGCGCAATTCCTTCGAGAAGAATTTCAATTCCTCCAGCGCGAAGGCGAGGTTCTTGTCGTGCGGATGGCCGTCGACGTCGGCATAGAATTGCGTCGCGAAGAAATTGCCTTCGACCATGTAGCTTTCCAGCTTGGTCATGTTGACGCCGTTGGTCGCGAAACCGCCCATCGCCTTGTAGAGCGCGGCGGGCAGGTTGCGCACACGGAACACGAACGTCGTCACCAGCGGGCCTGAGTCCTGCGCCGCCCATTTTTCTTGCGTCGCCAGAATCACGAAGCGCGTGGTGTTGTGGGTTTCGTCCTCGACGTCCTCGGCCAGAATATCGAGGCCGTAAATTTCTGCTGCGAGGCGCGACGCGATCGAGGCGCAGCTTTTGTCACCGCGTTCGGCGACGATCCGCGCCGAGCCCGCGGTGTCGCCGGAGACCACCGGCCTGATGCCGAGCTTGCGGATGATGCGCCGGCACTGGCCGAGCGCATGGACGTGGCTCTCGACCGTCTTGATGTCGGCCAGCTTGGCGCCGCGCGGCGCCATCAACTGGTGGCGGATCGGCAGAAACCATTCGCCGACGATGAACAGGCCGGATTGCGGCAGCAGATGATGAATGTCGGCGACGCGCCCGGCGACCGAATTCTCGATCGGGATCATGCCCAGTTCGGCCTCGCCCGAGGAGATCGCGGCGAGCGCATCCTCGAAGGTCGCGCAGGGCAACGGCTCGGCATCGGGATAGGCTTCGGCGATGGCGATATGCGAATTCGCGCCGGGCTCGCCCTGGAAAGCGAATTTTCATGGCTTGAGCAGTGCCTTTGGTCATGGGCGCCTTGTATCAGCGGGACTCAGCTTTTTGTGCCAGTCAGCGTGCAGGACCGGCGTAGGTTTGGCGAGGTCAGTCAGGCGTATCGACGCCGCGCGGCACCTTGTCGACGATGGTCACGTCGATCCGCATCCCCGCCTCAAGCGCCCGCAACTGTTCGAGCTTTTCGCGCTGTTCGAGCGGAGAGGGACTAAGCCCGACGAAACGCTCCAACGCCGCGCGGCGATAGGCATAGAGTCCGACGTGGTGATAGCGCGGCCCCTCGCCCCACGGTGCGGTGGCACGGGTAAAATAGAGCGCGCGCAGCCGTCGCTCGCTCAAGGGAGAGCCGATCACCTTGACCACGTTCGGATTGGTGCTTTCTTCTTCGGTATGAATTTCCGCCGCCAGGGTGGCGATATCGACCGCCGGATCGTCGAGCGGCGCCAGCACATCGCGGATGTTGTCCGGCAGGATGGTTGGAAAGTCCCCTTGCAGATTGATGACGATTTCGGTCTCGCGCTTGGGGTCCAGCTTGCCGAGCGCCTCGTAAATGCGGTCCGATCCGGACGGATGGTCGGGGCGCGTCATGACCGCTTCCCCACCGTGGGCGGTCACGGCCGCCGCGATTTCCGGCGTATCGGTTGCAACGGCAACCCGGCCGATCTGCGCGGCCTCGGCCTGGCGCAGGACATGGACGATCATCGGCAGCCCGGCGATATCGAGCAACGGTTTGCCCGGCAGACGGGTCGCCGCCATGCGGGCGGGAATCAACACCAAAGTTCGGGTCTCGGTCATCGGATTGAGAATCTGGACCCGGCTAAACGCTCAGGAAATAATGGGGATTGGTCAAAACCTGGCGCGTTTATACGGGTTGCCAGAGCGCGGGCAAACCGATATCTCAGGCGCTGTCGGGTTGCAGCGCGAAAGCCTGATTCCTGAAGCCATCCGTGGCCGTTCCGCCGGCCTTTCGTCGACCTTTCCGGCCTGGAGCCTGATCGAAAAATGGACTCCTTCGAACTCAATAAAATACTCGGTGCGATTCTCGGCACCTGCCTGATTTTGCTCGTCACCAGCTTCACGGCCGGCGCACTGTTCGCGCCCGTGATGCCGGAAAAGCCCGGATACGATATCGCCGTGAAGGAAGAGGCTCCCGCCGGCGGCAAGGAAGCGGCGGCAGCACCATCCGAGCCGATCGAGAAGCTGCTGCAGACCGCTTCGGTCGAGAAGGGCATGGCCGCGGCAAAAAAATGCGGCGCCTGCCACACTTTCGAGAAGGGCGGCCCCAATCGCGTCGGTCCGAACCTGTACGACACCGTCAATGAAAAGAAGGGTGAAGGCAAGAACGGGTTCAATTTCTCGGCGGCGATGAAGGCCAAGGGGGGCACTTGGACCTTTGACGACTTGAACAAGTTCATCGCCAGTCCGAAAGGCTTCGTGCCCGGCACCGCGATGGGCTTTGCCGGCATCCAGAAGGATAGCGAGCGCGCCGACGTGATCGCTTACCTTGCGACCTTGGCAGAGAAGCCGGTTCCGTTGCCGACGGCGGCGAAGTAACCAGACGCCCGTCCGGCATGGACGATTTTGTCGACAACGGCCGGCCAGGATTTCCTGGCCGTTTTCATTTGCCGGAGTTTCGGACGTTTCGTCGCACCGATATCTGTCTTGAAGCTGACATCATGAGGAAAAAGCAACATATTCGGTCGAAACCTCGCCTTATATTACCCTCTTAATCGTCAGCCTCCGCCAATTCCGGGAATGTTCGATTTGGCCATCTCCAGACGGCATATTCTGCAAAACGGTGCTTTCGCGGTCGTCGCTCCCGCGCTCGGAAGCATGTCCGCAATTTTGGCCATCGACGAGGTTCACGCGCAGAGAGCGCCCCCGAGCCGGTCTGGCGTCATAGCCTGTCGCTGTTTGGCGACATCAAATATCCCGCCGACTTCAAGCGCTTCGACTACGTCAATCCCAACGCGCCGAAGGGCGGCGTCGCCCGTTCGATCTCAATCGGCACCTTCGATAACTTCAATCTGGCCATCGCGGGCGTGAAGGGCTCGATCGCGCCGGCGGTTGGGCTGATCTATGAGACGTTGATGGCCCGTTCGCAGGACGAGGTCGGAACCTACTACGGATTGTTGGCCGAAGCCGCCGCGCACACGGATGATTTTTCCTGGGTCAAGTACCGGCTGCGCAAGGACGCGCGCTGGCACGACGGCAAGCCGGTGACGCCTGAGGACGTGATCTTCTCGATCGACACCTTGAAAAAATACAGCCCGATGTACGGCTCGTACTACCGGCACGTCGTCAAGGCCGAGCAAACCGATGAGCGCGACATCAAGTTCACCTTCGACCAGCCGGGAAACCGCGAATTGCCGACCATTGTCGGCGAACTCACGGTGTTACCGAAGCATTGGTGGCAGGGCAGCGATGGCGAAGGCCGCAAGCGCGATATCTCAGCGACCACGCTGGAAAAGCCGCTTGGCTCTGGCCCCTACCGGATCAAGGAATTTGTGGCTGGCCGCTCCGTCACGGCAGAGCGGGTCGGGGATTACTGGGGCGCAAATCTGCCGGTGCGGATCGGCGAGAATAATTTCGATGAGCTGCGCTTCGAATTCTTCCGCGACAATCTCGTCGCACTCGAAGCCTTCAAGGCTGATCAGGCCGACTGGATCGCCGAAAACTCGGCGAAGCAATGGGCGACGGCCTATGACTTTCCGGCCATCGCCGAGAAGCGCGTCGTCAAGGAAGAATTCCCGATCAACGACTCCGGCCGGATGCAGGCTTTCGCTCTCAATCTGCGGCGGGATCAGTTCAAGGACGCGCGGCTGCGGCGCGCTTTCAATTATGCCTTCGATTTCGAGGAGATGAACAAGCAGCTATTCTACGGACAATACAAGCGCATCGCCAGTTACTTCGAAGGCACCGAGCTTGCTTGTTCGGGACTGCCGGAGGGGCCGGAGCTGCAAATTCTCGAGACCGTGCGCGACAAGGTGCCGGCCGAGGTTTTCACGACAGCCTACACCAATCCTGTCGGCGGCAATCCGGAAGCGGTGCGCGCCAATCTGCGCGAGGCCGCAAGATTGCTAAAGGACGCCGGCTTCCAAGTGCGCGAACGCAAGCTGGTCGACGCGGCCGAGAAGCCGGTCACTGTGGAAATTCTGGTGCAGGACCCCTCGGCCGAGCGCATCGCGCTGTTCTACAAGCCGTCGCTGGAGCGTATCGGCGTTACAACCTCGATACGCACCGTGGACGATGCGCAATATCAGAACCGGCTGCGCAGCTTCGATTTCGATATCATCATCGATCAATGGGGTCAGTCGCTGTCGCCCGGCAACGAGCAGCGTGAGTTCTGGGGTTCGCAGGCGGCGGATCAGCCGGGTGCACGCAACAGCATCGGCATCAAGAATCCTGCCGTGGATGCGCTGATCGATCAGGTGATCTTCGCCAAGGATCGCACGACGCTGGTTGCGGCTACCCGGGCGCTCGATCGCGTCCTGCTGTGGAATTTCTACGTGGTGCCGCAGTTCACCTACGGCTTCTCCCGCTACGCGCGCTGGGACCGCTTCAGCCACGCCGAGCCGCTGCCGAAATATGGCCGCTCCGGTCTGCCGGCGCTGTGGTGGTACGACGCGGATAAAGCCGCAAAAATCGGCAAACGGTCTTGAGAGAGCTCACGCGCCGTCTGCAATTCAATCGCCGGCATGTGCTTGGCCTTAGGTCTCGGCGCGCTTGGGCGCAACAGCGCTTCGACCGGCGATGGCGGCCGAGGGTGGCACCGAGGCGCACGGCATCTCGGCGTTCGGCGATCTGAAATATCCGGCGGATTTTCATCATTTCGACTATGTGAATGTGAGCGCGCCGAAAGGCGGATTGTTTTCAACCATTCCCTCAGGCCGCGCCTTCAATCAGTCGTTTCAGACCTTCAATTCGCTCAACGCTTACATTCTGAAAGGCGATGGCGCGCAGGGCATGGGAATGACGTTCGCGCCGCTGATGGTGCGCGCAGGCGACGAGCCCGATGCGATGTACGGCCTTGTTGCGAAGTCGGTGGTAATCTCACCGGATGGCCTGATCTATCGATTCACGCTGCGGCCAGAAGCCAGATTTCACGACGGCAGCAAGCTCACCGCGCGCGACGCCGCCTTTTCGCTGATGGCGCTGAAGACCAAGGGGCACCCGCTGATCAGCCAGCAGATGCGTGACATGGTCAAGGCCGAAGCCGTCGATGAAGCAACGCTGGTGGTGACTTTTGCTGAAAAGCGCGGGCGCGATGTGCCTCTGTTCGTCGCGGGCCTGCCGATCTTTTCGCAGGCCTACTACACCGCGCATCCGTTCGACAAATCGACGCTCGAAATTCCGCTCGGCAGCGGACCGTACAAGGTCGGCCGCTTCGAGGCCGGCCGCTATATTGAATTCGACCGCGCCAGGGATTGGTGGGGCGCCGACCTCCCGGTCAATCGCGGCAGCTATAATTTCGATATTGTGCGGTTTGATTTCTATCGCGATCGCGATGTCGCTTTCGAAGGCTTCACCGGCCGCAATTATCTGTATCGCGAAGAGTTCACGTCGCGAATCTGGAATACGCGTTACGATTTCCCGGCGATGAAAGACGGCCGCGCCAAGCAAGAAACGCTTCCCGACGATACCCCTTCGGGCGCGCAGGGCTGGTTTCTCAACACCCGCCGCGAGAAATTGCAGGACCCGCGCGTGAGGGAAGCGCTCGGCAATGCCTTCGATTTCGAATGGACCAACAAGACCATCATGTACGGCGCCTATGTACGCACGGTCTCGCCGTTCCAGAATTCCGACCTGATGGCCAGCGGCCCGCCGTCTCCCGAGGAGGTTGCGCTGCTCGAGCCTTTTCGCGGCCGAGTGCCCGATGAGGTATTCGGCAATCCGTTCGTACCGCCAGTCTCCGATGGGTCCGGGCAGGATCGCACGCTGCTGCGCAAGGCGGTGCAACTGTTGCAGGACGCCGGCTGCGTCATGAAGGACGGCAAGCGGATGACCCCGCAGGGCGAGCCGTTTCGCGTCGAGTTCCTGCTCGACGAGCCGGCATTCCAGGCCCACCACATGCCCTACATCAAGAACCTAGGCACGCTCGGCATTGAAGCGACGCTTCGCCTGGTCGATCCCGTGCAATTCCGCGCGCGCCGTGACGATTTCGACTTCGACATCGTGATCGAGCGCTTCAGTTTCTCCACTGTCCCCGGCAACTCGCTACGCACATTCTTTTCGATGCAATCGGCGGCGACCAAGGGGACGAACAACCTTGCGGGAATCTCCGATCCGGTCGTCGATGCGCTGATGGATCAGATAATCGCAGCCGACAGCCGGCCTAAGCTGGTGTTTGCGGCCCGCGCGCTGGACCGCGTGATACGCGCGGGGCGCTATTGGGTGCCGCAATGGTATGCCAATTCGCATCGTCTGGCCTATTGGGATGTGTTCGGTCATCCGCCCAACCTGCCGAAATATCTCGGCGTCGGCGCTCCGGATTTGTGGTGGGCCGATCCCGGCAAGGCGGCCAAAGCCGAGCAGGCGAAATAGACCATGAGCGCGTATATCGCCCGCCGCATTTTTCTGATGATACCCACGCTGTTGGGAATTCTGTTCGTGTCTTTCGTCGTGGTGCAGTTTGCGCCGGGCGGTCCGGTCGAGCGCGTCATCGCGCAGCTCAGCGGCGCCGACACGGGAGCCAGCTCGCGCATTTCCGGCTCTTCCGGCGGCGATTTCGGCGCGCGCAGCCAGGTCGGCGCTTCCAGCGACGCCGTCAACTCGAAATATCGCGGCGCTCAGGGGCTTGATCCCGATTTCGTCAAGAGCCTCGAGAAGCAGTTCGGCTTCGACAAGCCGGCGCCAGAGCGTTTCGCGCTGATGATCTGGAATTTCTCACGTTTCGATTTCGGCAAAAGCTATTTCCGCGACGTCAGCGTGCTGCAGCTGATCAAGGAGAAGCTGCCGGTCTCGATGTCGCTCGGCATCTGGATGACGCTGCTGACCTATCTGATCTCGATTCCGCTCGGCATTCGCAAGGCGGTCAAGGACGGTTCGAAGTTCGATACCTGGACCTCGGCGATAATCATCGTAGGCTTCGCCATTCCGGGTTTTCTGTTTGCGATCCTGTTGATCATTCTGTTCGCCGGCGGCTCGTTCTTCGATATTTTCCCGTTGCGCGGCCTGACCTCGGATGGTTGGTCGCAATTTCCCTGGTACTGGAAAATTCTCGACTATTTCTGGCACATTACACTTCCGCTGATCTCGATGGTGCTCGGCGCCTTCGCCACCATGACGCTGCTGACGAAAAATTCTTTCCTCGATGAAATCCGCAAGCAATATGTGATGACGGCGCGCGCGAAGGGATGCAGCGAGCGGCAGGTGCTCTACAATCACATCTTCCGCAACGCCATGCTGATCGTGATCGCGGGCTTTCCCGGCGCGTTCATCCACGCGTTTTTCTCGGGCTCGCTGCTGATCGAAACCATCTTCTCGCTGGACGGCCTGGGATTGCTCGGCTTCGAGAGCGTGTTGAACCGCGATTATCCCGGTGGTGTTCGGAACGCTGTTCATATTTTCGCTGGTGGGTCTCGTGGTCAATCTGGTCTCGGATTTGGCCTATATGTGGATCGATCCGCGGATCGATTTCGAGGCGCGGGAAGTCTGATGACGCTGACCGTGCCGCCGATCGAAACCACGACATCGACCCCGCTCGGCGAGGCCGTGCCGCCGTCGCGCCGCCCACTCAGGATATCGCCACTCAACCAGCGCCGCTGGCAGAATTTCAAATCTAATCGGCGCGGCTATTGGTCGTTCTGGATTTTCCTGATTCTGTTCTTCGTTTCCTTGTTCGCCGAACTGATCGCCAACGATCGGCCGTTCTTCATCAAGTTCGACGGTCACGCGTATTGGCCGGCATTCGTCAGCTATTCGGAAACCACATTCGGCGGCGATTTCGAAACCGCCGCTGATTACCGCGATCCTTACTTGCAGAAACTGATTGCGGACAAGGGAGGCACGGTCGTTTGGCCGCTGATCCGCTATTCCTACGATACCCACAATCTCGACCTGCCGACGCCCGCACCGTCGAAGCCGACATGGATGCTGAGCGAGGCGCAGTGCAAGGATGTGGTGCAGAAGAAGGGCCTCAAAAGCTGCCGCGATCTGGAATATAACTGGCTCGGCACCGACGATCAGGGCCGCGATGTCGTCGCGCGCCTGATCTACGGTTTTCGCATCTCGGTGCTGTTCGGCCTTAGCCTTACTATCGTTTCGTCAATCATCGGCGTTGCCGCCGGCGGCGTGCAGGGTTATTTCGGCGGCTGGATCGATCTCGGTTTTCAGCGCTTCATCGAAGTCTGGAGCGCGATACCATCGTTATATTTGCTGTTGATCCTGTCCTCGATACTGGTCCCTGGATTCTTCGTCCTGCTCGGAATTTTGTTGCTGTTCTCATGGGTGTCCCTCGTCGGCCTCGTACGCGCCGAATTCCTGCGCGGCCGCAACTTCGAATACATCATGGCGGCGCGCGCACTGGGCGTATCGAACAAGGTGATCATGTTCCGGCATCTGCTGCCGAACGCCATGGTGGCGACGATGACGTTTCTGCCATTCATCGTATCGTCGTCGGTGATGACGCTGACCGCACTGGATTTCCTCGGCTTCGGATTGCCGCCGGGCTCGCCCTCGCTGGGCGAACTGCTGTCGCAGGGCAAGGCCAACGTTCAAGCGCCGTGGCTCGGTTTTACCGGATTTTTCGCGGTCGCGATCATGCTCTCGCTGCTGATTTTCATCGGCGAAGCCGTGCGCGACGCCTTCGATCCGCGCAAGACGTTCAGGTAAGCGCATGGACGCCATCAACCAGCCGCTGCTCGATGTCCGCGATTTGTCGGTGGCGTTTCGCCACGGCGGCGGCACGTCGGTCGCGGTCGATCGCATCTCGTTCGAGATCAAGCGCGGCGAATGCGTCGCGCTGGTCGGCGAATCCGGCTCGGGGAAATCGGTCAGCGCGCTGTCGATCCTGAAATTGCTGCCCTATCCGACCGCCTCGCATCCGTCAGGCCATGTTCGCTTCAAGGGACGCGAGCTGCTCGATCTGCCGGAACGCGAAATGCGCAGCATTCGCGGCAACGATATTTCGATCATCTTCCAGGAGCCGATGACGTCGCTCAATCCGTTGCACACCATTGAGTCGCAGATCGGCGAGATTTTGCAGCTCCACGGCGGAATGCGCGGTTCGAAGGCGCGCGCGAGAACGCTGGAATTGCTTACCCAGGTCGGCATTCCCGAACCGGAAACGCGGCTCGGCAGTTATCCGCACCAACTCTCCGGCGGCCAGCGCCAGAGGGTGATGATCGCCATGGCGCTCGCCAACGAGCCGGATTTGCTCATCGCGGACGAGCCGACCACCGCGCTCGATGTCACGGTGCAGGCGCAAATCCTGACGCTGCTCGCCGAAATTCGCGCGCGGCTCGGCATGAGCCTGCTGTTCATCACGCATGATCTCGGCATCGTCCGCCGCATTGCCGATGTCGTCTGCGTCATGAACAACGGCAAGATCGTCGAGCAGGGACCGGTCGAGCAGGTCTTCACCGCGCCCCAGCATCCCTACACCCGCGCGCTGCTCGCGGCCGAGCCGAAGCCGGACCCGGCGCCGCCTCGGCCGGATTCACCCGTGGTGATGTCGACCGACGATTTGAAGGTCTGGTTTCCGGTCAAGCGCGGTCTGCTTCGCAGTACCGTCGGACATATCAAGGCGGTCGATGGCGTCAGCCTGAAGGTGCGCAAGGGCGAGACGCTCGGCGTCGTCGGCGAATCCGGATCGGGCAAAACCACGCTTGGGCTGGCGTTGCTGCGGCTGATCTCGTCGGACGGGCCGATCGTGTTTCTTGGCAAGGATATTCAGGGCTTGCGCTTCAAGGCGATGCGGCCGTTCCGGCGCGACATGCAGATCGTGTTTCAGGATCCGTTCGGTGCGCTCAGTCCGCGCATGTCGGTGGGCGATATCGTCGCCGAAGGTCTCAGCGTGCATCAGCGTTCGCTTTCCGACGCGGAGCGCGAAGCGCGAGTGATCAAGGCGCTCACGGATGTCGGCATGGACCCCGCCACGCGGTTTCGCTATCCGCACGAATTCTCCGGCGGCCAGCGCCAGCGCATCAGCATCGCGCGAGCCGTGGTGCTGGAGCCGAATTTCGTGGTGCTGGATGAGCCGACCAGCGCGCTGGACATGCTGTTTCAGGCGCAGATGGTCGATCTGCTGCGCGAACTGCAGCGCAAGCGCGATCTCACCTACATGTTCATCTCGCACGATCTGCGCGTCGTCGCCTCACTGGCCAGCCATCTGATCGTGATGCGGCATGGCAAGGTGGTGGAGGAGGGACCGGCTTCAGAACTGTTCAAAAACCCGAAGACCGAATACACCCGCGCGCTGTTCGCGGCGGCGTTCCGCATCGAAGCCGCGCCGGGCGGCGCAGTTGCGCCTTAGAAAATCAACCCAGCCGCTTGATGCTGGTGACTTCGCTGCCGGTCGCTTTGATACGCGCGATGGCGTCGCTGGTGTTTTCAATGGCGGTCGCCATATGGTGCGCGTTGGCATGCACGATGCTGTCGGCATCGCGCACGATCGCCACGTGGCCTTTCCAGAAGATCAAATCGCCGCGCTGCAGCTTGCGCATTTCGCCGGCTTCCAGCGCGCGGCCCAAAGAGCCTTCCTGCATATCGCTGTCGCGCGGGCATCCCGTGCCGCAGGCATTCAGCGCAATCTGAACCAGTCCGGAGCAATCTATGCCGAGGCTGGTCTTGCCGCCCCAGAGATAGGGCGTGCCGACAAATCGTTCGGCGACGGAAACGAAATCGCTCTCGAAGCTGTCGATCGAGCACAAGATGCTGTCGCGGGACATGCAAGCCGCCGTGCAGAGACGGCGAAGGCGCTCGTCTTCACGCAGCACGGTAACGTCGCGCCAAACGGCAGCGTATCGACGGGCGGCAACTTGATCGACGGGCCCGGAAACGCAAATGTCCGCAGCGCGGAGACCTTATGCGTTGCCGCGGCGATCGGCGGCGCCAGCATTTCATTCGGCAGCCATCCGACATAACCGTCAGAGTTCAACTGGCCCCATGCCCATCCTTCATCGCCGCGGTCGTAGACCGTCACGCGTTCGCCCTTGAGCGCCTGCGTTATCTGTTCGGCCTCAAAGGAGGGCGCCGCCCGCACAGGCGCAACGCCGTCGACAACAACGAATTCCCGGCCTTCGACAAAACGCGCGGCCTTGACCTTGCCTTCAAGATATTTCGCGGCGAGGTCGGGCCGCGCCGGCGTCAGCCTTGAATTGAAAGAATCTGGATCATCCATAGCGTTCGCTCAGCAACTTGTAGAGCGCGCGCGCCGCCTGGCATTCGCCGCCTTCGGGACGCGCCGGCTTTGCCGACGGCGTCCAGCCGTAGATATCGACGTGCAGCCAGCTTTTCGCGGCCTCGACGAAGCGCTGCAGAAACAGCGCGCAGGTGATCGAGCCGGCGAAGCCGCCCGATGGTGCGTTGTTGATGTCAGCGACCTTGGAATCCAGCCAGGCATCGTAGGGCGACCATAGCGGCAACCGCCACAGCGGATCGTTCTCCTCCTTCGCGCATCGCGCGACATCGAGCGCGAGCGCCTCGTCGTTTGTGTAAAATGGCGGCAGATCGGGGCCGAGCGCGACGCGCGCCGCGCCGGTCAGCGTTCCCAGATCGATCAACAGATCGGGCTGCTCTTCGTCGGCCAGCGCCAGCGCATCGGCCAGCACCAGCCGGCCCTCGGCATCGGTATTGCCGATTTCCACCGTAAGGCCCTTGCGCGATGTGAAAACATCAAGCGGCCGAAAGGCATTGCCGGCTACGGCATTTTCCACCGCCGGGATCAGGACGCGTAGCCGCACCTTCAATCCGGCGCCCATCACCATCGATGCCAGCGCCAGCACGTTGGCGGCGCCGCCCATGTCCTTCTTCATGATCAGCATGCCGGATGACGGCTTCAGGTCGAGCCCGCCGGTATCGAAGCAGACGCCCTTGCCGACCAGCGTCACCTTGGGATGCGCCGGATCGCCCCAGGTAAAATCGATCAACCGCGGCGCGCGCGGCGACGCCATTCCGACCGCATGGATCAGCGGAAAATTTTGCTGTTTGAGATCGTCGCCGACAATGCAGTTGAAGTTTGCGCCAAAGCGTTCCGCGAGTTCTTGCGCTGCCTGTGCAAGCTCTGCCGGACCCATGTCGTTGGCAGGCGTGTTGATGAGATCGCGCGCCAGAACGGCGGCTTCTGCCATCCGGGTGAGCTCCGCAATGTCGACGCCGTCAGGCGGCACCAGCCGGACATCACGCGCATCGGTCTTGCGATAGCGGCCGAAACGATAGCTGCCCAAGGCGAACGCCAAGTGCGGCAAGGCGCGCATCGTGCGGTGCATTGGCGAAACGGTAGACGCCCGGCGGCAGCAGGTTCGGCAACTGGCCGGGGCGAAAGAGGTCGCGCGATTTGCTGGTTTCGTCTTCGATGCCGAAGAGCACATGCGCAAGTCTCGCCATTCGCCGACGGCAGCGTCAGGTACTCGCCCGGTTTGGCGGCAAAGCCATTCGACCGTGCGAATTGCCGCACTTCGTCGGGAAGGGTCGCGCTGACAGCCTCCCAGGTTGCTTTGGTCGCAAAGGTAATGGGGATGACAGCTGGATCGGCGGGGGCGGGCTCGAACACGGAATGCATGCGTCTCTCTGCGGGCAAGATTGATGTCACAAGGACTCAACGTGACCCAATTAACCAGACGTTAGGGTTAACAGTCTATTGCTGAGGGCATTCGGCGGATCAATTCGCCTGATATTGTGAGTTAAGTGCCATGCGTCAGCAGCTCAGTCTCGCTCGGCTCCTTGCTTCCGCCGCCATAACGACAATTTTGGCCGCGGGCCTTGGCGGCTGCCAGACCATGCCCGATTTCACCGGGTCGCTCGGCGCCAGAGCCGACGCACGGTCCGATCCCGATCCGCGGCAGATGGCCGAGATATACGGCGAACGCTATCGCGCCAATCCCCGGGACGCACAGGCGGCGCTGGGATACGGTCAGGCGCTCCGCGCCACCGGCCAGCGCGCGCAGGCTGCCGCCGTGCTGGAGCAGGCGACGATCGCCAATCCCGGCAACAAGGCGCTGCTCGCCGGCTATGGCCGCGCGCTCGGCGATAACGGCAATTTCCAGCAGTCCTTCGATGTGCTGACGCGCGCTCATTCACCTGAAAATCCGGATTGGCGGATTCTCTCGGTGCAGGGAACGGATCTCGACCAACTCGGGCGTCATGACGAAGCCCGCCGGTACTACGCGAGCGCGCTGAAGATAGCTCCCGAAGAACCATCGGTGCTTTCCAATCTCGGCATGTCCTACGTTCTGTCGAAGGATCTGGCAAAGGCGGAAGAGGTCTTGCGGCGGGCGTATGGCAGTACGCAAGCCGATGCCCGGGTACGCCAGAATCTGGGCCTGGTAATCGGCCTGCAGGGACGTTTTGCCGAGGCCGAATCGATCGTGAAAGCCGATCTGCCTGCGGATGAAGCGGCCGCCAATGTCGCCTATCTAAAACAGATGCTCAGCCGCAAGGACAGTCCGCGCCGTGGCGCCGGAACGATACCGGTAGCGTCTCTCGAAAACCGCGACTGATCGCTAAAAGCTGTCGTCACCCGCGAAAGCGGGTGATCCAGTAACCTCCACATCGATGTGTACTGGGTCGCCCGATCAAGTCGGGCGATGACGGCAGCGCGTGTTGCGGTTTTCATCCGCAACCATCGCCTTCATTGCATCGCCGCGACCTTGATGCCGGTCGGTCCAAGAATGACCACGAACAGTACCGGCAGAAAGAACAGGATCATCGGCACCGTCAGTTTGGGCGGCAAGGCGGCCGCCTTCTTCTCGGCTTCGTTCATGCGCATGTCGCGATTTTCCTGCGCCATTACCCGCAAGCTCTGTGCCAGCGGCGTGCCGTAACGTTCCGATTGCTGCAACGCCAGGCAAACCGATTTCACGCCCTCAAGGCCGGTTCGCCGCGCCAGATTTTCATAGGCGATCTTGCGGTCCTGCAGATAGGATAGCTCGGCGGTGGTGAGCGTGAATTCCTCCGAAAGCGCGATCGATTGCGTTCCGATCTCGATGCTCACCTTGCGAAATGCCGTCTCGATCGACATGCCGGACTCGATGCAGATCAGCAGCAGATCGAGCGCATCCGGAAACGCGCGCTTGATCGAAAGCTGGCGCTTCGAGATGGCGTTGCGCAGGAAAAGCATGGGGGCCTGAAGGCCAACGTAGGCCGCAACGATGCACATGCCGACCTTTATCGGCATCGATTTCTGCATGTGAGAAATCACGAAAATATAAAGCACCGCGGCGATGAAAAATACGATCGGCGTCACCAGCCGGAAGAACAGGAAAGTCACGTAGGGCGCTTGCCCGCGATAACCAGCCATGACCAGCTTTTCGCGGGCGGCTTCCTGAGCAAGCCATTTTCCGAGGTTGAAATCTTCGACAACCTTCGAGACGACCTGCTTCGGCGTCTGGCGCAACGAGACCTTCTCGTTCTTGGTCAGGCGCTCGCGCTCCCGCTGGCGAAGCCGCTCCCGCTCACTGGCGACTGCTTTCATCCGCTTCGCCAGACTTTCGCCGGCGAACATCGGCATGATCAGCGTATAGCAGGTTGCACTCGCAGCGATTGCGGCGAGCAGCATCGCCATGAATCGCGCGTCGTGGATTTTCTGGATCAGAAGATCAATCATGCTGCACCATCAGAAGTCGAAATTAATCATTCTCTTCATCACGAAGATGCCCATCGACATCCAGATCACGCAGCCTACCAGCATCAATTGACCGGTCGGATGCGTCCACAGCAGCGAAATGTAATCGGGCGTCGACAGATAGACGAGCAACATCACGATCGGCGGGAGCGAACCGATGATGCCCGCGGACGCCTTGGCTTCCATCGACATCGCCTGAATTTTTTCCGCCATCTTTCTTGCGGTCGCGCAGCACCTTGGACAAATTGCCCAATGCCTCCGACAGGTTTCCGCCGGATTTCTGTTGAATCGCGATCACGATTCCGAAAAAATTCGCTTCCGGAACCGGCATGCGTTCGAACAGGCGCGAGCACGCTTCGCCAAGCGGCATTCCGATCGCCTGCGTTTCGATGATAGCGAGGAATTCGCTCTTGAGCGGCTCCGGGGCGTCAGCGGCGACGACCTTGATCGATTCGAACAGCGGCAAGCCGGCCTTGATACCGCGAACGATCACGTCGACAGCGTCGGGAAGCGCGCGGAGGAATTGTTTTTCCCTGCGCTTTTTGAGATAGCCCAGGATCCAGCGCGGCAGGCCAAATCCGGCGGCGAAAGCCAGACCGATGGCCGCCAGCAGACCGCCTCCTGCAAAGAACACAAGCGCGAAGCCAGCGAAGCCCAAAACTCCCGAGATGATCGTAGAATTTCCGCGTCGACCAGCTTAGTCCGGCTTGCGTCAGCCGGGTGCTCAACGCCACTTCTTTTGTTTTGCCCGCCGCGCCTCGACTTCCTTCAGCGAGCCTTCGACCTGCTCCCGGCGCGACCGCTGGTTCTTGTCGGCCTGGCGGGCCGCCCTCGGTTCGGCCTTCACCACTGACGTGCGACGCTGCTCCGCCTTCTTCTCTCCTGACAGCGACGGATAGAGGAAGACCCATGCCAGGCCGCCGATGCCGGTGGCCGCGAGAAAAGCCATTGCGAGCGTTTGCATGTTCATGAACCGCTCCTTCAGACTTCGGTGACGACTTCGGCCGCATCCAGCGCGGCCGCCAGCCGCTTTTCCTCGCCATAGTAACGGGCGCGATCCCAGAAACGCGGCCGGCCGATGCCGGTCGAGCGGTGACGTCCGATGATGTTGCCGTTCGCGTCTTCGCCGATCATGTCGTAGATGAACAAGTCCTGGGTGATGATCGTGTCGCCTTCCATCCCCATCACCTCGGTAATGTGGGTGATACGGCGCGAGCCGTCGCGCAGGCGCGCGGCCTGAATGACGACGTCGATCGACGCGCAGATCATTTCACGAATGGTGCGCGAGGGCAGTGAAAAGCCGCCCATCGTGATCATCGATTCGCACCGCGACAGGGCTTCGCGGGGGTTGTTGGCGTGCAGCGTTCCCATCGATCCGTCGTGACCGGTGTTCATGGCCTGCAACAGATCGAACGCTTCGGGTCCGCGGACTTCGCCGACGATGATGCGTTCGGGGCGCATACGAAGGCAGTTGCGGACCAGCTCACGCATCGTGACCTGGCCTTCGCCCTCGATGTTAGGCGGCCGGGTTTCCAGACGCACCACATGAGGCTGCTGCAGCTGAAGCTCTGCCGCGTCCTCGCATGTAATGACGCGTTCTTCCTCGTCGATAAATTGCGTCAGGCAATTCAGCAAGCGTCGTCTTACCCGAGCCGGTACCGCCGGAAATCAGCACATTGCAGCGTACACGTCCGATGATCTGCAGGATATCCGCGCCTTCAGGGGTAATCGCCCCGAACTTGACGAGCTGATCCAGCGTCAGTTTGTCTTTTTTGAATTTGCGGATCGTGAGCGCGGGTCCGTCGATCGCCAAGGGCGGAACGATGGCATTGACGCGCGAGCCGTCGGCAAGACGGGCGTCGCAGATCGGTGAGGATTCATCCACGCGCCGGCCAACCTGGCTGACGATGCGCTGGCAGATATTCAGCAACTGCTGGTTATCGCGGAAACGGATGCCGGTACGTTGGATGCGGCCCGCGACCTCGATGAACACCGTGCCGGCGCCGTTGACCATGATGTCCGAGATGTCGTCGCGGGACAGCAGAGGCTCGAGCGGGCCATAACCCAGAACGTCGTTGCAGATGTCGTCGAGCAATTCTTCCTGCTCGGCGATCGACATCACGATATTCTTGATCGCGATGATCTCGTTGACGATGTCGCGAATTTCCTCGCGCGCCAACTCGCCGTCGAGTTTGGCGAGCTGCGCAAGATCGATCGCTTCGATCAAGGCGCCGAAGATGGTTGCCTTGACCTGATAGTAGGTATCCGAACGGCGGGCGTCGATCGCGGCCGCGGGTGGCGCCGGACGTGCCGGGGCGAGTGGCGGGGATGCAACTGTAGGAGCGGAATTGTCGGGTCCGCGGGAGGCAGCCGCCGGCGTTGCGCTGGATGATGATTCCAGCGCAACGCCGGGCTTGATCACCCGGTTATCGTTTTCTGATCCGCTACGCTTACCGAACACGGTGGTACCCCACGCGATTACTTACTTTGCCCGTAGTTTTTGAATGAGCGGTGACAGGAACGAGCCGCGAGGCTTTTTCAATTCGCCGCGGCCGGTCAACCGTTGTGCAATTTGGAGAAACATCTCCGTGGTGCGATGGCTTGCCGAGATTTCTGCGATCATCTGGCCGTTGTTGGCGGCCGAGCCGAACATCTGCGGGTCGAACGGTATCGCCGCTATCGGATCGCATTCGATCGCCTTGGCGAATTCGCTCGCATTGATTTCCGGGCGCTTCGGCACGCCGACCTGATTGAGGCAATACAGCGGGGCCCGATCGTTGGGTCGGGACGTCTTCAACATGTCGAACAAATTCTTGGCGTTGCGCAGATTCGCGAGATCGGGCGCTGCCACGATCAGGATATCGTCCGCGGCTACCAGTGCGCGCTTGGTCCATCCCGACCACTGGTGCGGAACGTCGAGCACGATGCACGGCATCGTCGAGCGCAACGTATCGAAGATCGAGTCAAACGCTTCCGCGCCAAAATCATAGACCCGTTCAAGCGTCGCTGGCGCGGCCAACAGACTGAGGTGGTCGGTGCATTTGGAAAGCAGACGATCGATGAACGCCGTGTCCACGCGATCCGGCGAGAAAACCGCGTCGGCAATTCCTTGCGGCGGGTCCTGATTGTAATCGAGCCCTGCGGTACCGAATGCCAGATCGAGATCGGCAACGACAGAGTCCAGCGAAAGATCGCGGGCAATCGCCCAGGCAACATTATGGGCGATTGTGGATGCGCCGACGCCGCCCTTTGCACCGATGACGGCGATGACCCTGCCGACGGCTTTTGCTTCCGCCGCGGAAAACAGGCCGCATACAGAACGCACCACATCCAGGGTACTGACCGGAGCAATCATGTAGTCGCTGACGCCGCGGCGGACCAGCTCGCGATAAAGCGTCACATCGTTCAAGCGGCCGATGACGACAACGCGGGTACCTGCATCGCAGACCGTCGCGAGCTGATCGAGGCCTGCGAGGATATCGCTGCGGCCATCGGTTTCAAGAATGATGACGTTTGGTGTCGGGGCCGAGCGATAGGCTTCGCTCGCGGCGGCCATGCCGCCCATCTGAATCTTGAGGTGCGCCTTATCAAGACGACGGTCTTCGCCGGCCGATTGCACCGCCGTTGCGGTTTCAACCGACTCGCAAAAGGCCTGTACCGACACGCGAGGCGCCGGCGCGATGAGATCATCGGCGGCCGTAGCCCCGGTGTCCGGCTTATCGTCTGAAGTTTGGCGTGCGTAGCTAATCATTGGCCCACATTGCTTATTTTGGACTTGTCAGCGTCGGGATAGGTCGTCGCCGGGCTCTGACCCTGGCGATATTTATCCAGTGCGTAGGTACGGCGCGCCGTATATGCGCCCGTTTCTGACCTCGGCTGGACGAGGTCGGACGGATTGGCCACTATCGCAGCGAGGTTGCGCTGGTTCGCGCAACCCAGGTTGTAGTAGGGCTTGTTGTCGAGATAGCCCTTATTATGAATCGAGGTGCCGAGATCTTCTGGCCACAGGCCGCAGGGTCCGGCGACCGCTGCGATCTTCGGATAGTTCAGCTGGATCGCCGCGAACGTCCGCGAACTGTCCGGATGATAGTGACGCATCGTTAGCCCGCGCGGCGGGACGCCGGCTGAAATCAGCAAGGACTGAATTTCGCGAAACGTATCGGCGGCTGCCCGTGCGTTGGGTGTTCCCACCGGCACTTCGGCAACGATCGCGCCGGTGCCTTCGCGCAGCCAGCTCTGCGACAGCGCTACGACGTCGGCACGTTGCGACGCGGAGAGGCCGCCGCGCGCATTGCCGACGAAAACGGTCATCGACTGGTCGCGCTCCTGGATCGCGATGGGATGGCGCTGGCGATAGTCATCGGGAATGCTTGCCGTTACGGTTTCCGCAGTGTGAGTGCAGGCGCCGAGAACGATGCCAAGGCCGGCAAAAGCGGTCGCAAGGCGCAAACCGCGTTTGATACCGACGGGTACTGTGCGTGTCATTTAATTATCCTCGCCCGTCTCAGTCGGTAATAAAGCCGTAGGTGCCACGATAATTCCGCGCGGGCTCGACCCGGCCCGGAACGCCATAGATGCGGTTGATGTTGCCAAGCAGATCGGCCTGCGGATCGGATGCGTCGGCAAACCCATCATCCGGGCGAGACAGATCCTTTTGCGCGACCGCACGAACGATATAGGGCGTCACCAGAATCATCAGCTCGGTGTTGTTGTTGATGTAGTCGCGGCTTCGGAACAACGAGCCGAGCACAGGCAACTGCGACATGCCGGGCAGGCCGCTGATGGCCGCCTTGGTCTGCTGCTTGATAAGGCCGGCCATGACGATCGAGCCACCCGACGGAATCTCCAGCGTGGTGTCGGCGCGATTCGTCTTGATGGCGGGGATGGATAGGCCGCTGAGGGTTACGGCGTTTTCCTGAGTCAGTTCCGACACTTCGGTCGAAACTTTCAAGCTGATGCGGCCTTCGCTGAGAACGACGGGCGTGAAGCCAAGCGAAATACCGAACTTCTTGAAAGTGATGGTTGTGGTGCAGATGCGCGTAACGGGATCGCAGGTATTGCCGCCGGGCACGGGGAATTCACCGCCGGCCAGGAAATTCGCGGTTTCACCGGAGATCGCCGTCAGGCTTGGTTCGGCGAGGGTCCGGGCGACACCGGCGTTCTCCATCGCGCGAAGGTTGGCAGAGACGGTCGGAATGCCAGTCGGCGAGCCAAATCCGACCCCTGCGGCATTGCCGTCGACCAGGTTGCGGCCCAGCGCGGTGAACGGATTGCTGTTGTTGAATTTGACAACGGCGGTGCCGTAAGTCATCGACGCAGTGAGATCGACGCCAAGTTGCTTGATGATATTGCGGTTGACCTCGGCCACAGTGACTTTCAGCAGCACCTGATCGCGGCCGCGCACAGCGATGCTGTTGACAACCTTTTCCGGCGCGCCCACCAGCCGCGCGGCCAGATCGTTCGCCTGCTGCGACTCCACCTGACTCGATGTGGAGCCGGTCAACATCACGCCATCGCCGACGCCTTCGATCTGGATATCGGCATTCGGCAGGGCCTGCTTCAGCGCCGCGCGCACGCCGTTGAGATCGCGCTTTACCGCGATATCATAGGCGGCGATCTGTTGGCCGGCGGCGTCGAAAAACACAATGTTGGTCTGCCCGACTGCGGCGCCAATGATGTAGGCGCGTTGCGCCGATCGGACGACAGCGTTGGCGATCTTCGGATCGGCGACGAGGACGTCTTTGATGTCGCGCGGCAGATCGATCACGATCGACTTGCCGATGCCGAGCGCAAGAAAACGAGCGTTCATCTGGCCATCGACCGCAACCGGCGCGGCCGCTCGGTAGTCGCTCGCGCGCACCGGCGACAATGCCGGATTAAGCGTCAAGGCCGCCACAGCCGAAAACGACAGGGCACGCACCGCGAAGGCGCGAATTGATCGCTGATTTCCCCTGCACTTCATATGCTTACGTCCTTCGATCACTTCGTTGTCGTTGTCGGGCTGGAGACGCCATAGCGCACCACGTTGATGCTTTCGCCCCGCTTCGGACGATCGTCGCTTCTGATCTCGGGTGCATTGACGTCAGCAATGCTGCGCAACGCGAGCGAGAGCGTGCCGCTCTGGCGCGCGCGGGCCAAAGTCTCCGATTGCTCGGGCTTCAATTCCAGCGTGACCGTTTTGCCTACAACGCTGTTCTGGCCGTCTTTTTCCTTGGGCGCCTGATCGATGGCGAGAACCCGCACGTTGCTCAGGATGATCTCGGAGCTGACCGCATCGCCAGATGTGGAGGCGCGGTCGGGATTTTTTTCACGTTTCGAGAGAATGACGTCGACGCGATCATTCGGCAGAATAAAGCCGCCGGCGGCCGTTTCAGGCGAAATTTCGGTGGAAATGGCGCGCATGCCCGTCGGCAGGATCGCCGCCATGAAGCCCGATCCGTTGGCCTTGACGAGCTTCGGCTCCCGAATGGGCTCGCCCGCGATAAACGGCGAACGCGCGATCGATCCGACGATCTCCTTGGCCGCCTCGGGATGTTCAGTGCGCTTGATGAAGCTGCTGCTAGTGCCGGCCGCGGGCCAGGACTGCCACTGAAGGTTCTCGGCGGTAACCGACTGGCCCAGGCCAATGTCGGATTTCGCGATGAGAACGTCGACCGTCTGCAGCTGTACCACCGGTTCTGTCGGAGGAGGCTTGGTATCGGAGCCACTGGCAAGATACGCGGCAATCCCGCCGGCACCGACGGCGATGGCCAGAACGACAATGCGTGCGGTATTCATACGCTTCACTTTCCACATGACGCCGCGACGCTTCCGCCGCTGCGATGGGAGTTGACCAGCTATTCGTCAAAGCATGGTTAATGAGGCGTATCTAAATCGCCTTAACGGCAAGTTTCGAGTAAGGGTCAGTGCACCGCGAACCGTGCGAGATCGACAGCCCTGATCCAGTCGGTTTCCGGATAAATCATCAGCGCGCCGATCGCGAGCGCGATCCCGTAGGGGATTCCGCTATCCTTGCTGTGCAGACGAAGCAGCCAAGATTGCCCGCCCAGCGAATAGGGTAGGGGCCATTGCCGAAATTGAAGCAGCAGCAGCGTCAATGCACCACCGAACATCGAGGCATAAACCAGATAGTCGAGTAGATGGCCAAAGCCGAACCACAGCGCGGCGCCGGCGGCGACCTTGGCATCGCCCCCTCCGACCCAGCCCATGGCGAAGCAGCTAAAAGCAATCGCGAGAACGACCGCCCCGGCGCCCGCATGCGACAGCATTTCCTCGATCCCCATGCCGCTTAGGGCGGCAAGCACCAGAAATCCACCGACCAGCGCCAGCGAGATCCGATTCGAAATCGTCATGGTGAAAAGATCGCTGGCGGCTGCGAACGCCATCAAGGCCGGAAACAGCATAAGGCGGGCGATATCGAGGATCATGGATGCATAGCCGATACTGCGGGCAGGATATTGGGCATTTGCACCAGTTTAGGCATCAGGAATGAAAAATCGGGAAATGAAGACGCTCCAGACTGAGGCAATTCCATAAAGAAATGGGCGGGCGCGCCCACAGGCTCCATTGCCAAATAAAAAAGGCCCCGGTTTCCCGAGGCCTCCGATGTTGTCTGGGTAAGGCTTATTTCAGCGAGGTGTTGATCGAGGTGAACTTGCCGCTGAGGTTGGTGCCGAGGCCGTTCACCGCCGCGATGATGGCGAGCGAAATGCCAGCTGCGATCAGGCCGTATTCAATGGCCGTAGCGCCCGATTCATCCTTCACGAAACGCGCAACGAGATTTTTCATAGGTACTCCATGTGTACACGTGGCTGTCAAACTACAGGTTGGTCTCGCCGGCGTTCTCAGCACCGTGACCATGATGACACCCTATGATCGGAGAATTGCGGCTCAGTTAATTCGATCGCGAAAAGCCCGCCGGCGCGCACTCTTCTTAACCACAGTAAATTTGGATTTAAAAAGTTCCATACAAAGCCACCGAGTCATGGCGGAGCATTTAGCCGGCTCCATCCCAAATTCATCCCTCCTTAACGACGAGCACGCTAATTCTAAAGCCCCCTGGCCATGAGGCTTCTTATGTCGAATTTGCCACTCGAAATCGTCGAGATGTTCGGTCAGACGATTGCGAAGGTTGTACCGATTACGGCTGCACTGGCGGTGGTATTTACGGTGCTGACGCATTTCTGGGCATGCAATCCAGGTACGCCGTGGTGGCGCAAGCGTGAACTCGTCACCGACGTCTGCTACTGGTTTTTCGTACCCTTGATCACGCGTGTCGTCCGGATCGGGCTGCTGGTGCTCGGCGCCGCCGCGGTTTTCAATATCCATGACGCCGATGAATTGATTGCCTTCTACGACAATGGGCACGGCCCCCTCTCAGAGCTTCCGCTTTGGGTGCAGGCCCTGCTTTTCCTGGTCGCGTCCGACTTCATGCTTTACTGGCTTCATCGCATGTACCACGGCGGCGGGTTCTGGAAATATCACGCCATCCACCATTCTTCCGAAGAACTGGATTGGATCTCGGCGGCCCGTTTTCATCCGGTCAATCTGTTTCTGGGAACAGTCGCGGTCGATGTCATTTTGCTGATGGCGGGAATTTCTCCGAACATCATGCTGTGGGTCGGTCCGTTCACGACGTTTCACTCAGCTTTTGTGCACGCGAATCTCAATTGGACGCTGGGACCTTTCAAATACGTGTTGGCGACGCCGATCTTCCATCGCTGGCACCATACGTCGCTGGAGCGGGGCGGTAATACCAATTTTGCCGGTACGTTTCCGATCTGGGACATGCTTTTCGGAACGTTCCGAATGCCGATTGGCGAAACGCCGGATTCGTATGGCCAGGACTCTGTAATTCCGAACGAGATCGCGGGCCAGTTGGCTTATCCCTTCCGTCAGTGACGAAGGACATCGATAGGCGCAATTATCGCATGCGCGTTTGCAGTTAATTCATCAATTAACGTCAGATTTGCCACGTCGGGCGTCGGCTGGCTGTGTATCGCGTAGCCGACTCGTCATGCCCCGGAGTACCAGATGTCGGTCCAATCCATCCGTATCAGACGATCCGCGTTCCTCGTGTCAATTTTGATCGGAATATCCTTTCATCCGGCGGCGGCTTTCGCAGCCACCGAGGAAGCTGCAATCAACGTGAACGTCGATCAGGCCAAGCTGGTGAAGCTGCCAGAGCGCGTTGCCACCATTGTCGTCGGAAATCCCCTGATTGCGGACGTTGCGCTGCAACCCGGCGGCTTGCTCGTGGTGACCGGCAAGGGCTATGGCGCCACCAACGTCATTGCGATGGACCGCACCGGCCAGATCCTGACTGATCGCATCATTCAGGTCGAGGGACCGACCGATCAGGTGGTCACCATCTACAAAGGCGTCGAGCGCGAGTCTTACAGCTGCATGCCGATCTGCCAGCGGCGCGTCACGCTCGGCGACGGCGAGAATTACTTCAAATCGACGATGGACCAGGCTGGAACTCTCAGCACGCAGGCCGCCGGCAGCGGGGCTGCGGCGGGTAAGCCTCAGAACTGATCAAGCCGGCGAGCAATCCTCGGCGGCCAGGAACATCGTTCTTCGCGCACGCAGTTTCCCTTTTCGGTCGCGTGGCGAATCGTTCCGCGCCATTTGAAGAGGCATTTGGTTAACAAAGCATTAACGTTCGCAGGCAGTTTGTCGCGACGTGGCGAAACACTTCCACAATCAGTTTCGGGTAATCCTTGCGGCGAATGTTTTGCGAAGGATCGTTGATGTCGTCGTCCGCTGTTTCAACCATCGGAAAACTATTGCGCCGATTCCGCAGCAATCGGCGCGGCTCGGTGGCGATCGAATTCTCCCTGATCGCGGTGCCGTTTTTCGCATTGCTGTTTGCGATCATCGAAACAGCCATGGTGTTCTTCGCGGGTCAGGTTCTTGAGACCGCGGTCCAGGACTCATCGCGTCTGATCCTGACAGGCCAGGCGCAGACCGCAGCGACTCCCTTTTCCGCACAGGATTTCAAGAATGCCGTTTGCACGCGCCTGACGGTCATGTTCGATTGCCAAAACGGAGTCTTTGTCGATGTGCAAAGCTATTCTTCGTTCAGCACCGTAAAGATCGTCGACCCCATCGATGCCGGCAAGAATTTCCTGCCGGCGATGCAATACAACCCCGGCGGCGCCGGCGATATCGTTGTCGTGCGGCTGTTCTATCAATGGCCGTTGTTCGTCACCGGGCTGGGCTACAACATCTCCAATTTGACAGGCAGCAAGCGGTTGCTGTCGGCGACGGTCGCATTCCGCAACGAGCCTTATTAGAGCACAGCGATGAGATTTAGCGTGACACGGATATGGTTCGGCGCGCGGCGCTTAGCTGCCGATCTTTTGAATGATGCCGGCGGCATGGCGGCGACGGAATTCGCGGTGATCGTCCCCGTGATGTTCACGGTCTTTTTCGGCCTGGTCGAGTTCTCTTCGGGCGTAGCGGTCGACCGCAAGGTTACGCTCGTCGTGCGCACGCTGTCGGATTTGACCTCGCAGTCGATCTCCGTGACAAGTAACGACGTACAGAATTTCTTTGCGGCAAGCTCCGGTATCCTGACGCCTTATGCGGTGGCGCCGGTGCGGCCGATCATCTCGGAAATCTACGTCAACGCTTCGAAGGTCGCGAAAGTCCAATGGAGCGTAGGCGCGACGGTCGCCTCGGTGGGTGGCGCCGCGACGGCGACGCTGTTGGCAACCCCGCCTCACAATCCGGGGACGGTGGTCACGATTCCATCGGCACTCGCGATTCCCGGGACGTATCTGATCTGGAGCGAGGTCAGCTATCAATATGTGCCAGCGGTCGGCTACGTCATGGCCAAGGCGGGTGTAAACCTGAGCGATGCGACCTTTACCCGGCCGCGGCAGTCGAGCTGCGTCGACTATCCGGCGCCGGTCTTGCCCGCTCTACCCTGCACGCCGCTGCCATAAAATTGAGGCTGCCGTGTTTGCGGCACCGACCGCTCTCGCAAAAAAAGGCCGCGCAAAAAGCACGGCCTTTTTCCATGTCGGTTGAACTTCGCGGCGAGAACCGGAAATTCCGTTAGCCGGCGGCGCGTAGATTGTCGGCCGAAGACTTGCCAGAGCGACGATCGGCGACGATTTCGTAGCTGATCTTCTGGCCTTCACGCAGTGTACCAAGTCCGGCGCGCTCTACGGCGCTGATGTGCACGAATACGTCGTTGCCACCGTCATCCGGTTGAATGAATCCAAAGCCCTTGGTTGCGTTAAACCACTTCACGGTTCCCATGCTCACGGGGGTAGTCCCTTCTCAGATAGATATAGTAGAAGCCCACTTTCGATGGGCTGGTGAGATCGAATTTTTGGAAGGGTCGTCAGCGTCTAAACCGGCTGTACCGGTGGATAGCTAATGTCGTCCGGCCGAAAATCGATGTTCCATATTATTCCAAAGTAGCACCCAAAACAATCCTGACCCGCGCGATTTTTTCGCCGTGCGCTTTAGGACTAAATGAAGCGCGAAACCGCGCACGGGTACGTCGTGCCACGCGCGATCTCTTTCGTCACTATCGACGGCGGAATTGACCGCGGGCCGGTGCGCCACGTGGCGCACCGCTGCTGGGACGTTCGTCCTTGTGACGGAAGATCAGCCGGCCCTTCTCAAGGTCGTAGGGCGACATCTCGATCGTCACCCGGTCTCCCGCCAGCGTCTTGATGCGGTTCTTTTTCATCTTTCCCGCGGTGTAGGCGACAATCTCGTGCCCGGCATCGAGCTGGACACGGTAACGCGCATCGGGAAGGATTTCGGTCACCAGTCCTTCGAACTGGATCAGCTCTTCTTTAGCCATGATTATCTCCAGATCGATGGACGCTTAGCGGCTCGGCCGCTGGGTGCGATTGGGCTGGGTATGCGGACGACTTTCGCGATGCAAAAAAGACACTCCCTGCATCCCTTCCGTCTTGCCGCTTGTTGAAGAACGTGATGGCTCATGCCGGTTGGACGGCGGCGCGCCGTTATTACCACCAGGACGATGGCGGCGGCGAGGCCCCTTTGAGCCCGGCGCGGCTTCGTTTGTTCTACCGCCACGGCCATGCGGCGCTGACCGCGCACCGCGGTGTTGGGAAGGCGCGGGAGCCGCGTCCCGGTGACCCGGTGTGCGCCGGTCTTCTTTTGGCAGCGTGATGCGGATCAGTTTTTCAATGTCGCGCAGAAAGGCGTTCTCTTCTCCCGCGACGAGCGAGATGGCGACGCCATCCGCCCCCGCGCGCGCGGTGCGGCCGATGCGGTGGACATAGGTTTCCGGCACGTTTGGTAGGTCGAAATTCACCACGTGGCTGATGCCGTCGACGTCGATGCCTCGGGCGGCAATATCGGTAGCAACCAGGGTGCGGATTTCGCCGGCACGGAATGCCGCAAGCACGCGCTCGCGGTGGTTCTGCGACTTGTTGCCGTGAATGGCGTCCGAGCTGATCCCCGCTCTTTCCAGGCCTTTGACGACCTTGTCTGCCCCGTGCTTGGTCCGGGTAAAGATCAGCGCGCGGTTGACCTGCTCCTGCTTCAGCAATTGCGCAAGCAATGCCGGCTTGGCGGAATGATCGACCTGAATGATCCGCTGGGTGATGCGCTCCACCGTGGACGCGACAGGCGTCACGGCCACACGTGCCGGATCGCGCAGCATCTGTTCGGCAAGTTCGGCGATATCCTTCGGCATCGTGGCCGAGAAGAATAGTGTCTGCCGCTTGACCGGCAATTTCGATACGATCTTCCTGATGTCGTTGATGAAGCCCATGTCGAGCATGCGGTCGGCCTCGTCGAGCACGAGAAACTCTACCTGGCCAAGCTTCAGACCGTTGCTTTGCACGAGATCGAGCAGGCGGCCGGGCGTGGCGACCATCACCTCGACGCCCTGCATGACCGAGCGGACCTGACGGCCCATCGGAACGCCGCCGATCGCCAGCGCCGAAGTCAGGCGCATGTGCCGTCCGTAGGCGTTGAAACTCTCAAGAATCTGCCCTGACAACTCGCGGGTCGGGCTTAGCACCAAGACGCGACAGGCTTTCGGCTGCGGCTTGATACGGTTCTGCAGAATGCGATGCAGGATCGGAAGCGCGAAGGCCGCGGTTTTACCGGTGCCTGTTTGCGCAATTCCGACCACGTCACGGCCGGCGAGTGCGAGGGGAATGGTCTGGGCCTGAATGGGTGTGGGCGTAAGATAATTTTCTTCTTTGAGCGCACGTGAGATTGGATCGGCGAGGCCGAAATCCTGAAAGGAGGTCAAAAGTCTGGTTCTTTCCATATGTGAAAGCAGGCGCCCGGCGGTTTCAGCCAGGAGCGCGCGCGAGGTGTCTGAAACACCCGCGTGTCTGGGGCGTCGATTTTGTTAGCTGAAGGGGCAAGCCAGAAACCGTTGGACGGGCTCAGTACACGCGGCTCGCAATGACCTGATGATTCTCAAGGTCGTGGTCATCATATGGAACACGAACGCGGCGCTTTCAAGGTGAATCGTCAAAAGTCCGATCGCCCTAGTGTTTATGCTGGCGCGAAGATTAACACCCAACAAAAGCCAACTGCTGTATTTTTAGACGACTGACTTTGATTGCCTACAGAACAAGCAGACGGCCGTCTACCCGAACATTTTATCAGTCTAAAATTTAGGCAGATCAGACCTTACAACGCCGTTTCGATTCAGTTTCTCCAACAAAAACATCATGTTAAGCCATCTCCCCGCCGTGGCATGCTTCTTGCGATTCCGTTAACGCAGACGGCCATGGGGCCGTTTCGCAGCGTCTTTACGTCTGCGTCAGGGAGATGACAGCACATGATCAACGATTTGACTTACGCCATAGCTAAGCCGGCGACCCGCCGCCATTGGCTGGCGGCAAGTGCGGGCCTGATTTTGGGCCTGGCCGCATTCACGACCGCGAAAGCGGCTGATGACACCATCAAGGTCGGCGTCCTTCACTCGCTATCCGGCACCATGGCGATCAGCGAAACGACGCTGAAGGATACGGTTCTGTTCATGATCGATGAGCAGAACAAGAAGGGCGGCGTTATGGGCAAGAAGCTCGAGGCCGTGGTCGTCGACCCCGCCTCGAACTGGCCGCTGTTCGCTGAAAAGGCACGCGAGCTGATCACCAAGGACAAGGTTTCCGTCGTATTCGGCTGCTGGACCTCGGTGTCACGCAAGTCGGTACTGCCGGTATTCAAGGAACTGAACTCGGTCCTGTTCTATCCGGTGCAGTATGAAGGCGAGGAGAGCGAACGCAACGTCTTCTACACCGGTGCGGCTCCGAACCAGCAAGCGATCCCGGCGGTCGACTATCTGGCCAAGGAAGAAAAGGTGCAGCGCTGGGTTTTGGCCGGCACCGACTACGTCTATCCCCGCACCACCAACAAGATTCTCGAAGCCTATCTGAAGTCGAAGGGCGTCAAGGAAGAAGACATCATGATCAACTACACGCCGTTCGGTCATTCCGACTGGCAGACGATCGTGGCCGACATCAAGAAGTTCGGTTCGGCCGGCAAGAAGACTGCGGTGGTCTCCACCATCAACGGCGACGCCAACGTTCCCTTCTATAAGGAGCTCGGCAACCAGGGCATCAAGGCGACCGACATTCCGGTCGTGGCGTTCTCGGTGGGTGAAGAAGAACTCGCCGGCATCGACACCAAGCCGTTGCTCGGCCATCTCGCGGCCTGGAACTACTTCGAGTCGATCAAGGATCCGACGAACGAGAAGTTCATCAAGGAATGGCAGGCCTACACCAAGAACCCGAAACGCGTCACCAACGACCCGATGGAAGCCACCTATATCGGCTTCAATATGTGGGTGAAGGCAGTCGAAAAGGCGAAGTCCGTCGATGCGGACAAGGTGATCGACGCATTGCCCGGTACGAAGTCTGCCAACCTGACTGGTGGTACTTCGGAAATGCTTCCGAACCATCACATCACCAAGCCGGTGTTCATCGGTGAAATCAAAGGCGATGGTCAGTTCGACGTGGTGTGGAAGACCCCGGTCTCGTCGCAGGCGACGCATGGTCGAAGGAGCTCGACGGCTCCAAGGATCTGATCGGCGACTGGGTTGGCAAGAAGTGCGGCAACTACAACACCAAGACCAACAAGTGCGGCGGCCAGGGTTCCTGATCGTTTGATCCAATGAAGCCGGAGAAGGCGTCGATCACGCCGCCTTCTCCATACCTCTGCCGGGGTCGTCAAGTGTTCATCAAAATTATCGAGAGCTTTCGCGCGCTCACGTTTGCATGCTTGCTCACGATCGGCTTGGGCTTTCCGGCGCTCGCAGCACCGTTTGAAGACGCGGTTGCGAAATTCGCCAACGATTCCTTTTCAGATACCGATGAGGCCGTCGGCGCCCTCGCGACCGGCGGCAACCCGCTCGCTTATCCCATCATCAGCGCGCTTCAGGACGGGAGATTGCTGGCCGACCCCGCGAGCAAGAAAGTTTTCTTCAAACAACCAGACGGCAAGATCATCGACGCCGCCACCGGGGCCGCCGTGGCCACTCCGCCGTCCGATCTGATTGTCGTGCGTCTCAACAACCGCCTTCGCCGCACTGTCGAAGCCGCGCTCGGCGGCCTGACGCTGCTGTCGCCCGATCTCGCCCAGCGCATTGCCGCGGCACAATCCGTGTTCAAGACACACGACGCGACGATGCTGCCGGTAGTCGATAGCGCCCTGCAAAAGGAGACCAACGCCGCTGCGAAACGCGCCTTCACGGAAGCCCGCGCCGCGATCCTGCTCTTCAAGCCTGATGCCACCGAGAGCGAGAAGCTCGAAGCCATCGCGACGGTCAGGGCGAAGGGAGATCGCGACGCTCTGGCGCTGCTGACGGGGTTGACAGGCGATCAACCGCCCTCGGTCGTCAGTGGTGCAGCCAGTGCGACGGCGGGTATCCAGCGTACGCTGTTGCTTTGGTCTTACGCACAGAACGCTTGGTACGGCCTTTCGCTCGGATCGGTATTGCTGCTGGCGGCCATCGGGCTTGCCATCACCTTCGGCGTGATGGGCGTCATCAACATGGCGCATGGCGAGATGGTGATGATCGGCGCTTACGTCACCTTCGTGGTGCAGGAAACCATTCGCACCAGCTATCCCGGGCTGTTCGGCTATTCGCTGCTGATCGCCGTGCCGCTGGCGTTCATCGTCGCCGGCGCGATCGGTATTCTGATCGAGCGCAGCATCATTCGATTCCTGTACGGCCGCCCGCTGGAAACGCTGCTGGCAACGTGGGGCCTGTCGCTGGTGCTGCAGCAGGCCGTACGCACCCTATTCGGACCTACCAATCGTGAGGTCGGCAATCCCTCATGGATGTCAGGCGCATTCGAGATCGGCCAGATCACGATCACCTATAACCGGCTTTGGATCCTTTGTTTTACGCTGGCGGTGTTCGCAATCCTGCTCGCCATGCTGCGCTACACCAGCCTCGGACTTGAGATGCGCGCGGTGACGCAAAATCGCCGCATGGCGGCATCGATGGGGATCGCGACCTCGCGAGTCGATGCGCTGACGTTCGGGCTCGGCTCCGGCATCGCGGGCATCGCCGGCGTGGCGCTGTCGCAGATCGACAATGTCAGCCCCAACCTCGGACAGAGCTACATCATCGATTCGTTCATGGTGGTGGTGTTCGGCGGCGTCGGCAATTTGTGGGGCACGCTGGTCGGCGCTTTCACGCTCGGCATCGCCAATAAATTCCTCGAGCCCGTGGCGGGCGCGGTGCTCGGCAAGATCGCCATTCTGGTGCTGATCATCCTGTTCATCCAGAAGCGCCCGCGCGGCCTGTTCGCGCTCAAGGGGCGGGCGGTGGAAGCGTGACCCCTCACATCCTCACGCGCTCGCTGGATCGCAGCGCGACTGTATTTCTGATCGTCGTCGCTGCGATCGGCGTGCTGCTGCCGCTGTCGAATCTGCTGTTGCCCGCCAATTCTGCGTTGCATGTACCGACCTATCTGGTCGCGCTGTTCGGAAAATATGTTTGCTACGCCCTCCTGGCGCTCTCGATCGATCTGATCTGGGGCTATTGCGGCATCCTCTCGCTGGGCCATGGCGCGTTCTTCGCGCTCGGCGGGTACGCGATGGGCATGTATCTGATGCGCCAGATCGGCAGCCGCGGCGTCTACGGCAACGCGACGCTGCCGGACTTCATGGTGTTCCTGAACTACAAGGCGTTGCCCTGGTACTGGCATGGCTTCGACATGTTCTGGTTCGCCGCGCTGATGGTGCTTGTCGTTCCTGGGTCTGCTGGCGTTTGGGTTCGGGTGGCTGGCGTTCCGCTCGCGCGTCACCGGCGTTTATCTGTCGATCATCACGCAGGCGATGACCTACGCGCTGCTGCTGGCGTTCTTCCGCAACGATTTCGGCTTCGGCGGCAACAACGGCCTCACCGACTTCAAGGATATCCTCGGCTTCAATGTGCAGGCGGACGGCACCCGTGCCACGCTGTTTGCCTTGAGCTGTCTCGCGCTCATTCTCGGCTTTCTGATCTGCCGCGCGGTGGTGACATCGAAGCTCGGCAAGGTTCTGATCGCGGTGCGCGACGCCGAATCCCGTACAAGGTTTCTCGGCTACCGCGTCGAAAGCTACAAGCTGTTCGTGTTTACGCTGTCCGCTTGCATGGCGGGTGTTGCCGGCGCGCTCTATGTGCCGCAGGTTGGGATCATCAATCCCGGCGAATTCGCGCCGGGAAATTCCATCGAAGCGGTGATCTGGGTCGCGGTCGGCGGCCGTGGCACGCTGATCGGCGCGGCGCTTGGCGCGGTCGTCGTCAACTACGCGAAAACAGTTTTCACATCAGGCCCGCTGGCGCCGTACTGGCTGTTCATGCTGGGTGCGCTGTTCATCCTCGTCACGCTGCTTTTGCCAAAGGGCATCATCGGCACCTTCAACGCGTGGTGGGAGCCCAATTCTTCAAGAATCGGAAAGCCCAGCGGATTACAGCTGCCACCGAAAGCGCAGCCGCCGAAGATGGCGTCACCCAACCCAATATGGCGGAGTGAGCGCATGAATGTCATGGACACCCGCGCTACCTCTGCGATGCTCTATCTCGACGGCGTACACGTCTCCTTCGATGGCTTTCACGCCATCAATAATCTGTCGCTGACGCTCGAGCCCGGCGAAATGCGCGCCATCATTGGTCCCAATGGCGCCGGCAAGACGACGATGATGGACATCATTACCGGCAAGACCAAGCCGGACGAAGGCGACGTGATGTTCGATGGCACCGTCGACTTAACGCGCTTGGACGAAACGCGAATCGCCGAGCTCGGCATCGGCCGGAAATTTCAGAAGCCGACGGTATTCGAAAGCCAGACCATCGAGGACAATCTGCTGCTGGCGCTGAATGTCGATCATCGGGTGCGGACCACGTTGTTCTGGCGCGAATCCAAAGCTGAATCCGAGAAGATAGAGCGCGTGCTCGAGACCATTCGCCTCAAGGACGCGCGCAACCGTCTCGCGGGAAGCCTGTCGCATGGCCAAAAGCAGTGGCTCGAAATCGGCATGTTGCTGGCACAGGATCCGAAGTTGCTGCTGGTCGACGAGCCCGTCGCTGGAATGACCGACGTCGAGACGCATCAGACCGCCGAGCTTCTCAAAGAGATCAACGCAGACAACCGGACCATCATGGTGGTCGAGCACGACATGACCTTCGTCCGCGAACTCGGCGTCAAGGTAACCTGTCTGCATGAGGGCTCGGTGCTGGCCGAAGGCACCATCGATCAGGTTTCGGCCAACGACCGCGTGGTCGAAGTGTATTTGGGGCGATAGCGCATGATCCTGAAAAGTGGGCACCGGTTTTCGGATCAGATCATGCGCAGGAATAAAAAGTCATGCTGAACGTCGACAATATCAGTCTTTATTACGGCGCGGCGCAGGCGCTGCGCGGCGTGTCGATCGCCGCCGAGCCCGGCAAGGTGATGTGCGTGCTAGGCCGCAACGGCGTCGGTAAAACCAGCCTGTTGCGTGCCATGGTTGGTCAGTACCCGATTGCCAGCGGTTCGATCAACTTCGACGGCGCGGATATCTCGACGCTTCGCCCTTATGAGCGGGCGCGGCGCGGCATCGGCTTCGTGCCGCAGGGCCGCGAGATTTTTCCGCTGCTGACAGTGGAGGAAAACCTCAAGACCGGCTTCGGCCCGCTGAAACGGCAGGACCGCAATATCCCTGACGATGTGTTTTCGCTGTTTCCGGTGTTGCAATCGATGCTCGGCCGCCGTGGCGGCGATTTGTCGGGCGGCCAGCAACAGCAACTCGCCATCGGGCGCGCGCTGGTGATGCGTCCAAAGTTGTTGCTGTTGGATGAGCCGACCGAGGGCATCCAGCCGTCTATTATCAAGGACATCGGCCGCGCGATCTCGTACCTGCGCAGCCTCGGCAACATCGCCATCGTGCTGGTCGAACAATATCTCGACTTCGCCTGCGAACTGGGCGATCAATTCGCCGTAATGGATCGTGGTGCGGTGAAATTTAGCTGCGATCGCAGCAATCTCGATCCGGGCGAGATCAGCCGGGCGATGGCGCTGTAAGCCTTGATCTTGGTCACGGGGGAACATGCTGACCGATATCACCAGCGCAGCCTCGAAAATCTTCGCCGCCAATCGCGCCCAAGGCGCGGTGCGCTTTGATGTGCATCAAGTCGATGGCGTCACACGCCGCCGTCAATTGCATGAGTCCGGATCGCTTCGTGTGCGTTTTCCGTCGCCCGAATCGCAGGGATTGTCCGCGGTATTCGTCAACACCGCGGGTGGCATTGCCGGCGGCGATCGTTTTGATATCGATATCGAGGCCGGTGAAGGCTCGTGCCTCACGGTGACAACAGCCGCGGCGGAAAAAATCTATCGCGCGCAGGGATCGGCAGCGCAGGTCAACATCGCGTTGAAGGGGTTGGCGGATTCGCATCTGGCCTGGTTGCCGCAGGAAACTATTTTGTTTGATCAGGTGCGCGTGCAAAGGCGCATCGATATTGAGCTTGCTGAAACCGCGTCGCTGCTCCTGTGCGAGATCGTGGTGTTCGGACGCACGGCGATGGGCGAAAAAATGCTGAGCGGCGAATTTGTCGACCGCTGGCGTCTGCGCCGCGGGGGCAGCCTGGTGTTTGCCGAGACTGTCCGACTCGACGGCGACATCGGCGAAAAACTTGCTAAGCCCGCGATTGCTAATGACGGCGTTGCTATCGGCACTGCGCTCATCGTGCCGGGCGATGAAGCGCTGGTGGAACGAATACGCGAAGCCTCGCAATCGTTCGGCGGTGAGGTCGGCATCTCCTGTTGGAATGGATTTGCAATGGCGCGCTTCTGTGCCCAAGATGCGGCGCGGTTACGTGCCGATATGATGATGGTGCTCGGCCGCGCTAGCGGACATCCACTGCCGCGGCTGTGGCTCAATTAGAATGTTCAGGATCGCCAGAGTGCTTGCATGAATCTTTCTCCCCGTGAAAAGGACAAGCTGCTGATCTCGATGGCGGCGATCGTGGCGCGCCGGCGGCTGGAGCGCGGCGTCAAGCTCAATCACCCGGAAGCTATCGCGATCATCTCCGACTTTATCGTCGAAGGCGCCCGCGATGGCCGCACCGTCGCCGAGCTGATGCAGGCCGGTGCGGAAGTCATCACCCGCGCGCAGTGCATGGATGGGATCGCCGAGATGATTCACGACATTCAGGTCGAAGCGACGTTTCCGGACGGCACCAAGCTGGTCACGGTACATGAGCCGATACGGTGAGGGAGCAACATGATCCCCGGTGAACTTTTCATTCAGGACGGTGAGATCGAACTCAACGCCGGCCGCAAAACCGCGACGCTGACGGTGGCGAATAGCGGCGACCGGCCGATCCAGGTCGGCTCGCACTACCATTTCTTTGAAACCAATCCCGCGCTGAAGTTCGACCGCAAGAAGGCGCGCGGCATGCGGCTCGATATCGCGGCCGGCACCGCGGTGCGGTTCGAGCCCGGGCAAACGCGCGATGTGCAGCTGGTGGAGCTCGCCGGCAAGCGCGTCGTCTACGGGTTTCGCGGCGACGTGATGGGAAAATTGTAGATGTCCGTAAAAATCTCGCGTTCCGTCTATGCCGACATGTTCGGGCCGACCACCGGCGACCGGGTGCGGTTGGCGGACACTGATTTGATCATCGAGGTCGAAAAGGATTTCACCGTCTACGGCGAGGAAGTGAAGTTCGGCGGCGGCAAGGTGATCCGCGATGGCATGGGGCAAAGCCAAGTCACCAACAAGCAAGGTGCGGCCGATACCGTCATCACAAATGCGCTGATCGTCGATCACTGGGGCATCGTCAAGGCCGACGTCGCCATCAAGGAGGGCTACATCAGCGCCATCGGCAAGGCCGGTAATCCGGACATCCAGCCCGGCGTCACCATCGTGATCGGTCCCGGCACCGATGTGATCGCGGGCGAAGGCAAGATTCTCACCGCGGGCGGTTTCGACAGCCACATCCATTTCATCTGCCCGCAGCAGATCGAGCACGCGCTGATGTCCGGCGTCACCTCGATGCTCGGCGGCGGCACCGGGCCGTCGCATGGCACTTTCGCGACGACATGCACGCCGGGGCCGTGGCACATGGGACGCATGATCCAGTCCTTCGATGCGTTTCCGGTCAATCTTGGCATTTCCGGCAAGGGCAATGCCTCGCGGCCTGCTGCGCTGATCGAGATGATCAACGCCGGCGCCTGCGCGCTGAAGCTGCACGAGGACTGGGGCACCACGCCGGCGGCGATCGACAACTGCCTTTCGGTCGCCGACGATCACGACATTCAGGTGATGATCCATTCCGACACGTTGAACGAATCAGGGTTTCGTCGAAGACACCGTCAAGGCTTTCAAGGGCCGCACCATTCACGCCTTCCACACCGAAGGCGCCGGCGGCGGCCACGCGCCTGACATCATCAAGATCGCAGGCCTGAAGAACGTGTTGCCGTCATCGACCAATCCGACACGGCCGTTCACGCGCAACACCATCGACGAACATCTGGACATGCTGATGGTGTGCCATCACCTTGATCCGTCGATTGCAGAGGATTTGGCGTTCGCGGAAAGCCGCATCCGCAAGGAGACCATCGCCGCCGAAGATATCCTGCACGATCTCGGCGCACTCTCGATGATGTCGTCAGACTCGCAGGCGATGGGCCGGCTCGGCGAAGTGATCATCCGCACCTGGCAGACCGCGGACAAGATGAAGAAACAGCGCGGTTCGTTGCCGCAGGACAAGGGCAATAACGACAATTTTCGCGTCAAGCGTTACATCGCCAAATACACCATCAATCCCGCGATCGCTCACGGTGTCTCGAAGCTGATCGGCTCGGTGGAAAAGGGCAAGCTCGCCGATCTCGTGCTGTGGTCGCCGGCGTTTTTCGGCGTCAAGCCGGATTGCATCATCAAGGGCGGCTCGATCGTCGCCGCGCCGATGGGCGATCCCAACGCGTCTATTCCGACGCCGCAGCCGGTCCACTATCAGCCGATGTTTGCGGCCTATGGCAAGGCGCTGACGGCATCATCGGTGGTGTTCTCGTCGAAAGCCGCGGTAGCGTCAGGCCTGGCCAAGAAGTTGGGTATCCAGAAGTCGCTGTATGCCGTGGAAAACACCCGCGGCGGCATCTCCAAGAAGAGCATGATCCACAACGGCGCCACGCCGAAGATCGAAGTCGACTCCGAAACCTACGAGGTCCGTGCCGACGGCGAACTTTTGACCTGCGCGCCAGCCGAGGTGCTGCCGATGGCGCAGCGCTATTTCATGTTCTAAGCTCTCTCGCGGTATCTTAAGCCAAACAAAAGCACCGGGAGGATTTCGTGATCTACGTGGTCGCCACACTCACCATCAAGCCGGAAGCACGGGCGGAGCTGATTGCCTCAGCCAAGACCGTCATCGGAATCACCCGCAAGGAGAAAGGCTGTGTGCTTTACGATCTGCATGAAAGCACGACTGACCCGGCACGCTTCGTGTTCGTCGAACAATGGGAGACGATGGAAGACCTGATGGCGCACGGCAGAAACGAGCACATGAAGCCGTGGCGCAAGGTAGTGAAGGAATGCATGACCGCGCCGACCAAGATCGAAATCATCACGCCGGAAAAGGTCGACTTGCTATGACAGGCGTCCGTGGCGGCACGGTGCCCGCATGATTCGAGCCGCACGCGTGCTGTCGCATCACCGCTGGGATCAGGCCGCAGCCGACACCGTCGTGCTCGGCTTCGATGATCGTCACCGGCGCCGGATGACGATGACCGGCACGCGCGGGCTTGAGTTTCTGCTCGACCTCGAAAACGCCATCGCGCTGCGCGGCGGCGATGCGCTGGTGTTGGACGACGGCCGCCTCATTGAGGTGGTGGCCGCGCCGGAGCCGCTAGCTGAAATCCGCGGTAGCGATCCACAGCATCTGGTTCGTGTCGCCTGGCACCTCGGCAATCGCCATCTGCCGACGCAGATTGTGGGCAAAGGACTACGCATCCGCCGCGATCACGTCATCGAAGCGATGGTGAAGGGTCTCGGGGCGCGCGTGATAGAAATCGAAGCGCCATTCGATCCCGAAGGCGGCGCCTACACGGACGGCGGCCATGGGCATGCGGCTGAAAGCCTGGCTGGCGATCACGCGAAGCACGATCATGCGGCCCATCATCACGGTCATGGCCATCATCATGACGAGCATTGCGATCACGAGCATCATCACGGTCGTTCCCATGCTCATGACCACAAGTAAGCCGGTCGATTTTGCGCCGCTGGCCCAGCCGGCCGCGGCGCTATCAGCAGATGAAGCCGCAGCGCTGTATCGCCTGATGACCTGGCTGTCGCCGTCGTTCCCGGTCGGCGCCTTCTCCTATTCGAGCGGGATCGAATGGGCGGTCGAAGCTGGCGACATCAATGACGCGCTTTCGCTGCAAAGCTGGCTCGCATCGATGCTGGCCGATGGGCCGGGTTTCTGCGACGGGGTATTTCTTGCGACGGCGCACCGCGCGGCGGTGTGCCCTGATAAACCAGCGTTGCGCGACGTTGCCGAACTCGCCGCCGCCTTCGCCCCCTCGCGCGAGCGGCATCTGGAAACATCGGCGCAAGGCCGCGCCTATATCGACATCGCGCGCGCCGCCTGGAATTGCGACGGCTTGGACGACTTGATCGCAGCCTGCGACGGCTCAATCGTCTATCCCGTTGCAGTCGGCATTGTCAGCGCGGCGCATAAGCTTCCTCTCAGGTCCACAATGCATGCATTTCTGCACGCGGTGACATCAAACTGGATTTCCGCCGGCGCGCGCTTGATCCCTTTGGGGCAGACCGATAGCCAGCGTACGCTTGCAGCACTCGAGCATGTTGTCGCCGCGACCGGGCAGCGGGCCATGAACGCGACCCTCGACGATCTCGGTAGCGCAACCTTTCGCGCCGATCTCGCCAGCATGCGCCATGAGACGCAATACACAAGGTTATTTCGATCATGACCGCCAGCGTCGCCTGGTGCATTTTTATCGTGCTGACTGCGATCGCGGCTGTCCATGTCGCCTGGGGCGGCGGAGTTCGCTGGCCGCGCAAGACCGAGGCCGAACTGGTGACGGTGGTGATCGGGCATCGGAGTGACAGGATGCCGTCGCCCAATCAGTGTTATCTCGCAGCACTCGCGATCTTCATTCCGGGTGCGATTGCATTGATGCTGGCCGGCCTCGTGCAAACGCCGCTGCCGCCATGGCTCGTAATTCTCGCCGGCGCCGGCGCTGCTTTGGTTTTTGCCGGACGCGGCATCGCGGGCTATGTGCCGGCTTGGCGCGCGCGCCATCCGCGCGAGCCGTTCGCCTCGCTTGACCGGCATTATTATTCGCCGCTTTGTTTGCTGCTCGCTGCGGGCCTTGCCGTGCTGCTTTCCAATGCAATGAGGAACTGACATGTCCAACCCTCACGGCCCGCTTCGCGTCGGTATCGGCGGTCCCGTCGGCTCGGGGAAGACCGCGCTGATGGATCTGCTCTGCAAAACCATGCGCGAACGCTACGACATCGCCGCGATCACCAACGACATCTACACCAAATGGGATGCGGAATTTCTGGTTCGATCGGGTTCGCTCACTTCTGATCGCATTGCCGGCGTTGAAACCGGCGGCTGTCCGCATACCGCGATCCGGGAGGATGCTTCGATGAATCTCGCAGCGATAGCGGACATGCGCGCGAAATTTCCCAATCTCGATTTGGTATTGATCGAATCCGGCGGTGACAATCTTGCCGCGACTTTTTCTCCCGAGCTGGCCGACCTTACCATCTACGTGATCGACGTCGCCGCGGGGGACAAGATTCCGTCCAAGGGCGGCCCGGGCATCACGCGGTCCGACCTTCTCGTCATCAACAAGATCGATCTTGCTCCCCACGTTGGAGCCTCGCTCGAAAAGATGGACACGGACGCCAAACGGATGCGCGGAGAACGGCCTTTCGTGATGACCAACCTCAAAAAAAGCGAAGGGCTCGGTCGCATCGTCAGCTTTATCGAGTCCAAAGGCGGACTTTTATCTAGCGAAAAATCATAGCAAGGTTATTGAAGACTAGCGGCGTTTCCGCCGTTAACCCCTTTAATTTGGAACCAAACCAGTATCGTTATAATTAGCGTTCTCCGAACTGCCGCGTTCGAGCGTGGCGGTCTTGAATTTCAAACGCGGTTGCTGCCCCATGATCGTCCGTTTACTCTCTCGAACGACGGCGGTTCATCGCCCACTTTTCCACTCCGAGTAGGCACTTGGTTCGGCTTGGTTTCATCATCGGGTTGGTTGCGCTTGTCGGGATTTTGCTTTCCGGCTTTGCGGCGCATCGCGTTTACAATCAGGAATTGACCATCGACAGAATTGCGCTGGCACGCGCGGTCGACGTTCATGCAAGTCTGGTGCAGGACCGGCTCACTGAACGCGAACTCCTGGCGCGCGTTGCGTCCGGGTTGTTCCGCGCTCCCTCGGTGATGAAGGCCAATATGCTGCAGCCGCTGCGCGCGTCGATCTATGCTTTCAAGACGGATTTTGTGGTCGCGAGCTGGATCGCGCGACTGCAACCGAGTGAATTGGACGAGGCGCGCGCCGAATTGGCCAACGCCGGTTTCTCCAATCCGATGATCCGCGGATTTAACGACTCGCCGCTGGATGCCCGGTCCCTCGACAAGCCGATGGACGTCCTGATGGACGTTGAACCTCGAAATGCGCAAACCATCGCTCTGGCGGGACGTTCCTTTAACCAGGATCCGGTGGTGGGACCAACCTTGGCGCGCGCCGCAGCGGAAGGCACGCCTGTCGTTTCCGACCCGCTGCCGCTGGGGCTTAACGGACCCGTAGGTCTGCTGCTCGCGGCTCCGGTTCTGCAGAATGGCAGCGGCTCCCCCGCCGGATTCGTGACGTTTTCGTACGAATTGGCGCCCCTGATGCTGACCAATGACGATCTGTCGCTTTTCTCCGTGGTGCTGAAAGATCCACGCAGCCAGCATGGAGAATTGGTTGCCGACAACAGTGGCACGGTGACATCAAGGACCGCGGCCCAGAACGGTCGGTTGCCGTCGATCGTTCGCACAGTGGCGTTTGGCGGGCGCGATTGGTCCCTGGGATATTATGCCAAGACCGACGCGTTGGTGCGCGCACGGCAGATGGCGGTGATCATAGGTGGTATCGGCATAGCGCTGACCACCATCATCTGCGGCCTTTTCGGCTATGTCGCTTACAATAACCTTCGTCTTAGCCGTGAAATTCAGATGCGGATCGGCTTCGAACGCAGGCTCACGGCCGTGATCGATGAACTCAATCATCGGGTGAAAAACATCCTCGCCGTGATTCAGTCGATCGTAACGCGAACCTTGCGTCACGGCTCGGACGTCGACGTCGCCCGCGAGCTTCTGATTGGCCGTATCCATGCCATGTCGAACGTGGTTTCGCTGTTGAGCGAAAGCCAATGGCAGGGCGTCAAACTGAAAGGTCTGTTTGAGGCGCGGGCCATTCCGCACGCCGACAGGATCGCCGTCGAGGGACCTGATATTGCAGTCAGCGCGCGTGCGGCGCAGAGCCTGTCGCTACTGTTTTTCGAGCTGGCGTCTCATTCCGACGAAGGACTGTCGCTGGTAGGAAAGCATCCTCACATCGTTGCTCACTGGGCAATTGCCGGCGAAGGCGCCGACGCGATGTTCCAGTTCCGGTGGGAGGAATTCAACACCAGCGCGGCAACGCGCCGCGATGACAGCGATTTTGGTGTGGTCCTGCTGGATCGCGTTGCCCCGGAAGCGCTCGGTGGCACATCGAAGCGTTATTTTACTGACGTAAGCTACGTGTACGAACTCACCGCTCCGTTGGCCACCGTCGTTGACCTCACTGAGCGCGACCGAACCGACTCGCTGGCTGTCCCGGTAGCGCGGCTCCGCTGATTGGCCAGACAAACTAGCCGCTGCCTCCAATGACAGCGCGAACTGTATCGTCCGGTCCAAAATCCTCCGCACCGTCGACATAAAGCAAGGCGCTCAGCTTCGACCGCGCCCGGTTGACGCGGCTCTTGATCGTGCCCACCGCACAACCGCAAATTGCCGCCGCATCTTCATAGGAGAAGCCCGATGCACCGACGAGTATCAGGGCTTCGCGCTGGTCCTGCGGCAGCTTCTCCAGCGCCGCGCGGAATTCCTCGAACTCGAGATGGGCGTTTTGCGCGGGCTGCGTTTTCAGCGTCTTGGCATAGCTGCCGTCCGCATCCTCGACCTCGCGCCGGCGCTTGCGATAGTCCGATCGAAACAGGTTGCGCAGAATGGTAAAAAGCCACGCCGGCAAATTGGACCCCGGCTGAAACGAATCGATATTGGCCAAGGCGCGCAGCAGAGTTTCCTGAACCAGGTCGTCGGCGCGATCACCGTTGCCGCTTAGCGAGATCGCGAACGCGCGCAGGCTGGGCACCGACGCCAGAATGTCGTCGCGCAGTGAATCGGTGAGAGGCATCAATCTCTCCCATCGTTTTTAGGCGCATCATCGTCAGTTGGCCCGTCGAGTTTGCGGATCAAATCCGCGAAGCGGTCCGGTACACCCTGGCGTACGACGTCATCGTACATGGCCCGCAACTGGTGCCCGATACGGGACTGGATTTCGGCGTTCAGGCCGCCTTGTTTGCCCGGAGACTTCAAATCTTTCATGACCTGTTCCGCTTTCCCCAAGAGTCCCAACCTTCAGCCAAAGTCCAAGAATATTGCCTTGATTTTGAAGCCTTTAGAGCCTTTGTGTCCGGTGCTAATTCGAAGTTGGACGGAAAGTTCCTAACCGGTGGAACTTTTATCATGGTAACGCGTATACAGGCGCAATCCGGGGAAACAGAGGTCCGTTTCGACGGACTTTGACAGATATGATGGAGTGGGGATGTCCCGATCACAGCTGGTAGCTGAACATTTGCCGTTGCTGCGGCGGTACGCGCGCGCTTTGACCGGGAATCAGGCCTCCGGGGACGCCTATGTTGGCGCCATGCTTGAGGCGCTGCTGCAGGACCAATCCCTGCTCGATGAGCAGCACGGTCCGCGGGTGGGCTTGTTTCGGCTGTTCACGCAAATCTGGCATTCGGTCTCTCTCAACGATGACTCGGAAGTCATCTCCATGCCGATGCCCTCGGAGCGCCGGCTGTCCAATATAACTCCTCTCCCTCGCCAGGCCTTTCTGCTGCTTTCGCTGGAGGGGTTTTCCGAAGAGGAAGTGGCTTTCATTCTCGAAGTGGATGTTGGCGAAGTTCGTCGGCTGGCAGACGCGGCCGGCCGCGAAATGGCCGCCGAAATAGCCACCGATGTGCTCATCATTGAGGATGAGACCTTCATCGCGATGGACCTCGAAAGCCTCGTGCGGAATTTAGGTCACAACGTGATTGGCGTGGCCCGGACCCACGCGGATGCGATCGCTTTGGCGAAAAACAAGAAGCCCGGCTTGATCCTTGCCGATATTCAGCTCGCGGACGGCAGTTCCGGCCTTGATGCGGTCAATGAATTGCTGCGAACTTTCGAGGTGCCGGTGGTTTTCATCACCGCGTATCCCGAGCGTTTCCTCACCGGAGAGCGCCCCGAACCCGCATTCTTGATCTCGAAGCCGTTCCAGCCGGCGATGGTCTCCGCCGTAGCGAGCCAGGCGCTGTTTTTTCAGCGTAATTCTCACAATAAAGCGCCTCGCGCGGCCGCATCCTAACTGGTCGGTCGCGAAGGGTACTCCGCCGGCGTGGGCAGCAGAGGGCGCAGCGACGGTCGCCCTGGCGCATCAACACGGTTAAGTGATTAGCTTGCCGGAACCGCCTTATTGGGCGTGGGTTGTGTTTGCGACGACACAACGATGGCAGCCATGGTTCGCTCATTAAAAGTAATTTTCGGTCTCGCCGCTGTTTCGCTGACGTGTGGCGCAGCGCAACTGGCGTTAGGCGGTGATCTTGCCTCCACCGCCGCCATGCAAACCTCTGCAGCGTCCGTCAATCGCGCTGCAAAATCCGACCGCATCGTGCCAATTCCCTCGCCGGTTGCCACAACCTCGACCGTTTCCATTCGGTCGACCAACGTGGCGGATACGTCCATCGTGGTGCGCATGCCCAAGAGAGTAGCGGTCGAGAGATTAAAAACTCCGCTTGTGACCGCGCGCAGGGCTACCGTAGCATGTGAGCCCGTCGTTAGCGTACTCACCGATGTGGCTAAGCATTTGGAGCCTGGTCGCTGCGTGACTTGAGCGGCTGTCGTCCAGCAGCGCGGTAACTTCAACGCATACACTTTTTCAAAGAGCGCCTTGTGCGCTCTTTTTTGTTAACGCGTTTTCTTGGCGCGCATTTGTCGAAGGACTTACTCGAACAATCGAACCTGCAAGGAACCGACTCGCGTCAACTGCGTTTGTCATGCAGTTCAGCATCATCGCGATGCGTATTGTAGGGGGCAAGTCATGGCGCAGGGATCTTCTGGAAATCGGATTCAACGTTCGGCTAGCGCGCTCGCGTTTGTAGCAGCGATCCTCGCCCCCAGCGTCTTTTCGAGTGCAGCAAGTGCGCAGGTCATGAGTTATGCCTCGCCTTCGCCCGCCGCATTTCCTTCCGACAATCTGATGCCGCAGCCCGGATATTCGCAAGACAGCGACGGCGGCGCGGACATTGTCCCGGATCGGCTGCGTCGTGCGGTGATTGCCTTCAACACTGCCGAGGCTCCCGGCACAATCATCATCGATACCGCCAACACAACACTCTACTACGTTCTCGGCCAAGGCCGCGCCGTTCGTTACGGCGTCGGCGTCGGCCGCGAAGGTTTCACCTGGTCCGGCACGCAGACCATCAGCCGCAAGGCGGAATGGCCGGATTGGCATCCGCCGGCGGAAATGATTGCGCGCCAGCCTTATCTGCCCCGCTTTATGGCCGGCGGCCCTGGCAATCCACTAGGTGCGCGGGCCATGTATCTCGGATCCAGCGTCTATCGCATTCACGGCACCAACGACCCATCGACGATCGGTAAATTCGTCTCGAGCGGCTGCATCCGGCTGACCAACGAAGACGTCGAAGATCTTTTCGCGCGGGTCAACGTTGGCACCAAGGTGGTCGTGCTGCCGAAAATCGCCGCGCCGCGGTTCGAAGCACGAACCGTGTCGACTCGACCCGTCGCCTCCATGGCGCCGCGTACGCGGATCTCAACAGCTCGTTCGGAGCGTCAGGCGATGAACCTTTCAACGTCCTCGGTATACTGACAACGGGGGATGTACGTGATGACCCGTGAATCATCGAACCGGCTGGCAATTGTCGCAGTCGCCACGACCGTCATTTGCGGCGTATCCTCGGGCGCGCAGGCGCGGGATTTCTTTTCGGCCTTGTTCGGCGGGGTGTTTAACAGCGATCCCGCAGGTGAGACCCAGGTCGCGCCCGTGACGCGGATGCCCTTCGCAAGCGAAGGCCAGTTCAATGCGCCGGCCGAGCAGCCGCATCGGCCGTCATATGGCGGTACTCAAGCCTACTGCGTCCGAACCTGCGACGGGCGCTATTTTCCGATCACGGCTACCGACGGGCAGAGCCGTGCGGCTTCCTGCAACAGTTTCTGTCCGGCCAGTCCCACAAAAATCGTCTATGGCAGCGGCATCGACCATGCGGCAACCGAAACGGGAAAGCCATATTCGGAATTGCCAAACGCCTTTCGATATCGGACTGAATTGGTCGCGGGCTGCACGTGCAATGGCAAAGACCAAATCGGATTGGCGCCCGTCACGATTGAGAATGATCCTACGCTGCGAAAGGGGGACATCGTAGCCAGCGCGGGCGGTTTGATGGTAACCGAGCGCGGCTACGATAAACGCAGCGCAACATTGAACATGTCGCCAGCTTCCTCCTCAATCAGGGCGAAATACCAGCGCCTGCCGGTGATGGCCTCGGACTGATCGGCGCTATTTTGCGAAGCAAAATGGTCGCAGCCAGCAATCTGATTATAGTTGCGATGAATTTGAGGGGGATTAAATGCTCATCGGTGTTCTGATAACGTTTCTTGTCGTCATTCTCATTCTTTATCTGATCAATCTTCTTCCGCTCGACGGCCGCGCCAAACAGATCGCTCGCGTCGTTGTTATAATTCTTGGCGTGATTTCGTTGCTGAAATACATCGCGGTATTTTAGCGGACGGTCGACCACGCACGGTCATGGATTGGGCATGCGTCATGTGGCAGAGGCCCATCGAAATCTCTATCATCGCCGCCGCTTTGGCTTCCCTGCGCCGCGCGGTTAGAATGAATTCCGTATAACCGTTGGGCTGCTCGCGGCCCTTGAAGATCAGATCGCATGCGGCCTTGAAGGCAATGCCGTTAAAACCCGGCGCCATCGGGCGGTACAACGGGTCGCCTTCATTCTGCCGATCCACCACAACGGCCATGCGCTTTAGCGATTCCATCACCTGATCCTTGGTGATGACGCCCTGATGCAGCCAGTTCGCCAGATGCTGGCTCGAAATGCGCAAGGTGGCGCGGTCTTCCATCAGGCCGACGTCGTGAATATCAGGGACTTTCGAACAACCGACGCCTTGATCGATCCAGCGTACGACATAGCCGAGAATACCCTGGCAGTTGTTATCGATCTCCTGCTTCACGTCGTCGGGCGCCCAGTTCGATTGCGACACCGGGATCGTGAGGATGTCGGACAGCTTCGCGCGTGGACCGGCCTTTTTTAATTCCTGCTGCCGCGCCTGAACATTGACCTGATGATAGTGCAGAGCGTGCAATGTCGCGGCCGTGGGCGAGGGCACCCAAGCGGTCGTGGCGCCCGCCTGCGGATGCGCCACCTTTTGCGCGATCATGTCCGCCATCTTGTCGGGCGCGGCCCACATCCCCTTGCCGATCTGGGCGTGTCCCGGCAGCCCGTCGATAAGACCGACATCGACATTCCAGTCTTCATAGGCCTTGATCCAGGGCTGCGCCTTCATGTCGTTCTTGCGGATCATCGGACCCGCTTCCATCGACGTATGGATCTCATCGCCGGTGCGATCGAGGAAGCCGGTATTGATGAACATGATGCGCTGGGATGCGTTCTGAATGCAGGCCTTGAGATTGACGGTGGTGCGGCGTTCTTCGTCCATGATGCCGACCTTCATGGTGTTTTCCGGAAGCGAGAGTATTTTTTCGACGCGGCCAAACAATTCGCAGGTCAGCGCGACTTCATCGGGGCCGTGCATCTTCGGCTTGACGATATAAACCGAGCCGGTGCGGCTGTTGGGCGTCTTGGAGCCGCCCTTGAGATCATGCATTGCTAGCAGACCGGCGACCGCAGCATCGAGAATGCCTTCGGGAATTTCCTCGCCTGCGCTGTCTAGAACCGCATCCGTGAACATGTGATGACCAACGTTTCGCATCAGCAGCAGGCTGCGGCCATGCAGTTTGATTTCCCCGCCGTCCGGCGATGTATAGATCCGGTCCGGATTGAGCGAGCGCTTGAGAGTCTTGCCGCCCTTTTCGAAATCAGCAGACAAAGTGCCGTTCATCAGACCGAGCGTGTTGCGATACACCAGCACCTTGTCTTCGGCATCGACCGCCGCAACGCTGTCCTCCATGTCGAGGATGGTGCTGACCGCCGATTCCAGGATCATGTCCGCAACGCCGGCGGCATCGTCCTTGCCGATGATGTGGCTGCGGTCGATCCGGAGTTCGATATGCATGCCGTTATTGACGAGCAAAATGGCGGTCGGCTCCGCGGCGTCGCCCTGATAGCCCGCGAATTGCGCGTTCGATTTCAGCGCCGTCGCGTTGCCGCTCTTCATTTTGACCGCGAGCTGACCGGCGACGACGCTATAAGCGGTTACGTCGCTGTGATTTCCCGTTGCGAGCGGCACGGCGGAATCTAGAAAAAGCTTCGCCTTCGCGATCACCTTGTCGCCGCGAATCTTGTTGTAGCCCTTGCCACCTTCGCCGGCTTCGTGCGGCAGCGCGTCGGTGCCGTACAATGCGTCGTAAAGACTGCCCCAGCGCGCATTCGCGGCGTTCAGCGCATAGCGTGCGTTGGTCAGGGGAACGACGAGTTGCGGCCCGCAGATCTTGCCGATTTCGTCATCGACATTAGCGGTTTGAACTTCTTTCGTCGGCGGTTCCGGCAGCAGGTAGCCGATTTCCTGAAGGAACGCCGTGTAGGCCTTCATGTCGAAGGCCTTGCCCTTGTTGGCACGATGCCAGGCGTCGATTTTTGCCTGCAGCGTGTCGCGCACCGCGAGCAGCTCGCGATTTTTTGGTCCGAGATCCCGGATGATTCCTGCAAGCCCGGCCCAGAACATGTCGGACGAAATTCCGGTGTTTGGCGTGGCTTCCTTGGCGACAAAGTCGAACAGAACTGAGGCGATCTGCAATCCGTGGGATTCAATACGTTTCATGCTGGTTTATCCGCGCAAAAAAGGGCGCTTGCGCGCTGCTTTCTATGATAAAAATAGAGGAGCCGCCGGGGCGGCGTCGAACACGCCTTTTAGCGTTAAACATGCGGTTCTGAGAAGGCCGAAAATTGGACTTAAACCCCTCATGAAGTTCCTGCCGGTATTCCTCGATCTGCAAATCGGCCCCGTCCTGCTCGTCGGCAGCGGCGAGTTCGCGCAGGCGAAGCTGCGCTTGTTGCTGGCGGCGGGGGCGCGGGTGCGCTGGTATGACACCGGCGGCGATGCTGACCCGGATGGCGTGCACGCCGGCGCGGCGGGGATAGATTATGTCGAAGGCGATCCGCTGACGGCCGATTTGAGCGGCGTGATCGCGGTGCTCTGCGCCGGCGCCGGCGAAGCCGGTGCCGCGATGGCGGCGCGGGCCAGGGCGGTCGGCCTGCCGGTGAACGTCATGGACGATCTTGCGCTGTCGACCTTTATCTTCCCCGCCATCGTCGACCGCGGCGACGTGGTGGTGGCCGTCGGCACCGGCGGCGCTTCGCCGGTCGTGGCGCGCCGCGTACGCGAGCGCATCGAAGCTTTGCTACCGGCGCGGATCGGCGATCTCGCGACCTTCATCGGCCGGTGGCGCAAACCGATGCACTCGCGCATTCCCGAAATGCCGTTGCGCCGCCGTTTCTGGGAGAAAATCGTCGACGGCCCGATCGGCGCACTTGTTTTGGCGGGGCGGTCTATCGAAGCCGAAGCGGCGCTCAAGGGAATTAGCGATCCGTCGGCCTTCGCCGGAGCATCGGCAATCGGCCAAGCCGAAGGCAGGGTAACGTTGGTCGGCGCGGGGCCTGGAGATCCGGATTTGCTGACCGTCAAGGCGCTTCGCGCGCTGCAGGACGCTGACATCGTTTTCTACGACGAACTGGTGTCGCGGGAAATCCTCGACCGCGCGCGCCGGGATGCGACGCGCGTGCCGGTTGGCCGCCGCGTCGGTAAGCCCGGTATCGGACAGGATGCGATCAACTCGCTGCTGATCGAGGCGGCAAAGTCGGGCCAGCGCGCGGTGCGCCTCAAGGGCGGCGACCCCTTTATCTTTGGACGCGGCGGCGAGGAGATCGAGGCGCTGCGCAACGCAGGCGTTTCTTATTCGGTTGTGCCCGGCATCACCGCGGGGCTTGGCGCCGCCGCGGAATTCGAAGTGCCGCTGACGTTCCGTCATGAGGCGCTGCGGATCACGTTTCTTACCGCGCACAAGGCCAAAGATGCCGAAAGCGTCGACTGGATCGCGCTGACCGATCGGAAGATGACGGTGGTGGTCTATATGGGCATGACGGCGGCGCCGACGATTCGAAGCGGCCTTCTCGCCGCCGGCCGTTCGCCGCAAACCCCGGTCGGCATATTCGCGCGCGCGACACTGCCGGATGCCAAGGCCGTTGTGGGTGTACTCGAAGATTTGCCGGCTTTGGCGGATCAGATCGAGAGCGGTCCCGCCATCCTTATCATCGGCGACGTTGTCGCGCGGTCAGCGCCTTGGCGGAATGCGGAACTCGGCAGATTGATTTCGGATTTTCAGTCCGCTGCGGAATGAGTCAGCGTTCCGGCGCGACGCGCCCGCGAGGACGCTCTTAGCTATCCACCTTCAGCGCGGCAATGAACGCCTCCTGCGGGATGTCGACCTTGCCGAACTGCCGCATCTTCTTCTTGCCTTCCTTCTGCTTTTCCAGAAGTTTCCGCTTGCGCGAGATGTCGCCACCATAGCATTTCGCGGTGACGTCCTTGCGCAATGCCCGGACCGTCTCGCGCGCGATAATCCTGCCGCCGATCGCCGCCTGGATCGGAATCACGAACATGTGCGGCGGAATCAGTTCCTTCATCTTCTCGACCATGGCGCGGCCGCGGCCTTCGGCGCGGGTCTTGTGCACCAGCATTGAGAGCGCATCGACCGGCTCGTTGTTGACGAGTATCTGCATCTTCACCAAGTCGGCGGGCTTGTAGTCGGTGAGGTGATAATCGAACGACGCGTAACCCTTGGAGACCGATTTCAGACGGTCGTAGAAATCGAACACCACTTCGTTGAGCGGCAACTCGTATTTCACCATCGCGCGATTACCGACATAGGTCAGCTCTTTCTGATTGCCGCGGCGGTCCTGGCAAAGTTTCAGAACGCTGCCGAGATATTCGTCGGGCGTCAGGATCGTCGCCTCGATCCACGGCTCCTCGATCTCCGCGATCTTCACCACGTCGGGCATGTCGATCGGATTGTGAATCTCGATCTCGCTGCCGTCGGTGAGGTGCATCTTGTAGATCACCGAAGGCGCGGTCGCGATCAGGTTGAGGTCGAATTCCCGCGAGAGGCGCTCCTGGATGATTTCGAGATGCAGCAGGCCCAGAAAGCCGCACCGGAAGCCAAACCCGAGCGCCGCCGAGGTTTCCATCTCGAACGAAAAGCTGGCGTCGTTGAGCCGCAACTTGCCCATCGCCGCGCGCAGCGTTTCGAAATCGTCGGCGTCGACCGGAAACAAGCCGCAGAACACAACGGGTATAGCCGGCTTGAAGCCCGGCAGCATTTCCGTCACCGGCTTGCGGTCGTCGGTGATGGTATCGCCGACGCGTGTATCGGCCACTTCCTTGATCGCAGCGGTGATGAATCCGATCTCGCCGGGACCGAGTTCATCGAATGGCGTCATCTTCGGTGTAAAGAAACCGACGCGCTCCACATCGTAGGCGGCATTGGTTCCCATCATGCGGATGCGCTGGCCCTTCTTCATGACGCCATCGACGACACGAACCAGCACGACGACGCCGAGATACACGTCGTACCAGCTGTCGACCAGCAGCGCCTTCAGGGATGCGCTGCGGTCGCCCTTCGGCGGTGGCAGCCGATGCACGATCGCCTCCAGCACGTCCCCGATGCCGATCCCGGTCTTTGCCGAGATCATCACCGCGTCCGAGGCGTCGATGCCGATCACGTCCTCGATCTGGCGCTTGACCGCGTCGGGCTCTGCGGCAGGAAGATCGATCTTGTTGAGCACCGGCACGATCTCGTGCCCGGCATCGAGCGCGTGATAGACGTTGGCGAGCGTCTGCGCCTCGACGCCCTGCGAGGCATCGACCACCAGCAGCGAGCCTTCGCACGCCGCCAACGAGCGCGAGACTTCGTAGGCGAAGTCGACGTGGCCGGGCGTGTCGATCAGATTGAGGATGTAGGTGTTGCCATCCTTGGCCGCATAGGTCAGCCGCACCGTCTGCGCTTTGATGGTGATGCCGCGCTCACGCTCGATGTCCATCGAATCGAGCACCTGCTCCTTCATCTCACGCGCCTGCAGTCCGCCGGTGGTCTGGATCAGGCGATCAGCGAGTGTCGATTTGCCATGGTCGATATGCGCAACAATGGCGAAGTTGCGGATGTTGGAAATGGGGATGGATGTCATGCGCGCGGGATAGCATTGGCATCCCGGTGCGGCAACCATATTGGCCGGTATTGGAGGCTCTCGTTCTCGCCCCTCCGATTTCACTTAACTCCAAAAACGCGCTAGCTAAACGAAATGTCATCTATCTCATTCATGTCTGCAAATTCGCGGGCGCAAGCGTTGGTGCGGCGCTCCGCGGCGTGGCTTGCTGCGTGCGGCAGCGATCCGAAGGCCGACCTTTGGCTGGTGATCGGCTTTGCCGCCGTCCATGCCGTGCTGTGGACCGTCATTCTGGTGAACCTGAAGGCGGCGCAGGACGTTCACTTCGACGTTGCCGAAGCCTACGCGTGGGGCCGAAAATTCCTGCTCGGTTATGGCAAGCATCCGCCACTCTCGGGCTGGATCGCAGGCGTATGGTTCAGGATTTTTCCTGTCGCCGACTGGTCGACCTACGCGCTGGCGATGGCGGTGCTCGGGGGCGGTTTGGTGATCTGCTGGCAGATTGCGCTGCGCGTGGTCGATCGCCGCCGCGCTGCTTTCACCGTCGTGATGCTGGCGCTCTATCCGATCTTCAATTTCAAGGGCTTCAAATACAATCCGGATTTGCTTCAGCTGGTTACGTTGCCGCTGATCGTGCTGGCTTACCTGGATGCATTCGAGAAGCGCACCGTGCGTTCCGGAGTGTGGCTGGGGCTCGCCGGCGCGCTGGCGCTGATGACAAAATACTGGGCGCTGACCATGATTGGCGCCGTCGGGATCGCGGCGCTGGCGCATCCCGACCGGTTAGCGTTCCTGCGCTCGCCGGCGCCGTGGATAGCTATCGTCACGTTGCTGATTGCGATGATGCCGCATCTCATCTGGCTTGAGCAGGTTAATTTCCTGCCGCTCACTTTTGCCACCGAGACCTATGTGATGCCCAGCCGCGCGCGCAGTCTCGAACTCGTGGTCGCATATATCGGGCACAATCTTGCGCTGCTCGCCCTGCCTTTGGCCATTGCGGCGCTGGTGCTGGCGTGGTCGCCGCGATGGTGGCGGGTGCTATTGCGCAAGCCCGCTGCGTTTTTTTCGAGCCCCTGGTCGCAGCGGAATAATTCTGGAGTTAATCGGTCGCAGGCGCTCAATATCTGGATCATTCAAGCCGTAGTGGCGGTCGGCCCGCCGATCGGCGCGCTGATTTTTGCGATCTCCATCAAGACCGATTGGGGAATTCCACTGTTCTTTCTGACGCCGTTGGCGTTGCTCGCGATACCTGCGCTGCGCGTGCAAAAGAGCGCGCTGTTTCACATAGCCCTGATCTGGCTCGTGGCCACCGGTGCCGTGCTGGCGGCGTCGCCGTACATCGCGAGGGTCACCATGGATGCAAACGGTGCGGCGGGCTATACGGCGAAATCCGAATTGGCCCATGAACTGACGCAAATATGGCATGCGCGTTTCGGATCGAGATGGGCGACCGTTGCCGGCACCACCGAAGTCGGCGAGCCGATGACGTTCTACAGTTCGGATCATCCGTCGCCGCTTACGCCGGGCGAAGTCTGGGCGTCTGGACTTACATCTTTCGATGAAGCAAAGCGATCGGGGTTCATCGGCATCTGCGATAGTTCGGACTATCGGATAAAGTCCTGCGAGGCGTGGATGGAAGCCAATGCTGCCAGCGCAGAGCGCCTCGCAATCACGACGCAGCGCTTCTTTCATGGCCGTCCCGGTGCGGCAACGGGCTGGAAAATCTACATCGTTCCGCCGGAAAAATAGCGCGCGCTATTCCTCGTTGAATTTATTTTCGACTAGTTCAGCGATCGCCGTTACAGCGGCTTCGGCCTCCGGGCCAGTCGCGGAGACGACGATGCTGGTGCCGGGCCCGGCCGACAGCATCATCAGTCCCATGATCGATGTGCCGCCGACGGTTTCGCCGTTGCGCGTGACCGACACTTCGGCGTTGAAGCGCTCAACGAGCTGGACGAATTTTGCTGAGGCGCGGGCATGCAGACCGCGCTTGTTGGTAATGGGGATCTCACGAACCGCTGCAGCGGACTGGACCGGCGAGACATCCGCTCCGGCGGGACTGGGCGGAGCAACGTCATCGGTCATTTGCCGGCAAGGACCCGGCTGGCGATGGTGACGTATTTGCGGCCGGCTTCCTGCGCCATGGCAATGGCGTCGGGCAGCGGCCGCTCCTCGCGTACCTTGGCGAGCTTCACCAGCATCGGAAGATTTATTCCGGCGAGAACTTCAACCTTGGGCCGGCTCATGCAGGAAATCGCGAGATTGGAAGGCGTGCCGCCGAACATATCGGTCAGGATCGCCACCCCGTCGCCGCTGTCGACGCGATCGACTGCCTCGATAATGTCGCTGCGGCAAAGATCCGCGTCGTCTTCGGCGCCGATTGTCACCGCTTCGATTTGCTTTTGGGGGCCCATGACATGTTCGAGCGCCGCCTTGAACTCGTCGGCAAGGCGCCCATGGGTCACAAGTACCAGACCTATCATCAGAAACTCCTCGCGGGCGCTTTTGGTGCACCGCACGAACCGGCCACTTTGACTATCCGGAGCCCTTGCGCAAGAGGGGACATACGCGGAACGGCGCTATTTACACGCCAGAATGAAGCGTCCGCGCCCCGTCTTTTCAGCAGCAAGTGTGGACCTCATATGGTTACCAAATCCCTTCATGCAATCATTCGCATGGCGTAACGGCAGTTGTCTTGAGCGCTGCGAGAATCAAAGGCAGCGCAGGAAACCCTTTGCCCACGGGTATTCGTGGTATTTCGACACCTTCAATTACCACTGAAAGAGCTCTAGCGCTTGGCAGTCTTTCCGCGTCAGGCGCGGATAGATCGACCACCAGTCCGACAGGTGCGTCGTCGACGAATTCGCAGCGGCGAATACCCAGTCCGCGGACTTCAATCAGCCCGGCTAGCTTTGGCGCCGGCCGAACGTAGAGCTGGTTTTGCCTGATTTCGAGATGGACGCGATCGTCGCCGACGAGGACGGCCGTCGGCATCTGACCGGTTCCTCCCGCGAGAATCAGATCGAAAGCCAGCCGCGACTTCCCTGCTCCAGACGGGCCGCGGATCAGCACCGCACGATCTCCCACCAGCACAGCGGAGCCGTGGATGCTAGCGCCCTCGGCGAACGTCATGGCGAGGGCAGCCGCACCACAAAACGCGCGCCGGCAATCGTAGGCTCGTTGTCCGCTCCAATCGGCCCGGCGCGATTTTCGGCCCAGATTCGTCCGCCATGCGCTTCGATGATCTGTTTCGAGATCGAAAGTCCCAATCCCGAATTCTGGCCAAAACCCTGATGCGGCCGGTCGGTGTAGAAACGCTCGAAAATTCTTTCCAGCGCATCCTCCTGAATACCCGGACCGTCATCGTCGATGATGATTTCAATTTCCGTGCGCACACGCCGGCAAACGATTCTCACCTTGCCGCCGGCATTGGAGAACGATTGGGCGTTGGCCAAGAGGTTGGATATCACCTGGCCCAATCGAGAATCATGGCCCGGCACCGAGAACGTGTCGGAATTATTTCGTCCCTCGAAGCGGACCTCGACCGATGTATTGTTGCCGAGGCGGGTCTCGTTCGCGACCGTTGTAAGCGTCGTCAGCAGACGCCGCAGATTGACGGGCGCCAGGTCCTGACGCTGCAATTCGGCATCGAGGCGGCTGGCATCGGAGATGTCGGAAATCAACCGGTCGAGCCGCTTGACGTCGTGCTCGATCACCGCGAGCAGCCGGGCGCGGCTGTTCTCATTCCTGGCCAGCGGCAGCGTTTCCACAGCGGACCGCAGCGAGGTCAGCGGATTCTTCAGTTCGTGCGAAACGTCGGCGGCGAACATCTCGATCGCTTCGATGCGATTGTAGAGCGCATCAGTCATATCGCGAAGCGCGCGGGACAGATGGCCGATTTCGTCACGCCGGCGGGTGAAGTCCGGAATTTCAACGCGCGTCTGAATGCGGCGGCGAACCCGCTCGGCGCTATCGGCCAGGCGCCGCACAGGACCGGCGATCGTGCTCGCCAGCAACAGCGACAGTACGATCATGACAACGGATGCCACACCACCGACTTTTAGAATGGCGAGGCGTTCGGCGGTGACCATCTGATCGATGTCGTCGCCCTGGGTCGAAAGCATCAGTGCCCCATGAACTGCGCGAAAACGCTGCACCGGCACGGCGACCGAAACGATGACTTCGCCGCGGTCGTTGATACGCACCATGCTGCTCTTCTGGCCGTTCAGGGACTGAGCGACTTCCTGATAGCCATTGCCGTTTTCCGGACCGAGTTCGCGATACAACGGAAGGTCGCCGCGATTGAGCCAGGTGCGGACAGCGATCGTGGCGCGCTCCGCAAATCCCGGCTTTTCAGCCGTAGGCGGAGGCAATTCGAACCGAAGCACGTCACCGCGGCCGTAGAGACTGCGGCTGTCGAGGATCAGCACGCCATCACGATCGTAAATTCGCGCGCGAGTCTTCGTTGGTGAAATCAGCCGCCGCAGTACGGGCGCGACACGTTCCGGATTGATAGGAAAATCGAGCCCGGAAAATTCATCCGGCGCGCCGTAGGTTTCGCCGGGCTTCAGATCGAGCAGCCGGTCGGGATCGATGGTGATCGTGTTGGTTTCGACGGTGGCGGAGGCCGCAATTGCGCCGCCGATGATTTCCGCCTGCACCAAAAGGCTCTGCGCGCGCGCATCGATCAGGCCGGCGCGGAATTGCGAGAGATAGAGAATGCTCGCCACCAGCGCGATCAGGCCCGCCAGATTCAGCGAAACGATGCGGCGGGTCAGGCTCGAGAAGCTGAGGGCGAAAAAGAAACGTCCGGCGCGGCGCAGCCATTCGATCGGACGGCGCCAGCCGTGAACGCCGGTGTCCTCGGCATCAATTTCATGCGTAACGGGGGACCGCGACGTCCCCTCGGCATTCAGGTTTGGCTCAGGCTGCGTTCGATCAAGCAATGGCCAACACTGCCGGTTAGTAGTTTCGCCAACTCACTTCGTTATTGCGGGACGCGCACTCGCGCTCCGGATGTATCAGGTTTCTTTGAAGCGATAACCAACGCCATACAGCGTTTCGATCATTTCGAAGTCGTCGTCCACGACCTTGAACTTCTTGCGCAGCCGCTTGATGTGGCTGTCGATGGTGCGGTCATCAACATAGACCTGATCGTCGTAGGCCGCGTCCATCAGTGCGTTGCGGCTTTTGACGACGCCGGGACGCGTCGCCAGCGCCTGCAGGATCAAAAACTCCGTCACCGTCAGAGTGACCGGTTCATTCTTCCAGGTGCAGGTATGGCGTTCGGGATCCATTCGCAGCAGGCCGCGGTCCAGCGCCTTGGGGTCGGTCTCCTTTGGCGCAGCGGCAGGATCCTTCGGCGCGGCGCGCCGAAGCACGGCTTTGACGCGCTCGACAAGCAGACGCTGCGAAAACGGTTTGTGGATGAAGTCGTCCGCGCCCATTTTGAGCCCGAACAGCTCATCAATCTCCTCGTCCTTGGAGGTGAGAAAAATCACGGGCAGGTCGGACTTCTGCCGGAGGCGTCTCAGCGTTTCCATGCCGTCCATGCGCGGCATCTTGATGTCGAGAATAGCGAGGTCCGGCGGGCTGGTGCGAAAACCATCGAGCGCCGAGGCACCATCCGTGTAGGTCATGATGCGGTAGCCTTCGGCTTCCAGCGCGATCGAGACCGATGTGAGAATGTTGCGGTCGTCGTCGACCAAAGCGATTGTGGGCATGAGCCTGCTTTCCGAAATGGATAGGCCGAACGCGAGCAATGGCGCGGCGTACGAACAATCCAATGATGGGCGTGTAATATGCCTTTGAGCCGGGCCAACGAGCAACGCAAGCTAGGCTGAAGTGTGACCGGAACGGGCAACGTCCGGATCGGTTCCCGTCTATATACCGCAGACGGCGAAGAAAGGCTATTTCTCAATGAGATGTAGGGGTTGAACGGTGCAATCAGCCACTGATTTCAATGCGCCCAAGCTGGCAAAATCGCTGCTACGGCGCAGCCGTCAAGGCGCGCTGGCAACCTTGATGGCCGGAAACCGGCGATCCCTATTGCTCGCTGGTAAACGTCGCAAGTCATTACGATGGCTCACCTATTCTCTTGATATCACGGCTGGCGCTGCACACCCAAAACATCCTGGCCGATGCCCGGGTCTCCCTGATGCTGGATGAGCGCGCGGAAGGCGATCCCTTGGAGGGGTCGCGGATCATGCTGGGCGGCAGGGCCGAACAGGCCCATGAAAGTCTTGTGGCGAACCTGCGGCAGCGCTATCTCAACGCCCACCCCGTCGCCGAAGCTTTTGTAAACTTTAAGGATTTTTCGTTTTTCCGGATCCAACCGACAACGGCGCATCTGGTGGCCGGGTTCGGCCGCATCGTGGACCTCGGTCCCGAACAGTTTCTGACCGACGTTTCCGATGCCGATGCGCTGTTGGAGGCCGAGCATAGCGCGATCGACCATATGAATGCGGACCATCGCGACGCGATGAATCTCTACGCCACGAAACTGCTTGGCGCTGACGAGGCCGACTGGCGTTGTACCGGCTGCGATCCGGACGGGCTCGACATGCAGGCCGGTACGATAACGCTGCGGCTGGATTTTCCGCGACGCGTCGTCAGTCCTGCTGCATTGCGCGGTACGCTTAAGGAACTGGCCGAAAAGGCTCGCGCCATATCCGGTCTCAGTCCAAAATCGGAATCCGCCCCGGAATAAACCAAATCTTCCACCATCGCCTTGGCAAGCTTCGGGTTCGTCACTATTAGGTCGCCGAACCCGACTCAGATGGGTTATATTGATTGGCTACCGCGACGGACGCGCCTGGCGACACGTGCGATCGAGATACGCGGATTCGAGGAGGAATTTTCGTGCAAGAGACGGGCGTGCGCAACGGTGCCTTCGGCGCCGACAAGTTCGGCTTAAAAAATCTCAAGAGCGTGAACTGGAATTTCGGCGCGCCGCAACTCTATGAGCACTCGCTGCGAAACGGCGAAGCCGTGCTTTCGGCGGATGGCGCGCTGTGCGCAGACACCGGCGAGTTCACCGGCCGCAGCCCGAAGGACAAGTTCACCGTTCGCGATGCCACCACCGAGAAGAACATGTGGTGGGCCGGCAACCAGTCGATTACCTCCGAGCAGTTCGAGACGCTCTACAAGGATTTCGTCAAGCATGCCGAAGGCATGACGCTGTTCGCGCAGGACCTCTATGGCGGCGCCGACCCGACCTTTCGCATCAAGACCCGCGTCTATACCGAGCTGGCCTGGCATTCGCTTTTCATCCGCACGCTGCTGATCCGTCCCGACGCCAGCGAACTCGCAAGCTTCGTGCCGGAACTGACGATCATCGATCTGCCGAGCTTCAAGGCCGATCCAAAACGCCACGGCTGCAAATCCGAGAACGTTGTCGCGATCGATTTCGCCCGCAAGATCGTACTGATCGGCGGGTCTTATTATGCCGGCGAGATGAAGAAGTCGGTTTTTACCACGCTGAATTACTACCTGCCCGAAAAGGGCGTGATGCCGATGCACTGCTCGGCGAATGTCGGCCCTGATGGCGACAGCGCGATCTTCTTCGGCCTCTCCGGCACCGGCAAGACGACGCTATCAGCCGATCCGAAGCGCACGCTGATCGGCGACGACGAGCACGGCTGGGGTAAGGACGGTATCTTCAATTTCGAAGGCGGCTGCTACGCCAAAACCATCAAGCTGTCGCAGGAAGCCGAACCGGCGATCTACGCCGCCAGCAAGCGCTTCGGCGCGGTGCTTGAGAACGTGGTGCTCGACGAAAACACCCGCGAGCCCGATTTCGACGACGGCTCCAAGACCGAGAACACGCGCTCGGCCTATCCGCTGGAATTCATTCCGAATGCTTCGCGCACCGGCCGCGCCGGACAGCCGAAGAATCTGGTGATGCTCGCCGCCGACGCGTTCGGCGTGCTGCCGCCGATCGCCAAGCTGACGCCGGCGCAGGCGATGTATCATTTCCTGTCCGGCTATACGGCCAAGGTCGCGGGCACCGAGCGCGGGCTCGGCAACGAGCCGCAGCCGGAATTCTCGACCTGCTTCGGCTCGCCGTTCCTGCCGCGCGATCCCTCGGTCTACGGCAACCTGTTGCGCGACCTGATTGCCAAGCACAATGTCGATTGCTGGCTGGTCAACACCGGCTGGACCGGCGGCAAATTCGGCACCGGCAGCCGCATGCCGATCAAGGCCACCCGCGCCTTGCTGACGGCGGCGCTGAACGGCTCGTTGCGCAATGTTGAATTCCGCACCGACAAGTATTTCGGGTTTGCGGTTCCGACCGCGCTGCCCGGCGTTCCCAGCGACATTCTCGATCCGGTCAAGACCTGGGCCGACAAGGCCGAGTTCGACAAGACCGCGCGCAAGTTGGTCGGTATGTTCCAGAAGAATTTTGCCAAGTTCGAGAACGAGGTCGATGCAGAAGTCCGCGCCGCCGCACCGGAAGTGAAACTCGCGGCGGAGTAACGACAGGCACGGCGTCGTCCCGCGAAGGCGGGCCCATCACCCCGGTATCGCGTCGAGGCCGCAGCGGTCACCACGGAATACTGAATTCTCCGAACATAATCGACACGGCCTAGGGTCCCCGCCTTCGCGGGGACGACGATGAGTTTCTTTCAAGACAAGCTACGCCTTGAAATACGCGATCTGATGCGTGGTGGCGAGCAGCTTGCCTGCGGGTGACCACAGCTCGCCATTCTGATCGCCGTAACTTCTGTGAAAGATCTTTGCGTCGGCCACGGCGAGAACGTGCGTGATATTTTCGGCGGCGAGATCTTCCGCATCGACATGAAAATAGGTCGTCAGTGACACCGTGCCGAACGGCATCAGTTCGCCGCGCACGTGGAAGATGCGGCCGAAGAACGCATCCGACATCGACATCAGCGCCGGCGTGTCGATTCGCCGGGGCTTGGTGTCACCGATCCACATTTTTGAATACGCGCTGCCCGGCTCAGAGTATGGCGCGCCATCAAACCTCGGCTCGCCGTCGACGAAACGAAAGTCATATTGGTGCGTCCACGACATCGCGAAGGTTGCTTTTGGGGTAAGGCCGCGTCTGCTCGAAGCCCGCTGCACCTGGAAACTTCGCCTGCTGATGCGACCATGACGGCCGGCGCACCGCGAACACGGCGGTCGCGAACGCCGCAGCCTCACCGCCATCTTGCGTCAACTCCACCGACCAATGCTGGGTCGAGCGGTTCGCCTTGATGAGGCGAACGTCCAGATCGAAGGCGCCCTTTGCAATCGGCGCACAGAAATTCACCGTCAGCGAAAGCGCATCGCCTAGGCGTTGCGGATGTTCGATGATCGCGCGCAGCAAAGTCGCGGCCGTGATGCCGCCGAACGGGCCTACGAATGCCCAGTAATCCTCGCTGGTGTGTCCCGTCCATCGGCTGTCGCCGGCCGTCACGCGCGTCGCTTCATCGAACAGGTGGGGTGCGGTGCTCGGGCGATTTGGTAGCACGGATATTCGCTTAGTTGTGGCGTGCAAACAATCGCCGTCATTCCGGGATGCGCGCTTGGCCGGCGCAGTGCTCCAGGCCATCCATGCTTCCCGGCGGTGAGCGATATGCAAATTCAGCTGGTCGCCCGGATCAAGCCGGGCAATGACGACTGAGCGCTACCCCTTCGCCTGCCGCGCGGCGAAAAGCTGTGACGCCGGTTTCACCGGCACGCCCCAGATATCCTCGGCATATTCGCGGATGGTGCGGTCCGAGGAGAACCACGGCATCCGCGTGACATTGAGAATGCTGGCCCGGGTCCATGCCGGCACCACCTGCCAGCGCGCGTCGATGTTTCGCTGCGCCTGATAATACGAGTCGAAGTCCGCACTCACCATGTAGTGGTCGATGTGCCGCAAGGCGTGCCCGACCGAGCGCAAAGCGGCCGGCATCGTCGGGCGAAAACACGCCGCTCTCGATTGCCGCGATGGCGCGCGACAGATGCGGCGAGCGGTTGATCACATCGATGGCGTCCAGCCCCTGCTTGCGCCGCACCACCACTTCCATCGCTTCCATGCCGAATATTTCGATATTCTCCGGCCCGACATGGTCGCGGATTTCGATGTTCGCGCCGTCGAGCGTACCGATCGTCAGCGCGCCGTTGAGCGCCAGTTTCATGTTGCCGGTGCCGGAAGCCTCCATGCCCGCGGTCGAAATCTGCTCGGACAGATCGGCGGCTGGAATGATCACTTCGGCGAGGCTGACATTGTAGTCGGGGAGGAACACCACCTTCAGCCGTCCGGCGATCTCGGGATCGTCGTTGACGACGGCGGCGACGTCATTGATCAGCTTGATGATCAGTTTGGCGTAGCGATAACTCGCCGCCGCCTTGCCGGCGAAGATTTTCACCCGCGGCACCCAGTCGCGCTGCGGCTCGTCCTTGATCGCATGATAGAGCGCGACGGTTTCGAGCAGGTTGAGCAGCTGCCGCTTGTATTCGTGAATGCGCTTGATCTGCACATCGAACAGCGCGCCGGCGTCGACCTTGATGCCGAGCCGTTCGCCGATCAGCCGCGCCAGCGCGACCTTGTTGTGGTGCTTGACCGCACGGAACCGCTGCTGGAATTCGGCATCACCCGCATAGGCTTCGGCAAGCGAGAGCTGGCTGGGATCGTCGAGCACCTCGTCGCCGCAGGCTTCGCGCAGCAGGTCGGTCAGCTTCGGGTTGGCCAGCATCAGCCAGCGCCGGAAGGTGATGCCATTGGTCTTGTTGGTGATGCGGCCGGGGTAGAGATAGTTGAGATCGTGGAACACGGTCTCCTTCATGAGTTCGGAATGCATCGCCGAGACGCCATTGACGCGGTGCGACCCGACGAAGGCCAGTTGACCCATGCGCACGCGGCGGCCCGCGCGCTCGTCGATCAGCGACACCGAGGCGCGGAAGTCGACGTCGCCTGGGCAGCGCGCATCCGCCAGCGCCAGATGCGCGTCATTGATGCGATAGATGATCTGGAGATGGCGCGGCAGCACGCGTTCGAACAACTCGACGGGCCAGGTCTCCAGCGCCTCCGGCAGCAGCGTGTGATTGGTGTAGGACAGAACCGCGGTGGTGATCTGCCAGGCCTCGTCCCATCGCATGTTGTGCAGGTCGACGAGAATGCGCATCAGCTCGGTGACGGCGAGGCTGGGATGTGTATCGTTGAGCTGCACCGCGGCCATGGCGGCCAGCCCGCGCAATTGACCGTCGGACGCCAGATGGCGCGCGATCAGATCCTGCAGCGAGGCCGAAACGAAGAAATATTCCTGTCGCAGCCGCAGCTCGCGTCCCGCCGCACTCTCGTCGTTGGGATAGAGGAATTTGCAGATCGATTCGGCGCGCGCCTGTTCGGCCGTGGCGCCGAGATAATCGCCGGTGTTGAAGACATCGAGCTTGAGCGGGTCGGGCGCGTGCGCCGACCACAGCCGCAGCGCATTGACGTGCTGGCCGCGCCAGCCGACGATCGGCGTATCGTAGGCGACCGCTTCCACCGTTTCCGCCGGATGCCAGGTCGTGCGGCTGCGCTCTCGTCGGCGCTGATCTCTACGCTGCCCCCGAAATGCACGTGGTAGACCACTTCGGGCCGCTGGAATTCCCAGGGGTTGCCGAAGCCCAGCCACTCGTCGGGATATTCCTGCTGCCAGCCTTGCGCAATGATCTGGCGGAACAACCCGAAATCATAACGGATGCCGTAACCGATCGCGGGGATTGCCAGCGTCGCCATGCTTTCCATGAAGCACGCGGCAAGCCTGCCGAGACCGCCATTGCCGAGCGCGGCATCCGGTTCGCATTTGCGCAGTTCGGAGAGGCCGGCCCCGAGATCGCCGAGCGCGGCGTCGAACACCGGCAGCAGCCCCATATTGTTGAGCGCGTCGGTGAACAGCCGGCCGATCAAGAATTCCAGCGAGAGATAATAAACCCGCTTGGCGCCGGCGTCGTAGCTTTGCTTTTCGGTGGTCAGCCAGCGATGCACGATGCGGTCGCGCAGCGCCAGCGCCGCCGCCTGATACCAATCGTGGCGGGTCGCCATCGCCGCGTCCTTGCCGATCGCAAGCCGAAGCTTGGCGAGGATCGCGCCCTTGATCTCGGCGAGCGCGAGTTCGTCGACCGGTGGATGAAGCGTTTGCTGTCTTCCCTGGAAAGCTTGAGTTGGCACGCCGAATCCCCACTGGCCCGGATCATACGCCGATTAAGCTTGCATCAAAACGCACGGATGTTTGTGCGCTGCGATATGTGGATTAGTGCAAGGACCGGGCCGATATCTCAACTTCCGGGCGCGTCGTTGATGATAGGCTTCGCAGGATGAACGGCGGCAGAACGAGCAGGAAGGGAGAAGACCGATGAGATTGATCATTGAAATGGTGACCGCCGCGGTGCTGCTATGCTGCGTTTCGGCGACAAGCGCGGCGTTCGCCGCGGGCAGCAAAACCGGCGTGCAGGCGGGAGGCCTGAGTTGCGCGTTCAGCGTCCCGAAAGCGGCTTCGCCGGCGGCACGCTGCGCCGCCATCCGCCGCCAATGCGGAGGTAAGTTTTACGCGAACGCTTGCGGCGATAAGCTGCTATCGGCCATGTGAGAACCAGCCCCCGGCCGTGCCAATCGCAATGAGGGATATCAAACAGGTCCTGATCGTCGCAGGATCGACGGTAGCGATGATCATCGTCGCTCTCGCTGCCTATTTTATGCTGTTCCGTCCAAGCCTGATCTCGGTGATCCTTTTTTGCATGGTTGCGCCCGTGTTTCTGATTTTGGGCCTTGGCCTTCTCAAAATCGCCCGGGAGGAAAACCCAGAGTAGATTATGTCGCGATAGCGTAGAGCGATCCGATAACAGGTGAACAAATAAAGAACAATTTTGTAAGCTATTGATATATCATAGTGATTCGGCGCGGATCGCCACCATATCTAGGGTCTAACTCAGCTTGCGAGGACTACATGTCCACCATTGCCTTCGATCAATTCGCGCTGACGCGCATTGCCGACTTCGCGCGGTCGCTCTCGCGGCTGCACCTGGCTTCACGCCGGCAACTCATCGACGACGAGCAGATCGACCGCGAGTTCAACGCGGTCTGCATGTCGATCTGGGGCTACACCACGGACGATTTCAGCGACGGCCTGTTCTCGAATGACGATCATGTCTGGCTCGATACGCTCGACGAGGCGCAGGCGCGCCTGTTCGCCGCGAAGCAGGGCTACGATCTCGTCGACGACGACGGCATGCTGACGGACTGGTGGGGCTATTGCTGGATGATTCTGGCCGAAAAGCGCGGCCTGCTGACGCCGGAAAACCGCGCGGCGGCGCGGGCTGCCATCGAGGAGAAATATCTGTTGGCGCCGAACGTGATCGGCGTCATCGTCGGGCGTTGAATTAGTGGGCCTCGGCCCGCTTGGCCTTCGGCGCCGCTGGCTTTAGCGCCGGAGTCGCGGGCGCGACTTCGCGGTTCGCCTCAGGCGCCGGATTGGCAATCATGCTGGCATTCACAGGCGCCACTTTCATCTCGCCGAGCCGGGTGCGTACTTCCGCGGTCAGTCCGGGATAGGAGGCGACCGGGGTAAATTCAGCGGTCTGGCTGGCGCCGAGCCTGACGCCGGAATAGGCCACGAGGCCGGTGGTGGTTGCGATCACGTCGCCGGGGCGCAGCGAGGTATCCAGCGAGAGGTCTACCGGCGAGAGGCCGACGGCATCGCGGCCGTTGCAGGTGCAGTCCGCGTGCAAACCCTTGCGATAGGCGTAGGCGTTTTCACTATCAGCGTAACGCTGGCCGTTGCTGGCGACCGCGCCGTCGATATTGCTGCCATTGAATACGCGGGTCGCCGTGGTGGGGCAGAACGCCTGGCACATCTGCACCGGCGTCGAGCCGCCGCGCGCCAGCAGCGGGAAATAGCGGCCGTCGCAGCTTCGCACGCAGAATGCCGGGCCGGAGCCAGCGTAAGTGGCGGGGCGAGGCGGCGGTGCCGCTTGCTGATTGAGGCCGAATGGATCGGCGAAGAAATTTGCCAATGGCGCAGGTTGTTGCTGCTGCTGCGGCTGGCGCTGATTTTGTCCGCCGCCGAAGAAGAAGTCGAACAGGCCTTCGGCGCTGGCGAGGCGCGGCGCCAACGCCATCGGCGTTGCAAGCATGACGGCAGCCACAAGCGACATGCGGCGCCGCACGCGCTGAGAACGCAAATCTTTACGCAACGCTTAACTCCACCGAACGCAACTAACACTTGCTTAAGCGAAAAACGCTTTGCCAGTTCACATTAGAGCGGGATGGTAAACGAGCGGTGACCGCGCGGCGCATTGCCGAAAAGAAAGGCGCCTTCTTACCTCGTCCAGCTGCGGAGAGAGGGAGTTCACCCGCCCAGAAACTCACTCGCCCTGTACAGCGAGCGGAATGATAATCCCGCCTGCGCGAATGTTTCGGCGGCGCCTTCCTCACGGTCGACCATGGTGAGCACCAGCACGATCTCGCCGCCGGCTTCGCGCACCGCTTCGACCGCCTTCAACGCCGAGCCGCCGGTGGTGGTGACGTCCTCGACAATGACGATGCGCTTGCCTTGCAGGGTCTCGCCCTTCGCCAGCCCTTCGACCGCAAGCTTCGCGCCATGTTCCTTCGGCTTCTTGCGCACGAAAAACGCCGCGATGGGATGACCCTTGAGCCAGGACCACTGCGCGATCGCGCCGGCCAGCGGCACGGCCCCCATTTCAAGTCCGCCGATGTAGTCGAGGTTGTCGTCGCGCAGCGCTTCGAAGGTGACCTCGGCCAAAAGCGCGGCGCCTTCGGGGTCCAGCATGGTCGGTTTGAGATTGAAGTAGAAGTCGCTCTTGCGGCCCGAGGCCAGGGTGATTTCGCCACGCCCGAACGAACGCTTGCGAATGATCTCGGAGAGGCGGGCGCGGGACGCTGACTTGGACACGATGAATTTCTCTACTGGAGCGGGCGCAATCTATCGGCGGTTTCAGGCACATTCCAGAGCCGATGTCGCGCAATCAACAGAACGCGCGGCTATTTTGACGCAGGTTGCAGCAATGCTACAGACGGCCCGCCCGCCACCGCTTAAGAGACCGTAAATGACCATCGAACTGCATACCTGGAATACGCCGAACGGCCGCAAAATTTCCGTCGCGCTGGAAGAAATGGGGCTGCCCTACAAGGTGATTCCGGTGAACATCGGCAAAGGCGAGCAGCTCAAGCCCGATTTTTTGGCGATCAGCCCGAACAACAAAATTCCCGCCATCGTCGATCCCGATGGACCCGGCGGCAAACGCGTCAGTGTGTTCGAATCCGGCGCGATCCTGCTTTATCTCGGCGAGAAGACCGGCAAATTCCTGCCGGCTCCCTTAAGCGAACGCATCCCAGTCTATGAATGGCTGATGTGGCAGATGGGCGGTTTCGGGCCGATGCCGGGGCAGGTGCATCACTTCATCGCGCTGGAGAACGAGCAGGACCGCGCCTATGGCCTTAAGCGTTACTCCGACGAGACGCGGCGGCTCTACGGCGTGCTGGACCGGCGTCTGGGCGAGCATGAATTTGTCGCCGGTCCGCTGTCGGTGGCGGACTTCGCGATCCTCGGCTGGGCGTGGCGGCACCCGCGCCACAAGGTGGCGCTCGAGGAATTTCCCAACGTCAAGCGCTGGTACGACGCGCTGATGGCGCGGCCCGCCGTCAAGCGCGGGTTCGAAGTGAAGCTGGATTGAGATCTAGCGGCAGGATCGTCCCCGCGAAGGCGGGGACACATACGCCGCCTACTCTCGTTTCGGGAATGCCGTTGAACGAGTCCTTCTGCAACAGCACGGCTAGGGGTTATGGGTCCCCGCCTTCGCGGGGACGACGGGCGGTTTGGTGATCGAAGTTTTCCAAATCCGAAACAGAATGAAGCCTGACCACCCGCTTGCCGCGTTGTTCTTCAAGCGCAACAAGCCGCCTGATTTCCGGCATCCAGTTTTGATCGACGTCCCAGATGGTTCGAAACAGCTCCTCGGTCGGCGGCATCGCTTTCAGGCCTGCGGGCGGATTCTCGATCGCGCCCATCGACCATTTTATTTGCCGCTCGGCCGCGAGCCAGAAATGCATCCACAGCGGCATGTCGACGACGACGATGTCTGTCGCGCGTTCGAGCCGCTCTGGAATTGAATCAAGCCGCCCCAAGCCGTCGATGATCCAGCTATCTTGCGCAATCAAGCGCGCGTGTTCGGCGTTGTAGATTTCAACCGGCGTAAGCTGCCATCCAGGCTGCCAGAGCAAGCCGTCGATTTCGATATGCTGACACTTCGAGGTAGCCGCCAGCCGCCGCGCCAGCGTGGACTTGCCACCGCCGCTGTTGCCGATCACGACGGTGCGCATGGCTCAATGCGCCTCGTCCCAATTATCAGCAGCGCGGGCGTCGACCTGCAGCGGTACGTGCAGCAGCACCGCGGGGAAGGGCGCGTCCTGCATGGTGTGCTGCACCACCGGCAGCGTCGCGGCCACTTCGTCATCCGGCACTTCGAAGATCAACTCGTCATGCACCTGAAGCAGCATCTGCGCCGAGAGTTTCTTCTCCGCCAGTGCCTCTTCCATCCGGATCATGGCGCGGCGGATAATGTCGGCCGCGGTGCCCTGCAGCCGCGCGTTGATCGCGGCGCGCTCGTTGAATGAACGCACCGAGGCATTGCTGGCCTTGATATCGGGATAATGACATTTCCGGCCGAACAGCGTTTCGACATAGCCATGCTTGCGGCAGAAATCGCGCGTCTCGTCCATGTAGGCGCGGATGCCGGGAAAGCGCTCGAAATATTTTTTTATGTAGGCGGACGCCTCCTCACGGGGAATGCTGAGCTGGTTGGCAAGACCGAACGCCGAGATGCCGTAGATAATGCCAAAGTTGATCGCCTTGGCCCGACGCCTCACTTCGGCGGGCATGTCCCTGACCGGCACGCCGAACATCTCAGACGCAGTCATGGCGTGAATGTCGGTACCCTCCTGAAACGCGGTGCGCAGCGCCGGCACGTCGGCGACCTCAGAAAGCAATCGCAGCTCGATCTGCGAATAATCCGCCGAGACAAGCTTGTGGCCCGGCGAGGCGATGAACGCGCGGCGGATTTTGCGGCCGTCCTCGGTACGCACCGGAATGTTCTGCAGGTTCGGCTCGTTCGACGACAGCCGTCCCGTCGTGGTCGCCGCCAGCGCGTAGGTGGTGTGGACGCGCTGCGTCTGTGGATGCACGTAGGTCGGCAGCGCGTCGGTGTAGGTCGATTTCAGTTTCGACACCTGCCGCCATTCCAGAATTTTCCGGGGAAATTCGTGGCCCTGTTCGGCGAGATCGTCGAGGATCTGCGCGGAGGTCGACCACGCGCCGGTCTTGGTTTTGCTGCCGCCCGGCAATCCCATCTTGCCGAAGATGATGTCGCCGATCTGCTTCGGGCTGCCGACATTGACCGGCTCGCCGGCCATCTCGTGAATTTCCGATTCGACGCGCGCGGCGGTCTGCGCGAAATCGCCTGACAGGCGCGACAGCACCTGACGGTCGATCGAGATGCCGCGCCGCTCCATCCGCGCCAGCACCGATATCAGCGGCCGCTCCAGCGTCTCATAAACCGACATCATGCGCTCGGCGGCGAGCCGCGGCTTCAACACATGCCACAGTCGCAGCAGCACGTCAGCATCCTCGGCGGAATAGGCAGTGGCGCGGTCGATCGCGACCTGATCGAAGGTGAGCTTGCCTTTGCCGCTGCCGGTGATCTCACCATAGCTCAGCATGGCGTGGCCGAGCCTGCTTTCCGCCAGCGCGTCGAGTCCATGCGCATTGCGGCCGGCGTCGAGCGCATACGACATCAGCTGCACGTCGTCCTGATTTCGGATGACGATGCCATGTTGCGCCAGCATCACCGCGTTGAACTTGATGTTGAAGCCGATCTTCAGGATGCCCGGCGATTCCAGCAACGGCCGCAACGCGTCGAGCGCATCGGCGGCGTTGATCTGGTCGGGCGCCAGCCCCGCGGCGAACAATCCCGCGCCGTCGCCGGATTGCTTGTGGTCGAGCGGAATGTAGCAGGCGTCGTTGGGTCCAAGCGCCAGTGCAATGCCGCACAGCTCCGCCTGCATCGGATCGATCGAGTTCGCTTTCGCGTCGATGGCGACGTGGCCGGTGTCTCGGATACGCGCGATCCACGTCTTGAGATCGGCAAGCGTGCGCACGGTCTGGTATTTGTCGCGCTCGATTTTGGTTTTGCGCGCGGCTGCGGCCCGCGCGGTAGCGAGCGAGACGGGGGTGAGGGGCTCGGCGGACCCTTGTGTTTTGGCCGCGTAATTTCGCCCCACATTTTGAGCGCCCCCTCCCCCCTTGAGGGGGAGGGTTGGGGAGGGGGGTGATTTTGATTCATCGAAGAGGTTACCCCCCTCCCGAACGGCTTCGCCGTCCGACCTCCCCCTCAAGGGGGGAGGTGAAGAAACACTCGCGTTAGCGATTGAGCGATCCCCACCGCTCCTCTTGCCACCTTCCGCCTCGATATCCGACGGATCGACCTGTGCATATTCGGCGACGCGGCGCGTCAGCGTCGAAAATTCCATCGCCTTCAAGAACGCGATCAGCTTGCGCGCATCTGGTTCGTGCACTGCGAGTTCATCGAGCGGCACGTCGAGGGCCACCTTGTCGTCGAGCAGCACCAGTTGCCGCGAGATCCGCGCCTTCTCGGCATTCTCGATCAGCGCCTCGCGCCGCTTCGGCTGCTTGATCTCGGGCGCGCGTAACAACAGCGTTTCGAGGTCGCCATATTCGACGATCAGTTGCGCGGCCGTCTTAACGCCGATGCCGGGCACCCCCGGCACGTTGTCGGTGGAATTGCCGGCCAGCGCCTGGACCTCGACCACCTTGTTCGGTGGTACGCCGAACTTTTCAATCACCTCGGGAATGCCGATGCGGCGGTCCTTCATGGTGTCGTACATCGTGACGCAGTCGGTCACGAGCTGCATCAGGTCCTTGTCCGATGACACGATGGTCGCGGTGGCGCCGCGCTCGCAGGCGTGCCGCACATAGGTCGCGATGAGATCGTCGGCCTCAAAGCCGGACTGTTCGAGGCACGGCAGATCGAACGCGCGCACGGCTTCGCGGATCAGCGGAAATTGCGGGATCAGATCGTCGGGGGCAGGGGACCGGTGCGCCTTGTAGTCGGGATAAAGCTTGTTGCGGAACGTGACTTCGGACTTGTCGAACACGATCGCCAGATGCGTCGGCTGGTTGTCCGGCGGCATGTCGCGCAATAGCTTCCACAGCATGTTGCAGAAGCCGAGCACGGCATTGACCTGCAGCCCGTCGGATTTGCGGTTCAGCGGCGGCAGCGCGTGATACGCGCGAAAAATATAGCCGGAGCCGTCGACCAGAAAAACGTGATCGCCTTTGGCAGGCATTTTGACGGCGGCTGGTCCCGCAGCAGCTTGTTTCGATGTATTCGGCATCCACGCAATTTAGGGATTTTGCCCGCCGATTGACAGCCTGTCGGCGTCTTGCGGGCCGGAATTTTTGGATCGATCGAGCCCGGCATTCCGTTGCGTCGCTGCCGGTTCTGTGCGCGGATGATCGGATCGCCACCCAGCTTGAGGAAACACGATGGCCTCGCAACTCGACGAACTCATGGCGAAGCTGCACGCGGTCGAACACGAGCTCGAGGCCGAATTCGCCCGGCGGCGCGAGGAAGCCCGCTATCGCCTGCACAATCGCAAAATCGTGTTCGAACGCGGCGTCAGGCAGCTGCATCTCGCAATCAAGACCAGCGCAGCGCGCTATCTGGTGGAGGCCAATCCGCTGATCGTGCTGGTCGCGCCCGTGATCTACTCACTGATCATCCCGTTCGTGCTGCTCGACCTGTTCGTGATGGCCTATCAGGCGATCTGTTTTCCGGTCTACAGGATTCCAAAGGTCCGCCGCCGCGATTACCTGATCTTCGATCGGCATCATCTGGCGTATCTGAACATCATTGAAAAGATAAATTGCGCCTACTGTTCCTATGGCACCGGCGTGATTGCCTTCGCGCGCGAAGTCGCAGCACGCACGGAGGTGTACTGGTGCCCGATCAAGCATGCCCGCCGCGTACTCGGGGCGCACCCGCACTATCAGGGGTTTGCTGATTTTGGCGACGCCGAAGGCTTTCGTCAGAAAATCGAAGGGATGAAGGACGCGGTGACAATCAAAGGCGCGTGATTACTCCGCCGCCTGAAGCGTCGTGCGCGATTGCTTCGGCGCGATCCAGAACGCAGCGGGCCGCTCGAACAGGAAATTTGCGCCAACCGCGAGCGCCGCCCGCCATATCGCGAGAGCGCCAACGACGCCCGTTAGAGTGACGATCAGCGAGATCGCGCCGATATCGTGGATCGGACCGAATTTCAGCAGCAGCGTGCGCGTCGCCGCCATCGGCAAAAAGAATGCGAGATAGATGACGATGGAATGCTCGCCGCAAAAGCGCAGAAAGTTTAGCCACTGCATCCGCGCCAGCAGCGTTCCCATCATGATGATTGCGCAAGCGCCAGCCAGTCCAAGCACGAGCGAGACGCCCGGCCATCCGCTGAATCCGAAATAGACCAATCCGCCATTGATCAGGGCCCACGCGGCAAGCGCTGCCAAGGCCAATTCCGGCCGCGCCCGGGCGCGATCCGACAGCGCGAACACATGCTGCGCGAACAGGTATCCCGAATAGAAATAGACAAAGCGCGCGCAAAATTCATCGATCACGGTCCAGCCGGTCACGATGTGCGCCATCTCAAGTGCTGCGGCTGCGCCCCAGATCGTCAGCGGCGGCAATCGCAACGTTGCCTTGGTGACGACGAAGAACACCGGCAAGAGATAGATGAACCACAGCGTCCCGAATGGTTCGATGAACGATTCGAGATATTCGACGCCGACGTGGGTCCAGCCCTGTTCGGCGGCAAAGGATTCCGCCTTGAAGCCGAACTGGATCGTCACCCACAGCACATAGAAATAGGCGAAGTGCACCACCTTACGGTCGAGATAGGTGCGCCAGTCGCGATCGATCACAACCGACAGAAACAGCCCGGAGATCAGGAAGAAATCCGGCATCCGAAACGGTTTCGCAAAGGCGACCAGAATATGCATGAAACCGGCATGGCCGGCAGCGGCTTCGACGCCCAGGACCGAATGCATCATCACCACCATGACGATGCAGATGCCTTTGGCGTAATCGACCCAGTCGACGCGCGCGGACGGCAATGCCGAGCGTTCGGTCACGGCGGATGTGCCGTTCGGTGTCATCGGTGTCTCTTTTCGGCGCGGCATGACCGCATCATCGGTCCGATCGGTTTCATTCTCCTTTATTCATTCAAATCATATGCCGGTTTCCGCAGCTTTTTCCGGGCCCCAGCGCTTACGCTACGGCGGATCATGCGCTATGACGCGCTCGGAGATGCCGACGACGCGTTAACCACGATCAACAGGCTGTTTCATGCGCATTGCGGTGATTGGCACGGGCTATGTCGGACTGGTGTCGGGAGCCTGCTTCGCGGATTTCGGCCATCGCGTCACCTGCGTGGACAAGGATGGCGACAAAATCGCCGCGCTCTTGCGCGGCGAGATTCCGATCTTCGAACCGGGCCTTGACGCGCTGGTCGCCGCCAACGTCAAGGCGGGAACGCTGGATTTTGCCACCGACCTCAGGCCTGCCGTGGCGGAGGCCGAAGCGGTGTTCATTGCGGTCGGCACGCCGTCGCGTCGCGGCGACGGCCATGCCGATCTGAGCTATGTTTATGCCGCCGCGCGCGAAATTGCCGCCGCGTTGTCGGGGTTTACCGTCGTCATCACCAAGGCGACCGTTCCTGTCGGCACCGGCGACGAAGTCGAGCGGCTGATGCATGAGACCAACCCCGACGCGGATGTCGTGGTCGCGTCGAATCCGGAATTCCTCCGTGAGGGCGCGGCAATCCGCGACTTCAAGTTTCCCGATCGCATCGTGGTTGGCACCTCGGACGAACGCGCGAGAAGGGTGCTCAGGGATATTTATCGGCCGCTGTCGCTCAATCAGGCTCCCCTGATGTTCACGACCCGGCGCACCGCGGAATTGATCAAATACGCGGCGAACGCATTTCTCGCCACCAAGATCACATTCATCAACGAGATGGCCGATCTCGCCGAAAAGGTCGGCGCCGATGTGCAGGAAATCGCGCGCGGCATCGGCCTGGACAATCGCATCGGCCCGAAATTTCTTCACGCCGGGCCTGGCTTCGGTGGATCGTGCTTTCCAAAGGATGCGCGCGCGCTATTGCAGATCGCGCTCGATCACGACGTGCCGCTGCGGATCACCGAGGCGGTGATGGGGGTGAACGATAACCGCAAGCGCGCGATGGCGCGCAAGGTTGCCAGCGCGGTGGGCGGCAATCTGCGCGGCAGGACCATTGCTGTGCTCGGGCTTACCTTCAAGCCCGATACCGACGATATGCGGGAGGCGCCGTCGATTCCGCTGGTGACAGGATTGCTCGATATGGGCGCGAAGGTGCGCGCGCATGATCCCGTCGGCATGGAGCAGGCGCGGCGCGAATTGCCCGATATCGAATATTGCGGCGACCCCTATATCTGCGCGCGTGGCGCGGATGCGCTGGTGATCGTCACCGAATGGGTGCAGTTCCGCGCCCTCGATCTTGAGCGCCTGAAGCGCGAGATGGCGCAGCCGGTGGTCGTCGACCTGCGGAACATCTACCGGCCCGAGGAAATGGCGGCGCTCGGTTTCGTTTATGAAAGCGTGGGGCGCGGAACGGTATAGAGTTTTGTCGTCCCCGCCTTCGCGGGGACGACCACTCGTGATGTACGGACGCACATTGCCCCGCATTTTTTCCACGGCTCTCCCCATCGACGCAGCGCTCGATGAATTGTCGCGTGCGCTCGAGAACAACAACGCCGCCGTGCTGGTAGCGCCGCCCGGCGCGGGCAAGACCACGCGGGTGCCGCTGGCGCTGCTCGACGCACCGTGGCTCGGAGCTAAGAAAATCATCATGCTGGAGCCGCGGCGGATCGCGGCGCGCGCCAGCGCGGAGCGGATGGCGCAGACGCTCGGAGAACGCGTCGGCGAGACCGTCGGCTATCGCGTGCGCTTCGGCTCGAAAGATTTCGCGTGCAACGCGGATCGAAGTGGTCACCGAGGGGATTTTCTCGCGGCAGATTCTCGACGATCCTGAATTGTCTGGCGTGGCCGCGGTGCTGTTCGATGAATTTCACGAGCGCTCGCTCGATGCCGATTTGGGCCTCGCGCTGGCCCGCGACGCGCAAACCGGGCTGCGCGAGGACCTGCGCATTCTCGTGATGTCGGCGACGCTGGACGGCGCGCGGGTCGCAAAGCTGCTCGGCAATGCACCCGTCATCGCCAGTGAAGGCCGGGCCTATCCGGTGGAGACGCGCTATCTCGGTCGCAAGGCCGACGCGCCGCTGGAACGGCAGATGGCGGATGCGATCGCGATGGCGTTGCGCGCCGATCCCGGTTCGGTGCTGGCGTTTCTGCCGGGCGCCGCCGAAATCCGCCGCACCCAGAATTTTCTGGGCGAGCGCATCCACGACGCCAGCATCGAGATCGTGCCGTTGTTCGGGGCGCTCGAGGCCGGCGTGCAGGACCGCGCCATCGCGGCTCCGCCTAAGGGAATTCGGAAGGTGGTGCTCGCGACGTCCATTGCGGAGACGTCGCTCACCATTGAAGGCGTGCGTATCGTGGTCGACTCCGGCGTCGCGCGGGTGCCGCGATATGAGCCGGATATTGGCCTGACGCGGCTGGAGACCGTGCGAGCATCGCGGGCCGCGGTCGATCAGCGCCGTGGCCGCGCAGGGCGCACCGAGCCCGGCGTTTGCTATCGGTTGTGGGACGAGCCGCAGACCGCGTCGCTGGCGGCCTACACGCAGCCCGAAATTCTCAGCGCCGATCTGTCGTCGCTGGTGCTCGATCTGGCGCAATGGGGCGTTCGCGATCCCGCCACGCTGGCGTTTCTCGACGCGCCGCCCGCGCCGGCGCTGAAAGAAGCGCGAACGTTGTTGCGCGAACTCGGCGCGCTCGATGGCGATGGCCGAATCACCGCGGAAGGTCAGAGCCTGCGCGCGCTGGCGCTGCCGCCGCGGCTGGCGCGCATGATCGTGGATTCGCACCGGCTCGGCGCGGGTGAGGAGGCCGCGGAAATCGCCGCGGTTCTGACCGAGCGCGGACTCGGCGGCGACAGCGTCGATCTCGACGCGCGGCTCGATGCAATTTCGCCGCGACCGTTCGCAGCGCGCCGGCAGCGCGCGCAGCCTCGCACAGCGCTGGGCCAAGCAGGTAGCATCCTCTGAGGAAGCACAACGATCAACGCCCGCCGCGGCTTCTTCTCCCTCCCCCCTTGCGGGGGAGGGTCGGGGAGGGGGGTCTACAAGCAAGACTTCCGGTGCTTTAACCCCCACCCCCGACCCCTCCCCGCAAGGGGGAGGGGAGCCAAGCACCGGCGTCATGCTGGCGCTGGCATTTCCGGATCGCGTGGCGCGCAATCGCGGCAATGGCAGCTTCGTGCTCGCCAACGGCCGCGGGGCGTCGGTCGATCAGGCTTCCGCGCTGGCGCGTGCGCCCTATATCGCCGTCGCAGAATTGACGGGGACGGCGGCGAACGGGCGTATCCTGCTGGCTGCGCCGATCACGCTTGCGGACATCGAATTGCACTTCGCCGATCAGATTGCGGACATCGATGAGATCACCTTCGATCGATCCGCGATGGCGTTGCGCGCCCGGCGCAAGCGAACGTTGCATGCCATCACGCTCTCGGAAGCGCCGATGGCGCTGAGCCCCTCAGACGAGACCGCGCGTGTGTTTGCCGACGGCTTGATCGCGGCAGGAATCGACAGGCTGCCGTGGTCGAAGCCGCTGCAGCAGTGGCGGGGCCGCGTGATGTTCCTGCGCAAGGCCGAAGCCGATGCTTCGCAGAGCGTCTGGCCCGATCTCTCCGACGATGCGCTAGCGGCGTCGCGCGCGAACTGGCTGGTGCCGGCGCTACACGGCAAGATTTCGCTGAAAGAGTTTTCGTCGGAAGATTTATCCAATGCGCTGATGGCGCTGCTGCCGTGGGATTTGCGGGCGCGGCTGGAGCGGGAGGCGCCGACGCATTTCGAGGCGCCCACCGGCACGCCGCTTGCGATCGACTACGAGGCCGAGCAGGGCCCGACCATTGCCGTGCGGTTGCAGGAGCTGTTCGGACTGACCGCGCATCCGTCGGTCGCCAAAGGAAGAGTGCCGCTGGTGCTGGAATTGCTCTCGCCGGCGCATCGCCCGGTGCAGGTGACGCGCGATCTGCCGGGATTCTGGCGCGGCAGCTATGCCGCGGTGCGCTCCGATCTGCGCGGACGCTATCCGCGACATCCCTGGCCCGAAGATCCCGCGAATGCTGTGCCGACGCGGCGGGTCAAACCGCGCGGGACTTAAATCAGCGCGGCCGATGCGCGCGCAGCCACATCGGATAGAAATACCAGAGCACCAGTATCGCAAACAGCAGCGCCAGGCTCGCGGCGAGCGCCATCGCAAAGGTGTGAGTGATCTTCAGGAACACCACATAAACATCAGCGGCGATTCCCAGCGCGAGCGGCAACGTTGCTGCCATCACGAACAACGAACCGAGGTGCAAAAACGGTTCGGAATCCTCGCCGCCGAACGATTCCCGGTGCAGCGCGGCGGGCGTCATCAGCAGGATCGTGCGCCAGTGTCACAAAGCACAGCGCCGTAGCGTGGGCGACCTTGGCGTCGAACGGCAGCTCATCGAAGCCATGCGTAAGCATGGCGATGAATTGAAAGCCAAGCAGCGCCTGGCAGCCGGGAAGGATAACCCGGGCCTCCGTCAGCATTTGCTCGATCTTGGTCGGAAGGGGCGTCGCGCCTGCCTCCAGCTTCATCGCCTTGTCCCTTCGGTCTCCAATCAGCCATGCCAGGCCATACCAGAAAAATCCCGCCAATGCCGCGCCGATGACACCGATGGCGATCCCTGACGGTGCTGCCGAAAATGCGGTCGAACACGACAAACAATGCGAGTCCGAGGCTCATCAGAAGCGGCACCAAGCTCCACTCCGCCAGCCTGGAGGTTGCGCCTTCCAGACGCCGGGTCGATTGGCCCTGTTCGACGATCCGGTGTTGCATGGAGGGCGCGATCAGGCATCCGATCGACACCACCATCAATGTCAGGCACGCGCCCAGCAGGTATTGCGAGGTCGCGGCCAAATCCTTGAAGCCTTCCTGGACTACGCTTTGGAACATGAAGCCGAACAGCACCTGCGACCCAAGGATCAGCAGTCGCGTTTCGTCCAGCGCGGTCTTTATTTTCTTGTCCAGCTTCATGAAGCGATTGATGGCTCGCGCGTCGGTAACGATCCGTTAACCCTTACTACAGTCTTTCGCGCGAAACGCGGTCTTTTGCCGCCGGCGTTAGTCACGGTTTGCCGCCGTGTGTGGTGGTATCGCGCATCTCAACGGGTATGTGCGATGCGTAACATATTGATCCTTGCGGCGGTCATGGTCGGGCTCGGCACCTTCATGGCGCAGATCGCGGACAGGATGACCTCAACACCCGCGCTTGCCAGCGCGACATCGCGCAAGCCCATGCCGTCGAACGAAAACGAGCCATCCGGCGGGCGCAGCATAACCATCCCGCCCGACCGCCGCGGACATTTTCAGACGGAAGGCCGTATCGAGGGTCAGCGCATCGGTTTCATGGTCGACACCGGCGCCTCGCTGATCGCGCTCAATGAGAGTTCCGCGGCACGGTTCGGCCTTCGTCCGTCGCGCGGCGATTACAACGCCACGGTTTCCACTGCCAACGGCACCGTCAAGGCGGCACGTACGCGCCTCGCCATGGTCGAGATCGGCGGCCTCACCGTGCGTGATGTCGATGCCATGGTACTCCCAGATGAAGCGCTGTCGGAAAACCTTCTCGGGCTGTCGTTCCTCTCCAGGCTGAAGCGGTTCGAATACGCCAACGGCAAGCTGGTGCTGGAACAGTAATCGGCACCTTGTGAGCGGCGGCAGCGCTTAAATTTTCCCAAACCGTCATTGCCGGGCTTGACCCGGCAATCCATCCTTCTCAAGAAGATGGATGCCCGGATTCATCCCGATCAAGTCGGGGACAGGAGTCCGGGCATGACGCCGGTATGTATTCCCACTTCCGGAATTTCTCACGTCAACCCGAGGCCATCTGATGTTTCCGAAGCCGCAAGCCGCCCTGGTGCCAAACACCTACGCCTACGAATCCGAGCCGATGGTGAAGGCGACCGGTTTTCGCGAATACGACGCGCGCTGGCTGTTCGGCAAGGAAATCAACCTGATGGGAATTCAGGCGCTGGGCATGGGGCTCGGCGTGTTGATCGCGGAACTCGGGCAAAAGCAGGAAATCGTCACCGGACATGATTTTCGCAGCTATTCGGCCTCGATCAAATACGCGCTGATCTCCGGGCTCCTGGCGTCGGGCTGCAAGGTGCATGACATCGGGCTGTGCATGACGCCGATGACCTACTTCGCGCAGTTCGAACTCGACGTGCCCTGCGTCGCCATGGTGACGGCGTCGCATAACGACAATGGCTGGACCGGGGTCAAGATGGGCGCCAACCGTCCGCTGACATTCGGCCCCGACGAGATGAATCGCCTGAAGGAAATCGTGCTCAATGCCGATTTCAAGAACAAGGCCGGCGGCTCCTATGAATTTCACGCGAATTTTCCGGCGCGTTACATCGCCGATCTCACCGGCAAACATAAACTCAAGCGTAAGCTCAAGGCCGTCGTCGCCTGCGGCAACGGGACGGCGGGGGCGTTCGCGCCGCAGGTGATGGAAGCCATCGGCTGCGAGGTCGTGCCGCTCGACACCGGGCTCGATTACACTTTTCCAAAATACAATCCGAACCCGGAAGACATGGAGATGCTGCACGCCATCCGCGACGCAGTGCTGGCGCACAAGGCCGACGTCGGCCTTGGCTTCGATGGCGACGGCGACCGCTGCGGCGTGGTCGACAATACCGGCGAGGAGATTTTCGCCGACAAGGTCGGGGTGATGCTGGCGCGCGACATGTCGGCCATCAACAAAAATGCGCAATTCGTGGTCGACGTGAAATCGACCGGCTTGTTCGTCACCGATCCGGTGCTGCAGAAGCAGGGCGCTGTCACGACCTACTGGAAAACAGGCCATTCCTACATGAAGCGGCGCACGCACGAATTGGGCGCGCTGGCGGGCTTCGAGAAATCGGGGCACTTCTTTTTCAACGCGCCGCTCGGCCGCGGCTACGACGACGGCCTGATCTCGGCGATTGCGGTTTGCGAAATGCTCGACCGCGCGCCGGGTAAATCAATGGCCGACCTGAAAGACGCGCTGCCAAAAACCTGGTCGTCGCCGACGATGTCGCCGCACTGCGCCGACGAGACTAAATACGGCATCGTCGCCGAGGTGGTGAAGCATTTCGAGGCGATGCAGAAGAAAGGGCGACAAGGTCGCGGGCCAGCCGATCCGCGATCTCGTGACGGTCAACGGCGTGCGGGTCACCGTCGAGGACGGCAGCTGGGGACTGGTGCGGGCGTCATCGAACAAGCCCGAACTCGTGGTGGTGGTCGAGAGCCCGGTCTCCGAGCAGCGCATGCGCGACATGTTCGAGGCGATGGATTCGGTGCTGCGCACCCATCCCGAGGTCGGCGAATACAACCAGAAGATCTAACGGTTTGACGCGGTAGCCGGCGAGATGGACGCTACGTATGCATCCCGCCGGTATTGCTCAGATTAGAAACGACAGCCGCCGCGGGGGCCGCGATGGCGCCCGGGAGGACACCCACGCGGGGCGCCGGTGAGCGCCCGGCGGATCGCGCCGCGCGGTCCGTTGTTGAGACGGCACCCCATCATGGGGCCGCGGTGCTCGCCAAAGCCGCAGCCTCCGCGCACTTGAATGATCGACGCGTCAGGCGCGGCAGAAATCGGAGCGGCCGTGAACGCCTGCGCGGTTCCGGCCGCGAGAAGCATCAGCGAACCCGCCAGCCATGGTGTGATCTTCATTGCGTTTCCTCCAAAGGCAAACACCGCCGGTTCCAGCGGCGGGCGCAGTGTAGTCCCGGCGAACATTAATCCAAGATGAATGAATCAGGCCGTTAACCCGCGGTCCAGCCGCCGTCGATCGACAGGTTAGCGCCGGTGATCTGCGCCGCATCGTCGCCGCACAGAAACAGCGCCGAGCGCCGCGACCTGGTCTGGCGTGACGAATTCCTTGGTCGGCTGCGCCTGCAACAGCACGTCGTTGATGACTTGCTCCTTGGTAAGGTTGCGCGCCTTCATGGTGTCGGGAATCTGCCTTTCCACCAGCGGCGTCCAGACATAACCGGGGCTGATGCAGTTGCAGGTGATCTTGAAGGTCGCAAGCTCCAGCGCCACGGTCTTGGTGAGGCCGGCGATGCCGTGTTTCGCGGAGACGTAGGCCGACTTGAACGGCGACGCGACCAGCGAATGCGCCGACGCGGTATTGATGATGCGGCCCCAGCCGCGCTTCTTCATGCCCGGCACGGCGGCGCGGATGCCATGAAACGCCGACGACAGGTTGATCGCGATGATGGCGTCCCATTTGTCGATCGGAAATTCCTCGACCGGCGACACGAACTGGATGCCTGCATTGTTGACCAGCACGTCGACCGAACCGAACGTGCCTTCACCGAGCGCGACCATCGCCGCGATCTCCGCGGGTTTGGTCATGTCGGCGGGCGAATGCACGGCCTTGACCTTGAAATCGGCCTCGATGCCGGCGCGCTCCTTCTCGATATCGGCGGGCGCGCCCATGCCGTTCAGAACGATATTCGCGCCCGCCTTCGCAAAGGCGCGCGCATAAGCGAGCCCGATGCCGCTGGTCGATCCGGTTACTACCGCTGTCTTGCCTGTCAGCGTACCCATCGTGTGCTCCTGTTATCTTATGTTCGCTGGTTCGGTTCTGGGCCTACGCCGCGTCATTGCGTCAACTCAACCCACGATGCAAACCAATTTGTAAAAGTCACTCCGGATTGCTTCGCTGCGCGCGAATCCGCAACCGCTGATTTTGCCGCACGGCTGGAGCAATGACGAGGCGAAAGGCTGATAGCTACTTTTAAGTGGCCGCCAGAATGAGCGTCCAGAACACCTTGTATTTGGTGTTCGGCGCATAGCTGGCGGCGATGCCCATTTTTGTGACACCGTCTTTCAGCATATTCGCCCGATGCGGCGGGGAATCGCGCCACCCCGAAAATGCCTCGGCCATGGTGTGATATCCGGCCGAGACGTTCTCCGCGGCTGATGTTGCCGGATATCCGGATGCGTTGAGGCGTTTGGTCAGCGGCGCTGTCACGTCGTGGTCGAGCTTGTTGCGGCTCGCCATCGCCGTGGACTGGTTCTCCGCGAGCTTCATCAGATCGGGATCGACGACGACGGCGCCAAGACCGTTGTTCTGGCGATAGAGCGAGATCATCGACGCTGCGGCCTGGGGATCGAGTTTGGCGCCGCCGTTGGCCATGCTCAGATACATGGTCGGCTGCTCGGACGAAGGCGGCGCGTCCGTCACGCAGCCGCCAAGCGCCAGAAGGCCTGTAATCAAGATCGCGCGCCGTATCATTCGAATCCCCGGATTGGCTGCAGTTGTTGCATACCAACCGTGGCTGAATGGTGAATGCGCAACGAATCGCGAGGCCTTTTTCAGGCGACGAGGACCGCTTTCGCGCGAAATTCGACCGGCGGCTTCGCGCCGCATTGCGCATCGAGCAGAGCAACAATCTCGGCATTGGGCCGCGCCGGGCTGAACAGGAAGCCCTGTGCCTCATGACAGCCTTCGGCGCGCAGACAGCTCAGTTCGTCGTGCGTCTCCACGCCTTCCGCGGTGATCGTGACACCAAGGCCCATGCCCAGGCTGATGATCGAGCGTACGATCGCCTGCGCGTCGCGATTGGCCGCCAGGCCGCGCACGAAAGACTGATCGATCTTGATCTTGTCGAATGGAAAGCTGCGCAGATAGCTCAGGCTGGAGTAGCCGGTGCCGAAATCGTCCATCGAAATGCGCACGCCCAGGGCGCGCAGCGCGTGCAGCGTCGCCTGCACCTGGCTGCTTTTCTCCAGCAGCAAGCGTCTCGGTGATTTCCAGCTCGAGACGCTTTGGCGGCAACCCGGAATGTTTCAGTGCGTCCATGACGACCGAAAGGAGATTGCCGACGCGAAACTGCAGCGGCGACAGATTGACCGCGACACGGACGTGATCCGGCCAGTTGGCGGCGTCCATGCAGGCGCGCCGCAGGATCAGGCCGCCGAGTGCGTTGATCAATCCGGTCTCTTCGGCGACCGGGATGAATTCGGCCGGAGAGATCATGCCGCGATCCGGATGCGGCCAGCGCACCAGCGCCTCCAGTCCGGTAATGCGCCCGCTCTTGAGATCGATCAGGGGTTGATAGTAAGGCCGCAGCACGTCGTTCTGAATGGCATCGCGCAGATCGATTTCGATCTTGCGGCGCGTTTGCGCGCGCGCGTCCATGCCTGCTTCGAAAAAGCTGAATGTGCCGCGCAAATCATTCTTGGCGCGGGTTAGCGCCATGTCGGCGTTCTTCAGCAGCTGTTCGGACTCGTCGCCGTCGCCCGGCGCCATCGCGATGCCGATGCTGGCGCCGACGATGATGGAATGCCCGTCGAGCAAATAAGGTTCGCCGATCGCTTCGAGCAATCGTCGGGCGAGCAGCACCGCCTCTTCGGGACGCGTAAGGCCGGTCTGGACGATCGCGAATTCATCGGAGTTGAGACGCGCCAGCGTATCTTCCTCGCGCAACGTCGACCGCAATCGTTTGGCGACGCCGCGAAGCAGCTTGTCCCCGATGCCATGACCGAGGCTGTCATTGACCGCCTTGAAACTGTCGAGGCCCAGAAACAGCACGGCGACCTTCTCGCCGCTGCGCCGGCTGTGTGACAGGATTTCATCCATGCGCTGACGCAGCAGGTTACGGTTGGGCAGACCGGTCAGGGCGTCGTGCTGGGCCATGAATGCGAGCCGCGCTTCGGCGCGCTCGCGTTCGGTGATGTCCATCAGCGCCAGCAGTACCGCGGGCTGCTCGCCATAGGCCAACTGTCGCGAATAAATGGCGAGATCGATCAGCGATCCGTCCGCGCGTACATGCTTCCACGTGCGCGCGGCCTGTTCGTCGCTGGTGCGGTCGCCGGCCCATGGTGCTTCGGACTCGAAGGCCTGGATGCTGCGGATCGTCAGCTTCTCGAATTCGAGGCGCGAATAGCCGTAGTGTTCGACCGCAGCGTCGTTGACGCTGAGAATTCGCTCGTTCTCCAGCGCGCAGACGATCATCGGCACCGGATTGCTGTCGAACAGCAACCGGAACGAGGCTTCGCGCTGTTTCAATTCGGTGATATCGACCCGCAACCCGATGACGCCGCCATCTTCGGTGAGACGTTCCTCGATCAGGATGCAGCGGCCGTCGGCCAGCGTTTGCTCATGGCGCTCGCTCGGCTGATAGAGTTTTGCGATCCGCTCGGCGATCCATTCGTCTTCGCGGCCGGCAGCTTCCGGGTAATCGCCGCGCTCGACGCCGATGCGAATCGTGTCCTCAAGGCGCGCTCCCGGCTTGAACACATCGGAACTGCGGCTGTAGATCTCGGCGTATTTTTTGTTCCAGAGAATGTAGCGGCCGTCGGCATCGAGAAACACAATGCCCTGAGGCAAAATGTCGATCGCCTCGCGCAGCCGCTCATGAGATTTTCGCGCGTCTTCGATCGCGGTTTCGGCTTCGGCGCGCATTCGCGCGACTTCGCCCTGGTCCATGGAGACAGGCTGACGATTGCCCGAAAGCTTTGGGCTCGGCTTCGCCGGCCGGTTCGGCACGATGCGAGCCGTCGTCGGGCCTGAGCTTTCTTGCTGTCTCTGGCCGGATTCTCGGCATAGGCACCCTGGTCGCATTCTGCGTCCATCGTTTCTGCATTAAGTGTCTGAAAAATTGGTTGTAACGCGCCGGCGCGAACCCTGCACGGCGCGTCAATTCGCATCACCGAGCAACAGCGTTAGCGAACGGTTAAGTTTTTAGCGTCGGCCGTTAGTTGACCATGATCCGCGTATTGCGCGGCCCGTCGCGCTGCACCAGCGCAAACAAGGTTGCGGCGTTCGATTGGCTGAGCCTGACGCAGCCATGCGAGGCCGGACCTCCGAGTCGCGCCAGATCGCTGGTGCCGTGAATCGCGACGCCATAGTAGAAGAAGATCGCGTGCGGCATCGGCGCATTGTAATATTTGCGCGAATGATAGCTGCGCGCCATCCGTTGCGGCTGGAACACGCCACTGGGCGTGCCGTAGCCATCGCGTCCCGTCGAGACCGGCCAATTGTAACGCATTGCGCCGTTGACGCTGACGGCCATGCGCTGGGACGATCTGTCGATCTGCACCACGACATCGGCGCGCGCCGGCGCGCTGGCCAATGCCGCCATCGCGCAAAGCGCGGCCAGAAATCCGCAAATGTTTCGCCGGTTGACTGGATATTTCATCGTTGCGCCCCCGCTGATCCCCGCATGATGGCTGCGCGGGAACGGCGTTGTAAAGAGGCAGCCATGTGACAACTCAGATAAAATTGATCGCCGCCGCGAACTTGGCTTTGCTCGACTTCGCGACGTGCTTGCTATAAATGCCGCAATGACTCGCCGCCTGATCCTCAGCCCTGCTTTTCATGCCTGTGGCCGCCGCAACGATGGCGCTGGCGCAGGACAAGGGCAGCGTCGATCCCCAGCCGTTGCCGCCGCTTGCCCACCCGAACGACCCAAAGCTCGGCGCCAAGGAATTGTTCGGCCGCAAGATATTGCCGGCGGCGATGCCGACCCGCGTGGTTGGCTTCTACGCGCATGGCTGCATCGCCGGCGCGCACGCGCTGCCGATCAACGGCGACACCTGGCAGGTGATGCGGCTGTCGCGCAATCGCAACTGGGCACATCCGGATATGGTCGCGCTGTTGGAGCGGCTGTCGGTGAAGGCCCACAAGGACGCCGGCTGGCCGGGCCTGCTGGTCGGCGACATGTCGCAGCCGCGCGGCGGCCCGATGTTCACCGGGCACGCCAGCCATCAGGTCGGGCTCGACGCCGACGTGTGGCTGACGCCGATGCCGAAGCATCGGCTGTCGCGCAACGAACGCGAGGATATGTCGGCGGTCATGATGGTGCGGCCCGACCGGCTCGATATCGATCCGCACGTCTGGACGCCGAACCATCTCGCGGTGATCCGCGACGCTGCGCAGGAGCCGACCGTGCAGCGCATCTTCGTCAATGCCGCGATCAAGAAGGCGCTATGCCGCGAGGCCAAGGGCGACCGCGGCTGGCTCTCCAAGGTGCGGCCGATGTGGGGCCATGACTATCACTTCCATATCCGCATCAAATGTCCGGCGGGCAGCAGCGAGTGCGAATCGCAGCCGCAGCCTGCCGAGAGCGAAGGCTGCAGCGCCGGCGATCTCGCCTTCTGGTTCAAGGATTCGGTGATTCATCCGAAGCCGCCGAAAGTGCCGCCGAAACCGAAGCCGCCGATGACCATGGCGGCGTTGCCGGCCGCGTGCCGCCAGGTGCTGGCGGCGCCGGATGCGAAGCCGTAGAACCTGCGCTCGCAATAGAAGCTTTACCGCAACAGCCAGCCTGCTATTGTTTTGACTGCGATATCCCTGTGGACCGTAAGTCCGCCGGATTGCCGGAACGGCGCTTCCGCCTGTCGCAATTCAGCCAAAACCAACGCCTGCTTGCGCGCGTTAAGCCGCGACAATCACGCATGGAGCGCCACAATGCATCGTCTTGCCGGGATTTTTGCCGCCCTCGCGATTCTGTTCGGATCGATCCATTCGCCCGCGCTGGCGCAGGACAAGAGCCTCACGGTATTTGCCGCGGCTTCGATGAAGAACGCGCTCGACGATATCGACGCCGCCTATACCGCCAAAACCGGCGTCAAGGTGGTTGCGAGCTATGCGGCCAGTTCGATGCTCGCCAGGCAAATCGAGCAGGGCGCGCCTGCTGACGTTTTTGTTTCCGCCGACACCGACTGGATGGATTACGCGATATCGAAGAAGAACATCAACGCGCCCAGCCGGGTCAATCTGCTCGGTAATTCGATCGTGCTGATCGCGCCGAAGGATTCGAAAATCGACAAGGTGACGATCGGACAAGGTTTCGATCTCGCCAAGCTCGCCGGTGACGGCAAAATCGCCACCGGCGACGTCAAGGCGGTGCCGGTCGGCAAATACGCCAAGGCGGCGCTGGAGAAACTCGGCGCATGGACCGCGGCCGAGCCGAAATTCGCGATGGCGGAGAGCGTGCGCGCGGCGCTGGCGCTGGTGGCGCGCGGCGAAGCCGTTCTCGGCATCGTCTATTCGACCGACGCCAAGGTCGAACCGGGCGTGAAGATCGTCGGCACCTTCCCCGCCGATTCGCATCCCCCGATCATCTATCCGGTGGCGGCGACGACCACCGCGAAGACCGAAGCGGCCGACTATCTCGCCTTCCTGCGCTCGTCGGCGGCCAAGACCATCCTCGAGAAATACGGTTTTACATTTCTGGTCAGCCCGACGACGTAAAGCGTGTTCGAACTCTCCCCAACGGAATGGACGGCGATCCTGCTCTCGCTGCGGGTCGCGGTGATCGCGACGCTGGTGGCGACGCCGCTCGGCATCGCCGTGGCGTGGCTGCTGGCGCGGCGCGATTTCTGGGGCAAGTCGGTCGTCGATGCGCTGATCCATCTGCCGCTGGTGCTGCCGCCTGTCGTCACCGGTTATCTGCTGCTGCTGACGTTCGGCCGGCGCGGCCTGGTCGGCGCGTGGCTGGCGGATCATCTCGGCATCGTGTTCGCGTTTCGCTGGACCGGCGCCGCGCTGGCCTGCGGCGTGATGGCGTTTCCGTTGCTGGTGCGGCCGATCCGGCTTTCCATCGAGGCAGTCGACCGCAGACTTGAACAGGCCGCGGGCACGCTCGGCGCAGCGCCGTGGCGGGTGTTCACGACGGTGACGCTGCCGCTGGCGCTGCCGGGCGTGCTGGCCGGAATGGTGCTGGGATTTGCCAAGGCGATCGGCGAGTTCGGCGCCACCATCACCTTCGTTTCCAACATTCCCGGCGAGACGCAGACGATCTCCTCGGCGATCTATTCGCTGATCCAGACTCCGGATGGCGACACCGCGGCGCTGCGGCTGGTGATCGTCTCCATCGTCATCGCGATGGGCGCGCTGATCGCGTCCGAGTTTTTCGCGCGGCGCGCCACGCTGCGCCTGCACGGGAATTGACGATGCTGCGCGTCGATCTCTTCAAGCAGCTCGGCGAGTTTTCGGTTCAGGCCGCATTCGCCAGCGAAGGCCGCGTCACCGGCCTGTTCGGCGCATCCGGCGCGGGCAAAACTTCGCTGATCAACATGATCGCAGGATTGATGTAGCCCGATCGCGGCACCATCGTCGTCGACGGTGAGACGCTCGACGATACCGCGGCGGGTTTGCATGTCGCGGCGCATCGCCGCCGCATCGGCTACGTGTTTCAGGACGCGCGGCTGTTTCCGCATCTCAACGTCGCGCAAAATCTCGATTACGGGCGGCGGATGAACCATCTTGCCGACGATCCGAAATCGCGCGCGCGTATCATGGACATGCTCGACATCGGCAGCCTGCTGGATCGCCGTCCAGGAAAACTTTCCGGCGGCGAGCGCCAGCGCGTCGCGCTGGGACGCGCGTTGCTGGCACAGCCGCGATTGCTGTTGCTGGACGAGCCGCTTGGGATCGCTGGACGACGAGCGCAAGGCGGAGATTTTGCCCTATCTCATTCGGCTGCGCGACGAAGCCGGCGTGCCGATGGTCTATGTCAGCCACGATGCCGACGAGATGCGCCAGCTTGCAACGCAGGTGGTGATGCTCAAACGCGGGCGGGTGGTGGCGTTCGGCGGGGTTGAGGGTTGCCGCCGTCATTCCGGGGCCGAGCAGCGAGCGAGCGAATCTACCCGGATCTCGATACGCGCGAAGCGAGTATGATCCTCGCGCAAGCGCGCACCGAATGACGAGCTCATATCCCCGCCACGAGACCACACTCAGACCTTGCGCTTGAGCTTCGCGCCTCGCGTCAACGGCGCCGTCGTCTTCCTCATCCTCGGGCAATCGCAAGCCGACCACGTTGACGCGCCCGCCGCCGATGCTGCGCGCGACCAGCACGATGGTGTCGAGCGGCAGCGTCGCGCCTTCCGTCGGCGCATGATCCAGATGCACGTCGAAATAATCCGCCAGGGTCAGCTTCGACTGCCCGGCATCGATGGTGACATCGTAGATGTTCGCAAGGTCCCCGAGCGTGACCTCGCCGGACACCGTGAAGTCCCCGAGCAGATGCGGATCGGGCGGCGGGGGTGAGGGTGGCATGTCGACAAAAAAGCGATCCAGCGCTTCGGCTTTTTCCGGCGGCGCCAGCAGATAGAGATAGTCGCCGGCGGTAACAGGCTCAGCCTCCGCGGGCGAGAGAATGCGCTGGTCGCGAATGACCAGCGTCGGCTTCGACCATGACGGTATCAGTCCGCGCCGCAGATACAGGCTCTTCGGACGAACGGGATAGCCGACCAGTTGCTGCTCGAGCTGGCCGGGCAAATCCAACTCGACACGCCGCGGCCCGCGGTCCGAGCGCGGCAATGCGACGTGAAGCCGCCGCGCTGCCGCCGCCAGCGTCCAGCCCTGCAGCAGCAGCGAGATGATGACGACGACAAAGGCGACATCGAAATACAGATACGCTTTCGACAGTCCGACCAGCATCGGGATCGACGCCAGGAAGATCGCGACCGCACCGCGCAGCCCGGTCCACGCGATGAACGCCTTCTCGCGCCAGTTGAAGCGAAACGGTGCGAGGCAAAGAAACACCGCCACCGGCCGCGCCACCAGCATCAATGCGAACGCGACAATTACGGCCGGAACGATGCTGCTCAACAGCCGCTGCGGCGACACCAGCAGCCCCAGCAGCACGAACATCACGATCTGCGCGAGCCATGTCGCGGCGTCGAGGAACGTCACCACGGAATTGTGGGCGCGGGTCGGCCGGTTGCCGACGATGATGCCGGCGAGATAGACCGCGAGAAATCCCGACGCCTGCGCCATCTGCGCCGCGCCGAAAATCACCAGCGCCGCGGTGCAGACGAACGGCGCATGCAATCCTTGCGGCAATGCGACGCGATTGAGCGCCAGCACCACCAGCCGGCCGCCGATCACGCCGACGATGGCGCCGAGCACGGCCTCGCGGGCGAACTCCAGCGCGACATGCGCGAATGAGCTTCCTCCAACCGAGATCAATTCCACCAGCATCAGCGTGAGGAACACCGCGAAGGGATCGTTGGTGCCGGATTCGACTTCCAGCGTCGCGCCGACGCGAGGGCGCAGGCGCAGCCCCTGGGCATGCACCAGCAGGAACACCGCCGCGGCGTCGGTCGATGCCACCACCGCGCCGATAAGAAGCGCTTCGGTCCAGTTCAGGTCGAGGGCGTATTTGGCAACCGGCGCGGTGATCAGCGCGGTCAGCAGCACGCCGACGGTCGCAAGCACCATCGATGGCGCCAGCACCGCGCGGATGCTTTGAAACCGCGTCTTCAAGCCGCCATCGAACAGGATCAGCGCCAGCGCTACCGATCCTACGAGGTAGGTGGTACGCACGTCGTCGAAGCGCAGTTGGCCCGGGCCGGAATCGCCGGCCAGCATTCCGATCAGCAGAAACACCAGCAGCAGCGGCGCGCCGAAACGAAGCGCCAGCAGGCTCGACAGGATGCCGGCCATTACCAGAACCGCGCCGAGCAGAATGGCTATGCTGACCGAATCGAGGGAGGCCATCGTTTCCTGCAATCACGAAAATACGTGTCCTTGCATCCTTATCGTCGCCACAGTTGGACGCCAACCCGTTTTCGCCGGCAGCGGCAATGTGCCCGTATTGCCGCTCTAAAAGCTGTGCGCCAGCGCCGCGGCGATGGCGTTCGCGTGGCACTTATGGAAACCTGCTCCGACATTCGAATCGAATATGATTGAACGGCGCGTACCGGCTTTTGCGATGAGATTTTGACGGCCATGGACTTTAGCGATTTCACGGAGTTCCTGAATTCGGCGGCGCGCTCGATCGGCGCGGAAGTGACATCGCCGTGGTTCTATCTGCAGCTCGGTCTGATCGTCGTCGGCGCCGGGCTTGCCTACGCCTCCAGCGCCGCGCTTCGTTCGCGGGTGGAGCTGACGTCGCTCGGGATGGGTTGGCCGGCGCCGTTGCGGCTGTTCATGCGCGTGCTGGTCGGCAGCGCTTTCACCGCGATCTTCGCCGTGCTGATGACGGCAACCCGCGCCGTGATGCTTTCGGCAACCTGGCCGAGCCGCAGCTATCTGATTTCGGTCGGCGCCAATCTGGCCTTTGCGTGGCTGATAATCCGGCTCGTCACCAGCGTCATCCGCAACGAATTCATGGTGCGGCTGGTTTCGCTGTCGGCCTGGCTGATCGCAGCGCTGAGCATTGTCGGCAAGCTGGAGCCGACGCTCGACGCGCTGGATTCGGTCGCGATCGTGCTCGGCGGATTGCGGCTGACGCCTTTGCTGCTGATCAAGCTCGGCGTGCTGCTGGCGGTGGCGTTGTGGCTGTCCAACGTCGCCAGCAACTTTCTGGAAAACCGGATCACCCGCTCGCACGATCTGACGCCGTCGATCCAGGTGCTGCTGATCAAGATCGTGCGGCTGGCGCTGATGCTGGCCGCCATTGCCGTGGTGCTGAGCGCGGTCGGCATCAATCTTGCGGCGCTGGCGATCTTCTCCGGCGCGGTCGGCGTCGGCATCGGCTTGGGCTTGCAGAAGATCGTCGCCAACTTCATCAGCGGCGTCATCCTGCTGGTGGATAAATCCGTAAAGCCGGGCGATCTCATCACCGTCGGCGATAGTTCCGGCCGCATCAGCGCGATGAACACGCGCTACATTTCCGTCGCTGCCGGCGATGGCCGCGAGTTTCTCATCCCCAACGAAGATCTTGTCACCCAGAAGGTCGTCAACTGGACCTACACCGACAAGAATACGCTGGTGAAGGTCCTGTTCGGCACCAATTACGACGCCGATCCAAAGCTGGTCTGCAAACTGGCGATCGAAGTAGCCGCCGCATCGCCGCGCGCCATCGCGCTCAAGCCGCCGAATTGTCTTTTGACCGAGTTTGCCGAGGCCGGCATGAAGTTTTCGCTGACGTTCTGGATCGCTGATCCCGACGGCATGGACGGTGTAAAGAGCGACGTGATGCTGGCGCTGTGGGACGTGTTCAAGCGCGAAGGCATCCGCGTGCCGTATCCGGTGCGCGAAATCCGCATCCGTGGCGGTGCGCTGCCGGTGGAGACCACCGTCGAGGTTCCGAGCTGACCGCGCGAGCGGGCTATGCGTTCCGATGAGCCTGGTATCTTCGGCTTGCACTGATCGCTGCGATCATTAAGTTAGACTGCAAATCACCCTTCAATCGTTCCTTTGCCTGCCGAAGCATGATCGCCCGATGAGCTACGTCGAAGCCTCCGAGACCTCCCAGCGCAAGACCGGGCAGATCAAGCTGCATGGCGCCGGCGCTTTTGCCAGCATGCGCAAGGCCGGCGCTCTGGTGGCCGAATGCCTCGATGAGCTGACCGATCTCATCAAGCCCGGCGTGCTGACCTCGCGGATCGACGATTTCGTGCGCGAATTCGCCTTCAGCCATGGCGCCTATCCCGCCACGCTGATGTATCGCGGCTACCGCTTTTCCACCTGTACTTCGATCAATCACGTGGTCTGCCACGGCATGCCCGGCGACCGGGCGCTGAAGGAAGGCGATATCGTCAATGTCGATGTCACCTTCATCCTCGACGGCTGGTATGGCGATTCCAGCCGGATGTACGCGCTGGGATCGATTGCGCGCAAAGCCGAACGGCTGATCGAGGTGACCTACGAGGCGATGATGCGCGGCATTGCCGCGGTGAAGCCCGGCGCCACCACCGGCGACATCGGCCACGCCATCCAGAGTTTCGTCGAGCCGCAGCAGATGAGCGTGGTTCGCGATTTCTGCGGACATGGCCTCGGCCGCATGTTCCACGACGAGCCGAACATCATTCACGTCGGCCGCCCCGGCGAAGGCGTGGTGCTGAAACCCGGCATGTTCTTCACCATCGAGCCGATGATCAATCTCGGCAAACCGCATGTGAAGATTCTCTCGGACGGCTGGACCGCGGTGACGCGCGACCGCTCGCTTTCGGCGCAGTTCGAGCATTCGGTCGGCGTTACCGCCGACGGTGTGGAAATTTTCACGCTATCGAAGCGCAAGCTCGATAAGCCGCCGGTCGCGCCGTAAATTCAGTCGGTCAAAATCTGGTCCGCCGCGATTCGCCAGTTGCAAAAACTGGCCAGCACGGCAAGGTAGCGATACTTCCTGATGGATGTATCGGCGCTGATGTCCGCGAATACGAAAGACAAGCCAGACCAGCCGGGCTTCGCCGAGGCGCCGCATTATCACGGCCATCGGGAACGGCTGCGCGAACGGTTTCGCGATGCCGGGGCCAGCGCGCTCAGCGATTACGAACTGCTGGAGATGGTGTTGTTTCGCGCGCTGCCGCGGCGTGACGTCAAGCCGCTGGCAAAGTCGCTGATCGGGAAGTTCGGCTCGTTTGCCGAAGTGGTTCACGCGCCGGATGCGCGCTTGCGCGAAGTGAGCGGCCTTGGCGAGGCTGCGATCGTCGAAATCAAGCTGATTGCCGCAACCGCGAGCCGTGTCGCCAAGGGCGAACTGAAGCAGCGCCCCGTGCTGTCGTCCTGGGCCGGCGTGCTCGACTATTGCCGGACCGCGATGGCGTTCGCCGACAAGGAACAGTTTCGCATCCTGTTTCTCGACAAGCGCAACCAGTTGATATCGGACGAGGTGCAGCAGGTCGGCACGGTGGATCACACGCCGGTCTATCCGCGCGAGGTGGTCAAACGCGCGCTGGAGCTATCGGCCACCGCGATCATCCTGGCGCACAACCATCCCTCCGGCGATCCGACGCCGTCGCAGGCGGACATCCAGATGACCAAGGCGATCATCGACATCGCCGGCCCGCTCGGCATTTCGGTGCACGACCACATCATCGTCGGCAAGAACGGCCACGCCAGCATGAAGGGGCTGCGGCTGATTTGATCTACTGCCGCAGCATGATCAGCGGATCGGCGCTATCAGGAACGCGCCGCCACTGCGCGTTGTCGTCGGCCTCGAAATGCCAGCTATCGCCCTTGGCCGACATCAGGATCAGTTCGCCGCGCTCCAGCCGCCACTCCGTCGGCCCGAAGGCGGCGACCGCGGGGTCGCATTTCGGCTTGAGGAAGACCTTGAAATTATCGGTGCTGGCTTCGGTGTTGGTCAGGGTCAGCCCGCAGATCGGACGGCCGTTCTCGCGCACCATCGACCAGTCGCCGATCATCTGATCCATGGATTTCGCCAGCGAGCGGGCGGCGGCGAGGTTCTGCAGGATGTAGATGCCCTCATTGGTGCGCAGCCCCTCGAAAATCCCGCTTTCGACTTCGGTGAAATCGATCACCGGCTTGGCCGGCGCCGTCCTGCAGCCGCACGATGTCCCCAGCCCCTTGATGCTCCAGGCTGCGATATCCTTTGTGAACGGCAACGCTGCGGCGCAGGACGGTTCCAGTTCAAGCTTGAATCCCTGCGGCGATTGATCGGCCTTCAACGTGACGACGCAGGTCTTGCTGCGCTCGGTGGTCGAAAGCTCCCACTGCCCGATCATGTCTTTCTTCAATGTGCCGGCGTCCTGCGCGCGCGGTACGCGCGATGCGCAGGCGATCAACGACTGCCGCAGCCGCAAGCGCGATGCCGCGACAGTGACGATGCACGTCAGCGGGCCTTCACCGGGGTTTCCGCGACCGGCGTCATGGGCGGCTTGCCGGCGAACCAGGCTTTGAGATTATCCACCACCAGCTGATCCATCGCGTTGCGGGTGACCACCGAGGCCGAACCGATATGCGGCAGCAGCACGACGTTTTGCATCGTCTTCAGTTCATCGGGCACGGCGGGTTCGTTGGAGAATACGTCGAGGCCGGCCGCCAGAATGGTCCCGGATTTCAGCGCCGCGATCAGCGCGGGCTCGTCGACCACAGAGCCGCGCGCAACGTTGATGATGACGCCGCGCGGCCCTAGCGCTTTCATCACGTCGGCGTTGATCATCTTTGCGGTCGAAGCGCCGCCGGGAATGATGAGCACCAGCGTATCGACCGCCTTCGCCATTTCGATCAGATCGGGATAATGCTTGTAGGAGACGCCTTCCGCGGGCTTGCGCGAGTGATAGACCACCGGAACGCGGCAGGCTTCGAGCCGGCGTCCGATCGCCTGGCCGATCCGGCCCATGCCGACCATGCCGACCTTGCGGTCGCGCAGCGAACCGACGCTGAGCGGATAATTGCTGCGTGGTCCACAGACCCGAGCGCAGATAGCGGTCGGCCTTGATGAATTCGCGCAGCGTGGCGATCAGCAGGCCCAGCGCGATATCGGCGACTTCTTCGGTCAGCACATCCGGGGTGTTGGTGACCATGATGTTGTGTTCGGCCGCATACGCGGCGTCGATGTGGTCATAGCCGACGCCAAAGCTCGAGACGATTTCGAGCTTTGGAAACCGCGACAGCGTCGCTTTGTCGCCGCGCACCGTATGTAGGTAACGGCGAGGCCGCGGACCTTTTCGGCGATGGCGGGATCGAGCCGCTCGAGGTCGCCCTGCGTCTCGAACTTATGCAGAATGAACTGGTCGGAGAAACCGTTGTCGACGATGTCTTTTGCGGCCCATACACCACCAAATCGACTTTGTCCGAAGAGATACCCGCAGCCATCAGTTTTCCTTTCCGAGCGCACTCTCGTGCCAGCGCCGCAGCAACAGATGCGAAGCCACCGCGAGCACCGTATAAATGACAACCCCGGCGGCGGAGAGCAACAGCAACGCCGCGAACATCCGGGGAATGTTGAGCCGATAGCCGGATTCGGCGATCCTGTAGGCCAGTCCTGAGCCGGCGCCGGCGGAGCCCGCCGCGATTTCCGCGACCACCGCGCCGATCAGCGACAGCCCGCCGGCGATGCGCAACCCGCCGAGGATGAACGGCAGCGCCGCGGGCAGCTTCAGATAAAGCAGGGTCTGGCTGTTCGAGGCGCCGTAGAGCTGAAACAGTCCGGCGAGATTGCGGTCGACCGAGTTCAGGCCGAGCGTGGTATTCGACAGCACCGGGAAGAACGCCACGATCCACGCACAGACGATGACGGCGGTCTGCTGCGGCAGATAGATCAGCAGCAGCGGCGCAATCGCGATCACCGGCGTCACCTGCAAAATGATGGCATAGGGCAGCAGCGAATATTCCAGCCAATTCGAGCGGTTGAACATCAGCGCCAGCGCGATGCCGCCGACGGCAGCGGCGATAAAGCCTTCCAGCGTGGTCGACAGCGTCGTCAGCAGCGACTGCGACAGGATGCTCCAGTCGTCGATCAGCGTTTTGAAAACGATGCCCGGTCCCGGCAGCACGTAAGGCGGGATATTGTTGAGGCGCACCACCAGATGCCAGGCCGCGATCCCTGCCGCCAGCACGGCGATGGGAAGCAGAACGCGCACCACGCGCGCGTTGCGTTCGGCCGACGTTGCCTGTTCGGCAGATGCGCGCGGGCCGCGGGCTCATGACGCGCGTTTCTCGCCGCTCGCCCGCGCCAGCGCGGTCGAAACTTCGCGGCAATGCGCGGCATAACCGGCCGAGGTGCGAAAATCTTCGCCACGCGGCTCGGGAGCTTCGATGCGAAACTCCGCGGCGATGCGGCCGGGCCGCGGCGTCATCACGATCACGCGTTGCGACAGAAAGACCGACTCGAATATCGAGTGTGTGACGAAGATGACGGTCTTGCGAAGGTTGCGCCACAGCGCCAGCAGATCGTTGTTGAGGCGAAAGCGGGTGATTTCGTCGAGCGCGGCGAAGGGTTCATCCATCAGCAAAATGTCGGGGTCGGTGACCAGCGCGCGCGCCAGCGACACCCGCATCTTCATGCCGCCGGACAGTTCGCGCGGGAAACGCATCGGCGAATTCCGTCAAGCCCGACCTGCGCGAGGGCCTGGCGCACGCGCGTGTCGGCTTCGTCTGAGGGCGCATGTGAAAGCTTCAGCGGCAGGCGGACATTTTCGCGGACATTGGTCCACGGCATCAGCGTCGGTTCCTGAAACACGAAACCGATGGAAGGCTTGTCGCCGGCGCCTGCACGCGGTGCGAACCTGCACCGCGCCGGACGTCGGCTCGCCCAGTCCTGCGATCAGGCGCAACGCCGTCGATTTTCCGCAGCCCGACGGCCCCAGCAGCGAAACGAATTCGCCGCTGCGCACGTCGAGATCGATCGGTCCCAGCGCTGCGACACCGTTGTCGTAGATCTTGGTGACGCCGCGCAGGCTGACCGCAATGCCGGTCGAGTTGTCGTCGGCATCCGACAAAGCTGCTGCGGGACCGGCATAGCACTAATTCTTCGGCCGCAGATTCAAGCCGACGCCCTTGTTGACGAATTGCAAGGTGTAGGCGTTGCGGAAATCGAGGTCGCGTTGCGCGACGCCGGCCCGCGCCATCTTGTCGTAAGAAGCTGCCGATCCGCGCGTCGGTCATGGCGCCGATGCCGTCTGCGAGCGAGTCGCCGGAATCGACGATGCCGTATTCCTTCATCTTGCGCGACGGAATAGGCCAGCAGATCGTCGGTCATTTCCGGATTGAACTGCTTGATCATGGCGTTGGCCGGCTTTGTTGTCGCCATACAAATAATTATACCAGCCGATAACCGAAGCATCGACGAAGCGCTGCACCAGATCAGGCTTCTTGTCGATCAGGTCGCGCCGCGTCTCGATCAGGGTCGAATAGGCGTTGAAGCCGTAATCGGCGAGCAGCAATACCGTCGGCTTGAATTTGGCCTGCTTCTCGACGGCGAACGGCTCGGACGTGACGTAGCCCTGCATCGCGCTCTGTTTGTCGGCGAGAAACGGCTGCGGGTTGAACGTATAAGGCTTGACTTTGGCTTCGCTAAATCCGTATTCGGTCTTCATCCACTGGAAATAGCTGGCGATGCCTTCCTTGGACACGAAAAGCGTCAGCGGCTTCAGATCGTCCAGTTTGGTGGCCTTCGATTCCGGATGCACCAGAAACACCTGCGGGTCCTTCTGAAAGATCGCGGCGACCGCCACCACGGGAACCTTGTTCGCCACCGCATCGAACGATTGCAGCGTGTTGGCGCTCATGAAGAAATCGAGCTTGCCGGCGATCAGCAGGATGCGGTTGTTGACGTTGGGCCCGCCAGGCACGATGGTCACGTCGAGGCCGTAGCTCTTGTAGGTGCCGTCGGCGACCGCCTGGAAAAATCCGCCGTGTTCGGCCTCGGCGACCCAGTTGGTGCCGAACGACACCTTGTCGAGCCTGGTCTGGGCGGCAGCCAGCGAATTCAGCGGCCAGCAAGAATGCAAGATACCGGCCGTTAACGCTCGCAACAAAAGGGCCGGGCTGCATGATTGGACTCCGTCGGATATTCCGGCCCATGATAGGAGCAAGGGACTGATTTGCGCCTTGTAGCATTCCCGGCGGCAGTGACCATAACCAGCCTGCCGATCCGACCGATGAAACTTTGTCCTCAATGATTCGACGTGCCGCCCCGCGACTGGAACGCCATCCACTGGCCTGATATCGGCGCGAGCGATCCGTCGCGCTGGATTGCCGTGTTGCCGCTGGCGGCGACCGAACAGCACGGTCCGCATCTGCCGCTTCGCACCGACGTGCTGATCGCGGAAGCTTATCTTGAGCGCGTGCGCGAGCTGTTGCCTGAAAACATTCCCGCGACATTCCTGCCCATCGAAGAAATCGGCATTTCGACCGAACATACCGATTTTCCGGGCACGCTGACGCTTGCGACCGACGATGCGCTGCGAGAACTGGATGGCCATCGGCGAAAGCGTGGCGCGCAAGGGCATCCGGAAACTCGTGATGGTCACCAGCCACGGCGGCAACAGCGCCGCGATGGCGCTGATCGCGCAGGATTTGCGCGCGCAACACAACATGCTCGCGGTGACGACGGGCTGGGCGCGCTTCGGCGCGCCGGACGGAATGTTCTCCGCGCGAAGAATTGCGTCATGGCATTCATGGCGGCGCGGTGGAAACATCGATCATGCTGGCGCGCTATCCGCAGCAGGTAAGCGCCGGCCAGATCGCGAATTTTCATTCCGCCGGGATCGAGATGGAAAAAGAATATCGCTGGCTCTCCGCGCATCGCCCGGCGCCCTTCGCGTGGCAAGCGCAGGACCTTCATCCAAGCGGCGCCGTGGGGGATGCCACGCAGGCGTCCGCCGAAAAAGGTCATCGCCTGATCGACCACGGCGCGAAGGCGTTTTGTGAATTGCTCGCCGATGTCGATAAATTCGATTCGGCCGTGCTGAAAAACCGCCGGGACTGAAGAAGGCGGCGCTTTGCCACGCCACAGGGGCTTGCCTGCAATTGCGAATTAGTTGCAATTAGGTTCGAGAGGCGGCTGCCGTGCGGTTTTGCTATCAGATAGGGCAGATTCGGTCGCAGGCTTCGAACGCCATGGATCAAGGCAGGTACCGGTTCTATGAATCGCGGTCGCCAGTCGCGAAATCCGTCATGAAGCGCGTCGCTCGCAGGCGTGGCGCTGGGCGTGCTTTCGCTGGACGGGCCCGCGCTCGCGGCCGACATGCGGCTGAAGGCGCCGGCTTTCGATGCCGTCTATAGCTGGACGGGATTTTATCTCGGCGGTCACACCGGTTATGGCGGCGGCGGTTTGGGTCCCGGCACCAATCCACTTCCCGAGCAGGGCGTGCTTTTTCCTCCCAGCGTGACAGGACTGATCGGCGGCTTTCAGGCCGGATACAATCGTCAGCTTTCGAACAATGTCGTTGTCGGGATCGAAGCCGACATTTCCTTTCCGAGCCCGCTCGATGCGCCGCGTCTGACGGCCGCGCCATTCAACACGACGCTCGATTATGCCGCCACGCGTGCGCGGCCGCATCGGCTACGCGTTCGGAACGCTGCTGCCTTATGTCACCGGCGGCGTCGCGTGGGGCCGCACCCACCTCAATCTCAACGATAGCGCGGGAGGCTTGATCTCGGCGCGGGCGCAGACGCATCCCGGCTGGACCGTGGGCGCCGGCGTCGAATACGCGCGTGAGCGGCAGCTGGACCGCAAAACTCGAATACGACTACATCGATCTGGCGCGCCGCAATTATAACCTTGCGGATGCCGGCCTGCCGAACGTCGGCGTCGATCCCAACATCCACCTCGTCAAACTCGGACTGAACTATCGCTTTGGAGATTTGCCGGACGCTACCCTGCCCATCAACGCGCGCACGACGCTCCCGCGAATCCAACAACTGGAATATCCACGCGCAGACGACCTTTCTGCCGCAAGCCTATCCGGCGATCCGTTCGCCCTATGAAGGAGCCTACAGCCTGCCGGGCGGCGGGCAGGGCCGCGAGACCTGGACCACGACGGCGTTTCTCGGCGTGCGGCTGTGGCAGGGCGGCGAATTCTATTTCAACCCGGAACTGGCGCAGGGTTTTGGCCTCAACGGCACGCTCGGTCTGGCGGGTTTCTCCAACGGCGAGGCGCAGAAGGCCGGCGCGGCGATATCCGAAATTTCGTCCGCAGCGCTATTACCTGCGCCAGACATTCGGACTGGGCGGCGAACAGGAAGACCTGCCGGACGCCGCCAATCAGTTGCCCGGCAAACGCGACATCGATCGCATCACCGTCATCGTCGGGCGGTTTGCGGTCGGGGATTTTTTTGACGGCAATGCCTACGCGAAAGATCCGCGCGCGGATTTCATGAACTGGGCGATGTGGTCTTCCGCCGCCTATGATTTCCCCGCCGATCTGCCGGGCTTCACGCGCGGCGCCATCGTTGAATTCAACCGCAAGGATTGGGCGGTTCGCGCCGGACTGTTCGAGGTGCCGAATGCGCCCAACAGCGACGTGCTCACCTTTCAGACCGGCGGCGCCGTGGTCGAACTGGAGGAGCGTTACGCGATTTGGGATCAACCCGGAAAATTACGGCTCGGCGCTTTCGCCAATCGCGGCAACACCGGCAATTATCGCGACGCGCTGGCGATCGAAGCCAGCGACCCCGCGCTCGATATCAACAATGTCATGGCGGGCTTACGGCAACAGCGATTGAAATACGGTTTCTACGCCAATGCCGAACAGCAGATCATGAAAGACGTCGGGCTGTTCGCGCGCGCGAGCTGGAACGACGGCCAGAACGAAATCCTCTCATTCACGGACATCGACCGCAGCCTGTCGGGAGGGCTGTCGATCAAGGGCAGCTATTGGGGACGCCCGACCGATACGGTCGGTATCGGCGGCGCCATCAACGGTCTGTCCGCCGCGCACCGCGATTTCCTCGCGGCCGGCGGCCTCGGTCTGCTGATCGGCGACGGCCGGTTGAACTATAGCCCCGAGCGGATTTTCGAGACCTATTACGCGCTGGCGATCGACAAGCATTTCACCTTCACCGCGGATTATCAGCTGGTGGCGAATCCCGCCTACAATGCCGATCGCGGCCCGGCCTCGATTTTCTCGGGCCGGCTGCACGGCGAGTTTTGATTCCTTACCCCGCCGCCGCAAATGTATCCGCGCGCGCCAGCGCCCAGGCTTCGCGAAAGCGCGGATCGGAAGTGCCGTCGATCAATTCGCCGGGGCGCAGCGACGGATAGAGCCGGGAGAATGACTGCACTTCGGTGGTCGAAGTGCGCTGCGAGAAATGGAACGGACGGATCTGCTCGGGATGATCGAGCCCGGCCGCGGCGAGCAGTTCGGCCAGCGCGTGCAGCGTCGCGTGATGATAATTGTAAACCCGCTCGGTCTTGTGCGGCACCACCAGCGCGCGGTTGCGCGAAGGCTCCTGCGTGGTGACGCCGGTCGGGCAGCGGTCGGTATGGCAGCTCAACGACTGGATGCAGCCCAGCGAAAACATGAAGCCGCGCGCCGAGTTGCACCAGTCCGCGCCGATCGACATCGCGCGCGCCATATCGAACGCGGTCGCGATCTTTCCCGAGGCGCCGATGCGGATGCGGTCGCGCGCATTGATGCCGATCAGCGCGTTATGCACGAAGTTGACGCCTTCGCGCATCGGCATGCCCAGATGATCCATGAACTCCAGCGGTGCCGCGCCGGTGCCGCCTTCATTGCCGTCGACCACGATGAAGTCCGGATAGATTCCGGTTTGCAGCATCGCCTTGCAGATCGCCAGAAATTCCCAGGGGTGGCCGATGCACAGCTTGAAGCCCGCGGGCTTGCCGCCCGACAGCCTTCGCATCTCCGCGATAAAGGCCATCATTCCCAGCGGCGTCGAAAACGCGCGATGGGACGAGGGCGAAATGCAATCCTCGCCCATGCTGACCCCCCTGATGCGCGAGATTTCCTCCGACACCTTGGCGGCGGGCAGCACGCCGCCGTGTCCGGGCTTCGCGCCCTGACTGATCTTGAGCTCGACCATCTTGATCTGATCATTGACCGCGACCCGGGCGAATTCCTCGGGGTTGAACGAACCGTCGCGGTTGCGGCAACCGAAATATCCGGAACCGATTTCCCAAATGATATCGCCGCCGTTCTCCCGATGATACGGACTGAAGCCGCCTTCGCCGGTGTCATGCGCGAAATCGCCTTTCTTCGCGCCGGCATTCAGCGCGCGCACCGCGTTAGGGCTAAACGCGCCGAAACTCATCGCCGAGATATTGAAGACCGAAGCCGAATAAGGCTTCGTGCAATCCGGACCGCCGATCGTGACGCGAAATTTTTCGTCGGCATGCGCGTGCGGCGCGACCGAGTGGTGCATCCATTCGTAACCCTCGCGGTAGACATCCTCCTGGGTCCCGAACGGCCGTTTGTCGAGCACCATCTTCGCGCGCTGATAGATCACCGCGCGGGTGTCGCGGCTGAACGGCATGCCGTCCTTTTCGCTCTCGAAGAAGTACTGCCGCATTTCCGGCCGGATTTCTTCGAGCAGAAAGCGGATATGCGCCGAGATCGGATAGTTTCGCAAAACGGCGTGGTTCTGCTGGAGCAAATCGCGAATGCCGAGCACCGTCAGCGCGCCAAAAATGACGGTCGGAACGATAACCAGCTTGAGCACCTTGTGATCGGTGATCCCGAGGACGATCAATAGCGCCGTGACGACGCCGCAGATCGTGAGCACGATGAAGCGCGGCGAAAAGGGAAGCAGTAGCGTTTCCATGAACCCCTCGGAGATTTTGCCGGTTTCCGGTCGTACCCTATATCAGACTAGCTCGATGTTACGGGGCGCTCGGCTGACATGGACTTGGCGGTGAGGCTAGCGAGTTTACTGTCAATAAATCAATGCATCCTTTAGAGATAGGAACGGCAATCGCCGACTTTTTCCGCAGTGCATCTAACGGTCGTGGGCTTGAACGACCAAGCGATCAACCATCTTGATTCGAAGTTTGGATCGGCATGCCTAACCTCCGGGATGTTCGAGCGGGAAAACCGGGTTTCTATCCGGACCAGTCGATCTATGCGGAATACGCCTGCGCGGAATTTCGGACTGAACTTTGAAGAGATCGATGGCGGCACGGGCCTGATCTTCAACGTGCGCATCACGCGACAACAGCGTCTCTTTCGGCGCCGGGCGATGTTCGTGGTATCCCCAGAACAATGCCACGGCGTCGTCGCTGGCATCAGACAAGTATTTTACCAACGTCCTTCTCGAACGAGCCGGCATTCCGACGCTTGGCGGGCATTATTTTTTCCTGCACCAGCGATACCGCGCGCACCGCCCGCCCGGGCATGAACGCAGCGATGCGCTGGAATATTTCGGAGTGCTGGGCGCGTCGGCCTTCATCAAGCCGCTGCAGGGATCGCGTGGCGATTTCGCGCAGGCCGTGCACGGCGAGGCCGCCCTGCACGAATATATCGACCGGGTTTCCCGGTATTACGACGCGATCCTGATGCAGCCGATCGTGTCGGGCCTGGAATACCGCATCTTCATGCTCGACGACGATGTTCTCTACACCGCGCGAAAATATCCCCCTGCAATCCTCGGCGACGGCGTCAGCCGGCTCGGCGAACTGTTGGCCGCGCATAACGCTGCTGTTGCAATCCCACGGCCTTTCGCCAGCGTTGAGCAGCGACGCCGGTCTCAACATGAGCATCGTGCTGCCGAAAGGCGAGCGATGGGAAATTCCCGGACGAATGAATCTGAGCGCTGGCGGACGGATGATTCTCGAAACGGCATGCGCCGGACAGGCGGCGTGTGCCATGGCGCGGCAGGCCGCCAAAACTCTGGGATTGCGGGTCGCGGCCGTCGACCTGTTCACCGAGATCGATGGCGATCCCGGGACGACAAAAATCATCGAGGTCAACTCCAATCCATCGATCCGATTGCTGGAGGAGTGCGAGCGGGGCGATCTGATTCTTAATATCTGGCGGCACACATTTTCGGCGATGGGGCTGCTCTGATGTTCGATTTGCCGAAATACGGCGACGGCGTTTGCCTCGCCCGGCTCGCGGACCTGCTGGAGGTTCTGTCGATCGATCGCGCAAGGCTGCAGCGGATTTCGGTCGTCGTCACCGGGTCGAACGGCAAAGGCAGTACGGCGGCATTCTGCGCCGCGCATCGGCCGCGCCTACGGGCTGCGGACCGGCTTGTTCACATCGCCGCATCTCTATCGCTTCAACGAACGATTTCAGATCGACGGCGTAGCGATCGGCGACGACGCGCTGGCGCGGCTGGTGGCGCGGATCGAAACTGCCATAGCCGAGGTGTCGTTGCGGCGCGGCGAGAAATTCGGCGCGTTCGAGGCGCTGTTCGCGCTGGCGTGCTTGCATTTTCAGGAGATGCAATGCGATTTCGCGGTGTTCGAAGCCGGCATCGGCGGCCGCTACGATCCCGTCCGCCTGGTCGGCGCGCTCACGACTTGCGTGACATCGGTCGATTACGAGCACGTCGAACTGTTGGGCGATTCGCTGGAATTGATCTGTTCGGACAAAAGCGACGCCTGCGCGTCCGGCGGTACGATTATCTACGGCGAGAATTGCCGGGACCTTCGCGAGCATATCGTCGAATACAACTGCCATCGCGATGTCACGAATCTGTTCGTTCGCGATCAGATCGGGATTGGCGCGAGACGGCATCGGCAACGGCGCAGCAGTTCGATTTTCACTTCGAGCAGCACGATTTCCGCGCGCTGGAAATGAATCTCCTTGGCACGTTCCAGATCAACAATGCGGCCATCGCCATCGCATTATTTTTGCTTTGGTTGCGGCAGTCGGCATGCTCTGGAACTTTCGAATTGGTAGAAGCCGCTGTGCGGGCGGGCCTTCGCGACACGCGTTGGCCCGGCCGGCTTGAACTCATCGCGCGCGATCCGCTTGTGATCATCGATGTCGGTCACACACCCGACGGCATCCGGCAGGCGCTGGCAAGCTTGAAGACAATTCATGGAGCATCGGACTGGATTCTGGTTGTCGGCGTCTCGCGCGACAAGAAGACCGAAGAGATTGTCGCGCTGCTGGCGCCGTCGTTCGACACCATCGTGTGTACGTCGGCACATCACAAGGGCGCGGATGCGGAACTGATCGCCGCGGCGGCGCGGAGAGCAAATCCACAAGCAACGATTCACGTCGCTGCGACGATCGAGGAAGCGGTCACGTCTCAGCAAGACGCTGGCGCAATCCTTGAGTCGCAAAATCTTCGTCGCCGGCGGATTATTTCTCGCGATCGAATACGCCACCGTCGTGAGAGGCGGGAGCGCGCAGGATTTGAGGTTTTTCTGATCGTCATTCCGGGATGCGCCTCTTGGCGCAGGCCCGGAATCCATGACTCCCGGAGTGGTTATGGATTCCGGGCTCGCTCGCAAGAGCTCGCGCCCCGGAATGACGGACACTAATTATTCGCGCTCGGCGAGTCGTCGAGCACCTTGAAGGCTTCCTCGAGCTGCGGCGAGATCGCGACATTGAGTTTTTCGCCGGTCGGCAGGCGGGAGACGAACCATTTATTGTAGAGCGGGATCAGATCGCGGTTAGAACCAAGCCTGCGAAACGCGCGCTCCACCACCGCGGTGAGCTGCGGTTCGCCCTTGCGGAACATGATGCCGTAGGGATCGTAGGACAGGTAGTCGCCCACGACGCTTGAACTTGTCCTGCGATTTGTGCCGCGCGATCAGGGCGGACAACAGGATATCGTCGGTGGCGAAGGCGTCGGCCTTGCCGTCCGCCAGCATCTGATAGGATTGCTCGTGGTCGGCCGCCGTCACGATATTCAGGCCGAGCGCGAACTTCTTGTCGACGGCGTGCATCGCCTGCTCGTTGGTGGTGCCTTTGGTGACCACCACCGTCTTGCCCTGCAGGTCTTTCGGCGCCGAGATGGCCGAACCCTTCGGCACCATCAGCTTGGTGCCGGCCACGAACATCAGCGGCGAGAACGCCACCTGCTTAGCCCGCTCGGCATTGGCCGTGGTCGATCCGCATTCGAGATCGATCTTGTTTTGCATCACCGCCGCAATGCGGTCATCGGAAGTGACCTTGACGTATTCGATTTTGAGATTGGGATCGTCGACTTCGACGGCGATCTCCTCGACGATGGCCTCGCACAGTTCGAGGCTGTAGCCGATCGGCCGGTTGGCCTGATCCAGGAACGAGAACGGCGGCGAACTTTCGCGGTAACCCAGCCGCACCACATGCGATTTCCCGATCGCCGCGAGCGTGGGGCTTAAGCCCTCGCCCGGCGTTTGCGCCATCGCGGAAGTTGCCAGCAGCATCGCTGCCAGCAACCAGCCGCCGGTCCGAAGCGACATCGATGCAGCGCGGCGCACGGGCGGCCTCACCCGTGCCCGAGCGCGGCGCTTGCGGGGATCAGTTCCTCGTCGGGACCGATCGCATCCACCGGCGCCAGTTCGCCTTCCCACTGCGCAACCACCGCGGTCGCCAGCGAATTGCCGATCACATTGGTGGCGCTGCGCCCCATGTCGAGGAAAGTGTCGATGCCCATGATCATCAAAAGCCCCGCCTCGGGAATGCCGAACTGACTGAGCGTCGATGCGATCACCACGAGCGAAGCGCGCGGCACGCCGGCGACGCCCTTCGAGGTAATCATCAAGGTCGCCAGCATCGCGAGCTGTGTGCCGAGCGACATGTCTATCTGGTAGGTCTGCGCGATGAAGATGCTCGCGAAGGTGCAGTACATCATGGTGCCGTCGAGATTGAACGAGTAGCCGAGCGGCAGCACGAAGCTCGAAATCCGCGACGACGCGCCGAAGCGGTTCAGCCCCTCAAGTGTCTTCGGGTAGGCCGCCTCGGAGCTTGCCGTCGAGAACGCGATCATCAGCGGTTCGCGGATCAGCCGCAGCAGATGGCTGTATCTGGGTCCGATGACGACGAAGCCGACGACGATGAGAATGCCCCACAGGATCATCAGCGACAGATAGAAGCCGCCCATGAAGACGATCAGCTTCCACAACACGCCCAGACCGTTCTTCGACACCGTCGCCATGATCGCCGCCCACACCGCAAGCGGTGCGAACAGCATCACGTAGCCTGTCACCTTCAGCATGATGTGGCCGAGGTCGTCGATCAGCGCCAGCATCGGCTTCGAGCGCTCCGGCATCGCGCCCATCGCGACCGAGAAGAACACCGCGAAGATCACGATCTGAAGGATTTCATTCTGCGCCATCGCATCCGCAATCGAGGTCGGGATCAGATGGGTCAGGAATTTCTCGATCGAGAACGCCGATACCGGCAGGCCGGTCGACTGGCCGGCCGCGGGCAGCGTGCCGGGGAAGTTCGCGCCGGGCTGTAGCAGGTTGACCATGACGAGGCCGAGCAGCAGCGAGATGAACGATGCGCTGATGAACCAGCCCATGGTCTTGGCGAAGATCCGCCCGAGCTTCGAGCCGCTGCCCATATGGGCGATGCCGCCGACCAGCGTGGCGAATACCAGGGGCGCGATGATCATCTTGATCAGGCGCAGAAACAGCATCGCAATCAGGTTTACATCGGCGGCGATTTCCACCCGCTGATCGGGAAAATAGTTGAAAACGATCGTTCCCATCGCGATGCCAAGCACCATCGCCATCAGAATGTATTGGGTAAACCTGTTTGACATCGTCGAACCCCCGTTTTTCCGGCGGCACGAGTTTGGCACAGTTTCGACGCAGGCGCAACAAGCATCATGGAAAATCCGATCAACGCTCAATGTCGCCGTTGGCATGCCAGTCGGTCGGCGACGTTGCCGTTGTGTGGCAGATGCTTCGCGGCTAGCGTCGCATCAACAACCAGAGGAGGAAACACCATGAGCGACGGCGTCAATCGGCAGGTGCTGCTGGTCGAGAAGCCCACGGGGAAGCTCGGCCCTGAGCATTTCAAGATGTCCGAGGCCGCCATGCCGGAACCCAAGGAGGGCGAGGCGCTGCTGCGGGTGCGCTACATCTCGCTCGATGCCGCCAACCGCGCCTGGATGCACGGCGCAACCTACCGCGCCGCGGTCGAGGCCAATACCGTGATGGCCGGCGGCGGCATCGCCGAAGTCGTGTCATCGAAAGCGCCGGGGCTGGCGGCAGGCGATATCGTGTTCGGCGATACCGGCTGGCAGGACTACGCGGCGGTGCCGGGCAAAGCACCTCAGCAAAATGCCGCGCATGGAGCCGATGACGCATCTGTTGAGCGTCTACGGCATCGCCGGGCTCACCGCCTATTTCGGTTTGCTCGACGTCGGCAAGCCGAAGGCCGGCGAGACGGTCGTGGTTTCGGCGGCGGCGGGCTCGGTCGGTTCGATCGTCGGCCAGATCGCCAAGATCAAGGGATGCCATGTCGTCGGCATCGCCGGCGGCAAGGACAAATGCCACTGGCTGACATCCGAACTCGGCTTCGACGCCGCGGTCGACTACAAGGACGGCGCGACCTTCAAGGCGCTGAAGGCGGCGGCGCCCGAAAGGCATCGACGTCTATTTCGACAATGTCGGCGGCGACATCCTCGAAGCCTGCCTCTCGCAGATGAATCTGCGCGGCCGCATCGCCTGCTGCGGCGCGATCTCGCAATATGACGGCGCGCCGTCGGCGACCGGGCCGCGCGGCGTGCCCGGCCTGATCGTGGTGAAGCGGCTGCGGATGGAGGGCTTCATCGTGATGGACTACATGGACCGGCGCGACGAGGCGCTGTCCGACCTGCAGTCCTGGGTCGCTTCCGGCAAACTCAAAGTGCAGGAGGATGTCATCGCAGGGCTGGAAAACACGCCGCAGGCGCTGATCGGGCTGCTCGCCGGCGAAAATCGCGGCAAGCGCATGGTGAAGCTCTAGGACAATCGCGGGAAATCGGCGCAAATCTGTTAACACCAGCGCATGACCGACGCGCCTGACAGCTCGCCATCAAAAATCCGCGCCAGCTTTCGGGAGGGGCTGGCGGTCTATCTGCAGCGCCGCGTACTGATCGTGCTGCTGCTCGGCTTTTCCTCAGGGCTGCCGCTCGCGCTGTCGGGATCGACGCTGCTGGTGTGGATGCGCGAATCCGGCGTCGATCTCGGCACCATCGGCTTGTTTGCGCTGGTCGGCACGCCCTACACGCTGAAATTCATCTGGGCGCCGCTGGTCGATGCGCTGCACGTGCCGTTTTTCACGCGCGAGTTCGGCCGCCGCCGCGGCTGGCTGCTGTTCTCGCAACTGTTGCTGATCGTGGCGATCCTGCTGCTGGCGCTGACCGATCCGGCGCGCTCGCCGCTGTTCGTGGCGCTCGGCGCGCTGCTGGTCGCGGCGATGTCGTCGACGCAGGACATCGTCGTCGATGCGTTTCGCGTCGAGAGCCTTCCCGAGAACGAGCAGGCCGCCGGCATGGCGTCCTATGTTGCGGCTTACCGCATCGGCCTGCTGGTCTCCACCGCCGGCGCGTTGTTTCTGGTCAGCGCGTTCGAGGGCACCGGGCTCGCGCGTTCGTCGGCGTGGATGTGGGGCTATGTCGTGATGGCGGCGATGGTGCTGATCGGCACGCTCACGGCGCTGGCGGCGACCGAGCCGGAGCAATCGGCGCGCGCCGAAGCTACGACAGCCTCCGAAAGCGCGTTCACGCGGGTGATGCACGCCGCCACCGGCGCATTCTCGGAATTTCTCACGCGCCGCGACGCGCTGGCCGCGCTCGCCTTTGTGGTGCTGTATAAATTCACCGACGCGTTTTCCGGCACCATGACCGCGCCGTTCGTGATCGACCTCGGCTTCACGCGCAACGACTACGCCGCCATCGTCAAGGGCGTTGGTCTTGCTGCCACCCTGATCGGCGGCTTTGCCGGCGGCTATGTGGCGCGGCGCTATTCGTTGGCGGCCAGCCTGTGGATCGGCGGCGTGCTGCAGGCCATCGCCAACCTGTCGTTCTCATGGCTGGCGCTGGTCGGCGTAAATCAATGGGCGCTGGCGTTCGCGATCACGGCGGAGAATTTCACCAGCGCGATCGGCACCGTGATCTTCGTGGCTTATCTGTCGGCGCTGTGCCGAAATCCGCTGCACACGGCGACCCAATATGCGCTGCTGACGGCGTTGGCCGCCATCGGCCGCACCTATCTGTCGTCAGGCGCGGGCTATATCGCGAAGGCGACGGGGTGGCCGCTGTTCTTTGCGATCTGCGTTCTGGTAGCGGTGCCGAGTCTGGTTCTGCTGGCATGGCTGCAGCGGCGCGGGCATTTCGCGGCGCTGGGAACGGTGAGGGTTTGACGACAAAATCTAATGCGCCGTCACAACGCTCCATTTCGTCACGATCGCCTCGCTGATCTGCCCAACATCCTGCGCGCACGCCATCTCATCGACCTTCACCGAGAATTCCTTGCCGATGAAACGCTTCAACTGTGCCGTCTGTGCGTCGTTGCTGGTGATAATCTGAAAGGTTTCCGGTCCGGTTTCCAGGCCGCAAAGTCCGTTCGGCGGGGGCAGACGGCGCGGCTCGCTGACGAGCTGGAAGATATTGACGCGCTTGCCCTTGGCGCGGCTGCGCATCGCATTGAGCTGCCCGGACAGCACATCGCCTGCATGGATCGACTTGCCCGCCGTTGCCGGCGGGTCGGCATGCTGCGCCCGCGCGGCGACCGCGCTCGTGAATACGATCGCCGTGACAGCGGCCGCGCATGCGAAATTTTTACCGAAGCTCAGTTCCAGTCATAGTCCTCTTTCAGATTGCAGGTCTTCAAAACAACGTTCGCTGCCGCATCGCCGCCGACAGCGTGCCTTCGTCGAGATAGTCGAGCTCGCCACCGACTGGCACGCCATGCGCGAGCCGCGTGACTTTCACGCCAGCCTCTTGCAGCAGATCGGTGATGTAATGCGCGGTGGTCTGGCCATCGACGGTGGCATTGAGCGCCAGGATGATTTCCGTCACGCGCGAATCATGCGCGCGCGCCACCAACGCATCGATGGTGAGATCCTGCGGGCCGACGCCGTCGAGCGGCGACAGCGTGGCGCCGAGCACATGGTAATATCCGTTGGTCGCGTGCGCGCGCTCCAGCGCCCACAGATCGGCGACGTCGGCGACCACAACGATGATCGCCGGATCGCGGCGGGTGTCGGTGCAGACCGTGCAGGGATTTTGGGTATCGATGTTGCCGCAGGTCTTGCACACCTGAATTTTGTCGATCGCGACCTGCAGCGCGCCGGCCAAGGGCGTCATTAGTGCTTCGCGCTTCTTGATCAGATGCAGCGCTGCGCGCCGCGCCGAGCGCGGCCCGAGCCCCGGCAACCGCGCCAGCAATTGAATCAGGCGCTCGATTTCAGGTCCGGCAACGGCAGTCACCATCAACTAAAACCCAGCCCCGGCGGCAATTGAAGGCCGCCGGTCAGGGCTGACATCTTCTCCTGCATGGCAGCTTCGGCCTTGCGGCGCGCGTCGCCCAGTGCGGTCACCAGAAGGTCTTCGAGGATTTCGCGCTCGTCCGCTTTCATCAGCGAAGGGTCGATCTTCACCGTCTTCACATCCATCTTCGCGGTCATGCGCACGCTGACGAGACCGCCGCCGGAGATACCTTCGACCTCGACGTTGCCGAGTTCGTCCTGCATCTCCTTCATCTTCGATTGCAGTTGCGCCGCCTGCTTCATCATGCCGAGAAAATCAGCCATGAAACTTATCCTTTGAGATTGTCGTGTCGGTCGTTGTTATCGGTCGTCGCTGTCGAGCGATTCGGCGGGGTCATCTGTGCTAGCACTGGATTCCGGCGGCTCGGGGGCAAGCTTGCGCACCTCGACAACTTTGGCGCCGGGAAAGCGTGCCAGCACTTCCTTGACCCGCGGGTCGGATTCCGCCGATCGCTCGCGCTCGGATTGCTTCAACTGCGCCACGGAGCGCAGCGTCGGCTGTCCCGCTTCGTTGGACACGATCACGGTCCATCGCCGCCCGGTCCACTGCTCCAGCTTGCGCGAGAGATCGTTGACCAGCGTGCGCGCCGCGCTGCGCTCCAGCGCTACTTCGAGCCGGCCATCTTCCATTTTGACAAGACGAACATCGGCTTCCAGCGCCGCTTTGGTGATGAGATCGCGCTTCTGCGCGGCGAGCGCGATCAATTCGGGAAGACTGTTCAGCTTTAATGCGGGAGGCGCCGACTGCGCGTCGGTCATTGGCTCGCTGATCTGAGCGCGCGGCGAATGTCTCGGCATTGCTGCGTTGCGCCGGCGCGGCACGCGATGGCGCGGACTGCATGGAGGACGATGGCGTGGCCGGCGCCGCACGCGCAGACGTGCCGCCGCCGATCGCGGGCGACGCGCCGCCATTCTGCTCAAGCATCTTGATCGCTTCGTCGGGCGTCGGCATGTCGGCGACATAGGCGATCCGCACCAGCACCATCTCGGCGGCGGCGGCGGGACGCGTCGCGGCCTGCACTTCGGTGATGCCCTTCAGCAGCATCTGCCACATCCGCGACAGCACCCGCATCGACAGCTTGGAGGCGAAGTCGCGGGCGCGCACGCGCTCAGTCTCGCCGAATGCGATATTGTCCGCCGTAGCCGGCACGGCCTTCACGCGGGTGACGAAATTGACGAATTCGGCGAGATCGCTCAGCACCACGATCGGGTCGGCGCCGGTGTCGTATTGCTCGCGAAATTCCTTGAACGCGCTGGCGATGTCGCCGCGCGCTAAATGCTCGAACAGATCGATCACCCGCGTGCGGTCGGCCAAGCCCAGCATCTGCCGCACGGCGTCGGCGCGCACGGTGCCCGCCGCATGCGCGATCGCCTGATCGAACAGCGACAGCGAATCGCGCACCGAGCCTTCAGCGGCGCGCGCGATAATGCCGAGCGCCTCGGGTTCGGTCTCGACATTTTCCTTGGCCGCGATGTTGCCGAGATGCGCCATCAGCACATCGGCGTCCACCCTTCGCAGATCGAAACGCTGGCAGCGCGACAGCACCGTCACCGGCACTTTTCGAATTTCGGTGGTGGCGAACACGAACTTGGCGTGTTCCGGCGGCTCTTCCAGCGTTTTCAGGAACGCATTGAATGCCGCCGTCGAGAGCATGTGGACTTCGTCGATGATGTATACCTTGTAGCGCGCGCTGGCGGGTGCGTAGCGCACGCTGTCGTTGATCTGCCGGACATCGTCGACGCCGGTGTGGGATGCCGCGTCCATTTCCAGCACGTCCATGTGCCGGCTTTCCATGATCGCCTGGCAATGCACGCCCAAGGTTGGCATGTGGATGGTCGGTCCCTTCACCGATCCGTCCGGCAATTCGTAATTCAGCGCGCGGGCCAGAATCCGCGCCGTGGTGGTTTTGCCGACGCCGCGCACGCCGGTCAGAATCCAGGCCTGCGGAATGCGTCCGGTTTCGAACGCATTCGAAACCGTGCGGACCATGGCCTCCTGGCCGATCAGATCGTCGAAACTGGAGGGCCGGTATTTGCGCGCCAGCACGCGATAAGGTTTGGCGGTCGGGCTGCGCCGAGATCGAAGCCGCCCTGCGTGGCGCGTCGGCATCGGGATTGGCAGCGTCAGTCATCGATCGATCCGCAATTGATTATCTCTCGAGGCCGGCTTGCGGAACGGGCGTACGCGCAGGACGGGTTTTCCGCTTTGCGCGATCGGCTCAAAAAACAGGCAAGAAACAAGTAGGAGACTGACGAGCGACCCGATCCGGACCTCGTTAGGGCTGCTTCCTTCCGGACCTGACCCGGTTGGCGAGTGGCTCGTCCACCGCCAATCTCCCGGCTCTTATTTGGGGCGAAAAGCCCGGGAAAGCAAGCGTGGCGAGGCGCGGTTTCCGGGGCTTGTGCGGAATGGTGGAAAAGCATTAGTTGCCGTTATGCCCTCCGATCTGGTCGCTGCATTCACAGCTAAAGAAAGACACCATCGACATCGGCGATCTGCCGCTGTGCCGCGTGCTGGTGATCAAGGATGCCCATTATCCGTGGCTGTTGCTGGTGCCGCGCCGCGCCGAGGCGACCGAGATCATCGACCTCGACGAGGTCGAGCAGGCGCAATTGATGACGGAGATCAGCCGCGTGGCGCGAGCGCTGAAAGACATCACCAAATGCGACAAGCTCAATATCGCCGCACTCGGCAATCTCGTTCCGCAGCTTCATGTGCATGTGATCGCGCGCCGCAGCAGCGACGCGGCGTGGCCGCGCCCGGTCTGGGGCGTGATGCCGCCGCTCGCCCATGACGCCGAGGAAGTGCAGAATTTCATCAGCGGCATCAGACGCAAGATCTGGCTTGGATAAAACTGACCATGAACGCATTCGATTCGTTTCCGTTGGGGCAACCTGCTTTCGTCACGCACCTGCTCGACCGCGCCGCGCATCTGCGCACCGACAACGAAAAGCTGTTTGCGCTGGAGGGACACCGCGACGCCCGCGCCTATGTCGTGTATCGCGACTCGCTTGTCGTGAAGCAGGAACCGATCAGGTCCGCGCGCGCTGCTGACCATCGATGAAGCGCTGAAATTCGGCGCCAATCCCGGCACCATCTTTTTGGGCTTGCGAGATGGTGCGGCGGTATTTGGCATGGGCATCAGCGCCGGCGCAGTGGAAAAATTGCTGACCCGCGACGATGTCGCCGTCACCGAGCTGCGCGGCATGGCGATGCAGGGTGTGATCCCGCCGGAGCAGCTCTCCGCCATCGCGATGGCGAAATCGATGGTGAGCTGGCATCAGCGCCATGGCTTTTGCGCCAATTGCGGCACGCGCTCGGCGATGTCGCAGGGCGGCTGGAAGCGCGATTGTCCGAACTGCAAGGCCGAGCATTTTCCGCGCACCGATCCCGTGGTGATCATGCTGGTGACCTCGGGGGACAAGTGTCTGCTCGGCCGGCAGAAGCAGTTTCCCGCCGGCATGTGGTCGTGTCTTGCGGGGTTCGTCGAAGCCGCCGAGACCATCGAAGACGCGGTACGGCGCGAGATTCTGGAGGAATCCGGTATCCATTGCACGGATGTCGCCTACTACATGACGCAGCCTTGGCCCTATCCGTCATCCCTGATGATCGGCTGCAGCGCGCGCGCCACCAACGAGGACATCGTGGTCGATCGCACCGAACTCGAGGACGCGCGCTGGTTCGACCGCGCCGAGGCGACGCTGATGCTGAAGCGCGAACATCCCGACGGCCTCGCGGGCCCGCATCCGTTTGCGATCGCGCATCATCTGCTAGGCCGCTGGCTGACTCCCGAGGGTTCACGATGACCCGGAAGCTGCGCGTCCTCTGCGTTGGAATGCCGGTGCGCGACCTGACGTTTCGTGTCGACGCCGTGCCGACGCGCGGCAGCAAGATCCGCACCGACGATTACACCGAACTCTCCGGCGGCAATGCACCGAACGCCGCCGTTGGCATCGCCAGGCTCGGCGGCGAGGTACGCCTTGCCGGGCCGATGGGCGATGCGCAAGAAACCGGCGACGCGTTCATCTACAAATGCATGGCGACCGAGGGCATCGACACGACGCATCTGGTGCGCGTGAAGGGCGCGGTGACGCCGATATCCGCCGTCATGAGCGACGCCGGCGGCGAGCGCACCATCGTCACTTATCGCGACCAAAAATTGTGGAAGGTCCAACTTCCGCCCGCCGATGTGCTGCTCGACGGCTGCGCGGCGCTCTTGACCGAGAACCGCTGCGCGGAATTCGTCACCGATCTCTGCGTGGCGGCCAAGCAGCGCGGCCTTCCCGTTGTGCTTGACGCCGACCAGGTGATGGCGCTGCGCGAGGGCCTGCTGACCGCGTCGACGCACATCGTGTTTTCCGAAGAGGCGTTGCGTGCGACGGCCGGGATCGACGATCTGCCGGCCGCGCTTGCGCGCATCGCGGAACTGACGCCGGCTTTCGTTGCGGTGACGCGCGGTCAACAGGGGATTATTTGGCTCGATGAAGCCGGCTCGGCGCAGACCATGCCTGCCTTTCCGGTTCACGCGGTCGATACGCTGGGCGCGGGCGACATTTTTCACGGCGCATTTACGCTGGCGATCGCTGAAGGACAGGCAGTGGAGGCAGCGATACGCTTCGCCTCCGCGGCCGCGGCGCTGAAATGCACCAAGCCGGGTGGTCCGCTGGCGGCGCCATCCCGTGCGGAAGTCGAAGGCCTTTTGGGTCGCGGCGATCAAAGCGCTGCAACGCAAAAGGCTCGCTGAAGCGCTTGCTTTAGAAGAATTTTCTCTCTAAGATGGATTCGAACCTCTTTGAGGGAATTAAATTCTTCTATGTCTGAAATTTCCGCCCACCCCGAGACCTCTCGCCGTCTCGACGCCATCGACCGCAAGATACTGACCGTGCTGCAGGAAGACGCGTCACTGTCGGTCGCCGAGATTGGCGATCGGGTAGGGCTGTCGTCGACGCCATGCTGGAAGCGAATTCAGCGGCTTGAGGCCGACGGCGTCATCATGCGGCGCGTCGCGCTGGTCGACCAGAACAAGATCGGCCTCGGCATCTCGGTATTCGTGTCGGTGGAGAGCGGCGATCATTCGGAGAACTGGCTGAAGAAGTTCGCAGAAGCCGTCAGCGCCATGCCCGAGGTGATGGAGTTCTATCGCATGGCCGGCGATGTCGACTACATGCTGCGCGTGGTTGTCGCGGATATGCCGAGCTATGACGTGTTCTACAAAAAGCTGATCGGCGCGGTTTCGCTGAAGAACGTCACGTCGCGTTTCGCGATGGAGAAGATCAAGTCGGTCACCGCCCTGCCGGTGCCGGCGGCGGACTAAAATTCGCCGCGCGGTCTCAGTCAGACGCCGCGCTTGCCGAACGCCAGCACGTGCAGCCCAAGCCGCCGCCGCACGATCCAGAACAGCAGCACCGTCTCGAAAATCAGCGAGATCGTGGTGGAAGCTGCGGCGCCGTAGCCGCCGAAGCGCGGCACCAGCATCACGCACAACACCACGTTCATCACAAACGCCAGAGCGTAGGCCAGCGCGCAGATATGCTGATGGCCGAGCATGTTGAGCAAGCGTTCCACCGGGCCGATCGCCGATCGCACCAGCAGACCGATCGCCGCGATGAACATGATGTCATATCCCGCAACGAAATGCGGCCCGAACAGCCAGAGCAGCGGCTTGCCCAGCGCCAGCAACATCAGGGTTGCGGCCAGCGATGGCCAGAACGTCCATTTGATCGCGTAGGCGACATAGGCCGACAGCCGCTCCTTGTCGCCGCTGGCGTGATACTCGCTGAAGCGGTGTGCGGTCGTGGCCGACATCGCGTAGTGAATGAACGACACCAGCGCCAGCGTCTTGATGACAGCGAAATAGATGCCGACCTCTTCCGAAGATCGGAATTGCTGCAGCACCAGCACGTCGGTGTAGGACAAAAGCAGGTAGAAGCTTTCGACCAGCAGGATCGGCAATGACACCGCAAGCCAGCCGCGAAAATCGTACGCCTTCGGGCCGGGCTCGACGTGGCCGCCGAGGCGGCGGTTCAGCACCAGCATCTGACCGATCATCGCGATCCAGACCGCGGCAACGCTGGCCAGCATCGCGTCGGTCGCTCCCAGTTTGAAGCCGAGCGCGAATGCCCCCGCGGTAAAGCCGATAATCAGGGATTGCCGGACGATGAATTGCGGCATCAGCGCGAGCCGCATCCAGTCATGCGAGCGTGCGATGCCGTCCTGCGTGTTGGCGACTACGAAGGCCGGCAGCGTCATACAGCCGATGTAAAGCGGCACGATCGCGCCTGGATCGATCCAGGGCGACAGGGTTCGCACAAGCAAGGCCAACAGCAGCGAAACCAGCGCTGAGACGATAAACGCCATCCAGCGGCTGCCGAACAGGAAGCCGCGCAGCAAGGCGTGCTGCGCGGCGGCGCGGTATTCCGGAATGATCTTCTGCGCGGAAACGGCAAGGCCGAAATCCATCATGCTTCCGAGCAGTAGTACCCAGGTCCAGACGTAGACGTAGATGCCGTAATCCGGGCCGCCCATCCAGCGCGCCAGCACGATCTGCGATACGTAAGCCAGGCCAGCACTGATGACCCGAATGATGAAAATCGTGGCGGCGAGGCGCCGGGTTACCGATGCTTCGCTGGAATCGCCGAGCATCGCGCGCAACCGCATCATCGCGCCTGCAGGCGCAGTTGCTGTGGATTGGGCTTCCATGAGAGCCACTGCACAAATCCTTGCAGCCGCACCGCGCGGCGACGATCCGGCCTATCAACAATTCATTAAGATTGGGTTGGGCGGGCAGAATCTGGCCGCGGAAAAATACCGGCCGATCGAAGTCTCGCGCGGCCTATCTTTCGAACGCGGCCTTCAGCCGATTGAGCTGCGGCACCAGCGGGTTGCCGATCGCCAGGCGCTCGGTCGTCGGCGCGTGAATCGTGGTGTCGAGACGGCGCACTTTGCCTTGCAGGGTCATGGAGCGGGCAATGAGGTCCTGCAACTGCGACGGCAGCTTTGCCAGCATCTCCTCAGCGCCGGGCTCGGCGGCGCTAAGCTTGACCTTGGTCTTTTCGCGATTGGCTTGGGTCAGCGTCATTTCGCCTTCCTTGACGGCGCGGTGCAGCAACAACCATGACGCAAGCTGCATCAGCCGCGTGGTCAACCGCATGCTTTCGGTGGCGTAGGTGAGGCTGACCGAACGTTCGAGCGCTTTGGCTTCGGCGCGGCCTACGCCGTCGAGATAGGCGGCGGTCTCCTCGACCAGATCCATGCCCTCTCGAAACAGGATGCCGAACGCCGCAGAGTTGGTGAGCCGCTCGCTGAACTGCACGAGACCGGTTTCGCCTTGCGAACGATCCGCCATAGTTAACGCCCCACGCCACTGTTTACGCTGCCGGCTTTGGAAAGCGCCGGCTTTATGATGAACAAATCATTGCGCTTGCGCCGTGCCGGAGTCCAGCGAGAAGGATTAATATGGTTTCCAGAGCGGTGACGGGAACGCACACAACAAAAAAAGAGCCGCTGTTTCCAGCGGCTTTGAAGTTGATAACAGGGAGGCGTCAAACAGAGTGACAGGAGCCACTCGGTGTCCAAACGAGGACAACTCAAGTCATAAAGGGGAAAGCTTAACGGATCGTAAACGAACGATTTTCTTCATGCCTTGTTCGCCAATTCCTGGATTTGCCAACTCGGCCATTGGCCGACTTTGTTTTTCGCGGACCGACCGCCATTGCGAAAATCTGTTTCGTGTGCGACCATGTGTAGCGTTACGAGCGTTCAAAATTTCTGAGGTGGCACTAATGGACGACAGCCTGCCCGAACTGGGTGATCTCGAGCATGAAGTCATGCAATTGGTTTGGGCCCATGGTCCGGTAACAGCCGAAGCAGTCCGTGAGCGGCTTTCCCGTCCGCTCAAGGAATCGACGGTGAGGACCGTGCTTCGAAGGCTGGAAGAAAAGGGCTACACCACGCATACTGTGCACGGGCGGACCTATGTCTATGCCGCCGCCGAGCCGCGCGCGCGGGTCGCGGCGAAAGCGGTCCAGCGAATCGTCGACTGGTTCTGCAACGGCTCCGTCGAAGAAGTTCTGGTCGGCATGGTGGATACGGCGATGCTCGATCAGCGGCAGTTGCGAATGCTCGCCGATCAGGTTGCAAAGGCCAAGGCAAAGGGTGGGAGGAAATAATGCTGATGATTTTGGCAGAATCGGCGCTTCGCTCCATCCTCCTCGGAAGCGTTGTGTGGATCGGCCTAAATCTTCTGCGGATACGAAATCCGCACCTGCATATGACCTGCTGGCTCGTGGTATTGCTGGCGTCTTTGTCGATGCCGCTGTTGATGCACTGGACTACGGTAAGCATCACGGTGGACGCTTTGCCGAAGTCGTCGACGGAAAATCTGTGGTCCGGCGCAATGCCGTGGACAGAGCCGCCACCGATTTTGCTTCCGTCGGATTTGGGCGCGTCCCTCGCGGCCCGCGGCGCACCGATTGCGGCTGTCAATTGGCTGACCGTCGCAACCGTAATCTACGCATCCGTTGCCGGGCTGCTGCTGCTGCGACTATCGCTCGGCCTCTATTTGACCTGGCGTCTGGTCCGCGCTGCAAGACCGATGCGCGAATCCTGGACGGCGGACTGGAGTGTTCGGGTGAGCGAAAGCATCGCCGGCCCGGTGACTTTCGGCTCGACCATTCTGCTCCCGCCACAATACGCCGATTGGCATTTGCCGAAGCGCGAGGCGGTGCTCGCGCACGAAGGCGCGCACGTTGCCAACCGCGACTTCTATGTCCTTCTGCTGGCTTCGCTCAATCGTGCCGTGTTCTGGTTCAATCCCTTCGCGTGGTGGCAAGCCGTCCGGCTGGCTGAACTGGCCGAGATCATCAGCGACGCGCGAGCGCTTGAAATCGTTGAAGACAGGCTATCCTACGCCCAGATTCTGCTCGATCTCGTACAACACGTTCGGCGTGCGCCTGCGGGACTGGAAATGGCAAGGGCATGCACGGTGCGCGCCCGCGTGGAGCGCATTCTCGCGACCACCATCGTCCCTGCGAAGCTGGGCTGGTGGAAACGTATCTCGACCGCTGCAATCATCGGGCCGCTCGTCGTCGTATCTGCCGGCAGCATCGCCTACCGCGTACAGCCGTCATCCTCATCGGTTGTCGAGACTGCGGACGCCACGTTGAAGCCGGCGCGCCAGCTGCAATCGGCTTCCTTTTACACGATGGGCCACTCATCGATATTCGCGCTTTTCCGCGAAAACGATGATGTCTACGCTCAGCTTGGTGCGCAGCGAAAAGTCCAACTCGCGGCTGCGGATGACGGGACCTATTCCTACGCGGCGGCGGCGGGCCAAATCAATTTGGCCGTCGGCAACGATGGATATCCGCGCGAGCTGGTGCTCAACCAGAACGGCCGCGCCATGCGGGCGGCACGGATTGCCGAGGTGTCGTTGCAGGACGTCGCGGCGACACCGACGCTGCTCGAATCATATGTCGGCTGGTACCAGTTGTCGGCGAACCGTGTACTTGCCGTCACGCGCGATGACGATCGCCTTTATGTCCAGGAATCTGGACGGTCGAAAGCGGAGGTCACGGCCCGCAGCGCCGATGCATTTTCTGGCGCTCATGATGATCTGGTTATCTTCCTGCGCGATGCCCACAGAGACGTAACGCAAGTCCTGTTGCACGATCCGGTGTATGGAGCGCAGATCGCGCCGCGCGTCGACTCTGTCAGGGCGAAAAAAATCGAAGAAGAATTCGCCCGCCGAATGAAAGAGGTTCCGGATCGATTCAAAGATCAAACCCCGATGCCGGGCAGCCGAGAGGCGATTCTGCACGGGATCGATGACATGCAGCGCGGCGCGCCGAACTATGAGCGCATGAGCGAAGCGCTCGCGGCCAAGATCCGCCCAGATGCTGCACAGTTGCAGGCCACGTTCAAAGCTTTCGGCACCGTCGAATCGATCTTCTTTCGCGGCGTCGGTCCCGGCGGATACGACATTTACGGCGTGAAGTTCGCTAACGGTGTTGCGGAATTTCGGGTGTTGCTCGGCGCGGATGGCAAGGCCGAGGATGTGATATTCCGGCCCGATGGCAACGAGGCCCCCGGCGGAGTAGCCGCGTGTTCTGACGAACAAGGCTTACGATCCAAAGGCGATAACGCGCCGATCAAAATGATGATCTACAATACCAGCGGCGGTGATATTCAGCTGTTCAAGCTGGATGCCGGCGGAAGCCGGTCCGCGCAACGCACCATCGGGCAAAATATCTCGTCCTCGATCATGACCCATGTCGACAGTCCGTGGATCGTCGCCGACTCTTCCGGAAATTGCCTGGAGATCGTGATACCGGGACAGCAGACGCGCTTTCACACCGTCGAGAGCTCGACGCGCAATCAATCCGAGCGAACGTCGCCGCCACGCACTGTCCCGATGGCAGGAAGCGATGAGATGCTGCGCCAATATATCGAGGGCATGGCTCGCGGCGAGCCGAACTACGATCGCATGACGCCGGAGATCGCCGCGCTAGACCCGCCGCCAACTCCCGTTCAACCAAGCCATTCTTGCGAAGCTTGGCGCGTTGCGAGGCGTGTCGTTCCGCGCGGTATCAAGTCTGGGCAGCGACGTGTACATCGCCCACTTCACCAACGGTTCGGCGGAATGGCGCATTGGTCTGGTGAAGGACGGAGCGATCGGAAGGATCGCGCTGGGCCCGCAATATTAGGGATTCGAAGGTCCCGCCGAACCGCTTGCATCGGACTTAATGCTAATGCTACGATGTGTAACACTACAAAGTGTAGCGAACTTCGAGAGCGACCCGCAGCAGGTTAGCTCGTAATTTTCAGAGCATTGCCATGAGCAATTCTGCAAAGACTGAGGCGTTACTGGCCCTCAACCGGTTTGGATTGGGGCCGCGTCCGGGATCGATCGCGGCTATCGAGACGGACCCCCGCGGCGCGCTCATAGCCGAACTTGAACGGCCATCCGCAGCCCAGCTCGCGGCATCCGCGTTGCCGTCGAGTTCGAAAGCCTATCGCACCGTCGCGGATGCCAACGCCAAGCGGCAAGCCAAGGCTAAACGCGCCAAGCAGGACGCGGAAAAGCAGAAGATGGCCGCTGCTCCGATGATGACTGAGGGAGCAACGCCGGATGTCGACGCCACGGCCATGAAAGCGGCCGCCGAGGCCGTTCCGGATCCCGGGCGCAAGATATATCTGGAAGAAGCGAGGGTGCGCACCGAAGCAGCGCTTGGCGCCGAGATCGGATTCGCCGAGCGCCTGGTCTGGTTCTGGTCGAATCATTTCTGCATCTCGGCCGACAAGAATTCAAAGCATGTCCGGCGCCTATGAGCGCGAGGCCATTCGTCCTCACGTGCTGGGGCGCTTCGCCGACATGTTGCTGACGGTCGAGCAACATCCCGCGATGCTGTTTTTTCTCGACAACCTCGCATCGATGGGACCGAATTCGATTTCCGGCATCAACCGCACGCGCGGCCTGAACGAGAACCTCGCCCGCGAGATACTGGAGTTGCACACGCTGGGTGTGCGCAGCGGCTACAGCCAGGATGATGTCATCGGCTTCGCCGAAGTGTTGACCGGATGGACCCTGGTCCCGCCGGGTGACAATCCCGAGCATGGCGGCGAATTCACGTTCAATCCCCGTTTGCACGAACCCGGCGCGCAGACAGTGCTGGGCAAGGTCTATGATGACGAAACGGTGGAGCAGGGAAGGTCCGTGCTGCGCGATCTGGCCGCACATCCCGCGACCGCGACGCATCTTGCCACCAAGATGGCGCGCTACTTCATCGCGGACGAGCCTGCTCCTGCGTTGATTGACAGGATGGCGAAGAACTTTCTCGATACCGGCGGCGATCTCAAGGAAATCGCCAGGACGATGATTTCGTCGCCGGAATCCTGGACGCCGTCACCGGCCAAACTCAAGCGTCCAAGCGAGTGGGTGGTCGGCATGGTCCGCGCGACCGGGCTCACAAAAGCCGATCCGGCGCGGTTCACGGGAGGGCAGGGGCTACTCGGCGAACCGCTGTGGCGGCCTTCGTCGCCCAAAGGCTATCCGGACGATGAAGCGTCGTGGATTGACGGCATGGGCCGGCGGTTGGATGTCGCGAATAATTTCGCCGAGCGCGGCGCGGACAAGGTCGATCCTCAGGATGTGATCGAGAACGTGCTCGCGTCGTGCGTATCGGGCGAGACCAAGGAAGCCGTAGGCCGCGCCGAGAGCCGGCAGCAGGCACTCGCGCTGTTGTTCATGTCAGCCGAATTCCAGAGGAGGTGAATATGACTTTTGGCCCTCACCTGCCCAGCCGTCGCGAAGCCCTGCTCGGCGCCGGTTCGCTGTTTGCCTGGAGCCAGATGCCGAAGCTGGCGCGCGCCGAGGGGCGCGACCCGCGCATGCTCGTCGTCGTGTTGCGGGGCGCGCTCGATGGATTGGGCGCGGTAGCCCCCGTCGGCGATCCCGATTGGATAAGCCTGCGCGGAGATCGCGCTCTGGTGCTCGACGGCAAGACACCGGCGTTGCCGCTCGACAGCTTTTTTGCGCTCAATCCCGCGATGCCGAACCTGTACCGGCTCTACAAGGCACAGCAGGCAACCGTCGTGCACGCCACGGCAACGCCCTATCGCGAGCGCTCGCATTTCGACGGACAGGACGTTCTCGAGAGCGGGATCGCGCGACCCGGCGCGATCGATACCGGCTGGCTCAATCGCGCGCTGATGGAGCTGGCGTCGGAAGGCCGGGTGGATTTGCGCGGAAGCCGCGCGCTCGGTGTCGGCGCGGTCACGCCCCTGGTGGTGCGGGGCAGGGCTCCGGTGATGTCCTGGGTCCCGCAACAATTGCTTCCGGCCAGCGACGACACGCAGGCCCGTCTGCTCGATCTCTATCAGCACACCGATCCAAAGCTTGCCGTCGCGCTCGAGGCGCGGATTCGTCTTGCTGCATTGGGCCGCACTGGCATGAGCGAGCCGCCGCCCGACGAGACGACACCCGTCCTGCTCGGCTTGGCCCGGATACGCGCCTACTTCGCCGAAGCTGCCGGTACCGCGGCTCGCTTTCTCGCCAAGCCGGACGGCCCGCGGGTCGGCGCGCTCGGATTCGTCGGTTGGGATACGCACATCAACGAGGGCGCGTCCGTTGGCCAACTCGCCAATTTGCTCGGAGCGCTCGACGGCGCGTTGGCCGCCATCGAAACCAACATGGGCGATGCGTGGCGCGAAACCGTGGTCGCTGTGGTCACCGAGTTCGGCCGAACGGCGCACATCAACGGCACCAACGGCACGGATCACGGCACCGGTACGGTTGCCTTCCTCGCCGGAGGTGCGCTTCGGGGAGGGCGCGTCGTTGCCGACTGGCCGGGCCTGAAGCCGGCGCAGCTCTACGAGCAGCGCGACCTGAAGCCGACCACCGATCTGCGCGCCGTGCTCAAGGGCCTGCTCAGGGATCATCTGCGAGTCGAAGAAAGCGTACTCGCAAGCCGCGTGTTTCCCGACAGCGCCGACGTCGCACCGACCGCGGGTCTTGTTGGCTGATGGAGTCCGCGGGGAGAACGTCGCTTATACCTGCGTTTCGCCTTTAAGACGATTGCGAAGCTCCGTCTTCAAGACCTTGCCGTAATTGTTCTTCGGCAGCGCGTCGACAAAGTGATAATTCTTCGGACGCTTGAACCGCGCGATGTGGTCGAGGCACAGAGCATCCAGTTCCGCAGCCTTCACCGCGGCGCCGGGCTTCGAGACCACAAAGGCAATGACCTCTTCGCCCCAGTCAGGGTGCGGGTTGCCAACCACGGAGACTTCGATCAATTCGGGATGCCTCAACAATACTTCTTCGACCTCCCGCGGGTAGATGTTGGTGCCTCCGCTGATGATCATGTCCTTGGAGCGGTCCCGCAGCGTCAGATATCCGTGCTTATCAAAGCTCCCGACGTCTCCGGTATGCAGCCAACCGTTTCTGAGCGCCGCCGCACTGGCCTGAGGGTTATTCCAGTAGCCGAGCATCATGCAGTCGCTCCGAGTCACCACCTCGCCCATCTCACCTGTCGGCAATTCGCGGTCATCATCATCGAAGATCTTGACCGCAACCCCGCTTCGCGCGGTGCCGCATGAAGCCAGCCTGTCGGCGATAGATGGATCATCGCCGGGGGAAACATGCAGCGCCTGATCGAGACCGGTAATGGTCATCGGAGATTCACCCTGACCGAAAAGCTGATAGAGGCGCGGGCCCAGGATACTCAAGGCGCGCTCGAGATCGGCGACATACATCGGCCCGCCGCCATAGCAAATCGTGCGCAGGTTCTGGATGTTCAGTTGCGCGTTGGACGCCGAGTTCACCAGACGGGTAAGCATCGTTGGAGCCGCAAAGAACGAGACATTTCGATATTGCTCCAGCGCGGCACCGAGATATTTCATATCAAATCCCGGCAGCACCACCTGATGGCCGCCTTTCATGAGGAACGGCAGGCCATACAGTCCGGAGCCGTGAGACATCGGCGCCATATGCAGCTTGGTGTCTTGCGGGCCGATATGTTCGATATCCGCGAGGTAGCTCATGCTCATGAAAATCAGTGCGCGATGGCTGAGCATCGCGCCCTTCGGCTGTCCGGTGGTGCCGCTGGTGTAGAAAATCCACGCCAGATCGGTGACCGCGACGGCAACAGGTTCGATGGATCGGGCGCCGAGCATCCGGTCATACTGCTCGGTTCGCACGCAGACGATCTTCGCCGGGTCCTGCTGCGCGGCGCTCACCGCTCCGGCCTCGGAATATAAGCCGGGAGTCGTCATCACAAGACGGGCGCCGCAATCGCCGATGATATGCGCGATCTCCCGCGGATGCAGCCGGCTGTTGATCGGCACGATGCACAGTCCAGCGGTCCAGCACGCCAGCATGAGTTCGAGCGTCTCGGCGCAATTTTCCATCCACAACACGACGCGGTCGCCGTGATTGCAGCCGCTTTCGCGCAACGAGCACGCGATGCGGCCGGCGCGCTCCGCCATGCCGCCATAGGTCCACATAATATCACCGTCGGTGACAGCCGGATTTTCCAGGCTGACTGCCGGGCGACCTCAAAGAAAAGCGCTGCAAAGTTGACCAAGGGAAATCCTGTCGTCGACAATCACACAAGGCTAGGCGCAATCGCCCGGCGTTGTTGCCTGTATCATAACCTGCAGGCTGCTGTCCGGCGAAGCGGCCGACCGGGTTCGGTCTGGACCCTCTGCCGAAATTACGGCAGAGGGTCCGCGTTCTCAACGTTGATGCCGCGTCGAGCTGCCCCAGCTTTTCAGCGACGACCAGACCGTGCGCGTCAGCTTGAAGCAATCCACCGGCGTCGACGATCCCAAGGCCGCGAACCGATGCAGCTCGACGCCGCCCCACTGGAAGCCGCACTTCTCCAGGATGTTGCGCGACGCTGGATTGACCACGCGCGCGCTCGATAACAGATGCTCGACATCGAACTCCTCGAACGTGAAATCGATCACCGCGCGCGCGGCCTCGGTGGCGAAACCGCGGCCCCAGTATTCAACGCCGAGCCAGTAGCCGAGTTCAGGCGATTCCGGCTTGCGCCAGTTGATGCCAACGACGCCGATCGGCACATCGGTGTGCTCGATCAAGTAGGCATCTTCACTGCGCACCTGATTGGTCGCCGCCGCGAGCGCCGTGATGAAGCCAGCGGCATGCTCAGGCAGAAAGGGATGCGGCAGGCGGCGCGTCATCTCGGCGATGCGGCGGTCATTGGCCAGACGTGCGATCGAATTGACGTCCGCAAGCGTCGGCTTGCGCAGCGTCAGGCGTTCGGTCTCGAGGATGAAGGGCCGCGCATCACGAAGCGTCGAGGTCGGGGTCGGGATTTCCTGCAGCATGTCGGGCTCCTATGTGCGCCCCGAAGCGACGCACGCAACGAAAAGGGGAGGCCGGTTACCCGTCTCCCCTTGGAGCCCTTAAGCGCTCCACCGGTTCAACAGGACCCGGCGGACACTTATTAAGTCCACCGTCTACTCGGCCGCGGCTTCCGTCATCGGGAGTACCGATACAAAAGTGCGGCCGTTGGCTTTCGAACGAAACTCTACGTGGCCTTCGACCTTGGCGAACAGGGTATGATCCGTGCCCATGCCGACATTGAGACCGGGATGCCAGGTGGTGCCGCGCTGACGTGCAATGATGTTGCCGGGAATCACGTGCTCGCCACCATAGGTCTTGATTCCGAGGCGCTTGCCCGCCGAATCACGACCGTTACGCGATGAACCGCCTGCTTTTTTGTGAGCCATGGCCCGTCTCCAACTTCGCTTTAATCTCTAGATCAAATTTGCGACAAAATCATTTCACTTTTTGTCACGCTTTATTTTTTATCGGTCTTCGCCGCGGCTTTCTTGGCCGGCGCCTTTTTGGCATCCGGTTTCTTGGCATCGGCCTTCTTCGCATCGGGCTTGGCGCGCGGCTTCGCGGCGGCTTTTGCCGGGGCCTTGGCAGCGGGCTTCTTCGCCGGCGCCTTTTTCTTCGCGGTCGTCACCGGCGCGTCGTCATCCTCGCCATCGACCGGCGCGGTCACGACCGGCTTCTCGCGCTTCGGGCGCGGACCGATGGTCGGCTTGTTATCGTTGGTCAGGATCTCGGTGATGCGCAGCACCGTGATCTCGTCGCGATAGCCGCGCTTGCGCTTCGAATTCTTGCGGCGGCGCTTCTTGAACGAAATGACCTTCGGGCCGCGCTTGTGCTGCAGCACTTCGGCCGCGACCGACGCGCCGGCGACCATGGGCATGCCCAGCACCGGCGATTCACCGCCGACCAGCAAAACTTCGCCAAGCTGCACGATCGTCCCGACATCGCCGGCGATCTTGCCTATCTCGAGCACATCATCCGGAACGACGCGGTACTGCCGGCCGCCGGTTTTGATGACTGCGAACATCGTTGAATTCCTTCGTGTTCGATCCCGGCCTCGGACAAGTCCGGGCCGGCTTTTTCTTCAGTCGTTATGGGTTCTATTTCTTACGCTACGGTGGAATGCGATCCGCCAGCCGCGCAAAAACAAACAGCGCGAGAAAAATCCCGCGCCGGGTGCGGGACTTATAGCCCGTGAGAGCCTCAAGTCAAGGCAAAGTGCCCTGAAAATCGCGGATATTGGCGACCTTTGGCTGGAGCGGAGGACAGTCGATCCCGCCGTGAAACAAACGGGTTCCCGCGCCGTTGTCGTGCGACTTAAGGGTACGGGCAAGGGCAAACAATGGCTGAAGACACAGTGACGACCGCCGGCATCGGCAAGCACGGCGTAAGCCGGCTGCCCTCGGTGGACATCGACAGTTACAATATCGAATTGAAGGATGAGGACGGGTTTCTGGGCGACCGCGCCAGCAAGGGCGCGTTTCAGAAAATACTGGATGGCTGGCGCAAGCCGCTGAAGAAAAACGGCGACGATCCCGTTCGGCAAGAAATCCAGCGACGAGATCAGCAAAAGCACGCTGGACGCCATGCTGACCGGCGATGACGTGATGGCGGCGGCCGTGGTGCACAGCGCGATCGAGGATTTCGCCCAGGAACTGGCGTATGTGACGCGGCGCTTCCTGAAAACCAAGGCTTGGGCCGGCACCGAACGCATCGTGGTCGGCGGTGGTTTCCGCCAGAGCCGGATCGGCGAACTGGCGATCGCGCGCACCGACATCATGCTAAAAAAAGAGGGACTCAAGGTCGACATGGTGCCAATCCGGTTTCATCCCGACGAGGCCGGATTGATCGGGTGCCTGCATCTGGCGCCGTCCTGGATATTCGAGGCGTATGACAGCATCCTCGCGGTCGATATCGGCGGCTCCAACATCCGCTGCGGCGTTGTCGAAAGCCGTCTGAAAAAGGCATCGGACCTTTCCAAGGCCGCGGTCTGGAAGTCCGAGCTTTGGCGTCACGCCGACGACGAACCGACACGCGAAGGCGCGGTGAAGCGGCTGGTCAAGATGCTGAAGGGTCTCATCACCGAAGCCGAAGCCGAAGGCTTTAAGCTTGCGCCATTCATCGGCATCTCATGCCCCGGCGTGATCGAAGCGGATGGCTTGATCGAAAAGGGCGCGCAGAACCTGCCGGGCAACTGGGAGAGCAGCAAGTTCAATCTGCCCGCGCTGCTAGCCGAGGCTATTCCCGAGATCGGCGGTCACGACACCACGGTGCTGATGCACAATGACGGCGTGGCGCAGGGGCTCTCCGAAGTGCCTTTCATGCAGGAAGTCGAATGCTGGGGCGTGCTGACGATCGGTACTGGTCTTGGCAATGCGCGCTTCACCAACCGCAAGAAAGAGAAAAAAGACAAAGACGAAAAGAAAGACAAGGACGACAAGAAGGACAAGGACGAGAAGAAGGAAAAGAAGAGCAAGGACTGAGGCGCAGCCGGTAACCTTGATCGGTTAGGTTAAAACTGACATCGCGTTGTGGATCGCGGCAACATCGCTACCGTCGTCTCGTCGCTCCGCTGGCTTAGCGAAGCCGCACTTCCCGGCCAGATTTTCATGCAGCGGCACGGGGCCGCCGGGTAATTTTACGCGTCCGGCGGTCCCACTTCTATTCAAAGATATATCGATCTGCATAGGCTCGGCGATTCCAGCAAATCGCTTCGCGCGGCTTGTCTGCACCGTGCGTCCTCGCCTAGAACTCCGCCCGACCAAAGGACGCGAGAATCGTCCGTCATGGCGCCTGGAGAGGTGGCAGAGTGGTCGAATGCACCGCACTCGAAATGCGGCATAGGTGCAAGCCTATCGGGGGTTCGAATCCCTCCCTCTCCGCCAGC
>CAVRRK010000005.1:0-265000 GCA_963723625.1 uncultured Alphaproteobacteria bacterium
GGGCATGTTGGCGCGGTTATCGGTGGAACGTCGTTGGCGAACAGGATATTACTTTATCGGCGATCGGGCAGGACTTCGTCAATAATTCGGTTGTGTCCACTCAGACGGTCTCGTTTGCCGATGGCAGGGGACTACTGAGGCTCGATAGCCCCGGAACCTTTGCGGGCACGATCTCGGGTCTCACGGCCGGTGACATCATTGACTTCGCGGGCAGCATCATTGCCTCCAGCGCCAGCATCGCTGGATCGACGCTGACGGTGACCGAGAGCAATGCCGCCACCCTTGCGTACACGGTTGCGAATGTCGGAGCCAATACCAGCGCCAACCTCGACGTACTGTCTACCGACAAGATCGTGGTGGTACCGACATCGTCGGCCAGCATGGACGTGTTCACTGTTAACGGGGTGCTCAACACGACTTATGCGGCCGCTTCCGCCATCAAATCGACCACCTATATCTTCTCGAGCGACACGATCACGGGAACCGCGACGGGCATCAATATCAGCGTGCCCGCGGAAACCACGGCCACGGACACCATCACCGCGTTTGTCAACCAGAGCTCGTCGGTGTCGGTGACAGGAGCCAACGTCAGCGGCATCGTTGCCGCGACCGGCGGCGCCAGCATCGCTGTCGTCAATGCGGCTAACGTCATCTCAGCCGGTGGAATTGGCATCTTTGCGAATAACGGGGCCAGCGGCAACGGGTCGATCGATATCGTCGACACGGCAACGTCAGCGGCGGTACCGTCGGTATCCAAGCTCAGGCCGCGCGGAACCGGGCTGATTAACGTCCTGGTTGGCGCGGCGACGGTAACGGGTGCGACGACGAACACCACGGCGAGCGGCATTATCGCCATCTCCAAACTCGGCAGTGCGAGCGTGACGACTGCGGGGTCGACCATCAATTCCGGACGGTCGGGTATCTTTGTCGAAAACCAGTCGACCTCGGTTCCGTTGCAAAACGGTGTGCGGACGTCGATTGTGGTGACGACGTCAGGAGCGATCAATTCCGGCCAGGCCGGTACAACGGCTGCGACCGGCGTTCCGGCCGGAATCGTCGCGGGCTACCTCGGGAACGGCACCGGCCAGCCGAGCATTCCCAACCCGCCGCTCACGGGCATTTTTGGCAATGTCGTCGTCAACAACAATGCCACCATCACCGCCACGAGCGGCATGGGCATATAAGCGTTCAACTACGGCACCGGCGACATCTCGGTTTCGAATTCAGCCGCGATAATCGCCACCGCCGCAGGTTCGACGGCTGCTGGCTTCACCCAGTACGGCATCAACGCTTACAATTACGGCACCGGCAATGTCACCGTCGCGACCGCGGGTGGCACCTCGATCGCCGCGGGCGGCACCGGCATCAGTGCGGGCAACCAGGCTACCGTCATCGCGGCGGATAACAATGGAAACGCGCTCAGCACAGTGATCGTCGACGCGCTCGGATCCGTCAGTTCCGGCGCGAACCTAAACAATAACGGCAACGCGCCGGCTGCCATCCAGGTCGGCTACGCCCCCGGAGATGCCGGCGTTCCGGTCAACGTTCCCGGCACCGTCACCGGCAATGTTGTGGTCATTGCCGGCGGCAACATCACCGCCGCTGCGGGCGAGGGCATCAACGCCTATAATTACGCAAACGGTAACATCACGCTCAACGTCGGCTTCAATGTCACGATCACCGCGGAGTTCTCCGCAACCTCGACCCACGGCGGCAATTCCCCCTATGGCATCGGCGCCTTTAGTTGGGGCTTTGGGAATATCGCCGTCACCACTTCCAGCAGCGATGTCATCAACTCCGGCAGCACCGGCATCAACGTCGTCAATGAGTTCAACCCGATTGCTCCTTCGCCTAGCATGTTGATCACGGTCAACTCGGCCGGCATCATCAATTTCGGTGGTATCGCAACGAACAGCGGCGGGGTTCCTGCCGGGTGTGTCGGCCGGATACCTCGGTGGCAACGCCGCCGCCGCGAACATGAACGTGAATGGCACCGTTATCGTCAATAACAGTGCCAATATCACCGCCACGGTCTTCAACAGCGTTGCCGCGTCTGGCATCGGCATTAACGCCTTCAACTATGGAAACGGCGACATAACCGTCAACGACGGCTCCGGCACCACCGTCTCCGGCGTACAGAATGGCATCGACGCACATGCTGAGGGTGGAACCGGCGCCAACACTCCGACCGGAAACGTTTCCATCAATGTGGCGGCCAACGCGACGGTGACCTCGACTACGAGCCACGGCATTCTTGCGTTCAGCACGGACGTCGGCAACATCTCGGTGGTCACCTCGTCGGGTGACGTCATCACGGCCGGCAGTGCGGGTATCAATGTCGTTAACGAACAAGCCAATATACTGCCGTCGGCGAACAGCTGGATTTCGGTCACGGCCGCCGGGACTATCAATTCCGGAACTGTCCTTACCAGCACCAACAGGGAACCGGCCGGTATTCTTGCGGGTTACCTCGGCGGTAGCGTTATTCCCACGAGCCTGCCGATCAATGTCAACGGCGAAGTCGTGGTCAACAATTCCGCGAACATCAATGCCGCCGGCGGTGATGGCATCCGCGCCTACAATTACGGGATCGGGAACGTCACGGTCAACGAGTTCGCCGGGACGATCACGGCGCTCGATGCCTCGGATCTGACCCCGGCCGGCTACGGCATCGGCATTGTCGCGAACAATTTCGGCTCTGGCGATATCCACATCGACATGAGCGCGGGCACGATCAATGCCGGAGGCTCGGGCATCTCGGCCCTCAACAGGGCGGTGTCGACCGCCTCACTTCCCTCTGTGCCAGCCACCAGCATCGTTTCGGTGCTGGCCTTCGGCGCTATCAATTCGGGGTCGATCACCACCGATACCACCACAGTCGTGAAGGATCCCGCGGCCGGCATTCTGGCAGGATACGATCCGGGCAACTCCGATACGATCGACGGCAACGTCCATGGCAACGTGGTGGTTGATGATTATGCATCCATCCTGGCGGCCGCCGGTACCGATGGTATCCGCGCAGTCAATTATGGCACCTTTGATGGCAACGGTCTCGGCGGCACCATCACGGTCACGGTTGAAGCCGGAGCCGTCATTTCGGCAGGCCGCAATGGCGTGGCGGCGCTTGGGTTTGACGGCGGCAACGTCACCATCACCAACAACGGCATGATCATGGGCGCGACGAATGCCGTCGATGCGATGACCACGTCGACGGGAACAGTCGTGCTCGACAACGCCGGCTATCTCGGCGGCAATGTCATCTCCTACAATGCGACCTTTACCAATGAATTGTCAGCTATCTGGTCGTTGAACGGACAGAATGCCTTCACGGGAGCGAGCACGCTGACCAACGCTGGCGTGATCGAGAGCAATGGCACGTCGGTGATTTCCGGGCTGTCCGGCATCATCAACACCGGCTTGATAGAGGTATTGTCGGGCAGCCTCGTACTCAGCGAGCCGGTGAGCGGGGCGGGCACTGCGATTGTCTATAGTGCGACGCTGGAACTTGGGGGCGCCTCGGATGCCAATGTCCAGTTCGCTACCAGCACCACGGCAACGAGCGGCACGCTCATCCTTGATGACGTCGCTCATTTCGCGGGCACGGTCACCGGCTTTACGTTTGGCGACACCATCGATCTGGTAGGCATCGCCCCTGCCAATGTCAGTATCACGAATGCCGGCTCGCTTCTGGTCAATTGCGGCACCGGCAGCTTTGGACTGATCGGCAATTACAATCCGATCGATTTCTCAATTGTATCGGACGGCCACGCCGGTACGGACATCATCTGGAGCCATCAGGCACCGGTGATCTCGACCAGCGCTCTCACCGTCACCCAAAACGGCAACGGTACGACGACGATTGCGGGCCTGCAGGTGTCCGATCTGATCCTACAGGGTCGCCCGAGGCTTTCACCCTCGATGCATCGTCCGACGGGACGCCGTGCTCGGTCTCACCTTCAAGCGCTCCGGGCTCGCTGTCCGCTATCAACACGGTACTCTCGACCGGCATAACCTATAACCCGGTGTCACGCCGCCGCTGACCGACAAGGTCACGCTGACCGTCACCGACGGCTTTGTGCGACCGATACCGTGAATTTCGTCTTCAACCAGCCGACGCGCCCGAAACGGTTTTGAAGGGCACCTCCGGCAAGGATGTGATTTTCGCCACCAATAATTCAGACCTACTCACGGGCGGCGGCGGACAGGACCAGTTCGTCTTCTCGCCCACGTCTTCCGGTCCCTCCGTGCAGCACAAGATTACAATTTTCTCTGGGCTTGATCAGCTCGACGTTCGGCAGTTCAGCGGTCTCACGACGTCCTCCCTTCCCACCGAGGTACAGCAAGGCAGCGACGTCCTGATTACACTCGACGGCCACGACACAGTGCTGCTGAAAACTTTTTTGTCTGGCCTTGCACGGCAGCGCCGATTTTATTCTGCATGCCTAAATGTGAGCGGCCCCCTTTGCATCGCGGACCTCTTCAAGGCCAGCGCTCCAGCCGCGCCATTAGGTCGGACATACGACTGCACCGTTCAGGGTGATGATCCGTTCGAAAGAGACTATGGTTGGCATCTTTCTCGCGAAAACCATTGGTCAATTGACGGTCAGACGCTCATTATACCAGAACATCCATCCAACGATCTGAAGGCATATGAGGCGGCTGAGAGCACTACGGCGGTGGTTCGCGCGGAAGTTCGGGTATGCCAGGCTATTGTGCCTCGGCCTCCTGGTCGTGCTGGCGGCGCTGCGCGTCGCCGATCCTGCGCCGATTGAAGAGCTCCGCGTCAGGACCTTCGATACCTTCCAGCTCATCGAACCTCGCGTGAAGACCGCCAGACCGGTCGTCATCGTCGACATCGATGAAAAGAGCCTCGCAAAACTGGGCCAATGGCCATGGCCGCGGACACGCGTGGCGGATCTGATCACCAATCTCACGCGGCAGGGCGCGGTGGTGATCGCGTTCGACATCATCTTCGCCGAACCCGACCGCCTCAATCCCGATGTCGCCGCCGACACCATCCGGAATCTGGACGAGGAGACCAGAAGCAAACTTCGCGCCTTGCCGAGCAACGATCAGGTGCTTGCCGATGCGATGAGAAGCTCGCGCGTGGTGTTGGGCGAGTCGGGATTGCCCTACGTGATCAGGAAGACGGACAGCTCGCTGCCGTTGACCGGGCTTGCGATGCTCGGCGAAGACCCGCAACGGTTCATGCTCGACTTCCCGGGATTGCTGCGCAACACGCCGGTGCTGGAAGCCGGCGCCGGCGGGCGCGGCCTGTTCACTATCCGGACCGAGCGCGACGGTATCGTCCGGCGGGTGCCGATGATCATGCAGGCGCAGGGCGCGACCATGCCGTCGCTGAGCTTCGAGATGCTGCGCCTTGCGACCGGCACCGATACCATTTTCATCAAATCGGATGTTGCCGGCATCAAGAGCGTGGCGGTCAAGGGTTTCGAAGTCCCGACCGACCGCAACGGCCAGCTCTGGGTGCATTTCGCGCGCCATGACCCCTCGATTTATGTTTCCGCCGCCGACGTGCTTGACGGGACGATGGCGCCCGACGCGGTGAGACAAAAGCTGGTGCTGATCGGGACCTCCGCGGTCGGCCTTCTCGACGTCAAGACGACTCCGATCGATCCGGTGATGCCGGGCGTCGAGATTCACGCGCAGGTGCTCGAAGCGGCCTTGACCAAAAGCCTGCTTTTGCGGCCGACATGGAGCCCGGTCGTGGAGTTTCTGGCGGCTGTCCTGCTCGGAATCGCGGTGATCTGGGTTGCGCCGTGGTTCGGGCCGGTGGCGCTCGTCGCCGTGGGAGCTTTGATTGCGGCCGTGCTGACGGGAACGTCCTGGTATTTTTATTCGCAACATCGGTTGCTGATCGATTTCACTTACCCGTTGCTGTCCACCACAGTGATTTATCTCACGCTGATCTTCTCAAGTTTCGTCAGAGAACAGGCGCAGCGCCGGCAGACACGCTCCGCATTCGGCCGGTATCTTTCTCCGGCTCTCGTCGAGCAACTCGCCCAGGCGCCGGAGAAACTTGTGCTCGGCGGTGAAGAGCGCGAGATGACCATCATGTTCAGCGATGTGCGCGGCTTCACCACCATCTCCGAATCTTTCAAGCACGACCCGCAGGGCCTGACGACCTTGATGAACCGCTTTCTGACGCCGCTCACCAACGCGATCCTCGACCGCAAGGGTACCATCGACAAGTACATGGGCGACGCGATCATGGCGTTCTGGAACGCGCCGCTCGATGACAAGGAGCACCAGATCAATGCCTGCAACGCGGCGCTCGACATGCTGGAGCGGATCGACGAACTGAACGAGATACGTCAAGTCGAGGCGCAGGAAGGCGGTCACCCCTTTATTCCGATCAACGTCGGCGTCGGATTGAACACCGGCACCTGCGTGGTCGGCAACATGGGCTCCGACCTGCGTTTCGACTATTCCGTGCTCGGCGACAGCGTCAATCTTGCCTCGCGGCTGGAAGGGCAATCCAAGGAATATGGATTTCCGATTATCGTCGGCTCGAAAACCGCGCTGGCCGCCAAGGAGAAGTTCGCGATCCTCGAACTCGATTTCATCATGGTGAAGGGCAAGAAGGAGCCCGAGGTCATCTATGCCATCGCGGGGCGCGAAGACACCGCGCAGTCCGGACGCTTTCAACGTTTGCGCAACCTCACGATCGAAATGCTGGCTGCGTATCGCAGCCGGGACTGGGACGGCGCGATCGAGGCGATCAAACGGGGACGCACGACCGACGTGGCCAACAGTCTTGAGCACCTCTACGATCTCTATGAAAAGCGAATTCGCAGCTATCAGGAAAACCCGCCGCCGGAAGACTGGAACGGCGCCTTCGCGTTGCTGACGAAATAAGGGCCTCAAGTCACAGCGCCCGGCACAGAAGTGGAGTTGCCATGACGACCGACCGCGAAGGAAATCAAGGCGATGGCGAAGGCCGCAGGCGTGCCGGTGGCCGACGAAGTGGCTGCGAGAATCGCGAACTCCATCGGTCCCGCGATCGAAGGCTTTGCACCGGTCGCCGGCACATTGCCGTTCGACCTTGAGCCCGCGACATTCATCGCAGTGCAAGCCGCGAAAACAGCAACATGAGCGCGCCCGAACCCGCACTGCTGTCGCTGACGGAGGTAGCGCAGGCGATCGCGCAAAAGCGCATGTCGTCGCGCGAGGTGACGCAGTCCTGTCTCGATCGGATCGAGCGCTGGCAGCCAAGCCTGAACGCGTTCATGGCCATCGAAGCCGATGAAGCGCTTGCCGCGGCCGACGCCGCCGATGCCGCTCTTGCGAAGGGAGGCAATCGAGGTGCGCTGCATGGCGTGCCGCTGGCGCACAAGGATATGTATTACGACGCAGGCAAGGTCGTCACCTGCGGCTCGCTGATCCGGCGGGACTGGGTGGCGAGAACCACCGCAACATCCTTGCAGCGCCTGAAAGCCGCAGGGACCATCCGCCTGGGCTCGCTGCAGATGGCGGAGTTTGCGTATGGGCCGACCGGCCATAACGCGCATTTCGGACCTGTGCATAATCCGTGGCTTTCCGGTCATATCACCGGCGGCTCGTCATCGGGATCGGGCGCAGCGGTTGCCGCGCGGCTGACTTTCGCGGCGCTCGGGTTCGGACACCGGCGGATCGATCCGGATGCCCGCGCATTTCTGCGGCGTCACCGGCCTGAAAACAACGGTTGGCCGGATCAGCCGCGCTGGCGCTATGCCGTTGTCGCAGTCGCTCGACACCGTTGGGCCGCTGGCGCGAACTGTTGAGGATTGCGCTTTGCTCGTGGGGCTGATGGCGGGTGCGGATACCGAGGATCCCACAGCAATCAGCGGCGCGGTGCCGGATTACAACGCGGCCATGCGCCAGCCGGTCAAAGGGCTCACCGTCGGCATCCCCACGGCCTTTTACGTCGACGACCTCGATCCGGAAGTGGCGCGGATATTCGACGACACCGTTGCGGTGCTGAAGCGCGAGGGCGTCGGTATCGTTCAAGTCGAATTGCCGCAACAAGGCCAGCTTACCGCCGCCTGCCAGATCGTCCTTGCCGTCGAAGCAGCGGCATTCCACAAGCGCTGGATGATCGAGCGGCCGCAGGATTATGGCCCGCAAGTTCTGATGCGACTGCAAAACGGCCTTGCGATACCGGCTGTGTCCTATCTTGAGGTCATGCGCTGGCGAGGTCCGGCGCTGGCTGCGCATCTCGCGGCTGTCGCCGGGGTCGATGCCGTGCTTGCACCCGTAGCACCAGTGGCTGCCGCAACGATCCTCGAAAGCGACGTCGGCAACAGTCCCGATGCTGAAGCCACCATCCAGCGCCTAACCCGCTTTACTCGCCCGATCAATTATCTTGGGCTGCCGTCGCTGGCGATTCCGTGCGGCTTCACCGCCAAAGGTCTCCCGGTGGGGATGCAACTGATCGGCAAGCCGTTCGATGAGGCCATGCTGTTGCGTATTGGCGGCGCTTTCCAGCGCGCGACCGATTTCCACACTCGATGCCCGCAATTGCAATGATCGGCTTTTAGCTGGCCGAATTGCGGATCGGCCCAACGTTCGATCTGTGACGAGCCGACCGTACGCTTGGGTTGATGCGGGTTGAGAGTCCCTGCGTTGACGGACCAGCCCTTCGCCAAAATCTGCATCGCGAACAGTTTGGCGTCGACTTCCGACTTGAAGGTTTTGGTCGAGCGGACCGGCCCGGTGGCGCTGTGGTCCGTTTTTATCGTTTTGTCCGGCCCATAGGCCACGTACCAGATGTCAGGCTGCGTCATTCGGCCATAACTCTGACGTCAGTTGAAAGTTTCGACAAAGCCGAAAAATGCGGCACGGCATCGCTGCGATTCTGGTAAGCTCGCGCGCGTAGGACACACACGCGAGGGGGAATTTCTGATGCATATGTCGAACGAGGGTATTCTTGTTATTCTGTTTGTCGGCCTCGTCGCCGGATGGTTGGCCGGAAAGATCGTCCGCGGCACCGGCTTCGGGATCATCGGCGACATTCTTGTCGGTATCGCCGGTGCGCTGATCGCAAGCCTGCTGTTTCCCAAGCTCGGCATTCATCTCGGCACAGGGATTGGTGTCCGAGATCATCTATTCCGCGATTGGCGCCATCATATTGTTGCTGATCGTCCGGCTGCTGCGAGGCGGTGGCCGTTTTTGACGACGCTTCGGGTCGCGATGTTACAATGCAAAAAAGGCCGTCCCTCGGGACGGCCTTTCGATTGCATCACTCTGGATTGAGTTACTCGACGATTTCGACGATCCGGTGGGTGCGTGGGTCAACCAGCACGGTTCGGCCATTGACGACGGTATAGCGATGATCGCGCACGCCGTACTCAGGCGGTACGTCGTAATAGGTGACGCCTTCATTAGGCAGAACCGCTCCGACCCGTACCTCGTCGCGATACTGGTAAGACGGACGATGCTGTTCGACGACATAGCTGCGAAAGCGCGGGCGTTCGTCAACGCCTAGAACGCCGTTAACGCCTCCGACGACGCCGCCAATTACGCCGCCCACGATGGCGCCGACGGGACCCGCGGCTCGTTCACCCTCGCGCGACCCACGGTCGATCCCGCCGGGTACTCCCTGAGCTTGGGCTACAGCAGGGATCGCCACAGCGGCAACGATGGCAGCAATTCCGATAATACGGCGGATCATGGTATCTCCTGAGTTTGGAAGGTACATCACAAGCCGTCGCCTACCGAAAAGTTCCACGCGCCGTTTATGCTGCGAAAATGCCTGAGTTGACGGGTTAATGGACGGTAAACGGTATTGGCGCTAAAATAGACGTCTGCGAAACAGCCGAGGATATCGAAATATGGCGACAGCGCCTGGAATCCGGCGTTCGGAGCTTGGCGAAGCGTTGCGTGCCTGCCGCAGCGCATTTGTCGGAGTCGGTCTCCTGAGCAGCATGATCAACCTGCTTTATCTGACCGGCTCGTTATTCATGCTTGAGGTTTACGACCGGGTTCTTCCGAGCCGGAGCGTGCCGACGCTCGTCGGACTGGTGGTTCTGGCAGGCGGATTATACGTCGCTCAAGGTATTCTGGACCTTATTCGCGGACGAATTCTGGTGCGGATCGGCACTTCGCTCGACGAAGCGCTGAGCGGCCGGGTCTTTGAGACCGTCGTGCGGTTGCCGCTGATGAGCGGCGGACAGGGGGAAGGCCTTCAACCATTGCGCGATCTCGATAATGTGCGCTCCTTTCTCTCAAGCATGGGACCCGGTGCGCTGTTCGATCTTCCGTGGCTGCCCCTCTATCTCGGAATCTGCTTCGCCTTTCACGTCATGATCGGGCTGACGGCTCTGGTCGGCGCCATTATTCTGGTCGCCCTCACTATCCTGACCGAATTCATGACTCGGGCGCCCGCGCGTGAGGCGATGGGCCTGGCTGCGCGTCGTAACGATCTCGCAGCCACCAGCCGCCGCAACGCCGAAGTTCTGGTCGCGATGGGGATGTCGAGCCGTCTCACCAAGCGTTGGGGTGAAGCCAATCAGAATTATCTGGCGGGCAACCAGCGCACCAGCGACGTAGCCGGCGGTCTCGGCGCCACGGCCAAGGTCATGCGGATGACGCTTCAGTCTGCCGTGCTGGGTGTCGGCGCCTATCTGGTGATTCATCAGGAGGCTACCGCGGGGATCATCATCGCGGGGTCGATCCTGAGTGCGAGAGCGCTGGCGCCGGTCGATCTGGCGATCGCGCATTGGAAAGGATTCGTTGCCGCGCGTCAGAGCTGGCATCGGCTCAACAAACTGCTGGGCGCGTTGCCGCGACCAAATGTTCCAACGCTGCTTCAAGATCCCTCAAATCGCCTTTCCGTTGAAAATGTCAGCATCGTTCCGCCGGGCGATCAAAAAGTCATTGTGCAGGATGCGACGTTTGCGCTGGAATCCGGCAATGGATTGGGAGTGATCGGGCCGAGCGGCTCGGGCAAGTCCTGTCTCGTACGTGCGCTGGTCGGTGTTTGGCAGCCGGTGCGCGGCAAGGTGCAGACTCGACGGCGCTGCGCTGGATCAATGGTCGTCGGATGTGCTCGGGCGCCACATCGGATATCTGCCACAGGACGTCGAATTGTTTGCGGGATCGGTGGCGCAGAATATCTCCCGGCTTGATCCCGAAGCCAGTTCCGACGCGATTATCTCCGCCGCAAAAGAGGCGGGCGTTCACGAGATGATCGTGAAGATGCGCGACGGGTACGATACCCAAATCGGTGAACAGGGCAGCGTACTTTCAGCCGGTCAGGCGCAACGTGTCGCTTTGGCCCGTGCGCTCTACGGCGATCCTTTCCTTATCGTTCTCGACGAACCGAACTCCAATCTCGATACCGAAGGCGATGAAGCTTTGACGCGGGCAATTCGCTCGGCGCGCGAACGCGGCGCCATCGTGATCGTCGTGGCGCACCGGCCGATCGGCATCGAAGCCGTCGATATGCTGCTCGTTTTGAAAGAGGGTCGGGTGCAGGCCTTCGGTCCCAAGGATAACGTTTTGGCGCAGGTGCTGCAGCGCGCCAATCCTCAGTCGCATCCGATCAAGATCGTTTCAGACGCCGGGGTTGCCAAGTCATGACCGATGTCAAGCTGCAAGGGGCGCGTCGATCGATCCGATTGCATCTCATCATTGGGCTTGCCATCGTCGTGGTGCTCGCCGGCGGTCTCGGAGGCTGGGCATCGACGACGGAAATTTCCGGCGCCTTGATCGCCCCCGGCTCGGTCGTCGTCGATTCCAACGTGAAAAAGGTTCAGCATCCGACCGGCGGTGTCGTCGGCGAAGTGCGCGTGCGCGACGGCGATCTCGTCAAGGCCGGCGACATCGTGGTGCGTCTCGATGACACCGTTACCAAAGCGAGCCTCGCCATCGTCACCAAGACCCTCAACGGCCTGTGGGCGCGCGCCGCCCGGCTAGAGGCCGAGCAACGCGGCGCCGACAAGATCGTCTTTCCGCCGATGCTGACGGATCACACCGACGATCCGGACGTTCAGAACGTGATGTCCAGTGAAAGCAAGCTGTTCGAGGTCCGCACCACCGGGCGTGTCGGCCAGAAGGCCCAGCTGCGCGAGCGCGTTACGCAGTTGCAGGAAGAGATTGGCGGTCTGACCGCGCAGGAGAAGGCGAAGACGGTGGAACTCGCATTGGTGGAGAAGGAACTGGTCGGCGTGCGCACCCTTTACGATCAGCACCTGGTGCAGCTCTCGCGGCTGACAACGCTTGAGCGCGATAACGCGCGGCTCGCTGGAGAGCGCGCGCAATACATCGCATCGCGCGCGCAGGCCAAGGGCAAGATCACCGAGACCGAACTGCAGATTATCCAGGTCGACAAGGATCTGGTCAGCGAGGTCTCGAAGGATTTGCGCGAGACCAACGACAAGATCGGCGAGTTTGTCGAACGCAAGGTCACCGCCGAAGACCAGCTGCGCCGTATCGACATTCGCGCGCCGCAGGACGGCATGGTGCTGCAATCCACCGTTCATACCGTCGGCGGGGTGATTACCGCCGGCGACGCCATCATGATGATCGTTCCGCAAACCGATGCGCTGTCGGTGGAGGCCAAGGTCAATCCGCAGGACATCGACAAATTGCAGATCGGCCAGAAGACCCTGTTGCGGCTATCGGCATTCAATCAGCGTACGACGCCGGAACTGAATGGGGTCGTCACCCGGGTGTCGCCCGACGTCACTACTGATCAGCGCTCCGGGCAAACCTATTACACTATCCGCGTTTCGTTGCCGCCTCAGGAGGTCGCCCGTTTGGGAGACGTCAAACTGATTCCCGGCATGCCGGTGGAAGCCTTCGTGCAGACCGGCGAGCGCACGATGATGTCCTATCTCATCAAGCCGCTGCACGATCAGTTGATGCGGTCCTTCCGCGAGCGGTGACCGCGGCTCAAGCCGCTAGTTTCTCAAGCAGCAAATTAAGCGCGGTGCCGGCGAAAACGTGCATGTTGGCAAGACGGTCCGGACTTCCGGTCTCGATTGTCATGGCAAACGGATCTGCGCCGGCGACCGCCATGCAGCTATGCCCCGCGGCATCGCCATAGCGATTGCCTGTCGGGCCGGTGGCGCCGGTCTCGGATAGCCCCCAATCGCAGCCGAAGCGTTCGCGAATTCGCGCAGCCAGCAGTTCGGCGTAGGTCTCGGAAGCCGAGCGAATGCCTTTCATCGCGTCGTCGGGAATATCCATCAGGATGCGGCGCGCGTCGCGCGTATAGACCACGGCCGAGCCAAGGAAATAGGCCGACGCCCCGGGCACCGCGAGCAGCGCCGCCGAAATCAAACCGCCGGTCGATGACTCGGCCACCGCGATAGTCTGGCGTCGCGCGATCAGTCTGGCGGCGATCTTCTCGGCAATGGGGACGAGATCTTTCATCGCCATCAGGTCCTCTGGAACAGTCTCTTCAGCAGCCGTGGCTTTGCATCGGGCTTGTCGGCGAGCGAATGGTAGACGACGCGAACGAAATTCTTGCCGGCGAGTTCGGTCGGCGCCCATTTGGCATCGAGATCGGCAAACGGTTTGGCCGCTACGACCTCGTCTTCGCTCTTGCCTTCCTTGACCAGCTTCGTCATCCGGTCCCGCGCGGTGACCAGCATCGTGCGGTACTCCGTGAGCGCCGCCTTGTCGGCGATTGGCCCGTGGCCCGGCACGATCCGCGTCTTTGCGTTCGTCAATTTGAGATACGCGTCCGCCGCGGCGATCATGCCCTTGATGTTGCCGCCATTGGCAAAATCGATATTGGGATAGCGGCCGTTCGTGAAAGTGTCTCCGGTGGACAGGACATTGGCGGTCTTGAACCAAACGTAAGTGTCGCCATCGGTATGCGCGTTCGCGACGTGCTTTAAGTCGGCAACACGGCCGCTGAGCCGTATCTTGAAAGCGCCGGTGTAGGTCTTGGAAGGCAGCGCGCCCTCGGAGGCGGGCGGCACTTTGGCGCCGGTCAGACCATTGGTGGTGCCGGCGGCCAGCCGGTTCTTGACATTGATTTCAGCGACGATGGCGACACCATCCTTGGCGAAGGGTTCATTGCCGCCGGTGTGGTCGCCATGGAAATGGGTGTTGATGAGATATTTGATCGGCTGTTTCGAGATGCCTGCGATCGCCGCCTTGATCTTGTCATGCAGCGGCGCGTATTCACCATCCACCATGATGATGCCGTCGTTCGCGACGGCGACGGTGATGTTTCCTCCCTGGCCTTCCAGCATGTAGACTTTATCGCCGAGTTCGGTGGTCTTGATCTCGACCTTCGAGAAGTCTGGCGGCGGCGCCGCTTGTGTCGCCGGCGGTTGCTGCGCGAAAGCCGCGCTCGTCAGCAGCATCGCGGTCGCGAGCGCAGTCAGTCCGATCCGAAACATGAGAAGCTCCCCGTGCAGTTTTCCGATTCGTAGCACATCGTTGCGAGGTTGCCGAATGGAAGTGCTCTTTCTTATTCCTCCCGACCACAAGCGGAGGGAGGGATAACTCTGGCGCTTTCGTCAAACTTCCGATTTGAATTTCAAACTGCCACGTAAGCTTCCACACATGCGTCATCGCCCCTGTTATTTAAGGCGCGGGCGCGCCGTAGTGTTATTCCTGCCTTGCGCGCATGGGGCCTGCCCCATTCGCGCTGGCATAAGTCCCTCCGCCCAAAAACGAGGGCGCACGGAACGCCGGACGCGCGATGCGTCCGCAGCCTCGTGTGTGATGTGAGTTAGGTACACACGAGCGTAGTCACCACGAAAGCACCTGATACGTCCGGCGTTCCGCACGCGATGGTTTTTTCGGCTTGCTTCGTGCTCTCCCCGGCGATCGATCGCTTTGGGTTGTGTCACCGTCGGAACTAAGCTCTTCCGCGCGCCGGTAGGCATGCGGTTGCTCCGTCCCTTAATGCCAGCGCGAGGCATCGGGACCACACGATTTGGGCCGGCGCGCAAAGGCGATGTGAGTGGGGCGCATCTCCGCCCCGGCCCGCATCGCACAGCGTCGTCGTCAGCGCTTCGGGTTAAGCGGCTCCATAAATGCCGCGGCCAGGCCCTGCGGACCAACAGCCACGGCATCCCCTGCCGCCTTACCCTTCGCGCCTGACGCTGCCGCGTCCACCGCATCCCGCCCCGCGATCGTGACGATCGCGAGACGCCCCTCTTAGTGAGGCGGGACATTTCGTGTATATATTCCTATAGGAATATTGTCAAGAGAAAGGTTTACTCAGTCACGAACCGGCGCTTTCTTATCCCTCCGCTCTTGCGGTGGGGAGGGTGGCGCATCGTGAGCACCCGGATCGGCGCTTTCGCGCCGTCCGAGCACAGGCTCCGCGAACGATGTGTCGGGTGGGGGGTGATGGATACATCGCCTATACTCAAAAGCCCCCACCCCGGCCTCCGCTGCGCTCGGCCGACCCTCCCCACCGCAAGAGCGGAGGGAGGGATACCGTTGGCGTGGCGCGTAATCCTGCGCGATATGCTACTTTGGAAAAAGGTGCCGCCAGCAATGCAGCGCGTCCCGGAATGACGAAAGAGGAAATCGAGCTTTATGACGCAACCGATCGCAGGCGGCGTGGATTGCGATCTGCATCCCGCGGTGCCGCATCTCACCAGCCTGCTGCCGTATCTGAGCGATTACTGGCGCGATCAGGTGACGACGCGCGGCATGACCGACCTCGTCTCGCAATCCTATCCGCCGAACTCGCCGATCACGTCGCGGCCGGACTGGCGGCCAGCCAAGGGCAAGCCCGGCTCGAATCTAGCGGACATGCAGACGCAGGCGCTCGACCCGTTCAAGACGGCGTATGGCATCTGCAATCCGCTCTACGGCGTGCAGATGGTGTTCAGCGAAGACATGGCGGACGCGTTCTGCCGCGCGCTCAACGACTGGCTGGTGCAGGAATGGCTCGACAAGGATGCGCGGCTGCGCGGCTCCATCGTCATCCCCGTCCAAAGTGTAGAGAAATCCGTCGCGGAGATCGAGCGCTGCGCCAAGGACAAGCGCTTCGTCCAGGTGCTGATGCTTGTCATGGGCGACATGCCCTTGGGCAAGCGCGCCTACTGGCCGATCTATGCGGCGGCGGAGAGGCTCGGCTTAGCCGTCGGCATTCATGCCGGCAGCAATTATCACAATCCGCCGACCTCGGTCGGCTGGGGCTCATATCACATCGAGGACTACATCGCGCAGGCGCCGGCGTTTCAGACCCAGATGACCAGCCTGATCGTCGAGGGCGTGTTCGCACGGCATCCCAACCTTAAAATGGTGATGCTGGAGTCGGGGTTCACCTGGCTGCCGGCCTATCTGTGGCGGCTGCATAAGTTCTGGCGCGGGGTGCGGATGGAAACGCCGTGGGTGGACCGCGCGCCGCTGGAAATTGTGCGCAGCAATATCAGGTTCTCGCTGCAGCCAGTCGACGCACCGCCGGACGGCGAGATGTTAAATCGCCTGTTTGACCATATGCAGTCGGATGAATTGCTTCTATTCTCGACCGACTATCCGCACTGGCAATTCGATGGCGACGCGGCGCTGCCGGAAGGAATGTCGCCGGAGCTGGTCCGCAAGATCATGATCGACAATCCCCACGCGACCTACGCTCGCCTGAAAGAGTCCGCGCCGAAGGAGACCACGCCATGAACATGCAGTTTCGCACGGGCGCAGAGACGGATTCATCCGTTGCGGTGAAGGCCGCGATCGCCGATTGCGATATTCATCCGGCGCGCAAGGGTCCAAAAGAACTTTACCCGTATCTGGCGAAGCGCTGGCATGCGCACCTCGAAACCTACGGCAAGCATCCCTATCAGGGCATGATGGAAGGCCCGCCCTATCCGAAAGCGCAGCCCAATGCGTCGCGGCGCGATGCCTATCCGCCCGACGGCGGTCCGCAGGGCTCGTCGCTGGAATTCATGCAGCAGCAGCACCTCGATCCGAACAACGTGGCACTTGGCGTGCTGTGTCCGCTCAACACCGGGCAGGGCATTCGCAACCACGATCTCAGTGCTGCACTGGCGACCGCGATCAACGACTGGCAGATCGCGGAATGGACCGGCAAGGACTCGCGCCTCAAGGGTTCGGTGGTCGTTGCCAACGAAGACGGCCCCGCGGCGGCCGCCGAAATCCGCAGGCGCGCCGGTGACAAGAATTTCGTGCAGGTGCTGCTGCTCAGCCGCAACGTCGAGCCGCTGGGGCAGCGGCGGTATTGGCCGATCTACGAGGCCGCGGAAGAGGTGGGTCTGCCGGTCGGCGTCCACGCCTTCGGGTTCGGCGGCAACCCGATCACCGCGTCGGGCTGGCCGAGCTATTACATCGAGGAAATGGTCGGCCATTCGCAATGCCAGCAGACCGCGCTGGCCTCGATCGTGCTGGAGGGCGTATTCGAGCGGCATCCCAAACTGAAGATGATCATGATCGAGGCCGGCTTCGGCTGGGCGCCGTCGCTGTCGTGGCGGCTCGACAAGAACTGGCAGCGGATGCGCAGCGAGGTGCCGCATCTCAAGCGCCCGCCGTCGGAATATATCCGCGACCACATCTTCTGGACCACGCAGCCGATGGAAGACCCCGAGCGACGCGATCATCTGTTCGACGTCATCGACTGGGTCGGCTGGGACAAGCTTTTGTTCGCGACCGACTATCCGCATTGGGACTACGACGAGCCGTCGCGCGTGCTGCCAGCCGGCGTCAGCGACGCCAACCGCGAGGCGTTCTACTTCGGCAACGCGCGGAAGCTTTACGGAATCTCTTGATGGGGCGACACGTCATCGCCCCGGTGGACGAACTGCCGCCGGGCACGCGAAAATTTCTCACCGTCGATGAGCGCCCCATTGCGGTGTTCAACATCAAGGGCGAGTTCTTCGGGCTGCTGAACCGCTGCCCGCATCAGGGCGCCGCACTATGCGAAGGCCCGCTGATCGGGCTCGCGCAATCATCCGATCCCGGCGATATTGAATATACGCGGCTTGGCGAGATCATCCGCTGCCCTTGGCACGGCTGGGAATTCGACATCCGAACCGGGCAATCCTATTGCGATCCCAAACGGTTTCGCGCGCGGGCTTATCCGGCCCATGTCGAATCCGGCGCCAGCGTGGTCAAGGGACCGTACATTGCCGAGACATTGGCGGTGTCGGTGGAGAACGACTACGTTGTGGTGGATTTGTAGTTCGCGACGTCGCAGGTGTCGCTACATCATCCGCCGCTCCTGCGCATATCGCACCAGCGCGACATAGCGGTAGATGCCATGCACGAACTTGCCGTAGGGCATGGTGATGAACAGCGCGAACACCACGCCGAGATGAACGGCCAGCAGCGGGCCCATCGCCGCGCTTTCGCGCCACAACAGCAAAGCCATTCCCGTGAGGCTGGTCATGAACAGCATCACGATGAACGCGACATCCATGCCAAGCCGCTGCCGGTCGACCAAGTCAGGATCGCGCCGCCATTTCTCGACAGCCAGTCCGGCGGGCCCGATCAGCAGACCGATGCCGCCGAGCGTACCCAGCACCACCGGCAAATCCCACCAAGGGTAGGGCGCCTCGCGCGCCAGCAGGTAATGATACAGCGTCGCCGTACAGGTGGCCGCGAAACACAGCATGAAGCCGTAAAATGTCAAATGGTGATAGATCTTGCGCCGGTCATTGGGACGCTCGTCCTCGTTGACGCAGCCGACACCTCCGCCATCGAGGTAGCGCAGCTCGCCGGCGTCCTTCATCGCCTGCCAAAGCGAGCGCGGCTCGGCCAGCGCACCGACGGGCTCGCCGATGTCGCGCCAGAACGCGCGCACGCCCATCGCCAGCGCCACCATCGCGTAGAGGAACGCCGCACCGAACAACAGCGCCATCGCGTTGTGCGGCATCAGTTTGTAGAACGCGCCGGGGCCGGTGTTGACGCCGAGCAGCACGCGCGAGTCGTTGAACGCGGCGAAGCCGAAAATGAAAACCGCGACGCTGAGCGCTGCGATGATGCTGATCGCAAGGCCGTTGCGCGCGAACACGCCGGAGAAAGCGCGAGGCCAGGCATAGGCGGCATAGGAATCGCCGCGCGCGATCGCCAGCACTTTTGGCACGTTGACGTCGTATTCATGCGGCGGCGAAAACTGGCAATCGGTATAGCAGGCGCCGCAGGCGTGGCAGAGGTTGGCGAGATAATTCAGGTCGCCGTCGGAAAACGAACGGCGCATTTCCATCGCGGGAAATACCGCGCACAGCCCTTCGCAATAGCGGCACGAATTGCACACCGTCATCAGACGGTCGGCTTCTTCGAGGATTCTAGTTCCGTGCATTTTTGCTTTCAGTTCCGTGCATTTTGCGCCGCTTCCCGTCCCGCGACGCGGCCGAACACGCTGCCGATCGTCATGCCAATTCCCGCCGCGTAGCCTTTGCCCAGCACATTGCCGGCCATGATCTCGCCGGCGGCAAACATGTTGGCCGAGGGTTTTCCGTCCTTCATCAGCATGCGCGCCTCCCGGTTCACGCGGGTGCCGAGATAGGTGAAGGTGATGCCGGGCCGCACCGGATAGGCGTAGTAGGGCGGCGTCTCGATTCTGCGCGCCCAGTGCGTCTTCGGCGGCGTCAGACCTTCGGTGCGGCAATCGTCCAGGATGGTGTGATCGAAGGTGCCGGGGCGCACCGCCGCGTTGAAATCCGCGACGGTTTTTTCCAGCACGCTGGAATCGAGTTCGAATTTGCCGGCGAGCTCGGCGATGCTGCCGGCCTCGATCGGCGGAAACAGCGTCGGCATGAAAGAATTACGCACACTCGCGTCGAAGATGATGTAGGCGATCTGGTCCGGCTGCGCGGCGACGAGGCGGCCCCAGATCGCGTAGCGCTTCGGCCAGATGTCCTCGCCTTCGTCATAGAAACGCTCGGCGTTCTTGTTGACGACGATGCCGAACACCACCGAGTCATGCCTCGTGATGATGCCGCCATCGAATTTCGGCGCACGGGCGTCGATCGCCACCGCATGGCATTGCGTGGGATCGCCGACGTCCTGCACGCCGTTATCCAGCAGCATCTTCAGGATCGTTCCGCGATTGTAAGGCGTGCCGCGGATCAGGAAATTGTCGGCGGCCTCGCCCCAATATTGCTTCAGCCATTCGATGTTGGCCTCGAAGCCGCCGGCCGCGGCGACCAGCGCCGAGGCGCGCACGGCAACGCGGCCATCGCCTTGCTTCAGCGACGCGGACAGGAACATGCCGTCGTCAATCTCCAGCTCAAGCACTTCGGCGTCATAGAGGATATCGACGCCGATCTGTTCCGCGGTGAGGTAGAGGGCATTGAGCATCGCCCGTCCGCCGCCGAGGAAGAACGAGTTGGTGCGCCCCAGGCTCAGCGTGCCGCCGAGCGACGGTTGCCAGCGCACGCCCTGTTCCACGATCCAGCCGAGGATGTCCTTTGACTCCCGGATCATGAAGCGCGCGAGTTCCTCATCGGTCTGCCCGCCGGTGACGCGCAGCAAATCTTCCCAGAATTCCTGTTCGGTGTAGGGGCCGGTGAGGATGTCGGTCGCCGCATCATGGGCGCAGCGCATGTTGCGGGTGTGGCGGGTGTTGCCGCCGCGATAGAATTTCGGCGCGCCTTCCAGCACCAGCACCGATGCGCCTGAGCGACGCGCGCTGATCGCGGCGCACAACGCGGCATTGCCGCCGCCGATCACCAGCACGTCGAACTTTCGCGTCAGATCAACCATGCGTCTTGATCGTCATTCCGGGCGCGCGAAGCGCGAACCCGGAATCCAAAGTCACTGCAGGGCATCTGGATTCCGGGCCCACGCCAAGGGGCGTGTCCCGGAATGACGTTGAAATTCATCTTCAAGCCGGCACGGTGTCTTGCACGGCAATGGTTTTGCCGCCGCGATAGATAACGAGCGCGGCGATAATGCCGCTGGCGGCCGCGCACATCAGCCAGAATCCGGGAGATGCCTTGTCGCCCGTCATGTTCGATCAACCTGGTCGACGCGAACGGCGTGAACGTTCCGAATACTCCGCTGCCAGCGCAAAAGCCAGCGAGAAACAGGTGGTGCGGACATGGGCCGGCACCACCTCGACCAATGCGCCCAGCATGGTGCCGCTATACACGCCGAAGTAGAACGAGAACATCAATTCGACAGCCAGCATCTTGCCGAATGTCGGGCGCGGTAACGAGCCAATTCAGCGCAGGATAGGCGGTCACCAACGAAAGGCACGCAATCGTCAGCAGCACCGGCTTGCGGCCGATGCGGTCCGACAAGGCGCCGCCGACCGGATTCCAGATGAAGTTGGTGACCGCGACCATCAGCGTCACCAGCAGCGCGTCCTGCGTCGAGAGTTTCAGAACGGTCTTGCCGAAGGTCGGGCGTGTAGACGGTGACGAAGTAGAATGTCGATGGTGGTCATGATCGCCATCATCATTCCGAGAAGAACGATCTGCCAGTTCGCGCGGCCGAAGCAAACACCTCCGATCGCCGTCGGATGTTTCTTCATGGCAAGGAATGCCGGCGTTTCTTCCAGCGTCCGCCGCAGAAAGAAAATGAACGGAATGATGAGGCAGCCGATGAAGAAAGGAATACGCCAGCCCCACTCCGCGACTGTCTGCTGCCGGCATCATCTCGCTCAAAATAAATCCGATGATCGCCGCGACGAAAATCGCGACCTGCTGGCTCGCGGACTGAAACGAGGTGTAGAAACCTTTGTTGCCGGGCGTGGCAATTTCGGAAAGGTAGACCGACACGCCGCCAAGTTCGACGCCGGCGGAAAAGCCCTGCAGCAGCCGGCCGATCAACACGATGGCGGGGGCGGCCACGCCGATGCTGGCATAGGTCGGGCAGACCGCAATCGTCACCGTGCCTGCCGCCATGATCGCAAGCGTTACGATCAGGCCCTTGCGGCGGCCGATGCGGTCGATATAGGCGCCGAGCACGATCGCGCCGACCGGACGCATCAGCGCGCCCAGCCAGAACACGCCGAAGGTATTGAGCAGCGCGGCCGTTTCGTCCTGAGACGGAAAGAACGCCTTGGCGATATAGGACGCATAAAAGCCGAACAGGAAGAAATCGAACTGCTCGAGGAAATTGCCGCTGGTTGCGCGCAAAATGGCGCCGAGGCGCGATTTGATCTGCGGCGGGTTTGAGGTGGCCGTTGGCGCCATAGCTCGATTCTCCCTTATGGGCGGCGAACGCGAATGTCTCGCGCCGAGACAGTTTGCCTGCCCTTGATTGGGACAATCTGACACACCCGACAGGGACGACCAAGAAAAGCGCGAGCCGAGCAATCCCATCCCCGACGCGGGGATGGAACCGGGCTCATCGCTTCGCGATGCCCGAATGAGCGGGCAGTATTCAGGCCTTGCTTTGCACCGAGGCGATCAGCCATTGCCGGAAGGCCGCAAGCTTGGGCGAGTCGGCGGTGGTTTCGGGACACACAAGGTAGAATCCTGCGTCCGACGGCAGCGTGATCTTGAAGGGAACGACGAGGCGGCCCTTGGCGATGTCGGTTTCGACATACGTGGTTCGACCGATCGCAACGCCGATGCCGTCGATTGCGGCCTGCACGGTCATGAAACTGAGGTCGAACGACAATCCCGGCAGTTTTGAAATATCCGACGGCAGCCCGGCGGCGGTCAGCCACAGCCGCCAGTCGTCGTTCTGCGCGCCGCTGGTGTGCAGTAGTGTATGGTTCGCCAGATCCTCCGGGCAACGCAGCGGCTTGGGGCCCGCGAGCAGCGTCGGACTGCACACCGGAAATAGCTGATCGGCCATCAGCCAGTCTGCGCGCAGGCCCGGCCATCGGCCGCGGCCGTAGCGGATCGCGGCATCGACGTCGCCATTCTTGAAATCGACAAGGCCCATCGATGTGGTGATGCGGACATCGATGCCGGGCTGGGCTTCCTGAAATGAGGACAGCCGCGGCAGTAGCCATTTCACTGCCAGCGAGGCCAGCGTGCTGACCGTCAGCACATGGTCGTTTTCCTTGCGGAGCAGCCGGTCGGTTGCGAGCCGCAGATCATTGAACGCGGCGCGTACGCCCGGCAGATAAGCGACTGGCTTCGGTTGTCAGCGCCAGCGCGCGGTTCTGCCGGACGAACAGTTTGAGGCCGAGTTCCTCCTCGAGCCGCCGGATCTGGTGGCTGATCGCGGTTTGCGTGACGTTCAGTTCATTGGCGGCATTGGTGAAGCTGAGGTGCCGCGCCGCGGCCTCGAAAGCGCGCAATCCATTGAGCGAAGGCAGCCTGGCGGTCATGGCTCACGGCCTTTACATGACGTTATGTCATGCGAAGCGGGACAAAGTGTCGTTTGTAAGACTGCACTTTGAGGCAGATATTCCACGCAGAGATTAACTTTAGGAGGCGACAATGTCCACCTGCACACATGAATCGATGACTAATCATCATGGTTCCGGCCTGCTGGCCCAGCTCAGCGATACCGTCCACACCTGGCGTCAGCGGCAAATCCAGCGCCGCGAACTCGCCCAATGGAACGAGCGCGACCTGCACGACATCGGCCTATCCTGGAGCGATGTGGTGTACGAGGCCGAAAAACCGTTCTGGCGGGCGTGATCCACGCCGCCAACGCCGGCGTTGCCTCTTAAGGGGCGCCGGCCGTTCTCTTCGCGGGAGCGCGCCATGATCAACATCCGCCCCGATGATCTGAAGCAACATTCCGACGTACTGCGGCTTCGCGGCGGAAAATCTCTGATGGTGCGGTTCGTCGAGCCGCGCGACGCGCGAGGCGCTGCAGAACTATTTTCGCGGCGCTGTCGGTTCGCTCCCGCTACAACCGCTTCCTCGGCGCGATCAGCGAACTGCCGCACGCCGAACTCGATCATTTCATCCACGTCGGCGAGGACGACCGCTTTAGCGTGGTGGCGACGGTGATTGTCGATGGCTTTGAAACCATCGTCGGCGAAGCCCGCTACGCTTTCGATCCGGCGACCGAATATTTCGAACTCGGACTGTCGGTCGACGATCTCTGGCAAGGGCAGGGGATCGGGTCGGCGCTGTTGAACAATCTGGAGTGCCGCGCGGCTGCCTTCGGCGCGCAGCATTTATTTGGCGATACCTTGCGCTCGAACGACGCGATGCTCAGCCTGGCGCGCAAATCGGGCTTTGCCTTTATGCCCACTCCGGGCGATTGGAAACTGGTGCGTTTCGAAAAACACATCGACATCGCGCCGCAGGATATCCCTTGCGCAAGCTGGCGGCTCGCGGCGCAACAGGCCGCACTTCACGCGACGATGCGTTAGTTCCCCTTGAACACCGCCTTGCGCTTTTCGATGAAGGCCTGCACCGCCTCGCGATGATCCGCCGTCATCGTGCAGCGGGTCAGCCGCTCGGCCTCATGGTCCCGCGCGGTAGCGAAATCGAACGCCAAGGCTTCGTCGAGATTGTCCTTCATGTAACGCAAGGCGATGGTAGGACCCTCGGCTATCGCCTTCGCCATCGCAAAGGTTGCGTCCTGCAGCTTCGCATCGGGCACCACGCGATTGACGAGGCCGATCGCCTCGGCCCGCCGCGCATCGACCTTCTCGGCGGTGAACATCAGCTCCCGCGCCCGCGACGTGCCCACCAGCCGCGTCAATAGCCAGGCGATGCCGTAGTCGCCGCTTAGGCCCACGCGCAGATAGCCGGTGGAGAGGAACGCCGATTTCGCCGCGATCCGGATATCGCAGGCCATCGCAATCGCGAGGCCGGCGCCGACCGCGGGGCCGGGCAGCGCCGCGATGGTCGGCTTGCGCACCGACACCAATGCGCCGGTCAACAGGCGCTGGCGTTCCCTGAGATCGGCTACCCGCTCGTCAAACGACATCGCCAGCTTCTTCGGGTCGCGGTGCGCGCCCATGCCTTTGACGTCGCCGCCCGCACAGAAGGCCGTGCCGGCGCCGGTGATCAGCAGCGAGCCGACTTCCGGATTTTCACCGCAGGTCTTGATCATGGTGCGCAACGCCGGCGTCAGACGATCCGATAGCGCGTTGCGCGACTTCAGGCCGGTTCAGTGTGATGATCGCGACGCGGTCGCGGATCACGCAGAGCAGTTCGTCGGTGCCGGTGTCGATGGTGGTTCCGTTGGTCATGTCAGGCTTCCGTTAAGCGTCAAAACTTCTCCACCCACGGCCGCAACTCCAGTTCCCAGGTCCAGGCGCTACGCGGCTGTTGCAACACGTTCCAGTAACTCAGCGCGATCGCGTCGGGATCGAGCATCGAGTCCGGTTTGTCCGATGGTTCGGTTCGCGCGGCACTGCGGATGCCGCCGTCGATCACGAAATGCGCGACGTGGATACCTTGCGGCGACAGCTCGCGCGCCATGCTCTGGGCGAGGCCGCGCAGCGCGAATTTGCCCATCGCGAACGGCGCCGATTGCGGATAGCCCTTGACGCTGGCGGATGCGCCGGTGAACAGGATCGCGCCGTGTTTGCTGGGCAGCATGCGCCGCACCGCCTGCTGCGCGACCAGAAAGCCGCCGAACGCACTGACGGCAATCGCATGCGCGACCTCGGCCGCGGCGAGATCGATAAAAGCGCCACGCGCGCGACCGCTGGCATTGTAAACCACCACATCCGGCGCGCCGATGTCGCGCTCGACGGCAGCAAACAACTTCGCCACGTCATCCGGGCTGGTCGCATCGCATGCATAGGCCTTTGCGCCGGTTTCGCCGCACAGCGCGGCAAGCTTTTCGGTTCTTCGGGCAGCCAGCGCGACGCGGATGCCCCCACGGGCGAACAGCCGCGCCAGCGATGCACTGAGGCCTTCGCCGGCGCCGACGATCAGCGCGGTTTTGTATTTCGGTGTTTGCATGGATTATTCTCCGATGGACAGCCTAGCAGGCGCATGATCGCCAGCATATGCTTCGGTGGAGAGAGCACAAGGAAACGCCGTGAACGCCAGAACCGAGATAGCTCCGGGAAGCGCGCCTGCGAACATGATCGCGCCCGATACGTCGGGCATGAATTTCTATCGCGCCGATCCGGCGCTGACCGATCTGCTGCGCATCCATCTGCCCGACGAATTGTTTCGGCACATCGAACCGCATCTCGACCGGCTCGGCGGTCTTGCCGGCGGCCATCTCGACGAATGCGCGCGGCTTGGCCGACCAACATCCGCCGGTGTTGCACCAGCGCGACCGCTTCGGCCGCGATGCGCAACGCATCGAATATCATCCGGCCTATCGCGAACTGGAACGCGCCGCGTTCGGCGAATTCGGCATTCACGCGATGTCGCATCGCAAGGGTATCCTCGGCTGGCCGCAGGCCTATCCGGTGGTGGCGAAGCACGCCTTTACGTTTTTGTTCAATCAGGCCGAGTTCGGGTTGGGCTGTCCGATCAACGTCACCGATGGCTGCGCCAAATTGCTGTCGAACTTCGGCGACGCGGCGCTGAAGGAAAAATATCTCGACGGCCTGACGCAGACCGACATGAGCAGGCTGACGCAAGGCGGGCAGTTCATGACGGAGAAGGAAGGCGGCTCCGACGTTGGCAAGCTAACCACCACAGCCGTGCAGGACGGCGATCACTGGCGTCTGACCGGTGAGAAGTGGTTCTGCTCGAACGCGGATGCGGAAGTGGTGATGCTGCTGGCGCGGCCGGAGGGCGCGGAAGGTGGGACGCGGGGCGTTGGATTATTTCTGATGCCGCGAAAGCTCGACGACGGCTCGCCCAATCATTATCGCATCGTGCGATTAAAGGACAAACTCGGCACCCGCTCGATGGCCTCCGGCGAGATCAAGCTGGAAGGCGCGATCGCCTACGCGGTGGGACGGCTCGACCGCGGCTTTGTGCAGATGGCGGAGATGGTGAACTCGTCGCGGCTGTCGAACGGCGTCAAATCCACCGCGCTGATGCGCCGCGCGATGCACGATGCGTTTGCCGTGGCGCGGGGCCGCGTGGTGTTCGGGCAGCGCATCATCGATCTGCCGCTGGCGCGGCGGCAACTCATGAAGATCATGCTGGCGACCGAGCAGGCGCTGAGCATGAGCTTCTTGACGGCCGACGCGCTCGACCGCGCCGAGGCCGGCAGCCAGGACGCCGCGGCGCTGCTGCGCATTCTGACGCCGACGCTGAAATTTCGCGCCACGCGCGACGCGCGCAAGGTGTGCGGCGATGCGCTGGAGATGCGCGGCGGCATCGGTTACGTCGAGGAATTCGCCACCGCACGGTTGTTGCGCGACGCGCATCTCGGCTCGATCTGGGAAGGCACCGGCAACATCGTCGCGCTCGATGCGTTGAAGCGCGCGGTCGGCCGTCATGGCGCTGAGGCGGCGCTGGCTGCCGACCTGCATGCGCGGCTCGATGACAGCACCAACGTGCCGCAGGCGTGGCGCGATCGTCTGCGCGGTCTCACCGACCGCGCCATCGGCTTCGCCCGCGAAGTGGCATCGCGCATGGACAACGAAGCCGAAGCGCGGCGCGCGACTTCGCTGCTCTATCACGTTGCCAGCGCGGTTACGCTCGCATGGGAAGGCGGCCGCATCCATGACATGCGCGGCGACGCGCGCCGGCTATTGCTGTCGCGGCTGGTGATCGATCATCGCGTGTCGGCGCGCGATCCGTTCGCGCTGACGGAAAACGCGACGCAGCGCGCAATGTCGGATCACCTGCTTGGGCGATCGAGAGGTCGGCATGGCCGAGGTTGGCGAATTGCTTGACGCGGCGTAACGTCATTCCGGGGCATGAGCGAAGCGAATGAGCCCGGAATCCATAATCCCTACGATGGCGTGCGGATGCTGAACTCGAATGCTGGGGTTATGGATTCCGGGCCTGCGCTGTCGTCGGGCAAGAGCCCGACTGAGAGCGCGCATCCCGGAATGACGAAGAAACTTAACAAAGGGAGTGTTTGATGAAGGCCGCTGTCCTGCACGAAGTCAACAAGCCGCTGGTGATCGAGGATGTCAGCCTGCAGAAGCCCGGGCCGCGCGAGGTCCTGATCCGCACCAGCGTTGCCGGGCTATGCCATTCCGATCTGCATTTCATGGAAGGGCTGTATCCGCATCCGCTGCCCGCAGTGCTCGGTCATGAATCCGCTGGGATCGTCGAGCAGGTCGGCTCCGACGTCACCTATGTGAAGCCCGGCGACCACGTGGTGACGTGCCTGTCGGTGTTCTGCGGCACCTGCGACAACTGCACGACCGGACGGCCGGTACTGTGCACCGACACCACGGTGAAGATGCTGCCCGGCGTTTCCAACCGGCTGTCAGTTGGGCGCGATCGGAGAAGCTGAACCAGTTTCTCAATCTGTCTTCGTTCGCCGAGCAGATGCTGGTGCACGAAAACGCCATCGTGAAAATTCGCCGCGACATGCCGCTCGAGCTGGCGGCGCTGATCGGCTGCGGCGTCATCACCGGCTACGGCGCGGTGGTGAATACCGCCAAGGTCGGCGCCCGGCGAGACCGTGGTGGTGATCGGTTGCGGCGGCGTCGGCATGGCCGCGATCAACGGCGCGCAGATCGCCGGCGCGGGGCGCGTCATCGCGGTCGACACCAATCCGGCGAAGCTGCAGCTCGCGACAAAACTCGGCGCCACCGACATCGTCGATCCGCAGGAATGGCGATGTCGTGCAGCAGGTGCGCGACCTGACCAATGGCGGCGTGCATCATTCCTTCGAGGTGCTGGGCCGCAAGGAGACCGCCGAGCAGGCGTTCGCGATGCTGGCGCCCGGCGGCACCACCACCATCGTCGGCATGATTCCGTTCGGCCAGAAGATCGAACTGCACGGCTTCGATTTCCTGCGCGAGCGCAAGATCCAGGGCTCGTCGATGGGCTCGAACCATTTCCGCGTCGACATGCCTCGGCTGGTCGAATTCTACATGCGCGGCAAGTTGCATCTGGAGGACTGGATTTCGGCGAAGTTGAAGCTGTCGGAAATCAACGAGGGCTTTGCGGCGATGAAGGCCGGCAAGACGGTACGCAGCGTCATCATGTTTGATGCGTGAGGTGAAGTTGAAGGCGCTTTCTTATCCCTCCCCACCGCTAGCGGAGGGAGGGATAACTTGACGCCTCGACGCTCACTCAGAAGGCGATCACCGCGACACGTGTGCCGACACCGCCAGCCACTTTCCGTTCTGTTTCGCCCAGCAGTCGGTGTAGCGGCCTGAGCCCGATTTTCCATCCGGCATTGTATAGCTTGTGCGGGCATGAATGATCGCGAAGTCGCCTATGATCCGAATCTTGACGTCCTGCGCTTCGAGATTTCGGACGGTCACGGGCACCGCAGTTTGCCTGAGAAAGTCAAAGCGGTTGACCAGCGACTTGTCGGGATTGGAGCAATAAAAATCCTGGCTAAGGATTTGGTCAAATCTCTTGACGTCGCAATTCTGCACGGAATTGACATAATCCCGGTTGAGCGCGGTGAGTTGTTCGAAGTCGGTCATGGTTTGTCCTTTCAGTCGTAGCGAAGCGAAACCACGATCAACCTGATTACGAATTGTGTCTGGATTCCGGGCGCGTGACTTCGTTGCCCCTCGGAAAGACCTGATGCTGCCCGAAGCGGTATCCGGGACTGTTGGTCCGGCACGCTCCAGAATGACGGTGCTAGTCGTCAAACATCGGCGGGGGCACGAAGCCGCCGAATTCGCGCTCGATCAACTCCGCAAGCTTCAGCGGCGTGCGGTCTTCCAGCCAGGGGCCTACGATCTGCACGCCGACCGGCAGGCCATCGGGGGACAGCCCGAGCGGGATCGCGGTGGCCGGCAGTCCCGGCAAGGTCGCAATGCCCGGCCACGCCAGTTGATCGGAATAGGGATAATCCTTGCCGTCGATGTCGATGGTGCGCTCCTCCTGCGGCTCCAGATGATCGTGCGGATACGCCGGCGTCGGCATGATCGGGCAGATCACGGCGTCGAAACTTTTGAACAGCTCGCGCCACTGCGCGCGCAGCCTCGCGCGTGCGCCGTCGGCCATCACCCAGTCGCGATGACTGAGCGTGATGCCGCGCAAGCGCTCCGCTCTTAGACTCATGTCGTCGGGCGAAAGCTCGGCTGCCCGGGTTTGCGCCCCGGCAAAGACATCCGGCGCGAAGGTGCCCGACAGAAACGACAGCAGCAGCCGCATGTACAACCGCGACGACGCGGCGAAGTCAGGGCAGCAGCGGGCTCTCGCGCGTCACCTTGACGCCGGCTTTCGCGAGTTTGTCCGCGAGAGAATTGAATCGCACCGCGTACGCTCTTGTCGCTCGGCATCACCGCATCGGTGTCGATCAGCAGTACGCGAAACGCCTTGAGGTCGTTGTGCCGCGCCGGCGGCAGCGCAAGCTTGTAGGCGATGCCGGCTTCGAGGGGATCGGGTCCCGCGATGACATCGAGCAACAGCGAAAGATCGGCGGCCGAGCGCGCCATTGGTCCCATCACGCTGAGATCGCGGTCGAACGGCAGCGGCGGCAGCCCCGGCGGCGTGTTGCCGCGCGGCGGCACCAGCGCGAAGGTCGGCTTGTGCGCATAGACGCCGCAATGAAAGGCCGGCACGCGCAGCGAGCCGCCGATGTCGGTGCCGATCGACAGCGGTCCGTAGCCCGCCGCGAGCGCTGCGGACGATCCGCCGGATGAGCCGCCGGGCGTGCGGCCGAGATCGAACGGATTGTTGGTGGTGCCGTATATCTCGTTGTAGCTCTGCCAGTCCGCGAGCGCGACCGGCACATTGGTCTTGGCCAAAATCACGCCGCCCGCTTGCTTCACCCGCGAAACCGCCAGCGCGTCTTCCTGCGGCATGAAATCCTTTTGCTCCGGAAAGCCCCATGTCGTCGGCAATCCCGCGATGTTGAGAGATTCCTTGATCGTCATCGGCAAGCCGAGCAGCGGTTTCTTCTCGCCGCGCGCCAGCGCTGCGTCGGCCGCGCGCGCTGTTTCGAGCCCGCGCGAAAAATCCCGCACGCAGACGGCGTTGATTTTTCCGTCGTGCCGCTCGATGCGCCCGATCATGTCCTGCGCCAGCTCGACCGCGGATACTTTTTTGGCCGCCAGCGCGGACGATAGCTCTACGGCTGTCTTGAAGCCCCATTCCGATTGCGCCAAGGCGTGCTCCCTTTGTTGTTGCGCCGATGATGCTCAGTTTAGGCGGGGGCTGCAAGCGGCGCCGCTGCATGCCCCGGAATGACGGCTAAGATTTTGCCGCCTTCAAAAACTCCAGCAACAATTGACTCACCTCGTCGGGTTGCTCCTGCTGCACCCAATGTCCCGCGCCGTCGATCAAATGAGCGCCAAGCATGCGCGTGCAAACCGATTTCTGCATCGCCTCGAACACGCCAGGGCGCTGGTAGGTGCCCCAGTCCTGCTTGCCCGCGATGAAACAGGAGGGCACGTCAATGGTTTTGCCCGACCAGGTCTCCTGCTCGGCGGTGAATGCGCCCGAAGTGCCGCAGCGATACCATTGCAGGCCGCCCTGAAATCCGGTGCGGGCATATTCCGCGCTGTAGAAGGCGAGTTCGTTTTCAGGCAGCCACTCATTCGCAGCGATCTGCGCAGGCGAGGGCATCTCTTTCGCAACGGTTTCCGCCATACTCTCAGCGAGATCCATGATGTAGTAGGTCGGCAGTTTGGCGAGTTCACTCGCGGTCCACGCCTGCAGCGGATAAGGCTGGTTGCCCGGCCAGTCGGCGCTCTTGTAGTGGTAATAGGCGCGCAGGAAATCATGCACGCCCTGCGGCGCGCGGTGCATATTGGCGTCGGCTTCGCGCGTCGAATAATACCATTGGTAATGCTTGCGCGGCCTTGGCAGCGCGGCGAGGTCGCGATGCACCGGATCGTCGGGCTTGCGCGTCGCGGGCTTGTCGGCGGTGTCGAACGGCAGCCGCGGCGGTCCCGCGAACGGCGCGCTCATCAAGGCGACCGAACGAAACACATCGGGCCGCACCAGCGCGCACCACGCCGCGACCGAACTGCCGAAATCGTGCCCCACCACGGCGTCGACGCTACGATAGCCGAACGCCGATACCAGCCCCAGCACGTCGCGTACCAGATTCAGCAAACGAAACGAGCCTAGGTCGCCGTCATAGGCGCTGTCCCAGCCGGTGGTGCGACCGTAGCCGCGCTGGTCCGGCGCGATCACGTGATAGCCAGCGGCTGCAAGCTCCGGCATCACCTTGCGCCAGCTATAGGCGAGCTCGGGAAAGCCATGCAGCAGCAGGATGCAGGGACGGCCGGGCGTCTCGAAGCCGGCCTCAAGCACGTGCATGCGCAGGCCGTTGATGTTTTCGACAAACCGCGAGCGGATGGTTGGAGGGAGGGGGATGGGGGGAGCGAAGTCATTTGATCCACAACCTGCAAGGAGACGTACCTTCTTCCCTCTCCCCTGGTGGGAGAGGGTGGTTGCGAACGAAGTGCGAGACCGGGTGAGGGGGCGCGCACCTCGGCCGAAGACCCCCTCACCCGCCCTCGTTTCACTCGGGCACCCTCTCCCACGAGGGGAGAGGGGAAGAACAGCGGCAGGCAGTCGTATCGCCTCAGATCGCCGCCGCCTTCTTCGGCCAGTACCGATCCTTCAAATGCCGCTTCACCAGTTTGCCGGTCGGCGTGCGCGGCAGCTCCGCCTCGAAGTCGATGCTCTTTGGGCATTTGATCGGCGACAGATGCTTGCGGCAGAACACAATCAGCTCGGCCTCGAAATCCTTGCCGGCTCGCGCCATGTCATGCGGCTGCACCACCGCCTTGACCTCTTCGCCCATCTCCTCGTTCGGCACGCCGAACACCGCGACATCGGCAATCTCGGGATGCGTGATCAGCACGTCCTCCGTCTCCTGCGGATAGATGTTCACGCCGCCGGAGATGATCATGTAGGACTTGCGGTCGGTGAGATAAAGAAAACCCTCACCGTCGAGATAGCCGACGTCGCCGAGCGTCGACCATCCCCTGTCGTTGTAGGCACGCTTCGTTTTCTCGGGATCGTTGTGATAGTGAAACACCGGCGCGTCGGCGAAATACACCGTGCCGATCTGCCCGGTGGGCATCTCCTCGTCGTTCTCGCCGAGAATTTTAATCGTGCCGACGACGGCGCGGCCGACGGTGCCGCGATGGCTGAGCCATTGCTGCGAATTCGAAACGGTGACGCCGTTGCCTTCGGAGCCGGCGTAGTACTCGATCAGGATCGGTCCCCACCATTCGATCATCTTCGCCTTGACATCGACCGGGCAGGGCGCGGCGGCGTGGATCGCGCCGACCAGCGACGAGACATCGTAAGCTTTGCGGACTTCTTCCGGCAGTTTCAGCATGCGCACGAACATGGTCGGCACCAGCTGCGACTGCGTGACCTTGTGTTGCTCGACCAGCTTCAGGAATTGCTCGGCGTCGAACGATTCCATGATGATCGAGGTGCCGCCGAGCGTGATCGCCATCATGTTGAAGCGCAACGGTGCGGCGTGATACAGCGGCGCCGGCGAAAGATAGATGCTCTCGGACGACATGCCGCACATGTCGGCGCACAGCAGTTTCAGCAGCGGATTGGGCACGTCGATCGGCGTGTTCTGCGTCTGCCGCTTGATGCCCTTCGGCCGCCCGGTGGTGCCCGACGAATACAGCATGTCATAGCCGGCGACTTCGTCCGATATCGGCGTGGTCGGCTGCTTTGCGAGTTCGCGGTCCCACGAGCGAAATCCCGGCAGCGGCTCATCGATCATGAAGAATTGCGGCGCACCAGGCGCGTCGCTGACAAGGTCTGATATCGCGTCCGCGCATTTCGGCGAGGTGATGACGACGCGCGCACCGCAATCCCTGACGATGTAGGCGATCTCTTCCTGCGTCAGGTAGCGGCTGATCGCGGTGAAATAGACGCCGCTGCGCTGCGCGGCCCAGCACAGCTCCATGAACGCCAGCCGGTTCTCGATCAGGAACGCGATGTGATCGCCGGCCTTGACGCCGAGCGAGCGCAACAAATGCGCGCCCTGGTTCGAGAGTTCGTCAAGCTCGCGATAGGTGATCGCCTTGCCCGACCCCGCCATCTGATAGGCGGTCTTGTCGGGCTGCGTGCGCGCGTGGATCGACGGGTGCGTCATGGGGAGTCCCGAAGCGCTACAACCGCTCCACGATCGTCACGTTGGCCATGCCGCCGCCTTCGCACATGGTTTGCAGGCCGTAGCGCTTGTTGTTCTGCTTCAGCGCGTGCACGAGCGTCGTCATCAGCTTGGTGCCGGAACCACCCAGGGGGTGCCCGAGCGCGATGGCGCCGCCATTGACGTTGAGCCGGGACGGATCGGCGCCGGTGGTCTTCAGCCACGCGGTCGGCACCGAGGCGAAGGCTTCGTTGACTTCATAGAGATCGATGTCGTCGATCTTCATTCCCGCCTTCTTCAGCGCGCGCTCGGTGGCGGGCAGCGGCGCTTCCAGCATGATGACGGGATCGCCGCCCATCATGGTCATGTGATGAATCCGCGCCAGCGGCTGCACGCCGAGCGCCTTCAGGCCCTTCTCGTTGACGACCATGACGCCGGACGCGCCGTCGCAAATCTGGCTGGCGCTGGCGGCGGTGAGCTTGCCGCCTTCCTGGATCAGCTTGACGCCCTTGATGCCGCCAAGCGTCGCGTCGAAACGGATGCCTTCGTCGATGCTATGGGTGTCGGTCGATCCGTCCGCGCGGGTGATCTTCAGCGGAATGATCTCGTCCTTGAATTTGCCGGCCTGCGTCGCGGCGATGGCGCGCTGGTGGCTCTCATAGGCGTATTCGTCGAGATCGTCTTTCGACAGCCCGTATTTCTCCGCCATCATTTCCGCGCCGGTGAACTGGCTGAACACGATGTTCGGGTAGCGCGCCTCGATGTTCGGGCTCTTGTAGTGGCCGAAACCGTTCTTGGCCGGCAATTGCGACGCCAGCCCCATCGGCACCCGCGTCATCGCCTCGACGCCGGCGGCGATCACCACGTCCATCGCGCCCGACATGACAGCCTGCGCGGCGAAATGCAGCGCCTGCTGCGACGAGCCGCATTGGCGATCGACCGAGGTGCCCGGCACGCTCTCCGGCAGCTTTGAGGCCATGATGGCGTTGCGCGCGATGTTGTTGGACTGCTCGCCGGCCTGCATCACGCAGCCCATGATGACGTCTTCGATCTGATCGGGATTGACGCCGGTGCGATCGACCAGCGTATCGAGCACGGAGGCGGCGAGGTCGGCCGGATGCCAGCCGGCGAGACGTCCTCCCTTGCGGCCACCCGCGGTGCGAGCGGCGGCGACGATATAAGCCTCGGCCATGATGGTTTCCTCCCGGTGATAGATTTGGCATGGATTAAAGGAAGCGGGCGGACCTAAAGTCAATCCAGCAATCCTTGCCAGCAATTATTGCTTGAGCATGACAGCCTCCTCGGCTTAGCTGCTTTCGACAGAAGTCATCGTGCCGGGTAAGCGCGGCAGTATCAGGGTAGGAGACCAGAGTTATGCAGTTGAAAGACGTTTCCGTTCTCATCACCGGCGGTGGCTCTGGCCTCGGCGCCGCCACCGCGCGCGCGATGACCGCGAAAGGCGCGAAGGTCGCCGTGCTCGACCAGAGCAAGGAAAACGCCGAAAAGGTCGCCGCCGAAATCAAGGGCGTGGCGCTTCACGCCGACGTCACCAACGAAGATCAGGTCAAGGCGGCGATTGCCAAGGGCGAAGCCGCCAACGGCACCGCGCGCATTCTGGTGAATTGCGCCGGGCATTGGCGGCTCGGCGCGTATCGTCGGCAAGCAGGGCGTCTATCCGCTCGACAAGTTCACCAAGGTGATCATGGTCAATCTGGTCGGCACCTTCAACGTGCTGCGGCTGTTCACCGAAGCGCTGCTGAAAGAGCCGCCGGTCGGCGAGGAGCGCGGCGTCATCATCAACACCGCCTCGGTCGCGGCCTATGAGGGCCAGATCGGGCAGGTGGCGTATTCGGCGTCGAAGGGCGGCATCGTCGGCATGACCATTCCGATCGCGCGCGATCTCGCGCAGCATCTCATTCGCGTCAACACCATCGCTCCCGGCCTGTTCCTGACGCCGCTGCTGATGGGGCTGTCCGAAGAAGCGCAGAAGAGCCTGGGCGCGCAGGTGCCGCATCCCGCGCGGCTCGGCGACGCCTCCGAATACGGTGCGCTCGCCGTGCACATCGTGGAGAATCCGATGCTGAACGGCGAGACCATCCGTCTCGACGGCGCGATCCGCATGGCGCCGCGGTAGTCCTTCTTCCCTCTCCCCTTGTGGGAGAGGGTGGCAGCCGAAGGCTGCCGGGTGAGGGGGCTTCCAAAGTCAGCACCCCCTCACCCGGCACGAATTTGAAGCTAGTGTCAGCGATGCCCTCTCCCACAAGGGGAGAGGGCGCAGCAGCAACCGCCCAAGGCGCGCACGAACGTTTTCCAGAAATAGAGCAAATCTCCCATGAATTTCGATTTCTCCGACGATCAAAAACAACTGCGCGATCAGGCCCGGCGATTCCTCGCCGAAAAAAGCCCGCCGAAAGCAGTGCGTGCCGTGCTCGATGGCAAGGCGCGCCTACGACAAGGAATTGTGGAAGGGCCTCGCCGAGATGGGATTTCTCGGCGTCGCGATCCCGGAAGAATTCGGCGGCACCGGCGCGGGACATCTTGAGCTTTGCGTCATCGCCGAGGAGATGGGCCGCTCGCTGGCGCCGGTGCCGTTCTCATCGACGGTGTATCTCGCCGCGAAGCGCTGATGATCGCAGGCTCGCGACGCGCAAAAGAAAAAATGGCTGCCGTTGATCGCATCGGGCGAAGCCATCGGCACGCTGGCGCTGTTTGAAGGCTCCGGCAATCCTTCGCCGCAGGCGATCAAGATGGTGGCGTCGAATGGCACGCTCACCGGCGCCAAGAAGCCGGTGCCCGATGGCGCCATCGCCGATTTTGCCATCGTTGCCGCGCGCACCGGATCGTCGGGCCGCGAGACCGACATCTCGCTGTTCATCGTCGACATGAAAGGCGAGGGCGTCGAGAGCAAAGTGTTGACCAATGTCGACCCGTCGCGCGGGCAGGCGGAAGTCACGTTCAATAAATGCAAGGCCGAGCCGCTCGGCCCCGCCAATGAAGGCTGGAGCATCGTCACGCGCGTGCTTGACCGCGCCGCGGTGCTGATGGCGTTCGAGCAAGTCGGCGGCGCCGACCGCGCGCTGGAGATGGGGCGCGACTATGCGCTGGATCGCATCGCGTTCGGCCGGCCGATCGGCTCGTTCCAGGCCGTGAAGCACATGCTCGCCGACATGTATGTATCGGCGACGCTGGCGCGCTCGAATTGTTATTACGGCGCATGGGCGCTTTCCACCAATGCATCCGAATTGCCGGAGGCCGCGGCGTCGGCGCGGATCAGCGCAACGCAGGCGTTCCAGCATTGCTCCAAGAACAACATCCAGGTTCATGGCGGCATGGGTTTCACCTGGGAGTTCGACTGCCACATGTACTACCGGCGCTCGAATGCGCTGGCGCTGGGCCTCGGCAGCCTGTCGTATTGGGAGGACGCGCTGATCGACCGCATGCGCAAGCGGAACGCGGCGTAGAGGGCGACCCGAATGAATTTCGACGATACCCCGCAGGAAGCCGCGTTTCGCGCCGAGGCAAGAGCGTGGATCGCGGCCAACGCGCCGAAGCAATACGAGGACGAACTGAAGAAAACCTCACTCGGCCGCGTGCAGCTGAAGGGCGCCAACATCCTCGAAGTCGCAAAGGCGTGGCAGAAGAAGAAGGCCGACGCCGGCTGGGCGGTGCCGCATTGGCCGAAGGAATATGGCGGCCGCGGCGCGACGCCGATCGAGCGCGTGATCTGGCAGCAGGAGGAGGGCGCGTTCGGCAAGCTCTCCGGCCTGTTCATCATCGGCCACGGCATGTGCGGCCCGACCATGATGGCGTTCGCCGCCGAGGACCAGAAACGCAAATATCTGCCGCCGCTGGCGGCCGGCGTGAATATCTGGTGCCAGTTGTTCTCCGAACCCGCCGGCGGTTCTGATGTCGCCGGCCTGCGCACCCGCGCGGAGAAGGACGGCGACGACTGGATCGTCAACGGCCAGAAGATCTGGACCTCCGGCGCGCACTATTCGGACTACGGCATCCTGCTGACCCGCACCGATCCCGATGTGCCCAAGCACAAGGGCCTCACCATGTTCTTCCTCGACATGAAGTCGCCCGGTGTCGAGATCAAGCCGATCAAGCAGGCCAATGGCGCGTCTGATTTCAACGAAGTGTATTTCACCGACGTGCGGATTCCCGATGCGCAGAGGCTCGGCGACGTCAATGACGGCTGGAACGTGTCGCTGACCACGCTGATGAACGAGCGGATGTCGATCGGCGCCGGTGTATCGACCGGCTTTCCGGAGCTGTTTGATTTTTGCAGCAACCTGATGCTGGAAGATGGCCTTGCGATCGACGACCGCAGCGTGCGCTCGAAACTTGCGAATTGGGCGGTGAAAGCCAGCGGCCTGAAATACACCAGCTTCCGCGCCATCTCGGCGCTGTCGAAAGGCGAGCGCCCGGGCCGGAGAATTCCATCGGCAAATTGGTCGCCGGCGCGATGATTCAGGATGTCGCCGCCTACGCGCTGGATTTGCAAGGCGCGGCCGGCGTGCTGAGCGGACCTGACGACGCGGAGGCGATGGGAAAATTCCAGGCGATGCTGCTGCGCTCGCCGGGGACACGTGTCGAAGGCGGCACCGACGAGATCATGCGCAACATCATCGCCGAACGCGTGCTGGGATTACCCGGCGATATCAGGGTCGATAAGGACGTGCCGTTCAACAAGATCGCGACGCGGGGGCGCGCGTAAGCGCGAGAGGAACAATTTAATGAATTTTGATGACACGCCGCAGGAAGCTGCGTTCCGCACCGAAGCGCGCCAATGGATCGACGCAAATGCCCCCAAGGAATACGAGGCTGAACTGTCGAAAGCCTCGCTCGGCCGCATCAAGCTGCAGAAAGCCGATGTCGTCGAAGTCGGCAAGGCTTGGCAGAAGAAAAAATCCGACGCGGGCTGGTCGTGCCTGCACTGGCCAAAGGAATATGGCGGCCGCGGCGCGACGCCGATCGAGCGCGTGATCTGGCAGCAGGAAGAAGGCATCTACGGCAAGCTGACCAGCCCGTTCCAGATCGGCGAGGGCATGTGCGGGCCGACCGTGATGGCCTACGGCAGCGAGGAGCATAAGCGGCATTACCTGCCGAAGTTCGCCGCCGGGCGAGCAGATCTGGTGCCAGTTATTTTCAGAGCCCGCCGGCGGATCGGATGTCGCGGGCTTGCGCACCCGCGCGGAGCGCGACGGCGATAACTGGATCGTCAACGGCCAGAAAATCTGGACCTCCGGCGCTCACTATTCCGACTACGGTCTCTTGATCACGCGCACCGATCCCAACGTGCCCAAGCACAAGGGACTGACGATGTTCTTCCTCGACATGAAAACTCCGGGCGTCGAGGTGAAGCCGATCAAGCAGGCCAACGGCATGCAGGAATTCAATGAGGTGTTTTTCACCAACGTCGTTATCCCGGACAGCCAACGGCTTGGCGCTGTCGGTGATGGCTGGAACGTGTCGCTGACCACGCTGATGAATGAGCGGATGTCGATCGGCTCGCGGCTTGCGACTGGCTTTCCCGAGGTATTCGAATTCTGCTCGAACCTGATGACCGATGACGGCCTCGCGATCGACGACCGATCGACGCGTTCGAAACTCGCGAACTGGGCGGTGAAAGCCAGCGGGCTGAAATACACCAGCTACCGCGCGATCTCTGCGCTGTCGAAGGGCGAACGTCCGGGTCCGGAAAATTCCATCGGCAAGCTGGTCGCGGGATCAATGATGCAGGATATCGCGATGTATGCGATGGACCTCGAAGGCGCCGCGGGCGTGTTTACCGATCCTGATACCGCTGAGGCCGGCGGGCAGTTTCAGGCGATGCTGTTGAGTTCGCCGTCCACCCGCATCGCCGGCGGCACCGACGAAATCTTGCGCAATATCATCGCCGAGCGCGTGCTGGGTCTGCCGGGCGACATCCGCGTCGACAAGGACGTGCCGTTCAACAAGATTCCGACCAAGGGGCGGTAAGCGATAACCCCCACCCCGGCGCTTCGCGCCGCCCCTCCCCACAAGGGGGAGGGAAAAGAAAGAAGCGCTGACATCCACGGCGGCCGACCCTCCCCTGAATGGGGAGGGTGGCGGCCAAATTCATTTGGGTCGGCCGGTGGGGTGATGCGGCAAAACTCGATAAAAGTTGAAAGGCTCAGCATGTCTGCTCGCTCCCATCGACACCCTCGAAAGCTTGTTGCGCGAACGCTATTCCTTCCGCGCGTTCCTGCCCGAGCCGGTGCCGCGCGCGATTATCGACCGCTTGCTGATCGCGGCGCAGCGCACGGCGTCGTGGTGCAACAGCCAGCCTTGGCAGGTCGTGATCGCAAGCGGGGAGGCAAAGGAAAAATTTCGTAAGGCGATCTATGCGGCGGCCGCTTCCGGCGGCCCCGACAACAGCGATTTTCCGCCGCCGCGCGAATATCTCGGCGTCTATCAGGAGCGCCGGCGCGAAAGCGGCTTCCAGCTTTACAACACGCTCGGCATCGCGCGCGGCGACCGCGCCGCTTACGCGAAACAGGGGCTGGAGAATTACAATTTCTTCGGCGCGCCGCACGTCGCCATCATTCATAGCGCCGAGCCGCTCGGCATCTACGGCGCGATCGATTGCGGCGCGTATGTCGGCAATTTCATGCTCGCCGCGCAGGCGCTGGGTCTCGGCACCATTCCGCAGGCAGCCCTCGCGCGCCAGTCGGGATTGATCCGGCGGCATTTCGGACTGGGCGAAGATCGCCGCGTGGTGTGCGGCATCTCTTTCGGTTATGCCGACCGCGAGCACAGGATCAACAGCTATCGAACCTCGCGGGCGAGCATTCCCGATACCGTAACTTTCGTGGAGTAAGGAGAGCGCTAAAACCTCGGCGCCCGCTTCTGCGCAAACGCGGCGATGCCTTCCTTTATTTCCGCGCCGTGCATGCTGTCGCGATGGCGCTGGTCCGCGGCATCGCCATCGAGTTCGCCTCGCGCGAATTCGTTGATGGTGCGCTTCATTCCCCGCATCGCGACTGGTGCATTGCCAGCGAGAACTGTTGCGAGCGCGTCGACCTCTTCATCGAGTTTGTCGGCTGGCGCAACGGCGGTGAGATAACCGATCCGCAGCATCTCCTGCGCTTTGATTTTCTGCGCCGTGAGGAACAGTTTTTTGGCATTGTCGGCACCCAGCCGCGACACGTAGCGTTGGATGCCGCTCTTGTAATAATGTAGCCCAAGCCGCGCCGCCGGCATGAACATTTCGCAAGTGTCGGTGCCGATGCGGAAATCGCAGGACAGCGCCAGATCGGTCGCGCCGCCATAGACGCCGCCGTTAAGCCGGCAGATCGTGGGAACGCCGATATCCTCCAGTCGGTTGACGACGAACTCGAAGGCCGAACCGCCGGTCTGTTGCTCGCCCTTGGCGGCGCGGTCGGCAATCGAACCGAGATCATAGCCGGCGCTGAAAGCGCGGCCGGTGCCGGTCAGGATCAGCACCCTGATCGCGGCATCGGCCTCGATCCGATCGAACAGGGTCAGCGAGCGCATCGAGGTCGCCGGGCTCCAGCCGGTTCAGCTTGTTCGGCCGGTTGAGGCGGATGGTGGCGCGCGCGCCGTCGATTTCCAGAACCGGCGCGCTCGCCGTCCGCGCCGTCCGGCACATTCTTTTCCATTTATTTATTTTCCAGTGCGCGCCGCTTGGCTTCGGCGTCGATCGTCTCGGCAAGCTCTGGATGTCTCGCCATCAGCAAGCGAAAGTCGACCAGATCGAGCACCAGCAACCTGGACAGCCTTGTCGTGGTGATATTGGCAGAGCGGAGATTATTGCCGAGCAGTGCCATTTCGCCGAAGAAAGCGCCCTCGCCGAGCCGGATCTTCTTGTTGGGAAGATCGACTTCGACTTCGCCCTCGGCGAGGAAATACATGCAATCGCCGACCTTGCCCTTGCGGATGATCATGGTGCGCGCCGGCAGATCCATGGTGCGCAGCATATGCGTCACGTCCGCAATCGCCGCCGGTCCTAGTGAAGCGAAGAAAGGGACCTTACTCACGGACTCCCAGGTCTTGAGGAAATTGTCGCGGCGGGTTTCGGCCGCAAAGCCGGTCGCGAGGATGCCGGTCCACAGCCCGAACACGCCGAGGCCGCAGATCATGACGAACGCCGCGACCAGCCGCCCGAGCGGGGTGATTGGCACGACATCGCCATAGCCGACGGTGGTCAGGGTGACGACTGCCCACCACATGGCCGCGGGGACACTGCCGAACGCGGCGGGCTGGCCCGCACCCTCCAAAAAATGCATGGCCACCGAAGCCACGAACAGCACCATCAGGAAAATCACCAGAACGCTAAACAGCGGTCCGGATTCCACCGCGAGCACGCGCCGCAACTGCCGCAGTCCCGAAATTCCCGGAACCATTTTGATGAGCCACAGCACGGCAAGCAACCAAGCCGATTTCGGATGCGCGCCGGTGGCCAATGCGAAGGGGATGGCGGTTGCAGAGGCCGTGTCGACCCATCCACGGAACGACAAAAAATAGGCCGGCACCTGATGGAGCAAGGCGGCGTGACGTATCCGGACCCCAAGTTCGAAGATAAAAAAGACGAGGCAGAGCCAAAGAATGGCGTCGACCCAATGATGCGCCGCCTCATAGGCCGGGTCGACGGTGAGCAACAATAGCGTGGCGAGACCCGTGGCGGTGGCGATGTAAGCCGGCCTGGTCGGATTGCGGCCAGCGGTCGCGGCAAGGAACTGGGCGACGGCAGAGGAAATTGGCGGCTTAGGCATTTGCGGACGAAGCCCGTGGAAGGAAAAGGCTGGACTGGTCTTAGCCACCGGTCCGACCTGCAAAGTGCCCGCGCCGCATCAGGCCGTCAACGACAGGCCATCAAATCGCTTAATCGCTCGCGCGGCCGCGTCGGAGCGGCATTTTGACCGGGATTGCAGGACAGGCCTTACAAACCGTCGTTTTTTCCCCGTATATCAAAATCGCGCGGGGACTTTTATGATGTGTTGTCAGCCGGATCGCAGCGGGTCCGGACATGCGCTTCGACGACCGCTAAGCACTAACGCTGGGAAAATAGGTTGGCTTGCCATGGATACCTCTCATCTCGCCGAACACGCCGGAACCGCCAGCAGCTTTTTTGCGTCGATCTTCCTCGTCGCAACCCTTTCGATGCGAACGATGATCCCGCTGCGCCTGTTCGCCATTCTGACCAATGTCGTTCTGATCGCGTCCTCGATCCCGACCCATAACTATCCGACGCTGGTGCTGCATTCGGTGCTGCTGCCGCTCAACATCTATCGGTTACACCAGATGCTGCAACTGGTGCGTGACGTGAAAAAGTCCGTCAACAGCGAACTGTCGATGGAATGGCTGAAGCCATTCATGACCGAGCGCAAATGCACCACCGGCGAGGTGTTGTTCTACAAGGATGAGAAGGCCGACAACATGTTCTACATCGTCAGCGGCCGGTACCGTCTGGTCGAATCCGGCATCGAATTGCCGGTAGGAGCCCTCGTCGGCGAATTCGGCATGCTGTCGCCTTCGAACTTGCGCACCCAGACGCTGGAATGCATCGAGGCTGGCCTGATCCTGGGCGTGACCTATACCCAGGTCGAGGAGCTCTACGTGCAAAATCCGGCGTTCGGCTTTTATTTCCTGCGTCTGGCCAGCGCCCGTCTGTTTCAGAACATCGCCAGGCTTGAACAGCGGTTGGCGCAGCATACCGCTGCCGCCGCCCGCCGCCGCGCCCGCGCGAGGATAGCTCATGCGCGCAGGCGTGGCACGTCTCTGGTCGTCGGCTCGCTACCTCCTCGCCGATTTCATCGGCGATGACGACAACGCGCCACCATTCCTGCCGGAAGGCCTGCCGGACGCGGTGGCGCCGGTTGTCAGCGAAGGCATCGAACGGCTGATCGACTATCAGGGGCCCAGCTACGCACAGCTCTATGTTGATCGGCTCAAGCGTTTCGTCGGACGCCGCGGCGTCGACGAAGCGTTGTTCGGCGAAATCGCGCGGCTGATGGCGCTTGCGCATGAGCTACGACGATCCGATCCGGATTGCGCAAACAAAGCTGGCCGAGCTCGACGCGAGTGCCGGCAACGCGCGCACTCTATCCGAAGACGATGTCAAAAGATTCCGGCATCGATGAACTGATTGGTGCGCTTCCGGGCACGGTCGCCGAGCCGGTGCTCGGCATGCTCGAATGGCGGGGATGGTTGCACAAGCCGTTCCCGATCCGCTATAGCGCGGCCACCCCATGGGGCCTTCGCCGGTTGAAATTCGAGGCGTTGCTGCGGCGCTGGCGCCTGTTCTCGGTGCGTTATGGCAAAGAGCGGATCTGGGTCGAGCGATGGCTGCACATGATCGACCGCGCTCTGGTGAAGCAGCCGGCTGCCGCATCGGCCATCGTACAAAGCGCCACGATGATTCAGGGATATGGCGACGCCTATCGCCAAGGTCTCGCGGACTGGAATTTGATCATCGATAGTCTGGCCAAGCCGACCTTCGACGGCGCGCTGGCGCTGCACGATCTTGCCGGTGCGATTGAGGAAGCGCGCGCCGCCGCGCGGCCCGACCCGCGGCAGGCAGCGCTCAAAAGGACAATCGCCGAGATCAGGCGACGGGCGGAAGGTCCCTCCCGCCGAGCGCTGAACATTTTTCAGCGTTCCCTAGTCCGATCGCGGAGACGGGAGAAATTTACTACGCGCTCTGCGCCGTCTTGACGCTCACGACGTTGTCGTCATAGCCGGCATGCCGCTTGAGGCTTTCGCGCCGCATTCCGATCTCGTCGCGCACGAATTCATAGCCAAGCTTGAAGGTATCAAGACCGTCGCTGCTGATAGTGCCGTCGCGCAACCCAACTACGGCGCCGCGGAGTATCGCCTCGAGTTCTTCCTGCAGCGATTCGAGCGCGTCCATGGATTTGGCGTGTTCGACGCGTTCACCGATATCGAGAATGGCAGTCGCGAGTTCGCTGGCCTTTTCCGGCGCAATGCGCGTGACCTTTGCATAAAGTCCGAAGAAACATCGAACCAATGACACTCAGGGCGCCACCGCCGAGATACATTACGTCGGCATATCGATCCATGAACGACTTGGTATCGTCGTTGATGTATCCGGCAGCGCCGTGGTGGGCGACGATCAAGGCGTCCTTGTCGGTATCCGCCGGTTCGATCTTTGAAGCAAAGCCGTCGTCAAGCGCGAGCTCGGCTTTGTTTTCATAGACCGTGCGCGCCAATTCCTCGGCGATGCCGGCCGACATCCTCGACTGCGCAACCAGAAACCATTGCAATCCGATCGTGGAGATATCGTCATCAGGAACCGCGGGCGACGATGACAGCATTCCCGTGGCCACCGTTTCCTCGGAAATTCCGGGGTTTTTTCGGGTGAGGGCCTTGGCTTCATCGATGCCGTTCAGCGTCAAGCTGCCGCCGCCCTTGGCATATTGCTCGTAGCTCTTGTCTTTCGCGATCTTCGAAGCATGGGCGATGACGATCACCGCGCCAAAGCCTTTTGGCGCCAACAGTTTGTCGAGGGTGGCGTTCGGCGGCGCCTGTTGAATGTGGCCCGCTTCCGAGCCCTCGGGAATCTCCAGGAAGCTGCGGACGAATGCCATGTTGCCGTCGCCATCGCTCAACAATGCTATTTTCTTTTTCCTCAGCGCTGCGAGCGAGGCGATTTTCTTTTCTCCCGGACTGATGAACAGCACTACATCATGTTCGAGCAAGGCGAGCGCGCGGGCGCGCGGCGGCACCTTGGCGTCGGAACGCAGCACCGCCAGATCCGCCTGCCGGCGGTCGAACTGCGCCAGCGCCTTGGCATTATCCGGATTTTGAGCGATCTTGATCCGCAGATGCGAACCGTTGTTCTTGAGCACCGAGGCTAGCTTGGTGGCGAAACGAGCTTCGACGCCGCTCGCATCGCCGGTCGCGAAGGTCAGGGTCTCGGAGTTGCGCAGCCAGATTCGTCCTCCAAACACCGTGCCGACCGTGAGGATCAAGGTCAGAAAAATAAATAACAGCGCTTGCCGGCGATTGGCGTTTTTGGCCCGCGCGCCCTTGAGGGCCGTGTCGGTTGTCGACGGAGGGGTTTCTGCGCTCATCGCTGATTACCCGGACGACCGGAGGACGCTATCGAGACAATAGTTTATTCGGCAGCCGCCAATGCGATCGTAAACAATTAAAAGAGAAGAACAATTTTCCAGTTTTTCGATGATATCCGGTCAGGTCCAGATTGCAAATCCGGCACCGCGGTAACCTTAACCTCGGGCGCGCTCGACTGCGGCTATCCCGATTGTCACACCTGAGGTTTTTTGGGTTCCATCCTCGTGCATTCTGCGTCTGGAGGTGCCATAAATCGCCGATGTAGGTCGAATTGTCCGGGGTTTATGACGAAGTAAACGCTGAAGGTTCGGTTTTTGCGGCTTCATTCCGTTCCAGCAAAAGGCGTTCAGTTTGTCGTTTCCTGCCCTGTCATCGTCGATCTCGTCGGTCCGCTGGTCGGATGGATGCTCGTCCTGACCGCCAAGCACATCGTCGCGGACTTTTTCCTGCAGACCACCTGGATGGCGCTCGGCAAGGATCAAAAGACCGGCTGGGCGTGGCCGCTGCTGGCGCATTGTCTCGTGCATCTCGCGGTCGCGCTGGCGCTGATCTTGATCATCGCGCCGCGATTCTGGTTCGTCGCTTTTATCGACTTCGCGATCCACCTGGTCATTGACCGCGCCAAGGGCTTTTGCGTATCGACGTTTAACGTGACTACGGAACAAACCTGGTTCTGGTGGCTGATCGGGATCGATCAGGCGCTGCACCACCTTACCGGTTTCGGCCTGTCGATTTTCATGGCGTCGAACTGATATTGGCCATTTGGATGCGCCGCATCGTCGCAGCGAACCGGCCTTGAAAGACACCCAGATGTCCGAACAAGCCGCTCGAAAAGAAATACGTCGACGTGCGGGGCGCCCGCATGGCCTATCACGAGCGCGGCGAGGGCGCGCCGGTGTTGTTTCTGCACGGCAATCCGACGTCGTCCTACCTTTGGCGCGACGTCATTCCACGAACTCGAAGGGCTCGGGCGGCTGATCGTGCCTGATCTGATCGGCATGGGCGATTCCGCGCAAGCTGCCGAATCCGGGTCCGGACAGCTATCGCTTTGTCACTCACCGCGAATATCTCGACGCGTTCATCGATGCCGTGATCGGCGAAACAATCGTCCATCGTCTTCGTGGTGCACGACTGGGGATCGGCGCTCGGCTTCGACTGGGCCAATCGCCACCGCGACCGCGTTCGCGGCATCGCCTACATGGAGGCCATCGTCCGGCCAATCGCCGGCTGGGAAGAATGGAGCCCGTCGGCGACGCCGATTTTTCAGGGATTTCGCTCGGACAAGGGCGAGAGCATGATTCTCGACCGCAACATGTTCGTCGAGCGGGTGTTGCCGGGGTCGGTCTTACGAAAACTGAGCGAAGCGGAAATGTCGGAATATCGCCGCCCGTTCGAACGGCGCGAGGATCGCTGGCCGACGCTGACCTGGCCGCGCCAGATACCCATCGCCGGCGAGCCGGAAGACGTGGTCGGGATCGTCGCGGCCTACGCGCAGTGGATGGCCGAGAACGAAATTCCAAAACTGTTCGTCAACGCCGATCCCGGCGCTATTCTGATCGGTGCGCCACGCGATTTTTGTCGCGGCTGGAAAAATCAGACCGAGGTTACCGTGCCGGGCTCGCACTTCATCCAGGAGGATTCCGGAGCGGCGATCGGCCAGGCCATGTCGGCATGGATGAAGGCCAAGGTCGGCCGCCGGCTGATCGGCATTAGCGCAACCGCCTTGTCACCGGGTGATCTACCTCACATAATCCGTGCCAGGTATCGATCTAGCCTCCGAATTTAAACAAGCCGAGGTCAACATGCGCAAATTCATCTTGATCGCGCCGCTTCTGTTTGTATCCGCGGCGGCGTACGCCGGATCGCCACGCCAATCTCACCATTGCTGCCAGCGAGACGATCGAGCAAATCACACCTGCCGAAAAGCCGGCGGTGGCCACCGAGCCGCCAGCGCGGACCAAAAGCGACACCACAAACAAAGACACCACAAGAAAAGCCACCAAAACCAATTCAGATACCGCCGAACCCGCTCGGCCGCGCAAGGTTGCCAAGCCAGCAGCAAGCTCGCGCTCGGCCAGGAGGCGGGTGAGCCCATCGGGGAACTCGTTGCCGACCAATGAGGAAGAGGCACGGCGGATGGGCGCGAAGTACGGCATCACCTGGTGATGCACGAATCGCTCGAGCCTGTCGTCGTCAGGTTTTCCTTAGCATCTCGTTGAAACGAAGTGGTCCTGAGCGCGGCCGTTGCCGGCTTGGTTAACCTTTCGTTAGGGAATTGCATTGCATCCTCTCGCGCAGGGAGATATGCAATGTTTTCAAGCCGCGATGCCTTCGAGAACGATTTCTGTCCGGTTCGGGAAGAATTGCTCGGCGCCATGTACCGCGCCAACCCAAACGGCCTGCCGCAACTGGTGGAAAGCGTTTCCTCCGATGTGCGGGCGATGCTGGCGCTGTTTTGCTATCGCCGAAGCCACCTGCACTCGCTGGCGGTGTCTATCGCATCAAGCTGTAGCGAACGCGATCTGATTCAACTGGGCGGACGTGTCGGGTCCGTACTTTACGCGCTGTCACGCGAAGCGCCGGCCGCGCATCCCGCACCTTCTTCATCGTATGGCAATCGCAAGCCAATTACGCTCTCGACCAAGCCGCTCAGCACGTTCTCGCCGGTCGACGACGAACTTGACGATGCGGATCTGGCGTTCGCGGTAACCGCCTAAGCCACGATTATCATCGCCTTCCGAAATCGTCACGACCAGGTCGAAGTCATTTCGCCTTGCCGGCTTCCCGCCTGCATTCAGAACGAAACTTCTTGCGCTCCTTGCCGTGAAGCCCCTTTGCGTCGGCTTCTTTGGAGCATTCCAGCGACGCGGCGGTATGGACCACGGCCTTCTTCTCGGCCGGGCCGCCCTTTGCAGCTGGTGCGGTAGCTTGGGCGAATGCCGATCCTATCAGCAACAGTGACGCGACGGCGGTTGCGGTTACGCGTGAAATCAATGGCATGGCGATGTCTTTCTGACGTTGTCGTGCCGCACACCGTCGCGGTGCGGGGCTGAACCGCGGGTGAACGAAGGGCACTTCGAAAGCATGATTTTTTAGCACAAGCATGCACCTCCCGCGTTGTCAGCCGCCGCGGGTGCGCTAGGATAGCCTCCCGGTTGCCATTCCCAGGGAGAACAATGATGGCTTATCAAGCAAAAATACTGGCCGCGATCGCCGCCTCAGGCGTCGCCATGCTCGCAGCGATGCCGGCGCAGGCTTTGACCATGCAGGAATGCAGCGCCAAATATAAAGCCGCGCAAACCGCCGGCTCGCTCAATGGTCAGAAATGGAACGACTTCCGCAAAGCGGAATGCGGATCCGACGCTGCTGCGACAACTCCGGCGGCGGCTCCGGCCGCTCCGAAATCGGCAGAGGCCAAACCGGCGGCAATGCCGAAGCCGACAACCGCCATGCCGGCCGGTAACGCGGTATTCCCCAACGCGCTCGATCCGAAATACGCCAAGGAAAGCGCCGGGAAGGGCCGCATGCATACCTGCGTCGATCAATACAACGCCAACAAGGCCAGCAATGCCAATGGCGGATTGAAATGGATCCAGAAAGGCGGCGGCTACTACAGCGAGTGCACCAAGAAATTGAAGGGCTCGGCCTGATCCGCCGTCTCGGCATTTCGCGTTGATAATTTCTTTGATGCAAAGCGCGCTCGGAGTAGCGTCCGGCGCGCTGGTCGGATTTTCGCTCGGCCTGGTGGGCGGTGGCGGATCGATCCTCGCGGTGCCGCTAATGGTATATGTCGTCGGCGTTCCCGATCCGCACGTCGCGATCGGCACAAGCGCCATCGCGGTGGCAGCCAACGCCGCGATGAATTTGTCGAACCATGCGCGGAGCGGCAACGTGCGATGGTCGTGCGCGCTGGTGTTCGCCGCAGCGGGCGTGGCCGGCGCATTCACCGGATCGATCTTCGGTAAAATGCTGGACGGCCACAAATTGCTGGCCCTGTTTGCGCTGCTGATGCTGGTGATCGCCGGACTGATGCTCAAGACACGCTCGCGTGTCGGCATATCCGACGCGCGGATGAGCTGGGCCAATACGCCGACGGTGGCCGGCCTTGGCGTTGCCACCGGGACCTTGGCCGGCTTCTTCGGCATCGGCGGCGGCTTCCTGATTGTGCCCGCGCTGATGCTGGCAACCGGCATGCCGATCATGAACGCGATCGGCTCGTCGCTGGTTGCGGTCACCGCGTTCGGCCTGACCACGGCTGCGAGTTATGCCTGGTCAGGGCTCATTTGGTGGAATCTGGCGGCGCTGTTCGTCGCCGGCGGGATCGTTGGGGGACTGCTCGGCACCAGGTCTGCGCGGGCGTTAGCGGACCGCCGGGGCGCGCTCAACATCGTATTCGCGGCGGTCATTATAATGGTCGCGCTCTATATGCTGGCCCGCAATCTCTCCCTATCTTGAGTGTGCGCGCAACCGCGCGACGGAGACCCCATGCGTATATTGTCCGATGCCCCGCGGCTGCCGTTAAATCGGCGCGCAGCGCTTCGCATCCTCGGTGCCGGCGCGGCGACGCTCGGCATGAATCTCGCGCCGGGCCTGGCGTGGGGCCAGGGCGGGACTGACAACGTGCTGACCGAAGGCGCTGTGCTGCGCGATGCCGAGCTTCCCGTGACCGGCAACGCCGATGGGGATCTCACCATCGTCGAATATTTCGATTTCAATTGTCCGTACTGCCGCAAGCTGGCGCCTGAACTCGCGCAGGTGGTGCACGACGATGGCAAGGTCAGGCTGGTCTACAAGGACTGGCCGATTCTCGGCCCGGTCTCGATCGTCGCATCACGAATGGCGCTGGCGACGAAGTATCAGGATAAATATGTCGCCGCGCATGATGCGCTGATGGGGACGGCTTCCAGGTTGACGGAGCCGCGCATCCGCGAATTGCTGGCCGGCGCCGGCGTGGATGTCGATCGCGCCAGCCGCGATCTCGAAACCAACGCCAAGGCCATCGATGCAATTCTGGCGCGTAACAACGCGCAGGCCAGAGCATTTGGATTTCACGGCACGCCGGCGTTTATCATCGGCAAATTCCGCGTGCCGGGCGCATTGACGATGGCGGATTTCGAGCAGGCCATTGCCGATGCGCGAAAGGCGGCGGCTTCAAATAGCCGCACGAATTAAGTTTCGGCTGTATGACTACTTCGGTGACAACTTGGGTCCAGTCGTTCTGCGCGCGCCTTCAGCGCAATTCCATGCAGCGGTTTACGTCTTGAACCATCAAGGGCAACCATGACCACAACGGAAGTCCCAGAGGGCTTCGCGCCTCAGCCCCGCCGCAGCCCGCTTACCGATCCGTGGGAGCCGATTTACTGGAAGCAGACGCCGGATGCGATCATCCTGGGCTTGCGGCTGGCCCACCCGCATACCAACGCCCGCGGCTTCGTGCATGGAGGCTTGATCGCCGCCCTGACCGACAAGGCGATGGGCCATAGCTGCGGCCACCAATTGCGCTACACCAGTTCGCTGGTGACGGTCAGCATGTCGATCGATTTCATCAGCAGCGCGCAGATCGGGCAATGGCTCACGGTCGAAACCGACGTGATCAAGACCGGCAGCACCCTTTGCTTCGCGCAGTGCTTCGTGAAGGCGGACGGCGTTGCGATCGCCCGCGCCAACGCCACGTTTCGCGTGGTCAAGAAGAACGAATAGGAAGTGCTTGGATGACTGACAGCCCGACCTATTCCAGCGACGTGGCCTTCACACCCGCAGTCAAAGCCATTCAGGCGCGCAAGGGTTCACGGGACGCTTATGCCCGGGTCGAGCACAATGGCGGCTGGCGCAGCGAAGTCGACGAAAACCTCGCGGCTTTTCTGGCAGACGCGAACAGCCTGTATTTCGCCACCGCTAACGCGCACGGCCAGCCCTACATCCAGCATCGCGGCGGTCCGAAAGGATTCGTTCGGGTTCTCGACAGCAAAACGCTGGCCTTTGCCGACTACAAAGGTAATCGCCAATATATCACGCAGGGCAATCTGAGTGAAAACCCCAGCGCCTACATTTTCGTCATGGACTACGCCCACCGGCGTCGCGTTAAAATCTGGGGCACCGCGCGCATCGTCGATGACGACCCCGCGCTTTTGAAGTCGCTGATGCCGGCGGATTACAAGGCACGACCCGAGCAGGTGATCCTGTTTACCATTGCCGCATGGGATACCAATTGTCCGCAGCACATCCCGCTGAAATTCGAGGCCGCCGATGTCGCCGCGGCACTTGCGTCCCGGGACGCGCGCATTGCCGAGCTAGAGGCGGAAAACGCGGCGCTGAAGCGTGCCAGACCCGTATCTGAAGGCGAAGCGTAGAGTTCCCAAGGCCTGCAACGTATCGCGCGCCGCCGGTCTGCGCTAAAACGTTGCGATGGAAAATCGGCCGACAATATCGGGCAGCGAAAATCCTTGTCAGGCGTGTGGCGCCTGCTGCGCCTATTCGCGCAACTGGCCGCGCTTCACCACGGAAGACGATTCGCAGCTCGACCTCATCCCGGCAAAATTCGTCAACGACAGACTTTCGGGCATGCGCTGCGATGGCGAACGCTGTTCAGCACTGTTGGGCAAGATCGGCGTTGCCACGGCCTGCGCCATCTATGGTCTCAGGCCGGAAGTTTGCCGCACCTGCATGCCCGGCGACGCTGAATGCTCTATGGCGCGGCGCAGGCATGGTCTTCCCGAGCTCATGCCTGAATTCCGCGCTGCTGCATCGCTGTAGTCTCATCCGCGCATTTGTCCGATGCCGCGCGATTTGCCATAAGATCATGTGACCAAAATTCCTGTATCGACGACAGCCGCGCCGGCTCCTCAATCCAAAACCCTTAACGTCGTTGAAACGCTTGTTATCGGCGCGATCGGCGGTGCGCTGTTTCAGTCGCTCAATCTGCCGGGCGGGCTGATCTCCGGCGCGATGATCGCAACCGGGATTGCCGCTATCGCCGGCCGGCCGCTGGCGATGCCGCCGATCCTGACCCAGACGGTTCTGGTGCTGCTCGGCATTTCACTGGGATCGCTGGTGTCGCGGCAGCTCTTGCAGCACATGGGCGCTTATCCGCTGACGATCTCGCTGCTCGCGCTGGCGACATTTTGCTCGACGTTCGGCAGCAGCCTCTATTTGCAGCGCGTTCATGGCTGGGACCAGACATCGGCGTTTCTCGCCGGCAGCCCCGGCGCGCTGTCGCAGATCACCATGCTCGCTGCCGAGAAAGGCGCCGACGTGCCGGCGATCGCGGTGGTGCAGACCATGCGCGTGATCCTTCTCACCGCGGCGCTGCCGATGCTGCTGGCCGCAACCGGATTGGCCACGCCATCCGCGCCTGTGGCGGCAATAGCGACGGCATCGCCGCTGGAACTGGCCGAGCTGGTTGCGGCCTCCGTCGCCGTTGCGCTGCTGTTGCGGCTAGTGAAATTTCCGGCGAGCTGGATGTTCGGCGCGATGATCGGATCGAGCGTGCTGCATGGCACCGGCGTGGTCGAAGGTGGCCTCCCGCCTTGGCTGCGGAGCGTCGCGCTGGTCGGTATCGGCGCGCTGATCGGCGCGCGGTTCGCCCGAATGAAAGCCAAGACCCTGCTCAGCCACGTCAACGCTGCATTGGGGTCGTTCGCGGTCGCCATCGCGATCTCGGCGGTGTTCGTGACGATCATTGCCTGGACCACGCATGTCCGCTTCGGCGATATCGTGGTGGCGTTTGCGCCGGGCGCGATGGACGCGATGCTTGCACTCGCGCTGACGCTGCACATCGACCCGATCTTCGTCGGCGCGCATCATCTGTCGCGCTTCGTGTTCGTGACGATTGCAACCCCGGGGATCGTCCACCTGTTCGGCCGTCCGCAGGAAGATGTCGACGATTAGCGGCGGTGAGACTTCGCTACGCCCCAGCCCGCCAGAGCGGCCATCAGCAGCGAGATGAGCACGTTATAACCGGCCAGTGACAGGCCGAGAAACCGCCACTGCACCTCGTCGCAGCGCACGACTTTCACCTTGTCGAGATTGTCGAGTAGATTTCCGGCCTTGCCGAGATCGAGAACAGGACCGGTGCACTCCGTCGGCCCCGGCCAAAAGCCCCATTCCACGCCGGCGTGATAGCCGCCAAGCCCCGCATTGTAGAGGGCCGCAGCGGCAAGTAGAGCGAACCCGATTACCAGCATCATGCGGGATGCATCTTTCGCCGCGCCGAGCGCCACCAGAAGCGCGAGCGGGACCGCCAGGTAATAGGCATAGCGCTGCTCCAGACAGAGCGGGCAAGGCACGATTTCGAGCACCAACTGAAAGAACCATGCGCCAGCCAATGTCGCTGCGGCAATGACGGCAATTGCCAGCGCCGGTGTCAGCGCGGGGCGCACATCGACCCGCGGATGCGTCACTCGTGCGGCGGCTTCAACAGTCACGTCCGTCCTCCGATGGCGACAGCGTGGTATCGCGTGCGGCCGATGCTGTCGAGACAGTGACGATCACACCGGAGTGTTGCGGCATTCAGGCCCGCCGCGGGTTGACCGGCAGGGCGCGGCGGCTATATTCCGCCGGCTTCGCGACCTTGCTTTGCGGCGAGGGTTGCGAAAGCCCCTGTGGCGGAATTGGTAGACGCGCTCGACTCAAAATCGAGTTCCGCAAGGAGTGCTGGTTCGATTCCGGCCAGGGGCACCAAGAGGCTCTTCTCGAGCGGCGCAGATATCGAACAGCGCCGAAGCGGCCCGCGCCGTTATTCCTCGTTCTTCTTGCCGCCGATCGTCTTCAGCTTGGCGAACACGGCGTCGACGTTGAGATCGTCGCGCTGTTTTTCGGTCTGCTCGGGCTCGGCTTCCTTGCGCGTCGTCTCGGAGGCCGGAAGGAGCGTCGCGCCGCCATAGGCGGCGTCGGTCGGTTTTTCCTTGGCGGCGCGCTGCACTTCGAAATCGAGCTCGATCTGCGAGCACAGTCCCAACGTCACCGGGTCCATCGGCGTCAGCGTCGAGGCATTCCAGTGGGTGCGGTCGCGCACGCTGGCAATCGTGGTCTTTGTGGTGCCGACCAGCCGCATGATCTGGCTGTCCTTCAACTCGGAATGGTTGCGCACCAGCCAGAGAATCGCGCTCGGCCGCTCATGACGGCGCGACACCGGCGTATAGCGCGGACCCTTTTTCTTGGCCTGCGTCGGCAGCGTCACCTTGCTCTCGCCGAGCTTGAGCCGATAGTCAGGGTCCTTTTCGCCCTTTTCGATTTCGTCGCGGGTGAGCTGGCCGGTGGAAATCGGGTCCATGCCCTTGATGCCCTGCGCGGCGTCGCCGTCGGCAATGGCGCGGATTTCCAGCGGGTGCATTTTGGTGAAATCGGCGACCTGGTCGAACGACAGCGCGGTATTGTCGACCAGCCATACGGCCGTCGCCTTGGGCATCAGCGGGGCATTGCTCATGGCAAATCTCCTTTGCGCTTCGCCTACCTCTTTTTGGAGGCGAAACCGGGTCATCGGTGATGACGGGAATTATGCCTATATAAGCCGTCCGGGGTTAACCGCGCAATGGTTTGGTAGGCGGCCTTGACAGCGCCCAAAAGCCGTCCCAAGTCCTTGTTAGGAAATGCCCTTATTTAATTGCCCTTATTCGCGCTAATCGCGCCGGAATTGCCCTATGCAGGCCAAACCGCCCCTGAAAATCGTGCTTTGCTCCCCGCGGGGCTTCTGTGCCGGCGTGGTACGCGCCATCGACACCGTGGAACGTGCGCTCGCGATCCACGGCGCACCCGTCTACGTCCGCCACGAGATCGTTCATAACCGCTACGTGGTGGATAGCCTCAAGACCAAGGGCGCGATTTTTGTCGAGGAACTGGCTGAGATCCCCGACAATACCAATGCTCCCGTGGTGTTTTCCGCGCATGGCGTGCCCAAATCGGTTCCGGCGGACGCCCGGCAACGCAATTTCTTCTCGCTGGACGCGACCTGCCCGCTGGTCACCAAAGTGCATCGCGAGGCGGCGATCCATTTCAAGCGCGGCCGCGAAATCCTGCTGATCGGGCATTCGCACCATCCTGAAGTGGTCGGCACGCTAGGCCAGTTACCGCCAGGAGCGGTGACGCTGATCGAGACGGCCAACGACGCCGCGACTTTCATGCCAAAAAACCCCGACAATCTCGCCTTCGTGACGCAGACGACGCTATCGATCGACGATACCGCCGAGATCGTCGCGCTGCTGAAGCAGCGCTTTCCCAACATCTCCGGGCCGCACAAGGAAGACATCTGCTACGCCACCACCAATCGCCAGCTCGCGGTGAAGAAGGTGGCGCCGGTGGTCGACGCGCTGATCGTGGTGGGCGCGCCGAACTCGTCGAATTCTCAGCGCCTGCGCGAAGTCGCCGAGCGCGAAGGCTGCAAAGTTTCGGTGCTGGCGCAACGCGCGAGCGACCTCGATTGGAGCATGTTCGAAGGCATCAAGACGCTCGGTATCACCGCGGGCGCGTCGGCGCCGGAGGTGATCGTCGAAGAGATCATGGGCGCGTTCGCGGAGCGCTACGAACTGCATGTGGAGACGGTGTCGGCCGCGGAAGAAAACGAATTCTTTCCGCTGCCACGTTCGCTTCGGCCTGACGCGGCATAGAGCCTTACATGGCGGTCTATACCGACGTCGCCGCCGAAGAACTGGTCGAATTCCTGGGCGGTTACGACATCGGCGAGTTGCTCTCTTACAAAGGCATCGCCGAGGGCGTCGAGAATTCCAACTTCCTGCTGCATACCACCCGAGGCGCGTTCATCCTCACGCTTTATGAAAAGCGCGTGGCGGTAGACGACCTGCCTTATTTTCTATCGTTGATGGGTCATCTCGCCACGCACGGCATTGCCTGTCCGCAGCCGGCGAGGAACCGCAAGGGTAAAAATTTCGGCGAGCTGTTAGGGCGGCCGGCGGCGATCATCAATTTCCTCGAAGGCATGTGGCCGCGGCGGCCGAACGCCGGGCATTGTGCCGGCGTCGGCGCGGCTTTGGCGAAAATGCATCTGGCCGGACGCGACTTTCCGCTGGTGCGAAAAAATCCGCTGTCAGTGCAGGGCTGGCGGCCACTGCTCGACATCGCGGCGTCGCGCGCGGACGATGTGCAGGCGGGCTTACGTGATTTCCTGGAGCAGGAGCTCGATCACCTGGAGACGCACTGGCCGCGCGATCTGCCGCAAGGCGTGATTCACGGGGATCTGTTTCCGGACAATGTGTTTTTCCTCGGCGAAAAGCTGTCCGGGCTGATCGACTTCCCGTTCGCCTGCAACGACATCCTCGCCTACGACGTCGCGATCTGCCTGAACGCCTGGTGCTTCGAGACCGACCACTCCTTCAACGTCACCAAGGCCCGCGCATTTCTCGGAGCCTATGCGCGCGAGCGCAAACTTTCGCAAGCCGAGCAGGAAACCTTGCCGCTACTGGCGCGCGGCGCCGCAATGCGATTCCTGCTAACGCGGCTGGTGGATTTTCTCGATGTGCCGAAAGGCGCGCTGGTGCGGCCAAAGGACCCGCTCGAATATGTCCGCAAGCTGCGCTTTCAGCAGACGGTCCGCAGCCTGCGCGACTACGGCGTTGAAGCATCGGAGCTGCCGGCTTGAGTGCGCCGCTTCCGGTGACGATTCACACCGACGGCGCTTGCTCCGGCAATCCGGGGCCGGGCGGCTGGGGCGCGATCCTGAAATTCGGGGATGTTGAGAAAGAACTAAAGGGCGGCGACGCCCACACTACCAATAACCGCATGGAATTGATGGCTGCGATCTCCGCGCTGGAGGCGCTGAAGAAACCCTGCACCGTCGATCTCTATACCGACAGCCAATATGTGCGGCAGGGCATCACCGGCTGGATCCATGGCTGGAAGAAGAACGGCTGGCGCACCTCCGACAAGAAGCCGGTCAAGAATGTCGATCTGTGGCAGCGCCTCGACGCGTCGCTGCATGCGCATCAGATACGTTGGCATTGGGTGAAGGGTCATGCCGGCCACGATGAGAACGAGCGCGCGGATCAGCTCGCGCGCGACGGACTGGAAGAGCACCGGCAGGCGCAACGTACAAGATAAAGCGAGAGCGCCATGAGCGACGCTGTTGTGGACGATATCGTGGCGGTGTTGCCGCCGCTGCTGGCGTCGCTCGAAGCGCTCGAATTCATCGCGCGTCATCTGCACCCGCCGGCTTTCGGCTCGGTCATGGAAGCCGCCGGCATGCCGGAGCAGGCTTTGCACGGCTGTCCGCCCACGGCTTGACGAACTGGCCGGAGTCGTTCAAAGACCTGCAAGCCGCGCTCACAATCGCTTGCGACGAAACGCTCGCCGCGTTCGCGGGCCTGCGCGCGGTCGAACAAGGCAACGGCGAATTGATCGACGTATTTCGCGCGCTGCGTCACGCGCCGCGCGCGCAGGAAGCGCTGTATCCCCTCGCCGCCAAATTTCCGCCGGTCAGCGAATTTTTCGTCGATCCGGCGCTGCGCGGCGATGCCGATCTCCTCGCGCGCCTGGCAGCGCCCGCCAATGCCGACACCGGCATTTTCCACGACGGCCATGAGCCCGGCGGCCGCGGCGGCTATTCGCTTTACGTGCCGGAGGGCTATACGCCCGAGCGCGCGTGTCCGCTGGTGATGGCTCTGCATGGCGGCAGCGGCAACGGCCGCGCTTTCCTGTGGAGCTGGCTGCGCGACGCCCGCAGCTACGATGCGATCGTGGTCGCGCCCACGGCGAAGGGCGGCACGTGGGCCTTGATGGGCGAGGACACCGATACGCCGAACCTTAAGCGCATCCTCGATCTCGTGCGGTCGCGCTGGAATATCGATCCCGGTCGGCTGCTGCTGACCGGAATGAGCGATGGCGGCACGTTTTGTTACGTCTCCGGGCTGGAGAGCGGATCGCCCTTCACCCATCTGGCACCGGTCGCCGCCACGTTTCATCCGCTGATGGCTGAGATGGCCGATGCGCAGAGATTGCAAGGCTTGCCGATCACCATCGTGCACGGCCGGCTCGACTGGATGTTTCCGGCGCAGGTCGCGCGGCAGGCGCGCGAGGCGCTGTCTTTGGCAGGTGCCGATGTCAGCTACCGCGAGATCGACGATCTCAGCCATACCTATCCGCGCGAAATCAATGCGGTGCTGCTGGACTGGCTGCGCGGGAAATAAATGGTCGGCAAATAAATAAACGTAGCGTCCTTCAATAATCGGCGGTTTCCCTTATCTTTCAGGAAGTGAATGGACGGAGAACCCTTGCATGGCATCGTTGACCGAATGGAAGGTGCCGGCGGCCAACCAGCCTCGTGCCGAAAATTACGGCTTCGATCTTGAGCGGGCGCTTTCATCCATTGTTGGGCTGCATTCGATCATCCCCAGCGATGCCTTCACGGCGGATACCTTGGGAACCGAACGCGCCGGCAATGGCGTGCTGATCGACGACGGCTTGGTGCTCACCATCGGCTATCTGATCACCGAAGCGCAGACCGTGTGGCTGCACCTCGGCGATGGCCGCGTGGTGGAAGGTCACGCGCTCGGCTTCGACGGCGAAACCGGCTTCGGCCTGGTGCAGGCGCTCGGCCGGCTCGATCTCGATCCCTTGCCGCTCGGCAAATCAAGCGCCGCTCAGGTCGGCGACAACGTGGTGGTCGGTGGCGTCGGTGGACGCACGCGGTCGCTCGCCGGCCGCATCGCCGCCAAGCAGGAATTTGCCGGCTATTGGGAATATCTGCTGAACGAAGCGATCTTCACCTATCCGGCGCACCCAAACTGGGGCGGCACCGGACTGATATCCAGCACCGGCGAGCTGATCGGCATCGGCTCGTTGCAGCTTGAGCGCGGGCGTGCCGGCAAGAACGAGCATCTCAACATGATCGTGCCGATCGACCTGCTCACGCCTGTGCTCGACGACTTGCGGAAATTCGGCCGTGTCAACAAACCGGCGCGGCCGTGGCTTGGCATGTATTCCACCGAGGTCGAGGACAAGATCGTTGTTGTCGGCATCGCCGAGAAGGGGCCTGCGGCGCGCGCCGAACTCAAGACCGGCGACGTCATCCTTGCAGTGAAAGGCGAGACAGTTTCGAGCCATGCGCAGTTCTATAGGAAGATTTGGGGCTTGGGCTCAGCCGGCGTCGACGTGCCGCTCACCGTGCATCACGAGGGCGTCACCTTCGATGTCGTCTTGGCGTCATCCGACCGCGCCAAATTTCTGAAGGCGCCAAGGTTGCATTGAGAACGCAGACATAATCCCGTCGGAATTTATCACCAGAAACAAGATGCTTAGCGAGCGGGGCGCTCTCATACCGGTTCTTTAAACGGCGATAGGACGACAAAAATGCCGTCAGACATTTCCCCTGCCACGCAACCCTCCCGTTCCCGCACGTCGACTTCAGTGCTGCTGTTGAAGGGCGTCGCGCGGCTGGAAGTCACGCTGAAACTCACCACCGCGATCCTCGCGCTCGCCGCCGGCGTGTACACCTATCTCGGCGTTCGCGAACTGCTCAACGGCAGTCCGACCACGGTGTTCTTTGCCGCGGTGATTTATTCGGTCGCGGTGTCGGTCGGCATCTACGCCTTCTGGGTGTTCCTGATGCAGTTCATGCCGCATGTCGTGAGCCGCACCGGGCGCACGCTGATGTTCGGCTGCATGCTGCTGGGCTCACTGATGATCGTGGCGATGTCGTCATGGCTCAACGCCTCGGCGCTGGCCGGCGCCGCCGCAATCCAGCAGCATCTGGCGATCACCGTGCAGAATTACACGCGCGATCTCGACACCGCCAACACCAACGCCATCGCCGCGCAGGGACTACTGCCGGACATTCAGCTCGCATCCTCGCGTTTCGCAAGGCTGGCCGACGCCGAGCGCGCGGGATCGCTGACCGGCACCGCCGGCTCCGGCACCGTGGTGCAGCTTTTGACGCAGATGTCGGGACAGCTCGACAGTCTGGGACAGGAAGTGCAGGCCTCCGGCAAGCGCGTCTCCGCACTGTTCGAGCAGGGCGGCAAGAACCTCGACAGGATGCGCGAGTTGATCTCCGACCGCGGACCGATCTCCACGCGCAGCGATGCCTTCGCAACCGAGTCGCTGGCGCTGATGGGCGTGATCGCCAACCTGCAGCAGACCTCGGTCGCACCGGCGGTAAAGCGCGCCGCGGCATCGCTCTCCTCGGGCTTCATCGCGCCGGCCGCGGGCGGACGCATCGGCGATCTCGCGGACCGCCAGACCGCCGTGGTCGGCAAGGTTGAAAGCTCGATTGCAGCCCAGTCGGCATCGCTGTCGGAAGCGGCGGAAAAGATTCTGGCGACGCCCAAGGTCGAGCCGGAGCGTTTTCAGGCGATGTCGCCAGCCGAAGCGGTGTTGCATTACGCCGGCGATTTCATTCCGAGCTGGGCGGGCGCGATCTCGATCGACCTGATGCCGGCCGTGCTGGTGCTGATCCTGTGCGTCGTCCACGCCGCGATCCGCCGCGAAGGACTACCTGCGGTGAGCGCATCGAACATGACCGCGGGCGAATTGGTGGCCGCGTTGCAGATGGCGCGCGAGGTCGAGGAAGCGCGGCGCATGGTGCCGGAAGATCCCGGCGGCGAAATCGTGCCCGTGACCGCCACTACGCCGGACGAAAACGTCACGTCGCTGTCGTCGGCGCGGATCAACAAGTAGCGCCTGCCATGCAGCAGCCATCGCTGACATTGCAGCAACGCTTTCACGCCTGGCTGTCCGACAATCCGGACGATGCAATCCTGCGCTGGATTTTTCGCAGCGTCGTTGCGGGAACTGTCGCGGTGCTCGCGGTCGATCTTGCGACCATGAACGGGTTGATCAGCAGCCCCGATCCGACGCTGACCCCCGCTGAGACGCGGCAGGCGATGCCCGAATTTGGCTTACCCAGCCTGCCGTCGATCCTTCCTTCCATTCTGGCGCCGCTGTTGCCGGGCGGTGACCGCAGGGTGACGCCGTTGCCGCAGCCCGACGGCGTGCTGGCGAAGCCAATGACGTTTGAATTGATAGGTGGCGGCAAGCTAATGGCAACCGGCACCATCACGCCAGGATTGTCGGAAAGCTTTGCCTCGGAAATCGCCAAGCGCAGCGACTACATCAAGACCGTGGTGCTGAATTCGCCGGGCGGCTCGGTCGCCGACGCGCTGGCGATGGGCCGGCTCATTCGCGACAAGAAATTTGCGACCGAGGTGGAAGCCGGAAAATACTGCGCTTCGTCCTGTCCGCTGGTATTCGCAGGCGGCGTTGAGCGCCGCGCCGGCGACAAGGCTGCGATCGGCGTGCATCAGGTGTTTGCGATCAGTTCGGCCGAGAGTCGCGCCGGTGCGCCGCGCGATGAGATGAGCGATGCACAGCGTATCTCCGCGCGGTGCCAGCGCTACCTCAGCGACATGGGCATCAATCTGCAGATGTGGGTGCATGCCATGGAAACGCCCAAGGACAAGCTGTTCATTTTCAAGCCGGAAGAATTGAAGTCACTCAACATCGTCACGGCTGGGCCGACGCCGTTACCCGTACCTGCTCCGAAGAGCAGGCTATAGATCGGAATGCCGTCGCGAGAATTCTAAAACGGCAGCCCGACGTAATTTTCCGACAGTGACGCCATCGCGGCTTGCGATCCCGCCAGATAATCCAGTTCAGCTAACTGAATGCGGGCGCCGAATTCTCCGTTTTCGGGGAATTTGTGCAGCATCGACGTCATCCACCATGAAAAGCGCACCGCTTTCCAGACCCGCTTCAGCGCAGTTGCGGAATAGGCGTCGATGCCGGCAGAGGATTTCTCGTCATAGAACTCACGCAGCGCCTGCGACAGATAGTGCACGTCGCTGGCAGCGAGGTTCAGACCCTTGGCGCCGGTCGGCGGCACGATATGCGCGGCGTCGCCCGCGAGAAACATTCGGCCGAACCGCATCGGCTCGGCGACGAAGCTGCGCAAGGGCGCGATGCTCTTTTCGATGGAGGGGCCGGTGATGAGATGCTCCGCGGCTTCGGGGTCCAGCCGCCGCTTCAGTTCGTCCCAGAATTTCTCATCCGTCCACTGATCGATGTGGTCGTCCAGCGGGCATTGCAGGTAGTAGCGGCTGCGGTGCATCGAGCGCATCGAACACAGCACGAAGCCGCGCTCGTGATTGGTGTAGATCAATTCGTGCGAGACCGGCGGCGTATCGGACAGGATGCCGAGCCATCCGAAGGGATAGACGCGTTCGAAGGTGTTAATTGCCGACGCAGGCACGCTCTGCCGGCTGATACCGTGAAAGCCGTCACAACCGGCGATGAAATCGCAGGCGAGCTCGTTCGTGATGCCATTGCTGATGTAGGTCACACGAGGCTTATCGCTATCGAAGTCATGCGGCGTGACGTCGCCGGCCTCGTAAATTGTTTTAAGGCCGGCGTCGGCTCGGGCTTTCATCAGATCGCGGGTGACTTCGGTCTGGCCGTAGACCGTCACGGCCTTTCCGGTGGCGGCATGCATGTCGATGCGATGCCGCACGCCGCCAAAGGCGAGTTCGACGCCGTTATGAACCAGACCCTCGCGGTGGGCGCGCTCGCCGGCGCCGACCTCATCCAGCAAATCGACGGTGCCCTGTTCAAGCACTCCAGCGCGAATGCGGCCGAGCACATAGTCAGCGGTCTGGCGCTCGAGAATGATGTTGTCGATGCCGTATTTGTAAAGCAACTGGCCGAGCAGCAATCCCGCAGGCCCCGCGCCAATGATTGCTACTTTAGTCCGCAACACCTGCTCCCGTATTTATTATATTGTCGGCGCGGATAGGATGCCGCCGACTTGCAATGGTAGTTATATCCTATAACAATATTCTCAAAGGGCCTGTCGAGCCCTGATTTTACGAGGGAGACGATGTCGATGAGGAAAGCGTTTTTGGCGCTGCTGCTGGCGGCCAGTGTGACGCCGGCATTCGCGCAGGACAAGACCGTCACTATGAAAGTCTCGCTGTGGGTGCCTCCCGCGCATCCATTGGTGCCGGCGACGCAGGCCTGGGCCGCCGATATCGAGAAGGCGTCGGGCGGCACCATCAAGATGACGGTGTTTCCCTCCGAACAACTCGGCAAGGCGTTCGACCACTACGACATGGCGCGCGACGGCATCGCCGACATCACCTACGTCAACCCCGGATATCAGCCGGGCCGCTTCCCGATCGCCGCCGCGGGGCAGCTTCCGTTCGTGTTCTCCGACGGCAAGAAGGGCACGCTGGCGCTGAACGAGTGGTATCACAAATATGCGCCGACCGAGATGAAGGACACCAAGCTCTGCTTCGCCTTCATCCATGATCCCGGCGCACTACACGGCAAGAAGAAGATCGTGTTGCCTAGCGATCTCAGCGGCGTGAAGGTGCGCCCGGCGCAAAGCACCATCGGCGAAATGGTGAAGATGTTCGGCGGCACCAACGTGCAGGCTTCCGCGCCGGAAGCGCGCGATGCGATCGAGCGCGGCGTGGCCGATGAGATCACATTTCCCTGGGGATCGATCTTCTTGTTCGGCATCGACAAGGTGGTGAAATATCACATGGACGTGCCGCTATACACGACCGTGTTCACCTACAACATCAATCTCGCCAAATATAATTCGATGTCGGACGGCCAGAAGAAGATCATCGACGACCACTGCACGCCGGAATGGGCGTCGAAGGTAACCGATCCCTGGAGCGAATTCGAATTCAATGGCCGCGCCAAGATGAAGGCGCTGGAAGGTCACGAAGTCTATCCACTGACGCCGGAACAACTCGCCGAATGGAAGAAGGCCACCAAGCCGCTGCATGACAGCTGGGCCGAAGCCGTGAAGAAAGCGGGCGGCAACCCGGTTGCGGTCGATGCCGATCTGCAGGCGGCGTTGAAGAAGTTCGGCGCGGGGATTTAGGCAACGTCATTCCGAACGCACGCACGCTTCACCCTCCCCTGGAGGGGGAGGGTCGACGAGCATCGTTAGATGCGAGACGGGGTGGGGTGTTGCTATCAATTCACTAAATCACGCCACGCTGCCGCTCATGCATTCGCGGCGACACTCCCCTTCAGGGAGGGTACGATGCAATTCATGACCGCCAGCCCGGAAGTCACAAGCGAAGGCGTCATCGCCGGACCGACCGATCCGGTCCACAAGAACGTCATGGACCGCTTCATCGATTCCATCGAATGGATCGCGGCATTCTTTGTCGGCATCGTCGCACTGAATACGTTCGCTGCGGTATTCATGCGCAAGTTCTTCGCCGTGACAATTCCCGATTATTACAATGTCGGCCAATTCATGCTCGGCATTTTGATTTTCTGGGGCATTGCCGCCACCAGCTATCGCGGCACCCACATCACCGTCGATCTGGTCTGGGCCAATGCGACGCCGAAATACCAGCGCTGGATCGACGTGTTCGCGACGCTGGTGTTGCTGTTCGTAGTGAGCGTGCAGACCTACACGCTGTTCGACAAGGTCGCAGACACCCGCGCCAGCCATATCGTCACCATGGATTTGCAGATGCCGGTGTGGCCGTTCTTTCTGGTGTCGTGGATCGGCGATGTCTCCGCCGTGCTGCTGATCGCGATCAGAACGTACAGGCTGATCTTTTATCCGGATCTGATGCACGATCCGAAAATCAAGCTGGCGGAGTAGCCCGCAATGAGCAACGGGGCCGTTGCCCTGGCCGGCTTCGTCAGCCTGTTCGCGCTGATGCTGTTGCGGGTGCCGGTCGGCATGGCGATGGGCCTCGTCGGCATCACCGGCTTCGGTTATCTCACCGGCTTTGCGCCGGCGCTGAAACTGGTCGGCCAGACCACGATGCGCACGGTGACGGATTATTCCTTCGGCGTGATCCCGATGTTCCTTTTGATGGGCGCGTTCGTATCGGTATCCGGCATCAGCCGCGAGCTGTTCCGTGCCGCCAACACTTTCGTCGGCCATTGGCGCGGCGGTCTCGGCATCGCCACGATTGCGGCTTGCGGCGGTTTTGCGGCGATCTCCGGCTCGTCGGTTGCGACCGCCGCGACATTCTCGGCGGTCGCCTATCCGGAAATGCGGCGCTTCGGCTATCCGCAATCGTTCGCCACCGGCGTGATCGCGGTCGGCGGCACGCTCGGCGCGATGCTGCCGCCTTCCACCGTGCTGGCGGTGTACGGCATCATCACCCAGCAGGATATCGGCAAGCTGTTCATCGCCGGCATCGTGCCCGGCCTGCTGGCGATCGTGATGCACATGATCACCATCGGCATCATCGGTGCTGCGCGGCCGGGGTTTCTGCCCGCGGGTCCGCGCAGCTCATGGCGGGAGCGCCTCGGCGCGTTGCGCGACGTGTGGTCGCCGCTGCTGCTGTTTATCTTCGTGATCGGAGGACTCTATGGCGGGTTCTTCATCCCGACCGAGGCAGGCGCGGTCGGTGCGGTCGGGGCTTTCATTATCGGCGTGCTCAGAGGCAAGCTGAACAAGGACGGCATCCTGCAGTCGCTGCTGCAGGCGACGCGCACCGCGGCCGCGGTGTTTACCGTGCTGATCGGCGCATTGTGTTTCGGCTATTTCCTCACCATCACGCAGACGCCGCAGAATATTACCGCGTTCCTCACCGGGCTCGGCATCGGCCCCTACGGTGTGTTGGCGCTGATCCTGCTGATGTATCTGGTGCTCGGCTGTCTGATGGACGCGATGGCGATGGTGATCCTCACCGTTCCGATCGTATTTCCGGTGGTGACGGCGCTGGGCTTCGATCCGATCTGGTTCGGCATCATTATCGTCATGACGGTTGAATTGGGGTTGATCCATCCGCCGGTCGGCATGAACGTGTTCGTCATCAAGAGCGTGATCAAGGACGTCAACATGTCGACGATCTTCGTCGGCGTGCTGCCGTTCGTCGTGACCGACCTGATCCGGCTGGTGATCCTGATTCTGTTTCCGCTGCTGGCGACATGGCTGCCGCAAAGGATGATTGGATAATTCAATGACCCCCCAACTTCAGACCAAATACGTCTTCAGCCTCGCGATCAAAATCGGGAAGCCGATCGTTGCCGGCGATCTCGGTTACGGCGTCCGGCGGATCATTCCGATTCTCGGCGGCGAAGTGTTCGGTGAGAACATCAAGGGCACGATCTTCCCGTGCGGCGCCGATTTCCAGATCATCCGTCCCAACGGCTTTACCGAGCTTGAGGCGAAATACGCGTTCGAGCTTGAGGACGGCGCGGTGATCTACATCGAAAATATCGGCATTCGCTTCGGGCCGAAGGAACTGCTCGAGCGGATCAAGAACGGCGAGATCGTCGATCCCGCGCTGATCTATTTCCGCTCGGTGCCGAAGTTCGAGACCGGGTCCGAAAAATATCGCTGGCTGATGGACAATCTGTTCATCGGCGTCGGCGCACGGCACCCCGATCGCGTCGAGATCGAGGTGCATCAGGTGCTGTAGTCTGCCGAACTCACCCTGTAAGCGGGGGCGCGGTTCAGATACTCGCTCGCCGGGATGCTGCCCATTCCGTCCGGGCTGATTTGCATCGCTGCATTGCAGCCTGCATTTTCCATACAACCCGTGTTGGCGTTTCCATGCAGATGCATTAACTAGCTCCCTCAGGCTGGTGAGGAAAAGCATGACGGTGGTTGAAGACAATTTGACGCCCGGCCCGCGCTCCTGGCTGGCGCACGCCGCTGGTCATCATTGTCTGCGGCTGCACGATCGCGCTGCTGACCTTCGGGCCCAGGTCGGCGGTCGGATTTTTCATTCAGCCGATGGGCCGTGAGCTTTCCTTCGGCCGCGACGTGTTCGGGCTCGCGCTCGCGCTGCAAAATCTGTTGTGGGGATTGGGCCAGCCGATGGCCGGCGCGATCGCCGACCGGTTCGGCGTTATGCGCGTAATGATCGTCGGCGCGCTGCTCTATGCCGCCGGTCTGCTGCTGATGCGCTATGCCACGACGCCGCTGTCGCTGGACATCGGCGCCGGCGTGTTGATCGGCTTCGGCCTGTCAGGCTGCTCGTTCAATCTGGTGCTATCCGCGTTCAGCAAGCTGCTCCCACCTGAGCGGCGCGGCATCGCGCTGGGGGCCGGAACGGCGGCGGGATCGTTCGGGCAATTCCTGTTCGCGCCGTTCGGCGTGGCCATGATCGACAATCTCGGCTGGCAGACGGCACTGATGGTGTTCGCGGGCCTGATGCTGCTGGTCATCCCGCTTTCGCTCGCGCTTGCTACCCCGCCCACTGAATCGGCCGCGGCACCCGCGGCCAAGCAGCAATCGTTCAAGACGGCGCTGGCGGAAGCGTTCGGTCACCGCTCCTATGTGCTGCTGATACTCGGCTTCTTCACCTGCGGTTTTCAGCTCGCCTTCATCACCGTGCATTTGCCCGCCTATCTGGTCGACCGCGGCATCCCCGCGCACACCGGCGGCTGGGTGATGGCCGCGATCGGCCTGTTCAATATCGTCGGCTCGCTCAGCGTCGGTTGGCTGCAGAACATTTTTCCCAAGCGTTACATCCTGTCGGCCATCTATTTCCTGCGGGCGATGTCGATCGTCGCCTTCATCTCGTTGCCGATCACGCCAACCTCGGCGATCATATTCGGCGCCGCCACCGGCCTGACCTGGCTGTCGACGGTGCCGCCGACCTCGGCATTGGTGGCGCTGATGTTTGGAACGCGCTGGTTCGCGACGCTGTATGGATTTGCCTTCGTCAGCCATCAGGTCGGCGGCTTTCTCGGCGTACTGCTGGGCGGCATCGTGTTCGAGAAATTTGGCTCGTACACACCGATCTGGTGGCTATCGGTTTTCTTCGGCATAATGTCGGCGCTGATCAATCTGCCGATCGTGGAAGCGCCGGTGGCGCGTCCGATGGCGCAGCCGGCGTAGCTCATCGGTCGGCAGAAAATCGAACGACAAATTCCAGGGAGAAACGCATTGGCGACGTTCAAGGCGATCAGGGTCGACAAGGCTGAGAAAGGCACCACCGTTGCGCTCACGCAATTCGATGAAGCGGAGCTGATGGACGGCGACGTCACCGTTCGCGTGGAATGGTCGACGCTGAACTACAAGGACGGCCTCGCGGTCACCGGCAAGGCGCCGGTGGTGCGCCGCTTCCCCATGATCGCCGGCATCGATTTTGCCGGCATCGTCGAGGCCTCGTCGCATCCGGACTGGAAAGCCGGCGACAAGGTGATCTGCAACGGCTGGGGCATGGGCGAGACCCATCTCGGCGCTTATGCGCAGAAGGCCCGCGTCAAGGGCGACTGGCTGGTGCGTCTGCCGGAGGGAATGTCGACGCGCGACGCAATGGCAATCGGCACCGCCGGCTATACCGCTATGCTCGCCGTGCTCGCGCTGGAGAAGCACGGCCTCAAACCGGCGGATGGCGCGATTGCCGTCACGGGCGCCGCGGGCGGCGTCGGCTCGGTGGCGATCGCGGTGCTTTCGAAACTCGGCTATCACGTCATCGCCTCGACCGGCCGCATGTCCGAAGAACCCTACCTGAAGGAGCCTCGGCGCGGCTGAGGTGATCGACCGCAACGAACTGTCGGGCCCGGCAAAGCCGCTGGCGAAAGAGCGCTGGGCTGGCGGGATCGATAGCGTCGGTTCGACCACGCTGGCCAATGTCCTCTCGATGACGAAATATGGCGGTGCGGTCGCCGCCTGCGGTCTCGCGGCGGGCATGGACCTGCCGTCCTCGGTCGCGCCGTTTATCCTGCGCGGGATTTCATTGCTCGGCATCGATTCGGTGATGTGTCCGATCGCTTTGAGAAAGGTCGCCTGGAGCCGCCTCGCCACCGACCTCGATCACAGCAAACTAACTGAAATCACTCGTGAAATCGGCCTCGACGAAGTTATCGCCGTCAGGCGCAAAAATCCTCGCCGGCCAGGTTCGCGGTCAGAATCGTGGTAAAAATTGTCTAACGACGTTCAGACTTTACCAACCAACCTGCTCCAATGTCGCCACGGTGGTATGGTAAGGAACGGGTAAAGACAGTCATCTCGGTGGTTCGTCGCCCGGCAGGTCGGAGTGAAGAATGCTTGCGCGTTTCGTGTTGGGAGTGGTGACCGCGGGTTCGGTAGTCCTGCCTGCGATGGCAGGGCAGATGATGAGCGCCGATGAAGCCCGCAGGTTCGTGGCCGGCCGCGTGTTCGCGTTCACTTGCTTCGACGGCACCCGAGGTGCCGGCCGGATTTTTGACGATGGCGGCGCCGGTGGTTCGGTGCAGTTCAGCGGCGCCGGCCCGATCCGCCACATGCGGCTGCCCGGCAATACGATCCAGGTCCGCGGCCGAGCCGTCTGTGCATCGCTCAAGGGCGTTCCGTTCGAGCCCTGCTTCAATCTCGTGAAGACCGATGAGCGCAGTTTTCAGGGCTCGGTCTCCGGCATGGGCTTCGCTTACTGCAATTTCAGTCATCAGGGCGCGTCGCAGATGCTGCTGGCGCGCGCCGTGGCGCGTCCGCGTTCGCTCCGGGCGCCGATGCAAGGCCGCTCGGTAGAGGCATCGAAGCCGGAAATCACGGCGGGGATCGAAACGCCGCGCGTCGAAAGCGCGGAGATCGCGCCGGTAAAGGCCGAGGCCGCGAAATCCGACCCGGTGAAGGCCGAACCAGCAAAGTCCGAGCCTGTGAAAACCGAAGGCGCTTCGGAATTGCGGCGCTCGACCGATTGATAGTCGTCTAGAAGCATATCCGACGTCATCTCTGGGTGCGCGCTTTTGCGCACCTCGAAGGTCTTGGCGCGCGTTGCTTTTCAATATCAAATCCGCCCGGGCAAAAGCCCGAAAAGACAAATGCCTGGAATCATCGAGCCAAGGGAGGTCCAGATGGCGAGGATGTTTGTGGATTGCCGTGATTACCCGAGCGAGATGAACTGCACGGTCGCGATTTCTGCGGATTCCGAGCGAGAACTTGTGGACGCGGCGGTGCAACATGCTGTCGCTGTGCACGGTCATCACGATAGCCCTGAGCTACGCGAGGGATTGGCCAAGATGATCAAGGCTGAGTAGGGATCACGGGAAAAAGTCCGATGACCGCTTTCAATGTTGTGCGTTTCCGAGTGAAGCCGGGGCGCGATCAGGACTTTCTGGACGCCCATAAGAACATCGAGGCATCGTGGCCCGGCCTGATGCACGCCAACATCATCAAAACCGGTAACGGCTCCTACTGCATTATCGCTGAGTGGAAAGACATGGACGCATGCGTCGGGGCGCGGCCCAACATGATTGCCACGCTCGATACGTTTCGGGATACGCTTGAGGACCTCGGTGGGGGTCTCGGCATCACCGACCCGGCGGCAGGTCCGGTCGTTCTAGCGCTGAAATAGCCAGCGGCGGGGCCGCGACCGGCGGCTTCAGCATTGCGGAATGGGTCGTGTCCAGCTTGGTCTCGCAGCTGATTGACGATGGCCACTACCGTCAGGATATGACTGGCTCCGGCACCCCTGAAGTGCGCTACTCCACGGATTGACCCGTTTCTCTGCGTGAGCGAAGAGGTTTTACCCGTTCGGCTGCGCCACAGCACCGGCAGGCGCCGCCATGTTCCGCCGAAACAGAATTCGCTGGTAGAGCCAGCCGATCGCGACCAGCACCAGCCCAAGGCACATGAACGACAGCGCACGGTAGACGCCTGTCAGCGACGGACATGTCGATCACGAACGCCTTCAGGATGGTCAGCGCGATCACCGCGGCGGATGCGAGCCGTGCGCGCTGCGAATTGAAGACGATGCCGATTCCGAGAAGAATGACGCCGAACGCCAGCCACGCAATCGAGTAGCTATACTGCTCGGCGCTGCTGGTGCCGCCGACTATCAGGTCCGGCCCATGATACAGCCGGCGAATCTCCAGCGAGATATAGGCTAGCGCCAGCACCAGCGCGGCGCCGGCGATGGTGTTGGCATAAGCGACCGGACGTCTCCCTGCGACGACGTGAGATAGCGCCAAGGCAAGAATTGCCGGGATCGCGTAAGCAAGCAGTAGCTGATTGAAGAACACGCCATCCAGTTGGATGGACGTAAGCATTGGCAATTTAAGGATGAGTAGCCCGAACAGCGCGGCCAGAATGGCGAACCCGGTCAGCACTGTCGCGCTGAAATTCTGAACGGCGCTGCCGGTGCGCAGCCGCAACCGTTCCAGCCCGATCGCCATCGCCAGCGCTACGCAGACCTGCAGTGCGATTTCAGGCAGCGCCGTCATGTCGTGGTAGACGTCGCCATCGTAAACGAAATGGCGAATCTCCCAAAACGCCAGCAGCACCGTGAACAGGATCGCCGCCAACTCCACGCCGCGAAGCGGTGCGTCGTCGCCGCGGCGGCGCATGAAAATGCTGGCCATCCAGAACGACAGCGCGGGCACGCCATAGCCCCACAATAGCCAGTTGAAGATCGGCGTGGTGCCAACGGCGTCGCCGGCGATGCGCGGCTCGTACCCAATCCGCATCACCACGATGCCTGCGAGAATTGCGGCAAGCGAGCGCAGAAACGGAATCGGTCGCTGCATCGAAATCCATGCGGTACCCAACGACATCAGCGACAGCGCAATCGTCAGCCAGCCCTTCTCCAGCGCGAAGGTCAGCGCCAGCGCCAGCGCGCTCAGCGTGCCGGTGGCGAACAGCGCAATCGAGATCGGCATTCCCGGCCGGTTGTCGCGCCTGGAAAGCGCTTCGGTAGCGGCGGCGAACGCCACCCCCAATATGACCGCAAGAATGGCAAACGGGATCGAGCGGTCGAGATGCGCGATGCGGGCGTACAGCGCCACCAGCAGCGCCAGCGGCGTGAAAACGGCGGCTGCCGACCAGATCACCGGCACGGTGGCGTTGGCGAAACGGCCCTGCGCCAGGAATCCGGCAGCGCCAAAACCGAGCGCGAAAATCGCCGCCGTTGTCAGATGCAGTGACACGGATTTGCCGGTGGCGTCTGCGCCGACCCCCGGCAACGGCCCGCCCGGTAGCGTCAGCATGTCAGGATTGGCGCGCACGGCCCATTCCAAAAACACAATCGCGACGAAGGCAGCCGCCGCAACGATGGCGCCGGTAGCAGCGGGCGCCCGCCACGCAACCAACAATGCTCCGGCAACCAGTAGCGCGAACGCAACCAAGGCCGAGTCGGCGTGGAAGCTGGTCAGCACGATCAGCGTTGCGCCGAGCAGATAGGCCGCAAGCGAAGCCGAGGAGATCGGTTCAACCTTGCCGTCATTGTCCGGCGGGCCAAACATGAATCCGCAAACCACCAGCAATGCAGCAAGGATGAAGCCGGCAATAACATGAAATTCATGCGGCGCGATCATCGGCGGGCCGCATTGCAGACAGGGGAGGGTCCACAGCGTCGCAAACACGATGGTCGTAACCGCAAGCCAGCGCCACAGCCGGATTCGTGCAAGGCCGAAGGCCGCCGCAGTGACGATGGCGAGATAGATATATAGCGCCCAGTAGTCCGGCGCGTTCGACGACACCAGAAGCGGCGTGGCGAATGCGGCAGCGATGCCGAGCCCCGCGAGTGCCGGCCCGTGCAGCAGCGCTGCGGCAAGCGTGGCCAGCGCCACCATTCCCAGTAGAATGAATGCGGTCGCCGGCACCAGAAAGCCGTACAGCGCATAGGCCGCATAAACCGTGGCGAAGGCTACGGCGGTGCCCGCGGCCGTAAGAATGGCCGGAATGTTGGCAATCGGCAGTGGCGCGATAGTGGAGATGCTTTCCTTGCGCCGCGTCCATTCGCCGGCGGCGAGCAGCGCCAAGGCGAACATTGCGCCGAACAGCACACGCACGCCAGGCCCTATCAATCCCGCGTCGATGGAATAGCGCACCATGAACAATCCGCCGAGCGCCAGCGTCAGGCCACCGACCCACACTACCCAGCGGGTGCCCAGGCGTTCCTCGAATCCGGGTCCGGTCGTAATTGCGGGGGCCGAAGGAATGTTGGGGAGCGGCGGCGGCAATGCGGATCGTGTCGGCTCGACTGCCTGGTCGATCGATTCCGCAGTGCGGCGTTTGAACGTCGGCGCAGCGCTGGTCTCATTCACAGGAAGCGGCGGAGGCGCCGCTCTCGTTGCGGCCAGTCCCGTATTTTCAAGCACATCTAGCCGCGCGCGCAATACGCCGGCCTCATTGAACGCCTTGCGCGCAAAAATAAATGCCGCGATGGCGATCACCAGCGGCAAGAAATCGAACGGCGAATCGAACATCGAGGCTCCATGCAACTATCGTTAGACCTGTCGCAGGGATTGCTGTCAGGTGATGAAAGCGGATTGCTCATGCGGCTGGCCTCGAAGGTCATTTCGAGGTCCGCTACATCTGGTTAGGGTGATTTCGGCAGCAAAAGTTCAATATGGATGGCGATATCTTGCTTGCGTACGCGGCAGGTCGCGTGCGAACGCCGAGCTTTCTTGCGAAATCGATGCGAGTTCAGTAGCAGCAGGCTGAATGAATTGCCTGCCTTAGGGTTTATCCCGCCCTTCGCTGCTCGATGCCCCCATGGCGAGTCAGAAAGGCTTCGAATTCGGCCGCGGGCATAGGCCGGCCGTAGAGAAACCCCTGGACTTCCTCGCAGTCCTTTGTTCGCAGGAAGGCGGCTTGAGCCTGTGTCTCTACACCTTCCGCGATGACGTCCAGGCCGAGGTTGTGCGCCATGACGATGATCGAACTCGCGACAGCAGTGTTCTCTTCCGATGATCCCGCGAAAATGCTTTGCACAAAGCTGCGGTCGATCTTGATGCGTGTAAGCGGGTATTGGGTGATGCAACTCAGTGACGCAAAGCCAGTCCCGAAATCGTCGAATGCAACGCCTACGCCCTTTTCCCTGAGCGCGCGCAGCGAGGGAATGATCTTCTTCTGATTACCTAATGCCACGTTTTCGGTTATCTCGATCTCGAGTTGATGCGGAGCCAAGCCACTTACCAACAATGCCTCTTCCACATCGTGCAGCAGACATTCCTCGTTGAACTGTGCCTCGAACATGTTCACGCCCATGCGAATCGAGGGCATTCCCTTTGCTTTCCAGGACGCCGCAGCCTTGCACGCCTCTTTCAGGACAAATTGGCCGACGCGCAAAGCTTCCGGACTACGGCCCAGCGCTTCGATAAACGCTCCCGGGGACAGAAGTCCGCGGTTTGGATGCTCCCAGCGCAACAACGCCTCGGCGCCAACGACGGCGCCGTCCGTCAACCTTAGCTGAGGCTGATAATGCAGTACAAACTCGTTTTCAGTCGCAGCACGGTGCAGTTCTGCTTCCATCTCGCGGCGGGCCTGCACTGTGGCTCGCATTGACGGGATGAAGAACCGATACCTGCGGCCCCCCGCTGCCTTGGCGTCATACAGCGCCAGATCGGCGCTGGCGATAAGCTCCACGGTATTACCACCGTCAGCGGGCGCAATAGCAATTCCAGCGCTGGAGCCGATCAATATCCTGTCGCCGCCGATCTTGAAAGGCTTCTCCAGCGCCTTCATAATTCTATCGACATGGAGAGCTACGACGGTCGGATCCCGGCAATCCGGAACAACGAGAACAAACTCGTCGCCGCCCAAACGGTAACTTTGCGACCCCTCGGGTGCGAACTCGCTCATGCGGACCGCGACCTCTCCGAGTAGCTTGTCACCGGCGGAGTGCCCGAGCGTGTCGTTGACGTCCTTGAAGCCGTCAAGGTCGAACAGAGCGATCGACGCGTGGCGGGCATGTCCTCCCACCGGCCTCAAGATGTTGGCAATGTCCCCCATCAGGCTGGTGCGATTGGGCAGGCCGGTGAGTTGGTCGACATGGGCGAGATGTCGCAACTTCTCTTCAGCCAACTTCTGCTCGCTCATGTCCCGGCCGATCAGGAAAAAACGCTGCGCTTTTGCCGACCAGACACCGGTCCATGCGAGTGTAACCGGATAGCCGTCCTTGTGGAGGAAATCCGTCGAAAAGCTGCGGATGGCTTCCCCGTCTACGGACGCCGATAGCTCGGACCGCATGACCTTAAGGAATTCAGGTGAGACGAACTCCCCGCCGTAACGCCCCACCATTTCTTCGGGTAGGTATCCTAAAATCGCAGCACAACTGGCGCTGATCCGGGTGATAATCCTCGCCCGGTCGGTGACTACAATTAAGTCGACCGACGTGTCGAAGAGGCGACGGTGTTCTTCGATCTCCTGGCTGAGGGCGTTCGACTTCTCGAGCACTTCGCTATCGGCGCGTGCCCTCTCGCGCTGCGCCAGGGGCAACCATCGAAGGACCAGAAGGCCTAGTACGACCGACGCAGCGATCACGTTGACGAGCTTGGGAACAATCAAAAATGTGGGTTGGCCGAGGACTCCAATGATCGCCGACGGAAACAGGCCATATTGCGCACCGAAGTAGAGTCCGAAATATACATTTTCAACGATGTTGCGGCTGGTGTCGATCGCAAGCACGATCAGCAATAGCCTGGAGGTGCCAAAGGTCCGGCCGTTTTTGAAAAAGGCCACCGTCACCGTCGCTAGAACGGCGAGCCAGATGCTGATGATTACCCAATAAACGAGGGCCGCCGCCATATTCATGATTTTGTTCCAGAGACTTTCTGTGTCCAGCAGCGCAAGCGACAGGTTGGAGCGCTGCTACACTTTATCTCTGGTATCTAAACTGATGCTTTCTTCGCCAATAAGCGCAAATGACATGCTTAACGTTCAATGAATTTCCGCGTTGCGCTCAATCACTCCAGATCGATGCGGAAGGGCCGGCCTTCGATCATCATGTTGCCCGGCCCCATTTCGTCAAGCGCGCGCACCATGCGGCCCTCGCGTCCCAGCGCCTTGTCGGCCAGCGTGACGATCAGCCGGTTCGGCGAAGCGATCGGCGATGCCTGGCGAATCTGGCGCGCGATCGCGCGCTCGTCGCGATGCGGGTTGAGCATGCAGGCCGCGGCGAAAGCGCTTGCGGTGGAGCGGCTGATGCCGGCGTAGCAATGCACCACCAGCGGCGCGTTGCGATCCCAGCCGCGCACGAAGTCCAGCACCTGCGTGATATGCGAATCGTTCGGCGCGACATAACCATCCATGTGCTCGATGATGTCATCCATCGACACCTTCAGATGATTGGCTTCGAGCACCGTTTCCGGCCGCTGTACCTGGCTGACGTTGGCCATCACCGTGAGGATATGGCTGGCGCCGGTGGCCTTGACGGTTTCGGGAAGTGCTGCGAGCGAGCAAACGTGAATCATGGTGGTCCTCTGAGTTTGCCGATCATAAGCCCACCCGCGAAGCGGCGAAAGCATCTTCACCCTCCCTGGAGGGGGAGGGTCGGCGAGCATCTTGCGAAGCGAGATGCGAGACGGGGTGGGGTGAGTCCACGAAAAGTCACCCCACCCCGCCGCTCATTTCATTCGCTGCGACCCTCCCTCCAGGGAGGGCAGAGGGCACACTGAATCCGCGAGAAAGCGCTTCTCGGCCTTGGCGGCGGTCCACGGTGTGAGATAATCCTGCTGCATCGTCGCGGGCAGGCCGGGATCGCGGCCGAACAGTCGCCTCGCTTCAGCCTGCGCAAAGCCTGCGAGTTGCGTGGCTTCGAGATAGGCTGCGCCGATGTCGGCGGCCTTGATCTGCTGCGTCATTTCCGCGGGTAAAATCGGCGGCAGTCCGAAACGAATATGGATCGCGGCCAGCAACCGCGCTTCCACCTTCTTGTAGGCGCCATCGAGCACCGCCTTGAACGGCGAGATCATGTCGCCGATGACATATTCCGGCGCATCGTGCAGCAACGACGCCAACCGCACTTTCGTATCGACGCGCGGACTATGCTCGCGCAGCACCGCCTCGACCAGCAGCGTATGCTGCGCCACCGAGAAAATATGCGCGCCGTTGGTCTGGCCGTTCCAGCGCGCGACCCGCGCCAGGCCATGGGCGATATCGGCGATCTCGATGTCGAGCGGGGAGGGGTCCAGCAAATCGAGACGCCGGCCCGACAGCATGCGCTGCCATGCCCGGGTCGCAACGTCGGAGGAAAACTGACGCTGCGTCATCATTTCACTTTGAGGCGCGGCGCGCGCTGTTGTCCGGCGCAGGTGTCGTGGCAATGACATGTCACCAGATGGTCGTTCACCATGCCGGTCGCTTCCATAAAGGCATAGACGATGGTCGGACCGACGAACTTGAAGCCGCGTGCGGCCAACTCCTTCGACATCTTGACGGACAGAGGCGTCGAGGTCGGCACACTGGCGGTGGTCTTGAAATGATTGATCTTGGGCTTGCCGCCGACAATGTCCCACAACAGCTTCGAAAATCCGGGACCTTCGTCCATGATCTGCAGATACGACTTCGCGCTGTTCACCGCGCCTTCGATCTTGGCGCGGTTGCGCACGATGCCGGCGTCGTTCATCAGCGCGTGAATCTTCTTCTCGCTGTAGCGCGCGATTTTCGCCGGCTGGAAATCATCGAAGGCGCGGCGGAAATTGTCGCGCTTGCGCAATATCGTGATCCACGACAGCCCCGCCTGAAATCCGTCGAGAATCAGCTTTTCGTAAAGCGCGCGGTCGTCATATTCCGGCACGCCCCATTCGGTGTCGTGATAGGCCACATAAAGCGGGTCCTCGCCCGGCCACGGGCATCGCGTCAGGCCGTCGGCATGCAGGCGGGCGGCGCGTGTCATGCCACGGTTTTCTTCGAGGCAGAGCGGACTTCATCCGGATCGGCAAGTTGAAGAGTGATGCCGCCCGACATCAGCGGTATGCCAGCCTCGAGCGCATCGGCAGCGCGGTCGATCCTGACAAGCGCAAGGGCTTTCCCTTCGGCGGACGAACCCATGGTGCCCACAGGTTTATCTCCGGCGGCGATAGCAGTGCCGGCTTCCGGCGCGAAGCCATCGACGACCACGCGTACCGTTCGCGTCCGCGCCGTGCCGCGATGCTGCATCCGCGACACCACTTCCTGCCCGACGTAGCAGCCCTTGTCGAAATCGACGCCATGCAGCCGGTCCATGTTGGTCTCGTGCGGAAACGCGTCGCCATACATGAAGTCGAGGCCGCCGCGCGGCACGCCGCAGGCAATTCGATGGGCCTCATAGGCGGCGCTATCACAAAACTCCGCGCCGATCAGGTCGGCGGCCTTTTGCGCAAGTTCTCCGGGGACGAGGATGCGCCATGCCGAGCTTTGGGTTGCGCGGATCGGCAAAGGCCAGATCGGGCTTCATCGCGGGCTCGCCATCCCAAGCCGCGAGCACGCCGAGGCTATCGGACAGATTTTCCACCGTGACCTTGGCGCGCAGCTTGTAGAAACCAAGCTTGTCGGCAAGCGATTGCGCGAGCGCCTGCGGGCAGTCGATCAGGAAACCGCCGCCATGGCCGGACGGCGCTTCGGTGATCAGAAAATCCACGATTATCTTGCCCTGCGGCGTCAGCAGCGCGCCGAACCGGCCGAGGCCCGGCTGCAGCAAGGTGACGTCCGTGGTCACGAGGCCATTGAGGAAATTGCGCGCGTCGGCACCGCCAACCTTGACCACGCCCCTGTCGGGTAGAAACGCTGCTTTCATATGGTGGTCTCTTGGGGGAAACGCTGAAGCCGGATACACCATGAGAACGTAAGGCGCTAGGCTGTCGGCGACAAGGTGCGCAAGACTGCGAAGACGTTGAGGACCGATGAACCAGCGATTTGACACAATTCTAAAAGGCGGCACGGTCGTCAATCAGGATGGCGAAGGCCTGCGCGATATCGGCATATTAGATGGCCAGATCGCCGCACTTGGCGCGCTCGATGCGTCCGGTGCTGGCGAGGTGATCGACTGCAAGGGCTTGCACATCCTGCCCGGCGTCATCGACACCCAGGTGCATTTCCGCGAGCCGGGACTGACGCAGAAGGAGGATCTGGAAACCGGATCGCGCAGCGCGGTGATGGGCGGCGTCACCGCGGTGTTCGAGATGCCGAACACCAACCCGCTGACGATCAATGAGCAGACCTTCACGGACAAGATCAAACGCGGCCACCACCGCATGCACTGCGACTTCGCATTCTTTATCGGCGGCACGCGCGACAATGTTGCCGATCTGCCGGAGTTGGAACGCGCGCCGGGCTGCGCCGGCGTTAAGGTTTTCATCGGCTCTTCCACGGGTGCCTTGCTGGTCGAAGATGACGAAAGTCTGCGGCGAATCTTTCAGGTGATCCGCCGCCGCGCCGCGTTCCATGCCGAGGACGAATATCGGCTCAACGAACGCAAACATCTGCGTATCGAAGGCGACCCGCGCTCGCATCCGGTGTGGCGCGACGAGACCGCGGCGCTGATGGCCACGCAGCGCCTGGTGAAACTCGCACATGAAACCGGCAAGCGGATCCACGTGCTGCATATTTCCACCAAAGAGGAGATCGAGTTTCTGCGCGACCACAAGGATGTCGCGTCTTGCGAGGCGACGCCGCATCACCTGACGCTGGCAGCACCCGAATGCTACGAGCGCCTCGGCACGCTCGCGCAGATGAATCCGCCGGTGCGCGACCTAAGCCATCGCGAGGGCATCTGGCGCGGCATCGAGCAGGGCATCATCGACGTGCTCGGCTCCGACCACGCGCCGCATACGCTGGAGGAAAAGTCCAAAACCTATCCGGCATCGCCATCGGGCATGACGGGCGTGCAGACGCTGGTGCCGATCATGCTGGATCATGTCAATGCCGGGAGGCTTTCGCTGGCGCGCTTTGTCGATCTCAGTAGCGCAGGGCCCGCGCGATTGTTCAACATCGCCTGCAAGGGCCGGATCGCAGCCGGCTATGACGCCGATTTCACGGTCGTCGATCTCAAGCGCAGCGAGACCATCACCAACAAATGGGTCGCTTCGAAAGCCGGCTGGACGCCTTATGACGGCGTGAAGGTGACGGGCTGGCCGGTCGGAACTTTCGTGCGGGGCCGCCGCGTGATGTGGCAGGGCGAACTGTTGACGTCGTCCACCGGCGAACCGGTGCGGTTTCTGGAGACGCTGAGCGGGACAAGTAAGAAGGCTTTTAAGTTGCCTCTCCCTTACGGGAGAGCCCCTGCGCCGCCCCACATTGACTCCTCCCAAATTCGTTATAGAACATAACTAATTCTCGTCAGGACTGATAAACGCCATGGGAAACGCCGCGTCAGCCGCGACTGCCGAACAGCCTGCGCTGCTTAAGATTGAAACCGTCGGCAAGGTGCTGACTGTTGGTTTAAATCGTCCGGCGAAGCGCAATGCGCTGAACGACGGGCTGATGGCCGCGATCAAGCAATGCTTCACCGAAATTCCGGCCGACATCGGCGCGGTGGTCATTCACGGCATTGGCGAGCATTTCTCCGCCGGCCTCGACCTTTCTGAATTGACCGAGCGCGATGCTACTGAGGGCCTCGTCCATTCGCAGATGTGGCACCGGGTGTTCGACCGCATCCAGTACAGCCGCGTGCCAGTCATTGCGGCGTTGCAAGGCGCGGTGATCGGCGGCGGGCTGGAACTGGCCTGCGCCGCGCATATTCGCGTCGCTGAATCCTCGGCCTATTTCGCGCTGCCAGAGGGCCAGCGCGGCATTTTCGTTGGCGGCGGCGGATCGGTGCGTTTGCCGCGGCTGATCGGCGTTGCCCGCATGACCGACATGATGCTGACCGGCCGCGTCTACTCTGCGACCGAAGGCGCGGCATACGGTTTCGCGCAATATCTCACCGCAGAAGGCGAAGGCTTCAGCAAGGCGATGGAATTGGCGAAGCGCGTTGCAGCTAATGCGCCGCTGACGAATTTCGCCGTGCTGCAGGCGCTGCCGATGATCGCGGAAGCCAATCCGCAAACCGGCCTGCTGATGGAATCCTTGATGGCAACGGTGGCGCAGAGCGACAAGGAAGCCAAAACGCGGATTCGCGCGTTCCTCGATCGAAAAACCGCAAAGGTGAAGCCAACCTGACATGAGCGCCAAATCGGAAACGATTTCTGTGGCCGCTGGAAACAGCGCTTCGTCGGCGCGGTCCGGCGACGTTCATCCCATGCGCGCGATTTCGTTCGGCAATCCCGCCGTCAGCATCGATCGTCGCGACGACGGCACGATCTATCTTACGCCGACAATAGCACTTGCAGATTATCCCGTTCGCCTCACCGATCGGCTACATCACTGGGCCAAGACCGCGCCCGACCGCGTCTTCATGGCGGAACGCAATGCTCATGGCGGGTGGCGCGAGATCACCTACGCGCAATTGCTGGCGTCAAGTCGCAGCATTGCGTCGGCGTTGTTGGCGCGGGGTTTGTCGGCCGACAAACCGGTCGTCATTCTCTCCGGCAACTCGATCGATCATGCGCTGATCGCGTTCGGCGCATTCTATGCAGGGATTCCGTTCTGCCCGGTATCACCCGCCTATTCGCTGGTCTCAAAGGATTTTGGCAAGCTTGCCTTTCTGATGAAGCTGCTGACGCCGGGTCTGGTGTTCGCCGACAACGCGACGCTCTTCGCAGATGCGCTGCGCGCCAATGTTCCAGCGCATACCGAGATCGCCGTGTCACGCGGCGAGGTGCCCGGCCGCGAGGTGACGAGGCTTGCCGATCTCTTGGCGACGCCGGATCATCCGCGGCTCGATGCGGCGCACGATGCCATCGGTCCCGACACCATCGCCAAATTCCTGTTGACGTCGGGATCGACGGGCAATCCCAAGGCCGTCATCAACACGCAGCGGATGATCTGCGCCAATCAGGTGATGATCCGAGAGACGATGGCGTTCCTGAAGGACGAGCCGCCTGTCATCGTCGACTGGTTGCCGTGGAATCACACTTTTGGCGGCAATCACAATGTCGGGCTGACTCTGTTCAATGGCGGCTCGATCTATCTCGATCAGGGCAAGCCGACGCCCGATGGCATTGAGCAAACCGTGCGTAATCTGCGCGAGATTTCGCCGACCGTGTATTTCAACGTGCCCAAGGGCTACGAATCGCTGCTGCCCTATCTGCGCGACGACAAGGCGCTGCGCGCAAAATTCTTCGGCCGCCTGCACGCGATGTTTTTCAGCGGGGCGGCGATGTCGCCCTACGTCTGGAACAGTCTCGATGAACTCTCTGTGCAGGAGACGGGCGCGCGGGTGCCGATGCTGACCGGCCTTGGAGCTACGGAAACCGCGCCGTTTTTCATGTCGGCTTCGCCGGAAACCAGCCGCTCCGGGCACGTCGGTCTGCCAGTGACGGGGAATGTAGCCAAGCTCGTCCCGGATAACGGCAAGCTCGAAGTTCGCGGCAAGGGGCCGAACGTCACGCCGGGCTACTGGCGGCAACCTGAATTGACGGCGAAGGCCTTCGACGAAGAAGGATTTTACAAATTCGGCGATGCGATCAAGCCGGCCGATCCGGTCAATTTGCACGCCGGGTTCGATTTCGACGGCCGGATTGCGGAGGATTTCAAACTCGCGAGCGGCACGTGGGTCAGCGTCGGGCCGTTGCGCGCGGGTTTTATCGCCGCCTGCGCGCCGCTGGTGCGCGATGTGGTGATTGCCGGCATCAACCGCGATGAATTATCGGCGCTCGTGGTGCTCGATCTCGACGGTTGCCGCATCGTCAACCCCGCACTTACCGCCGACAATGTCGCGGAGGCAGCGTCCGATGCGGCGATCCGGCAAGCGTTCCGCGAACGGCTGCTAAAGTTTCTGAAGCAGGCGACGGGATCGTCGACCCGCATCACGCGCGCGGTGCTGCTCGATACGCCGCTGTCGATTGATCGCGGCGAGGTTACCGACAAGGGATCAATCAATCAGCGTGCGGTGCTCGACCATCGCGCCGCTGTCATCGATGAGCTGTATGCGTCATCGCCGGCGGCGCATGTCATTTCGGCAGGTTAGGGAGGCTTTTGCCGCGCTCAGAACTGGGCGGGGCTGACTTGACGGAGGGCATCACCTAAAGAAGGGGCTGATGAAAGTCTCGAACTTCGTTACAAGATCAACAAACACGTTTCAGGGAGAAACCAGTGAAAAAGCTTATTCTATCGACATCGGCCATCGTGGCAGCGTTGGTGTTGCCGGGGCTCGCCGCTCCGGCCACGGCGCAGACCAACGAAATCACCATCGGCATCACCATCACCACGACAGGCCCGGCCGCGGCACTCGGCATTCCCGAACGTAACGCGCTGGATTTCGTGGCCAAGGAAATCGGAGGCGTTCCGCTGAAGGTGATCGTGCTCGACGATGGCGGCGATCCGACCAACGCCACCACCAACGCGCGCCGTTTCGTCACGGAGTCCAAAGCCGACGTTATCATGGGCTCGTCGACAACGCCGCCGACGGTCGCCGTATCCACGGTTGCCAATGAAGCCGGCATCCCGCACATCAGTCTGGCGCCGTTTCCGATCACGCCGGAGCGCGCCAAATGGTCGGTCTCGATGCCGCAGCCGGTGCCCCTCATGGGCAAGGGCTTGTACGAGCACATGAAGGCGCACAACATCAAGACCGTCGGGTATATCGGCTACTCAGATTCTTACGGCGACCTCTGGTTCAACGATCTCAAGACCCAGGGCGTGCCGCTGGGCCTGTCGATTGTCGATGAGGAGCGCTATGCAAGACCGGATACATCGGTCACCGGGCAAGTGCTGAAGCTGATCGCCGCCAATCCGGACGCGGTCCTGGTCGGCGGATCCGGCACGGCTGCGGCATTGCCGCAGATTGAATTGCGCGCGCGCGGCTACAAGGGATTGATCTATCACAACCACGGCGCCGCGAGCATGGACTTCATCCGTATCGCAGGTCCCGCCGCTGAGGGCGTCATCATGGCGTCCGGTCCGGTGATGAATCCGGAAGGCCAGCCCGACAGTGCGCTCACCAAGAAGCCGGGGCTCGCGCTCGACACTGCGTATGAAGCCAAGTATGGCCCCAACACGCGCAGCCAGTTCGCGGGACACTCCTACGATGCGTTCAAGATTCTCGAGCGCGTCGTGCCGGCGGCATTGAAGACGGCCAAGCCGGGAACGCCGGAGTTCCGCGAGGCCATTCGTCAGGCGCTGATGTCCGAGAAGGAAATGGCAGCCAGCCAGGGCGTCTACAACTTCACGGAAAAGGATCGCTACGGCCTCGACGACCGCGCGCGCATCCTTCTCACCGTGAAGGACGGAAAATACGTCCCGGCGCAGTAGCGCTGGGAAGTCACCACAACCTTCGTCATGGCCGGGCTTGTCCCGGCCATTCACGTTTTGTCATCTTAAAAGTGGCGATGTGGTCACCGGGAATCTCGGTGATGACGTCGAGTACGCTGCTGGCGCTCCTATATTTCGCTGGCGCCTTCGTGCTGGAAACCGAGATAGCTCGCGACCACACGCTGGTTGGTGGCGATAGTCCTGGCGGGTCCGGTCAGAATAAACTCGCCGAGCTCCATCACGTAAGCGCGGTCAGAGATTTGCAGCGCCGCCTGCGCGTTCTGCTCGACCAGCAGTACGGACACGCCGGCGGCTTTCAACTCGCTGATCGTCCGGAAGATATCCGCGACGATGATCGGCGCCAGCCCGAGGCTCGGCTCATCCAGCATCAGCAGTTTCGGTGCCCCCATCAGCGCACGCCCCATCGCCAGCATTTGCTGTTCGCCGCCCGACAGCGTTCCCGCCAGTTGTTTGCGGCGTTCCTTCAGCCGCGGAAACAGCGCGTACACTCGCTCGAACGAATTCGCGGCGGTGGCCTTGGCGATCCGGAACGCACCGAGCTGCAGGTTATCCTCGACGTTCATGGTGCCGAATAGCTCGCGATGCTCAGGCACCAGGCTTAAACCAGCGGCGACGCGATCCTCGATTTCGAGCTGCGCCATGTCTTGCCCAGCGAAGACGGCGCGGCCTTTCACCGGCAGGATGCCCATGATGGCGTTGAGCAGCGTGGTTTTCCCGGCGCCGTTAGCTCCGATGATGGTGACGATCTCGTTGTCGCCTACGTCGAGCGAGACCGCACGCACGGCTTCGACCTTGCCGTAGGCGACATGGGCGTCGGAGACAGATAGCAAAGCGTCGCCGCCCGAAATCATGCCGCGGCTCCGAGATAGGCCTTGATGACATCGGGATTGCTCTTGATTGCCGCAGGCGTTCCCTCGGCGATCTTGGTGCCGAAATCGAGCACCACGATGCGGTCGGCAAGATCCATCACGAACCCCATATCGTGCTCCACCAGCAGCACCGACATGCCACCGTCGCGCAACTGCCGCAGCAACGTGGCGAGCTGCTGCTTTTCCATGTGCCGCAGTCCCGCCGCGGGCTCGTCGAGCAGCAGCAGCATCGGATCGACACAAAGCGCGCGCGCGATTTCCACGATGCGCTGCTGACCCAGCGACAGGCTGCCGGCAAGCTGATCGATCTGGCCGCCAAGGCCTACCCGCTCGATCTGCCTTGCGGCTTCGGCGAGCACTTTTGCTTCATCTGATCGGTCGAGGCGGAACATGCTGGCGATCGCGCCGGCGTGACCGCGCAGATGCGCACCGATGGCGACATTTTCCAGCACGGTCATGTCGGGCACCAGCTTGACGTGCTGGAAGGTGCGGGCGACGCCGAGTTTCGCGATCTCCTGCGGCGGAGTGCGGTCGATGGTTTGCCCGAGCACCGAGATCGAGCCGCCTGACGACGTGAGTACCCCGGTGATCAGATTGAATGTGGTGCTCTTGCCGGCGCCATTGGGGCCGATCAGCGCGACAATCTCGCGCGCGCCGACCTCGAAGCTGACATTGTTCACGGCGATCACACCGCCGAATTGCTTGCGTGCATTGTCGAGCTGCAGCAACGCGCCGGAATTCGCCAAGGGCCGCTCTCGCGCGGGCAGGGTCAGTGAAGTATCGGGTCGCTTGCGTTTGATTTCCAGCGGCAGCCGCGCCATCAGCCATGGCCACATGCCGCTCGGAGCCAGATGCAGCAACGCCACCAGCATGATTCCGAACACAATGATTTCGAGCTGGCCCTGGCCGCTGAAGATGTAGGGCAGGTAGCTTTGCAGGATTTCCTTCAGCACCACGACGATGGCGGCGCCGAGCACGCCACCCCACACATAGCCGGCGCCGCCCACCACGGCGACGAAGAGATATTCGATGCCGGCCTGTGCGCCGAACGGCGTCGGGGTCGCGGCGCGCTGGAAGTGGGCGTAGAGCCAGCCGGATAATCCGGCCAGCACCGCCGCATAGATGAAAACCAGCAGTTTCGCGCGCGCGGTCTGCACGCCGAATGCTTCGGCGGCGATGTGTCCGCGCCGCAGCGCACGGATGGCGCGGCCGGTGCGGGAATCCAGCAGGTTCATGGTGAGCAGCGCGCTCGCCAGCACGGCGATCCAGATTGCAAAGTAGATGGATCCGGGATCGAGCATCTTGAACGAACCGATGCTGAGCGGCGGAATAGCCGAGATGCCGTCGTTACGCCCCAAAAATTCGAGTTTGCTGAACAGATAAAACAGCCCGATGCCCCAAGCGATGGTGCCGAGCGGCAGATAATGGCCGGAGAGCCGAACCGTGACGAGGCCAAGAATGACCGCCGCCGTGCCGCTTACCAAAAGCGATAGCGGCAGCGATAGCCACGGCGACATCCCATACGTGACGGTGAGCACCGCCGTGGTGTAGGCGCCGAACCCGCAAAACGCGGCCTGCCCAAAAGAAGTGAGACCGCCGACGCCGGTCAGCAGCACCAGGCCCATCGCCACCAGTGCGGAGAGGCCGATATTGTCCAGCAGCACGATCCAGAATGGCGGCATGCCGGGGATGAACGGGATCGCCGCCATAACCAGCGCGAAGACAAAAACGGGAAGAAGCCGCTGCGTCACCGACTCAATCCTTTTCCTCTTCGACCGCGGGAGCCGCGAGCGATCGCAGCACCAGAACGGGAAGGATGAGCGTGAAGACGATGACTTCCTTGAAGTTGCTGGCGTAGAAGGAGGAAAAGGCTTCGACACAGCCCACGATCAAGGCGGCAACCGCGGTGAGGGGATAACTGACCAAACCACCGATGATCGCGGCGACGAATCCTTTCAGGCCGATCAGGAATCCGGTGTCGTAGTAAAGCGTCGTGATCGGCACGATCAAAATGCCTGATATCGCGCCAATCACCGACGCCAGCAGGAATGCAATCTGTCCGGACAGCGAAGTCCTGATCCCTACCAGGCGCGCCCCGAGACGATTGACCGCCGTGGCGCGAAGCGCTTTGCCGTACAAGGTCGTGCCAAAGAACAGATACAGTGCAACAATGAAGGCGATCGTGATGCCGTAGACCGCGAGGCTCTGCCCGGTGAAGCGCAAAGCGCCGATGGTCACCGCGGCGTCTGATATCGTCGGGCCGCGCTGCCCCTCGGCGCCGAAAAAAACCAGCCCAAATCCCTGCATCGCGAGGTGACAGCCGACCGACGCGATCAGCAACACCAGCACAGAGGTGTGCGCGATCGGCTGGAACGCGATACGGTACAGAAACATTCCGATGGCAGCGACGATCATCAGCGACAATGCGATGTTGATCGCCATCGGCGTCTGGTGGCCAGCAAGCGAATAGGTCAGGCCAAGAATAATGGCGGGCCACGCCACATTGAGAGCGAGCGATCGCAGCACCGGCATCAGGCGAAATGCGCTGGCGTGCGACGAACATATCAAGACCGAAGGCGGCGATGCCCATCGCCATCGCCAGCAGCGCCGTGCCCGGCATCTGACCGGCCGACAACATCGCATAGGTGAGCGCCCCATAGGTCACGAACTCGCCTTGCGGAATCAAGATCACGCGCGTCACCGCGAACACCAGCACAAGCGCGAGTCCGAGTAGCGCGTAAATCGCACCGTTGGTAATGCCGTCCTGCAACAGGAACAGCAAAATCGTGGTGTTCAAGACCCGGTGCTCCCTCCAGCGTCGGATAGGCCGCGAATTTATCGGCCGTCCTCAAGCAGCAGCGTTGAAATGTGCCGCGCCTATTTGATATGGTGGATAACAATTATTGAATATAACCTCAAGGCCGCTCCAGCGGCCATGCTGTTCAATCTAGCCGGATTGTGAATCACGGGCGATGGCTGTTTCGAAAACTTCCGCGAGCGAGCCGGGCGGGACGTTGCGCTCCGCTCGCAAAGATCAGGCCGCCGATCCAGCAGCGGCGTCCGTGCTGCAAATGGGGGAATTGTCAGGTCTCGTCGGCTATTCCCTCAAGCGCGCGCAACTGAAAATCTTCGACGATTTTCTGCGCTGCATGGCTCCGCTGCAGCTGACGCCCGCGCAATTTTCCGTGCTGCTGTTGCTCGACAAGAATCCCGGCCGTAACCAGACCGAAATCGCCAATACGTTGGGCATTCTGCGTCCCAACTTCGTCGCAATGCTCGACGGCCTCGAGAGCCGCGATCTTTGCACGCGGATGCGGTCTACCAACGATCGCCGCTCGCACGTCCTGATGCTGACTGACAAAGGCCGCGCGGTGCTGGCGCGGGCCAAGAAGCTGGTCGCGTCGAAACATGAAGTGCGCCTCAATGAACTGCTGGGTTCCGCCGACCGCGCGGTGTTGCTCGCGATGCTCGCCAAAATCGCGCAGGAGTTTTAATCTCACCTCGCCCGGCTTGTGGGGAGAGGTTAGGCTACATCCACCAAAATCACCCGGATATCATTCACGTTGGTCAACGTCGGTCCGGTCAGCAGCAGATCGCCGGTGGCGGCGAAGAAGGCAGTAGCATCGTTGTTGGCGAGATAGGCGCTTGCATCGAGGCCGAGCGATTTCATTTTTGCGAATGTGCCGGCGTCGATAATCGCACCGGCGGGATCGTCCGCGCTGCCGGCGCCGCCGTCCGCGCCATCGGTATCGCCCGCCAAGGCGGAAATGCCGGACGTGTCCTTCAACAGATCGGCTAACGCCAGTGCGTATTCCTGATTGGGACCGCCGCGGCCATTGCCGCGCACGGTGACGGTGAGCTCGCCGCCGGAGAGGATGGCCACGCGCCGGCCCGCATCGCGCGCCTGCAACGCAAGCCTTGCGTGTTCGGCTGCAACGGTGCGGGCTTCGCCTTCGAGGTCGGCGCCGAGATCGACGATCTCATAGCCGGCTTCCATCGCGATTTTGCACGCGGCATCGAGCGAAGCTCGCGGCCGCGCGATCAATTCGAAGCGCGCGCGGGCGAAGGCGATGTCGCCGGGCTTGCAGCTCTCATTGGCGGAATTGTTCAAGGCACGCACAACGGTGTCATCTAGCTTCAAATCGTATCTGGCGACGAGCGCACGCGCATCGTCAAGCGTGGTCGGATCCGGCACCGTTGGGCCCGATGCAATCGCCGAGGGGTCGTCGCGCGGCACGTCCGAAATCGCCAGCGTCACGATCTCCGCGCGCTGTCCGGCACGCGCAAGGCGGCCGCCCTTGATGCGCGACAGATGCTTGCGCACGGTGTTAACCTCGCCGATCGGGGCGCCCGAACGCAGCAAGGCGCGGGTGACCTGCTGCTTTTGCGCGAACGAGACGCCGTCAGCCGGCGCGATCCAGTTCGCCGAGCCGCCTCCCGATAACAGCACCAGCAACAGATCGTCCGATGTCGCGGTCTGTGCCAATGCGAGGCTGTCTGCCGCGGCTTGCAGTCCGGCCTCGTCAGGCACGGGATGTCCGGCCTCGACCACCTTGATCCGCCGAGTGGGAACGCCGTGGCCGTGCCGTGTGGTGGCGATGCCGGAGAGCCGCGACGGCTCCATTTCGAGCGCGTCGAGGTAGTGCGCTTCCGCGGCGGCGGCCATCGCCGCGGCGCCCTTGCCGGCGGCGAGACAGATCACCTTACCTTTGGGCACCGGCGGCAGATGCGGCGCCAGCACGACATCGGGATGCGCGGCCGCCACGGCAGCGTCGTAGATCGCGCGGAGCAGGGGGCGTCGGTCAGTCATTTCGGCCTCAGCCGCCACCGGCCCCGCTGTCGATGACATCTCCGAACAGTTGCCAGCGCTCTCCCTGAAAGCGCATCAACTGCAACTGCTCGATGGGCTGGAAGTCCTCGGCGCCGGTTGTAATCGTAATGCCCGGAAGCAATCCGCCCTGCGCTAGACCTTTCAGATCGGCAGCCTGCTTCATGACATTTTCACGCGTCAGATTGTCACCGCAGCGCTTGAGAACCTCGACCATCGTCGTCGCCATGTTGTATCCGGTCATCGCGGACGCATCGACGCGGTTGGCGTCGGGCATATATTTCGCGAGCAGTTCATCGAACGCCTTGATGCCGGGATCGTTGACCCATTGCGGATCGCTGACATCCTTGGCGTAGGCCGCCGAGATGACGCCCTGCGAATTGTCGATCCCCGCAGGCCGCATCACGGTCGCGGTGGAAGCGCTGACATTCGATACGATGATCGCGCCCGGCTTCCAGTTCATCTCGCCTACCTTCTTTATGGCCTGCGCGCCGAATTTCGGCGTCGTGAAGAAGATCACGACATCGGGACTAGCCGATTTGAGCCTTACGATGTGCGATTCGATCGTCGGCTCGGCCACCTCGTAGCTTTCCTCGGTGATCGCCGGAAGGATCGTTGCCGAGCCCGTCTTTCAATCCTTTCAGGTAATCCTTGCCCATGTCGTCGTTCTGGTAGAGCACGGCGATCTTGGCTCCGGGCTTTTCCTTGATCAGATATTTCGCATAGATCTGGGACTCACTCTGGTAGCTCGGCAGCCAGCCCATGGTCCAGGGAAAGTTCTTCGGATCGTTCCATTTGGTAGCGCCGGTTGCCACGAACAGTTGCGGCACCTTTTTGGCGTTCACGTATTTTTGGATCGCTGTGTTGGACGCCGTTCCCAATGTGCCGAACAGCAACAGCACCTCGTCGCTTTCGATCAGCTTGCGCGCTTGCTCGACTGCCTTTGGCGGACTGTAGGCGTCGTCGTAGGAAATGAAATTGATTTTCCGGCCATTGATGCCGCCTTCGTCATTCACTTTCCTGAAGACGGCGGCCATCGCTTTCCCGACGACGCCATAAGCCGACGCCGGACCGCTGTAGGGAACGATGTTGCCGATCTTGATCTCGGTGTCGCTGGCGCCGGTATCGTATTTCTTTTGCGCCAGTGCTGACCCGCAGGTTGTGGCGAGGACCGTGGCGGCAAGCAAAATCCCGGCTCCGCGGCGCTGAATGATGAAGGACATTCGTTTGCTCCCTAGGTTTCCCTGATCGTCCGGTCGGGCATTCCTGCCGGGCCTAGTTGATACCGGATAAAACATCGGCGCAACAAAAAGCCCTGTGCGGCGATGCCGCAGAGGGCTTTTCTGGTTTGTGTCCGATGGACGGCGGGCGGGTTACGATTTAGCCGCCGACGTCGCCGCTGATGATATCGCCGAACAGCACCCAACGTTCGCCAGTGAACTTCATCAGCTGAAGCTGGCTGATCGGTGCGAAGTCGGTCGCACTGGTGTTGATCTTGATGCCTGGCAGCAAGTTGGTCGTGGTGTAGTCCTTCAGGCTGGCGGCCTGCTTCATGACATTGGCGCGGGTGAGATTGTCCCCGCATCGCTTGAGTACTTCGACCATGGTCTGCGTCACGTTGTAGCCGACCATCACGCTGGCATCGAGCCGATTGCCTTCGGGGAAATTTTTAGCGAGAAAATCGTCGAACGATTTCATGCCCGGATTGTCCTTCCACTGCGGGTCTGCGGCATCCATCAGATAGGCGGCTGAAATGATGTTTTGGGCGTTCTCGAAGCCCGCGGGCTTGATCACCGAACCGATCGAGGCCGAGACGTTATTCAGGAAGTGCGTCGGCTTCCACTCAATCTCCGCGATTTTCTTGATCGCCTGGGCCGCGAACTTCGGCGTTGAGATGTTTACGAAGACATCGGCGCCGGAGGCTTTCAACTTGACAATGTGGTTGTCGATGGTCGGTTCGGTGGTCTCGAAGCTTTCCTCGGCGACGATCATCGAGGACGCCTTGGCTCCGAGGCCATCCTTGAGTCCCTTCAGGTAATCCTTGCCGTAGTCGTCGTTCTGATACATCACCGCGATCTTGGCCTTCGGCATGTTCTTCAGGATGTATTTGGCATAGATCTGCGTTTCGCTCTGGTAGTTGGGCTGCCAGCCCATCGTCCACGGAAAGTTCTTCGGGTCGTTCCATTTGGTCGCGCCGGTCGCCACGAACAGTTGCGGCACTTTCTTGGAATTCATGTATTTGTGGATCGCCGAATTGGGCGGCGTTCCCAGCGAATTGAAGACGAATAGAACCTCGTCACTTTCGACTAGCTTGCGGGCCTGTTCGACGGTCTTGGGCGGGCTGTAGGCATCGTCATAGCTGATGAAATTGATCTTGCGGCCGTTGATGCCGCCGGCATCGTTGATCATCTTGAAGTAGGCGGCCTCGGTCTTGCCGATCACGCCGTACGCGGACGCGGGGCCGCTGTAGGGCATGATGTTGCCGATCTTGATTTCGGTGTCGGTGGCGCCGGTGTCATATTTTTTCTGCGCGAGTGCGCCGCTCGAGGATGCGGCGAGCACGGCGAAGGCGGCCGAAACGATTGCGAATTTGTGCGCGACTACAGGCATTCTAACGTCTCCCTCTTTTCCGACTTTTGATAGGTATGTGTCATGGCTTTTCTTGCTGAAAGCCTTGCGATTGGAGCGTATTGAATACCATTTGGCAGGCGTCATCAACAAAAAGGCCCCCTGCGACGAGGTCGCTGGGGGCCTTCTTTAGTAGACAGGGAAGGCGTGATTAACGCCTCCGAGACCGCAGATCAGTTGCTGAGATCGCCGCTGATGATATCGCCAAACAGGTCCCACTTCTCGCCCTTGAAGCGTTGCATCTGCAACTGGGCGATCGGCGCGAAGTCGGTGGCTGAAGTGTTGATCTTCACACCCGGAAGCAGCGTGTCGGGCGTAAAGTCCTTCAGGCTCGCCGCCTGCTTCATGACGTTGGCGCGGGTCAGATCGTCGCCGCACATCTGCAGAGTCTTCGCCAGCGTCTGTGCGACGCCGTAGCCATAGACATAGCCGCCGTCGGTTTTGTCGGCGCCCGGCATGTACTTGTCGAGAAAGGCGATCCACTTCTTCATGCCTTCGTCAGTCATTCCACTGCGGGTCTGCACCGTCCTTTGCGTATGCCGCTGAAAGCACGCCTTGCGAGTTTTCGAAACCGGCCGGTTTCATCACGCTGCCAACCGATGCGCTGACGTTGGTGATGATCTGCAGCGGCTTCCAGGTCAATTCGCCCATCTTCTTGATCGCCTGGGCGCCGAATTTCGGAGTGGCGTAGATCAACACCACATCCGGATTAGCCGACTTCATTTTAACGATATGGCCGTCGATCGACGGCTCGGAGACCTCGTAGCTCTCTTCCATAATGATCATCGACGCCGCTTTGGCGCCGAGGCCATCCTTCGTGCCCTTGAGGTAATCTTTGCCGAAATCGTCGTTCTGATAGAGGATAGCGATCTTGGCGTCGGGCTTTTCCTTCAAAAGGTATTTCGCATAGATCCGGGCCTCGCTCTGGTAGCTGGGCTGCCAGCCCATGGTCCACGGAAAGTCCTTCGGATCGTTCCACTTGGTGGCGCCGGTCGCAACAAACAGCTGCGGCACTTTCTTCGAATTCAGATATTTCTGAATGGCCGAGTTTGAAGGCGTTCCCAGCGGATTGAACACCAGCAGGACCTCATCGCTTTCGACGAGCTTGCGGACCTGCTCGACCGCCTTCGGCGGTGAATAAGCGTCATCATAGGTGATGAAGTTGACCTTGCGGCCGTTGATGCCGCCCTGGTCGTTGATCATTTTAAAATAGGCTTCTTCGGTCTTGCCGATCACGCCGTAGGCGGAGGCCGGTCCGCTGTAAGGCATGATGTTGCCGATCTTGATTTCGCTATCGGTGGCGCCGGTGTCGTATTTCTTCTGCGCGAATGCGCTGCCACCGGTGGCGGCGAAGGCGATGACCGCTGTCGAAATCGCAGCGATACGTAATTTTTGGCTGGAAAGCATAGTTTCTCCTTTTGAGTTTGGTAGATCAGTTCTTCTTGAGCTTGCCGATAAGGTGCTGGGCGATCATCGCGACCTGTCTTGCACCATGCGGCACGAGAAAGATGACGAGAAACAAAAGGACGCCGAATACGGCCCCCGAAAGGCCTTTCGAAATGCCTTCCGCGATGTTGGGAACAAACACGATGAAGGCCGCGCCGACGATCGATCCGGGAAGCCAGCCGACACCGCCGACAACCATCCCTAAGAATAGCGCGATCGCGAGCTGGATGGTGTAGCTGTCGGGGGCCACGAATTGCACGGCGATGGCGCCGAGGCCACCTGCAACGCCGGTGATGCCGGCGCTGACGCCGAACGCCAGCGTCTTGTACAGCGCAACATCGATGCCCATGGCGGAAGCCGCGATCTCGTTGTCACGGATCGCCATCATCGCGCGGCCGGAGCGTGACTTCAGCAAATTCACCGAGGCGATATAGATCCCAATCGAAATCGCGAGCGTGAAGTAATACAGCCACATGTCCTGCGACATCGGCAGGCCGAACGGCGCGTCGGGCTTGGTGACGACCAGACCCTGCACGCCGCCGGTCCAGTGCTCAAAGAAGCCGAGTTTGAGCAATTGCGGCATCGCCGTGGCCAGCGCAAATGTCGCGAGCGCCAGATAAACGCCGCTCAGACGCAGCGCCGGCTGACCGAACAAAAATCCGAAAAGGAAACAGATAATACCAGCGATCGGCAACGTCAGGGCATAGTTCATCCCGGCATGTTCCATCAGGATCGCCGACGTGTAGGCACCGACGGCATAGAACGCGCTTTGTCCGAGCGAGAACTGTCCACTGCCGCCGGTCAGAATGTTGAGGGCGAGAACGGCGATGGCGTAGATCAGCACCACGGTCAGCTGAAAGATGATGAAGTTCTTCACGAATAGCGGAAACACAAGGAATGCCACCAGCACGACCAGCGAGGTGCCGAGGCTGAGGGTCATGGCCTTCCTCGGGACGGCGTCAATGGCCGGCGCCTCGGTGACGACTTCCTGAACTGCGCTCATGGTCAGACTCGCTTGATGATGGGCCGGCCAAACAGGCCGGCCGGTTTGACGACAAGTACGGTGATGATGAGCGCCAGCGCGATCGGCAATTTCAGTTCATTGCCGACGCCGGGAATGTAGGTGCCGGCGAGATTTTCAAAAATGCCGACCAGAAAACCTCCGACCACCGCGCCGAGTGGACTGGTCAATCCGCCCAGCACGGCGGCGGCGAAACCGTAGATCAGCACGCCGAGCATCATGTTGGGCTCCAGAAACACCACCGGGGCGATCAACATGCCTGCAATCGAACCGATCGCGGCCGCCATGCCCCAGCCGAGCGCGATCATCCATGAGGTGTTGATGCCGACCAACCGCGCCGATTCAGGCACGGACGCGGCCGCGCGCATGGAAAGACCCACGCGGGTGAACTGAAAGAAGGAATACAGCAGGATCAGCAGCAGAACGGTGACTCCGATCATGCCGGCCTGATGGGTCGAGATCAACTGGCTGCCGAGGAACGGCGAGGAGCCGAACGGCGTCGGATATTGCTTGATGGTGAAGTCCCAGATCAGTCCGGCGAAGCTGTTGACGATCGCGTACAGGGCGATGAAACCGGCAACGTTGGTCAGGATCGGCGCCTTGGCCAGCGGCTTGAACAGCACGCGTTCAATCACGATGCCGCCTGCGAATGAGAACGCCAGCGTCAACACGAACGCACCCCAGTACGGCACGCCCCACTGCATCAGTTGCCACGAGATGAAGGTCGAGAACATCGCCATTTCGCCTTGTGCGAAATTCAGATGATCGATCGCCTGATAGATCATGACGACGGCCAGCGCCATGCAGGCATAAATCGCGCCCGTGGCGATGCCGGCGAGGACCTGGTTGGTAAAAAGCTCCATGGCCGGCTCCTTAATACCCTAAGTAGGATTTGCGGACGTCTTCGTTGTTGGCGATCTCGGCAGCACTGCCTGACATCACGATGCGTCCGGTCTCGATGACGTAGGCCTTGTCGGCCAGTTCCAGCGCGAGCTGTGCATTCTGTTCGACGACCAGAATGGTCACCTTGTCCTCGCGGTTGATTTTGCCGAGGATCTTGAACAGGTCGCGCACGATCAGCGGAGCCAATCCGAACGAAGGCTCATCAAGCAGCATCAACCTGGGGCGCAGCATCAGCGCGCGGGCCACGGCGAGCATCTGCTGTTCGCCGCCCGATAGCGTGCCGGCCTGCTGGGTGTAGCGTTCTTTCAGGACGGGAAAGTGATCATACATCCGCTCGATATCGGAGACGATGCCGGCCTTGTCCTTGCGTGAGATAGCGCCAAGCTGCAGGTTTTCCTCCACGGTCAGGGTCGTGAATGTGCCGCGGCCCTGCGGCACATGCGCGATCCCCAAGCGAACGATGTTTTCGGTCGAACGGCCGGATAGCGAGGCGCCCTCGAATTCGATCGCGCCGGTGGAGCGAACCATGTTGCAGATTGCTCGCAGCGTCGTGGTCTTGCCGGCGCCGTTGGCTCCGAGCAAGGTCGTCAGGCTGCCCTCATTGAGGCCGAACTCAAGACCGTGCAGCGCCTGGACCTGCCCATAATACGCTCGCAGATCCTTTACATTCAGCATCGCGGTCATTGGTCCTTGCTCCCCAGATACGCTTTGATGACATCGGGGTCGGACTGCACGGCGGCCGGCGTGCCCTCCGCGAGCTTACGGCCGAAATTGAGCGCTACCACGTGGTCGGCGATCGACATCACCAGGCCCATGTGATGCTCGACGAGCAGAACGGTCATCTTGCGATCGTCGCGGATGCGGCGGATCAAATCGCCGAGAACGTGGACCTCTTCGTGGTTGAGGCCGCCAGCGGGTTCGTCGAGCAGCAAGATCTTTGGTTCGGCGGCGAGGGCGCGCGCCAGCTCGACGCGCTTCTGCGTGCCGAACGGCAAACCGGCAACTACGGTATGTGCCACATCGTGCAGGTCGAGGTAGCCCAGAATTTCATGCACGCGTTTGTTGACGTCGGCTTCGCCTCGGCGGACCCAGGGCAGTTTTAGTGAATCGCTGACGATGTCACTGGTGGTGCGGGCGTGAGTGCCGACCCGAACGTTATCCAGCACCGACAGATTGGGAAACAGCGCGACGTTCTGGAAGGTGCGCCCGATGCCGATTTCGGCGATCTTGTGCGGGGGGCGCGTCAGGATGCTTTCCCCTTCCATCAGGATGTCGCCCTTGCTGGGCTGATAGAGCCGGCTCAGACAATTGAACAGCGTGGTTTTGCCGGCGCCGTTCGGTCCGATCAATCCGAGGATCTGGCCCCGTTGCATGTCGAATGAGACGCCGTTCAAGGCGACGATGCCGCCGAAAATAACGCTGACGTCGCGAACCGCAAGCAGCGGCGCAACGGAACTGGTGCGTTCCTGCACAAGTTGTGCCTCCATCATGTCACCACGTCCGGACTTGCCGGGCTATGTGAATGCGGAGTTCTCCGCAGACGGCGACGATGAAGGCTACTCGATCCCCTCAACCACACGCGCAACTCTCCCTCCTGATTTAAACCTTTTGGTTTCTTGTTTTTTTGATTGGGGCGCCGTCCCACCGAGCGCCAATTCGATATTTCTTACCATCGCGGCAAGACGAGGTCCAATATCGCTGCGCAGCCGATCTTCCGTGAAGCGGAAAGAAGGCGCGCCGCAATTAAAGGCATATGGACCCGTTCCGTCGTTCAGCTTCAACGCCACGCCGACGGCGTGCACGTCGTCCTGCCACTCGCCCGCCGATATCGTGAAGCCGTAGCGTTCCGACCATTTCGCCGGCGCGCTCGATGCCCTCGCGCATGCGCGCCCAGCGATTGCCGTAATGTTCGCGGAGCTCGCGCAGCAGTGCGATGCGTTCGTCGTCCGGCAGCGCCCAGATATACGCGCGGCCCATGGCCGTCGTCGCAATCGGGATGCGCGAACCGACATCGAGTTGAACGCCGAGCGTGAGACCGTTGCGGCTCTGACCGAAGTAAATCATGCTGAGACGATCGCGACCGCCAACCGCGACGGCGCCTCCGGTCTCGCGCATGACCTCTTCGCGGAACGGTTCGGACAGATGCCGCACCCCAAGATTTGCAAGCGCGGCATAGCCCAGCGCCATGGCCGACGGCGCGAGTTGATACTTTTCGAACCGCGGAACCGGTGTAAGGTAGCCGAGCTTGGTAAGGGTGTAGGTAAGCCGCGATATCGTCGGCTTCGGTAATTTCGTTCGGGCCGCAATCTCCTGATTGCCAAGAAGCCCGTCGTTGGGTTGGAATGCGCGCAACACATCAAGACCGCGGGAAAGTGCCACGACAAAGCTGCGATCGGTCGCCATTTTTTTGGCTGGTCGTTTCATTCCCACCCGATATTGTGTCGCTCGTTGACAACGGACGTGCTTCAAAATAACCCTCGCTGTCAAGATGTGGAATTAAATTTCGCAGTGCGAAATTAACAAAAAACGTGATGTTCAGGGAGAGTATCGTGAGCGAAGTCGTCAAGTTCGAACGCCATGACATTGTTGGCGTCGTCACCGTCAACAGTCCTCCGGTCAACGCGCTGAGCGCGGCAGTTCGTCGCGGCATCCTCGAATGCATCAAGACCGCGATCGCCGATCCTGCGGTGCAGGGCATCGTCCTGACCTGCGCGGGCCGCACCTTTATCGCCGGCGCCGATATTACCGAGTTCGGCAAGCCGCCGCAGCCTCCCGGTCTCAACGAAGTGCTCGCCGAGATGGAGAACAGCCCGAAGCCAATCGTTGCCGCCATTCATGGCACCGCGCTCGGCGGCGGCCTCGAAGTTGCGCTCGCCTGCCATTTCCGTGTCGCGACAAAAGAAGCGAGGCTTGGCCTGCCGGAAGTGAAGCTCGGTCTGTTGCCAGGCGCTGGCGGCACGCAGCGCCTGCCGCGCGCTGTCGGTCCCGAACTAGCGGTCAAGATGATCGTCGGCGGTGATCCGATCGGCGCGGCCGAAGCGCTCAAGAGCGGTCTGATCGAGGAGATCGTCGAGGGTCCTGCCGCCGGCGGTGAAGCATTTGTCCGCAAGGTGCTCGCTGAGAAGCGCGCGCTGCGGAAATTGCGCGACGACGATTCAAAACTCGCGGCGGCGAAGGCCGACCGTTCCATCTTTACCAACGCCGTCGCCGCGATGACCAAAAAGGCGCGCGGCCTTGAGGCGCCGTTTGCCGCCGCCGACGCGGTCGGCGCGGCCATCGATCTGCCATTCGATGAGGGACTGAAAAAGGAGCGCGAAGGATTTCTGAAGCTGGTGTCCAGCGACCAGTCCAAGGCGCAGCGCTATGCGTTCTTCTCCGAGCGCGAAGCCGCCAAGGTGGCCGGCGTGCCCGAAGGCACCAAGCCACGCAATGTGGAGCGCGTGGCCATCATCGGCGCCGGCACCATGGGCGGCGGCATCGCGATGTCGTTCGCCAACGCCGGCATACCCGTGACGTTGATCGAGACCGGCGAAGATCAGCTCAAGCGCGGCATGGGCGTGATGCAGAAGAATTACGAGAACACAGCCGCGCGCGGCGGCATCCCCGCCGATGCGCCGGCCAAGCGCATGGGCCTGATCACGGGCAAGGTCGGGCTTGAAAACGTCAGGGATGCCGACCTCATCATCGAGGCGGTGTTCGAAACCATGGCGATCAAGAAGGACGTCTTTACCGCGCTCGACGCGCACGCCAAACCAGGCGCAGTGCTGGCTTCCAACACGTCCTATCTGAACATCGACGAGATCGCGAAGGTGACCAAACGTCCGCAGGACGTGCTGGGCATGCACTTCTTCTCACCCGCCAACGTGATGAAGCTGTGCGAAATCGTGCGCGCGGAAAAGACCGCGCCGGATGCGCTGATGACGGCGGTCGCGGTCGCTCGCCGCATTGCCAAGGTGCCGGCGGTGGTCGGCGTCTGCGACGGCTTCGTCGGCAACCGCATGCTGGCGCAGCGTGGCAAGCAGGCGGAAAAACTGCTGTTCGAGGGCGCGTTGCCGCAGCAGGTCGACGCCGTGGTGACAAAATTCGGGATGCCGATGGGCCCGTTCGCAATGGGCGATCTCGCCGGCCTCGATATCGGGTGGCGCTCGCGCAAGGATCGCGGCATCAAATCTGAAATCGCCGACGCGCTGTGCGAAGCCGGGCGCTTCGGCCAGAAGACCGGCAAGGGCTATTACAAATACGAAGCCGGCTCGCGTGCGCCGATGCCCGATCCCGAGGTCGAGAAGCTGATCGATGAGACGCTGTCGAAGATGGGCAAGAAGCGCCGCGTCGTGAGCGACGACGAAATTCTCGAGCGCATGATGTACCCGATGATCAACGAGGGCGCGCGGATTTTGGAAGAAAAGGTCGCGGCGCGTCCCAGCGACATCGATGTGATCTGGCTCTATGGCTATGGCTGGCCGATCTATCGCGGCGGCCCGATGTTCTACGCCGATCAGGTCGGCCTCAAGCACATCGCCGACCGGCTGTCGTATTACGCCAAGGAGACCAACGATCCCAGCCTGGAGCCCGCGCCGCTGCTCAAGCGCCTGGCGGCCGAAGGCAAGACCTTCGCGTCGCTGGCTTCGGAAAAGAAAGCCGCGGCGTGAGAGGGATGACGTGCCTTCTCCTCACGTCATGCCGGGAAGCGCGCCGCTCGGCGCGGCCCGGAATCTCTCACCCCTGAGCGGGAGAGGTGGAGAGTGGATTCCGGGCTTCGCACTCGCTAACCCTCCCCTCAAGGAGGATGCGCGACCGCGCGTGATCAGTGCGCTGCAACGGCGTCATCATGACCCACCCCGGCGAAAAATTTTATCCGGAAGGCGTGCGCTGGGACGACCGACATCGCGCGCTGCACGCTGCCCGATCTGATGGCGCAGGCGGCGGCTGATTTCGGTTCTCGCCCGGCGATCGAATACCGCGACAAGCCGATCAGCTATACGCAACTGCAAGCGATGGTGGACGTCGCCGCGTCGGCGTTCCTGCGCGCCGGCTACGGCAAGGGTACTTCGGTTGCGCTGTTTCTCGGCAATTCGCCGGATCATCCGGTGAATTTCTTTGGCGCGCTGAAGGCCGGCGCGCGCGTCGTGCACCTAAGTCCGCTCGACGGCGAGATCGCGCTGTCGCACAAATTGCGCGACAGCGGCGCGCGCATTCTGGTCACCAGCAATTTGGCGGCGCTGATGCCGATGGCGCTGAAGTTTCTCGACAAGGGTCTCTTGGATAAGCTGATCGTCTGCGATGACGATCATTGGGGCGCGGTCGGCAATCCGCACACGCCGCTTCCGGACAATCCTGCCATCGTCCCGTTCAAGACATTCACCGAAGGCGCGACTCCGCCGACGCAATGGCCTGTCATCTCCGTCGATGACGTGGCGCTGCTGCAATACACTGGGGGCACCACGGGTCTGCCCAAGGGGGCGATGCTCACGCACGGCAACCTGACCTCGTCGGTTTCGATCTACGATGTGTGGAGCGTGAAGGCGCGCGCCGAGCGCACCTCCATCCCGCGTGTGATCTGCGTGCTGCCGCTGTTTCATATCTACGCGCTGACCGTGATCTTGCTGCGATCCCTGCGCAATGGCGATCTGATTTCGCTGCATCAGCGCTTCGAGGTAAACGCCGTGCTGCGCGACATCGAGGTCAAGCGCGCCACGGATTTCCCTGGCGTCCCGACGATGTGGATCGCGCTTGCCAACGATCCCACGCTCGAGAGCCGCGATCTGTCGTCGCTGGTTCATGCTGGCTCGGGCGGCGCGCCGCTGCCTGTCGAGGTCGCGAAAATTTTTGAGCGCAAAACCAATCTGAAGCTCAAGAGCGGCTGGGGCATGACCGAAACCTGCTCGCCCGGCACCGGCCATCCGCCGGAAGGACCGGAGAAGCCGGGATCGATCGGGCTGATGCTGCCTGGCATCGAGATGGACGTCGTCGTCGCTCGACGATCCGAAGAAGACGCTGCCTCCCGGCGAAGTCGGCGAAATCCGCATCCGGGGACCGAACGTCACCAAGGGCTACTGGAACAGGCCGAAGGAAACCGCTGATGTGTTCGTCGGCGATCGTTTCCTCACCGGCGACATCGGCTACATGGATCCGGACGGATATTTCTATCTGGTCGACCGCAAGAAGGACATGATCATCTCAGGCGGCTTCAACGTCTATCCGCAGATGATCGAACAGGCGATCTACGAACATCCGGCGGTGCAGGAAGTGATCGTGATCGGTATTCCCGACGATTATCGCGGCGAGGCGGCCAAAGCGTTCATCAAGTTGCGTGCAAACGCCACCTCGTTTTCGCTGGATGATCTGCGCGCCTTTCTTACCGGCAAACTCGGCAAGCACGAACTGCCCGCCGCGCTCGACTTCGTCGATGAACTGCCGCGCACTTCAGTCGGCAAATTGTCACGTCACGAATTGCGCAACCAGCAACCGGTGCAAGAATTCAAACAACAACAGCTCGCAACAGGAGGTCGTTCATGACCGAAGCCGTTATCGTTTCCACCGCCCGCACGCCGATCGGCAAGGCTTATCGCGGCGCGCTCAACGCCACCGAGGGCGCAACCCTGCTCGGTCACGCCATCGGCGAAGCCGTCAAGCGCGCCAAGCTCGATCCCAAGGAGATTGAGGACGTGGTGATGGGCGTCGCCATGCAGCAGGGCGCCACCGGCGGCAACATCGCGCGCAAGGCGCTGCTCCGCGCCGGCATCCCGGTGACGACGGCGGGCACCACCATCGACCGGCAATGCGCGTCCGGATTGCAGGCGATCGCGCTGGCGGCGCGCTCGGTAATGTTCGATGGCGTCGAAGTCGCGGTCGGCGGCGGCGGCGAATCGATCAGCCTGGTGCAGAACGATCACGCCAACAAATTCCATGCGGTCGATCCCGAACTGATCGCGATCAAGAAGGACGTCTACATGGCGATGCTCGACACCGCCGAGACGGTGGCGAAGCGTTACGGCATCTCGCGCGAGCGCCAGGACGAATACTCACTGGAAAGCCAGCGCCGCACCGCGTCGGCTCAGCAGGGCGGCAAGTTCAACGATGAACTCGCGCCGATCTCCACCAAGATGGGCGTTGCCGACAAAGCGACTGGCGAAGTCACGTTCAAGGACATCACGCTATCGAAGGACGAAGGCCCGCGTCCGGAAACCACCGCCGAAGGCCTTGCCGGTCTGAAAGCCGTGCGCGGCGAAGGTTTCACCATCACTGCCGGCAATGCCAGCCAGCTCTCGGACGGCGCCAGCGCCACCGTGATCATGAGCGACAAGCTCGCGTCGCAGAAGGGCCTGAAGCCGCTCGGCATCTTCCGCGGATTTGTTTCCGCCGGCTGCGAGCCGGATGAAATGGGCATCGGGCCGGTGTTCGCGGTGCCGCGCCTGTTGAAGCGTCACGGCCTCAAGGTCGAGGACATCGATCTCTGGGAGTTGAACGAAGCGTTCGCGGTGCAGGTGCTTTATTGCCGGGACAAATTGGGCATCGATCCGGAAAAACTCAACGTCAACGGCGGCGCGATCTCGGTCGGCCATCCCTATGGCATGTCGGGCGCGCGGCTGACGGGCCACGCGCTGATCGAGGGCCGCCGCCGCAAGGCGAAATATGCGGTGGTGACGATGTGCGTCGGCGGCGGCATGGGCTCGGCGGGTTTGTTCGAGATCGTGCAGTAATTGTTCGTCGTCCCCGCGAAAGCGGGGACTCGGTCAGGCTGTGTTGCATCGTCTTGGCATTGTGGCGAACCCTTCGTGCTAACAATCGATGCCCGGAGATACTGGATCCCGCTTTCGCGGGGACGACATCGAAAATTCATCCTAACGGGAGACTCCAAATGGATCTCAGCTTCAGCAAGGAAGAAGTGGCGTTTCGCGAGGAAGTGCGGACCTTCTTCAAGGAAAACGTGCCGCCGTCGACGCGGCAGAAATTGCAGGAAGGCCGTCATCTCAGCAAGGAGGAGATGGTCGACTGGTGGCGGATCCTGAACAAAAAGGGCTGGGGCGTGTCGCACTGGCCGAAGGAATATGGCGGCACTGGGTGGACTTCGGTGCAGCATTACATCTTCAACGAGGAATTGCAGATGGCGCCCGCGCCGGCGCCGCTCGCGTTCGGCGTCAGCATGGTCGGTCCTGTTATCTATACCTTCGGCAACGAGCAGCAGAAAAAGCATTTCCTGCCGCGCATCGCCACCGTCGACGATTGGTGGTGCCAGGGCTTTTCCGAGCCGGGCTCCGGCTCCGACCTCGCGTCGCTAAAGACCAAGGCCGAGCGCAAAGGCGACAAGTACATCGTCAACGGCCAGAAAACCTGGACCACGCTGGCGCAGCACGCCGACTGGATTTTCTGCCTGTGCCGCACCGATCCCGCCGCGAAGAAGCAGTCGGGCATCTCGTTCATCCTGATCGACATGAAGTCGAAGGGCATCACGGTGCGTCCGATCCAGACCATCGACGGCAGCCATGAGGTCAATGAAGTGTTCTTCGACGACGTCGAGGTGCCCGTCGAAAATCTGGTCGGCGAGGAGAACAAGGGCTGGGACTACGCGAAATTCCTGCTCGGCAACGAGCGTACCGGCATCGCGCGCGTCGGCGTCTCCAAGGAGCGTATCCGCCGCATCAAGGAGCTGGCGGGCAAGGTCGAGTCCGGCGGCAAGCCGGTGCTCGAGGACCAGAAATTCCGCGAGAAGCTGGCCGAAGTCGAGATCGAGCTGAAGGCTTTGGAGCTGACCCAGCTTCGCGTCGTCGCCGACGAGAACAAGCACGGCAAGGGCAAGCCCAATCCGGCGTCGTCGGTGCTGAAGATCAAGGGTTCGGAGATTCAGCAGGCCACCACTGAATTGCTGATGGAAGTGATCGGCCCGTTCGCCGCGCCTTTCGACGAGCACGGCGACGACGGCAGCAACGAGACCATGGACTGGACCGCGCAGATCGCGCCGAGCTATTTCAACAACCGCAAGGTCTCGATCTACGGCGGCTCCAACGAGATCCAGCGCAACATCATCACCAAGGCGGTGCTGGGGTTGTAACGATGAGCGCGCCACAATAACAGCGTCATCCCCGCGAAAGCGGGGACCCAGTATGCCGCAACGGTGCTGTTTACTCGATACGTTAGTAATTACTGGATCCCCGCTTTCGCGGGGATGACGATGAAGAGAGTTTGTTTGGTTTGAGGAAAAACAAAAATGGATTTTGATTTGTCCGAGGAACAGCGCCTCCTCAAGGAGAGCGTCGACGGTCTGTTGAAAGCTTCCTACGATTTCGACCAGCGCAAAAAATATGGCGCGGAGAAGGGCGGTTGGAGCAAGAGCGTCTGGAACAAGCTTGCCGAGCAGGGCCTGCTCGGCCTGCCGTTCTCGGAGGAGGATGGCGGGTTCGGCGCGGGGGCGATCGAAACCATGATCGTGATGGAAGCGCTCGGCAAGGCGCTGCTGCTGGAGCCATATCTCGCAACCGTGGTGCTCGGTGGCGGCTTCCTGCGCCGCGGCGGTTCGGCCGCTCAGAAAGAAGCGCATCTGGCGGGGATCATCGACGGCAGCAAGACTTTCGCCTTCGCGCAGCTCGAGAAGAATTCGCGCTACGATCTTGCCGACGTCGTCGACCTCGGCGTAAGAAAAAGGGCGATGGTTGGGTCATCGACGGCGAGAAATTCGTCGTGCTCAACGGCGAGAGCGCGGACACGCTGATCGTAACCGCGCGCACCAAGGGCGGCCAGCGCGACCGCGACGGCATCGGCGTGTTTCTGGTGCCCGGCAACGCCAAGGGCGTTTCGAAAAAAGGCTATCCGACGCAGGACGGCCTGCACGCAGCCGATGTCACCTTCACCGGGGTCGAGGTCGGCGCCGACGCCGCGATCGGCGATCCGGAGAACGGCCTGCCGCTGATCGAACGCGTCGTCGACGACGCGCGGATCGCGCTGTGCGCGGAGGCGGTCGGCGCGATGGACGAGTCGCTAAAATCGACGGTGGAATATCTCAAGACCCGCACCCAATTCGGCGTTCCCATCGGCTCGTTCCAGGTGCTACAGCATCGCGCCGCCGACATGTTCGTCGCCGTCGAGCAGGCGCGCAGCATGGCGATGTTCGCCACCATGGCGTCGGATTTCGACGACGCCAAGGAGCGCGCCAACGCGGTGGCGGCGGCGAAGGTGCAGATCGGCAAGTCGCTGAAGTTCGTCGGCCAGAACGCGATCCAGTTGCATGGCGGCATCGGCATGACGATGGAGGCCAAGATCGGCCATTACTTCAAACGCCTCACCATGATCGAGAACACGTTCGGTGATACTGACTATCACCTGCGCCGTGTCACCGACGCGGGTGGGTTGGTGTAAGGCTTCGTCATTCCGGGGCGTGCGAAGCACGAGCCCGGAAAATCGATAATCACGACAGGGCGTATGGATTCCGGGCCTGCGCCAAACGGCGCATCCCGGAATGACGGAAGTGTCCCATGAAATCCAACCCCTTCGATCTCAGCGGCAAGGTCGCAGTCATCACCGGCTCCAGCCGCGGCATCGGCCGCTCCTCGGCCGAATTGCTCGCGAAGCTCGGCGCCAAGGTCGTGATCTCCAGCCGCAAGGCGGACGCTTGCGAGGAAGTCGCAGCCGGCATCCGCAAGGACGGCGGCGACGCGCACGTCATCGCCTGCAACATCGCGCGGCGCGCCGAGGTCGAGGCGCTGATATCGGGCAGCGACCAAACATTACGGCAAGATCGATATCTTGGTCTGCAACGCGGCGGTAAATCCGTATTACGGCCCGTTGCTCGACATCACGGACGAAGCCTTCGACAAGATCATGGGCTCCAACGTCAAGAGCAACATCTGGCTCTGCGCGCTCGCGATGCCGCAGATGGCCGCGCGCGGCAACGGCTCCGTGGTGATCATCTCCTCGATCGGCGGTCTGCGCGGCTCGACGGTGATCGGCGCCTACGGCATTTCCAAAGCGGCGGATTTCGCGCTGTGCCGAAGCCTCGCCGGCGAGTGGGGACCGAAGGGCGTCCGGGTCAATTGTATCGCGCCTGGTCTCGTCAAAACCGATTTCGCCCGCGCGTTGTGGGAAGACGAGGAACGGCTGAAGCGCCGCTGCGCTACGACGCCTCTGCGGCGGATCGGCGAGCCTGACGAAATCGCCGGCGCGGTGGCCTATCTCGGCTCGGACGCGTCGAGCTTCATGACCGGCCAGACCATCGTGATCGATGGCGGGGTGACGACCGCGTCGGTTTAGCTGCGAATTTCGCGGCGGTTCTTGCTTCCCTCTCCCCTTGAGGGAGAGGGTGGCGAGCATCGCAAGATGCGAGCCGGGAGAGGGGTATGGATCTATCAACAGTGTACCCCTCTCCCGCCTTCGATGCGTAGCATCTCAGGCACCCTCTCCCTCAAGGGGAGAGGGCAAAAGGGAAGAAACTTCATGTCCTTTGTCCTCGCCATCGATCAGGGCACCACGTCCTCGCGCGCGATTGTGTTTCGCCAGGACGCTTCGCAAGGCATTTCGATCGCAGCGCAGGCGCAGCAGGAATTCCCGCAGCATTTCCCGGCGTCGGGCTGGGTCGAGCATGAACCCGAGGACATCTGGACTTCAACCATCGCGACCTGCCGCGAGGCATTGAAGAAAGCCGGCCTTGCCGCAAAGGACATCGCCGCCATCGGCATCACCAACCAGCGCGAGACCACCTTGGTGTGGGACCGCTCGACCGGCCAGGCAATCCATCGCGCTATCGTGTGGCAGGATCGCCGCACCGCCGACATTTGCGCCGCGCTGAGGTCCGAAGGCCATGAGCGGGCGATCTCGGCCAAAACCGGTCTCATCATCGACCCCTATTTTTCCGGAACGAAAGTGGCGTGGATGCTGGACCATGTCCCCGGTGCGCGCCAACGCGCCGAGCGTGGCGAGTTGATGTTCGGCACCGTCGACTCTTATCTGTTGTGGCGGTTGACCGGCGGAAAGATACACGCCACCGACGCCACCAACGCTTCGCGCACGCTGTTATTCAACATCCACACCGGTCAGTGGGACGAAGAGCTTCTGAAAATCCTTCGAGTGCCGCGCTCGATGCTCCCTGAGGTGCGCGATTCCTCCGCGCATTTCGGTGACACCGCGCCGGATTTATTCGGCGGCGCGATCGCGATCCGCGGCATCGCCGGCGATCAGCAGGCCGCCACCATCGGCCAGGCGTGTTTCATGCCGGGCATGATCAAATCCACCTACGGCACCGGATGTTTCGCGCTGCTGAACACCGGCGCGACGCCGGTCGTCTCCAACAATAAGCTACTCACGACCGTCGCTTATCAACTGAACGGGCAGCGCACCTACGCGCTGGAAGGGTCGATCTTCGTCGCCGGTTCGTCGGTGCAGTGGCTGCGCGATGGGCTCGGCATCATCAAATCAGCGGCCGAGACCGGGCCGCTCGCGGATCAATCCGATCCGGCGCAAAGCGTGTATCTGGTGCCGGCGTTCGTCGGCCTCGGCGCGCCCTACTGGAATCCGCGCGTGCGCGGCGCGCTGTTCGGGCTGACGCGCAACACCGGCCCCGCCGAACTGGCGCATGCTGCGCTGGAGAGCGTCTGCTACCAGACCTGCGATCTCTATGCGGCGATGCGCGCCGACTGGCCGGATGCCGCGGCCGTCAAGACCGTGCTGCGCGTCGATGGCGGCATGACCGCGTCGGACTGGACCATGCAGCGACTTGCCGATCTCCTGGATGCGCCGGTGGATCGCCCGGTGATTCAGGAGACAACGGCGCTGGGCGCCGCCTATCTCGCGGGCCTGAATGCGGGCATCTATCCGGAGCCGGCGAAATTCGCCGACACCTGGCGGCTCGAGCGCCGCTTCAAGCCCGCAATGAGCGCTGCAACACGCGCGCGCAAATTGAAGGGCTGGACGATGGCAGTAAAGGGGTTGCTCGCGAGCGATGAAGAGACCGCGACCTGAATGCCGCTTGAGTTGGAGACCGGACATAACATGTTCGGATGAAGCGGCCCCGATCGTTGGGCAATCGGGACCGCTAACGGCAGTGACCGTGGGACAACAGAAGCGGGCCGCCGTCATGAAAATTACGATAGTGCAGTGCTGATGTTTCAAAAAAAGAGCTGCATTACCAAACAGTAACACAGCTCTTTAGATTCGGTGCAGAGTTAGAAGAAGCGGCTTACATCATACCCTTTTTCTTCTTCATCATCATCATCCGCTTCTTTTTCATCATCATCATTTTTTTCTTTTTCATCATCATCATTTTCTTGCTCATCATCCGCGCGTTCGCGTTCATCGCGCTGGTCTGGGTATTTTGCGCGATCGGACCAGTCGATCCGGCTTGCGTCTGGCCGGATTGTGCCAATGCGAGTGTTCCGCTGATTGCGAGGACGCAGAGGCCGGTGGCAACGGATTTAATCATCGTTTCGTTCTCCGGAGAAATTGTCGTCCCGGATGGACGCTAGCGCAGCAATAAAGTTCCGGCAATCGCCGGCAAATGGAAAGAAATGTTCGGTAGCCGACTTAGTCGCGGCGTTTCCGTGCGGCCAGCGCATCGGCAGCCGCCCTTCGGATGTCAGCGACCGAAAACGGCTTGGTGATGACGTCGTGGACGATCGCGTTGAGGCCGGAGGCGCGCTCGCGCTGATCGGCAAATCCCGTCATCAGCAAGATCTTCAGATGGGGAAAATCGCGCGCTGCCGCCAATGCCAACGCGACGCCATCCATCACTGGCATTTTTATGTCGGTGAGCAGCAGATCGAACGCGCCGCGATCGCCGATCAGAATCTCCAGCGCCTCCGCGCCGTCTTCGGCCGTGACCGTCGCATAGCCGTCCATCGCAAGCGCCCGTGCGACCAATGAACGTATCGGCTCTTCATCGTCGGCGATCAGCACGCGAGGCATCAAAGAATCGCTTGTCGAGGATGGAGGGAAGTGTTCCCCATCGCGCTATGCGCCGCCGATCGTGACGTCTCCCTTGGTGAAGAACCGAACGTCGATGTTGCGGCCCTCTGCAGGCGGCGAGGCGAGGCGCGACCGGAACCAGGCTTTTTCGCCGGGATTCAAAGTCGACTGTTCAAGCACGGCATTCCAGGCGTAAATCTCGGCGCCCTGCGCGTCACGCACGCTGAATCGGAGCCGCGGCAGCGGAACCGGTTTGCGGGCCTCGTCGACGATCATGCCTTCGATGATCAGCACCGGCTTGCCTTCAACGGTCTCGGTCGCGATCTTCACGTCCTTGAAGCTAAGTCCGCGCAAATTCACGTCGAGGCCCACCATTTTATAGAACGCCGCGGTCTGCGGCAGCAACCGCACCACGTCGACGCGCCAGATCATCAATGCCAGCACCAGCGCGCCCATGGTCGCGCAAGCGGCGGGCAAGTTTGTGAGCAGGCGGCCAAGCCTCGGAATTGAAAATGAGGGCTTAAGACGCCGCAGCCGAGCGGCACGCGGCGGGCGAACGGTTTCCGCCTCCTGCGCCGCGTCATCGAGCGCCATCAACGGCCAACCCAGCGCATTGTCTTCCTTCTGCCGAGAATCCTTTTCCTCTTCCGAGGCCGCCCAATCGCCCGATATCGAAGGGCTTTCAATCACGGGCATCTCTTCGCTTCGGTCGCGTTCGGCCGCCATGCTAGTTTCCGCCGCCGTTCCGGCCAACGTCGTCATCGGCATAAGGGCATGCTCCGACCAGGTCATGTCGTCGGAACGCGCCAGCCAAACCTCCTTGCAGCGGGAGCAGCGGACCGTGCGGCCTTCCTTACCGAGCGCGGACGAATCGATGCCGTAAAATGTCGTACAATGAGGGCAAATGATGTGCATGAGCGAATCGCCTCGGTGAAGGTGTTAAAAAACTACGCACCGACCGTTAACGAATCGGAAACCATAAGCGACGCACAACCAGACCGTGGGGACTGCCGCCGCGGCCGGATTGGGGCGTTCAGCCACGGTTTTGGGTCTCCCGCGGTGCGCGGCATCGAACGGAGCTGAGCTTGGTCCGGTTCGAAAACGTCGGCTTGCGTTACGGGCTCGGCCCGGAGATTTTGCGCGACCTCAGTTTCGAGATTCCCGCACATTCCTTCCAATTCCTCACCGGCCCCTCCGGCGCTGGCAAGACATCACTGCTGCGGCTGCTGTTTTTGTCGATGCGGCCGACGCGAGGGCTGGTCAACCTGTTCGGAAAGGACGTCTCGCTGCTCGACAAGGACGCCATCGCCGATCTGCGCAAGCGCATCGGCATCGTCTTGCAGGATTTTCGTTTGCTCGATCACATGACGACCTACGAAAACGTGGCGCTGCCGTTCCGGGTGACCGGCCGCGATGAATCGAGCTATCGCAAGGAGGTGATCGACCTCTTGAAATGGGTTGGCCTCGGCGAGCGGATGGACGCGCTGCCGCCGATCTTGTCCGGCGGCGAAAAGCAGCGCGCGGCGATCGCCCGCGCCGTGATATCAAGGCCGCAACTTCTGCTGGCCGACGAACCCACCGGCAACGTCGATCCGACCTTGGGGCGCCGGCTGTTGCGGCTGTTTATTGAATTGAACAAGTCCGGCACCGCGGTAATCATCGCAACCCATGACATCACGCTGATGGACCAATACAACGCGCGGCGTATGGTGTTGCATCAGGGACGGCTGCATTTCTATGAGTAGATGGTTTGATGCCTAAAGATCGCACCCAGCGCGACGCATTGATGGATCTGGGACATGAACGTCCGCAGGTGCCGGCGAAGGCGCGCAACCTGTCGCCGATCGTGCCGCGCGCCTCGATCGCGGGACGTGCGCTGGTCGCGGTGGTTGCTATCATGACGTTTCTCGCGTCGATCACGACGGGTGCGGTGTTGCTGGTCAGCGCGTCGGCGGCGGAATGGCAATCGGAAGTCGCGAGCGAAATCACCATTCAGGTGCGTCCTGCAGCGGGCCGCGACGTCGATCGGGATGCCATCGCGGCGGCTGACGCGATGCGCACCCAATCCGGCATCGTCGAAATCAGGCCTTTCACAAAGGAAGAATCCGCCAAGCTGCTGGAGCCGTGGCTCGGCAGCGGTTTATCGCTCGAAGAGTTGCCGGTGCCACGCGTGATCATCGCGAGGGTATCGCCGGGCGCGGCACTCGATCTTGCGGGCTTGCGCGCGAAGGTTACGCAGGCCGCGCCGTCCGCCAGTGTCGACGACCACCGCGCGTGGATCGAGCGGATGCGCTCGATGACCGGCGCGACGGTCTTCGCCGGCGTCGGCATCCTGGCACTGGTGATCATTGCCACCATCATCTCGGTATCGTTTGCGACCCGCGGCGCGATGGCGGCGAACCGCCCCATCGTCGAGGTGCTGCACTTTGTCGGCGCCGGCGACCGCTACATCGCCAACCGTTTCCTGCGGCATTTTTTGCGATTGGGATTGCAGGGCGGCGCGATCGGCGGCGGCATCGCAATTCTCCTTTTCGGATTTTCCGAATCGATCGCCCGCTGGTTCTCCGGTACACCCGTCGGCGATCAGTTTGCGGCGCTGCTGGGCACATTTTCGCTGCGTCCGTCGGGCTATGTAGCTTTGGCGGGGCAGGCTGTGCTGATTGCCGCGATCACCGCCTGGGCATCGCGGCGAACGCTGTTCGCGACTCTGAATGATATCGACTAGTGCAAGGATAGCGGCCGGACTCCGCTTCGCTTAATGTAGGGGCATCGTTCAGGACCAGGACTCCGAGGGGAGGCATCGCCAGCGCCGCATGGATTCGAGGACGAACCAGCATCAGATGAAAACGTCGCAAACGCCGCGACGGCAGTGGTTGCGCGCCGCTGCCGTCGCGGCGCTTGCCGTCGTTTTTGTCGTGACTGGCGGATTCGTCGGCTTCATGGTGCAGTTGCGTGGCGCCGAGACGCAGCCGATCAGCAAGGCTGACGGCATCGTCGTGCTGACCGGAGGATCTTCACGCGTTTCGGATGCGATCGAACTGCTGGCCGGCGGTTACGGCAAGCGGCTGCTGATCTCCGGTGTCCATCCCACCAATGGCCTCAGCGATATTTCGCGGTCGCTGCCGGAGAGCCAGTCATGGTTCGGCTGTTGCGTCGATCTTGACCATTCCGCGATCAACACCCGCAGCAATGCGGCGGAGACTCGCCGCTGGGCGCGCGATCGCGGCTTCAAATCGCTGATCGTGGTGACATCGAACTACCATATGCCCCGGGCCATCGTCGAGCTATCGCATGCGATGCCGGACATCGAACTCGTCCCATTCGCGGTGGTTGGCGACAAATGGCGCGAGGAGCCATGGTGGGCGAGCGCAACGACGTTGCGACTGGTGTTGTCGGAATACGTAAAATATGTCGCAGCGGAAATGCGGGTGCGGCTCGCGGATGCCGGTCTTGATCTTGCGGCCGAGGCGGCCGATCAACCGACCGGGTCGATTCTGCACAAGTCGGCGAAGCGCGCTGGTCTGGCAGTTCAAAACCTCGCGCGACTAGTACCGCCGATTTGAAGTTCCTGCACCATGTGCCGCGAACTCGTCTCAGGAACTTCAAATCGAAAGCGGTACTAGAATCATAAAGATGCTAGTGCCCTTTAGTTTCCGAAGTTCGCATGTCAGAAGTGCGGGTGCGCTGCACGAACTTCGGAAACTGGGCACTAGGATAGCTATCCGGCAACAAGCTCGCCGCGCGGCGTGTTAAAGGTCAGAGATCACATCGGCTAATGGACCGGATTTTGATGGCATCGATTTTTGTGCGCTCTCTGATCTACAACGTGCTGTTCTATCTGCTGCTGTCATTTTGGGTCATTGTCGGCATACCGACCTATCTGATGCCGCGCGCGGCGATCCTGCATATCGCGAGATTGTGGGCACGCAGCAGCATCTGGTTGATGGGCGTCGTGTGCAACACCAAGGTTGAGTATCGCGGTCTCGAAAAAATTCCGACCGGGTCCGCTGATCGTCGCATCGAAACATCAATCGATGTGGGAAACCTTCGCGCTGCTGCAGTTTTTTGATCAGCCGCTTTACATTCTCAAGCGCGAACTGAAATGGATTCCGTTTTTCGGCTGGTATCTGGTCAAGTGCGACATGATCGGCATTGACCGGAGCGCCGGTGGCCGGGCGCTGCTGAAAATGGCGCGTCGTGCGGGTTCCGAAGTACGCCACGGCAGGCAGCTGATTATTTTTCCGGAAGGCACGCGCATGGCGGTAGATGCCGCGCCTGATTACAAGCCTGGCGTCGCCCAGATATATGTCAACAGCGGTGTGAGCTGTCTGCCGGTGGCGCTCAATTCCGGACTGTTCTGGCCGCGGCGGACGTTCATGCGCTATCCGGGGACCTGGTGGTCGAGTTTCTCGATCCGCTCCCGCCGGGACTGAAGCGCAATGAATTCACCGCGCGCGTCAGCAACGTGATTGAAGAAGCCACCAATCGACTGGTCGAGGTGGCCCGGCAGGAGCAGGCGCAGTTGTTCGGCCGCGTGCCGAATCGAGCGAAGGCGGAGAGTATAGTGCCGTCCGCCTTCGCGAGGACGACGTAGGTCAGGAAAGTTGCATTACTCGTGCAGCATCGCTGCGAGCTGATGCAATTGCTTGTCGCGAAAGCCCTGTGCCTCGATCGCCTTCACCGTCGCCAGCACATATTCATGGTTGGGGCCCGATCGGCCATGGCCCTGCCGGACGTGGCGCAACTGCTCCGCCAATGAAAGCCGCCCGGCATACTGCACATGGCCGCGGTCGACGACGTAGACCAAGGCGCTGACACGCTGGCGCGCGTCATTTTCAAGCCATACCGACCGCATTACCTCGCGATAGACGCTGGTGACTTGCTCGCGTTCGCGCAGATAGGCGACGGTCGAAGCGCGGTGCTTTTCCGCGACGCGGAACGCCATCCCCCGGCAGGCCCCGCCGCGATCGAGACCGAGCACCAAGCCGGGCTTTTCCGGCGTGCCTCGATGCACGAACGAATAGACGCAGAGCGCGCGGTGCTCGCCGATCAGCCGCGCCGGCACCTGCTCGATGAAATCGAAGCCCGGCCGCCACATCAGCGAGCCATAGCCGAAAACCCAGAGATCGCCCCCGGAAAGTTCGGTTTCGGACAGGATTTGCGCGGACATCGCCTGCACGGCTAGCAGAATCGCGTTTTCAAGCGAAGCAAGATTTCATGAAATGCCGGCTATCGCTTGCCTGTTGTCGGAAAAACCATCGTGCAATTGACAAAATTCTCCGACAAAGGTCGCGGCATGTCCGACATCGTCCTGCCTCGCCGGCGGCCGCTTTGGCGCCTTTTTATCGTACCCGTGCTGCTTGTTGCCGCCGCTGCGGCATGGAGCGCGTTCTGGTTCTACGCGGCATCCAAGGTCGACGACACCGCCGACGCATGGCGCGCGCAGGAGGCCAAGGCCGGCCGGGTTTATGATTGCGGCAAACGCTCGATTGCCGGATTTCCGTTCCGGCTCGAAGTGCGCTGCACCGGCGTCAACGTCGCCTTGATATCGCAAAGCGCCGGGCAGGCCGGGACGCAGACGCCGATCACCGCGCGGCTCGGCGAAATCCTGATCGTGGCGCAGGTCTACGATCCGAAATTGCTGATTGCCGAATTCACCGCACCCGCGACCATTTCCAGTATCGGCGAACAACCTGCGATGATCGTCAACTGGAGCAAAGCCCGCAGCAGTGTCGCGGGTCTGCCCGCTGTTCCGCAACGCGTCTCGCTGGTGTTCGAGGATCCGGCGATCGATCGCGTCAGCGCGGCGATCCAGACACCGCTGGCGCGCGCGAAACATATCGAACTGCACACGCGCTTTGCTGATAGCTCAACGCCCGAGCGTCCCGCGGTCGAAACCGTGCTTCAGGTGGCGGGCGCCAGCGTGAAGGAGGTGCATCCGCTCCTTGTCGAGCCGTTCGATGCCGATATCCGGACGCTGCTGACCGGCTTGAAGGATGTTGCGCCAAAACCTTGGCCGCAGCGGTTTCGCGAGCTTCAGATCGCGGGAGGCCATGTCGAAATCGTGCAGTCGCGCGTTCAGCAAGGCGAGATGATCGCGGTTGCTTCCGGCACGCTCGGTCTCAGCGCGAATGGCAAGCTCGATGGCGAATTGCAGATGACCGTCGCGGGCATCGAGAAATTGATCCCGGCGCTCGGACTCGACAAGATCGCCGACGAAGGAGTGCCGCAGCAAACGCTTGACCGGGTCGCGCCCGGCGTAAAGACGCAGGACGTCAACAGCCTGTTCGGTGCGCTCGACCGTGCCATTCCCGGGCTCGGCAAGGTGGTGCGCCAGAATGCCAACGCTGGCGTCGCCTTTGGCATCAACGCGCTGGGCAAAGAAGCGACGCTGGAAGGCAGGAAAGCGCGCGCGTTCCCGTTGCGCTTCGTCGACGGCGCGGTATTTCTCGGTCCGCTCAAGGTGGCGCAAACGCCGCCGTTATATTGAGAAAAGGCACAAACAAAAGCCGGCCCCACAGGACCGGCTTTCGACTTCAACGAATAAGGTGGATCAAAGCTTCCTGTTGACCGCTCCGGCGACGCTGTTCACCGCGTCCTTGACGCCTTCCTTGATGTTGCCGACGGCCTTCTGGCCCTGGCCCTTGGCTTCCTGCGCGGCGCCTTCGCCCTGCAGCCTGTCGGATCCGACGGCTTCGCCGATGCCCTGCTTGGCCTTGCCGATGGCTTCGTTGGCGGTGCCGGAGGCTTTGTCTGCGGTGCTACCCATGGGGTTTCCTTTGCGGTGAGTGAGTTCCGGCAGGACAAGTCGGGGACTGCTGAATTGTTCCTGAACCTGAAAGCGGCAGGGCCACTATCGCCTTGATTGTAATTTCGAAATTTTCCTCAAAAAAGAAATAGCTCTTGGCTGTCGGTTTGGTGTCCCAGCCTGCGTCCTTGGAGAAACGGAGTTCACATATGTCGAAGATTTCACCCTGCCTGTGGTTCAACAGCGAGGCCGGAGAAGCCGCGGAATTCTACGTGTCGCTGCTGCCGGATTCGCGCATCGAGCACGTCCAGAAAAATTCCGTCGATAGTCCCGCCGGAAAGGCAGGCTCGGTTATGGTCGCGGAATTCACGCTGGCCGGGCAGCGGTTCATGGCGCTTAACGGCGGCAAATCCGATTTCACCAACGCCGTCTCGTTCAAGATCGGCTGCGACGATCAGGCGGAGGTCGACCGCCTGTGGGATGCGCTGTCTAAAGGCGGCTCGGTGCAGCGCTGCGGCTGGCTTAGGGATCGCTATGGTGTTTCCTGGCAGATCGTGCCGAACGCGCTGCCGAAATATCTCGGCGGCTCCGACCGCGCCGGGCGCGCAACGCGCGATGCAGGCGATGATGCAGATGGTCAAGTTCGACATCGCCGCATTGAAGAAAGCGTATGAGGGTGCTGCTTAGCGCACCTTCGATTGAGGGCCCACCACTACGGAAACAATCCTCGCGTGGTCTTGGCGGCGCGGACCTTTTCCACGCCGATCGCCATCGCCGCGGTGCGATGGGGGATGCCGTCAGTCTTTGAGCGCAGCACCATCTGGTCGAAGGCGCGATTGAGGATTTGATACTCCCGCCGCATCACTTCCTCTTCTTCCCAGAACAGTTGCTGCAGGTCCTGCACCCATTCGAAATAGCTGACCACGACGCCGCCGGAATTGCAGAGAATGTCGGGGATGAGGAAAACCTCTCCCTGTCGCTTTTCGAGCACGAGATCGGCATCGGGCGTGGTCGGCCCGTTAGCGCCTTCGGCCAGCACACGGCATTTCAGATTTTCGGCGGTCTGCTTATCGATCACCCGTTCCATCGCGCAGGGCGCCAGCACGTCGCAAGGCAGCGTGAGAATTTGCGCCGGATCGAACTGCAACTGGCTTGAATAGCCGGCAATGCTGCCGTGCTCGCTGGCGTGCTTCATCAAGCCTGGAATATCGAGGCCGGCCTTGTCGTGCAGCGCGCCGGTATGATCGCTGACGGCGATGACCTTCAGTCCGAAATTATGCAGCTCCAGTGCGGCATAGGACCCGACATTGCCAAAACCCTGAATGACCGCCGTGGCGCCGCTCAGATTGATTGAAAGCTCGTTCAGCACGCGTTTGGCAAGATGCGCAACGCCGCGCCCCGTGGCTTCGCGCCGCCCCAGCGTGCCGCCGGAGGCTACCGGCTTTCCCGGTCACGATCTCGGTGACGGTGCGGCCCTGATACATCGAATAGGTGTCCATGAACCACGCCATCACCTGCTCGTTGGTGCCCATGTCCGGCGCCATCACATCGGTATGCGGGCCGACGAAAGGGATCATCTCCTGCATGTAGCGCCGCGAAAGCGCTTCCAGCTCCCGCTTGGAAATCGTCGAAAGATCGACCCGGATACCGCCCTTGGCGCCGCCATAGGGCAGCCCGACCAGCGCGCACTTCCAGCTCATCCAGATCGCCAGTGCTGCGACCTCGCCGATATCGACGCTGGGCGCAAAGCGCGTGCCGCCCTTGGTGGGGCCGAGCGTCAGGTGATGCTGAACGCGGTAGCCCTCGAACACCGCGATCGATCCGTCGTCGCGATGGATCGGGCACGAAACGGTAATCGCGCGTTTCGGCATCAGGATGCGGTCGCGCTCGTCCGTCGGGATCGAGAGGTGGTTGGCGATGACCCCGAACTGGTTTACCGCCATATCGAACACCGGGCCTGAATAGACCGTCATCGCACCCTCCCTTTTACCGTTGATGACGGTGGTATTCCCGCCATATCACTATCTCAAGCAATACTGCAGCGACTTGCGAATAATTTCAGCGGAAGTCCCGCGATATCAGGTGCTACACTAAAGCCGGACCGCGGTCACATCAGGCTAATGGATATCGAATGCAGGCTCTCTTTATCGGACAAAGCTATATCGACGTTACCTTCATCACCGATCATATGCCGACGGGCGACGAGAAGCATGTGGCATCGGCCTACGCGGTTTCGTTCGGCGGCAACGCCGTCACCGCGGCATTCTGCTGCGCCAAACTCGGAATCGTGCCTGACCTGCTGGCGACGGTAGCGAATGACTGGCTTGGCCGGATGTTTCAGGACATGGCGGCCAAATACGGCATCTCCGTGCACCAGCGGAAAGTCGAGACATCGTCATTGTCCTTCATCATGCCGAAGGACGGCAAGCGAGCGATCGTGCGCTGCCGCGACGACGAGCACATTCATCCGTTTCCGATCTTGAATCTCAAGGGTTGCCGCGCGCTGCATGTCGATGGCCACCAGCCCGACGCGGCAATTCATTATGCAAAAATATGCCGCGAAGCCGGCATCCTGACATCGCTCGACGGCGGCGGGCTTCGGGCCAACACGCACGAGTTGCTGGAATTCATCGACATCGCCATCGTCGCCGAACGCCTCTGCGAGCAGATGGATAAAACCCCGCAGGCGATGCTGGATTATCTGAAAAGCCGCGGCTGTCGGATCGGCGGCGTCACGCAAGGAGAGCACGGCCTGCTTTGGTACGACGAGTCGGGCCGCGTAAGCACGCTTCCAGCGCTTGCAATCGCGCACGAACGTGTGCTCGACACCAACGGGGCCGGCGACGTATTCCACGGCGCCTATATTTATTCATATCTCAGCAATCCCGAAAAGCGGTGGGAGCATCATTTCGATTTCGCGCGGGCTGCATCGACCTTCAAGATACAGCGTCTCGGAAACGAGGCCGGACTGCCGGCGCTTCGTGACATCGCCGCGGTCCGCAGGGAGTTCGATGTCAGGGTATTGCTCGATCGGGACTAGTCATGGGCCGCTTGTTCGTTGCCGGAAGCATCAACATGGATGTGGTGGCAATAGCCGACCGGCATCCGAAAATCGGCGAGACCGTCGCCGGCCGTGGAGTGCTGTATTTTCCCGGCGGCAAAGGCGCCAATCAGGCGGTGGCGGCGGCAAAGCTCGGCGCGCATACGACGCTGATAGGGCGGGTTGGCGAGGATGCGTTCGGTGCGCAATTGAGGGAGTTCCTTAGCGCGCAAGCAGTCGACCTCAGTTTCGTCCGTGAAACATCGCAGGCCCATACCGGCACGGCGCTGATCACGCTCGCCAATGCCGAAAATACCATCGTCGTCATTCCCGGCGCGAACGCGTTCCTCAGCGCCGCCGACGTGGGCGAGCCGATGCTGGCGAAAGGCGACGTAGCCGTTAGCCAGTTTGAAATTCCGCTCCCGACCGTCAGCGCATTTTTCAAGCGCGCGCGCACAGCGGGCGCGACGACAATACTCAATCCGGCGCCCGCCATCGCTTTCGATCGACGAATTGCTCGAACTGACGGATATTCTCATCCTCAACGAAAGCGAACTGGGCTTCCTTGTCGGGCTGGAACTCCAAGATACCAGTGATCAGGCGCAATTGATCGAGGCCGCTCGCTCGTTGCAGGCAGGCGCCGATAAAATCATCTGCGTGACGCTGGGCAGACGCGGCGCGATTGCGCTCGTCGACGGCGAACCCCTGATTATTCCCGGCCGCGCCGTCGAAGCCATCGATACCACCGGGGCGGGCGACTGTTTTGTCGGCGCGGTCGCCGCGCAACTAGCGAACGGCAAGTCGATCCGCGATGCGCTGGAATACGCCAATATCGCGGCTTCGATCTGCGTGCAGCGAATGGGCGCAGCACTGTCGATGCCGACGGCGGCGGAGGTTGAGAGGATTCTGCGCGCTTAGGTTCGGGCGGGAATATTTGATGCTCGTCATTCCGGGATGCGCGTTCTTGTAGCGCAGGCCCGGAATCCATACTCCCTGTCGTGGTTATGGATTCCGGGCTCGCGCTTCGCGCGCCCCGGAATGACGGCGGATTACTTCAGCATCCCGAACTGCCGCGGCAGCCAAAGCGTCAGTTCCGGAATGAGCGTGATTGCGATCAGCGACATCAACAGCGGGATCAGCCACGGCAGGATCGCCATGGTGGTGCGCTCGATCGAAAGTTTTGAAATTCGCGACAGCACGAACAGCACCATGCCGAGCGGTGGATGCAACAGTCCGATCATCAAATTCAGTGTCATCACCACGCCGAAATGAACGGGGTCGATGCCGACTTTCAGAATGATCGGCATCAGCACCGGCACCAGAATGCTGATGGCGGCGATGGTTTCCAGGAAGCAGCCGACCACCAGCAGCAGGATATTGATCAGCAGCAGGATGATGTACTTGTTGTCGGTCAGATTAAGCAGCGCCGCGGCACCGGCCTCGGTCAACCGTGTCGTCGTCAGTACCCAACCGAACAGCGACGCTGCTGCGACCACCAGCAGGACGCCCGGCGGTGGTTTCGATGGTATCCATCGTAACCTTGTAAAACTGCTTCAGCGACAACGAACGATAGAGAAAGACGCCCAGGATCAGCGCCCAGGTGCAGGCCGCGATTGCGGCTTCGGTCGGGGTGAACCATCCGAACGTCATGCCGCCGACGATCAAGGCCGGCGTCATCAGCGCCGGCAGCGCCGCGATGAAGGTCTTGCCCAGCGTGATCCAGCGGAATCTCTGGTCTGGCCCCATGCCGTAGCGGCGCGCGCAATACCAGGCATAGGCCATCATGAAGAGCGTCATCACGGCGCCGGGAATGAAGCCCGCCAGAAACAGCGCGCCGATCGAGACGTTGCCCATCATGCCGTAGATCACAAACGGCAGCGACGGCGGAATGATCGGGCCGAGCGTCGCCGAGGCCGCGGTGACGCCCACCGAGAATTCCGTGTCGTAGCCGTGGTCCTGCATCGCCTTGATTTCGATGGTGCCGAGCCCCGCGGCATCCGCGATCGCGGTGCCGGACATGCCGGCGAAGATCACCGAGCCGAAGATGTTGACGTGGGCGAGGCCGCCGCGCATCCAGCCGCAGGTCGCGACCGCGAAATCATAGATGCGGTTGGTGATCCCCGCCGAGTTCATCAGGTTGCCGGCAAGGATGAAGAACGGCACCGCCAGCAGCGGAAAGCTGTCCAATCCGCCGGCCATCCGGTGCAGAATGATGAAATCTGGAATTCCCGCAATGAAGTGAGTGTAGATCAGCGACGAACCCGCGAGCGCGATGAACACGGGCACGCCAACCAGAAGCGCCGTCAGGAAAACCAACATAAGAACGAGCATCGGCTTGGCTTTCAGTCGGCAGGAATTTGATGCGTGTAATCGTCCGCCCGCTGCCAGCGCTGACGCGCGTGGGTCCATACGGTCACGGCTTGTCGGATCACCATCAGGAAGCAGCCGAACGCCACGCCGCCATAGACAAGGCTCATCGGGAGATCGAACACCGTCATGGTCTGGGCCTGCATGCGCTCGGTGATCGAAATTGAGAAATAAGCCAGCAGGCCCATGAAAGTCAGCGTGACGATATCCACCAGTGCGAACAGCGCGGTGCGCAGTCGGCCCGGCTTCATCAGATTGCCGAGCAGTTCGACGGCAATGTGAGTTTTCTTGCGTGTCACCACCGCGCCGCCGATGAAGGCCAGCCACATCAGGCCGTAGCGCGCGATCTCCTCTGTCCAGGCAAGGCTGTCGTTGAGGATGTATCGGGTGAAGAACTGCAGGAAGACGATGATCGCCAGCGACCAGAACAGGATGAAAGCGATCCAGTCCTCGGGATGATGCTCGATGACAAAGTCTTCATCCTGCGCGACGATGAGGTGGACGTTGTCGGAGGGTGGCGCGGCGGTCTTCGGATTGGTGTTCATGGCAGATCAATGTTCATGCGTGAGGTCCGATGCTTCACCCTCTCCCGCAAGGGGAGAGGAAAGCCCGCGTTACTTCAGCGCCTGCAACTCGTCGTACTGCGCCTGCGTCCAGCCCGCGCCGGAGGCGGCGTCGTTGTGCAGCGGGATCGCCGCCTTGCGGAAGGCTTCGCGGTCCGGCTCGACCACGGTCTTGCCGAGCTTCGTGAATTCCGCTGCCAGCGTCTTTTCCGAAGCGACGATGGCATCGGTGGACTTCGCGGCGGCCTCTTTCAGCACATCCTGAAAGATTTTCTGCTCGTCCGGCGTCAGTTTCGACCAGACATGACTGCCGACCACGGTCACGAGCGATTCAGTAATATGGCCGGTGAGAATGATATGACTTTGCACCTCATAGAATTTCTTCGCCATGATGGTCGGCAGCGGATTTTCCTGCCCGTCGACCGTGCCCTGCTGCAAGGCCAGATACACTTCGGCGAAGGCAATCGGCGTCGCATTGGCGCCGACCGATTTCGTGAACATCAGGAATAGCGGCGCGGGCGGCACCCGCAGCTTCATGCCTTTCATGTCCTCGGGCTTCATGATCATCTTGTTGGCGGTGACGTGCCGCTGGCCGTAATAGGTCAGCGCGACAATCTTGTTCTTGCTCTTGTCGTCGTAGCCCTTGGCAAGATCGGTAAACAGCTTGCTGTCGCGATAGGCCTTCCAGTGATTGAAGTCGCGCAGGATGAATGGCGCTCCCGTGATCCCGAGCGGCTTGTAGGTCGTGGCGGCGAAGTTCACGCCGGTATAAATAATGTCGATGGTGCCGAGACCGAGACCTTCGTTGATCTGGTTCTCATTGCCGAGCTGTGAAGTCGGAAATACCTGGATTTCGTATTTGCCGTTGGTGCGCTTCTTGATTTCGTCGGCGGCCCACAGCGCCTCGGCGTGATAGGGCTCGCTGGTCTCGTAGACGTGCGCCCATTTGAGCTTGGTTTGTGCTGATGCAGGCCCCGCGACCGCCGCTGCAAAGATGAATGCCGACATCGCAAGCCGGCGTGTCCAGACGGACATTGGTGTCCTCCCCCATGAAATTTTGAGGCCGTTAGTGGGCCTTCTGCGGACAACGTCGCCGAAATAAACCACGGATGCAAGGGCAGCCATCGGGGATTGTCTGCCTGTGCCTTCTGCTGTTTAAATCGGCAACTTTCCCCGCACCTCTGCAGGAGGCTCACCATGTCGGCACCAGATGTTGCGGCAACGTCTTCGACGGACGATCCGGCGCTGCTCCGGATCGACGGACCGATCGCCACCATCACGCTCAACCGGCCCGGCGCGTTCAATTCCATCGATCTTTCGATCGCGAAAAAGCTTGAGCAGCTTGCGGCGGAGGTCGAGGCCGACGACGACATTCGCGTGCTGGTGATCGAAGGCACTGGCCGCGCCTTCTCGGCTGGGGGAGATCTGCAGACCATCGGCGCCGCCGCAGCCGCCGATAACGTCGCTCCCGTTGTCGCCGAGCTGCTGCTGCACTATCACGCGTTCATCACGAGCTTACGGCAAATGCCGAAGATCGTTCTCTCCAGCGTGCACGGCTCCGCCGCCGGGGCCGGGATGTCGCTGGCCTTCGTGACGGACTTGTGCATCGCCGCCGAAGATGCCCGTTTCACGCCCGCCTACAGCAAGCTCGGCGTGTCGCCGGATGGCGGCGGCACCGTCGGTGCTGTCGCTACCGTCGGCGCGCGCCGCGCGCTGCAGATCTATCTGGCCGAAGACAGTTTCTCGGCGGCGCAGGCTTACGAATGGGGGCTGGTTGCCAAGGTGGTGCCTCCGACCGAGCTGAAAACCGCGACCCGTGCGCTTGCCGAGCGTCTGGCGCAAAATGCGCCCGCAGCGATTGCTGCCACCAAGGCCTTGATTCATAGCGCGCAGGTTTTGCCAATTGAGCAGCAACTCGACGCCGAGAAGGATGCCATCATTGACTGCATGCATACGCACGAATTTCGCGTCGCCGTGAAGAAATTCACCAGCAAGGGAAAGTAACTTTAGGCCCAGCTTGCGAGCGGCGGCATCGAACTCAAGATGGTCTCGATGTTGCCGCCGGTCTGCAGGCCGAACATGGTGCCGCGGTCGTACAACAGGTTGAACTCGACATAGAGCCCGCGGCAGGCGAGTTGCTGTTGCCGCTCGGCCTCGGTCCACGGCTCCATCATCCGCTTGCGCACGATCTTCGGATAAACATCAAGCAGTGCAAGCCCGACATCGCGCGTGAATGCGAAGTCTTTCTCGAAGTCTCCGCTGTTGAGATGATCGTAGAAGATGCCGCCGACGCCGCGCGCCTGGCCGCGATGTGGCAAAAAGAAATACGTGTCCGCCCATGCCTTGAACTTGTCGTAGTAAGTGGGATCGTGCACGTCGCAGGCGCGCCTCATCGCGGCGTGAAACGTCAAGGTATCAGGCGCATCGGGCTGGCGTTGTTCGGCAAGCATCGGCGTTAGATCGGCGCCGCCGCCGAACCAGCCCTGCGCGGTCGAAAGAAACCGCGTGTTCATGTGCACGGTGGGCACGCGCGGGCTGCGCGGATGGATGATCAGACTGATGCTGGTCGAGACATAGTCAAGCTGTGCGCCATCGCCCGGCAGCGTTTTCGCAAGCTCGGGCGTCAGCCTGCCGTTGGCGGATGAGGTATGGATGCCGATCTTTTCGAACAGCCGTCCGCCGCTCGAGAAAGCCGCCCATGCCGCCGCCGCTTCCCGTCGCTCGGGTCCACGGCTTGGTGGTGAACGTCGCCGGCGTGCCGGGAAACAGGTCGGCAGGCGCTTCGCGCTCCAGCAATTCGACTTCGGCGCAAATATTGTCGCGCAGCGACTCGAACCAGGTTTTGGCCTGCGCGCGCTGCTGCTCGGCAGTGGATGTGAGTGAAGCGGTGTCGGACATCTATTCTGCAACTCATCGCGGCGTGGCTAAGATCATTGCGGCAGTGTATCAGAACGCCCAATCAAGCGACAAACAACGGAACGATACTTGACACAAAACGCAATCGTTAAACCCCTTATGGAAGTGCTTTCGGGCCGCCGGCAGAGCGTGCCGCCGATCTGGATGATGCGTCAGGCCGGCCGCTATTTACCGGAATATCGCGAAATCCGCGCCAAGGCCGGCGGCTTCCTTGATCTGTGCTTCAATCCGGATTTCGCGGCCGAGGTGACGCTGCAGCCGATCCGGCGATTCAATTTCGATGCCGCGATCATCTTCTCGGATATTCTGGTGATTCCGTACGCGCTGGGGCGCTCGGTTCGCTTCGAAGTCGGCGAGGGCCCGCGGCTCGATCCGCTGGATTCGCCGGACAAGGTCGGAACGCTGGCGGCGAAAGCCGACTTCACAAAACTCGCGCCGGTTTTCGAAGCGCTGCGTCGCGTACGGCGCGAACTTGACCCGAAGATCGCGCTGATCGGATTTTGCGGCGCGCCGTGGACGGTGGCCACCTATATGGTGGCAGGGCAGGGCACGCCGGATCAGGCGCCTGCGCGTATGATGGCGTACCGCCATCCCGATGCGTTCGCGAAAATTATCGATACCATCGTCGAAAATTCGATCACCTATCTGCTCGGACAATTGAACGCCGGCGCGGACGTGCTGCAGATCTTCGATACCTGGGCCGGCGTGCTGCCGCCGCGCGAATTTCACCGCTGGTCGGTTGAGCCCACCAAACGCATCGTCGAAGGCGTGCGTGCGAAGGTGCCCGATGCGAAGATCATCGGCTTTCCCCGCGGCGCAGGCGCGTTGCTGCCGCGCTATGTGGAAGCGACCGGCGTCGATGCCGTCGGCATCGATTGGGCGGCGGAGCCCTCGCTGATCCGCGAGAAAGTTCAAACCAAAGTCGCGGTGCAAGGCAATCTCGATCCGCTGGCGCTGATCGCGGGCGGCGATGCGCTCGATCGATCGATTGACGATGTGCTTGGCAATTACGCGCAGGGGCGCTTCATCTTCAACCTCGGCCACGGCATTCAGCCGGAAACACCGATCGCGCATGTCGAGCAGATGGTGAAGCGGGTGCGGGCGTACAAACAATAAAAGGCCGCCGGCATTATGGCTCCGGCCGCGTGCGCGCGATGATTTCGGCGGCGCCTTTGTCCAGAAGTTCAAGCCCGACCGCGCGGCCAAGCTCTCGCGGCCGTTCGGCCGGACCGCTGCGCGACACCTCGATGAACATGCCACCGGACTCGTCCAGCACCGATGCTGTCAGCGACATCTGCGCTCCATCGATGGTAGAATAAGCCGCGATTGGCGAATTGCAGTGTCCGTTGAGCACCCACAATACCTCACGCTCGGCGTCGCAGCACAAATGCGCGGCGGGATCGTCGATCAAAGATAGATAGCCCCGCGTCTGCCAGTCGGCGGCGGCGCATTCCACCGCGACGATGCCTTGCCCCGCCGCCGGCAACATCTCCTGCGGCGAGAACTCGTAGGCGATCCGATTGGCAAGGCCGACGCGTTCAAGCCCTGAGCGCGCCATGATCAAAGCGTCGGCGGGGCCGACCTCGCCGCCACCGGGCAGGCGCTGCATCTCGCGGTTGTCGAGCTTGCGAACCCTGGTATCGGCGGCGCCGCGAAAGTGAATGACCTCGATGTCCGGAAACAATCGCCGCACATAAGCGGCGCGGCGCACAGCGTTGGTGCCGATCTTGAAGCCTTTGCCGCGCGCTCGCTTGATATCCTCGATCGAAATGCCGGCGCGCAGCACCAGCGCATCGGTTGGAGGATCGCGCGGCAGCGTCGCGCCGATCACGAGGCCCGGCGTATCCTCATTGCCCGGCATATCCTTGAGCGAATGCATCGCGGCGTGAAGTTTTCCTGACCGGACGGCATCACGGATTTCTGCGACGAAAGCGCCGCCCTTACCGCCGTGCATCAACAGCTTGCTGGTCTGATCGGTATCGCCAACGGTTTCAAACTTGACGATTTCGATATCGAGGCCGGGCGCTGCGGCCGAAAGACGCCGGGCAATATGCTCGGTCTGGGCAAGCGCCATGGTGCTCTTGCGCGTACCGATACGCATCGAAACTGCCACCACTAGCGCTCCATCTGACAACCGTGAAGCAACGCGCTGCCTCAATTTCAGATTAAGACCAGCCGCTGTCCGAATGCAAACGAATGACCCCATGCATGGGAATGTCTTGTGCCAAGGCGTTCCTGCGCCCTAGAATGCAGAACCAGATTTTCGGCGCTGAGAAACTGGATCACCGTTAGTCGAGGACGTATGGACGATAAAATCGCATTTCTATCCGCCGCCGAAATGCTTGATGCATTCCGCCGCAAATCGTTGTCGCCCGTTGAGGTGACGCAGGCGGTGATGGAGCGCGCCGAGGAACTCAACCCGGTGCTGAATACATTTTGCCTGCTCGATGCCGATGCCGCCTTGAGCGCCGCGCGTGCCTCGGAAAAGCGGTGGCGCGGCGGCGAGCCGCGGGGGTTTCTCGATGGCGTGCCAATTTCGATCAAGGATATCATCCTGACCAAGGGTTGGCCGACGCTGCGCGGCTCGAAAGCGATCAATCCGGACCAGGCCTGGGATGAAGATGGCCCGGCGGTGGCGCGATTGCGCGAAAACGGCGCGGTGATCTTCGGCAAAACCACGACAAGCGAATTCGCGGCCAAGCCTATCACCAACACGGCGCTGTGCGGCATCACCCGCAATCCCTGGAATCCGGATTGTACGCCCGGCGGCAGCAGCGGCGGCGCTGCGGCCTCGGTCGCCGCGGGAATTTCGCCCTTGGCGCTGGGCACCGATGCCGGTGGATCGATCCGAATGCCGGCGAATTTGTGCGGCATTTTCGGGTTCAAGCCCGGTGGCGGCATCGTGCCGATGTACCCGCCAACGCCTTACGCCACGCTTGCGGGCTTTGGGCCGCTCAGCCGTACGGTGACCGACGCCGCGCGGATGCTGACCGTCATATCGCAACCCGATGGCCGCGACTGGGATGCGCTTCCCTATCAGGACGTGCGGTATCACGAGCAGCTTAGCGCCGATCCGAAAACCTGGCGCATCGCGTGGAGTCCGACGCTGTGCGGCGCCAAGGTCGATCCGGAAGTTGCAGCGCTCACCGCCGCCGCCGCGAAAACGTTCGAGCGGATGGGTGCAAAGGTCGAATTGGTCGAGACGGTTTTCCCCGAACAGCGCGAACTGCTGTTCAAGCTGATGCGCGGCCTAACCGATTTCGCCTTTCGCAGCTTCACGCCGGAGCAACTCGCGGTGATGGACCGCGATCTGGTACAGCGCATCGAGAGCAGCCGTGGCGCCAACGCCATCGATCATCTGGATGCCGAGGTGGGGCGCGCGCAGCTCGCGCGCCGGATGAATGATTTTCATCAAAAATACGACCTGCTGCTATCGCCCGTGAATTCCGTGCCCGCATTTTCTGTCGATTTGAATGTGCCGCCAGGCTACGTCGCCGGAAACTGGTATCTTTTCGCGCACCCGTTCAATCTGACCCGCCAGCCCGCCGCCAGCGTTCCCTGCGGATTCACGCGTTCGGGTTTGCCTGTGGGACTTCAGATCGTCGGGCCTCGGCATCGCGATCTGCTCGTGCTGCAGGCGGCGCGAGCCTTTGAGGAAGCGGCTCCCTGGTCGGATCGCCGCCCCGCGCTCACGCGGCAGAAAATGCACGCATGAAACCGCAGCAAGACGATATGCAGGAAGCCGACGACACGCTACCCGACACGCATCGGCGACGTCGACGCGCTGGAGGAATTGCTTTCGCGGCCCGACGACATCCTTCGGCGCGAGTTGCAGTGGCTCGACGGCGACATCATGGTGCTCGGTGTCGGCGGCAAGATGGGACCGTCGCTGGCGCATATGGCGAAACGCGCCGCGCCGGAAAAGCGCGTCATCGGCGTCGCCCGGTTCACTGAGGCGCGATTGCGCGACCAGTTGCAGCGCTGGGACGTCGAAACGATTCCGTGCGATCTCAGCGACCGCGCAGCGCTGGAAGCGTTGCCCAAAGTGAAGAACATCGTGTTCATGGCCGGCATGAAATTCGGCTCGACTGGCGATCAGCCGATGACCTGGGCGGTCAACACCTATCTGCCGGGTATGGTTGCGGAGGCTTTTTCAGCGTCGCGCATCGTCGCGTTCTCGACCGGCTGCGTTTATCCGTTCGTTCCGGTCGACGACATCGGCGCCACGGAAGATACGGTGCTGGATCCGCCCGGTGAATACGCCAATTCGTGCGTCGGCCGCGAGCGCATGTTCCAGTATTTCTCGGCGAAACATGGCACGCCGGGGCGGTTGATCCGGCTGAATTATGCGATCGATCTGCGCTACGGCGTGCTGCACGATATCGCGGTGAAAATTCGCGACGGCAAAGCCGTCGATCTCACCACGGGGCATGTCAACGTGATCTGGCAGGGCGACGCCAGCCGCTACGCGCTTCGCTCGCTCGCTCACGCCACGTCGCCGACCACGCCGCTCAATGTCACCGGGCCGGAAACACTCGCGGTGAAATGGCTCGCCACCGAACTCGCCGCGCGCATGAAAAAGCCAGTGAGCTTCACCGGCGAGCCGGCTGAAACCGGCTGGCTCAACAACTCCGCCGAGGCGATGCGGCTTTTCGGCTATCCGCATGTGCCGATCAAGACGATGATCTCTTGGGTGGCGGACTGGGTGGGCAATAACCGTGGCAGCCTGAACAAGCCGACGAAATTCGAGAATCGCGATGGCAAATACTGAAGCCTCTCGTGATTTCCGATCTGAACTCGGGGCATCTCGCCGGCGCACTTGAACTTTCAAAGGAAGCGGGATGGAATCAGGTGGGCGCGGATTGGCTGCTGATGATGAAACACGGTCAAGCGATAGGCGCGCAGATGCAAGATGGCGGACCGTTGGTCGGCTCGGCGATCGCCTTGCCGTTCGGGCGTGATCTCGCGTGGATCAGCATGGTGATCGTGACGGCTTCCTGCCGCGGCAAAGGCATCGCAAGCCGGCTAGTCACGCGCTGCCTGGAATGGCTGGATGCGCGGGGCACGCAGGCCGTGCTCGATGCCACGCCCGACGGCGCTAACGTCTACCGTCCCCTCGGATTCGATACCGTGCGCCATATCACCCGCTGGCGTCATGCGGGCGGTGCGAAACCTCAGCGAAGCGCGCAGCTTCGCGCGTTGAATGCCGCCGACAGGCCGTGGATCGCAGCGCTCGACAAGGCTACGTTCGGCGCAGAGCGGGAGTTCGTTTTAGCCGATCTGATGCGCCGTGATCGTGCCGTGGGTCTTGCAACTGGTGACAATGATGGCTTCGTGTTGTCGCGCGCCGGGCGTGTTGCCACCCTGATTGGGCCGGTGACGGCGAAAGATTCCGACGCGGCTCTCGATCTGCTCGAGGGTGCAGTGGCCCGGATCGAGGGTCCGTTGTTGATCGATGCGTTCGACGACCAGACCGCTTTCGGCAGCCGGCTCGAAGCCCTGGGTTTCACCAAGCAGCGGCGTTTCGAGCGCATGGTGCGCGGCGCGAACAAACATTTTGGAGACCCGGCGCGATCGTTCGCGGCCGCCGGCGCGGAACTAGGTTGAAAGAATAGGGCCGATGGCACGACACTGGAGTGAAATACCGGAATCGACGCTTGCGGTGTTGCGCCATGGCGCGGTGATTCCGGCGCATCCCTTGGCGCTCGACGAGGCGTACCAGTTCGATCCGCATCGGATGAGCGCCCTGACACGTTATTATATCGACGCCGGTTCCGGCGGTCTGGCGGTCGGCGTCCACACCACGCAATTCGCCATTCGTGAGATCGGACTTTATGAGCCGGTGCTGCGGCTTTGCGCCGACACCGCGAGTGCATGGACCGATCGGCCACTCGTGCGCATCGCGGGTTTGGTCGGCCGCACCGAACAAGCCTGTCGCGAGGCAGATATCGCCCACGGCCTTGGCTATCATGCCGGCTTGCTCAGCCTCGCCGCCTTCCACGGCGCGAGCGAAGATGAGCTGATCGAGCATTGCACGGCAGTTGGGCAGCGGATTCCGTTGATCGGCTTTTATCTGCAGCCATCGGTCGGTGGCATCAGGCTGTCGTTCGATTTCTGGCGGCGCTTCGCCGCCATCGAGAACGTTATCGCGATCAAGATCGCGCCGTTCAACCGCTATGCCACGCTCGATGTTGTCAGAGGCGTCGTTGCGGCGCGCGCGGAGCAGCGTGTTTCGCTCTACACCGGCAATGACGATCACATCGTCGCTGACCTCGTGACGCCCTACACGCTGATGCGGGACGGCAACGCGGTTACGGTGCGGATAAGGGCGGGCTGTTGGGCCATTGGTCGGTATGGGTACAGGCGGCGGTGAAGCTGCTGCAACGGTGCCAGAACGAAGCGAAAAAAGCCATCGGTGAGCGCGGAACTGCTTGCGCTGGACGCCCAGGTGACGGATTGCAACAGCGCGCTGTTCGATGTCGCGCACGCTTTTCATGGCTGCATCGCGGGTTGTCACGAGGTGCTGAGACGCCAGGGTTTGCTGCGCGGCATCTGGTGCCTGGACCGCAATGAAAGTCTAAGCCCGGGGCAGGCCGAAGAATTGACGCGCGTCAGCGCGGCCTATCCGCATCTCACCGACGATGCCTTCGTCGCCGCCAATCTTGATCGCTGGCTGGCAGGCGATCGCGCGCTTCCGTTATGGGAACAGGCAGCGTGACCAGATCTGCACGCTGGCTCGGGAAATGGATTCCCGCAATTCTGATGTTCGTGGCGTTGGGGCTGCTGTGGCAGTTCGCCGTTTCGGTGATGGGCGTCCGGGAATATTTGCTTCCCAGCCCTGCGTCCGTGTTGTGGGCAATCACCGGCAATGAAATTCCGTGGAGCCGTCATATCTGGGTTACCGCGCTGGAAATGTTCGGGGCCTTCTTCATCGCCGCCGCCGCCGGTGTTACGCTGGGTACCATGATCGCGTGGTCGCCCGTGATCTCGCGCGCGCTGATGCCGTTCCTTGTTTTCGTCAACACCTTGCCGAAGGTAGCGGTCGCGCCGCTTTTCCTGATCTGGATGGGCTACGGCATCCTGCCCAATATGCTGATCGGCGCGCTGATTGGCTTTTTCCCGGTGGTGATCAATACCGCCACGGGTCTCACGCAGATCGACCGCGACCTGATCGATCTCGGTCGGGTCTTCAATGCGCCGAAATGGAAGGTTTTTGCCAAAATCCGCATTCCCAATGCCTATCCGTATATCCTGAGCGCGCTGAAGATCACCGCGACCTCGGCCGTGGTCGGCGCCATCGTCGGGGAATTCGTCGCCTCGCAGCGCGGTCTTGGCTACGTCATCATCGCCACCCAAAGTAGCATGAACACCTCGGTCGCCTTCGCAGCGCTGTTCTGGATCTCACTTTTGGGTTTGCTCATCTTCGGCTTTGTTGCGATGCTCGCCCGTATCCTCACGCCTTGGGCGGAGACGCCGGATAATCAGTAACTGCAGTGATCGACGCTGAAAGGATGACACCATGAAACAGTACAGGACGTTGCTCGGCGGATTGGTCGCGGCCACGCTGGCATTTGCAGCCTCCGGCGCGCAGGCGCAGGAGAAGTTTCTGTTCGCGCTGAACTGGTTTCCCGTCGGCGACCACACGGCCTACTGGGTCGCCCTGGACAAGGGCTACTACAAGGATCGCGGGCTAGACGTGACGCTGGAAAATTCCAAGGGGTCGGGCGACGCCATCGCCAAGGTAGACACCGGCCGCGCCGATGCCGGGCTGGCCGATGCCGCCGTGGTGATCGCTGCGGTTTCTCGCGGCGCCACCATCAAAACCGTCGGTATGGTGTTCGACGATACGCCGCTCAACATTTTCAGCCGGCCGGACATGCCGATGCGGAAGCCGAAAGATCTGGAAGGTCATACGATCGCGGCGCCCCCTGGCGACGGCCAGCGCCAGGTGTGGCCGGCCTTCGCCAAGCTGCACAACATCGACCAGGATAAGGTGACGTGGGTGAACGTCGAACCTTCGGCGAAAGTCGCGGCGGTGAGCGAGAAGCGCGTCGACGCCGTTGCCGACTATCTCACGGGTCAGCCGAACTATGACAAGGCGATGGGCGGAGACGGGGTTGCCGTCATGATGCCTTGGGCCAAATTCGGCTTTGACATGTATTCGATGTCAATCATGGCCAGCGAAAAAACCATGAAGGAGCGCAGCAAGGCTCTGCGAGCTTTTCTCGAAGCCTCCTATATGGGGTTTCGCGATGTGATGGCCGATCCTGAGGGCTCGCTGGCGATCTTCAAGAAACGCGTTCCCGAAATCGATGTGAATTTCATCAGGGCCAACATGGCGCTCGGCCTGGGGCTTATGAAGACCGATCGCTATCGGCAGCACGGCATCGGCTGGATGGAAGACAAGAAGATGTGCAATTCGGTCGATATCGTGAACACCTATATGGGTCTAACCAAAAAGGTCGCCTGCGATCAGGTGTACACCAACGAATTCCTGACCAAGGTGGACGTTCCTGCCAACTTCAAATGATTGAACGTCGCGCTTTCGAGAGGAATTCATTTTGAGAGACGAGGTAATACAGCTCGAACGCCTCGGCATGGTCTATCAGGGAGAAAGCGGGCCGGTCGAAGCACTGCGTGATATCTCGTTCAACGTTCGGCGCGGCGAGTTTATTGCACTCGTCGGCCCCTCGGGTTGCGGCAAGTCGACCTTGCTGCGGATTCTTGCCGGGTTGAGGCCCGCGACCCAAGGCTCGGTGAAGGTAAATGGCAGCGCCGTCACCAAGCCGATCGCCGAGGTCGGCATGGTGTTCCAGGCGGCGGTGCTGCTGCGCTGGCGCACGATCCTAGACAACGTGTTGCTGCCGGCGGAACTCGCAGGCCTGAATCCGGCGAAATATCGCGATCGCGCGCACGAGTTGCTGCAGCTCACGGGCTTGCAGGAATTTGCGCAGAAACGTCCGAATGAATTATCCGGCGGGATGCAGCAGCGCGCGTCGCTGTGCCGGGCGTTGTTGCTCGATCCGCCGTTGTTGTTGATGGACGAGCCGTTCGGCGCGCTGGATGCCATGACCCGCGACGACATGAATCTTGAATTGCTGCGCATCTGGGGAGAAAAGTCCGACACCCGGAAAACCATCATCTTCGTGACGCATTCGATTCCGGAAGCGGTGTTCCTGGCCGACCGCGTGATCGTGATGTCGCCGCGACCCGGGCGCGTGGCCGAAATCACGGGGATCGATTTGCCGCGTCCGCGAACCGTTGCAATGCGCGCCACCGCGGAGGCTGGACAACTATCGTTGAAGATTTTTGAAAAGCTGACGGGCAAGCAAGCCGAAACGGTCGTCTCGTGAAGCTGGCGCTCTGCAATGAAGTGATCGCAGAAGGTCGTGATTTCGCGGCGCAATGTGTGCTGGCCGCGGCGCTGGGGTATCAGGGCTTGGAGGTGGCGCCGTTCACGCTCGATCCCGACGCGCCGCATCTACTGAGCGATCAACGCTGTGCTGAAATTCGCCGCGCCGCCAGTAATGCGGGCATTCGTATTTCTGGATTGCATTGGTTACTGGTCAAGCCGGCAGGGCTCTCGATCACATCCGACGATCCGTCCGTCCGCGCCACAACGCTGGATGTCATGCGTCGGCTGGTTGATCTCTGCGCCAGCTTGGGCGGCGACCTGCTGGTTCACGGCTCCCCGTCGCAGCGGCGCTTACCGGAGCAAGACGCGGATTCCGCGCGCGGATATGCTTATGAACTCTTGCGGCGGTCGCCACGCATGCACAACGAGCAGGGGTGATCTATTGCATCGAGCCGCTGGCGACGCCGACCGCAAATTTTATCAACACGCTTGATGAAGCCATTGCCCTTGTCAGGTTGATCGACAATCCGGCGTTGCGCACCATGATCGATTGCAGCGCCGCCAGCCATATGGAAGCCGATCCGCTCGATGTTCTGATCGAGCGTTGGTTGCCGACCGGTCTGGTTGCGCATATTCAGGTCAACGACCGCAACAAGCGCGGCCCGGGACAAGGAACGGATCGTTTTGCGCCGCTGATTGGAGCGCTGAAACGCCAGCGCTATTCCGGGTGGATCGCCGCCGAGCCGTTCGAGTATGTGCCCGATGGTGCAACCTGCGCCGCTCGCACCATTGGTTATTTGCAAGGATTGATCGAGGCACAGCCATGAACAGCAAGGCACCCTTACTCACCGTCCGCGCCGTCGAAGTCTTCGAGCGCGCTTATGCGCTCCGCATGCCGTTCCGGTTTGGCGGCATCACGGCCACGCATGGCCGTCAGGCGGTGATACGGCTGCGCATCCGTCTGGCCGACGGCCGCGAGGGTTGGGGCGTTAGTTCCAAATCCATTGGCGGCAAATGGTTCGACAAAAACCCGGCGCTGACCGATGAGCAGGCCGCCAACCAGTTGCGCAGTTCGCTCAATATCGCCGCAGAGAGCTATCTCGCCAGTCCGCCGCGCACCGCGTTCGGCTTCTTCGCCGACCATTATCGCGGGCAGGTCGAGGCGTGCGGCAAACGGGGACTTTTGCCGCTGGTCTCCAGCTACGGTCCAGCGTTGCTGGACCGCGGCATCCTCGACGCGCTGTGCCGGCTGCAGGGCATCAGCTTCTATGAGGCGATGCAGGCCAACCTTCCGGGTATGCGACCGCACGAGATCATCTCTGATTTGCCCGACTTTGATTTTGACGGCTTCCTCGGCAAATTGCGGCCCAGTGCAACCATCAACGCGCGCCACACCGTCGGCCTCGTCGACCCGCTTGTCAGTAGCGATCAGGCGCCGGGTTCGCGCGTCAACGACGGGCTGCCGGAAACGCTGGAGGAGGTGATCGCAGCTTATGGCCACAGCTACTTCAAGCTGAAGGTCGGTGGCGACATGGCCGCCGATATCGACCGCCTCAGCCGTATCGCGCAGGTGCTCGATCGACTGCCGCAGCCCTATTTCGCAACCATCGATGGCAACGAGCAATATGATTCAGCCGAGGCCGCGCTCGTGCTTTGGCGCAACATCGAGGCTACGCCGGCGCTGAAACGGCTCCGCGAATCCACGCTTTATGTCGAGCAGCCGATCATGCGGCAGACCGCGCTTTCCACCCCCGTGCAATCCTTTACCCAGTCCAAAGCGCTTATCATCGACGAATCCGACGGCGAGATCAATTCGTTCGTGCGCGCCAAGGCGATGGGCTACAGCGGCGTCTCGTCAAAAGTCTGCAAGGGCTTTTACAAATCCATCGTCAACAAGGCACGATGCGACATCTGGAATGCGTCCGAAGGATCGAACCGCTATTTCATGTCGGCGGAAGATCTCACCGTGCATGCAGGCACGTCGCTGCAACAGGACTTGGCGCTGGTCAATCTGATCGGGCTGACACACGTAGAGCGCAACGGCCATCATTTCGTCGACGGCTTTTGCGAGCGTCCGGCGAGCGAAAGCGAGGCCTTCCTAAACGCTCATCCCGATTTGTACCGCCGTCATGGCGGCAAGGTCCGGCTGCGCATCACCGATGGCAAGCTGAACATCGGCTCCCTTGATTGCATTGGCTTTGGTGCGGCACCGATGCCGGATTTCGAAGCGCTGACCCGTATGCCCTCGCCGTCACACTATGTGATCGGACAAGCCCATGCGGTCTGAAGCGCGAGCTCGGACGGCTCGCGTTCGTCGGCGCTCTTGACTACCGAAGTACCAGGCCGCCTGCCATTTGCGCCGCGAGCAAGAATGCCGCGAATCCGCAGGGTACACCGATCAGCTTCACAACCACTTCAAACGTAATCATTGCGATCACCCGCTGTTGGATGATCAGCATTGATCTTTATGGTTAACGCGGGTTTAACGGCGGCTTACTGCGACGACTGCTGAATAGGCTCCGCGCGAGTCAATTCGTAATCGGAATAGGCAGCCCCGGCTATCGTGAGCACTGCGAGGGTGAAGACAAAGGCCATGAATTTCATGGGCAGATCATCGTGCTGAACTAAGGCCAAATCCGGCGCCGATCGGCGCGAATTCATGGCAAATCACGAATAATATGACCAACGGCCATTAGCTGTTGAGGAAAGGTGGTCGGAGTGGCAGGATTCGAACCTGCGACCCCTGCGTCCCGAACGCAGTGCTCTACCGGGCTGAGCCACACTCCGACAAGACGCGGCTTATAGCCTTGGCTCCGCCGCGCTGCAAGAACTGGAATTGGACCCGCAAATCCCGATGGATGTGGACCTCGAAACGCTGGTTTTGGTCGCAAATGAGAAGGCCGCCGTCGCGGCGGCGAATTGTCTCCGCGATGGCGGGCTGGTCGCGTTCCCGACCGAAACGGTCTACGGCCTCGGCGCCGACGCCAACAATGCGAACGCGATTGCGCGGCTGTATCAGGCCAAGGGCCGGCCTTCGTTCAATCCGCTGATTGCGCATGTAAACGATAGGGCGGCGGCAGAGCGCGTTGCTCGCTTCGATGCGCAGGCCGTCAAGCTCGGGAATGCATTCTGGCCCGGGCCGCTGACCCTGGTGCTTCCAAAAGCAGAGGGCTGCGCAGTTGCCGATCTCGCGACCGCCGGCCTCGACACCATCGCAGTCCGTGTTCCCGCGCATCCGGTCGCGCGCGAAATCTTAAAGGCGTTCGGCGGTGCGGTGGTTGCTCCCTCCGCCAATCTCTCCGGCCACGTCTCGCCGACCACTGCTGCACATGTTCGAAACGATCTCGCCGGCCGGATAGATCTGATCGTCGATGGCGGTGCAGTCAATATCGGCGTTGGAATCTACCATCGTCGGCTGCTTCGACGTGCCGATACTGCTGCGTCCCGGGGGCTTGCCGCGCGAGGCCATCGAGCGCGTGCTGGGCCGGGCGCTGACGCAGCCACCGGATGATCTAGATCGCGACACCGCGCAGCCGTTGGCGCCGGGCATGCTGGCATCTCATTACGCGCCGCGCACGCCGGTGCGGCTCGATGCCAGCCATCTTGAAGCCGGCGAGGTGTTGCTTGGCTTCGGTCAAGATATTATCTCGGGGAATGATCCTGCTTCGACAGTGATGAATTTGTCTGCGCGGGGCGATCTCAATGAAGCCGCCGCCAATCTTTTCGGCTATCTTCGTGCGCTCGATGCCAAAGATGCGCGGATGATTGCGGTTATGCCGGTGCCGCATCATGGCTTGGGTGAAGCGATCAATGACCGGCTGCGGCGCGCGGCGGTGAGATAATCAGGCGAAGAACAAGATGAACATCGTCCAACCGCCGCCATTGTCTGCGCCGCTAGCGCCTGAATTGGTTGCCCGCTTCAAGGGCATCGTCGGCGACAAATATGCCGTGACCGATGTCAGCGCGATCGCGCCATACGTCACCGAGGAACGCAATCTGTTTCATGGCCGATCGCCGCTGGTGTTGAGGCCGGGCTCGACGGCGGAAGTGTCTGACATCTGTAAGCTCGCCACTGAACACAGGATCGCGCTGGTGCCGCAGGGCGGCAACACCGGCCTGGTCGGCGGCCAGACCCCGCACCATGGCGAGGTGGTGATTTCGATGCGGCGGATGGACAGAATTCGCGGACATCGACACCGCGTCCAACACCATGACCTGCGAGGCCGGCGTGATCTTGCAGAACGCGCAGCAGCGTGCGGCAGAGGCTGACCGGCTGTTTCCGCTGTCGCTTGGCGCCGAGGGCAGTTGCACTATCGGCGGCAATCTTTCCACCAACGCCGGCGGCACCGCCGCGCTGGCCTACGGAGTGGCGCGAGAGATGGCGCTTGGGCTTGAAGTGGTGTTGGCCGACGGCCGCATTCTCAACGGTCTGTCGAAGCTGAAAAAGGACAACACCGGCTACGACTTGCGTAACCTGTTTATCGGGGCAGAAGGCACGCTTGGTATCATCACCGCGGCGACGCTGAAATTGTTTCCAAAGCCCCGCGCCGTGGAAACGGCCTATGTCGGCCTGAAATCGCCGGACGATGCGTTAAAGCTGCTGGCGATCGCGCGGAGCGAAGCCGCGGGCAGCCTCACGAGTTTCGAACTGCTTGCCGACATCGCGGTAGATTTCAGCATCCGTCACGGCATCGACATCCGCGATCCCCTTGCGAGGCAAGCATGCATGGTACGTGCTGATGGAGTTGTCGTCGGCGCGCGATGACGCCCGCGCGGCGCTGGAATCCATCCTGTCGCGTGGCCTGGAAGATGGCATCGTCGACGATGCCGTGATCGCGGCAAACCTCAGCCAGCGCGCGGGCTTCTGGAAGTTGCGCGATGAGATGTCATCCGCGCAAAAGCCGGAAGGAGGATCGATCAAGCACGACGTCTCGGTGCCTGTCGCGGCGGTGCCTGATTTCATCGCGGAAGCCAACGCCGCGGTGGTGAAGCTGATACCGGGCGCGCGTCCGGTACCGTTCGGTCATCTCGGCGATGGCAACATTCACTACAATGTCAGCCAGCCGGTTGGCGCCGACGGCGCGAATTTCCTGGGCCGCTGGCATGAGGTCAACGCCGTGGTGTTCGCCATCGTGCAGCGGATGGGCGGATCGATCTCGGCCGAGCATGGCATCGGCGTGCTGAAGCGGGACGAATTGCCTGATGTAAAGGACAAGGTCGCCATCGAACTGATGCGGTCAATAAAGGCGATGCTCGATCCGCAGGGCATCATGAACCCCGGCAAGGTTTTGTAAGCGTGCCGTCAGCGGCGAGAGTAAATCAAACCGCGCGTTCAGATTAGCTTGAACGCAATGACAAATCCGAGCACCAGCGCGCCGAAGAGAACGCCGACCATCAGCCCCAGATTTTTCTCGATTTTCTCGCGGATCCATACGCCGTAACGGTTCAGCAAAATCGCAACGACGAAAAACCGGCCGCCGCGCGCGACGATCGAGCATAGGATAAACAGCCAGATATTGTAATTGGCGAAACCGGACGTGATGGTGACGAGCTTGAAGGGGATCGGCGTCAGTCCCTTCAGCAGAATAATCCACGCCCCGTATTGCGCGTAGCCCGCGCGAAACGCTTCGACCTTGTCGCCATAGCCGTAAAACTGAATCACCCAGTGCCCGATGGAATCGTAGAGCAGCGCGCCGATGGCGTAGCCGAGGAGGCCGCCGAGTACCGACGAGGCGGTGCAAACAGTGGCGTAGAGCCACGCCCGTTCCGGCCGCGCCAGCGCCATTGGAATCAGCATCACGTCCGGCGGCACGGGGAAGAACGAGCTTTCGGCGAACGACACCGCCGCCATGATCCAGAGCGCGTAAGGTTTATGCGCGGCGTCGATGCACCAGTCGTAAATTCGTCTCAGCATGCCGCGATGAACCACCGTGGCGCCGATTTGTCCATGCTGCGAAGTGAATTCAGTGACGTTTGCGCAAAGCGCGGGGTTCAAGCGCGACAATCGGCCGCCGTCCAAGCGGGCGCGCGGCGGACTTACGAAGTTTAACCGCCGACTTTGGCAGCTTCTCGGCGATACCCAACATGTGTTCGCGACGCGCCATTTCGCGCCAGACGTCATCGGGCCGTACCCCGGCCGAGGCCCACAGCACGGTCAGGTTATACAAGAGGTCGGCGCTTTCGCGGACCACCGCGTTACGATTGCCGTTGACGGCATCGATCACGACTTCGATGGCTTCCTCGGCGAGTTTCTTGGCCATCTTGGCCGGGCCGCGCGCAAACAGCCGTGCGGTTCGCGATGTCTCGGGATCGAGATCCTTTGACGCGATCACGGCGCGGTAAAGCCGGTCGAGCAAATCACTCATCGCCCTAACTTAATCCAAACCGGTAGCCAGCGCGTTAACGCCGGATTAAGCCTCAACGATCAGAGGCTCCACGCGGCGATGAATGCGAAACTGCAATCTGTTGGGGGGCCTGGTCATCCCAAAATGTTCAGGAAGCGTTTAGGTTCTGACCGCAATGTCGACGGTCGGCTCCTGATGTGATTCGCGCGGGGACTTCACCTGAAGAACTATCTTCTGCTCGCGATGTTATCGCTAACGCCGCAGGCGGCGCACGCCGCGACGTTGCCGGCCGCAATTGCCAACGCGATGGCGCAGGCGGAGCTGCAAACGCCGGCCGAGTATCGCCGCAAGCTCAACGAATATCTCGAAGCGCGCGCGGCGTTCGATCAGGAAGCAGGCGCGTACTGGACTTCGATCTACGAAAAGCGCCGTGGGCGCAATGCAAAACGGCGCGACCGTCAAGCGGTCACGCTCGATGACTACGTGCTGGAACAACCGCCGGTCTACACCGGACCGAAACGGCCGATCGATCCTTCGCCGACGCCGCGAGAGGACAGGCCTCATGTGCGAAAAAGCCTTCCCGTCGTCTCCGATTTCGTCAGGGCATGTTCGGATCATTTTCAGTTTACGCCGCAGCGGCCGGCCAGCGAGATGGAGTTCAAACGCGCCTATGCGCGCGCCGCCTCGTCCGCGGGGCTGACGCGCGAACAGGCGGTGCGGGTCTATTCTTTTGAGACCGGCGGCAACGGCGCGCACGACATGCAATCGGGGCTGAGCGCGTCACGCCCGGGATCGCGCGCGATCTCGACTGCGATCGGTTACAACCAGCTTCTCACTACCAACAGCGTCGAACTCGTCGCCGAGCAGGGTCACGAGATTCGTGCACGCGCTGACGGAAAAGGCCGCGCGCTTGTCCGGTCCGCCGCGTCAGGCCATCGAGCGCAAGATCGCCGTGCTCAAGCGCATGGTGGCGTTCGCGCGCTCGGTGCCCGGACGAATGGGCGCAGCACGAGAAGCTCGCCGACACGCCGCAGGGCTGGGCCATTCACGCCATGGTGCTGGACATCGACGTCGGACCGCTATTGCAGACCCACAAGCTGCTGACGTCGGTGATTTTTGCGCGCAATAAGGGCTATGTGCGCACGTTGAGCGCGGCCGAACTGGAGATGATGAATCTAACTGGCGACGGCACCGGGCTCGATATGGTGACGATGCCGCAGGCGATGCGCGAGCAGGTGCCGACCTCAAATTTTTTTCAGCGCAGCGGTTATGAACGCAATCCGGTGGCGATCCGCAACAACACGGTGGCCAAATTGCTCGCGGTCACCAACGCGCGGATGGATACAAACAGCAACCTGCCTGGAGCGCGGGATCTGGCGGCGGCGTTTTAGCTTCGCCCTGCCCCTCGAGGGGAGGTGAGATGGTCGCGATTCATCCCGGGCCAAACTTGAACGTGCCGTCGCCTTCGAGATACGGGCCGCTGCGCATATAGAGCTGGCCGTTCTCACCGATGAAAAACAGCGTACCCTTCGGCACCTTCTTCGCACCCTTGAACAGCTCCTTGGCGTTGTTGGTCCCCATCTTATAGGAGAACGTCTTGCCTTCCTTGTCGTACCCGTAACCCATATCGGACTGCAGCACCCACGGCGTCGCCGCGGGACTTTGGGCAAACGCCGACGCCGTCAGCGCGGACAGCGCGGCCGCAACCAAAAACGTCTTCGTCGAAAACTTCGTCATCCTGCATTCTCCAGCAACGTATTAGAACGATCAATGAACCGCACGGCGCTACTTGCGTTTTGAACAAATCACGAACGCCATTCTCGCGTCAATACGACGTATGATTGATCGAAGGACTTATGCTTTTCTGCCATTTGCCGATTTCGCCGCACTTCGATTTCAGTCTAAAACCGCCTGCAAGCGTACCGCCAGGAGTCGATTCGAATGAAGCATTTACTGAAAATATTTTTGACCGCCGCGTTATCCATTGCGACGCTCGGCGCGATGGCCAAGGCCGATGATTTCAAGCTCAGCAGCAACCAGCGGATTTCCTGCGGCCGCGGGTTTGAGCGCGGGCAAGCTCAATACTGCAACCTGCAAATCCTACGCGTATCTTTTCAATGTCAAAACTTCGGAATATTTCAGGTGCACCGTCAGCCTTTCGCTGACGCGCGACAACAAGGAAGTCATCAACGTCCAGACCGACGGCGGCTGCGTCAAGAAGCCCCGCATCTTCGACACCGATTCCAGTTATTCCTTCGATGCCGCCGAAACCGAGCCGCCGAATACCAATTCGTTTTTCGGCACGGGCGGTTATGCAGCCTGGGCCAGCGACAACACCGCGCAGAAGGTCCGCGGCTGCATCATCATCGCTTCGGGGCTGGGCTCCGATATCGCCAAATGCGTGGACATGAAGTTCGAGTGAACGAATAACCTCACTCCGGCTTGATGCCGGCGAATTTGGCGACCTTGCCCCACTTCTCGATCTCGGCGAGCACGTAAGCCTGCATGTCCTCGGGCGATCCGCCCGCGGGCTCGGCGCCGAGCTTGCGCAGCCGCGTGATGCCATCTTCGGATTTGAGAAATTTGTCGATGCTCGCATTGAGGCGTGTGATGATGTCGTTCGGCGTCTGCGCCGGCGCGCCGATGGTGAACCAGGCTGCGGCCTCATAGCCGGGCACGCCGGATTCCGCGATGGTGGGAATTTCCGGCAGCAGCGGCCACCGCGTCGCCGTCGATACCGCGAGCGGGCGTATCGCGCCGCCTTCGGCGAAGGGCTGCGCGGCCGGCAGATTGTCGATCATAAGGTGCACGCGTCCCGCGATCAGGTCGGTCAGCGCCGGCGCGCTGCCCTTGTAGGTCACATGCGTGATGTCGACGCCGGTCATGGACTTGAAAAGTTCGGTGGACACATGCGCGGTGCTGCCAAGGCCGGGCGTGGCATAGAACAATTGGCCCGGTCTCTCTTTCGCGTAGGCGATCAGTTCGGCGACGGATTTAACCGGCAGCGAATTGGTGACCGAGCAAAGATTGGGAACCCGCGCGATGAGGATTACCGGGACGATGTCCTTGACCTGGTCGTAGCTCATGTTCTTGAACACGAACTGATTGATGGCGTGGGTGCCAGGAGTGCCGACGATGAAGGTGTAACCGTCGGGATCTGACTTAGCGACGTAGTCCGCTGCAATGTTGCCGCCGGCGCCGGCCTTGTTCTCGACGATGAACTGCTGGCCGAAATCCTCCGATACCTTCGCGGCGACCAGCCGCGCGAGGATGTCGGTGGTGCCGCCGGCCGCGAATGGAACCACGAATTTTACCGGCCGCGACGGCCAGCGGTCGGCGGCTCGTGCGATGCGTGACACCAGCGGTAATGCGCTGAGCGCAGCGCCACCTATCAGAACGGAGCGGCGGTTCGGAGCTTGCATGAAAGAGTTCCTTGTCGCCGGATTATGAGCATTTCTCGACGCCCCGTGATGCTGAACTATCTATAGCGTTGGTGGACATGGCGCGCGACCTATAGTTCCCCGAAGTGACGGGTTGACCCGGGACGCTGGTCCGTCCAGTTTCGGCGCAAATCCGAAAACAGGAGAGAATTGTTCATGTTATCGAAGCTCATCGCCGGCGCCGTCGCCTCTGTCGTTCTGGCCGCGCCTGCCGCTCACGCCCAGCAGTTCATCAATGTGCTGACCGGCGGCACGTCAGGCGTTTATTATCCGCTCGGCGTCGCCATCGGAAAAATCTACAGCGACAAGATTCCGAACGTGAAAACGCAGGTGCAGGCCACCAAGGCGTCGGTCGAAAATCTCGTCTTGCTGCAGCAGGGCCGCGGCGAAATCGCTTTCACCCTCGGGGATTCCCTGAAAGCCGCGTGGGAAGGTGACGAGGAGGCCGGCTTCAAGACCAAGCTCGACAAGCTGCGCACCATCGGCGCGATTTATCCGAATTATATCCAGGTGGTGGCCACCGCCGAGAGCGGCATCAAGACGCTGTCCGACCTCAAGGGCAAGAGCCTGTCGGTGGGCGCGCCGAAATCCGGCACCGAACTCAATTCACGCGCGATCCTGAAAGCGGCCGGGATGGATTACAAGTCGCTCGGCAAGGTGGAATATCTGCCGTTCGCAGAATCCGTCGATCTGATGAAAAATCGCCAGCTCAACGCGACGCTGCAGTCGGCCGGTCTTGGCGTGGCTTCGCTGAAGGATCTGAGCACGTCATCTGAAATCACCGTCGTGTCGGTTCCCAAGGAAATCGTCGACAAGATCGGCCCTCCCTTCGTGTCTGCGGTGATCCCGGCGAACACCTACACCGGCCAGGACAAGGACGTGCCGACCGCCGCGGTGGTGAACTATCTTGTCACCAGTTCCGCCGTATCCGACGACCTCGCGTACCAAATGACGAAACTCGTCTATGAGTCGCTGCCGGAACTGGCGAATTCCCACGCCGCCGGCAAGGAGATCAAGCTTGAGAACGCCGCGATGGGCAGCCCGGTGCCGCTGCATCCCGGCGCGATCCGCTATTACAAGGAAAAGGGCTTGATCAAGTAGGGCTTGCAAGTTTCTCTTGCAGGCCACCACGAGCGCAGTCGATAAGACGGCTATATTTGCGTGAACTTGCGCGCGTAGCGCACCGCGCTGCGGCGCGGTTTGCCTGCTCTCTCCCCCCTTGTGGGGGAGAGGTGGAGAGGGGGGGTGATCCGGTCGTAACGATCGAGATTTGCTTCGACCCCCCTCCCTGACCCTCCCCCACAAGGGGGGAGGGAACGAACCGGGTGGGACCAAACCAATGTTGCAGACCGAAGACGCCGCCGCATACGAACCCGGCAAGGTCGAGTTCGACAATTTCGAGCATGGCTTTCCGGAAGGCTTTGGGCCCGGCGGCTGGGGCCATCTCGCCTACGCAATCGGCATCGCCTTTGCGGCGTTTCAGCTGGTCATCGCCGCATGGAACGTGCTGCCGAGCCAGGTCGTGCGCGGCGTTCATGTCGGCTTCCTGATCCTGATGACGTTCGGTCTGATCGGCAACTTCACCGCGAAGAGCAATGTCGGCCGCGCGGCGGGCTGGATGATCGGCAGCGCGGGATTTCTGTGCGGGCTCTACCAGTGGATCTTCTATGCCGACCTGATCGCGCGCGATGGCGATCCGACGCGGCTCGATCTTGCGGTGGGCACGCTGCTCGGGGTTTTGATCTTCGAGGGCACGCGGCGGCTGATGGGTCTGGCTCTGCCGCTGATGTGTGGCGCCTGTCTGCTGTATTGGTTCTTCGGCCAGTATCTGCCAGCGCCGCTCAATCATCGCGGCTATGACTTCGATCAGATCGTCACGCATCTCTCCTATGGCACCGAGGGTTTCTACGGTGTGCCGATCTATGTCTCAGCGACCTACATCTTTCTGTTCATTCTGTTCGGTTCGTTCCTCGAACGTGCCGGGATGATTCAGCTCTTCACCGATGTCTCGCTCGGTCTTTTCGGCGGCACGCGCGGTGGCCCCGCCAAGGTCGCGGTATTCGCCTCAGGGATGATGGGAACGATCTCCGGCTCCGGCGTGGCCAACGTCGTGACCGTCGGCCAATTCACCATTCCCCTGATGATCCGCTTCGGCTATCGCCGGGCTTTTGCCGCCGGTGTCGAGGCCACCGCGTCGATGGGCGGACAGATCATGCCGCCTGTCATGGGCGCGGTCGCCTTCATCATGGCGGAGACGCTGGGCGTTGAGTATTCGGTCATCGTCAAGGCCGCCGTCATTCCCGCGGCGCTCTATTTTGCCTCGGCATTCTGGATGGTGCATCTGGAGGCCGGCAAGCACGGCTTGGTCGGAATGAAGCGCTCGGAAATCCCGAGCGCCTGGAAGGCGCTGGTGGCGCGCTGGTATCTGGTGCTGCCGCTCGCAGCATTGGTCTACATGCTGTTCGAAGGCTTCACGCCGCTTTATGCGGGCACCATGGGCCTGGCGCTGACGGTGACGCTGATCCTTGGCGCAAGCATCGTGCTCGGCTTCTCCAATAACTCATTGCGCTATATCTTCTGGATCGGGCTGGCGCTCGTGGCCGTCGGCGTGTCGCGCAACGGCCTCGACATCATTCCGGTGGCCTGCATCGTCGGGGCGCTGGTGCTGATCGCCGCGCTCACGCGCGGCGGGCGCTCGACGCTTGCTGCTTGCCGCGATTCGCTCGCAGACAGCGCCAAGTCGGCGCTGACCGTCGGCATGGCCTGCGCCATCGTCGGCACCATCATCGGCATGATGACGCAAACCGGCGTGGGCACCATCTTCGGCAGCTGGGTGATCGGGCTCGGTGAGAAAAGCCTATTTCTCGCGCTGGTCATGACCATGTTGCTCTCGATCCTGCTCGGCACCGGTATCCCGACGATCCCGACCTACATCATCACCGCGGCGCTGGCCGCGCCCGCATTGGCGAAACTCGGCGTGCCGCTGATCGAGAGTCACATGTTCGCGTTCTACTACGGCATCATGGCCGACCTCTCGCCGCCGGTGGCGCTGGCGGCATTGGCGGCGGCGCCGATCGCCAAGGAAAATCCCGACAAGATCGGCTGGGAAGCGATGCGCATCGCGCTTCGCCGGTTATGTGATCCCGTTTATCTTCGTCTATTCACCGGCTCTGATGCTGCAGCCCGGCGATCCGATGGCCGTGCAACTGGGTTTCTACGGCGCGGTGGTGTTTGCGACCTTCAAGGCGCTGGTCGCGATCGGCTTGTTTGGCATGGTGGCGATCGGATTCCTGTTCACGCGGATGACGCTGCTGGAGCGCATCGTCGCCTTCATCGCGGCGCTGTGCCTGCTTGGCGAATTTCAGTACAGCGACTGGGCAGGTTTCGGTCTCGCGCTGGCCTGCGTGGTCTGGCAGTGGCGGCAGAAGCCGCGCGCCGTGGCGGCCGCGGCTTGAGCCTTTGCCTTGCCTCAGCCGGCGTCGTCAAAACGCTGGCGATTGCCGCATTCACGCTGGTGTGGACGCATTCGATCGAGAAGGTCGACTGGCAAGAGGACTGGCGCGTGACGCCCGATGGCCTGCAACTGGTACAGGCCCGCGTCAAAGGATCAGGCGCCGGAATGGAACCGCCGCCGGAAGCGCGTCTGGTCGATGGCTGGTTTCAATGGCAGCCGCAACGGTCACCGATGCAGGAAGTCGTGCTCGGCAATTCCGGCGCCGCCGGCGAATGGCGGTTTTGTACGGGTGCGAATTGCCAAACGCTGTCGGAAATTTTTGGGCATGCGGTCGGCGCCAACGTGACGGCGATGAGCGCGTGCGGGAGCAAGCCCGGCCGCTAACGCTGAAGCGTTTAGATCATTGAGGCGACAGCGCCTAGTCCGATGAGATTGGCGAGCGAGCGAACTTCGCGCTTCTGGTCCTCGCGCAATTGAAACAGCAGCGGCATCGCCGCTGATTTCAATTGCTGCACTTCCGTGCTGTCGGGATCGATCAGCGGAGCGCCGGCCTTCGGATTGCTCTGACGGGTGGCATGGATTTTCCGCGCGATCGCGCGCAGTGCGGTTTCAACCGCCGGCCAGTACGATTCCTGCGCGGGGTCGAGTTTCATGCGCTCCTTGATTCCGGCGATCTGAATATCGCTCAGCAGCGCGTAGGATTTTTGTACCGCAGGTTTCAGGGCAACCTTGGGCTTTGGCGGAGCCTGCAACGGAATGGTCACGGGTCCGGCAGCTCCTCTGGAGGCTGGGACGTCAACAGGGCTTTCGGCGGCGAAGGCTTGCCGCAGCGATTTCGGGAAGGCCCTGAAGATTCGCCATTGGTTCGGAAGGCGTGGTGGCGGCCGCGACTGCCAGTCTGTCTGTTTTGCCCTCCTTGTTGGAGGAGGGGCTCTTGACCGCGACCGCGCTCACTTGCGGACTCGGAACCGGGATGCTGGTACGACGAAGAACGCTTGCTGTGGCCGCTCCCACAATGAGGAAGCACGTCAGCGCGAGAGCGACTATTGTTCTCGTCAAGCCTGTCTCCATCCCGTTGCCTGCGTCGGCGTTACGACCGGGTCACAAATGGACACTAAATAAGGCTTAACCAAGCCCGCCGGACGTTTGCATCGAAACGATTCAAGGGAGTGATTTCAGCTAAAAAGGCGAAGAAAAACAATGCCTTGAATTAAGTCTCATCGCGCGAGCATTTGATCGAGCCGATCGCGCAACTGGTCCTGATGATACGGCTTAGTCAGCCGCGGCAGGTCGAGCTGCGCTCCATCGGGAAGTTCGGCAAAGCCGGTGGCGAGCAGGATCGGCAGCGATGGCCGAAATTCGCGCGAAGCTGCTGCAAGCTCAACCCCGGTCATTCCAGGCATCACGTGATCCGTCATCATCAGGTCGATCGGCTGTTCGCTTCTGATGACGTCGAGCGCGCGCATGCCGGAATTGGCGCCGATCACCCGGTGGCCGAGATCTTCCAGCATTTCGGTGGTCGACATCGCAATCAGCGGGTCGTCATCGACCAGCAATATCACCGCCGAACGGCTGACCTTCGCCGCCACCGGCGCAGGAGTTTCAATCTCCGGCGCATTCGCCGCTACCGGCAATACCAGCGTTGCGGTGGTGCCTTTTCCCGGCGTGCTCGACAATTGCAGCGCACCGCCGAGCTGCACCGCTAGCCCATGCACCATCGACAATCCGAGTCCGGTGCCTTTTCCTAACGGCTTCGACGAGAAGAAAGGCTCGATGGCCTTGGCCAGAATCTCCGGCGTCATGCCGGTCCCGGTATCGATCACCGATACTTTCAGGTAGTGGCCGGATTTCAGTATCGGATCGCCGCTAGCCCGAAAGTGAGTCACTTTGATATCGATCCCGCCGCCTTCCGGCATCGCGTCACGCGCATTGATCGCCAGATTGAGAATGGCGAGTTCGAGCTGATTGGCGTCGATGCCCGCCGGCGGCAAATTCTTGGGGATATCAAGCCGCAGCACGATGCGCGGACCCAGCGAGCGCTCCAGAAGATCGATCATCCCGTGCAGCAGCGCGCCGAGGTCGACCGACACCACGCGCAGATCCTGCTGGCGGGCGAAGGCAAGCAGCCTTTGCGTCAGCGAGGCGCCGCGCTCCGCGCCCTGCAACGCGCCGTCGATCAGCCGATGCAAACGCGGATCGTCGGGCACACGCTTGCGCAGCAGATCGAGATTGCCCATTACCGCCATCAATAAATTGTTGAAGTCATGCGCGACACCGCCGGTGAGTTGGCCGATGGTCTCCATCTTCTGCGCTTGCCGCAACTGGTCCTGCGCTTTTTCCCGCGCGGAGACCTCGTTCATCAGGTCGGCGGTGCGTTCACTGACGCGCTTTTCCAGCGTGCCAGTCAGTTCCGCCAGCGCCGTCCGCTCCAAAGCCAGTTGCTCTAGCAACTTCTCACGCTCGATGTCCGCGATCTTGCGCGCGGTGATGTCGGAGCAGACGCCGACCAGCGACTTTAGGGTGCCGTCGGGCCGGTGAACGGCGCGCGCGCGCACGTCAACCCAATGCTGCGATCCATCGGGCCAGAGGGTGCGGTACTCGATGGTATAGTCCTTGCCGGTTTGAATGGTCCGTTCCAGCACCTCGCGCCGCCTTGCGACATCGTCCGGATGAACGGCGGCCAGCAGATCCTGATATGAAAACGCGTCATCCGGTTTGCGTCCGTAGAACGTCTTGCAGATGTCGGAGGCTTCCAGTTCGAGCTCCGGCAGATGCAGCTCTAGGGCGCCGAGATTGCCAGCATCAAGCGCGGTCTGCAGCAGGCTTTCGCTTTCGGTCAGATCTTCAAGAATGGCGCGGGTCTGATATTGACGGCGGCGGCCTCGGACTGCGGACCCGACGATGCTGACGAGGGTAGTGGGATGAAAAGGGCGCTCGATAAAGGTGACGTTGCCAAGCACCTGTCCGACCCGGGCAGCATCCGGATTGCGTTCAGGCCCACCGCCCTGATGCGTCAGCAACACGATCGGAAAATCAGACCATGACGGCTGCTCGTTCAGCCAGTTCATCAGCGGACGCAGATCGGCGGTCTTGATGGCTTCATCAGCGATTACCGCAAGCCCCGCGCCGTCCTGTATTTCTTGCAGCAGCGCAGCAAGATCGCCGCAGATATTGGAATGGAAGCCGGCCTCCTTGATCAGCGCCACGGCGACCAAGGCATCGCGTCCCGTGGGCGCCAGGATCAGGGCACGTTCGGACGACGAGCCGGGTTTCACGGATCGAGCTCTTGCAGCAGCGGTTTGCCTTCGCCAGATATAGATGGGAATCCCGCTCAGCACGCCCTGAAACCCATGGAGCGGATCTCCGATGCTGAGGCCGCGGGAGTCGATCCGGTATTCGCGTATCATAGCTTCGTGGCTGCCGGTGCGCTTCTTAATGATGGACATTGCGCGCCGGACTTTGCCCAGCGCCTCGAAATAGCGTAGCAGAATGACGTTATCGGCTAGATAGGTCACATCGACCGGCGCCTTCATGTCGCCGACCAGTCCATGCTGCGCCACCGTCATGAAGGTCGCCGCGCCGCGCCGATTAAGATATTGCAGCAGCTCATGCATGTGCAGAATGAGCGAATTCTCTTCCGGCATCGCCGCTTGATAGCCATTGACGCTGTCGATGACGACCGTCTTGATCCCGTCTTCATTGACATGCGCGCTGACGCGGTGCGCAAATTCGCCCGGCGATAACTCTGCTGCATCGACCTGCTCGATAAAAAGCATTCCACTACGCTGCAACCCCTCCAGATCGATGCTGAGCGCTTTCATCCGCGAGAACAGCAGGCCCAGCTCTTCGTCAAACGCGAACAGCGCCGCCTTTTCGCCGCGGGCGATGGTGGCAAGAATGAACGAAATTGCCACGAGGGATTTTCCAGTTCCGGCCGGACCCAAAATCAGCGTGCTCGAACCGGTCTCGATACCTCCCCCAAGCAGTTTGTCGAATTCAGCGTTACCACTCGACAACGTCTTACGTACGAAGCTGCCGCGATATTCTGAGGCCACCAAGCGAGGAAACACATTCAGACCGCCGGTGGTAATGGTGACGTCATGATAGCCGCCGCGAAATTTCACGCCGCGATATTTGACGATGCGGGCCCGGCGCCGCTCGGCTCCATAAGCTTGCGCTAGTTCTTCCAGCCGAACGACGCCGTGCGCGACGCTGTGCACCGTCTTGTCGGCAACGTCGGCGGTCAGATCGTCGAGCATGATGACCGTCGTGCCGAATTTGGCGAAGTAATGCTTAAGCGCCAGAATTTGACGCCGGTAGCGCAGGGAGCTTTGCGCCAGCAGCCTGATCTCGGACAGACTATCCAGCACCACCCGGCTTGGGCGGCAGCGTTCCACGGCTTCGAAAATCTGCTTCGTGGTTTCGCCTAGTTCAAGGTCCGACGAATAGAGCAGGCTCTGCTGCTGATCCAAATCCAGCAGGCTTTCCGGCGGCAGCAGTTCGAACACTTCGATGCGATCGCCTAATGTCCACCCGTGGGAGGCGGCGCCGTCGCGCAATTCGCTCTCGGTTTCTGAAAGTGTGATGTAAAGGCCCTTCTCGCCGGCCTGCGCGCCCTCCATCAGGAACTGCAGCGCTATCGTTGTTTTGCCCGTTCCGGGCTCGCCTTCCAGGAGAAACAGGTGTCCACGCGTAAATCCGCCGGACAAAATATTGTCCAGCCCCCAAATGCCGGTTTTCGCCTTTTCGGCTATCGGCTCGACGTTCATGCGACCCCCAACCCCAGCAAAAGCCCGTGGCATCATTTGGTTCCAGAAACGCTATTCTCAAATTTAAAATTCCGCCCATAACCCTAACACAGACCCTGCTCTCGATGCTTCGCCTCTCAAGCACCCCTCCCACAACAACGGGGAAGGGACGAAAGAGGCATCACAGCGCCGGGTCGACAGCTTCCGCGTACTCGGTCTTGAAACGCGCAATCAGTTCGGCGGCGGGCAAGACCTTGCCGACGCTGCCGACGCCCTGGCCGCTGCCCCAGATTTCTTTCCACGCTTTCGGTTTGGCACGCTCGCCGCTGGCGTCGGTGCCGAAATTCATCTTCGACGGATCGGATATCGGGAGATTTTCCGGGTCCATTCCCGCCGCGACGATCGACGGCTTGAGATAATTGCCGTGCACGCCGGTGAACAAATTGGAGTAGACGATGTCTTCCGCGGTGGAAGACGTAATCATCTGCTTGTAGCCCTCGACCGCGTTGGCTTCGGCGGTCGCGATGAAGGCCGAGCCGATATAGGCGAAGTCAGCGCCGAGCAGCCGTGCCGCCCGGATCGCGCGGCCGTTTCCGATCGCACCCGACAATGCAATCGGTCCGTCGAACCATTGCCGCGTCTCCGCCACGAACGCGAACGGCGAAATCTCGCCGGCATGTCCGCCCGCGCCTGCCGACACCAGGATCAACCCGTCGGCACCCTTCTCGACGGCTTTATGCGCGAATTTCTGGTTGATGACGTCATGAAACACGATGCCACCCCAGCCGTGCACCGCCTGATTGAGTTCCTCGCGCGCGCCAAGCGAGGTGATGACCATGGGCACGCGATGCTTTTCGCAAAGCGCGAGATCTTGGTCGAGCCGGTTATTCGAGCGGTGCACGATCTGGTTTACCGCGAACGGCGCCGACAAACGATCCGGATGTGCCTTGTCGTGCGCGGCGAGTTCTTCCTTGATCCGGTGGAGCCATTCGTCGAGCAGCGCCGGCGGGCGGGCGTTCAGCGAGGGAAACGATCCGACAATTCCCGCCTTGCACTGCGCGATCACCAGATCGGGCACCGAAATGATGAAAAGCGGCGCGCCGATCACCGGTATCGACAGACGGCCCTTGAACAGAGCGGGCATGGACATTTCAGGACTCCTTCCGCGCCGGGTGGCGCGCGTCATGGGGCACAAAAGCAATTGCGCGAATGCCGCGCAAGGCAGCGGCGGCTAAATATTGCGGGTGTCATGCCATATTAGTCGCTGGCCAATGCGCGGTACAATGCGCTAACGCCAGCCTTGAATCCAATGCGCGCCATGACCCGTGGCGCCGCGGCCATCAAGCCTTGAGAACGTCTGTGAACGACTACGATCCGCTGCGCGACTATCTGCTCAAGCAAACGGTGCCGGAATTGGTGCTGAGCTTCGAGCAAATCGAGGAGATCATCGACGCAGCACTGCCGCGCGCGGCGCATCGTGCGTCATGGTGGGAGACGCTGCGCAGCCCGCAGGAAAAGATGCCCCAGCGCGAAGCTTGTCTCGCCGGCGGCTACATCGCGACGCGGCTCGCGGACGGCAAGCGCGTGAAGTTCAAGCGGATGAAATGAGATAAATGCTGCCGGCGTCGGGCTGGTCGAGCCTAACTCTCTACGCGACCGCTGCCTTGCGGCGGTTTGCCTCAAGCCGACGGTCAACCAGTGCGACGATGCTGTCGATCACCGGATGGCTTAGCCCTTTTTGTTTGGCGATAAGCTGCACCAGTTTGTCGGCGCGCTCGATGTTGGGAGCGCCGTTGTTGAGCGCGCGCGCCGCCGAAGCCGGGCGAGAGAGGCTTTGCGCTGCCGCCGCATATTTTTCGAAGGGCACCAGCTCCTCCCGCGTAGCGCCGAGCTTAATGCAGAGGTCAATCACGAAATTATATACCGACTTGGACTCTTCGAGGTTTGAATGCACCGCTTCCTGCGCGGTTCGCATGCCGTCCGTGGTGATGCAACGATAATTGCCGGCGAGAAGCATCGCCCACTTGGCAAGCGGCACAAAGATCGAATTATGAACGCGAAGCTTGACAGGCAATTCGATCTCGCCTTGTGGCGTTTGAAAACGAATTGCATCGATATCATTTTCTAACTGACGCAAAATGTCAGTGCTCTTCTCATCATTAAAGCGTGCGACCTTGAAGTTGGTGGGCAGCGTTACCTGCAATACGTTGACCTTTTCTTCTGGCGGGCGGATCGCCTGCGGATCTGGGCTGCAAAGCGTAATCGTGCCTGGATCGAAGCTGTCCCATACTGTCGGGTCGGTGTATGCAGGCTTCAGCGCATCGTAGTTCAAGCCGGGAATGCGCTTGACGTAGGGCAGCGGCGGCATGTTCATGATCGACATGCAAGGCACCCGAGATTTCGCGACTGCATCAAGCAGCGCACGAACACCCGGTGAGCCGTACTGCGGCTCTTGCATCGCCAGCCCAATCAGGTCGTAGTCTTTCGGATTTACTTGGGCGGGGCCCGCGGCCGTCACTTTGCCGGGCAATTTGCGAGAATCAATCTCGATTTGGTCTTGGCGGCCCCTTATTGGCATCCGGACGCGAAAGCCTTCCGAGTTGATAAGGTCCGCCTCGGCTGGAAGGCAAACGAGCTTTACGTTATGGCCACCGAACATCATCTTGGAAGCGAGGAGCGATCCATAAGAGGCGCCCAGAATGAGAATATTGTATTTGGCCATAGGAACATACTCCTCGGGTTGACGAAATAACGGTGAGGGAGAGCCGATTTCGCTGGCGAGTCCAGTTGAGTGATCCTAGGCAAATGTAGTTCATGATCGCGCCTTGCACCATAGTCTGCCGGCCGATGCAGTCCATCCGAGACCAGACGACAGAGAATGCGCCCATCCCTGTGAACATGGCGTGATGTCGGTGGCCCTCACGTGGGTAAGCGCTACGCTAGCTCGCCGCCTCCAGCCGTTCCTCGGTGAGCAGCCGCATCGCGGCGTCGGCGTCCATCGGTTCGCCGAACGCAAAGCCCTGCGCGTATTCGCAGCCCAGTTGATAAAGCTCCACTGCGTCCGAGTCGGTTTCCGCGCCTTCCGCGACCACGTCCATGCCGAGATCATGCGCCAGCGCGATGATCGATTTCAGGATCACCGGCCGCGCGCCGCGGCTGGTGGTGCGCACGAACGACTGGTCGATCTTGATGGTGTCGAACGGGAAGCGCTGCAGATAGGCCAGCGAGGAGTGCCCCGTGCCGAAATCGTCCAGCGACAGGCCAGTGCCGAGTTCGCGAATCCGCGTCAGCATTTGCGCCGCGTGTTCCGGATTTTCCATCACCAGCGATTCGGTCAATTCCAGTTTCAGCGTGCCGCGCGCCACCGAGGAGCGCGACAGCACGGTGCGGATGTCGTGGATGAGATCGTGCCGCAGCAACTGCCGCGACGATATATTGACGCTGGCGAAGATCGGCTCGCGTGAGCGCATCGCGCGCTGCCAGATCGCAAGCTGTTTGGCGGTCTGGTCCATCACGAACATGCCGAGATCGATGATCAGGCCGATCTCCTCGGCGATGGCAATGAATTCGTTCGGCGACATCCTTCCAAGCTTCGGATGATCCCAGCGCGCCAGCGCCTCGAAGCCGGCGATGGAACGATCTTCCAGCCGTACGATCGGCTGGTACAGGATAGTGATTTCCTGACGCTCGATGGCGCGGCGCAGTTCGGATTCCAGCGTCAGACGATCGGTCTTGCGCGCGCGCATCGCCGGCTTGTAGACGTCGATGCGGTCGCCGCCGATGCGCTTGGAATGGTACATCGCCAGCTCGGCGTCCTTGATGATTTCCTCAGAGAGCTGCGTTTGCGGATCGCTCAGCGCCAGCCCGATGGAGGCGGTGAGGAAAATCTCGCGGTCATTGAAGGCGATCGGCGCGCGGATGGTCTTGCGGATGGTTTCGGCAAAGGCGGTGATGCGCGGTGAATCCTGTTCGGACATCAGGATCAGGCCGAACTGGTCGCCCGCGAGACGGGCCAGCGTATCCTGCGGCTTGAGGATGCGCGTCAGCCGGCGAGCCAGCGTCAGCAAAATCGAATCGCCAACGGCGATGCCGACGGAATCGTTGACCTGTTTGAAGCGGTCGAGGTCGATCACCATCAGGGTCGGCCGCAGGTTCGGCATCGCCTTCGCGAACGTGGCGACCGCGCTGAGCCGATCGATGAACAGCTTGCGGTTCGGCAGACCGGTGAGATTGTCGTGCACCGAATCGTGCAACAGGCGCTCCTCGGCATTCTTGACTTCGGTCACGTCGGTCAGCGTGCCGACCACGCGCGAGACTTCGCCGTCGGAGCCGACCACCGGCCGCGCCTTCAGCGCGAACCACATGAAGTGTCCGTCCGGGGTACGCAGGCGAAAATCCTGCACCAGACGGCCGCGGCGCTGATCCAGCACGCTATCAAGCGCGGCACGAAAGCGGTCCTGATCGAGCGGATGCAAAACCTCCAGCCATTTTGCCGCCGGGCCCTCAAGCGTGCCGCGTTTGAGGCCGAGCAGACTTTCGGTCTCGGGGCTGGTGAAGACCTTGTCCGCGGAAACGTCCCAGTCCCAGATCAGATCGCCGGAGCCGGTCAGCGCTAGCGCGCGCCGTTCCACGTCGGAAACCACGCCGGTGGTCGCGCCACCGCCCGCGAAGGCGTGCTGCATCACGGTGAAGCCGATCAGCATCACGATCAGCACCAGGCCACCGAGCAGTGCGGGGCCGACGATATCGTTGGTGACGTTGCCGGCGATGGTCATGCCGGCGGCGATCACCCAGACCACCAGCAGAAACCAGGTCGGGATCAGCAGCACCGCGCGGTCGAAGCCGTGCGTGGAGAGATAGACGATCAGCGCAAAGCCGGCGAACGCGATCAGCACCAGCGACATCCGCGCGATGCCCGAAGCGACCGCGGGATCGAACAATGCGAGCGCGACGAGGCTCCCCAAGAAGAAAAGCCAGCCGATGGTGATGTGCGAATAGCGCACATGCCAGCGGCTGAGGTTGAGATACGCGAACAGGAACACCAATAGCGTCGCGGCGAGTATCGCTTCGCCGGAGGCGCGCCACACCCGTTCGGCGCCGGCCGACATGTCCAGCACTTTGCCCCAGAAACCGAAATCGATGCCGATATAGACCAGCACCGCCCACGCCAGTGCCGCGGCGGCGGGAAACATGATGCTGCCCTTGACCACGAACAGGATGGTCAGCACCAGCGCCAGCAATCCGGAAATTCCGATCACGATGCCCTGGTAGAGCGTGAATGAGTTGACCTTGTCCTTGTAGGCCTCGGGCTCCCACAGATAGAGCTGCGGCAGCTTGTCGGTGCGCAACTCGGCCACGAAGGTGATGACGGCGCCGGGATCGAGCGTGACGCGGAAGATATCGGCGGTGGGTGAGTCCTGCCGCTCGGGGCGGTCGCCGGTCGACGGTGTGATGGTGGCGATGCGCGACAGCCCGAGGTCCGGCCAAAGCAGTCCCGACGACACGATGCGATAGTGCGGCGCGACGATCAGACGATCGAGCTGATCGTCGGTGTTGTTGGCGAGCGCGAATACCACCCAGTTCTGTCCGCCTTCGCGGGCGCGCACCTCGACGCGGCGGACGATGCCGTCGGTACCCGGCGCGGTGGACACCTGAATGCGGTCGGTGTCGCTGCGTTGATGGTCCAGGATGCCGGTGAGGTCGATGGCAGGCGCATCACCGCGGACGCTGACAGCGTCGATCGCATACGCCGGCGGCGCGGCGGCAAAAATCGCGAGGCCCAGCGCGAGGGGCGCAAGGAACCTGATCAGACGCAATGTCGGTTCTCCGCGTTCGACGCAACTGACGGCGCGATGCATGTCTCCGAACGAAGCAGCGTGTCCGGTGGCGTGATAAATGACATGAATGCGAACGAAATCAAAGGGCTTCCACCCCTTAACTCAGCCGCTCACCTTCAACACAATTTTGCCAATATGTTCGCTGGTCTCCATGCGGCGGTGCGCGTCGGCGGCCTTTTCCAGCGCGAATGTGCTGTCCATCAGCGGCTTGATGCGGCCGGCGCTCAATAGCGGCATGACTTTCGTCTCGATGGCCTTAACCATGGCTGCCTTGTCGGCATTGCTGCGGGGGCGCAGCGTCGAGCCGGTATGGTGCAGTCGCTTCACCATCAGCTTGGCGAAATTGACAGTCGCCTTCGGTCCGCCGAGAAACGCGATCTGCACGACGCGACCATCTATCGCCGCGGCCTCGTAGTTGCGCTCGATGTACTCGCCGCCGACCATGTCGAGAATGACATTGGCGCCCGCGCCGTCCGTTGCCGCTTTGACCTCGGCGACGAAGTCCTGGGTTTTGTAGTTGATGGCGCGCTCGGCGCCGAGTTTCAGGCAGGCGTCCGCCTTGGCCTGCGAGCCGACGGTGACGATCACTTTGGATCCGAATGCCTTCGCGAGCTGGATCGCCATGGTGCCGATGCCCGATGAGCCGCCATGGATCAGCAATGTCTCGCCGGATTTCAGCGCGCCGCGCTCGAACACGTTGTGCCACACCGTCATCAGCGTTTCCGGAATTGCACCGGCTTCCAGCATCGACAGTGAAGGCGGCACCGCCATCGCCTGCGCATCCTGCGCGATGCAATATTGCGCGTAGCCGCCGCCGGCCACCAGCGACATCACCTTGTCGCCGAGCTTGTGCTTGCTGGCGCCTTCGCCGAGCGCCACGACTTCGCCGGATATTTCCAGCCCGGGGAGATCGCTGGCGCCGGGCGGCGGCGGATAGGCGCCGGAGCGCTGCGCGACATCGGGACGGTTGACGCCGGCGGCATGAACCTTGATCAGGATTTCGCCTCGCCCGGGTGCGGGCACCGCGCGCGTTTCGGGCAGCAGGACCTCCGGTCCGCCGGGCTTGCTGATGCCGACAACGGTCATTTGCGCGGGCAGCTTTTCCATGATTTGTCCTTACGAAACGCTGGTATTCGGAAGAGGCAACCTGATTAGCCAGACTAGCGTTCGGGAGCAAGGCACATGGCCGCCGAAGACGACGACAAACCGAAGAAGAAGATCACCCACGAGATCGGGCAGGACCTGTATTTGCTGTCGGTGGAAGAACTCGGCGAGCGCATTGCTTTGATGACGACCGAGATCGAAAGGCTCAAGGAAGCGATGACGAAAAAGCGCGCCTCCAAGGACGCAGCGAACAACTTTTTCAAATCGTGAGAGATTTTGCAGGCCCGTAGGAGTGTGAGTTTCAAAACTCAATAGAGTTTTGAGCTTATCGAACTTCCAGAAAGCCGGCACGCGCGCGTAGCTCGCGTTGAGCTTGACCTGTCAATAAATCGATCAGGCTTTGCGCTTGACTGGGGTTGGTAGCCTGCGCGGTGATGCCAGCCGTATAGATCGTGGAAAGCGCGTACTCTCCCGGCAACGCGCCGGATATCGAAACCCCCGCGGTGTTGAGAATTTCGGTGGCTTGCGTGCAGCCGATCGGTCTGGCCGCCTTGGAAGCCGCGAGATTGCGCATCGCTGTCGCGCCATTTGGAAAAATTTTCAGGCGCGTTGCGACGGCCTCGGCGATGCCCAGCCGCTCCAGAACCTTTGCAACGTGAATGCCCGCGGTCGACGCTACGGTATCCGGGACAAAAATGGCATCGGAGCTCAGAAAAGCATCGCGAAGCTGCGCGGCATCTTCAACGGAAACCAAGGGATCGCCGCTGCGAACCGCAATCGCGGTCTGCACCAGCCCGATGTCAGCGATAGAAGCGGGGAGGACGAGGCGCTCTCTCGCCAAATCCGCTAATATCGATTCCGTCAGCACCACGATGTCTGCCGGCGTTCCGGCGCGCAATTTGTCGGCCATGACCCCGACCGCTCCGTACTCTCCTTCGATGCCCAGCCCGGTCATATCTTTGAATTTCGGTGCAACGCTGGCAACCAAACCTTGGGCCGCGCCGCCGCTCAATATCTTCAATGTATTCACGACGCCGGCTCCATCGCTGCGACCAGACTGTCACGCGTAATCGGCAGGTTGCGGACGCGCACTCCCAGCGCATCGAATACCGCATTGGCGATTGCCGCGGTAACAGGCCCGTGCGCCGCTTCGCCCGCGCCGGCGGGCTCTGCATCCGGCCGCGCGATGAGTTCGACGTCCACCTCCGGCGCTTCACTGAAGCGAAGAATGGGATAGGTTGACCACGCGTTGCTGGTGATGCGATGGCGGTCGAAGCGCACCTGCTCCTTCAAGGTCCAGCTCGTGGCCTGAATAGCGCCACCCTCGATCTGATTGACCACACCATCCGGGTTGATCGCTTCGCCGACATCGACCGCAATGGTCAATCGCCTGACCCGGATATCTTCCGCGGCTTCGACGTCGGCGATAACAGCACAGTAAGCGCCGGTGTTCTTGTATCTGGCGAAGCCGACGCCATGTCCCACGCCGGCTTGTTTGGGCCGTCTTCCATTTCGCTCGCTTCGCCACAGCCTCGATCACAGCGCGCGCGCGTGCATCTAAAAGGTGGCGCAATCGAAATTCGATGGGGTCCTCGCCGCGCTCGGCCGCCAGCTCGTCGAGAAACGATTCGATCGCAAACACATTGCCTTGCGCGCCGAGCGTGCGTAGCGCCGACGTGCGTATCGGCATCGTCAGCACGCGGTGACAATCGACTTGCCACGACGGAAAATCATAAAGCGGGATCGCGTTGCGGTCGGCGCCGCCGCCGTTCGCCTGCGGCGGATTGGTGGAAACGGTGCGCGGAAAGGGGTTTGCGATTTCGGTCCCGGCGAGGAGGGCAGGCAGCGCCGCGCGTCCCGGCCGCGCCACATGGCCATTGCCCCAGATGTTATGCCGCCAGCCGACGATCTCGCCTTGCGCGTCGAGATCGGCTTCGATTTCAATCGCCATCGCCGCGCCGAAAGGCGCGTGGGTCATTTCATCTTCACGCGTCCATTGCACACGGACCGGATGGCCGGACGCTTCCTTTGCAAGCAGCACCGCGTCCAGCGCGACATCATCGGCGCCGTTGTGTCCATAGCAACCCGCGCCCTCCATGTGCTCCACCACGATGTTTTCGACGGGCAGTTTGAGCACAAGCGCGAGATCGGTACGCAACAGATACACGCCCTGGCTGTGGGTCCAGACGTGAACGCGGTCGCCGGTCCATTGCGCCATGGCGCAGGATGGCGCGATCGATCCATGCGCCAGGAATGGCCGCGTGTATTGACGGCGCACCGTGCGGCGTTTTTTGTCTGGCCGGGGAAGCCGTTTTCCTGTCGATCGTACTCTGATTCCAGCGGCTGGCTTTTCAGCCACTCCGCGAGGCGATGTTCGTCAGGAAGCGTTTCGCCCATGGACCACGTCGCGCCCTGACGCAGGGCGCGGAGCGCGGTCTCTGCGCTATTCTCGGTTTCACTCACGACGCCGGCAAAATTGCCATTGCGGACGATCGCGACGAGCCCCGTCACGGCGCGGGCGCGCTCCTCTCGCAATTCGGTGAGCGCTGCCCCTGAGATGGCGGGCCGCATGACGCGGCCATGCAGCAATCCCGGCAGCGGCTGGTCGTGAATGAACCGGGGATGCCCGAACACCTTGTCGGGAATATCCACACGCGCAACGGAATGGCCGGCCAGTGCGCGCTGCGCCGATGATTTCGCGGTGACGCCCGATGCCGCCTCGCGATCAAGGGAAACTTCGGCTGCGAGGTCCCAGTAGCTGGTGCGCAGATTGCCCGGTCCGGACATCTCGCCGTCGCTGATGTCGAGCGCAGCGATATCGACGCCGAGACGCTCGGCGGCCGCCGACAAAAAGATCTGCCGTACCTGGGCACAGACGTGCCGAACCGCTCGCCCCGACTGTTGCACCGACAGGCTGCCGGAGGTGACGCCTTCGTTGGGGCTTCCCGCGGTTGTCGCGCGCACCATCCGCACGCGGGCGATGTCGATGTCGAGTTCGTCGGCCGCAATCTGGGCAAGCGCCGTGACGATGCCTTGACCGATTTCGACTTTCCCGGGGGAGAGCGTCGCATGGCCTTCGGAAGAAATCTGAATCCACGATGAAAGCATTGGATTCGCGGCAAGACTTGGCGGAAGTTTTTGTGCTGCGACTGCGGGCCCGGTCATTGATTTTGCAATTCCAGCGCCGCACGCAATACGGCCTTCACCATGCGATTGTGCGAACCGCAGCGGCAGAGATTGCCGTCAAGCGCGGAGCGGACTTCCAGCGCTGGGATCAGGGTTTTGACGCAGCAGCGCAGCCGCGCTCATGAGGATACCCGGAACGCAATAACCGCATTGCAGGGATTGCTCGGCGATGAAGGCGGTCTGTAGCGGATGCGGTCTGTCGCTGGATCCCAATCCCTCGATCGTGGTGACGGTTTTGTTCGCGACAGACCACAGCGGCGTGTCACATGAGGCCACGGCGCGATCGTCGATGATGACATTGCAAGCGCCGCACTCGTTGACGCCGCAGCCGAAGTGCGTTCCGGTCAAACCCAGCGTACCGCGCAGCACATCGAGCAACGATCGATCGGGATCGGCCTCGACCACCGTCTCGATGCCGTTGAGTCGAAACCGAACGCTTGTCATTCCGCCGAACCTATTGCGATTTATCAAACTGCTTCACGACCTTGGCCCACTTGACGATGTCGCCACGCAGATATTTGTCGAATTCAGTTGGTGTCATCGACATCGGCACCGCGCCCTGATCGGTCCATAGTTTGACGATCTCCGGCCGCTTGATGGCGGCGTTGACCGCGCCATTCAGTTTATCGACGATGGGCTGCGGTGTCCCCATGGGAGCCATCAATCCGAGCCAGATCGTCGCCTCGTAACCGGGAGTGCCTGACTCAATAACAGTCGGCACGTTCGGAAGAACGTTCGAGCGCGTCTTGCCGGTGGTGGCGAGCGCTCTGACCTGCCCTTCGCTGACATTTGGGGCCATGGCGGGGACCGCGTCGATCATCATCTGGACCTGGCCGCCGATCACGCCGCTGCGCGCCTCGCCGCTGTTGCGGTAGGGGACATGGACCAGATCGATACCCGCCATGGTCTTAAAAAGCTCACCGGCCATATGGTAGGGCGTGCCTTGCCCTGACGACGCGTAGTTCAGTTTGCCGGGCTGCGATTTTGCCAGCGCCACAAATTCCTGAAGCGTTTTGGCGGGTACGGATGGGTGGACGACAATGACGAGATCGGAATAATTGATCGGCGCGATCGGCACCAGATCGCGCATCAATTCGTATTTGCGCTGCGGCACCAGCGATTTATTGGCGGTCTGGGTGTTCGACATCATCAGCAGCGTGTAGCCGTCAGGCGGAGCCTTGGTAACTTCGAGCGTACCGATGACGCCACCGGCGCCGGTACGGTTTTCAATGATGAAAGGCTGGCCGAAATTTTCCTGCAGGATGCTGCCGATCTGTCGCGCCGTTACGTCCGCTGGACCTCCGGCGCCGAAGGGCACGATGATCTTGACCGGCCGCGTCGGGTAGTCCTGTGCGAGACATGGCGTGGTGAGAAAGGCGGCCGCCAGCGCCAGAACAACCCTTGCTACGGTCACCATCTCGTTTCCCCTCGTGCTCTGAAGTGTAATGGCACAAACCGACCGGATTGGGCCATGGCCCAGTCGGGATTTGATATCTCGTTAAGCGTCAAAATAGATTGCTTTCGCTTTTAATTTTGATTTTATCGCACCCGAAGGCGAAATCGCCGGCATTAACAGACGTCCGGGGACGCGCTTTTGGATCAGGTTTTCGACCTCGCGATCATTGGCGGTGGCATCAATGGCTGCGGCATCGCGCGCGATGCGGCCGGGCGGGGCAATTCCGTTTTCCTCTGTGAAATGAATGACCTCGCCAGCGGCACGTCGTCCTGGTCGACGAAGCTTGTGCATGGCGGATTGCGCTATCTCGAATATTACGAATTCCGGCTGGTGCGCGAGGCGCTGATCGAGCGCGAAATCCTCTGGCAGATCGCGCCGCACATCATTCGCCCGCTTCGCTTCGTGCTGCCCCATCACGCGGGTTTGCGTCCGGCATGGCTGCTCCGGTTGGGTCTGTTCCTTTACGACCATATCGGAGGCCGGAAGCTGCTGCCGCCAACGCGCTCGGTCGATCTCGCCCACGACGAGGTCGGCAAGCCGCTCAAGCCTGGCCGTTACGTCAAAGGCTTTGAATATTCCGATTGTTTTGTCGACGATGCGCGGCTGGTGGCTCTGACCGCGCGCGACGCAGCGGATCGCGGCGCCGACGTCCGCACCCGCACGCGCGCGATTGAAATCCGGCGCGAGGACGAAACTTGGCAACTCACGCTCGAGGACATGGCGACGGGCGCGCGCAGCACGATCCACGCGCGCGTCGTCGTCAACGCGGGTGGTCCGTGGGTCGAGCAGGTGATGGCCGCAGGCGCGGGGGTCAACGCCAAAGCCAAGGTGCGTCTGGTACAGGGTTCTCACATCGTGGTGCCGAAATTGTACGACCACGGCCGCGCCTATATTCTGCAGAACAGCGATGGGCGGATTGTTTTCGTCATTCCGTACCAGAACGATTTTACGCTGATCGGCACCACCGACCGCGACTATGAGGGCGATCCGTCAAAGGTGAAGGCGTCGTCCGAGGAAATCCAATATTTGTGCGACTCCGTCAGCGAATATTTCGCCAATCCGGTTAGCCCCGCCGATGTGGTGTGGACTTATGCCGGCGTGCGTCCGCTCTACGACGACGGCGCCAGCGAAGCCAAAGCTGCGACCCGCGAATATGTGCTGGAGCTCGATACGCCCGGCGGCGCGCCGCTGCTGTCGATCTACGGCGGCAAGATCACGACGTATCGGCGGCTGGCTGAAGAGGCGCTTGCGAAACTATCGCCGTATTTGCACGGCGCGAAGGCTCGTGAAGGCTGGACCGCGAAGTCGCCACTGCCTGGCGGCGATATGAAGGTGTCGGCGATCCCCGCGCTGACCGCGAAATTGCTGCGCGACTACCCGTTTCTGTCGCCAACGCATGCCGATCGGCTGGCGCACGCCTACGGCACCCGCGCGATCAATGTGCTCGGCAACGCAAAATCGATGACCGACCTCGGTCAATCCTTTGGTGCTACGCTGACCGAAAGCGAAGTCAGATACCTGGTGTCTTACGAGTGGGCGCGCAGCGCGGAGGACATCGTGTGGCGGCGTTCCAAACTGGGGTTGCGCCTGTCGCCGGTCGAAATTGCGGCCATCGACGCGTGGATGGCAACCGCATCGGTTTCGCGTTGAACGTTTCTCACCCGAGACGATAGCCGCCTAGAATTTCACCGTCACGCCCGTGTAGAGCGAAGATTCGGTGCAGGAGTTGGTGCTGGCACCGGTCGCGGCAAGCGTGCAGACGCCCGGCGTCGCGGCGTGATCGAGACCGAACTTGTTCTGCCAATAGCGATAGGCGACCCACACGTCGACATTGTGCGAGTATTTTGCGCCATACACGGCCTTGCTGGCGTCGAAGGTCAGACGGATCGGCTCGCTGTTGAATTCGGTGACAGTGGCGGTGCTGAATCGGCCCGGTCCTGAAAGCGCCGGAAGACTGTTGGAGTCGCCCTTCGGGCCATACCAGGCGGCACGGCCGCTGATCGAGAAATAATCCATGCCGGGCGGCAGGAAGCCGAGGTCCATGTAGTAGTTGATTTCGACGGCCCAGGTAGTCCGGTAATTGGTGTTGCCGTTGTTGAGACAGCTCACGCCCGGGATCGCAGCGCCGCCAAGCGGGGGAGCGAACTGACTGCCGCATTGGTCATAACCGTTGTGGTTGATTTCCTTGTAGACGAGGGGTGCCACGTTAAAGAAGCCCTTGTAGGGCAGGTCGAAGGCGAATTGCAGACCAGCGACGAAGTCGCGTTTGGCTGGTGCCAGATAGTTGTTTTCCGTGTTGGCGTCGGCCCCGACTTCAATCGAGATGTCGTGCAGCGGCCCGATGCTGAACGCCTTGGTATTGAAAATCTGGTTTAGTCCGAACGTGCTGCGGATCAGGCCGTAGATTTCCGTCGCGCCCGCGCAGTTGGCGGGGGTGACGGGCCCTGCAAATCCGGTGAGCTGAATGCCGCCGGGCAATGTGCAGGGCGAGGCGGGATCGTTTGAGCCCGACTTGAACAGCGAAATCGTGAAGAAGTTGGTGCCGTAGGCCCAAGCGTCGAAGTGCGTGAAAGAGTAGACGTCCTTTGCGGTCTTGCCGTCGACGCTGCCATTTGGCCGTACTGTATAGGCGCCGGGGTCGGTCCCGTCGAAGATATGGGAATAGGTCAGCCGATTATCGTTCACAAAGAAAAACGGCACGTCAGCGATCGGTTTGACAGCCTTTGTCGGCATGTCCGCGGCGCGGGCGAGGCTGATTGGCGCCAGAGTGGCAAGTGCCAACCCCGCGGCCGAAATTGCTTTTGTAAGACAGGACATTTGGATTATCCCAAATTGATGATCGTACAATCGAGCCTTGGAGGAACTCTTGGGCTGTTCGGCTGGAGTGGTGAAGCCTGAAGTTTCCACATCCTGCCGCAAGTTTCATCAACACAACGGCAAACGCGGGCATGTTGGACTGAAAGCTGCAGTAATTCAATCAATGCCCGCGGCATGTCTGCTAGACCAAGTCCAAAGCGTCCTTGGGTTTGTTTGATGCAGAATGTCGAGCACTTGGGGCCGTTGCGGTCACGCTGTCCCACCACGGACAGGCTCCCGACATCCGTTCGAAATTGCCGTCGACCACCTGCACGGGCTTGCGAAAACCATCGGCGGCAGCCTGCATGCGCATTTGGCGGGCGCGCTCGCGGTCAGCCGGCGAGAGCCAGGTGCGCTCATGCCCCCATATGCTGGGGCCTTCCAGGTATTCCCTTGGCTGCCAGTTGTTCACATCGATCTCGCGCCCGCCCCAACCGCATTCGATCGAGAATGCTGAGGGCGTCTTGGCATAGAACGACGTCATGTAATCGTTGGTGTGCCGTCCCAGCGTTACTCCGATCCTTTCGGGCTGGCTCAGCGCAATGTCGTAAGCCTGTCCGACATCATCAAGCGAATAAAGTTCGACCATCAGATGATGCATTCCATCATTGCCGGTCTCGATGAGCGCGAGGCTGTGGTGGCGCTTGTTGATGTGAAAGAAGAACGCCCGGAACGGCGACAGGATGTAGTCGCTCAACCGGAAGCCGAGCACGTCGGTATAGAACGGCATGACGGCGTCGAGATTTTTCACCGTCAGCACCGCGTGCCCAAGGCCGAGCGGTCCGGTTCGGAAACCGGAGATCGACCGGCCGGGCGTGAACGGCGTGGTGTCGATATGCGCGCCGTAAAACGCCTCGAGACGATTACCCGCGGGATCCGAAAACGAAATCAGCCCCGACACGTGCCGCGCATCGGCGAGCGATTTCGCCTCGCGCGTGACACGCACCTCCGCCCGTTCAAGCCGCGCAGCGAGTTCATCAAGTGCTTTCGCGTCCGCCAGCTCCCAACCGAAGAAGCGCGTTCCCTCCGCGAGCGACTTGTCGATCACGACCCGCTGCTTGCGGTCATCCATCCGGAATGACAGCAGCGAACCGCTTCGCTCGACCGCCTGAAACCCGACAAGTCCCGTGCCGAAATCGCGCCAGTCGTCCAGATTGGAGGTGCCGATGCCGAAATATCCGAAGGACTGGATTTCCATCGCCGCGAACTCCGCTTTGCATTCTTGAATTGCGGCCAGTATCGTAGAAGATTGCGTGCAAATCCACCGAATCTCAGATGCTGAGATATCGAAAGCCGGTAACGGCCTGCGTCCTTTGGGAGGTTTCAATGAACTATCGCTCAATGCTCGTAGCGGCGCTCGCCGCCACGATTCTCTTGCCGGCTGCCGCGCGCGCCCAGATATCGGATGACATCGTCAAGATCGGCGTTCTCACCGATATGAACGGGCCGGCGTCGACGCCGACAGGACAGGGATCGGTGACCGCCGCGCAGATGGCGGTCGACGATTTCGGCGGCAAGGTACTGGGCAAGCCGATCAGCGTGATCGTCGGCGACCATCAACTCAAGCCCGATATCGGCGGCGCCATCGCGCGCCGCTGGTACGATGTCGATCAGGTCGATCTCATCGTCGATGTGCCGGTATCGGCGGTGGGCCTGGCGGTCCAGAACATCGCCAACGACAAGAAAAAACTGTTCATCACGCACTCCACCGGTGCTGCGGATTTCCATGGCAAGTTCTGTACGCCTTACGCGATGCAATGGGTGTTCGACACCCGCGCGCTCGCAGTCGGCACCGCGCAGGAAGTGGTCAAGCGCGGCGGAGATACCTGGTTCTTCATCACCGACGATTACGCGTTCGGACATTCTCTCGAAAAGGACGCGTCCGCCGTCGTCACCAAGATGGGTGGCAAGGTGCTCGGCTCGGTGCGCCCTCCGTTTGCGACACCCGACCTCTCGTCATTCGTGCTGCAGGCGCAGGCTTCCAAGGCGAAGATCATCGGTATCGCCGGCGGTCCGCCGAACAACGGCAATGAAATCAAGACCGGCGCCGAGTTCGGCGTTTTCAAGGGTGGCCAGCAGATGGCGGCACTGCTTGCGCTGATCACCGATATCCATGGGCTTGGCCTGCCGGCCGCGCAGGGTCTGTTGCTGACCACGTCGTTCTACTGGGACATGGACGACAAGACCCGCGAATGGTCGAAACGTTATTTCGCGAAGATGAACCGGATGCCGACCATGTGGCAGGCCGGCGTCTATTCTTCCGTGATGTATTACCTCAACGCCATCAAGGACTCGGGTACCGATGAGCCGCTGAAAGTTGCCGCGAAAATGCGCGAGAAGCCGATCGAGGACTTTTTCGCCCGCAACGGCAAGCTGCGCGAGGATGGCCTGATGGTGCACGATCTTGTTCTCGTGCAAGTCAAGACGCCGGAGGAATCGAAGTATCCGTGGGACTACTACAAGATCCTGGCGCATATTTCCGGCGATCAGGCGTTCGGTCCGCCTGATCCGGCCTGCGTATTGCCTAAGGGATAAGCCGTCGAAATAAATAGGAGTGCAGCCGCTGTACGCCGGCTGCACTCAAGCCGCGACGCCGTAGCGGACGTACCAGATGCTGATGGCAAACAGAAACAGCAGCGACAACGTCACCGCGGCAGTGACTTTTCCTCCGACCTGACCGATCACCCGCAGATCGACACCAAGACCAAGCGCTGCCATCGACAGTACCGTCAGCGCGCCGGCTATCCTTTGCAGCGGCACAATCGCGCTATCCGGAATCAGCGAAAGCGAACGCAGCCCGGCCATCAGGAAGAAAGCCACGATGAACCAGGGCACCACCTTGAAGAAGGTGTTGGCGCCCTGCGCGTTGGAAGAACGCTCGCTCCGAAGTCCGCGCCCGAGCAGGGCAATAGCGGCAACGAGCGGACCCAACATCATGACCCTGATCAATTTCACCAGCGTGCCGATCTGCGTACTGACGATTCCCACTGGTACTGTCGCCGCCAATACCTGGGGAACGGCGTAAACCGTCATGCCCGCCAGGACGCCGTATTGCGTTTCCGAAAGGCTCAACAGCGGTATCAACAACGGCAATCCCAGCACCACAAGGATGCCAAGAACCGCAGTGAATGAAATCGACGATACAATCTCATCGGTAGAGGCGCCGATCACCGGCGCGACCGCGGCGATGGCGGAATTGCCGCAGATCGAATTGCCGCAAGCGATCAGAATCGAGAGCCGGGTGGATAGTCCCAGTGCTCGACTGATCGCGAAGCTCGCCGCGAGCGTCAAAGCGACAACGGCCACGATGACGCAGAGCAGGGTCAAGCCGGATGCGGCGATCGCGGCGAACGTGATGGAAGCGCCGAGCAAGGCAACGGCAAGCTCAAGCATCTGCCTCGCGCTGAACGCTATTCCCGCCCGAAACCGGGGACTGGGCTCCCACAGTGTACGCAGCGCCGTTCCCGAGCAGAATGGCCATGACGATGGCCTCGATGTAGGGATGCCGCAGCGTGGCTTCTTCAAAAGTCTGCAGGGCAATCGCGACGAACGTTACGACTGCGCAAAGCACCACACCGGGAATCAGCGAGAGGACCTTCCGCGCCGGTCCGGCTTTCTCGCCGGGCTTCAAAACATCGAGCTGATCCGCCACGCGATCTCCTTCATTGGGAAGCCGTTATGGCTCAAGCACACGAGCGCGCCACAAGGAGCATTCACTTCAGCGGCGTCGCGTGTCCGCAGACGGCGCGGGCTTGCCGGCCGGCGGGGTCGGCTTGGCGGCGGCGACGGCCGCGGTTTCGCGCAGGATGTCGGCCTGAACGCGGCTGCTCTTGTCGATGTTGATGTGGGAAACCTCCGCGTCTCCTTCACATCGATATTGGACAGCTTGCCCTTGAAATCGGGCGCTGCAGTGAGCGGATCGCCCCAGCCGCCAGACTGGTAATAATTGATCGCCCGCGCGACGTTCCCCGGCACGGGATCCTGCTTGAAAGGCGCAAGCGTGATCAGCAGGGCAACGGGCACATTCTTCGCTTCAAGCAGCTTCGCCATATCAACGACGTTGTTGCCACCCTGCGAATGGCCGATCAGCACCAGCGCGTCGTTCCTGCCCTCGGCGCGCTCGCGCAGGATTTCGTCCACGGCCGTTTTCCAGGCCAGATGACCCTCCACGTCCGCGCGGATGCCCTGCGCTTTCAGTGTTTCACCGATCTTGTCCATACCGGTCGAGAATACGCCAAACCAGCCCCGCAACAGAATGACATGCGCGTCGGCGCGGGCGGGGCCGCAGTAAAGCAACGCGAGCACGGCGACCATGCCTACCCATAACGCGGAGACATAGTGACGGCTGCCTTGTGCAGGCCTTCCCGATGGAAAACGCGATTTTACAAACATTCCTGCCGCTTTCTCGATGGCCGTGCGGTGCTCATTGTCGTGGATCGGCCTTCGCTATCCGGCTGACCGGACACTCGGGCTCGACACCATCAGTCCATCGACTTTATTGCTAGGAATCCCGTTACCTGCAATCCTTAAAACCCGCATGACCAGCTTTGCATTACTCGCGCTCATCGCCTACCTCGGGATTTCGCTCGTCCCGGTTTACCTGTTGCGCCGCGGGGGGTACGCCCGGGCGCAAGACTATTTCGTGGCGTCAGAACACACGCCCTCCGGCGTCGTGCGGAACAGTTCCATCGGCTATTCCCTGCAGGTTGCGACCTTCGGCCTGCTCTTTGGCTGGGGCGCAAGGGGCGAGTTCTGGCCCGCGATCTTGTTCTCGGCGATGTTTGGTGCAGGCCTGTATCTGATCTACCGGCTGCGCCGGCGGATGCTTACTTTTACCAGCCGGGCACTCGGTCGCGATCAGTCAGTTACGGTTTCGGGATTCATCGCGCGGCAACATGGCAATGACGCGCGCCTGCGGGTGCTTGCGGCGGTGCTCAGCGTCAGTGCTTTTGCGGGCCTGACGGCAAGTGCTGCGATCGGCGTTGCATCGTTGCTCAAGCCGCTGCTGCCGGACGTAACAAATATCACGTTCCCGATGGCGTTCGTGCTGCTGGGCTTGATGTTGCTGTATGCCATGCCGGCCGGAAATTCGGGAGCCATGCGCTCGGCGCAAGCGCATTTGGGCGTCGTCTACATTGGACTGATCACGTCGATCCTGATTGTTTTGTACATGCTGCTTTCATCGGCGGGACGCATGCCGCCGCATGGCACACTCGCCGTCGCTGTTCTTGTCGTGTGCTGTGCCATCGTGCTGCTTTACCGGCGTTCGCGGTACATCGACACCAGCCCGATAGAAAACCGGATGTCCGGCGAAGCTCGCGAAACATTCGGCGCTTCTTTCTTCCGCAGGTTTTCAAGGGTCGCCAATGAAGTCGTGGCGTTCCTGGCTGCGACAACGGCGATCATCGCGCTCATTGCTCTGTATTTTCAGGGTGGCGCGGCGGTCATCACTGACAGTATCTCAGCGTTGCACGTGGCAATGCCGATTTCGATTTCGGGGCTTCTGGCGCTGGTTTTGATGCCGCTGTTCTATCCGATTGTCGACACCACCAACTGGCTGAGATTAACGGCGCTGGAGATCGATCCGCCTCCGGTCGACGCAGACAGCGATACAAAAACCCGGAGACTTTTGCGCGCGTGCTGGCGATGTACGCCGGCGCCAGTGCCGTCGTGTGGTTGCTGATATGTGCGTTGGGGGCAATCGGAGCTCTCGCGACCGGCACGCCTGATAGTGCAAATATTCTTGGGACTTTCATCTTGCGGCTGGTGTCACAGCAGACCGGCTTCTCGGACGCCGCCTCATGGCTGTTGCTCGCGAGCGTGACTGCGATGGCTGTACTGACGGGGGCTGCGATGTTTTCCGCAATTTCAGCCACACTTCGCTACGATGTTATTCCGGTTGTATGGTCAAGCCTCGCGCCGGAACATGCGCAACCCTACGATCAGGCGCTGGCGAGAAGACGCGCGGTCATCGCAGGCAGCGCGGTCTGCGCGCTCGTGCTGGCAGTCTTGTTCTTGCTTAATGGCCATGCCGATCTCAGCTTCACCAGCGGCTGGTTTCTTGCCCTGCAACTCGCCTGTGTTTGTTTACAACTGGCATTCGTTCCGCTGGTGTTAGGCCCGCTCGCCGGCGGAAATTCCGCCACGGTCAGCCCAGCCTGGGCCATTGCCGTGCTCTGTGCCGGAGTTGTTGCGGGACAGGGTGTCATTGTCGCCAGTCTGCAAACCGGAGACCAAGCGTGGCTGTGGTCCGCAGTTCCGGCCTGCCTTGGAGCGGGCTCATCGCTTTACGCAGTGGCGCTGTTATGGACGAACAAGACAGGACCAAAAGTGTAAGCCGATTAGCGTCCGATTGCCGAATTTTTGTACCGCAGATATCGTCGGCGCAATCGTCAACGCGCACCTAAGCACCTAGGACAAACGAGTGCGCGTCTAGGTGCGGGTCAGAAAATCCATCGATCCGAGCCAGAGCAATATTCCAAGCCAGAACAGTCCTGCTGCGGCGAAGACAAAGGTTCGAGCGCCGCGGTGTCGAAGCTCCATGAACACGGCGGCAACGATGGCAGCCTTGATCGCGCCGATACCAAGCGCAACGGGAAAGTTGCCGGCGCCGAGAGGCTGATAGGCCAGCGCGACCGTCAACGCCAGTAGCGCAAGAAGCCCGAGCCACGACGCGACGAGATGAAATGGCGGCCGCCAGCTCTGCATCAGGATGACCTTCCGGGAAGATAGATCAGCGCGAACAGGAATATCCAGACCACGTCGACGAAATGCCAGTACAAGCCGGCCGAGCGCAGCGCTGCGCGGCGTTTTGAATCCGCGGATTTGCGAATAAGCATCGCGAGCGTTGTGAGTAGGCCGATTCCGATCAGCATGTGCAGCCCATGCAGCAAGGTGGCGACGAAATAGAATATGAAGAACAGCTCGACGCCGTTGGAAAGCCGGCCGTCGAATGCGAAGTTGACGCCGGGCACAAGATGTTCGCGATATTCGCTGCTGTATTCGAGGCCTTTCAATCCGATGAAAAGCAGCCCGAGAATGACGGCCCCAGCCAGCAGCGCGATACAGATCTTGCGCGTGTTGGCGCTGAAAGCATCGACGGCGCAGGCAACCAGAAAACTGGAGGTTAGAAGGATGGCGGTGTTGGCAGCCCCGATGACGATGTCGGTGTGTCTGCTGCCGGCAGCGAATGCCTCGGGGTAAGCGTGTCGATAGACGAGATAACTGAGCAACAGGCCGCCGAACAACAGCACTTCGGTGGCGATAAAGACCCACATGCCGAGTTCGGCCACTTCGTCGCGATGCGCGACCGATGCGAACTGCGGGGCGAAGGATTTGGCCTCAGGCATTTTGGGGCTCCGCCTCGAAGTCACGTGAATAGTGATACGGCCCGCGCGTCACCACCGGCTGAACGGCAAAATTATCTTTCGGCGGCGGCGACGGCGTCTGCCATTCCAGTCCCGGCGCGTCCCATGGATTTGCCGGCGCGCGGGCGCCGAAAAACACCGAATAGCCCAGATAGAAAAGCGGCATCAGGTAGGCCGCCGCCAGGATGGTGGCGCCTCCGGAAGACAATACATTCCAAACCTGAAATTCCGGCGGATAGACGTGGTATCGCCGCGGCATGCCTTCCGCTCCGAGGATGAATTGTGGAAAGAACGTCAGGTTGAATCCGAAAAAGATCAGGATAGCGGCTGCGCGCGCCCAGCCTTCGGAATAGAGGCGGCCCGTGATCTTCGGCCACCAGTAGTGCAGGCCGCCGAAATACGCGGTCACCATGCCGCCGACCATGATGTAGTGGAAATGCGCCACCACGAAATAGGTGTCCGTCGCGTGCACGTCATAGGCGAGGCACGCAAGAAACAATCCGGTCAACCCGCCGATCGTGAAAAGTCCGATGAAGCCCAGCGCGTACAGCATCGGCGCGTCGAAGTGCAGCGAGCCCTTGTGCAGCGTTGCGGTCCAGTTGAATACCTTGATGGCGGACGGCACCGCCACCATGAAACTCATGAATGAAAATACCAGGCTGGCCAGCAGCGATTGTCCGGTGACGAACATGTGATGTCCCCACACCAGGAAGCCGAGCGCGGCAATCGCCATGCTGGCCCACGCGACGAATTTGTAGCCGAAAATCGGCTTGCGCGAAAAGCAGGAGATCAGTTCGTTCACCACGCCCATGCCGGGCAGGATCATGATGTAGACGGCCGGGTGCGAGTAGAACCAGAACAGGTGCTGAAACAGCAGCGGGTCGCCGCCGATCCTCGGATCGAAGATGCCGACGCCGAACAGCCTCTCGGCGGCGATCAGAATGAGGGTAATGGCGAGCACCGGCGTCGCCAGGACAAGGATCACCGACGTTGCGTAAAGCGACCAGATAAATAGCGGCAGTCGATACCAGGTCAGCCCTGGTGCGCGCAGGCGATGAATGGTGACGATGAAATTCAGCCCGGTCAGGATCGAGGAAAATCCCGAGATGAAAATGCCCGTTACCGCCACTAGGACATAACTGTTGGAATAGAGCGTCGAATACGGCGTGTAGAGAGTCCAGCCGGTGTCGATGCCGCCGGCGAAGATCGCATAAAGCGTCACGGATCCCCCCAGCATGAACAAATACCAGCTCGCGAGATTAAGCCGCGGGAACGCGAGGTCGCGTGCGCCGATCATCAGCGGGACGATGAAGTTTCCGATTGTATTTGGAATCGAGGGGATCAGAAAAAACCACACCATGATGATGCCGTGCATGGTGAAGAGGCGATTGTAGGCGTCCGCGCTGACCAGATCGGCCTGCGGGGTCGCGAGTTCGAGCCGGATCATGGTCGCGGCAGCACCCCCGATAAAAAAGAAGACGATGAGGCTCGCGAAATACAGAATTGCGATCCGCTTGTGGTCGGTGGTTAAAAACCACGATCGCAACGTGTAACCGGACGTCAGGTAATTCTGTTCGGTCATGGCTGATGTCCGGCAAGCGATTTGATGTAGGTCACGATCCGCAATAACTGATCTTCACTGATCTTGCCCTCGAAGGAAGGCATCAACGGTTGATATCCGGCTGCGATCTGGCTGCGCGGCAACAGAATCGAATCACGAATATATTTGTCATCGGCGACCACGGTCGTTCCATCGGAAAGCGGCACAGGTTTCCCATAGAGGCCGTCAAGCGGCGGTGCGCGCACCGCGCTGCCGATGCCGTGACAGCCGCTGCACCCCAACTCTCTAAACAACGCGCCGCCTTCCTGCGCCAGGGGACTCGATGGGCCCTGCTGGGTGAGCCATGCGGCGAAATCAGCCTGCTCCATCGCGACGATCTCGCCGATCATGCCGGCATGATCGGTCCCGCAATATTCGGCGCAGAACAAATGATAGTGGCCAGGTTTGCGCGCTTCGATCTGCAGGTCCTGATATCGGCCTGGCACGACGTCATGTTTCAGGCGCAGCGCCGGGACGAAAAAACTGTGAATGACATCCTGCGACGCCATGACAAGACGGATCGGACGGTTGACCGGAATATGCAGGGCGTTGATTTCGGATTGCCCGCCGGCATGCTGGACTTTCCACATCCATTGCTTGGCGACGACGAATACCGAAAGCTCGCCCTTCGGCGTCTTGTAGACTTCGAAGAATACGCTGGCCCCCCAAATGAATAGCCCGAGGAAGCAGACCAGCGAAGCCGACGTCCATCCAACTTCCCAATGCCAGCTTTTTAACTCGTGGTTCTCGCGGTCGATCTTGTTTCCGGCGCGGTAGCGAACGCAAAACAACGCCAGCAGAAAGAACAGCAACCCAAGGACGAGCGCACTTGCGATGATTAGGCCGACAAACAACAAGTCGACATCGCCGCCGTAGGGTGAAATGCCGGCCTGCCAGAAGGGTATCCACTCACGCCACATGCAAGGGTCCGGTTGGTTCTAGGTGCTGTGAGGCGGAAGGCAAACACGGATCATGGCGGTGACCATCCGGGAAGCCCCGTGCGAAGCAGGCTCTCGATGGCTCGGGAAACCGGAATCCGCGCGATCTTGCGTTCGCGATCGGTCCAACCATAGGTATCGGAAAACTCAGCCTCCGTTCGCCTGAGCCGCTGCAGATCGTCCAAAGGTGCAACTTCGAGCGCGGGGGCATCGGCGCTGAGCGCCGGACGGCTGGTCGGATCGGCGCGATGCTGCGATTGGGGAAATGCCAGCGGCATTGCAAGCGGCACGGCAAGCACGAAAAGTCCTAGACCGGTGGCGATCCAGCCGATGCCGGCGGCGTCGATGTCGGACCGTTCATAGTCGGCGCTTGCCTTGTCGTTCATTTTTCGGCCCTGTAGCGCCAGCGACAAGTCGTCGGCTCGCGTCGGGTTCCTGACTCAGGAACAATTTTGCCGCGGGCGTATTGGCTCGCCACTGTCCGCAAGCGGGTCAGGTCCGGATGGTTCAGATATTCTCTCCTGCCGCTGACACATGGATGCGCCTTTTCATGGTGGGCACCCTGTCGCTGGTAGCTGGCGGTACTGTCGGCATCGTCGGGTTTGCACGCTCCTCCTATATCACTTCAACGGATACGCGTCCCGCCCAGCCGGTCCCCTTCAGCCATAAACATCACGCCGGCGAACTCGGTATCGACTGCCGCTACTGCCACAGCGGCGCTGAAACCGGCCCGCAGGCAGGTCTGCCGCCGACGGCCACCTGCATGACCTGTCACTCCCAAATCTGGACCAATGCGGCGATGCTGGCGCCGGTACGACAGAGTCTCGCCCAAGACAAATCGATCGTCTGGACACGGGTCGCAAAATTACCGGATTACGTTTTCTTCCGGCACGACATTCATATCGCCAAGGGAGTCGGCTGCGAAACATGCCACGGCCGCATCGATAAGATGCCGCTTACCTATCGCGCCAAGGCCTTCACCATGAAGTTTTGCCTCGATTGCCACCGCGATCCCGCACCCAATCTCCGCCCGCACGATCACATTACCGATATGACGTGGCAACCTCCTGTTGACGCGCGCGCCAAGGGCGCAGCGATTGCGGAACACGAAGGCATCAGGTTCGGCGAACTCACCCATTGTTATGTGTGTCACCGATGAAGCGCCGTATCCCGCAACAACCACGCCCCGACGCAGTCCCGAGCGGACAGCGTTTCTGGTCCAGCATCGACGAACTGGCAGGCGACGCCGAATTTCAGGCGTGGGTCGATGTCGAATATCCCGCAGCCGCGACATTCGCACCGACCGCGCGGCGCGAATTTCTCAAACTGATGGGCGCCTCATTCGCCCTGGCCGGTTTGACCGGCTGCGAAAAGAGTCCCTTCGTCGCCGCGCTGCCTTATGTCGACCAGCCGGAGGAAGCATCGATCGGCGTGCCCCGTTATTACGCCACCGCGGTAATGCTGGACGGTTATGCCCAGCCGGTCATCGCAACCACTTTTTCGGGACGTCCGACCAAGCTCGACGGCAATCCGGACCATCCGGTGACGCAGGGCCGCAGCGATATCTTCATGCAGGCGGCCGTGCTCGGCCTCTACGATCCCGACCGCGCGCAAGGGCCGACGCGCCGCGGAGAGCCGGTGACGTGGAACGATGTCGCGGAAAATATCGACGAATTGCGCGCCGACTGGACACGCAATCAGGGCGAGGGGCTGCGCCTGCTGATCGGGCCGACAACTTCGCCGACCTTGCTTCGCCAGATCGAGGCCCTGCTCAAGCAATTCCCGAAAGCACGCGTGCATATGCATGAACCCGTGGGCGGAGCGGGGCGAGCAAGTAGCGCCGCCGCCTACGGCCAGGCGCTGGACGTGCATTTTGCGCTGGAGCAATGCGACGTGATCGTCAGCTTCGACGGTGATTTCCTGGGGCCCGGACCGGATCAGGTCCGCAATGCGCGAGGCTGGTCCTCGTCGCGCCGAAAATCCGCGGATCGGCCAGGCATCCAGCTTCACATGACCGAAAGCATTCCATCCGTGACGGGTGCCATGGCGAGCACGCGGCTGATCGCCGATGCGTCACGCATATCGGCACTCGCGCAGTCTCTCGCTGGCGCGCTCGGCGTCAGCGGTGCTGCGGCGCAGGAATTGACGCCTGCGGAACGCGGCTGGATCGACCACGCTGCCAAAGCGTGCCGCGAAACAAATCGCGCGCTGGTCATATCCGGGCCGTTCGGCGATCCCGCGACCGCAGTTTGGGCGGCGCGCATCAATGCCGTCCTGAAAAATGCGGGCTCGGGCTATCCGCTTCACCGCGCCTGTCGCGGGCATGCCGGACGTCGGGACGGCGGCGGATCTGGTCGCCGATATGCTTGCCGGACGAGTGGACTCGCTTATCATCGTCGATGCCAATCCGGCCTACACCGCGCCGGGTTCGCTGGGCTTCAAGGACGCGTTGCAAAAGGTGCGCCGGTCGCTGCATCTGGGTCTGCAGCACGACGAAACCGGCGAGCTCTGCGAATGGCAGCTTCCGCTGACGCATGCGCTGGAGAGCTGGAGCGACGCGCGCGCCGTCGATGGCACGGCCACGATCCTGCAACCGGTGATCTCGCCGTTCTACGATGTCCGTTCGGTGCATCAGATCGTTGCGATGCTGCTTGGCGAGATCAATCCCGGTGCCGATACGGCCGTTCGCGAGACCTGGCAGAAAACATTCGGTGACGGTTTCGATACGCGCTGGCGGCAGGCGCTGCATGACGGTTTTGTCAAGGACACAGCGGCCGCTTCGGTCGAGGCGAGTCTAACGGCACACGAGATCACGCCGGACATCGCCGGCGACGGACTGGACATCGTCTTTCGGCCCGACCCGACGATCTATGACGGCCAGTTCGCCAATATTGGATGGCTGCAGGAGCTTCCCAAGCCGCTGACGACGCTGACATGGGGCAACGTCATCGCGATCAGCCCTGCGCTGGCAAAGCGCATCGGTGCCTCCAACGGCGATCATCTGGAAGTGACGATCCGCGATCGCCACGTCAGGGGACCGGCATGGATTGCGCCCGGACAAGCTGCCAACACCGTCGCGCTCTATCTCGGCTATGGCCGAAAGCGCGCGGGACGGGTCGGTAACGAACTCGGCTACGACGCTTATGACATCAGGCCCGCCGATCAGCCGTGGCTGACGAAAGGCGCGGTACACAAAACTGGTGACACCGAGACGCTGGCAGTGACGCAACTGCATCATCGGATGGATGGCTTCGACTTCGTCCGCGAAGTGACGCCGGAACAGCCGCAGTTGCCGAAGCCGCCACCTTCGCACAGCATCTATCCCGAGAAGCCAGCAGGCAAAATCGCCTGGGGCATGGTGATCGATCTGGACTCCTGCATCGGCTGCAATGCGTGCGTCGTCGCCTGCACGGCCGAGAACAACGTTCCCGTGGTCGGCAAGGACCAGGTCAAGATCGGGCGCGAAATGCACTGGTTGCGGATCGCGCGCTATTACACCGGCGATGTCGAGGCGCCGCAAAGCTATTTCCAGCCGGTGCCGTGCATGCATTGCGAGGATGCGCCGTGCGAAATGGGATGTCCGGTCGAGGCGACTTCGCATAGCCCCGAAGGCGTCAACCAGATGGTCTATAACCGCTGCATCGGGACGCGGACCTGCTCCAGCTACTGTCCCTACAAGGTGCGGCGATTCAATTTCTACGATTATCGCAACGCGCCGGAATCGCCGGAGCAGGCGGCACACAATCCCGATGTCACGCTGCGTTCGCGCGGCGTCATGGAGAAGTGCACCTATTGCACCCAGCGCATCGAGGCCGCGCATGTTGCAGCCGACAAGGAGAACAGGCCGCTGCGCGAGGGCGATGTCGTGACCGCCTGCCAGAGTGCGTGCCCCACCAAGGCGATCACTTTCGGCAACATCAATGATCCCGATTCCGAAGTCGCAAAGCTGCGGCGCGATGGCCGGCATTACGCGTTGCTCGAAGAACAGGGTACCCGGCCGCGGACGACGTACCTTGCCCGTTGGAACGAGACGTCCAGGGATGGCTCGGGATGACGGACCAATCCGCCGATATTCTTCCCACGAATCAGAGCATCGGCGGCATCACCGATCAGCTCACCGGCGTTCCACTGCATTTTCCGGCACGAAAGCGCTGGCTCGCCGCGATGATTTTCGCTTCCGCGCTATTGCTGTTGTTCGTGGTGTCTGTCGTGGCGTTGTTCACGCGTGGCGTCGGCATCTGGGGAATCAACATCCCGGTCAATTGGGCATTTGCGATCCACAATTATGTCTGGTGGCTCGGCATCGGCCACGCCGGCACGCTGATCTCCGCGATGCTGCTGCTGACGCGGAAGCGAATGGCGCAACTCGCTCAATCGGTTTGCCGAAACCATGACACTGTTCGCGGTGGTATGCGCCGGCATCTATCCGGTCCTGCATCTCGGGCGGCCCTGGTACCTCTACTGGATGTTTCCCTACCCATCGACGATGGGTGTGTGGCCGCAGTTCCGCAGTCCGCTGGAATGGGACATCTGGGCGGTCCTGACCTATCTCATGGTTTCGCTCGCGTTCTGGTACACCGGCCTCATTCCCGATCTCGCCGCCGCGCGCGACCGCGCCAGGAGGCGCGAGCTGGCAGCTATTTTTCGGGATCGCGTCGCTGGGCTGGCGCGGCTCCGCCGTTCACTGGCTGCGCTGGTCGCAGACCTATCGGCTGATGGCGGCGCTCGCGGTGCCGCTGGTGGTATCGGTTCACAGCGAGGTCTCGCTGCTGTTTGCGGCGGGGCAAATTCCCGGTTGGCATTCGACGATATTCCCGCCTTATTTCGTGCTCGGCGCGGCGTTTTCCGGCTTCGCCGTCGTATCGATCATCGCGATTGCGCTTCGCTCCTTGTTCGATCTCGAAAATCTCGTCACCGACGAGCATCTCGACCTGCTGGGAAAGGTGTTGCTCGCGACCGGCCTGATGACTGCCTACGGCTACGTATTCGAAGTGTTCGATGCTTTCTACTCCGGCGGCGCTCATGAAATGCAGACGCTGACGGACCGCGCGGTGGGCGCCTACGCGTGGACCTATTGGGGCGCGATCGTTTTCAATTTTCTGCCGCTGCAAGCGCTGTGGTGGCGCAGTGTGCGGCGAACCGGCTGGGCGCTACTGCTGGTCTCGATCTCGGTCGTATTCGGGATGTGGCTGGAGCGCTACATGATCCTGGTCACCAGCCTTTACCGGGACTTCCTGGTGTCGTCCTGGGGAAGCTTCACGCCGACCTTCTGGGACTGGTCGACCTACCTCGGGACCATCGGTTTGTTTCTGGTGCCCTTCCTGCTCGCCATCCGCTTCATTCCGATGATCTCGATTTTTGAGACCAACAAACTTCTTCACGAAGAACAGGAGAAGAAGCGTGGCTGACAGCTCCTTATGGGTTGCTGGCCGAGTTCGATAGCCCGGAGGCGTTGCTGACGGCGGCGCGCGATGCGCGCGAGCACGGCTATCGCCGGCTCGATGCCTTCACGCCGTTTCCGGTCGAGGGGCTGTCCGCCATCCTGCGCATTCCGCGGCCGCAAATCTGGCGCGTCGGGCTGATCGGCGGCTTCGCCGGCGCGGCGATCGCGCTGATGTTTCAGGTTTACGTCAACTACGATTACCCGCTCGATATCGGCGGCCGCCCGCTTTATGCGGTGTCGGCCTTCGCGGTGGTGATGTTCGAGCTTACGATCTTTTTTCGGCGCTATCGATGATGATCGCGATGCTGTGGCAAAATGGACTGCCGCGGTTGAACTATCCGGTATTCGGTGCGCGCCAGTTTCATCTTGCGAGCAAGGACCGCTTCTTTCTCTGCATCAAGGGTGAGGATGCGGCATTCGAGGAGCGCGCGACATCCGCCTTTCTCAAGAAAGCCGGCGCGCTCTCGGTGGAGCTCGTGCCACCATGAAGCATAAATTTGCGGTACTGGTCGCGCTGGCGATGTCTCTGGCCGCCTGCGATCAGAACATGGAAGTTCAACCCAAATACAGCCAGTACTCGCGAGCACCGTTGTTCCGCGGCGGTGTCCTGCGCCGCCCGCCCGCGGGGACGGTCGCGCGCGACGACCTTGCGCGCGATGCCGAAATCCGGACCCGGCCGCCGCTGACGGCCGAGCTTTTTACGCGCGGCCAGGAACGGTTCGAGATTTTCTGCCGGCCGTGTCACGGTCAGACCGGCGACGGCAACGGCATTATCGTTCAGCGCGGCATGCCGCACCCCACCAGCTATCACGACGATCGCCTGCGGACTGCCGACGATCAGCATTTCTTCGACGTCATCACGAATGGCTATGGCGCGATGTATTCATACGCCTCACGCGTGCCGCCGCGCGACCGCTGGGCGATCGTCGCTTACATCCGCGCGTTGCAACTGAGCCGCCACGCTTCGATCGATGACCTGCCGGCTGAAGAGCGCGCAAAATTGCTGGCCGCGCCATGAGATTTTCCGTCGAACCGAAAATCGGTTTACCCGGCGCTGTGGCGGCGCTGGTTCTGATCGCCGGATTGGCGCTTGATCGGCGCGCGACGCTCGCCGCCTATCTCGTTGCGTGGGTGGCGCTTGGTGCCATACCGATCGGCGCGCTGGGCATCCTGATGATTACCTATCTGGTGCGCCGGGCCTGGACCGTTGCATTGCATCCGGTGCTGGTCGCAGCGACCGCGACGCTGCCGGTGGTCGCGCTGCTGTTTATTCCAGTCCTTGTGTGGATGGCGGAGATTTATCCTGCAGCCCATGACGCCGCGTCGCTGCCCGCCTTCAAGGCTTTCTATCTCGCGCGCTGGTTCTTCGCGTTTCGTGCCCTGGTCTATTTCGCGATCTGGTCATGGCTGGCGATCTGGCTGCGCGATGCGTGGAATGACAACGAACGGATGACACGTGCCGCATCGGCCGGATTTCTGATCTATGCGCTGACGCTATCGCTGGCCGGCGTCGACTGGCTTGAATCGCTCGAGCCGGATTTTCATTCCTCGGTCTATGGCCTGCTGTTCCTCAGCGCTACGTTGCTGAACGGGTTCGCGTTCGCCCTCGGCGGCGCACTGTTGTTGCGCCGCCGCGTCGGAGCGCTGACGGGATATGCGGCGATGTTGCTGTCATTGATACTGTTCTGGGCCTATCTGCACGCGATGCAGTACATCGTGATCTGGTCGGCTAACATTCCCGATGAGGTGACGTGGTATCTGAAGCGGTCGACAAAAGGCTGGCAGTTCGTGCTGATTGCCCTGGCATTCGGCCAGCTCCTTTTTCCCTTCTTCGCGTTGCTGAGCGAGCGGATACGCGGCAACAGGCGCTGGCTGGGCGGGTTGTGCGGACTGACGTTGGCGATGCGCTGCTGCGAGGCCGCGATACTGACCCTCCCGGCAATACCTGACATCGCCCCCTTGACGACGTCGGTGATGCTTGTGGCCGCGCTGGTCTTTATCGCTGCGGCGCTATGGCTGGCGTTCAGCGCGGCTCTCGCGCGCGGCGGACGCTGGATCACAATTTCTGCATGGCGCGTTCGCGCCGAAACAGAATCAAAACAAGCAGAACGATTGCGATGATCGTCAGTGCGCCGGCGCCCGCAAGGATCCGTCCGACTGCCGCGGTGTAAACGCCGCTCGCCGGATCGAAACCATAGCACATCAGCCGCACATGATCGGTCCACGATCCGACCTTTCCCTGACCCGCGTCGACAATCGCGAGGCGCAAATTGGCCGGGTCCAGCGCAAGACCGGGAAGGACGCGCGCGATAGCGCCGCCGGCTGTCACCACATAGGCCGCCGCGGGATGCGCGAACTGGTCATGCTCCTTGTCATAGATCGCGCGAAACCCGAACGCTTTCGCAAGCTCGGCAATGTCTATCGGCACTGCCGCGCAGAAAGATGGTGTGGTCGGAGAGATTGCCGTCAGCGCCGAGCTGCGCGTCTTTCATGGCCTTGGCGTCCGCCGCGGTGTCTTTCGGATCGAGACCCACGACGATGAGGCGGAAATCCTCTGCGGGCCGCAGGCCGGAACGCGTCAACGCGTCGGCGACCATGCTGACGATCGGCCCGCACAGCGTTTCGCAGGTGAAGTCGGCCAAGACCCATACGCTGGGCGTGCTTCCCAGCCATTGTTGCAACGGCTTGGTGTTGCCATTTTCGCCTTGCAGCGACAGCGTCAGCGGCAGCACCGCGTTGGGCTGCGGCGCGGCCCCAACCTGCGCCAATTCGGTTTTGGAAATGCCGGCAACGGCGTGGATTTGCGCGCCGGCGAAAAAGAAAAAAGCTGCGATCGCCAGAAACCGCACCGCTAAAATCCCCGCCTCTCACGCCGCGCGGCGCTCGGCGCCGAATATATCGGTATCATGTAGAACTAGCGTACACCCTGGGTTGACGCCTTGCCGCCGTCAATGGCGGTGCCGGGGACCGAGCCGTTCGTCTGGTTACCCGGATGTACGACCTTTTCGGAAGGCGCACCGGTTGGCGTCAGCGGGCGGTCTGCTCCGTGTGGGGCGTTGGCGGTGGTTCCTGTGGTCTGTTGTGCGGATGGAACGGCGGCTCCGCTGGGCGTCGAGTTGAGCTGGAGCGGAGTTTGGGCGTGGGCCGAGGAAGCGATCAGCAAAGCTCCGGCAATGATTACGAAGCGGGTCATGTCATGGGTCTCCCCTGTGGCTTGGAAACCAACCGTCATCTTGGCAAACCGTTCCGGAATCGCCTTATTGCAACCCGATCTCGATTGAAGTTGATATTCGGGCAGACTATCAACGGTCGTTTTCAGGAGATGAAGATGGACAGTCTGCAAACGCAGAACATCGGTATGCCGCGTCTTGGCCTCGGCACGTTTCGCCTGCAGGGCGATGCCTGCCGCGCGGCAGTCGAGAGCGCGCTCGGTCTCGGTTACCGCCACATCGACACTGCGGAAATGTACGGCAACGAGGAAGCCGTCGGCGCGGCCGTCGCGTCGTCAGGCGTCGCGCGCAAGGATCTCCATGTCACCACCAAGGTGTGGAACGAGAACCTCGCACCCGACGCGATCCGACGGGCGTTCGATACCAGCCTGAAGAAATTACGGACCGATCATGTCGATCTTTATCTCGTGCACTGGCCGGCGAAAGTCATGGACCTGCCGGCGATGTTCGAAACGCTGGTCAAATTGAAGGAAGAAGGACGCACCCGCGCCATCGGCGTCGCTAATTTCAATATCGCGCTGCTGAAAACGGTAGTCGAAGAGATCAAGGCGCCGATCGCGTGCAATCAGGTCGAATATCACGTGATGCTGGATCAGACGCCGCTGCGCAAATATCTTTTAGACAAGTCGATTCCGTTGGTCGCGTATTGCCCATTGGCGCAGGGCAGGGCCGCCTCGGACGAGACATTGATGCAGATCGCTCGCAAGCACAACGCCAGCGCCGCGCAAGTTGCGCTAAAATGGCTTCTCGATCAGGACGGTGTTGCGGCAATTCCGAAGGCGTCGCGCGCGGAAAGCCAGAAGGCCAATCTCGCGGCGCTGAATGTCACGCTCGATGATGACGACCGTAAACTTATTTCGGCGCTGCCGAAGAACAAGCGCTTTGTAAATCCGGCCTTTGCGCCGGAGTGGGATTGAAGCGGCTGGGGGCTGTTGAAGGCCAAAAAGAAATGGCCCCTTGCGGGGCCATTTCCTCAATTCCGGTTACCAGTCGTGCCGGCGATGCTTGATGATCACGACCCTATCGCCGCCGCGATGCCAACCCCGATGCCATCCGTTGTCCCGGTGGAAATCGGCGCGAGCGCCACGCCAATGATCGTGACCGCCCCTAACCACAATGGTTTCGGCGCTTGCGATCGATGGCGCCGCAATAGCAAGTGTGGCCAGTGCTGCGGCGATGTATCCAAATTTCTTCATGATGTCCTCCTCAATTGAGTGAGGAAAAAACGTCGAAGCGAAATGAATGTTCCGGCCGAAACGGCGGAAAAATTCTGAACAAATGTTCAGTTAACGGCAGGTTTTCGCGGCGGCGCAGTTTAACGCTCTTCAAGCAGTCCCAGTCTGCGTCCAAGCCATTTCGTCGTCGGCGCCTGGATCAGGATCGTCATCAGGATGGCGATGAAAGTCACTGACGCGATCATTTGCGCGCCCGGCGCCTTCATGCCGAGCAGCAAACCGGCGAGCGCCGCCGGAATCACCCCGGTCTCGCGGGTCCAGCACATGAACAGCATCTCGCTAAAGCTCCAGCGCGCGCGCCGATCGGGCAAGGCGCACGCGAAAACCGTCAGCGGACGGGCGACCACCATCAGAATGACAACGACGATGACGCCGCCTTTCCAGTATTGCGCCATCAATCCGAAATCGACCTGCGCGCCGAGCAAAATGAAAATGAACAGCCGCATGATGAAGGCGGTGGTCAAAACGAATTCGTCGAGTTTCTTCGCTTCGCCTTCGTCCATGCGAAAGCCGAAAGCCTCCTTGTTGCCGAGCATGATGCCGAACACAAAGACCGCCATGAAGCCGCTGGCCTGCAGGCCGTCGGCGGCGAAATATGCGCCGATTACGGCAACCAGCGTCACGACAGGCGCGTATTCCGCAAGAAAGGCCCATCTTTCATGCGCGATGATCAGCGCCGCCAGATATCCAAGCACGGCGCCGGCGATGATGCCGATAGCCGATTGCTTGACGAGGTCGATCAGCGAAGAAGTCACGGAGAATTCCCCGGCACCCGTTGCGACCGCCAGTACGCCGAAGGTGACGATCGCGCCCATCGCATCGTTGAAAGCGCCAACTCGCTCATGACAGTTTGCGCGACACGATCGCGAATGTGGACCTGCCGAAAAATCGGGACTAGCGTCGCCGGATCGGTGGAGGCCAGCGTTGCGCCGAGCAGCAGCGCCACGATGAAGGGAACGCCGAGAACATAGTATGCGGCGATGCCGGTGACGGCCGCGGTGATCAGCACGCCGACGGTGGCGATCACGACGATGGTGATCCAGACGCGCTTGAGCACGTCAAACCTTAGGGAAGCGCCGCCATCGAACAAAATATAGCTCGCGCCGAACAGCAGGATGATCTGGTTCAATGCCGAGTCAGCCTTGATGTCGATCAGGCCAAGCGCCGCCGGGCCGATCAGCATCCCGACAATCAGAAACAGCGCCACGTCGGGGATTTTGATCCTCTGGGCGGCCAGCGCGGTAAGGGTGCCGATGGCCAGAATGAGCCCGCACGAGAGCAGGGTATGTTTTGCAATCTCGATCGATGTGGTTTCCAAGTTGTCGTCCCCTGCGATCACGCGCGCGCGTGCTTCTCCACATTGGCGCTGCGCGCCGGCACGCCGAATTCCTTGCGGCAGACGTCGGCGAGCACGGCCACGCCCTCGCGGATTTCCTCGTGCGAAGGGCTGGCGAAGCATAGCCGCATCCGGCTTCTGCCATAGGCCTTGTCGGTGGACCATTCCGCCCCGGGATTGATAGCGACACCTGCGGCGAGCGCGGCCTGATACAATTTCATCGTATCGACGTTGTCGGGGAGCTTCACCCACAGGAAGATGCCGCCTTTGGGGTCCTCGAACTCGGCCGACGTGCCGAACTGTTCGTTCAGAGCCTCCATCAAGGTATCGAGTTTCGCGCGCAACCCCCGGTTCAGCTTCGGCACATGCGAAGTGAAATGCGGCGCGCAGTATTCCGCCAGCACCATCTGCTCCAGCGCGCCGGAGCCGGCGTCTGTCTTCAGCGCCAGCATGCGCGACAGCATCTGCCAGGGCGCCACGATGTAGCCGACTCGCAGTGCAGGCGCGATCGACTTCGAGAACGAGCCAATGTGAATCACGCCGCCGGCCTTGCTCATGCCGTAGAGCGCAGGCGGGCGCTTGCCGTCCCAGATAAGGTCGGCATAGCAGTCGTCTTCGAAAATCGGAACGCCATATTGCTGCGACAGTTTCAGCAGTTCGGCGCGGCGCTGTTCCGGCATGATGGTGCCGGTAGGATTCTGCACGGTTGGAATCGTGTAAATATATTTCGCGGTGATGCCGCGGCGCTTGAGGTCGGCGAGTGCTGAGGCCAGCGCATCCATCCGCATGCCGCCATCGTCGAGCGGAATACCGACGACGTTGACGCCGAGTCGTGTCAGCCGTGTCAGCGCGCCCTGATAAGTATCCTGCTCGATGATGACAGTATCGCCGCGCGCCAGCAGCGACGCATTGACGAGGTCGAGCGCCTGCAGCGAACCGGAGACCACCAGAATATCGTCGGCGGCGCAGTTGATGCCTGCATCTCGTTTCAGCTTGACGGTGAGAAACTCGCGCAGCGGTCGATAGCCCTGCGGACCGCTGGCCAGACCGTAAGTCGCCAGCGTGCGGCCTTCGCGCTTGAGCACTGCGTTCGCCGCTTCGATCAGGCCGTCGAGTGGCACCTGGTCTGGATCGTTGTTGCCGCCGATGAAGCTGTATTTGGCGAGGCCGGTCCATTTCGCGGCAGGCTGCGGGCAATCCGGGTGGCAGGAGTGGCGCAAAATCGAATGTTGAGGACATGAGCGTTTCCATTGTTTTTGTTGACTGCGATCTTAATCATGTCTGCGTGGTTGTCGCTAGGGCTGCGCACGTCACACCCTCTGTCAATGCTACTGGCGCACACGCTTGAGTCCGGCTATTGCTCGCGGTAAAGCGCGAGACCTTTCATGCCCCATCCGATCTCCGAAGTTCTGCAGGCCTTTGCCAACGGCGAAATCGTCGTCGTCACCGACGATGACGATCGCGAAGGCGAGGGCGATCTGATCGTTGCGGCGACGCTTTGCACCGCCGAGAAGATGGCGTTTATCATCCGCCACACCTCGGGCATCGTCTGCGCGCCGATCACAACCGAGGATGCGCGCCGATTGCGGCTCGATCCGATGGTGGCACACAATGAATCCAACCACACCACCGCGTTCACGGTGTCGATCGATTACAAGCCCGACAACGGCACTGGCATCTCAGCGGACGAGCGTGCCTCCTGCTGCCGCGCGCTCGCCAATCCGAATGCCGGCGCCAATGACTTCGCGCGGCCCGGCCATATTTTCCCGTTGATTGCACGCGACGGTGGCGTGCTGCTGCGCTCCGGCCATACCGAAGCTGCGGTCGATCTGTGCAAGCTCAGTAACCTGCCGGCGGTCGGCGTCATCAGCGAGCTGATGAACGACGACGGCACGGTCATGAAGGGCGAGCAGGTCGTGAAATTCGCCGCGGCGCATAAGCTCAAGCATGTCACCATTGCCGACATGATCGCGTACCGCCAGGCGCGCGAGAAGCTGATCGAGCGCGTCTCGACATTCGTAACCGAGAGCCCGATTGGACCGCTGCAAGGTTACGCCTATCGCTCGCCGTTCGATTCCATCGCCCATGTCGCGTTCGTTTATAACGGCGTCGGCGATGGCAGGAACGTGCTGACGCGCTTCCACAAGCCCAATATCGTCAAGGATATTTTTACGGGCCCCAAGCGCATGGCAGCCGTTCTCGAACATTTCAAGAAAGCCGGCAGCGGCGTGCTGGTTTATCTGCGGGATGGCGCCGCCGGCGTTCCCGTGGCGCCGCTCGCCGAGATGAAATCCGCGGAAGCGGATCGCAACACGCAATGGCGCGAAGTCGGCGTCGGCGCGCAAATCCTGCGCGACCTCGGCGTCAGCTCGATCCGGCATCTGACGTCGTCGGTGCATGACTACAAGGGTCTCTCCGGCTTCGGCATCGAGATCGTCGGCAACGAAGATCTTGAAGACTGAAAATCATCACGTCATTCCGGGGCGTGAGCCGACGGGTCCGGCCACCGGCCGGCCCGATGACAGCCTCCGTGAAACGAACCCGGAATCCAATAAGCGTTGCTAGATTCTGGGTTCGCGCTTTGCGCGCCCCGGAATGACGTGCTACTTTTCGAGCAAGTAATGTGGTGTTGCGAAAGGAATTTTCATGAGCGTGCGCGCCCAGACCAAGGACAAGCCGGCCCCGGTGAATTTCCAGTGGGACGATCCGTTCATGCTCGACGAGCAGCTCACCGAAGACGAGCGCATGATCCGCGATACCGCGCGCGCTTACGCGCAGGACAAGCTGTTGCCGCGCATCACCAAAGCCTATCTCGAGGAAAAAACCGATCGCGAGATATTCAATGAGATGGGCGAACTCGGCCTGATAGGCATCACGCTGCCGGAGGAATATGGCTGCGCCAACGCCAGCTACGTCGCCTACGGTCTGGTGGCGCGCGAAATCGAGCGCGTCGACAGCGGTTATCGCTCGATGAACTCGGTGCAATCCTCGCTGGTGATGCATCCGATCTACGCCTACGGCGACGAAAGCCAGCGCAAGAAATATCTGCCGAAGCTCGCGACCGGCGAATGGGTCGGCTGTTTCGGCCTCACCGAGCCCGATGCCGGCTCCGATCCCGGCGGCATGAAAACGCGCGCCGAGAAAGTGTCGGACGGCTATCGCCTCACTGGCTCGAAGATGTGGATTTCGAATGCGCCAATCGCCGACGTGTTCGTGGTGTGGGCGAAATCGCCTGAGCATAACAACCAGATCCGCGGCTTCATCCTTGAAAAAGGCATGAAGGGCCTCTCCGCGCCGAAGATCGGCGGCAAGCTTTCGCTGCGCGCGTCGGTGACCGGCGAAATCGTGATGGAAGGCGTGGTGGTGCCGGAGAGCGCGCTGCTGCCCAACGTCTCCGGCCTGAAAGGTCCGTTCGGCTGCCTCAACCGGGCGCGCTACGGCATTTCATGGGGCGCGATGGGCGCGGCGGAAGACTGCATGCACCGCGCGCGGCAATACACGCTCGACCGCAAGCAGTTCAACCGGCCGCTGGCGGCGACGCAACTGGTGCAGAAGAAACTCGCCGACATGCAGACCGACATCGCACTCGGTTTACAGGCATCGCTGCGGGTCGGCCGGCTGATGGACGAAGGCAAGATGGCGCCGGAGATGATCTCCATCGTCAAGCGCAACAATTGCGGCAAGGCGCTCGACATCGCGCGCGTGTCGCGCGACATGCACGGCGGCAACGGCATTCAGATCGAGTATCACGTGATGCGCCACACCGCGAACCTCGAAACCGTCAACACCTATGAGGGGACGCATGACGTCCACGCGCTGATCCTGGGCCGCGCCATCACCGGCATTCAGGCGTTTTCGTAGATCACTACACACTCCGCCGTCATCGCCCGGCTGACCGGGCGACCCAGTACTCGCGGCGCTTCGGATTGCCATGAACGCCAGCGATTACTGGATACCCGCTTTCGCGGGTATGACGGGTCTGGTTGACGCGGCACAGGACACATCATGAACGACAATAGTCAAACGACGACATCCCGTTCAATCGCGACTTCCCGCTAAAGCCCGGCGTCGTCGATGAAGTACGTGCCCGGCGTGCGCCGCGTGCTCTGCAACAATCCGTCGCCGTTCACCTTCACCGGCACCAACAGCTACATCGTCGGCCGCGGCAACGTCGCGATCATCGACCCCGGCCCGGACAATGAGGCGCATGCCAAGGCGCTGCTCGATGCCGTCAAAGGCGAAACCGTCACGCACATCTTCGTCACGCACACCCACCGCGATCATTCGCCGAACACCGCGCGCCTCAAGGCCGCCACCGGCGCCACCGTCTATGCCGAAGGACCACACCGCTCATCGCGGCCGCGCTACGAAAGCGAAAAAATATCGACCGAGTCCGGCGCCGACCGCGATTTTCGGCCCGATGTGCAGGTAAAGGACGGCGAGGTCATCAACGGCGACGGCTGGGCGCTGGAGGCGGTGGCGACGCCGGGCCACACCGCCAATCACATGGCGTTCGCCTGGCCCGAGCGGAAAATCCTGTTCGTTGGCGACCATGTGATGGGCTGGTCGACCTCGATCGTCGCGCCTCCGGACGGCTCGATGATCGACTACATGGCGTCGCTGCAAAAGCTGACAGGCGCGAGGAGGATTTGTATTTCTCCGGTCACGGCCCGGAAATTCCGGACGCGCAAAAATATGTGCGCTTCCTGATCCGGCACCGGCAGGCGCGTGAAGCCTCGATCCTGCATCGCCTCGCCAAGGGTGAGTCCGATATCCCGACCTTGGTGCGCGCGATCTACATCGGCATCGATCCGCGGCTCATCGGGAGCGGCCGGTTATTCCGTGCTTGCGCATCTGGAAGATCTGGTCGCGCGCGGCGTCGTGGCGACCGCCGGCGATCCGGTGATCGGAGGGCGCTATCGAGCTGCGAGAGTCGCGCGTCTTGGTGTAAGCGAAGAACATTTCAAATGCCGTCATCGGGGCTCGCGCTACACGCGCCCGCGAATTACGAGCATTCTGTTACTTCTTCGCTACGCCTTTGCCCTGCCCTTGACCGGCGCCTGCGGTTTCTTCACCGGCTTGATGGTGGCATTTTCCGCCGTGTTGTTGATGTCATCGATCAGCTTGGCGACGCGCGAGGCGTTGCTGCCGAGATCGCTCTCGAAATAGCGCGACGACGAGCGGATATCGACGCGCGATCCGTCGCCGTCCGGCGTGACGCGGATCGCCACGTCTTCGCGAAAGCCCATGATCGGGCGTCCGCGCCACTGCTTCGATGCGGCCTTCCCGGCGCGGCGGCTGCGGCGCACGCGCATCGACGACGCGCCACTTTCGCTTGTTGACCAGGTTAAGCGTGACGTCATAGGCCTGCTGCACGGGGACATCGAGATCGACCGGTCTCGATGTCGGGATAGGCGGCGCGCTGCTGTTCAGCCGAATACAGCCCCGCATAGACGGCGGTGTTGGCGCCGTCGCCGGCGCGCAGCCGCGCCAGCGCGTCGAATTTCGGCGGGTCGATCGGATCGGTGGTGATGTCGTGGATCGCCGGCAGCTTGCGATATTGCGCGCCGAGATAGGCCGGATAAGCCAGAATAGCGATGTCGATCGTCATCGCGACCAGGATGCGGCTCATGCCGCGCGATCCGTTCTGCCAGATCGCGGCGAACGCGGCCAGCCCGACGAGAATGGAAAGGGCGGCGCAGGCCAGCGCGCCAAAGAACGTCGCCAATGCCGGCTTCATTTCGAGAAAGCCGAAGCGCACGATGATGATCGAGACCAAGGCCGCCACGGCCGAAAATACCGCCAGCCGCCGCGCCCATGTTGCCAGACTGGATACCGGTTCCGACTGATAGGGAGCGGAAAACCTGCGGGCCATGGGTTATTGCGTCAATCCTGATGATAGCCGTGTAAAAACACGGGCTTGCGGTGAATACAAGGCAAAGATCGGAATTATGAGCGCCTGACGCATTCGACTGCCCGCTTGTTGACCTCTCCCGTAGAGAACCGGGAGAGGTCAGAAGTCTCACGCCGCCGCGGTCGGAAAACTGTACGTCTTGAACTGGTCGCGCAGCGTGGTCTTCAGGATCTTACCCGTCGCGGTGTGCGGAATGCCGTCGACGAACGCCACATCATCCGGCATCCACCATTTGGCGATCTTGCCGTCCATGTATTTGAGAATCTCCTCGCGCGTGGCGGTCTGGCCTTCCTTGAGCTGCACGATCAAGCAGCGGCCGCTCGTCCCATTTCGGGATGATGGATGCCGATCACCGCGGCTTCCGCCACCTTCGGATGGCCGACCGCGAGATTTTCCAGATCGATCGAGGAAATCCATTCGCCGCCCGACTTGATGACGTCCTTGGAACGGTCGGTGATGCGCATGTAGCCGTATTGATCGATGGTTGCGACGTCGCCGGTATCGAAGAAGCCCTTGTCGTCGAGGATGTTTTCCTTGACGCGGAAATACGCGCCTGAAATCGCCGGGCCCGCGAACCTTGAGCCGGCCGAACGTCTTGCCGTCCCACGGCAGCTCCTTGCCGGCATCGTCCTCGATCTTCATCTCCACCATGAACGGCGCGTAGCCCTGCATCTGCAGGATATCGAGCTTGTCGTCGCCCTTCAGATCCTTGTACTGGCCCTGCAGCGCGCCGACAGTGCCGAGCGGCGACATCTCCGTCATGCCCCAGGCGTGACGAACCTCGATGCCCATGTCGTCGAACGCCTTGATCATCGATCGCGGCATTGCCGAGCCGCCGCAGATCACCACCCTCAGATGCGGCAGCGTGAGCTTGTTTTTCTCCATGTGCTGCAGCAGCATCAGCCACACCGTCGGCACGCCGGCGGTGTAGGTGACCTTTTCGGTGTCGAGCAGCTCGTAGACCGAAGCGCCGTCGAGTTTCGCGCCGGGCATCACCAGCTTGGTGCCCATCGCCGGCGCCGAGAAGGCGATGCCCCAGCTATTGGCATGGAACAGCGGCACCACCGGCAGCATGGTGTCTTTTGAGGTGGCGCCCAGCGCATCGCCATTGTTGGCGATCAGCGAATGCAGCACGTTGGAGCGGTGCGAATACAGCACGCCCTTCGGATCGCCCGTGGTGCCCGAGGTGTAGCACATCGCGCAGGCGGTATTCTCATCGAACGTCTTCCATTCGAAATTGCCGTCGACTTCCGCGATCCAGTCCTCATAGGCCACCGCGTTCTTCAGCGTGGTCTGCGGCATGTGCGCCTTGTCGGTGAACACGACATAGCGCTCCACGCTCGGCAGCCGGTCGGCGATCTTCTCCAGGATGGGAATGAAGGTGACATCGGTCATCACGATGCGGTCTTCCGCATGATTGATGATCCAGGCGATCTGGTCCGGAAACAGCCGCGGATTGACGGTGTGGCAGATGGCGCCGATGCCCATAATGCCGTACCACGACTTCAGATGCCGCCAGGTATTCCAGGCGATGGTGGCGACGCGGTCGCCGAGCTTGATGCCCTCGCGGTCGAGGCGTTGCGCAACCTTCAGCGCGCGGACACGAATTTCGGCGTAATTGGTGCGATGAATGGGGCCTTCGACCGAACGGGTGACGACTTCGCGCCCGCCATGGACCTTCGCCGCATGATCGATGATCCGATGACACAGCATAGGCCAGTCTTGCATCAATCCGCGCATCGAAACGTCCTCCCGAGTGTTGTCCCCTGTCGCGCCTTCAATGGCAGCGCGCTGTGGATTTGTCATGAAGTTTAGCGCGGGGAAAGCCAGCCGCAAATGGCCTTGTGGCGCCTTTCGCCGCGGCGATATGGCAATGGTTACCGCCATCATTGCCGGGTTCTTATGCGCGCAGATTGCTCCGGCGGAAGCGCGGCGGTCGCGGGCGTGGCCCGATGAGCTTTGGAACGACATGTTTCACGATGCGCGTCCAAAGCGCCGCCGCGCTGTCGTGGTTGCGCCAGTGCCGTTGCCGCAGCCGCGCCCTGCCGACGCACCGGCGATCCCGCAAAAGCCCAAGGAAGCTGCCAAGCCGGCGGAAGCCGGGAAACCGGAGAAGCCGACGGAAGCCGGCAAGTCCGAGAAGCCTGCCGAGGAAAACGCCGCAGCCGCGCCCTCGGCCTGCCGGCTGGCACTGACCGATGCCATCGCGGTCGCGCCGAGCATTCCCGACATCCACGGCCCCGGCGGTTGCGGCGGCGAGGATCTGGTGCGTCTGGAAGCGGTCGTGCTGCCGGACCACAGCCACGTCGCCGTAAAGCCCGCGGCAATACTCCGCTGCACCATGGCGTCGGCGATCGCCGACTGGGTGCGCACCGACATCGTTCCGCTGGCCGCGGGTCTGGGCACCAGGATCAGCGACCTCGATAATTTCGATTCGTTCGAGTGCCGCGGCCGCAACCGCGTGGTCGGCGCAAAACTGTCCGAACATGGCCGCGCCAATGCGATCGATGTTCGCGCGCTGAAGTTCGCCAATGGCCAGTCGCTGTCGCTCACCGACCGCACCGCTTCGCGCGAACTGAGAGAGACCGTGCTGCATTCCGTCTGCACGCGCTTCACGACGGTGCTGGGGCCGGGCTCGGACTGGTATCATGAGGATCACATCCACCTCGACCTGATGGAACGGCGCGGCAATTACAAAATCTGCCAATGGAACGTCTACGATCCCTTGCCGGCCACGGCGCCGCTGCTGCCCTCGCAACGCCCCGACGATGCGCCGCCGCGCGATGTCGCCGCCAAGCCTGAGGCGGTAAAGGCTGATCGAAAGCCTGAAGCAGCAAAGCCGGATGCTGCGAATTCCGCCGGCGACCGATGCGCCGGCAGGGCCCGCTCAAGAAAAAAGCGCCGGCAAACCGGCGCTTTTTGATCTTATTACACCAGGAAACCGGGCCTACTGGTAGTTGGTACCACCGCTACCGCCCTGCAGCGCCATTTTCGAATTGTACGGCGAGTCGCCATGCTTGGGCTCCAGAACCACCACGATGGTTCCCATCTTCACCCGGTTATACAGATCGATCACGTCTTCGTTCGTCATCCGGATACAGCCGGAGGAGATCGACGAGCCGATGTATTCGGGCTGGTTGGTGCCGTGAATGCGAAACAGCGTGTCCTTGCCGCCGGAATAAAGATACAGCGCGCGCGAACCCATTGGATTGTCAGGACCGGGCGCCACGAAGGTCGGCACGCCTAGCCGCGAGATTTCGCTCTTGGTTGGATGCCAGGGCGGCCACTCGGTCATGCTGCCAACCTTGGCAATCCCGGACCAGGCCATGGCTTCTTCGCCGACGGTGATGCCGTAGCGGATCGCCTTGCCGCCACTCTGAACGTAGTACAGATAATGGTTGTCTGAATCGACGACGATCGAGCCCGGCGCTTCCTTGCGATGGTAGTCGACGATGGCGCGCCGGAACGGCTCAGCGACGGGAGTATTGACGTAAGTCACCTTCGCCAGCAATTCCTTGTCGCGCGGCTTGAAATTGGTCTGGTTGGTGGCCTCGATATTCGTCTGCATGCAGCCCGACAGCATCAGGCCGGCAGCCAGCATTCCCAGTTTTACTTTCAACGACGCCATCCGCTATTCCAAAAAAAGTTCTGCAGTTCCGGCATCCGAAGTGCGCTGCAAGCGCCACGATTCCGTTGGTCCAAGTATCGCCGATATCGGCAATAACTCCAGCGTTTAGATGCTCATCCCGCTACGCAGCACTGCGACTGTGCTATTTTTATCGCAGATTGCTCGGTTTCAAGTCAGTTTTTAAGCAAGGGTAAAGGCGCGGTCGAATCAAGGCCACGTTACCGCCATTTGACGGCCTCAAAGCTAAACCGCAGGTTAAAAGTCCATCCGTCCGGTACAAATACACTTGCTCGAATCGGGCGTTTTTTATCACTTCAGGTTGTGTCGCTGAGCGCCGCTGCGCCGTTTGGAATGTGCCATGTTCTCGCTGTTTGCTCCCTCCGGCCCCGCGCTGAAGAAAATCGAACCCGTGGACCTCGGCGCGTTGCCGGAAAGCGCGGTGTGGATCGATCTCGTCAAGCCGACTGCCGATGAGGATCACGCCGTCGAAAACCTTGCGGGCATCGCGGTGCCGACCCGCGAGGACATGCAGGAGATCGAAATTTCGAGCCGTCTCTACGTCGAGAACGGCGCGCGCTACATGACCGCCAGCCTGATGTGCGCCGCGGATACGCAGTCGCCCCGGATCACCCCCGTGACCTTTATCCTGTCCGGCCATCGGCTCGTCACTGTGCGCTACGACATGCCCAGACCGTTCACGCTGGTGGAGAACAAGCTCGCGCGCAACGCCGTGCCCGGCATCAACGGCGAGACCGTGTTGCTGGAGTTGCTCGATGCGGTGATCGACCGCTGCGCCGACATTCTGGAGCGCGCCGGCGCGGACGTCGATCAGGTCAGCCACGATATTTTCGAGCCCGAGGGCGTGGCGGGGCCCGGCCAGACCAAGCGCTATGCGGATATTCTGATCGCGATCGGACGCAAGGGCGATCTCACCTCGAAAGTGCGCGAGAGCCTGGTCTCGATCGGCCGGCTCGTCACCTTCGTCACCGCGGAGGCCGACGGCGCCAAATGGTCGAAGGAGATGCGCGCACAGCTTAAAACCATGCAGCGCGACGTGGCATCGCTGACAGACCACGCCTCCTATTTGTCGAACAAGATCACCTTCGTGCTGGATGCGATGCTCGGCGTCGTCAATCTTGAGCAGAACAACATCATCAAGCTGTTCTCGGTGATGGCGGTGGTGCTGATGCCGCCGACGCTGATCGCCTCGATCTACGGCATGAACTTCAAGTTCATGCCGGAGCTGGAATGGACGCACGGCTATCCAATGGCGCTGTTGATGATGGTGCTGGCCGCGGTGCTGCCTTACGTGTTCTTCAAATGGAAGAAGTGGTTGTGAGGCTCCCGGCTATTTGAAATCTTAGGCCGTTGTTCGCTTGCCACAGTCTCTCTCCTAAAATTTGAGCATTGGCCTGAACGATTGAGCGAAAGGTTTCTGCGATAACCTAGGTCTCACGCTGAGGAAGCCATGGTTGAAAAACTCATAATGCGAAGCCCCAACGTCGTCGACATCGCGCGCTATCGACGGGACCGCCACGCGGCTGCAGGGGGTCTACGGCGATTGCGTGCCGGCATTGCGGCGCAGCCCTGCTCGAAGGCGAGTCCGATGAGGACTGCTCCAGTGCTTTCAACTTTGCAGCTACCGATTTGCGCCGCGTGCCACGAAAATTTTATGCGGAGTGAATTTCAGCCTTTCGTCATTCCGGGATGCGCGCTCTTGTAGCGCAGGCCCGGAATCCATACTCCCTATCGTGGTTATGGATTCCGGGCTCGTGCTACGCACGCCCCGGAATGGCGATGTCAAACATGCTGCCCGCCGTTGATGTGAATTTCCGCGCCATTCACATAGGACGACGTCTCCGTGCACAGCACGTAGATGATCTTGGCGACTTCGTCGGGCGTGCCGAGCCGGTGCAGCGGGATTTGCTGGTCCACGATCTTCTCAGTGCCCGGCGATAATATTGCGGTGTCGATCTCTCCCGGCGCGATCGCATTGACGCGCACGCCGAAGCGGCCGAAATCCGACGCCATTTCGCGCGTCAGTGACGCCAGCGCCGCCTTCGACGTGGCATAGGCGGCGCCCGCGAACGGATGCACGCGCGAGCCGGCGATCGAGGTGACATTCACCACCGAGCCTTTCGCAGCCTTCAGTTCCTCGAGCAGTCCGCGCGCCATCATGATCGGCGCAAAGAAATTCACCCGAAACACATGGCTCCAGGCGTCGACGTCGGTATCGATGGAGCTGAGCCGTCCGCCGCCTTCGGCCTTCGGCGAGATCGCCGCGTTATTGACCAGCGCGTGCAGCTCGCCGCCATCGAGGCGCTCGCGAATTTCCGAAATGCCGCGCGCGGTGTCGGCGTGGTCGGCGAGGTCGATCTGGATATGGTCTTCGGGGCCTGCGCCCCACGGGCATTCTTCCGGAAACGGATGCCGCGAACAGGTCAGCACGCGCCAGCCCGCGCTGGAAAAGCGGATCACCGTGGCATGGCCGATGCCGCGGCTGGCGCCGGTCAGTAGCATCGTGCGCCGCGGAGGAATGTTCGAGGAAGCCATCAGCGGTTCTCACAATTGGTCGTCATGCCCGCCGTGACGGCGCACGTTAGGGATAAAGCCGCGCCTTGGCCCACGCACTGTCGGGCACATCCCGGCGGAATTCGATCCGGTCGTGCAGCCGGAACGGCCGGTCGTGCCAGAACTCGAAATGGGATGGGGCGATGCGCCAGCCGCTCCATCCCACAGGTCGCGGCACCTCGCCGACGAGATGCTTGGCTGCGACCAATGCAATTGCCTGTTCGAAGGCAAAGCGACTTTCCAGCGGCTGCGATTGCTTGCTGGCCCAGGCGCCGATCTGGGCTTGTTTGGGTCGCGTGGCGAAATAAGCGTCGGCTTCGGCTTCGCTGACCGGCGTCACATTGCCGCGGATGCGGACCTGACGGCGCAGCGACTTCCAGTGAAACAGCAGCGCGGCCTTCGGGTTGGCGGCGAGCTCGCGGCCCTTCTGGCTAGCGACGTGGCTGTAAAACACGAAACCCTCGGCGTCATAACCCTTCATCAGCACCATTCGAACATCGGGCAGCCCCGACGCATCGACGGTGGCCAGCGACATGGCGTTGGGATCGTTGGGCTCGCTTTTCACCGCCTCGGCAAACCATTCGGCGAACAGCGCAAATGGCTCCTCGGCCTCGGTGAAATCACCGGACGTTAACTGAGTTGGGTGTTTGATGGAGATCGTATCGGTCATCGGAGTTTCTAAAGTTGCGTCGACCCGCGGTCCAGAGCCTGTTGCGGTCCCATGTCAGGCCAAGCCTATATAGGACATGGCGGAGCGTTGGCCTATCCGTGATCAGGCCGGCGGGCGCCGTGATGACATTGATTCTAATCGGCGCGGGCTCGGGGGGCTGCAGCGTATCGCGCAACGACGCATCGTTCGCACGCATGGAAGAAGGCGACACCACCGGCTCGATCGGCGGCGCATCCGGCATCGTTCCCAGCGACACTGATCTCGCCTTTGCCCGCAATGCCGCATCCGACGTTCTCACCAAGGGCGACAAGGATGCCAGCCAGCCCTGGGAAAACCCGTCCACCGGCGCCCGAGGTTCGGTCACGCCTCTGGCCGCGGCCTATTCGTCGGAAGGCCGCACCTGCCGCGATTTTCTCGCGAGCTATGTCAACGGCCGTACCGAAAGCTGGTGGCAGGGCGGTGCCTGCAAATCCGTGCACGGCCAGTGGGAAATTCATACGCTGAAGCCGTGGAAGCGAACCTGATCTCTGATCTGGTTCAAAAGCCGTTGCAAAAATGCCACGGGCACCCCAAATGGAGCTTGAATAAACCCTTTCCATCCCTGAAGGAGACGTGACGGATGCGCGACCCCTATGAGGTCTTGGGGGTGCAGCGGGGCGCCAGCGCTGCGGCGATCAAGAGCGCTTACCGCAAGCTCGCCAAGAAGCATCACCCCGATGCCAACAAGAACGATCCGAAATCCGCCGCGCGCTTTTCCGAAATAAATTCGGCCAACGAGATCGTCGGCGACGAGGACAAGCGCAAGCAATTCGACCGCGGTGAGATCGACGCCGAGGGCAAGCCGCGTTTTCAAGGCTTTCCCGGTGGCGGGCCGCGCGGCGCGTCGCCCGGCGGCGGCTTCGAGCAGTATAATTTTCGCAGTGGCGGGGCCGGACCGGGCAGCTTCGGCGGCGGTGGCGCGGGCTTCGAAGACATTCTCAACAGCATGTTTGGCGGCGCGGCGGGGCGCGGTGCCCGCGGCGGCGCGCAGACATTCGATGAGGCCCCGTTCGCGGCCGATCTTGACCTCAGCGTCGCCATGACGGTGTCGCTGGAGGAGGCGGTGCAGGGGGGCGAGAAGCGCGTTCGGCTGCCGAATGGAAAAGAACTCAACGTCAAGATTCCGGCCGGCGTCGCGGCGGGACAGCAGATCCGGCTGAAGGGGCAGGGCGAAACCGCTCCCGGGCATCGCCCCGGCGATCTCCTGATCACCATCAGCATTGCGCCGCATGCATTCTTCAAAGTGGACGGCAGCGATCTGCGCGTCGACCTCTCGATCACGCTCTACGAGGCGGTGCTCGGCGGCAAAGTCCGCGTGCCGACGCTGGGCAGCGCGGTCGAGCTGTCGATCCCGAAAAACACCTCAAGCGGACGGACGTTTCGGTTGAGGGGCAAGGGGCTGCCGAAGGCCGCCGGCTCAGGCGATCTCTTCGTCACCACGCGCATCATGCTGCCAGATGGACACGACGCCGAACTCGAAGCGCTGATGGAAAAATGGCGCGCCGATCATCCGTACAATCCAAGAAGCGATCTGGGGTGATTTAGGCGTGTTCTGTCGCCAGCCTTGGCCTCATCCTGAGCGAGCGCGCTTCACTGTACGCGCCGTCTCGCATAGCGATTCGAAACGACGCGTCATGGTTCGAGACGCGCGCAAGGGCGCCTCCTCACCATGAGGTTGTTTCAGCCGCCGACCTTCTCCGTCTGGTCATACACCAGCCGCGCGACCTGATTGAGCCGGTCTTTGTTGTCGTCAGGTCCGCTCAGCACGTAGCCGACGCCGCGGTCCGCCCAGAACATAGCGCCATCGCTGCCGCGCGCCGCATAGCGCATCTGCGTGACGTCGGTCTTCGCGCGCGACGTATAGAGCGTGAAGCGCTCGCCACTCGGGCTCTCGTACATGAAGAATGCCGCGGGCGCCTGCGGGCCCGGCAACAGCCGTCCGCCGACCAGTTTCAAGCCGGTGCCATCAAGCTCCGGGGGCTTCACCTCATAGCCGATGCGCTTCGACAACCACTGTTGCAGATGCGCGCGCTCGGAGCCGCCGACCTCGACAGGATGGCGGACCTCAACGACATAGAGCCGATGCGCGTCCAGCGCATCGACGGTGAAATTCTGGAATGCCGATGGTGAAGCCGAAGCGCCATGCGCGACCCAGCCCGCGCCGCCGCCGGCGATGAAGGCCAGCAGCGTGGCCGCGACCGCGCCGTAGAACCATTTGCGGGGCTGCCGTTCGAGTCGCTCAAGCTCGAGCCGCTTCGGCACCGCCTCGTCCGCGACCGAGTCGTAACGCGCATGCAGCAAGTCAGCCATCGCGCGCCATGACTGTACCCGCTCCGCGTCGTCGGCATGCGACGTCAGCCATGCCTCGACATCGGCACGTCGCTCGGCAGGTAATTCATTGTCGACGTAAGCGTGAAGCTCATCTTCGGTGACTGGAATCGTGGGGTCGTTCATTGTCGTGGTCTCTCAGTAAGAAATTGGCTCTGTTTCATTGCATCCGCATGCATATTGCCTGCCATCACTTCACTCTCCGGAGCGCGGGGCGTTCGCCTTCGAGGCTCGCCTTGACATGGGCGCGCGCACGGGCGAGGCGAGACATCACGGTGCCGATGGGCACGCCCTGGATGTCGGCGACCTCGCGGTAACTGAGGCCTTCCAGCATGACCAGCAGCAACACGGAGCGCTGATCCTCCACCAGGGTCGCCAGCGCGCGGGCAATGTCGCGGCCTTCCGCCTCGGTGCCGCTGGCATCCGGATTGTTGTCGAGCAGCGGCGTGAATTGCGGACGCCGCGCCAGCGAGCGGCGACGGTTGCGATTGAGGTTGGTCAGGATGGTGTAGAGCCAGCTTCTGATATCGCCGCCGAGGAACAAACGTTCCGAGCGCAGCGCCCGCACCAGCGTGTCCTGCACCAGATCGTCCGCAATGTCTGCGTCGCGCGTCAGCGCGCGCGCGTAACGGCGCAGTGCCGGAATCATAGCTTCGACATCGTCGCGAAACGCGGTCATTGAACTCGATCTTTAAGTCATGTGGTGGACATTCGCCGGCACCGGCGCGACGAACGATCCTGCACAACATAACACCGAAAACACCAGCCTATTCCGTCATTAAGCCTGCCCGGAGAACGGCCGGGCCTGCCGGCCGATTTGGGCTATACCATCCGAAAGTGCTGGTGTACCTCCACAGGAGACGTACTGATCGGAAACCGGATGTCGCAAAATTCAGGCCTGATGAAGGGCAAGCGCGGGGTGGTGCTTGGGGTCGCTAATAACCGTTCGATCGCCTGGGGTATCGCCAAGGCTTGCCACGCGGCCGGCGCGGAAATCGCGCTGACTTGGCAGGGCGACGCGCTTAAAGAAGCGGGTCGAACCGCTGGCCGCCGAGCTCGGCGGTCTGCTGCTCGGGCATTGCGACGTCACCGATCCCCCAACAATCGATGCGGCGTTCGACATATTGAAGGAAAAGTGGGGCAAGATCGATTTCCTCGTGCACGCCATCGCTTTTTCCGACAAGGATCAGCTCGACGGCCGCTATCTCGAAACTACCGCCGACAATTTTTCCAAGACCATGCTGATCTCCTGCTATTCGCTGACCGCGATCGCGCAGCGCGCCGAAAAGCTGATGACCGATGGTGGCTCGATTCTGACGCTGACCTATTACGGCGCCGAGAAATGGATGCCGCATTACAACGTGATGGGCGTCGCCAAGGCCGCGCTGGAAGCCAGCGTACGCTATCTGGCTGCCGATCTCGGCGAGAAGAATATCCGCGTAAACGCCATCTCGGCGGGACCGATCAAGACGCTGGCGGCTTCTGGCATCGGCGACTTCCGGTACATCCTGAAATGGAACGAATACAATTCACCGATGCGCCGTACCGTGACCATCGAGGAGGTCGGCGACAGCGCGCTGTATCTGCTGTCCGATATGTCGCGCAGCGTCACTGGCGAGGTGCATCACGTCGATTCCGGCTATCACGTCGTCGGAATGAAGCGGCCCGACGCACCCGACATTTCGCTCAGCAATTCGCTGGCGAAGGAATAGGGAACGCGACCGAGCGCTGCGGATCATGCCGCCGGCCGTGGCAGGATCGCACGGTAGTTCGTAGTCGTTTCCGCTTTTGATAAATCATGGGCGGTTTGCAGATTCATCCAGAAACGAGGGTCGGTTCCGAAATAACGGCCGAGCCGGATCGCGGTATCGGCGCTCACGCCGCGATTGCCACGCATTATCTCGGTCAAGCGGTTGGATGGAATTCCGAGTGCTCTGCTCAGTTCACGAGCCGACATTGCAAGCGGCGCCAGAAACTCCTCGCGAATTATTTCTCCTGGATGAGTACGAATGCGCATTGTTTCCAATTCCCTAGTGATAATCGACGATTTCGACAGCGTAAGGCCCTTCGGCAGTCCAGCGAAAGCACAGACGCCACTGCCGGTTGATGCGGATCGAATATTGGCCTTTCCGGTTGCCCTTCAAGGCTTCAAGGTGATTGCCGGGAGGCATGCGCAAGTCATTGAGCCGTACAGCCGCATCCAGCATGTCCAGTTTTCGAAGCGTGACGGCTTCTATCGCCCGCCACTGGGCAGAACATGCGCCGCCGCGAAACAACTGCTCCGTCGCCCGATCGGCAAATCCTTGGATCATTGATGAATAATATGTGATACGTTTCACGTATCGTCAAGGGCGAATTGACGGACTTACGGCCCCGGAGTACTCGGAACGATGTCCTTCAACACCTTCGGCCACATGTTTCGTGTCACGACGTTCGGCGAGAGCCACGGCGTCGCGATCGGGTGTGTGGTCGATGGCTGTCCGCCGCTGTTGCCGCTCACGGAAGTGGACATTCAGCGCGATCTCGATCGCCGCCGTCCAGGTCAGTCGCGTTTCACCACGCAGCGGCAGGAAGCCGACGAGGTAAAAATTCTGTCCGGGGTGATGGCGCATCCCGACACCGGCGTGCAGGTCACCACTGGCACGCCGATCGCGCTCCTGATCGAGAATACCGACCAGCGCTCAAAGGACTATTCCGACATCAAGGACAAGTTTCGGCCCGGGCATGCCGACTTCACCTACGAGGCCAAATATGGCCTGCGCGATTATCGCGGCGGTGGCCGTTCGTCGGCGCGCGAGACGGCGACGCGCGTGGCGGCGGGTGCCATTGCTCGCAAGGTCGTCCCGGAAATGAAAGTGCGCGCGGCGCTGGTGCAAATGGGTCGGCACAAGATCGATCGCGAAAAGTGGGATTGGGATGAGATCGCCAAGAATCCGTTTTTCTGTCCGGACAAGGACAAGGCAGCGTTCTTCGAAAGTTATCTCGACAACATCCGCAAGAATGGTTCATCGATCGGCGCGGTGATCGAAGTGATCGCCGAAGGCGTGCCGGCAGGATTGGGCGCGCCGATCTATGCCAAACTCGATGGTGATCTCGCCGCGGCGCTGATGAGCATCAATGCGGTGAAGGGCGTCGAGATCGGCGCGGGATTTGGCGCGGCGGAATTGTCCGGCGAGGAAAACGCCGACGAGATGCGGATGGGGAATGAAGGGATTAGCTTCCTGTCCAATCATGCCGGCGGCGTGCTCGGCGGCATCTCGACCGGTCAGCCGGTGGTGGCGCGCTTTGCCGTGAAGCCGACCTCGTCGATCCTGTCGCCGCGCCGCACGGTGGACCGCGGTGGCGCCGACACCGACATCATGACCAAGGGGCGTCACGACCCTTGCGTCGGCATTCGCGCGGTGCCGGTCGGGGAGGCCATGATGGCCTGCGTGCTGGCCGATCATTTCTTGCGGCATCGCGGGCAGGTCGGTTAAACGTGCAGTCCCTTGAACTCAGCGAGATCACCGACTGGCTGATCGACGGCGCGCGGTCGGCACCAAATCCGGTCGCGCTGCTGCAGCAGACCTGCGAGCGTCTGGTCGCGGCGGGGGTGCCGCTTTGGCGCGTCGGCGCTTTCGTGCGGACATTGCATCCCGATGTGATGGGCCGCAATTTCATCTGGCGGCCGGGGGCAGAGGTGACTGTCGGTACTGCCGGCTACGACATTCTGGACTCGCCCGAATTCATCAACAGCCCGTTGGCAATCGTATTTCGCGATGGCGTCGAGGTCTCGTACGCGATGGACGACCCGGAAAGCCGGCGGTTTCCCTTCTTCGACGACATGCGCGCCGAGGGCGTTACCGGATACATCGCGCTGCCGCTTCGCTTTACCGACGGCGCAATCCACGCCTCGAGTTGGACCACCAAGCAGCCGGGCGGCTTCACGCAACCGCAGCTCACCGCGCTGCGCACCCTCATCGTCCCGTTCGCGCGGCTCGGCGAAATCTTTGCGCTCCGGCGTACCGCGACCACCTTGCTGGAAACCTATGTCGGGCATCGGCCCGGCGAACGTATTCTGGCCGGGCAGATCAGGCGCGGTCACACCGAGACGATGAACGCGGCGATCTGGCTCTCGGACCTGCGCGGCTTTACGCGGTTGTCCGATCGCCTGCCGTCCGAGGTCGTGGTCGATATTCTCAATCGCTATTTCGATTGCCAGGTAGAGGCCATCACGAAGCGCGGCGGTGAGGTGCTGAAATTCATGGGTGATGGCTTGCTCGCGGTATTTCCAGTGACCGCGGATGACGGCAACGCCGCGCAAATCTGTGAACAGGCTCTTGAGGCGGTTCATGAATGCCGCGCCAGCGTGGCGGAACTGACCTATTCAGAAGGCGGCCACAGCGTCGAAAGCTTTCGCTTCGGCTTGGCGCTCCATATCGGCACTGTGCTCTACGGCAACATCGGCGGCGGCAACCGGCTCGACTTCACCTGCATCGGGCCCGCGGTTAACCTCGCCGCCCGCATGGAAAAGATCGCCGGCAGCCTGCATCGCACGGTGGTCGCGTCGGAAAGTTTCGTCGAGATGTGCGCCGCCGGCAGTTGGGCGGATCTCGGCGAATTTCCGATTGCGGGATTTTCGCAGGCGCAGCGGGTCTATGGGCTACAGGATGAGATACCGGCGTCGTCATCCTAAACCGCCTATTCCTCCGGCTCGGTCGTGAACAGCAGCGGATAGCCCTTGGCGCGCCCGGCGTCCGTGGCGCGCGTGGCCTTGGTTTCGGCGACGTCCTTGGTGAACACGGCGACGACGCAGACGCCGCGCCGGTGCGCGGTGATCATGACCTTGTGGGCCTGATCTTCGGTCATGCGAAATTCGGCCTTCAGCACCCAGACCACGAATTCGCGCGGCGTGAAGTCGTCATTGACAAGAATGACCTTGTGCAGCTTCGGCCGCTCGGTTTTTACCTTTACCTTGGTGCGCGGCTTGGTGACGGTATCGATCATTCCGGCGGAGCCTCCTGACGGCGGGCTTTCGGTGAGTTTACAGTCTCCTGAACCGTTACGAAACAGCCTCTCTGCGCGGGCCTGAATAGGTGCCGTCCATCTAACCTGAAAGTGAAGATCAGCACCCGTTCCTGCTTTCCGCCGCGCGGTTTGCATGTCACCATCGCGCCGGTACGACGGGAGGGCGCATGCGCTGGTATATCTCGATCGGAGCGGTGCTGGTCGCGGGTGCGATCGCGGGGGGCGACGTGGCCAGCTTTGCTGCGCCCAATCCCGGATATCGGTTGGCCGAGAAAGAAAGCGTGCCCTCCGTTGACGTCGAACTCGTTCTTGCCGTTGACGTTTCCTATTCCATGGACATGGACGAACTGGCAATCCAGCGCGAAGGTTACGCGCAGGCCATCGTGTCGAAGGACTTTTTGCAGGCTTTGAAGACGGGCCCGAACGGCAAGATTTCAGTGACCTATTTCGAATGGGCCGCATCGAGCGATCAGAAGATCATCATTCCCTGGCGGGTGATCGACGGTCCGGAAACGGCCGATGCTGTTGCCAACGAGATCATGAAGACGCCGATCCGCCGCGCATCGCGCACCTCCATTTCCGGCGCGATCAATTTCGCGATGCCGCTGTTCGAAGAAAATCCCTATCGCGGATTGCGGCGGGTGATCGATATTTCCGGCGATGGCCCGAATAATAACGGCTCGCCGGTCACGATCGCGCGCGACACGGCGCTGGAGAAGGGCATCACCATCAACGGCCTGCCGATCATGGTGAAGGAGCCTTCTTATTCGACGATGGATATCGACAATCTCGATTTTTACTACGAGGACTGCGTGATCGGCGGTCCAGGTTCGTTTGTGGTGGCGATCAAGGATCGTGAAAAATTCAAGGAGGCCATCCGCACCAAGCTTGTGCTGGAGGTCGCGGGCCGCGTGCCCGAACGGCGGATCATCCCGGTCGCCGAAAAGGAGCCGCGCGTGTCGTGCATGATCGGCGAGAAGATCTGGCAGGACAGGTGGGGGCGGTAACGTCGCGTTATTTCTTGAACCGCGCCACCAGTTCAACATGCGGCGTGTGGCGGAATTGATCCACCGGCGTCACGCTTTCAATGTGGAATCCGCCGCCGATGAGGATTCGCGCATCGCGCGCGAAGGTTGCGACGTTGCACGACACTGCAACCACCAGCGGAATCTTGCTGGCCGCGAGTTGCTGCACCTGCGCCTGCGCGCCTTGCCGCGGCGGGTCGAATACGACGGCGTCGTAGTCGCGCAGCTCCTGCGGCATCAGCGGCCGCCGGAACAGGTCTCGAGTCTCGGCTTTGATGGGCTTGAGGCCTGATGTCGATGTCGCAGCCTTTTGCAGAGCTGAAATTGCTCCAACGTCGCTGTCAAAGGCGGAGATGCGCGACTTCGCCGCCAGCCTCAACGCGAAAGGTCCGACCCCGCAGAACAGATCGGCGACGTGTTTGGCGCCCTTGCAATGTTTGTTCACAAGCTCTGCCAGCGACTCCTCGCCGGCTGCGGTGGCCTGCAGGAAGGAGCCCGCAGGCAATACCACCTGCGCGCTGCCCATCGCGACCACCGGGGAGCTGCGTATCAGCACGAGTTCGCCGTGACGCGTCAGCCGCGCCAGTTTATGCGCTTCGGCGAGCTGCGAGAGTGTCGCGATCATCGCTGATGGCAGCGGCCCCGATCCGCGCACGTCGACGTCGAGGCCATTGCTCGTGGCGGTCACCTGGATATCCAGCGGCTTGGCCGTGGGTTTCAGCATCTCCGCCAGCGCGCGTGCGGCATCGAGTGCGCCGCGCAAGCCGGGATCGAGGATTGGGCAAGCGTCGATGTCAACGACGGCGTGGCTGCCGGCCGCCGCGAAGCCGACACGTAATACTCCATCGCCGTCGCGCCGCGCATGCGCCGTGATGCGTCTTCGGCCCGCGCCGTGAGCGTCAATGAGTTCGTCGACGCGGCAGTCGATACCGGCGTGGGCGAGCGTGTCGACCACGATCTGCTGTTTCCACGCGCGATAGCGATCCGGCTGCCAGTGCTGGATGGCGCAACCGCCGCAGGCGCCGAAATACTTGCAGAACGGCGCGATCCGCTCAGAACTGGCGCTGATGATGCGCAGGAGTTGCCTGCGGTCGGGATGACCTAGTGCTGCTTCGGCCTCAACCGTCTCGCCGCTGAGCGTATAGGGCACGAACAGCGTTTCCCCTTCGGCATAGGCGACGCCATCCCCGCGCTGGCCGACGTGATCGATTGTCAAATGCTCAGCCACGGCGCGCGCCGATGAAAAATTCAATATTGCCGTCGCCCCCGGCAATAGAAGACGGAAATACCTGGATATCCGTGCAGCCCATCGAGGCGACGAAGCCCGCGATATCTTCACAGACCTGCTGGTGCACGGCCGCATCGCGGATGATGCCGCGCTTGGAATGTTTTCTCGGTGCTTCGAATTGCGGCTTGATCAGCGCCAGCAGATGCATCGGCGCGGCCGCCAAGGATAAAGCCACGGGCAGCACGGCTTTCAGCGAGATGAAGCTAACATCGACCACGACGATATCGGGCCGCACCCGCAGCCGCTTGTGCTCGAGCGAGCGGATATCGGTTTCTTCCATCGACACGATCTTCGGGTGTTTATGCAGCGACGAATGCAACTGGCCGCGGCCGACATCGACGGCGAATACCAGACTGGCCCCGTTCGCCAGCAGCACTTCGGTAAAGCCGCCCGTGGATGCACCGACATCGAGGCAAACATGATCTTCGATGTCGATCGGATAGCGCTCTAGCGCCGCAGCCAATTTGACGCCGCCGCGCGATACAAAGGGATGCGCCGGTTGCGCGCGCAATATCGCTTCGGGAACGATGCTCTCGGAAGCTTTCAGGACCTGCCTGTCATCGGCGAAGACCAGACCGGCGTCGATCGCGGCCTGTGCCCGCGCCCGGCTTTCGAACAGGCCGCGCTCGACCAGCAACATATCGGCGCGTTTTCTAGGCGGCATAAAACGCCTGCGCGATCTACCTCAGGCCAGCTTCACCGTCTCGGCCTTGAAGTCTTTGCCTAGCGTTTCGAAGACTTTCTTGACGATGCCCTTGGCGTCCAGACCGGCGCGGCCGTACATCGCGTTCGGCGAGTCATGATCGAGAAAGACATCGGGCAGCACCATCGAACGCATCCGCAAGCCGCCATCGAGCATGCCATGCTCGGCCAAAGTCTGCATGACATGCGAGCCGAAGCCGCCGATCGAGCCTTCCTCGATGGTAAGCAGGATTTCGTGCTCGCGTGCCAGCTTCAGCACCAGGTCGACATCGAGCGGCTTCATGAAACGCGCGTCGGCGATCGTTGTCGAAAGACCATGCGCGCTCAATTCATCCGCGGCCTTCTCACACTCGGCAAGCCGGGTGCCGAACGACAGCAACGCGATCTTGTTGCCTTGACGAACGATGCGGCCCTTGCCGACCTCCATCGGGATTCCGACTTCGGGCATGTCAACGCCGCGGCCTTCACCGCGCGGATAACGCACCGCGCTCGGATGGTCGTTGATAGCCACCTGAGTGGCCACCATGTGCACGAGTTCGGCTTCGTCGGATGCGGCCATGATCACGAAACCGGGAAGGCAACCGAGGTAGGCGCAATCGAATGAACCAGCATGGGTCGCGCCATCGGCGCCAACAAGACCGGCGCGGTCGATCGCGAACCGGACCGGCAGCCCTTGAATTGCGACGTCGTGCACAACCTGGTCATAGCCGCGCTGCAGGAAGGTTGAATAGATCGCGCAGAAAGGCTTGTACCCCTCGGTTGCAAGACCGGCGGCGAATGTCACCGCATGCTGTTCCGCAATGCCGACATCGAATGTGCGCTCTGGAAAAGCCTTCGCGAAAATGTCGATGCCGGTGCCCTGACGGCATCGCCGCGGTAATGCCGACGATCTTGTCGTCTTTTTGCGCTTCCTTGACGAGGCTTTGGCCAAATACGTTTTGATAGGAAGGCGCGTTCGGCTTGGACTTCGACTGCGCGCCCGTCGCGACGTCGAACTTGACCACGGCGTGGTACTTGTCGGCGGCGGCCTCGGCGGGCCCGTAGCCTTTGCCCTTCTGCGTTACGACATGGACCAGGATTGGCCCGGTCTTCATGTCGCGAACATTCTGCAGCACCGGCAGCAGGTGATCGAGGTTGTGGCCGTCGATCGGCCCTACATAATAGAAGCCGAGTTCCTCGAACAGCGTGCCTCCGCCGACCATGAAGCCGCGGGAATATTCCTCGGCGCGGTTGGCGCGATCCGCAAGCACCTTCGGCAGATGGTCGCCCAGTTGTTTGACGGCTTCGCGCAGCGAACGATAGGTCTTGCCCGAATATAGCCGCGACAGATAGGCGGACATCGCGCCAACCGGCGGCGCAATCGACATATCGTTGTCGTTGAGAATGACGATCAGCCGGGAATTCATCGCGCCGGCGTTGTTCATCGCTTCGTAGGCCATGCCCGCGGACATGGCGCCGTCGCCGATGACGGCGATGACGTTGTTGTCGCCGCCGGAAAGATCGCGCGCCACGGCCATGCCGAGGCCTGCCGAGATCGAGGTCGACGAGTGCGCGGCGCCAAACGGATCGTAGTCGCTCTCGCTTCGCTTGGTGAAACCAGAAAGCCCGCCACCGGTGCGCAGCGTACGGATACGGTCACGACGGCCGGTCAGGATCTTGTGCGGATAGGCCTGATGTCCGACGTCCCAAATCAGGCGATCGCGCGGTGTGTCGAATACATAATGAAGTGCGGTGGTGAGTTCGACGACTCCGAGACCGGCGCCGAAATGGCCCCCTGTAACCGAGACAGCGTCGATCGTTTCCTGGCGCAATTCGTCGGCCACCTGGGCAACCTGCTCGATCGGAAGTCGGCGCAGATCAGCAGGCGTGTGAATAGTGTCCAGAAGCGGCGTCTTACTGAATTCGGTCACGGCGATATTCCAGTTTTACAGTCGTGTCGTCCGACATGAGAGGGTGCAACCCAGACACGATCTCCCGGCAGGAGAATCAATTTCGAAGCTTATAAAGCGATTTCGCTCGATAACTGTGATGCACATCACTTTGCACCGGCGACCGTTACTCATCCGCCCATTATTTGAAGTCACTTAATCTCCGTCGTGGCCCGAGAAAAGGGGTCTCGGCAGCCATGGTCCCTAAACCTTTACACCAATGCGACAATCAAAGCCAATCGTGGAGGCAATGGCATTCGGACATGGTCAATGGCGCGGCCAAATTTAGCCGCAGCGCAACATGAACGACTCTTGCTCAATCTAAGCTGGAACCGCCGGGCCAGTCGACCGGCTCGCTATCAAGCCGTTTCCAGGCCAGTTCCCGCGCGGCGGAGGCGCCCGTAACGGCCGCCAGCGCGTCTTCGGGAAACGCCGCACGCTCTCGCAACGGGATAGGTCCGCAGACGATCATGAAAAAATCGTAGGCGTGGGGCCGCTCGTTGGCCATGACGAATTGGAAATGCACACGAAAAAACTTCCAGCGGAACACATTGTAGTTTTCAGGTTTGATGATTTCGCGAAATCGAACGGACATGAACTTCGGATTGCGCCGGCCTGGCCCAGCATCGATAGCCGTGCCCGACGATCGGATCGAACGGGTAGAAGCTCATCACGTCTTTGCGCGACTGGCCGTCGACCCAATCGATCGAGGGTTCGGTCGCCAGCCGGCGTAGATGTTCGCGGAACCTGACGGACCCATGATGGAAACCGACAATCGGCAAATTTCCGCCGATGGTCAGTAACACGATGCGCGGGCCGCGCCGTCCGAGATCGGGGTCAAGTTCCAGTGCCCGTCCCAGGATCTCCACGCTCAGGAACGAACCCGAACTATGGCCGACGACCACGATCTCCTCCGCGGTGGTGATGCGCACGGCCCTGACAAGGTACTCGGCAAAACGATCGAGGCGCGCATTCCACTCTGGCCGCTCTCGCTGGGCGAACTCCCAGGTAAAGATGGTGTCGGAAAACAGATAGAGCAGGTAGGTTCGCTTCTCAGTGTATTTCAGAAATGCAGCGAGCGCCGCTACAAAGGCAACGGCTGAAACGGCCATGGCGAGTATGCCGGGAACTCCCAATGCGATGAGAACAACCCAGGATCCATAGGCTATTACCAGCGAGCACAGGGCTTCAACAATCAGCAGAAAATGCGGATAGCTGATGAACGTTGCAAACCGCCAATGGGCTTTCCAGAACCGCGCAATCGTTGCGGTGAAAACCAGACGCAAATAGTAAATCGCCGTCGCCTTGAAAACTGTACGCCAGATTGGCGCCGCGAGGTCGGGCTGGATCAAATCCTCCCACCGCAGGAAATCGTAGTCGGTTTGGGTCTGCCAGTCGGCATCTCCGGCTTCAACCGTCCACGACGCCGTCTCGCTGTCAGTTGCTATCTTGGGCCGCCCGACTGTGGTCGAGAGTTGATACAGTCTGCCGAACTTTCGCAGTTCGGTTCGAAACATGCGATAATACTGCGCGAGGCCGCGCGGATCGTAGCCTTGGACATAGATAACGTGCCGGTGTTGAATGCGCACGCTTAAGCCGTAGCCGAAAAGAAATTATTTAACATCCAGTGGCTCGGTGCTGGCTGCTCGTCCATCGGCATCGGTAGTAATCTTGTCGACGCGCGCTTCTGCCTGCCGCAGCAATTCCTCGCACCGCTTTTTCAGGGCTTCTCCGCGCTCGTAAATCGCCACGGATTCTTCCAACGGCACCTTGCCGTCTTCAAGGCGTTTCACAATCACTTCGAGTTCTTCGATGGCGCGTTCGAAGCTCAGCGCTTTGACATCGACAGAGTTATTTTCGGCCATAGGACATTCCTGTACGCGCGTTTGCCCCGTATTGCAGGCGCTTTTTATGCGCCCATCAACGCGCCGACGTGGGCTGCCGCCGACTCTTTCAAGCCTTGTAAATCATAGCCTCCTTCGAGCACCGAAACAATTCGTCCCCCGGCGCTGGTATCGGCAACATCCATGAGCTTGCGCGTCACCCAGCCGAAATCTTCCGCATCGAGATTAAGGCTCGCCAGCGGATCGCGACGGTGCGCGTCGAAACCCGCGGAGATAACGATCAATTCCGGCGCGAATTTCGTAAGTTGCGGCACGATCAGATTGTCGATCGCGGCGCGGAATTTGGCGCTGCCATCGCCCGATGCAAGCGGTGCGTTGACGATGGTGTCGTGATCGCCGCGCTCACCGCTGGCGCCGGTGCCGGGAAACAGCGGCATCTGATGCGTCGAGCAATACATCACCGTGGGATCGGCCCAGAAAATATCCTGGGTGCCATTGCCATGATGCACGTCGAAATCCACCACCGCAACGCGGGCGATGCCGTATTTGCGTTGCGCGTGTCGCGCTGCGATCGCGGCATGGTCAAAAAAGCAGAACCCCATCGGCTTGCCGATCTCGGCATGATGTCCCGGCGGCCGCGTTGCGACAAACGCATTGTCCACGCCGCCGGTCATCACCGCATCGGTCGCAGCAACGGCGCCGCCCACGGCGCGCATCACGGCTTCCCAGGTGCCGGGCGACATCGACGTGTCGCCGTCGAGATAGACCAGACCGCTTGTAGGCGCGATGTGCCGGAGTTCTTCGATGTAGTGCTCGTTATGACAGAGCGCGACCGACTCAAGTGTGCCTTCGGGTGCCAGATCGCGCTTGAGGCCGTTGAAGCGATCAGCCGACAGAGCCGCTTCGACGGCGCGCATGCGATCGGGACGTTCCGGGTGTCCTGGCGGTGTCGCATGTTCGAGACATGCGGGGTGGGAAAGCAATAACGTCGTCATGCAATGAGGATCCGGTAGCGACGAATGCGCGTCGCAATGATGTCACTTAATCTAGGCGTTGCATGCCGGTTCCGAAAGAGCAGCGTTGCGGAACAGATGCACTTGTTCAGATTTTCCAGCCCACGGCGGCGGCGCCCGCGGCGATGATGCAGCAGGCGATGGTCCGCTGCAGCGTCAATCGCTCCTTGAGAAACGCGGCTCCGAGCAACGCTGCAAATACCACGCTGGTTTCGCGCAATGCCGACACCGCACCCATCGGGCTTGCCTGCATTGCCCAGATGATGGCGCCATAGGCGGCGAGTGAAATCAGTCCGCCCGCCGCGGACTTGCCGACTTCTACCGGCCGCATCCCGAACAATACGCGGTCGCGCCGGATCAAGTACCACAAGGGCACGGCGAGGAAGAATGCGAACATTCCGCCGGTATAGGCAATCCAGTTGCCGGAAGCGCGAACGCCGATGCCGTCGACAACCGTATAGGTTGCAATGCTGACGCCGGTGGCCAGCGCCCACGGCAGGTTCATCGCATGCAAGCGTCCTTTGGCGGTCGCGAGCATAAAAATGCCGGCGCAGACGAGGCCGATACCGATGCTGGCGACGAGGCTCGTCCATTCGCCCGCGAATACGCTGGCGCCCAATGTAACCAGCGCCGGCGATGAACCGCGCGCGACCGGATAGGTCTCGCCGAGGTCTCCGCTGCGATACATCCGCACCAGCAGAGCGTTGTAAACGAGATGGATCAAACCTGACGCGACGACATAGGCCGCGCTTGCAGGTGACGGCAGCCCGGCAAGGGCCATCATCATGAGGCCGGTGATTCCAACCGTCACGTTCATGACCAGCATGGATTGGGCGCGATCGGCGCCGCCACGCAATAGTGCATTCCAGCTCGCATGCAGAAATGCGGCTGATAATACCAGTGCTATAGAAAAGGAGCTCAACTGTACCCGCGCATTTTAAGCGATCGCTTCGAGGCGAAATAAAAGCCGATCGAAATGCGCAGGCAGCACGCGGTCAACTGGAACCGGCGACTTCGGTCAGTCCTTTTTGAGGAAGCCCGAGAATTTCTTCTGGAAGCGCGATACGCGCCCGCCGCGATCCAGCATCTGCTGGGCGCCGCCCGTCCACGCCGGATGCGATTTGGAGTCGATGTCCAGGTTCAGCTTGTCGCCTTCCTTGCCCCAGGTGGAGCGGGTCTGGTATTCGGTACCGTCGGTCATGACGACCGTAATCGTATGATATTCCGGGTGAATTTCGGCTTTCATAACATATCCTTTGGCGCACGGGCGCCTGAATTTCAGGTGGCTTGAGGGACGGATTTGGGCCGCTCTATAGCGCAGCATGGCTTGGGAAACAAGCTTCCCCCGCATTTGCCAGCAGGGCCCTCGCAGCCTATCTCAGGCGCTGAAGAGAGTGGCCAATATGAGCGCAGTGGAACGGCTTGATGATCCCGGCGGCGATGCGCCGTCGCCGTTGGTCGACCTGCCTGTCGCCGCCGTTATCGAAGCGCAATTGTCCCAATCGCCAGCCGTCAGCCGCGCCAAATTGCGTCCGCTGCTGGCGCTCGCGCCCTACGTTGCGCGCTACCGGGTGCGCGCGTTTCTCGCGCTCATCGCCTTAACGATCGCCGCCATCACGACGCTGATCGTGCCGGTCGCGGTACGCCGGATGATCGATTTCGGGTTCACGCCCGAAGGCATCGCCATGATCAACAGCTACTTCAGCGTGATGATCGCGGTAGTTGCCGTGCTCGCAGCGGCGAGCGCGTTGCGGTTTTATCTGGTGATGACCATCGGCGAGCGCATCGTCGCCGATCTCAGGCGTGACGTATTCGCACATCTGATCTCGCTGTCTCCGGCGTTTTTCGATTCGGCGCGCAGCGGCGAACTGATTTCGCGGCTCACCGCCGACACCACGCAGATCAAATCCGCGGTCGGCGCGTCGGTGTCGATCGCGCTGCGAAATGTCGATGCTGTTTATCGGCGCGACGGCGATGATGGTGGTCACCAGCCCGCGATTGTCGGCGTTTGTGCTGGCGGCGATTCCGTTGATCGTCATTCCGCTGGTGGCGTTCGGACGCTGGGTTCGCCGGCTGTCGCGCAACGCGCAGGACACGCTGGCGGATGCCACGGCCTACGCGTCGGAACTGATCGGCTCGATCAGGACCGTGCAAGCCTACACCAACGAACGTCTCGCCAATGCACGGTTCGGCGGTGAGGTGGAGCAGGCTTACGGTGCCGCGCGCAATTCGACCAAGGCGCGCTCGGTGCTTACGGCGATCATCATCTTCACCGTCTTCACCAGCGTCGTCGTGATTCTCTGGGTTGGATCGCATGACGTGCTGACCGGATCGATCACGCCGGGACGGCTCGGACAGTTCGTATTGTATGCGGTGTTTGCCGCAATGGGCCTCGGCCAGCTCAGCGAAGTCTGGGGCGAGGTTTCTGCGGCCTCCGGCGCCGCGGAGCGGTTGTTCGAAATCCTCAATGTGAGATCGTCCATCGTGGCGCCCGTCAGGCCGCGCGCGTTGCCGGTGCCAGCCCGCGGCGACGTGGTGCTGGACAGGGTGAGCTTCGCCTATCCGACGCGGCCCGATACGTGGGCGCTTGATGGCGTGTCGATGTCGGTGCGCGCCGGCGAGAAGGTCGCCATCGTCGGCCCATCCGGCGCGGGTAAAAGCACGTTGTTTCATCTGCTGCTGCGGTTCTACGATCCCGCCAGCGGCAGCATCTCGTTTGACGGCGTGCCGATCCGCGACGCCGATCCCGGCGAGGTGCGTTCACGCATCGCGCTGGTGCCGCAGGATTCCGTCGCGTTCGCTGCGAGCGCGCGAGAAAACATCCGTTTCGGCCGCCCCGATGCATCCGATGCGGACGTCGAACGCGCGGCGGAACAGGCTCACGCCACCGAGTTTATTCAACGTTTGCCGGGCGGATTTGAATCGCAGCTCGGCGAGCGCGGCGTGACGCTTTCGGGCGGCCAGCGCCAGCGCATCGCCATTGCCCGCGCGATCCTGCGCGACGCGCCGCTGCTGCTGCTGGATGAGGCGACGTCGTCGCTCGACGCGGAAAGCGAGACATTGGTGCAAACCGCGCTGGAAGAACTGATGCGCCATCGCACGACGCTGGTCATCGCCCATCGCCTGGCGACGGTGCTTTCCTGCGACCGCATCTTGGTGATGGATCAGGGCCGCATCGTCGAACAGGGCACCCACAGCTCGCTGGTCGCAGCGAATGGACTTTACGCGCGGCTGGCGCGGCTGCAGTTCGGGATGTGAGGCTCGCGCGAGCCTAAGGCTTCCACGCCATCTTCAACACCGGTTTTCCCGAGGTCGGATTCACATCGGCGCCGGCATCGACAAACCCATTGCGCTTATAAAACCGGATGGCTCTGACATTATCGGCATTCACCAGCAGCGTGATGCCGTCGCGTGACCGCCGCTTCGCCTCATCGATCAGCGCATCGCCGAGGGTCGAACCCCATTGCGATGGACTGACCACGAGCTGATCGAGATAGCCCGATGGGATCGATGGTGACGAAGCCGATCAGCGCTCCTTCGCCTGTTCCGCGACAACGATCGCCGCATTCGGCACCAGCTCGTTGCGCCAGCGTTCACGCCACCACGCCACGCGCGCCACGAAATCAATCGACGGATAGGCTTGCTGCCAAGTTTCGAGCCAAAGCGCGATGGCTGCGTCTTCGTCGGACAGCGCGGTAGGGCCGCAGGGTAAATTGAGAATTCATCGCATGTGAGACCACACTGCCGTGTTTTTCGTTCCCTCCCCCTCAAGGGGGAGGTGAACAAAGAAAACAGGCGCGCGACCACCTGAGAGCGGATGCTCACCGTTCCGTCAGCTTCAATTCGATGCGGCGGTTACGCTTGTAGGCTTCTTCCGTGGTTGCCGTATCGAGCGGCTGAAATTCCGCGAAGCCGGCCGCGACCAGCCGCTGCGCCGGAACGCCGAGCGATATCAGGTACTGCACCACCGAAATCGCGCGCGCGGATGACAGTTCCCAGTTCGACTTGAACAGCGGGCTGTTGAGGATGGGCCGCACGTCGGTATGCCCATCGACCCGGAGAACCCAGGCGATCTCGGCCGGGATTTGCTTGTCGAGATCGATCAATGCCGTTGCGAGTTTGTCGAGTTCGGCGCGGCCTTCCGGCAGCAGCAACGCCTGTCCGGTATCGAAGAACACCTCGGACTGAAATACGAAGCGGTCGCCGACGATGCGGATGTCGGGACGATTGCCCGAGAATGGCGCGCAACCGTCCGAAAAATTCGGAACGATAGCGCGACAATTCCTGCACCCGCTGCGCCAGCGCGACGTTCAGGCGCTGCCCAAGATCGGCGATGCGGCTTTGCGATTCCTGTCCGCGCTTTTCGGAAGCGCCCAGCGCTTCTTCCAGCGCGGCAAGTTGACGGCGCAGCGCGCTGATCTGCTGGTTCAGCACTTCGACCTGCGCCATCGCCCGTGCCGACAATTGCTTCTCGGAATCCAGCGCCTTGTTGAGTTCGGTGGCGCGCCCCGCCGCATCGCTACCCGCGCCGGCAAGTCCATCGTAAAGACCTTTGACGCGATCGCGTTCGGCTTCGGCAGAGAGAAGGCCGGCGCGCATCTGCGACAACTGGTCATTGAGATTGAGTTCGCCGAGTTTTTCCAGCGACAACAGGTCGTTTAGCTGCGCGAGTTTGGCGTTCAACTGCTCCAGCGCCTTGTCCTTGCCGGTGACTTCCTGTGACAGGAAGAACTGCACCACCAAAAACACCGACAACAGGAATACGATCGACAGCACCAGCGTCGATAGCGCATCGACGAAGCCCGGCCAGTAGTTGAATCCGGATTCGTTGCGGCGTCCGCGGGCGAGGGCCATTCGGGATTCTCTATCTTTTGTGTTGGCTTATTTTGTGCGGATTATTCCAGCGGCGAGTGGCAAACTGCTTCGATATTGTGGCCGTCAGGATCGAGGACAAAGGCTCCATAGTAATTTGGATGGTAGTTTTGGCGTATTCCGGGCAGTCCATTATCCCTGCCGCCGGCCGCGATCGCTTCACTATGAAATCGTTCTACGGTTGTTCGATCATGCGCTGTAAACGCGATATGAGCGCCTGTCTGAGGGGCCGTCCGCCATCCGATCCAGAAGAAGGCTTTGGGACTGACGCCATAGCCCGCAAACCGTTCGCCTTCCGCATATAAGCGCATGATCCCTAGGGGACGTAGTGCTCGATCATAGAATTTCTTGGACTGCTCGATGTTGCTGACGCCGATAGTTATGTGATCCAGCATATTGAACTCTGTCTCTAATTCTTCTCGGGCTGACGCGCGATGCGTTCGAGCAATTTCCTGATCTCGCGGCTTTGTTCGCCCTGGCCGTCGGCCCATTCGCGGATCATTTCCTGCTCGCTTCGCATATGAGCGACAAGACCCTGGATCGCTTCGGCAAGGTTGGCCATCGCGGAGGTGGTGCCGCGGTTGCTGCCGCCTTCTTCCATCGCCGATCGCAGTTTTTCGATCGCGTTCTGCAGGTCACCGCTCGCGCCCGCGGCGCTCTCGCCTGAATATTCCCGCACGGTCGAGGCCAGCCAGTCTTCCAGATCGGTATAGAATCGGTTCTGCGCCTGACTCGATTGCAGATCGAGAAAGCCCAGGATCAGCGAGCCGGCGAGGCCAAACAGCGACGACGAGAACGAAATGCCCATGCCGCCGAGGGGGGCCGCGAGGCCTTCCTTCAGCGTCTCGAACAGCGCGCCGGCATCGCCGCCGGCCTTGAGACCGTCAATGACCTTGCCGACGGAGCCGACGGTTTCGATCAAGCCCCAGAAAGTGCCGAGCAGTCCGAGGAAGACCAGAAGTCCGGTCATGTATCGCGATATATCGCGGGCTTCATCGAGGCGGGTAGCGATTGAATCCAGCAAGTGACGCATGGTTTGCTGGGAGATCGTCATCCTTCCGGTACGCTCGCCGCCGAGGATCGCCGCCATCGGCGCCAGCAGGATCGGCCGCCGGTCGAGGGCCAGACCGGGATCGGCGATGCGAAAATTATTCACCCAGGAGACTTCGGGATAAAGCCGGATCACCTGCCGGAATGACAGGATGATGCCGATCAGCAGCACCGCGCCGATCAAGGCGTTGAGGCCGGGATTGGCGAAGAATGCCGTGATGATCTGCCTGTAAAGCACCACCAGCAGCAGTCCGCACAGCACCAGAAACACCAGCATACGCACCAGAAAGATGCGCGGTGAGGATAGCTTGGACAGTTCTATCTCCATCGCGGAGCGGGAAGAGCCTGACGCCATGGGCGGATCATCATCCATTGCAGGAAAGAAAAGCAGAGCCTCAATATGGCACAGCCGCCGCGAGAAAAAAGCTCAGTTCCGCCGATTTGACGGCACGCGGAACTTTAGCAGCGAAACCGGGCTTGGCTCAGAACGTATTTCATAGGGTTATGAGCCTGAACGCGTTAAGCAGGATTTAGCATGGTCATTTTGTATCTGGAGGCGCTGGCAGCGATCGCGGTGGCGCTGTCGATCTTGATGGCCATGGCCTGGGTGGTGCAGCAGCGCACCGGCAATTCCGGCTGGGTCGACACCATCTGGACATTCTCGCTCGGCCTTGTCGGCGTCGGCAGCGCGCTGTGGCCCCTCGCTCCGGCGCAGCCGAACGATCGCCAATGGCTGGTGGCCGCATTGGTTGCGATCTGGTCGCTGCGGCTCGGCTCGCATATCGCTGCTCGCTCCGCGAAAATTACCGACGATCCCCGCTACGCCGCGTTTGCAACAGAGTGGGGCGCAGATTCGCCGCGGAAGATGTTCGTCTTCCTCCAAAACCAGGGATTTGGATCGGTTCCTCTGGTGTTTGCCATCTTCGTCGCGGCGCATTTTCCGTCTGATGCGCTGCGCGTGCAGGACTATCTTGGCGCTCTGATTTTGTTCGCTGGCATCGTCGGCGAAGCGATGGCCGATGCACAACTTAAGAATTTTCGCACCGACCCGAGCAACAAGGGAAAAGTCTGTGACGTCGGACTGTGGCGGTGGTCGCGGCATCCGAATTATTTCTTCGAATGGTTTGGCTGGCTCGCCTATCCCATCATCGCGATTTCACCCGATTATCCCTGGGGCTGGGCGACGCTGTTGGCGCCGATGTTCATGTACTGGATTCTCGTGCACGTGACCGGCGTGCCGCCGCTCGAGGAGCAGATGCTGCGTTCGCGCGGCGAGCGCTATCGCGACTACCAGTCGCGCACCAGCATGTTCTTTCCCTTGCCGCCGCAGGCTTAGAGCCGCGCGGTGAGGCCGAAGCCTTTCGCAGCGCGCCAGTCGCTAGCCCAGCGGCCTCAAAATCTTCACGAGCTCGTCGTGCACGTATTCGTTGCCAGCCACGACATTGCCGGTTTTCAGTACGTCCTCGCCGCCATGGAGATCGCTGATCACGCCGCCGGCTTCGCGGATGAGGATCATTCCCGCCGCGATGTCCCACGGCGACAGATTGCGCTCCCAATATCCGTCGAGACGCCCAGCCGCGACAAAAGCCATGTCGAGCGCCGCTGCGCCAAAGCGGCGCAGGCCCGCCACCTTCGGCTGAATGCCGGTCATTTCGGCACGTGACAATTCGTGGTCGCCGCGGCCGATATGGGGTAGCCCGCACGCGATTACACACTCATCTAGTTTGCGACGTCCGGCGACGCGCAGCCGTTGGTCGTTGAGAAACGCGCCCTTGCCGCGCTCCGCGATGTAGAGGTCGTCATTGGCGGGATTGTAGATCAGGCCGGCGATGATCGTGCCTTCGCGCTGCAGGCCGATCGAGATCGCAAATTGCGGGATCCCGTGCAGAAAATTCGTCGTGCCGTCGAGCGGATCGACAATCCAGGTATGGGTCTTGTCGTCACCCTCCCGGGTGCCGCCTTCTTCGCCGATGAAGCCGTAGCCGGGTCGCGCCTTGGTCAGGTCGGCGTAGAGCATTTCCTCGGCGCGCTTGTCGGCTGCGGTGACGAAATTCGCCGGGCCCTTCAGCGAAACCTGAAGATGCTCGACTTCACCGAGGTCGCGCTTGAGGCTGCGTCCGGCGCGGCGAGCGGCTTTGACCATGACGTTGATGAGCGCTGAATGCAGCATGGCCGGCTGAGTGTCCTGAATGCGAAAGTCGCTGTACCGAGCTGCCCGGTTCGAAGGGTTTGGGTGCCCTGCCGATCAGGTCGCGTCAAGGCAGATCATTTGGCGCCCAGCCATTTGCGCGCGCCTTCCTCGGCCTTTGCGCGATCTTCGGGGCTCGCCTGCGCAAGCGCTTCGTCGAGCATCAGGTCGCCTTTGCCCGCCGTTTTTGCAATGATATGCCATTTCAGGGCGTCGACCTTGTCCATCGGAGCGCCCTGTCCGGTGAGCAGCACGCGCGCCAGCCGATTTTGCGCGATCGGGCTGTTTTGCCTGGCGGCCTTGCGCAGCAACGCCACGGCGGCCACTTCATTCTTCGGCGCCCCATAGCCGTTATAGAGCGCGATGGCATATTCGACTTCGGCGTCAACATTGTCGGCGAGCGAAGCGGCCTGAAGCAGACGCACCGATTTTTCGACGTTTTTTTCGACCCCGGTGCCTTCCTTGTAGAAGGTCGCAAGCGCGTACTGCGCTTCGGGATTGCCGGCGTCGGCAGCGACGCGCAGCAATTCGGCGGCGCGCTTGACATCCTGCGGCAGCGTCTGTCCATCCAGATAAAGCAGCGCCAGATTATAGGCCGCCTTTGGATTGCCGAGCTTGGCGGACGACGCCAACAGCTTTGCTCCCTCCTCACGGTCGACGGGACCTCCGCGTCCGGAGATCCGAAGCATCGCGAGCGCAAACATGGCTTCGCGGTCGCCCAAATCGGATGCGCGCTTGTACCAGCTCACAGCCTTGTCGTAGTCGCGCTTGACGCCGAGCGCATTGGCATAGAGCTCGCCGAGCATGGTCATCGCCTTGGAATCGTTATTGTCCTGCGCGCGCTGAGTGGCGAGGTCGAAAGCCGTTTTGTACTGGCCGCGCTGATAGGCGCCGTAGACAAGATCCACGTTGGGATCGTCGGCGACCGGCGCGGCGGGGGGCGGAACCGGCGCGACTTTTGGCGGCGCGGGCGGGGCCGCGCGTCTGGACGTTGCAACCGGGGGCGAGGGCTTCTTCTAGCTGTCGTGTGCGGCTTTGCTTTGGGCTTTGCGGCCTTGCTTGCCGCTCGGGGCGGTCCGGCCTTGGGCGGTGTCAGTGATAATTGTGCCGACGCCGCCTGTGCCAACAACAGCCAGCACGCCAGAATCGATGTGGAACGTAGAGCTTTCATTCCGGCGTCATTCTGATTCGGTTTTGACTGTTCCGGACAGCGCCGCGTGACCTTGCCTGATCGCCTGCTCCGCGTCCATCAGCGCCGCGACTGCGCCACGTGGATCGGTCCAGATGAAATCTCCGAGCAGAATGAAATCCGCTCCCGCGGCAGCAAATTCTCGCGCCTCATCCACATTCGCCGCGAAGCCCACGCATGGGGGTTCGAACAGTTCCGCCCACCATTGCAGTCTTTCGGCGATCGCTTCGACCGATGGCCGCTGGTTCCGCAAATCAGGCTCGCCGAACAGGACATAGTCCGCGCCTGCTTCGCCCGCGGCCATTAAATCATGGCGGGTGCTCAGTCCGCCGACACCGGTGATACGGGTGGGCTTCAATGTTGGCAGCGCCTCCTGCATCGCATCGAGGCCGGTGAGGTGGGCCCCGTCCGCGCCGGCGCGAGCCACCAGCTCGGCATGACCGTCAAGCAAAAGGGCCACGCCGCGTTCCTGGACTACGGGCGCCAGCGCCTTGATGCGCGAGATCATCGTGCGCGGGTCGGTGAGCGCGAGCCGCAACAGCACCGCCGCGACGTCGGCGTGAGATATCAAAACCGGCAGCTCTGCAATCAGTGCCGCGGGATCGTCCAAAACCGGACTTGAAAGATAAAGTCGCGGCACGGGACGTGGCGCGACGGATTTCGAAGCCAAAGTCTAGGCCGCCTTCTTTTCCAGATCGGCCTTCCATTCACCCTTGCTGGCGAGCGAATTCATCTGCGCGCGATGTGTGAAGGCCTGCTGGCCCGCAGCGACATTTTCGCTTTTGCCCGACCATGCCTTTTGCGGCGCCGCCTGCAGCGCGCGGCCATACGAGAATGTGAGGCCCCAAGGCAGGCCACCGATCCGGTTCATGGCGTCTAGGTGCGCAGTGGCTTCCTCATCGGACTGTCCGCCGGAAAGGAACGCGATGCCCGGCACCGCGGCGGGGACGCAGCTCTTCAGCAAACGCACGGTTTTTTCCGCGACTTCTTCCACGGAAGATTTTTTGGCGCTCTTCTTGCCCGCGATAGCCATGTTCGGTTTCAGAATCATGCCTTCGAGCGCGACGCGCTGGATGCGCAGTTCGCGGAAGGTGTGATTGAGAACGCGCTCGGTCACATCGTAGCAGCGGTCGATGTCGTGATCGCCATCCATCAGCACTTCGGGTTCAACGATCGGGACGATCTGCGCCGCCTGACACAAGGCCGCATAGCGCGCGAGCGCATGCGCGTTCACATGGATCGCGGTCATGCTTGGAATATCCTTGCCGATATCGATTACAGCGCGCCATTTCGCAAAGCGAGCGCCCTGGTCGTAATATTTCTTCAGCCGCTCGGCGAGTTTGTCGAGACCCACGGTGACCAGTTCGCCGGGACAACCGGGGAGTGGCTGGGTGCCTTCATCGACCTTGATGCCGGGAATCGCGCCGGCACTTTCGATCACCTTCACCAGCGGCGTGCCATCCTTGGCCTTCTGCCATATGGTCTCATCATAGAGGATGACGCCGGAGATGTATTTCGACATCGCATCCTTGGAGCGGAACATCATCTCGCGATAATCGCGCCGCGAATCCTCCGTCAACTCGACCTTGATCGCGTCGAACCGCTTTTGGATGGTGCTGGAAGATTCGTCGGCGGCGAGGATTCCCCTGCCGGGAGCAACCATGGCCAGCGCGACTTTGTTCAGTTCGGCGAGATTCATCGATGTCTCCGTATGCAAGCGAAAGAATTTGACGTTTTGAATTAGCCGGTTCTCAGACAAAACCCAAGAAGACAGCAAGGGCCCGCGAGACCAAATTCAAGTCGTCGTCTGATACGCGGCCAATGCGCCTACCGACTTTTTCGCGGCGGAGCGTGCTGGCCTTATCAGTCATGACATATGAAATCGTGCGCAACGCGTTTTCCTCGGTAGGTTGCAGCATGACGCGCGTGTTCGGAAGCGAAAAGATTCGCTGGTTAACGGCAGGACCGTGATCGAATCCAAATGATCGTAGGCGTCAGATTTGCACAACGAGTGCGGGTCGGGGTTTTCCGTAGTCGCCCGAGATTGACACGGTTACAAGATCGCCGCGTTTCATGCCTTCCAGTCGCTGAAATCCGTCAGCTCCCACATTCCATCCAGAACGATCTGGCTATCCTTGCTGGCATTGATCAGCTCGCATTCGCGCGCGAACCTGCGCCTTGTACTCTGGTGTGCTTGTATCGGGCAGCCACAGCGTCACCGGCTTGAGGCCCAAAGCCTTCATCTTGGCTCGGTGCTTGCGCACGCGGCTGGCGCCGTTCGCGCGCTCGTCACTGCCGGCCGAACGCTTCGCCGTCTTTCCGACTGCTTTGCCCATGAGACACGCCTCTTTGTTACATGTAACATAAGCTTCGGCTCCGGTTTAGGCAATGCGTCACTTCGCCCGCAACACCTCGACACCCGGCAGCGGCTTGCCCTCCATCCATTCCAGAAACGCGCCGCCGCGCGGTCGACACATAGGTGAAATCGTCGGCCACGCCGGCATGATTCAGTGCCGCCACAGTGTCGCCGCCGCCGGCTACCGAAATCAGCTTTTTCGCCTTAGTGCGTTCGGCGGCATGTTTGGCCGCCTCGACCGTTCCGCGGTCGAACGGCGCGATCTCGAAGGCGCCGAGCGGTCCATTCCAGACCAGCGTCGCCGCGGCGTCGATGGCGGCATTGATGCGCTCATCGATTGCGGGCCGACGTCGAGAATCATTGCCTCGTCGGGAATATCTTCGAGCGAACAGACTTGCGACGGCGCGTTGGCTTCGAACTTGCGCGCGACCACGGCGTCGACCGGCAGAATAATTTCGCAGCCGGCTGCTTTCGCGGCATCGAGAATTTTCAGCGCGGTGGATGCCAGATCCTTCTCCGCCAGCGACTTGCCGATGCCGACCCCCTGCGCGTGCAGGAAGGTATTGGCCATGCCGCCGCCGATCACCAGCGCATCGACCTTGCTGACCAGGTTTTGCAACAGGTCGATCTTGGTGGAAACTTTCGCGCCGCCGATGATCGCGATCACGGGTTTGGTCGGCGCGTCCAGCGCTTTGGCAAGCGCATCGAGCTCGGCCTGCATGGTTCGGCCAGCATAGGCCGGCAGCACGTGTCCAAGTCCCTCGGTGGAAGCGTGGGCGCGGTGCGCGGCCGAAAACGCGTCGTTCACCCAGATGTCGCCGAGCTTTGCCAGTTCAGCGACAAACGCTGGGTCATTTTTTTCTTCTTCTTTGTGGAAGCGGGTGTTCTCCAGGCAGAGGATATCGCCGTTCTTCAGGGCGGCCACGGCTTTAGCGGCGACGTCGCCGACGCAATCCCCGGCGAATGCCACGGGCTTTTTGACGACCTTCGCAAGCTCCGCCGCGACGGGCCTGAGCGAATCCTTTTCGTCTCGACCCTTGGGCCGGCCGAAATGCGCAAGCAGGATTACCTTGCCGCCCTTGTCGGATATTTCGGTGATGGTCGGCGCAATCCGCTCGAGCCGCGTGGCGTCGGTGACGCGGCCATTGTCCATGGGAACGTTGAGATCGACGCGCAGCAGGACGCGCTTTCCCTTTACGTCGACATCATCGAGGGTGCGAAAAGAGTTCATGCGGTATTACAGACGTTGGGAGTCTCAGGAAGTATAGCGCTCCGGCGGATTGCCTTCTTGCTTGGTCGTCACCTGCATTCCCTGACGGAACGCAAACACGATAAATGCAAGCATCATGACCCCAGCTGGAATGGCCACCCAAAGCGCCGGATGCATCGCGCGCTCGCTACAGCAATTTTCCCATCGCCACGGCAGTGTCGGCCATGCGATTGGAGAAACCCCATTCGTTGTCGTACCAGGACATCACCCGCACCAGCGTGCCGTTCTGCACCTTGGTCTGGTCCATGTGGAAGGTGGACGAGTGCGGGTCATGGTTGAAGTCAATCGAAACGTTCGGCGCCGTGGTGTAGCCGAGCACGCCCTTGAGCTGCTGCTCGGAGGCTCGCTTCATCGCGTCGTTGATTTCCTTCACATCGGTCTTGCGCTGCGCGACGATCTTCAGATCGATCACCGAGACGTTGGGCGTTGGAACGCGAATGGCGACGCCGTCGAGCTTGCCCTTGAGTTCCGGAAGCACGAGGCCGATCGCCTTGGCCGCACCTGTCGATGTCGGGATCATCGACAGCGCCGCGGCGCGGCCGCGATAAAGATCCTTGTGCATGGTGTCGAGCGTCGGCTGGTCGCCGGTATAGGCATGGATCGTGGTCATGAAGCCGGTCTCGATGCCGACCGTATCATTCAGCACTTTGGCGACCGGCGCGAGGCAGTTCGTGGTGCACGAGCCGTTGGATACGACGAGATGGTCCTTTGTCAGCGTGTCGTGGTTGACGCCGAACACGATGGTCGCGTCCGCATTGTCGGCCGGCGCCGAGACCAGCACGCGCTTGGCGCCGGCGGCGAGATGCGCGGACGCCTTGTCCTTGGCGGTGAAGAGCCCGGTGCACTCCAGCGCGATATCGACGCCAAGTTCCTTCCACGGTAGTTTCGAGGGGTCGCGTTCCGCCGACACCTTGATCTTGCCGTTGCCGACGCTGATCGAGTCGCCATCGACGGTCACAGTCCCCGGGAAGCGGCCATGCACCGAATCAAAGCGGAGCAAGTGCGCGTTGGTCTCCACCGGGCCGAGATCGTTGATGCCGACGACCTCGATATCATGGCGACCGGACTCGGCGATGGCCCGCAGAATGTTGCGGCCGATGCGGCCAAACCCGTTGATCGCGACCCGGATTGCCATTCAATTTCTCCTAGAAGGAAATGCGATAATCTTCGGCGTTTAAATGCACCTAATGATGCGAGGTTGCAATGCGTCAATTCACCAACGTTCGGATATAGTTACGCCGCGTTATGACGCCGGGTCGCCGCTTCGACGACCGCCTCGGCGGTGATGCCAAAATGCTTGTAAAGGTCCTTTGCGGGTGCGCTGGCTCCAAAGGTGCTCATGCCGATGAAAATGCCGTCCTGGCCGATCACGGCATCCCAGCCGAAACGGACGGCGGCCTCAATGGCGATCCTGGTCGGCGCGCTGCCGATGATCGACTCCCGTTTGTCCGCCGGCTGCTGCAGCAGCAGTTCAAGCGAGGGCACAGAGACGACGCGCGTCGCAATACCCTTTTGGGCAAGTTGCTTCTGCGCGGCAACCGCGATTTCGACCTCGGAGCCCGACGCAAACAGCGACACCTTGGCGTCGCCCTGCGGCGCGATCAGCTCATAGGCTCCGGTGCTGCAGAGGTTGTCGGCATGCGCGACGGTTCGAACGGGCGTCAGGTTCTGGCGCGACAAAGCCAGCACCGTCGGCAAGTTGGTACGTTCCACCGCAAGCTGCCAGCACTCCGCGGTCTCGACCGCGTCCGCAGGCCGGAATACGCGCATGTTGGGCATGGCGCGAAGCGATGCCAGATGTTCGACCGGCTGATGCGTCGGACCGTCTTCGCCCAACCCGATCGAATCGTGCGTCATGACGTAGATCACGGCGGTATGCGACAACGCGGCTATCCGCATCGAGGGCCGCGCATAATCCGTAAAGCACATGAAGGTGCCGCCGGCCGGTATAAAACCGCCATGGGCGGAAAGGCCGTTCATGGCGCCCGCCATGCCCATCTCCCGAATGCCGTAGTGGATGTAGCGGCCGCTGAAATCGCCGGGCGAGACCTCCTTGAGGCCTTTGGTCCGGGTATTGTTGGATGGCGTCAGGTCCGCCGAGCCAAGCAGCAATTCCGGCATCGCCGGTACCAGCACATCGAGCACGAGTTCGCTGGCCTTGCGGGTGGCCACCGTCGGCGGATCCGCAACGAGTTTTTCCTTCAGCTTGCGGAAGACGTCATCGAGTCCGTCAGGGCGTTTGCGATCGACCACGCGGCGCTGAAATTCCGCGCGCTGCGCTTCGGGCTTGGCATCGAAACGCGTTCGCCAATCGCGGTTACCTTTTTTGCCTCGTCGGCCAGCCTTGCGCCATGCGTTGAGCACGTCGTCCGGAATTTCGAACGGACCGTAATTCCAGTCGAGCGCTTTCTTGGCGCCTGCAAGTTCTTCGGCGCCCAATGGTTCGCCATGGGCTTTCGAGGTCCCGGCCTTGGTGGGCGCGCCGAATCCGATGGTGGTTTTGCAGGCGATGAGTGAGGGCCGGTCGGATTTCTGCGCCTTCCTGATGGCGGCGGCGATCGCTTTGGGATCGTGACCGTCGATCTGCCTGGCATTCCAGCCATGCGCCTTGAAGCGCGCGACCTGATCGACATCGTCGCTCAGCGAGATCGGACCGTCGATGGTGATGCCGTTGTCGTCATAGAGGAAGATCAGCTTCGACAGTTTCAGATGCCCTGCGAGCGCGATCGCCTCGTGGCTGACGCCTTCCATCAGGTCACCATCGGAACACAAGACGTACGTGTAGTGATTGACGACATCCTCGCCGAATTCCGCGGCAAGCAATCGTTCGGCCAGCGCCGTTCCGACCGATGAAGCGACGCCCTGGCCTAGGGGACCTGTGGTGGTCTCGATCCCCGACGTCATGAAATTTTCCGGATGCCCCGGCGTTTTCGAATTGAGCTGGCGGAAATTCTTTATCTGATCCAGTGTCATGTCCTTGTTGCCGGTCAGATAAAGCAGCGCGTACTGCAGCATCGAGCCATGCCCAGCGGACAGGATGAAGCGATCGCGATCCGGCCATTTCGGGTCCGAAGCGTCGAACTTCAGGAACTTGCTCCACAACACCGTGGCGAAATCGGCCGCACCCATCGGCAAGCCAGGATGGCCTGATTTGGCCTTCTCTACGGCATCCATCGCCAGCGCGCGGATCGCATTGGCCATACGGTTATGATCGACGTTCGTCATGGGCATTCCAGGGTGATTTGTGATGAACGCTCTGAGCTGCGATTGATGCAGCCGGCAGCGGAAGCCTGTGAGAAATGGTTGGATAGCATCTGTGTTCCCCAAGTCCAAGACTGGGGCTCCCTTGATTGCGTTTGCGGTGCATAGTGGAAGAAGTGGCGTTGCACTCGGCTCGCTTGGCACGTAAATTTCGGCTTCTAAACGCTTGCCGGGCCGTGCCTTTTGCGTCGGTTGGCGTTTCCTTGCGGAGTTGGCGGCTTTCAGGATGATCGATCGTTCTTCCAACAGCCCTGGCAGTGGGGAACAAGCGTCAGCCGATATCGAGGCGGCAACCCGACGGTTGACGGCTGCCCTCGACGCGCTGGAAAGCGCGGTGGAGCGTCGGCGCGATGCCGACCGCGACGAGAATGAATTGGCCGCCCGCATTCAGGCTCTGGGCGCTGATCGTTCCAGACTTGCCGATGAACTCGATGGCTCGCTGGTGAAAGCGGGCAAGCTGGAACGCGCCAATCGCGAAATCGCGGAAAAACTGGATGCTGCGATCGGCACCATTCGCGCGGTGCTCGATGCGGGAGAAGCCTCATGAGTCATATCAATGTCACCATCAATGGCCGCCAATACCGCATGGCGTGTGAGGAGGGCCAGGAGGTCCGGCTTTTAAAACTCGCCGAGAATTTCGAATCGCGGATCGGCGACCTGCGCGTAAAATTCGGCGAGATCGGCGATGCGCGGCTCACCGTAATGGCGGCGCTGACGGTGAGCGATGAACTCCTCGAGGTGAGCCAGCGAAATCGGGCTCTCGAAGAGGAACTCACGGCCCTGCGCGATGGCCGCGTGGTGTCGGCGGACCGCGCGCGGGCAACGCAGAGCGCGATGGCGAGCGCGCTCAATTCCGCCGCGGAGCGGATCGAAAAGACCGCGCAGGTGCTCAACCGCACCGTCGGCGGCGGCGTGGCGATCGGGTGATCTTTCCCGCTCCCCAGACCCTTCGAACAGATTCGTTACGGGTCATTTCACGCATCGAGATAGCGCATTAGCGTAGACCGTGTACCGTTTTGCCAAAGCTGTTCCAGCGCGGCTGAGAACGCAGTAGAATAAGTTCGGCTGGCAGCGATATCTCCGAAGATATTGCTCATTTCTAGCCATTTGGCGGGTTGACCCCGCGCCGCACGAGCATGTTCTTGCAGACGCGGCCAGTCTCGGTCGTTGGGTGCGATCATAGCCCCGCTTTCTGTCTCCCCGTAGCAGTAGCGACACCAAAGTGCGCAGACCAGGGCGAGACCGTCGACAGGTAGCCCGCGCTTCAGGCGATCAGACACTGCGGGCAGAATAAACTTCGGCTGGCGATTGGATCCGTCCAGACACAGCCTTCGCGTGGTGTCAGCAATTTCCGGATTAGTAAAGCGATCTTCAATCAGCAACTTGTAAGCGCCTAGGTCTGTACCGTCGGGAGCAGGAACTGTTGGTACGATCTCGCCATCAAGGACTTTGCTCAGGAAGCGCCGAACCAGCGGTTCTTGCATCGCTTCGTGGACGTACTCGATATCCAAGAGGGCGGCCGGATATGCTATCGTTGCATGCCCACCGTTCAAGATACGAATCTTCATAAGTTCGAACGGGGCGACATCCTTCACGAATTGCACGCCTACACGCTCTAAGGCCGGCCGACCGGCCGAAAAATGGTCCTCCAGCACCCATTGTCGAAAGGGCTCGCAATAAACCGGCCGGGCATCAACGATCGCATAGAGCTTTGTCAGGAAGGCCCGCTGTTGATCCGTGGTAGCAGGCGTAATGCGGTCGACCATGCTACTTGGAAAAGCGACGTTGTCTTTCACCCAAGCCGCAAGTGTCGGATCGACCAATTCAGCGAGGCCGATAACCGCATTTTGCGTCACGACACCGTTATTGGGCAGGTTGTCGCAGGACATTACCGTGAATGGCTTCGCACCGCTGGATCGCCTGGCGATCAACGCTGCGAGTATTAGCCCGAAAGTTGTGCGCGGCGCTGCCATGTTCAACGCATCGGCAACGATGTCCGGATGCGTCGCCTCGAAGGCTTGCGATGCTGGATCGATGAAGTAGCCGCCTTCTGTAATCGTCAACGATACAATTCGTATCGCAGGATCGCACAATCTCCTTAAAATGATTTCCGCACGGCCGACTTCCAAAAACTCAATCATCGAGCCAATGACCCGCGAGGCGGTATGATCAGCACTGCGTTCGACCACCGTCGTCAAAAGGTCCTGGGCTAACAATTCGCGCCGCATCAGTTCGTCATTGCCATGAACACCTGCACCGACAATGGCCCAATCAAAATCCAATCTCAGATTGAACAGATCGTCGATATAGACCGCCTGATGTGCCCGATGGAAGTTGCCGACTCCGATATGGAGAATGCCCGCCCTTAGGTTGCGCCAGTCGTAGCGGGGGACAGCTATATTGTTCTGAAGCGAGGTTAGGTTGGCTTTGGACAACTCAACCGACGCGGCTCTCTTCATGTTGGTACCGTCCGCACGATTGATGCTGCGCTCACTGCCTAATTGATTCTAGCAGTGATCCAAATTGATTTGCCTCGGTAGTGGGCCCGCCTAGTTCAATGGGCCGGACCATGCATCTCCGCAGTTTGAAAACATCCGAAGAGGGGAAGGGATACGAAAGCAACGCTGGCATCTTACGCCCATAACGCCTACATTCGCTCTGCGAAGCTGTGTCGCGCGTCAGAAGCCATAATATCCCCGGGGCCTTATCGATCCTTCAGGGAACTGTCCCTGACCGGGTCCGTGGATCCGGTCACATGGTGCCCACCTACTTTCGTAGGTGCTCCGGGATCGAGTGCTTCAACGGCCATCGCGGCTTCGCACTTTTTTTGCCGCCAAATTGTTTCCGTAAAGCTGCATGTCAGCCACTCCGTCAAAGGCCGATCTTCGCACCGCCGCGCTCGCGCGGCGCGATGCGTTGAGCGACGAACAACGCAACGCCGCCGCACGAACCATCGCCACGCGCGGATTGCCTGTCGAAATCAAACACGGCGCCGTTGTCGCCGGCTACTCGCCGATTCGCGGCGAGATCGATCCTGCGCCCCTGATGCAAGTCCTCGCCGCGCAGGGCGCGCGGCTTGCGCTGCCGGCCGTCACCGCGCGCGGCACGTCGCTCGCATTTCGCGCCTGGTCTCCCGGCGATAAATTGATGCAGGGGTCGCTCGGCATTCCCGAGCCGTCGCCCGCCGCCGCCGAACTCATACCCGACATCCTGCTCGTTCCATTGGCGGCGTTCGACCGTGTTGGTCACCGCATCGGTTACGGCGCCGGTCATTACGACGTCACGCTGGCACACCTGCGCAAAGTGAAAGCCATCACAGCCTTCGGCCTCGCCTTCGCCGTGCAGGAAGTCAAAACCATCCCGGCGCTATCGCACGATGTGAAACTGAACTATGTTCTAACCGAATTGAAAACGTTCGATTTTCGGAGCTCATAGTTGCGGATTCTTTTTATCGGCGACGTGGTCGGCAGGTCCGGGCGCACCGCCATTGCAGAGCATTTGCCCGGCCTGATCCGCGACTGGAAGGTCGATCTCGTCATCGTCAATGGCGAGAACGCGGCCGGCGGCTTCGGCATCACCGAGGCGATCTACAACGACTTGATAGACGCCGGCGCGGATGCCGTCACGCTCGGCAATCATTCCTGGGATCAGCGCGAAGCGCTGGTCTTCATAGAACGCGCGCCACGCCTTATTCGCCCGGTCAATTTTACCAAGGGAACGCCGGGCCGCGGGGCCGCGCTGATCGACACCAAAAACGGCAAGCGCGCGCTCGTGATCAACGCCATCGGCCGCGTCTTCATGACGGCGTTCGACGATCCGTTCGCCGCGCTCAACCGCGAATTGGACGCCTGTCCGTTGCGCGAGGCTGCTGATGCCATCGTGGTCGACTTTCACGCCGAGGCGTCGAGCGAAAAGCAGGGCATTGGATTTTTCTGCGATGGCCGCGCCAGCCTCGTGGTCGGCACGCACACCCATGCGCCGACTGCCGATCATCAGATCCTGCCCGGCGGCACGGCTTATATGACCGACGCCGGCATGACCGGCGATTATGATTCGATCATCGGCATGCAAAAGGACGAGCCGATGCGCCGCTTTACCACGGGCATTCCCTCGGGGAGGTTCGAGCCCGCGGCGGGCATCGCTACCTTGAGCGGCGTGGCGGTCGAGACTGACGACACGACGGGTCTTGCGCTATGCATCGCGCCGGTGCGCATTGGCGGCAGGCTGGAGCCGGCGCTGCCGGGGTTTTGGAGATAAGGGTTGATGCGCAAGTACGGCCGTCATCCTGAGGTGCGCGCTATTTGGCGCCTCGAAGGATGGCAAGAGGTGCGGTAAAACTTACTCCACCCTGATGTCGGCTGCCTTCACGATTGGCCACCATTTGCCGATCTCCGCAGCCTGATGACTTTTCAGTGCGGCCGGCGTTTGCCGGTCGGGTGAGGGTATCTCCTGACCCAGCTCGGCGAACCGGCTCCTCACGCCGGGGTCGGCGAGTGCTGCCATCACCGCTGCATTCAATCTCGCCACGACGTCATCGGGCGTATGCTTCGGCGCCCAGATGCCGTGCCAGTAATCGGTGTAGAGGCCCGGCAGTCCGGCCTCGTCCACCGTTGGGATATCCGGCGCCGACGGCAACCGCGTACGCGCGGTCACGGCAAAAGCCTTGATGGTGCCGCCGCGCACTTGCGGTAACGAGTTCGAGGCCTGGTCGAACATGATGTCGATCTGCCCGGCGATCAGGTCGTTCATTGCGGGGCCGGCGCCGCGGTAGGGCACGAAGCGAAACTCGGTCCCGGTCTGCTTCTTGAAGAAAACTCCCGCGACATGCGCGCCGGTGCCCACTCCGGACGTGCCCGCGGTGGCCTTGTCCGGATTGTCCTTCAGCCAGCCGATAAGTTCCTTCAGGTCGCGCGGCGGCAGGGTCGACCTGCCGATGATGAGCTGCGGACCGCTGGCGATCAACGCGATCGGCTCAAAGTCCTGCAACACGTCGTATTGCAGCGAATAGATGGCCCCGTTGAGAACATGCGTTCCCCAATGACCGATGGTGATCGTGTAGCCATCCGGGGTTGACCGCGCGGCCTTCAGCCCGGCAATGGTGCCGGATGCGCCGGTGACGTTTTCGATGACGACGGTCTGGCCCAACGTCCTGCGCATATGCTCGGCGAGAATGCGGGCCAGCGCATCGGTGGGCCCTCCGGCCGCGAACGGCACGATCAGGGTGATCGGGCGCGACGGAAACGTCTGCGCCCGCGCGACCATCGGCCACGCTGCCGCCGCTCCAGCCGCCGCCTTGATGAAATCGCGCCGCTTCATGGATGCCACTCCCGGATGATTTTTAAGACTAGCGATTTTTCTTTTGCGATGGCGAGCATAACGAAGGTCTCGTGCCCCGCAATGGCCTGTGCTTTGATACGCCGGGCAGGCTCAAGTCCCGGGGGTGTCGTTGACCGACGAGCGCGTGGAGCGGCGATTGGCGGCTGTGCTGGCGGCGGATGTCGCCGGCTACAGCCTCTTAATGGGTCGCGACGAAGTAGGCACGCTTGCAAGACTGAAAGCCGTCAGAACAATGCTGGTCGATCCGGTGATCGCTGCCCATCGCGGCCGCATCGTCAAGACCACCGGCGACGGCATGCTGGTCGAGTTCGCGAGCGCGGTGGACGCCGCGCACTGCGCGGTCGAAGTCCAACGCAGCATCGCTACCGAATATGCTGATGTCGCTCATAAAACAAAAATCGAATTTCGCATCGGCATTCACGTCGGCGATATCATCATCGACAACGACGATATTTTTGGCGACGGCGTCAACATCGCCGCGCGGCTTGAAGGTATTGCTGAGCCAGGAGGCATCTGCATCTCCGACGACGCGCAGCGCCAAATCCGCGGCAAGGTCGAGTTCGCCTTCGACGATATGGGCGAGCAGAGCTTGAAGAATATCGCTGAACCGATGCGGGCGTGGCGGGTCCGGATTGGCCCCACCGCTTCGCCGGTGAAGCCCGCCACCGAGCCGGACTCAGCCCCCGTGCTCCCCGACAAACCCTCCATCGCCGTGCTGCCGTTCCAGAACATGTCAGGCGATCCCGAGCAGGAGCATTTCGCCGACGGCATGGTAGAGGACATCATCACCGGACTGTCGCGATCGAAGGCGCTGCTGGTAATCGCGCGCAATTCGACCTTCACTTACAAGGGGAAGGCCGTCGACATCAAACAGGTCGGACGCGAGCTCGGCGTGCGCTACGTGCTCGAAGGTAGCGTGCGCAAGGCGGGAGATCGCGTGCGTATCACCGGACAGTTGATCGACGCCTCCACCGGCACCCATCTTTGGGCGGACCGGTTCGACAGCCTGCTCGATGACATTTTCGATCTGCAGGATCGCGTAACCGGCAGCGTTATCGGTGCCATCTCCCCGCAACTGGAGCGCGCCGAAATCGAGCGCGCGCAACGCAAGCCGACCGAAAGCCTGCGGGCCTACGATTATTATCTTCGAGCGCTGGCCGCGAGCTACGTCCTCACGCGCGAAGCCAACCTTGAAATGCTCGAGCTTACCCAGACTGCCAGCAGGATCGATTCCCAATTTGCGTTGCCTTACGCGCTTGCCGCCCTCAGCTTCACGCAACGAAAGGCCTTCGGCTGGAGCACGGATATCGCTCGGGAAATATCTGAAACGCGGCAGACGGCGAGGCAGGCGATCGAGCTTGATCGGGACGATGCGCGCGTGCTGGCGGGGGCCGGGTTCGGGCTCGTCTATGTTGTGGGCGAGGTCGAAGAAGCAGCCGTATTCCTTGACCGCGCCGTCAAGCTCGATCCGAATCTGGTGCTCGCAAGAACTTGGTTGGGCTGGACCAGGGTCTATCTGGGAGACACGGAGGGCGCGATCGAACAGCTCAATGTCGCGTTGCGTGTCAACCCGCTCGATCCGCACAGGTACACGACGTCGACGGCGATGGCCTACGCGCATTTTTTCGCAGGGAGAAACGACGAGGCCTCGGTGTGGGCGACAGATGTGGTGCGGCAGCAACCCAACTATCTCGCGGGCCGGCGTATCATGACGGCATGCCACGCCGTGGCCGGCCGGATCGACGAAGCACGGCAGGCTTGCGCGGCTGCGATGCGGATCGACCCAGCCCAGCGGATTTCCGGTTCGAAAGCTCGGGCTCCGTTCCGCCGCCCGCAAGATCTCGACAGACTAGAGCAGGCGTTCCGGATCGCGGGGATGCCGGAATGACTGCTACTTCTTTCGGAGCGGTTACAGCTTGTAGGCCGTGCGGAATCCGCCCCAGTGCCGGCCATTGACGCGGATAGGCACGTCGATCTCGCGCATCATGACGGTCTGGCCGTTGCCCATGTCGCGGGCGTAGCTCTGGATCAGGTAGGAACGCAGATTTTGGCCGGCAGCGAGGCCCGCCACGTCGTTGAAGATGCGCCGGTTGCGGCTGTTGGCGGTATTCCAGACGACGTTGCCCGGCCGCTGCGGTTGTGAGTATTTCGTGTTGTGCACCGGCAGGTAGCCGTTACGGTCGATCATGGCGCAGAACACCATGCGCGGGTCCTTGGCCAAAAACGCTTCCTGGAAAGCCGGCAGCGCGCGTTCCGCCCAGTTCAGGATATGGGTGCGGTGCTGAACCGGATTGGAGCCGGGGATTTCGACGTAGTTCACATCGAACATATCTTCCATGGAGATAGCGCCGGTCGCCACCGCATCCTCGAAAATTTTCGTCAGTGCGTGACCGGCTTCCATGGCCCGCGTGACGAATTCGGTGTTCTCGTCGTGGATCGACCACAACTTGTCTTCGATCTTTTCAGTCAGCGCGGAGTTCGGCGCCTCGAAACGTGCCTGCGCGCCGGCAGCGTTGCGTTCGGTGACGCGGATTTTGCACGCGCCGATGTCTTGCAGGGTGGCCGAGAAAGTTTCGTTCAGCGCGATGGCTTGCGCGTCCGGTCCTGAAATCAGAATCCCCTGCATCGATATCTCATAGACCGGCGCATTGATTTTGCCCTGCCGCGCTTCGATTTCGATGGTGAGATGGCAGGGCAACCGTTCGCGCCTGCGCTGGTCCTCGCGCTCGCCCTGACGCAGCAGCACCGCGCAGCGCGATTTCAATCGCGAGGCGAACATGGTGACGTCCTTGCCCGCGCGCGCGACGCTTTCGCCGTGGGCTTCGGCTTCCTTGGTGGCGCTGTCGATGTCGGCGGCGCTGTCGCCGACGGAGACGATGAAGTGCGACGCGGAGGCGGCGTTCGCCGACATCTCGCAGGTGGTTTCGTTCTGATCCGCCACGGCTCCTTCGACGTTTTCGAACACCGGCCGGATCGCCTCGATCGCTTTCGATATGCGGTGCACGGCGTCGACCGAGCCCGCGGCGTCTTTTTGCAGCGCGTTGATCTTTTTCTTGATCTCCTCGGTGGCGGTTTGGGTCTGCACCGCCAGCGCCTTGACCTCGGAGGCGACGACGGCAAAGCCGCGCCCGGCCGCGCCGGCGCGCGCCGCCTCGATGGTCGAGTTCAACGCCAGCAGCGTGGTTTGTCGTGCGATCTGCGCGATCAGGTTGACGACGTTGCCGATCGCGGCAGAGGATTCCCGCAGGCGGTCGACATTCTCGCTCGCTTCGCGGGCGGCGGCGCTGGCCTGGTCCGCAAGCTTGCTGGCATCGCGCACCTGGGAGCCGATACCTTCCGCCGAATGCGTGAATTTATCGGCCGCCTGCGAGAACGTAGTCGCGGTGTTATGCGCGGCGCTGGTGCGGCCGGTGAGGGCATTGGTGCGCTGACGGATGGTAAAGAGCGTCGCGGCGGTCGCCTCGGCGCCACCGGCGACTGAATTGGCGGCGCGGTCGAGCTGGCGGATCATCGCGCCGAGTTCGAGTTCGAGCAGTTCCAGAATTTCCTGCGCGGAATCGGCTTGCGATACCGCCGGAAGCTCGGCGGCTACCGGAGCCGGCGTCGTTTCCGGAATCTGCGGATGAATCCGGCGCCACGGGCCGTTTCCGAAACAAAGCAAATGCCATGAGATTTTCCGTAAATGAAGCCGACGCCATCTTCGCATTGGAGCGTGAAATCATGGTTAAGAATGCCTAATTGCGAGGTTCCAGCTTCAGAAATGCCGAAATCAGCGGCACTTTTGATTTTGCGGAGATCGCGGCCTATAACGCCGCGCGCTGAGCCCGACAGACCGAGAAACCTACGAGACTTCCGCATGGCCGGACATTCCCAGTTCAAGAACATCATGCACCGCAAGGGGCGGCAGGATGCGCAAAAATCCAAGCTCTTCAGCAAGTTGGCGCGCGAAATCACGGTTGCGGCCAAAATGGGCCAGCCCGATCCATCGATGAATGCGCGCTTGCGCGCCGCAATCATTTCGGCCCGCCAGGAGAACATGTCGAAGGATTCGATCGAGCGCGCGATCAAGAAGGCGATCGGCAGCGAAGCCGAAAACTACGACGAGATCCGCTACGAAGGTTATGGGCCCGGCGGCGTCGCCGTCATCGTCGAAGCCTTGACCGACAACCGCAACCGCGCGGCGTCTGACATCCGCTCCTATTTCACGAAATCCGGCGGCAATCTGGGTGAAACCGGCTCGGTCGCCTTCATGTTCGACCATACCGGCGTCATTGAATACGACGCCAAAGTCGCTTCCGACGATGCGATGCTGGATGCCGCGATTGAGGCCGGCGCCGACGATGTGGCGTCCGCGGAAAGCGGCCATGAGGTCTACGCCTCGCAGGAGACGTTTCGCGAGGTCGCCAAGGCGCTGGAAACGAAATTCGGCGAGCCGCGCAAGGCGGCGCTGACCTGGAAGCCGCAAAATACCATGGCGGTCGACGACGAGATTGGCGAGAAGCTGCTGAAGCTGATCGACCTGCTGAACGAACATGACGACGTGCAGAACGTCTACGCCAATTTCGAGGTGTCGGACGCGCTGGTCGCGAAGATGGGCGGCTAACGACGATCCTGTTGCTTTCGCAATGACGGCAACTTGTTTCTGTTTCGTTCGCCGCGCTCCGGCGTTATCACTGACCCATGACACCGCAGCCAATTCGCCACCCTGTCCGCATCATCGGCATCGATCCGGGTCTGCGCCGCACCGGCTGGGGGGTGATCGAGATTGACGGCAACCGCCTGATTTTTGTCGGCTGCGGCTCGATCGAGCCTCCGGACGGCCTGCCGCTGGCGAGCCGCTTGCTCGCCATTCATGAGGGCCTTGCCGCTGTGCTCGGTGATTTCCAGCCCGTGGAGGCGGCGGTCGAACAGACCTTCGTCAACAAGGACGGCGTTGCGACGCTGAAGCTCGGACAGGCGCGCGGCGTTGCGATGCTGGGGCCGGCGATGTTTGGAATTTCGGTTGCGGAATATGCGCCGAACCAGGTGAAGAAGACCGTGGTCGGCGCCGGTCATGCCGACAAGAGTCAGATTCTGGTGATGCTGAAGATTCTGCTGCCGAAGGCCGATCCGAAATCGCCCGATGCTGCCGACGCACTGGCGATCGCGATCACCCATGCCCATCACCGCGGCAGCGCGATGCTACGGCTGAGGATGGTCGGGGCATGATCGGCAAACTCAAAGGCCTGATCGACTAGCTACGGCGAGGATTACGTCATCCTGGACGTCGGCGGCGTCGGCTATCAGGTGCATTGCTCGGCGCGCACGCTGCAGGCGCTGCCGTCACCCGGCGAGGCGGCGGTGCTGTCGATCGAAACCTATGTGCGCGAAGACCAGATCAAGCTGTTCGGCTTTCGCAGCGATATGGAGCGCGAGTGGTTTCGATTGCTGCAGACGGTACAAGGCGTCGGCGCAAAGGTCGCGCTTGCGGTGTTGAGCACGCTTCCGCCATCAGATCTCGCCAACGCCATCGCGCTGCGCGACAAGGCCGCGGTCACGCGAACGCCCGGCGTCGGGCCTAAGGTCGCCGAGCGCATCGTCACCGAGCTGAAGGACAAAGCGCCCGCGTTTGCCAATGTGGATCCCGCACTCGTGCATCTGTCCGGCGCGATCGACGATCATCGCGCGCCACGGCCTGTAACCGACGCGATTTCGGCGCTGGTGAATCTCGGCTACGGCCAGCCGCAGGCCGCCGCCGCCATCGCTGGCGCCTCGCGCCTGGCTGGCGAGAAGGCGGAGACGGCGCAGCTTATTCGCTTGGGGTTGAAGGAGTTGGCGAAGTGAGCGGGATCCGCAATCCGCTGGCCGGTGCCGATACCGAGCCATCGCGGCTCCTTCGCTTCATCGGGATCGTCGGTGTTTTTCTAATTGTAGGTCCTGCGGTCGGCGGCCTGACGTTCTGGTTGAGCGTGCGCGCGCTCTCCGGCCTATGGCGTCCCGACTTGCCACCATACTCTGTCGAATGGCTGGTGATCTCTATTCTGTTCGCTTATCCGCTGGGCGCCCCCTTTGCGTTTGCGGCGGGAATTTTCCATGCGGTCGCCGCGATCTGGTGGCGCTGGCGTAATGTCTGGCTGCCGCTCGCGGCCGGCGGCACGATCAGTGTCATCGGGAGCGCGGTATCTTCGCTGCTTCATCCGCGTTGGGATACACTTGCAGGAGAATTTCTGGCGGGTCTTTTGTTGACACTGCCGACGTCCGTGGTCGCGTCGCTGATCTGCTGGCGGCTGACGCGCAGCCTGTTGAGCATGGCATGACTACATCCCCCCGCATCGTCACGCCCGAACGCCGCGCGGATGACACCGCGGACACCGCGCTGCGCCCGCAACTGCTATCGGAATTCGTCGGCCAGCAGCAGGCGCGCGCCAATCTGTCGATTTTCATCGAGGCCGCGCGCAAGCGCAGCGAGGCGCTGGACCACGTGCTGTTCGTCGGTCCGCCTGGTCTCGGCAAGACCACGCTGGCGCAGATCGTGGCGCGCGAACTCGGCGTCGGATTTCGCGCCACGTCGGGCCCCGTGATCGCCAAGGCCGGCGACCTCGCAGCCCTCCTGACCAATCTCGAAGAGCGCGATGTATTGTTCATCGATGAAATTCATCGCCTCAGTCCCGCGGTGGAAGAAGTGCTCTATCCGGCGATGGAGGATTTTCAGCTCGACCTGATCATCGGCGAGGGGCCAGCCGCGCGCTCGGTGAAGATCGAGCTGGCGAAATTTACGCTGGTCGGCGCCACCACGCGCGCGGGACTTCTCACCAATCCGCTACGCGACCGTTTCGGGATTCCGGTGCGGCTGAATTTTTACACCGAAGAAGAGCTGGAGAAGATCGTCACGCGCGGTGCGCGCGTGCTCAAGATCGGCATGACGCCCGACGGCGCCAACGAGATCGCCCGCCGCGCCCGCGGCACGCCGCGCATCGCCGGTCGGTTATTGAGACGCGTGCGCGATTTTGCGTCCGCTGCCGATGCCGCTTCGATCGACCGCGGCCATTGCCGACCACGCATTGAGCGCGCTGGAAGTCGACGCCGCCGGTCTCGACGCGATGGACCGGCGTTATCTGACCACCATCGCGATGAATTACGGCGGCGGTCCGGTGGGCGTGGAGACCATGGCCGCGGCGCTGTCGGAACCGCGCGACGCCATCGAGGACATCATCGAGCCGTTCCTGATCCAGTGCGGATACCTACAGCGCACTCCGCGCGGGCGCCTGCTGACCTCGCATGCGTTCAAGCATCTCGGCCTTGCGGAGCCGGCGCGCGATCCGGCGCAGTTCGGGTTGTTCGGGGGTGGAGGCGAAGAGGATTAGGCATGGAAAGCAGCATCAGATGATGCTATATCTGATGCTTGATTGGAGCTGAACCATGAGAACGACAATCGCGATCGACGACGAGCTTTTCAATGAGGCGCAAGATTGCACGGGTTTGCAGGAGAAGTCTGCCATTGTTCGCGCTGGCGCTTGAAGCTCTCGTTCAACGCGAAGCGGCGCGCCGTCTGGCGCGGATGGGAGGCAGCGATCCCAAAGCAAAGGCGCCTCCGCGCCGCCGCCCCACCTCGGTTCGTAAATGAATGATGTTGCTTGTCGATACCGCAATTTGGGTCGATCACATTCGGCGCCCGGACCACGATTTGGTCCGCCTCCTCAGCAGTGAACTGGTGCTAACCCATCCGTTTGTTCTTGGAGAAATTGCATTGGGCAGGATCAAGAACCTCGGCGTTTTCCTGACGAGGCTGGGCAAATTGCCGAAAGCGCTCGTTGCGCATCCGACCGAGGTTCTTGAGTTTATCAGAAATGGCGATCTCGCGGGCTCGGGCATCGGGTATGTCGATGCGCATCTCGCAGCTTCGACGGTTCTAACACCTGAAGCGCGCCTGTGGACCCGCGACAAGAGGCTGCGCGCGCGTCGCGGAGAGGTTAGCGATCGCGGCGGCGTTGGACTAGCCCATGACATCCCACTCGACGGCGCGATCCGTGACGGCCGGCATCATATGCAGGTCCGCGTCTACTACGAGGACACCGATTTTTCCGGCATCGTTTATCACGCCAATTATCTGCGCTTCATGGAGCGCGGACGCACCAACTTTCTGCGGCTGCAAGGCGCTGACCAGCGCGCGTTATTCACGGAGGCCGAAAACGAGGTCCCAGGCTTCGCCTTTGTGGTGCGCGCGATGCAAATCGAGTTCCTCAAGCCGGCGCATATGGACGACCTGTTGGACGTCGTGACCAGGACGGTTGAGGTGAGAGGTGCTTCAATTACGCTGGCGCAGGAAGTGCGCCGCGGCGATACCGTGCTGATCGAGGCGAAAGTGAAAGTGGCTTTCATTTCGGGTGGTCAGGCGCGGCAAATTCCGAAAGCGCTGCGGACGATCATGAAGGCCGATTTAATTTGATGTCAGGCATTTGCCGACGCCCTGTTGAATATGCCAAGTAAGCCCGCCGCGTGGCGGCAACAACGAAACGAGTGAGCTTAATCGCATGAGGAATTTCCATTTCGCCGGCCGCTCCACCGTCCACGCGCAAAATGCCATGGTGGCGACCTCGCATCCGCTCGCGGCGTTGACGGCGATCGAGGTTTTGCAGGCCGGCGGCACCGCCGCCGACGCCGCGGTGGCCGCCTGCGCGCTGCTTGGCGTGATCGAGCCGCAATCCACCGGGATCGGCGGCGATTGCTTCGCGCTGTATCAGCCCAAGGGCGAGGGCAAGATCACCTCGTATAACGGCTCGGGCCGCGCGCCGAAGGCCGCCAAGGCTTCCTGGTATCTGGAACGCGACATCCATGCGATCCCGCTGACGTCCGCCCATGCCGTCACGATTCCCGGCGCGGTCGATGCATGGGAAATCATCCTGCGCGATCACGGCAAGTTCGGCCTCGACAGGCTGCTGCAGCCGGCGATCAAGGCGGCGGAAGAAGGTTATATCGTCGCGCCGCGCATCGCGTTCGACTGGAAGAACCAGTTCGAAAAGCTGAAAAAAGGCACCAACACGCCGCGCTATCTGCTGCCGCACGGCAAGGCGGCGGTCGCAGGCGACGTGATCCATCAGCCCGAGCTCGGCCAGACGTTGCGGGCAATCGCAAAGAGCGGCCGCGATGCGTTTTACAAGGGCGCCATCGCCGAAGACATGGTTGAAACGCTGCGCGGCATCGGCGGATCTGCACACGATGGATGATTTCGCGGCTCACACCACAGAAACCACCGCGCCGATCGGCACGATCTACAAGGGCCACGACGTCTGGCAGTGCCCGCCCAACGGGCCGGGCATCACCATGCTGCTGATGCTGAACATCCTCTCCGGCTACGACCTCACCAAATTTCCGGCGATGAGCGTCGAGCGGTTTCATCTCGAAGCCGAAGCCGCGCGCATCGCCTACATGATGCGCGAGCAGCACATCGGCGATCCCGGCCATGTCGAGGTCGACGTGCTGCGGATCCTGTCGAAGGATTTCGCCGACGAGCACGGCACCAAAATCAGAATGGACGGGCTGCTCAATCTGCCCAGCGTGTCGCCGCCGATGAATCCCTCGACGGTCTACATCACCGTGGTCGACAAGGACCGCAACGTCTGTTCGTTCATCAATTCGATCGCGCACGCGTTCGGCTCGGCGATCGTCTCCAACAAGACCGGCGTGCTGCTGCAAAACCGCGGCGGCGGTTTCCGGGTCGAGCCCGGCCATCCCAACAGCATCGCGCCGGGCAAGCGGCCGCTGCACACCATCATTCCCAGCCTGGTGACGAAAAACGGCCGCGCGCAAATGCCGTTCGGCGTGATGGGCGGCCAATATCAGCCGGTCGGGCAGGTGCATGTGCTGACCAACATGCTCGACTACGGTTGCGACGTGCAGGAAGCGATCGATATGCCGCGCGGCCTGCATTACGAGGGCGTCTATCAACTCGAAGACAGCGTGCCGGCGGAAATCGTGGAAGGCCTGAAGAAGCTCGGCCACAAGACCACCAGCGTGGTCGGCCCGCTCGGCGGCGGTCAGGCGATCTGGATCGATTGGGACAAGGGCACGCTCACCGGCGGCTCCGACCCGCGCAAGGACGGTTGCGCGCTGGGGTATTGAGAGCGATCGCGCCAGTGAAAATCTCCATCCTCGATGATTATTTCGACACGCTGCGCACGCTCGACTGCTTCGAGAAACTGAAGGGTCATGACGTCACGATCTACAACGATCACGTGCAGGACGTCGATGCGCTGGCGGAGCGGCTGAAGGATACCGAAGTTCTGGTGCTGATCCGCGAGCGCACGCAAATCCGCGCGCCGCTGCTGGAGCGTCTGCCAAAATTGAAACTGATCAGCCAGCGCAGCGTCTATCCGCATATCGACATCGACGCCTGTACCCGGCTTGGCATCATCGTATCGTCGAGCCAGCATGCCGGCACGCCATCCTATGCGGCGGCCGAATTGACCTGGGGATTGGTGCTGGCCGCGATGCGGCAGATACCGCAGCAGATGGCGGCATTCAAATCAGGCAACTGGCAGATCGGCGTCGGCCATACGCTGCGCGGCAAGACGCTCGGGATTTACGGCTATGGCCGCATCGGCGCCGTCGTGGCCGGCTATGGCCGCGCCTTCGGCATGAAGGTGCTGGTGTGGGCGCGCGAACCCAACCTTACGCAGGCGCGCGTCCGACGGCTACAACATCGCCGGCAGCAAGGACGAATTTTTCGAGCAATGCGACGTGCTTTCGCTGCATATGCGGCTTGTCAATGCAACGCGCGGCATCGTCACGGCAGCGGATCTGGCGCGGATGAAGCCGACGGCGCTGCTGGTCAATACCAGCCGCGCGCCGTTGATCGCGCCGGGCGCGCTGGTCGAGGCGTTGCGCGCGGGACGGCCCGGCATGGCGGCGGTGGATGTCTACGAGAAGGAGCCGTTGCGCGATGTCGATGATCCCGCTGCTGACGATGGACAACGTGGTCTGCACGCCGCACATCGGCTACGTCTCGCGCGATGAATACGAGATTCAGTTCACCGATATTTTCGATCAGATCGTTGCGTATGCGGCGGGTGCGCCGACGCATGTGGTCAATCCGGCGGCGCTGAAATCCGCGCGACGCTGACTAAGCCGCTGCTCCTACTTCTTCGTCAGATGCGCATGTGGCCGGCCGAAATCGGGTGCACGCTTCATCCTGGCCGATCTCGACGATGCCGCGGCGGATCGCGCGGGTGCGGCTGAAATGCTCGAACAGCGCCTCGCCATCGCCGCGGCGAATGGCGCGCGTCAGTTTCGACAGGTCTTCCTGGAATTCGCCGAGCATCTGCAGCACCGCGTCCTTGTTGGTGAGGAACACGTCGCGCCACATCGTCGGGTCGGATGCGGCGATGCGCGTGAAGTCGCGAAAGCCGCCGGCGGAGAACTTCAGCACTTCGGATTGCGTGACACCTTCAAGCTCATCCGCCGTGCCTACGATTGTATAGGCGATCAGATGCGGCAGATGGCTGGTCACCGCGAGCACGAGGTCATGATGCTCGGCGTTCATCACCTCGACATTGGCGCCGAGCCCGCGCCAGAATTCCGACAGTTTTTCCACCGCCGCCGCGTCGGCATCGTCAGGCGGCGTCAGAATGCACCAGCGGTTGATGAACAGTTCGGCGAAGCCGGAATCCGGGACCGGAGTTCTCGGTGCCGGCGACGGGATGCGCGGGAATGAAATGCACGTTGCTCGGTAAGTACGGCGCCATTTCGCGCACCACCGCGCCCTTGACCGAGCCGACATCGGAGACAACAGCGCCGGGTTTCAGATGCGGCGCGATTTCCTGCGCGACGTCCCCGCAGGCGCCGACGGGAATGCTCAGAGTATGACGAGATCGGCGTCCTGCACCGCCTCGGCGTTGGTTTCCACCACGCGATCGGCGATGCCGAGTTCAGACACCCGCGCGCGCGTCTTCGCCGAGCGCGCGGTGGCGACGATTTCGCCCGCAAGACCCTGCGCGCGCGCGCCACGCGCGATCGAGCCGCCGATCAGCCCGAAGCCGATCAGCGCGACCCGTTGAAATAGCGGCGCAGCGCTCACTTTCCGCTCATGAAATCGCGCAGGCCTTCGAGCACTAGCCGATTGGCCTCTTCGGTACCGATGGTCATCCGCAGCGCATCCGGCAGGCCGTAATTGGTCAGCATGCGCAGCACCAGCCCACGCTTGGTCAGGAAAGCGTCGGCATCGGCCGCGGTTTTGCCCTTCTCCGTCGGAAAATGGATCAGGATAAAGTTGCCGACGCTCGGCGTCACCTTAAGGCCAAGCTTGCCGATTTCTTCAGTCAGCGAGTGAATCCATTTCTCGTTATGGATCTTCGACATCTGGGTGTGCGCGGTGTCCTCGAGCGAGGCGACCGCCGCCAGCATCGCCGGGGTCGAGACGTTGAAAGGTCCGCGTATCCGGTTGACGGCGTCGACGATGTTGGCCGGTCCGAACATCCAGCCGATGCGCAGCGCGGCGAGGCCATGAATCTTCGAGAACGTGTGCGTCATCACGGTGTTCTCGGTCGTCGCCACCAGCTCGATACCCATCTCGTAGTCGTTGCGCGACACGAAGTCGGAATAGGCGGCGTCGAGCACCAGCAGCACATGGCCAGGCAATCCCGCGCGCAGCCGCTTGACCTCATCGAACGGCAAATAAGTGCCGGTCGGATTGTTCGGGATTCGCGAGCCACACCAGCTTTGTGCGCGGCGAAACCAGCTTCAGGATCGCATCGACATCGGCGGTGAAATTTTTCTCCGGCGCGACGACATTGATCGCGCCGTTCGCTTTTGTCGCGATCGGATACACCAGAAAGCCATGCGTGGTGCTGATCGCTTCGTCGCCTTGGCTCAAATATGTGTGCGCCAGCAGATTGAGAATCTCGTCCGAACCCGCGCCGCAGATGATGCGGTTCGGGTCGAGCCCGAAACTGCGGCCGATGGCCTCGCGCAGCACGCGCGAGGTGCCTTCCGGATAATCCTCCAGATGCTCCGCGGCGGCCTTATAGGCTTCCATCGCCTTCGGCGAAGGCCCGAACGGCGTCTCGTTCGCGGACAGCTTGAACACCTTGCGGCCGGGTTCCGGCACCGGACTCTTGCCGGGCGTGTAGGGCGCAATATCGAGGATGCCGGGATTCGGCACGGGGCGGGACATCGTCAACTCCGGAGTATTTTGGCGGGCTTAAGGTTTCGCCGCGCCGTTTGCGGGCACCGTATAGCGCGTTGCGTGGCTGCCGACGAGGGCCGATGAACGCACCGACGCGCCTGCCGCGATCAGCGCCGATTTGATCTGGTCGAGGTTGCCGGCGCCCACGACCGACACCAGCAGCGCCGCGCCGTCGAACGCGGTGTCCGGCACCGCGACAATCTCCGCCAGCGGCGACAGCGCGCGCGCGACCTCGGCATTCCAGCCGGATACCCGAACGCTCCACATTTCGACCTCAGTGACCATTGCGCTATCCGCCACCCGCGAGACCACGAATACCGGCAACGCCGCCGGATGATCGGCGCGCTCGATGAACGGCAGCCGCGCGATGATTTTCGGCGCGCCGTCGGCTTCGAGCGCGATCCACCACGGCGTGCGGCTGGCCGTGGCGGAGACCAGCGCCAGGTCGCCCTTCGATTTTGCGACGGCTTCCACCGCGGCCGGCGCGCTGAAATGCGCGACATAGGGGACGGTGAAGCCGAAGTGAAACCGTGCCGAGTCCCGCATCGCGGGTTCGCCGAGCGACAAATCCGCATGCACCGAAAACGGCGCCTGGACGTAGGTGAAGGTCGAGATGATGACGCGCCAGATGCTCTCGACGGTGTCGAGCGGCAGGATGCCGCGGTGGCGCTGCACCAGGCGCCGCATCATGTCGGCCTCGCGCGCCGGGCGAAACGCCGATCCGACTTCCTGGGTGTGTTTGACCTGAATCAGGCGGTCGATGATGTCGCCGCGCGCCATCAACAGGCGGTGAACCTGCTCGTCGATGGCGTCGATCTCTTGGCGCAGCACCTGAAGCGAGGGCGGCGCGGGGGGCGCGTTGGGCATGCGGAAAGCCTGACGAATATGGCTTAAGGTACGGCGAAGAGGAAGCCTCATCCTGAGGAGCGGCGCTTCGCCGCGTCTCGAAGGATGGACTGTTCTCCCCCATGGTTCGAGACGGCGCAAGTGCGCCTCCTCACCATGAGGGCCCTAGCCGTCTTGACGAAAAGGGGCTCGGGCATACAGCTTTGCCGTTCCGTGGTCATTTGAGCCGGCCGGCTTGCAGCCACGTTAAAAAATTCGCTAAACAGGCCGGGGACACGTTTGATGATCCCGGCCGAACCTTAGTTCAGGCCGGGTTTTTTTATGGCCTGATACCAGTTGCGTGGCCTCCTTGAGAGGCGGGTATCGAGATGATGAATCTTCAATCGGTAGCAAGTCCATCTGTTCATACTGAGGAACGGGCGCACGAGGCGGACCACCCGACCTCGCCGGTGGCGGCGTTCGGCCTGGATCAGCCGCTGCGGTTGGACTGTGGAATCAACCTGGCGCCGTTTCAGATCGCCTATCAGACCTACGGTGAACTCAACGCCGACAAATCCAACGCCATCCTGGTGTGCCACGCCCTTACCGGCGATCAGCACGTTGCCAACGAGCATCCGGTCACCGGCAAGCCCGGCTGGTGGCAAACGCTGGTCGGCGCCGGCAAGCCGCTCGACACCGAAAAATACTTCATCATTTGCAGCAACGTGATCGGCGGCTGCATGGGCTCGACAGGCCCGGCGTCGACCAATCCCGCCACCGGCAAATTGTGGGGATTGGATTTTCCGGTCATCACCATCCCCGACATGGTCCGCGCGCAGGCGATGCTGATCGACCGCCTCGGCATCGAAACGCTGTTCGGCGTGGTCGGCGGCTCGATGGGCGGCATGCAGGTGCTGCAATGGACCGCCGCTTATCCTGAACGCGTCTTCTCCGTGCTGGCGGTGGCGTGCAGCACGCGCCATTCGGCGCAGAACATCGCTTTTCACGAGTTGGGCCGGCAGGCGGTGATGGCCGATCCGGACTGGCGCGGCGGAAGTTACTTCGAAACCGGCGCGCATCCGCATCGCGGTCTCGGCGTGGCGCGGATGGCGGCGCATATCACCTATCTCTCGGATGCCGCGCTGCATCGCAAGTTCGGCCGGCGGATGCAGGATCGCGAATTGCCGACGTTCTCGTTCGACGCGGATTTTCAGGTCGAGAGTTATCTGCGCTATCAGGGCTCGTCTTTCGTCGAGCGTTTCGATGCCAACAGCTATCTCTACCTGACGCGGGCGATGGATTATTTCGATATCGCCGCCGATCATAACGGTGTGCTGGCAGAGGCGTTTCGCGGCGCCCAGACGCGGTTCTGCGTGGTGTCGTTCACATCCGACTGGCTGTTTCCGACCTCGGAGGCGCGCGCCATCGTCCATGCGCTCAATGCCTCCAGCGCGCGGGTGTCATTCGCCGAGATCGAGACCGACCGCGGGCATGATGCATTCTTGCTCGACGTGCCCGAGTTCTTCGACATCGCGCGCGCCTTCCTGCAATCCGCCGGCAAGGCACGCGGCCTGACGACGGCGGCAACATGACCGCGCAGCAACAGTTCCTGCCGCTCACCGGCATCGCGCCGGACGCACAGGAATATCGCGGTGATCATCTGCTGATGGCGGAGATGATCGAGCGCGGCTCGAAAGTGCTCGACGTCGGCTGCGGCGAGGGCGATCTATTACAGTTGCTGGAGACGCGTGGCATCGACGGGCGCGGCATCGAGTTGTCGCGCGAGGGCGTCAATCGCGGCGTCTCCAAGGGCCTCGCGGTAGTGCAGGGCGATGCCGACACCGATCTGGTCAACTATCCCGACGACTCCTTCGACTACGTGATCCTGTCGCAGACGCTGCAGGCGACGCGGCAGCCTCGCGTGGTGCTGGAGAATTTACTGCGGATCGGCCGCCGCGCGATCGTGTCGTTTCCGAATTTCGGCTTCTGGAAGATGCGGCTGCAGCTCTTGATCGGCGGGCACATGCCGCGCACGGAAAATCTGCCGGCGACGTGGTACGACACGCCCAACATCCACTTCTGCACCATCAAGGATTTCGTGCAGCTTTGCGACGAGATCAACGTCAAGATGGAACGCGCGGTGGCGCTCGACCTCTACGGCCGTCCGCTGCGGCTCAACGCGCCCTGGTGGTTCTGGAATATGTTCGGCGAGCAGGGCGTGTTTCTGCTTAGCCGCGCGGGGAATATCAAATCCTGATCGACCTCGGGTCGCGCGTCGGCCAGCGCCCGGACTCGGCCAGCGCCAGAAACCGTTCCAGCGTCCCGTTGAACAGATCAGGTTCTTCCAGATTGAGCACGTGACCCGTCTTGGGAAACATCGCCAGACCGGAGGTCGCGATGTTCTTCTTCAGATACAGGCTCGCCTCGACACAGGAATCATCCTCGTCGCCGACGATAATCAGGGTCGGCAGATTGAGCCGCTGAATCTGGCTTTCGAATTCCGACAGCGGCGGACGCCCGCCCTGAAAACCGCGCTGGGTATGCGCCGAGCCTTGGGCGTCGTGACGGGCCAGCGCGTCATAGAATTCCTGAAAGCCGCGAGGGTCCTTGACCAGAAAAGGAATTCTGCCCGGTCCCATGCCGCCGAGGCGCGCCACCGCAGCGCCGCCACCTTTCTCGAATTCGGCGGCGTGATGTTGCGCCTGTTCGCGAAAGCCTTGCAGCCGCTCCGCTTCGAAACCCGAGCCGACGCCCGCCAGCGTCAGCGACATCGCGCGATCAGGCGCCAGCAGCCCGACCTGCAACGCCGAATAAGCGCCCATCGATAAACCGACGAGATGCGCGGCAGGAATCCTCAGATGGTCCAGCACCGCGATCGCGTCGTCGCGGAAATGTTCGTAGCCAAAGGCGTCGGCTGCCGGAACATCCGACGGCGTATAGCCGCGCGCGGAATAGGCGATGCAGCGGTGGCCGCGCGAGAAGTAGCGCATCTGCGGCTCCCAGCTGGCATAATCGGCGGCGAATTCGTGGATGAACAGGATGGGCGTGCCGCTTCCGGTCTCTTCGAAATAGAGACGGACATCGTCCTTCGTCACGGCGTGCGGCATTTCCGGTCCTTTCGGGTCGCTCAGAGCAAGGCAGGCTGATCCAGACTATTGATCGCGTCGCCGATGGCAATGCTGCCGCCCGCGATCACCTCGGCATAGACCCCGCAATCGGCGTTTCCATAGGTGCGCAGCAGCGTATTCGGAATGCTCAGATCGCGCGCGGCGGTTTCGGGATCGACATTGACGGCGGCGCAGCGGAGGATTCGCTTGACCACCTTCAGCCTGCGTATCGCCGATGGCGATGGTTTTGCCGAGCAGATCGAATTCGTGCCAGGCCGGCCAGCCCTCCACGTAAAGATTGGCGCGAAAGCGCAGCGGATGCACCGGCTGGCCGACGATATCTGCGATGGCGGCGAGGCTGCCGAGGTTGATGATCGACACCACTTTCTTTGCCACGTCGGAAAAACTGTGGTCCTCGGCCGCGAAGGATTTTTGGCGGTCCCTTGATCTGTCCGGCGAAATTCGCGGCCAGAAACTGCTTCAATCGCGCCGCGCCCCTGCGCTGTTTCGAGATCGCCCTGGGCTGCGATCGAACCGTCGCGGCGGATGGTCAGGACGTTGCTGGCATCGTCGAAATGCGTGTGCAGCCCCGCCAGCCATTCGTCCCGCATCAGCATCAGGAAATGCGCCTTCGACATCCATTTCGGCGCAGCCGGGTCAAAACCGCTCGGGCCGTTTTCGATGGCGTAGCGGCGGTCGGCCGGAAACGTCTGGCCGATGCCGAGCGCGACGCGCGGAAGTTTTTCGGGTGACAGGCCTTTGACGGGATAGCGATAAATGCCGGTGATGGTGGCGGTGGCGTTTTCGGACATGCGGCTGTTTAGGAGATTCCGGCAGCGCGATGCCACCGCCCCGCGAAAATCGAAAGCCGCCTCTTCAATTCCGGGAACCCGATGCCCACATTTGCGTCAGAGCCAACCCAATGAAGATGCTGTGTTCCGTGCTTTCGAAGGCGGAGCGGCAGGCCGAGGGAAAACACGATGAACATTGAAAAATACACCGAACGCGCGCGCGGATTTATCCAGTCGGCGCAATCGCTCGCGGTGCGCGACGGACACCAGCAGTTCTCGCCGCTGCATATGTTGAAAGTTCTGCTTGATGACAGCGAAGGCCTCGCCGGCGGTCTGATCGATCGCGCCGGTGGCAATTCGCGCGCAATTCTCAAAGCCACCGAGGACGCGCTGGGCAAGCTGCCGAAAGTTTCCGGCTCGGGCGCCGGGCAGGTTTATCTCGCGCCGGAACTGGCGCGCGCATTCGATGCCGCAGAGAAAGCCGCCGAGAAGGCCGGCGACAGTTTTGTCACCGTGGAACGGCTGCTGCTCGGATTGACCTTGGAAAAGAATAGCGACGCCGGATCTATTCTCAGCAAGGGCGGCGTTACACCGCAAAATCTCAACGCGGCGATCGAGAGCCTGCGCAAGGGCCGCACCGCCGACAGCGCCACGGCGGAAAACGCCTATGACGCGCTGAAGAAATATTCCCGCGACCTCACGCAGGCCGCGCGCGACGGCAAGCTCGACCCTGTGATTGGCCGCGACGAGGAAATCCGCCGCACCATCCAGGTGCTGTCACGGCGGACCAAGAACAACCCCGTGCTGATCGGCGAGCCCGGCGTCGGCAAGACCGCCATCGTCGAAGGCCTGGCGCTGCGTATTCTCAATGGCGACGTGCCGGAGAGCCTCAAGGACAAGAAGCTGCTTGTCGCTCGATTTCGGCGCGCTGATCGCCGGCGCAAAATACCGCGGCGAGTTCGAGGAGCGGCTGAAAGCCGTGCTGCAGGAAGTGACCTCGGCGGAAGGCAGCATCATCCTGTTCATCGACGAAATGCACACGCTGATCGGCGCCGGCAAGGCCGATGGCGCGATGGACGCATCGAACCTGCTGAAGCCTGCGCTGGCGCGGGGCGAACTGCATTGCATCGGCGCGACCACGCTCGACGAATACCGCAAGCATGTCGAAAAGGACGCCGCATTGGCGCGGCGGTTCCAGCCGATCTTCGTCTCCGAGCCCACGGTCGAGGACACCATCTCGATCCTGCGCGGTCTGAAAGACAAATACGAGCAGCATCACGGCGTGCGCATCACCGATTCGGCGCTGGTGGCGGCGACGACGCTGTCGAACCGCTACATCACCGATCGATTTTTGCCGGACAAGGCCATCGACCTGATGGACGAGGCGGCGGCGCGGCTGAAGATGCAGGTCGATTCCAAGCCGGAAGAACTCGATTCGATGGATCGCGAGATCATCCGCCTCAAGATCGAGCAGGAGGCGCTGAAGAAAGAAAGCGACGCCGGCTCCAAGAGCCGTTTGCAGACGCTTGAGAAGGAGCTTGCCGATCTTGAGGAAAAATCGGCGGCGCTGACCTCGCGCTGGAGCGCCGAGAAGAGCAAGCTTTCGAACGCGCAAAAGCTTAAGAGCGAGCTCGATGGATTGCGCATCGAATTGGCGGATGCGCAGCGCCGCGGTGAATACCAGCGCGCCGGCGAACTGGCCTATGGCCGTATTCCGGAGCTCGAGAAGAAGCTTGCCGACATCGAGGCGAACGAAAACGCAGGCGAGATGATGGAGGAGGCGGTCACCGCCAACCACATCGCGCAGGTGGTGTCGCGCTGGACCGGCGTTCCCGTCGACAAGATGCTGGAAGGCGAGAAAGACAAGCTGCTGAAGATGGAAGACTCGCTCGGCAACCGCGTCATCGGGCAGGCCGAAGCCGTGCGTGCGGTCGCGACCGCGGTGCGCCGTTCGCGCGCCGGGTCTGCAGGACCCCAACCGTCCGATGGGCTCGTTCATGTTCTTAGGGCCTACGGGCGTCGGCAAAACCGAACTCACCAAGGCGCTCGCTGAATACCTGTTCAACGACGAGACCGCGATGGTCCGTCTCGATATGTCCGAATACATGGAGAAGCACTCGGTCTCGCGGCTGATCGGCGCGCCTCCGGGCTATGTCGGCTATGACGAGGGCGGCGCGCTGACGGAAGCGGTGCGGCGGCGGCCCTATCAGGTGGTGCTGTTCGACGAGATCGAGAAGGCGCATCCGGACGTGTTCAACGTGCTGCTGCAGGTGCTCGACGATGGTCGGCTGACAGACGGGCAGGGCCGCACGGTCGATTTCCGCAATACGCTGATCATCATGACGTCGAATCTCGGCTCCGAATTTTTGGTCAACCAGCCGGAAGGCGAGGACACCGGCGCCGTGCGGGAGCAGGTGATGGGCACCGTGCGCGCGCACTTCCGTCCGGAATTCCTCAATCGCGTCGATGAGATCATCCTGTTCCATCGCCTGCAAAAGAGCGAGATGGGCCGCATCGTCGAGATCCAGTTCGCCCGGCTGCAAAGGCTGCTGGAAGAGCGCAAGATCGCGCTCACGCTCGATGCATCCGCGCGCGATTGGCTCGCCGAAAAGGGCTGGGATCCTGCCTACGGTGCGCGGCCGTTAAAGCGCGTGATCCAGCGCAGCGTGCAGGATCCGTTGGCGGAGATGATCCTTGCGGGCGAGGTTCGCGACGGCGATCACCACAACAAGACCGTCGTGGATATTTCAGAAAAGGGCAATGTGCTGACCTTCAACGGCAAGGCACCGCGTACCGCCGAGATTACGCAGTTCGATGCGCCGGTATCGAAACGGATGCTAAATTGAAGCGCTGCGTGTCCCGGACGCGATGCCAGCGCATCGAACGTTCGTGCTGCGCGTGCGTCGGGGCACGCAGCCGACGACGTCAGCGGTTGGTAACCTGCCTGGACCTGCGAAAGCGCCGGTGAGCCCGCAGCATCGGACATCCGCGCCCCGCCGCCGCGGTTGCTCATCTGCGCGTCGAGCCGGTCGCGCTCTTTTTCGAAGGCCGCCATCAGTGAGCCGTCAAGCGAGCGGCCGCGCGGCAGCTTGATGCGCATCGGATCGACGAAACGCCCGTTGACCAGGATTTCGTAGTGGACATGCGCGCCGGTCGACATGCCCGTCGATCCGACGAAGCCGATCACCTGGCCTTGCCGTACGCGCTTGCCGGGTTCCATGCCCTTGGCGAACGCCGACATGTGGCCGTAGGCGGTCTCATAGCCATTGTTGTGCTTCAGCTTGACGTATTTGCCGTAGCCGCCTTCCCAGCCTGCCACCTCAACCACGCCATTGCCGGAAGCAAAGATCGGCGTGCCGTAGGGAGTCGCCCAGTCGACGCCGGTATGCATCTTGACGTTGCCGAGAATCGGATGCCGTCGGCCACCAAAACCCGAACGCATGATCGCGTTGTTGACGGGCTTGCGCACCAGGAATTTCTTCGCGCTCTTGCCGGTCTCATCATAGAAGTCGACGGTGGCGTCATCGGGGGTCTGGAAGCGATAATATTTCTTGGTTTCGCCGCCGACGGTGAGCGCCGCATACAATACTTCGGATTTCTCGGTGATCGTGGCGCCTTCGTCTTCGCCGGCATAAAACACGTCGAAGGAGTCGCCGGGCTGCACCTTGCGCTGGAAGTCGACATCGTACGAATAGATGCGGACCATGTCGTCGATCACGCTCGGCGGCACTTTGTTGCGCAACGCGGTCTCGTAGATGCTTTGATAGAGCCGGACGCCGGTCCCGTCATCCTCATCTTCGCTATTGTCCGCGGTCTCGGCGGCGGTGTTCATGCTCTGCACATCGACGGCGACGTATTTCCCGATGTCGGACAGGGCGGCTACCGCTTCGACGGTGGTATCGGTGGCGACGATCACGCGATAAGGCTGCAATCGCTGACCGGGAGCCGCGGGCGCCATCAGGATTCGCAGCTTCTGCCCTTCTCTAAGGCCGCCGTCGCGGCCGCGCGCGCCGAGCGTCGAGGCGATCGCTTTCGTCTCTTCCGGCGTGGCGCCCTGGTCGCGCAGCACGGAGGTGACGGTGTCGCCCTTCCTGACGACGTGAACGCGCTCGTTCGTGGGGTTGCCGCCGGTCGCCTGATCTTTGGTCTTCGGCAGCAAGGTCACGTTTTCCGGGACTACGCGCGTCTCGAATCCCGCATAGGGGTCGGTGACGGTGCCAGTACCTTCGGCTGCATAGGCCAACTTCAAATCGGATTGCACGCCATTGACGTCAGCGCTGGCGAAGCGGACGCCGGCGCTGTTGCCGCGCCAGTTCGAAGCGTCGCGAACACGCATCAGGACGTCGTCGATCGCGACAACGGCAGCGATCTTAGCCTTGGGCAATACCAAGCCCAGATCCTTGGTAACGAACGTCACTTCGGCGTTCGGCTCTACAGCGTCGGCATTGCTGGGATCCTCGGAAGCGACCGGGACCGGGGCGCCGACGTCGGTGAGCATGCGCTGCGCGTTGAAGGCTGGAATTTTGGTGCTGAGATCGCTTGTCGCCAGCGCCAGATTGCCGGAAATGCGTATGAACGGGCGCACCCGCATCACGTCGCGGTTGCCGACACGCGTAACGGTGGAGACCTTAACGACAAAACGGGCCGCGGCCGAATCACCCGACGGCGGCAGGCGGTCGCTCTTGTGGAGACCGGCGTTCCGGTCATTGTTGGCGAATGCGCCGCGGAACGCGCCCTCGACCCGTTCCGGTAATTTGGCGAACGTCATTTCTCCATCGAGCGACGCAAAAACGGCGCCGCCGATGAGAGCTGCGCCGCACAGACCGGTTAGAATCGTGCCGCTAAACCACTGCACGGAAACGCGCCGGCGATCGATGACGGCGGCCTCTGAACCATCGACGGAAAGCGGGGGCTCGTGACCGAGATCGATGATCCCCGTCTCGCGTCCGTAATTTCCCCCACGTGACGTCGTGTGGTTCAAACCACCGTCCCCCCAAATTCCATCAACATTCGCCGAGACCTTTGCTCGCTGAAGACGCGCGCCCCGTGGCAGCGCAATTCCGTGACAACTTCATCGACCTCAGGGAATCGGCGCCAAATTGCTGGCCGACATCACGGACGTCGTCGCGTGCTCATCTCTCTATGTTTTTCAGGCCGGCAGAGAATGGCGGTGGACACAACAGAAGCCGCCAATCCCCCATTCTCGATTGCTGGATAGATAACCGCCGGCAGCCCCCACTGGCATCCCGCGATTCACGGCTTAAGTAACAGTCAGAACGTCGCAGGATTGTGGCTCAAGTACGGCGCAAGGCTTCGAAATGATTGAAGCTTCTTGCGGTGCAAGATTCTTCTTGATGAGCGACGATTGTTATTAGCGAACCGTTGACAACGGTTCGTCACCGGGCTTATAACCCGACCACTGAGCGCGGCGCTGTTTTGGCTTTTAGCCAAGGCATGTTTCCGCGCCTGTGAAGCTCCTCACTAGGATGAGTGAATCAACAGCCGATAGTCATCGGTTGTCATTTGTCGTCGGATGAGGTCTTCGCAACCTTCCAGAAATGGAAGTGGGGTTCGTGCCCCGGGCTGTTTGACAAGTGAAGATGAAGAAAGAGAAACGTGGACGGCGGAGTCCTTGCGGGTCTCGATCGCGAGAATGCTTTGGTGCAAACCGGGGCTTTCGAAGGGATTGAGACCGGACGAAAGACTTCGGCGGTACACGTTTACATAGGTTACACCATCGTTGTCCGCGATGTGAATCGCGTTCAGCAGATATGGTGGGACCTCGTCAAACGTTGTGATCAGCCGGTTTGAAGTTTCAAGTCCAACTTGAGAGTTTGATCCTGGCTCAGAGCGAACGCTGGCGGCAGGCTTAACACATGCAAGTCGAGCGGGCGTAGCAATACGTCAGCGGCAGACGGGTGAGTAACGCGTGGGAACATACCTTTTGGTTCGGAACAACACAGGGAAACTTGTGCTAATACCGGATAAGCCCTTACGGGGAAAGATTTATCGCCGAAAGATTGGCCCGCGTCTGATTAGCTAGTTGGTGAGGTAACGGCTCACCAAGGCGACGATCAGTAGCTGGTCTGAGAGGATGATCAGCCACATTGGGACTGAGACACGGCCCAAACTCCTACGGGAGGCAGCAGTGGGGAATATTGGACAATGGGCGCAAGCCTGATCCAGCCATGCCGCGTGAGTGATGAAGGCCCTAGGGTTGTAAAGCTCTTTTGTGCGGGAAGATAATGACGGTACCGCAAGAATAAGCCCCGGCTAACTTCGTGCCAGCAGCCGCGGTAATACGAAGGGGGCTAGCGTTGCTCGGAATCACTGGGCGTAAAGGGTGCGTAGGCGGGTTTTTAAGTCAGGGGTGAAATCCTGGAGCTCAACTCCAGAACTGCCTTTGATACTGAGAATCTTGAGTATGGGAGAGGTGAGTGGAACTGCGAGTGTAGAGGTGAAATTCGTAGATATTCGCAAGAACACCAGTGGCGAAGGCGGCTCACTGGCCCATTACTGACGCTGAGGCACGAAAGCGTGGGGAGCAAACAGGATTAGATACCCTGGTAGTCCACGCCGTAAACGATGAATGCCAGCCGTTAGTGGGTTTACTCACTAGTGGCGCAGCTAACGCTTTAAGCATTCCGCCTGGGGAGTACGGTCGCAAGATTAAAACTCAAAGGAATTGACGGGGGCCCGCACAAGCGGTGGAGCATGTGGTTTAATTCGACGCAACGCGCAGAACCTTACCAGCCCTTGACATGTCCAGGACCGGTCGCAGAGATGTGACCTTCTCTTCGGAGCCTGGAACACAGGTGCTGCATGGCTGTCGTCAGCTCGTGTCGTGAGATGTTGGGTTAAGTCCCGCAACGAGCGCAACCCCCGTCCTTAGTTGCTACCATTTAGTTGAGCACTCTAAGGAGACTGCCGGTGATAAGCCGCGAGGAAGGTGGGGATGACGTCAAGTCCTCATGGCCCTTACGGGCTGGGCTACACACGTGCTACAATGGCGGTGACAATGGGACGCTAAGGGGCAACCCTTCGCAAATCTCAAAAAGCCGTCTCAGTTCGGATTGGGCTCTGCAACTCGAGCCCATGAAGTTGGAATCGCTAGTAATCGTGGATCAGCATGCCACGGTGAATACGTTCCCGGGCCTTGTACACACCGCCCGTCACACCATGGGAGTTGGTTTTACCTGAAGGCGGTGCGCTAACCCGCAAGGGAGGCAGCCGACCACGGTAGGGTCAGCGACTGGGGTGAAGTCGTAACAAGGTAGCCGTAGGGGAACCTGCGGCTGGATCACCTCCTTTCTAAGGATGGTTCTTCAGAAACGCGGCTCGCAAGAGCTGGCGTCTATCGAACCTCTTTTGAAACATCAGTGGCCAACGATCGTCAGGATCGTTGAGCTGCATTGGCGGGATTTCGCCGTCTTCGTTTCTCTTTCTTCGCGGACGAACACGCGCTCTTAATGACGCGCCTGGGGCTTGCGCATGTGCGATGCATCTTGCGTGCACGCTGCCGGCTTCTCGTCGTTCAGGGCTTGTAGCTCAGTTGGTTAGAGCGCGCGCTTGATAAGCGTGAGGTCGGAAGTTCAAGTCTTCCCAGGCCCACCAGCTTTCGCTCGCGCAAGCGGGAGAAAGCTGCCGCGCCGGAGCCCATCGGGCGAAGGCGGGCAATGGGCAGCGCGAGCTTCAGCTCGGCGAGCCACGTGCACCGAAAGGCATTCGTCTTCTGGTACGGGGCCATAGCTCAGCTGGGAGAGCGCGTGCTTTGCAAGCATGAGGTCGTCGGTTCGATCCCGTCTGGCTCCACCAGATGGTTTGAGATCGAGCAAATTGCGTAAATCATCGTCCGCGAAACATCACTTCGCATGCGTTGTCTTCACGGACAAAGCATGCGGGATTTCTGACATCGTAAAGAGGAGATTGATCCGAGTTTGGGATCTGCAAAAGCATGCCGCAAGAAATTCTTGCTGCATGGAAAGCGGGTCGCAATCACTATCTCCGGGACGTTTCGGCGCTCGATTATTTCGTAACGCAAGTTAAGAGATGATCGAGTTGTAAATGTCCTTGTTGGTGAAGCTTGACCGCCTCATCATCGGGTTGATCTTACGAAGCAAGCTGGTCTTTCTAATCAGTGATCCAGCCGCATGCAGCATCTGTCGAGGGTGCGCGCCTTTCGGGCTTTCGAGCCTGTTGGCAAGTGTGCGGCCAACATTCTGCCGAGTGTGTGGACATTGATAATGAGAGCAATCAAGTGCCTTAAGGGTGTTCGGTGGATGCCTTGGCGCTGAGAGGCGATGAAGGACGTGCTACGCTGCGATAAGCCGTGGGGAGCTGCGAAGAAGCTTTGATCCACGGATTTCCGAATGGGGAAACCCACCTTCGATAGCCGGAACTCCAAGACCTTGTGTTTTGGGGTTCGGACAGAAATATTTGAGAACCAGACCGCGAGGTTTTGGATTTCCGGTTATCAAGTGAAGGTATGAAACTTCTGAATTCATAGGAGGTTTTAAGCGAACCCAGGGAACTGAAACATCTAAGTACCTGGAGGAAAGGACATCAACAGAGACTCCGTTA
>CAVRRK010000005.1:270000-1587127 GCA_963723625.1 uncultured Alphaproteobacteria bacterium
CAGGAACATCGAGCCGAATTTTCCGGCGCCGATCAGCGCCACGCGCACAGGTTTTCCGGCGGCGGCACGTTTGGCGAGCAGGTGGTGGAGGTTCACTGGAATGGTCCTATCTTTCGTCATTCCGGGATGCGCCTCTTGGCGCAGGCCCGGAATCCATACTCCCTGTGCTGGCGTATGGGTGCTGAACGGGAAAACCGGGGATATGGATTCCGGACAGCCGCTTCGCGGCTTCCGGAATGACGAGACTTGTCTACTCCGCCGCTTGCCTGTGCGCCCGCGCGAGCCGCAACAGCGCGTCGTCATCGACCGTCTGGATCGGCGTGAAATCCGTGTGCGCGATGTATTCCGGCCGCGTCGGGGTGCGAATGTAATTCGAAACCGCATTGAGCGTGAGGTAGACGATCTTGCGCGGATACGGCGTAATGTTGCCGGCGGAGCCGTGCACCAAATTGCCGTGGAACATCAGCATGCCACCGGCCTTGCCGGTCGGTGCGACGATGCCGCCATCCTGCACCAGCCGAGTCACCGTGGGCTCGTCCAGCGTCCATAGCGGATACGACGTGGTTTTCAGATCATGCGACGCTTTGAGGTCGCCGGCGTGCTGGCTCTTCGGCACCAGCATCAGGGGACCGTTGATGGGCATGACCTCGTCGAGGAAGATCGCGATGTTCATCGCGCGCGGCTGCGGCATGCCGTCATCGCGTTTCCAAGTGCCGTAGTCCTGATGCCATTGCCAGACGTCGCCGGTAAACGCAGATTTGGCGTTGATCTTGTACTGATGCATGTAGACTTTTTCGCCGAACACCTGCTCGACCGGATCGATCATGCGCGGATGCGCGCCCAACAGGCCGAACGCCTCGTTGTAGAGATGCGCGGCAAAGGCGGTGCGCGGCGCGCCGCTCTTCTCGCGCCACACTTCAGGACGGTTAGTGTCGTAGATGCCCTCGGCCTCGCGCGCCAGCAGCGCTACTTCTTCCGGGCTGAACAACTCGGGCAGGAACAGCCAGCCTTCACGGTTGAAGTCGTCGATCTGCTGCTGGGTGAGTTTCATGACGTTTCCTCCGTGCCTTTATCGGTATCGGTAAGCCTGAGACTATCATCAGGCGGCATGTTCGCGTAACTCCAAATTTCCTGCAAACCGCTGTAGGTTGCACGCATCCACATTCGTCTTAATCACAGGAGAAACCATCCGCATGCTCTACGCCCTGCTTTGCTACAACAACGAAGACAAGGTCTTCTCCTGGTCGAAGGAAGAGGACGATGCCGTGATGGCGAAGCTGAATGTCGTCCATGACAAACTCGCCAAACAGGGCAAATTCGGTCCCGCGCTACGGCTGCTGCCGACGACGTCGGCCACGACCTTGCACAAGAACGATGATCCGCCGTTGATTATTGACGGGCCCTATGCCGAAACGAAAGAACAGCTGCTTGGCTTCTATGTGATCGACGTGTCCGGACTGGACGAGGCCTTGCAGTTCGCGCGCGATCTCGCCACCGCCAATCCTGGCGGCGCCTATGAAGTCCGGCCCGTCGGCCTCTATCTGCCCGGAAGCCTCAAGACGTGACCGATGTCGCCTGGATCGATGGCGCATTGACATCGGCCCGGCCCCAGGCGCTCGGCGCGCTCTTACGTTATTTCCGCAATCTCGACACCGCCGAGGAAGCATTTCAGAACGCCTGCCTGCGCGCGTTGAAGAGCTGGCCGCAAAACGGTCCGCCGCGCGACGCCGCAGCATGGCTGATCATGGTCGGACGCAATGCGGCGATCGACGACATCAGGCGCGGCAAGAAGCAGGAACCGTTGCCGCCGGATGAGGTGATCTCCGACACCGAGGATGCAGAAGGCGCTCTGGCAGAACGGCTCGATGGCTCGCATTACCGCGACGACATCCTGCGGCTTTTGTTCATCTGCTGCCATCCTGAATTGCCGGCGACGCAGCAGATCGCTCTGGCGCTGCGCATCGTTTCGGGCCTCACGGTGAAGCAGATCGCACGCGCATTTCTGGTCAGCGAGGCGGCGATGGAGCAGCGCATCACGCGCGCAAAGGCGCGCGTTGCCGACGCCGGGCTGCCGTTCGAAACCCCCGGCGCCGTCGAGCGCAGCGACCGCCTCGCCGCGGTTGCGGCGATGATCTACCTGATCTTTAACGAGGGCTATTCCGCCGGCGGCGACACCGCTGAAATTCGCAGCACGCTCTGTGATGAAGCGATCCGGCTGGCGCGTCTGCTGCTGCGGCTGTTCCAGAGCGAGCCGGAAATCATGGGCCTGAACGCGCTGCTGCTATTGCAGCACGCCCGCGCCGCGGCCCGCTTCGACAAGGCCGGCGCGCTGGTGCTGCTGGACGATCAGGACCGCGACCTGTGGAATCAGACGCTGATCGCGGAGGGCGTGGCGCTGATCGACAAGGCGATGCGCCACCGCCGCAGCGGGCCGTATCAAATTCAGGCCGCGATCGCGGCACTGCACGCCCGCGCTGCGCGGCCCGAAGACACCGACTGGGTCGAGATTGATTTGCTTTACGGCGCGCTCGAGATCTTGCAGCCGTCGCCGGTGGTGACGCTCAACCGCGCGGTGGCGGTGTCCAAGGTGCGGGGTCCGCAAGCAGCGCTGGACATGATCGAGCCGCTCGGCACACGGCTGCAAAATTACTTTCACTTCTTCGGCGTCAAGGGCGCGTTTCTGATGCAGCTTGGCCGCAACGACGAAGCCCGCGTCGCTTTCGACCGCGCTATCGCGCTTGCCAATACACCGGCGGAAGCCGCGCATATCCGGATGCATCTCGATCGCCTGATGCGCGACAGCGCAGGGCACGTGAGGAGGGGGAAATGAACACGCGATAAAATTTAGCGTGCACTGTCGGAATCCCGCCACATCGTTCGTCCCTAGGTAGATAAACGGAAAAGCCTCGCATGCTCACTATCCTGGTCGTTATCGCTGTCATCATCGCGATTGCCATCGCTGTGATCCTGATTCTCGCTGCGACGAAGCCGGATACGCTGAGCGTGCAGCGCTCGATCAGCATCAAGGCGCCGCCAGAGAAAATCTTTGCCGCGATCGACGATTTTCACCGCTGGCGGTCGTGGTCGCCTTACGAGGAAAAAGACCCGGGAATGAAGCGCAGCTACAGCGGCACCAGCAGCGGTAAGGGCGCGATCTACGAATGGAATGGCAACAGGAATGTCGGTTCCGGCTGCATGGAAATACTGGACACCACGCCGAGCAAAACCACCATCAAGCTGGATTTCTTCACGCCATTCGAGGGCCACAACACCGCCGAATTCATCGCGCTGCCGCGCGGCGATGTCACCATGCTGACCTGGGCGATGCGGGGACCGAGTCCGTTCATGTCCAAGGTGATGCAGGTCTTCATCAACATGGACACTATGATCGGGAAAGATTTCGAAATCGGTCTCACCAACCTGAAAGACGTCGTGGAGACATGAGATTTTGTGTCCCGGACGCGATGCACGTTCCTCTCTTCGAGTAAGTCAATTCAACCAGGAGCAAAACGATGATGCAGGTCAATCCCTATCTGTTCTACAACGGCAATTGCGAAGCCGCCTTCAACTATTATGCGAAGGTACTCGGCGGTAAAATTGAGGCGATGCTAAATCATGAAGGCGCGCCTGCGGAGATGCAGACCCCGCCGGAGTGGAAGAAAAAGATCATGCACGCAAAACTTTCGCTCGACGGCGAGGTGCTCATGGCGGGCGACGCGCCGCCGAGTCATTTCCGTCCGGCGCAGGGATTTTCGGTCTCACTTTCGGTGGCGGACCCCGCCGATGCCGAACGCAAGTTCAAGGCGCTGGCCGAAGGCGGCTCGGTGACGATGGCTTTCACCCCGACGTTCTTCTCGAACGGGTTCGGCATGTGCGTGGATCAGTTCGGCATGCCGTGGATGGTGAACTGCCCGAAGGAGATGTGAGGCGCTTCTCATCCCTCTGCACCATGGGGGGATGGCGAGCCTCGGTGTGCTGCCGCCTCCTACGAATCTGCTCCGCCTTCGCTCGCCGCGCAGCGTCGGCAGGCCGATGCCCGCCGCGTCGAAGCCGCCATCGACGGCGAGAATTTGCCCGGTGATATAGCTGGCGCGCTCACTGCACAGGAAGAAAACCGCGTCGGCGAGTTCATCCTCGCGGCCGTAGCGATTGAGCGGAATCGCGTCGTGATAGTCGGCGCGGATTTCCGGCGTGTGAACCGCTTTCGCCATCGCGGTCTCGACCGGTCCGGGCGCCACGGCGTTGACGCGAATGCCGCTCAATGCAAGCTCGACTGCGAGCTGCTTGGTCAGATGCGCCAGGCCCGCCTTGCTGGTGCCGTAGGCCGAGCGCAGCGTCGAGGCGCGCACCGCCGAGATCGACGTGATGTTGACGATCGCGCCGCCGCCATGCTCGCGCATCAGCGGCACCGCCGCCTTGGTGCAGAGGAACGGCCCGGTGAGGTTGACCGCCAGCACCCGGTTCCAGTCGTCATCGGATGTTTCGAGGACCGGCGTGAACACCGCGATGCCGGCGTTATTGACCAGCGCGTCGAGACGGCCGAAGCGCGCGTTCACCTGCGTCATGGCGGCCGCCACCGCACCGGAATCCGAAACATCGCAATGCACCGCCAGCGCGCGGTCCTTGTCTTCGAGCGCATCGACCGCCGCGTGCAGCAATTCGCTTTCGATGTCGAGCAACGCTACGCGCCAGCCCTCGGCGAGAAAGCGCTTCGCCACGGCAAGCCCGATGCCGCGCGCGGCGCCGGTCACAAGTGCTACTTTTGACGACGCATCGGTCATTGGATTTCCCGTTCGATCATCGCGGCATCAATTCCAGCGGCGGCGTTTGGTCGAATACCTCGCCCTTCGCGCCCTCTAGCAGCACCAGTTGATAAGTCTGGATCGGCGTCGGCCCGCGATAGCGGGCCAGATTTGCCAGCGCCGTGACGTTCTGGAAGCGGGTGTTGAGCGCGAAACGATCCGCAGAAACATCGGTGACGACAAACAACAGTTTGCCCTTCAGCAGCGCTGGATCGGGCTCGGGCATATTCGCCCAGCGCACGCGCTCGTTATATTGCGCGACGCACATTGCGGGCTGGTAGAACGCCAGCCATGCCGTGGTGCCGTAGTCGGATGCCAGCACGCAATCGGCGCCTGATCGCAAGCGGATGCTTTCGATCTCGCGCGCCGTCTCGGGAAAGCCGACGGCGAAGATGTGCGCCACTTGATCGTTGCGATAGCCCGTCAACGCGCCGGTGTTGGTCTGAAAGATCACCAGCACGAATGTCACGACGGTTCCCGGCAACGCCCAGCGCACCATCCAGTCCAGCACGCGCTGCCAGCGCGGCCGCCAAATCACCAGGTGCGCGCCGACGCCGGCGGCAATCGCAAGTGCCGGATAAATCTGGCTCAGCCAGTCCGGATGAACTTCGGCGTGTAGCGAATGCACCGCGAAGTACAGAAACACGATCCACACCGTCGCGTTCAGCAAAACCGAAGCCGCGCGTGTTCCCGCATATCCCTTGAACAGCGCGTAGAGCCCGCTGATGCCGAGTAGAAACACCGCCGGCGTTGCGAATGCGAATTGGCCGGGGATCAGCAGCGCAAGAAATTGGGGCCGAAAGCCCGTGGCGCGCGCGCGACCAAATTGCTTGAGGAACGACAGCCACTGATGGTCTGCGTTCCAGAACAGCACCGGCGAAAAGATCGCCAGCGCCACCAGGCCGCCGAGATAGGGCCAGGGCGATTTCAACCAGCGCCGCAGCTCCGGCACCCCGATCAGCCAGACCAGCATCACCGCGCCAAAAAACAGCGCGTTGTATTTGGACAGCAACGCTGCGCCCGTCGCTGCGCCGACGGCGAGCCACCACGCTCCGCGGCCGGTCTCCAAGACCTTCGCCAGAAAAAACAGAATGAAGCTCGACGCCACCATCAGCGGCACGTCGGGAGTGATGATCATGGTGCCGATGGCGACCATCATCGTGACGTTGAGCATGATCGCTGAGGTCGCAGCCACGCGCGCATCGCGGAACAGGATGGCCGCGGTCCGATAAACCGCCCAGCTCATCGGCAACGCCAGCAGAATGGAAATCAGGCGAACGCCGAGTTCGGTATCGCCCGCAATCATGGTACCCAGACGGATCACCAGGGCGACCATCGGCGGATGATCGTAATAGCCGCCGGCGAGATGCTTGGACCACATCCAGTAATAGGCTTCGTCGCACATCAGCGGCGTATAGAGCGCAGCCACCAGCCGCATCAGCACCAGCGCCACAATGATCGCAGCGGTGCGCCGGCCCAGCGCCGCGTCATCGCTGATCGCGCGTTGCGCCCCGCCGCCGCGCGCATGTTCTGGCGCGAGCGCGATTTTTTGTGGCAAGGGATTCAATCGAAGCATTCCAGTTTTGTCTGCGTGTACGAGCACGTACTATATCGCATTTCGCGTCTGGTCCTCAAACGTCGACCGTGGACCTGACGTGTACACTGTCTAATAATTTCTGCTGACTTGTCGGCTTCGCAAAAACCCGTTCGTCTTGTTTCAGAGCGAACATTTGCATGAGCGAATTCAACACGACCGAATCAAAACGGAGATGACGATGCGATTCATGGTGATTGTGAAAGCCAACAAGGAAAGTGAAGCCGGCCAGATGCCCAAGACGGAAGACTTGGCCTCGATGGGCAAGTTCAATGAGGAAATGGTGAAGGCCGGAGTGATGGCAGCAGGCGAGGGCCTGCATCCGACATCGAAAGGCGCACGTATCAGATTTTCCGGCAAGGAGCGCACGGTGACGCATGGTCCTTTCAGCCTCACCCACGATACGATCGCCGGCTTCTGGCTGATCGAGGTGAAATCTTTGGACGAGGCCATCGGTTGGATGAAGCGCGCGCCCTTCGATGGCGGCTCGGAGATTGAACTTCGCCAAATCTTTTCTACAGAAGATTTCGGTGACGCGTTAACGCCTGAACTGCGCGAGCAGGAAGAACGGCTTCGTGCCCAGACAGCGAAAAATTAATTGCGGGTGGAAAGCCTGTGCGGTTCATACTCATGCACTGCTAAAGGGGTGACCTTTACCTACGGCTCATGTAAAAGCCTTTCACATGAGCTGGCGCAAGGAATCGCGCCGCGCCGAGCGCGGCTATCATCACGGCAACCTGAAAGAAGCTCTGCTGCAGGCCGCACTTGGCCTGATCGCGGAGAAGGGGCCCGCCGGCTTCACCTTCGCCGATGCGGCGCGCTCCGCCGGCGTCAGCCCGGCCGCGCCGTACCGGCACTTTCGCGATCGCGACGAGCTGTTGTCGAGCATTGCGCAGCGCGGTTTCGAGCAGTTCGAAGCGGTGCTCACCAAGGCTTGGGACGATGGCCGCCCCGACACCGTCACCGCGTTCGAGCGCGTCGGCAAAGCCTATCTTGCCTTCGCGCGTGACGAGCCGGCGTTCTATTCGGCAATGTTCGAATCCGGTATTCCCGTCGATCTTAATCCGGCTTTGATGGCTGCCAGCGAGCGCGCCTTCGGCATCATACGCGCCGCCGCCGAGCGGCTCGCAGCGCTGACGCCGCCCGGCATGACGCGTCCGCCTGCGCTGATGATGGCGCTGCATATCTGGTCGATGGCGCATGGCGTCGCCTCGCTGTTCGGCCGCGGCGACGCGGCGCGGCGCAAACTGCCGATGTCGGCTGAAGATCTGCTGGAGGCCAGCGTGCTGATCTACCTGCGGGGCTTGGGTTTTCCGACCGACAAGACGCCTGCCAAGTCCGAGGAAAAAAAGCCGGACGGGGCCGAAACCGGGTCCTTGGGGTGCGGCAAAATAATTTTTTGGGACCCCTTGCGACCGGCTTGACAAAAACCGGGACTGCTCTAGCTATGTAAATGTTATTTACATTCACAACGGCATCGTGCCGTATGGAGAGGAAGATGGCCTACACCGCTGAAGCTCAACGCTGGAACGGCCCAACCGACGATTATCGCCAACCGCCGATGATGCACACCTCGTGGCGTCCCGGCATGATCATTCTAACCGTGCTCGGCTTCATGTTCTGGTGGCCGGTCGGTCTCGCCATTCTCTTCTACACAATCGGGAGCAGGAAAATGGGTTGCTGGAGCAACGATCGTTTCGAGAACAAGATGCAGCGCATGCAGTACAAGATGGAGCGGATGCGCGGCCGCATGGAGCGTCACGGATTCAACTTCGGCGGTTTCGGCGCGCCCTCAAGCGGCAACCGCGCCTTCGATGAGTACCGCATGGAGACGCTGCGGCGTCTTGAGGAAGAGCAGACCGAATTCCGCGATTTCCTCGATCGCCTCCGCCACGCCAAGGATAAGGAAGAGTTCGACGCGTTCATGGCGCAACACCGCCCGCGCCCCACTCCGCCTAACGACCAGCCGCAGGGCTGAGCGTCCACAAATCTGATCGCGACACAGCCGCCCGCCTTTCAAAGGCGGGCGGTTTTGTTTGGGCTGGTTTGTGGCGCCGCCCTGTCCTTGCGCGCAATTGCGGGCGCGCCGCGCGATGGCACCGGTGCTGGCAGCAGCCAAATCTTCCCGGTTAACCCCGCCTTAACCATCCGCGTCGTCTGGTTAGAGGCGTAAAGTCGCGTCGATAGCCCTTGTTTTGACACGTTAGCAGCGGATGCCAGACCCGGCTTTGGACGGGCCCCCATGCGACACCTCAAGGCTTTGGTTTTGGCGTTTACCGCCGCGTTTGGCGCGTGGCTGCGATAGATGCGGCCGGCGCTTCGGCATTTTGGGGGAATTGCGTTGAGAGGATACCGCTCATGAATCCGGCCGACGTGGCGCAGTCAGCGTTGCCGCTCGCCACTTCCGACGTGTCGCTGATCGCGCTGTTCCTGCAGGCGCATTGGGTCGTGAAGGCGGTGATGCTGGGGCTCTTGGCCTGCTCGGTCTGGGTGTGGGCGATCGCGATCGACAAGATGTTCCTCTATGCGCGCACGAAGCGCGCGATGGACCGTTTCGAGCAGGCTTTCTGGTCCGGCGAATCGATCGAGGAGCTTTATCGCGCGCTGTCGGGCAAGCCGACGCAATCCATGGCAGCGTGCTTTGTCGCGGCGATGCGCGAATGGAAGCGCAGTTTTGAGAGCCAGGCGCGCTCCTTTGCCGGCCTGCAAATGCGGATCGAGAAGGTGATGAACGTCTCGATCGCCCGCGAAATCGAGCGGCTTGAGCGGCGGCTTCTGGTGCTGGCGACCGTCGGCTCTGCGGGTCCCTTCGTCGGCCTGTTCGGCACGGTCTGGGGCATCATGTCGAGCTTCCAGTCGATTGCTGCTTCCAAGAACACCTCGCTGGCGGTGGTCGCTCCCGGCATCGCGGAAGCGCTGTTTGCCACCGCAATCGGGCTAATCGCCGCCATTCCGGCGACAATTTTCTACAATAAGTTCACCTCCGAAGTGAACCGGCAGGCCCAGCGCCTGGAAGGTTTCGCCGACGAGTTTTCCGCGATCCTGTCGCGCCAGATCGATGAACGAGCATGATATAGTCCGGACATGATGAGCATCCGATCATGGCGATGAACATGGCAGGCGCGTCGGGCGGCGGTGGACGCCGCGGACGGCGCCGCAGCGCGCCGATGGCGGAGATCAATGTCACGCCGATGGTCGACGTAATGCTGGTGTTGCTGATCATCTTCATGGTGTCGGCGCCGCTCTTGACGGTCGGCGTTCCCCTCGACTTGCCGCAGACCCAGGCCAAGAGCCTCGACCAAGACAAAAACCCGCTGACACTCTCGGTGAACCTGAAAGGCCAGGTCTTCCTCAACGACACCGAGATCGCCGTCGACGATCTGGTGCCGAAGCTCAAGGCGATCACCGACGCGCGGGGAGGGCTTGATGAGCGCATCTTCGTGCGCGGCGACAAGAAAGTGGACTACGGTACCGTCATGAAGGTGATGGGGCGGCTGTCGTCGGCGGGGTTCCGGCGTGTCGCGCTGGTGACGGAAGTGGATCAGGGATAGAGCGACGTGAAGGTGAAAGTCGACAAGACATTCGCTGCATCGGTGGCCCTCCACGTCCTCGTGATCGGGTGGGGGCTGGTTTCGTTTTCCGCGCGCTCGCTCGAGGCGCCGCCGCCGGAGTCGATGCCGGTAGATATCATTTCCGCCGATCAGCTTTCCAAGATCACCGCCGGCAGCAAGTCCGGTCAGAAGGACAAGCCGAAGCCGCTGGTCGAGAAAGTGGCCGACGCAAAGCCGATCGACGATCCCGTCGGCAAGATCACCGAAAAGCCGCCGATCGAGACCGAAGCCACACCTCCGCCGCCTCCGCCGAAGCCGGTAGAAAAACCGGTGGAGAAAAAGCCCGATCCGCCGAAGCCTGTCGTGCAGGAGAAGCCGAAGGAAGAGCCGAAGCACGTCGAAAAGAAGCCTGATCCGCCGAAGGTCGATCCGATCGCGGAAGCGCTGAAACACGAAGACGCCAAGAAACCGTTGCCCAAGCCGCAGGTTCAGGCGGCAACGCCGCCGCCGCAACCGCCGAAGCCGAAGCCGGAGCGCACCTTCGATCAATCGAAGATCGCAGCGCTGCTCGACAAGCGCGATCCGACGCGGGCTGCGGCGACCGGCGCGCAACTGAATTCGCAGGCGTCGCTTGGCACCGCGCGCGGCACCGCGGCGACGTTGTCGCAGTCAGAACTCGACGCGTTGCGGGCGCGGCTGACCCAATTGTGGAACGTGCAGGCCGGCACCGAACATCCGGAAGAACTTATTGTCGATATCCGCATCCGCCTGACAAAGGAGCGCCGATTAGCTGCTCCGCCCGAAATCATGACGCGCGGCACCTCGCCGCGTTTCCAGGCTGCCGCCGATGCCGCGGTCCGCGCCGTCCTGCAGGGTCAACCCTACAACATGCTGCGCGATGAAACCTTTGCGCAGTGGCAGGACATTGTCGTCACCTTCGATCCGCGCCAGATGTTTCGCGGCTGATCCTTTGAAAAGAGCCTAAGTATGTCCGTGACGTCGTTTCGTCTTCCTTCGTTGCCGTTCAGCCGCCGCCAAGTTTTGACCGGCGGAGCCTTGATCGGCGGCGCCGCCGCGGGCCTGCTGCCTTCCCTGGCGAACGCTCAAACGCGCCTGCAGATCACCGAAGGCAATGTCGCGCCGCTGCCGATCGCTATTCCGAATTTCGTCGCCGGTTCGCCGGCGGATGCCGAAGTCGGCGTCGGCGTGTCGCAGGTCATCACCAACAATCTCAAGCGCAGCGGACTGTTTGCGCCGATCGATCAGGCCGCGTTCATCGAACGCATCACCAATATCGACGCCGCGCCGCAATTCCAGAGCTGGAAGACCATCAACGCGCAGGCGCTGGTAACCGGCCGCATGACCCGTCAGGGCGATGGCCGGCTCAAGGCGGAGTTTCGTCTGTGGGATGTAGCCTCCGGCCAGCAGCTCACCGGTCAGCAGTATTTCACCTCGCCGGAATACTGGCGCAGGATCGCGCATATCATCTCCGATCAGATCTATGAGCGCCTCACCGGCGAGAAAGGCTATTTCGACAGCCGCGTGGTGTTCGTCGACGAGACCGGACCGAAGGAGCGGCGCGTCAAGAGGCTGGCGCTGATGGATCAAGACGGCGCCAATGTGCGCTATTTGACGCGTGGCGCCGACCTCGTGCTGACGCCGCGGTTCTCGCCCTCGACGCAGGAAATCACCTATATGGAATTCGGGCAGGGCGACCCGCGCGTCTATCTGTTCAACATCGAAACCGGACAGCGCGAGATCGTCGGCAACTTCCCTGGCATGTCATTCTCGCCGCGATTTTCTCCCGACGGCCAGCGGGTGATCATGAGCCTGCAGCAGGGCGGAAATTCGAACCTGTTCGTGATGGATCTGCGTTCGAAATCGACGACGCGCCTCACCGACACGCCAGCGATCGACACCTCACCATCCTATGCGCCCGACGGCACGCGGTTGTGCTTTGAATCCGACCGCGGTGGCAAGCCGCAGATCTATGTGATGGCGGCGGCGGGCGGACCCGCGCAGCGCATATCGTTCGGCGAAGGCAGCTACTCCACACCGGTGTGGTCGCCGCGCGGCGATTACATTGCGTTTACCAAACAGGGTGGCGGGCAGTTCTCGATCGGCATCATGAAACCCGACGGCTCCGGAGAGCGGCTTCTGACATCCGGTTTCCATAACGAGGGACCGACCTTTGCTCCGAACGGGCGCGTCCTGATGTTTTTCCGCGATCCCGGCGGCAACGGGGGTCCTTCGCTGTTCACGGTCGACATTTCCGGCCGCAACGAACAGCGGGTTCCAACCCCCGGATTCGCTTCGGATCCCGCCTGGTCGCCGCTGCTGTCGTAGCGTTCGCGGCAAGCGGTGATATCGCTGGATTATCAGCACAAAAGCTGCCTAGCATGCTGATTTGCAGGGCAGATCCGCGCGCCTATTGGCCATGACAACGTCCCGGTAACGATATTCCCTCAGAAAGGCTTCATCTTGAACCTGTAACGCTAGGGCGGGAAAAAAGGACGTATGCGCGCCCGATGACGCTGGTCGATCGAAAAACGAGACAAAATCAAGAAAACCTGTCGCCCGCTATTTATGCGGCGCTGGTCTATTCGCTTTTCCAGAATCCCGCGCCGATGTTTGCCGGCGTGGTCTGCGCTGCGATTGCGGCGACCATGACGGCGATCAAGACTGGCGACCAATCGTTGTGGGTGTGCGTGGCGCTGCTGGTTCTGACGGGAACCGCCCGCGCGCTCGACATGCGTCAATACCAACTCCGCAAATCCCGGCTGACCGATAACGAAGCCGGACATTGGGAAGTTCGTTACCAGATCGGCGCCATGGCCTACGCGGTCGCGTTAGGCATATGGTGCGTCGTGGCGTTACTGGGCAGCAATGATGCCGTCGCGCACATGATCTGCATTTCGGTGACGCTGGGTTACATGGCAGCCGGCGCGGGCCGCACTTACGGGCGTCCGTGGATATTCCACCTGCAGACACTATTCGCTTGCGGACCGTTATGTCTGGCGCTGGTCGCGTACGGCACTCCCTATTATTTCGGGATGGGACTGCTCAACATCCTGTTCTTCATCGGCATCAAGCACATCACGACAAGCCTGCAGCAGATTTTCGTCCGCGCGCTCGTCGCGCGGGAGCGTGAGGCAGCGCTGGCGCGGCAGTTCGACACCGCGCTGAACAACATGCCGCACGGACTGTGCATGTTCGGCACCGACGGGCGTCTCGCCGTGGTCAATCATCGCTTTAGCGAAATGATGAATCTGGGCGCTCACCTTCTAAGCCGCCATGCCACCGCGCCTGAAATCACTGCGGCGTGTGTCGGCAACAGCACGATCTCGGCTATCAGCGCCAAGCTCATCGTTGCGGAAATCGAAAAGTCACAAGCCGGTCACATCACCACCGTCGATCCCGAATTTGCCGAGGGCAGGGCGCTTTCCTGGACGTTTCAGCCGATGTCCGGAGGCGGCACGGTGGTGCTGGTCGAAGACATCACCGAACGGCGAAACGCAGAAGCGAGGATCAGTCGTCTGGCTCGCTTCGACGAACTGACGGCGCTGCCGAACCGCGTCAATTTCCGTGATGAGATCGAGGTCCTCATGGCCCTGTCTCACGAGGCAAAACAGCTCTCCGCTCTGCTGTTTATCGATCTCGATCAGTTCAAGCAGGTCAATGATACGCTGGGCCATCCCTGCGGCGACGAACTGTTGTGCGCAGTTGCTGACCGGCTGCGTCACATGCTGCGGCCGGAAGATTTCGTGGCGCGCTTTGGCGGCGACGAGTTCGTGGTATTTCAGCAAAATATCAAATCGACGGAGGACGCAGCCGTTCTCGCCCACCGCATCGTCGAACGCCTGAGCGAACGCTACGAGATCAACAATCATCTGGTCGAGATCGGCGCCAGCGTCGGGATCGCCACGACCGCATCGCCGGACATCAGCGCCGACACGCTTCTGAAGAACGCGGACATGGCGCTTTATCGCGCCAAGGCGGACGGCCGCGGAACCTTCTGTTTCTTCCGCGAAGAGATGGCGTTGACCGTCGAAGCGCGCCGTGTTCTTGAGCTGGATCTGCGCAGGGCGCTCGCCAACGAAGAGTTCGAGCTGTTCTATCAACCGCTCGTCAATCTGAAGTCGGGCCGGATATCGACCTGCGAAGCGCTGCTGCGCTGGAATCACCCGGAGCGGGGCCAGGTTTCGCCCGTCGACATCATCCCGGTCGCCGAAGAGATGGGCCTCATTGTCGACCTCGGCCGCTGGATCCTGCGCAAGGCCTGCATGGAGTGCATGAAATGGCCGGACGCGGTGAGCGTCGCGGTCAATTTTTCGCCGCTGCAGTTTCATCAGCGCGACGTGTTGAGCGAAGTCCGCTACGCGCTCGAAGTCTCCGGATTGCCTGCGCGCCGGCTCGAAATCGAAATCACCGAATCTTCGCTGATGCGCAATACGCAGTGGACCAAGGATGCGCTTTCCCAGTTGCATGCAGCCGGCGTGCGAATCTCGCTCGACGATTTCGGCACCGGTTACTCGAGCCTAAGCTATCTGCACAATTTCCCGCTGCAGAAAGTAAAGATCGACCGCTCCTTCCTCGAGGGCATCGATACCGATCGTCCGCTGATGCTGTTGCGCGGCGTCGCACGTCTGAGCTCCGATCTCGGCATGTCCGTGGTGGTCGAAGGCATCGAAACCAATGAGCAACTGGAATTGATCAGCACGGACGGCACGGTGACGGAAGCGCAGGGCTATTTGTTCAGCCGCCCCGTTCCCGCGGCGCGCGTGCGGCAGCTGTTGAATGCGTCGCACGGCCGCCGGTCGCCGGACGAAATGCTCGCAATTCCAGCTCGATCGATCGCCTGAAACTTTTCAGTTCCTGCATCGGAACTTTTCTTCTTCGTTTCACTAGCGATGTTTTTACAAATACAGATTAACCCTAATACACCGATGTCTTTGCGTTGAGTTTAACAAACAGTTAACCTTTCGACTGGCAATGGGCGTTGCCGGTGCGGGGGAGTGTTACGATGAGTTCGGCAGCCGAAGCGATTTCGACACCTCCTGAACGAACTGTGGATGTGCTCGAGAACGTTGATTACCGTCTTGCCGAGACTCCCGACGAAAAAGATGAAATTTATCGGCTTCGCTATCGGGCATATCTGCGCGAGGGCGCCATCCTGCCTTCAGCGAGCGAGCGCGTAAGCGATGCTTACGACGACGCGCCCAATACCTGGGTATTCGGCGTCTTCCTTCACGATGAGCTGTACAGTTCGATCCGCGTCAGTGTGGTGACTCCGGAGTGGCGGAGTTCACCGTCGGCTGACATGTACACGGACGTTCTTCAACCTGAACTCGATAGCGGCCAAATCATCGTCGATCCCACGCGTTTCGTTGCAGACCCCGAAAAGGCGAAGCGGTTTCCCGAGCTCCCCTATGTGACCGTGAGACTCGGCTTGGTCGCTTGCGCGCATTTCAATGCCGATATCGGACTTGCGAGCGTTCGCGCCGAGCATCGCGCTTTTTATCGCAAGGTCTTTCTACAGAATCCGATGGGTGAACCGCGGTTGTTTCCCGGACTGATCAAGCCGGTGGGATTGATGGCGGCAAACTACTCAAGCATCCGGGAAAGAGTGTTCCAACGCTTCCCGATGATGCGTTCGAGCGCTTTCGAGCGGCGAATGCTTTTTGAGCGGGCTAGCGAGCGTCATCTGCGGCCGGATGCGCATCGACTTCCATCGGAACGCACGTCGATCGTCCCGCACGCCTGAGGTGCGGCCGAATCCTTCTCCGCCGCAGGCCAGTCGCCGCCTGCGAAGACGAGCAGCCGTTGCTTTAAAGCCATAGTCTGACGGCACGGCAGATTTCGCGTGGTCCCTTCACCGCGTTCACCGTCGCGCCACATTTACGACCCATTAACTATCAGCTTGTCTTTTCGCTGCTTGATGGCATTTGATGGGCTCCGGCAACCCCTCGTCAAGGTTGACGGAACGTTCGCTTAACCCTCGCCCTGTAGACCGGAAGACAGTGGAAACGTGAGCGCGGAGGCTCCGGAATGAAATACCAAATGCGTATCCTCCAGGGATTCAAGCTGGCCGCGGTGATTGCGGTGACACTGTCGATGGGCGCTTGCGCCAACAGGAACCCGGTCGGGCCGGAAGGTGCGATGGCGAGCGCGGCGACGCCGGGCAGCCAGCAGGATTTCGTGGTCAATGTCGGTGATCGCGTATTCTTCGAGAGCGACCAGACCGAACTGTCCCCGCAGGCTATCGCGACCCTGGAAAAGCAGGCGCGCTGGCTGCAGAGCTACAACCGTTATGCCTTCACGATCGAAGGCCATGCCGATGAACGCGGCACCCGGGAATACAATATCGCGCTGGGCGCTCGGCGTGCCCAATCGGTACGCACCTTCCTCGCGTCACGCGGCATCGATGCCAGCCGGATGCGGACGATCTCCTACGGCAAGGAGCGCCCTGTCGCGGTGTGCAACGACATCTCGTGCTGGTCGCAGAACCGCCGGGCGGTCACCGTCCTGAACGCCAGCTCCTGAGGCACTCTCAATAAAGCTATCGCCGGCGCCTTCGGGCGCCGGTTTTGTTTCGGGCTCCCTGCGAACGCTCTGGCGCCCAGTCACATTTTCGGCGTACTCCGTCGTTCAATGTGGTGCGACTTCCATGCGCCGTTGATTTATCGTCGGGCCCAAATGTCATCTAAATTCCCAAAGTTTGCACAAGCGGCCGCGGTGGCGGCGATGCTCGCTGCCGCACCGCATGCTATGGCGCAGTCCGATGACGGCGATCCTGAAATGCGGATCCAACAACTGGAAAATCAGTTGCGGCGGCTCACCGGTCAGAATGAGGAATTGGAATACCGCAACCGGCAGCTCGAGGATCGCCTGAAGGGGCTGCAGGGTTCGTCGCCCAACGCACCCGGCAGTCAGGCTGTTATCGCCGCTCAACCGAGCGTGCCAGCACTGCCCCCGATTGATGCCAATCCTTCCTATCGGCAGCCGCAGCCCCAGCAACCGGGCTACAATCCGCAAATCGCAGCTCCAGGCCCGATCATGCAGGAGGAGCGGGCAGCGCCGTCGCCGCAGGGCCGCCGCCGTGGCGATGCGTTCGATCCCAATCAAAATCCGAATGCTCCCGGCGCGCCGCGTGCGCTCGGCGGAGGCCAACCTCCGACCGCCGGCGAAGCGCCGGGCGGGCGCGGGGCCGGGGAGCCGCTCGACCTCGCGAATACCTCTCCTGCGCGCGAGTACAGCACGGCGCCAGCGCAACGAAGTCCCGGTGCAAGCGCGGCGCTTACCACGCTTGCCGCCGTCGGCGACGCCGCGGGACGAATTCGATCTCGGCATCGGATACATGCAGCGCAAGGACTATGCGCTCGCCGAGGAGACCATGCGGAATTTCGCGCAGAAATATCCGAGCGATCCGTTGATCGCGGATTCGCAGTATTGGCTCGGCGAAAGTTTTTTCCAGCGTCAGCTGTACCGCGATTCCGCGGAAGCTTTTCTTGGCGTGACGACGAAATTCGATAAATCGGCGAAAGCGCCGGACGCCCTGCTACGGCTCGGTCAATCGCTCGCCGCCTTGAAAGAAAAGGAAGCGGCCTGCGCGGCGCTTGGCGAAGTGAGCCGGAAATATCCGCGCGCTTCGAGCGGCGTCAAAGCGGCGGTCGATCGCGAGCAGAAGCGGGTCAAGTGCTGATTAGCCGGATGTCATGGCGGGGCTTGACCGGGCGATCCGTAATCGTCGTTGCATTCGACACTCTCATTTGAAGATTATGGATACGCGGGTCAAGCGCGGGGATGACGGCGGTGTTGCATGCCCGACGACAATTCCCCTATCGCCGCCGCTGAAGCGCGGTCGTTCTTCGCCGAGTGGAAGACCGCTCCGACGATTATCCTTGCCGTGTCCGGTGGACCGGACTCCGTCGCGCTGATGTGGCTTGCGGCGCGCTGGCGCAGAGCATTGGCGCGCGGTCCCGAGTTGGTCGCCGTCACCGTCGATCATGGGTTGCGTGCGGAGGCCGCGCGAGAAGCGCGTGACGTGAAGAAGCTGGCGAAAACGCTCAACGTACCGCATCGCACCGTGCGCTGGGCCGGCGCGAAGCCGAGAACCGGCTTGCCGGCGGCGGCGCGCGAGGCCCGCTACCGCCTGCTGGCGCAGACTGCGCGAGCCCGCGGAGGAATGCATGTCTTCACGGCGCATACCCGGGACGATCAAGCCGAGACGTTGCTGATGCGGATGTCGCGGGGCAGCGGCATCGCGGGGCTTGCTGCCATGGCGCGGCAGTCGCATCGTGATGGGGTGATACTGGCGCGTCCGCTGCTGCACATTCCGAAGTCGCGGCTCATGGCGACGCTGAAGCGCGCAAAAATTGAGTTCGCCGACGATCCGACTAACCGCGATACGACCTTTACCCGGCCGCGTTTTCGCGCGCTGATGCCGGCGCTATCAGCCGAAGGTTTCGACGCGCGAAACCTGGCGCGGCTCGCTTCGCGTTTGGCGCGCGCCAACGCGGCGCTTGAAATTCTCGCTGACGGGGCCGAGCGATATCTTAGCCTGCGCGACCCCGATCCTTCGCAGTCCGGTTTTGATGCAAACGTGTTTGCAGCGTTTTCCGAGGAAATCCAGATCAGGTTGTTGCTTCGCACCATCGATCGTGTCGGCCATGAAGGTCCGGCTGAACTCGGCAAGGTCGAAGCCTTGCTGGCCGCCCTGACACGGGCGTTGGCGCAAAAACCACGCATTCGGTTGAAGCAAACGCTGGCGGGGGCCTTGATCAGCATGACCGGTGAGCGCGTCCGTATTGAACCGGCGCCTCGGCGTCGGCGGACGTAGCTGCCCGCTCGCACGTCACACCTTTAACCACCGCAGGAAAAGCTCGCTATCATCGCCATTATTTGAGCCTGAATGCCGCTAAGATGCGCTAAATAGTCCGGCGCGGTTCCCTTGGCAGCGACCGGGTCGGCACCTAGATTAAACTCCAGCCGGCACAGGCAATGTCTCGTGCCGTCCCAAGGACATAAGGCCGCGATCCGCGCGACCACGAAGGAAGTTCGATGAACGCCAATCTGCGCAATTTTGCCCTCTGGGTTATTATCGTCTTGCTGCTGTTGGCATTGTTCACGCTCTTCCAGAATCCGGGTCAGCGCGCGTCCTCGCAGGATATCTCGTTTTCGCAGCTCCTGAGCGAAGTCGATGCGAATCACGTTCGCGACGTGGTGATCCAGGGGCCGGACATTCACGGCACTTTCACCAACGGTTCGAGCTTCCAGACCTATGCGCCGAACGATCCGACGCTGGTATCGCGGCTGTATAACGGCAAGGTCTCGATTACCGCGAAGCCGCCCGGCGACAACGTGCCGTGGTTCGTGTCGCTGTTGGTCTCATGGCTGCCATTCATCGCGCTGATCGGCGTGTGGATTTTTCTGTCGCGGCAGATGCAGGGCGGCGCCGGCAAGGCGATGGGTTTTGGCAAATCGCGCGCCAAGATGCTGACCGAGGCGCATGGCCGCGTCACCTTCGAGGACGTAGCAGGGGTCGATGAGGCCAAGCAGGATTTGCAGGAGATCGTCGAATTCCTGCGCGATCCCGGAAAATATCAGCGCCTCGGCGGACGGATTCCGCGCGGCGTGCTGCTGGTCGGACCTCCCGGTACCGGCAAGACGCTGATTGCGCGCGCGGTAGCCGGCGAAGCCAACGTGCCGTTCTTCACGATCTCGGGTTCGGACTTCGTCGAAATGTTCGTCGGCGTCGGTGCGTCTCGTGTGCGCGACATGTTCGAGCAGGCCAAGAAGAATGCGCCGTGCATCATCTTCATCGACGAAATCGACGCGGTCGGCCGTCATCGCGGCGCTGGTCTCGGCGGCGGCAATGACGAGCGCGAGCAGACGCTGAACCAGTTGCTGGTCGAGATGGATGGCTTCGAGGCCAATGAAGGCGTGATCCTGATCGCCGCCACCAACCGGCCCGACGTGCTCGATCCCGCGCTGCTGCGTCCGGGCCGCTTCGACCGTCAGGTCGTGGTGCCGAATCCTGACGTCGTCGGCCGCGAGCAGATCCTGAAGGTGCACGTCCGCAAGGTGCCGCTGGCGCCGGATATCAATCTGAAAACCATCGCGCGCGGCACGCCGGGATTCTCCGGCGCCGACCTGATGAACCTCGTCAACGAGGCCGCGCTGACTGCGGCGCGGCGCAACAAGCGCATGGTGACGCAGAGCGAGTTCGAAGAGGCCAAGGACAAGGTGATGATGGGCGCAGAGCGCAAATCGCTCGTCATGACCGAAGAAGAGAAGATGCTGACGGCCTATCACGAGGGCGGTCACGCCATCGTCGGCCTCAACGTCGTCGCCACCGATCCGATCCACAAGGCGACCATCATTCCGCGCGGCCGCGCGCTGGGCATGGTGATGCAGCTGCCGGAGCGCGACAAGCTGTCGATGTCGCTGGAGCAGATGACCTCGCGTCTCGCCATCATGATGGGCGGTCGCGTGGCGGAAGAACTGATCTTCGGCCGCGAGAAGGTCACGTCCGGCGCGTCTTCGGATATCGAACAGGCGACACGGCTGGCGCGTATGATGGTGACGCGCTGGGGCCTGTCAGAGGCGCTCGGCACGGTGTCCTATGGCGAGAATCAGGACGAGGTGTTCCTGGGCATGTCGGTGTCGCGCACGCAGAACGCGTCGGAAGCCACCGTGCAGAAGATCGACATCGAAATCCGCCGCTTCGTCGAAGAAGGCTACAACGAAGCAACGCGAATCCTCACCGAGAAGCGCGCCGATCTTGAAGCCCTGGCCAAGGGGCTGCTGGAGTTCGAAACCCTGAGCGGCGATGAAATCATCGATCTGCTCAATGGCAAGAAGCCTAACCGCGAGTCGGTGCTGGAGCCCGCGACGCCGCGCGCCTCGGCGGTGCCGCCGGCCGGCAAGCCGCGCCCGGGTCCTGCTCCCGATGCGGGGCTGGAGCCGCAGCCGCAGGCTTAAACGACGTACCAAATTGCGAATACAAAACGCGGCGGTAACGCCGCGTTTTTTTTGCGCGGCGCTCGGCACGCGCCCAAGCCTGACGAACGAACATGACAAGTTCGTCCAAAACGATCATGCTGGGTGCACGACCGCGAACAAGGACGGTCGGCAAAAGCGGAGGAAAAGATGCGTTTTGAAACGCGGCCCACCCTATGCGTGGCTACAGCCATCGTTCTGTCGGCCTCAACTTTTGCCGCCGCCGCCGAAATGCGCGGCGTTACCGCCACGGAGATCAAGATCGGCCAGACGATGCCGTACAGCGGCCCGGTTTCGGCATTCGGCGCGCTGGGGAAAAGCGAGGTTGCTTATTTCAAGATGGTCAACGACCGCGGCGGCATCAACGGCCGCAAGGTCAACCTGATCTCGATGGACGACGGCTATGCGCCGCCCAAGACGGTCGAGCAAACGCGGCGGCTGGTAGAGAGCGACGAAGTCGCACTGATCTTCTCTTCCATCGGCACCGCGCATAACACCGCGATCGCGAAATACCTGCAAGGCAAGAATATCCCGCAATTGTTTATCGGCTCTGGCGCGTCGAAATTCGCCGACCCCGCGCAGTACCCGCAGGCGACACTGGGGGTGCAGGCGCCTTTCCGTTACGAGACGAGGCTATATGCCAAATACGCGCTGGCGAAGAATCCCAACGCGAAGTTCGCGATCATTTCGCAGAACGACGATTTTGGCCGCGACTATCTGCTCGGACTTAGGGACGTGCTGGGCGACAAGTACGATCAGCTTGTCACCGGGGTCACCTATGAGGTGACCGAGCCGACTATCGATTCGCAGATCGTGAAGCTGAAAGCCTCCGGCGCCGACGTCTTTATCATCGCCGCGACGCCGAAATTCGCGGCCCAGTCGATCCGCAAGGCGTTCGAGATCGGATGGCGGCCGATGACGTTCCTCAGCAATGTTGCGATCTGGGTGTCATCAGTGCTGGAGCCTGCCGGGCTGGAGGCCAGCACCGGCATTCTCTCCACCGCCTATGTGAAGGATCCCGAAGATCCAGCGTGGAAAGACGATCCTGGCGCCAATGCCTGGCGCGACTTCATGAAGAAGTACATGCCGGACTCCGACATGCGCGACCAGAATTTCGTCAACGGCTACAACAGCGGCATCGTGCTCGAACACGTGCTGAAAGCCTGCGGCGACGATTTAAGCACCGAGAATATTCTGAAGCAGGCCTATGCGATCAAGGATATGGAAGTACCGATGCTGCTTCCGGGCATCAAGGTCGGCACCAGCCCGACGGACCACATTCCCGTCGAGCAGATGCAGTTCATGCGCTTCAACGGCAAGTCGTGGGAGCGGTTCGGCGAATTGCAGACAGGGAATTAATTGCCCGTCATTCCGGGGCGTCGCGAAGCGATGAACCCGGAATCCATAACCCCTGTATCGATGTTCGGATGCAGCAGCGAAGACAGGGAGTATGGATTCCGGGCCCACGCAAGATGCGTGTCCCGGAATGACGAAGCTGGCGCGCCTATGGCCGCGCAATCGTCTCAATCCTTAAGATTTCTTCAAGGCTGTCGTCCTATCCATAAAGCCGGCGTGAGCAATGCGCGCCAAGGACAGCCCCATGACCTCGTTGGCTTCCGCGCCAATTCCCGTCTCGATTCCAAAACAGCACGTGATCCCCGCGGCGCTGCTGAATGTCTGCTTCGTGCTGGCGGTCGTGAACGCTGCGTTTTTCCCCGCGGCTTATTTTGCGCATTGGTGGATTTTCGATGCGCGCGGGCTGGGCATTCCCACCGATTTCATCAACGTCTGGTCGGCCGGAAAACTGGTGCTCGATGGCCATCCTGCGCTGGCCTACGATTGGGGTGTTCAGAAGCAGCTCCAGGTCGCGGTGCTCGGCCAGAGCTATGACGGCAACTTCGCCTGGCATTACCCGCCGCCGTTTCTGTTCGTCGCGGCTTTCCTCGCGCAGTTTCCTTATGCGGTGGCTTTCATCGGATGGGCCGCTGTAAGCTTTGTGCCGTATCTGTTTGTGATGCGGGCCATCGTTGGGCGCTCGTGCGGGTGGCTGATCGCTGCGGCGTTTCCCGTGGTGCTTACCAACACGCTGGTCGGTCAGAACGGTTTCCTCACCGCCTCGTTGATCGGCGGCATGCTCTATCTTCTGCCGACGCGGCCCATATTGGCAGGCGTTTGTCTCGGGCTGCTTAGCTACAAGCCGCAATATGGATTGCTGTTTCCGCTGGTGCTGATCGCGGCGTCGCAATGGACGGTGTTTTTTACCGCCGCAGTCGTCGCAACGACGTTGGCTGTGGCGTCTTGGCTGGCCTTCGGCACCGAGAGCTGGCAGGCATTTTTCCACTGGATGCCGATGTTCTCGCAGGCTTTCCTCACCGAAGGCCGCGCGCCCTGGGGCAAGATGCAAAGCATCTTCGCACTGGTTCGTTATCTCGGCGGCAGCGAACCGCTCGGCTGGATCTTCCAATCGATCATGACCGCCACGGTTGCGCTGGTCCTGGTGTTGCTATGGCGCAGCCGCGTCCGATACGCGCTGAAGGCGGCGGCGCTGGCAACGGGCACGTTGCTGGTCACGCCTTATCTGTTTCTCTACGACGTGATGGTGCTGGCGATCGCGGTGGCCTTCCTGGTTCGGATCGGACTGGCGGATGGTTTCCGCCGCTACGAGTTGCCGGCACTCGGCGTCGTTGCCGGGCTGCTGATGTTTTATCCGCTGATCGGCGCGCCGACCGGTTTTGCCGCCACCTTGATCGTAGCCGGATTGATCGCAGGCCGATGCGGGCTATTCCGTTCGAAAGTGACGAACGTCCTCACGAAATCTCCGCTCCTGCAGGCGTAGTCCGGCTTCGTCACGCCTCGTTACGAAAGCGTCTTGTCAGCCTCCCTGAATAGGTGTTCAGTTCTTGAAAGCGAATCTGAAGTTCGCTGAACGTGAACACGCGCGCTTGTGCCGACGCGATCGGTCAATGGCCCGCGCCGGGAAGAGAAACGCGCAATGGTCTATCGGCGGACCCAGCAGGTCGTGAAGCGCCTCGCGGCACGACGCAGCGCCATTTTGGCGGCGGCGCGGGAAGCAGCGGCCGAAGGCGGCATGGCGGCGGTGCAGATCGCGCCGGTTGCCATGCGCGCGCAGGTCGCCGCGGGCACGGTGTACCGCTACTTTCCGTCCAAGACCGATCTGATCTCCGAATTGATCGCCGAGGTATCGCGCGATGAGATGGCGGCGATCCGGCGCGCCGCCGACGCTGCTCCCGGGCCTTCGTCGGCGCTGGCGGCGGCCGTTACCGCGGTCGCGGTACACGTGCTTTCGCACCGCAAGCTGGCATGGGGCATTTTGGCCGAGCCCGTTGATGTAGACGTCACCGCATCGCGCTTGACGAGCCGGCGCGAAATTGCCGGCGAGATCAAATCGCGGATCGGCGCGGCGGTACGCGCCGGTCACCTGCCGGCGCAAGACACCGCGCTGGCCGCCTCAGCGCTGCTTGGCGCGCTGCATGAGTCATTGGTCGGGCCGCTGGCGCCGGACAGTCTCGACGACCCTGCGAAACTTCGTGACGCGGTGCAGACCATCACGTTGCTCGCGCTGCGCGCCGTCGGCGTGATGGATGCCCGCGCCCGCGGCCTCGTGGTGCATGCGGTGCTGCCGGCCAAGATGCTGGTCGGCGCGTAGCTTGCAGCAATTCTGCCGCATCCGCGGCGCAGGCTCGCTACTCTTCAATTTTGTCCAAGCGTCAATCACGGAGCTTCTCATGACAACGACTTTCGGCTCGGCCAAATGGCAGGGCGGCATCAAGGACGGCAAGGGCTCGATCTCGACCAAGAGCGGCGCGCTGAAGGACTATCCGTACGGCTTTGCAAGCCGCTTCGAAGGCAAGCCCGGCTCGAACCCGGAGGAACTGATCGGCGCTGCGCACGCTGCCTGCTTCACGATGGCGCTGTCGCTCATACTTGGCGAGGCCAAGCTGACCGCCGAACAGATGGAAACCAAGGCCGACGTCACGCTGGAAAAGCAGGGCGAGGGTTTCGCCATCACCTCGGTGCATCTCACCTTGACTGCGAAGATCCCCGGTGCCGACAAGGCGAAATTCGACGAGCTGACTGCCAAGGCCAAAGCCGGTTGCCCGGTGTCGAAACTCCTCAACGCCAAGATCACGCTGGACGCGACGCTGACGTAATCACAAGTCCGCGTCGCTGCCCGGTCCGACATAAGCGATGCGCACCATGTTGGTGGCGCCGGGCGTGCCAAGCGGCACGCCCGCGACGATAATCACGCGCTGGCCGGACCTGGCGAAGCCGTCGCGGAAGGCGATGCTTCCGGCGCGATCCACCATGTCATCCTGGTCATGCGCGTCTTCCGCCACCACGCAATGCACGCCCCACACCAGCGATAATTTGCGGCCCGTGGCCAGATTCGGCGTGATCGCCACCACCGGAGGCTTCGGCCGCTCGCGCGCCACGCGCACTGCGGTCGATCCCGAACTGGTCCAGCAGATGATGGCCGACAAATCGAGCGTTTCGGCGATCTGCCGCGCGGCAAAGGCGATCGCGTCGCCCGCGGTCGCTTCGGGCTCCGGGCGCTGCGCCGCCAGCACGCTGCGATAGGTCGGATCGCGCTCCACTTCCTCACCGATGCGATTCATGGTCGAGACCGCCTCGACCGGAAATTTTCCGGCCGCGGATTCCGCCGACAGCATGATGGCGTCAGCGCCTTCATAGATCGCTGTCGCGACGTCGGAGACTTCGGCACGCGTGGGGACCGGGCTCTGGATCATCGACTCCAGCATCTGCGTTGCGACCACCACCGGCTTGCCGGCGCGCCGCGCCAGCCGCGTCATTTGTTTTTGCAGACTGGGCACGCGCTCGAGCGGCAGTTCGACGCCAAGATCGCCGCGCGCCACCATCAACGCATCGGATACTTCGAGGATTTCGCCGAGACGATCGATTGCCTGCGGTTTTTCGATCTTCGCCATCACGGCGGCACGGCCGCGGATCAGCTTTTTTGCCTCGGTGACATCCTCGGCGCGCTGCACAAAGGAAAGCGCTACCCAGTCGATCCCGGTCACCAGCGCGGCTTCGAGATCGGCGCGATCCTTTGGCGTCATCGCCGAGACCGGCAAGTCGGTATCGGGCAGACTGACACCCTTGCGGTCCGATATTTTGCCGCCGATCACGACGCGCGTGACGGCGCGATCCGGCGAAGTCTCCTCGGCAATCAGCCGCACCTTGCCGTCATCGAGCAGCAGCGCGTGCCCGGGCTTCAGCGCCGCCAGAATTTCCGGATGCGGAAGCTGGACGCGGGTGTTGTCGCCCGGTGTCTTGTCTGAATCCAGCGTGAAGCTCTCGCCGTTCTTGAGCTGAACCGAGCCTTCGGCAAACGACCCGACGCGAAGCTTGGGGCCCTTGCAGATCGACGAGAATGCCGATCGGACGGCCGTAGCTGCTCTCGACATTGCGGATGGTCTTCACCAGCTCGCGCATCGTGTCGTGCGAGGTGTGGCTCATGTTGATACGAAATACGTCGGCGCCGGCTTCGAACAGGCGGCGGATCATTGTGCTGTCCGAGGAAGCGGGCCCGAGCGTTGCAAGAATTTTGATGCGGCGCAGACGCCTCATTTCTTTGATCCGGGCGCTGACGGCAATCCGGACGCGCCGGGAGGTGTGCCGCCCGGCGAATTCGGCAGCCCCGGGATTCCTCCGGGTGTTTGAGGCCCGACGGGGCCGGGGATTCCGGGCAACCGCTGCGGCGCGGTGACTTCGTTCGCCTCGGTGAGTTGCACGGTCCAGGCGCGCTGCTCGCCGGTGTCGACCTCAAAAAAGCCGGTGCGGTCGAAACCGCGCGCCAGGCAATTCTCGGTGCCTTTGATGGTGAATTCCTTGTCGCGCGAACACATGAATGCCTGCCCGGACCACTCGCCGCCGCGATCGTAGTCAAGCGCGTAGATATAATAAAACCGTGCGACGAGCGTACCGCGCAGCAGCGTCTCGCAAGCCCGCGAGGAGACATTCCACCAGCCCTCGGTGGTCCATCCTTCGGCATCCTTGTACCCCAGCGCGATACCGACGCGGCTCGACGTGTTGTTGCACAATCGAAAGTCAGCCGCGGCCGGTGCGGCCCACAGGAATATCCACGCGAATGCCAGCGTGGGAAGCAATCCGGCGAATATTTTGCGGGACGGAAATTCTGGCGGGGTCATCGAGCGCAGCTTATACCAGTTCAGCTTTGGTTTGGCAGGGAAGCGTGGCCGCTCGCTGTGAGCTGCGATATAGCAAAATCTGTGACGACGCCCATCTATAATCAATAACCTTTGCAGACGGCGAGATAACGGCATGGCTATAGACGACAAAACCAGAACAGAGCTGGAAGCAGCGGTATACCGCCGGCTCGTTGCGCATTTGCGCTCCCGCACCGATGTCCAGAACATCGATCTGATGAATCTCGCAGGCTTCTGCCGCAACTGCCTGTCGAACTGGATGAAGGAAGAAGCCGACGCCAACGGTGCCGAAATGACAAAAGATGAAAGCCGCGAAGCCGTTTATGGCATGCCTTACGAAACCTGGAAGGCAAAGCATCAGGCCGCCGCCAGCCCGGAGCAGCTAGCCGAGATGAAAAAGGGCCATAGCGGGCACTGATTCCGAGTTTGCAAATCACGGAACGGTCGCTCACGCCCATTCAGCAGGCAGCCATGCGGCATTGCAACGTAAATCGCATTGCGTTGCACAATATTGCCATGATAAGGTGCTATTTGTCCGTTGCCCGACGAAGGGCGCATTTCACAAATCCCGTGACCACATCGACGTCTTAGCCGGTTTTGGCTGCGCGCCGCCCAGGGGTCACTTCATTTCACCCACTGCGAAGGACGCAATCATGGCTAACCCGACCGATCCCTTCTCCGCCTCCGTTATTCCTTTTGAAGTTCCCGAACAGATGCGCGCGTTCGCCGAAAAGGGCGTCTCGCAGGCGCGCGAAAGCTACGCCAAGTTCAAGGATGTCGCCGAGAGCAGCAACGGCACCATCGAGGCCGTGTTTACCTCGGCCGGCAAGGGCGCCAGCGAATACTCCGCGAAGCTGATGGACATCATGAAGGCCAACACGACCGCGAATCTGGATTTTGCGCAGGAGCTGGTCGGCGTGAAGTCGCTGCCGCAGGCGATGGAGCTGTTGACCGCCCATGCCCGCAAGCAGTTCGAAATCCTTCACCGCGCAGTCCAAAGAACTGGTCGAACTGACCCAGAAGGTTGCGACCGAAACCGTCGAGCCGATCAAGGCCGGCGCGTCGAAGATCTTCAAGCCCGCCGCCTGATACGGCTCCGTTTCAAATTTCGAAAGCCCGGGCTGCTGGCCCGGGCTTTTGTTTTTCTGCTCGGTCCGTGCGCGATATCGCGGCCTTGCCAAAGCGCGGACTTGCACCTAGTTTCCCGCCGCTCGCAGGCTTTTTCGGGCCATCAAGGATGCAGTTGTAGCTCAGTTGGTTAGAGCGCCTGTCTGTGGAACAGGAGGTCGGTGGTTCGAGCCCACCCAACTGTACCAGCCGACAGTTCAGCCATCCGCGCCAGACGTTTTCTCGCAACATGGCGTATCAGAGATCGGGAGTCCGCTTTGACGGCGGCGGTGGATTCGCGCTTTCCAGCCGTTTGACAAAACGCCCGCCGTTCCAAAGCTCGACGTCATACCCATCGGCGAACTGTTTGGCGTGCTGCGATGCCGCTTCATCGTCCGCAGCAACAAATCCCTCAAATCGCAGGAAGTGCCCGTCGCGTCCGACCACGTAGGCCCGATACTCCTGCATGGCCCGATACTATTTCGGGGGCCTCAGTTCGCTTGAGAGCCAGCCCTTCATTTCCGCGAGACTTCGAAAACCGTGAGCCGATTTCAGAATGTCTTGTTTTTCCGGACCGTTCGGAAGTGTTTCCGCCTCCGCAAATTTGGCGGCTGCGATCTGCTGCAGTTCAGTGGTGGTCAAATAGGTGGTCGGTCTGGTTGTCCTCATGCGCGTCACTCCGTGCCCGGATCTACGGGAGTGCGAAACCCTCTCAGTCGCCGGAAGCCCGATGTCCCCACGGCCGGCGATAAGAAATATTATCGAGCTATCAATCCTTCGGTCTGTCCGGTTTCAGACTCAGATTTAAATTCTTTGGCAATGCGCCGAGGCGTTTTGGAACGTCATTCGAAGCAGCCTGTTTGGAAGGCGGACAACAAACCAAGGAGATTCAAACATGCGATCCAAACTAGCTTTTTCCGTTCTCGTCGCCGCCTCCCTCGTCGGCTCGGCGTTCGCCGCGTCCGCGCAGACGTCCAACGGGTCCGGCCAAGGAAATGTCGGACCGGGTTCCGGCCAGTCTGAGATGAAGAACGGAACGACCAAATCCGGAATGACAACCGGTTCGGGCATGAACAAGGGCTCCGGCATGAATAACGGTTCCGGTATGACCAAGAGCACGACCGGGAATCCGTCGGGTCAGGGCAATGTTGGTCCCGGCACCAACCAGGCCGGAAGCATGGGTACCAAGTAAGTTTGACGGCAACGCCAATACTGACAATTCAAGGCCCCGAAGAAATTCGGGGCCTTTAACTTGCACGGCAGCGTCGACGGGTTGCGGCGCCGGCCAGCCGGTCGTGACGCTCTGTCGCAGCGATTAACCGGTTGCGTATGCGCGCCGCGGGCGTTGCTTGCTGGACTCGTCCCGTGCGGCGCGATTAGATGCAACAGCTTTTGATTCTTGTACCTTCGATTCAACGTGCAGGGGGCTTGATGATCGCGGTTCGGTGCCGGTTTTCGGCTCGGCTTGATGCTCGCGACCGCGCTTTCATTCGCGATGCTTTCTACCGCGGGCCATGCCTACACGCCCGACGAACAGCAGGCGTGTACCGACGACGCCTTTCGCGTGTGCGGCACCGAGATTCCGGACGTCGATCGCGTCACCGCCTGCATGGTCAGGAACCGGAGCCTGCTCTCGCCCGGCTGCAAGATATACTTTAGAGATCCCGATCCCCCGCCGCCTGTGGTCGTGCGAAAACCCGCCAGTTTGAAGTCTCGCGCCGTTAAATCTTCAGCCGCGAAGTCTTCAGCAGCCAAATCTTCAGCGGCAAAGCTGCCGGCGCCAAGTCCAAAAAAGGCAAAAAGCCGGAATAGCCTGCGGGGCTAATTCAACCTCGGACCTCTGCTTGGGCTGGTCATCAACATTCGCGCGACAACCTGTCCCTTGCGCCAGCACGGCCGATGAACATCTCCCGTAGGGGAGAGATTTATGAGCGGCAAATCCAACACAGCGGTCGATTACGGCGCCGAGCTGGACCGGCACTTCGCGTGGTTTGAAGCCAGGCTTTCGCCGCGGCTCGCAGCGTTTGTCGGCTGGCTGCGCAAGCCGTCGTCGCGATGGGTGCGCATACCTCTCGCCATCCTGCTGGTCGCCGGCGGTTTCCTCAGCTTCTTGCCAATACTCGGACTGTGGATGCTGCCGCTCGGAATTCGTTTTGTTCGCGCAGGACATTCCCATACTGCAAAAGCCAATGGCGCTGTTGCTCGGCTGGATCAAGCGCAAGGGGATCGAACGTCAGCGCGCGAAGGATGATCGGCGAATAACCGAGCAGAATAGCAAGTAGTTTTGCGGTTGTTGCGGCGCATGGTGTGACTCAAAAGCCTACTGCATAATAAAAGCAGGGAGTTCGCCACAATTCATTGCAAATATTTCTTTCACGAATCAGCAACCTGATTCATTTTCGCGGCCAGTACCGCCGATTTGAAGTTCCTGCACCAGCAGCAGCGAGTCCGTCGAGGAACTTCAAATCGAAAAGCGGTGCTGGAATCATAGTTTTTCTAGTGCCCTTTGGCTTTCCGAAGTTCGCGCAAGAGAATGCTGCAACGTATCGCGAACTTCGGAAAGAGGGCGCTAGGTCAATCTGGAGGCCAAGGCATGAACGTCGTTGTTTTCGCATCGCGTAAAGGTGGCTCGGGCAAAAGCACCCTGGCTGCACACCTCGCCGCGCACGTCCACAAGGCATCGAGGCCATGTCTGCTCATCGATGCCGATCCGCAGGGCTCGCTGACGCTGTGGCATAAGCTACGCGGCAACGAAGAGCCGGTGATGGGGATCAAGGCCGCCGTTCGTTCGGTGGGTGAGATCGTCGCCGCCGCCAAGCGCGATGGCATCGAATGGGTTTTCATCGACACGCCGCCGAATGTTTCGGCTGTTGTCGAAGACGCCATCAGGAATGCCACGATGGTCATCATACCGGCGCGGCCCGGCGTGTTCGACGTCAACGCGGTGCAGGAAACCATCCAGACCTGTCGTTCGGCGCGCAAGCCTTACGCCGTGGTCATCAACGGCGCTCCGGCGACACGGGACGGAGTGGAGAGCCGCATCGTCACCATCGCACGCGATGCCCTCGCCCGGTTCAAGGCTCCGGTCTGGTCCGGACAGGTCACCAACCGCGCTGATCTGTTGATGGCGCTCGGTCACGGCGAAGGCGCTCGCGAATATTATGCCGAAGGGCGTGCCGCTGCCGAGATTAGCCGACTCTGGGCCGCGATCGAGCGCTCGGTGAAGGCGATCCGGGGATCAGTCTCTGCAACCGGCGCGATGCACAAGCAGGCGGCGTAAGCCGGCTGCATTAGCGTCAGACAAAATGCGCGGCTTGCCGCGCGTTTTTTTGTTTAGGCCGACGCGTGCATGAGCGTGCGATACGATGATACCGATCTAATTCACCATCAGCACATAGAACATCACGACCGGCGTCAGGCCGATGATCACCGACCAGATGCCAAGCGCCCACAGGATGTCCTGGGTGCTGAATCGCGCTGGCTCGGGAAATTGATTGCTCTCGATCGTCACTGACGGCCCCGCTTTTTTTATTTGTTGCAGGAGACCGTACGCGACGGATTTTAAAAAACCCCGCCGCAAACTCGCTGATATTTGAACACAGGTGCTACCGGCGGTTAACCAAGCGGTCCGCCGCTATCGGTCGGCGCGGCTGACGACGTCCATCAGTTCCGCGATCTTGCGGCGCTGGTCGGCTTTGTCGCCGGATGAAATAGCGTGCTCGACGCAGTGGGCGACATGGTCGCGCAGGATCTCCTCTTCAACGCGCCGCAGCGCCGCGCGCGCGGCCGCGATCTGCGTGACGATGTCGATGCAGTAACGCTCATCCTCGACCATGGCGCCGAGGCCGCGGACCTGTCCCTCGATCCGCTTCAACCGTTTAAGACAGGACGACTTGATCTCTGTGCGCATGAACCGTATATACCCCCCTAGGGTATAATGTTCAAGAGGGTTTGCGATGGCACTCGCGCCTGCTTCAGTTCACGAGAATGGCGCCAGTTCGCGGCGGGGGCATGGTCACGCGCACGCGTGCCACCATGAACACGGCGTAGCGCATGCAATCGATCCCGTCTGCGGCATGACCGTCGATCCGCAGACCGCGAAGCATCGCTTCGCGTATCGAGGCGAGGAATACTTCTTCTGCTCCGGCCGCTGCCGCGAGCGCTTCGAGGCCGAGCCCGAGAAGTTTTTGCAGCCGAAGCGCGAACAGCCTGCCGCGCCCGCCGACGCGATCTACACCTGTCCGATGCATCCCGAAGTCAGGCAAGCCGGCCCCGGAAGTTGCCCGATCTGCGGCATGGCGCTGGAGCCCGAGCAGATATCGCTCGACGACAAGCCGGATCCCGAATTGATCGACATGACCAGGCGTTTCTGGATCGCGCTGGCGCTGACGCTGCCTGTGTTCGCAATCGAGATGAGCGGGCATCTCGGCATGCATTCCGCGCCGCTCTGGTCGAACTGGATATCGTTCGCGCTGTCTACACCGGCGGTGCTGTGGGCCGGGGCACCGTTCTTCGTGCGGGGCTGGCGCTCGCTGCTAACGAAAAAACTCAACATGTTCACGCTGATCGCGATGGGGACCGGCGTGGCATGGCTCTACAGCGTCGTTGCGACGCTGGCGCCGCAGGTGTTTCCGCCCGCGTTCCGGGATCATCACGGCGAGGTCGCGGTGTATTTCGAGGCGGCGGCCGTTATCACGGTACTGGTGCTGCTGGGGCAGGTGCTCGAATTGCGCGCGCGCGAGCGTACCTCCGGCGCCATCCGTGCGCTGCTTGGCCTTGCGCCGAAGACCGCGCGGCGCATCACCGCGCATGGCGACGAGGACATCGCCGTCGATGTAATTGCGGTCGGCGACCTCTTGCGGGTTCGTCCCGGCGAAAAAATGCCGGTTGATGGCGTGGTGATCGAAGGCCGTTCGTCTGTGGACGAGTCGATGGTCACGGGCGAGTCAATGCCGGTCCTCAAATCCGAGGGCGCGAAGGTCGTCGGCAGTACAGTCAACCAGAGCGGCGGATTGGTCGTGCGGGCCGAGAAAATCGGCCGCGACACCATGCTAGCGCGCATCGTCGATATGGTGGCGCGGGCGCAACGTTCGCGCGCGCCGATCCAGCGCACCGCAGACCGCGTTGCGGGCTGGTTCGTGCCAGCGGTGATCGCAGCCGCGGCCGTAGCGTTCGCGGCGTGGGCCATATTCGGGCCGGAACCGCGTTTCACGTTCGGCCTGGTTGCCGCCGTCACTGTGCTGATCATCGCTTGTCCCTGCGCACTGGGTCTGGCGACGCCGATGTCGATCATGGTCGGCGTCGGGCGCGGCGCGCATTTCGGAATTCTCATTCGCGATGCGCAGGCGCTTGAACAGTTGGCGAAGATCGACACGCTGGTGATCGACAAAACCGGCACCTTGACGGAAGGCAAGCCGAAGGTGGTCGCCATCATTCCGGCCTCAGGCGTCGATGAACGCGTGCTGTTGCGCCTTGCAGCCAGCGTCGAGCGCGGCAGCGAGCATCCGGTGGCCCAGGCGATTCTTGACGCGGCGAAAGCGCGCGATCTTGCTCTGGCCGATGTCAGCGATTTCACATCGTTGTCCGGCAAAGGCGCCACGGGCATAGTCCACGGCACGCGCGTCGCGCTCGGCAACTCCGCGCTGATGACAGAGGTTGCGATTGATACCGGAGACCTGGATAGCGCAGCCGAGTCCGCCCGGCAGAATGGCGCGACGGCGATCTTCGTCGGATCTCGACGGCGGCGCCGCCGGCGTGATCGCGATTGCCGACCCTATCAAGCCTTCCGCGTCCACGGCGTTGCGGGCGTTGCGGGCAGAGGGTCTGCGCATCGTAATGTTGACCGGCGACAATGCCACTACCGCGCGTGCGGTGGCCAGCACGCTCGGCATCAATGAAATCGAGGCCGGCATATCGCCCGAGCGCAAGAGCGATGTCGTGCAGCGCCTGCGCGGTGAGGGCCGGCGCGTCGCCATGGCCGGCGACGGCGTCAACGATGCGCCGGCGCTGGCAGCCGCCGATGTCGGCATTGCGATGGGAGGCGGTACCGACGTTGCAATCGAGAGCGCGGGGATTACGCTTCTGACAGGCGATCTCATGGGTATCGTTCGCGCGCGCAAATTATCGCAGGCAACGATGCGCAATATCCGCCAGAACCTGGCCTTCGCGTTCGCTTACAACGCGGCTGGCGTGCCAATCGCCGCTGGCGTGCTGTATCCGCTGTTCGGGATTTTGCTGTCTCCAATGGTGGGGGCCGCGGCGATGGCGTTGTCGTCGGTCAGCGTGATTGCCAACGCGTTGCGGTTGGCGAAAGTGCAGCTGGATTGACGTCGGTAAACCCAAAAAAAAGCCGGACTCCAGGGAGTCCGGCTTTAAGGTTTTGGCCACGTGAGGCCGACACAATCACCTTCCAAGAGGGATAATTGAGTTTCCGCACTACTGGAGGAGGGGGACAATACGCAGTGCGAACCCTCAACTTGCGAACAGTATGATCCCTGTTGGCGATGCGCATCAACCGCAGAGCCCGCATGTCAGTCATGCGAAGATTGCGGACGTCCGGTAGTTCTCAGGAAGGCCAACGCTGCGCCTTGCTGACCACGAAATCGCGAAACACCTGCACGCGCGCCACAGACTTTAATTCTTCGGGGTAGACGAAATAAGTATCGAGCTGGATGGAATCGGATTCGCTGAACAGCTGCACCAGCCGATTGTTTTCCTCGACCAGGTAGTCCGGCAGCGCTGCAATACCGAGACCCTGCTGGCACGCGCGAACGAGGCCGAGGATGTTGTTGACCTTGAAGTAAGCCTCGCGCGGCCCGGAGCCGTTGCGGCCGGCCTCGATCAGCCAGTTGCGGTTCTGCAGATGCGGCGGGACCTGTCCGTCGCTCAGCATGATGATGCGGTGGCCATCGAGTTCTTCCAGCGTCCGTGGGGTGCCGAAGCGCTTGATGTATTCCGGCGAGCAATAGGCATGGAAACCCATCGCGAACAGCTTGCGCTGGATCAGATCGGGCTGCGTCGGCTTGCGCGCGAGAATGGCGACGTCGGCCTCGCGCATCGAAAGGTCGAGTTGCTCATCGGTGACGATCAGGGAGATTCTAATTTCGGGATAAAGCGCGGTGAATTCCCCGAGCCGCGGAATCAGCCAGTTGATGCCGACGCCGGGGGTGGTGGTTATCTTGAGGTCGCCGCTAGGGCGCTCACGGCTGTCGGTCAGCTTGGCGCGCGCGGCTTGCAGCTGCATGAACACGTCATGCGCGGTGCGAAACAACAGGTCGCCTTGCTCGGTTAAAATGAGGCCCCTCGCGTGGCGATGAAACAGCGAGACCGAAAGCTCCTGCTCCAGGGCGCTGACCTGGCGCGAGACCGCGGATTGCGACAACCCGAGCTGTTCGCCGGCGTGCGTGAAGCTTCCAGCTTCCGCCGCGGCATGGAACACCTTCAGCTTGTCCCAATCCATATCGGTAAATCCGTCGCGCGTTCGAGCCATGACTACTCCGCCGCCGCGCGATCGTGGGCATGCGCGGCCAGGTAACGCTCGGCTTCCAGTGCCGCCATGCAGCCAAGCCCCGCCGCCGTCACCGCCTGCCTCCAAGTTTCGTCGGCCACGTCGCCGGCGGCGAATACGCCGGGCACCGAGGTCGCGGTCGAATTCGGCGCCACCTCGACATAGCCGGAGGGCTTCAGCTTGATCTGGCCTAGGATCAATTCGGTCGCGGGCGCATGACCGATCGCAATGAAGACGCCATCGGCCGCGACTTTGGTGATCGCGCCCGACTTGACGTTTTTCAGGCGGACGTGCGTGACCTTGCTGGGATTCTCGCTGCCGCAGATCTCATCGATCGCTGAGTCCCAGACCACCTTGATCTTCGGATGTTTGAACAGGCGCTCCTGCAGAATGCGCTCGGCGCGGAAATGATCGCGGCGATGCACGATGGTAACTTGCGACGCGAAGTTGGTAAGAAACAGCGCTTCCTCGACCGCGGTGTTGCCGCCGCCGACGACCAAAACCTCCTTGCCGCGATAGAAGAATCCGTCGCAGGTGGCGCAGGCTGAAACGCCAAAGCCTTTGAATTTTTCTTCCGATGGCGTGCCGAGCCAGCGCGCCTGCGCCCCCGTGGCGAGGATCACGGTTTCGGCGAGATAGACGTCGCCGCTATCGCAAGACAGGCGAAACGGCCGCTGCGAGAGGTCGAGCTTGGTCACCAGATCGTTGACGATTTTGGTCCCGACGTGGGCGGCCTGCTTTTCCATCTGCTCCATCAGCCAGGGGCCCTGGATGACATCGGCAAAGCCCGGATAATTTTCCACATCGGTCGTGATGGTGAGCTGCCCGCCCGGCTGGATGCCCTGGATCAGGACAGGTTCAAGCATCGCGCGAGCGGCATAGATCGCGGCGGTAAATCCAGCAGGGCCGGAGCCGATGATGACGACTTTGGCGTGGATAGGGGCAATCATGGATTAAATCCCTCTTCCTGAAGGGAATGTCGTCAGCGCTGGGGCGGGATGCCGGCAAAGGCTGCGGCGGTGTCGAAAATCTCGAATCCAAGTTTAGGCTATCTGGCAAGCTATGCAAGATTTGCAATCCCCGGGCACAGGAATTTGCATGGGTTAGCCTTGGTGCACTGCACACGTAATAAAATTGCGCGGCAGCGGTCGTTGGGTTATGAGGTCTGGGCTCCTTTTACGGGTAACCAACCAACTTGGATGCAGCGGGTGTCGAAGAATCTCGACCAGATCGACCTCAAGATATTGGGTGAAATTCAGGCCGACGGCCGAATCACGAATGTCGAACTGGCGAAGCGGGTGGGGATCAGCCCGCCGCCGTGCCTGCGCCGGGTACGGACGCTGGAGGAAGCCGGTTACATCAAGGGGTATCGCGGACTGCTTGATCCCGAGTTGCTCGGCTTCGAAGTCACCGTGTTCGCCTCGGTGCATCTGTCGAGCCAGGCCGACGCCGATTTGCGCGCCTTCGAGGAATTCGTCCGCAACGAGCCGCTGGTGCGCGAATGCTGGATGCTCTCGGGCGAGGTCGATTTCATCCTGAAATGCGTGGCGCCGGATATGGCGACGTTCCAGAATTTCGTCACGCATCTGACCTCGGCGCCGCACGTGCGCAACGTGCGGACATCGCTGGTGCTGCATAACTCCAAGAATGCCGCCTCGGTGCCGCTGGAGTTGAAGGTGGCGACTTAGTCAGTCAGCGCGAGGCACTTTAGCGCTTGCCGCGTATCATCGCATCGACGCTGTATGGTCCACCGCCAGCGCAAGCGAGATACAGGCAGGCGAAGCACAGTTCGATCGCCAACGTGCCGCCGTTCGCCACCGGGAAGAATCCCTTCGGCGCAGACGTAAGAAAATAAACGAACGCCATTTCACCTGATAACACGAAGGCCATGCAGCGACTGTACAGGCCTATCAGAAGCAGTCCGCCCAGCACGAGTTCAAGCAACCCGGCGACGCCAACCAGCGAGAACATTTCCACGTTGGCGAAGCTTGCCACCGGTGGAATCTTGAAATATTTGGCGACGCCAAACTGAAACAGCATCAAGCCGGTGATGACACGCAGCAGGCTCAACGCTGCGGGTTGCAAATTCCCAACATATCGCTCCATCGGATCATTCCCCCGTTTCGGTCGCCGTTCAAGCGGCGACCTTGAGGACTAACCTGAGACAACGGAGAATATTCCACAACGGATTTCATCGTGCGGCGCAGCACGAGCGCCAGCAGCGGCTGTGACCAACCGACCTTTCTAAGGGGAGGTCAGAGTATGCGTGCGCTGCGTCCGGATCATTGCATCGACGCTCCACGGGCCGCCGCCTGCAAAGGCGAGATAGAGGCAGCCGAAGCAAAACAGGATAGCGGCGTTGCCGCCATTGAGAAGCGGGATCAACACCGGCGCATCGGCGTTCTTGAACATGTGCCCGATGAAATACGCCACCGCCATTTCTCCAGAGAGGATGAACGCCGATAGCCGCGTAAACAACCCGACCAGGAGAAGTGCTCCCAGGATCAGTTCAATCGCACCGGCCGTCGCAGTCAGCGGCGGTATGTTGGCGAAATATGGCAGGGCCGGAAATTTGAAAAGCTTGGCGACGCCATATTGAAACAGCAGCAGCGCTACCATGATGCGAAAGATGCTGAGTACGATCGGCTGGTAGCGTGCGAGCGTGCGATTGAATTGATCCATGGTCGTCTCTCAGGCTCTCTTCATCGAAGCGTCAGCGCTCCACGGTCCCGCGCCCGCAGTCGACAGATAGAGGCACGTGAAGCAGTACAGCGCAGCGAGCGTGCCGCCGTTGATCAGCGGATGGAATCCCTTCGGGAAATGTCCGATGAAATAGGCGAATGCCATCTCGCCGGAGAGGATGAAGGCTGCCGGCTGCGTGAATAGGCCGAGGATCAGCAACGCGCCGCCGATCAGTTCGATAATGCCGGCCGCGCCGCTCTGCGACATCAACTGCACGTTGGCGTAGGCCGGAACGACCGGAAAGCCCAGAAGCTTGCCCATGCCATGCTGAATGATCAGCAGTCCCGTGACGATGCGCAGCACGCTTAAGGCGCGCGGCGTCCATGCCGCGAACGTCTGATACATTGTCTGTTCCTGATTGTTGTCCGACGTATTGCGTATCGCGTTGCGCACGCGATTGAAAGATCAACACTGCAGTTTTAGAATTTTGATTTTTGCAGTCGATGCGGAATAAAAATGCGCGCGAAGTGTTCAGGTAAATGTTCCACTGGTGGAACTATTTTTCTACGAACTGTTTCGCGCTACATCGCCGCTGCCTCAACTCACAGCGGATGGCCTTGACGTCAAACCAACATCAGAGTTCGAGACTTGAGCGCCGCTGTCAGCGCCACTCGACCTTTGTGATCTCATAGGCCTTGGCGCCGCCGGGGGCGACGACCTCAACCGAGGTGCCTTTTTTCTTTCCGATCAGCGCGCGCGCCAGCGGCGAGGTGATCGAGATGCGTCCCTTCTTGGCGTCGGCTTCCGGTTCGCCGACGATCTGCCAGACCGCTTTCTTGTCGGTGTCCTCATCGATCAACGTCACCGTCGCGCCGAATTTAATGGTGTCGCCGGAGAGCTTGCTGATGTCGATGATGTCGGCGCGCGCGAGCTTGTCCTCCAGCTCGGCGATGCGGCCTTCGTTGTGGGACTGCTCTTCCTTGGCGGCGTGGTATTCCGCATTTTCCGACAGATCGCCATGCGAACGCGCCTCGGCAATATGCTCGATGATGCGCGGCCGGTCTTCCGACTGGCGCTTCTTCAATTCGACTTCCAGGGCGGCGTAACCACCCGCGGTCATCGGCACTTTTTCCATCATATCCGTCGTCCTTCAACTTTCATGCGGCCGATCCACGGCCGGCATAAATGCCGAAACAGAACAACCGCATGACTGGCTAGTTCCAGTCATGTCGGCGTCGTTGCCAATCAGTTGCCGGGCGAAAGGCGCGGCCAAGATCAGGTTTCGGAAAAATAACTCTGCAGTGTACGGACCTCAAGGTCCCCGCCCAGATAGGCCCGGATGCCCTGCGCGGCCGCCACAGCACCCGAAAGAGTGGTGTAATATGGCACTTTATGCAAGAGGGCAGCGCGCCGCAACGAACGGCTATCCGCCAGCGCCTGCGGGCCCTCAGTCGTATTGAAGACCAGCTGGATGTCCCCATTCATGATGGCGTCGACGATGTGCGGCCGGCCTTCCAGCACCTTGTTGATCTTTTCGGCGGGAACGCCCTGGTCGGCGAAATACCGCTGCGTGCCCGATGTGGCAATGACCTTGAAGCCCAGCTCGTGCAGCTGTTTGACGGCATCGAGAATGCGTATTTTGTCGTCTCCGCGAACCGAGACGAAGACCGTCCCCTTGCGCGGCACGCGCGTGCCGCCGCCAAGCTGACTCTTGGCGAACGCCATTTCGAAGGTGCGGTCGATCCCCATGACTTCGCCGGTGGATTTCATCTCCGGCCCAAGCACCGTGTCGACCTTGTCGCCGAAACGCGCGAACGGAAAAACCGCTTCCTTGACGCCGACGTGGCCGAGCTTGCGCTTCCTGAGATTGAAATCCACGAGCTTCTCACCCGCCATGATGCGCGCGGCGATCTTCGCCACCGGCATCCCCATCACCTTGGCGACGAAGGGCACCGTGCGCGACGCGCGCGGGTTGACCTCGAGCACGTAGATATCGCCGTCCTTGATGGCGTATTGCACGTTCATCAAGCCGACCACATCGAGGCCCAGCGCCAGTTCGCGGGTCTGCCGCTCCAGTTCGGATATCATCGCGGCGTCCAGCGAATGCGGCGGCAGAGAGCATGCGGAATCGCCAGAATGGATGCCGGCTTCCTCGATATGCTCCATGATGCCAACGATGAAGGTATCCTTGCCGTCGCACAGACAGTCGACATCGATCTCGGTGGCGTCAGACAGATAACGATCGAACAGCAGCGGGTTGGTACCCAGCACGGTGTTGATCTGTCCGGTCTTGTCGTTGGGATAGCGTGCCTTGACGTCACCCGGCACCAGTTCGGGCAGCGTGCCGAGCAGGTAATCGCCAAGTTGCGATTTCCTCGCGGATGATCTGCATCGCGCGGCCGCCCAGCACATAGGATGGACGCACCACCAGCGGCAGTCCGAGATCGTGCGCCACCAGCCGCGCCTGCTCGACCGAATAGGCGATGCCGTTTTTCGGCTGCTTCAGGCGTAACTTGTCGAGCACGCGCTTGAAGCGGTCGCGGTCTTCGGCCAGGTCGATGGCGTCGGGCGAAGTGCCGAGAATGGGCACATCGGCGGCTTCGAGCGCGCGCGCGAGCTTCAGCGGCGTCTGGCCGCCGAACTGCACGATGACGCCGTGCAGCGTGCCGTTCTGCTTTTCGGTGTCGATGATCTCAAGCACATCTTCTGCGGTGAGCGGCTCGAAATAAAGGCGGTCCGCGGTGTCGTAGTCCGTCGACACGGTTTCCGGATTGCAGTTGATCATGATGGTTTCATAGCCGGCGTCATGCAGCGCGAAGCAGGCGTGGCAGCAGCAGTAATCAAACTCGATCCCTTGGCCGATCCGGTTCGGCCCGCCACCGAGGATGATCACCTTGTTCTTGTCGGACGGCGCGCTTTCGTCCGCGACGGCGCCTGCGAACGGGGAATTCGTAGGTGGAATACATATACGCGGTCGGCGAGGCGAATTCGGCGGCACAAGTGTCGATGCGCTTGAACGCCGGGCGAACCTTCAGCCCGCGCCGCAACGCCGTCACCTCGGCTTCGGTTGCCTGGGTGAGCACCGCCAGCCGCGCATCCGAAAAACCCATCGCCTTCAGCGTGCGCATGCCGAACGCATTTTGCGGCAGGCCGTTCGCCTTGATCTTAGCTTCCATCTCGACGATGCCGCGCATCTCGGCGAGAAACCACGGATCGATCTTGCAAGAAGTGAAGATCTCCTCATTCGACCAGCCGAGCCGCATCGCCTGCGCAACCTGCAAAAGCCGGTCCGGCGTCGGCGTGCCCAAGGCGGCGCGGATCGCGTTCTTGTCGTCGCTGCGGCCGAGCCCCTCGATCTCGATTTCATCAAGGCCGGTGAGACCGGTCTCAAGTCCGCGCAGCGCTTTTTGCAGACTCTCCTGAAACGTACGCCCGATAGCCATCACTTCGCCGACGGATTTCATCGACGTGGTCAGCGTCGTGGAGGCGCCGGGGAATTTCTCGAACGCAAAGCGCGGGATCTTGACGACGACGTAATCGATCGTCGGCTCGAACGACGCCGGCGTGGCGCCGCCGGTGATGTCGTTAGCGATCTCATCGAGCGTGTAGCCGACCGCAAGTTTTGCCGCGACCTTGGCGATCGGGAATCCCGTAGCCTTCGATGCCAGCGCCGATGATCGCGACACGCGCGGATTCATCTCGATCACGACCATGCGTCCGTCCGCCGGATTGACGCCGAACTGCACGTTGGAGCCGCCGGTCTCCACCCCGATCTCGCGCAGCACCGCCAGCGAGGCGTCGCGCATGATCTGGTATTCCTTGTCGGTCAGGGTCAGCGCCGGCGCCACCGTGATGGAATCGCCGGTGTGTACGCCCATCGGATCGAGGTTCTCGATCGAGCAAATGATAATGCAATTGTCCTTCTTGTCACGCACCACCTCCATCTCGAACTCTTTCCAGCCGAGCACGGATTCCTCGATCAAAACTTCGTTGGTCGGCGACGCGTCCAGCCCGCGCTCGATGATTTCGAGGAATTCTTCGCGGTTGTACGCAATGCCGCCGCCGGTGCCGCCCATCGTAAACGACGGCCGGATGATGGCGGGAAGGCCGATCTCTGACAAAGCCATTAGCGCTTCGCCGAGCGCGTGTTCCTGATAGCGCTTGCGGCGGTCGTTCTCGTGCAAAGTCCACTGCCGCTCGTGTTCGGCAAGCGCTGCGCCCGATAGTTTTTCCTTCTCCGCGAGATATTTATCGCGGTAAGATTTCTTTAGCGCTGAGGCGTTGGCGAGCCGAGACTTTGGCGTCTCCAGCCCGATCTTGGTCATCGCTTGCCGAAAAAGTTGGCGGTCCTCCGCCTTGTCGATGGCGTCGGCGGTGGCGCCGATCATCTCGACGTCGAATTTGTCGAGCGTGCCCTGCTTGCGCAGTGATAGCGCGCAATTCAGCGCGGTCTGGCCGCCCATGGTCGGCAGCAGCGCAAAGCCGCCGGGAATGACGTGACGTTCCTTCTCGATGATCTTTGCGACAATTTCGGGCGTGATCGGTTCAATATAGGTCGCATCAGCCAATTCCGGATCGGTCATGATCGTGGCCGGATTGGAATTGACCAGGACGATGCGGTAGCCCTCGTCCTTCAGCGTCTTGACCGCCTGTGTGCCGGAATAATCGAATTCGCAGGCCTGGCCGATGACGATGGGGCCGGCGCCGATGATCAGGATGGTGGAGATGTCGGTACGTTTGGGCATCAAGTCTCACGGCAAGAGGCGGTGCGAAGGGAACAGGACACAAAAAAAGGGCGCGCACCTGCGCGTCCCTCGAAACCGGCGCTTGGGATCACCTCGCGCGCGGCCGTCTTTAGACCAGATTTCGCAGTTGCGAAAGGGTGATAACGCGCAATCAACCGGCGTTTTCGGGCGTCCCTCGATTTGGCCTTGATGCAGTCCGTCTTCGCCCTTCGGGCTACGCCGGACACGCTTCGCCCTAGCGGGTTGCGTGGCTGCGCCACGCGTAGCCCGTCAGGGCGTAGCGTGGAGGCCCGGCCTGGATTCGAACCAGGATAAGAAGCGATGCACTGCTTCCGCGTCGACGCGTTCCGCCACCGGGCCGCGCCGATCATTGCCTATTGTGCCGCAGCCGGCCACTTTTACCGTTCATTAAACTTAACGGCCTTGGCAATCAAAACGCGTGGCGCGCGACGAATGTCATCCGCCACCGATTGTGCCCGATGTTGAAATGCGCGCGTGACGCCGCGAAGCCGGCGGCGCCGAGCTTTGCGACCATTTCCGCTTCGGTATAATGCTGCAGGCCGATACGGGTGCGCAATTGCCGGTAGTCCGACAGTGCGGTGCTCACCAGTCCCACCGCGGCGTCCCTGAGAAAACCGTTGGCGGAAGCAAAGCGCAGCAGCGCGGTCACATCCTTGACCATGCCGACATCGGGACTGAGGATATCTCCGAGCACCAGACGGCCGCCGGACTTTAACAAGCGCCGGATGACCGCAAATGCGGCGTCGAGCTCGTCCGGCGTCATGTATTGCGCGACTGAATTCATCACGGCGAGATCGATCGACTTCTCCTCCATATTCCGCAGATCTTCCAGCGAACGCACCCTGATTTTAGTGTTAGGCGCAAACCGGGCGATCAGCCGGCCACGCACGCCCGGCGCCGGTTCGGCGAGGATGAGCTTGCCGCAGGCATCAGCCACTTTCGCCGCCGAAAGCGCTTCGCCGCAAGCGTAGTCGAGCACCGTAGCGTCCGGTGATGAGATATAGCCGACGATATCCCTGGCGATGAGTTCGAAGTGCAGATCGCGATGCAGCTTGCTGGCATAAATCGTATGCGTCGAATCGTAATAATCGATCCAGTCGTCCATCGTCTCAATGTCCGGTAAAACAGGTTCCTTGGATGGAACCGGAGCCTATATAAGGGGTTGTGTGTGCTGCCACCAATGCGGCGCCAAACCCAAATTTCCTAACAGGAAGGTTCATCGTGAGCAAAGCCAAGTCTGACAAAGTATCGCCCGATCTCGACACGCCGACCGACTTGCCGCAGGCGGCCGTCGACAAGATCTCGGCAGCCCTCAACACGCTGCTGGCGGATGCCTTTGCGCTCTATGTGAAAACCAAGAATTTTCACTGGCATGTCAGCGGCCGGCATTTTCGCGATTATCACCTGATGCTTGACGAGCAGTCCGACGCGATCTTTGCCACCACCGATCAGCTGGCTGAGCGCGTCCGCAAATTAGGCGGCACGACGGTGCGATCGATCGGGCAAATCGGAAAGTTGCAGACCATCAAGGACAACAACGAAAGCTATGTGCCGCCGCGCGAGATGCTGCGCGAGTTGATGGAAGACAACAAGCACGTCGCCGCCGCGATGCGCAAAGCGCACAAGCTTGCCGACGACAACGAAGACTCGGGCACGGCCGGCCTGCTTGAATTGTTTATCGACGAAACCGAGCGCCGAACCTGGTTCTTGTTCGAGGCCAGCCGCCAAGAAGGCGCCAACGAGCAATAAAGGCGGAAGAGATCGACCGCGCTTAATAACGCGAGGTCAGCGGCCGTTCATAGCCGCCGTAAGGCACCCAGCGACAGGCGAAGGAGATATAGCCTCCATAGTTCGCCTGCGCTGCTAGAAATTTGACGACCTTGCCATATCGCGCGCAGTGATTGACCGCGAGCGCGCGGATGTCGGTGTAGTCTGTCAGCGCATAGGCGATGATGCCGCCGGTGTCGTTGCCCTTGAAGGGCGGCACAGTATCGGCTCGCGCGGGCGCGCCGCCAATTACTCCGCAGATGGCCAGCAGGGTCGCGGCCGCAATCATTCGCATCGTAAACTCCATTACGTTGCATTCACCTTAGAGCGCCTCGCCGCCCATGAAAAGAACGGTGGCGCGCGGGCTGTGGAGTTATGACCAAGTGTTGCAGCCCTGCACTTGACCTTGCGCGGCCTTCGCGGCACCGTTCAGCGCCACTTGGATCCGGCGGACATCCCCATGCGTAGCCTTTTGACCACAAAAAAATTCAGCGTCGCAGCGCTGCTCGGCGCTTTTCTGGGCTTGATGGCGCTGAACGAAGGCGCGAAGGCAGCGAGCGCGGTGGAGTTGAATTTCTACCTCTCCGGCCCGCGCTACGACGGCAACCTGCCGCCATGCGAATCCGCATTGCCCTCCATCACCTACCAGTTTCGGGAAAAAGAGAGCACGTACTGGAATTCCGCACTCCAGATCACCGGCTATGCCGACGTCCACGAGATCGCGTTCCGGCCCTGGCAGTCCGACAACATTCCGCGGCGCTATTGCACCGGCAGCGTGATGATCAATGACGGCAGGCCTCGCCCGGTATACTTTTCGATCATCGAAGACGGCGGGTTCGCGTCCTTCTTCGCCAACGGCGTCGAATTTTGTGTCGTCGGGCTGGACCGCAACTGGGCGTTCAACCCGGCTTGCAAAGCCGCCAGGCCCTGAAGGCTGCCATAGGGCGACCCTCGCACATACCTCCACGGTCTTTGTTCTTGAAATGTTCTTAGCGGGTAGCTAGTCTCAGCGTCAGTTGGGGGGCGTTGTCATGCTGAATTCTTCCGGACCTATGATTTCGCAATGGTCGATGTTGCGTCTCTTGCCAGTCATCGCGGCGGCGGCGATTGCCATGACGAGCGCCGCATCGGCGCAGGATCGCCGCCAGAACGAGCCCGGCCAGTTCGATTTTTACGTGTTGTCGCTGTCATGGTCGCCTTCGTTCTGCGAAGCGGCGTCGGAGCGCGGCAACAACGGACGTTCGCAACAGGCGCAGTGCGGCGGGCGGCCGTTTGCCTTCGTGGTTCATGGTCTGTGGCCGCAATATGAGCGGGGCTTTCCCGATTACTGCCAGCGGCCCTCACCGCGGCTCGATCGCAACATCATGTCGTCGATGCTCGATCTGATGCCGGCGCCGGGCCTGATCTTCAGTGAATGGGACAAGCATGGTACCTGCTCGGGCCTTGGGGCACGGGCGTATTTCGAGACCATCCGCAAGGCTCGCTCCGCCGTGAAGATTCCGCCGGAATTTCTGGAATTGTCGGAAGCCAGGACGATCGCGCCTGCCGCAATTGAGGACGCTTTCATCAAGGCCAATGCGGGCTGAGCAATTCTGCTGTGTCTGTGATTTGCGACAAGGCACGCTTAAGCGAAGTGCGGATCTGCATGAGCAAGGATCTGCAATTTCGCTCCTGCGAGGAGATCGATCGCCGCGCCTGCCGCCGCGAAGAGGTTGTCATGCCGCCGATGCGCGGCGGGTAAGTCTCACGGCTTTGCGCGACCGCCGGTGTAGCGTACTCCTTGCGGCATGAACTACCGACACGCCTTCCACGCCGGCGGCTTTGCCGATGTCATCAAGCACATCGTGCTGGTGCGCATTCTCACCTACCTGCAGGACAAGCCTGCGGCCTTTCGCGTCATCGATAGCCACGCCGGAGCCGGCGTGTACGATCTCACCGGCGACGAAGCACGCCGTGGTGGCGAGTGGCTCACGGGCATCGCCCGCGTGATGCAGGCGCGTTTTTCCGAACGCACTGCCCCCTTGATCGCGCCGTATCTCGACATCGTCAGGTCCTTCAATCCGCAGCGCGAGCTGCAGACCTACCCCGGGTCGCCGCTGATCGCGCGGGCGCTGATGCGACCGCAGGACCGGCTGACGGCGTGCGAGATCGATCCGAAGGCACGTAAACGCCTGATCGAGGCGTTGCGCCGCGACACGCAAGCCCGCGTCGTCGATCTCGACGGCTGGGTGGCGTTGCCGGCTTTCGTCCCGCCGAAAGAGCGGCGCGGCCTGGTGCTGATCGATCCCTCCTTTGAGCAAAAGGATGAGTTCGAGCGGTTGGCCGACGTGTTCGCCGAGACCTTCGCGAAATGGCCGACCGGGAGTTATCTGCTTTGGTATCCGGTGAAAAGCCGGCGTGCCACGGATGGCCTTGCCCGGCACGTCAGCGATGTCGTGAGCAGCGCCGGCGCTTCCGGAAAATGTCTGCGGCTGGAATTCAGCGTCGCGCCGCAGATCGCAGACGCCCGGCTGACGTCGGCCGGCCTTCTGATCGTCAATCCGCCATGGACGCTCGCCGCTGAATTGAAGTTGATCCTTCCCGAACTGGAAAAGCCGCTTGGCCAGGGAGGCGCCGGGCGCTTCCGGCTCGACGTGCCAAAAACCTCGGCGGTCTAGCGCCCGCAATCGGCCGCGAAAATGCGATTTGAGCCGTAGGCAATCGGCCGGCAACCGTATTATGCTCACCCCATTGACTGGCTTTACGTTCCGCTTCCGCGAATGGTTGCGGCGGAGTATGAGGCCTCGAAATAATTTTTGGCGGCGAGCCTGATGCTCGACCGCGGGTGGCCAAATTTTCCGTCGGTAATGTCCGGTAGAGCGCGCGGCGCGTCAGCGTCGTGAGATGCAATGCGGGACAGGAGTTTTCCCGATGGCCATGATGGGAACGGTGAAGTTCTTCAACGCCGAACGCGGCTATGGTTTCATCAAGCCCGACGACGGTGGGCGCGATGTCTTCGTTCACATCACGGCGGTAGAACGGGCCGGGCTGAAGGATCTGACCGAGGGTCAGCGCATCACATACGAGGTGGAGCCGGACAAAAAGGGCAAGGGGCCCAAGGCCATCGATCTGGTGATTTCATCCTGAGTTAGAAACGAACGTTGCGCGTGTTGACCTCGTCGCTAAAGTCTTACACTGTCGCCGCGCGCAACACGTGAGCGCCACCGCCTGTTGGCGCTGGGCGGTCCGGAAAGAAACGCGCCGAGATTTCCGCCCAGCCAAGATCTTCGACGTCGCAGAAGCCAAGCGCCTTCAACTGCACATGTAGCTCTTCGGTGTCGAAGTGATTGCGGATGCTCTCGCCGATCGCAGCGACCCGCGCGGCAAGCGCTTCGTGCGCGGCGCGCCGCTCCAGATCGGTGACCGATGCCGACGGATTGACGTAGTCGAATACGACATGCGCGCCGCCGGGCAGTCCCGCGATAAACCCGAGCGTGGAAAAAATCGCTTCGTTCGTCAGGTATGGGACGACGCCGAGCCACGTAAAAAATGTCGGCAACGCCGAATCGAAATTCGCCGCGGCCAGACGATCTGCCAGGGTTTCACGCTCGAAATCGACGGAGACAAAGGTGAGCGCCGGCGGCAGCGGGATATCGGCCTCGGTCAGCCGCTGCCGCTTCCACGCTTGCGTTGCGGGATGGTCGACCTCGAAAATGCGTAAATCCTGCGGATGATCTGCGCGATAGGCGTAAGTGTCGAGCCCGGCGCCGAGCACCACGAGTTGACGGACGCCTCGTTTCACCGCCGCCGCCAGCGCATCTTCGGCGATGCGGCTGCGGATCGCGATGAACCAGCGTAGCCGCTGCCGGCCAGGATCGGCCTGCGCTTCCCGCACCAACGTATCGGCGTCGGCGCCGAGAATGCGGACCGCGAGCGGGTCTGCGAAAATCGCCCCGCGGTCCAGCACCTGATGGGCGGCGCGAAGTCCGGCTGCGCCCAGCGCGGTGCGGCTCGGTTGTCCCGGTTGCATCGGTAGATTTTACGGATGAGATTTCGCGTTGTCTATCGCAGGGCGCATTGCGCGATACGGCATAAAAAAATCCCGGCCCACCGGGCCGGGAGTTGGCAAAGGATGTTTTTTTATTAGAACTCAGAAGTGGTAGTTCACGCCGGCGCGAAGGATATTCGATTGATATCCGTTGTTGAGGCCGGTGATGGTGAAGCGGCTGCTGGCCAAATCGACGTAGAGGTATTCAATCTTGGCCGACCAGTGCTGGGCGAAACCGAATTCGGCGCCGACGCCTGCGGTCCAGCCCACGCTGCCGTGGGATTCCGACAAGCCGAAAGTCTCGCCGCGCAATTCACCGAACGCCAGACCGCCGGTGCCGTAGAACAGCACGTTGCTGACGGCGTAGCCAACCCTGCCGCGCGCCGTCCCGAACCACGGGTTCGAGAATTTATACGGCGCAAAGGTGTCGTCGGCGCCATTAGCCTGGATATCGCCTTCAAGGCCGAAAACCCACGTGCCGGATTGCCAGTTATATCCGCCCTGCACGCCACCCAGGAAACCGTCCGGGTTGGTCCCGCTGTTGTTGACCGAACCCCAGCCGTACCCAAGATTGGCGCCGAGATAGGGGCCCGCCCAGCTATAGGCATTCAGCGGCTGGTTGACGGTATAGGGCGCGCGGTATCCGTAGTTCAGGTCCGCTGCCTCCGCCGGTGTCGCGAGGCTCGCAACTGAGACGGCCATGGCCGCCAGAAAGATTTTGTTCATCTCAAACTCTCCACAACGCTACCGGACACAGCCGCCTTTGGCTGCGGCATTGCGTATCGAATTCGATGCGCAATGCAGAATTCCATGGTTACGGAATTCTGCTTTTGTCTGATAAGATTTATCGAGAGTTTTAAGTTAAGCCGTTGTTAAGGCGGGGATCGTCACCGCTTTGCGTTCTTAACAAAGCATTACCGGGCAAGGCTTTGTCCCTCACTTATGGCCGATCGCGGCGCTGGCGACGCTTGGTTTCAGCGCCTATTTTATGCCCATGGACACCGATTCCACCGATAACCCTGAGAACACCGGGGCCCCGGTTTTGCAGCCCGGCGCTCCCCTGGATTTGCCGCCGCAGGATCCGCTTGCGCAAGGTACTGACGCCGCTGCGTCCGGTGCTGACGACGACGACGAGGCGCGGCTGCCGGAACTGGTCGAGGAACTCGGCGAGGCGATACCGGAAGGCCCGCTCGCGGTCGGTCGCGCTGCGATCGAATATGCGGTGCGCTTTGCTCCAACGTCTCCGGGTGTCTACCGCATGCTCAATGCCGCCAACGACGTGCTGTATGTCGGCAAGGCCAAGAATGTGCGCAAGCGTCTTGCGTCCTATGCGCGGCCCACCGGCCATGAAATACGCATCGCGCGCATGATCGCTGCGACGGTGCTGGTCGAAATCGTCTCCACCTCCACCGAAACCGAGGCGCTGCTGCTTGAAGCAAATCTGATCAAGCAGCTGCGGCCGCGCTTCAACGTGCTGCTGCGTGACGACAAATCCTTTCCCTACATTCTGATCACCGGCGATCACTGGGCGCCGCAAATTTTGAAACACCGCGGCGCGCAGTCGCGGCCGGGACGCTATTTCGGTCCATTCGCGTCGGTTGGCGCCGTCAACCGAACCATTACAGCCCTGCAGCGCGCATTTCTGGTGCGCTCCTGCACCGACGGGTTTTTTGAGAGCCGCACCCGGCCGTGCCTGCTTTATCAAATCCGGCGCTGCTCGGGTCCATGCACCCACGAGATAGACTTTCCCGGCTATACCGAACTGGTGCGTGAGGCGAAGGATTTTCTCTCCGGGCGCAGCCGGCTGGTGAAGCAGGAACTTGCAGGCGAAATGGAGAAGGCTTCCGCCGATCTCGCTTTCGAGCGCGCCGCTATTTACCGTGACCGTCTCGCAGCATTATCCGCCATCCAGTCGCAGCAGGGCATCAACCCGCGTACGGTGGAGGAAGCCGACGTCTTCGCCATCCATCAGGAGGGCGGCTATTCCTGCATCGAGGTGTTTTTCTTCCGCACCGGACAAAACTGGGGCAATCGCGCCTATTTTCCGCGCGCCGAAAAATCCTTTACGGCGCCGGAGGTGCTGAACTCTTTCCTTGGTCAGTTCTACGCGGACAAGCCGCCGCCGAAACTGGTGCTGCTATCGCATGAGATCGAGGAAGCCGAACTGCTGGCCGAAGCGCTCAGCATCAAGGCCGGCTTCAAAGTCGAGGTGAACACACCGCGCCGAGGTGAGAAAAAGGAGCTGATTGCGCACGCGCTGACCAATGCGCGCGAAGCGCTAGGCCGCAAGCTCGCCGATACCGCGACGCAGGCACGGTTGCTGCAGGGACTGGTTACCACGCTGGGGCTGCCGCATCCGCCGAAGCGCATCGAGGTCTACGACAACAGCCATATTCAGGGCACCAATGCCGTCGGCGCGATGATCGTCGCCGGGCCGGATGGCTTTATCAAAAATCAATACCGCAAGTTCAACATCCGCTCCGAAGGCCTGACGCCGGGTGACGACTACGCCATGATGCGCGAAGTGCTGCAGCGGCGGTTCAAACGGCTGCTGGCGCCGCCCATCGAAGGCAAGGCTGTCGCGCCGAAGGATGATGACGTTCCGCAATGGCCCGACCTTGTGATCATCGATGGCGGCCGCGGCCAGCTCAATGCCGTGCGGGAAATCTTCGAAAGCCTGGGGCTGACGCAGGTGACGCTAATGGCGGTGGCCAAGGGGCCGGACCGCGATGCCGGGCGCGAGACCCTATTTATGCCGGACCGCGAGCCGCTGAAACTCGAGCCGCGCGATCCCGTGCTGTATTTCATCCAGCGGCTGCGCGACGAGGCGCATCGCTTCGTCATCGGCTCGCACCGCAAGCTGCGTAAAAAGGATATCCGCGAGGCGGGCTTGCAGGAAATTCCCGGCATCGGGCCGTCGCGCAAACGGGCGTTGTTGCATCACTTCGGAACCCTGAAGGAAATCGAGCGGGCGTCGGTCGCCGATCTCGGCAAGGTGCCAGGCGTCAGCGCCGAGAGCGCGCGGAAGATTTTCGAATTTTTCCACGCGCAAGCCAGCGCCGAGATAGAAATTTGCGTCATATTTGCGTGTGCCGGACGGATCAAAGCCCGGCACGGTTGACGTTGATGCGCTGGCGGTATTGGTAAGGCCGATGAACAGTGTCACCACAAGGAGTTCGGCGAAGAGTTCGCTGTCGCTCCCGAACATGCTGACTTACGCCCGGATCGCCGCCATTCCGGTGGTAGTGGGCTGTATCTTTGCGCAAGCCATCATGGATGGCCCGCTCTGGCTGCGCTGGGTGGCGCTGGCCGTGTTCATCTCGGCCGGCGTGACGGATTATCTTGACGGCTATTATGCCCAAATCTGGGATCAGCACTCGGCGTTCGGCCGGATGCTCGATCCCATTGCCGACAAACTGCTGGTGGCGTCCTGCCTGCTGATATTGGCCGCCGACGGCATCATTCATGGCTGGACGCTGTGGGCCGCCATCGTGATTCTGTGCCGGGAGATTCTGGTCTCGGGTCTGCGCGAATATCTCGCGGCGCTGCGCGTCAGCGTACCCGTGACCAAGCTCTCCAAATGGAAGACGACCGTGCAACTGATCGCGATCGGATTCCTGCTGGCGGGCGAAGCGGGCGAGATGGTGCTGCCTTACACCACGCTGATCGGCCTGGTGCTGCTGTGGATCTCGGCGATCTTCACGATCTACACCGGCTGGGATTATTTCCGCGCCGGCATCCATCATCTCTTCGAGGAGGATGAAGGATGAAGCTGAAATATTTCGCCTGGGTCCGCGAGCGTGTCGGCAAGGCGGAGGAAACCATCGATCCGCCGGCGGATATTCGCACCGTCGCCGACCTGATGGGCTGGCTGGCGAAACGCGGCGACGACTACGCGCACGCGTTCGAAACGCCCCGGGTGATCCGCGCCGCCATCGACCATGCCCACGTCAAGCCGGAGGCGATGATATCCGGCGCGCGCGAGATAGCGTTCTTTCCGCCGATGACCGGCGGTTAAACCCGCCATGACTATACCCATCACCATCCGCATTCAGGAAACCGATTTCGATATCGCGCAGGAGATCGCCGCGCTGACGCAAGGGCGCACCGACATCGGCGCGGTCGTGACGTTCAGCGGAATTTGCCGGAGCGGCGAAAGCGGCGATGCGATCGCAGCGCTGACGCTCGAGCACTATCCCGGGATGGCAGAAGCGGAAATTACGCGCCACGTTGACGAAGCCCTTTCGCGCTGGCCGCTTACCGGACTTACGGTCATCCATCGCGTCGGCCGCATCACGCCGGGTGAAAACATCGTGCTGGTGCTGACAGCCTCGGCGCATCGGCAGGCGGCGTTTCACGCAGCCGAATTTCTGATGGATTACCTGAAAGCCAGCGCGCCATTCTGGAAGCGTGAGGAAAGCGCGTCTGGAACAAGCTGGGTCGAGGCGCACGACCGCGATGATGTAGCCGTTGCGCGCTGGATGAAGTCCTGATGGCCAAGAAGGCGAAAGCAGCGGCGCGGCGGCGCTCTTCCTCGACAACACCTAACAAATCAAAGACCGTTGAATTGCTGACGCTGCTGGACTTCGTCCGCTTTGCCGTCAGCCGTTTCGTCGAAGCGAAGCTGGTGTTCGCGCACGGTACCACCGATCCGATGGCGGAGGCGGCGTTTCTGGTTTGCGAAACCTTGCACCTGCATCCCGACCAGTTCGAAACGTTTGCGATGGCACGCGTGACGGCGGTGGAGGCGAAACAAATCCTCGATGTGATTGATAGACGCGTCACTACGCGCAGACCGGCCGCGTATCTCGTCAACAAAATCTACATGCGCGGGCTGCCCTTCTATGTCGATGAGCGCGTGATCGTGCCGCGGTCCTTTATCGGCGAGTTGCTGGAGTCGCATTTCAGCGGCAAAAGCGAAGAAGGGGATTCGCTGATCGACGACCCCGGTAGGGTAAAGAGTGTGCTCGATCTCTGCACCGGCTCGGGTTGCCTGGCGATTTTGGCGAGCCAGAGTTTTGCCAATGCGCGGGTAGATGCCGTCGATATCTCAAAGGAAGCATTGGCGGTGGCCGCGCGCAACGTGGCCGACTACGGCCTGCAGGAGCGCATCACGTTGCTGCAAGGAGATTTATTCAAGCCGCTCGGCGATAGCCGATACGATCTGATCATCAGCAATCCGCCCTATGTCGATGGGCAGGGGATGGCCGGATTGCCGGACGAATGCCGCGCGGAGCCCAGCATTGCCTTTGACGGTGGCGATGATGGCCTTGATATCATCCGCCGCATTCTCGCCGAGGCGGGGCGGCATCTCACGCCGAACGGCGGGCTACTGTGCGAGATCGGCCGCGGCCGGGATGTGTTGGAAGATGCGTTCCCGAACTTGCCGCTGCTGTGGCTGGACACCGAAGATTCCGAAGGCGAAGTGTTCTGGATTGCGGCGGGGGATTTGAAGGACTGAGCCGCTGCTTTCTTCCCTCTCCCCTTGTGGGAGAGGGCGGCGAGCATCGTCAGATGCGAGCCGGGTGAGGGGTGTCTCCGCCCGGCAAGACCCCTCATCCGGCGCTACGCGCGCCACCTTCTCCCGCTACGGGAGAAGGAAGGAAGATCAAAACACCTTTCTGATCCAGTTGTGCGGGTCGGCAACGCGGCCGTACTGAATGTCCACCAGCTTCTTGCGCGTGCCCATCGCGACCGGGCCAGCCGCGCCGCCGCTGATGGAAAAATCGCCGTTCGCCGAACAAACCTTGCCAATCGGCGAGATGACGGCCGCCGTGCCGCAGGCAAAGGCCTCTTTCAGCTTTCCGCTGGCGGCATCGGCTCGCCACTGCTCGATCGTGTAGGCTTCTTCGCGCACCCGCGTGCCGGAATCCTTCGCGAGCGCGATGATCGAATCGCGGGTGATGCCCGGCAGGATGGTGCCGAGCGGCGGCGTCAGCATCGAACCGTCGTCGAACACGAAGAAGATGTTCATGCCGCCGAGTTCCTCGATATAGCGGCGCTCGACCGCATCGAGGAAGACGACCTGATCGCAGCCGCGATCGATGGCCTCGGCCTGCGCGCGCAAGCTCGCGGCGTAATTGCCGCCGCATTTGACGGCGCCGGTGCCGCCGATCGCGGCGCGCGTGTAGTTCTCCGACACCCAGATCGAGACCGGTGCCGGTCCGCCCTTGAAGTAAGAGCCGACGGGTGAGGCGATGACGGCGAAGATGTATTCCGCCGACGGTTTCACGCCGAGGAAGATTTCGCTCGCGATCATGAAGGGCCGCAGATAGAGGCTGCCTTCGCCGCCCGGTATCCAGGCGCGGTCGATGCGCACGAGTTGCTCGACCGCTTCGATAAACATGGGCTCGGGCAGCGGCGCCATGGCCATGCGGTCTGCCGAATTTTGGAAGCGCCGGGCGTTGGCGTCGGGACGAAACAGGTTCACGCCGCCATCGTCGCGCTTGTAGGCTTTGAGCCCTTCGAAGATCTCCTGCGCATAATGCAGGACGGCTGCGGCCGGATCGAGCGGAAAATTCGCGCGGGATTCGACGCGCGCGCCATGCCAGCCGTTTGCCTGGCTGTAGCGGACGATGGCCATGTGGTCGGTGAAAACACGGCCGAAGCCTGGGTCCGCGAGCTTCGCCGCGCGCTCCTTTTCGGGTGTCGGATTCGGCGCCGGCTGGATTTCAAATTCGGACCAAGCCGCGTTGTCGATTTTGGCGAGCGAAACTGCCATGGCCTGTCTCCCAAATCTAATCTTTGGCGCTCGCGCGCGTTAGCGGTTCTACGTCATGTTGGGCCAGCCCGCACCGGTTTCTGTCTTTAGCGAGCGGGCGAAGTCCGGTATGCTTCTCAAATCGGACCTTTCGTCCGACATGGCTATTGGTTCGAATATTTCGTCGTAACAGCCAAATTTGTAACATTAGATCGAATATATGTCAACATGACTGACATAAATTTCTCATCCCGCTCGTCAACCCCACCGAAGGAGCGGGCAGCGCCATCCGGTGCCGAGCCAAGCTTGCGCTGGGATTTCATTGAGTTGCTGTTTTTTGCCTACCGCGATTTCGTCGGTGATGCAGACCATGTGCTGGAGGAGTTTGGCTTCGGCCGCGCGCACCATCGCGTCGTGCATTTCGTCCGCCGTTATCCCGGCCTGAAGGTCGCGGATCTGCTGGAGGTCTTGCGCATCACCAAGCAGTCGCTGGGGAGGGTGCTCAAGCAATTGCTCGATGAGGGGTATATCGTGCAGAAGGCCGGTGACATTGACCGCCGGCAACGCCTTCTTTTCGCCACCGCAAAGGGCGAGGCGCTAGTGACGAAACTCGCCGGCTTGCAGACCGATCGCATCAATCGGGCGCTTGAAAATATCGCTCCTGATGATGCGGATATCATCCGGCAATTCTTGCGCGCCATGATTGATCGCGACGACCCCGACAAGGTGCTGGAGACGATCCTGAAAATTAGCATCGCAACCGCGAAGGAATGATGGTGGCTCAGGCTGCAACAGCCGCGCGTAAACCGCCGCAACCGGCGGACGATGCGCCGCATCTGCTGCTGGTCGATGACGACCGCCGCATTCGCGATCTGTTGTCCCGCTTTCTTGCCGGCGAGGGCTATCGCGTCACCACGGCGATGAGCGCCGGCGATGCCCGCGCAAAATTGCTCGGCCTGCATTTCGATCTCTTGATCCTCGACGTGATGATGCCCGGCGAAACCGGGTTCGATCTCGCCCGCTTTATCCGGACCTCCTCGGCGGTGCCGATCATCATGCTCACCGCGCGCCATGAAGCCGAGAGCCGCATCGAAGGCTTGCAGATCGGCGCCGACGACTATGTCGCCAAGCCATTCGAGCCGCGCGAACTGGTGCTGCGGATCGGCAATATTCTCAAGCGCGCCACCCCCGCTCCGGTGGAGCGGCTGGAATCGATGACGTTCGGGCCTTTCATTTATCATCTCGATCGCGGCGAATTGCGGCAGGGTGACGAAGTGGTCCACCTCACCGACCGTGAACGCGAGATGCTGCGCATACTCGCCCTGGCGCGGGGCGATACCGTTGCGCGTAACGCGCTTACCGGCGACGACAATGTCAACGAGCGCGCGGTCGATGTGCAGATCAACCGCCTGCGTCGCAAGATCGAACGCGATCCCGCCAACCCGCTGTTTCTGCAGGCGGTACGCGGCATCGGCTATCGCCTGATGGCGTCGCCATGAATTCCCCGGCATGAGCACGCTCGACAACGGCTTGACCTTGATACGCACCGCGTCGCGGCGCGTCTACGCGGTCAACAACCGGATGGGCAATACCTTCAAGATGTTCATGCCTACCGGGCTTTACGCCCGGGCGTTGCTGATCATGATCGTGCCGATGGTCATCCTGCAATCGGTGGTGGCCTTCGTGTTCATGGAACGCCACTGGAATACGGTGACACGTCGGCTTTCGGCGGCGGTCGTGCAGGACATCGCCGGTCTGATCGATGTCTACAAAGGCTATCCGCAGGACAAGGATCGCACGCAGTTGCGGCGGATTGCTCAGCAGCGGTTAGGGTTGGTGGTGGATTTCCTCGCGGTCGACGACATGCCGCCGCCAGGACCAAAGCCGTTTTTCTCGCTGCTGGACCAGACACTCTCGGTACAGCTTGGCCGGCAGATCGCGAAGCCATTCTGGATCGATACCGTAGGCCGCTCCAATCTGGTCGAAATCCGGATCCAGCTCGACGATGCCGTGATGCGCATCTTCGCGCAACGTGGCGCGGCCTATGCCTCCAATTCGGAGATTTTCATCTTCTGGATGCTGGGCACATCTTCGATCCTGATCATTGTCGCGATCCTGTTTCTGCGCAACCAGATCAAGCCGATCCTGCGGCTTGCGGATGCGGCCGAGAGTTTCGGCAAGGGCCGCGAAGCGCCGCATTTCCGGGCGCGGGGCGCGCGGGAAGTTCGCCGCGCGGCGCAGGCGTTCCTCGAAATGAAAGCCCGCATCGAACGCAGCATCGAGCAGCGCACCGCGATGCTGGCCGGCGTGTCGCACGATCTGCGAACCATCCTGACCCGTTTCAAACTGGAGCTGGCGCTGATCGGCGACAGTCCCGAGGTCGAGGGCATGCGCAAGGATGTCGACGAGATGGCGGCGATGCTCGAGGCCTATCTTTCTTTCGCGCGCGGCGATAGCGGCGAGCAGGCCCAGCCGACTGACATGGTCGGGGCGCTGGAAGAGCTGCGCGGCGACGCCGAACGCCATGGCCATGTAGCGACGGTCGTGTTTCACGGCCTGCCGGTGGTGACGGTGAAGCCCGCAGCGTTCAAACGCTGTCTCGCCAATCTGGTGTCGAACGCGGCGCGACATGCGGATGCGATTGCAATCACCGGCCATCGCGACCATCGCTATCTCACCATCACCGTGGACGACGATGGGCCCGGCATTCCGCTGGCGATGCGCGAAGAGGTATTCAAGCCATTCCTGCGGCTTGACGATGCGCGCAACCAGGATGAGGGCGGAACGGGTTTGGGTCTCGCCATTGCCCGCGACATCGCGCGCTCGCATGGCGGTGACATTACGCTCGGCGACAGCCCGATGGGTGGCTCTGCGCGCAAGCGTAAGGGTGCCGGTGTAATTCTACTTCGCCAATTCCTTCGAACGCTTGGTTGCAGCCGCGACCGCCCGCGTCAGCAGCGGCTGCATTCCATCGGGTCCCATCAACACCTCCAAGGCCGCAACCGTAGTGCCGCCGGGCGAGCTGACGTTTTTGCGTAGCGTGGCAGATGGAAGGTCGGAGCGGCGCAGCAGTTCACCTGACCCGGAAACCGTTTCCCGAGCCAGCTTTGTCGCCAGCTCAAAGGGCAGACCGGCTTCGACGCCGGCACGCGCCAGTTCTTCGGCCAGCAGGAAAACGTACGCTGGTCCTGACCCTGAGACGGCAGTGACCGCGTCCATCAACGTCTCATCGTCAACCCACTCGACAGAGCCCATTGCGCGCAGCAGCGCGTCGCTGACCGCGCGCTGCTCGGCTGTGACATCTTTTGCCGCCACAGCGACGGTGATGCCGCGGCCAATCGCAGCGGGCGTATTGGGCATGGCGCGAACCACGCGCCGCCGCCGCATACTTCGCGGATCGACGCGATGGTCGCGCCCGCCATGATCGAAATCACTAGTGTCGCTGGTCCGGCAAACGATCGCAGCATCGCTTGCGCTTCGCGAAACATTTGCGGCTTCAGCGCAATCACCAGTGCGGCGACGGCGCCGACATCATCCGGCGCTGGATTGAGCCGTACGCCGCGCGCCACGAGCGCGTTGATCTCGTCGGACGGGTAGGGCTCGATTGCCGCGACTTGTTTCGCCTCGAGTCCCTGCGCGAGCCAACCCGTCAGCATCGCGCCGCCCATCTTCCCCGCGCCGGCGAGGACGATGGTGCCTTGCAGATCTGCTAGAGCGTAGTTGATGTCGGCATGTTGCCACAGAAATACCGCGTCGTACCCCGCGCATGCGGGGACCCATAATCCCTAGCATTTCTATTGAAGCACGGTTACGCCACAAGCGTCTGCTTGAACTTTGGCGACACGGCGTATGGGTCCCCGCCTGTCGCGGGGACGACACGAGCAGAAGCTACAGCCTCGCCGTCGGTGTCGAACATCGCCGCGCTCATCGCTTCGGAGGCAGTTCTGCCGGCCCAGACCACAAACTGCAGCGCGGGATAATAACGTTCGCAGGCGTTGATAGCGCTGACCAGCATGGTTTCACATTGGGCAGCCGAAGCGGTGAGGCCGCCGGGCAGCACCAGCGCCTGGCGGTACATGATCATCCCGGTGTCGGTCCAGATGTCGAAATGCCCGACCCACAATTGCTCGTTGATCGACGCAATCAGACGCTGGACCTCGGCGCGGCGCGGCGCTGGAATCTTCATGTCGAACGCACAGGCCAGATGCAGCGCTTCGATCTCGCTCATCCAGGTGAAGGACAGCTGGTAATCGGTCCAATCGCCCTTGGTGACGATCGTGACCTCATCTTCGCCGGAGCGCTCGAACGACCAGTTGTTGTCGGCGGCGATGTTCTCGACGATAGCGAGCGGATTGTTTTCGGAATCGACGATGCTTTCGAGGAGGGACATTCCGTCTCGACCTTGCCTTCTTCAGTTCAAGTACGATGATGTTACGCGCACCCGGCACGCCGCCACGCGCTGACATGACGCGTTGCCGTCGCCTGCAATCCCCGATGGACCAAGGCTTGCGAGATCAAGTGATGTGATTTGCGGAATCGGCGCAACGGCACGGCGAGTCCATCCACAAGCAAAGCGACGCTCGTCCACAGTTGATCGCAGCGATGCCGTTAACCTTTGGAACAAAACAGAATCAGATTCCCTGCAGACGACTCCGATGGCCTAAATCACGAGCTGTGATTCGATTTTGCCTCAATCGGTAATTTTCCGGCGCGGTATGCTTTGGGGTCGGTCCTGCTTCCAGCTAAACAGGCCTTGCATGCGAAAAGCGCCTTCGGCATAATTCCGTCAGGCCGTTCATACCGGGCGGCCGATGTTCTCAGGGCGGGGTGAAAGTCCCCACCGGCGGTAAGGGTGCACAAGACCCAAGCCCGCGAGCGCCTCTTTTCACGAAGAGGGTCAGCAGATTCGGTGCGATTCCGAAGCCGACGGTTAAAGTCCGGATGAAAGAGAACGGGTGACGGCAGCCGCGCTTTTGCGCGCGGAGCGTCGTTCCGTGTGCCCTGATTCTGGTCCTGAAAGAGGAAAGCCATGAATCAGATGCTGCAAAATACTCCCGAAGCAAAAATCTCGTCGGAAATTATCGATCATGCGGTCGAACACCCGCGGTTCGCGAAGCCGCAGCGCATAGCATTCGTACAAGCTGCCTGGCATCGCGAGGTCGTGGAAGAATGCCGCATCGCTTTCCTGCAGGAAATCGAGGTGCGCGGCATTCCGCGCGCGCAAATCGATCTGTTCGAGGTCCCGGGCTCCTACGAGATTCCGCTGCATGCGCAGATTCTCGCCAAGACCCGGCGCTACACCGCGATCGTCGCGGCCGGCCTCGTGGTCGATGGCGGCATCTATCGCCACGAATTCGTCGCCGACACCGTGATCAAGGCGCTGATGGATGTGCAGTTGCGAACTGAAGTGCCGGTGTTTTCCGTGGTGCTGACGCCGCAGCAGTTTCACGAAAGCGCCGCGCATCTCGATTTCTTCCGCAAGCACTTTGCGACGAAAGGCATTGAGGCCGCGGAAGCCTGTGCCAATACGTTGCTCAGCCTCGAACGTTTGCGAGGTCAGGTCGCAGCGGGAATTGCGTAGCTTCGCTCTTGATCCCTCCCCGCAAGGGGAGGGATTACTCAGCTCTAGTCGAACAAACTCGACACCGACTCTTCCGACCGCCGCGCGCGGATCGCTTCAGCGATCAGCGTGCCACAGGAGTTGACAGGATTACCGACGGATAGGACAGCACGACCGTTTCGCCCTTGCGGCGCGACTGCATGCCGAGATCGCCGTCGACGGTGGAGTCGTCGATCATTTGCCGCAATAGTGCGCGGTCGTCATTGGCGGGAAACGACGCGGCGATCAGCGCTTCGCGCTCGACGGGAACGCGGTAGAAGGTCTGCGTCGGTGGCGGCAAGCCAGCCTCGGTGAACAGATTGACGAAATAGCCCAGCGTCCGGAATTCCACTGTCGAAGGGTCGCGATGCCGCTCCATGCGATTGAGGTTGGCGGCTTTGACGGGATCGTCCGACGCCAACGCATCGCAAACCACGATGCGGCCGCCGTGCCGGCAAACGCGCAACATGTCGGCAAATGCGCGGGGCGGCTCCTCGAAATGGTGGAACGCGAAGCGGCAGCTCACGACGTCGAATGATCGATCGGCGAACGGCAGCGCATAGGCGTCGCCGCAGTGGAATTGGGCATTGGTCAGAGATTTTGCCGCGGCAAGCTTGCGTCCCTGTTCGAGCATGGCTTCAGTGGCATCGACGCCCGCCGCTTGGCGAACACGCGTTGCGAAAGCGGCGACAACCGAGCCCGGCCCGCAGGCTACGTCCAGCGTCACGTCTGTTGGTGTCGGTCCCGCTGCATCTACAAGCAGCGACAATGCAGCTTCGTTGTGAAGCGACGGTGCCGCGGCAAAGATTTCAGCCTGGCGGCTAAACTGATCGCGTATTTGCGACGAATGCGAAACGACCGGAGAACCCCGGTTGACTGAAATGGTCATGGAAAAAAGCCTTCAAGCCGTTTTACCAGCCCGCGGGATGTTTAGTCGAACAAACTCGACACCGATTCTTCCGCCGCGGTGCGGCCGATCGCCTCGGCGATCAGCGGCGCAATCGGCAAGGTGCGGATGTTGATTGCACCGCGGACCGGTTCGGTGGGCTCGATCGAATCGGTGATGACAAGCTCTTTCAGCTTGGAGCCGGCGATGCGCGCGGCGGCGCCGCCGGAGAGTACGCCGTGCGTGATGTAGGCGTAGACGTCCTTGGCGCCGTTGGCGAGCAGCGCATCCGCGGCGTTCACCAGCGTGCCGCCGGAGTTGACGATGTCGTCGACCAGGATGCAGGTATAGCCGGCGACATCGCCGATAACGTTCATCACTTCGGATTCACCGGCGCGTTCGCGGCGCTTGTCGACGATAGCGAGGGGAGTGTTGATGCGCTTGGCAAGGCCGCGCGCCCGCGCCACGCCGCCGACGTCGGGCGATATCACCATGACGTTGGCGAGATCGAATTTTTCGCGGATGTCGCGCACCATCACTGGCGAGGCGAAGAGATTGTCAGTTGGAATATCGAAGAAGCCCTGAATTTGTCCCGCGTGTAGATCGAGCGTCATCACACGGTCGACGCCGGCATTGGTGATCAGGTTGGCCACCAGCTTGGCCGAAATCGGCGGCGCGAGATCCGACCTTGCGGTCCTGCCGGGCATATCCGAAATAGGGGATTACCGCGGTGATGCGGCGCGCCGAAGCGCGTCGCAGCGCATCGGTGATGATCAGCAATTCCATCAGATGGTCGTTGACCGGATAGGACGTCGACTGGATGATGAACACGTCCGAGCCGCGGACGTTTTCCTGAACCTCGACGAAGATTTCCATGTCGGCGAAACGCCGGACGCTGGCCTTGGTAAGGCCCAGTTGCAACCAGTCCGCAATTTCCCGCGCCAGCACGGGATTGGAATTGCCCGCCACGAGCTTGATGGAGCCGTTCTTGGCCGATGTCGACGCTTCGCCCCGCGTCTTGGCGGATACAACGTTCAGCATCTGAAATACCCACGGAACCAGCGCGTTTCGATGCGCGAGGTGATATCAAGGAGGGGCCGCAGATGGCAACCCGCAGTCAGCGTTTTTCCTGCGCAAATCCCGGATTTGTATCGTTAACGGGCGGCGAGATTGACAGCGTTTCGGCCGGTCTTGGCCGAACGGGACGGAAAGTCGTCCGCTCCGGCAACACGGGGCCCGCTGCTGCGCGGCGTGCGGGCCGCTGGCGCGGCGTCGCCGGGATCGGAACCATTGATCATCGCGTTCAGACCGCTCAATCCGGCCTGCGCGATTTGCCGGAGCACCGGATCGTCGGCAGTGCTCCAGGCATCGCGTCCGGCCCTGCCGGCAGGCTCCTCGCCGCTGAGGCGCAGCGCGCGCTGCTGATCGCGGTCGTAGACATCCCACACCCATGCAATCGTGGTGCGGCCGCGGCTCACCTGCGCCGCGAGATAACCGCGCACCCGGTATGCCGCGCCGCCTTCGCGCGACACGATCGCCAGGTTGCGAAGCTTCGATTCGCTGTCGAGCACACTGACCATGCGGTCGAAAACCTGCGGCGGCGGTCCATCGATTGATTCAAAGGCAACCGTCGTTTCATTTCCTGCCGACGCAAAAGACGCGCCGCCAGCGCCGTCACCGGCGCAGCCGCCAAGCGCGGACATCACCGCCAATAGCACCATTGCATGCGCGATGCGCGGCGCCTTCCGGTAGCGCGTGATATTGCGAAACGGCATGCGCAGGGATGGCCCAGTCATCATGCTCCGATATCGCCAAAACGCATCAAGGTCTAGGTATTGACGGTTCTTTGTTCGATATCAACAGCGCGCGAAGGAACCCGCGTCAGTTGCCGGCCGAGCCAAATCGACGGTTGTTCGACATATCGCACCGACCAGTAGGCCAGCGGGACCGTCAGTGCGATCGTGGGAATTGCGGCGAGGATGCCGAATTCCACGGGATGCGCAATCACTATCGGATAAGCCCGTAGCCAAAGCTGAATAATTTCCATAAACAGCCCGTGGAAAAGATACAGGCTGTAACTGATGCTCCCTAGAAAAACCGACACCGGTCTGGACAGAAAGTCTCCCAGCGCGCCTGCCTTTCGATAATAGATCAGCCCGACAAACAGGGCGGTAATGGTCTCCAGGATGGTGTACCGCGCAAACAGCATGCCGAGAAAAAGCACGGGCCAGGACGCGGATGGAAGCAGGCGGATGATCGATTTTCCCAGCCGCGTCGGAATCAGCATGCCCAGAATGAAGCAATAGATGAAGGGCTTGAACTGGATCAGATAGCCGGCAAACGGGTGCAGATAGAGGCTCGCAAACGCGCAGCCGACCACAATGATCCCGGCCTCGCCAAGCACCTGGTAGGCGAAAAAAGCGACCAAGATCAGGATTCCGCCAAAGGCTTCGACGTTGAGAGTCCATGTCGCCCCATTGGTCGGGAAATCATACAGCAGCAGATTTTGCCAAAGGCCCGCGGTTCGCGGCACTCCGGTGAAATAGAATGCGATCCAGCAGGCCAACAGGCAAACGAACAGCGTCGGATAGATTCGAAAAAAGCGTCTCACCAAAAACCGCGCGGCGATCCCCAAGCGGCTTCCATCTTCGCGCCGCAGACTGTCGAACAGCACGGCCCCGCTCAGGATGAAGAAGATGACGACCGCGGTATGGCCATTCATGATCGTCAGCCACGCCTTCGCCATGCCGTCGTAAGGTCCGCCAATCTCGGAAAAATGCTGATACAGCACGCGCTCGACCAGCACTTGATCGATCCCATAGACGCCATGAAAGAACACAACCACCAGCGCGGCGTATCCCCGAAGCCCGTCAAGCTGATCGTTGCGCGTGCGCATGTCTGCAAGTTCGCTCATCAATTCGGCGTTCCGCTGACCACTTCAAGCCTATCGGCAGATCATTCCAGCACAATCGCATGGACATGCCGCCCGTAATCCCCGTCCTTGCGATGGATGGATCGGCGGTAACTGTAAAATCGTTCGTCGGCATAAGTGTCGATGCCGACGTCGTCGATCATCAGGACACCGGCATTCTCCAGCCGCGCACGGATAAAGCCGGCGAGGTCGAACATGGCATGGCTTTCGCGCGCTGAAGGAATAAAAAACTGCGAGTTCGCCGCATCGGTTTCGATGAAGCGCTCGACGAATTCGGCGCCGACTTCATAACTTTGCTGCCGTATCAGCGGGCCGATAGCAGCGACGATCCCCGCGCGCTCGGCGCCGAGTTTTTCCATCGCCGCAACGGTGGCTTCCAGAACGCCCGACAGTGCGCCTTTCCAGCCGGCATGGGCCGCGCCGATCACGCGCGCCTGTGGATCGACGAACAGCACCGGCCCGCAATCGGCGGCGGTGACGCCGATCGCCAGACCATCGACACGCGTGACGAGGGCGTCTGCGCGAGGCCGCGCTCCACTTTTCCAAGGCTCGGTGGCGACCACAACATCCGGCGAATGAACTTGATAGAGCGTGAGAAAACGTTCGGGCCCAACACCGATGGCCTCGGCCATACGGCGGCGATTTTCCTCCACATCGGCGGGATTATCGTGGGAGCCAATTCCCGCGTTGAGGCTCGCGTAGATTCCTCCGGAGACGCCGCCTTCGCGCGAAAAGAACGCATGGCGCACGCCGGGAATGGCGGAGAGCAATGACGAGCCGAATATCATGAAAGCTCGTACTTGGCGTCCTGGCCCTGATCGCTCAGTCCCGCCAGCGCTGTGAAGCGCGCCTCGGAGATTCCAAGCACCTTGAACATCGACCCCATGCCGCCGCGGCCACCACTGGTCAGCCGTTTCAGCGCGGCGGCAATATCCTCGGACACTTCGTGCGAAGTCTTGGCCATCAGCGCCAACGCGCGGGTTTCGATGCCCAGGCGTTTTAAAAATTCGCTTTGCGTCACCGGTCCATGGACCCGGGCGCCCATGTCTTCGGCGGCGCGCGCCAGCGCCTGAAAATCGACATGCGCGGTGACGTCTGCCTGGCCGGGAGCTTTCAAGGGATCGGCAAAGGTGTGGCGGGCGATGGCCTGAAACGTATCGCCCGCGTCGCTGCGCACATGACCGTAGTCGATGATCAGCGCCGCGCCATCCTGATCGCGGACCCGGCTCGCGATCTTCATGATCTCGGCGTCGGGCCGCCACTCGAATATCGCGCCCAATGGCGCGGCGCGCACCAGTGGCGGCAGCAAAATTTCGAAACGCGGCGTCGGCTCGGCCGCAACACCAAATGCCAGGTTGCCCTCGCCATCGATTTCGACCGTGCGCTCGTGCCAGCCGGTCTCGCGTTTGACGGACTGGTGAATCGGCAGCACATCGAAATATTCATTGGCCAGAATAACCGCGGGACCTTCGGGCACATCGTCGATGCTGTCATGCCATGAGATGTTGCGCACGCCGGAGAGCGTGACTTTCTGCTTTTCGCGCAGCACGGGATTGATCTCGATCAGATGCACCGTGATCGCATGATAGAGCGGCGGCAGCACGCGCAACGCGCGCAGCGCATCCGCCATCATGGTGCCGCGGCCGGGTCCCAGTTCGACCAGACGCAGGAATTGCGGCGAGCCGATCGCCTTCCAGACCGACGCCGCCCACAGTCCCACCAACTCGCCGAACATCTGGCTGACTTCTGGCGCCGTGGTGAAATCGCCTTCGCGGCCTAGCGGGTCGCGCGAAACGTAGTAGCCATGTTTAGGGTGGGTCAGGCACAGCTCCATGTAGCGCCACACCGGTATCGGCCCTGAAGACTTGATGAGCTTGACGATATCGGCGTGGAGCGGCGATTGATCGGTCACGGCCTGCCTTCATTCAAAAGTTCTCGCGCCGGCTTGCGCCGTGCCGCCGCGACGATAACAAGCCCGGCAACGATCATCGGCACCGACAGCAGCATTCCCATCGTCAGTCCGCCCCAGAGGAATCCAAGCTGCGGGTCGGGCTCCCGAAAGAATTCCCCGATGATACGCATGATGCCGTAGATCGCGATAAAGCTGCCGAGAATCAGGCCCGGGCGTTTCAGCGCGCCGGCGCGAATCATCAGCGCCAGGATGATAAACAGCAACACGCCCTCAAGCGATGCCTCATAGAGCTGGCTCGGATGGCGCGGCAACGGCCCGCCATTGGGAAACACCATGGCCCACGGCACGCTTGCGTCAGCCGGGCGCCCCCATAACTCGCTGTTGATGAAATTGGCGATGCGTCCGAGAAATAGTCCGATCGGGCCGACCGCGGTGGTCAGATCACCCAGCGACAGAACCGGAAGGTTGCGCTTCCAGCAGAACAGCAACACCGCGCAGACGCAGCCCAGGAAGCCGCCGTGAAACGACATGCCGCCTTTCCACAGTTCAAAAATCTCCAGGGGATGCTGGGCAAAAAATTCGAGATTGTAGAACAGCACATAGCCAGTGCGGCCGCCGAGGATGATTCCGACCGTGACCCAGAGGATGAAATCATCCCACTCCACCAGCGAAATTGGCGCCGGTCCGCCCCACAGCTTCGTGCTTTTCAGCAACGCTCGCGCATAAATCCAGCCGAGCACGATGCCGCCGATATAGGCCAGTGCGTACCAGCGGATCGCGAGCGGACCGATCGCGATGGCGATGGGATCGAAAACCGGAAAGGCGATGGTGAGGAAGGGCATCGTATTGTCTGGCTTATGCAGTTAACCGCCGGCGATACATCGACAGCAGCCGTTCCCAGTGCCGCTCGGCGGCGTCGCGGTCATAGACCGGGCGCTTGGGAAACGCGAAGCCGTGATGCGTGCCGGGATAGATTTCGACCTCAGCCTTGGCGTCGGCCTTCATCGCCTGCCGCAGTTTTTCGATGGTCTCCATCGGCGCGTAGATATCGGTTTCAGCGCAGGCGAAATAAAGCTGCGCGCCTTGGTTTTGCCCGCGGCGAGATGCGGGCTGTCGGGCTGATCGGTAACGAGGTGCGTGCCGTAGATCGACGCCGCCGCCTTCACGCGATCCGGAAAATGCGTCGCCGCGTTGATCGCGTAGCGTCCGCTCATGCAATAGCCGACAGCGCCGACGATGTCGGTGTTCGCGGCGGATTGGCCCTCGGCGTAAGCGAGCAGCGCGCGCGTATCGTCCATCACCATCGGAATGTCGATCGACGCCATGAAGCCGAACATCCGCTTGCGCTCGGGCGCTTCCGGATCGGCCGGCAGCGGCCCAAGCTCCATGACGCCTGAGCGATAATAAAGGTTCGGCAGCATGACGTAATAACCGGAGGTCGCGAGCCGCCGCGTCATGTCGCGCAATTCCTCGCGGATGCCCGGCGCATCCATGTAGAAAATAATCAGGGGATGCGGACCGTCGCGCTCGGGGTGGCTGATGAAGGTCGTGACCTTGCCATCCTTGGTGGGAATTTCGATCTGTTGGTCGATCATGGGCGTTTCTTCTCGTTTTCTGGCGGCGCGCTGATTTTCGTCACGATTGCAAGGAAAGCCTGAGCTTGACAAGGCGGCCCGGCCGCAGCGGCACGTCGGCCTTGAACCGCGCCGCCGGGATCGCCATTCTCTGGATTGCACGAGCCAATTCTGCCGACCGGAGATTTCCAGATGACCCAGACCAGCAATCGGTTTTTCGACGAGATCGGCCGCCTGATGAACGATGCGGCAGGCGCTGCCCAGGGCGTCAAGCGCGAGGTCGACACCGTGGTTCGCAATCAGGCCGAGAAGATCCTGCGCGATCTCGATATCGTCAAGCGCGAGGAGTTCGATGCGGTCAAGGACATGGCGCGGCTCGCGCGCGAGGAAAACGAGGCGCTGAAAACGCGTATCGCCGCATTGGAAGCGAAGCTGAATGTTACGCCCGCCCCATGGCCGCCTGTTGCCGACTGACGGATGGATGAGCGGCAACCCTTCCTCCTGAAGGGAGTTAAGAGACCAGAAATATCCCCTCGTTTCCTTGTCATTTCCGCGCTTTGGGGCTAGAACGCCGCCACGTCCGCAGCCCCCGCACCCCTGGAGGCTTGCTGCGGCGTGAAACGGGCCGCGATGCGGCCTTTAACATTTGCAAAACAAGGACTTAAACGATGGCGACCGTCAAGGAATTGAAGGCGACCGCGCGTCCGGCAGGCGGCAAGGGGGCCGCACGGGCAGAGCGTCGCGCCGGCAGAGTGCCCGGAGTGATCTATGGAAACAGCCAACCCCCGATGACCATTTCGGTCGACGACGCCGATTTGCGCCAGCGCATTCTGGCCGGCCGGTTTCTCACCACGATTTACGACATCGATCTCGAGGGCAAGAAGCATCGCGTCATTCCGCGCGACTTTCATCTCGATCCGGTGCGTGATTTCCCGATTCATGTCGACTTCATGCGGCTCGGCGAAGGCGCCACCATCCGCGTCAGCGTCCCCCTGCATATCGTGAATGCGGAAACAGCACCCGGCATCAAGCGCGGCGGCACCGTCAACATCGTCACCCACACGGTCGAGCTCGAAGCCTCGGTCGACAACATTCCGCAGTTCGTCGAGGCCGACGTCAGCGGGCTCGACATCAGCAACTCGCTGCATCTGTCCGATATCAAACTGCCCGACGGCGTGAAGTCGCTGTCGCGCGAGGATGTCACCTTGGTGACCATCGTGCCGCCCTCCGGCTATGCCGAAGAACTCAAGGCCGCCGCCGCTGCGGCGGCTGCCGGTGGTGCGGCTGCGGCTGCACCCGGTGCTGCTCCCGCGGCTGGCGCTGCTGCTCCGGCGGCAGGGGCCGCTCCCGCGGCCGGCGCGAAAGCGCCTGCGGCTGGCGCAAAGGCTCCCGCGGCCGCTGCGAAGCCCGGCGGCGACAAGAAGAAGTAAGATCGCTGCGCCATGCGCCTGTTTGTTGGTCTCGGCAACCCCGGCGCCAAATACCGGAGCAACCGGCACAACATCGGGTTCATGGTCGTCGATGAAATTGCGCGGCGTCATGGTTTCGCACCATGGCGCCGCCGCTTTCAGGGCGAGACTTCGGAAGGCTCACTCGGCAGCGAGCGCGTGATCCTGCTTCGCCCGCTAACCTTCATGAACGATTCCGGACGTGCGGTGCAGGAGGCCGCGGCTTTCTTCAAGCTGCCGCCCGCCGAAATCACCGTGTTTCAGGATGAACTTGAACTGCCGCCCGCCAAGGTTCGGGTCAAGATCGGCGGCGGCATCGCCGGGCATAACGGCCTGCGCTCGATCTCGGCGCATATCGGCAACGACTACCGCCGCGTGCGGCTGGGCATCGGCCATCCCGGCGTGAAGGAACTGGTGCATAGCTACGTGTTGAATGATTTCGCCAAGGATGAGCGGCCATGGGTGACCGCGCTGTGCGAAGCGATTGCCGACAATGCCGGATTGCTCGCGGAGGGCCGCGACTCCACGTTTCAAAACAAGGTGCATCTGGCGATGCAGGCCAAGGGATTTTTGGACAAGGACGATGACGGCGCCGCTTAAGGCGCTGCCGGTCGCGACGAACGGACTTCAGGACACATCATGGGATTCAAATGCGGTATCGTCGGCCTGCCGAATGTCGGCAAATCGACGCTGTTCAATGCGCTGACCGAAACGGCTGCGGCGCAGGCGGCGAACTATCCGTTCTGCACCATCGAGCCCAATGTCGGCGCGGTCGCGGTGCCGGATCCTCGCCTCGACAAGCTCGCCGAGATCGGCAAGTCAGCGCAGATCATCCCGACGCAGTTGACGTTCGTCGATATCGCCGGGCTGGTGCGCGGCGCGTCAAAAGGCGAGGGGCTGGGCAACCAGTTTCTTGCGACCATTCGAGAGGTCGACGCGGTCGCGCATGTCGTGAGATGTTTCGAGGATTCCGACATCACCCATGTCGAGGGCAAGATCGCGCCGCTGGCGGATATCGAGACCATCGAAACCGAGCTTATGCTCGCCGATCTGGATAGCCTTGAAAAGCGCGTCGACAATCTGACGAAAAAAGCCAAGGGCAACGACAAGGATGCCAAAGAGCAGCTCGATCTGGTCAATCGCGCGCTGGTGCTGCTGCGCGAGGGCAAGCCAGCGCGGTTTCTTGAACGCAAGCCGGAGGAAGAACGGGCGTTCGCTATGCTGGGGTTGCTGACGTCGAAGCCAGTGCTTTATGTCTGCAATGTCGAGGAAGGCTCGGCCGCCGAAGGCAACAACTTCTCCAAGCTGGTCATGGAGCATGCGAAGAAGGAAGGCGCGGTCGCGGTTGCGATATCGGCCAAGATCGAGTCTGAGATCGCGACGTTGTCGCGCGCGGAGCGCAGCGAATTTCTCGACACGCTCGGCCTGGAAGAAGCCGGTCTCGACCGCCTGATACGCGCCGGCTATCAATTGCTCGACCTCATCACCTATTTCACCGTGGGACCGAAAGAAGCGCGGGCGTGGACGATCGATCGCGGCACCAAGGCGCCGGCCGCCGCCGGCGTCATTCATACCGATTTTGAAAAGGGTTTTATCCGCGCCGAGACCATTGCTTACGCCGACTACGTCGCGCTGGGCGGTGAAGCCGGCGCGCGCGACGCGGGTAAACTTCGGCTCGAAGGCAAGGAATACGTGGTCGCCGATGGCGACGTAATGCATTTCAGATTCAATAATTAGCTCCTTCATCCCGGCTCGCGCCACGCGCTCTCGGGAATGACGGCCGCTAATGCCCCTGGCCCTGGTCGCGGATCGCGCCGAGATGCTCATTGATGCGAAACACGATCAGTACGAATTCGGCGGCGATGCGCGCAAACATCACCCCGGCAACTACGCTGGCAATGCTGGACAGCACGACCAGAAACCCGCCGAATGGACTGATCGCCATCGCGGCAAGCCCGGAAAAAATGCCGGAGATGCCGAACAGTATCGTCAGCCCAACGACCAGCCAGTAAAACGGCTTGATGATGGTGGGCGTGATGAAGCGGTCCCATTGAAACAGATCGCGAAATTCGAACATCGTCATTTCTCCGGCGCCTAAATTGGTTGCACCTGATATCCGGCCATTTATCCATGCCTACGCTAGCAGTGTCTCAATTTGTAATTCTGATACCGGCGTTTTCCCAACCTTAGTGGCCTAACGTAGTCTCCGAGAATGGCCTATTTAATCGTTCGGGTTGTCAGAAATGGCAACACTCCGATTGACCAAAATCCCAGAGGGGTGTCATTATGCATAAAGTCGACTATTGCGAGCGACGCCCTTTTACGGGCGATCTTCAACGGCTGCGCAGGGGGCGCATTTTCCGATGTCTGATAGCATGCTCGAAGGAGATGAAGATCTTCATCTAATCGCCGATTTTGCTTCGAGCTACGGCAGGCAGATTGCAAAAGCTGCGATTACCGGGGCCATGGTGACGTCCTCAATCTCCGTCATAAGCGGGTCAATTTCAAAGGGATTGGTTCTCGGAGCGATCTCCCTGGTTTTATCGCTGTTCAGAACTTGGGCGCGATTTCTCGAGCCAATTAGCTTTTTGCTGTTTGTTGTTTCGAGCGCGATTTGGTGCGACCCGGATATCCTCCCACATCTAAAGCAGGCATTGTTGGCGCTGGGGATTATTGCCTAGCTGCCAGCAAACCAGATTTAATGCCAACTCAGTCGGCGACCACCTTAAATTTTAAGGCCGGTGCGCAGGCGACTTTTGTCGGCATAAATAACGGCCACAATCCTCGCAGTATTCCCCCCATGAACCTCACCTTTGAAGATTTTCCACACGGTCATTTCGGCACATTCGGGCCGCGCCGCGTCACGCGCGAAGAAATGCTTGCGTTCGCCGCGGAATTCGATCCGCAGCCGATGCATCTCGACGAGGAAGCCGCCAAGCACACGATGCTGAAGGGACTGTCCGGATCGGGATGGCACCTTTGCTCGATTGTGATGCGGATGATGTTCGATGGCTACATCGGCCGCACCGCTTCGCTCGGCTCGCCCGGCGTTAATGAATTGCGCTGGCTGGCGCCGTTTCGTCCCGATGACGAACTTACGCTCAATGTTGAAGTCGTCGAAGCGCGGGTATCGCGCAGCCGTCCTGAAACCGGCATCGTTACGTTCAAATGCCTCGTTCGCAACGCGGAGGGGCAGGCGTTATGCGAGATGGTTTCGCCGATCATCGTGCAGCGGCGCGCCTCGATCGCGGCAGAGTAGCGTCATGCATTTTTTCGAAGACATCGAGGTCGGACATCGGCGTGAGCTGGGATCGTTCACGTTCACCGCCGACCTCATCAAGAAATTCGCGCTGCAATTCGATCCGCAACGATTTCATCTCGATGAGGAAGAAGGCCGCAAGTCGCTGTTCGGCGGCCTCGCGGCGTCGGGATGGCATGTCGGCTCGGTCTGCATGAAGCTGCTGGTGGCGGACGGCAAGCGCCAGCAAACTGAGGCGCTCGCACGCGGTGAGGAAATTGCGATGTGGGGCCCGTCGCCGGGCTTTCGCGAACTGCGATGGATCAAGCCAGTGCTGGCCGGTGACACCATCAGTTATGCAAGCCAGGTCGAGTCGCTACGGACTTCCGAGAAGCGCCCGCAGTGGGGAATCCTGCAGGCCCGCAACACCGGCACCAATCAGCGCGGTGAACTGGTGTTCTCATTTCTGGCCTCGGCCTTCGTGCCGCGGCGGAAAGTCTGACCTGCTTCATCAGCGACTTAGCGTTCCAGTAACCATCAGATATTTTTGGATTTGCGTCGTTTCGCTTTGCGTTTCGCATTTGCGGAACGATTTTCCCGCTAACGCATTTTGAACCTTATGCAGGTCAGATGAGACAGACCGGCAGAATATGGGGAATTAAGATGGCGGATCGTGCGGGACTTAAATTTGTGGGCTTTATCTTCGCGACAATCACCCTTGCGGTGATGCTGACCACCGGAATGGTGGTGCAAGGCTACGCGGACGGCGGTTATTCACAGGATGCCGCGACGATCGCGAGCCGATAAATTACGCTTTCCTAACCATCGATTTTGAAATACGCAAAATTTTTCGTCATTCCGCGGCATCGCGAAGCGATGAGCCCGGAATCCATAATCCCCATATTTGCGTTCAGCATCCATACTCAGCACCGGGACTATGGATTCCGGGCCTGCGCCGAGTGGCGCATCCCGGAATGACGTTCTTTACCCGTTGCGAAGGCCGTCGGCCGTGCGCTTCCACTGCTCGACATTGTCGGCGATCATCCGCGTCGACTTCATCGCCGCCTGGCTGAGCTGCGCATAGCCCGAGATTTCACGCTGCACCCGCTGACCTTCGTTGTGCAGCAGTTCGCGCAGACTTTCGAGCTCCGAGACCAGCTTCTCGATTTCAGCCAGCGAGGTTCCGGCGACGCGCTGAATCAGCGAGTTGACGTTGTTCGCCGTTGTCTCGGCATTTGTGTCCAGCGCAGCCTCGCTGCTGACCGTCCCCGGCGCTGGACGCCGCAGATAGGCCACGTCATTGCGAACGAAGTCGCGGATGCCGGCCTCTACCTCCGAGACCGCGGCTAGATTGTTGTCTTCGAAAGGCGTTTCAACTTGTTCGGATCGAATAGCGCTCATCGGCTGTTTCCTTGTTACGCATGAAATAGCGCGGATGTCCCCCGCACGACGAAAGTAGCAGGCCCATGAGTCCAGCCGAATTTGACCGCATCGGGGCCAATATACGGCGCTGAATTGGTGATTAACCGACGAAGACGCAGCGTTCATTCCGCTTGCGCCGCGCTCGTTACAATTTGTACAGGCCCGACTTCAGGTGGAACCCATTGGCAATGAATCCATTGTCGTGCGCGCATAATGCGAATTTTCATTCTTCCGGGAGACTAAAATGAAGAAGTTTGCTTTGGTTATCGCTGCCGCCGCGGCGATGTTTGCCGCCGCTCCGGCGTCGGCGCATGACGGCATGATGCATCGCGACGGCATGCATCGTGGCGGCATGCACGCCATGAACCGCATGATGCATCGCGAGCATCGCATGATGCATCGCGAGCGTCACATGATGAAGCGCCACATGATGCGCAAGATGATGCGCCGTCACGGCATGTAAGCGCCGATCTCGAATATCGAACGGCCTCGCGCAAGCGGGGCCGTTTTTCTTTTTGGTGGTTACGGTACGAAGCTCAATCGCGCGTTAGCGATAGCTCACCGTCCACTCGCTCACCTGCGCGCGGGTGCGGCGCATCAGCGGATTGGACGACGGTACCTCCTTGTCGCCGGTGATGGCGGAAAATTTCGACGGCAGCGAATTGGCGATGCCGGGCTCGAAGCGAACCGTCAAGGTGCAGCCGCCGGAAGGCGCGCCCAGCGCGCCCTTGAAACCCGAAGCCAGCCCGGCGTTCGCGCTGTCGAAGCCTTTGATCTTGAACGCGCCGCCGTTCAGCCGCTCGACCTCCGCCAGCGGCAGGCCGTTGTGAATGCCGCCCGGTCCGATCCAGGTCGAGGGCGCGCTGATATCGATCGACGCCGGACCCGCTTTCGCCGCCGCGTCGCGCCAGAACACCACCGCGCGCCGCGTCGGATCCTCGTCGAACAGCACGGTCGCCTTGTCCTTGGCTCCGTCAGGGCCGTCGACCTCCTTGTACACCACATTCCTCGCGCCGAATTCCGCGGCGAGTTTGGCGTGGCTGGTGTCGCTCGCGAATGCGCCGGTGCAGGTAAGCACGTGCTTCGGAGTTTCGGGAAGCGTCTCCTGCAGCAGCGCCTTCGAATCGGCCGGCAGCGGCGCCTGCTTTATTTCCTGGAAACGTTTTGCTTTTTTGGCAAGGGCGGGAGAACCCGTGAGCATGATGAGCGCCACGAGGCAGGTTAGCTTGTCAGACGTCATGAATATTCCATAGAACTGCGGGATCCGGCGCAGGGCTTATTGCCGAATTGCCGGAGTATTGGGTCTCACCTAAACCCGCCAGAACTGAGGCTGCCGGCTACTTCTTGCTGTTGGGGCTTTGACCCGCCGGCGTCTTTCCCGACGCGAACGGATTGGGCGTGTTGCCGCTTTTCTTGAGATTCTTGTCGGCCTTCGGTTTCTTTTTTTCCTTGTTGCTTCGCATTTGACCCTTGGCCATGACGTTCTCCCTGAAGCGGCTGGAATGGATTGCGCGCGAGCCACCGATATCAAATTCGCAGGCGTTTGTATGCACGCGCCGTGGCGAAACCGTCACCCGGCGGATTTATTCCCCGCACCGCCGCCGGGATTTTGCAAGACATGGGTCTTCGCGAAGCTTCACAGCGAACCAACGGCCCCTTATCTTTCGGCCAAGGAGGGCAGACGTCGAAGCGTCCTCCATGGGGAGAACGTCACATGAAACGCATCGGATTTCTCGTCGCTGCCAGCCTGTTGCTATCGCTGCCCGCCGCCGCCCATACGCCGCAACAGCCGCCGCATCAGCTTTTCAGCGAAGGCGACCTAAAGCTGGAAAGCGGCGAGGCCATCAAGGATTTTTCGATTTCCTATGTGACGCACGGCAAGCTGAACGAGAAAAAATCCAATGCCATCCTGATGGTGACGGCGATCTCCGGTAATCACCACCGCATCGACTTCATGATAGGGCCCGGCAAGCCGCTCGATCCCGACAAATATTTCATCATCTGCACGGATGCGATTTCCAACGGCCTGACCACATCGCCGAGCAACTCGAAGCTGCAGCCGCGGATGCAATTTCCGAAATTTGCGATGCGCGATATGGTCGAGTTGCAGTACCGCCTGTTGAAGGAAAAATTCGGCATCGACCACGTCGTAGCCGTGATCGGTCCTTCAATGGGGGGCATGCAGACGCTGCAATGGGGCGTCAGCCATCCCGACTACATGGACGCGCTAGTGGCGATGGTGCCGCTGGCGAAAACGCCGGGCTGGACCGTCGCGGTGCTGGAAGCTTCGCGCAAGGCGATCATGAACGACCCCGCGTGGAAGGACGGCAATTACGACGCGCCGCCGGAGAAGGGCGTTCGGCTGTGGCGCGACATTCTCAACCTGTTGGCGGCGCGAACGCCGGACATGTACTCAGCGCAATTCAAGAACGGCATGGACGCGCTGCCATGGATGGAGGCGCAGGAAACCGCGGCGATGAAGGCGTTCGACGCCAACGACTGGATCTATCAGACTTGGGCCTACCAGGCGCATGACGTTGGCTCGACGCCAGGCTTCAACGGCGACACCGCGAAGGCGCTGGCCTCGATCAAGGCGAAGACGCTGATCCTGACCGGCACCAAGGACCTGCTCAATCCGGAATTCGAGCCGATCGAGGCCGGCAAGAATATCGTTGGCGTCAAGATGATGACGATCAGCCCCGGCACCGTGACCGGCCACGCCTCCGCCGGTGGCGCGGTCGCGTCCGATGTGGAATTTCTCAACAGGGAGACGTCGGCGTTTCTCGACGCCGTCACCGAGGGCGGCAAGAAGCTGAATTGAATGACGGTGTCTTGCCGGACCCGGCAATCCATCGTCTTGAAAAGCTTCTGCGAAGATGAACCCTCAGCACCATCCAATGATCGTGCAGGCGTAGGGGTCGCGACCGAAGATCGTCTCGGGCGGGGTGCCGTAATAGGAGCGATAATAGAAATCGCCGGGGCGGCCGTAATATCCGGGGATGCGCTGCTGAAACGAATAGACCGCGCCAGCCCAGAAGATGTTGTCCTTGATGCGGGAGCGGACCGGCGGCGCTGGCAGCACGCCATGTGCCGGTTCGTCTGCGAAGATCGCGCCGATGGCCGAGCGTGCCGCGAGATCGGCGGCTCCGGCGCATGGCGCGGCGACCAGCGCCGCGCACGCGGCAATCGTGGCGAGGAACGACGGGAGAGACATTTCCCGATGATCGCGGAGTTGTGGTTAAGGGGGGATTAAGGGCGCTCGGTCTCCTCAAATCACATCCTTCAAAATCATCCACCCCAGCAGCCAAAGCGCAAATCCCGCGACTGCCCCAAGCAGCGCGCCGACGATGCGGCGACGCCTCCAAAGCAGCGCGCCTGAAATTGCGCCGATCAGCAAACCGGGGCTGCCGAAGATCAGCGCGATCAAGATCAAACTCAGCGGATCACTGAGGATGCCGATGTCCGACACGCTACCGCTTCTTCCACCCGCCGCGATGTCCCGGCGCGCCACCACTCGAGCGCGGGGTGGGGCCGGGCGTCGCGCGCCCCGAAAATTCGGGGCCGGACTTGCGCGAGTTGGTCGGCTGGATGATCTTGCTGCCGTCGCCGAACGGCGACGACGCGCCCGGCTTGCGCGCAGGCGGCAGGGCATTCGGCATCGATTCTGTCATGCTCTTTGGCTGATAGATTTTGCTCTCGGTGCCCGGTCCCATTTCGTCGAGCGTCGGCTTGCGCGGACGCGCGACTTTCTTGCCACGCGCGGGAAGCACTTCGTGCCAGGTCGCGATGCCCATCTCGTCGAGATCGGGCTTGTGGATGCGAGAGGTGCTGCCTGAAGAGGACCCCCCACCCCGACCCTCCCCCGCAAGGGGGGAGGGAGAAGAAACCCGCGGCGTGTTGTTGCCGCCGCGCTTGTCCGACAGTTTCGGCAGGTTCGCCGAGCCGCCGAACTGCTTGGCGCCCGCGTAAGCGCCGGCCTTGCCCTGCACTGTGCGCTGCTTCGCGGTGGGATCGTCGACCACCGCCAGTTCGGTCGCGCGCAGGCGCTTGACCTCGTCGCGCAGCCTGGCTGCTTCCTCGAAATTCAAATCCGCCGCGGCTTCACGCATCCGCGTTTCCAGATCTGACAGCACCGCCTCGAAATTGTGCCCGATCGAGATGACGTCGTCGGACCACGAATTTCCCTTGCCCTTGCCGCCGCCGATCTCGATCAGCACATGGTCGCGCTCGTAAACGCTGTTCATGATGTCGCCGATGGATTTCTTGATGCTCTCCGGCGTGATGCCGTGCTCGGTGTTGTATTCGACCTGCTTCTCGCGGCGGCGGTCGGTCTCGGCGATGGCGCGCTCCATCGATCCGGTGATCTGGTCAGCGTAGAGGATCACCTTGCCGTCGACGTTGCGCGCGGCTCTACCAATCGTTTGGATCAGCGAGGTCTCGCTGCGCAGAAAGCCTTCCTTGTCGGCATCGAGGATCGCGACCAGCGCGCATTCGGGAATATCGAGGCCCTCGCGCAGCAGGTTGATGCCGACCAGCGCGTCGAACGCGCCGAGCCTGAGATCCCTGATGATCTCGATGCGCTCGATGGTGTCGATGTCTGAGTGCATGTAGCGGACGCGAATGCCCTGCTCGTGCAGATATTCGGTGAGGTCCTCCGCCATGCGCTTGGTCAGCACGGTGATGAGCGAGCGGTAGCCGGCATTGGCGGTGGCGCGGACCTCGCCGACGAGATCGTCGACCTGCGTGCGCGCGGGACGGATGTTCACCGGCGGATCGATCAGCCCGGTGGGGCGGATCACCTGCTCGACGAACACGCCGCCGCTCTCGTTCAGCTCCCAGGCCGACGGCGTTGCTGACACCGCGACCGATTGCGGGCGCATCATGTCCCATTCCTCGAAGCGCAACGGCCGGTTGTCCATGCAGGACGGTAGCCGGAAGCCGTATTCCGCGAGCGTCGCCTTGCGGCGGAAATCGCCTTTGAACATGCCGCCGATCTGCGGCACCGTGACGTGACTTTCGTCGGCAAACACCAGGGCGTTGTCGGGGACATATTCGAACAGCGTCGGCGGCGGCTCGCCGGGTCGGCGTCCGGTGAGATAGCGCGAATAGTTCTCGATGCCGGCGCACGAGCCGGTGGCTTCCATCATTTCCAGATCGAAGGTGGTGCGCTGCTCCAGCCGCTGCGCTTCCAAGCAGGCGGCCCTGATCGTGTAGTTGATCGAGCCGCCATTTCAATTCTGACTTGATCGACTTGATGGCCTGGATCAGCGTCGGCCGCGGCGTCACGTAATGCGAGTTGGCGTAGATCTTGATGAACTCCAGTTCGTCCTGCTTCTGGCCGGTGAGCGGGTCGAACTCCTCGATGTTTTCCACCACGTCGCCGAACAGATTCACGCGCCAGGCGCGGTCCTCGTAGTGCGCCGGGAAAATGTCGATGACGTCGCCGCGCACGCGGAAGGTGCCGCGCGCGAAATCGCCCTGCGTGCGCTTGTACTGCAACGCGACGAGGTCGGCGATCAGCTGGCGCTGGTCGATACGCTCGCCGCGCTTCAGCGCGAACGTCATCGCGGTGTAGGTTTCGACCGAGCCGATACCGTAGATGCACGATACCGATGCAACGATGATGACGTCGTCGCGCTCCAGCAGCGCCCGTGTCGCGGAGTGGCGCATGCGGTCGATCTGTTCGTTGATCGAGGAATCTTTCTCGATATAGGTGTCGGTGCGTGGCACGTAGGCTTCGGGCTGGTAGTAGTCGTAGTAGCTGACGAAATACTCCACCGCGTTATCGGGGAAGAAGCTCTTGAACTCGCCGTAGAGCTGCGCCGCCAGCGTCTTGTTCGGCGCCAGGATGAGGGCAGGTCTTTGAGTGGCCTCGATCACCTTGGCCATGGTGTAGGTCTTGCCCGAGCCGGTGACGCCGAGCAGCACCTGCGTGCGATCCTGGCGAGCGACGCCTTCCACCAGTTCCTTGATCGCGGTGGGCTGGTCGCCCTTCGGCTCATATTCAGACTTGATGACGAAGGGCTGGCCGCCTTCGGATTTTTCCGGGCGCGGCGGACGATGCGGCACCCAAATCTTGTCGTCCTTGAATTCGGGGCGCCCCTCGCGGATCAGATTCTCCAGCGCGTCGGCTGTCGCCGCGACGCCGAGCGCTTCCATCTTGTTGCGCGGGGGCCGCGCCAGCGCGGCGGCGTCTTCCTCTTCGGTGGTGAAGCCGAGTTGCTTGGCGAGTTCGGGATCGAGGGTGGGGATTGTCGCGGCGGTGCCGTAGTTGGCGGGTGCGAATTCGCGCTGCGGGGATTCGGCGAAGCCTTCTTGTTTCGCCTCCCCCTTGAGGGGGGAGGTCGCTGAGCCAACGGGGCCGGCCAAAGGCCGGCCCGATGATAATCTCCGCGAGGCGGGAGGGGGTGAACCTTCCGCCACCCCACCCCGCAGGCCGTCGGCCTGCGACCCTCCCCCTCCAGGGGAGGGCGGATCAATCCTTGCACCCGCCGGCTGCGGATTGGACCGCAGCGGCGAGTGCCGCGACGCGATGGTGCGAGCCCCCATATTGCGGTCGGCCAGACGATCCGGCGGCGTGCCTTCGGCAGGCTTTGTCGATGCCCGCGCGCGATGCATCGCGGCCTCGCCGCCGGCGCGGCGATCCCACGAATTATCCGGCGGCGGCTTCAGATTGGTGGACGATCCCAGCCCGGCCTCGCCGCGATTAATTGCCGGGTTCAGCAACTCCGCGAGCGCCGGCCCGATCGGGGGAATGTCGGCCCGATGCGCCTTGGATTTCGGAGTTTTGATGGGCTTTTTGGAATTGTCCGGGGTTTTCGCCATGGTCGGAATATGGGATGAGTCCGCTCGACATAAAAGGGCAAAAGCCCGTGCCGAAATGAGGGGAACGCGCGATGAATAGGCTTCGCCATGCTTTGACAAGTTCGGCCCTGCTGACCGCGCTCGCGCTGACGGTCCAGCCGGTTCTCGCGCAGTCCAAAGACGCCGAGCCCGCCACGCGCGCGGCCAACGAGGCCTTCCTCAAATCGCTGCCGTTTTCCGACCGCGCCGATTTCGACGACGCCAAACGCGGATTTATCGCCACGCTGCCGGATGGGGTGATCGACGGCCCGGGCGGCCGGACGGCGTTCAGCACAAAACCCTACGCCTTCCTGCAAAAGGACGAGGTGCCGGCGACGGTGAATCCGAGCCTCTGGCGACAGGCACAACTCAATGCGGTCAATGGATTGTTTCAGGTGACCGAGCGCGTCTATCAGGTGCGCGGCCTCGACATCGCCAACATGACTATCATCGAGGGCGACACCGGGTTGATCCTGATCGATCCGCTCTTATCGAACGAAACCGCCAAGGCCGCGCTCGATCTTTATCTCGCCAACCGGCCGGCAAAGCCGGTCGCGGCCGTGATCTACAGCCACAGCCACGCCGACCATTTCGGTGGCGCCAAGGGAGTCATGACTGCGCAAGACGGCGCATCCGGCAAGGTCAAGGTGATCGCGCCGGATGGTTTCATGGAGCACGCGGTCGCTGAGAACATCATCGCCGGTAACGCCATGCGCCGCCGCGCGCAATTCCAGTTCGGCAGCACGCTTCCCATCGGCGAGCGCGCGCAGATCGATACCGGCCTCGGCAAGGCGCTGTCGATCGGCACCGTCTCGTTGATCCCGCCCAACGACGTCATCAAGCAGGCCTACGAGACCCGCAACGTGGACGGTGTCGAGATCGAATTTCATCTGGTGCCGGGTTCTGAAGCGCCGGCCGAGATGATCCTGTATTTTCCGCAGTTCAAATTGTTGAACATGGCAGAAGACGCCACTCACAATATGCACAACCTCTATACCATCCGCGGGGCGGAGATACGCGACGGAAGGTTGTGGTCGCGCTACATCGCGGATGCGATCGAACGCTACGGCGACAAGACCGACGCCGTCATCGCGCAGCATCACTGGCCGATCTGGGGCAACGAACGCATCGTAGCGTTCCTGAAGAAGCAGCGTGACCTCTACAAGTTCATCCATGACCAGAGCGTACGGCTGCTCAATCACGGCCTGACCTCGACTGAAATCGCCGAACAGCTGAAACTTCCGCCGTCGCTTGCCAATGACTGGTCCTCACGCGGCTACTACGGCACGCTCAGCCACAACGCCAAGGCGGTGTATCAATTTTATCTCGGCTGGTACGACGCCAATCCTGCGGACCTCAATCCGCTGCCGCGCGCTGAGTTTGCAAAGAAGCAGATCGAATATATGGGCGGCACCGACGTCGTGCTGAAGCGCGCGCGAGACGACTTCGCTGCCGGGCAATATCGCTGGGTCGCAAGCGTGATGAGCCAGGTGGTGTTCGCTGATCCCGCCAACAAGGCAGCGCGCGATCTCGGCGCCGACGCGCTGGAGCAGCTCGGCTACCAGAGCGAGGCCGCGACCTGGCGCAATGCCTACCTGCTTGGGGCCGCCGAATTGCGCAACGGCGTGGCAGCGCAGCGCGGCGACGGCGCGAACGCCGAGTTGCTCAAGGGCGTCTCGATCGATCTCGCCTTCGATTTTCTCGGCGTGCGGCTCAACGCGGCCAAGGCCGAGGGCAAGCATATCGTGGTCAACTGGACCTTTACCGATCTCAACGAGAGCTACGTGATGAACCTCGAGAATTCAGCGCTCACGCACACGTCCGGGAAGCTGTCTGACGATGCCGATGTCGGCGTCAAGCTGACCCGCGCGGCGCTCGACGCCATCACGCTGAAGCAACGCACCTTCTTAGGCAGCGTCGTCACTGGCGATGTGTCGATATCGGGCAATCCGTTGAAGCTTGCCGAGCTGTTCGGCCTGCTTGATGAATTTTCACCGGGATTTGAAGTCGTGGAGCCCAGGAAGGTCGCGGTGGAATAGCCACATCACTTTCCCGCGCTTTCGGCCGCACCGCCATTGACTCAGCCGAGTTATTGCGGCGACATTCATGCATACGCATCTATTTCTAGATGCCAACGCCCACCAAGAAAAGCAGGAACGCAGAGATGATCGACCTTCATTACTGGAGCACGCCGAACGGGCACAAGATAACGATGTTCCTTGAGGAGGCCGGCCTCGAATACAAGGTGTTCCCGGTCAACATCGGCAAGGGCGACCAGTTCAAGCCGGACTTTCTCGCGGTGGCGCCGAACAACCGCATTCCCGCGATGGTCGATCACGCGCCGAAGGGCGGCGGAAAACCGATCTCGATTTTCGAATCCGGCGCGATGCTGCTGTATCTCGCCGAGAAGACCGGCAAGTTTCTGCCGTCCGATCTGTACGGCCGCTACGACACGATCCAGTGGGTGTTCTGGCAGATGGGCGGGCTCGGGCCGATGGCCGGGCAGAATCATCACTTCCGCAACTACGCGCAGGAAAAAATCAAATACGCCATCGACCGCTACGTCAACGAAACCAACCGTCTCTATGGCGTGCTCAACAAGCGCCTCGCCGATCGCGAATTCATATCAGGCGAATATTCGATCGCCGACATGGCAAGCTATCCCTGGATCGTGCCGTACAAGAACCAGGAGCAGGACATCAACGACTTTCCGAACCTGAAGCGATGGCTGGAGACCATCGCGGCGCGGCCCGCGACCGTGCGCGCCTACGCCAAGGCCAAGGAGGTCAATCCGAATTTCGGCCAGCCCGCCATCCGCACCGAAGAAGAGCGCAAGCTGCTGTTCGGGCAGACGGCGGCAGTGGTGAAGTAGAATTGCAATGCGACAGTACTCGAGTCTGATCGAAGAACTGCCGCTTCCTCACTCCAGATCCTCGCGATGATGACCAGCGCGGGAACGATAAAGCTTAGCGCCGGTTAGCGATCTTCTTACAGAGGATCAGCATATGGCCGCGAGCGAAAAGAATTCCATCAGCCGCAGGGATGTCGTCGGCGCCGCCGGCGCAAGCCTCGCTGTGGCGGCTTCGTCGTCGGCGTCAGCGAAAGGTGAAGCACCGATGACGACAGAGTTGCAGGACCCCACGACGAAATATCCCAAGCCGCCGTTCAAGAAGCAATCGCAGCCGTGGCCTGGCCTCGCCAGCAAGATGGACCCGCCGCCGGACCACGGCGAGAAAAGCTATCGCGGCTCCGGCCGGCTCGCGGGCCGCAAGGCGCTGATCACCGGCGGCGATTCCGGCATGGGCCGCGCCGCGGCGATCGCCTATGCGCGCGAGGGCTGCGACGTCGCCATCAATTATCTGCCGGATGAAGAACCCGACGCGCAGCAAGTCATCGCGCTGATCAAGGCCGAGGGCCGCATCGGCCTCGCCATTCCCGGCGATCTTCGCAGCGAAGCGTTTTGCCAGCAGCTCGTCGCTCAGGCCGTGCAGGGGCTCGGCGGACTCGACATCGTGGTCAACAACGCCGGGCGGCAGCAGACCCGGCCGTCGATCATCGACGTGTCGAGCGAGGACTTCGACGCGACCATGAAGACAAATATCTATGCGCCGTTCTGGATCATCAAGGCGGCGTTGCCGCATCTGAAGCCCGGCTCCTGCATCATCGGCACCACCTCGGAGCAGGCCTACGACCCGTCGCCGGATCTATACGACTATGCGCAGACCAAGGCGGCGACGATGAACTACGTCAAGTCGCTGGCGAAGCAGCTCGGGCCGAAAGGCATTCGCGTCAACGGTGTCGCGCCGGGTCCGATCTGGACTCCGCTGCAGGTGTCCGGCGGCGCGACCATGGAGAAGCTGGAAAAGTTCGGCGGCAAGACGCCGATGGGCCGTCCCGGCCAGCCGGCTGAACTCGGCTCGATCTACGTGCAACTCGCGGCTGCCGACGCCAGTTACGCGACGGGCCAGGTCTACGGCGCTGCCGGCGGCTCGGGACAACCGTAGGTACTGCCCATCTTGCGCAAGCAATCGCGGCACAGGCAGTCCTCGCCGGTCACGGGCATCGGCAGCTGCGCGGTTTCCTCCGCGCACCAGCAGTGTCCTGAGACAGACTGCAATCGAATTCCGTGCCGCATGTGGCACATGCGAGGCGGCGTGTGGCCGGTTGAGAAATTTCCAGTTGAGCTGTCATACAGGAAGCCTTCAAGCCTGCAACGCCGCGAGCAATTCGTCGGGCCGCTCCGTCATCATCATGTGCCCCGCGCCGCGCATCACAACAGTGCGTGAATTCGGCAGCGCGGCCGCCAGCGCCTTGCCGGACTTCGCGGGAGTCATCATGTCGCGTTCGCCGAGAATGAACGTCGCAGGCACAGTGACCTGCGCCGCGGCGTTAAGTGCGTTCTGATAGGCGTTGCATGCGCTGAGATCGGTGAATAGCACGCCGGACCGGCATTGTTCGAGCACGCGCTGCGCGCCGCTGTGCATCCACAGTCCCGGCGCGAGGCTCCCGCCCAGCTCGGCCGCAAACCCAAGGCCCCAGATCGAGACCATTTCGATGGCCGCGGAATCGTTGGCCTCGGCGGCCTTGAGGAGGTCGGGCCCCACCGTCATGGTCGCCGCCGTGCCGATCAGGCTCAGCGCCGTAACGCTGTTGGGATGCCGCGCCGCAGTCTCCAGCGCGATCAGCGATCCCATGGAATGGCCGACCAGTCTTGCCTTCGCGGCGCCGACGGCATCGAGCAGCGCCACCGTCCAGTCAGCCATTTCGGCAATCGTGGTGAGCGGCGCACCGGATGAGCGGCCGTGGCCGGGCAGGTCCGGCGCCAGCACACCAAAACCATGGTGCGCGAACCAGCGGCTGTGCAACGCCCATGTGGTGTGATCGAAGCCGGCGCCGTGCAGCAGCACGACCGTCGGCAGCGATGCATCGAATTCGCGCCCGCCGGTGGCGACGAACGTGTCAGCGCCATTCACTGTGAGCTGCATCGCATCACACCTTCTGCGACGCACGGAGCGCCTGACCGAGATCGTCGATGATGTCCTGAACAGATTTCGATGCCGACCGAGAGGCGCACCAGCTCCTCGCCGATTCCCGCGGCTTTGAGTTGCGCGGCGTCCATCTGCTGGTGCGTGGTCGAGGCCGGATGGATGATCAGCGTCTTGGCATCGCCGACATTGGCGAGATGGCTGATCATGCGCAGGCTTTCAATGAACTTCTTGCCAGCCGCGCGTCCGCCCTTGATGCCGAACGAGACGATCGATCCGGCGCCGCGCGGCAGCAATCGCTTGGCCAGTTCATGGTCGGCGTGGTTCTCAAGTGAGGGATGCAGTACCCATTCCACGGCCTTGTTCGCGGTCAGGGCTTCCAGCACCGCATGGGTATTCGCCATGTGGCGCTCCATGCGAATGCCCAGCGTCTCGACGCCCTGCAGCAATTGAAACGCGTTGGTCGGCGACAGACATGCACCGAAGTCGCGCAGTCCCTCGGTGCGCGCGCGCATGATGAAGGCGGCCTGTCCGAACTGCTCATCGAACACGATGCCGTGGTAGCCGGCATAGGGTTCGGTCAACTGTGGAAATTTGCCGGATCCGCGCCAGTCGAACCGGCCGCCGTCAACAATGACGCCGCCGATGGCGATGCCGTGGCCGCCGATCCACTTGGTAGCGGAGTTCATCACGAGATCGGCGCCGAGCTCGATCGGGCGGCTGAGATAAGGCGTCGCGAAGGTGTTGTCGATCAGCAACGGAATTTTTGCATCATGCGCGATCTGCGCGACGTGGGGTATATCCAGCACTTCAAGGCCGGGATTGCCGATGGTCTCGCCGATCACCAGCCGCGTATTGGGCTTGATCGCCCCGCGGAATTCATCGAGCGCGCGCGGCTTGACGAACGTTGTCGTGATGCCGAAGCGGGGCAGCGTGTGCGCGAGCAGGTTGATGGTGCCGCCATAGAGCGAGGACGACGCGACGATGTGGTCGCCGGCATTGAGCAACGTGGCAATCGCCAGATGCAGCGCGGCCATGCCGCTCGCGGTGCAGATCGCGCCGACGCCGCCTTCAAGCGCGGCCAGCCGCTCCTCGAGCACCGCCGTGGTCGGATTTGAAATGCGGGTATAGATGTGTCCCGCGCGTTCGAGATTGAACAGCGCGGCGGCGTGTTCGGAATCCTGAAACACATAGGACGTGGTCTGATAGATCGGCACGGCGCGCGCGCCGGTCACGGGATCGGGATGCTGTCCGGCATGCAGGCTCAGGGTTTCGAACGCGGGCGGTTTCGGGGCGGGCATCAGCGCTACGCCTTCGTGATCTTGTCGATTTCGGCAAAATCTTCCGCGCTCAGCGTCCAGTCGATCGCCTTGACGTTCTGCTCGATCTGCTCGGGACGGGTGGCGCCGGCGATGACGCTGGACACCTGCGGGCGCGACGCCAGCCATGAGAACGCCAGCTCCAGCATGCTGTGGCCGCGCGCCTGCACAAACGCCTGCAGCTTCTCGACCATGTCCTCGTTACGCGCGGTGGCATAGCGGTCGCGCAACGCCGGCATTTTTGCGAAGCGCGTGTCTTCGCCTACGGGGGCACCGCGCTTATACTTGCCGGTGAGCAGTCCGCTCGCCAGCGGAAAGAACGGCAGCAGGCCGAGCTTGTATTCCTGCGCGGCGGGCAGCAGATCCTTTTCGATGTCGCGCACCACAAGGCTGTATTCGTCCTGGCACGACACGAAGCGGCTGACATTCATCGCACGCGCGGTTAGTTCGGCCTCAGCGATGCGCCATGCCGGGAAATTCGAATTACCGATGTAGCGCACCTTGCCCTGCCGCACGAGATCGTCAAGCGCGCGTAGAGTTTCCTCGATCGGCGTCAGCGGATCATAGTCGTGCTGCTGATAGAGATCGATGTAGTCGGTCTTCAGCCGCGTCAGGCTGGCTTCGACGGCGGACATGATGTAGCGGCGCGATGCGCCCTGCTTGGTGCCGTCCTCGCTCATTGCCTTTGAATATTTCGTCGCCAGCACGATGTCCTTGCGCCTGTTACCAAGCACCTGGCCCGAGCACGGTCTCGGAGCCGCCACGTCCCGCATAGATATCGGCGGTGTCGAACAGCGTGACGCCAAGATCGATGGCGCGATCGATCACCTTGCGTGACGCTTCGAGATCGATGCGCACGCCGAAATTGTTGCAGCCGAGACCGACCGCGGAGACGCGCAGGCCGGAGCCGCCGAGATTACGAATTTGCATGGATTACCTTGTGAGCGCGGGTCGAGAGCGGACACATTTTGAAGCGAATGCGCGCCGGCCGCAAGCGGCGTGGCTTCGTTCGACCTGCAGCATTGGTCGGGTTCTAAGATGAAGCCGGAACCTCCGGGAAAAGGGGCCGTTGTGAAGGGGCAAAATGCGACGCGTGGTCACGGCCCGCTGCGGATCACGAAAAGAGAAACTGAATGCACAACATCGCCAAAGCCCGCTTGAGCAAAGTTCCTGAGGTGACACTCGCGTTCTGGATTATCAAAATCGCGGCGACGACGCTGGGTGAGACCGCGGGCGATGCCGCGTCGATGTCGATGAATTTGGGTTATGCTGTCAGCAGCCTTATTTTCATTGGCCTCTTCGTTGCCGCCGTTGCCGCGCAAATCAGCTCCAGGTCGTTTCATCCGTTTCTGTATTGGACGGTGATTGTTGCGACGACGACGGCAGGAACGACGATGGCCGATTTTGCCGACCGTTCCCTGGGCATCGGCTATGCCGGCGGGTCGGCGATTCTGTTCGCGTTGCTGATGATATCCTTGCTGGTGTGGTATCGCTCCGCCGGATCGATTTCCGTCAACACCGTGGCGTCGCCGAAAATCGAGATGTTCTACTGGAGTGCCATTCTGTTTTCGCAAACCCTGGGGACGGCGCTCGGTGACTGGATGGCGGATACCAACGGGTTCGGCTACGAGCGCGGCGCGCTGGTATTTGCCGCCGGTTTGGCGCTGGTCGCAGCCGGATATTTTCTCACGAACGTATCGCGTACCTTCCTGTTCTGGAGCGCTTTTATTTTAACGCGGCCGCTCGGCGCCACGGTTGGCGATCTGCTTGACAAGCCGCTGGCCAGCGGAGGCCTCGACTTCAGCCGCTTCACGGCGTCGGCGGTGCTTGCCGTCTTTATGGTCGGATGCATCCTGCTGTTGCCGCAGCGGGCCGGCAGACATCCCGGCGAAAGTCCGAGAGCGCCGTAAGCGGATTTCATCGTTACGGCGCGGGTGACCGGCCAGAGCGTAACGCGGCCGAGGTCATGCGCCGCACCGATCGCTCCGCGTTGCGCGCGATCTGCTTGCGGTCCGCGCGCATGTCGTAGGCGACAGCTTCACCCCAACTCACGGTAACGTCTACAGCGCCGCAGGCCAGCACGTGCAGCAGATGCGGGATCAACTCGACATCGCCGTACCACGCCACGCGGTCGCGCAGTGCCCGGCCCATCGGCAGACCGCCGAAGCGCACATAGGCCAGCGACATCGGCTGCACCGTGACCTCGCTGTGATGCGTCGAATCGCCGAGCGCATGATGCACTGCTCCGATCAGCGCGGACCGGAACGGCAAGATGCGGATGCCGTCGCTGGACGTGCCCTCGGCGAACAGCACGACGGCGTCGCCGCCGAGCAGCCGGTCGGCGATTTCGCGCGTTGCGGCGCCGGTTTGATGCCGCGCCTGCCGGTTGATGAAGATCGAGCGTTGTAATTTGGCCAGCCATCCGAACACCGGCCATCGCGCCACCTCGCTCTTGGCGACGAACACCACCGGCGTCAGCGCGGTGACGACAAGGACATCCAGCCAGGACACGTGATTGGACAGGATTAGCACCGGATTGGCACGGGAGCGCTGCCCGACCTCGCGGATGCGTACGCCGATCAGCGCGCAGAGAATGCGATGATACAGATGCGGAATGCTCCGCTGCAGCCGCAGATTGAAGCGCGATGCCGATGAGCTGAAACGGCAGCAGCACCAGAGTGAGCGCAGCGAAAGCCAAGGCAATGGAGACGATACGTATCATGGGGGGTGTGAAGTGAAGCCGGGTGGCGAGGTATTTCGACGTTCGCGTCTTATAGCATCGGCGATGCAACCCTGCCCCCTCCCCCCTTGCGGGGAGGGGGAAAAATTCCTCAGCGAGGATGAGGGGAAAAGAACTGCAGCAGTAGCTATTCCGCCGCGCGCAGATGCCGGACGAACGCGCGATCGCCGCCGCGCAGCGCCTTGTAATAGTCCACGCTGCCGGGATCGTCGGTATGGCGCACGAGATCGGTGACCGGCGTATAGCTCAGCATCCTTCCGCCGTCGGGCAACGCCGTGCAGCTGAAACGCAGCACCTGACCGTCGGCTAGATTGATATTGATCGGCGTGGAATCGCCGGTGCGCATCATCGCCATGCGCTGCGAGATGACGGAGCTCAATTCTTCCTCCGGCAGCGTATACGCGCCGGTGTCGCGGCCATGATACAGCAGCGCAATGAAGGGCGGCTTGCTGTCCGCCTTCTCATCGGGGAGCAAGAAATAATCGCGGAACGCGCGGTTGATGAACTCGGCCCGCGTGTCGGAATTCAGCAGCACGATACCGATGTTGACTTGGTCCAGCGCTGCCGACAGCCGCTCGGCGGTGGCATGCTGCGCGCGTTCTCCGGCGAGCTTGCCGATCAATTGTTGCCGCAGCAGGCCGGTGATGACGGCGGCGCCTCCGGCGCTCAACGCCAGCAAGACAAAGCGAAACAGGTTCGCGCCGTCGAAGCCGCTGCGGTCGAACAGAAACAGCGCCGTGAATCCGGCCGCGATAGCCGCGCTGATCAGGCCGGAAGCCATGCCGCTCAATGACGCTGCTGCGACAGCGATGCAAACGAACAGCGGCGCGAGGCTGGAGACGACGACATGATCGCGATCGGCAACGAGCGCGATTGCGGCTGTCGCCGTTGCGAGTGCCGGACCGAAGATGCCGCGCCGATCGACTTTCATGGCTAGTTCCGTTCCCTGCGAAATCAAGGGAGCGGGCGCCGGTCTGGTTGCGGCAGCGGCGCGGGTTTTTTGTGGGGATCGTTAAGGAATCGTGAACGCAATCAAGACGGAGCTACTTCGCGGGAGACACGCGCAGAATCCGTCCCGCCGAATTGTCGGTGAGCAGCCACAACGCGCCGTCCGGTCCCTGGCGCACATCGCGAATGCGCTCGTTCAGGTTTTTCAGGAGACGCTCCTCGCCGGTGACGGTATTGCCGCTGAGCGACAGCCGCACCAGCATTTGGCCCGCCAGCGCGCCGGTGAAAAGGCTGCCGGTCCATTTCGGGAAAAGCTTTGCGGTGTAGAAAGTCATTCCCGACGGCGCGATCGATGGCACCCAGTATTTGATCGGCTGCTCCATGCCAGGTTTCGCGGTGCTCTCGTGGATCCTGGCGCCGTTGTAGTCGATGCCAAAGCCGATCACCGGCCAGCCGTAATTCTTGCCCTTGCCGATGATGTTGACCTCGTCGCCGCCGCGCGGGCCATGCTCGATTTCCCAGAGATCGCCGCTCGCAGGATTGAAGGCGAGGCCCTGCTCATTGCGGTGGCCGTAACTCCAGATTTCCGGCTTCGCGTCGCCGCGCCCGGCAAAGGGGTTGCCCGATGGCACCGAGCCGTCGGGCGCAATTCGAATGATCTTGCCGAGATGATTGCGCAGGTTCTGCGCCTCGTCGCGATAGGTGAAATGCTCGCCGAGGGTGACGAACAGATTACCGTCAGGCGCCTGCACGATACGGCAACCGTAATGATTGCCCGAGGACGCCGGCCCTTCCTGGCGGAAGATGATGCTCAGATCCTCCAGCCGTGGCGCGTTGCCGCTGTTTAGTGTGGCGCTTGCAACTGCGGTGTGGCCGCCGCCGTCTTCCCGCTCCGAAAAGCAGAAATAGACCGTGTTGTTTTGAGCGAACGACCGGTCGGTGATGACGTCGAGCAGGCCGCCCTGGCCGGACGCCCAGACCTCCGGAACGCCCACCAGCGGGGGCGACAATTGTCCTTGCTGGGTGACGATGCGCATGCGGCCGGGACGCTCGGTCACCAGCATGCGTCCGTCAGGCAGAAATGCCAGCGACCATGGATGCACCAGACCACTAGCGACAGTCTGGACCTCCAGCGGTCCCGCCGAAGAGCCGAACGAGGCGTTCTCGCAGCGAGCGCCTGTGGCGAGCAGCAGGGATGCGGACAGCGCGATCGCCGCCGTCAGCGACGAGGTAAAGAGGACGACAGGTGTTTTCATGGGTTGCCCGATGGCGACCAATCATCGCTGGCCGTTCTCGCAGTTAACGCTTGCGATGAAAGAGAGTTCAGGCCGGCATAGCCATGCTGACCCTGATCGACAGCATGGTCAGGGTGACGATCAGGCACAGCGAGAGCGAACCGATCGCGAGCGAGGCCGCGACGGCCTTGATCAATCGAGTGGAAGCAACGGACGCGGGTATTGTCTCGAAGCCCAACCCCACGCGGGGCAACCGGATCATGGCCTGTATTCCTTGAAACGCCGCGAATCAGCATCGCAGCAAATGGAATCTCGTAGAAATCGCCGGCAATTTTGCGGCGCAAGTCCATCAATTATGGCAGAACCGCGGCGAAGATATTGATTTTGCCCGCTATTCTGGCTCTAAGCCTCAGCGGCTGCGTCCGCGAGTTCGTCGGTCGTGTTCTTTGGCTGCCAGTCCATGGCCACGAATCCCGGCGACTGCTCGACCCGCCGCAGCCAGGCCCGCACCGAAGGAAACGTCGTCAGATCGAAATCGCATTGGTCGGCGACGTGGGTGTAGGCATAAAGCGCGATGTCGGCGACGGTGAGGTGACCCGCGGCAAAGAATTCATGGGTCTTGAGGTGATTTTCCATCACCTGCAGCGCGCCGTAGCCGCGCTCCATCCAGTCTTCCAGTGCATGGGTCTGTAGGTCGCGCCCGCCGCGCACCAGCGACAGCCAGAAATACGCCGCGCCGATATTCGGCTCCAGCGCATGCTGCTCGAAGAACATCCATTGCAGCGTCTCGGCGCGCTCGATCCGCGTTTCCGGCGCGAGCGAGGTGCCGATCGCCACGTACCACAAGATGGCATTGGACTCGGCGAGATAGCGCCCCTCCGCGACCTCCAGCAGCGGGACCTGGCCGCTGGGGTTTTTCGCCAGAAATTCCGGCGTGCGGCTTTCGCCGCGCAGAATGTCGATCTCGATGGCGCGATAGGGCGCGCCGAGAAACGCCAGCGCAAGGCGGACCTTGTAGCTGTTGCCGGAGCGCTGCATCGAATAGAGTTTGTACATTCGGATGCCATTCGAAGTTCGAAGAGCTTGCCCGATTTGTCGTTCGGCAACGCGGCCAAACAATGATGCCGATGGCGTCGGCTCGCAAGTCCGAATAACAACACGTTCGAATAACCATAACGTGAGTCTGGAAACAGTCGAAAAGTTGCTGTTGCCCAATCCTCTGCAGCAAAATCTTTCTCGCAAGCGGCGTTTCGATGGCTCGCGAACCCACTAAGCATCTTGCAGTGCAGCGCAACGCGCTTTAGAGTGCCTCGATCCCACAAAATAGAATCGCGGATCGCCAAACCACCCCGTTTGCGAGGAGATCACGATGCCGTTTCTGTCCGCTGCGCTCGACCGTGTGAAGCCGTCCGCGACCATCGCGGTGACGGATAAAGCACGCGCGCTGAAAGCGGCCGGGCGTAACGTCATCGGCCTTGGCGCCGGCGAGCCCGATTTCGACACCCCGGCCAACATCAAGCTCGCCGCGATCCACGCCATCGAAGCGGGCAAGACCAAGTACACCGCGGTCGACGGCATTCCGGAGCTGAAGGAGGCGATCATCGCCAAGTTTCAGCGCGAGAATGGCCTGACCTACACGCCGAACCAGATCATCGTCGGCACCGGCGGCAAGCAGGTGCTCTACAACGCGCTGATGGCGACCATCAATCCCGGCGATGAGGTGATTATCCCCGCGCCGTACTGGGTGAGTTATCCGGAGATGGTGGCGCTGGCCGGCGGCAATCCGGTGGCGATCGTGTGCACGGCGGAGTTCGGCTTCAAGCTGCAGCCGGCGGCGCTGGAAGCTGCGATCACGCCGAAGACCAAATGGATCATCCTGAACTCGCCGTCGAACCCGACCGGCGCGGCCTATTCGCGCGCCGAGTTGAAAGCGCTGACCGACGTGCTGGTGAAGCATCCGCAGGTCTGGATCATGACCGACGATATGTACGAGCACCTCGTCTATGACGACTTCTCCTTCACGACGCCGGCGCAGATCGAGCCGAAACTGTTCGACCGCACGCTGACGGTGAACGGCGTCTCGAAAGCTTATTCGATGACGGGCTGGCGCATCGGCTATGCCGGCGGCCCGGCCGAACTGATCAAGGCGATGGCGACGATCCAGTCGCAGTCGACGTCGAACCCCTCATCGATCGCGCAATGGGCGGCCGTGGAAGCGCTGAACGGCACGCAGGATTTCATCCCGGTCAACAATGCGGTGTTCAAGGAGCGCCGCGATCTCGTGGTATCGATGCTCAACCAGGCCAACGGCATCCGCTGTCCACGGCCGGAGGGAGCATTCTACGTCTATCCGTCATGCGAAGGCACCATCGGCAAGACCGCGCCGTCGGGCAAGGTAATTGGCAACGACGAGGATTTCGTCACTGAATTGCTGGAGAACGAAGGCGTCGCGGTGGTGCAGGGTTCGGCGTTCGGGCTTGGCCCCGCATTCCGGATTTCCTATGCGACGAAAACTTCCGATCTCGAAGACGCCTGCAAGCGCATCCAGCGCTTCTGCGGGAATTTGAGATAGGCGACATAAGTACTTATAGGGTGAGGCAAAGCGAAGCGTGCCCACCATCGTGCGATTGTATCTGAAGAAAATCGGTGGGCAGGGCGCGAAGACTGCCTGCTTCGCCGCAACGCTACATGCATAAATTTCAACTGGAGATTTCCATGCGCCGTTTTCCAATGCTAATTGTTGCCGTCGTCGGTACTTTTGCCTTCTGTAACGGGCCTCCGCCCAGCAACCGGTGCAACGCGTGCAAGTCGGCATTCTTGAATGCCGCGGCGGCGCCAGCGTCGGCTTCATCGTCGGCTCCGTAACCAACCTCGGCTGCGTGTTGCGCGCAAATGGCTACGAGGATCGCTACATCGCGACCATTCGCAAGGTCGGGCTCGATATCGGCATCACCCAGGAAACGGCGCTGGCATGGGCGGTCTACGCGCCGGTGGCCCGGCTCGGGGCCGGTGACCTCTCGGGCGATTACGCCGGTGTGCAGGGCAGCGCATCGGTCGGCGTCGGCGCTGGCGGCAATGTACTCGTTGGCGGCTCGGCGAACTCAATCGCCCTGCAGCCGCTCAGCTTGCAGGGACAAGTAGGCCTCAATGTCGCAGCAGGGCTGGAAAGCCTCGAACTGCGTCCGGGAAGATAAAGCAAGCAACACAGCGTCATTTTTCCAGCTTGCCAAATTCCGGCGGCGGGAGGAGCATTGCTGCCGCCGACCCAATGATGGGCCGAGCTCCAGATAAGGAGGCGGCAATGGGACAGGACGTCAGAAGTCCTCCAGGTAATAGAGGATCGGGTCACCGGTGCATCGCACTGGTCGGCCCCTTCCAAAGCGGTAAAACTACCCTCCTCGAAGCAATATTGGCGCGCACCGGCGCCATTCCCCGCGCCGGCAGTGTCGAGGCCGGAACCACGGTCGGCGATGCCAGCGCCGAGGCCCGCCGCCACAAGATGGGCGTTAGCCTCACCGCCGCCACGACCAATTTCATGGGCGACAGCTACACCTTCATCGATTGCCCCGGATCGGTTGAGTTCGCACACGACATGCGCGCCGCACTCCCGGCTGTCGATGCGGCGGTGGTGGTATGCGAGGCCGACGAGCGCAAGCTGCCGCAGTTGCAGATCATCCTGCGCGAACTGGAAGACTTACGTATTCCCCGCTTTCTGTTTCTCAACAAGATCGACCGGGCCAACAAGCGCGTCCGCGAAACGCTGGCGACCCTGCAGCCGGCGTCGCGCATTCCGCTGGTGCTTCGCCAGATTCCGATATGGAACGGTGAATTGATCGCGGGCTTCGTCGATCTGGCGCTGGAGCGCGCCTTTGTCTATCGCGAGCACAAGGCGTCCGAAGTCGTGGCGCTGGAAGGCGGCGATCTCGACCGCGAAAAGGAAGCGCGCTTCTCGATGCTGGAGAAGCTCGCCGACCATGACGACGCGCTGATGGAGCAACTGCTCGAGGATATCGCGCCGCCGCGCGATGCCGTGTTCGACGATCTCGCCCGCGAGCTCAGCGAAGGCCTGATCTGCCCGGTACTGCTCGGCTCGGCGTTGCGCGAGAACGGCGTGCTGCGCCTGATGAAGGCGCTGCGTCATGAGGCGCCTGATGTTGCGGACACCGCAAAGCGGCTCGCCATCGGCGGCAGCAACGAGTCGTTGGCGTACGTGCTCAAGACCACGCATCTGCAGCACGGCGGTAAGCTGTCGTTGGCGCGCGTTCTCGCGGGCCAATTCGACGACGGCGCGGCGTTGCACGGCTCGCGCGGCGGGACCTCCAGGCTCTCGGGCATATCGGGCGCCGGCGCACACGACGGCAAGCGCGCAATGGCGCAGGCCGGCGAGACCGTCGCGTTCGGCAAACTCGAGGCCATTGCGACGGGCGATACACTGACAACCGCGAAGATCACGCCTCCGGCCTTGGCCGATGTCTCGCCGACCCCGCCGGTGCTGGCGATGGCGCTGGCTGCGGGAGACCGCAAGGACGACGTCAAGCTCGGTCAGGCGTTGCTGCGGCTGCACGAGGAAGACCCGTCACTGGCGATGATCCACAATACGCAAACCCACGACATCGTGCTGTGGGGGCAGGGCGAGATGCATCTGCGCGTGGCGCTGGAGCGGCTGCATGACCGCTTCGGCGTCAACGTCAAATCGCAACCGCCTGGGATCGGATACCAGGAGACGATCCGCAAATCGATCGTGCAGCGCGGCCGGCACAAGAAGCAATCCGGCGGCCATGGCCAGTTCGGCGACGTGGTGCTGGAGGTGAAACCGATGCCGCGCGGCGCGGGATTCAGCTTCGTCGACAAGATCGTCGGCGGCGCGGTGCCGCGAAATTATATTGGTGCGGTGGAAGAAGGCGTCGTCGACGGATTGCTGCGTGGCCCGCTCGGCTTCCCCGTCATCGACGTGGAGGTGACGCTGACCGACGGCTCCTATCACAGCGTCGATTCCAGTCGATCAGGCGTTCCGTACCGCGGCGCGGATCGGGATCAGCGAGGCGTTGCCGCAGTGCCAGCCGGTGCTGCTGGAGCCGATCCATGTGGTCGAGATCGTCTGTCCCAGCGATGCCACCGCCAAGGTCAACGCGATCCTTTCCGGGCGGCGCGGGCAGATCCTCGGTTTCGATACCCGCGAGGACTGGCCGGGTTGGGATCGCGTGCGCGCGATGCTGCCGGAATCCGATATCGGCGATCTCATCGTCGAACTGCGCTCGGCCACCGCGGGCGTCGGCAGCTTTACGCGGCAGTTCGATCGCATGGCGGAAGTGACCGGTCGTGCCGCCGATCAGATCATCGCCGCGCATAGGGTGGCGGCGTAGATATCAGATGACCACGATTCTCGGCCCGAGGGTCGTGATTATCGGCAACAGCGGCTCGGGCAAAAGCACGCTGGCGAAAGCACTTTCTCCGCTGTTGGACGTTTCGCCCATTGATCTCGACCGCATCCATTGGCTGGACAAAGTCGGAGTAAAACGCGACGAAGAGCAAGCCAAAGCGATGGTTGCATCGCTTGCCGAACAATCTCCATGGATTATCGAGGGCGTGTCCGGTTGGCTGGCAGAGCCGGCACTGCCGCGCGCAACCTCACTGATCTGGCTCGATCTGCCCTGGAGTGTGTGCCGCGAAGGTCTCGCGGCCCGTGGTCCCTGGTCTGGCGCCACCTCTGCCGAGCATGAAGATTTTCTGCAGTGGGCGGAGGCGTACTGGCGACGCAAAACCCCGAGTTCGTTTGCCGGCCATCTGGCGTTGTACGAAGGCTTTGCGGGCAGAAGAATCAGGCTTGAAATTCGCGCCGAGGCCGATCGCTTCTTGCAGGAAGCAAAAGCGATCTGATCAGCCCGCCAGCTTCCGCGCCGCCTTGCGCAGGTCGGCATTGATGCGCGTCTGCCATCCGCTGCCGGTCTTACGATAGGCAGTCAGAACGTCATGGTCTAGCCGAAGCTTGACCGCCTCCTTTGGATTTTCCAGCGGCGGCCGGCCGCGCCTGATGATTTTGTCGCCATGCCGGATTTCCGCGCGATCCAGCATATCTTCCGTCAGTTCAGGGGCCTCGTCGTATTCCGCCTTGGTGATGCGGTGGGCATCAACCTTGGTCAAATCGCTTTTGATAGATTGCTTTTTCGCGGTCATTGCATCTCCTCATCGACATTACGTGGCGCGCATCGCCGCGCGGCGTCCAGACCACCATCACCATTCGATCCGCAATGAATCCAACCGTCTGAAAGCGCGACTCTCCGTAATCCCGTCGCAAATCTTGTACGGTGATGGTCGCACCGCCAAACACGATCGAAGCATCGGCAAAATTTAGCCCTCTATCGTTGAGAGCAGCTTGGCGTTTCGACGGATCGAACGTAATCTTCACGATATTAAACGTACCCCCATTTAATGGCGTCGTCAATATGGCGGACGCGACCTCACGTTGTACCCAGCCCGATGCTAACCTCACGACGCAATATCATTCTGGCCTGCACGCTCAGCGCGGTCGCTGGCTATGTCGACGGCATCGGCTTCATTCACCTCGGCGGGCTCTTCGTTTCCTTCATGAGCGGAAACTCGACGCGGCTTGGCGTCAGCCTGGCCGACGGCAATTGGCGTAATGCGCTCGAGGCGCTTGGGTTGATCGCGGTGTTCGTGGTCGGCGCAGGATGCGGCAGTCTGATCGTGCGCAGCCGCGGCCGGTATCGGCAGGCTTCGGTGTTGCTGGCCGAGGCGTTGCTGCTCGTCATGGCGGCCGGAAGCTATCAACTGGGCTGGCCTGTGATCCCGATCGTGATGATCGTCATGGCGATGGGACTGGAAAATGCGGTTTTCCAGATCGAGGGAGGCGCCGGCATCGGCCTCACTTACATGACCGGCGCACTCGTCAAGGTCGGCCAAGGAGTAGCGTCGGCTTTGTCAGGCGGCGCGCGCTGGGTCTGGCTGCCGAATTTGCTGCTGTGGGCATCACTCGTGACCGGCGCGGCCGTAGGAACGCTGGCCTATGTCAGGTTCAGTCTCGCTGCGATCTGGTTTGCGGCAGTCGTTGTGATGGCGATAGCTGCAACCATGGCCGCGGCCGAGCGCGGCCAGCGTTGACAGCGATTGCAGCTGCGTGATTGGTGCAACTCTCTCTCCGCGGATCTTCCATGCCTAATCCGACAAAACCCTGCGCCGCGTGCCTGATCGGATGGCCAGCGGCGCATTCGCGCTCCCCGCTGATCCATCACTATTGGCTGCGGACGCTGGGGATCGAGGGCGGTTACAACATCGAGGCGGTGCCGCCCGAAGGGTTTGCCGAATTTGTACTGCATCTTTCGACGCACGGCTTCGTCGGCGCCAACGTCACCATTCCGCATAAGGAGCGCGCGCTGGAGTTGACGACACCGGACGCGCGCGCCCGCGCCATCGGCGCCGCCAACACGCTGTGGTACGAAGGCGATACGTTGCGTTCGACCAACACCGACGTCGAGGGTTTCATTAACAATCTCGACGCCTGCGCGCCGGGATGGGATGCCGTCGAAGACGCGCTGGTGCTCGGTGCCGGCGGATCGTCGCGCGCCGTTGTGTTCGGGCTGATCGAGCGCGGCATCAAGCGCGTGCATCTCGCCAACCGCACCATCGCGCGCGCGCAGACGCTGGCGGATTTATTTGGCGCGTCGGTCCAGCCGATCGCATGGGATCAGATCGGCAACGTGCTGCCGCGCGCGGGACTGCTGGTAAACACCACGTCGCTCGGCATGCAGGGGCAGCCGGCGCTTGAGATCAACGTCGAGCTGTTGCCTGATCATGCGGTGGTTGCCGACCTCGTCTATGTGCCGCTGCGGACGCCATTGCTTACAGCGGCTCGCGCCCGTGGCCTGAAGACCGCCGATGGGCTCGGCATGCTGCTGCATCAGGCGGTACGCGGCTTCGAATTGTGGTTCGGAGTGCGGCCGCAAGTGACACCGGAGTTGCGCGCGCTGGTCGAGGACGATCTCACACACACCTGAGATTGAAATAAAATCGGCTGTCGCGGTGTTTTTATTCAATCAGCCCCCCTTGGAGACCAGCCTCCCATGCCGCTTCGCCTTTATGCGCGCGCGTTCATCGCTTTCGCAACGGTTGCGACCTCATCATTCCCAGCGCTTGCGCAGCAGACTGCGCCATCGCGCGTTCGCGGCGCCATCGAGGGGGTCGATGGCGATATTCTCTCGGTCAAATCGCGCACCGGTGAGGACGTGAAGCTTCGCATGACCAGCGATATCCGCGTGGTCGGCATCGCAAAAATTCCACTTGATGATATCAAGGTCGGCTCGTTCATCGGCGCGACCACGGTGCCGGGACCCGACGGCAGCCAGAACGCCGTTGAGGTTCACGTGTTTCCGGAAAACATGCGCGGCACCGGCGAGGGATCGCGCCCGTACGATCTGCGCCCTAACAGCACCATGACCAATGCGACCGTCGCGGAGACGGTCGCCGGCAATGACGGTCATACGCTTTTGGTGAAATACAAGGATGGTGAGAAGAAAGTCGTCGTCGCGACGGATACGCCAGTGGTGACGTATGTTCCTGCCGACAAATCCGACTTGAAGCCCGGCGCGAAGATCATCGCGTTCATGAAGAAGTTGCCGGACGGAAGTTTCGAGACCAACCGCGTCAGTGTCGGCCGCGACGGCCTGACGCCGCCGATGTAAAGCTTTTCCAACACACACCAGCGTCATCCCGAGGAGCCGCGCGTTTCGCGCGCCGTCTCGAAGGAGAGCCGCTTGCACGTACATCCGTCGTCCTTCGAGGCCCGCCCAAACGCGCGATGCCAAAGCATCGCGGGGCGAGCGCCTCAGGATGACGGAGGATTCACCAGCACCTTGCGGTCGATATCGGCGATCTTGCTGACGCCGCATAGGCCCATGGTCACGCTCAACTCCTGCGCGATGAGATCGATCGCCTTGGCAACGCCGGGCTGGCCGAACGCGCCGAGGCCGTAGATATACGCGCGGCCGATCATGCAGGATTTCGCGCCGAGTGCGAGCGCCCGCATCACGTCCTGTCCGGAGCGGATGCCGCCGTCGAACATCACTTCGATATCGGAGCCGACGGCGTCGACCACCTTCGGCAGCACCGAAATCGACGACGGCGCGCCGTCGAGCTGGCGGCCGCCGTGGTTCGACACCACCAAAGCGCTGGCGCCGGTCTTCAGCACTTCGCGCGCGTCGAAGACATCATGGATGCCTTTGACGATGAGCTTGCCCGGCCAGATGCTGCGGATCCACTCGATGTCCTTCCAGTTCAGCGACTCATCGAACTGCGACTGGACCCATTGCGACACCGAGCCCAGATCGTTCGGACCACCTTTGATGAACCCTGCGATGTTTCCGAAATTGCGGCGCTTGGCGCGCAGCGTTCCCATCAGCCAGGCCGGCTTGCTGGCGAAATCGATGATGTTCTTCAGGTTGAAAAGTTTAGGCGGCACCGACAGGCCATTCTTGATGTCGGCATGACGCTGGCCCAGCACCTGCAGGTCCACGGTGAGCACCAGCGCGCTGCACTTGGCCGCGACCGCGCGCTCGATCAGTTCCTTGATGAAGCCGCGATCCTTCATGACGTAGAGTTGAAACCAGAACGGCTTCTCGACATTTTCGGCCACGTCCTCGATCGAATTGATCGACATGGTGCTTAGCGTATAGGGAATGCCGGCCGCCTGCGCGGCGCGGCAGGCATGGATTTCGCCATCGCCGAATTGCATACCGGTCGAGCCGACCGGCGCCAGGATCAGCGGCAAAGGCACTTTCTCGCCGAGGATGGTGGTGGAAAGATCGCGATTGGAAATATCGACCAGGATGCGCTGGCGTAGCTTGATCGCCTCGAGGTCCTCGCGATTCGCGCGCAGCGTCTGCTCGGCATAGGAGCCGTGATCGACATAGTCGAAAAACGCCTTCGGCACGTTGCGCATATGGCGCTGCCGCAGATCCTCGATGCAAGTGATGTGTTTCATGGACATTCCCGGCCCTTGTTTATTTTACGCTTTCCGGTTCTGTAACACGGCAAAGCCTGGCGCAAAATCTCAAAAGCTCGGTATTTCAAGGCAATAAGGACTGCCACGCCCTGTTTTTTGGTAACGATTCATCATATTTTTTGAAGCCATCTTAGCCTGCGAGGCCTTATAACCCGGACCACGTAATGCCGCTGGGGGACTTATGAGCCGCAAATATTTCGGAACGGACGGGATCAGGGGCCGCGCCAACGGCCTGATCACGCCGGAACTGGCGATGAAAGTCGGGCAGGCGGCGGGGTTGGTGTTTCAGCGCGGCGAGCACCGCCACCGCGTCGTCATCGGCAAAGACACCCGTCTCTCCGGCTACATGATCGAATACGCGATGGTCGCAGGCTTCACGTCTGTCGGCATGGACGTGCTGCTGCTCGGCCCGATGCCGACACCGGCGGTGGCGATGCTGACCAAATCGATGCGCGCCGATCTCGGCGTCATGATCTCCGCGTCCCACAATCTGTTCGAGGACAACGGCATCAAGCTGTTCGGTCCGCTTGGCTTCAAGCTGTCCGACGACGTCGAGATGCAGATCGAACAATTGCTGGATGAAAATCTCGACAAGAAGCTGGCGCAGAGCGCCAGCCTCGGCCGCGCCCGCCGCATCGACGGCGTGCACGATCGTTACATCGAATTCGCCAAGCGCACGCTGCCGCGCGATCTCAGCCTCGATGGCCTGCGCGTGGTGGTCGATTGCGCGCATGGCGCCGCCTATAAGGTGGTCCCGGAAGCGTTATGGGAATTGGGCGCCGATGTCATCGCGATGGGCGTCGAGCCCGATGGATTCAACATCAACAAGGAATGCGGCTCCACGGCGCCGGAAGCGCTGAGCCGCAAGGTGCGCGAAATGCGCGCCGACATTGGCATCGCCCTCGACGGGGACGCCGACCGCGTCATCATCGTCGATGAACGCGGCCACGTGGTCGATGGCGACCAGTTGCTCGCGGTGATCGCACAAAGCTGGCAGGAGGACGGCCGGCTTTCGAAGCCCGGCGTGGTCTCCACCGTGATGTCCAATCTTGGGCTCGAGCGTTTCCTCGAGGGCCTTGGCATCGAACTCGTGCGCACTCCGGTCGGAGACCGCTACGTGCTGGAGCAGATGCTGGCGCGCGGCTTCAATCTCGGCGGCGAACCGTCCGGCCATATCATCCTGTCCGACTACGCCACCACGGGCGATGGTTTCGTTTCCGCGCTGCAGGTGCTCGCCGTGGTGCAGAAGCTGCGCCGCCCCGTATCGGAAGTCTGCCACCGCTTCGATCCGCTGCCGCAGATCCTGAAGAACGTGCGCTATCGCAGCGGCAAACCGCTCGACAACGCCGAGGTGAAGTCAGCTATCAGCGACGGCGAAAAGCGCCTCAACGGCCACGGCCGTCTCCTGGTCCGCTCGTCCGGCACCGAGCCGGTGATTCGCGTGATGGGGGAGGGCGATGACCGCATCCTGGTCGAGGAAGTGGTCGATCATATCGTTTCCGCGTTGGGCCACGTTGCGGCGGCGTGAGTTAAACCCCGCGGTGCGAGACGTGTTCAGTTGTCATTGCCCGGCCAGGTGCGCAATTGCGCACTAGGACCGGGCAACCCAGTAATCTCTGACGTCAACGTTTACTGGGTCCCCGCCTTCGCGGGGACGACACCTTGATGCATCGCTGCCATAAGTAATTGAAGGTAGTGTCGCCACCGCTCGTGTCGTAGGACGAGCGCGCAATACTTTGGGATTACCCGTGAACAAACCCGTCATCATCGAGGACGAAGCGCTGGTCGCGCCCGTGGTGGTGGAGGACATGGCGTCCGAGGGCGCGATGAAGGCCGCGATCGCGGCCGGGCCCGCCTACGTCGTGCTGGCCGGAATCAGCTTCTCGCATTTCCTCAACGACACCATGCAGTCGCTGATCGCCTCGGTCTATCCGATCCTGAAGGAGAGCTATGCTCTCGATTACACGCAGATAGGTTTGATCACGCTGGCGTTCCAGTTCACCGCGTCGCTGCTGCAGCCCGTGATCGGGCACATGACCGACAAGAAGGCGCAGCCGTTCTCGCTCGCGCTCGGCATGGGCTTCACGTTCTTCGGGTTGCTGCTGCTCAGCGTCGCGGCGCGCTATCCGGTCATTCTCATTGCCGCAGCCCTGGTTGGATTGGGTTCGGCGGTGTTTCATCCGGAATCGGCGCGCATCGCGCGGCTCGCCTCCGGCGGGCGCTACGGTTTCGCGCAGTCGGTGTTTCAGCTCGGCGGCAGCTTCGGGACCTCGATGGGGCCGGTGCTGGCGGCGCTGATCGTGGTGCCGTTCGGTCAGCCAAGCATCGCCTGGTTTTCGTCGATCGCGTTTCTGGCGATCGTGATCCTGTGGCGGATAGGGGTCTGGTACAAACCGCAGATCGCGGCGAAGAAGTTCGCGGCTCCCAAGCCGCATCCGGATGCGCCGGGATCGCGCAACCTCAAGATGTCGCTGCTGGTGCTGGTCGCGCTGCTGTTCTCGAAGCAGCTCTACGTGTCCAGCCTGTCGAGCTATTACATCTTCTATCTGATCGAGAAGTTTGGCGTCTCGACGCAGGCCGCCCAGCTCTATCTGTTCATCTTTCTCGCTGCCAACGCGGTGGGCGCGTTCTTTGGCGGCCCGCTTGGAGATCGCTTCGGCCGCAAATACATCATCTGGCTTTCGATCCTGGGTGCGCTGCCGTTCACGCTGGCGCTGCCTTATGCCGGATTGTTCGGCAGCGCGGTGCTGACAATATTCATCGGACTTCATCCTGTCGTCGGCGACGTCATCGATCATCGTGTTCGCGCAGGAATTGATGCCACACCGGTTCGGACTGATTTCCGGCGTGTTCTTTGGCGTGGCCTTCGGCATCGGCGGCCTCGGCGCCGCCATGCTCGGCCGGGTCGCCGATCACACCGGCATAGCGTTCGTCTATCAGATTTGCTCGTTCCTTCCCGCGATCGGCCTGCTCGCGGTGTTTCTGCCGAAGATGCCGAAAACAACGCACTAAGGCGACCAGCGCGGCTTTCGTCGCGTTTTTCATCAACACATTGTTAGGACTTGTGGCGGCGCGGGATATTCGTTGCCGATTTAACGCACCTGAAAAATCGTCATCAAATATCAACCTTAAAAATTAGGGTTAAGGAGCGCTTAAGAATTTGGTGGCATCGTCCGGCTGTGGATTTTGAAGTGGGGCTTTGTCTGCCTCACCGGACAAGAGGACGAAGCCAATGCGTAGCGTTAAGACCTTGATAGCCGCCGTTGGAGCGGCATCGTTATTGTCATCGGCTGCCTTTGCCGCCGACATGGCCATCATGCCCCCGCCAGCGTTATGCGCCGCCCGCCGATCGAGGATTTCGGCGGATGGTATCTGCGCGGCGATATCGGCTTCAGCAATCAGAAAGTGCAACGGCTGAACAACGTGCTCGATGCCGGCAATCTGACATCGGATCAGCACCTCGGCTTCAACACCGCGGGGATCTTCGGCCTCGGTGTCGGCTATACGTTCAACAACTGGTTCCGCGCCGATGTGACCGGTGAATATCGCGGCAATTCGAACTTCTTCGGCACCGATGCCATTACCTATGCCGGCGGCGTTGGCGTCGATACCTATCACGCCACCAAGTCCGAATGGGTGGTTCTCGCCAACGCCTATGTCGATCTTGGCACCTGGTATTGCATCACCCCATTCGTCGGCGCCGGTGTCGGCGGCGCGCGAGTCTCGATCGCCAATTTCACCGATCAGGGCCTTGCCAACAATGGCGGCGGCGCCTTGCCGGGCCTGGCCTTCGGCGACAACACCGCGAAATGGAATTTTGCCTGGGCGGTGCATGCCGGTCTCGCTTACAAGGTTTCGCCGAACCTCACCTTCGAACTCGCCTATCGTTACCTCGATATGGGTGACGGCCTGACCGGCGATCTTCGTACCTTCGACGGCACCAACAGCGTCAACAATCCGACGACGTTCAAGCACATCACCTCGCAAGACCTAAAGCTCGGCATGCGCTGGCAGTTCGAAACTGCTCCCGTGTACCAGCCGCCTTTGATGCGCAAGGGCTGATCGAGCCAAATCGTTCTTTCTTAACGGCGCGGGATTTCCCGCGCCGTTTTGTTTTGCGCAAGCGCGATCACGGAAATGCGTTTCAATGTTTAGCGAGGGGATGCCGATCAGTGGCCGCGGCAACGATTGGTTAAGGTTAACAGGCGATGATCATCGCGAAATCCGAAGCGGGTAATGGAGCGTTCCCCAATGCGTAGACTTTTGCTGGCGGCGACAATTCTGGGCACGGCTTGCAGCGCACAAGCGGCCGATATGCCTGACTTCTTCAGCCCTCTTCGCGGTGGCTTCAATGAAGTGAGCGGGCCCAAGGTCAACTGGCAGGGATATTACGTCGGCGGCCAGGCTCAATACGGCGCCATGAACTCTGCGGTTTCGCCACCGACGCATCAACGCTGATTTGCAGGCGACGTTCACGCCCCCGCCCGGCGTTGCCTATAACTGGAAAAACCTCGGAGCGGCAAACGACAATCGCGATGGTTTCGGTGGTTTCGCCGGCTACAATTCGCAATGGGACGACGTCGTCGTGGGCATCGAAGCGAATTACATGCACGGCGGATTCCGCGCGCTCACCAGCAGCACGGGATATACCTATAACCCCGACTTCACCATCGCGAGCACGACTCATTCGAGCGCGCTGGTTCGGCTCTCCGATTTCGGTTCGGTGCGGGTGCGCGCCGGTTATGCCATCGACAGCTATTTGCCCTATGTGTTTGCCGGGGTGGGCTTCGGCTATCAGACCGTCGACCGCAATATTTCGGCAACTCCCGCGCCCGTGTTCTCACCGGACCTGCTCGACAGCAGCTCCAAGAGCACCCTGGTCTATGGCTACTCGGCGGGCTTCGGCATCGACGTGGCGCTCATGAAGGGATTGTTTCTGCGCGCCGAGTACGAATATCAGCGCGTCACCTCGAGCGTCGACTCCAACATCAATAGCGCGCGGGTCGGTCTCGGCTACAAATTCTGATCGAGGCGGAGCGTCGCGCCTCCGCTCATTGCGGTTGACAGAATTAACGTCGGCTGTTGGTCTGTCGCTCCGGAGAACGGAGCGGCGGCGATGAAGATTTACGGCGACAGCAATTCCGGCAATTGCCAGAAAGTGAAGTGGGTCTGCGACAAGCTCGCAATCCCGTATAGCTGGATCGACATCGACACCCGCAAGCAGGAAACCCGCACGCAGCAGTTTCTCAAGCTGAACAGCGCGGGGCAGGTGCCGGCCGTCGAATTCGACGATGGCCGCGTGCTCGCGCAATCCAACGCCATCATTCGCTACCTCGCCCGGGGCAGCAAACTTATTCCGGCGGATGCGTTTGCCGCGGCGAAGATGGACGAATGGCTGTTCTGGGAACAATACAGCCACGAGCCTTACATCGCCGTCTGCCGGATGCAGATGATCTATCTGGGCAAGCCGGCTTCCGATCTCGACCCTGACAAGATCAAGCGCGGCTATGCGGCGCTGGCGCGAATGGAGCATCATCTCGCCGCGACCAAGTTCCTGGCCGGTGACAGCATTTCGCTCGCCGATGTCTCGCTGCTGGCCTATACGCGCGTCGCCCACGAGGGCGGCTTTCATCTCGGCGGCTACGCCGCGATCCGGCGCTGGATCGGCGAGACCGAGCAAGCGCTAGGCTTGCCGTCGCTGCACTGAAAATTCGAAAGCCGATGAGCAACTCACTGCAAGTCAAAATTCGTGCGGCGCGGCGTGACGATGTCGTTTTCATCGTGCGGATGCTGGCGGACGATGCGCTCGGCCGCGGGCGCGAGCGGATCGAGGAGCCGTTGCCCAGCTCTTACTATGATGCCTTCGAACGCGTCGAGCACGATCCGAATATCAGGCTCGTGGTCGCGGAAGATGGCGATGGCAACGTGATCGGCTGCCTGCAGCTCTGCATCCTGGCTGGCCTGAGTTCGCAGGGCGCGTCGCGCGCGCTGATCGAGGACGTTCGCGTCGCCAGCCATTGCCGCAGCCGCGGCATCGGCGAGCAGATGGTGCGATGGGCAATCGGCGAGGCGAGGGCAAAGGGCTGCAAGCTGGTCGAATTGCTGACGCACGAGACCCGCGTCGACGCGCAGCGGTTTTATGCGCGGCTCGGTTTTCAGCCAAGCCACGTCGGCATGACGCTGCGGTTTTGAAGCAAATCGCGGCGCAATACTCCTTGACGCTTTCGGCCCGATTCCCATATCTGCAGCGGCGGGACACCTCCCCCCAACGGGAGGCTTGCTATCTGGAAGGATAGATCATGACTGCAGCGAAGCCTTCTTCGCGGCCCAACGTGCCGCATTTTTCTTCCGGCCCCTGTGCCAAGCGCCCCGGCTGGACCTCCCAAATTCTCAGAGATGCCACACTCGGCCGTTCGCACCGCGCGAAAATCGGCAAGGCAAAACTCAAGCTCGCGATCGAACTGACGCGCGAAGTGCTTGAAGTGCCGGCGGACTACAAGATCGGCATCGTGCCGGCCTCCGATACCGGCGCGGTGGAGATGGCGCTGTGGTCGCTGCTCGGCGCGCGCCCTGTCACCACAATCGCGTGGGAATCCTTTGGCGAGGGCTGGGTCAGCGACATCGTCAAGGAGTTGAAGCTCAAGGATGTCACGAAGCTACATGCGCCCTATGGCGAGATTCCCGATCTGAGCAAGGCCGATCCGTCGTCCGACATCATCTTCACCTGGAACGGCACCACCTCCGGCGTGCGGGTGCCGAACGCGGACTGGATCAGCGCGAAGCGGGAGGGCCTCACGATTTGCGACGCCACGTCGGCGGCATTCGCACAACCGCTCGACTGGCAAAAACTCGATGTGGTGACGTTCTCCTGGCAGAAGGCGCTCGGCGGCGAAGCCGCGCACGGCATGCTGGTGCTGAGCCCGCGCGCGGTGGCGCGGCTGGAGAGCTACACGCCGCCATGGCCGCTGCCGAAAATCTTCCGCATGACCAAGGGCGGCAAGCTCAACCAGGGCATCTTCGAAGGCGAGACCATCAACACGCCGTCGATGCTGTGCGTCGAGGATTATCTCGATGCGTTGAATTGGGCGAAGTCGGTCGGCGGGCTGAAGGCGCTGATCGCGCGCGCCGACGCCAACACCAAAGTGCTGGCCGACTGGAAGGCGAAGACGCCGTGGATCGATTTCCTCGCCAAGGATCCCGCGATCCGCTCCAACACCTCGGTGTGCATGAAGGTGATCGATCCCGCTGTTGCTTCGATGAGCCCCGATGCGCAGGCGGATTTTTCGAAGAAGCTGGTGGCGCTGGTCGAGAAGGAGGGCGCTGGCTACGACTTTGCGCACTACCGCGATGCGCCGGCGGGCCTGCGCATCTGGTGCGGCGCCACTGTGGAAGCCAATGACGTCGCGCTGCTGACGCAGTGGATCGACTGGGCATTTGCCGAAATGAAATCGACGCTCGCCAAAGCGGCGTAGTCGTTCGCCCCGCCTGTAAAAGGGATTATTCCATGATCTCGCGTCTTTGGCACGGCTGGGCCACGCCTGCGAATGCCGACGCCTACGAGCGTCTTTTGCGCGAAGAGATTTTCCCCGGAATTCTCGCCCGCAGGATTGAAGGCTTCCGCACCATCCGCCTGCTTCGCCGCGATATTGGCGCCGAGGTCGAGTTCATTACCGATATGGTGTTCGACTCGCTCGATGCGGTGAAGGCATTCGCCGGAGCAGACTACGAGCACGGTGTCGTGCCGCCGAAAGCGCGCGCGCTGCTCGCACGCTTCGACGCAACTTCGCAGCACTACGAGATCAACGACACACGTCAAAACTGACTGCGTCCTTTTCCAATTTATCCCTACCTGGAGTTTCCATGTCCCCACCCAAAGTTCTCATCTCCGATGCCCTGTCCCCCGCCGCCGTGCAGATCTTCAAGGATCGCGGCATCGAGGTCGATTTCCAGCCCGAGCTCGGCAAGGACAAGGAAAAGCTCGCCGCGATCATCGGCAACTATGACGGCCTTGCGATCCGCTCGGCGACCAAAGCCACCGCCAAAATCCTCGAGAAGGCGACGCGGCTGAAAGTCATCGGCCGCGCCGGCATCGGCGTCGACAATGTGGAAATTCCCGCGGCGACGGCGAAGGGCATCATCGTGATGAACACGCCGTTCGGCAATTCGATCACCACCGCCGAACACGCCATCACGCTGATGCTGGCGCTGGCGCGGGAAATTCCGCAGGCCGACGCTTCGACGCAGGCCGGCAAGTGGGAGAAGAACCGCTTCATGGGCGTCGAGATCACCGGCAAGACGCTGGGCGTGATCGGCTGCGGCAATATCGGCGCGATCGTGGTCGACCGCGCGCTGGGGCTGCGCATGAAAGTGATCGCGTTCGATCCCTTCCTGTCGCCGGAACGCGCGCGGGATATCGGCGTCGAGAAGGTCGAGCTCGACGATCTGTTGAAGCGCGCCGACTTCATCACGCTGCACACGCCGCTCACGGAAAAGACCAAAAACATCATCGACGCATCGGCGCTGGCGAAAACAAAGAAGGGCGTGCGCATCATCAATTGCGCGCGGGGAGGGCTTGTCGACGAGGCCGCGCTGGTGGCGGCGCTGGATTCCAAGCACGTGGCAGGCGCGGCGTTCGACGTGTTCGTCGAGGAGCCCGCAACCAAAAACGTGCTGTTCGGTCATCCCAACGTCATCTGCACGCCGCATCTCGGCGCGGCCACCACCGAAGCGCAGGAGAATGTCGCGCTGCAGGTCGCCGAGCAGATGTCGGACTATCTGCTGACCGGCGCGATCTCGAATGCGGTGAATTTTCCTTCGATCACGGCGGAAGAGGCGCCGAAGCTGAAACCCTTCATCGAGCTGGCCGAGAAACTCGGCTCGTTCGCCGGGCAACTCACCGAGACCGGCATTTCCAAGGTGACGATCACCTATGAAGGTCACGTCGCTGAAATGAAGATCAAGGCGCTGACCTCGGCGGCATTGTCCGGATTGCTGCGGCCGATGCTTGGGGACGTCAACGTCGTCTCGGCCCCGGTGGTTGCGAAAGAGCGCGGCATGGTGGTCGACGAGGTCGTCCGCGCGGCGCAAAGCGACTATGAAAGCCTGATCACGGTGACGGTCTCCACCGAAAGACAGGAGCGTTCGGTGTCGGGCACGGTCTACGCCGACGGCCAGCCGCGGCTCGTCGACATCAAGGGCATTCGCGTCGATGCAGAGTTCGGCAAGTCGATGATCTACGTCACCAACGAGGACAAGCCCGGCTTCATTGGCAAATTTGCGAGCCTGCTCGGCGACGCGAAGATCAACATCGCGACCTTCCATCTCGGCCGCAACAAGCAGGGCGGCGACGCCATCGCGCTGGTGGAGATCGACGGCGCCGTGCCGCCGGATGTGCTCGCCAAGGTGCAGACGCTGCCGCAGGTGAAGCAGGCGAAGGCGTTGCGGTTTTAAGGTTGAGCTGATCCCTCCCCCTTGCGGGGAGGGTCGGCCAAGCGAAGCGGAGGCCGGGGTGGGGGTCTATACGAATTGCAGACAGTTCACCCCCACCCGACACATCATTCGCTGCGCTCATGATGTGCCACCCTCCCCACAAGGGGGAGGGATAAGAGGCGCTTCTCAGCGAAGGATTTGCCAGACAAAGTGAAGCCCGCCTCGCAGGGAGCACAGGCGGGCTTCAAGTTGGAGGAAGTCTCGGGGAGGAACTTCCGCTTCCTTAAAGCGGAGTAAACGCACACGTTCCGCATCGACCGAAAATAGTTGAGTCGTGAACCGGACATAAAGGTGCCCGGTACCTGTCCTTTGCGCGAAAAATAGAAGTGAGCTTAGCTTACTCCTTCACGGCGCCCGTCAGCGACGACACATAATAATCGACGAACAGCGAATAGAAGATCGCGACCGGCAGTGAGCCAAGCAGCGAGCCCGCCATCAGCGCGCCCCACTGATATACGTCGCCCGAAACCAGTTCGGTCAGGATCGCGACGGGAACGGTCTTGTTGGCGCTGCTCTGGATGAACGCCAGCGCGTAGATGAATTCATTCCACGACAGCGTGAAGCTGAAAATCCCCGCCGAGATCAATCCGGGCACCGCCAGTGGCAGCGTGATCCGCCACAGGATCTGCAGGCGCGTCGCGCCGTCGACCAGCGCGCATTCTTCCAGTTCATAGGGAATGGATTTGAAATAGCCGATCAGCAGCCATGTCGAGAACGGGACCAGGAAGGTCGGATAAACTAATATCAAAGCCAGCGGACTGTCGAACAATCCGAACTGCACCACCACGGTCGCCAGTGGAATGAACAGGATCGACGGCGGCACCAGATAAGCGAGATAGATGCCGAGCCCGACATATGGGCTGCCCTTGAAGCGCAATCGCTCGATCGCGTAGGCGGCAAGCGTGCTGGAGAAAATCGAAATGAAGGTGGCGCCGATCGCCACCGACATCGTCGTCACGAGCCAGTGCGGATACGCCGTCTCGAACAGCAGATGCTTGATGTGCGAAAGCGTGGGCGAGGTGATCCAGAATGGATTGTGCTCCTTGTAGTTCAGCAGTTCGCCGTTGGGTTTGAACGACGTGATGGCCATCCAGTAAAACGGAAACAGCAGGATCACCACGAAGCACGACAGCGGCAGGTAGATCATCACCACACGCCGTGCGCGCGAATCCCACTCCATCGTCTCAGGCGTAGAGGAGGCGACGTTGCTGTTGCGACCGGCCTTGGGCGGCTGAATGACGGCGTCAGTCATTGCTTTCTCCCTGCTGCCATTTGCGGCGGGCGAGGCCGAAGTAACTGAACAGCGTCGCGAAGATCAGGAACGGGATCATCGACACCGCGATCGCGGCGCCTTCGCCGAGTTCGCCGCCGGCGATGCCGCGCTGAAACGCCAGCGTCGCCAAGAGATGCGTGGAGTTGACCGGCCCGCCGCGGGTGATGGCGTACACGAGCTGGAAATCGGTGAAGGTGAAGATGATCGAGAACGTCATCACGATGGCCAGAATCGGCAGCATCATCGGGAACGTGATGTATTTGAAGCGTTGCCATGCGGACGCGCCGTCGAGCATCGCCGCTTCATAGAGCGAGGGCGAGATGGTCTGCAAGCCGGCGAGCAGCGAGATCGCGACAAAGGGAATGCCGCGCCAGATGTTGGCGGCGATCAGCGAAAACCGCGCCGGCCACGCACTGCCGAGAAAGTCGATATTGGTGCTGCGAACATGGAGCACGTCCACCAGCAGATAGGAGATGATCGAGAACTGCGGATCGTAGATCCACCAGAACGCCAGTGCCGACAGCACCGTGGGCACGATCCACGGCAGCAGCACGATGGCGCGCAGCAGGCTCTTGAATGGGAAGTGGTTGTTCAAAAGCAGCGCCAGCCAGAAGCCGAGCGCGAATTTCCCGAACGTGGCGACCGCCGTATAGAACACGCTGTAGAACACCGCGCTCCACCATTGCGGGTCGGTCAGCAGGTACTGGAAATTTTCGAAGCCGACAAAAACGCCGCGGCGGCCGATGGTGGTGTCGGTGAATGCCAGCCAGACGCCGAGCCCCAGCGGATAGGTGAGGAACACCAGCAGCAGGCCGATCGCCGGCGTGAGGCAAATGACGATCAGGAACGGCTTGTAGTCGAACAGCCGCACAAGCCACGAGGGCTGGGCGGGTTCGGCGCGCCGGGGAAGGGTGGTGGTGAGGGTCATGCTATTGTCCTACCCCCGTCATTGCGAGGAGCGAAGCGACGAAGCAATCCAGCTCTTACTGCGGCCTCTGGATTGCTTCGCTGCGCTCGCAATGACGGTGCTACCTCTCACCTCCGGAAATACCGCTTGGCACGGCGTTCGGCTTCCGCCGCGGCGGCTTCCGGCGTCGCGGCGTCCGTCGCCACTGCAGCGCACATCTGCACCAGCACATAATCGCTGGAGACCGCGCCGGTCGCCGTGGAGATCGGACCCTTGTAGCCATCGTAATAGGGGCTGTTCATGGTGTCCTTGAAGATTTTCACCTTCGGATCGCCGGACCACACCGCGGCGTCGGCGTAGGCGGCGAGCGGCTGCGCCCAATAGCCGCTGTTGGCGTTGAGCCACGGCTCGTACTGCTCCTTCTCCAGCATGAATTGCAGGAAGGCCTTTGCGGCGTTGGGATACTTTGAGTGCTTGAACACCATGGCGTTCAGCGTCAGACCCGCCATCGGCGAGGTGCTGGCGACGCCTTTCGGCAGCAGTTGATGCTCGCTATCCTCGGCGATCGCGGCCGTCGCCGGATCCTTCTTGAGCGAGAAGTACAACGACACGCCGTTCGCTGTCAGCGAGATATCTCCGGCCGAGTAGGCACGGTTGTTGCTGACGTCGTTCCAGGAGGGCGTGCCGGCGATCATCAGCGGGTAAAGTTCCTTCAGGAATTTCAGCGCGGCGATGGTTTCCTTGCTGTTGATGACGACATTGCCTTGCTCGTCGAGGAGCGCCGCGTTGTGCGACCACAGGATCCAGTTGGCGAAGCCGTTGCCGTCGCCCTTGGCGTTGCCCAATGCGAAGCCGGCGGGTTTGCCGGCCTTTTGCAGCTTGCGGCAAAGGTCGAGATAGCCGGAGTGATCCTCCGGCACCTTGTCGAAACCGACCGATTGCAAAATCGATTTGCGGTAGATCAAGGGACCGCCGCTGGCGCCGAAGGGCAATCCGATCCAGGTCTGCGTCTTGTCGCGCTTGCCGTATTTCTGCGCGAGCGGCAGCCAGCCGCCATAGCGCTTGCCGAGATAGTCGGCGACATCAGTCAGTTCGACCAGCTTGTCGACGTAAATATGCGGCGCGTCGGAGAAGCCGATGATGATGTCCGGGCCTGCGCCGGAGTTCGACGTCACCGCGGTCTGCTGGGTGATGTCCTCCCAGCCGACGAAGTCGACCTTGACGTCGACGCCGGTCTTCGCGCTGAATTTCGCGGCGTTGGCGCGGAACACGTCTTCGTCTTCCTGCACGAACCGTACCGGGCGCAACATCTTCAGGCTCGCGCCTTTTTCGATGTCGAGCTTTAGTGCGGGCCCGTCCACGACCTTGATCGTTGAGGCGGGTTGCGCGGAAGCGCCTGACGTTGCCAGCGCGGCGGCGCCGATGCCGAGGCCGAGCGCGCCGCGGCGGGTGAATTCGTTGGTCATGGTTCTCTCCCTTGTATTTTTGATTGGCAAGTTTTGATTGGCAAGTAAGGTACGGTGTTTTGGTCAAATTATGCCGTCATTGAGCGGGGCTGAGCGACAGAGCAGTCACCTTTAGTCTTAGCTGTTCGGCCCGCGGTCCATGCCGATCGGCTGCCAGCGCCGCAGCTTGGTGGTTTGCAGCACCGACGGATTGACGCAGCTCACCGGCCACATCCCCTGCAGCACCAGCGACAATTCATAGCCCACACGCCGCTTGCGCGCCTCGTCGAAGCGCGCCGACGCCGAGGCGACATGCGCCGTCAGCGTGACGTTCTCCATGCTGAGCATCGGATTGTTGTGCGACGGCGGTTCCGTTTCCAGCACGTCAAGCGCGGCGTGGGCGATCCAGCCTTCCTGCAGCGCCTTGATCAGCGCCTCTTCGTCTACCGTCGGGCCGCGCCCGGTGTTGATGAAAACCGCGCTCGGCTTCATCTGCTTGAAATGCTTTTCGCCGAGCATGTGATGAACTTCCGGCCGCGCCGGCGCGTGCATCGAGAGAAAATCCGATTGCGCCAGCACTTCGGACAGCGTCGCGGGGATGACGCCGAGTTCGGAGATCAGCGTCTCCTGAATGAACGGATCGTACGCCATCATGCGCAGTCCAAATGGTTTGGCGCGCTTGGCGACGGCGCGTGCCACGCGGCCGAACGAGATGAAGCCGAGCGTTTGCCCCATCAGCCGCGGAATTTTCAGGAGCGCCGGACGGCCTTCGCTCCAGCGGCCTTCGCGGACCATGCGGTCCTGCTGCACGATCCGCCGAAAACCCGCCAGCAACAGCATCATGGCGTGGTCGGCGACTTCCTCGATGAAAGTGTCGGGAATGTTGGTGACGGGAATGCCGCGCGCGGTGGCTGCCTTGACGTCGACGCTGTCGACCCCAACGCTGCCGAGCGTGATGACCTTGCAGTTTTCCAGCGCATCGATGACCGTCTTCGTGATCGGCATGCCCTTGGCGTAGATGGCGTCGGCATTTTTTGCGGCGGCGATGAATTCCTTCTCGTTGGCCGGCGCCTCGACAATCTCGGCGCCGATGGCTTCGAGCGCCTCCATCTCGTAGCCGTAGCCTCCGCCGACCGTGGTGAAACTGGCGCCTTTCGGCGTCATGATTTTGAATTTTGGCATTTTTTCTCCCGATTTTATTTTTGCTTTTGGCTAATGGCGAAGCTAGCCCGTTCCGCCGCAAAGCGGAAGCCTCGCAGGCGTCGCACCTTACACCCCGGGTGCAGCGCGTCTATTGCGCCGCCGGCGCGCGCGCCACACCAGGGCACAGCATCACCGCAAACGCATCGCAACAAGAATCGCCGCGATGACCATTGCCTGAAGGCGACCGCCCGGCCGATCGATCGTGCGTGACCACAGCGACGGTGTTTCTCCGTTGCGCGCCAGACGAAACGCGACGACGCCGTCGCCGATCGACGTACCGGCTTCCGAATGGCCGCCGGCGACAATGGCGACATATTGTTCGCCGTTCCAGGTGTAGGTCATCGGATTGGCGACGCCCGGCGCCGGCAATCGGCCCTGCCACAGTTCGGTGCCATCAGTCGCGTCGAACGCGCGCAGATAGGCATCCAGCGCGCCGGTGAAGACCAGCCGTCCCCCCGTCACCAGTACCCCGTTCAACAGCGGTGAGCCCCAATGAAACGCCATGCCAAGCGGTGCTTTATCTTCCGTGGTGCCGACGCTCGAGCGCCATCGAATTTTACCGGCCTTCAGGTCCACGGCGACAAGACTGCCCCAGGGCGGCGGATTGCACAGCAGTCCCATTTTCGTCGTTGCAATGGTACGCACCATCGCAAACGCCGCTCCACGTTGCGGCCCAAAATCGCGGCCGCCGCCCGACTTCATTCCTTCGGTCTGATCGGCGGGAATAAGCTTGACGATGTTCACCGCCGCCGAGACGTTGGCGTAGAGAATCTGGTTGACGGAATCGAAGGCCACGCCGCCCCAGTTCACGCCGCCGCCGGTCATCGGAAAAAGCACGGTGCCTTGCGTTGACGGTGGTGTGTAGAGCCCTTCGTTGCGCAGCGACGCGAGCTCCAGGCGGCAGGTGTCGCCGCCAAGAAACGACGGCAGCCAGGTGGCATCATTCGGAGCGATCGACTGCGACGCCAGTACCGGGACGTGCGTTGGAAACGGCTGCGTCGGCGATAGCTGCTCGCCGGCAACTCCGCCTTGCGGAACGGGACGTTCCTCGACCGGCCATACCGGAACGCCGGTCGAGCGGTCGAGCACGAACACAAAACCTTGCTTGGTTGCCTGTATCACCACGTCGCGCGGGCCGTCGCCGGTGTCGATCCGCGCCAAGGTCGGCTGCGCCGGCAGATCGTAATCCCAGACGTCATGATGCACGGTCTGAAACGACCATACCCGTTCGCCAGTCTCGCTGCGCAGCGCGACGACGGAATTGGCGTAGTCATTGTTGCCGGGCCGCTTTCCGCCGAAGAAATCCGGGCTCGGCGACGATGTCGGCAGGAACACCAGCCCCAGCTTGTCGTCGGCGGACATCGGCGCCCAAACATTGGCCCCGCCGGCCTGAATTCCGTCGTGGATCAGTGGGTCCCAGGACCACCGCGCACGGCCGGTTCGCGCATCGAATGCGCGGACGCTGCCGCGCGGCGCATCGACTCGCCGGTTGTCAGAGATCGAGGAGCCGACGATGACAACGCCGCGGCTGACCACCGGCGGCGAGGTGATCTGAAATTCGCCGGGCCAGTCGAGCTTGGTCTCGATCTCAAACTTGACCTCGCCATTTGAGCCGAAGTCCGCGCATGGCGTGCCGGTTTTCGCATCGAGCGCAATCACGCGCGCGTCGTTGGTGCCCATCAAGATGCGGGAACGGCAGGCCTTGTCGGGCTGCGCCTGCTCGTCGATCCAGTAGGTCACGCCGCGGCAGTTGAACCTGTTGGCGGGGCGTTGCGCGAGGTCGATATGCGGATCGAACCGCCACTTCTGCGCGCCGGTGCCGGGGTCGAGCGCGATGACCTCATTGAACGGCGTGCACATGATAAGGCTGTTCTCGACGAACAGCGGCGTTGCCTCCGATTTGGTGCGCGCCATTATCTCTGGCGGGCGTTTTGCGATATCGCCGGTGCTGAAATCCCATGCCTGAATCAGGCTGGTGACATTCGAGGAATTGATTTGCGCGGCATCGGAGAAACGCAATCCGCCGCTGTCGCCGCCCCAATGATCCCACGCAAGCGCCGAACCGGACAAAGTCAGGCCCAGCGCGAGAGCTAAAAGCAAACGGAGCCCTGTCATGCCCGCACCGGCAACTGCAAGCCATCGCTCATTCGACCACCTCATCGGCTAGCGCCAGCAGCGTCGGCGGAATTTCGAGGCCGATCGATTTTGCGGTCTTCAGATTGATCACGAATAGATAGCGCGTCGGCTGCTCGAACGGCAGATCGCCGGGCGACGCACCTTTCAGAATGCGATCGACCAGATAGGCGGCGCGCTCGAATGACTCTTGAAAGTCCGAGCCGTAGGACATCAGCCCGCCTTCACGAACCAGCGGATCGTACTCGTAAATGGCCGGCAGGCGATGCGCGGCGGTATACTCGAACACGCGCTTGCGGTTGAGAATGGTGAGCGAGTCCGACACCATCAGGATGGCATCCGGGTGCTCCTTGTCCATCACCGTGAACGCTTCGTTGAAATCGTCCGGTTCGCGCACCCCGACCGCCTGAACCGCGACACCCATCGCCTGCGCCGCCTTTGCGGAGGCTTCATAGCGCAGCGACATGCCGAGGTCGTCCTTGTTCCACAGCATCGCGACGCGCTGCAGTTTCGGGACCAGCTCCTTGAGCAGGCCCAGACGCTTGGTGCTCAGCACGGCCGCGACATCCGAGATGCCGGTGATGTTGCCGCCCGGCCGCGCCAGACTATGAACGAGACGCGTCGCGACGGGATCGCCCGCGCCGAATGCGACCACCGTGGGGATGCCGGCGGCCTTCGCGGCGACCGCCGTAGGATAGCCCCAGGTGACGATGACATCGACCTTGCTCTTCAACTGCTCCATCAGCGGCTGAAGTTGGCCCGGGCCGATTGGGTTGCCGGGACCTTCGATGGTCAGATTGTTGCCGAGCACATAACCACGCTGCGAAAGTGCATCGAGAAGAATCTTTGCATTGGGGTGGGATTGAGCTGCGAGCCCTAGCGGACTGACAACCGCGATGCGATAGACTTTCGGGGGCGTTTGCGCGCTTGCGAAACGTGGGGCAACCGCTATGCCACCGAGTAAGCCGATGAACTCGCGCCGCTTCATGACGGTCTCCGTTGGGAACGTTTCGCGGAGCATAGCAGGCCGCGCACACAGGCGCGAATAATCATACGGACAGCCTGCAACAGCTAGTCACCTTTCCTTGTCTTCCTTGACGCCACATAAACTCCCGCCAGCACCAGCGCGTAGCCGACCGCGTGAAACAATTGCAGGCGTTCGCCGAGAAAAAAGATCGCCATCGCCGATCCAAACACCGGCACCAGATTGAGGAACGGCGCGGCGCGGTTGGCGCCGATCAACTGTACGCCGCGATTGAAGCACAGATAGGCCAGTGTGGAAGGAAACACGGCGACATAGGCCAGCGACGCCAGGTTGGTGACGTTCACTTCCATCGCCGGACGCGTCATCAACTCCCAGATGAACAGCGGAATGAGACAGGCAGCGCCGCAACCGAAGGAGAAAGCGGCAAACGAGAGGTTGTGAATATTCGGACGCTTCAGCATCAGCACGGAATACAGCGCGAAGATCGTGAGAGCTCCGGTGAAGATGATGTCGCCCTTGTTGAAATCGATATTCCTTAATGTCGTTAAATCGCCGTGCAGCAGGATCACGAGCACGCCTGACGCCGAGATGACGGCTCCCAACGCCTGCGCCCATCTGAGCCGGATGCCGAACAGCAACAACGCCCACACCGCCACGATCAGCGGCCCCGCGGATTGCAGCAACAACGTGTTCAGCGCCGTGGTGTATTCGAGCGACCAGTATTGCAGCGTGTTGAAGGCGCCGATGCCGCTCACGGAGATCAGGATCATCATGCCGAGCCCCGCGCGGATCGCGGCCCAGTCGCGGACCAGATGCTTCCAGGCGAACGGCATCACGATAAGGAACGCGGCGGTCCAGCGCAGGAATGAAAGCGTCACCGGCGGAATATGCCCCGCGGCGGCGCGGCCGACGATGGCGTTGCCGGCCCAGAACAACGCGGTCAGGGTCAACAGCAGATACGGCTGGTTGACGATCCAGCCGGAGGACCGCACTGGCGCAGGGATACGATCGGGGTCGGTCATGGGGCAATCATCATTTGTCGCGGTTTCACATGACCGCGCGTCCGCCCGGCTCCTCGCCGGGCCGGTGATGCTGCCCGGCTTAGCTCACAGACACGGATTTGGCGCAGGCATCAATGGTGTGGATGCATTGCGACCATGCGCCCCGCATCTCGGACGCAAGTTGCGGGTGGGCGCCTCGGCAGCGGCAGGAAAAAAATTTCTGGTTCGCCATTGAACTGCATCTTGAAATTATTTGGCGGTTTTCTAAGTCGTTTTCCGTCCTGAAACGAAAGGAGACGGAGGACGACATGACCGATCTTGACCGCAGCTTCGATGAAAATGTCTATGATCTAAACGCCATTTTGCATCCCGGTTCGGTATTTGATCACCCCCGGGATGTGCTCGCCGATGCCACACTGTCGCGCGCCGAAAAACGGGCCATTCTGGCCTCTTGGGCCTCCGACGCCGCCGCCGTCACCTCCTGTCCCGCATTGCGCGCGGTACCGGGAGCACGGGAGCCGGTTCCCATCGACGATATTCTCGAGGCGCTCTCCGGTCTGGACCATTCGCCGCGCAATCCGCCCGGCGGCAAACCGGCGAGACGAAAATCCACCGAACGAATTTCGCTGGCGGCCTGATCGGCGGCATCCCGGCGCGCGGTTCACGGCCGCGCGCTGTGGCTCCAGACACTGGACACACGGTTTTACCGGGACCATCATCCGCCGCGATTGTTTTGCGGGAGAACGCATGGACGTTGGCGCCTGGTTACGCGACCTCGGGCTGGGACAATATGAAAGCATATTTCGCGAGAGCGAGATCGAAGCCGATGTTCTGCCGGACCTGACGGAAGCCGATCTTGAAAAGCTTGGCCTGCCGCTCGGGCCTCGCAAGCGAACTCCTGAAGGCCATCGCGAGCATCTGCGATGCCAACAAGGCGCCTGACGATGCTGGCCGTGCGCCGGAGGATGCGGCCGAGCGCCGGCAACTGACCGTCATGTTTTGCGATCTTGCGGGCTCAACCGCATTGTCGGCGCGGCTGGATCCTGAGGATATGCGGCAGGTGATCCGTACCTATCAGGACACTTGCTCGGGGGTGATCGCGCGCTTTGACGGCTTCGTCGCGAAATTCATGGGCGACGGGATTTTGGCCTATTTCGGTTTTCCGCGCGCCCACGAGGACGATGCCGAGCGCGCGGTGAGGGCGGGACTGGAAATCGCGTGTGTCGTTGCGGCATTGCAGACGCTTGCCGGCGAGAAGCTCCATGTTCGAATCGGCATCGCCACCGGTCTCGTCGTCGTCGGCGACCTCGTCGGCCAAGGCGCGGCGCAGGAGCAGGCCGTCGTGGGCGACACGCCGAATCTTGCCGCGCGACTGCAGGCGCTGGCCGAACCCGACAGCGTTGTTATCGCGGCCAGTACGGCCCGGTTGCTGCGCGGACGCTTTCGCTTGCGCGACCTCGGCCGTCACAGCGTCAAGGGTTTGGCCGAGCCGGTCGAGGTCTGGGTCGCCGAAGGCGAGTCGTCGAGCGAGAGCCGCTTTGAGGCGGCGCAAACCGCTGAAACGACCGGCTTCGTCGGGCGCGAGGCCGAAAGCGCGCTGCTGCGCGAGCGCCAGCAACGGGCGTGGCGAGGCGAAGGACAGATCGTGCTGATCTCCGGCGAGGCCGGCATCGGCAAATCGCGATTTTCCGGCTTGCTCGCCGAACACGTCACCGAGGATTCCCATACGCGATTGCGCTATCAATGTTCTCCGTTCCATCACGACAGCGCGCTTTACCCGTTTGTGCAGCAATTGCAGCGGGCCGCGCAGATCACGCCGGACGAGAGCGCCGAGCGCAAGCTCGACAAACTCGAAGCCATCCTCGGGCTGGCGACGCCGCGCACGCAGGAAATTGCGCCGCTGATCGCTTCGCTGCTCTCGATCCCCTCGGAACAGCGCTATCCGCCGCTCGCTCTGTCTCCCGCCCAGCAGCGACGTCAAACCCTTTCCGCGCTGCTGGATCAGATGGAGGGGCTGGCGAAGCTTAAGCCGGTGCTGATGCTGTTCGAGGATGCGCACTGGGCGGATGCGACCTCGCTGGAATGGCTCAACCTTGCGATCGAACGGGTCAGGCGTTTGCCGGTGTTGCTGCTGATCACGTTCAGGCCGGAATTCGAGGCGCCTTGGACAGGTTTGCCTGGCGTCGCCGCCGTGGCGCTCGGTCGGCTGGATCGCGATCAGGCCGAGATGCTGGTCAAGCATGTGACCGGCGGGCGCACATTGCCGGCGGAAGTGATGACGCAAATCGTCGCCAAGACCGACGGCGTGCCGCTGTTCGTCGAGGAGCTGACCAAGAATCTGCTGGAATCCGGATTGTTGATCGAGGATGGCGCGGGTTACCGGCTCGACGGCCCGCTGCCGCCGCTGGCGATCCCCTCGACGTTGCAGGATTCGCTGATGGCGCGGCTCGACCGTCTCGCCGCGGTGAAGGAAATCGCACAGATCGCCGCGGCGATCGGGCGCGAATTCAGCTACGCGCTGCTCCATGCGGTGGCCGGGCGCGACGAGGCTTCGCTGCAAGCCGCGTTGGCGCAACTGGAGGACGCCGAGCTTTTGTTTCGCAGCGGCGCGCAACCGGATCTGCGCTACAGCTTCAAGCATGCGCTGGTGCAGGACACCGCCTACGAAAGCCTGCTGAAAAGCCGCCGTCAGACGCTGCACCAGCGCATCGCGCTGACGCTCGAGCAGCGATTTCCTGCGCTGGCGGAGGCGGAGCCGGAAATCCTCGCGCACCATTTCAGCCGCGCCGGTCTGGCGGAACAGGCGTGTAAATATTACGAGCGCGCCGGCGACCGCGCCGTCGCGCGATCGGCCTATGCCGAGGCGACGTCGCATTACAATACCGCGCTGGCGGAAACGGACCGCATGCCTCAGGGAGCGGAGCGTGACAAGCGTGAGCTTGCGCTCCTGCTCAAGCAGGGGCCCGCCATCGTCATTCTCAGGGGCGTTCAGAGTTCGGAGCTCGAACAGATCTATCAGCGCGCCCACGACATCGCGGAGGCATCAGGCGAGGACCACGCTTTGTTCAAGGCGCTGTGGGGGTTGTGGTTTTCCGCCAATATCAATCGCGGAACGGCAAAGGCGCGAGATCGCGCTGAACGGCTGGTGGAACTTGGACGGCGATCTCAGAACGACGCGCTGTTTCTTGAGGCGATACATTGCCGCTGGTCGACTGCCTTTTTCAGCGGCGACATAGCGCGGGTGCTGGTCGACGGCCGCGAAGGCATCAGGCATTACGACCGCGCGCGTCACAGCGGGCTCAGCGCCGAGTTTGGCGGACACGATGCCGGAGTATGTGCGCTACACCGTACTCGGAACAGGGCTTGCGCAGTTCGGGTTGCCACGCGAGGCCAAGGAAAGCATTGATCGCGGCGTCGCGCTCGGCGAGATTCTGGAAAATCCGAACAGCCTGGCGTTCGCCTGCATGAACGCGATGACGGCGTCCCAGATCATTGGCGATCGCGCCGCCGTTTTACGGTTGGCGCAGCGGATGCTCGAAGTTGCCGACAAATTCAACCTGCCGCCGCAGCGCTCGATTGCCACCTTCATGTCCGGATGGGCCACTGCCTGCGGCGACGATCTCGACGGCGGGCTGCAGGTGATGGAGGAAGAATTCCCGCGCGTCTCCGTCATGGGCCCGCTGCCGCCGTTCTACGCAAGCCTTCTGGCCGATGTTCGACTGAAAGCCGGGCAGGCGGCGCGGGCGCTCGAACCGCTGGAGATGATGTTGAAGACGGTAAAGGAGCCGGGCGTGGGCGTTTTCCTTCCCGGAACTTTACCGGCTGCGCGCGCAGTGCCTGCTGGGGCTCGACCCCTCGAATTTCGACAAGGCGATCCATGAATTCGAAACCGCGATTGCAATCGCGAGGCAGCAACAGGCGCGGACGTTCTGGCTGCGCGCCGCGATCGATCTTTCGCGCGCCTGGACGCGCGAAGGGCGCGCCCGAAAAAGGCGTCGCGCCGCTGCATGAAATTGTCGGCATCTTCAGCGGCGACGATGAACCCATTGAACTCGCGACGGCCCGGCAGATTTTGGCCGCGCATCCGCGCCCGTAGATCAGCCGCGCGGCGAAATTATTTCCGCTCCGATGACCACGGAAAATTCACGTACTGGTCGCGCGTGTCGTAGCAGATGTTGCCGTACATCTTGAGATACGCGGCCCGGCGCGCCGGGTCGGCGTAAACCGCCCCGGGATTGGCGAGATCGGCTTCGTACTGCGCGATGTTGGCGATCGTCAGCGGGCTCGGCAGAATGTCCATCGCTTGCGGGATGCTCTTGCCCTCGAGCCAATCGGCGGCGTGCTGTCCCATGGCGTATCCGAACACGGGAGAGGCGAGGCTGATGCTGATTTTGTAGGGACCGCCGCCCTTCTTGATTTCGGCGACGGCTTCCGGCTCGCCGTCGATGCCGCCAAGGAACTGATCGGCGCGGTCCCGGCCTGCAGCCCTCAATGCTCCCAGCGCGCCGAGCACGACGGTGTCGGCGCCGAGGACAACGTCGACATCGGGATGCGCGAGCAGGACCGTGCGTCATCGTCGCAAAGCCGCCGGCCTTGTTCACGGGGTTCGGGGAAATGTCGGCGACGATGGTGACGCCGGGGATTTGCTTCAGGGCGTCGCGTAACGCTACAAAACGTGGTGCCAGAAACTCCATGCTGTCCTGCGTCAGCAGCACGGCCTTGGCCCGGCCGCCAAGCCGGTCCCTGATGTAGGTGGTCGCGGCATCACCCAGAACCTTGCCGGTCAGATATTGCGGCGCGTTCAGTATCGTCGTCGCCGGGGGTGGCACCACGGTGCCGACATAGCCGCCGGTCCACATGATCTGCTGAAGATCGCGGGCGAGCGCGGCCGGGTCCACCGGCGCGGTGACCAGGCCGCCTACCTTCGCAGCCAGAAACGACTTGGACCTGTTCGGACTGTTTGGCCGCATCGCTGTTGGCGCTCGCGAGCCGATATTCCAGACCGCGGTCGCGGGCGGCCAGCCCAAGCCCGCGGTCGACGCCCTGCATGAACTCGCGCTGATTGTCCTGCGCGAAGGCCAGCACTTTCGCCAGGCCCGGGGGTTTGCCGCAGGCCGGCGCGCCGGGATCGAACAACGGAAATACCTTGGGCACGGTAATGCCCGGCGGGCCGTCTTGCGCGCCTGCGGCAGCCATACCCGCTACGATCAGACTCAGCGCCAGACCCGCAGTCAGCGGCAATAGGCCGCTGCGGCGCGGCACATTTTTACAGTTCGGCAGCATCACTATTCCTGCGGCAAGTCCCGCGGCAACACGACACGAAATGTCGTGCCCTCGTCAAGCGCGGACGTCACACTGATTTCGCCGCCAAGGTTCCGGACTACGGCTTGCACGTAGGCAAGGCCGATTCCGTCGCCGGGCTGATCCTGCGTTCCGGCGCGCTTGAACAGCTCGAATATTCGCTTGCGATCCTCCTCGGCGATACCGCGGCCGTTGTCTTCAACCTCGATGACGATGCGCTCACCGTCTGCGGCGCGGGCGCGCACGTCGATGCGCAAAGGACGATCCCCGGAGCGGTACTTCACCGCATTGTCCAAGAGATTACCGAAGATCTGCTCCAGCGACAGCCTGTCATTGAAAACAGGAGGAACGTCGATGCTCAGCTTGATTTCGCCGCCGGCTTCCGAGAGCTGGTACTGGATCGCGGCGGCGCTTGCCGTGATGATTTCCCTAAGGTCGATGCGCTCCCGGACCAGCGTACGCCGTCCCTCCCGCGACAGCTTCATGATCGCGTTGATCAGATTGCTCATCTTAGCGGCCGAGGAGCGGATATAACCGATCGCTTCAGGAACATCTTCGGTCGCTGCGAGCCGCGCATCCCGCAGAACCGGATCGGCGGGATCGCCGGCGGCGTCCGACTTGTCGATCACCGCCTGCATGCTCTTCAGCCTGCCTTCGAGTTCGCCGGTGAAGCCGACGATGCTGACAAGCGGCGCGCGCAGATCATGACTGATGATGTGGACGAAGCGCTGAATCTCGTCGTTGGCCCGGGCGAGGTCGGCGGTGCGGTCCTGCACGCGCGCTTCGAGGCCGGTGTTCAAAACGTGTACCTCGTCGCGCGCGACGCCGAGCTCGTGTGTGTAGCGCAGAACGGTGACCGCGGCGCCGCCGACGACGATGACGATGATCGCGCCGCCGATGATCGAGAACCAGCGCAGCAAGGTCGCATTGGCCTTCTGCTCGCCGACGCCCGTCGTTAGCCGCTCGTCGGCAGCGCGTATGATGCCCGAGAAGAAAATATTGGCTTCGTCCATCAGCGCTTTGCCGCGATTGCTCCGGAAAAGCGCGAGGGCTTCTGCGTCGCGGCGATCGCGCTTCAACTCGATGGTCTGGTCCATCTCGCTGAACTTGTCGTGGATGATCGTCGTCAGCCGCTGCACGGAAGCGCTGGACACCTTGTAGGGCGCAAGCATCTGGTTCATCACGCCGAGCTGCGTCTGCGCCAACGCCTTCGCGGTGTCGTAAGGCGCAAGATAGATTTCATTGCCGGTAAACAGGAAGCCGCGCTGGCTGGATTCCGCGGTTTGCACCGCATTGCGCACCTCCACTGCGGCTCCCCGCGCGTCGCGCGCCTCGATGACTTCATTGAAGTACACGTGCGCGCGTTCGCCGAGCCAGAACGTCATCGCGACGATGGCGAGCAGGGCGAGAAGTCCGACAAGCAGCAGCGCCCGTCGTGGAGCGGATAAAGGACCGGTTGGTGATCGACATGGCGGCCAGAGCCATGCCCGAATTTTCGCCGCCGCACTACCGTTTTTCAGGCCGGGAAAGTTCCGCAACCGGGCGTCGCAAACGCAAAAAAGCCCCGGACGATCGTCCGGGGCTTTGCTTTTGCTAGCGATCAGCTCAGAAGCGCAAGTTCGCGCCAACTTTTAAGACGTCAACCGTGGTCTTGATGTGCGTCACGCTGGTGACGGGCAGATTTGAGGTGATCGTGTAATTTTTGCTGCCGAAATCGAGGTAATTGTATTCGGCGAACACCGTCCAGTTCGGCGCGAAACCATATTCCACGCCGGCTCCCGCGATCCATCCGGAGCGCGTGTCGGTGATGGGGTTGGTGATCAGCGTGACGCCGCCCGCGGTGGCGCCGCCGCTAATGTTCTCGTTCATCCAGGCAGCGCCGCCTTTGCCGTACACGAGCACATTGTTCCAAGCGTAGCCAATCCGGCCGGTTGCGGTCACGTACCAGTTGGTTCTGCCCGCCGTGTTGGTTACGCCGCCGGGGATGAGTGTCGCAGCCGTCGCTGTCGCCACGTTGGCATCGGTCCAGGACGCGTCCGCTCCTAAGCCGAACACCCAGTTCGAAACCTGAACATTGTATCCGCCCTGGACGCCGCCAAGAAACCCGCTGCGGTTGCCACTGATCACCGTTCCGAGTGGATTAAGCAGCACTCCGGTGGTGGAGATGATGTTAGCATTTTCATCGACCCAGCCCCCGCCGATATGACCGCCGACATAGAACCCGGTCCAATTATAGACCGCCGCCGGCATGGCCATGGCTTTGTATGGCCTCGCCGCCAAATCGGCCGCAACCGCGGTACCGGTTAAGGCCGCGAGCGAAACACCTATGAGCAGAAACTTTTTCATTGACCCCTCCAATTCCAATCAACCCAGCGCCATGGCCGGCCCCGCCCGCCATGATCTCCCTATACAACCTAGGCAGCTATGCTGAAAATGAAAAATCATGAGTGTGAATGCCATCCATCACTGCCGTGAATGACGGGAACGGCGCGGCTGACACAAAGCCCCCACCGCAACTGGACATCCATCAATTTCCGCGGGTATGTATAATTACGGCGAATGATTCATGTCACGGATGGTTGCTTCCTATGGCATTCACCAATCTGCGCAACGTCGATCTGAACCTTCTTCTCGTATTCGAGACGGTATTTACCGTCGGCAGCATCAGCGGGGCGGCCGGGCAGCTATCGCTGACACAACCGGCGGTGTCCAACGCGCTGGCAAGATTGCGCGAACATTTCGACGACCCGTTGTTCGTGCGCGAGGGGCGTGGCGTAAAGCCCACCAGCCGCTCGCAGCAGATGATCGAACCGGTGCGCGAAGCGCTTCGATTGATCCGCCGGCAATTCGACGGCGACCATGTGCTCGACCTTGCAACCTACAAGCGGCACTTCCGCGTGATCGTCATCGATCCGCTGGAGCCGCTGATGATGCCGGGGCTGCTGCGTGAAATCACCCGAAGCGCGCCTCATATCGTGGTTGAAAATCGCCCGCCGACGCACATCGATATCGCTGCCGAAATCGTCGCGGGAACGATCGACCTGGCTTGCTACACTTATCCAAGCAGCATTCCCGGCCTGGTTATCGAACCGATTGGTCCGGTCGATTACGTCGTCATAGCCCGGAAGAAACATCCCCTCGTCGGCAAGGCCCTTAGCGTGAAGACCTTCATGTCGCTCGGTCACGTGGGGCTGATCGACGAACTGCGTAGCCATTCCAACGTTCACCGCGACGTCACGACCCGTGCCGGGCAGCGGCGCATGGTCTATCTCATCAACAAAATCTGGTCGATACCGCCGATTGTCGGCAACACGGATCTGGTCGCCGTCATTCCGCGCCGCTTTGCGGAGTGGGTGGCGCCGATATATGGCCTGTCGATCCACGAGCCGCCGGTGCCGATCGCCAACCAGGACTTCCATATGATTTGGCACCAGAAAAACAATGACGATCCCGGCCATCAATGGTTGCGGCAGACCATGATGGCTTCGATGGAGCAATCCAAGCCGTCGGCGCGCGGCAATATCACTGCAACGCGATCCAACCGTTCGAACGCAAATCAAGGCGGGGGCATGAACTAGTTGGCATGCGGTGCGAACCCGTAGATCGCAGGCATAATTGTGTCCCGACGATGACTCGCAGGCTGAAGTCAGCTCCGTTCGATTAAAGCATTCCAATTGACGGCGGCGCGGCGCGCTGGAATGGTGCGCCTGCTTCATGCTAGCTCGGCTGGATGAGCCGCTGTGCCTGATCGGCGCGGTCGTGACGGCAGAGGCGCATCTAGGAGGACTACCGTTGCAATCGCTCCTCAAAATGAGCCGTGGGATCGACGCCTTCACGCGCTGGACGGGCAAGCGACTGGCGTGGCTGATTCTGGTCGCCGTGATCGTATCCGCGGTGAATGCGATCATCCGCAAGGCCTTCGACACTTCCTCGAATTCCTGGCTTGAGCTTCAATGGGTGCTGTTCAGCGTCGTCTTCCTGCTGTGTTCACCCTGGACGCTGCTGGATAACGAACACATTCGCATCGATATCGTGAATCAAATGCTGCCCAAGCGCGTGCGCGACAGCATCGATGTCATCGGTCACGCTGTTTTTTCTGCTGCCGCTCTGCGTCGTCATGATCATCACAGGCGGCCCGTTCTTTATGCGTTCGGTGGAGATCAACGAACAATCGGGCAACGCAGGCGGACTGCCGCAATGGCCCGCCAAATCGCTGATCGTCATCGGCTTCACGTTCTTGATGGTCCAGGCCATATCGGAATTGATCAAGCGTATCGCCGTGATGCGCGGCCTCATCCCGGACCCGCACGCCTCGCAGGTGCATGCCCTGGAAGCCGAGGTCGAACATCTCGTCGAGGCGATCGCCGGCGAGCAAAGCAGTGATCGCCGGACGCGGTCGCAGGGGGAATTAGATGGCTGCGTTTCTCATTGCCAACATGGCGCCGATCATGTTCGCGTCGTTGGTCGTGTTCCTGCTGCTCGGCTATCCCGCAGCCTTTTCGCTTGGCGCAGTGGGGCTGATCTTCGCGTCTGCTCGGCATTGAACTCGGAGAATTTCGGCCGGACTTTCTGCAGGCGCTTCCGGAACGCGTCTACGGCGTGATGAACAACGATACCCTGCTGGCGATTCCGTTCTTCACCTTCATGGGCCTCGTGCTGGAACGTTCCGGGATGGCGGAGGATTTGCTCGACACCATCGGGCAATTGTTCGGCACGATACGCGGCGGTCTCGCCTATGCCGTGGTGTTTGTCGGCGCCTTGCTTGCCGCCACCACCGGCGTCGTCGCCGCGTCGGTGATTTCGATGGGCCTGATCTCGCTGCCGATCATGCTGCGATACGGATACGATCGCCGCATGGCCACCGGCATCATCGCCGCCTCCGGCACGCTGGCGCAGATCATTCCACCCTCGCTGGTGCTGATCGTGATGGCCGATCAGCTCGGCAAGTCGGTCGGCGACATGTACGAAGGCGCCTTCATTCCGGGTCTGGTGCTGGCGGGTCTTTATGCGTTTTACGCGTTTTTGGTCACGCTGATATTTCCCAGGGCGGCTCCGGGCCTGCCTCCGGAAGCGATCGGCTTTCGGGAAAAAGACGGCAGCCGCGGCCTGATTTCGCTTGGGATACTTGCGCTCGCCAGCGTGGTGTTCGGATGGTTCATGATGCGCAATTCCGAGACGCACGGCGCCGATTTCGTGGTGCTGAGCATGTTCTTCGGCATCCTGTTCGCATTCTTCGTCGCCGTCGTGAACTGGATCATCGACAAGCTTACGGGATTCCGTTTCCTGTCCGCGATGGCGCAGCAGACCACCTTTGTGATGGTGCCGCCGCTGTTCCTGATCTTCCTGGTGCTGGGCACGATCTTCGTCGGCATCGCTACGCCGACCGAGGGCGGGGCCATGGGCGCCGCGGGCGCCCTCATCCTCGGCGCCATCAAGCGCCGGTTGAGCTGGGACCTCATCCGGCAGGCCACAGAATCGACCGCGAAACTATCCGCATTCGTCGTCTTCATTCTGGTCGGCGCGCGCGTATTCTCGCTGACTTTCTACGGTGTCAACGGCCACGTCTGGGTCGAGCATCTGTTGACGTCGCTGCCCGGCGGACAGATCGGCTTCCTGATTTTCGTCAACGCCTTTGTGTTCGTTCTGGCGTTCTTCCTCGACTTCTTCGAACTGGCGTTCATCATCATTCCGCTGCTGGGACCCGCCGCGGAAAAACTCGGCATCGATCTGATCTGGTTCGGCGTCATTCTCGGCGTCAACATGCAGACATCGTTCATGCATCCGCCATTCGGATTCGCGCTGTTCTATCTACGCTCCGTGGCGCCAAAGGATTCCTACCTCGATCGCGTCACCGGCAAGCGCATGGAGCCGGTGACGACCGGCCAGATCTATTGGGGTGCGGTGCCCTTTGTCGTCATCCAGGTCATCATGGTGCTGCTGGTGATCACGTTCCCCTCGATGGTGATGCACTATAAGGGCGCGCAGTCGACGATCGACCCCAACACCATCAAGATCGAAATACCGCAGATCGAACTGCCGCCGCTGGATTTCGGGCCGCCTGCGAAAGTTCAGTAGCAATTTTCTATGAATGCCGATGGCCGCCGCGCTTGCGCGGCGGCTTCTTTTTTGCGGTCCGCCCCGTAGGAATCATCACCACCCGGCCATAGCGGACGCCGCGCTCGGCGATCACATGTTCGGCGAAATGCTGGACTTCCGCACCCGGCCCGCGCAGCGCCGTCAATTCCATGCAGTTGTCGTCGTCGAGATGCACATGCAGGGTTGCCAGCGATAGATCGTGATGGCCGTGATAGTTTTCGACGAGACGCCGCGACAGGTCGCGCGCGGCATGATCGTAGACATAGACGAGCGCCGCGACGCATTCGCCGACCTGCCCTTTCCTGCGCGGCCTGCTGCATGCCGGCGCGCGTAAAATCGCGGATCGCCTCCGAGCGGTTCTGATAGCCGCGCTCGACGATCATGGCATCGATCTCCTTCAACAGATCGTCGTCGAGCGTAATCGTGATGCGTTGCATGAGCGTTCTCTTTTCTCAGTATGATGATTTATTGACATCATCATACTCGGTGTGGCACGTTTCGTGTGCCGGAACGCAACATAGCCTGCTCATCGTCGAGTTGGAACGCGATGCATCGAACGCAATCCGGATTAACGGCGATTTTTGTGTTGGCGGCGATATCCGCCGCGTCGACCCAAGGCGCTGCGTCGACCCGACTGCAGGCCGTGGAGATCGACGCTCCGCGTCAGCGTGCCGATGCACGTCTCAAGCCGAAGCAAAGCGCGCAGCACTCCAGGCAATCGAAACGCGCGGTCAGAAATCGGTCACCGGCCGCCAACGTTGCGCCTGCAGCGGATTCCGCGAGCGCATCGGCAGCGGCCGTCATGTCGTCAAGCGAGAAGAATATCAGCGGCGAGGAAATCAACGCGCGGCCGTTTTCCCGGCCCGCGGAAGCGCTTGAAGTCGTCCCCGGCCTGATCGTCACCCAGCACAGCGGAGACGGCAAGGCGAACCAGTATTTCCTGCGCGGCGTCAATCTCGACCATGGCACCGATTTCGCCATCTCGGTGGACGACATGCCGGTGAACATGCGCACCCACGCGCACGGCCAGGGCTACGCCGATCTGAACTTTCTGATTCCCGAATTGATCGCGTCGGCCAACATTCGCAAAGGCCCTTATTTTGCCGACGAAGGTGACTTTTCGTCGGTGGGGTCGGTGCATCTCGGCCTGCTCGATAGCGTGCAGAAAACGATGGCGTCGATTACCGCCGGGAGTTTCGGCTATCGAAGGGCCTTCGGGGTCACATCGACCAAGCTCGGTGACGGCACGTTGCTGGTGGCGGGCGAAGCCAACACCTACAATGGCCCTTGGGAGAACCCCGACGACTTGCGCAAGCTCAACGGTGTGATCCGCTACAGCCAGGGCACCGCTACCGACGGCTTTTCGCTGACCGCCATGGCTTATGCGAACCGCTGGAATTCGACCGACCAAATCCCGTCGCGCGCCGTCGCTTCCGGCGAGATCGGCCTCTATGGCGCCATCGATCCAAGCGACGGCGGCAATTCCAGCCGTTATTCGCTATCGGGACGTTGGGCGCAGACCGATGACACCGGAAGCTCGAAGGCAAATTTTTACATCATCAAGAGTTCGCTCAATCTCTGGAACAATTTCACCTACTATCTCGGCGATCCAATCGATGGCGATCAGTTTCATCAGCACGACGACCGCATCCTCGGCGGGCTAAACGCGTCACATACATTTGTCGGCCGGTTCGCCGGTCTGCCGATGGAGACCGAGATCGGTTTGCAAAATCGCTATGACAATATCAGGCTCGACCTTACCAATACCGTGCAGCGGCAATACCGTTCGACCATCCGCAGCGATGCGGTGCGGGAAGCCAGCACTGGCCTGTTCGTGCAGAACACTTTGCACTGGACCGACTGGCTGCGAACGACGGCGGGCTGGCGCGGCGACTTCTATATCACCGACGTCACTTCATTTTTGACCCCAGCCAATTCCGGCCACGCGCAGGCCTTCATCGGCAGCCCCAAGTTCGGGGTGGTCTTTGGACCGTTCGCCAAAACCGAATTCTTTTTGAACGCCGGCGAGGGTTTTCACAGCAACGATGCGCGCGGCGTGACATCAAGGGAATCGCCGATCGACAGCTCGGCCTTGCAGCCGTCGCCGTTCCTGGTGAAGACCCGAGGCGCTGAGATCGGATTGCGGACGAAAATCGTTCCAAACCTGGAAAGTGCAATCACCCTGTTCGTGCTGGATTCCGCGTCCGAGATTTTGTTCTCAGGCGATGCCGGAGATACGCAGGCGAGCCGGCCGAGCCGGCGCACCGGCATCGAATGGACTAACACCTATCGTCCGCTATCATGGCTCAGTCTGGACGGCGACATCGCCGCGACGCGCGCGCGGTTTCGCGGCGACGATCCGGATCAGGCGGCGCTTTATGCCTCGCTCGCCGGATTTCCGGCGGCGCAGATCGGTAACGCACCCGGCAATTACATACCGGGTGCGCCGAACATGGTCGCTTCCGCCGGCATCAGGTTGGGCGAAAAGACCGGCTGGTTCAGCGCGCTGCGCTATCGCTATTTCGGGCCGCGCCCGCTCACTGAGGACAATGCCTTCGTTTCACCGGCGACGGGTTTGCTGAATGGACAGTTCGGCTATCGGTTCGAAAACGGCTGGCGCGTTCAGCTCGATGCCTTCAACATGTTGAACAGCCGCTCGGACCAGATCACCTATGCCTACGGATCGCTGCTCAAATCGGATACGCTGTTCGCGATGTGCTTTCCCAATACGGGATCGCCGACCGCGCCGGCTGCGGTTTGTCGGAACGGCGTGATGGATCGCGTGCTGCACCCGGTCGAACCGTTGGCCATTCGTCTGACGCTCGCGGGACAATTTTAGGCTGATGGCACCGAGCGACACGGCGTTTATTTTCAGGATAGGCCCGTCAGCCGCAGCGCGACGCCCGCTGCGCACGATGCCGCAAGCACGGTCAGCATTCCAGCGTTGAAGCGGAAGATCGCAATGGCCGCCGCGAGAGCCAGCGCCAAGGCGGGAAGATCGATGCTCGACCATACCGGCGTGTCGAATGAAAGTGCGAACGCGCGAACCGGCGTGGTGTCGCGGAACACGGTATGCAGGGCGAACCATATCGACAGATTGAGGATGACGCCGACGACCGCCGCCGTAATCGCGGACAGGGCGCCCGCTAGGCCCTTGTTGCCTCGCATCCTCTCGATGAACGGCGCGCCCAGAAATATCCAGAGAAAACATGGCGTGAACGTCACCCACGTCGCCAGCAAGCCGCCGAGAGTGCCCGCCATCATCGGTGAGAGGTCGCCGGGGTCGCGGTACGCCGCCATGAAGCCCACGAACTGCAGCACCATGATCAGCGGCCCCGGCGTCGTCTCGGCCATGCCGAGCCCATCGAGCATTTCGCGCGGCTGCACCCAGTGATAGTGCTCGACGGCCTGCTGCGCGACGTAGGCCAGCACGGCATACGCGCCGCCGAATGTCACCATCGCCATCTTGCTGAAGAACAATGCGATCTGGCTGAACACATTGGCTTCACCGTATGCGGCGAGCAGGGCGGCGACCGGTAGCAGCCATAGCGCCAACCAAACCGCGCTCACTCTCAGGGCGCGCGCAACGGTCGGCCTCACATGATCCGGCAATTCGCCGACCAGCATGCTGTCAATCGCCGCAACTTTCTTGCCGCCGCCATGCTCGATGGCGGAAAATTCCGGGCGCCCAAGCTTTGCGCCGACATAGCCAATGAGGCCGGCGGCCATGATGATGATCGGGAAGGGCATGTTGAAGAAGAAGATCGCGATGAATGCGATCGCGGCGAGCCCGATCATGACCGGGTTTCGCAGCGCACGCTTGCCAACGCGAACCACGGCTTGCATCACGATGGCGAGTACTGCGGCCTTCAATCCGAAAAATACCGCCTCGACAAATCCGACATTGCCGTATGCCGCGTAGACATAACTCAATCCCATGATCGAGATCACGCCCGGCAGGATGAAGAGCCCGCCAGCCATGATGCCGCCTGCGGTCCGATGCAGCAGCCATCCGATGTAGATCGCAAGCTGCTGCGCCTCGGGGCCGGGCAGCAGCATGCAGTAGTTCAGCGCATGCAGAAACCGGCTCTCCGAAATCCAGTTCTTTTCCTCGACCAGGATGCGGTGCATCACCGCTATCTGTCCGGCGGGACCGCCAAAGCTCAGCAGCGCGACGCGCAGCCACACCCGGAATGCTTCGCCGAACGAGATGCGGTGGCCGACATCGACGTTCGGCATCTTCTGCGCTGCAACCAAGGTCACTTACGACTTCGCCTTGTTGGTCGGCCAGTCGTGGGATTCTCCCGTGGCGTCGCGACACCAGCGATAGAAGGCATCATAGAGAAGCAAGCCGGCGTTCAGTTGTTCAAGGTCATCATCGAACATCCGCGACAGCCCGAGTGAGGCCGCCAGCAAACCGGGGGCTTCCGGCGACAGGCCCGGCCGGCCGGTATCAGCGCCGCGCACCATGTCGGCGAGCCGGAGCAGTGGCGGCGTCGTCAACGCGAACTCCTCGATCATGGTGTCGAAAGTGCAGCGGTCGCCTCGGTGACTCCAGAAGACGTTCTCGATGTCGAACGGCGTGGCGTTGAATCGTTCGCCCACGGATATGACTTCCGGCGGCGCCACAAAAAGAAAGACGGCATACGGGTCGATAAATCGGCGGATCAGCCAGGGACAGGCGATGCGGTCGACCTTCGGCCGTGCGCGCGTAACCCAGACGGTACGGCCCCGGCCGTCGCGCGCCGGGATCTTGCTGGCAGGCACAAGGGGCCGCTTTCCCTTTTCCCATTCGACGAAACCGCCGTCGAGAATTTCCGCCGCTATCCGGTGATGCCGGAGCAGCGATGCGGTGCCCTCGCTGAGCTTTTGTCCTTTATGGCAAACAACGATCGCGGACTTGCCACCAAGCTGCGAAGCCCAAGCCTCGATGTCGCGATGCGAACGCCGGACCGCGCCGGGGATCAGGCGCGGATCGGCATCGAAATCCTCATCGAGACGCACATCGACCAGAACGGGCGCGTGCGCCGTGCCGATCAATCGCGCAAGTTTATCGGAAGATATGGAGGTGTAGGAAGACATGGCTGCGCCCTCGTTAAAACGGGACGCGATGCTTCGGCGTGTCGCCTCGTGGGGAGATCGCAGAGTCCCCATAGAGGAAATACAGCGGAGATCGCATCATCTGTCAATGCGCGATCAACGCCGTCGCGATCAGCGACAGGCCAGCAACGAGCAGAAGCACCAACACCGCTTTGCGGAATGTCTCATCGTTAATCGTTCCGTAGAGCTTGAAACCGCTCCACAGGCCGGCGAGGAGAAATGGAAGGCCAAGCCCGTACAGTTTCAGCGTGTCGGCCGTAACGGCGCCAGTAACGGCCATCGAAATGGAAATGACCACAAAGGCCACAAACAGGACGGGTTGAAATACCGCGCGCTGAAAATCTTTCGTCCAGCCGCGCCATTGGCACGAGATAGTCGATACGACGCCGCCGAGACCCGTCAGTCCGCCGACCAGCCCATTGACGAAACCAATGGCGATGTCCGGTGCGACTCCGATTTTCATTGGCTTGATGGCTGGCCGCACCAATCCGTAAATCGTGTACAACACCAGCAAGACACCTACGCCAAACCGCAGATAGGCTGGGTTGAGATAGCTCAGCAGGGCGACTCCAATCGGAATGCCGATCACCGTGCCCGTTGTAAGTGGCCAGATATTTTGCCAGTTCAGCGCCTGGCGTAGTTTCAGAATGCCATACCCCTGCGTAAACAAGCCGTAGCCTGCAATCAGGGTTGCGGTTTGCACGGGCGTGATGATGTGCAGCCAGATGCCGGACACGACGAGACCCATCGCGAAACCCGAAAAGCCGCTGACGAAACCGCCGGCAAAAGCTGCGAGAAGAAAAAGGGTAAGAACCGATCCATCCATGGTGCTCGCTCCAAAAGCAGGGCGAGCAGCGCTTGAATGGGACCACCATTTCATGGGGAGGCTGCGATGTCCCCGCAACAACCTATCGCTTTGGCGGCGGCAATTGCAAGAATCACTCTGTGCGAGTTTGATACTGGTTGTGCAGACAGGTGCTGTGAGCACCAAAATGTTTCGCGGAAATCAATAGGTTGCACGACGAAAGCACCACGCAAAAAACGCCCTTCCTGCTTGCGCCGAACAGCCGCTTCCTTTATCCGGTAAATGCCTTGCATGTGAGCGGCTTAACGCCGTGTTTTGCCTTGGCCTAATTAGATTGCAGGGAAATTTAGCGAAATGGCCAATGTTGTCGTCGTCGGCGCCCAATGGGGCGACGAGGGGAAGGGCAAGATCGTCGACTGGCTGTCGGAGCAGGCCGACATCGTCGTGCGCTTTCAGGGCGGCCACAATGCCGGCCACACGCTCGTCATCAACGGCGAAACCTACAAGCTGGCGCTGCTGCCGTCGGGCGTGCTGCGGCCCTCGAAGCTCGCGGTGATCGGCAACGGCGTCGTGTTCGATCCGCAGGCGTTCCTCGATGAGGTCGCAAAGCTCACGGCGCAGGGCGTCGCCATCAGTCCGGAAAATCTGCGCATCGCCGAAAACGTAACGCTGATCCTGCCGCTGCATCGCGAGCTCGACGCCATCCGCGAAAATTCCAACAAGGCCACCGCCATCGGCACCACGCAGCGCGGCATCGGTCCGGCCTACGAAGACAAGGTCGGCCGCCGCGCCATCCGGCTGATGGATCTGGCTGACTTGGCCACGCTGCCGCACAAGATCGATCGGCTGCTGGCGCATCACAACGCGTTGCGGCGCGGCTTGAATCTTTCGGAAATCGATGGCGCCAGTATTTTGAAAGAGCTCACCGCGCTGGCGCCGAAGATTGTTGCCCTATGCCGAAACGGTGTGGCGACTGCTCGACTTAAAGCGCCGCGAAGGCAAGCGCATCCTGTTCGAAGGCGCGCAGGGCGCGCTGCTCGATGTGGACCACGGCACCTACCCTTACGTCACCTCGTCCAACACCGTGGCGGCGCAGGCGGCGACCGGCACCGGCATGGGTCCGGGCGCGGTCGGCTATGTCCTGGGAATCTGCAAGGCCTATACGACGCGGGTAGGCCAGGGGCCGTTTCCGACCGAACTGCATAATGAGATCGGCGAGGAGATCGGCCGCCGCGGCAAGGAATTCGGCGTCAACACCGGGCGCAAGCGCCGATGCGGGTGGTTCGACGCGGTGCTGGTGCGACAAACCGTGCGGACCTGCGGCATCAACGGACTGGCGCTGACCAAGCTCGATATTCTGGACGGCTTCGATGCCATCGAAGTCTGCGTCGGCTATCGGCTGGATGGCCGCGAGATCGACCATCTGCCGGCGGGCGAGGGCGCGCAGTCGCGGGTGGAGCCGATCTACGAGACCATCGAGGGCTGGAAGGAGCCGACCGCCAACGCCCGCTCCTGGGCGGATTTACCGGCGCAGGCCATCAAATACGTCCGCCGGGTCGAGGAACTCGTTGGTTGTACTATCGCATTGCTTTCCACCAGCCCTGAACGCGAGGATACTATTCTGGTACAGAACCCGTTCGAGGCTTAAGGGGATATTACCGTTAAGCGTTTAACTTGAGTCACTATGGCTGATTACTATCCGCTGATCGCGCGCGCCATTGCCGGACTGGATCCCAGTGCCCCCGGCGAGAGCCGCCGCGCGCTTTATGAGCGGGCGCGCTCGGCGCTGATCGCGCAGTTGCGCGGCGTGCAGCCGCCTTTGAGCGAATCCGAAATCACCCGCGAGCGGCTGTCGCTCGAAGAGGCTGTGCGCAAGGTCGAGTCCGAAGCCGCCCAACGCGCCCGTGAAATCTCGCGCGCAGGCAATGCCGACCGCAGCCGCGCCGGAGATGCGTTCCGCGCCGGCATCCGCGCCAACGTCAAGCCGGGCGACGCAGCCGCGGCGCGCGGACGTCAGCCGGTCGCGCCGGCGACCCCCACATCGCGAGATCGGCAGGAAGAGACTCCGCAGCCGCGGCCGCCGCGTAACCTTCGCGTCGATCCGCCGCCGATTCCGCCATCGCCGCCGCCTGCGCCGCGTCCACAGCCGCCGCAGGCCACGCCCTCGGGCATGCCGCGCCGTCCCGATCAGAACGCGCCGCAAAACCAGCCGCCGCCGGGCATGCGCTTCCGCGACGTGGTGGCGGATGCCGACGATCTCGGCCGCGCCACGGTTCAGGCGGGGCGTTCGGCGCGAAAAACCTACGCCAATGTGCCCTCGCCGTCGCCGGAGTTCGACCGGCTGGAGCCGAGCCTGGAGGATCGCGGCGCCGATCCCGACGCGCCGTATTCGTACGAGGAAGCCATCGAAGAGGCGGAGCGTTACACGCCGCAGTCGACGCCGCCGCAGCCCGCGCCGCGTCCGCGCATCGCGCCCAACAAGGGCCGCGACAAGAAGCGCAAGGTCCGCACCGCGCCGATGTTTCCGTTCAAGAGCGCGATCGCCATCGGCGTCGTGCTGATCCTGGCTGGTGCGGCGATCCTGTGGGGACCGAAGCTGGTGTCGAGGCGTGCGCGGCATGATGAAGCCTCGCCGTGGTGGAGGCGCCGAAGGATGCCTCGCCGGCGCAGAAGCCGAAGATCGCCGACCGCGTCGGCCAGCCCGGTTCGGAGCAGGTTGCGCCGGTGGCGCAGCGCGTCGTGCTGTATGACGAGGATCCGGCCGACCCCAAGGGCAAGCAGTATGTCGGCACCGTGGTGTGGCGCACCGAGCAGATCAAGGGCGGCGCGGGCGCGGCGGATATCGCGGTGCGCGGCGACGTCGACATTCCCGACCGCAAGTTCCGCATGACGTTGTCGTTCCGCCGCAACACCGACACCTCGTTGCCGGCGAGCCATACCGCCGAGGTGACCTTCATCCTGCCGCCGACGTTCGACGGCGGCGGCGTCGCCAACGTGCCGGGCATCCTGATGAAATCCAACGAGCAGGCGCGCGGCACGCCGCTGGCCGGCCTCGCGGTCAAGGTCACCGACGGCTTCTTCCTGATCGGGCTGTCGAATGTCGATGCCGACCGCACCCGCAACCTGCAGCTCCTGAAGGAGCGCTCGTGGTTCGACCTGCCGCTGGTCTATGCCAACCAGCGCCGCGCCATCATCGCGATCGAGAAGGGCGCGCCGGGCGAACGCGCCTTCAACGAGGCCTTCGCGGCCTGGGGCGAGTAGGGCCCCGCGTCGTCACTACGAGTGCGTGAAGCGCTTCTACGTCATCCCCGCTCTTGATCCCGTCGCCGATCTGAAGGCAAACTCGCGGCCATCATCGCGTCACGAGGGCCTAGGGGGCAAAGCATGAAACGGTATTTGATTTTCGGAATTCTCGGGCCGTTCATCGGCGGCTTCCTGCTGCTGATCGTGATGACGACGCTGTCCGGCTACTGGAACCAGACCGATGCGTCGGAAGTAAAAACGTTGTTCAAGGTGTTTTTCTCGACGCTGCAATACAGCTATCTGTTCGGCATCGTGCCGGTATTGATGGTCGCCGCGATCGACGACATCGTCTGCCACATCAGGCGGATCGGGCCGGTGGTGCGCATGCTGATCATCGGCGCCATCGGATTTCTGGCGGCGGGCTTCATCTACGGCGGCCGCGGCGCCGAAGTCGGCGCCAAGCAGTTCATCCTCTATGGCATTGTGGGGCTGGTGCCCGCGCTGCTTTCGTCATGGCTCTCGCACAAGGCGATGCAACACGAGGACGCCGCGCGGCGGCAGGCGCAGGCCGCGACGGTGTGAAGTGGGATACCTCCCCGGAACCGGCGTAGCGGCTGTGGACAATTGATCCACAATCCCTAGCGGCTTTTCTTCCTAGCGGAATCACGCCAGTCTGCGGCGATGACAAAGGCGGAAAACAGAGCGGCTGCCAAGGCATGGCATCGGGAGCAGGAACTCCGCTTTCGCCAGGAGCAGCATAGGTTAAAGGTTGCCGATGATCTCAAAAGGCTGGGTGAATTTCGCTCGTATTTTAAGCTTCACCGGAAAGTTCTGGACGTTCCAGCCGATGCGTTGATCGACGCGATCGACGATCACGCCGAACGCCTGACTGGAGACAGAAGAGCGCTACATTTGAAGGCGCATAGCATCCCGTAGCCACATCAGCCGCAGTAGCGGTGGCTAGTCGCTTCCCTCGCGAACGGTTTCCACGCGCAGCGAACCCTTGGGAAGAGGGCGCAGCAATTCGCTTTCAGGCTTGGTCAGATAGAGCCATGACGACCAATCCGCCGGCGGCAAGACCACGACCTGACGCGGGTGATACGGCTCGACATCGGGTCCGGGCGACGTAGTGAGCATGGTGAAGCTCGGCGGCGCATTTCCTTTGCCGTCGCGCCACAGTCCGGCAATCGCGAGCCACGAAGCGCCGTTCAGCGTGAACCTGTGTTTCGCCTTGGGGTACTTCTTGCCGGTGAATTCAAAAAACGCCGACGCCGGAACGAGGCAGCGGTTGCTCTTGTCGAAATGGCGACCTTCGGATTTGAAATTGAAAACCGGACCACCGCGGCCGGTTGGCGGAAAGCCGAAGCTCATTGGCACGAGTTCAACGATGTTGCCGGCGGCGCGTATCACGGGACCGATATCATTGATCTTGATGTCGTCGGCCTGGGGCAAGTCGCTTTTGCTCTGGCGCTCCGGTATCTCCAGCGCCGCCCTCTGCATCATGGCGCGGTATTGCGCCCATTCGATGTGTTGTTCGTAGTCGTTGCACATGGTTGGTCGAATAACTGTTGGGCTGCAGCTTGTCGGGAGCGCGGTCGTGTTTGGTTGCACCTATTGTGGCAACTGCGCACAGCGGCCGTCTATACAGATTAACGCTCTGCAACAATCGAACTGAGCGGCACGTCCAAGGAATAGACAAAGCCGGTGGAATTATAAGTCAACTGCACTTCGCCGTTGAGCTGCTGGCCGAGGGATTGCATCATGCGCGTACCGAAGCTGCGCCGGGTAGGCGGCTGAACAGGTGGGCCACCGTGCTCCATCCAGGCAAGACGAAGCCGCTGCTTCTCCTGATCAATGGTCCAAGTGACTTCAACCCGCCCCGATGGAGTTGAGAGGGCGCCGAATTTAGTAGTATTGGTACAGAGTTCATTGAGCGTCATCGCCAGAGCGACAACTGCGCCGGACGTAATTCTAATGTCAGGTCCATTGAAATAAAAACGCTTGGCTCCCGCAGTCTCAAAAGGTTCGGTTGCATCACTGAACGTGTGGGTAAGGCTCGCATTGGACCAACTGATTTGCATCAAAAGATCATGAGCTCGACCCAGCGCCAATAACCTGCCTTCCATGGCTTTCTGCCCGTGCTCGATAGTTGGAGCGGTTCGAAAACTTTGCGACGCAATGGCGCTCACAGTCGCAAGCGTATTCTTGATACGATGATGCAGTTCTCCCAGGATAAGCTTCTGCAGTTTGTCGGCGGCTTCTCGTTCCTTGGCATCAATTCCGGCCTGAGCAAGCAGTACCTTGGCATCTATGCTCGCTTGCTCCAGCAACAGCCGAAGGCTGTCATTCTCGGCCGACAATACGGCCTCCTGCGGTGATCGCGCCGCCGGTCCGGCGATCGATGGAGCCTGAGCAATCTCGCCGGCAAGCAACAGAGCGGCGTTCGGGACCGCCTCGCGCGCGTTTGGACCGACCATTGCCTGCAATGCTGCGATCATCTTACGATTGTTCAGTGGCTTGCCGAAGAACCGGCTGTCGACAGGTTTTTCGGCCTCTGACGGATTCACTTGGCCGGAAACCAGAATAATTTTGATGGACGGCCAGCGATCTTGAACCACATGGGCCAACTTAAGGCCATCCATGCTGCCCGGCATCTGAATGTCGGTAAAAAGCAGCGATATATCGGAGCGCGACTCCAGGATGGATATCGCTTCATCCGCATTGACAGCTTCCACGGGACGAAAACCTGCATCTTCGACAATGTCCACCGCCCGCATGCGAAGCATCATCTCGTCCTCGACGATGAGGACATTGGGCACCGCTAGCGCATCTGAGGACATGAAAGGAAATCTCGAAAGGTCGGGGTATGGGTGGTCGAACCTGCGAAAGCTACGCCGCGCCGCGATTCAGGAGATGATCGAGGTATGATTTCTCAACCCAGCTGCTGTGATTCGATAAATAATCGACAAACAATTTTGCAAAGTTTGGCCGGTCTTGAACCGCAAAACGGATCGCTTCGCTCGTAATTGAGGTAATCCGGCAAGGACCGACCGCTGTGGCTGTCGCAGTTCGAACGGGCACATCGTGAAGGCAGGATTCTCCAAAAAACTGTCCTTCCCGTGCAGTGCCAACTTCAGTCACCACGCCGTGTTCAGACGCGGCAGTAAGCCGTACGCAGCCCTCTTGAACGAAGAAGACAAAAGGTGCGTCTTCGCCCTGGCAGTATATTATTTCATGATTTTGGTAGCTGGCGGTCGCTCTGCCGCTGCCAAGCTGCGCGAGCAGTCGGTGAGCGTCCAACTGGTCGATCGTTAATTTAGATTGCACGTGTTGATTTCTCCCGAGGCGGGAGCACAACACTCTCAGTCACCGTTAGCAGCCAGTAGAGGCGGTGATACAAGGCTAAGCATCCATTCCAGCTTAAGTTCCATCACCACTGGTTTATCTCGGCGATAATGACATATCCGCTTGACATTTTTTCTTTTTAGGACTATATTCCTATTCATCCCGTCCCAGTTTGAGGGGCGTTGCCAGGGACGCTTGTTAGCGCGGGGCGGGATGCGGCGCCTGCGGGCGCGGGGAGGACGTCTCCTCGCGCACTCGGGAGGCCGGGGGTAACCGTCCGGGCTCACTACGGGGCTCTGCCTTCAGTGGCTGGACGCGAACGGGCGAACGGCGGCGAAAGCCGCCGGGATGGACGCATGGCCGCGGCGCAAACCGTCGGCTGAGCGTGGCCTGGGCGCGGAAGCACGGTCCCTCGGACAGAAAAGCCGCGGTGGAGCGTCGAAAGGCGTTTCCGCGGCCGGCGGTGCCGGTTCGCGGCCCACTACTAACGGCGCGCCTTTCGGCGCTCCGCCCCCTCTCTTTTTCGAGGGGGCCATTTGAATCCACCACTCACGCAAACCGATTTGCGGGCAGCGATGACGCTCGCCTGCGCAACACGCGACAGGAGAGCGCGATGACGCCTGAAGAAAGATTATTGGACGCGCAGCAACGCCAGCGCGAGCGCGAGGCGATATGGCGGAAGATCAACCGCACCATCGGCGATGTGATCGAAGGCTGGCGCACCTGCAGCGTCGGCGCATGCCGGCGCAGCCACAAATGTTCGAGCGACAGCTTCGCCTGCCTCGCCAAGAAGCGCCGCGAGAATGCCGGCCGCATGACGCGCGAGGAAGAGTCGCAGTCGATGCACGAGCTGAGGCTGATGGTGGACGCGCGGCTGGCCGAATTGCGCGGGCAGGCGCGCGAAGACGAGGCAGCGAACGCGGCGATGCCGTGGCGCAAAGGCAGGAAGTGATCGATGCGGCGGCGTGACGCAACTTGCGCCGGTGTCGCGCGTTACCCATGTGATGCCCAAGCCCATGACAGAATCAACGATCAGATATTTGCCCAGAACACCGCGCGCCGTCAGGCTTCGCGCAGTACCAACGCGCGCGGCCCCGTGATCGATCAGGACGGCCGCGTGCTCGCGCCGCCGGAATCGATCGGCGAGGGGTTTCGCGATTTCAATTTCAATTTCGGCAATGCCGGCGGCGGCCTGTTCGGCAATCTCACGCGCGAGCAGCGATTCGCGCGGATCGAAGCGCTGGCGAAACTGCTCGATGTCGCGTTCATCCTGCCGGGCACGAATATCCGCTACGGTATCGACGGGCTGATCGGGCTGGTTCCGGTGGTCGGCGACATCATCACCACGGCGATCTCGCTGTGGCTGGTGCGCGAGGCGCGTCAGCTCGGCGCGCCCTGGCATGTCACGGCGCGAATGCTCGGCAATGTGGCGCTGGATGGCACGGTCGGCCTGGTGCCGTTCGTGGGCGACGCGTTCGACGTCATGTTCCGCGCCAACATCCGCAACGTGAAACTGTTGCGGCGCTGGATGGAGAAGCAGCCGCGGCTGTAAGCTTACGCGGCGTTCTGATCGGAGTCGGCGTTGGCGGGCATCGCGACCGCCGCGGGCGGGTGGCGCTCCAGCGGGAAATCCTGGCTTTCATACAGCGTGCGAATGCCGCTCTGGTCGAACCTCGCCTCGTCGACCTGCAAATAGGCGCCGTTCAGCGAATCCGCCGGCAATTGTTCGATCGCGAACTGCACCGCGGCGGCCGCAGTGTCGAAGCGGCGGTAGGCAAAGCCGGCACGCTTTTTCTTGCGGATGGCGGCGGGAAAGAGTTCGGCGGCGGTATTGTAGCTGAAGGAAGCCATGGTCAGTGACCCTCTTATTTTTGTGCGGACGCAAAACAAAACAACGGAGACGCCATGCGTTCCCAGCAGAACGCTGGCGGGCATCCATCGTTTCAAGGACTGATCCTAATATAGTCATCTCAGCGAAAAATGCGACTCCCGCCGCGCGCGATGATGAATCGCGGCGGTCCCATCGGGGGGCCCAAAGAATCCCTGCGATTTCAGGCAGATGCGCCTTAGAGTTTGCCGAGCAGCAGCAGTATCAGCAGGATCACCAGAATGACGCCGCCGATGCCCATGCCGCTGTGGCCCATGCCATAGCCGTAGCCGCCGAAACGCCCGCTGAATCCGCCCAGCAGGAAAATGATCAGGATGATGATGAGTATCAGTCCGAGCGACATGGCTCTCTCCCCACGGGCGACCGGCGCGTGAAGGCGCGCCACCCCGCCCGGGGCCGATCAAAGCATATTTTCGCGGCCGGTTCCATGATCGGAACCAACGCGGCGGTGGATTACTCGCCGCCGATCGGCACCACCTTGAGCGGCGAGGTGAAAGGCTCCACGCGGACCGTATCGCTCGCCATCAGGCCGATCTTGCGCAGCGGCGCCTGCTCGAGCGCGCCGGCTTCGGCCTTGCGCACCTCATATTGCCACGCTGTCATGGTGCCGTTGGCCTTGAGCATCTTGACGATGCCGCCGGCGTTCTTGCCGTCGAGTTGCGCCAGTTCAGTGTCAGGAATTCCGATCACGACGACGTCGCGCGGCGTGATGACCTTGAACAGCGACACCTTGTCGGTGGCGAGCGCTGGATGATTGACGAAGCCCTCGAGCAGGAGGCCGGCAAAGCCGATCCCGAGCAGCAATCGCTTGGAAGTTTGGGACATTCTATAGCTTTCTTATTGGTTAAGGCAGGTGTGGTGCAGAGACAGAAAGCCCCGCGCAACCGAAGCGGTCGCGCGAGGCAAATCATGTGTTCGAACTCAATTGCGGATTTATTTGGGCTGTTTTTTCAGTGCCGCGGAGTTGATGCAATAACGCAAACCCGTTGGTCCCGGTCCATCTTCAAAGACGTGGCCGAGATGGCCGCTGCATTTCGAACACAGCACTTCGGTCCGCACCATGCCGTGCGTCACATCGCGTTCCTCGGCGACATGGTTTTCGGCGGCGGGCTGCGTGAAGCTCGGCCAGCCACAACCGGAATCGAACTTGGCATCGGACTCGAACAGTGTCTGCCCGCAGCCAGCGCAGGTATAAGTGCCCGGCGTATGATCGTGGTCATATTCGCCGGAAAACGGCCGTTCCGTCGCTTTCTCGCGCAGCACCGCGTATTGCATCGGCGTCAATTCGCGCCGCCACTCAGCATCGGTTTTTTCGACTTTCGCGGTCTTGGTATCGGACACGGGTGCTCCTCTAGATCAGTTCGTCATTTTCGCGGCGCTGACCAGCGCCGGCTTCTCGACGTAGTTCTGCGCGAAAATCTTCTTCAGGTTTTCGACCTTCGGAATGTCGTTATACGCAATATAGGGCTGGTTGGGGTGCAGCGTCAGGTAGTCCTGATGATAGGCCTCGGCGGGAAAGAAACCTTCGAGCGATCCGACCTTGGTGACGATTGGCTTTTTGAAGACCTTGGCGGCGTTGAGCTGCGCGATATAGGCATCCGCGACCTTCTTCTGTTCGTCGTTGGTAGTGAAAATCGCCGAGCGATATTGCGTGCCGCTGTCCGGGCCCTGACGGTTAAGCTGCGTCGGATCATGCGCGACCGAGAAGAAAATCTGCAGGATTTTTCCGTAGCTAATCTGCTTCGGATTATATTTGATCTCAACGGCTTCGGCGTGCCCGGTCGAGCCAGTGCTGACGCTGGAGTAATCCGCGGTGCTCTTAGCTCCGCCCGCATAACCCGAGAGCGCATTGACTACGCCCGCGGTGTGCTGAAACACGCCTTGCACGCCCCAGAAACATCCACCCGCAATCACCGCGGTCTGCAAGCCATCCGGCGCCTGCGCATCCATCGCCGGCGGCGGAATGATTACCGCATCTTCGGCCGCAAGCGAAGGCGTGGCTGCGAAGGCCGAAATCGCCAGCGCGCCGATAGCGGCGGCGCGAAGGGAAAGACGACTGAATGGGTGGCGGCGCATGGGATTTCCTCTCGAATGCAGGATAGCAATGGTTTGAGAAGCGGCGGGATTGGGTTCGATACGCATAGATACGGCAGCATCGGTGTTTCGTTACAGCATACGGCACACGACTGCGTGAATATAGGCCGGTATTGCGGAGGATTTCGGCTCGGAACCGATCAAGACCAGCAACGTTGGCGCCGCGTTATATTGATTTATGGATTTCAGGGAAGGTTCGGGGATGGCCGATATCGACGTTCGCAAGGGAATGCCATCGGTCGAATTGTCGCGCGAGGAATTTGAAATACGCTACCGCAGCCGCTTTGCCGATCCCGCCTTTAAAGCGGTTGAGCGTGAGCTCGACGCCGTCATCGACGTGGCGTGGGACGGCTACAGCAATTCCCGCAAATCGCCGGTCACGCGCAAGGCCGGGCCGGGCTTCGCCGATCCGAACTACGACATTTCCGTCGATTGGCTGGCCGCGCGCGACGCGATCCTGGCTGCGCAGCGCCGTCACGATGACACCGGCGAAACACCGCGCATTCTGCTCATCAACGGTTCGTCGCGTAGCGACCAGACTTGTCCAGGCGAGATGTCGAAGACCTGGCGTCTGGTGAAGCTGGCCGAGCCGATATTTCAGGAGATGGGATTTGCGGTAGAAATACTCGATCTGAGCCGGCTGACGTCGGAGTTCGGCAAAGAAATTCACCCCTGCAAGTCCTGCGTCTCCACCTCGATGGCGCTGTGCCATTGGCCGTGCAGTTGCTATCCGAATTACTCGCTCGGCCAGACCGACGACTGGATGAACGAGATTTACCCGCTCTGGGTCGCCGCGCACGGCATCATGATTATCACGCCGGTTAACTGGTATCACGCGCCGACGCCGCTGAAGTCGATGATCGATCGCCTCGTCTGCGCGGACGGCGGCAATCCCGATCCATCCTCAACCCACGGCAAGAAGCCGGAAGAAGCCAAGGCGCTCGAGCTGAAAGGTTGGCCGTATCCGCGGCATCTCGCCGGTCGGCACTTCGGCGTCGTCGCGCATGGCGATGCTGCTGGCGCGGAGACGCTGCGCCGCTCGCTGGTCGACTGGCTCACCGACATGTCGCTGATATCGGCCGGCGGCATGGCGGAAACCGATGGCTATATCGGCTACATGGAGCCTTACGCCACGTCGCATCACGCACTCGATGAAGACGAGGATTTTCAGGAGCAAGTGAAGAACGTCGCCCGCGCGCTCGGCAAGGCGGTGCAATTGCATCGTGCCGGAAAGTATGACGATCCGGGAAAAGGATTGGTCGAGCCAAATCCGAAGTAAGTTTCTTCGTCGGCTGCTACACGACAATGCTCAGCCGTTTCGCCGCGCGCGTGATGCCGGTGTAAAGCCAGCGTGCGCGACTGTCCTGAAACGCAAAACTTTCGTCGAACAGCACGACGTCGTCCCATTGCGAGCCCTGCGACTTGTGGACGGTTAGCACATAGCCGTAGTCGAATTCGTCGTACGGCTTGCGCTGGTCCCAGGGCAGCGTCTCGACACCGCCGCTGAAGCAATCGGAGCGCACCGAGACTTTGGTGACCTTGCCGCCGAAATCTTCGTCCGGCGACAGGCGCATGGTGATGATTTTCGATTTTGAAGCCGCACGCGACTTCACGCGCCACAGACCGCCATTGAACAGGCCCTTCTTCCGGTTGTTGCGAAGGCAGACCAGCTTATCGCCGGCGATCGGCAGGGGATCCTCGATGTTCTGCTTCTGGCGCACCCGCATATTGTAGGCCCGCCGCGTGTTGTTGCGCCCGACCAGCACCTGATCGGCGGCCATCACCCGGTTCGGATCAAGCTCGCCGCGCGACACCACTTCGCTTTCGCCGTAGCGGCCGATGTCGAGGTCGCGTCCTTCGCGCACATCCATCGACATCCGCACGATTGGATCGTCCTGCGCTTGACGATGCACTTCGGTCAGCATCACGTCGGGCTCGCAATTGGTGAAAAACCCGCCGCCGGCGATCGGCGGCAATTGCGCGGGATCGCCGAGCACGAGCAACGGGCATTCGAACGACATCAGATCGCGGCCGAGCTCTTCGTCGACCATCGAGCATTCGTCGATCACGATCAGCTTGGCTTTCGACGCCGGCGCGTCGTCCCACAATTCGAAACTCGGCTGCTCGACGCCGGATTCGCGCGCGCGATAAATCAGCGAATGAATCGTCGAGGCGCCGTCGCAGCCCTTGTTTCGCATCACCAGCGCAGCCTTGCCGGTAAAGGCCGCGAATTTCACCTCGCCGCTGACGCCATCGGCGATGTGGCGTGCCAGCGTGGTCTTGCCGGTGCCGGCATAACCGAACAGGCGGAAGATCGGCGGCGTGCCGTTCTTGCCGGGTTTGGCTTTCAGCCAGTCCGCGACGGCTTTCAGCGCGGAATCCTGATGCGGCGTGAAGGTGGGCATTTGTCTCTGTAAGGAGAAAGATCGCGGCATGGCGGCGCGACTCACGTCGCGCAAGCTAACCATTGCCGCGATCAGTGCAAGCCAGACTCCCGCATGCAGGTCGGCTTGCGCTGGACTTGAGGTGTTCCGCGAATACACTGCCGGGAACAAGAGCCCGTTTCGGGGAGGGCGCCATGAAATTCGGCATCTTTTATGAGCTGCAGTTGCCGCGCCCATGGGAAGCTGGCGACGAACTCAAGCTGTACCAGAATGCGCTGACGCAGTTGGAGACCGCCGACCGGCTCGGATACGATCACGCCTGGGTGGTGGAGCATCATTTTCTCGAGGAATATTCGCATTCGCCATCGCCGGAATCGTTTCTCGCCGCAGCCTCCCAGCGCACCAAAAACATCCGCCTCGGGCACGGTATTTTCCAGCTCACCACCAATCATCCCGCGCGCGTTGCCGAGCGCGTCGCGGTACTCGATCTCCTAAGTAACGGCCGCTGCGAATTCGGCATGGGCGAGAGCGCCTCGATCACCGAGCTGACGCCGTTCGGCCGCGACATGGAAACCAAGAAGGCAGTGTTCGAGGAGGCCGTGTGCGCCATCTTTCCGATGTTCAAGGAAGGCGGCAGCGAGCATCACGGAAAGTATTTCGATATTCCCTTGCGCAATGTGGTGCCGAAGCCTGTCCAGAAACCACACCCGCCGCTGTGGATGGCCTGCTCGCAATTGCCGACCATCGAACGCGCCGGACAAAACGGTTTCGGCGCGCTCGGTTTTCAGTTCGTCAGCGCCGACGCCGCGCATGCCTGGGTGCATGCCTATTACAACGCCATCACCAAGCGGCTGAAGAAGCTGGCGGACTACGAGATCAATCCGAACATGGCGCTGGTGTCGTTCTTCATGTGCGCGAAAACCGATGAGGAGGCGAGGGCGCGCGCCGATGGTGCGACCTTCTTCCAGTTCGCCCTGCGTTACTATGGCCAAGGGCAAAACCGAGCGCGTCCAGCGCCGGGCACCGTCAACATGTGGGACGAGTACAACAAATGGAAACGCGAAAATCCCGAGGCGCAGGAAGCCGCGTTGCGTGGTGGGTTGATCGGATCGCCGGAGACTATCGCCAAGAAGCTGCGGCGTTTCAGAAGCTCGCACATCGACCAGGTGATCCTGCTCAATCAGGCCGGCAAGAACAGCCACGGGCACATCTGCGATTCGCTTGAGCTGTTCGCCAAAGAAGTGATGCCGGAATTCCGCAGCGATCCAGAACATGACGCGTGGAAGGCCGGCGTGATGAACGGCGCGATCCAGCTCGAGGAAATCGACACCGAGGCGTTCACGGACCGTTACGGCAAATTGGCGGTCAGCGTCGTGCCCCCGAAGCAAGCGATTGCGGCGGCGGAGTGAATGAAACGCGTGGCGGTGTGGGCCTTTTACGCCGTCGGCGCGCTCGCGGTCGGCTATCTCGCACTGTACGCCTACGCCGCCACGACGGGGCGTGAGCTACAGCCCGGCGACCCCATTCACATCTTTCGCAAACCCGACGCGCCGAGCTATTCGTGAAACTTAAGCACTCGCCGCCATGCGATGATATTCGCCTGCGCCAGCAGGCGTGATCGGCAGGCCGCCATCGGCATACTCATTCAACTTGTTGCGCAGCGTGCGGATCGAGATGCCGAGGATATTCGCGGCATGGGTGCGGTTGCCGAGGCAATGCTTGAGCGTTTCCAGAATCAGGTCACGCTCGACGTCGGCCACGGTGCGGCCGACCAGCGCGCGGGTCACCTGTTCGGCGGCGAACGTCGCGTGCGCTACCGCCGGGGCGGTTTTCGTCAGATCGAGGCGGTCGCCATCGGGCGTGAGAATGGCGTCGGCGCCGATCTCGTCGCCGTTGGCCATCAGCACCGAACGGTGGATGGTGTTTTCCAGTTCGCGGACGTTGCCCTGCCAGCGATTGGCAGTGAGCACGCGCCGCGCGTCGGCCGAGATCGGCCGCACCGGCACGCCGTTGGCGTCGGCATATTTTCGCGCGAAATGCTGCGCCAGTTCCAGAATATCCGCCGGCCGTTCGCGCAAGGGTGGAATTTTCAAATTAACGACATTGAGGCGGAATAGCAGATCCTCGCGGAAGGTGCCTCCGCGCACGGCGTCCGCCAGATTACGGTTTGATGTCGCAATGATGCGGATATCGATCGGCACCGGCCGCGTGCCGCCGACACGGTCGATCACGCGCTCCTGAATCGCGCGCAGCAGTTTCGACTGCAGCCGCACATCCATCTCGGAGATTTCATCAAGCAGCAGCGTGCCGCCGGTGGCTTCCTCGAACTTGCCGATGCGGCGCGCGATGGCGCCGGTAAACGCGCCCTTCTCGTGACCGAACAGTTCGGACTCCAGCAGATGCTCAGGGATAGCCGCGCAGTTGATGCTGATGAAAGGTTTTTTGGCGCGATTGGAGCGGCTGTGGACGTGGCGCGCCAGCACTTCCTTGCCGGTGCCGGACTCGCCGGTGATCATGACCGAAGCGTCCGAACCCGCGATCTGCTGCGCAAGCCTGATAACTTTCGCCATCGCTTCGTCGCGATAAACCAGATCGCGGGCGTCATTGGCGACGGCGGCCAGCACCGCAGCGATCAGTTCCGGATCGGGTGGCAGCGGGATGTATTCCTTGGCGCCGGCGTGAATGGCGGCGACCGCGGCGCGGGCATCGCTGGCGATGCCGCAGGCCACGATCGGCACATGGATATGCTCGGCCTCAAGCCGCATCACCAGATCGCGAATGTCCAGGGCCACATCGACCAGCAGCAGGTCGGCCCCCTTGCCGCCGCGCAGCACGCGCATCGCCTGTTCATGGTTTTCCGCGTGGGTGACGGAAGCCCCGTTGTCCATCGCGATCTTGGTGGCGGTCGTGAGTTGGCCCTTCAGGGTGCCAACGATAAGAAGCCGCATGATGTTCTCCTATTCGTCCGGTCGCCTTAATAGTGTCGTATAGGGAGACGCGCTCAGTCGCGTTCCGCCTTGATGATTTCCGTCATGGTCACGCCGAGTTTTTCTTCCACCAGAACCACTTCGCCGCGCGCCACCAGCCGGTTGTTGACATAGATATCGATGGCTTCGCCGACGCGGCGATCGAGTTCGAGCACCGTGCCTGGTCCGAGTTTCAACAGCTCGCCGACGTCCATCTTGGAGCGGCCGAGTACTGCCGAGACTTGCACCGGCACATCGAACACCGCCTCGAGATCAGCGGCGATACGCGTAACCTGCTCGTCGTCGGTGTACCCGGCGTCGTCGATCGCAGGCACATCAGCTGCGTTGAGATCCTGAAGCGGCACCTGAGTATCGTTTTCACGCATGATTCATTCCTCGCGGCACGGATGCGCCGGTCTGATCGCGGGACGCCATATATCGTCCAACAAGTTCGTTGATCTTCGCCTCGATCGCCACGCGCTCGAGTACCATGCCGCCATCGGCCCACTCGATCCTGCAGTCGCCTGTCTCGATCTCCGGCTCGGCTAGAATCACGAGGCGGCCCTCAAATCCACTTTGCTTTGCGAGCCGCTCGATCCGTTCCCGCGCGGCGTCGTAGACGCCGTCGTTGATGCGCACGGCGAGATGCGGCGTCGATACCAGATGCGAAAAGCAGTCGCTCACCAGAGCCATGATTTCGGCAAGCGGCTCGCGGGACATGAGTTCGCTGCACAGTTTGCGCGCCACGGCAACTGCGACATCGACGGCTTCGGTTTCCATCCGGGCTTCGATGCCGGAAAAACCTGTTGCTATCGTGCGAACTCCAATGGCGATTTCCTCCATCGCCAGTGCCACGCGGCGGTCGCTTTCGGCTTTGGCTTCCGCTTGGGCGGCATCGAAGCCGTCCCGATAGGCGCGCGCTTCCGCTGCCGCGATCTTTTGCGCGGTTTCCACCGACGTAGAACGGTCGCGGCCGCTATGCGAAGAAAAGTCGGTGTCAAACAGAAATTTTGCGGGGGCGGCCATCAATACACCAGCTCGTCTTCGGCACGGTTTTTCGAAAGCATGATCTCACCCTTGGCCGCGAGATCCTTGGCGAGATTGACCAGCAGAGCCTGCGCCTCATCGACGTCGCGCAACCGGACCGGTCCCATTGCAGCCATGTCGTCCAGCAGCATCTTGCCGGCGCGGGACGACATGTTGCCGAGGAAGAAGCCGCGGACATCCTCATTGGCGCTCTTTAGCGCGACGCCAAGTTTGCTCTTGTCGATTTGACGCATCAGGGTCTGCGCCGATGCGGCGTCGAGCTTGACCAGGTCATCAAAGGTGAACATTAGCGCCTTGATGCGCTCCGCGGAATCCCGGTGATCTTCCTCGAGCGCCGTGATGAACCGCGTTTCGGTCTGGCGGTCGAAATTATTGAAGATTTCAGCCATCACTTCGTGCGCGTCGCGGCGGCGAGTCTGCGACAGGTTTGACATGAATTCGGTGCGAAGCGTCTGCTCAACGCGCTCGATGACCTCCTTCTGGACGGCCTCCATCTTGAGCATGCGCCCGATCACATCGAGCGCGATGTCTTCGGGCAAAATGGCGAGCACGCGTGCGGCATGTTCCGATTTCAGCTTCGACAGCACCACGGCGATGGTTTGCGGGTACTCGTTCTTGAGGTAATTAGCGAGCACCTCTTCCTGGACGTTGGAAAGCTTTTCCCACATGTTGCGTCCGGCGGGTCCGCGAATTTCGTCCATGATTCCGCTGACGCGCTCTTTCGGAAGATATTGGTGCAGTAGCCGCTCGGTGCCGTCAAAGGTCCCCATCAGCGCGCCGGACGCCGACATCCGCGACACGAATTCGAGCAGAAGATCCTCGACCACGTCGGGCTCGACGGTGCCTAGTTGTGACATCACGCCCGACAATTCGCGGACTTCCTCGTCGTCCAGCAATGCCCAGATCTTGCCGCCGTATTTTTCGCCGAGCGCCAGCATCATGACGGCGGCCCGTTTGGGGCCGCTCATTGGCTTGCTGCGCGGGCGACTGCCTTGCCTGCTGGCCAGCGTCGCGACTACGCCGGCGATATCATTGGTGTTTGCGGTTTGCGGTACGGCCATGTCAGATCACGCAGGCTCCGAAAGCCATTGCCGAATAATCGAGGCGGTTTCATTGGGATTTCGTTCGGCCAGTTCGCCCACCCGATTTATCGACTGCGCGTGCACCTGCCCCTGAACCTGCGCGACATCGATCATCGAGGCCGAGGGCGCAGCAGGAGCAAGGTTTTGGCCGACAGCCTTGGCAGCCTGCGAACTGCCGTCGGCGAGCGCCGGCTGCACTGCGGCGGCGCCCGGCAACGCCAATTGTTCAGAGGCCAGAATGCGCTTGACCAGCGGCCGGATCACCATGAACAGCACGACAAGACCGAGCAGCGTCATCACGCCGAGTTCGATGCCGTACATCAAATCATCCTTGGTGAACTGCAGCATGCCGAACCAGCCTTGAGGCTCGCTTATCGGAATCATCGACGGCGGCGCCTCGGCGAATTTCAGGTTGACGACCTCCACCTGATCGCCGCGCTTCTGATCGAATCCGATTGCCGAGCGCACCAGCGCCGCGATGCGATCGAGCTGATCCTTGCCGCGCTCGGTGTAGACTGTTTCGCCCTTGTCGTTCTTGGCGTAGATGCCATCGACCAGAACGGCGACGGAAATGCGGTTGACCTTTCCGGCCTCCGTCACTTCGGTCTTGGTGACACGCGAGATTTCGTAGTTGTTGGTTTCTTCGCTCTTCTTGCTCTGGTCGCGCGGACCTGCGGCATTGTCTTGCCGTCCGGCGCCGGGCAGTTCGTTGTTGACCGTTACCTGGCCGCTGTTGTCGCCATTCGCGGTGGATTCTTCGCGGGTTTGGCTGGAGCGCAGCACGCGCCCTTCGGGATCGAAGCGATCCGAGGTCTGGGTGACCTTGTTGTAATCGAAGTCGGCTGACAGCTGGACCCGCGCGCGGCCCGTACCGACTACCGACGATACGATGGCCTCGATCTGATTGCGCATTCGTTTCTCAAAGCCCACCCGCCGGTCATCGCTGGTCGCACCGTCGGTGTCGCCGGTCGCGCCATCGGCGAGCAATTGTCCGGTTTCGTCGACAATGGAAACGCGCTGCGGTTTCAGACCATTGACCGCCGTAGCAACGATATGTCTGACAGCACGCACCTGCTGCGGCTCGAGGGTGCCGCGCACGCGCACCACGATCGAGGCGGAAGGCTCCGGCGTTTCCCGGGAAAATAGCGGCCGTTCGGGCAGGACCAGATGTACCCGCGCCGCCTGAATGCGATCGATCCCGCGGATGGTGCGCGCCAGTTCGCCTTCGAGCGCGCGCAGATGATTGATGTTCTGTACGAAGCTGGTGGTGCCGAGCGCATCCGATTTGTCGAAGATCTCGTAACCGACGCCGCCGCCTTTGGGCAAACCGGCTTCGGCAAGCTTCATGCGCAGCCGCGTGACCTTGTCCTTGGGCACCATGATCACAGCGCCATCGTTTCGAAGCTCGTATGCGATGGCCTGGCGCTCGAGGTCCTTGATGATACCGGAGGAATCTTCGGCACTGAGATCGGTGAACAGGGTGGTCATCTGCGGCGTGGTGACGCGCATGATGACAAATCCGAAGAATCCGATCAGCGCCGCTGTCACGGCGACCATCGCCATCACGCGCGCGGCGCCGAGGCCTTTTAGGAAACTTGCCAGACTCTGCAACGAACCAGTCCCTGAGATTCGGCCTCTTGAGCCGACCCGGCAATTATTGCCTATGGGATGGTTTCGATATGGTTAACGAAGACTAAAGGCCGCGGGAAAGTTCGAAACGCAAAATATCGGCTTCGCATGCAAAGCCGTTGCGCATCCTTGAACGATGAAAAGGAAACTTACTGACGGTATTGCTGAATGCGGGTGGTGCGCAATCCGGCCAGCCCATGCTGATCGATCGAAAATTGCCAGGACAGGAATTCGTCCACGGTCAGCGTGTAGCGGTTGCAAGCTTCTTCGAGCGAGAGCAAACCGCCGCGCACTGCGGCAACAACTTCAGCCTTACGGCGGATGACCCACCGCTTGGTACCGGGTGCTGGCAAATCGGCAATCGTTAGCGGACTGCCGTCAGGCCCGATGACGTACTTTACCCTCGGGCGATGGGGTTCTGTCATGGCGTACTCACAAACTCTCAACCACTGAACTCGCAGGAACAACCTACGCCTCGCGACTTAAAATTTGCCTAAGCCGCGAGCCCAAATAAGATTCTCCTTGGAATTGACGCAAAACCGCGCTCCGGCGCGTCATGTGTGCCGGACTGAAGCATGGTGTGAATGAAGTGCTAACGCTCGGATATCTCAGTCGTCATTGCGAGCAGGGGAGCGTCAGTTCGCGATGCTCTTGACCTGATTGACCGTGTAGTTCTGGCCGCCGATCGACAGCAGTGGCGGCGATTGCGTGAGGTCGACCGAATTAACGACGCCCTGGATCTGCGTCGATACCGCGACGGGATTGCCCGCGGTGTCGGCGCCGGTGGCGGTCAAGGTGTATTTCCCGTCGGGCCATTGAGTACCATCCGTGCCTTTGCCGTCCCAGGTGAAGGTCTGGTTATCACCGGCACTGACCGTGTAATTGCCAGTAAAGACGTTTTGCCCGGTGCTGCTGGCAATGGAGACGGTGACGTTCGAATTGGTCGGTACGCCGAGTTGCCAGGTAGCCGTTGCGTTGGTCAGCGCCGCTGTGCTGCCGTCGACCACTGCGGTCTTCCCGACGAAAGTCAGCGCCTGCGTCGACTGTGCGGTCTGCTGCAAGGAGACCAGCGTTGTCAGTTGATCGTTGGTCTTGAGCTGTTGTTCGACCGATGCGAACTGAACGAGCTGCTGGGTGAATTGATTGGTGTCCAGCGGATCGAGCGGGTTCTGGTTCTGCAGTTGCGTCGTCAGCAGCGTCAGGAACGTCTGGAAATTTCCGGCCAGCGTTGCATCCGTGGTCGAACCGAGGCTCGACCCGGAAGAGCCTGAAGATGTTGAGGCCGGAAGAGGCGTCGTTCCCGATACGACGGGATTGGATACGCCGGAAACTGGTGTCGTCATGTCGGTCTCCTAGACCCTTATGTCCACGCCGCCGCTGGAGGCCAGCGCGCGGCCATACGTTCGACCGGCGGTGGTCGCGGATATGGTTTCTTCATTGCCGATGAGCAGCCGTTGTCCGTGACGGGTGGACTCGTTGCCGCTGTTCTGACCGGACGAGGATTGGTCGCGCAGGCTGAATTGCAATCCGCCATCGCCGGTCTTGAACCCTGCATCGTCGAGCGCGCGCTGCAGTTGCGGCGCGTCCTGACGCAGCATCGTGAGCGTTTCCGGTTTTTCCACGGTGAGATGGGATGTCATCTGGCCCTGGCGGTCGATATCGATCCGAACGTCGATGCGGCCGAGTTCGGCGGGGTCGAGCCGGATTTCGAAGCGGCTCTTGCCGTTTTGCGCCGTCGCGGCGATCTGAAGCGCGAGAGCGTTCAGCGGCACCGGCGCCGATGTGGCGACGGTAACGTTCAACTGGTTTGGTGCGATGACGGTCGATTGCGGCTGTTGGAGATTGTTTGCCGCCTGAATACCTGAAGCGGATAGATCGGTCTGCGCCGGCCCCGTCGCGCCTGCCGCAATATGTTCGTGCGGCGAACCTGAGAACACAGGCGGGTTGTCCGTCGATGGTTCTGGCTTCGCGGCAAGGACAGCGCCATCGGCGCTCGGCTTGAGGTCGGTGACTTGGCGCTGGGTGCTCGCGGTCTTGTCCGTGGATTGCAGCGACGCCCCGGAATCATCGGGGCGAAAATCCGTTGAATTTGCTTTTGCACCGGGGCTCGGTCGCGTCGCGCCGGTCGTGTTGAAACCCGTTTTTGCCGCGCCTGTCGCAATGGCAGCGGCCGCCTGTTGTTCGATTGCTGAGGGCACATCACCTGACGGCCACAGGCTGCGTGATGGACACAGCATCCGCGCTACCCTCATTGCCCAGCGCAGCGATGCCTGAACCCGCTGCCTTATCCGTAGCGGCACCCAATCCAGATGGCGCCGTCGCGGCATCGGCAGATGGGTTGGCAGATGGCGCGGGCTCTGATTGCGATCCATTGATCGCCGACGAGCTGGCGAGGGCCGCGGCGGCGATTGCCAAAGGCGTCTGCGCGCCACCCTGCGGCGAGGCCGCGGCTGAAATGGTGGCCGATGCGACGGCAACCGGAATTGCGACTGCAACAACCGTGGACGCGGCGACAGCGCCGCCAATCGTTGGCGAGACCGTCTGATCGGTTGCACTGCCGGTATCGGATGTATCCTTTGCTTTGGTGTCCGACGTTGCGCCACCAGTTTTGGCTTCGCCGGATTTGGCAGGCTTCGACGCGTCTCCACCATCGGTGGATGCGTCGCCACGGTCAGCTCGCGCGGCTTTGGTATCATTGTCCGCCGGACCTACGTGGTCGCGCGCGCGTGAGGACGATGACTCACGCTGCTGCCGATTTTCCGCGGCCGTCTCATCGGCCCGTCTTTGCGGGGCCGGTTGATCCCTTGCGGCGGAGGCGCGATCGTTGCTGGCGGCTTCCGCCGCGCTGTCGCCGATCAGCGACGCAAAGCTGTCCGGTGCTGCCGAGCGCTCGGCCTTGACAGGTCGCGACGGCGCGGGCGGTCCCGAGCTGTTTGCGGCGGTATCTGGCGTTACGCTGACCACGGCTGGCCTTTCTCCAATGATCCTCTCCGTTGAGCAAGGTCTGGGCCATCGGCTAACCCTAAAATTAGTTAGCTGTCATCAATGAGTTATTTCGAACAAACACGAGCGCGACGGCTTTTCCCGCCGTTCCATTCCTGCCCGGCGGCAAGATTTGCCGTTCGAGCCTGAAGCGCGGTGCTGCGATTTGCTTCGCGGGAATGCGGCCTATATGAAAGGCTGTTTTCCCAGCCTCGGCGGACGTGAAATTGCGTTGCGGCTGCGACCGCATGAATGACCGCAAAGATGCTCAACAGTCTCGATCTCGAAGGACGGCCGCAGGATACGCGTGTCGTCGTCGCCATGTCCGGCGGCGTCGATTCATCGGCGACGGCTGCGCTGTTGAAGTCGCAGGGGTACGACGTCGTCGGCATCACGCTGCAGCTCTATGACCACGGCGCCGCGACCCACCGCAAGGGCGCCTGCTGCGCCGGGCAGGATATTCACGACGCGCGCGACGTCGCCGAGCGCATCGGCATTCCGCACTATGTGCTGGACTACGAAAGCCGGTTCCGCGAGTCCGTGATCGACAGTTTTGCGCAGAGCTACGCGTCCGGCGAAACGCCGGTACCCTGCATCGAATGCAATCGCTCGATCAAGTTTCGTGATCTGCTCATCACCGCGCGCGAACTCGGCGCGAAAGCGCTGGCTACCGGACACTACGTTTCATCGCGTCGCATGGCCGACAGTTCGCGCGCTTTGGTCTGCGCGGTCGACGCCGGCCGCGATCAGAGCTATTTTCTGTTCGCAACGACGCGTGAGCAACTCGACTTTCTGCGGTTTCCGCTGGGCGATATGACCAAACCGCAGACCCGGGAGCTGGCGCGGCGGTTCGGACTATCTGTCGCTGACAAGCAGGACAGCCAGGACATCTGCTTCGTGCCGACCGGCCGCTACACCGACATCATCCGCCGTCTAAAGCCAAACGCAATGGAGCCCGGCAATATCGTCGATCTCGAAGGCAACACGATCGGCCGCCACGAGGGCATCGAGAATTTTACCGTAGGTCAACGCCGCGGTCTTGGCATCGCCTCCAGCGCACCGCTTTATGTGGTCCGCCTTGATGCCGCCGGGCGGCGCGTCGTGGTCGGCCCGCGGGAAGCATTGCGGACCAATCGCATTATATTGCGGGACGTCAACTGGATCGGAGACGGTGCGCTCGACCGCGCGGTTGGCGATGGCCTGGAGGTTTTCGTGCGCGTGCGCTCGACCCGGGCGCCGCAGCGCGCGTGGCTGCGCGGGGCCGACGGTGTCTACCAGGTTGAATTGGTCGCGGGCGAAGAGGGCGTTTCTCCCGGACAGGCCTGCGTGTTCTACGATGCGCCGACGGGACAGGCGCGCGTGCTCGGCGGCGGGTTCATCAAGAGCGCTGCTGCAGACCGTGCAGACCTCGCGCGTGACAACACAGCGCAACCGCTTGCCGAGGCGATGCGGGGATAAAAAGGGTCGGGGCGGGAATGGCTGGCGACATCGATCGCGCGGGGGTCGCAAAGGCTTATGGCCGCTGGGCGCCGGTCTACGACCTCGTGTTCGGCAAGGTGTTCGATCACGGCCGTCAATCGACCATTGCGGAAGCCGACAGGATAGGCGGACGAATTCTCGACGTCGGGGTCGGCACGGGATTATCGTTGTCGGATTATTCGCGCACCACGAAAATTTGCGGCGTCGATATTTCCGAACCGATGTTGCGCAAGGCTCAGCAGCGCGTCCGCGCGATGAGCCTCAGCAACGTCGAAACGCTTGCGGTGATGGACGCCAAGAACCTCGCATTTGCGGATTCATCTTTTGACGCGGTGGTGGCGCAATACGTCATCACGGCGGTGCCGGATCCCGAAGCGACGCTGGACGATTTTATCCGCGTGCTCAAGCCTGGCGGCGAACTCATTCTTGTCAATCATATCGGCGCGGAGGCGGGAGCGCGTCGGATGTTCGAATTGGCTTTTGCACCGCTGGCGCGCCGGCTGGGCTGGCGGCCGGAGTTTCCGTGGGCGCGCCTGGTCGATTGGGCCGCGAAACACGGCGGCGTCGCCCTGACGGAGCGGCGGCCGATGCCGCCCATGGGGCATTTTTCGCTGATCCGTTACCGCAAATCTTGAACTCGTACTTTTCGCGGAACATGCGTTTGCCTTGGTTGTTACTTTCGATGAAATTCAAACGGTCGTTGGTCCTTTTATCCGTGCTGGTCGCCACATCGGGCGCGGCAAAGCGCGCAAACATCACCAGCGCCGTCAAATCCTCCGTCATCCACCGCGAGCCCTATGCCTGGTCCGGCTAATTGCGCGCCGACGCAGTCGACTGCACAAGGCAAGATTGCGCCACTGGGGAATACATCGGAGCGAGGCAAGGAGCCGCTGGGCGACACATTGGCGAAGTCGGACGGAGTGCTATGTCCGCCGACAAACGTCGATCCGGCGATCCGCGCGCCGACGCCTGATGTCGGCAACACGCCGGTGATTCCGCCGCCCGGCAGTCCTGGCGGCGATCCAACGATCCGGCCAAAATAGCTATTTAGACGAGGGTTGGTCGGCGCCTCGCGGTTGACATGCCCTTGAGCGGCTTCTTATATGCCGCGCGTTCGCAAGGCATGTTCCGCGGCGTATGGCGAGGTAGCTCAGCTGGTTAGAGCACGGGAATCATAATCCTGGGGTCGGGGGTTCGAGTCCCTCTCTCGCTACCAACGGCTATGGCTTACACTTCAGTTACGATCCGAACAGGGTTTTCTTGATCTCCTGTATTTTGCCTGACAGTTCCTGCCAGCTGCAAGACAATCGGCCCTGACAGGTTTCAAGCTTTGCTCTGCGCACAGGTCTGACTTTGGGTCGCGGTTCGCGCGGTGGCTTTGCCGCGTGTTTTGCAGTGTTGCTGGCAACCGTGTCTTCCAACGACTGCTGCTTTCGCAGAAATGCCGAGGCGATGATGTCGCGTCGTTGTGCTGCCAGATAGGCGGTGTATTGCTCGTCGATTTTTCTGGACTCTTCCGGCGTGGGATTGGGTCCGGCGATGTCGAAGGAGCGGTTCTGCATGAAGTCGTAATACGTATAGCCGCCGCCGGCTTTGCGGCGGCCTGCGAATTTGGCTTCGCATTCGGCTACGGAGTCTTTTCCGGTCGTGACGCTTTTCGCGCGCTCGGCGCATTCTTCGTAATCGCGCGGGGCGGCCGATGGCGACCACCATTGTGCATACGATCGCGACGGCAGCGTCACGACGCAACAAGCAATGACTGCCGACATCAGAGTTACTTTGTGTGGATCCGTCACGAACGCGTCTTCCATTCTATGAAGGCAGATATTTTGACCTAAATTTCGGCTCGTTGCCACCGGCGTTGCGGCTTTTCGGACCCATTGCAGACGTCGTTTTCGACTCTCTCAGCTAGGCTTAACGACCCCTACAAGGAACGGAAATCGTTGTCGCGGATTGATGCGATCTACATCTCAGGAGATTGCCATGAAACCGCTTGCCATTCTCGCCACCGCGCTCGCCATCGCGCTATCGTCATCCGCTGTCGAAGCCAAGGGGTGCATTAAGGGAGCCATTATCGGCGGTCTGGCCGGCCATTTTGCCGGACATGGAAAAGTCGGCGCCGTGGCCGGTTGCGTGATTGGCCGTCATGAAGCCAACAAAGCCGATGCTAACCGGACCAACAACGCTGCGGATCAGAAGACCACCCGATCACCAGACGACGGCCGTATCTAATTTGATAGCTGACCAAGATGAACGGCCTCCCGAGTGGGGCCGTTCTTCGTTTCTGTAACGTTTTAGTTTGGACGCGGCGAGCTCCAGCTGCTGCCACTGGCATAGGCAAGGCAGCGACAGAGGCCCGGCCCTCTGGCTTGCTTAAAAAATCCGTTTCGCGACGTACCGAGTTTTGAATCAAACGCCGGGCAATTCTCCACCGCTTTTTCAAGGCGTGCGCTCTAAAAGCTGTCCCTTGGGGAGTGAGGCCGAAAAGCAAAAACAAACCGGCCTTCAAACAGGGGATCAAGAAAATGGCCATTGCAATTTCAGGGACGGCGCGCGCCAATTTGCTGGCGCTTCAACTGGTATCGAACGACATCGACGACGTTCAGACCCGACTGGCGACAGGCAAGCGGGTCAACAGCGCCTTCGATGATCCTTCCGCCTTTTTCGTCTCATCGTCGCTGAACGCTCGAGCGGCGAGTCTCAATCAGCTCGTCAACAATGTATCGGCCGTCAAAAGCGCGGTTGATGCGGCGAACAACGGCATTCAGGCGATCACGTCACTGCTCAATACGGCTCAGGGGCTGGCGACCTCGGCGCTGCAGTCCGCAAACACCCTTGTGAAAGTCACCGGCAGCAACGCAGCAGCACTCACCACCGCCACCGTCATCGCGTCGACGGCAGGCAGTCCAACGAAATTGAAGGCCGGCGACACCATAACCGTGAATGACGGCACCACCACGGGCACCTACACTGCGGCGAATAACGACACCGTTCAAACGCTGCTGAACGCCATCAACGGGACCGCCAACCTCAAGGCGACCGCGAGCCTCAATTCGAGCGGACAGATCACCTTCGCCGCCACCGGCACCAACAACATCACGATCGGCGGCACACAAGGCGGGGTTGGGACGCTGGTCGGCGTTACCGGACTGTCAGCCGGAACGACTTCATTCACCGCAAACGCGTTGCGCACGAGCTACGCGGCGCAATTCGATGCTATTCGCACACAGATCGACTCTGCGGTTAACGACGCGAGCTTCAACGGTGTCAATCTGTTGTCGGGAGGATCCAAGACCGTCACCCTCAACGAAACGGGGACTGCAACAGTGACGTTGTCCGGCGCGAATATTTCCTCAGCCAATCTCGGGGTTGTCGCATCCACCAACAGTTTTCAGATGGATACCGACATCACGACGGCGCTTGCCAATATCACCAGCGCGCTTACCACGCTTCAGTCCCAAACTTCGGCACTGGGCAATAGTTCGGCGATACTGGATGCTCGCACGCAATTCAATCAGTCCATGGCCGCGACGCTGCAGGCGGGCGCCGATGCTCTGGTGAAAAGCGATTCGGCCGCGGACGGCAGCCTGCTCCTCGCGCTTCAGAGCCGTCAGCAGCTCGCGGCAACGTCGCTCTCTCTGACAAACAATTCCGACAAGATGGCACTCCGCTTGCTCGGAATGAGCTAACGCTTGAACCCGCGCGATGATGGCTTTGTCGTGTTGACATCGTCATCATTGCGACGAGGTCAGCACGGTTCCATCGTCAAAGAGATTTTTTAAACGATACGCGGTCGAAACTTCCGGGCGGCTCGTGCTTTGAATCGCCGGAGGTCAATCGTGAAATACCCGGCGAAACAAATGCTAAGACCTGTCTTGTTCGTCGTGGCGGCCGCATACATGTTGGTTGACGCGCTGTTCATGACGGTCGCAAAACCATTGGCCGACTGGATCGCGAGACGGCAGATTTTTTACGGCCTGCGGGAGTGGATAGTTTCCCTGAAACCATATCCCACGCTCGCGCTTTTTGCCGTCCCCGTCATCATTCTTGAACCAGTGAAGCCGGTTGCCGCCTATCTAGCTGCGACCGGTCATGTGGTGATCGCATTTACCGTTCTTGCTGTTGGCGAAATATTGAAGCTGGTTTTATTGGAGCGGCTCTTCAGCCTTAGCCGCAACAAGCTGATGTCGATTTACGCATTCGCCTGGGCGTACGATAAATATCAGGTCGGCAGAGCCTGGCTCGAAGCTACCGACGCTTGGCAGTTGGTGCGCAGGGTGAGCGGCATACTCCGATCTACCGCACGGCGCGTCATGATGGATATGCGGAATCTTCAAAGGCCGGAACGGCATTCTCCGCAACTGCGCTAGCCCAACCAAGCGCCGATACTATTGCGTGATGGCCAGAATCTCGGCTTCGCCGCTTCCGGCCTGAACAAAATCGCCGACGCTTCTCCCGAACAAGGCGCGCGCGAGCGGCGAGACGTGCGAGATCGATCCAAGGGATGGGTTAGCCTCGTCCTCGCCGACGATTCGAAAAGTCTGTTCCCGACCATCGTCGCGAGCAATTGTCACCGAACTTCCGAAACGTACTTTCGACGTGTCATCAAAGGCGGGTACGATTTGCGCGGTCGCCCGCCGCGCGCTCCAGTAGCGAACGTCGCGCGAGGCTGTAGCCATGGCAGCGCGATCGTCCGATCTCTGGGCCATCGCGTGAGCCTCACGCGCGGCAGCAAGTTCTGCCTCGATTTGCGCCATGCCTGCTGCGGTGACATCGTTCGGGTGCTCGGAGATCGGCCGGTCGGGCAGATCCTCGACGGCGTCGATGTCCTGTTCCTTTACAAATGCTCGGCTCATCCCGTTGATATGGGGATTGCTACCGGCTTTTCAGCTGGATTAAGCAGGGGAGGGCACCGAGCGGTTCGTCGCATGAAAAAGCCCGCCAGAGGCGGGCTAAAACACTGATATAACTATCAAATCTGGTTGCGGGGATAGGATTTGAACCTATGACCTTCAGGTTATGAGCCTGACGAGCTACCGGGCTGCTCCACCCCGCGATAAACTGTTGCGCGCCTTTACAGAAACAACCCGAAACGAATTTTGCAACGCTATCAAGCGCTGATCGATCCCCGACGAAGCTTCCTGAGAAGGCAACCTGGGCGAATGGCCCTTGGGTGCGAGCGCTATGTACCAACGCATGCCGGCTTTGGGAAGGGCTGCCAGCCATCTTTTCACAGAACCGGGCAAAGAGTTTTGTTGGGGCTGCGGTCATTCTTAGATGTGCCTTGTCAGAAAGTCCGCAAAAGCCCAACTTGCGGCGAAGATAACGCGGGGGGAACATTGGATCAGCCGCTGCAAAGCTCCGGCCGCGCCGCGCTGGAGACCGCCTTTCGCCGCATGATCGAGCGGTCACGTGCCGAGCCGTCGCCGACATTGGCGCAGCGGCTCGACAGGCTGGCGCGGTTGCGGGCGGTTCTCTCGGAAAATGAAACCCGTTTCGAGCAGGCGATTTCAGCCGATTTCGGCCATCGCTGCGCCACCGAAACCTCGATCGCAGAAACCCTTCTGGTCAGCGGCGAAATCAAGCATGCCTCAAAACATCTCAAGGTGTGGATGGCGTCGCGACGCATTGCGACCGCGCTGCAATTCCTGCCGGCGAAAAATCGGCTGATGCCACAGCCGCTCGGCGTGGTCGGCATCATCGCACCCTGGAATTATCCGCTGCAGTTGACGCTGGCGCCGGCGGTAGGCGCGCTCGCGGCGGGCAACCGCGTCATGATCAAGCCGAGCGAGCTGGTGCCACGATTTTCGGCGCTGCTACAGCAGGTGATCGCCGACAAATTCGATGGCACCGAAATGATGGTGACCGGCATCGAAGACGAGATTTCGCAAGTCGTTCTCAGCATTGCCATTCGATCATTTGATCTTCACCGGTTCGACCCGCGTCGGCCGTCTCGTTGCCGAAGCCGCCGGACGAAACCTCACGCCGGTGACGCTCGAACTCGGCGGCAAATCGCCGGCCATCGTCGACCATTCGGCCGATCTCGATCAGGCTGCAGAGCGTATCGCTTATGGCAAGCTGCTCAACGCCGGTCAGACCTGCATCGCGCCGGACTATGCGCTGGTGCCCGAGACTTCCGTCCAAAATTTCGCCGACAGACTGCAGCACCACATGCGCCGGATGTACGGCGTCGATCCTGGTAACGACGATTACACGTCGATCATTTCGGAACGCCACTATGACCGGCTTGCAAAACTTGTTGCGGACGCCGCGGCAAAGGGCGCGCGGATCATGCAGCCCGTAAGTCCCGACGAGCCCCGTTGGCAAAACGCACGTAAATTTCCACCGACGATTATTGTCGGCGCGACGCCGGATATGACGGTCATGCAGGAAGAAATATTCGGCCCGGTGTTACCGATCATGGGTTATAGCGACCCGGCTGAACCGACAGCCTACATCAATGCGCGCGACAGGCCACTGGCGCTCTACTGGTTTGGCAGGGATAGCGCAGCACGTGACGAGGTGCTGGCGCGGACGGTCTCCGGCGGCGTCACCATCAATGATTGCCTGTTTCATTTTACCCAGATCAATCAGCCGATGGGGGGCGTCGGTGCGTCCGGCAGCGGCGCCTATCATGGCGAATGGGGTTTCCAAACCCTGAGCAAGATGAAGCCGGTGTTTTATCGCTCGCCGTTCAACCGGCTCGCCGACCTTTATCCGCCTTATGGTGCGAAGATCGCACGGCTGCAAAAGATGCTGCGTTTCATGTCGTAATATCAAATCGAACGACCGGCGAATGCCGGCGCAACGCTCGGGGAGTAAAATGTGACGGACACATCGGATTTTATCGTGGTGGGTGGAGGGTCCGGAGGTTGCGCGGTCGCGGGCCGTCTCTCTGAGGATCCGCAGACATCGGTAACGCTGCTTGAGGCCGGGGGCTCGAACGACAACTGGGTCGTCACGACGCCGGGCGCGCTGGTGCTGATGGTTTCGGGCAAGGTCAACAACTGGGCGCTCGAAACGGTGCCGCAGACCGGCCTCAACGGCCGCATCGGTTACCAGCCGCGTGGCAAAGGGCTGGGCGGTTCCTCGGCGATCAACGCGATGGTCTATATCCGTGGCCACCGCAACGATTACGATCAATGGGCTGAACTCGGCAATACGGGATGGTCGTATGCCGACGTGCTGCCCTATTTCAAGCGCTCGGAGGACAACGCCGATTTTGACGGCGCCTATCACGGCAAGGAGGGACCGCTGCCGGTCAACAAATTGCGCTCCGACAATCCGGTGCAGGAAACATTTCTGCAGGCCGCGCGCGAAGCGCAGTTTCGAATTCGCGACGACTTCAACGGCGAGGAGCAGGAAGGGCTCGGCATCTATCAGGTGACGCAGCGTAACGGAGAACGCTGGAGCGCGGCGCGCGCTTACATTCATCCATATCTGAAACAACGCGCCAATTTGCGCGTCGAGACCAAAGCAAACGCCACGCGTATTTTGTTCGACGGCAAGCGCGCCGTCGGTGTCGAATACCGGCAAGGCAAGGAGCTGCGCCAGGTGCGCGCGCGCCGCGAAGTGGTTCTGTCGTCGGGTGCGTTTCATACGCCGCAACTGCTGATGCTGTCGGGTGTCGGCGAGGGCGCAGCAGTTGGCGAAGCACGGCATCTCACCGACGCATCATTTGCCGGGCGTCGGCAAAAATCTGCAGGATCATCCGGATTTTACGTTCAGCTACATTTCTGACAGTCCGCACTTCACAGGCCTGTCGTTTAGCGGCATTGCACATCAGCTTCGTGCCATCGGGCAGTACCGGCGCGAACGCCGCGGGCCGATGACTTCGAATTTTGCGGAATGTGGCGGCTTTCTGAAAACGCGGCCGGACCTCGACGTGCCCGACATTCAGTTGCATTTCGGCATGGCGATGGTCGACGACCACGGCCGCAAACGCCACTGGGGCAGGGGCTTTTCGTGCCACGTCTGCCTGCTGCGGCCAAAGAGCCGCGGCAGCGTTTCGCTTGGCAGCGCCGATCCGGCACGGGCGCCTCTGATCGACCCGAATTTCCTCGGCGATCCCGATGATCTGGAATCGATGGTGGCGGGCTACAAGACCACACGGCGGCTGATGGAAACGCCAGCGATGAAGGCCTTGCAGAAGAAGGACATGTTCACTGCAAGCGTCCGCAGCGACGACGATATCCGCGACGTTTTACGCGCCCGTGTCGACACGGTCTATCATCCCGGTCGGCACCTGCAAGATGGGCGTGGACGACCCGATGGCGGTGGTCGATCCGAAACTCAGGGTGTACGGGCTTGAAGGTCTGCGCATCGTCGATGCCTCTGTCATGCCGACGTTGATCGGCGGCAACACCAACGCGCCGACCATCATGATCGGCGAGAAGGCCGCAGATATGATCAAGGCCGAGATGCGGGCGGATCTAGCCGTGGTGGAGCGCAGTGCCGCAATGACGGAAATTGTTGCGCTAAGGTAGCATCCGAACCTATAGAAAACCATCTGACAAATTGGGAGCGAAACTGTGGATCTTGGAATCAAAGGCCGCCGCGCGCTGGTGTGCGCGTCGAGCAAGGGATTGGGACGCGCGTGTGCGATGGCGCTGGCGGCGGAGGGCGTCAACGTCACGATCACCGGACGGGGCGCCGAAGCGCTCGCCAAAACCGCGGCCGAGCTGCGTCAGAAATTTCCCGGCGTTGAAGTCACCGAAGTCGTCGGCGATATCACCACGCCGGCCGGCCGCGAAGCTGCGCTGAAGGCCTGTCCCGATCCGGATATGCTGATCAACAATGCCGGCGGGCCGCCGCCCGGCGATTTCCGCAACTGGACCCGCGACGACTGGATCAAGGCGATTGATGCCAACATGCTGACGCCGATCGAATTGATCAAGGCGACGGTGGACGGGATGATGGCGCGCAAGTTCGGCCGCATCGTCAACATCACCTCGGCTGCGGTGAAATCGCCGATCGATGTGCTGGGCCTGTCGAATGGCGCCCGCGCGGGACTGACCGGCTTTGTCGCTGGCATCGCGCGCAAAACCGTGATTGCCAATGTCACCATCAACGGGCTTCTACCGGGGCCATTCGACACCGACCGCCTGAGGGGGCCGGTTGCGAAGATGGATGCGGAGAAGCGCGGCATCACGATTGATCAGATGCTGGCGGAGCGGGCGAAGCTCAATCCGGCCGGCCGCTTTGGCGACCCGGAGGAATTCGGCCTAGCCTGCGCGTTTCTGTGCGGCGCGAAAGCGGGCTTTATTACAGGACAAAATATCCTGCTCGACGGCGGCTCCTTCCCCGGCACGCTCTAATGGGGCGCGGCATGATCTCGTCCGAAAACCGGAAGTCCACTTTTCGGGATGATGCCGAATGAAAGCCGTTTGGTACGAGCGAACGGGTGCCGCACCGGATGTGCTGACCTATGGTGATATGGCGACGCCTGTGGTCGGGGCGGGCGAAGTTCGTGTCCGGCTGGAGGCATCTGGCGTCAATCCCGCCGATGTCGGCCGCCGCGCCGGCAGCTATCGCGCGATGGAATATCCGCGCGTGATCCCCAACAGCGATGGCGCCGGCACCATCGATCAGGTCGGTGACGGCGTGACGCGGCTCAGCGTCGGTCAGCGGGTCTGGCTTTATAACGGACAACGCAACGGCCGCGCCTACGGTACTGCGGCGGAATATATCGCGCTGGCAGAGCATCTCGTCACGCCACTGCCGAACGATGTTTCATTCGCCGCGGGAGCCACGCTGGGCATTCCCTGCATGACGGCATGGTGCTGCCTGTTCGGCGACGGACCGATCGCGGGACAAACCGTTCTGGTCACCGGCGGCGCCGGTGCGGTCGGCCATTATGCCGTGCAGCTCGCGAAATGGGGTGGGGCGCGCGTCATCGCCACCGTGAGTTCGTCGCTCAAGGCAGAGCAGGCGCGCCTCGCCGGCGCCGATATGGTGGTCGACTACAAGACCGACGATGTCGTCGCAAAAGTGATGGCATTCACCGACAACCGCGGCGTCGATCGCGTGGTCGACGTGGATTTCGGCGGCAACATTGCGACGACGTTGAAGTTGATGGCAATGAATTCGACCATCGCGGTCTACGCGACCAACGGCAATCGCAACCCTATCGTACCAATGCGTGAGTTGATGGAACGATGCATCGCGCTACGGTCGCTGGTGCTCTACGCGCTGCCACCGCCGCTTTTACTCGCAGCGCAGGCGGACATCTCGAAATGGCTGGCCGCCGGCCCGCGGATCCATAACATCGCCGCGCAGTTTTCGTTGTCGGATACGGCGCAGGCCCATCTTGCGGTTGAAAAAGGCGACAAACTCGGCACCGTCATCGTCGATTGCGCGCGCTAATTACACCACCGGCGTTGTGCGTTCGTCAGTCCACGTGACACCAAACTCATCAAGACCCTCAGCGAGGAGGTCGCCGAGCATCGGCTGACCCAGTAAGTAATGCGCAACGCGAACGTTGCCACCGTCTGCCGCCTCGCGGCGCAAATCGTCCCATTCTTCGAGTGTGCCGTCGCCGCGGCCGAGCCGCATCAGTGCGATGAGGTCGAACCTTTCGTCTTCCGTAAGCGCGTTGATAAAACCGGCTATTTCTTGGACAACGGGGTCGTCGTCGGTATCTTCCAGCACGCCGACCATATTGTCGTCGGAACCGTTTGAGCCGGCATCCGGATCGGAATCGGCCTCCTTGACGTCAAACTGCCGTGCCTTCTCGATCAAAAATCCGACCTTTTCGGCCGAAATCGCTAGTTCTGGCATTGTATGCTCCTCGCTTTATCTATCTCGATAACGCGCGGCATCATCAGATGATCCATTGCGAGGCCGCCGCGAAACCAGCATCTTCCGAAGCCAGAAATAGCGCCGGGAAACATCGCATGCATTGGACCGTCGGCAAGGTCAAAATCACAAAGATCGTCGAGCTCGAGACTGTTGGCAGCACGCGATTTATTCTGCCGCAGGCCAGCAACGAGGAAATCCAAAAGCTGCCTTGGCTGATCCCACATTTCGCCACCGAGGAAGGACGGCTGAAAATGTCGATCCACTCGCTGGTGGTGGAGACGCCGTCGCGGCGCATTGTCGTCGATACCTGCCTCGGCAACGACAAGCAGGGCCGCGGTGTTCCCACTTGGAATAATCGCAACACGCCTTTCCTAGAGACGCATGGCGGCGGCGGGATATCCGCCCGAGAACATCGACACCGTGCTGTGCACCCATCTGCATGTCGATCACGTCGGCTGGAACACGAAATTCGTTGATGCCCAATGGGTGCCGACCTTTGCGAACGCGCGCTATATTTTTGGCAAGACCGAATACGAGTATTGGCGGGATCACAGCGATGAGCCTGAAAAGGCCGCGGTCTTCAACGATTCCGTGAAGCCGATTGTAGATGCCGGCAAAGCCGATCTGGTCGCCAGCGATCAGAAAATCTGCGAAGAACTGACGCTGATCCCGACGCCGGGTCATAGTCCCGGCCATATGAGCCTACGCATAGTATCCGAGGGGGAAGAAGCATTGCTCGCCGGCGACGTCGCCCATCATCCCTGTCAGATGGCGCATCTGGACTGGTCTTCGACAGCGGATTCCGATCCGGCCCAATCCGCGAGGACGCGGCGCGAGCTCTTCTCACGCTTCGCCGATACCCCGACGCTGGTGATCGGCGGTCATTTTAACGCCGGTCGCATCGAGCGCGACGGCGCTGCGTTCAAATTCATCGCCTAGCAGCCCTGCGACGCTGCCAGTTGAATTTCGCCGCGCTCTGTTCCATGAAGCATCCAACGACAAACGGTAAAAGGGAGTGATAGAAGATGAAGCTCGTTCGCTATGGTGCGGCTGGCCAGGAAAAGCCCGGTCTGATCGATAAGTCAGGTCAATTGCGCGATCTGTCGGCGCAGGTAAAGGACCTCACGGGCGACGCCTATTCGCCGGCGAACCTGAAGAAGCTCGCGGGCCTCGATGCCTCCAAGCTCCCCGCCGTCGACGGCAAGCCGCGCCTCGGCGCCGTGGTTGGCGGATCGCCGAAATTCATCGCTATCGGCCTGAATTATGTGGATCACGCCAAGGAGACCGGGAATCCAATTCCTCCGGAGCCGATCTTCTTCATGAAGGCCAACACCAGCATCTGCGGCGCCAATGACGCGGTGGAAAAGCCGCGCGGTTCGACCAAGCTAGACTGGGAGATCGAAATCGCCGCCGTCATCGGCACCCGCGCGAAATACGTCAGCGAAGGCGACGCGCTCGATCACATCGCCGGCTACTGCGTCTGCAACGACGTATCGGAGCGAAATTTCCAGATTGAACGCGGCGGCAACTGGACCAAGGGCAAATCGCACGACACCTTCGGCCCGCTCGGCCCGTGGCTTGTCACCAAAGACGAAATACCGGACGTGCAGAAGCTGTCGATGTGGCTCGACGTCAACGGCAAGCGTTGCCAGACCGGTTCGACATCGACGATGATTTTCAATATGGCGACGTGCATCTCCTATGTCTCGCAGTTTCTCACCTTGATGCCGGGGGACATCGTCACCACCGGGACGCCGCCGGGCGTGGGCATCGGAATGAAGCCGCCGAAATTCCTCAACGTCGGCGATGTCGTGACGCTCGGCATCGAAGGACTGGGCGAGCAACGCCAGGAAATCATCGCGGCGTGAGATGGCGCAAGCGCTCTCTCGTCATGGCCGGGACGAGCCCAGCCATGACGGAGGAGAGAAATTTTTTTAAAGGAATTCGAAATGAAACTCGCCTTTTCCCAATCTTCCCCATTCGCCCGCAAGGTGCGCATCGCCGCGATCGAGCTTGGTCTTATAGACAAGATTGAATTCATTACGCCGACGGTTGTGCCCGGAACGCCCAACGAGGAATACGCCCGCAACGTCAACCTGCTGAAGAAGCTTCCGGCGCTGATCCTCGACAATGGCGACGTCGTGCTGGATTCTTACGTGATCGTCGAATATCTCGATGAGCTCGCCGGCGGCGGCAAATTGATTCCGGCGTCGGGGCCTACGCGATGGCAAGTAAAGAGCGACCATTCGATGCTGCAGGGCATGCTGGATTCGATGCTGCTGTGCCGCTACGAAAAGATGGTGCGGCCTCAGGGGTTGCAATGGCAGGCGTGGATTGACGACCACTGGAATCGCGCCTGGCAGGGCATGGCGCGGTTCGAAAAGCAGCCGGAAAAACTTTCCCGCCCACTCGATATCGTGCAGATCGGTTTGGTCTGTGTCCTCGGCTATGCTGATTTCCGGTTTGCCGATTGCGGCTGGCGGAAAGCCTATCCAAACCTCGCGGCGTTTTACGAGAAAATGATGCAGCGAGAATCCGTGAAAGTGTCCGCGCCGCCGTCCGCATGACACAAAGGATCTGCCGATGAGTCTCACATTCTCCGCGGGCGATCTCACCATCCATCGCATTATCGAGCAGGAGACGACGTTTCTGCCCGCGCTCGATATGTTGCCCGGCCTGACGCCGGAGGTACTGGCGGAGCATAGGCCGTGGATGCGGCAAGCCGGCGCGCTCGATGCGCAGGATGTGCTGATCCTGTGTTTCCAGTCTTACATCGTGCGGACGCCGCATCACACCATTCTGGTCGACAGTTGCATCGGCAATGACAAGCCGCGGCCGCTGCGCCCGAAATGGAATATGAAAACCGACGACACCTATATGCGCGCGCTTTCGGCAGCGGGGCTTGGCGTCGAGGACATTGATTTCGTGATGTGCACGCATTTGCATGTCGATCACGTCGGATGGAACACTCGGCTCGACAATGGCCGCTGGGTGCCGACCTTTCCGAATGCGCGCTATATTTTCGCCAAGACCGAGTTCGATTACTGGACCGAGCAAAACGCGCAAACGCCTGTGGCGCCGTTCGCCGACAGCGTATTGCCGGTAGTCGAAGCTAATAAGGCCGAGATCGTGCGCAGCGATTATCAAATTGGCGATCACGTACGGTTGTTGCCCACGCCGGGCCACACGCCGGGACACGTTGCCTTCACATTCGGGCGCGGCAAGGACGACGCGGTAATATCCGGCGACTTGATGCACTCGCCGCTGCAGGCGCGCTATCCTGAACTGTCGGCGAAATTCGACGTCGATCAGGTGCGGGCCGCAACGACGCGGCGCAATTTTCTGGAGCGCTATTGCGATACCGACACGCTGTGCTGCACAGCGCATTTTCCGTCGCCATCGGGCGGAAAAATCAGGCGATGGAACGATGGATTTCGTTGCGAAGCGCTTGACCACTAGCGGCAAAAACGAAGGCGCTTCAATCGAACAAGTTCGGCGTGTGATTGACCACTGCGCCCTCGATCGCCAGCATTTTGAGCTTGGTGGTGACGCCGCCATTAGCAGAAAAGCCGCCGGGCTTGCCGCCGGCGGCGAGCACGCGGTGGCAAGGCACCACGATGGGGCAGGGGTTGTGCCCGAGTGCCTGGCCTACGTCCCGTGACAGCTCGACGCCGCCCAGCCGTTTGGCGATTTCGCCATAGGTCATGGTCTTTCCCGGAGGAATGTTTCGCGCGATGTCGTAGACGCCTCGATTGAATTCGGGAATGCCATCGAGATCGAGCATAACGCTGGACAGATCGTTCGGTTTGCCCGCGAGCAACTCGACAATACCCTCGATCGCGCTCTGCACGTCGGCCGGCGGCGAAATCTCCGTTATTTCCCCATAACGCTGGCGAATCCGGGTGCGCGTCCCTTCCTCGTTGGACATCGGCAGTTGCACTGCATTGATGCCGCGCTTGCCCCAGACAATGCCGCAGGCGCCGATCGCGGTCTCGAACAACATAAAATTGTGGTCTGTCATGGCTGCTTTCATGTATCGGGTGTGATGCCGATCCAGCGCAATCTAGGCCTGAAGATTTCGGCAATCCACCCGATTCCGGGCATTCGCTGGCCTTACCGGCGGGCGGCTATCATGATCGGACAATATATGGATGCCTGAGCTTACCCGAAAATCAGGTCGCTCGGAATCCGCGGATCCTGCGTGCTGGATTCCAGCGCCGCCAGAAATTCCCTTCCGTCGCCCGTGATCTGCCATCCGCCATGATCCCGGATAATGTACCCAGAACCGAACAGATCGAGTGACGACGCGCGCGACGCCAGGCGCCTTACGCGATCGGTCCATTCGCGGCCGCTCTTTGCGAGGATGGCGATGTCATGATTGAGCGACGCAAGGCTAGATCGGCCATCGGAATGGCTCGACAGGACCTTCAGAATCGTAATCTGCAAACTCATGGAATGTTTTCGGTGGGAGTCAATTCCAAATGATAAGTGATTCGCAGAACATTCGGAAAATTTTTTGGAGTTTTGAACCGAAAAGTTTCGCCGACCAGTTTCGTCGTCCCAGCCGACTTCGGTCGTCAGGAGGCAGGGGATATCCAGCCATTAACCCAGGGTTAACCATGCCCGGGGCAAGATAGATGAGAACGCGGCGGAACCGGAGCGCGAGCCGGCAGTCGCAAAAGAAGCCGTTCGGCGTAGCGCCCGGGCGGCTTTTTTCTTGAAATCCGGATCTGTGCAAACCTGGATGCCATCGCTCCGGGCACCGGCCTGGCGACGCACGGTTTTTGGCGGTTTACCCGGCGCTGGAATCGGCTAGGCTCCGCCGATCAGCTGGGAGGCTTTCCATGGACGACAACGATCAGAAGTCGATTTTCGAAAAGATCACCGACACCGTCAAGAATATAGCCAACTCGGCGATGGATGCCGCCCAACCGACCGTCGAGCCGGCGACCGGCGAACGGACGGTGGCGTCAACAGCAGGTGAAGGCGCCGTGACCGATCCCAGCCCGCTGAGCACCGCCACGATGCCGCGTAACTCCAAGCCTGCCGGCTCGAACGTCTCGGCGAAGAAGCAACCCGCCAAGCCGGCCAAGCGGACCGCGAAAAGCGCAGCCAAGAAATCTCCCGGCAAGGGAAAGAAATCAGCGAAGAAATCAGCCGCCAAGAAATCAGCCAAGAAATCGGGTTCGAAGAAATCGGCCCCGAAAGCGAGTCGCCCAAAAGCCGGAACGAAAGTCGCCAAAAAAGGCGCGAAGAAAAGCGCCAAAAAAAGTGTCAAGAAAAGCAAGCCCGCTTCAAAGCGCAACGCCAGGCGTAGCGCCGGCGCCACGTCGAAAAAGCGGAAGACAAAGAAATCGAGACGATAGGGACGCGCCGCTGTCAGGCCGGCTTCCGGAATTAAAGTCAGCCTGATCGTCGGCCGAAACGGTCAAAGAATTCACGCCGAAGAAACGCCATCACCCGGCTCGGGATTCCGTGGCGGCGCGGCGGGCCAACTTTGGTTGCTTGACCAATCACCTGCGGCGCATCGCCAAAAAGTCCGCGCCCTTTCATGATGGTGGCGATCAATGGACTCCAGTCGAACAAGACCTGTTCGGCTTCTTTCACCATGAAGCCCGCAATAATCTCCGGCGGCGGTGCAAACACTTCGGGCATGGCGTGTGACAGATCCTCGTCGGCCAACACCTGCCATTTCGATACGCCGCCCATATGGGGCGATTGCAGCCCGTAAACCACCCTACCGATCCGGCTCTCGCGGATCGCGTAGCAGCATAGCGCGCAAGGCTCGGCGTTGGCGTAGATCGTACAATCATCTAGGCTCACCGAGCCCAGCTTCTTTTGCGCGGCTGAAATAGCCACCACCTCGGCATGCCGCGTAATATCCCCATCCTGCCGCACGCGGTTGATGGATGAGGCTATAATCTCACCGCCGCGGCTGATGATGGCTCCGTAAGGATACTCACCTGCCTCGCCTGAGGCTCGCGAGAGTGCGATGCATTGCGCCATCATCTTGCGGTCATTTTCAGAGGTGGAAGTTGGCTGCGCGCTGGTCATAAGGATCCTTTGAATTCTGTTGCACCGCACCACGCAACGTTGTTGGAAGGCCCCGCCAAAATGGGCATGAACAAGGAAATGGCCGCGGCCAACATGGACATGAGCAAGGGCAACATGCGCGGCGCCTGCATGCACTACATGAAGGCCCAGAAGATGGGCATGATGAAGTCAAAGATGTAATCGGGACCGCCCTGGCTCAAACCGCACTGCCTCTGGCAGCGCGGTTTTTTGTCCCTGCAGATTGGCGAGATCGCCCTGTGGCCTGCGAATCCGGCTACATTTCGCGCAATGCCTCGCACCACAGCCGCTCCAGTTTCACTGACAAAGATTCAGGCCAGGCGCATCTGGTTGCACGCGCAGCGACTGGATCTCCTTTGCTCCTTTCGGCGACGGTCCACAGGCGACCGCCGCGGCGGTCGCGCATCTCGGCTACGTGCAGATCGACACCATCAACGTCATCGAACGCTGCCATCATCATATCCTCTGGAATCGAATCCCCGGCTATCGTCGCGCGGATTTGCGTACAGCGCAGAGCGTCGACAAAAGCGTGTTCGAATACTGGACGCATGCGCTGTCCTACGTGCCGACGGCAGACTTGCGCTTCTTTCTGCCCGCCATGAAGCGTCATCGGAGCGAGGGGCACAAATGGTATGGCGAAGTAAGCAAAGCCGATCTGCGCAAGGTGCTGACACTGATCCGCAAGAACGGCGCGCTGACGATCCGCGACATCGATGACGATGTGTTGGTGGACAAGGAGCATCTATGGGCCAGCCGCAAGCCGTCCAAGCGCGCGCTGCAACTAGCGTTTTACACCGGTGTGCTGACGATCAGTGCGCGAGCCGGAATGCTCAAGACTTACGAGCTGATGGCGCGGCACTTCTGCTGGGACAAGCCGCCGAAGCCCGCCTCTGCGACGGAAGTCTCCAACTATCTGCTCGACCGCGCCTTGCGTGCGCAAGGCGTCGTCAGTCTGGATTCCATCTGCCATCTCGATGCGCCGAGCAAGTCGGTGATCCGGCGCTTGATCGAAAAGCGCGTGCGTCATGGCGAGCTGGTGCCTGTCACGCTCGAAGGCGCGGGCAAGCAGGAGCATTGGGCGAAAGCCGAAACGCTGGCGAACGATGGCGAGCGTTCGGAACTGGTACACATCCTCTCACCGTTCGATCCGCTGATCATCCAGCGCAAGCGAACCCATCTGTTTTTTGAGTACGAGCATCGCTTCGAGGCTTATGTGCCGCAGGAGAAGCGGCGCTTTGGCTACTTCGCGCTGCCGGTTCTGGCCGGAGAAGATATTGTCGCCGCACTTGATCTAAAGGCCGACCGCAAACAAGGCCGTTTGTTGATGCAGAAATGGAATTGGGTCGGCGTCGGCGCGCGCAGGAACGCCCGTAAGGATTTAAAATGCCGCATCGAGGAGGAACTGCACCGGTTCGAGCGATTTCAATTCGGGGAGTAAGCCGGTGGAGTTTGCAGCGGCGGCGCGAACAAACTAGATATCGCGTGCGATGCCGTCCAAGCCCTGCCGCCAATGTGAAGGATTTTCCAGCGTGAGTGATCTGAAAGCAAAAGATTTGCATTTCTACGAGCCGGCGAACGGCCACGGCCTCAAGCACGATCCGTTCAATGCCATCATCGCGCCGCGTCCGATCGGCTGGATTTCGTCGCGCGATGGCAAGGGCAACATCAATCTTGCGCCCTACAGCTTTTTCAACGGCTTCAACTACAAGCCGCCGATCATCGGCTTTGCCAGCACCTCGTGGAAGGACAGCGTCGGCAACATCCAGGAAACCGGCGAGTTCGTCTGGAATCTGGCGACCAAGGATCTGGCGCAACAGATGAACGCCACCGCCGCGCATGTCGCCCATACCGTGAGCGAATTCACCATCGCCGGGCTGACCGCGGTGCCGAGCAAGCTCGTCAATGTACCGCGCGTGGCCGAAAGCCCGGTGTCATTTGAATGCAAGCTGTCGCAGATCATCCAGCTGCAGGGAGCGAATGGCGAAAAAGTGCAGGGCTGGCTGACCTTGGGGGAGGTCGTCGCCGTGCATATCGATAAGAGCTTGATCAAGGATGGTGTCTACCAGACGGCGATGGCGCGTCCGATCGTGCGTGCCGGCCGCACCGGCGACTATTTCGAGATCAAGCCGGACGCGATGTTCGAGATGGTACGTCCGGATTGAACGCGAATTGTGTAGCCCGGATGAAGCGAAGCGAAATCCGGGTTTGCTCGGCGATCCGCGATTGCGCTTCGCTTCCGAGCAAGGATAGGCGGGTCGAGCCCGCGCATGACGAACCAATCTCGCCCCATTTGTGCTAGAGTTTGGCACAGTCGCTTCCCCCCGAGGACCTCACCATGAGCTTCCGCCGCGATTTCATCACCAAGCCGATCTTCTCATGGGCGCGGGGCGTGCTGCCGGCGATGTCCGACACCGAGCGCGAGGCGCTGGAGGCCGGCGACGTCTGGTGGGACGCCGATCTGTTCACCGGCAATCCCGATTGGTCAAAGCTGCTCGCCAACGCGCCGGCGACGCTGACGGCTGAGGAACAGGCGTTTCTCACCGGGCCGGTCGACGAACTCTGCGCGATGCTCGACGACTGGAAGATCAACTGGGAATGGCGCGACCTGCCGCCCGAGGTCTGGAGCTTCATCAAGCGCGAAAAATTCTTCGGCATGATCATCCCGAAGGAATATGGCGGGCTCGGCTTTTCGCCCTACGCGCATTCCGAAGTGGTGCGCAAGATCTCGACCCGCTCGGTCGCCGCCGCCGTCACCGTGATGGTGCCGAACTCGCTCGGCCCCGGCGAATTGCTGATGCGCTTCGGCACCAAGGACCAACAGCAGCGATGGCTGCCGCGGCTGGCCGACGGCAGCGATATCCCATGTTTCGGATTGACCAGCCCGGAAGCGGGTTCCGACGCCGCGTCGATGATCGACAGCGGCATCATCTGCAGGGGCGAGTTCGAAGGCCGCGAGGTGCTCGGCCTGCGCCTGAACTGGCACAAGCGTTACATCACGCTGGGGCCGGTCGCGACGCTGCTGGGGCTGGCGTTCAAGGCGTACGACCCGGATCATCTGGTCGGCACGCAGGACGAACTCGGCATCACCGTGGCGCTGATCCCGACGCATCTGCCGGGTGTCGAAATCGGCCGGCGGCATCTGCCCTCGATGCAGGTGTTTCAGAACGGCCCTAACTGGGGAAAAGACGTTTTCATCCCGATGGATTACATCATCGGCGGGCAGGAGCGTCTCGGTCAGGGCTGGAAGATGCTGATGACGGCGCTGGCTGCCGGGCGCGGCATCTCGCTGCCCTCGTTGTCGGCTGCGGGCGCGGCCTATGCGGCGCGCACCACCGGCGCCTATGCGCGCATCCGCGAGCAATTCAACGTTCCCATCGGAAAATTCGAGGGCATCGAGGAGCCGTTGGCGCGCATCGCCGGCACCGCGTATCTGCTCGACGCCGCGCGGCGGCTCACCTGCGCCGCGCTCAATCAGGGCCATCATCCCGCGGTGATTTCCGGCATCATGAAGCTGCATGCCACCGAACGGATGCGGATCGCGATCGACGATGCGATGGACATCCATGGCGGCAAGGCCGTGATCGACGGTCCGCAGAACTACATGGGCAGCCTGTATCGCTCGGTGCCGGTCGGCATCACGGTGGAAGGCGCCAACATCCTGACGCGCAATCTGATCATCTTCGGGCAGGGCGCGATTCGCGCGCACCCCTATCTGCTGGCGGAAATGAATGCGCTCGGCGATGCGGATCATGCGCGCGGTCTCGCTGCGTTCGACGGCGCGTTCTGGAAACACGTCGGCCACAGCGTGACCACGCTGTTTCGCGTGTGGGGCCAAGGCTTGACGGGCGGCGCATTTGCGCCGGCGCCGGATGCGGGCGAAGCCACAGAGTTTTATCGCCAGCTCTCGCGCTATTCGGCGGCGTTTGCATTGTCCGCCGACATGGCGCTGTTGACGCTGGGCGGCGCGCTCAAGCGCAAGGAAATGCTGTCGGCGCGGTTCGGCGATATCCTGTCGGAACTGTATCTGCTTTCGGCTGCGTTGAAGCGCTGGCAGGACGAGGGCCGCCAGCCCCTGGATTTCGCCTTGCTGGAATGGTGCATGCACACCGGCTTCAAGACCATCGAGAACCGTTTCGCGGAGATTTTTGCCAATCTTCCAAACCGGATCGTCGCGGTGGTGCTGAGCCGCCTGATCCAGCCATTCGGCGCACGCGTGCGCGGGCCTTCGGACCTGACAATTCATCAATGTGCGCAGTTGATACTGGAGCCATCGGCCGCGCGCGATCGGCTCACGCCTAATCTATCGCATGTCGACGACGACGGCGGCGTGGCCCGGCTGGAGAAGGCGTTCCTGCTGGTGACCGGCGCGGAGGATATTGCCAAGCGCTTGCGTGCCGCGCACATCCATGACTGGAAGGAAGCCGTGAAACAGGGCGTGATTACGCAAGCCGAAGGCGACCAGCTCGCGGCGGCCCATGAGGCTGTCGCAAAGGTGATCGAGGTCGATGATTTTGCGCCGGAAGCGCTGTCGCCGATCTTCAAGAAAGCCTGCCGAGGTGCATCAGTTTTTCCAGGACCTCGATGAAACGAGGGCCGCGAGCTGATGGCGCGTCCGGTCTACATCATCGACGGCAGCCGCACGCCGTTCCTGAAAGCGCGCAGCGGCCCGGGACCATTCACGCCGGTCGACCTCGCCGTGCAGTGCGGGCGGCCGCTGCTGGCGCGGCAGCCGTTCGCACCTGATGCGTTCGATCAGGTCATCCTTGGCTGCGTCAATGTCATCGCCGACGAGATGAATCCGGCCCGCGTCGCTGCGTTGCGGCTCGGCATGGGCGAGGCGATGGTGGCGTTCACGGTGCAGATCAATTGCGGCTCCGGCATGCAATCGATCGACACCGGCTATCGCTACATTCGCGAAGGCAATGCCAACCTCATCCTCGCGGGCGGCGCGGAGGCGCTGAGCTATGCGCCGCTGGTGTGGCCGCAGCAGGGAGTGCGCTGGTTCGCCGCCCTCGCCGGTGCGCGCGGCATTCTGCAGAAGCTCGCCGCGCTGGCCAAAACCCGGCCGTCCTATTTCAAGCCGATCATCGGGCTGGAGCGCGGGCTGACCGATCCCATCACCGAATTAAACATGGGACAGACCGCCGAGGTCGTCGGCCATCTGTTCGGCATTACCCGCGCGCAGTCGGACGCCTACGCCGTCGAGAGCCACAAGCGGCTCGCCAACGCGCAAGCGCAGGGCTGGCTGAAGGACGAGGTCGAAACGGCATTCGCGCGCGACGGCAAATTCTACGATCACGACGATGGCGTGCGGCCGGATTCGTCGGTCGACAAACTATCCGCGCTGAAGCCGGTGTTCGAGCGGCCATGGGGGCAGGTCACCGCCGGCAATTCATCGCAGATCACCGACGGCGCGTCATGGACCATCCTCGCCTCCGAAGAGGCCGTGGCAAAACACGGCCTGACGCCGAAAGCTGTGATCGTCGACAGCCAGTGGTCGGCACTCGACCCCTCAATCATGGGGCTCGGCCCCGTGCTGTCCTCGACGGAACTCCTGAGGCGTAACCATCTCTCGCTGCACGATATCGAGACCTGGGAGCTGAACGAAGCCTTCGCCACGCAGGTGCTGGGTTGCCTCGCAGCATGGAACGACGAGAAATTCTGCCGCGAGATTTTGGGCCTTGACGCCGCCGCGGGCGAGATCGACCGCGCGAAACTGAACGTGGATGGCGGCGCAATCAGCCTCGGTCATCCCGTCGGCTGCAGCGGCAACCGCATCGTGCTGCATCTCGTCAATGCGATGAAGCGCCTCGGCACCAAACGCGGCATCGCCACCGAATGCATCGGCGGCGGGCTGGGCGGCGCCATGCTGATAGAGACGGTGTGATCATGGAAAGCAGGATCATGGACGTTCTCGCCGACCGCGTACTGGAGCTCGGGCCCACGCCGGACGCAAGCGGTCCCTATCGCAATTTCAAGCTTACGCGCGACGCCGATGGCATCGCGTGGGTGCTGTTCGACCGCGCGGATGCCAGCGCCAATACGCTTTCGGCCGACGTGATGGAAGAATTCGATGCGGTGCTGGCGGCGCTGGAAAGCCAACGGCCCACAGGGGTCGTCATCCGCTCGGCGAAGAAATCCGGCTTCATCGCCGGTGCCGACGTCAACGAATTCCGCGGTGCGACCGACCCGCGCGTGGTGGAGACGCAGATCGGCCGCGCGCATGCCGTGATCGACCGGCTCGAAAGCTTGAGGATTCCGACCGTAGCCGTGATTCACGGCTTCTGCCTCGGCGGCGGCCTGGAAGTGGCGCTGGCGTGCCAGTCGCGCATCGCCATCGACGATGCCCGCTTCGGCTTTCCCGAAGTGATGCTCGGGCTGCATCCGGGCCTCGGCGGCACCGCGCGCTTCACGCATCTGGTCAATCCGATGCAGGCGATGACGCTGATGCTGACCGGCAAGACCATTGACGCGCGCAAGGCGAAATCGCTCGGCCTGGTCGATGCGGTGACGCAGGAGCGTCATGTCCGCAACGCCGTCAGGGATGCGGTGTTCGGCCGGCTCAAGCGCGCCACGCCTGGCGTGCTGAACATGATCATGAATTTCACGCCCGTCCGCGGATTGCTGGGATCGCGCATGCGCGCCGAAGCTGAAAAAGCCGCGCCGCATGAGCATTATCCTGCGCCCTATGCGCTGATCGACTTGTGGGAAAAGCACGGCGGTGACAAGTCCGCGATGTTGGCCGCTGAGAAGACCTCGTTCGCCAATCTGATGGTGACGCCGACGGCGCAAAATCTGATCCGAGTATTTTTCCTGCGTGAGCAGATGAAGAAGCTCGCCGGCAGTGGCAACAAGATCGACCACGTGCATGTTATCGGGGCCGGCGCGATGGGCGGCGACATCGCGGCGTGGTGCGCCAATGAGGGCATGCGGGTCACGCTGGCCGACATGAAACCGGAGCCTATCGCGGGCGCGATGAAGCGCGCCGCCGATTTGTTCGGCAAGATCATCCGCAAGCGCACCGAGCAGCGCGACGCGCTGGATCGGCTTGATTCCCGATCTCGGCGGCGAGGGCGTTCGCGGCGCCGATCTCATCATCGAAGCGGTGCCGGAAAAGCTGGAGCTCAAGCAGAAGGTTTACGCCGGGCTGGAGCCGAAGATGAAGCCTGGTGCTATTCTTGCGACCAACACTTCCAGCATTCCGCTGCAGGATTTGCGCTCGACGCTGCAGCAGCCGCAACGGCTGGTCGGCTTGCACTTCTTCAATCCCGTGTCGCGGCTGCAACTGGTCGAAGTCGTGAGCCATGACGGCACCGATGCGCAACTCTTGAAGGAAGCGCTGGCGTTCGTCGGCGCGATCGACCGCTTGCCGCTGCCAGTGAAAAGCTCGCCGGGCTTTCTCGTCAATCGCGCCCTGACGCCGTATATGCTCGAAGCGATGGTGATGCTCGACGAGAAGATCGACAAGACGCTGATCGACGCCGCCGCGGAAAAGTTCGGCATGCCGATGGGGCCGATCGAACTGGCCGATCAGGTCGGTCTTGATATTTGTCTTGCGGTCGGCGACATGCTGCGCTCGAAGTTCGGCGATCTGCTGCCGCCCACGCCGGCGTGGCTGCGCGAGAAAGTCGCCAAAGGCGAACTCGGCCGCAAGACCGGCAAGGGTTTTTACACGTGGCGCGACGGCAAGGCCGAGAAAGCATCCACCACCGCAACGACGGAGGAGCCGACGCAGGAAATGATCGACCGGCTGATCCTGCCGATGTCGAATGTCTGCGTCGCCTGTCTGCGCGAAGGCATCGTCGACAATTCAGACGTGGTCGATGGCGCGATGATCTTCGGCACCGGCTATGCGCCGTTCCGCGGTGGGCCGTTGAATTATGCGCGCACGCGGGGAGTCGAAAACATAGTCGCAACGCTGCGCGCGCTGGCGACGAAGTTCGGTCATCGTTTCGCGCCGGATGCGGGCTGGGAAACTTTTAAATGACCGATACGCAAGCCGTCCACGCGCCGGCGAACAGCGAAACCGAGCCGTTGGGCCAGCTATGCATTCGCACGCTGGCGATGCCGGCAAACACCAACCAGAACGGCGATATCTTCGGCGGCTGGCTGCTAAGCCAGATGGATCTCGGCGGTGGGGTATTTGCCTCCAAGATCGCGAAGTCGCGCACCGTGACGGTGGCTATCGACGCCATGAATTTCCGCAAACCGGTATTCACCGGCGACCTGGTTTCGGTTCACGCCAATCTCGTGCGCGTCGGCAAGACCTCGGTCACCGTTCATCTCGAAGCCTGGGTGGTTCGCCGCAAGGAAATGCACTCGATCCTGGTGACGGACGGCAATTTTACCTACGTCTCGATCGACGATGACGGCCGCCCGCAACTGATCAAGCAGGACGCGCCGCCGACTTCTGTGTGAATTCCGCTTTCGTCATTCCCGGATGCGCCACTCGGCGCAGGCCCGGAGTCCATACTCCCGGTGGTGCGTATGGATTGCGGGTTCAAGCCTGCGCATTCTCCGGAATGACGAGAGAAGCTACTGCGCGGCGTCGAGCGCGTCTCCCAATGCTGGATAATCAGTATAGCCCTTGGCGCCGCCGCCATAGAATGTCGACTTGTCCCCTTCGTTGAGCGGCGCTCCGCTCTTGAGGCGCTCCACCAGATCGGGATTTGAAATGAACGGCTTGCCGAATGCGATCAGGTCGGCTTCGCCGGCCGCGAGCACCTTGTTCGCCAAGGCGAGATCGTAGCCGTTGTTGCCGATATACGTGCCCTTGAAACGCTTGCGCAGGGAGCCGTAGTCGAACGGCGCGACGTCGCGCGGGCCGCCGGTCGCGCCTTCGACGACGTGGATGTAGGTCAGCTTCAGCGCGCTGAGATGATCGACGATATAGTCGAACAGCGGCTGCGGATTGGAGTCGGAGACATCGTTCGAGGGCGTCACCGGTGAAATGCGAATACCGGTGCGCTCGGCCCCGGCTTCCGCCGCCACGGCCTTGGAGACCTCCAGCATCAGCTTCGCGCGGTTCTCGATTGATCCGCCATAGGAGTCGGTGCGCTTGTTGGTGCCGTCTTTAGCGAACTGATCCAGCAGATAGCCGTTGGCGCCGTGAATCTCGACGCCGTCAAAGCCCGCTTCCAGCGCGTTCGCCGCGCCGCGCCGAAAACTTTCGATAATCCCTGGAATTTCTTCCAGCGTCAGCGCGCGCGGCTCCGAAATCTCCGTGAAGGTGCCGTTGACGAACGTTTTGCCCTTGGCGCGGATCGCCGAAGGCGCCACCGGTGCCTGGTTGTTCTCCTGCAGGCTGACATGCGAGATGCGGCCGACATGCCAGATCTGGATGAAAATCTTGCCGCCGTTCGCATGCACCCGATCGGTCACCTTACGCCATCCTGCGACCTGCTCCTTCGAATAGATGCCCGGCGTGTCCTGATAGCCTTGCCCCTGCTGGGAAACCTGGCTGGCCTCGGTGATCAGCAAGCCGGCGGAGGCGCGCTGGCCGTAATAGTCGATGGCCAACGGATTAGGCACCATACCCGGCAGCGCCCGGTTGCGGGTCAGCGGCGCCATGACGATGCGGTTCGAAAGCGTGATGGGGCCGAGCTTGTAGGGCTCGAAAAGTTTGGCCGAAGCGGTCATGTTTTTGTTCCAAAAATTGCGGTGAACAGGAGTTGGGGCTTACGTTCTTGAAAGCAATGCCGTCAGCCATTCGGCTGGTGCAGATCAGAACGTCATCTTCAAGAAAGGGTTCTAAACTGCGCCAAGAAAATCGCGCTTGCCGATCTCGACGCCGTTATGGCGCAGGATGCCGTGCGCGGTCGCGGCGTGGAAGTAGAAGTTCGGCAGCGCGAAATGGCTGAGATATTGCTGGCCCTTCATCGTCATGGTCTTGTCCGGCCCGGCGGGAAAGCTGACATCGCGGGTTTCGACGCCTTCGAATTGCGCAGGCTTGTAGCTCTTCAGATACTCGATGGTTTTCGCCAGCCGCTGCTTCAGCTCTTCGAATGTCGTCTCGGTATCGGGTGTCGACGGCACTTCGCTGTGCGTCACGCGGGCGCAACCTTTTGCGGCGAAATCGCAAACGAGCTGAATCTGTTTCGAGAACGGCAGCATGTCCGGAAAAAGCCGCGCGCCAAGCAGCACTTCGGGCTTTATGTTTTTGGCCTGGCAATGCGCTTCAGCTTTGGTGAGGATTCCCGAAAGGCTGTTGAGGATCTGCATAAAAGCGGGGACGGCAGTTTCGTAGAGCGACATGTTTTCTCCCTTGTCGATAAAAATTCATTGTCGTTGCGTGTCACGGCTGGCGAATTACCACTGGTGGCGCCGTGCGCACGCGCGGCGCGCGAGGCGTTGCGTTCGCGGGCGTAGACGGCTGATACCCCGGGCCGCGCATGCGCGCCAGCAGTTCTGCGGTAGGCCATGAATCCGCGGGCAAATTGTACTTCACCTGCATGGCTTTCACGGCGGTGCGGCTTTGCTGCCCCATGACGCCGTCGATCTTGCCGACATTGAATCCGGCCCGCACCAGCAGTTGCTGCATTTCGCGCAGTTCATTGAACGGCAACTGCGCGATCGGCCCCGTCGGGCGCTGCATCGGCGCTGCACCAGCGATGCGGGTGGCGAGATAGCCCGCGGTGGTCGAATAGATCAGCGAATTATTCCACTCGGTGTAGGCGGCGAAATTAGGATAGGCCAGAAATGCCGGTCCGTTGCGTCCCATGGGCAGCAGCAGCGACGCCGGCAGATCGTCGTTCGGCAGCGCGCGCCCATCCGGATAGGTTATGCCCCATTGCGTCCACTGCGAACGCGGATGCTTGATCGTGAGGTCGGCCTGGTCCCAAGGAAAACTTGAAGTCACATTGGCTGAGACACGCACTTCCTGCAGCCAGGGTTCGCCGCGCCGCCATTTCAATCCGTTGGCGATGTAATTCGCGGTCGAGCCGATCACGTCGGCGGGGCTGCGCAGCAGGTTGCGCTGGCCGTCGCCATCGTAGTCGACAGCATAGTTGAAATAATGCGTCGGCAAGAATTGCGTTTGTCCCAACTCGCCGGCCCATGAGCCGATCATGTCGGCGGGCGCAGAGATCGCCGCGGTCGATGATCTTCAACGCGGCGATGGTCTCGTTTGCAAACATCTGCGAGCGGCGGCAATCGTACGCCAGCGACACCAGAGAGCGCAGCGTTGATAGATTGCCCATCTGCACGCCGAAGTCGCTTTCCAGTCCCCAAAACGCGGCGATCACCGCCGGCGGCACGCCGTACTCTTTTTCGGCGCGGGCAAAGGCAGCGGCATGCGCTTTGATCTTGGCCTGACCCTGCTGCATGCGGTAATTCGCCGCCATGCGCGCGGCGAATTGTGTGAACGGCTGCCCGAACACCCGCTGGCCGCGGTCACGGTTGACGATGCCCTGATCATAAACCAGCCACGGCGAAGCCTCGGCGATCGCGCGCTGCGATACGCCCGCGGCGACGGCCTGCTGTTTCAAGTCTGCCAGGAAGCGATCGAAGCTCATGCCGGCATGACAGGATGCGCCGCTTTGGGAAAACGACGGATGCGACGCGAACAGGCTCGCCGTCAGTGCCACCGCAAAGCAAAGTCGCGTCGTCATCGATGTCTGACGCAAAGCAGCGCTGCCTTACTGCACGCTTAGAGCGACGAACCGTAGTTCGCCGTCGGCATTTGCGACCAGCAGCAGTACGGATTTCTTGCCGTCCTTTTTCAACTGATCGACGCGCTTTCTCACCTCGGCGGCATTACTGACGCTCTCCTGCGCGACCTCGACAATCACATCGCCGGCGCTCAACCGCTTTTCAGCGGCATCGGACGCGCTATCGACGCCGGTGATGATGACGCCCTTGACGCTGTCCTTGATCTTGTAGCGGGTACGCAGGTCCTTGCTCAGGCTGGCGAGATCGAGGCCGAGCGCCTTCTGCGTCACCGGCTTCTCGGCGGAGTCAGATTGCGACTTCGCGGAAGCCTGCACGGCCTTCTCGCCGTCATCGAGCCGGCCCAGCGTGACCTTCTTTGTCTGTTCAGCGCCCTTGCGGATGATGAGGACATCGACTTCCTTGCCGACGGCGGTACCGGCCACGACGCGGGATAGATCCTTCGGCTCCTTGATGTCCTTCCCGTCGAACGTGACGATGACGTCGCCGGGCTCGATACCCGCGGGCTTGGCCGGACCCTTGTCATCGATGCCGGCTATCAATGCGCCGCGCGCGGGTTTGATCCCGAGGCTGTCGGCGATCTCGTCGGTGACCTGCTGAATGCGGACGCCGAGCCAGCCGCGCCGCAGTTCGCCGAACTGACGCAGCGAATCCACCACGCCGGCGACGGTCTTCGAAGGCACCGCAAAGCCAATGCCGATCGAGCCGCCCGAGGGTGAGATGATCAGCGTGTTGACGCCGATCACTTCGCCATCGAGATTGAACAGGGGTCCACCCGAATTGCCGCGGTTGATCGCGGCGTCGGTCTGGATGTAGCTGTCGTAGGGTCCGGAATTGATGTCGCGGTTACGCGCGGAGACGATGCCCGCGGTGACCGTGCCGCCGAGGCTGAACGGATTGCCGATGGCGATCACCCATTCGCCGAGACGCAGCTTGTCGGAATCGCCGAATTTCACGGCGACCAGCGGCTTCGCCGGTGGCGTGAATTTCAAAACTGCAAGGTCCGTCTTCTTGTCGACGCCAACCAGCGTCGCCTTGATCTTGGTGCCGTCGTTCATGATGATGTTGATTTCATCGGCATCGGCGATGACGTGATTGTTGGTAACGGCGATGCCCGCCGTGTCAACGATGAAGCCGGAGCCGAGCGAATTGGTCTTGTGCGGCTGCATGTCGCCGCCCTTGGAACTGCCTCCAGGGCCGCCGCGGCGATTCTTGAAAAAATCGTCGAAGAATTCCTCGAACGGCGAACCCGGTGGCAATTGCGGCATCGCCCCCCGGCCTTCGCCGCTGCCGCCACCTGCTTTGGCGTCTACGGTTTGCGTCGTTGAAATATTGACGACGGCATCGATGACCTTCTCGGCAACGTCGGCAATGCCATCGGGGCCGCGGGCGAACGCCGGTTGGACGAGAGTGCTGAGGGCGCAAAGGCTGAGCGCTGCGAGCAACGAATGCAGGCGAAGGCTGGATGCGGGAATCGCAGCGGTCATGGTCGAAGCGTCTCCTGAAAGATGTCGGCAATTCCGCACGACAGTGCGCCCGAACGGGGCAATGGCGCAAGTATTTGGGTCCGGCGTTCGCTGACCATCAACTATGCCGATTGGGGCGGAAACCCGGCGGCGGCGCTCACGATGGCGTTGATACAACAGCTATTTCTTGAACCCCGAACGTCCCGCATCGGGCTCGCTAGCGCCTCACGAACCATATCAGGATCAGGCCTGCGACTGCCGATCCAAGCCCAACCGCGCGAAGAATGTTGTCCGGGGTCGCCAGGGCGCTCTTCATGGCCCGCCGCATCCAGGCGGGGCTGGCCAAAAACAGCAGGCCTTCGAGCACGAATAATATACCCACGCCGATGAGGAAGTCGGCAAACGCTATGGACCTCATCCGATGGCAACCTCCCGCATGGGCTTCTTGTGGCCGCAGGCAAAGCGAAGCGGCTTCAACCTACAGCGGGACCTTTCATAGAGGAGAGCTGGTCCTAACGCAAAGCAGGGGACCTTTGCGTCGTCAGTTGTGGTCAGCTTAAGGCTTCGGCGCCGCGTCTGCTGCGGGTGGCGCCGGCGCGACAGGTGGATGTCCGGAAGAGTTGCCGAAGAACTTGAAGAAATCGGAATCCGGCTTCAGCAGGAATCGCGTGTCGTTGCTGCGCAGCCCGTTTTCGTACGCCGTCATCGAACGATAAAACGCGAAGAAGTCCGGGTCCTTGCCGTAGGCCTCGGCAAATAGCCGGTTGCGTTCGCCGTCGCCCGCGCCGCGTACCTGCTCGGCGGTCGAATTGGCTTCAGCTACGATGACGGTCGCTTCACGATCGGCCTTGGAGCGAATTTCCTGCGCCTTCTGGCCGCCTTGCGCGCGGAATTCGGCAGCCTCGCGCTGACGCTCCGTTTGCATGCGCTGATAGACCGCCTGACTGTTCTGCTCGGGCAGATCGGCGCGGCGAATACGAACGTCGACCACCTGGATGCCGTAGCCATCGGCTTCCTTGTCGAGTTGATCGCGAATTCGCCCCATCAAGGCTTCGCGTTCATCGCGCACGACCTGGATGAAGGTTACTTCGCCCAGCACGCGGCGCAGCGATGCGTTGAGCAGCGTCGTGAGCTGGATGTTGGCGGCCTGGATCGTACCGATGCTCTGGTAAAAGCGCAGTGCATTCTTGATGCGATAGCGCGCGAAGGCATCAACCACGAGGCGTTTCTGATCCGACGCAATGACTTCCTGCGACGGGTTCTCCAGATCGAGGATCCGTTTGTCGATGCTGATCACGGTATCAATGAACGGCGCCTTGAAATTGAGGCCGGGTTCGGTAACCACGCGTACCGGCTCGCCGAGCCGTACCAAAAGCACCTGTTCCGTCTGGCTTACTGTAAAGACCGCGCTGTAGGCTATGATCACGACAACGAACAGCACGAATAGCGCGACGATGCCTGAAATTCCGGACCTCATCGTGAGCCTCCGCTCTGTTGTTGCGGTTGAGCCGATGTGGCCGGCGGCGGCCGGCGCGCCGTCAGGTCGTTAAGCGGCAGATATGGGACGACGCCCTGAGACGAAGCGCCGCCGTCGTAGATCAGCTTTTCAGAATTGCCGAGAATGCGCTCCATCGTCTCGAGATAGATGCGCTGCCGGGTGACATCAGGCGCCTTCTTGTATTCCTCGTAGACCTTCAGGAAGCGTGCGCTCTGGCCGGTGGCCTCGGCAACGGCCTGTCCCTTGTAGCCCTCGGCAACTTGTATGATCTGCGCCGCGCGTCCCCGGGCATCGGGCACGACTCGGTTGGCATAAGTCTGGGCTTCGTTCTGCAGCCGCTCCAGATCGGCGCGCGCCGCCTGCACGTCGCGGAATGAATCGATCACCTGCGCCGGCGGATCGACCTTCTGCATCTGCACCTGTTGAACGAGTATGCCCGAGCCGTAATTGTCGAGGGTCTTTTGCATCAGGTCCTGCACGCCGGCCTCGGTCGTGGTGCGGGCGCCGGTCAGGATCGGCTGAATGTTGGCACGGCCGACCACTTCACGCATCGCGCTTTCGGCAACCGCCTTCACGGTGCCTTCGGGGTTCTGGATATTGAAGAGGTAATTGCCGACGCCGTCGGGCTTGATGCGCCACAGCACGGTGAAGTCCACATCGACGATGTTCTCGTCGCCGGTCAGCATCAGGCTTTCTTCTGGAACGTCGCGCATGGTTCGGCCGCGCCGCGCCGGATCGTCGATCAGCGTCATGCCGATGTTGATGGTCGAAACGCGCAGCGCCTTCGGCAGCAGCACCGTCTCGATCGGGTAGGGCAGATGATAGTTCAGGCCCGGCTGCACGGTACGCACATGCTTGCCGAAACGCAGCACCACGCCGAGCTCTTCCGACTGAACGCGGAAAAATCCGGACAAGCCCCAGATCGCCAGCGCGCCGATGAGGATCAGCGCGATGCCCATGCCGCTGAAATATCCGCCGGGCAATAATTGCTGAAGCCGGTCCTGTCCGCGACGAAGCAGGTCTTCGAGATCAGGCGGTCTTGGTCCCACGGATTGCGGTCCGGAGCCCCATGGGCCTTTCGGACCCGAACTCCATGGGCCTCCGCCTTGATTCTTCCACGGCATCGACGATCTCCTGGGCGGGCAGGCGAAACGCCTGGCCTCGCCACCTCTGCACGGCCTTATAGGGGACGGAACCGGCGCTTACAACGCGGCTTCTTGCTCGCAGGGAGCTATGCCAGAACGGGCAATTGTCAATGCAAACATTGCCGCAGGCGGTTAACGCGGCTTTCGCCGCAGGTAAGTCACATAGGAGTAATCGGCGCTGTCGTCGGAAGATGCCGAATTCCGCTGGCGTGCCACTTCCTCCCACTCTCCAGCATCGATCGAAAAATGCGTATCGCCATCGGGCCTCGCATGAACTTCCGTGACTTCAAGACGATCGGCGACGTCCATCCACTGCGCGTAGATTTCAGCGCCGCCGAGGATCGCAATCTCATGCGCTGAACGCCGCAGCGCATCGCCGAGCGCCGTTGCGTGCGCGCTAGTAAACGACGTCGTCACCACCACTCCTGCGGCGCGAAAATTCGGGTCGCGCGTGACGACGATATTGGTTCGTGCGGGAAGCGGCCGGCCGATCGAAGCGAAGGTTTTGCGGCCCATCACGACCGGCTTGTTGACAGTGAGTTTCTTCAAGCGCTGCAGATCGGCTCTCAGCCGCCATGGAATGGCGCCGCGGGCACCGATCACGCCGTTCTCGGCTACCGCGACGATAAAAACGATTTCAGGACGGATGCCAGCGAAGGCGCTCACACCGCGACCTCGGCCTTGATATGCGGGTGCGGATCGTAACCTTCGAGCACGAAATCCTCATAGCGAAATGCGAAGATATCCTTCACCGCAGGATTGATCTTCATCACCGGCAGCGGGCGCGTGGGGCGGGTCAGTTGCAGCCGCGCCTGTTCGAGATGGTTGGAGTAGAGGTGCGCGTCGCCCAGACTGTGCACGAAGTCGCCGGGTTTTAAGCCGGTAACCTGCGCGACCATCATGGTGAGCAACGCGTAGGATGCGATGTTGAAGGGCACGCCGAGAAAGACGTCCGCAGAACGCTGGTAGAGCTGGCACGACAGCTTGCCGTTGGCGACGTAAAACTGGAACAGACAATGGCACGGCGGCAGCGCCATCTTGTCGACATCGGCCGGATTCCACGCCGTGACGATCAGCCGGCGCGAATCCGGATTGCGCCGGATCATGTCGATGACGTTGCTGATCTGATCGATGCTGCGGCCATCGGGTGCGGGCCACGATCGCCACTGTGATCCATAGACCGGGCCGAGATCGCCGTTGGTATCAGCCCACTCGTCCCAGATCGAAACGCCGTTTTGCTTGAGGTATTTGATGTTGGTGTCGCCGGCGAGAAACCAAAGCAGCTCATGCACAATCGCTTTCAACGACAGCTTCTTTGTCGTCAGCATCGGAAAGCCGGCCGCGAGATTGAAGCGCATCTGATGTCCGAACACGGACAGCGTGCCGGTGCCGGTGCGGTCGTGTTTCTCCGCGCCGTCTGACAGAATCCGTTCAAGCAGGTCGTGATATTGATTCATGGTCGTGCGGCTCTCAACGGCGAAGTTCGCGGAAGATTACCCACGCGAGCGTCGCGATTCGATGCTGAGCATCGATTATACCCAAAAAATGAGCATCCGGACGAGCGGCGACAAGGGCGGGACCAAGTCCCGGCCCTCAATTTTTGAAGCTGCGTCGCTAACTCAAGTCTCCGATTCCACGAACACCTCGTCGCGCTTCTTGCGCAGCGAAGGCAGCACGGCCAGCACCAGCAGAAAAGCCGCCACTGCCAGGAGGCCGGCCGAAAGGGGACGCGTAACAAATACAGTCACGTCGCCGCGAGAGATCAGCAACGCGCGGCGCAGATTTTCCTCCATCAGCGGCCCCAGCACCATGCCGAGCAGCAACGGTGCGGGCTCGAAATCGTGCTTGATCAGCCAGTAGCCGACCAGGCCGAAAGCGCCGGCAAGGATGACATCGACAGGAGCATTGTTGAGCGAATAGATGCCGATCGCGCAGAAGATCACGATCGATGGAAACAACAGGCGATACGGTACCCGCAACAGCCGCACCCAGATGCCGACCAGCGGCAGATTGATGATCAGGAGCATCAGATTGCCGATCCACATCGAGGCGATCATGCCCCACACGAGTTCCGGCTGCTTCTGCATCACCTGCGGTCCGGGTACGATGCCGTGAATGGTCATCGCGCCTACCATCAGCGCCATCACCGCATTGGGCGGAATGCCAAGCGTCAGCAGCGGGATGAATGAGGTCTGGGCCGCAGCGTTATTGGCGCTTTCCGGCGCCGCGACGCCTTCGATCGCCCCACGGCCGAAGCGCGAAGGATTTCTGGCGATCTTTTTCTCGAATGTGTAGGCCGCAAACGACGCGATCGTTGCGCCGCCGCCAGGCAGAATTCCAAGAATCGATCCCAAGATCGTGCCGCGAACGATGGCGGGCGCTGAATCGATCAGGTCCTTTCGGGTCGGCATCAATCCGGTGACTTTTTGCTGAACCAGTTCGCGGTCCATCTCAGCACCTGCGTCGAGATTGCGGATGATTTCCGCAAACCCGAATACGCCCATCGCCACCGTGGCGAAGCCCAGACCATCGGCGAGTTCCGGAATGTTGAAGGCCATGCGCGAGGCGCCAGTCTCAATGTCCGAGCCGACCATCGAGAGAAGCAGCCCGAGCACGATCATCGCGATCGCCTTCAGGATCGACCCCTTGGCGAGCACAACCGCGAAAATCAAACCGAGCACCATCAGCGAAAAGTATTCAGCGGGTCCGAATGCCAGCGCGAGTTTGGTCAGTGGCGCACCGAGCACGGCAATCAGTACGGTGGCGACGCAGCCTGCGAAAAACGATCCGATCGCCGCGATCGAGAGCGCCGGGCCGGCGCGGCCCTGCTTCGCCATCTGGAAGCCGTCGAGCGTCGTGACCACCGAGCTTGCTTCGCCGGGAATGTTGACCAGGATCGACGTGGTCGAACCGCCATATTGCGCGCCGTAATAAATGCCGGCGAGCATGATGAGCGCACCAACCGGCGGCAGGCCGAAAGTGATCGGCAGCAGCATGGCGACTGTGGCGATGGTGCCGATGCCCGGCAGCACGCCGACCAGCGTGCCGACCAGCGCGCCGATCAGGCAAAGCAGCAGGTTGATGGGGGTAAGCGCGACACCGAAGCCGAGGACGAGGTTTGAAAAAAGATCAGCCATCACGCCCTCACTGCACCAGAAAACGTGGGAAAAGCTGCAGCGGCAATCCCAGCGCATAAGGGAACAGCAGACTGCAGCCGATGGTCAGGCAAATCCCGACGATGATGGTTTCCTTCCATTTCGTTTCCGGCGTGCCGAGCGCGGAGATCAGGAAACTCAAGAACGCCGAGACCACCAGACCCATGGGACGGATCGCGATCGCGAAGAAAAGAATCGAAAGCGATACGAAAAGCGGTCCGCGCCAGGCATAGGTCGCCAGATGAGCGCCTTCCGTCACGACGCCGACAACCGCGATGGCTACGCCGAGCCCGAGCAGCAAAACCGCGAACATGCGGGGTGCGGTTCCAGCGCCGAATGAAAATCCGTGCATGCCTTGCAGATCGCTCGACGCCCACAGCGCGAACAGCGCGATCGCCACCAAGGCCAATCCGCCAATGAAATCCTGCGGACCCCGCACCCATTTCGGCATGATGGATTTGCCCGGCCCCTGCCTTGGCACGTCACTCATCGATATCTCTCCCCACAACGGTCTGGCGTTTTTTGTTTGAATAGCGTTGACACTGTCCCGGCCTTCTTGGCTAGCGATTTTCGTCAGATAAGGCCAGCAAAACCAAGACATCCCCCGGCGAGCAACAACCACAGCGGGTTCAGCCGCGTCGCAAATGCCAGAATAGCGGCGAGGCCCGTGATCAAGGCCGCCATCCACGATCGATCCGAACTCAGCGCGAGTACCAGAGCGCTGGCGCCCATCAGCCCGATCGACAGGGGAACCAGTGCCGCGCGGATAATCGCAGGCCAGCGGGAATGCTTCGACCGTGTCAGAAGACCGCTGACGCAATAGGCAAGAATAGCGCTGGGTCCGCACATCGCCAGGGTGGCCGCCAGCGCGCCCGTGATGCCCGCGACGGAATAGCCGATCAACGTCACGATCAGCACATTGGGGCCTGGCGACAGTTGCGATATGGCGAACACATCCGCAAATTGCGTGTCGGTCATCCAGTGGCGCGCGTCGACCGCGATGCGGTGAATTTCCGGGATCGTCGAATTGGCGCCGCCGACGGCGAACAGCGACAACAGTCCGAACGTCCACGCCAGCGTGAAGATCGGGTTCTCGCCTGTGTTCATGGTTCAACCCGCCGTCGCGTGGCAAAGGTAACCGATATGCTCGCTGGAATGGCTACGATCAGCACTGCCGGCAAAGGTAGCCGCATCACGCCGACCGCTGCGAAAACCGCGGCCAAAATGATCAGTCCGATCGGGTCGCGTTTTTGAACGAGCGGCATCATCATGCGAAGGGTCACCGCGATCAGCAGGCCCACCGCGGCGTTGGACACTCCGGACAATATTCGTTGTAGCCCATCGATCTGCCCATAATGCGCGTAGAGCGCTGCCAAAGCGGTCACGATGACGACCGGAGGACCGAGCAGTCCCGCAAATGCCGCGATGCTCCCCGGAATGCCGCGAAAGCGGGCGCCAAATACCACCGAGAGATTGACGACATTTGGCCCAGGCAGGAAATGGCAGAGCGCGAAGGTTTCGTTGAATTCATCGGGCGTCATCCAACGGTGCTTGTCGACGATGGCGCGCCTTGCCCAAACCAGCACGCCGCCAAACCCGGCCAGCGACATTTTGGCGAAGGCTACGAACAATTCGATCAGTTCGGGGGAGGGCGCTGGTTCATCCGACGCCTCGATGGCGACGGGAGGGGAATCCTGGGGCATCATCGAGATTTAGAACGGCGCCCCGGCCCGGCCAACCGATATTTTTGGCCACTTCGCTTCATGCGTGTGGTCGCCCGGGCATCTGGCGCAATAAGCCGCGGCTCGCTATCTATTTGCTGGAAGACGATTTCCTTTGGGCGTTCGCTTGCGTGCTGACCTGGCGCCCCTACAGGGGTAGCATGGCGATACGGCGAATCGGCCACGGACATCATACCTGCGCCGCCTGCGGCTTTTGACACGACGGGACCAACTGATGGCAACCGATCATATCCGATACGATGTCCTGGCGCGTGACGCGTTGCGGGGCGTGCTGCGGCGCGTTCTGACCGACGCCGCCGAGCATGGCCTTCCGGGCGAGCATCATTTCTTCATCACCTTTTTGTCGACGGCCGATGGCGTCAAGCTGTCGCCGCGGCTGCTGGCGCAATATCCGCAGGAGATGACGGTGATTCTCCAGCATCAGTTTTGGGATCTGGTGGTCACGGAGGATCGGTTCGAGGTCGGACTGTCTTTCGGCGGCATTCCGGAGCGTCTTGTGGTTCCGTTCAACTCCATCAAGAGCTTCTTCGATCCTTCTGTGCAATTCGGCCTGCAATTCGATCCCTCGGATGCCGCAGCCGAGACGATACCTGCCGCCAACCTCCCGGCCGTATCCGCGGCTTCCGCACTGCCGGTAGCCGCGCCGCCCGCCGCGCCAGTTGATGAAGGTGGAGATCAATCCGCCAAGCCGAGCGAGGGGGCGGAGGTCGTACGGCTGGATCGCTTCCGCAAGAAATAGCGCACGCTTCGTATGCTCTCGGCATGAGTGCTGGCCACGATACGCTTGCGGCAACCCATTTAGACACGCCGGTATAACGGACGAATTTCATGGCGCGATCATCCAGGACATCCGGCTTGCAAACTTCGAGCGCAAAAACCCGTAGCGAAACCGACAGTTTTGGTCCGATCGACGTTCCCGCCGACCGCTATTGGGGCGCGCAAACCGAACGGTCCCGGCAAAATTTCCGCATCGGCACAGACCGCATGCCGATGCCGATCGTTCGTGCGCTCGGTATCGTCAAGCTCGCGTCGGCAGAAACCAACCTGGAGCTTGGCTTGTTGGATAAGAAACTCGCCGGCGCTATCGTGCGCGCCGCGCGGGAAGTCATCGACGGCAAGCTCGACGATCATTTTCCGCTCGTGGTCTGGCAGACTGGATCCGGCACCCAAACCAACATGAATCTCAACGAGGTGATCGCCAACCGCGCTAACGAAATGCTGGGCGGCGAGCTCGGCTCCAAAAAGCCGGTTCATCCCAACGACCACGTCAACATGAGCCAGTCGTCGAACGATTCATTTCCCACGGCGATGCACATTGCCGCGGCCGATCGAATTCTCGCCGATCTTGTTCCTGCCTTGACCGAACTTCACGCCGCGCTGCGCAAAAAGGAAAAGGCGTTCGCTGATATCGTCAAGATCGGCCGTACCCATACGCAGGACGCGACGCCGCTGACGCTAGGTCAGGAATTCTCCGGCTACGCAGCGCAAGTGGAAAGCGGCATCACGCGCCTGCAAACCGCGGTGAATGACCTCTACCCCCTAGCGCAAGGCGGGACCGCGGTCGGCACTGGGCTCAATTCAAAACCGAAATTCGCCAAGGCGTTCGCGAAACATGTGGCTGCGATCACGAAATTGCCGTTCACGAGCGCTCCCAACAAGTTCGAGGCGCTGGCTTCCAACGATGCCTACGTGTTCGTTCATGGGGCGATCAATTCGGTGGCGACCGGCCTTTTCAAGATCGCAAATGATATCCGTCTGCTGGGATCCGGACCGCGCTCCGGACTGGGGGAACTGATCCTGCCGGAAAACGAACCCGGCTCGTCCATCATGCCGGGCAAGGTCAATCCCACGCAGTGCGAGGCGATGACGATGGTTTGCTGTCAGGTGTTCGGCAACCATACCGCCATCACCGTCGCCGGCAGCCAGGGCCATTTCGAGTTGAACGTTTACAAGCCTGTTCTGGCATATTGTATGATGCATTCCATACGACTACTGGCTGATGTCGCCCGCTCGTTTACCGAAAATTGCGTCGACGGCATCAAGGCCGATGAAAAGCGCATCCGTGAATTGATGGAGCGTTCGCTGATGCTGGTCACGGCCCTTGCGCCGAAAATCGGCTACGATAACGCAGCGAAGGTCGCAAAAACGGCCCATGCTCAAGGCACGACCTTGAAAGAAGAGGCTGTACGGCTTGGCTTTGTTACATCCGAGGAATTCGACCGGCTGGTGCAGCCCGGCAAGATGACGCGTCCCGGGTGAACCGCAGCAGCGAGCGTTATCGTTCTGTAACGTTACAAGCGCGACGAAGGTAAAATATTATCGCCATCGTGAAACTCTGAACGCCGTGCAATGGTATCTTATTGCCTGACGAGGCTGAGACCATGGCGGAAATAGTAAATCTCCGGCGATTCAAGAAACGCACTGCGCGGATTCAATCGGCTAAGCAAGCCGAGACCAATCGCGCGCGATTTGGCCGTACCAAGTCGGAACGCGCACTCGATGAGCAACGCGCCGCACGCGCGAATGAGCTGGTGGACCAGCATCGCATCGATAGCGAGGACGCGTCATGAAATCGCCGGTGGTGAAACGCTCTATCGTCGTCGCAGGTCACAAGACCAGCGTCAGCCTTGAGGAAGCATTCTGGAACGGAATGAAGGAAATCTCCGCGCTTCGCGGCATGACGCTGTCTGAATTGGTGGGCGAGATCGACACCAACCGCCAGCAGGGAAATCTGTCATCGGCGATCCGGCTTTTCGTGCTTGAATATTTCCGGACGCGGTTTGCGCCGCCGTCGCCGGATCACAAGCCGCAAGAATAGGGGCCTTCGGCTATCCGTTTGGAGCGGGCGGCGTCAATATAAGCGGTTGCCGCGGTTTTGGCCGCGGGGCGGGAGCCGGCCTGACTACTATCGGTGGCGGCAACGGCGCCACGCGCTGCGTCAAAACAGGCGCGTTGGATACCGGCGGCGCTGCGGGCGCACGGGGAGCGGCAAGGCTCGGCTTTGCTGGCAGCGGGCGCGGGTCCCGGCCTGGAACAGGGATTTCAGATAACGGAAGGTCAGGCACTCCGGTGGCGGCTGCGGCGGGCTTTTCCGCTGGCGCAAACACCGCTGCCGGGGTGGAATCGAGGCGGGCGATGCCGGTGACGGCACGTCGCCGCGTTCGATCGACTCCAGCCGGCGAGTTTCGCGATCGATAGCCCGCACCGCCAGCCACGATGACAAGGTTGCGACATCGACCGTGCGATTGAGGCCACCAGGCGTTCCCACCGCGAAAACATCGATTTGCGGGCGGCTGGTTGGAGATCCTGCCGTGGTCGACGTCAGGGCCGCGCGAATATCGGCCTGATCGGCGGCGATATCATAGCCGCCCGATATGACAGCACGCGCTCCCTTACCTTCGAGCGTCATCGTGCCGACGCGCAGCCGCCCATCCTTGATAGCGACGGGAATTTGCGCGGCGCCGACAGCCAAGGCACCGCCCGCCAACGCTGGTTCGACGATCTGGCGAAGCTTTTCGTCGTCGGTTGCCCGGCCTTCATCGCTGGCGCGGATGGCAACGTCGAAGGCTTGCGGGTTCAGTCCCGCTATTTCTGCCGAATCGAGCGTCACCAGCCCGTCGCCCGCCAACGCCCCCACAAGGGCGGATGCGCTGCGGCCGAGACTCGATAAGGTCAGTTGCATCGAGGTGCGCCCGGCGGGCATCTTCAGCGTACGGTAGTGCAAGTCTGCGCCGTCGACGCCGGAGAGTTGAAGGCGCGCATTCAATGCAACGCCATTGACGGTTTGTTTGGCGTCGATATCCGCGACAGCTTCGCCGCGGCCGATCTTGCCTTTGATGCCTTCGAAGGTCAGTGACTGACCATCGCCCCTGACGACGCCGCTAACGGACCGCAATTCACTTCCCGCGGGTAGCGTTCCACGCAACGCCTGGAAGGCGAGCCGTCCGCGCCAGCCCTGTAACAGGCCGCGTGCGAACGGTTTGGTTGGATCTTGCGCGGCGTAGCCGATGGCGAGACCGAATAACGGCGCCAATTCCAGCGTATCAATTCCCACGTCGCCCTCGACCGCCTTGTCCTCGCCGAGGGTTACGGCAACGTGCCCGCGCACCCACGAGCCGGCGACCACACTGTCGATCTCGTCAAGGTTCAGTTTGTTTCCTGCCAACGAAACGCGCGACGACAGGCTGGTATTGCGCGCCGACATATTGGTGGAAGGCAGGTCAAAGAGCGGCGCCAGATTTGCGCGCAATACCGAAACGTTGAAGTTCGCTTTTGCTTCCGATGCCCATGGCTCGGCAGTGCCCTGCGCTTCGGCGTCCAGTTCGGTACCCGATAGTTTGAGCTTCACACGCAGTGGCGCCCGCCAGGTGCCTGTCGCAGAGGCTTCGATTTGCGCCGGTCCATCTCCCGCCGCAATCGCGCGATCGAGTCCCAGTAGCGCAAGGAGCCGATCGCCCGGTCCCGACAGTTTCGACTCAACGCCGATCTCGCTTCTTGTCAGGGCATCGAGATCGATTCCGCGGACCGCTGCAAGGACCGGAACAGCTGTCACGGTGGTTATTCCCTTGAGTTGCGGCGCGTCGATGTCGATCACAGCGAGCGCCTTGGCGCGATCGCTGTGTCCGGGATCCTTATCGAGAGCAACTGCCAGTTTGAGTCGGGCCGGACTCGACGTATCGCCCATCGCGTTCAGCCGCGTCGCAACAGTGGGGGCCAGCGGGGCGAGCAGAGCAGTGATCCGGGCCAAAGATGCAGCCGTTGCATTCAGCGAACCTTTCCCGGTTGCGTTGACGCGGTCGAAAGAGCCCGCACCGTCGATCATCACGTCACTGGCGTCGCCAATCTGCAGGCGATCCAGCGTGAAGGTCTTTGGGCCGTAGGCAACTTTCGCCGCGAAAGGATGCATCTCCTGCCCCGCCGAAATGGCGCGGCCGATGTCCAGCGATATCCCCGCTTGCTCGGGCCATTCGGCCTGAGGACCGGCCAGCGAGCGGGCGAGCGCTGTCGCGGCATCGAGATCGAGCCGATCGGCTTTCAGTGCAGCGTCGAGTCGCGAGCCACCACCGGCCGCCTTGGTAGCAAACGAAACGCGTCCCTCGACCGTGCCGCCGTCGATCTCGGCATTCAGCCCGTCGATGGCGAAGCTGCCGGAATCCGCGCTTAGATTGCCGCGCAAGCGCAACGGTTTTTGATTGCGGTAGGTGACCTCGCTGCGGCCTCGCAGCCACGCCGCCAGCGTGTCGGGGTCTGGTGAGTCGACGCTAAGCGCGCCATTGAAGCTGCCGGCAGGCTCGGGCCGTACAGTCCCGCTCAGGGAAACGCGCGTGACTCCCGGTGCGCGAAAATCGAGATGGCCGATCGTCCACGACTTGGTATCGCCCCGCAGCTCCGCACTGAAATTCTGAACCGGCCTGCCACCCAGCATGATCTGCTCGGCGCTGATTTCAATCTGCGTTGCAACCCCGACCGGCGGAATTGATGTAAGAAGATTGCGTAAGCCCGGCAACAAACGCGTCGGCTCGGTCGTACTGCCGTCTTTTAGGAGCAATTTATCGGCATCGAGCTGTTTCGCCGACAGCACCGCATGCAGCAACGGCATAGCGCCGAACCGGATATCTGCCAGTCCTGTGGCCTTGAGCGCGGCTTCGTCGCTTCCGTAACTGGCCTCGAGTTGTTCGAGATGCGCGGCAGCCGGATCGGCCTTGAGTTTTGCGCTCAAGCGCCATGGTGTTTGCGTGGCATCTTTCGCGGCGTCACCGGCTTTCGCCGCGCTCGCCACGGTTATTGTGCCATCAAAGCGAGGTGTACGTGCTTCGAACATCAACACGCCATCAAGGTCGGCCGATAGTGCATTGGCGCCGGGATCGAGGGTGAGGCGTATTCGCGTGCCGGCGCCGTCCGGCGCTTTGGCTGGACGAGACGCGAAATGGATAGCGCGTGTCGGACATCATGAAATTGCCGTCGCCACGAATTGAACTGGAAAGCGACCGCACGTCGCCGCTGAAGGCGATGTCATTCAACTCCAGCGTGCCGCGGCTGGCCGCGTCATGCAACGCGACGCGGCCAGTGAGGTTCAGCCGGTCGATCGCCAGTGCTCCCAGATTGAATTTTCCAGCCGATATCGGCCAGTCCACTCTGCCCTGCGCGTCGATACCGAGATCGAGCGCCATGCCATTGATGGTCAATTCGTCCGCGCGCCATTCACCACGCATCAGCGAACCCAAGCTGAATTCGACGTCCAGCTTGTCAGCGCGAACCTTGCCGAGATCGTTGGCACCGCCCACCACGACCGATTGCAATCGCAGCCTCGGCACCGGCAACAGACGTGCGTCCAGCGCGCCTTCGACGCGGACCTGCGCCCCGATAACGCGCGTGGCTTCTGCTTCAAACTGCGGCCGGAACTGGTTCCAGTCGATGAAGTACGGCCCGATCAGCGCGGCGATCAGCGCGAGAATGAAGGCTACGGCTAGTCCAAGCAGGGTTGTCTGCAAGGCGTCTCCCTCGAGCGATTAAAGGGCATCGCGAAGGCGTTGAATTGGCCGCAGGCACCGCCCGTGCCCGTTAAATCAATGCCGGAATCAAGGAATATATAGAGACAACTGTGGCGAAGTCACAGCAACCCCGCATTTCGTCGCGATCACCAGCGCGCAGGCAATGTTTTCAAGCCGCGCAGGACAAAGGTCGGTCGCCACTCCGGATTCACCGCATCGTCGAGCCGCAGATCGGGCAGTCGGCGCAGCAGGGTGGCGATAGCTATTTCGGCCTCGATCCGTGCGAGCTGCGCGCCCAGGCAAAAATGAATGCCGCCGCCGAACGACAAGGGGCGAACGTTGGGCCGCGTAATATCGAGGCGATCCGGCCGGTCGGGATAAACCGCTGGATCGCGATTGGCGGACCCGAGCAAGCAAAGCACCGTCTCGCCCTTCGGAATTTTCTTGCCGCCGAGGTCGTCGATTTCTTCCAGCGCCACGCGGCCTGTCATCTGGACGGAGGAATCGTAGCGCAGGAATTCCTCGATTGCGTTGGTGATGAGCGAGGGGTTGGCTTTGAGCAACGCGAGTTGATCGGGATTGCGGTGGAGCGCCAGTAGCCCGTTGCCGATCAGGTTCACGGTGGTCTCATGGCCCGCGCCGAACAGCAGGATGATGTTGCCGGTCAGCTCTTCGTTTGAAAGCTTGCTGCCATCCTCTTCAGCCTGGACCAATTGCGTTGTGAGGTCATTTCCCGGGTTGCGTCGGCGCAGTTCGAACAGCTGGTGAAAATATTGCTGCGAGAGCAGATTTCCCGCATTGCCTTCGTCGATCTCGGCGCGCGAAAGCGGCACGGGATCGAGCAAGCGTCCTGCACTGCGCGAGCTTTTGTAGAAAACTTCGCGATGTTCTTCCGGAATTCCAAGCATGTCGCAGATGATCGTGACCGGCAGCCGGAATGCGAAATCCTCGATCAGGTCCATGCGGCCCTGCTCGATGATCCCGTCGAGCGCCTCATCGACGATCTGTTGAATGCGCGGGCGCATGTCCTCCACCCGGCGCGCGGTGAAGGCTTTCACCACCAGCCCACGCAATCGGGTGTGATCGGGAGGATCCTGATTCAGCATCCAGTGCTGCATGCTGCGGAATACCGGCTCCGCCATGATGTCGGGGCCGTAGCGGCGTGACGCGCGGTCAACAAAATCCTTGCCGAAGCGTTTGTCGCGGATCACAGAGCTGACCTCGGCATGCCGGCTTGCCACGAAAGCGCCAAACGGGCCGACGTGCATCGGATCGGTCGTGCGCAATCGCTCATAGGCGGGATATGGATCGCGAATGAATTCGGGCGCGAGCGGATTGAACAGCGGTTGTGCGTTCGCGGTCTGGGCAAGCTCGTTCATGTCAGCCTCGCGCAATGAATGGTCGCAATCAACGGCGGATTAAACTCACAACCAGCAAGCCACGGCAAGGGATTCAGGCGACAGATTGCCGGACTAGGGGCCGACTTTGTTGCCGGTGACGGCGTCGTGCGAGCGATGAAGTTGACCAGCGACCGCTCGAACCTTGCCCGGACCAGCTATCCAGACCGCGGCCGCGGAAAGCGCGCTTACCGCAATGCCGATTACAAACGCGAGGGTGTAATTGCCATAAATGTCATGCAGGACCCCCGTTATCCATGGACCGGCGGCACCGCCGGCCAGCGCCGCCAGCATCAGGGTGCCGAAAATGCTGCCGAACTGTTTGCCCTCGAATATCTCCAGTACCACAGCGCCCATGATCGACGTCAGGCCGTAGCCGAGTGCACCCTGCGCAGCGACCATCAAATAAAGCAGCAGCAGCGTCGGCGCATATGCCAGCGCGACAAGTGCCGCAAAGCAAATGGCAAAGCCTAAACAACTGATGGCCCAGATCCATTCGCGGCCGATGCGATCTGAAAGGTGCCCGAGGAAAATCTGGCCGGGGATGCCGAGCAGACTGACCAGACCCAGCGCAAATGCCGCCACGCCCGGACTAAAGCCAATATCGAGCAGGTACTTTGTCTGATGCACCTGCACGGCGTACCAGATGTACAACCCACCGAAATAGCCGAGCGCGAGCCACCAGAACCGCGCGGTCCGCAGCGCCCGTGCCGAGCGTCCAGTCAACGGCCGCCCAAACGGGATCGACGATATTCGAGACAGCACGTGAAGATGCGGTCGGCGCGGCATCTCCATCGGGCTCGAGCCCCATGTCCTGCGGCCGCTTGCGCAGCAATAGATTGACCGGCGCCAGCGCAACGAGAATCAGCACTCCCATCGCTGTACATGCCGTCCTCCAGCCGGTTCGCTCGATCACAAGCTGTATCAGGGGCAGGATGATTATCGAGCCAATACCGACGCCGGCGAAGGCAATACCGATTGCCAACCCGCGCTTGCGCACAAACCAGTTCGGCAGAAATAGCGATTGACCGGAGTAGCCCAGACATATGCTGCCGCCGCCAACCAGCATGCCCATCGTCAGATAAAGGTGCCACAACTGGGTCGTCAGCGGGGCCAATAACAGCCCGCTCGCCATCAACAAGACGCCAATCTCCATCACCGCGCGCGGGCCGAAGCGATCCATCATCCGTCCAATCAGCGGACTGAGCACTCCCGAGACCAGAAACCCAAACGAAAATGCGCCGGCGGTAGCTCCGCGCTCCCAGCCGAACTCCTCAACGATGGGCGGGAACAGCAGCGAAAACGAGGTTCGCGCGGTTACGCCGATTGCCATGGTGACGAATGTTACCGCCACGATCACCCAGCCGTAAAAGAAAGGAAGGCGCATGAAGGGAGTGCCTCAGCCGGTATCCGTAGTTCCGCAATCAATCCAACCGCAGCGATGTATCCTGAGCCGGGGTCAGGCTGCGGGAAAAATTTTTCCTGGATTGAAAATGTTCTGCGGATCAAGCGCGCTGCTTCAACGCGCGCATGGCGTCGATCGCTTCGGGGCCGAGTTCGGCTTTGAGATATTTTTGCTTGCCCTGGCCGATGCCATGTTCGCCGGTGCAGGTGCCGCCCATCGCCTGCGCCCGTTCCACCAGCCGATGCATGAAATCTTCGCCGCGCGCCATTTCATCCACATCGTCGACATCGCAAACCAGAGAGCAGTGAAAATTGCCGTCGCCGACATGTCCGACGATCGGCGACATCAGGTTGAGCCGTTTCAGATCGTCTTCGGTTTCCGCCACACAGTCGGCCAGGCGCGAAATCGGAACGCAAACGTCGGTAGCGACCACGCCAGAACCGGGCCGCAGGGCTTTCACCGCCCAATAGGCATCATGCCGCGCCTGCCAGAGCTTGGTGCGGTCCTCCGGCTTGGTGGTCCAGGTGAAGTCCCCGCCGCCGCACTCTTTGGCGATCTCGCTGAAATTCTTCGATTGCTCGGCGACATCGGTCTCGCTGCCATGAAATTCGAGCAGCAACAGCGGCGTCTCCGGCAGTGATAATTTTGAGTAGGAATTGCAGGCGCGCACCTGTGCGGCGTTGAGCAATTCGATGCGGGCGACGGGAATGCCGGTCTGGATCGCCAGAATAGTGGCCTGACAGGCGCCCTGCACGCTCTCGAACGAACACGACGCCGCCGCGATCGTCTCGGGAATGCCGCGCAGCTTGATGGTCAGCTCCGAGATGATGCCGAGCGTGCCTTCCGCACCGACAAACAGATTGGTTAGATCGTAGCCGGCGGAGGATTTTTTCGCCCGCGTACCCGTGGTGATGATTTCGCCGTCGGCACGCACGACTTTCAAGGCCAGTACGTTGTCCCGCATGGTGCCGTAGCGCACCGCATTGGTCCCCGACGCGCGCGTCGACGCCATGCCGCCGAGCGAAGCATCGGCGCCGGGGTCAATCGGAAAGAATACACCCTGATCGCGCAGATGCTCATTCAACGCTTTACGCGTGACGCCGGGTTGGATCACGCAGTTAAGGTCCTCGGCGTGAACCTCAAGCACCTGGTTCATGTCGCGCAGATCGATGCAGACGCCGCCGGCCGGCGCATTGACCTGGCCCTCCAGCGAGGTGCCGGTTCCGAATGCGATCACCGGAACGCCCCGCGGCGCGCAAATTCGCACGACATCCTGGATATCGGCGGTCTCCTGCGCCATCACCACGGCATCGGGCGGCTGCGGCGCCAGCCATGTCGTGGTATGCGCATGCTGATCGCGCACGGCCTGCGAGGTTATCAGGCGATTGCCGAACCGTGCGGCCAGCGCTTCGATCGTGTTTTTGAGCGCCGTTGGTTCCGGCCGCTTCAAATTATTTGCTGCAATTCCCACACAAAATCCTCCGCACGATCGACCGTGACAAAGGATATATAGCCGGTCAAGTGACGATGGATGCCGATTGAGGAATAGCCGATGAAGACTATTGCGACCGACGAAAATCTGCTGGTTCGGCCCGTGCCATTTCTGTCGTCGGTGATGCAGATCGAGCCGCAATGGATCGACTATAACGGCCATCTCAACATGGCCTACTACAACGTGATGTTCGATCGCGCGATCGATGAATTATGGCTGAAACTCGGGATTGGTCCCGCTTACATGAGGGAACGCAACGGCTCGACCTTTACCGCCGAGTGCCACGTCCGCTACCTCAGGGAAATCCATCTCGGCGATCCCGTCCAGATCTCGATCCTGCTGGTCGCTGCCGACGAAAAGCGAATTCATACGTTCGAGGAACTGCGTCACGCCACGGAAGGCTGGCTGTCCGCCACGTCGGAAAACATGACCATTCATATGGACATGATGGCGCGGAAAACCGCGCCCTTTCCGCCGGATATCCGATCCCGTATCCAGACCGTCGTTGAAGCTCACAAATCAGCTCGCTCGGCCCGAGGGTCTTGGCAGAAAAGTCGCGATGCCTTCGAAATAGCGGACGTTTTAGCGCGATCGCGGCTTGGATAAGTCCTGCAATCCGTCTGCCGAAGCCATATATATCCCTCAATCCTGCTATGAAGGCTCCCCTTCATGATGCCGCGATGGCATCGTGGACTTAAGACGATTCGCAATGACCGAGCCGAACAGACTGATCAATCCTGCCGCCCCAGACCACGAGCCCGTGGCTGGCGGCATTGCTGCGCGCGCGCGCGCGACGGCCTCGCCGCAATATCTCGCCGGGCTCAATCCGGAACAGCGCGAGGCGGTGCAGACGCTGGACGGACCGGTGCTGGTTTTGGCCGGGGCAGGCACCGGCAAAACGCGGGTGCTGACATCGCGCATCGCGCACATCCTGAGCATGGGCCGGGCGCGTCCGGCCGAAATTCTTTCGGTGACGTTCACCAACAAGGCGGCGCGCGAGATGAAGCTGCGCCTCGGCCACATGCTCGGCCAGGCGGTCGAGGGAATGCCGTGGCTCGGCACGTTCCATTCCATCGGCGGCCGGATTCTGCGCGTTCATGCCGAACTGGTGCAGTTGAAATCGAACTTCACCGTACTCGATGTCGATGACCAGATAGGCTCTTGAAGCAGCTGCTGCAGGCCGACAATATCGACGACAAGCGCTGGCCGGCGCGCATGCTGGCGGGATTGATCGACGGCTGGAAGAACCGCGGCCTGACGCCGTCGCAGGTGCCTCCAGGCGAGGCCGCCGTGTTCGGCAACGGCCGGGGCGGCAAGCTCTACGCGGCGTATCAGGAGCGCCTGAAGATTCTCAACGCAGCGGATTTCGGCGATCTGCTGCTGGAGAACATCCGGCTGTTCCGCGAACATCCCGATGTGCTGCGGCAATACCAGAACCGCTTCAAATTCATTCTGGTGGACGAATATCAGGACACCAACGTCGCGCAGTATCTCTGGCTGCGGCTGCTGTCGCAGGCGAGTTCTTCCTTAACCTCTCCCCACCGGGGAGAGGTCGGATTGCCCGGCAGCGCACTTGCACGCCCTGGCGATCCGGGTGAGGGGGAATCGAATATCGATGCTCCGGTACCCCCTCACCCCAACCCTCTCCCCGGCGGGGAGAGGGAGCCGGCGGCAGCATCCGTGGCGAAGTTGGAAGCCCGCCCCAAAAACATCTGCTGCGTCGGCGACGACGACCAGTCGATCTACGGCTGGCGCGGCGCGGAGGTCGACAACATCCTGCGCTTCGAGCACGACTTTCCCGGCGCCAAGGTCATCCGCCTCGAGCGCAACTACCGCTCGACGGGTCACATCCTTGCCGCAGCCTCGCATCTGATCGCCCACAATGAAGGCCGGCTCGGCAAGACTTTGCGCACCGAGGATGTCGATGGCGAGAAGGTCACCGTCACCGGCTCCTGGGATTCCGAAGAGGAAGCCCGCGCGATCGGCGAGGAGATCGAACAGCTTCAGCGCGCCGGGAATAAACTCAACGACATCGCGATCCTGGTGCGCGCCTCGTTCCAGATGCGCGAATTCGAGGATCGCTTCGTCACGCTCGGTCTGCCCTATCGGGTGATCGGCGGCCCGCGATTCTACGAGCGCGCCGAAATCCGCGACGCGCTCGCTTATCTGCGCGTGATCAACTCGCCGGCCGACGACCTCGCCTTCGAGCGCATCGTCAATGTGCCGAAGCGCGGCCTCGGCGACGCCACCGTGCAGATGCTGCACGATCACGCGCGCAAGCGCCGCATTCCGCTTTCCGAAGCCGCGCACGCCGTTGTCGATACCGATGAGCTGAAGCCGAAGGCGCGCAGCAGCCTGCGCGAGCTGATGATTAGCTTCGAGCGCTGGCGCGACGCAGAGCAAGCTGATGCCCCATACCGAACTCGCCGAGATCGTCCTTGACGAAAGCGGCTACACCGAGATGTGGCAGAAGGATCGCTCCGCCGACGCCGCGGGCCGGCTCGAAAACCTCAAAGAACTCGTGCGCTCGATGGAGGAGTTCGAAAATCTGCAGGGCTTTCTCGAACATATCTCGCTGGTGATGGACCGCGACAGCGGCGCGGATGCCGACGCTGTCTCGCTGATGACGCTGCATTCGGCAAAGGGCCTCGAATTCGAAAACGTATTTCTGCCGGGCTGGGAGGAGGGACTGTTTCCGAGCCAGCGCACTCTCGATGAGCAGGGCCGCGCCGGACTGGAAGAAGAACGCCGCCTCGCTCATGTCGGCCTGACGCGGGCGCGCCGCCGCGCCAAACTTTACTTCGCCACCAACCGGCGCATTCACGGCACCTGGTCCACCACGCTGCCGTCGCGTTTTCTCGATGAACTGCCCGCTCACAATGTAGAGATCACCGAATCCAAGGGCGGTTCGGGCTGGGGCGGCAACAGCGGCTACGGTCCTTCGCGTTTCGACAATGTCGAATCATTTGGCTCGAGCTATTCGACGCCGGGCTGGCAGCGCGCCCAGGCCAATCGCGCGCGTGGCGGTAGCTTTGGCGAGCGCAACAATGGCGGACAGGCCGGCGGCGGCTTCAATGAGAGCCAGTCGCCATTTTCGGCCTCGCGCAACAACGCGCCCGATGGAAACTGGTCGCGCAACAAACGCGCGCCGATGACGATCGAAGGCGAGCTGATCGCAAAATCCACCGGCACCGTCATCGGAGTTCTCGCTCGACGACCGCGTGTTTCATCAGAAATTCGGCTACGGCCAGGTGGTGAAGATCGACGGCAACAAGCTCACCATAGCCTTCGAAAAGGCCGGGGAGAAAAAGGTAGTCGATAGTTTTGTGGAGCGGGTGTAACGGATTGCGCAGGGCTTTCATCGTTCCTATGTACGGTCACCGCTAAATATCTCCGGCATATTGTCGGGCGACGGCCATTCGGAACGTCCTTGATTCGATCCGCAGTTTTTTCATCACAACGTATCGGTTTATGTCCCCCATCATTTCCGTCAAAAATCTGTCGAAGACCTACGGCAGCGGTTTCAAGGCGCTCAATGGCATCAACCTCGATATCCAGCGCGGCGAAATATTCGCGCTGCTGGGGCCGAACGGCGCCGGCAAGACCACGCTGATATCAATCATCTGCGGTATCGCCAATTTGAGCGCGGGGAGCGTGGAAGTCGACGGCCACGACATCAACAAGGATTATCGCGCGGCGCGTTCGCTGATCGGCCTGGTGCCGCAGGAATTGCACACCGACGCGTTCGAGTCGGTATGGGCGACGGTAAGCTTCAGCCGCGGGCTGTTCGGCAAGCCGAAAAATCCCGCGCATATCGAAAAGGTGCTGAAGGACCTGTCGTTGTGGGACAAGAAAGACGCGAAGATCGTTACGCTGTCCGGCGGCATGAAACGCCGGGTGATGATCGCCAAGGCGCTGTCGCACGAGCCGCAGATACTGTTTCTCGATGAGCCCACCGCCGGCGTCGACGTCGAGTTGCGCAAGGGCATGTGGGAAGTGGTGCGGACGCTGCAGGCCTCCGGCGTCACCATCATTCTCGACAACGCATTACATCGAAGAAGCCGAAGAGATGGCCGACCGCATCGGCGTCATCAACAAGGGCGAGATCATTCTGGTGGAGGAAAAGGCCGGCCTGATGCAGAAGCTCGGCAAGAAACGGCTCAAGCTGCATCTGCAGGGCAAGGTCGACGCGATTCCGGACGCGCTCGCGGCCTATAAGCTTGAACTGTTGGATGGCGGCAGCGAGCTGCTCTACACCTATGATACCAAAAGCGAGCGCACAGGGATCACCAGCCTGCTCAGCGATCTGCGCAACAACGGCATCCGGTTTTACGATCTCGACACCACCCAGAGCTCGCTGGAAGACATCTTCGTCAGCCTGGTGAGGAAAGACGCATGAATCTTCGGGCCGTGCAGGCGATCTATCTGTTCGAGATGGCGCGGACCTGGCGCACGCTGCTGCAGAGCATCGTTTCGCCTGTCGTATCAACGTCGCTGTATTTCGTGGTGTTCGGCGCCGCAATCGGATCTCGTATCACCCAGATCGAAGGCGTCAGCTACGGCACCTTCATCGTGCCGGGCCTGGTGATGCTGTCGGTGCTGACGCAGAGCATCGCGAATGCGTCGTTCGGCATCTATTTTCCAAAGTTCGTCGGCACAATCTACGAGCTGCTGTCGGCTCCGGTATCGTACTTTGAGATCGTGCTCGGGTACGTCGGCGCGGCTGCGACCAAATCGATCATCCTCGGCCTGATCATTCTGGCCACCGCCGGCCTGTTCGTGCCGCTGCACATTCATCATCCCTGGTGGATGCTAACTTTCCTGGTGCTGACGGCGGTCACATTCAGCCTGTTTGGTTTCATCATCGGCATCTGGGCCGACGGTTTCGAAAAGCTGCAGATGATCCCGATGCTGGTGGTGACGCCACTGACCTTTCTCGGCGGCAGCTTTTATTCGGTGAACATGCTGCCGTCGGGATGGCGCACCATCACGCTGCTCAATCCTGTGGTCTATCTGATCAGCGGGTTTCGATGGAGCTTTTACGAAATCGCCGACGTCAGCGTCGGGCTGAGCGTCGGCGTCACATTGTTCTTTTTGGCCGTGTGCATGCTCACGGTGTGGTGGATATTCAAGACCGGCTATCGGCTGAAGAACTGACGCCTCGGCGTCAGTAGCAGCGAAAGCGGCGATGCCGGGTGTAGTAGCCACGGCAACGGCGCCCCCGGTCAATTCCGAGTACGCCGCGGACACCGCCAACCGCCGCGCCTACGCCCAAACCAAGCGCGCCGCCGACGACCGCGCCGACAGGACCTGCCGCGCGTCCGCCCTCGCGCACACCTTGCCTGCTGCCTTGCTCACCGCCGCGGAAAACGCCTTGGGCGTGACCGGCATGCGGAATCAAAAGCAACGTGAGTGCCGTCGCCGCGATCGCCAAATACAGTTTAAACGGGGAGCGTTCGGGCAGTGCCGCTGTTTTGGTCTTCATCGAAGGATTCCTTGTTTGAAATCGCACCGCCTTGGGGTAGCGCGACCCTGTAACGCCACTGGTCACTAAAGGTTGCGCGGTTCATCGAAATTAGAGGGAGGCAACGCGATATCTTAAGTTTAATATCGAGGGCCGCTGAATGAACAGTCGTAACGTGACGATTTGAGCCTCGTAACTGGCATGTTGCGCCGTTTCCGGTGTTAACGATGCTCCCAGCTAGTCACTGGAAACAAAGTTGCCCTTTGTGCATTGTGGGTGCGGGGACGGGCGTTGGCGTGAATCAGGGCCCGGAGGCCAGTTAAATGCGTTCGTTACTTTTTGCCGTTACAGGCCTGGCGCTACTCGGTTACGCCGGCGCCGCCCAAGCGAAAATCGCCATCACTGTCGACAAGAACGCGCAGCAGATGACGGTCGCCGTCGATGGTGTCACTCGCTATCATTGGCCGGTGTCGACCGGCAATCCGTCGCATGAAACGCCGAACGGCAGCTTCCGCACCTTCCGGATGGAGGAGGATCACTACTCCAAGGAATTCGACGACGCGCCGATGCCGCACTCGATTTTCTTCACAAAAGCAGGCCACGCCATCCACGGCACCGACTCGGTGGGCCGTCTGGGCACGCCTGCCTCGCACGGCTGCGTGCGGCTATCGAGGGCCAATGCTTCAACGCTCTATGCGCTGGTGGAGCGCGACGGTGTTTTGAACACGACCGTTACCCTCACCGGTTCATCGCAGATCGCGCTCGCGCGCAACCCGCGCACGCAATCGGCTACTGTCGTCGCGCGGCGCAACGTAGCGCCGCAGGTTGATGCGGCCGGCGATCCCGTCGTCTTGAATCCGCAGCAGTATTACCAGCGCCAAGGCTCGCCGCAGGTCTCGCCTGACGGGTACATTTATCCGTCGGATGGAAGTTCGAATGAGGCGCGTTATCCGGCGCCGCGCAGCTATCGTCGCCAATACGACGCGCAGGCCGATCAACAGTATTATCAGGGCTACCAGCCGCAATACGCGCCGCAGGTCTATGCGCCGCAGCAGTACTACCAATCGCGCCCGCTGTACTCCGATCAGCAGTAAAAATCAGTTCTCACCGTCGCGCAGCCGCCGATAAACGGCGCCCAGCACGTTGGAATAGTCGTCGGTCCAGACCCGCTGACCCTCGGTGGGCTCCGTCAATTCCCATTCGTCCGATGATGCCAGCTTTCCGACATCGGCTTCTTCCCGCGCCGATACCACGACCGAGGTCGCGAAAATGTATTCGTTGTCGCGGTTGGAATCCTCACTGTAGACCCAGCTCTTCAGATCGTTGGCGTCGGCGATGCCGACGACCACGCTGCTGAGTTCGAGGTGCCGGTTCGACACATGCATCAGCACGACACCCTGCGGCGCCAGCTTATCCTTGTAGATTTTCATCGCCTCTTTGGTCGCGAGATGAATCGGGATCGCATCCGAAGAATAGGCGTCCACGACGATCAGATCGTAGATGCCGTCCGGCTGTTTCGCGAAGGTTAACCTCGCATCGCCCATCACCGGCTGCAGGTCCGGTTCGCAATTCTTGATGAAGGTAAAATATTTCGGATCGCGCGCGGTATCGACCATCGACTGATCGATTTCGAAAAACGCCCAGTCCTCGCCGGGTTGGGAAGCGCAGGCCAACGAGCCCGCGCCCAGACCGATCACAGCGGCGCGGATGGGGCCGCCCTTGCGTTCCCGGATCGCCGTGATCGCCTGCCCGATACCGCCGTCCTTGTGATAATACGAGATCAGCTCGGGCCGCCCGGTCAACGGGTTGCCTTTGTCGTCTTGAAATTTCTCCGCGCCGTGAATCGTGGTGCCGTGCATCAGCACGTGATATTGCCCGTGCGGCGTCACCACGATCTTGTGAACGCCGAAGAAGCTGCGCACGGTCACTACCCTTCCATCGTCCGACGGGTAGAGCCGCAACAGCGCGAGAGCGAGAACGACCGTCGCAAAAATCTTGAAGCGGCTTGCGTTCAGGCCAAGCGCGAGCAGCGCCGACAGCACCCCGACAACGCCGACCACCCAGACGTGGTGATCGTCGAGCCAGGTGAAGGTTTTGCCATTGGAGTAAGCCAGCGCGATCATCGCGACGGCGAGCACGGCTAGGAACGGCCAGTACCAGCGGCTCCATCGTGGAAACTGTCTCATCCGCCGTCGGACGGCACAACACGGCGAGCGCCAGCAGGATGGGATATTCCGCGATCCAGGAAAACGTATAGGGCGCAATCAATCCCGCAAAGAGCCCGCCGACCATGCCGCCGAACGACAGCGCCACATAGAAGCCGGTGAGATATTTTGCGGCTGGCCTCGTCCGCGCCAACTCGCCGTGGCACGCCATCGCGATAAGAAAAAAGCACAGGAGATGGCCGCCCAACGTCAGCAGCAGGTTTTGCTCGCCGCCGACGGCGAGCAGCACGATCACGCCGGCAATCGCGATCGGCTGCACCGCGAGCATCCATTTGTGCGGCAGCAGCGGGCGCGATTGAAACACCAGCACCCAGGTCAAAAGATAGAGCGATAGCGGCAGCACCCACATCAACGGCGCCGCCGCGATATCGGTGGAAATATGCGCCGTCACCGCGATCAACAGGCCGGACGGCACCGCCGCGAGAAAGATCCAGCGCGCACGCACCGCCCAGTCCGGCGAGGGAATATCGGCGTCATCGCTTGTCGATTCGACAATCGCGTTCGCGGGCGATCGCAGCAACAGCACGCCGCAGGCGGCTATCATCAGGATCAGCAAACCGTAACCGGTCGCCCACATCCAATTTTGCGTGCGCAGCGTGAACATCGGCTCCAGCAGAAACGGATAGGACAAGAGCGCGAGGAAGCTGCCGATATTCGAGGAAGCATAGAGAAAGTATGGATCGGGACCATCGGGATGTCCGGTCCGCACGAACCATGCCTGCAGAAGCGGATTGTTCGCTGCGAGCGCGAAGAACGGCAGTCCGATCGAGACCGTGAACAGGCCGAGCAGCCAGACTGCGTATCCGCTGGTCGGCGGCTCGCCCCAGCCATTCGCGATCGACAGCGGCAGCGTCAGCAGCGCCATCAGCAGCAGCAGCAGATGCACTACCACCGGGATGACGCGGCTGCGAATTTGCATCAGAAAATGCGCGTAGGCATAGCCGGCCAGCAGCAATGATTGAAAGAACACCATCGCGACCGACCACACCGCGGGAGAGCCGCCGAGCCTCGGCAGTACCATTTTGGTGAACAGCGGCTGGACGGAGAACAGCAGGAGCGCGCTGGTGAAGATGGCGGCGGTATAAACGATCAGGACGACGCGGTTTCGGACAACGCTGGTCCGGTCCGTAGTAGCAAACGGCATTGGCGACGACATGCAAGCTCCGGATTGGATCCGGCGAGCGCCGGTGACGAACAGAAGTTGGACGTAGATTTGAAGCGCATGGCCTCGCATCCCGCAAGACCGTCATACGCGGGCTTGACCCGCGTATCCATCAATCTTCACAAATTGATTGTGTCGGCGCGACATTTGCAGCGAAGGGCGATATCAAGCCGGTATGCCTGAGACCGACGTCGTCATCATCGGAGCCGGACATAACGGCCTCACTTGCGCGGCTTACCTCGCGATGGCCGGCTTGCGGGTGAAAGTCGTCGAGCGCCGCAACGTCGTCGGCGGCGCAGCGGTGACGGAAGAATTCCATCCCGGTTTCAGGAATTCGGTCGCGGCCTACACCGTCAGCCTGCTCAATCCGCAAATCATCGCCGATCTCAAACTGCACGATCATGGGCTGCGCATCGTCGAACGCCGCGCGCAGAATTTCCTCCCGGCGCCGGATGGCAGCTATCTGCTGACCGGCGAAGGCCGCACCCATGCGTCGGTCGCGAAACTCAGCGAGCGCGATGTCCGGCGGATCGATGCATTCACGCGAGAACTGGAGACGATCGCCGACGTGCTGCGGCAATTCGTGCTGCGGGCTCCGCCCAACATCGTGGCGGGATTCGGCGTCAACACGGTGCATGAAGCGATCAATGCGCTTGGCACCGCCAACATCCTGCGCGGCTTGACGCTGGAGCAGCAACGCACCTTGCTCGATCTCTTCACAAGCTCGGCCGGCGACATGCTGGATGACTGGTTTGAAAGCGATCTCGTCAAGGCGCTGTTCGGCTTCGACGCCATCGTCGGCAACTATGCCAGCCCCTACGCCGCCGGCTCCGCCTATGTGATGTTGCATCATGCCTTCGGCGAAGTGAACGGCAAGAAGGGCGTTTGGGGTCACGCCATCGGCGGCATGGGCGCGATCACCCAGGCGATGGCGATTGCGGCACGCGAACATGGCGTGGACATCGAGACCAGCGCGGGCGTGCGCGAGGTGATCGTCGAGCGCGGACGCGCCGCGGGCGTCGTTCTCAGGGATGGCCGAACCATCCGCGCCAGATATACGGTGTCCAACGTCAATCCAAAATTGCTGTACACGCGGCTGCTGCCGCCCGACGCGCTGCCGAAGCCGTTCCTCGAACGCATCGGAAAATGGCGCAACGGCTCCGGCACGTTCCGGATCAACGTCGCGCTGACTTCTCTGCCTTCGTTCGCCGCGCTGCCCGGACCTGGCGATCATCTCAGCGCGGGCATCATCATCGGCCCGAGCCTCGCCTACATGGATCGCGCTTGGCTGGACGCCCGACAAAGCGGCTGGAGCCGCGAGCCGATTGTGGAGGTCCTGATCCCGTCGACGCTGGACGAGTCGCTCAGCCCGCCCGGGCAGCATGTCGCGAGTTTGTTCTGCCAGCACGTGGCTCCGCAATTGCCCGACGGCGCGTCATGGGACGCACATCGCGACCAGGTTGCCGATTTGATGATCGCCACGGTGGATAAGTACGCGCCGGGCTTCGCGGCCAGCGTGATAGGCCGCCAGATTCTATCGCCGCTCGATCTGGAACGGGAATTCGGCCTGCTCGGCGGCGATATTTTCCATGGTGCGCTGACGCTCAACCAGTTGTTCTCGGCGCGGCCGATGCTGGGGCACGCCGATTATCGCGGACCTCTCAAGAATCTTTATCATTGCGGCGCCGGTGCGCACCCCGGCGGCGGTGTGACGGGCGCGCCCGGCCATAACGCCGCGCGCCGAATCATTGGAGATCATCGCGCGCTGTTCGGCTAGGCGGCCGGGGAACATGCTGTGGGTTGGTTGTGGAAATCCAGTGGAGGAATGTGACGACTAGCGTGGTGGGCGCGCAATCATGCCGGTGTGTAGCGGATAACGATGATGCCCGCCGCGCCACTGCCGGGTGTGCTTACTCCTGCGTTGGAAACGCTGCCGCCACCGCCGCCTCCACCATAGAGACCACCGTTACCGCCTACAGAGGATGCAGAGCTGCTTGGTCCCGCAGCACCACCACCGCCGCCGCCAGACCCATAAGAGGGGTCAATGTCCGTTCCGTTGCCGCCTTTGCCTCCACTGCCACCAGTGCCAGGTAGGGAGCTGCCGCTGCCCGATCCGCCACCGCCATTTGTACCCGGGCTCCCGTTGGCACCTGGGTCGACGGTAGCGCCAGCGCCAGAGCCGCTGTTGTTATGACCGCCGGCGCCGCCGGAGGGCGTCGTTGCCGTTTCCCCTGTACTGCCGCCGCCGTTGCCACCGCCGCCACCTCCACCAAGAAGGAAGTTAGCGCCTGAGCCGCCGCCAGTGCCACCGGCGCCGTTCGGGCCGGCAGCGCCGCCACCACCGCCGCCACCATTCGCCGACCCACCTGCGCCACCGCTGCCGCCGGCAGTGATTGTTGACCCGACCGCGCCCACCGCGGAAGCTGCCGCGCCCGCAGTAACGGTCGACCCTCCACCGCCCTCATTTGCGCCAGCCAGAACGGCGCTCCCGCCAATACTGGCGCAATTGCTCGCAGAGTTGCAGAAATAGGTGGCTCCGCCTGATGTCTCCGCGCCGCCGCCCACACCGACTGCAAAAGTAACGGTGGCTCCAGGCGTCAGCATTACGTTGGATACTTTCGAGTATCCGCCGCCGCCGCCTCCACCCCCAGACGACGTTCCCTCAACCGCGTTACCGCCACCGCCACCGCCACCGATGCATTCAATGGAATTGAGGGAGCTGTTCCAGTCAGCGGGAACGGTCCATGAAGCTCCGCTTTCGACCGTCAGAAAAACGAACTCTTGAGGGTGGGTCATTGCGAACGAGAGCGTCGAAAAATATCTCCCAGAACTTCGGGAATTTCATGCCCGCCCTGCGGGCCTGCGCGTCCTCTTCGACGCGTGGTCCCCAGCGCCCGGTGTAGCCCTGGCCGTCCGGATCATCGCCCCACAACACCTGCGTCTCGCGATCCACCTTCCAGTCATAGCGCCGGCCGTTGATTTCGATTTCGGCGTCGTCTCGATTTTTCCATTCGACCGCGCGAGCGGGGTCGACCTCCGCAGGACGCTTGCCTATCGGATGAACCACGAAGCCGCTGTTACTGATTGTATCGACGGAGGAACTCGGTGTGGCAACGCCGATAGAGATGAAGCGGGCCGGGTCCTCGGCCTCGGCTATTCCCCAGATCGCGCCGCCTATCGCGCCAATCGCCGATCCGATAGGACCGAAAATGCCGAAACCAACGGCAGCACCGGCTATCACTTTATAGAAGATTGCCATGGCATCCAGCGCAGGCGAGACCACAGGATTGCCAGCGTAAGGATCAACCAAGGGCGTAGCGCTGCCGCAGAATGCAGTAGCCGGGTCGTTCGACGTGAGCGGTACAACAGGGGGAGGCGTTTCACCCGGCAGATAAAGCGCATGGCTTCCCAAAGCGACAGCGATACGAGCGTGATTTCCCTCGAACGTCTGCATCGCGCTCCAGGGAAGGAGGCGCATGCCCGAGCGTACTTCCCGGCCGCCGACCTGAATCACGCCAACGTTGCGATTGCTCAACCCGGCCCATTTCGGCGCGTACGGTCCGCTTGGGTCGGTGCGATCGAGCAATACCGAGACGCAGCTCCATTCGCCTGCAAAGCTGCCGAACTCACGAGCCTGATTGATCACCATCCCGGTGTTAGGGTCGATGCAGCCTCCCAGTGCCTCGTCGTGGCCGGGATAGAACAGATAATAACAGATGAGCGCCGGATCGATGAGAACGGCCGGCTTGTCCGGCCGCGGGTTGAAGAGATCGTTGAAATCGATGATGCTGTTGCCAGGGTCGACCGCGTCGCCAAACAAACGGCGGAGCCGGGCAGCATCGAAGAACTCGGCATGATACCAGAACTGGCTTTCTGTCAGAGCGGACTCGCCAGCATAACGCGCGGCGAGGCGGTCGAGATCGGCATAGTGGTCGGCCGATTTCCAGCCGGACGGTTCAAGAAAGCATTCCAGGTTTGGCGGCGTCCGCAGAAATTGAAATTGGCCACCGCTATCCTTCTGACCGATAAAGACCGGCGCCTCGTTTTCGATGGCGCCGAGCTTGCCCAACTCGACGACTGGCGTCCCCCAGTCCGATCTCGTCATGAACGGCGCTCTGGCCTCCCACAATGCTGCGTTTTCCAGATAACGCTTGGCGTCGCTCGGGAAAAAGCGCTCGGCGCCGGGGGTCCCGGGGATACCGACAAAAAACAATGCGGGCTCGTAGTCCCGAATGAGTTGAATCTGGGCGGGCGTCGGCGCCATTACCGGTGATCCTTGATCGCTGCGTCCGCTATCAGGTCGCTCATTTCAGGCCCCCAAAATCGCCGTGAGCAATGTCTGAACTTCAGGATCGCATTCGATGCCTCCTACCGCTGTCGTGAAATTTTTGAAGCAGGGATCGTTGAATAACCCCCTTAAATCTTCGTCGTCCAGGGAGAACAAATTCTCACTCTTCAGCCAGTCGCGCAGCCGCGCTACCAGATCTTTCATTTCCGAGCTGCCGACCTTTCCGGCTGCCCAAAGCTTCTGGTAATCGCTGCACAAAGCACGGAATTGCGCGACTTTGTCTGGGCTCAGTTGCCCCAGTTTCTTGAAGAACTCGCTATTTACCCGTTCCAACGTCTGGATGATCCAGGTGCCGCATTCGGGATTTTCTTTCAGCGTCTCACCGATTTTTTTTGAAAAATTGCCCCAGCATTCCAGAAGCGGCGGCGTGAACGGCCGACCGAGAAAAGTCGTGATCATCGAGTTCGGATCGGGACGCCAAATCTTTACGCTTGCGATGTCGCCGCGCAGAAATTCATTCGGATGACCGAGCCTGTTGCCGATCATGACGCCCTGTGGTCCGGCACCTGGCACCCGGCCGGGTGGCACATTAAAGACAGGGCCTGCCAAACCGCCACCGGCCACAACGTCTTCGTAACTGAAGCCCATTCCATTGAGTCCGTTGTGTCGCAACCGAAGACGGATCCAACGATCGAGAGGCACGCCGATCACGGAAACATCGTGACCAGCCACCTGAGCGAAAAGGATACGCTGACTGCTCAACCAGATGCGGAAGCTCTGGTCGATATCGATCAGGGTGCAACCAGGCTGCTTCAGCCGCACCGTCATCTCGACGATGAGCGCGTCCAGCTTGTTCCACGGGCCGGAGGACGACGGCGGGATTGCGATCTGGCTCCGCGGCTGCGAAAACCGCAGGCCGTTTTCGCCCGAAAGCGGATCGACAAACGAGGTGCGTCCGTCGCTGTGCCACGGTGACCGGTCAGCCGCGATGGTGCCCCAGCAATATTCGTGGTGACAAATCAGTTCCCACATCGATGAGCACCAGAAAAAAAATAAACAAAGTTGATAGCGTAAATTATCAAGATGACTCGCAAGCGCCACACCTATTCGCGGACTTCGCAAGACATGATGCCGCACTGGAATACTGAGCATCCGGAAAGCAGCCGGTTAATTCATGACGGCTAAGCTGTGCATAAACGCTGTATAAGACTTGGATAATTTATGACGAATTTATGCCAGCCATGATCTCCGCGGTCACGCCAGTCACACACCGCGCGACCGTCGCGATCGGAAGCGAGACGGCGGCGCGCCGTGTCGTCGATCTGCTCACCGAAAGCCTTGTCGAAGGGCAAGCTGCCATTGCCGCCTTCGAGCGTTCGGACGGGCGCTGGGATATCACCCTGCACTTTGCGGATGCGCCGGAGCATGCGTCAGTTCGCGAACTCGTAAGTCTCGCAGCCGGAGACGAGGCCGCGCAGAAAATTACGTTCGATACGGTCGAGGCCCAGGATTGGGTGAAGGCAAGCCTTGAAGCGCTCGCGCCTGTGCATGCCGGCCGTTTCATGGTCCATGGCCGGCATGACCGCGTCCGCGTGCCGCCGAACCGGATCGGCATCGAAATCGAAGCGGCGATGGCTTTCGGGACCGGGCATCACGGCACCACGCGCGGATGCCTCCTGCTGCTCGATCGCGTTATGCGCGCGCACTCGCCGAGACGCGTGCTCGATCTCGGCACAGGTACTGGCGTTCTGGGAATTGCGGCAGCGAAGGCGTTGCGGCGGCGCGTTTTGGCCAGCGATATCGATCCATTGGCGACGCGTGTTGCGCACGCCAATGCGCGCCTGAACGGGGTCGGTAATCTGGTGGAATCTGTTTGCGCCATCGGATTTTCAGCGCAGCAAATTGCGAAACGCGCGCCCTACGATCTGGTGATGGCGAATATTCTGGCCAATCCGTTGCGGCAAATGGCAACGCCGATGGCCGCTCATCTTGCGCCGAAAGCGATGGTTATTCTTTCAGGCTTGTTGCCGCACCAAACCCAGGGCGTAATCGCCGCCTACCGTGCGCGTGAAATTGTTCTGTTGCGTGAAATTCAGGTCGAGGGCTGGAGCAGTCTGCTGATGCAGGGTCGTGGCTAGGACAAAGTGGGCTCGTTTCGGGCGATTACGCCCTTTTTTTCGCGCAGGGTACGCTTCGCGCGCACCTCGGCGAAGCGGTCCAAAATCTGGATGAAGATGCCTTTTTGCCTTTTCACGATCGGCGGAATCGGTCCGCGGGGGAGCGGCGGAGATATCTTCTCAAAGGTGAAAGCAGGCATCGTGTCTCCTCGTCGTTGAGTTGAACACTCCTGGAATTTCCCCGGTCGCTTGGGAAACGATAGCTTGAGCAACAGGCGACACCGATAAATGTTCCGGCGTACCCAGGGCAGCAATCGTCCGACCGTCTTCGCGGTCAATTTTTCAAGCACGAATTATGCCAAATTTGATACGACGGGCCGCGATTGCGCAGTTGTCCACGCAATTCTAAAGTAGCAGATCATGTTCGAAGCCCATTTCCAGACGTTCGAGGAGCCCGAGGGCGGCGTCGCGCTCACCGCTCGGCTGGCTGCGTTTCGCGAGGAGTTGCTGCGCCGAAAGCTAACCGGATTTGTGATTCCCCGCGCGGATCAGCAACAAAACGAGTATGTCGCGCCGTCCGAAGAACGGCTGGCTTGGCTGACCGGCTTCACCGGATCCGCCGGAATGGCGATCGTTCTCATTGGGCAAGCCGCGGTATTCGTCGATGGCCGCTACACGCTGCAGGCGGCCCATCAGGTCGACACCAACGCTTGGAATGTCGAATCGTTGGTTGATCCGCCACCCGAGAGCTGGCTTTCAGAGCATCTCATCGCCGGCGCCCGCCTCGGATTTGATCCGTGGCTGCACACTTCTGCGGCAGCCGAACGGCTCGCCGCCGCTTGTACCAAGGTTGGCGCGGAACTGATTGCTGTCGAAAGCAATCCGCTCGATGCGGTGTGGACCGAGCGGCCGGCGCCGCCGCTTGGACCGGTATCCATTCACGGCTCGCAATTTGCCGGCGAAGCCGAGGCTGAGAAACTTGCGCGCATCCGCGCTGAGATTGTGGGGCTGGATGCCGATGCGCTGGTGCTGTCGGATTCGCACGCGGTGGCGTGGGCCTTCAACATTCGCGGCGCGGATGTTTCGCATACGCCGCTACCGCTCTCCTATGCGCTGGTGCCCAAGGACGGCCGCGCGACGGTGTTCATCGATCATCGCAAGCTTTCCAACAGCGCGCGCGATCATCTCGAACAGAACGCCGATGTGCGCGAGCCCGACGCGCTGGTGCCGAGACTTACCGAACTCGCGCAGCGCGGACGAGCAATCGCGCTCGACAGCACTACCGCTGCCGACGCGCTGAGCCGGCTGATCGCGGATGCGGGCGGCAAAGCCGTCCGCGGCAGCGATCCGGTTAGCCTGCTGAAAGCCGTCAAGAACATCACCGAAATCGAAGGCACGCGCACCGCGCATCGCCGCGATGCCATGGCGCTGACGCGTTTTCTCGCATGGATCGACCGCGAGGCCCCGTCGGGCGCGCTGACCGAGATCGACACCGTAGAGGCGCTGGAAACTTTCCGCCGTGAGACCGGGGCTTTGAAGGACGTCTCGTTTCCAACCATCGCCGGCACCGGACCGAACGGCGCCATCGTGCATTACCGCGTCACGCGCAAGACCAACCGGCGCATTCAGCCCGGCGATCTCCTGCTGATCGATTCCGGCGCGCAATACGAAGACGGCACCACCGACGTGACGCGCACCATCGCGATCGGCCAGCCCACGGCTGAGATGCGCGACCGCTTCACGCGCGTGCTGCGCGGCCACATCGCGATTGCCCGCGCGGCGTTTCCCGACGGCACCACCGGCGCGCAGCTCGACACGCTGGCGCGGCAATTCCTTTGGCACGCCGGTATCGATTTCGAACATGGCACGGGCCATGGCGTCGGCAGCTACCTTTCGGTGCATGAAGGTCCGGCGCGGATTTCCAAGCTCGGCACCACGCCGCTGAAGCGCGGCATGATCCTGTCCAACGAGCCCGGCTACTACAAGACCGGCGCGTTCGGCATACGAGTTGAAAATCTGGAACTCGTCGTCGCTGTCGACATCGAAGGCGCCGAGAAACCGATGAACGCCTTCGAGACGCTGACGCTGGCGCCGATCGATAGCAGGCTAATCGACCGCGCACGCATCAGCCGCAAAGAACTTGGTTGGCTCAACGACTATCACGCGCGCGTGCGAGCTGAAGTTCGGCCGCACGTCGACGAGGCGACTAAAGTCTGGCTCGATGCCGCGACGCAGCCGCTGACGCAGGCGTAGTGCGTGATCTCGAAACGTATTGTGCCAAGCAGTCCTTGTGGTGGATGACGGGCTACTGTTACGTTCCCGCAAACTCTTCGCGCCTATAGCCCTGCGCGTACAACAGCGCAGTGAGATCGCCGAAGTCGATGCGCGCATGCGCGGCGGCGGCCACCGCTGGCTTGGCATGATAGGCGACGCCCAATCCCGCGCTCTGGATCATGCCGAGATCGTTGGCGCCATCGCCCACTACCAGCGTATCGAGATTGTCGAGATCGAAGGACTTCGCGCAACTCGACCAGCGTGGCGAGTTTTGCGGCGCGGCCTAGAATAGGCTCGGCAACCTCACCGGACAATTTGCCGTCCGCGACCAGCAATGTCATTGCCGCGGTTCTCCTGAAATCCGATGCGCGCGGCGATGGCATTAGTGAACAAGGTGAAGCCGCCGGAAATCAGGCAGGTGTAGGCGCCGTTCGCGCGCATGGTCGCCACCAGCTCGCGGCCGCCCGGCGTTAGTGTGATGCGCTTCGCCAAGACTTCATCGATGACGCCGACCGGCAAGCCCTTCAGCAGCGCGACGCGTTCGCGCAGCGCCGGCTCGAACTCGATCTCGCCGCGCATCGCCCGTTCGGTGATGGCAGCGACGTGCGCCTTAAGCCCGGCAAAATCGGCGAGTTCGTCGATGCATTCCTGTCCGATCATGGTGGAATCCATGTCGGCGAGAAATAGTTTCTTGCGCCGGTCCTGCTCAGGCTGCACGACAACGTCGATCGGCAGGTCGCCGCGGGCCGTCGCGCAGCCGGTCAGCGATCACGCGGATATCTTCGGTGCTCTCGAACGGAATATCGGCCGCGACTTCGTCCCAAAGCCAATGCGCCGGTCCGGCCGAACCAAGAACTGCGCGCGCGCCGTCGATCACCGTGCTATCGAGCGCAGGATTGGCGGGATTGCAGATCAGCGTGGCGACGAGAGACATCTGACGTGAATTCGCATCGGGAAAACAGCAGGGCCGTGCTTATCGCAGGGCCGACCGCGAGCGGCAAGTCGGCGCTGGCGCTCGCGCTTGCGGAGGCAAGCGGCGGCGTGATCATCAATACCGATTCGATGCAGGTGTATCGCGATCTCCGCATCATCACGGCACGGCCTTCATTCGATGAGGAGGCGAGGGCGCCGCACCGGCTTTATGGCACCATCGATGCCGCGGTGAATTTTTCGGCGGGCGCGTGGGTTGCCGAGGCCGCGAAGGCGCTGGCGGAAGCGCGTGCGCAAAACCGCCTGCCGATTTTTGTGGGCGGCTCCGGGCTGTACTTCAAGGCGCTGACGCGTGGATTGTCGGCGGTGCCGCCGATCGCAGCGGAGGTGCGCGACGATGTTCGCGCGCGGCTGGAGCGCGACGGCGTCGAGGCGTTGCACGCGCAACTGCTGCTGCGCGATCCTGTCACCGCCGAACGGCTGAAGCCGCGCGACCGCGCGCGCATCGCCCGCGCGCTCGAAGTGGTGGAGGCCACCGGGCGCTCGCTAGCAGACTGGCATCGCGAAGGATTGCCACCGCTGCTGGAGCAGGGCGCGTTCAGCGCGGTGTTTCTCAATCCTGAGCGCGACGAACTTTATGTGCGGATCGACGCGCGCTTCGACTGCGATGATGAAGAGCGGGCGCGCTGGAAGAGGTCGCTGCCCTGGCGGCGCGAAAACTTGACCCTCTGCTGCCGGCAATGAAAGCGCATGGCGTGCCGGCGCTGATCCGGCATCTCAACGGAGAGATCGGGCTGGAGGAAGCGGCCACGATCGGGCGCGCCGACACCCGGCATTACGCCAAGCGGCAGTTCACATGGTTCAGGCATCAACTGCCGGAGTTCGAGTGGGTGACGGCGGAAGAGGCAGAGCGAAGGCTTAGAGCTGCCATTGTGGGGGCACGAATTAAAAGTCCTCGCTGAACGATTGAGATCACGCTAAGCTTGGAAGGATCATGAACTTGACTTTCCGCGCCCGCGCTCTATAACGCGCGCAATCTTTGAGAACCTAGAGCCATCGATGCGCAATAAAATTACCAAATCGCTTATTCTCGTCGTACCCAGGCGCACCGCCGGGGGTGGCTGAGGCCATCCACTTACAGGCGGTGTGCATGGGGCCCTCTGAGGCCCTTTTTTATTTCCAAATTCGACAACGACCAAGCCGCGCAGCAGCGCATCCGGAGCCGACCAATGACCACCGCAGCCACCGAGAATACAAGCCATGATCCCAATCAGATGACCGGCGCCGCGATGATCGTCCGCGCGCTGATCGATCATGGCGTCAAGCACATCTTCGGCTATCCCGGCGGCGCGGTGCTTCCGATCTATGACGAAATCTTCCAGCAGAGCGATGTCGAGCACATTCTGGTGCGGCACGAGCAGGGCGCCGGCCATGCCGCCGAAGGCTATGCGCGCTCCACCGGAAAGCCCGGCGTCGTGCTGGTGACTTCGGGCCCAGGCGCGACCAACATGGTGACGCCGCTGACCGACGCGCTGATGGATTCGATCCCGCTGGTCTGCATCACCGGCCAGGTGCCGACGCACCTGATCGGCAACGACGCGTTTCAGGAGTGCGACACCGTCGGCATCACCCGGCCCTGCACCAAGCACAACTGGCTGGTGCGCGACGTCAACGATCTGGCGAAGGTGCTGCATGAGGCGTTTTACGTCGCCAGCACCGGCCGCCCCGGTCCCGTCGTGGTCGACGTGCCGAAAGACGTGCAGTTCGCCACCGGCACCTATCATCCGCCGCGCAAGTCCGACGTGCACATCTCCTATTCGCCGCGGGTGAAGGGCGACGCCGCGCAGATCCGCAAGGCGGTGGCACTGCTGGCGTCGGCCAAGCGGCCGGTGATCTATACCGGCGGCGGCGTCATCAATTCAGGCCCGGAAGCCTCAAAACTGTTGCGTGAGTTGGTCGAAGTCACCGGCTTTCCGGTCACGTCGACGCTAATGGGGCTGGGCGCCTATCCGGCGTCGGGAGATAGGTGGCTCGGCATGCTTGGTATGCACGGCACCTACGAAGCCAACATGGCGATGCACGGCTGTGACGTCATGCTGTGCGTGGGCGCGCGCTTCGACGATCGCATCACCGGACGCACTGACGCGTTCTCGCCGGGCTCGAAGAAAATCCATATCGACATCGATCCGTCCTCCATCAACAAGAACATCCGCGTCGACGTCCCCATCATCGGCGATTGCGGCAACGTGCTGGGCGACATGCTGCAGGTCTTCAAGGCCGAGGCGAAAGCCCCGAAGATCGACCCGTGGCTGTTCGAGATCGGACGCTGGCGCGCCCGCAATTCGTTGTCCTATCGCAAAAGCAACGATGTGATCCTGCCGCAATTCGCGATCCAGCGGCTGTTCGAGGCCACGCGTGGGCGCGACACCTACATCACTACGGAAGTCGGCCAGCACCAGATGTGGGCCGCGCAGTTCTTCGGCTTCGAAGAGCCGCATCGCTGGATGACCTCAGGCGGGCTTGGCACCATGGGCTACGGTCTGCCGGCGGCGATCGGTGTGCAGGTGGCGCATCGCGACAGCCTCGTCATCGACATCGCCGGCGATGCCTCGGTGCAGATGACGATGCAGGAAATGTCGACGGCGGTTCAGTTCGACCTGCCGATCAAGATTTTCATCCTCAACAATCAGTACATGGGGATGGTACGGCAGTGGCAGCAGCTCTTACATGGCAACCGGCTGTCGCATTCCTATTCGGATGCGCTGCCGGATTTCGTCAAGCTTGCGGAAGCGTTCGGCTGTGTCGGCATTCAGGCGGTGAAGCCCGGCGATCTCGACGGCGCGATAAAGGAGATGATCGATGTGAAAAAGCCCGTACTGTTCGACTGCCGGGTGGCGGCGCTGGAGAACTGTTTCCCGATGATCCCGTCGGGCAAGGCGCACAACGAAATGATCCTGCCGACCGAGGCCAATGGCGAAATGAACGAGGCGTTCTCCGGCGGCAAGGCACTGGTTTGAGTTAGGCGAGCTGATGTTTGATCTGCAGCAACTGGAAAGCGCGCTGGATATCGTCCACGCCGCGATGCCGCCGACGGCGGCTCACGCGTGGCCGCTGCTGTCGGAGCGGCTTGGCGCAACGGTGATCGTCAAGCATGAGAACCATACCCCGACCGGAGCCTTCAAGGCGCGCGGCGGGCTTGTTTATGTCGACCGCCTGAAGCGCGAACGGCCTGATACGGTGGGCCTGATCTCGGCGACGCGCGGAAATCACGGCCAGAGCCTCGCTTTCGCCGCTGGCCGCCATCGCATGCCGGTGACCATCGTCGTGCCGCACAGCAATTCGGTCGAGAAAAACCGCGCGATGCGTGCGTTCGGCGCCGAGCTTGTCGAGCACGGTGAGGATTTTCAGGCGGCGCGCGAGGAGGCCGGGCGTCGTGCCGGCAGCGCCGGCTTGGAGCTTGTACCGTCATTCCATTCCGATCTCGTGCTGGGAGTTGCGACCTATGCGCTCGAGCTCTTTGGCGCTGCGCAGGACCTGGACGTTCTCTATGTCCCGATCGGACTGGGATCGGGCATTTGCGGCTGCATCCTTGCGCGCGACCTGCTCGGATTGAAAACCGAAATCGTCGGCGTGCAATCGACGGAAGCGCCGTCCTATGCGCTGTCGTTCGCCGCTGGCACGGTCGTTACGACCGCCACCAGCAATACGCTGGCGGACGGCATGGCGACGCGCGTTCCCGATCCAGACGCGCTTGCTATCATTCGCAGGGGTGCTTCGCGCATCGTCCAGGTCAGCGACGACCAAATCGGAGCGGCGATCCGGGCCTACTGGACGGATACGCATAACCTTGCGGAAGGCGCAGGCGCTGCACCGCTTGCCGCCGCGCTGCTGGATAAGGCGAAAGTGCGCGGCAAGCGCGTCGGTCTCGTACTGAGCGGCGGCAATATCGATCTGGATCTGTTTCGCCGATGGGTCATGCCGGAAGCCGTGGCCCGCAAGGCACTGGCGTAGGAAAGTAAGGACAAGCCAATGAACCAGCCCGCATCCGCCTATTTCATGGAAGAGCGTCACGATCCCAACGAGACGCACACGCTCTCGGTGCTGGTGCAGAACGAGCCGGGCGTGCTCGCGCGCGTGATCGGTCTGTTCTCGGGCCGCGGCTACAACATCGAGAGTCTCACGGTGTCGGAAACCGAAAGCCAGAAACACGTTTCGCGCATCACCATCGTCACCACGGGCACGCCGATGGTGATCCAGCAGATCAAGCATCAGCTTGACCGCATGGTGCCGGTCTATCGCGTCGTCGACATGACGCTGACTGAGCGCTCGATCGAGCGCGAACTGGCGATGGTGAAGGTGCGTGGTACCGGCGACAATCGCGTCGAGGCGCTCAGGCTTGCCGACGCGTTCCGCGCGCGGGTGATCGACGCCACCACCGAAAGTTTCGTGTTCGAGATCACCGGAAATTCAACCAAAATCAGCCAGTTCATCGACCTGATGCGCCCGATCGGGCTGGTCGAGGTGTCGCGTACCGGCGTCGCCGCCATCGGCCGCGGGTCGGAGGGAATGTGACTTCGTTGCTGTGCCCATGAAACCCGCCGACGTCGCTCTCGCACTTCTCGTCGCCATGACCTGGGGACTTGGCTTCGTCGCCAGCCGGTTCGCGCTGGACGAATTGTCGCCCGCGCTGATGACGGGACTGCGTTTTGCCATCGCCGCGGTGCCGTGCCTGTTCGTTCGGAAGCCGAATGTGTCATGGCCGGTGCTGATCGCGATCAGCTCGACGCTGTTTCTTGGCCAGTTTCTCTCGCAATCCTGGGGCATCGCGCAGGGCGTTCCCGTCGGGCTTGCAAGCGTGATCGTGCAAAGCCAGGCGTTGTTCACGGTGGCGTTCGCGGCGGTGGCTTTTCGCGAGATTCCCACGCGCGTGCAAATGCTTGGCATAGGCATCGCCGCGATCGGGCTGTTGATGATCTGCGGCACCGTCGGCTTCGATTTCAGCGTCGGCGCGTTCGCTGTGCTGATGATCTCGCCAATCAGTTTCGCGATCGGCAATCTCTTGCTGCGCCGCGCGCGCGACGTGCCGATGTTCGATCTGTTCGCATGGCTGTGCCTGATCCCGCCGCTGCCGCTCTTCGCGCTGGCGCTCGCGGCCGATGGGCCGCGCGCGAATTGGGATGCGCTGTGGCATTTGTCCGCTGCAGGTCTGATCAGCATGCTCTTCATCGGCGCGATCTCGACCAGCATCGCCTACTGGCTGTGGGGCCGGCTGCTGCGCGATTACAGCGCCGCGCAGGTGGTGCCGTTCGCGCTGCTGGTGCCATTCATCGGCGCCTTCGCATCCAGCGTCGTGTTCGGTGAACGGTTCGGGCCGCTGCGGCTGGCCGGGATGATCACCGTGGTGTGCGGCATCGCCATCATGCTGCTGTCGAAGCGGTCCCAAGCCGTGCCGAAGATCGCCTGAGCAGAAACGTGTCCGAGCTTTTCATCGCCTTCGTCGTGTTTGCCGCCATCATGTTCGTCACGCCCGGGCCCAATAACGTCATGCTGCTGTCGTCAGGGCTGACCTATGGCTTTCGCCGGACGTTGCCGCATGTCGCCGGCATAACGATCGGGTTTGCCTTCATGGTCGGAGCGGTGGGCCTCGGCCTTGGGGCCATCTTCATCGCCTATCCGGTGCTGCAGACAATTCTCAGATATGCCGGCGTTGCCTATCTGATCTATCTCGCTGGTGCGATCGCGCTGTCCGGGCCGGTCACGTCCGAACTGGATAACAGGCGCGGCCCGATGGGCTTTTGGGGCGCGGCGATGTTTCAGTGGATCAACGTCAAGGGCTGGGTGATGGTGATTGGCACCATTACCATCTACGCCGGCATCGCCAGCTTCCCGTTTAATATCATCATTCAGATTGCGGTCAGCCTGTTGCTGGGGGCGGTTTCGTGCTCGGCCTGGGCGCTGTTCGGCAGCGCACTGCGCCCGATCCTGACGCATCCTGTGGCCGTGCGCGCGTTCAACATCATCATGGCGCTGCTGCTGCTGGGCTCGCTCTACCCGGTTCTGAGAGAGGTGTGAGGTCGCAGCAACGCAGAAATCGCTCGCGCGGGGTTGTCTCGCGGCAGCACGCGCCCTAGAAACCGGGCGCAATTCCAGATCAGACGGCCATTTCGGCTTCGATAGTTCAATAACAGGCGGAATTCGCAGTCATACCGCCACTTATGAGGAAACGACCCATGCGTGTTTATTACGATCGCGATGCCGACCTGAACCTGATCAAGGGCAAGAAAGTCTGCATCGTCGGCTACGGCAGCCAGGGCCACGCGCACGCGCTGAACCTGAAGGATTCCGGCGTCAAGGAAGTCGCGGTCGCGCTGCGCAAGGGCTCGGCTTCGGCGAAGAAGGCGGAGGCCGCGGGCTTCAAGGTGATGGAGGTCGCGGAAGCCGCGAAGTGGGCCGACCTCATGATGATGCTCACGCCCGACGAATTGCAGGGCGACATCTACCGCGAGCATCTGCACGACAACATGAAGAAGGGCGCGGCGCTGGTGTTCGCCCACGGCCTCAACGTGCATTTCAACTTGCTCGATCCGCGCGCCGACCTCGACGTGCTGATGATCGCGCCGAAGGGTCCAGGCCACACCGTGCGCTCGGAGTATCAGCGCGGCGGCGGCGTGCCCTGCCTGATTGCGATTCACAAGGACCCATCAGGCAACGCCCATGATCTCGGCTTGAGCTACGCCTCGGCGATCGGTGGCGGCCGCGCCGGCATCATCGAGACCTCGTTCAAGGAAGAGTGCGAGACCGATTTGTTCGGCGAGCAGGTGGTGCTGTGCGGCGGTCTGGTCGAATTGATCAAGGGCGGCTTCGAGACGCTGGTAGAAGCCGGCTACGCACCCGAGATGGCGTACTTCGAATGCCTGCACGAGGTGAAGCTGATCGTCGATCTGATCTATGAAGGCGGCATCGCCAACATGAACTACTCGATCTCCAACACCGCCGAATACGGCGAATATGTCACCGGCCCCCGCATCGTCACCTCGGAGACCAAGGCGGAGATGAAGCGCGTGCTGCATGACATCCAGTCCGGCAAGTTCGCGCGCGACTGGATGCTGGAGAACAAGGTCAATCAGACCTCCTTCAAGGCGACCCGCGCCAAGATGGCCGAGCATCAGATCGAGGCGGTCGGCGAAAAGCTCCGCGACATGATGCCGTGGATCAAGAAGGGCGCGCTGGTCGACAAGACGAAGAATTGAGGCCGCTTTCGCACGCGCTTGCCATCGCCGTTCTTCTCGGAGCGGCGTCAGCTGCCGGCGCGGAATCGGCGGCCGAACGTTATGGGGAGGAATATCAAACCTGCAGAAATGGCAACACGCACGACATCGTCGTGTGTGTCGACAAGCTCGTGAAGACGTGGCAAGCGCGCGTCGAATTCCGCCTACAAAAAGCTGATCGGGATGACGCCCGAAGCCGACCGCCGCGCGGCGCTCAGGAAATCGCAGGCACTCTGGACCAGATACCGCGACGCCAACTGCACATGGTATGATACCGGCGAGGGAACGATCCGCCGGATCGAGGCGGGCGAGTGCATGCGCAGCATGACCGCCGCTCGCGCGCTCGAGCTTGAGGCCGAAGGCGAAACGCACTGAGCGTCATCGCCCGGCTTGCCCGGGTCCAGTATTCCGCGCCTCGACTGACGAGCCCGACTTACGTGTTGAATAACGGGTCCCCGCTTTCGCGGGGACGACGACAGCTCGTTTTAGCCGCCGCCCAAATTCATTGCGCATTCATGACAGTTCCAATACGATTTTATGACACGTCGCAGTTTCCGGCTGCGACGTCCGCCTTCTGGTCATCGCCAGCGCAGGTTAAGGCCGTGCCGGGTTGTCGCGTAACGAGACATGGCGCCGCTGCCGAATCCAGATTCATCCGCTGCCATTGCCGCCCGAGGCGTTGCCTCCATCGGAATCTGGCGTTTGCTCGCCGTGGCCGCGCCTCATGCCGGGGCGATGGCGCTGATGCTGGAGACCGAACCCGATCTGTACGGGCGGGTTGGTTTCGTTCTGGCGTGGGGAATTCTTAATTGTTTCTGGATCGCCCTGCTGCGTCGTCCGGCGTTGTCCGGCGCGCTGTCGCTCACCATGATCGTGATCCTGGTGCTGCTTTCGCGGCTGAAGCACGACGTCGTGCAGATGACCGTGAACTTCGTCGACCTGATGGTGATAGACCGCGACACTTTCGCGTTCCTGTTTACAATTTTTCCAAATCTGCGCTGGTCTACAATAGGGGCCGCTGCGCTCATTATTCCGCTGATGTACGGGCTGTGGCGGCTGGATCCGTTCCGTATTCGCAGGCTGCCCAGCGTGGCCGGCGCGCTGGCGTGTCTGGCTTTGCTGGTTGGATATTCCGTCGCGTGGCCGGTGGAAGAATGGCGCAGCTACTACAATGACGGTTACCTGTCGAAATTTTCCCGCTCCGGCGTGGCGGCGGTTTCCGAATTCGCTCAATACGGGTTCATGCAGTCCGATGCCGCCGCTGCGGAGCGGCTCAAGGTGCCATTGCTGGATTCCTGCAATCCTGTGGGCCGCCGACCGCACATCATCATGATTCATGACGAGTCGAGTTTCGACATCAGGCAAGCGGCCGGTGTCAAAGTGCCGCGAGGGTACGGCAGCCATTTCAATTCGTTCGACGGCAAGGAGCGCAAATTTCTCACCGAGGGCAATGGCGGCCCGAGCTGGTTTACCGAATACAACGTGCTTGCGGGACTATCGTCGCGCTCATTCGGCCGGTTTTCCTATTTCGTAACCCGCATCGCCTCGGGCCGGGTTGAACGCGGATTGCCGCTGGCGCTGCGGCACTGCGGTTACAGCACGACGTCGCTTTACCCGGCCTACGGCGCGTTCATGAGCGCGCGCAATTTTCAGACCACGACCGGTATTCAGCATTTCTTCGATGCGCGCGATCTCGGCGCCAAAGACGTCGAGCCTGACAGCTTCTTCTACAACTCCGCATTGAAGCTGATGTCGCAGGAGCCGCCGGCGAAGCCGCAATTCATGTTCGTCTACCTCGCCGCCAATCATTTTCCCTGGGATACCAGATTTCGCCCGGATCTAACGCCGGGCTGGCGCGATCCCGGCAATGAGCCGGTGGTCGATGAATATCTGCGCCGGCAGGCAATGAGCGCCGACGATTACAGCGCGTTTATTGCCAACCTGAAGAGGAAGTTTCCGGCGGAGCCGTTTTTAATCGTGCGCTACGGCGATCATCAGCCGGAATTTTCATCGCTGGTGATCGATCCCGGTCTCGACGAGGCCGGCATCGGCAAGAAAATGCTGGCGTACGATCCCAGCTATTACGAAACCTATTACGCGATCGATGCGATCAATTTCGAACCGGTCAAAAGTCCGGCAATAATGGATACTGTCGATGCGGCTTATCTGCCTTTGGTGATTCAGGAGGCCGCGGGCATCCCGCTCGATGCGTCATTCGAAGAGCAGAAAAAGATTATGCTCCGCTGCAAAGGTGTCTTCTACGGCTGCAAGGACGGCGCTGAGGCGCGCCGATTCAACCGGCTGCTGATCGACGCCGGAATGATCAAGAATTTGTAGCAGCGACATTGTTGCTTGAGTGTTTTGGGTCGGTCAGGACGCTCTGAACGATGCTTGTTGCGGCCAGGCGCAGCGGCTAATATTGCCGCCTATCGCCGAGTTCGGTCGGCGTTCAGCATTCAACCGGTCATGATGGAACAAGGGCTGCTTTTGCGTTTTGGCGCCGCCGCCTCCCTGGTCGGCCACACGGCCGTGCTCGGGTTGGCGCTGCTGTTTGCCAGCGTGCAGCCGTTTCAATCTGCAAGTTCCAAACCCATCAAGATCGATCTCGTCCCGCAACGAGGAATTGGACCGCCTGAAAGCAGAGACCGTTCAGCCACCGGAGATTCCGCCACCGCCTGAGCCGGCGCTCAGCGAGACATCGCAGCAGGCACCGAAGCCGGCGGCATCGTCACCGAAAGCAGCCTCGCCGCCACCGGCCGCGCAAGAGAAGCCCCCCGTCCCGCAAGCCGCTGCGCAACAGCAGCCGCCTCCGCCCACGCAGCAAGCTGCTGCGTCGCCCGCGTCGGGATTAGCACCGCAGCCGACGCCGGCGCTGCCCGCGCCGATGACCTCGCCGCCGCCAATGGCCGCGCCGCAAGCGCCCGACATTACGCAGCGCTATCACGTCATGCTTGGATTGCCGGAAGATTTGTCAAAACAGGGCGGCGGCGGACAGGCTGCCGAAGCTGCCAAGATTGCCACTTCAGACGCCGATAAATTGCGCGCGCATCTGCGCGGCTGTGCTTCGCTTCCGGCTTCGATCAGCGCCAACGACAAAATCAAAATCGTGATCCGCGCCATGCTGTCGCCAGACGGCACGCTGGCGGCGTATCCAACACTGATCGAGGCCAGCGCATCGCCCAAGGGACCTGCGCTGATGCAGGCAGCGATCGGTGCGCTACAAGCCTGCCAGCCCTACAGCATGCTGCCAGCGGACAAATACAAAGAATGGCGCGTGCTGGATATTCCATTCACGCCGCTGGATTTCAAGGCGGGGTAACGGCGGACCTCAACGCCGCCCGATCTTCTCCCATAGCCAGCGCGCCACCGAATCCGGTGAGGATGCGCTGTCATTGCCGGCGGCGCGGAGGTTAGCTTCCCGCATGGTCGCGATGTCGATGTGGCCCAGCAGCGGCTGCAACGCGGCGCGCAATGCCTGGTCGTTCGCGCGTCGGGGCGAGAGCAGCACGATCGCATCGTACGGCGGGATTGCATGTTTGGGATCGTCGAGCACGACGAGATCGTATTTCGCGATCAAGCCGTCGCTGGTATATCCCGCGATGACATCGACTTCGCCCGATGCCGCGGCGGCATACATGAAGTCCGGCTGCATCTGGCGTTGCTGGCGAAAGGTCAGCCCATACGCCTTCTGCAGCCCGGCCCATTCGGGCCGCGAGAAGAACTCGTAATCCGCTGCGATCGACATCGTGCCGGCGTGCCCGGCGAGGTCGGCGACGGAGCGAATCCCGAGTGCCTCGGCGCGCGCGCGTGGCATCACCAGCGCATAGGCGTTTTCAAACCCGAGTTCGCCAAGCAGGGTGATTTTCTGCTGCGCCAGCGTCGTCTTTAATTCAGCAAGCAAAGCTTCGCGCGGCTTGATGTCGGTGTGGTGAAACTGGTTGGCCCACAGCGTCCCGGAATAATCAACGTAAACGTCGATATCATTGGATGCCAGCGCATCGAAGATCACATTGGAGCCAAGGCCTTCGCGTGTGTTTGCTGAGAACCCTTGCGCCCGGAGCCGCTGCGCGATCAAGGCCGACAGCACGTATTGCTCGGTGAAGGTTTTGGCGCCGATTATGTAGTTCGATGAAGAACGCGTCATTGTAGGAACCAGTGTCGCTGCAAGCAGCGCCGCGATCGCAATGCCACCGATGGCTGTGCGCAAACGGCTTCGGTTGCGAATCCCGGTCTCGATCAACGCCAGCAACTGATCGACCGCCAGCGCCAGCGCTGCTGCGCTTAAACAGCCAAACAGCACGAATACCCAGTTCTGCGTTTGCAGGCCGGCAAAGATGTAGTTGCCCAAGCTGGTCTGCCCGATCGGTGTCGAGAGGGTTGCCGTACCGATCACCCATACCGCCGCGGTGCGAATGCCAGCCATCATCACCGGCAGCGCCAGCGGCAGCTCCACCATGAATAGCGATTGACGCGGCGTCATGCCGACGCCCTGTGCGGCCTCGACGATCGCGGGATCGACGCCTTGGAGGCCGGTGATGGTATTGCGAAGCACCGGCAGCATGGAATAAAGCGCCAGCGCCAGCACCGCGGGCAGGAAACCGAACGCCGAGAAACTGTAACCGAGCCATTTCAGCGACAGCGCGGCCAGCGCCAGCAGCAGCGGATAGAACAGCGCGAGTAACGCCAGTCCCGGTATGGTCTGTACGATGCTTGCGACGCCAAGTAGTACGCCGCGCAGCAATGGCCGGTTCCGGGCCATCAGCGCCAGCGGCAGGCTGATCGCAAGGCCCAGCGCGAGCGCCGTCACGCTGACGCGAACGTGGTTGCCGAGATAGTCCGGCAGATGCGCGAGCGCTTCGCTCCAGCGGGAATCCGAAAACAAACTCATGCGGCGCCATCTTTCGGCAGCAGCATCGCCAGCCGCTCGGCCTGGCGGCGCGGCGTGCGCAGCAACTCGCCGACATAAGGGTCATCGCTAGCGGAAAGTTCGGCCGGCGTACCCAACGCCAATAGCCGCCCGGCGCGCATCACCGCAACGCGATCGGCAAGCAAAATCGCCTCGGTCATGTCGTGGGTGATCATCACGGTGGTGAGGCCGAGCTTGCGATGCAACGCGCGGTAATCGTCGCCGAGCGCATCGCGGGTGAGGGGATCGAGCGCACCGAACGGCTCGTCCATCAATACGATACGGGGTTTTGCCGCCAAGGCTCGCGCGACGCCGACGCGTTGCCGCTGTCCCCCCGACAATTCGTGCGGAAATCGTTCGCGATGCTGCGTGAGGTCGAGCCGGACCAGCGCCAGCAGCTCGTCAACGCGCGCGGAAATCTCGGCAGCCGGCGTACCGAGCAGTTTCGGCGTGATGCCGATATTGTTGGCGACGCTGATGTGTGGAAACAGCCCGCCGCTTTGGAAAACGTAGCCGATGCGCCGGCGTAATCCGATGGGGTCGACGGTTTTGACATCCGCGCCTTCGACTTCAATGTGGCCGCTGTCGGCCTCGATCAGCCGGTTGGCAAGCCGGAGCAATGTCGTCTTGCCGGAGCCGGAACCGCCGACGATGGCGAGAAATTCACCCTCTGCGACATCCAACGAAACATCGTCGACGGCTCTGACGCGGCCGCCGTCGAAGCTTTTGCTGACGTGTGAAAAAGCGATGATGGGCGTGTCGGTCATGGAGAATAGCTACCACGTCGCAGCGGTGCGTTGAACTTATCCGTTCGAGGCGCTACTGCATCGGTTACTGTGGGGGGATGCGGGTGGACGCTGCAATGCCAACGGCCGTCATGCTTGACGACGCGACCATAGCGTTCCGTCTGGCAGATGCGCGCATTTATACCGCCGTCGATAAAGCGAAGCTTTCGGTGGCGGACGGCGAGTTCGTCGCCATCGTCGGCCCAACCGGGTGCGGAAAATCGACTCTGCTGAATGCCGCGGCCGGTTTGCTCACGCCGGTATCCGGCACAGTATGCATTTTCGACAAGCCGTTGACCGGACTGAACCGGCAGGCCGGCTATCTCTTCCAGGCTGACGCGCTGTTTCCCTGGAAGACGGCGATCGACAATGTCGCGATCGGTCTCGAGATCAAGGGTGTAGCCCGCGGCGAGGCGCTGGCGCGCGCGCAGGGCTGGCTTACATCGATGGGCCTCGGCGCTTTCGCGGGCCGCTACCCGCACATGCTATCGGGAGGACAGCGCAAGCGTGTAGGGCTGGCGCAAGTGCTGATCCGCGATCCCAAGATGTTGCTGATGGACGAACCGTTTGGCCCGCTCGACGCCCAGACCAGACAGATCATGGGCAATCTGCTGCTGGATCTGTGGACGAAAGATCGCAAAGCGGTGCTGTTCGTCACGCACGATCTGGAGGAGGCAATTGCGCTGGCGGATCGCGTCGTCATCATGTCGGCAGGACCGGGTTCGCGCATTATCGGCGATTGGCGCGTGCCGCTGCCACGCCCACGCGACATTCTCGAAGTCCGGCTGGAAAAGCAGTTTCACGCGCTTCATCGCGAGATCTGGAGCGTGCTGAAGGACGAGGTTTTGAAAGGCTACGCGCAATCCGCGCAAGTGGCCGAGGCGGGATGATGTCGCGCCTGACGCTCCTTGCGTGCCAGGTTCTTGTGGCCGCCGTATTCCTCGGACTGTGGCAGTTGCTGACGACCGTGCCGGTGTTCGGCCGCATCCTGCTGCCGCCATTCTTCTTTTCAAATCCCGTCGATGTCGCCAACCAGATCGTTGCGTGGTTCGTCAGCGGCGTGATCTGGAAGCATCTGTTGATCACCTTATGGGAATCAATTCTCGCATTTACGATCGGCTCGCTCGGCGGCGTGCTGGTCGGCTTCTGGTTCGCGCGCCAGCCGCGCGTGGCGGCGATCTTCGACCCTTACGTGAAAATGGCCAACGCGCTGCCACGCGTCGTGCTCGCGCCGATCTTCACGCTGTGGCTTGGGCTCGGCATCTGGTCGAAGGTCGCGCTCGGCGTCACGCTGGTGTTCTTCATCGTGTTCTTCAACGTCTATCAGGGCGTCAAGGAAGTCAGCTCCACGGTGCTCGCGAACGGCCGCATGCTCGGCATGACCGAGCGGCAGTTGATGCGGCATGTGTTCTGGCCCTCGGCGCTATCCTGGATGTTCTCGTCGCTGCATACGTCGGTGGGCTTCGCCGTCGTCGGTGCGGTCGTCGGCGAATACCTCGGCTCGGCGGCGGGACTTGGTTATCTGATCCAGCAAGCCGAGGGCGTGTTCGATGTCGCCGGTGTATTCGCCGGGATGTTCGTGCTGTCGGCTTTCGTCATCCTGATTGACTACGGAGTGACGCTGGTCGAGCGGCGGCTGCTGGTATGGCGTCCGGCTGCGGAGGGGCGGGGGTAATCTTTGAGCTCCGTCATGGCCGGGCTTGTCCCGGCCATCCACGCCTTGTTTCAAACGAGGAAGGAAGACGTGGATGCCCGGCACAAGGCCGGGCATGACGCTTCTCTTCGAGCCCCATCAGTTCAGCATCTTGGTATCGTCAGGCGCCTGCGGCGGCGTTTTGATAGCAATTGCCTTCATGGCTGTGGTGGCGCCGCCATGCGCCGTGCCCTTGGGTATCACGATCAAATCGCCGGCTTTGACCTGTACCTGCTTGTCGCCGAGCCAGATCGTGCCAGAGCCTTCGAGCACATACTGAATTTCGTTGGTGTTGGGATGCATGTGCTTCCCAACCGTGCCGTTCTGCACCGAGATCGTGGCGCCGTCGGCCTTGACGAACATTTTCGAGCGCATGCCTCCCGCATTGGCTGCACCAAGCATTTCGTCGGTCTGCTCGCCGGTGTGAATAACCTGCGCCATGATCTCGTCTGCGGCCAGTGCGGGACGCAGCACATGGGTGACGCCGCAGCCGGCGGCAAAGGCAGCAGCAATGGAAATGGAAGCGGCGATGCGGTTCATTGGTTCTCTCCCTGAGATGCTTTTTTGTAAGGCGATGCTACGTCGCGGAATGGATATTGGCTAGTGCTTCTGGCGGCGCGTTGCTCTATCGTGCGGCCAAATAATCGCCAGCATGGAGGGAATAAAATGAGCGTCGCGCTCTCAGGCAGATTTTTCGGGATGCTGCTCACGCTGGCTTTGACGTGCGGCATTGCGTCTGCCCAAACCAGAATTACCATCGCGGTCGGAGGAGGGGCGTGCCTGTGCTATCTGCCGACCGTGCTGGCCAAGCAACTCGGCGAATACGACAAGGCCGGCCTTGCCGTCGAACTGGTCGACCTGAAGGGGGGCTCCGATGCACTCAAGGCGGTGCTCGGCGGCAGTGCCGACGTGGTTTCAGGCTATTTCGACCATTGCGTCAATCTCGCTGCCAAGAAGCAGGAGCTGCAATCCTTCGTGGTGTACGATCGATATCCGGGACTCGTCCTGGTGGTGTCGCCCAAGCACAGCGACGAAATTAAATCGATCAAGGATTTGGCCGGCAAGAAAGTCGGCGTCAGCGCGCCGGGTTCCTCGACCGATTTCTTCCTCAAATATCTGCTCAAGAAAAACGGTGTCGAACCTACAAATGTTTCAGTCATCGGCGTGGGCCTCGGCGCCACCTCTGTCGCGGCAATGGAGCAGGGCCAGATCGACGCCGCCGTGATGCTCGATCCGGCCGTCACCGTGCTGCAAGGCGGCCATTCCGACTTGCGAATCCTGAGCGACACCCGAACGCAGAAAGACAATCAGGCAGTGTTCGGCGGTGACTACCCCGGCGGGGCGCTCTACTCAACGACGGCGTGGGTCGGTTCGCATGAGAAGGAAGTGCAGGGTTTGACCGATGCGATCTTGAATACCTTGAAATGGATTCACTCGCATTCGCCTGAGGACATCATGGCCAAAATGCCTCCGGAAATGGTCGGCAAGGACAAGGCGCTCTATCTCGCCGCGCTGAAAAACACCATTCCGATGTATTCGGAAACCGGCAAGATGGATCCCAAGGGCGCGGACGCGGTGCTTAAGGTATTCAGCGAGAGTTCGCCTGACGTAGCCAAAGCCAACATCGATGTTACAAAAACCTACACCAACAAATTTGTCGACCAAGCCAACAAGACGACGGGCATGAATGCGAAATAAGCGCGGTGACGCGCCGTGCCCGTTGCAATTCATCGCGTCACGCAACTCGACCTGAAATTTACGCCCGTGGACATGGCGGTTCTGCGGACGAGCGGCGCGCCGAGATCGACGCGCATTTTTTCGCCAAGCAGGCCGAGAAGCCAAAACTCTGGAACGGCCAGGTTTTGCTTGGGCGCAATCCCGGTTTTCGCCGGGAAACGTTTTAGCGCCGATTATTTCGAGACCGATTTTGCAAGCTTTCTGGCGTGGCGCGACTGGGGCTTTCCCGACAACAGCGTCTTCAATGGGTTTGGCATGGGCGCGCTGCGCGGCAGCGATGGCGCATTCGTGCTCGGCGAGATGGCCGCGCCATACTGCGAACGCCGGACGAATTTATTTTCCGTCCGGAACGCCCGATCTCGATGACCTCAGGGATGGAATCGTCGATATCGCCGGCAGCGTTGCGCGCGAGGTCGAAGAGGAGACTGGCCTTACGCCTGCGGATTATCGCGCGAATGAGCATTGGGATTGCGTGGTCTCGGATGCGGCGATCGCCATCATCCGGATTTTGAATGTGGCGATGACCGGCGGGACGCTGCGCCAGAAAAATACTGGCCAATCTCGCTATGCAGAAACGCCGGAACTCAGCGCCATTCATCTCGTGCGCGGTATCGCCGATATCACGCCGGCGATGCCGCGTTTTGTCACGGCATTCATCGAAGACGCAGGCTGCGTCCTGATCTTGTCCAGCACCGGCAACAGATGGCCGATGAAGGTTTCGGGGTCCTCGCTCATCGGAAAATGCCCGAGGCCTTTCATGATGGTGACTTCCGAGCCGGGGATGCTGGCGGCGACGGCCAGCGTTTCCTGCGGCGTGCAGGAATAGTCGTATTCGCCCGACAGCAGAAACAGCGGGCAACGCTTGGTATCGATCTGGCCGACGCGATCGCGGATATCGCCATCGAGCTTGTAGAAATACAGATCGCCTTTGAATACGCCGGGACCGCCCTGCATGTAATGCCACAGCGTTTCCCAGCGCTCTTTCACCGGCGCATTCGGGCCCGACCAGACCGGAGACGATGGCGGCGCAGACTTCGCCGCCATGCACATCAGGGCGATGCAGGAAGTTCAGGTCGTAATAGGGGTCGACGTGCGCGCCGGCCTGCAATCCGATGATGGCCCGGAATCGCTCGGGATGCTCCAGCGCCAGATGCAGCGCGATCCGCCCGCCGATCGAGCAGCCCATCACGATCGGCTTGTCGAGTTCCAGCGCGGTCATGATTTCAAGGATCATGGTGGTGTATTGCGCCGAGGTCAGTTGATACTCCTCGTCGTGCCACCCGTCTGGCGGCGACGATTTGCCGTGCCAGGGCATGTCGAAGGCAATGACGCGATGACGCGCGATGATTTCCGGATGGTTCATCAGCGCGCGATACTGTCGCCCGTCTGAACCCGCGGTGTGCAGGCAGAGCAGCGGGGTGCCTTGTCCGGCTTCCTCGACATAAATCCGGTGCGCACGCCCAAACAGATCGAGATGCATATAGCGCCCGATGATAGGTTCGAACGTCGCGCTCATGGGCGTGATCCCTCAGGCCGCAGCTTTTCCAGGCTTTCCTTGAAATAGCGCAGGTTGGCCATGAATGGCTGAAGGTCGCCTTCCGACTTGAGGACGCGGCGCTTGATCAGCGCCATCAGATCATTCGAGCCGGGAACGGGATCGGCGCTCCAGAATTTCTGCCATTCGTCCTCAGAGGCGCGCAGTGCAAACGACCATGACGGCATCACGAACGGTCCTTGCGTGACCGAGGCGATTTTTCCCTCGACGATGCCTACGAGCCATTGCACCGCGCCGACTTCGATCAGGAACGTGGTGGTGAGAAAGCGCCCGCGCTGCGTCAGGCGTTCGTCGCTGTTAACTCTTTCCTTGAGTTGATCGATCACCAGTCCCTCCCTTTTTCGTCGCATGATGAAGAGATTGTTCGCCGCGTCAACCGGGAGGACTTCTTGCCTCTCCCCTAACGCGACGAAGCTGCGTAGGGTGGGGAGAAAAGCTACGGAAGGCGTCACTATCATGAGCAAGAAGAAATCCTCGCAGCCGCTGGCGGAGCAACTGAAGAAATATGTCGATCCATTCCGTTTCGATGGGTCGGGGGAATTCCAGCTTAAGTCGCAAAAGACCGATGAGAAGGCCGGTCTCGACAAGGACGCCGGCCGCGAGATCCTGGATCACAACAGCAAGCGTCTGCGCAAGCTGCAGGAAAAACTCTACGCGGAAAATCGCTGGTCGCTGCTGCTGATCTTCCAAGGCATGGACGCTGCCGGCAAGGACAGTGCCATCGAGCATGTGATGTCCGGCGTCAATCCGCAGGGATGTCAGGTCGTCTCGTTCAAGACCCCGTCTACCAAGGAGCTGGAGCACGACTTCATGTGGCGCAGCCTGATCGCGCTTCCGGAGCGCGGCCGGATCGGCATCTTCAATCGCTCCTATTATGAGGAATGCCTCATCGTGCGGGTGCATCGCGAGATTCTCGCGAAAGAAAAACTGCCGGCGAAACTGATGACCAAGACGCTCTGGCGTGAGCGGTTCGAGGACATTTCCGCGATCGAGCGCTACCTCGCCCGCAACGGCACGGTCATTCTCAAATTCTTCCTCAACGTCTCCAAGGAAGAACAGCGCAAGCGCTTCATGAAACGGCTCGAAGACCCGGCGAAAAACTGGAAGTTCGAGATGGGCGACGTCGCCGAGCGCGCGCTGTGGGACAAATATCAGGCGGCGTATCAGGATATCATTCGCAATACTTCAAGCGCAGCGGCGCCGTGGTTCGTGGTCCCGGCGGACCACAAATGGTTCAGCAGGGTCGTCATCAGTTCGGCCATCGTCAATGCGCTGGAAGGGCTGGACCTGCAGTTTCCAAAGACCGAGAAGCATTTGCTGCCGGAACTGAAAAAGGTCCGTGATTGCGCTTGAAAAAGAGAGCGCGGCAGAGATGGAAACAGACAAGGCGTCAGGAACAGGCGAAGAGAAAGCCGGAGGATCGATCAGGCGGAGCAGCAACGTCGGGACAACCGCCCGCCGGCGAAGCGAGCCAAGCCAAGCCGCAAGATAGTCAGGAAGGCTGACCATCTTTTAGCGTTGCGATGAGCCCATTTTCGTTTATGACGGTGCTGGAGCGTCGCCTTCGCAACAAACCGTCAACGGTTTTGGCCGAGGATACGTCTCCAAGGGTTAGGCAATGTTGATTCGCGGCCAAATGGTTCGGGTTTTCGGGGGAGCGGCCAGCGCCGCCCGTCCTGGCTCGATTTCGGCTGCGTGCGCGCCGGCCCTGCTTATTGGCGGGCTTCTGCTTCTTATCGGCCCCTGAGGGCCGTCTGGGCGGTTTGCGCCTGGGCACTCAGGGGTTGCGTTAAGTTCACCAGAACCCTTCAGCGCGCAAAAATGCAGCGCACTACCAAAGGAATTTCCAATGACCACCGCACCCAAGTCCGAGAAGGACCGCGTCATCATATTCGACACCACCTTGCGCGACGGCGAGCAGTGCCCCGGCGCCACCATGACCTTCGAGGAGAAGCTCGACATCGCCGAGATGCTCGACGACATGGGCGTCGACGTCATCGAGGCGGGTTTTCCGATCACCTCGGAGGGCGATTTTCAGGCCGTCAGCGAGATCGCCCGGCGATCCAAGAACTCGATCATCGCCGGACTTTCGCGCGCGAATCCGAAAGACATCGACCGCTGCGCGGAAGCCGTGAAGTTTGCGCGGCGCGGGCGCGTCCATACCGTGATCGCCACCTCACCGCTGCATATGCGGGTGAAACTGAATATGACGCCGGAGCAGGTGCTCGAGTTGTCGATCGCCAACGTCACCCGCGCGCGCAACCACGTCGACGACGTCGAATGGTCGGCGGAAGATGCCACCCGCAGCGAGATGGATTATCTCTGCCGCATCGTCGAAGCCGTGATCAAGGCGGGCGCAACGACGGTGAACATCCCCGACACGGTCGGCTATACCACGCCCGAAGAATACGCTGTTTTCATGCGCACGCTGATCGAGCGGGTGCCGAATTCCGACAAGGCGGTATTCTCCGTGCACTGCCATAACGATCTCGGCATGGCCGTGGCGAATTCGCTGGCCGGCATCGCCGGCGGCGCGCGCCAGATCGAATGCACCGTCAACGGCATCGGTGAGCGGGCGGGCAATGCCGCGCTCGAAGAGGTCGTGATGGCGATGAATGTGCGCCACGACAAGTTTCCGTGGTGGAACAAGATCGACACCACGATGCTGACGCGCGCGTCGAAGCTGGTTTCGGCGGCGACGTCGTTTCCGGTGCAGTACAACAAGGCAATCGTCGGGCGAAACGCGTTCGCGCATGAAAGCGGTATCCATCAGGACGGCGTGCTCAAGGACGCTTCGACCTACGAGATCATGAAGCCGGAAACGGTTGGCCTCAAGCAGTCGTCGCTGGTGCTCGGCAAGCATTCCGGGCGTCATGCGTTCGTGCACAAGCTGGAAGAGATGGGCTACAAGCTCGGCGCCAACCAACTGGAAGACGCGTTCGTGCGGATGAAGGCGCTGGCAGACCGCAAGAAGGATATCTACGACGAAGATATCGAGGCGCTGGTCGATCAGGAGATCGCCAACGCGCATGACCACATCAAGCTCACGTCGCTGACGGTGATCGCCGGCACGCATGGTCCGCAACGCGCCACCATGAAGCTCAGCATTGGCGGGCAGATCAAGATCGAGGAAGCCGAAGGCAACGGTCCGGTCGATGCGGTGTTCAACTGCATCAAGGCATTGGTTCCGCACGAAGCAAAACTGGAACTTTACCAGGTCCACGCCGTGACCGAAGGCACCGACGCGCAGGCCGAAGTGTCGGTACGGCTGGCGCACGAGGGCCGCTCGATGACGGCCAAGGCCGCCGATCCGGATACGCTGGTCGCATCAGCCAAGGCTTATCTTGGTGCGCTCAACAAGATCGTCATGAAGCGGCAGCGCGACATGCCGGCCGCAGTCGCGGGCTGATTGCTTCAAAAAGACGCAGCCGTTCAGCATCTTCAACGCGGTACCCTCAGGGTGCCGCGTTTGCGTTGCAGCATGCAGATTTCGACACCCTGCTAACGAGCAATAGCCTTTCGTTCGACGTGCCTGTATTGGTGCCGCCAAGGTTCGAGCGCCACATCGCTTCGTCCTAAAACCTGGAGGAAATATGCGAAAGATTGTTCTCGCGGTTGCGTCGGTTGCAGCCTTTGCTTTGATCGGGCCGGCCTCGGCACAGGCGCCAATCGTCATCAAATTCAGCCACGTGGTGGCTTCGAATACGCCAAAGGGCGCCGCCGCCGAAAAGTTCAAGGAACTGGCGGAGAAATACACCGACGGCAAGGTCAAGGTCGAAATCTATCCGAACTCGACGCTCTACAAGGACAAGGAAGAGCTGGAAGCGCTGCAACTCGGCGCGGTTCAGATGCTGGCGCCATCGAACTCCAAGTTCGGACCGATCGGCGTAAAGGAATTCGAGGTTTTCGATCTTCCCTACGTCCTTCCCGATCTCGCCGCCCTGCGTAAGGTCACCGACGGTCCACTCGGCGCGCGGCTGCTCAAGCTGCTCGATGCAAAGGGCATGACGGGTCTGGCTTACTGGGACAACGGCTTCAAGGAGATGAGCGCCAACAAGAAGCTGATCGCGCCTGCAGATTACAAAGGCGTCAAGTTCCGCATCCAGTCTTCCAAGGTGCTGGAAGCACAATTCCGCGCGCTCGGGGCGATTCCGCAGGTGATGGCATTCGGCGAGGTTTACCAGGCGCTGCAGACCGGCGTGGTCGATGGTCAGGAGAATACCTGGTCGAACATCTACACCCAGAAAATGCACGAAGTGCAGAAATACGCCACCGTGACCAATCATGGTTACATCGGCTACGTCGTGGTCGTGAACAAGAAGTTCTGGGACGGTCTGCCTGCCGATGTCAGAACCAACCTCGACAAGGCGATGAAGGAGGCGACGGCGTTCGGCAACGGACAGTCGGCGAAGGAAAACGAGGACGCGCTGGCCGAGATCAAGAAGAGCGGCAAGACCGAAATCATCACCTTGACGGCGGAGCAGGACGCCGCCATGCGCAAGGCGATGGAGCCGGTCTACAAGGATGTCGCAACTCGCGTCGGCCAGCCGCTGATTGACGAATTTATGAAAGAGACCGGGCAAGCCGGCCACTAATACGAAGACGGCGAGCCTCTCCAGAGATGCGTCATGCCCGGGCTAAAGTGCGAAGCGCGTCTTCGCACAGCTTGCCGGGCTTCTACGTCTCTGCTTGATAGGCGAAAGAAGACGTGGATGGCCGGGTCAAGCCCGGCCATGACGGGGGCAGGGACCTATCGTTGATGCGATAGATGAGGGGGATTGATGTTTCTTCGCATCCTTGATCGGCTCGAGGAAATCCTCATCAGCGCGCTGATGGGCGCCGCGACATTGCTGATTTTCATTTCCGTCCTGCACCGGTTCGGTACCGGGATATCGTTTCTCTATCCCTATCTGATTCAGATCCACATCGCCTGGACCCAGGAGCTGTGCATTTACATGTTCATCTGGATGGCGAAGTTCGGCGCCGCCTACGGCGTACGAACCGGCATCCATGTCGGCGTTGACGTCCTCATTAACCGGCTCAATCCGCGCTGGCAGAAGATCGTCATTCTGTTCGGTCTGGCGGGCGGCGCGCTGTTCACCGCCATCGTCGGCACCATGGGCGCAAAATTCGTCTATGAGTTGATGTACACCGACCAGGTCTCGCCCGATCTCGAATTGCCGAGCTGGCTGGTCTATGCCTGCATACCCCTGGGCTCGTACCTCATGAGCTTCCGGTTTCTGCAGGTCATGTGGGCCTATTGGCGAACTGGCGAATTGCCGCACCATGACGCGGCGCATGTCGAGGGCATAGAAGTCACCAGCGCGAAAGCGCCAATCGCGATGGGAGAGGCGTAATGAACGCTACTCTCATATTCGTGCTGCTCTTCGTGCTGATGCTGACGGGCATGCCGATCTCGATTTCGCTCGGCCTCACCGTGCTCACCTTCCTGTTCACGATGACGCAGGTGCCGATCGAAAGCGTCGGCCTCAAACTATTTTCCGGCCTCGACAATTTCGGCATCATGGCGATCCCGTTCTTCATCCTGACCGGCACCTTCATGACACGAGGTGGCGTCGCGCGGCGGATGATCGCGTTCACCACCTCGCTGGTCGGCCATTTTCCAGGGGGTCTCGGACTTGCCGGCGTTGCGGCCTGCGCGATGTTCGCTGCGATCTCGGGCTCCAGCGTCGCTACCGTGGTGGCGATCGGCTCGATCATGATGCCGGCGATGGTCGAGCACGGCTATCCCAAGCGCTTCGGCGTCGGCGTGATCGCGACATCGGGCGCGCTCGGCATCCTGGTGCCGCCCTCGATCATCCTGGTGCTATACGGCGTCTCCACCAACACCTCGATCGGCGCGCTGTTCATGGCCGGAATCGTGCCCGGTGTCATTCTGGCATTGATGCTTGCGGCAGTGACGTTTGTTGTCGCTTTGCGCAACGGCTATCCCAAGATGCCCCGCGCGAGTCTGAGGCAGATACTGACCGCCTTTCGCGAAAGCATCTGGGGCCTGTTGCTGATCGGAATCGTGCTCGGCGGCATCTATGGCGGCATTTTCACGCCGACCGAGGCTGCGGCAGTCGCGGCAACTTACGCCTTCTTCATCACAGTGTTTGTCTACAGAGAATTGAAACTCAGCGAAGTGCCGAAGGTGCTGCTGCAGGCGGCCAGCATGAGCTCGATGCTGCTCTACATCATCACCAACGCGGTGCTGTTCTCGTTCCTGATGACCAGCGAGCAAATTCCGCAGGAGATGGCGGCCTGGATCATCGACAAGAATTTCTCGATCGTGGTGTTCTTGCTGGTCGTGAACGTCATCCTGCTGCTCGCGGGCAACGTGATGGACCCGTCCTCGATCCTGCTGATCATGGCGCCGATCCTGTATCCGCTGGCGACCAAGCTCGGCGTGCATCCCGTTCACCTCGGCGTATTGATGATCGTGAACACCGAAGTGGGGCTGTGTCACCCGCCGGTGGGCTTGAATCTCTACATCGCCAGTAGCATCGCGAAGATGGGCATCAGTGAAATCACCATCGCGGTGCTGCCGTGGCTATGCGCGATGCTGGTGTTCCTCGGACTTATAACTTACGTGCCTGAGATTTCGCTGTGGCTGCCGCGGCTCCTCGGCATGGTCTGAAGACGTTAACCGCGCGGCATTACATCTTCGTAACAGAGCCGATCTTTCCAAAGGTTAAGTTGAAAGCCCGGTAGCGCGCGCTCATCTTCATGCAACCTTTCAATGGAGGTTCGCATGAATAAAGTTCTCCTTGCCGGTGTCGCCGCGCTCGCTATCGCAGGCTCGACGGCGGTGTACGCCCAGCAGCGTCCGTGGTTTCACAGCCATACTCGCATGAGTGCGGAGGACCGCGCGGCTTTCGCCGACGCACGGATTGCCGCCGTAAAGGCGGGTTTGAAGCTTACGCCCGATCAGGACAAGCTATGGCCGCCGCTGGAATCCGCGGTGCGCGATTTCGCCAAGCTGCGCATCGACCGCGCCAACGCGCGCATGGAGGCTCGTCAGCAGCGGACTGGCGGTGATCGCAATGGTCGAGATGAAACGCGCGAAGGCGATGCCGATCGAGGGCGGCGCGACTTTGACCCGGTGGCCCGCCTGCGCGAACGCGCCGAGACCATGGGAACGACGGCGGCAGCCTTGAAGCGTATCGCCGATGCGGCCGACCCGCTCTACAAGAACTCTCGACGACGGCCAGAAACGGCGCCTCGCCATCCTGACGCATATGGAAGGCCGTTTTGGCGGAGGAGAAGGTCGAGGCCACCGAGAGTTCTGGCGTAATCGCGACGGCGGACGCGATCTCAACGGCGACAGAGGCCAGGATCGCAATGGTGACCGGGATCGTGGATACGATCGGGATCGCGGACCTGCCCGCGACGGTGGACGTGGCGGGCCGGAGCGGCTTTAACCGCGAACGGCAGACTTGCCCGAATGCAAAAAAGCCGCCGGATTTCGGCGGCTTTTTCGTGTTTTATGTCCCGGAATTTGGGCCGGGAATATCCCTGCTGCTTGCTGGACATCACAGGGTCGCTTTGCTAAACGACGCCGCTGCGATGACCTTCCGGTGACATAAATCCGGGCGCATAGCTCAGTTGGTAGAGCAGATGACTCTTAATCATCGGGTCCCAGGTTCGAGCCCTGGTGCGCCCACCATCGCAAGCGCTTGCTCAGTACGCAGCGGCAGTTATTTTATCTTGTCGTAGGCGCTGGCAAAGTCGTTCAGCGGCAGCGGAATCGCAATGGATTCCTTGCTGAGATTCTGGAATGACACCTTGAATTCTTTACCTGACTTCATGGCGGCAATCAGATCGGCCGCTAATGGTCCGCCGGCGTAGCATCCCCGCTGCTCGCAGGTCTGGATCTGGAAATTGGTCGTCTTGCCGTCATCGACCTGCACAGCGGCGCCGGCGGGCAGAAACAGGCCTAGCGGCAACTGAATGGTGATGACGGGTGCACGCGTGTCGCTGGGAACGCGGATGTTAACCAGTACTACCGTTTGCCCGGTTTTTGTCAGAACTGCCGTCTGCTCGATCGCGCATTCAAGCGGCGCGTCGCGGCTGATGCTGCCGCATCGCGGGGCCCATCCTGGAACCGGAGTGGGACTTGCATTTTCGGTGGGTGTTGCTGGCACAGGCGCGGCGTTGGGCGTTGTCTGCGCGGAACGGGCTGGGCTCTTTGATTTGGCGGGCTGTTGCGCAAAAGAGGGCGGTGTCATCGCGCCTGAGGCCAGCACAGCGGCAACGATATATTTGGCAAGATTTTTCAATTGCAACTCCTGTGCGATCCTTTGGATATTACCGAGAGACGGTGCCTAAAATCATATCCGGATAGCAATAGCAACGTTGTGCGCGATCGTTGCTTAGCCCGTTTTACCTGGTGCCAAGCTCACGTCCGGATTTAACCAAAAATCAATCGCAAGCTTGCGTCCCGTCTGCTCATAATAGACGGTTTTAAGTCAGTATTTTGGAGATGAGGAAATAGCATCGTGAAGGTTTTTCCTGATCTGAGGCCGCAGCCGCATGAGGCTGGCTACTATACTAAACAATCGGCTCACCGCATGGTTGCCGGTTAGTCCCGCTCTCAATCGTGCGTCCGTGCCGCTTGCCAGCTTCACGTTCGATGATTTTCCGCGCTCTGCCTGGACCGTGGGGGGCGCGCTCCTGCGCGAATGCGGCACGAAGGCGACCTTCTATGCCGCCGGCGGCTATGCCGGCCGCGTGATGGAGGGCGTCGAACAATATCGCGGGAGCGATCTTCAGGAAATCGTCGCCGATGGACACGAGGTTGCCTCGCACACGTTTTCGCATCGGCATCTGTCCAAGATGTCGAACGCCGCGTTGCTGGCGGATGAAGAAGCCAACGCGGCTTTCCTCCGTTCGCAACTTGGCGACTATCATGCCGACGGCTTTGCCTACCCTTACGGCCATGTATCGCCACGAACGAAGTTTCTATTCGGTCGGCGTTATACGGTGAATCGCGGTATTCGGCCTGGCGTCAACGGACGGATACTTGACCTCGCGCAGCTCGCAGCGGTCCCGCTGGAGAGCCGGTCCTGGCAGGCGAATGATATCGAGACTTACGTCGCGCAAGCCGCAGCGCAGCGCGGATGGTTGATCTTCTACACGCATGACGTCTCGGACACGCCATCGCCCTACGGTGCGACACCTGCGATGCTCACACATGCGCTGGCGGCGGTGAAGGCGGCGGGCATAGAGATTTTACCCGTCAGCGACGCCTTTGCTCGCACGCAATTCGTCTGAGGTTGCTGCGCACTACGGGAAGGCTTGAGCGAACCAGCTCGGCTAGGGGAGACCCAAGCTCATATAGGCGCGGCGCCAGTGAACCAGAGCTTGACCGCCACTGCCTTCGTGGATTCCCTCGACCCGCCCTATGACCACCGCATGCGTACTCCATTCAGTGACTGTGGCGATCGTGCACTCGAAGGCGGCCAGCGCGTCGGCAAGAAGCGACACCCCGGTTCGAAGAGTGATCCATTCACTGCCCTGATAGCGCGCCGGACCAGGGACGTCGCGGCCTCCCGAAAATCGAGTAGCGACATCGCGATGAGTTGCGGACAGGAAGTTGACGCCAAAAACCCGGTTCTTCCTCATCGCTTTCAGCGTCGTTGAAGCAAGATTGATGCAGACAACAAGCGAAGGCGGTTCCACCGAAAGCGAACTCACCGATGTTGCGATCAAGCCGGTTCGATGTTCCCCTTGGCCTGTCGTGATCACGCAAACGCCTGACGCCAGATGACGCATGGCCGACCGAAAATTATCCGAATTGTTGCTATTGCTCGCCTGAAGCCACATCGACGGATCGTGAGCATTCACGGCGATGTCCCCTGGCTGGCATTATTTGACAGATAATCGAGCCAATTTCTGAATATTAGCGTCGCTGCCGTGTCGGCTGCGATATCCGGACGAATGGTGGTGACAGGGAGTTCGGTGCCTGACGAAAGCGTGCGCTCGACGCTTGCGCGTTTCTGAAAGCGTGCGAGGTTATATTCGGTTTCGGCGTCGAAATAATCTTCAGGGACGGTTGGGTAGCGATCGCGCTCGCCGGCGAAAAAACGGGAGATGTCGCGCAGGTATTCCCGCTGAAGCGATAGCGCATCGTATTCCGGATGACCCTGAAAGAAGACGAAATAGCTGCGCAGCTGCTTTGCGAAGATATCGATGCCGGCATTTTGAGATTGGGTCAGTAGTTGATAACCCCGCCTAACAAGGTCGCTCTTGCTGACTTCGTTGAGGCGTGAGTGTGAAATCTTGATCAGGGATGGGACATCCTTCGTCAACCAATCATCAGCGACTTTGGCGCAGTCGTATACTCCCGAACATTTGCTTTTAAGCGGTCGGCGCTCGATGCCGTCGAGATGCAGGACTGCCGCATGCGCAGCCAGGCATGACCAAATGCTTGAACGCGTGTTTGTTTCGGCCCAATCAATGATATCGACGAGCTCCTGCCAGAAGGGTTCTTCAGGTAGGGTTGCGGCCTTTGGCTCCGCGCCTGTCACGATCAACCCATCGAGTTGCATACGTGGGAGATGGGCGATGTCGGTATATTTTGTGTCGATGTGCCATTTCACTGTCTGTGAGCGGCAGATGGACGGCAATGAAAAGCAATGCAGGTGAATGCGCTTGGGCCGGCCGCCGCCTTCAGGAGCCGGATGAACTGGCGCTCAGCCGCATACAGCGCGGTATCCGGCATGTTGTTGATCAGGCCGATCGTGAGTACCGCATCGGCATTTTGCCCGCCGTGAAACCTATCAGCTTCGCGCAGTGACCCCGGCGCCAGGTCCGGACTGACGATGAGTTGATGCTTGTCGAAAAGGATGGTCATGCGCGGCCAGACCTATTCCGCCGCCTCTAGGCTCGATTGCGGCGAGCACGCCTGCGCCAAGGCCTGGTCGATATCTTCGATAATGTCGGAGCTGTGCTCGATGCCGATCGAGAGGCGAATAGTTTCCGGCAGAACACCGGCCTTTCGTTGCTGTTCGGCGGACATCTGCCGGTGCGTGGTCGATGCAGGATGGCAAGCAAGAGATTTCGCGTCACCGATATTAACAAGCCGCGTAATCAGCTTCAGGGAATCATAGAAGGCCTTGCCGGCTTTAAGGTCGCCTTGAATGCCGAATGTGAAGAGCGATGAAGCGCGGCCCTTCAGATATTTTTGGACCAAGAGGGTTATAGGGGCTGTCGGGAAATCCGGCATAATTGACCCAGGCGACGCGGGAATCGTTGCGCAGGAAATCCGCGACCTTGCGGGCATTTTCCACGTGCCTCTCGATGCGTAAAGCGACCGTCTCGATACCCTGCAACAGAAGGAATGCGTTGAACGGGGAAAGCACCGATCCCATGGTACGCTGATAGACGCTCCGCGCCCGCTGTATGTAAGCGCTGGCTCCAAATTGCTTGGTGTAGACCATGCCGTGGTATGAAGCGTCCGGCTCGTTGAACGTAGGAAAGCGGCGGGCCTGCTCTGTCCACGGAAAATGGCCACTGTCAACGATGGCGCCGCCGAGTGTGGTCCCGTGGCCACCAAGAAATTTGGTCAGCGAGTGAACCGCGATATCGGCGCCGTAATCGAACGGTTTTAGCAGGATCGGAGTGGCGACCGTGTTGTCCACGACAAGCGGAACGCCATGGCGATGCGCGACCCGGGCCAGCGCTTCAACATCGCAAACATTGCCGGCGGGGTTGCCGATCGTCTCGGAAAAAACAGCTTTTGTATTGTCGTCGATTAATTTTTCGATGTCTTCGGGCTTGTCGCTGTCGGCGAAGCGGGTTGTGATGCCCTGACGCGGCAGGATATGCGCTAGCAGCGTGTGCGTTGTGCCATAGAGCTGCGGTACCGAGACGATATTTCCGCCGGTGTCGGCCAGGTTGACGAGGGCAATATGCAGCGCCGCCTGGCCGCTGCTCACCGCGAGCGCCCCGATGCCGCCTTCAAGCTCGGCAACGCGCTTTTCAAGAACGTCGGTGGTTGGATTCGCGATTCGGCTGTAGCGATAGCCCTCGGCTTCCAGGTTGAACAATGCAGCGCCGTGATCGGCGCTGTCGAAGGCGTAGGCAACCGTCTGATAGATCGGGACGGCGACCGACTTGGTTGCGGAATCGGGTTCGTAGCCGGCGTGAATTGCGATCGTTTCGTTGCGCATCGTTCACTCCGACGTTCGAGCGGCGCATTTTTTATTGTGCGCGGTGTTTGCGATCTCTCTGTTAGAGCGGAGCGCCCGGCGCAGCAATAATTCGCAAAAAAATTGAGGAAATAACCCTAATGACGAACCACGATTTGATTAAAGTTTTAATCAATTGATATCCCGGTTGTAACGCCGTGTTCGACGTTTCAATTTAAACACATGATGAGATCTAACGAGATTGCAGCGCGCACAGTTTGGCGCGCCCATCCGAAAAGCTTCGCATGAACGCGCTTTCGCCTGACGTGGCGTCTAAAAACGTAACTGCGGCGGCGCCGCCCCGAGCACGCGCATCCGTCGGTGGCGAAGAGCTGGCTCAAGGCCATTGAGCTGACCGCGCGCATAGAATCCACTCCGACGCGGCTGCTCGCGGACATCGTGGATGATCACGCGGAGCACGCGCCCCATCGCGCGGCAGTCTTGTCGGAGCGCGAAACATTCACCTATGCCGAACTCGCCGGCCGGATCAATCGTTACGCCCGCTGGGCGCTCGCGAACGATGTCGGCGTTGGCGATACCGTCTGCTTGTTGATGCGGAGCCGCCCTGAATATCTCGCAGCTTGGCTTGGTATCACCCGGGTCGGCGGAGTCGTCGCCCTGATCAACACCCAGCTCGTTGGGAAGTCATTGGCCCACTGCATCGGAGTGGCGCGGCCAGAGCACGTGATCGTAGAGGCGGAACTGGGTGACGTGTTTCGAAGCACATCTCTTGATCTGGATCCCGCGCCGCGCGTCTGGATCCACGGCGTTGAGGATGAGTCATGCATCGGCAAGCTTGTGGATAGCCAAGACGGCAGCCCATTGTCGGCGTCCGAGAGGCGTGACGTCACAATCGAGAATTGCGCGCTGCTGATCTTCACCTCCGGCACGACCGGCATGCCGAAGGCGGCGCGTGTTAGCCACCGACGTGTCCTGAACTGGGGAAGCTGGTTCGCCGGCCTGATAAATGCCACGTCTGACGACCGCATGTACAACTGCCTGCCGATCTACCATAGCGTCGGAGGCGTGGTGGCGACGGGAAGCATGCTGGTTGGCGGCGGATCGGTCGTTCTCGTTGAGAAATTTTCCGCGGCACGATTTTGGGAAGATGTTTTTCGCTGGGACTGCACGCTGTTCCAATATATCGGAGAACTCTGCCGCTATCTGCTCAACGCGGCTCCGTCCCCCTACGAAGGCCGGCATCGCCTGCGGTTGTGTTGCGGCAATGGTCTGCGCGGCGATGTGTGGGAAGAATTCCAGGCGCGCTTTGCCATTCCGCGCGTCCTTGAATTTTACGCCGCGACCGAGGGAAATTTCTCGCTTTACAACGTCGAGGGCAAGCCCGGTGCGATCGGCCGGATTCCCTCCTTTTTGGCGCGCCGCTTTCCGGCGGCGATCGTTCGCTTTGATGCCGATGCAGGCATTCCACTGCGCACAGCGGACGGGCTTTGTGTTGTCTGCGAGCGCGGCGAGGTCGGTGAAGCCATCGGCCGGATCGGCTTGGCCAACGATGCGGGCGGACGTTTCGATGGTTACACCGATATCGTTGAGACCGAAAAGAAAGTTCTGCGAAACGTATTTGCGCCGGGCGATGCGTGGTTTCGGACCGGTGATTTGATGAAGCGCGACGCGCAGGGATATTTTTATTTTGTCGATCGCATAGGCGATACGTTTCGATGGAAGGGCGAGAACGTCGCTGCGTCAGAGGTCACCGAAGCGATTATATCTTGTGCCGGCGTAATCGACGCGAGTGTCTACGGGGTCGTGGTGCCTGGGAGTGAGGGCAGGGCGGGTATGGCGGCTGTTGTGGTTGAAGATCATTTCGACGTCGCTGACCTCCACCGACATCTTGCGGAGCGGCTGCCAACCTATGCGCGTCCGCTATTTATCCGCATTTGTTCGGCGCTCGATACGACCGAGACCTTCAAGCAAAAGAAACAAGGACTGATCTCCGAGGGCTTCGATCCTCGCGCCGTTATGGACCCGCTTTATTTCAACGATGGCCTTCGCGGCGCCTATGTACCGCTCGATGCCGCCCGGCATGCGAAAATCCTGAACGGCTCTATTCGCATTTGACGCACGCCATCACTCAACCGCGCGCCTGACCTGTTCGCCGATCTGGCGGAGCATCAGGTCGGCCTGGGGCAGAATGGCGCCCATGGCGTGAAAGTTATGGATCATGCCGTCGTGACAGACGTGGTCGACGGCGACGCCGGCGGCCATAAGTTTTCTTGCATAGGCGTTGCCCTCGTCGCGCATCGGGTCGAACTCGGCGGTATGGATGATCGCGGCGGGCAGACCCGTTAGATTCATTGCGTGAAGCGGGGAAATCCTTGGGTCGGCAACGTCTGCGCCGTCGGGCAGATAGTCGGCGAGGTCCTCATCCAGCGTGGTCTTGTCGATGAGATGGTTTTCAGCGAACGCAAGCCGTGACGGCGATATCTCCGCGAAATCGAGAACCGGACATATCAGGCACTGCAGAAGTATCGAGGGCCCGGCATTTCGCGCCGCGTCCTGGCAAACCACGGCGGCAAGCGTCGCGCCTGCGGAATCGCCACCAACCACGAGTTTGGTCGCGTCGATGCCAAGCGATGCGGCATGTCCGGACACCCATTTGGTCGCGGCGATTGCGTCCTCGACCGCGGCCGGGAATTTGTGCTCGGGAGCGAGACGATAGCCAACGGATATGAGGCGGCAGCCGGTCGTTTGTGCGAGCGCTGCGCAGACCCGGTCGTGCGTGTCGATGCTGCCAGCGACCATGCCGCCGCCATGAAAGAACACGAAGCCGGGCAAATGTTGGCGCTCGATCGACGGCGAATAAAGCCGGTACGGGATGTCACCTGCCGGGTCCCGGCATGGCACCTTCGGTCCTGGTCACGCCTGTCGCGTCGGTCCGCACGAACTGCATGAGTTTTGCGAGCGCCTCGCGGCGAGCACTGAGAGAAGGTCGCAATCGATCGCCCGGCGAGGCCGCCGCCATCATGGTAAGAAAACGCTTAGCGAGGGGATCGAGGGGCATTTCGGCTCCGGCGCTACAGCCTGCCATTGTGGTCCATCAAACGTGAATTCATCGCTATCGGCGCGACGATTCGAAAGGAAATCCTTTAGGAATTCGGGCCAATAGTAGCGTCACGGCCGCGGTATCGCCGGGCCGCAGTGTGGACGACACCAATGGCCGAGACCATAAAACCTGTCAGTTTTTCGCAGACCTGGACCTTTTTCGAGGGTGAGTGGCATGAAGGCAATGTTCCCATCATGGGCCCTCGCACCCATGCGGCATGGCTCGGCTTCGACCGTTTTCGACGGCGCGCGCGCTTTCGAAGGCGTGGCGCCCGATCTCGATCGGCACTGCGCCCGGGTCAACCAGTCTGCCGTCAATTTCAAGCTGAAGCCGATCGTCGATACCGAAACGTGGCTCGGACTGGCGCGCGAGGGCATCGCCCGTTTCGATGCCAACGCCGAGCTCTATATCCGGCCGATGTACTGGGCGCAAAACGGCAGCGGCGGCGGCGTGCTGTTCGATCCGGAAACGACGAACTGGTGCCTGTGCATCTATGTCGCGCCGATGCCGCCGCCGACGGGTGCTGCGATCACGCTGTCGCCGTTCCGCCGGCCGACCATGGAAAACGCGCCGGTGGATTGCAAGGCGGCCTGCCTTTACCCGAACAATTCGCGCGCGCTGATCGAAGCGCAGGCGCGGGGCTTCAGCAATTGCCTGCTGCTCGACATGCTCGGCAATGTCGCGGAATTCGGCAACTCGAACGTGTTCATGGCAAAGGACGGCGTCGTTTATACGCCGGCGCCGAACGGGACGTTTCTCAACGGCATCACGCGGCAGCGGGTGATCGATTTGTTGCGCGCCGATGGCGTCACCGTCGTCGAGGCGACCCTGAGCTATGCCGATTTCCAGCGCGCCGACGAAATCTTCTCAAGCGGCAATTTTGCCAAGGTCGCGCCGATCGTCCGGATCGACGACCGGTCGCTGCAGCCGGGGCCGTTCTACAGCCGGGCGCGAAAGCTGTACTGGGACTTTGCCCACGCCTGACCGGCAGGTTCGAGAAGGTTACGCCTGCTGCAACGCGCGCTCCCGGATGCCCGACAACGTAGCCGCCGGCAGGATCGCATCCGGGTCGATCTTGAGATGAATGATCGAGGGCAGGCCGCTTTCCCTCGCCGCCTGGAAGGCCGCCGGAAAATCCGCGGTCTTCTTCACCACCGCGCCGAAGCCGCCGAAGGCGCGGGCATAGGCGTCAAAATCCGGATTGTGCAGTTCGGTGGCGCTGACGCGGCCGGGAAATTCGCGCTCCTGATGCATGCGGATGGTTCCGTACATGCCGTTGTCGCAGACCACGACGATGATCGGCAGCCGATACTGGACCGCGATAGCGAATTCCTGGCCGCTCATCAGGAAATCGCCGTCGCCATTGACCGACAGAACCAGCCGTTCGGGATGAAGGCGCTGCATCGCGATCGCCGCGGGCATGCCATACCCCATCGAGGCGGAAGTCGGCGCAACGTGGGTCATGAATTCGCGGAAGCGATAGAAGCGGTGAATCCAGGACGCATAGTTGCCGGCGCCGTTACACAGGATGGTGTCGGTCGGTACATGATCGCGAAGCCAGATCATGATCTCGCCGAGATTGACATCGCCGGGTTGCGGCGTGGCTGTTTCCGTCCAGGCAAGAAAATCCGCATGTGCGGCGTTCGCATTGTTCGCGCCACGCAGGATTCGGCGCGATGGCCAGGCGATTGAGCGCTGCGACGAAGCGGTTGGCGAGGCATGGATCGCGAGATGCGGCCGATACACCCGGCCGATTTCTTCGGCGCCGGGATGGATGTGGACGAGTTTGGTCTGCGGCGCCGGGCTGGAAAGAAGCGAATAGCCTTGCGACGGAATTTCGCCGAGACGGCCGCCGACCAGCACCAGCAGATCGGCGGCCTTGGCGCGCGCGACCAGTTTCGGATTCGGGCCGAGGCCGAGATCGCCGGCATAAAGCGGATGGAGAGGATCGAACAGCGTCGAGCGGCGATAGCTCGTGGCGATCGGCAATCCGGCTCTGTCGGCGAATTCGTGAATCTGGCCGCGTGCTGTATCGGTCCAGCGGCTTCCTCCGAGCACAAATAGCGGGCTCTTCGATTCACGCCAGAAGGTCGCGAAGCCTGGCCATCTCCTCGTCGCCCGGCGAGGTTTCGACGGGCTCGAACGGGGGCGCATCGGCGATCGTCACGCGTTCGCTCAGCACGTCCTTCGGCAGCGCCACGACCACCGGCCCGGGCCGGCCGCTGCTCGCGGTATAGAACGCGCGCGAGACGAATTCGGTGATGCGGTCGGGATCGTCGACCTCGACGGTCCACTTGGTCATGCTGCCAAAGACGGCGCGATAATCGAGCTCCTGAAAAGCCTCGCGCTCCCTCACCGAACTCTCCACCTGGCCGACGAACATGATCATCGGCGTCGAATCCTGCTGGGCGATGTGGATTCCCGCCGACGCATTGGTCGCACCTGGACCCGCGCGTGACGAAGCAGATGCCCGGCCGGCCGGTGGCCTTGCCGATGGCCTCCGCCATCATCGCCGCGCCGCCTTCATGACGGCAGACCGTAACCGTAATGCCGCTGTCGCGAAGCGCATCGAGCACCGGAAGAAAACTTTCGCCGGGAACGCAGAACACATGCTTGACGCCGTTGATCAGCAAGCTGATCGACAAGCGCTGTGGCGGCGGTTCGGCTCGGTGTGTGCTTGTGCATTGACGGTCTTTCAGATTGTTGCGATCGCGATTGGTAGTGATGGCCAAGCATCAAGGCCCGTACAGCACGAATTCGGTGTGCGGTCAGGTCGGCAAGATGAGGCCGGTGCGGGCCCTTGAAGTATTTGCGGCCGCGCGCGCTTGAATAGATGCCGACGAGACCCGGCACCGGTCCGTTCGCATCCAGAATGACGGAAATTTTCCCCTGCCGGATCAGGAACCGGCCGATGGCGCCCGCGCATCGGACATACTCGGCGATATCGCGGCAATAGATCAGCTGCATCGCCGGCGGCGCAATCCATCCGCGGCGGAGACGCAACGAAGACAGGATGAAGGGAAAGGCGCCGTCTGCGCGTGCGGCACACGAGACTGAGGCACCCGTATCGCGCGTGGCTGGTCAGCAGTTCGACATCGATAGCGGGCAGTCCGTCGATTGTGTGGGCGTCTCGGCGAGATCATTTCGATTGTCGCAGCCGGCTTGACGCGCGACAGCGCGGGGATCGAGAAGAACAGTCCGTTGCAATAGCAATTGAAACCCTGCGCCTCGATGATCGGCCACGTCCACGTCGCAGGACTGATATTGAGATACGTGACCTCTTTTTTCTCTGCGCGACGGCGGTCAGCAGCGGCGCGTAATTCCGGAACGCCGGCTCGACATACCAGCTCGACAGGTTGCAATGGATGGTGGTTGCTTCGCCCTCGGTCCGCGCCGTGTACAGCAGCAACAGCACGCCGACCGCGATGCCGGCGTTGTCGAGCATATATCCGAAACGCGGATAGCCATTCGGAACTTCGCGCGCGGCCTGGCGGCGCAATCCCCGCATCCAGTATTCGCGCGAACGGTGCGCGAAGCCGCGCGTCAGAAGATCCGCGACCTCATCGAGGTCGGCGTCGGAAATTTCACGGCATCGAATTTGTTGAAGGGCCACTTTCATTTACCAATCAGTCTGAAAGTTTCGTCGCGACACGCAATCGCTTGCTCATTTGCGCTATAGATTGTCGCATGTAATTCGCGAGGAGGCGAAAGACTCAATGTCTGTAGGGTTAACAATCAAAACAATCATGAATCAAATTGCGCGGGATCATAAAGTTAATCTTCCGCCGCTCGACGATGACCTGGTTCTGCACGAGTCCGGTTTCGACTCGCTTTGTTTTGCGATCCTTGTCGCGCGGCTCGAAGATGAGGTGGGCATCGATCCGTTCACGATGTCTGATGATGTCTATTTTCCGGTGACGCTCGGAGACTTCATCAGGGCATATGAAAATGTCCCCGCGTGAAACGCTGAGCGCTGCGTGATTTTATCGGATCGGCGGTCGCCGGCTGCGTCATTTCGGATGCGCGTCACGCGGTGAATCCTGTGCCGACCTTGCGAACCGGCTCGTGCCTGGGAGGGCGACTTGCCGAACTGTCCGGCCGCTCCGTTCTGATCGCCATGACCGATCAATTGCAGAACGGCGATCGCGATGATCGAACTCGACGGCGTCGCAAGACGAATGCTGCTTTGCCCGCCCGATCTCAACCCGGAACACATTCCTGCGTTGATCGACGATGCGGAGATCGACGCCATCGTTTGCGACGATCCTGCGCCGTGGAAATCGTCGAGCGTGTCCTCTGGTCGTAACGGCAAGCCTTCCGATCAAGCCGGCGGCTCCGGTCAAGGCGGAGCGGGCGACCGAATGGTTGATGCTGACGTCGGGCACGACCGGTTCGCCGAAAATCGTTCATCATTCCCTTGCGACGTTGATCGGCGCAATCGCTGGCTGACGGATCGTCCAACGCTTCGGCAGCGACATGGGCGACATTCTACGACATCCGCCGTTACGGCGGCCTTCAGATATTCCTGCGCGCAATCGTCGGCGGCGGTTCGATGGTGCTGTCGGAGCCCGGCGAAGCGATCGCCGACTATGTCGCGCGTCTGATCGCCCGGGGCGTAACGCACATCTCGGGCACGCCGTCGCATTGGCGCAAGGCGCTGATGAGCGGCGAGGCCGCAGCCTTTGCACCGGGGTATGTCCGCCTGTCCGGCGAGATCGCGGATCAGGCGGTGCTCGACAGCCTGCGCCGCGCCTTTCCAGCTTCATCGATCGGTCACGCCTATGCTTCGACGGAGGCGGGGGTTGGTTTTGCGGTCAATGACGGCCTGGAAGGCTTCCCGGCTTCGATGTTGCGGGAGACAAAAGGCGGCGTCGAAATGAAAGTCGAGGACGGTTCGCTCCGGATCCGCTCGCCGCGCACGGCCTACGGCTATGTCGGCCGCGACGCCGCGACGCTTATGGATGCCGACGGGTTCATCGACTCCGGCGACATGGTCGAATCTGCGCGACGACCGCTACTATTTCGTCGGCCGCCGCGGCGGCATCGTCAATGTCGGCGGCCTCAAGGTTCATCCCGAGGAAGTCGAGGCCGTCATAAACCGGCATCAACAGGTGCGCATGTCGCGGGTCAGGTCGCGCCGAAGCCCGATCATCGGCTGCGATCGTGATCGCCGACGTCGTTCTCTCCGATACCGCGGACACGCTTCGCTCCAGTGCAATTCGCGACGAGATCATGGCGGTGTGCCGGAAGTCGCTTGCGATTCATAAGGTGCCGGCGACGATAAGTTTCGTTTCTTCGCTCGACGTTACGCCATCCGGCAAGCTGGCCCGCCAAGATGCATAACGTCGTCGTGACCGGGGGAAGCCGCGGGATCGGGCTTGCCATCTCGAGAAGGCTTGCCGCGGCGGGCTATAACGTCGTCGCGGTTGCGCGCCGCGAGAGCGAGGAACTTACACGGCGCGATTCGAGCGGCTGCGGACGCGGAAAAGGGCGCGCTTCGTTTCAGGGCGTTCGATCTCGGCGAAATCGACGCCATTCCCGGCTTCGTGAAAGCGCTGCGCGAAGAAGTCGGCCCCGTCTACGGCCTCGTCAACAACGCAGGTATCGGCACCGAGGGCTTGCTTGCGACGATGCACAACACGCAGATCGAAGCGTTGCTGCGTATCAACGTGTTGTCGCCGATCGTGCTGACAAAGTATGTCGTGAGGCACATGATGGCGGACGGCGCGGGCCGGATCATCAACATGAGCTCGATCATCGGATCGACCGGTTACAATGGATTGTCGGTCTACGGCGCGACAAAGGCGGCTGCGACCGGGTTCACGCGTTCGCTGGCGCGCGAAGTCGGAAAGCTTGGCATCACGGTCAACGCGATTGCGCCTGGTTTCATCGATACCGAATTGACCAAGGGGCTGGCAGGCGAAGGACGCGACCGCATCGCGGGACGCAGCGCCTTGCGCCGATTGCCGGACGCCGATGACGTGGCCAGCATGGTCGAGTATCTGCTCGGCGAGGGCGGTCGCAACATCACCGGCACCGTTATGACTGTCGACGCCGGCAATACCGCCTGATCAGTTATCTGTAACTAGCGAAAATGAAGAAGGCCGCATCGCAATCGACGCGGCCTTCTTGTTGTGAAGATGGTGCCTTGCCTAGAAGGCCAGCATCTCCCGCACCGTTGCCGGCCACTTTGCGACGTCCGTGCCATGGGTATGGAACATGGCGACGGCCAAGCGATCCATTCCGAAGGCAACGCAGCCGGTATGAGCCGGCTCGCCCGCCGCATCGACGAATGTCCCAGGTCGTGCCGAAATGGTCGCGATGATAATTGAAGCTCATGCAGGCCGTCGGCTGTTCTTCGGAACGCAGCGGGATCAACAGTTCGAATTTCAGCGACTGCTGCAACTGGCTGACGGCCTTCATCTGGCCGACGCGGCCAAAAAACGGATCGCTGGCATAATCGACCTTGAAGGTCAGGCCGAGATCGCGTGCGATGGCTTGCGCGCGCACCATCCAGCGTTCGCGAAAATCGGACACATCATCGGGACTGCCGATGCAGACATATTCGCGCATCCGGAATGACTGCAGCCGGTCGAGATGGCGCGATGGTTCGCGGCGGAAGCAGTCGGCCGCCACGTCAAAGCGCAGGCCACCTGCAGGCAGCGGCCCGCGCGCGGCGGCAATGGGATAGACCGGATAGCAGGCAGCCGGGGAAAGCACGAGATCGGCAGGCGATAGCGAGGTTGTCCAATCGCCGCCGGCATCGAAACGGCTGACGGCGGAGTGGATCTCGCGCTCCGTTCCATGCAAGCCGCAGACGCAGCCAAGCAGGTTGGGAAAGCTCTTCAGATAGCCAGACTTTTCAAGCTGTCCGCGGTTCATCACCGGCGGAAATCGCATCACCTCGGTGTCGGGTTCGCGATGCCGCGTGATCAGCGCGGCGAGCCGATCCACGATATCCTCATAGAGTGCCGTTCTGGCGTAGACGCCATCGGCGCCCATCTTATGGAACAGTGCATCCGCGAGATAGTCGAGCGGGTCCGCTGGTTCTGGTGCGGTCTCCGGCGCGGGCGTTCGGATGGCTATATTCATGATGGACTTCCAAGTTGGCTATCAAAAAAATGTGGGGCTCAGTCGCGCAAGCCAGCGGGTACGCCGCTCATGAGGCTTGCGGTCGCGATGTTAGCGAGAATCCGGTCGTTGTTGATCATCAGGGGTGACGAAAGGATATCGCGCAGGTGCCGGCCCACGCTAAAGTCGCCGTCATTGCGATATCCGGATAAGCCGCAGGCCCGCATCGCGCTCATCACGGTTGCCACCGCAAGCTCGGACGCTTCTACCTTGAGCAGGTTGATCGACGATTGGAAGTCGAGTGAGCCGAGTGCGCCCTCGTCGTGCTCGTGGGCCGCATAGGCATCCATTGTCGATGTAATGATGGCGCGCAGTTTCATCAGAGACATCTTTGCCGCCGTAAAGTGTGCGGCCCCGGGTGGCATCTGGCCGCCAGCCCCGCGAGCCGCCTTGCGGATGAACAGTTGCGCACGATCGACCGCCGCAGCGGCAATTCCCGCCCACGCCGATGACCAGCATAGATGGGCGACAGGCGTCATCGTCTGTGCATGAATCTTGTCGTAGGATTCCGGAAAGACCTGTTCGGCTGAAGCCGTCGCCTTCAGTTCGAACCCTGCGCTGCAAGTTCCGCGCATGCCGAGCGTCTCCCATTCAAGAGTGCGTGCGAGCGTGTAGTCATCCCGGGTGAGGGCCACCAGCACCTGATCGGAGGCTGCGGCATCGTTTGCCCGACGCGCGATCGTGACGATACCGTCGGCCTGCGCGCCGTAGGAAATCACCGTCGCGTTGCGCACCAGCGATATGCCGGTTGCGGTTACCTCGATGGCGGCGGCGCTGGAACGGATGTTTCCGCCGTTCTGTCCTTCCGTCGTCGACGACGCGAGGAGCAATTGTTCTGTCGCTACGCGGCGCATCAGCGCCTCGTGCCAGCCGCTGCCAACGCCATGTCTTACCAGGCAAGCGACCTTCGTCTGATGCATCGCGAAAATCATCGCGGTGGAAGCGCAGGCGCGGCCGAGCGAATAACATATGTCGGTAACATCGAAGATCGATGCTCCATAGCCGCCGAACTCGTGTGGAATCTGGATGCCGAGGAGTTTCTGCTCGCGGGCCGCATCGATCGCCGCTTTTGGAAAGCGCGCCGCACGATCTACATCGTCGGCCTCGCCGGCTGCGACGCTTGCAACGATCTCTGCTCGTTGCAGAAGAGAAATGCCTGCGTTGAGGATGATCTGCTCACCGGTTTGATCCAGTGCTGCGTTACGAAATCTGGCTTCTTGCACATTCATGGCAGAAGGACCCTCAGGTTTTCTGAAAACACCTGCGCTGGCATCGCGCATCTATCGCTTGATTTACCAACTGACAATCAAGGCTAAGGATTTAGTTCAAATGCGTCGACAAAATTCAGGGTAAACGGCTTTCCTTTCAGTGCTGACGGTTAATCGGCTCCTTTCCAATCGTCCATAATTCGGAGTCGTCGTTAGCGTTAAGAGTGAAATGAGCACTCGTTTGAAACGAGAGCATTGTTTTAAAAAAATTGGCAGCGCTATACATGCGTCAATCGGTAAGTCTCTCATTCGAGAGATACGCCACTCGGCCGTGACAAAATGGAATTGAGCATGCAAGCGTTTGATGCAGAAGTTCAGGACCGCATTGTTGCAATCGTCGCAGCGATTTTGAAACGAAACTCAATGCACGCCGAAGTCGGCCCGAAATCATTGCTCGCAGACGTTGGGCTGACGTCAATGGACATGGTGAATCTGATGCTCGGCGTGGAAGCCGAGTTCGATTTGACCATTCCGCAATCGGAGATAACCGCCGAGAACTTTTCTTCAATACAAAAACTGAAGCGGATGATCGTCAATCAACTTGACGCTAATGTTGGCGGGGAAAAGCTGTCTGGGCTCGGATCAGCCGAGGCTTGGCAATCCTAGCATAACTCTCAAGTTCACCGGCCCGAACCGGCGTGCAAACGCCGTTTGAACATGGCAAAACGACTGCTTTGCAGCAGTCGTCTAGCACATATTCTGAACCGAACTTGGGTGCGGTTTAAGCTATGGTCTTGAGATAGAGGCTGGGATCGAAATATTTGCTCGCCGGTGTAAAGTCCTTGATGCCGGCATTCGCCATGAAGAAGTCCGTCGACTGCTGTAGCCAGTTGGTGACCGTTCCGTCGGAATACTTCTGCTTCCACTCCTGCGACGTGAACATTTTTTGCGCCTTGAATGACTCGTTGATGTCAGTCAGTGGTGTCTGGCTGTAGTGAGATTTTTGCAGGGTCTCCATGGCCTCTTTGCTATTCGCGACAATGTAGTCGTTGGCCTCAGCCCAACCCTTGATGAGCTTGCCGAGGGTCTCCTGGTTCGGCGCGTAATAATCGTTGGCGGCAGCCCACCCGCCGATGATTGCGGCTTGCGGGTAATAGGCCGAGGCATCCGCCAGCATCACGGCACCCGGCACCTTGTCGCGGACCGTGACATTGAATGGGACCCAAAGCGCGACCGCGGGTACGGCACCTGAGATGAACGCCGTCACCGCCGCCGGCATGGTCTGGTTAACCAACTCGACTTCCTTGGGATCTATCTTGTTGGCGCGCAGAGCCTTGTCGAGAAAAACATGCGCGGTGGTGCCGGTTGCGGTTGCGATCCGCTTCCCTTTCAAATCCGCGAAGGACTTGATCCCCTGATCCGACCGCACCCAGAGCTGTGCCGTCGCCACTTCGATGTCGTTGATCAGAAACACCTTACCCTGTCCGCGTGCCGGGAAATTTGAAAGCACCGCGCCGGTTGCCAGCACGTCGAGGCTGCCGCCAATCAGCGCCTGGAATATCTCGAGCCCGGTATTGAACTGTCGCAATTCGATATCGAGCCCTTGCTTGTCGAATGTGCCGCGGTCCAATCCGGTCCAGATCTGGCCATCGACGGCGACCGTATGCAGATAGCCCACGCGAACTTTCGTTTTTGCCTGCGCGATTGCCGGCGCAGATGCCACGAATCCGCCGAGCGCCACGCCTGCGGTTGTCGTCAAGAACTGTCGTCGATCCATAGCGTTCTCCTCCTGATGTTTTTTGATTGTTCCGAAATTCAAGCCGGTCGCAACTGCGCCTGCTGCGCCTGGTATTCGCTCATGACGAGGTCTCTGATGTGGCTGCGCATTTCGCCGAACTCTACGCGCTCCTGCAGCGATTCTTCACGAGGGTAGGCGAAGGGAACCTCGATGATTTCCTTGATGCGGGCCGGCCGAGCCGTCACCACCACGATGCGCGAGGCCAGGTAAATGGCTTCCTCCACCGAATGGGTGATCAGCATAACCGTCTTGCTTTCGGTTTCCAGCACTTTGAGGAGCAAATTTTGCATGTTGGCCCGGGTCTGAGCGTCGAGCGCGCCGAACGGCTCGTCCATCAGCAGAAACTGCGGCTTGACGGCGTAGGCTCGCGCAATGGCGAGCCGCTGCCGCATGCCTCCGGACAAATGTTTCGGATAGGAATTGGCGAAATCCGTCAGGCCCATCAGCGCCAGATAGTGCTCGCAAATCTGGTTGCGCTCTGAAAGCGGGACGTGGTTGGCCTTGAGCTTCAGACCGAATACGATGTTTTCCTTCACCGTCAGCCAGGGGAAGACGCCGTACTCCTGAAAGATCACGCCGCGTTCCGGGCCGGGACCTTTCACGGGGTTCCCGTCGAACAAGACCTGGCCGGTAGTGGGCTTCTGAAAGCCGGCAAGCATGCTCATCATCGTCGTCTTGCCACAGCCGGATGGACCAATCACCGCGATGAAGTCGCCATCATCGATATGGTAGGTGACGTCATCGACAACCCTGAGCTTGCCCTTCGGAGTATCGAAGGACAGGGAAACGTGGTCGAACTGCGCACGCTTGGTCTTCGCGGCTGTGCTCATGCGACGGCTCTTTCCTGCCACACCAGCAGCCGCGCGCTGATCCGCCGCAGGATCATATCCATGATCAAGGCCACGCCGCCGATGCAGATGATGCCGACATAGATGACATCGAGCAGGAAATAGGTCGAGGCGTTCTGGATCATGGCGCCAAGCCCACGCTGTGCGGCGATCAACTCGGAAGCGACCAGCGTCGCCCAGGCTACGCCCAGCGCCACGCGCAGTGCAGTCAGGATATGCGGCACGGTCAGCGGAATGATGACTTTTCTGAAAATCTCAAGCTCGCTGGCGCCCAACGTTTTTGCGACACGGATATAGAGTGGCGTGATCTGGGACACGCCTTCATACATCACGATCACGCCTGAGAAAAACGAGGCGTAGAACAGGATCACCAGCTTGGCGACTTCATCGACGCCGAAATAGACGATCACCAAAGGGATCAAAGCGATTGGCGGCAGCGCGCGAAAGAAATTGATCATCGGATCGGCGAAAGTTCGCGCCGAGCGATACCAGCCAAGCAGAAAGCCAACGGGGACAGCGACCAGGATACCCAGGACGACGCCAAGAAACACGCGCCGCGTGGAAGCGAAGACGTCGTACAGCAATCCCTCATGCAGCAATAATTCGACGAATTTCGCGGCGACCTGATGCGGCGCTGGGATCAATGACTCGTTGACGAAGCCGCTCCAGCGAACACCGTACCAGAGCGCAACGGCGCCGACCCACGGCGCAAGCCCGAGTAAAAAGCGTCTCGCGACACCTCCGTCCATTCCAGTACTTTCGCGCGCATCGCAGTTGATCGATGCGAGGTCATATTATAAATAGGATGACCATACAAGGCCTACATCCCTTCGTGCGGATAGCAGAGTAATGTCGTCGCAGAAATTCAACATTCGTCGCGTGCAGGCTTTCGGTTATCGATATCCGCTGTCGACGCCAGTCGTCACCTCGTTCGGCCGAATGCTGAATCGTCCTGCCGTCTTTGTTCGCGTCGAGGACGAAGATGGCCATACCGGCTGGGGCGAGGTTTGGTGCAATTTTCCCTCAAACGGTGCGGAGCATCGCGTCCGTCTCGTCAATGAAGTGCTGGCGCCGGCGCTGTCTGGCTTTTCAGCGAGCCAGCCCTTGGACGTGTTCGAAATGTTGACTCGGGGCACGTCAGTACTCGCCCTGCAATCCGGCGAGGCAGGTCCATTCGCGCAGGCGATTGCGGGAATCGATCTGGCGGTTTGGGATTTGTGCGCGCGGCGTAGCAACATGCCGTTGTGGAAGATGCTCGGCGGCGATCGTCGCCAAATTCCCGTCTATGCGAGCGGCATCAACCCGAGGGGCGCGCGGCAGATGGCGGAAGCGGCCGTGGGCAGGGGACATCGTGCGCTGAAATTGAAGATCGGCTTCGAGCTTGCGACGGATTGCGCCAATCTGGCCGCGCTTCGCGAGTTGATCGGCGAGGGCACGCTCGCGGCCGACGCCAATCAGGCCTGGTCGTTGGAGCAAGCGATCGAAATCATGCCTCATCTGCGCAAATTCGGATTGGCCTGGCTCGAAGAGCCGATCCGCGCGGACCGGCCCTGGAATGAATGGCTAAGCCTGCGCAAAGGAGGCGTGCCATTGGCGGCCGGAGAAAACATTGCGAGCCGGGCAGGGTTCAGCCAGGCGCTCGGCGACGACGTGCTCAGCGTCGTTCAGCCCGACATCGCCAAATGGGGCGGTCTGAGCCTCTGTTCGGGTATCGCGCGCGATATCCTCAAATCCGGCAAGCTGTTTTGTCCGCATTATCTCGGCGGCGGCATTGGCCTGCTGGCGTCGGCGCATCTTCTGGCCGGCGCTGGGGGTGACGGATTGCTGGAAGTGGATGCAAACGAAAATCCGTTACGCGACCTGTTTTGCGGCCCGGTTGCCGATATCCGCGACGGCACGGTGACGTTGAACGACGATCCGGGCCTTGGAATAGAACCGGACCTGTCCTCGATCGAACAATATCGATCAGCCTGATGTGTTGGGAATAACCGATGGTCGCGCGGGGCTATGACTATATCATCGTCGGCGCAGGATCGGCAGGCTGCGTCGTCGCGAACCGGCTGTCAGCCGATCCATCGTGCCGCGTGTTGCTGCTTGAAGCTGGAGGATCGGACCGCAATTTCTGGCTCAAACTTCCGGTCGGGTATTACCGGACGATATATAACCAGCGGTTCTCGCGCCTGTTCGAGACGGTACCGAGCGAGACAACCGGCGGCCGCTCGATCGTGTGGCCGCGCGGCCGCGTGCTCGGCGGATCCTCTTCCATCAATGGCCTGATTTTCATTCGTGGCCAGCACGAAGACTTTGACGACTGGGAACGCCTTGGAGCCAACGGCTGGAGCTATCGCGAGCTGCTGCCGTACTTTCGCCGCTACGAGCGGTATTCCGGCGGCGACAGCCAATATCACGGCGGCCTTGGCGAATTTGAAGTGTCTGATTTGCGAACCGGCAATCCTGCGTCCGCCGCCTGGGTCGACGCCGGTGTCGAATTTGGGCTGCCGCGCAATCCGGATTTCAACGGAGCCAGCACGCTGGGCGTCGGCACCTACCAGCTGGGCATCGGAAGGCATTGGCGCAGCAGTTCGGCCTCGGCTTTTCTCCGGCCGGTGATGCATCGCAAGAACCTGACCGTCATCACCGGGGCGCAAGTGAGCAAGGTTTTGTTTCGGGGCAGCGTGGCGAGCGGCGTCGAATGGATCGCAAAAGGCGAAGTGTTCAATGCTGTCGCGGACCGCGAGGTCATCTTGTCGGCTGGCGCGTTGCAATCGCCGCAGCTATTGCAACTGTCCGGTATCGGTCCGGCGAATTTGCTGCGCGGCCTCGGCATTAGCGTGCTCGCCGACGCGCCTGAAGTCGGCCGCAATCTGCAGGACCATTATCAGGCGCGCCTGATCGTCCGGTTGAAGCGGCGGATTTCGCTCAACGATCAGGTTCGCAATCCCTTCGAACTGGCAAAGATGGGCCTGCAATGGATGTTTGCGGGCAGCGGCCCGTTGAGTGCGGGAGCAGGGCAGGTGGGCGGCGCTGCTTGCACCGAATATGCCGTGGGCGGGCGGCCCGATGTTCAGTTCAACGTGATGCCGCTGTCGGTCGACAAGCCCGGCGATCCCCTGCACAGCTATTCCGGTTTCACAGCGTCAGTCTGGCAGTGCCATGAGAAATCCCGCGGGCACCTCGCCATTCGCTCGACCGATCCATTCGACCAGCCGCACATCGATCCGAACTATTTCGCCGAGGAGATCGATCGCAAGACAATGGTAGCGGGCTTGCAGATGTTGCGCGGCATCTACCGGCAAAAATCGTTTCGCGACCTTTGGGACGTCGAAATGGTGCCCGGCGATGCGGTGGACACCCCCGCCGGCCTCTGGGATTTCGCACGAACCACCGGCGGGACCGTGTTCCATTGCGTCGGCACCTGCCGGATGGGAAGCGACGACAATTCGGTGTTGGACCCCGAGTTGCGAGTTCGTGGCGTGGAGCGCCTGCGCGTCATCGACGCATCGGTCATGCCGCAAATCACTTCCGCCAACACTAACGCAAGCAGCCTGATGATCGGAGAAAAAGGAGCAGCGCTTGTCTTGTCATAAGCGGCGCTTTCAGTTTTTGAAGCATGCGAGTCTCGAATGAATTTGAGTCCCGAGAGCCACGTTCCGAAGTATGCCCAGATCGCCGACATATTCCGGCAGCGCATCGCGCGTGGAATTTGGCGCCAAGGCCTGCGGCTGCCGACGAATGAAGAACTGGCGGCGGAGTTTCACGTCTCCCGCGTTACCGTCCGGCAAGCCGTCGGCCTTCTTGCCAGCGACGGAATTATCGAGGCGCGGCAGGGGCTCGGCACCTTCGTCACCGGCGTGCTGAAGCAGGACCGTTGGCTCAAGGTCGAAACCACATTATCCGATCTTGCTGAAGTCTATCGCGATACCTCACCGGAGATCATCAACATCTCGGAAAGCCGCACCGACGCGCCGCTGCTGCCGGAAGACGGCAAAGCAGCCGCCCACTACGTCTTCATGCGGCGCGTACATTCACGCGACAAGCGGCCCTACTGCGTGATTTCAATCTATCTGGATGAAAAGATATTCCGGAAATCTCCGAAGCGCTTTCGCAAGGAAACGGTAATTCCGATTCTGAAGGATATGCGCAACCCTTCGGTCAGCAGCGCACGGCAGACCCTGACAATCGGCACGGCCGACCTGGAAGTGGCAAGGCTTCTTCAGGTGCCGCTGAATTCGCCAGTGGCCGACGTCCGGCGTGTCTTCACGACCGCGGACCGGACCGTGATTTATCTCGGTGAAGTAACGTATCGCGGCGATTTCATTCACATCGATATGGATTTGCGGCCTTGAAGTGGCGGATGCTTACAGAATGCGCGTTCTCACGGTAGTGACAACGATTTCCGCGAGTATGACGACGATAAAGATGGCGAGCAACACGACGGCGACCTGATCCCAATAGAGCAGGTTGAGCGCGGTATCGAGTGCAACGCCGATGCCGCCCGCGCCGACGAGACCAAGCACCGCCGACTCACGTATGTTGATGTCCCATCGGAACAGCGCGATCGACCAGAACGCCGGTCGCACTTGCGGCCAATAGCCAAGCAGCAGAATCGAGAATTTCGAAGCGCCCGCGGCGGTCAACGCTTCGATTGAACCCTGATTGGCTTCTTCCATTGCCTCGGCAAACAGCTTGCCGGTAAATCCGATCGAGCGGAACGCGATGGCAAATGTGCCCGCCAGCGGGCCGGGCCCGAACACCGCGACAAACAACAGCGCCCACACCAGTGAGTTGATCGAGCGCGACGTGACGAAAACGAATTTGGCAAACAGGTTGAACGGCAAATTCGGCGTGACGTTACGCGCAGCCAGCAACCCGACCGGCACGGCAAGCACGATCGCTATGATGGTTCCCACAGTGGCGATGTGCAGGGTTTCGATCAGACTTTTGACCGTTGGCGCGACGTAGGTGAAATCCAGCGGCCACATCCGCTTGAACAGGTCGGCCACCTGCTCCGGGTGCGTCGTAAAGGAACTCCGGAATGACATCGATCGTTCGCAGTGAAACAACCAGAGCCGCCACCGCGCAGAGATAGAAGCCGAAGCGTGACAATCGTTTGAGCGGCGTGAAACGCTGCCAGTCCCGGTCGAGGCGCGCGGCGACGTTCACTGAAACACCTTGCGCGCCCATCCTGAAAGAATTTCAGCGATCATGATCAGGCTGACGATGACGATCAGGATCGCCAGCACGACATCGAAATCGAAACGCTGATAGGCCGTGAACAGCGAAGCGCCGATGCCGCCGCCGCCGACGATTCCCACCATCGTCGAGTTGCGCAAATTCGAATCCAGCTGATACGTCGCAAAGCCGATGAAGCGCGGCAGCACCTGCGGCTGCACACCCATGATCAATACGCTGAGGAACCCCGCGCCGGTAGCGCGGACGGCCTCGACCTGCTTGGCGGAAATTTCCTCGATCGCCTCCGCGAACAGTTTTGAGATGAAGCCAATCGAAGCCACGATCAGCGCCATGACACCGGCCAGCGCACCGAATCCGATCGCTTTTACAAAAAGGATAGCGACGATGATCGGATGAAACGACCGGCACAACGCGATGAACGCCCGCATCGGCCAGCTGATCCACGCGGGAGTCAGGTTTCGTGCCGCCATCAACCCGACCGGCAATGAAATGACGATACCCGCGAATGTTGCGATGACAGCGATCTGCAGGCTCTCCGCGATGCCGCTGACGATCAGGTCCCAGTGTCGGAAGTTTGGCGGGAACATGCGCGACAGAAAGTGCTGGCCATGCTCGATGCCCGCGGAAAAACGCTCGGCGCTAAACCCAAGCTGCGATCCCGCATAGATCAGGTATGCGACCAGCAAAAACCAGCCGAGGCGCGCACCCCAGTTCGCGGAAAACGGCTTTGGCCGGCCAGCCGATGATTGCGCGGCGTCGCTCATTCCATCCAGTTCTCGCCGCCGTAGATAAGCTTCAGATCGGCTTCGGTGATCTGCTGGGGCGGGCCATCATAGACCACGCGTCCACCGGACATGCCGATCACGCGCGATGCGAAGCGGCGCGCCAGCTCAACGTTGTGGATGTTGACGATCACAGGAATGTTTCGCTCGCGTGCGATCCTGCTCAGGATATCCATGATTTCCACGGAGGTTTTCGGATCGAGCGACGACGTGGGCTCGTCGGCGAGAATGATCTCGGGCTCCTGCATGATGGCGCGGGCGATGCCGACGCGCTGGCGCTGCCCTCCGGACAAGGCATCAGCCCGCCGCGTGGCGAAGCCGGGCAGTCCCACGGCATCGAGCAAGTCGAACGCGCGCGCGATATCCTCAGGTGGAAACTTTCGAAGCCATGCGCGCCAGGCCGGGACGTAGCCGAGCCGGCCGCACAGCAGATTTTCCATCACCGTCAGGCGTTCCACCAGGTTGTATTCCTGAAACACCATCCCGATGCGCCGGCGCGCCTGGCGCAACGCCTTGCCTGAAAGCTTCGCCAGATCCTGACCACGAAACAAAATCTCGCCGGCGGTCGGCTGCACCAAGCGGTTGATGCAGCGGATCAGCGTACTTTTGCCCGTGCCGGAAGGACCGATGATCGCCGTCAGTCCCGAGGCCGGCAGTATCAGATCGATTCCGTTGAGGACGGGCTGGCCCTTGCGATATTCCTTGGTAAGCCCGCGCAGCACGATCCCGCGCGGGCCTTCGGGAGTTTCGATGTCCCGCGCGGTGGCTTGGGGCGCCTGCATCACGGCTTCTTTGGCTGCTCGGCCTTTTTCTTCGCGGCTTCGGCTTCGCGCGCGGCTTCCTTCTCGTACGCCGCCTTGTTGTAGGGCGTGCCGGAATCCTCAGCGACTTTTCGCACGATCGCCCAATCCTTCAGATAGGTAATGGGGAAGAAACGATCATCGCCCTCGAAATCCTTCTGCATGTCCGGCGGAAAGCGGAAATCGTAAAAGCATTTCTTCAGTTTCTCGGCGAGTTCAGGCTTGAGATCATGCGCGTAAGCAAATCCCGAGCTGGGGAAGGTCTCGCTGCGATAAATAATGCGAAAATTCTCGCGCTTGACGGTGCCGCGCGCGATCATGCGCTCGAATACGTCGGATGCAACTGTTCCCGCATCGTAATCTCCGGAATCTACGCCGAGCACGGATTTGTCGTGACCGCCGGAGAACACGATCTGGTAGTCCTCACCCGGTTTTACGCCTTGCTCCGGAAACAGCGCCTTCGGCGCCAGGTTTCCTGAGTTGGAGGACGGTGCGGTATGACCGACCTTCTTGCCCTTCAGATCGCTGAGCTTCTGGATTGGACCGGAGCTCTTTACGATGACAATGAGGTTGTATCCCTCCACGCCCTTTTCGGTACCTTTCGCTGCAAACGGAACGGCACCGGCCATGTTGACGGCGAACCCCACCGGGCCGGTCGAGAAGCCCGCAACCGTCAGGCGGCCTGAACGCATCGCTTCGATTTCGGCCGAGTTCGACTGCACGGGATAATAGACCACGCGCTTGTCCACGCATTTGCCGAGGTATTCGGTGAACGGCTTGAATGCGTTTTCGTACACTGCGGGGTCTTCAACCGGCGTATAGGCGAACACGATCACGCTTGGATCGCGCGTTTTCGCGGGAATGTCGGCGACGAGATCCTTATTGGCATCGCAGTAGGACTCGTCGAGTTGGCCGCGGTTCGCGCAGTCGTCGGCAAAGGCAGCCGCGGGCAGAAACGCCGTCAATGCAAAGACTGCTGCAACGCAATATGATTTCATTGGACACTCCAAGTCGCGAGATGATTTGAGTCTCTCTACTGCATCCCGCGAATGAAAGACAATCATACGTATGTAGCGCAGGCCGGCCCTCCGAATTGAAACGCGGTCGCGACTAACGTCCTGCGTATTGTTGACACTGTTCGGCGCTTTGGGCTGTATAGGCACGGGATGATATGAAGCTTATCGGCAGATTAAGCTGAAGGTTTCTGCAGATGCAGCAAGGCGGTCGCGAGAACCGCTGACGCATCGGGAGGACGGCGATGCTGGACTTCGTTCAGCAGTTGGTGAGCGGCATTGCGCTTGGCTGCGTCTACGGCCTGATCGCGCTCGGCTTTGTGCTGGTCTACAAGGCCACCGAGGTCGTCAACTTCGCTCAAGGCGATTTGATGATGCTAGGCGGCTTCTTTGCCTTCACCTTCATCGGCATTCTCGGCCTCAATTACTGGATCGGATTTGTCGGTGCTGTCGTAGCGATGGCGGCTTTTGGCATGCTGGCCGAGCGATTCGTGGTGCGTCCCATTCTCGGCTACCCGCAATTTTCCATCATCATGGCGACCATAGGGCTCGGTTATTTCCTGCGCTCCGTTGTTGGTATGATCTGGGGCACCGACGACTTCAAGATCGAGACCCCGTTCAGCCAGGGCGTGCTGCGGATCGGCTCGCTGGTGCTGGCCTATGACAAGCTCTCGGTAATCGCCGCGACGATCATCCTGTGCGCGCTGCTCTATCTGTTCTTCAACAAGACCACGCTGGGCACCGCGATGCGCGCCAGTTCGGAGAACATGCTGGCGGCGTATTACATGGGCATTCCGGTCAAGCGCGTAGTGTCGATTGTGTGGGCAATATCAGCCGCCGTCGCGACCTGCGCCGGCGTATTGCTTGCCCCGATCACCTTCATTCACTCCAATGTCGGACTGGTGCTGGGATTGAAGGCGTTTCCCGCCGCGGTGCTCGGCGGCTTCGGCTCAATTCCGGGCGCCGTCATCGGCGGCGTGTTGATCGGCGTGATCGAAAGCCTGGCGGGATTTTATCTGGCGCAGGGGTGGAAGGATGTTGCGCCCTACATCGTGCTGCTGGCGGTGCTGCTGCTCAAACCCGAAGGCCTGTTCGGCCTTCACGCCCGCAAGAAGGTTTGAACATGCGGTTCGTGTTCAAAACCGACTACGAAGACGATATAAAACTCTTCCCCCACAGCGGTTATGTCTGGTCCTACGGCAGCCTGCTATTGCTGCTTGCGATCGCACCGTTCGTGCTGTCGACCTATTTGGTCAGCCAACTGGTGTTCGTCTGCATCTATGCCACCGTCGGCGTCGGGCTGATGATCCTGACCGGATTTACCGGCCAGGCCTCGTTGGGGCACGCCGCATTTCTCGCCATCGGCGCCTATACCACGGGTTACCTGCAACAATTTGGCGTTCCGTTTCCGGTATATTTCCTCGCTGCGGGTCTGTTGACCGGCGTCATCGGCGCCATGGTTGGTTTCCCCGCGCTGCGGCTGCAGGGCATCTATCTCGTGATCGCGACGATTTCCTTTGCCTTCATTGTCGAGGAAATCCTGGCGCGATGGGAGAGCGTCACGAACGGCAACGAGGGCATGCGTATCAAGGCCATCCAGTTGTTGGGCACCCCGGTGCCGCGCGACAGCCCGGCGTTCTATTTTCTCTGCCTCGGCGTGCTGATCCTGACCATTGTAGGCGCGCTCAATCTGCTGCGTTCGCCGACCGGTCGCGCCTTCGTCGCGATCCGCGACAGCGAGACGGCGGCGCGAAGCATGGGCATCAACGTCTCGCTCTATAAAGTAAAGTCGTTCGCCATCAGCGCCGCCATCGCGGGGTTTGCCGGTTGCCTGTTTGCGCACAAGCTCTCCTTCATCAGCCCAGAAATGTTCACGCTGCAACTCTCGATCGAGTTCATCATCGTGATCATCATCGGCGGCGCCTTCAGCCTGCATGGCGCGGTGCTGGGCGCGATCTTTGTCGTGATGGTCGACCCGTTCCTGACTTTCCTCAAAGACGATATCCCCGGGGTCATTGCGGGTGTCGCCGCGACGTTTGGCACAAGCGCTGCGAAAGCCGAGCACATCAAGGACATCGTCACGGCACTGGCCTCTGCCAACGGCTTGAAAGGCGCAATCTACGGTCTCATCATCATCCTGTTCGTGCTGTTCGAGCCGCTTGGCCTTTATGGGCGCTGGCTCAAGATCAAATTGTTCTTCCAGCTATTCCCACTCTACAAGCGTGCCACCTTCAAGCGGCAGAAGATCTACGTGAAGTCAGAGCGCAACCGGTGAGCTATTTCCGCGCCGAAAACCTCTCCTTGCATTTCGGCGGCCTCAAGGCCGTCGATTCCGTCAGCTTCGCCGTGGAGAGGGGGGAGATCCTTTCGATCATCGGTCCCAATGGCGCGGGCAAAAGTTCGATCTTCAACCTGATCTCACGCATCTACCCTCCGACATCAGGCAAAATCTATTTCGAGGATCAGGACCTCACACAACAGCCTGCCTTCGGCATCGCCAAGCTCGGCATTGCGCGCACCTTTCAGAACATCGAGCTGTTCGAGAACGCTACTGTGCTATCGAACCTGCTGGTCGGCCGCCATCGCCATTCAGCGACGCAACTCTGGCAGGAACTGCTGTTCCTGCCGAGCGTGCGCGCGAACGAGAAGGTGCACCGCCGCCGCGTCGAGCAGGTCATCGAGTTTCTCGACCTCGCCGCCTACCGCGACAAGCTGATCTCCGGGCTTCCTTACGGCGTGCGCAAGGTGATCGAACTGGCACGCGCGTTGTGCACCGAGCCGAAGCTGATCCTGCTTGACGAACCATCGTCGGGATTGAATGTCGAGGAAACCGGTGACATGGCGTTCTGGATTCGCGATCTGAAAAACGAACTCGGCATCACCGTGCTGATGGTCGAGCACGACATGACCTTGGTCAACCGCGTGTCGGACCGGGTCGTCGCGCTGAACTACGGCAAGGTGCTGGCGATGGGTTCGCCATCCGAAGTGCAGCGCCATCCCGACGTCGTCGCCGCGTATCTCGGCGCCTGAGGACGATGCCATGAGCGCGCCAGACATCATCCTGAAGCTCAGCAACATCGAGAGTTATTACGGACCGATCATGGCGATCCGCGGCATCAGCCTGGAGGTGCCGCGCGGAAAGATCGTCACTTTGCTTGGCGCCAACGGCGCCGGCAAGACCACGGTGCTGAAAACTATTTCGGGCATCCTCGATCCGCAGAAAGGCTCAATCGAATTCCTGGGGAAGCCGATCCAGCGCATGGAAGCCGACAAGATCGTGCGTCTCGGCTTGAGCCATGTACCTGAGGGGCGCGAGGTGTTCCCGTTCCTGAGCGTGCGTGAAAACCTGATGATGGGCGCCTATCCGCGCAGCGATCGCGACGCCGTCGCTGGCGACATCGAGCGGGTCTATGGCTATTTTCCGCGGCTGCGCGAGCGCATCGACCAGCCCGCCGGCCAGCTTTCCGGCGGCGAACAGCAGATGCTCGCCATCGGCCGCGCGCTGATGAACCGGCCGAAGCTGCTGCTTCTCGACGAACCCTCGCTAGGGCTGTCGCCGATCCTGGTGAAGGAGATTTTCTCGATCATCCGCAGGGTCAACGAGGAACAGGGCATGTCGATCCTGCTGGTCGAGCAGAACGCCAAGGTCGCGCTGGAGACCGCGCACTATGGTTACGTGCTCGAGATCGGCCGGGTTGTCATGAACGACAGTTGCGACCGCCTGATGCAATCCAAGGACATTCAGGAGTTTTATCTCGGCGCCAAGGAAGAAGGCGCGCGGGAGGAACGGCGCTGGAAAAAGAAGAAGACGTGGCGCTAGTGTCCCGAATCCGAAGTTCGTCTCACTCTGCGGCGGGCTCCGCAGCGAACTTCGGATTCGAAAGGACACTAGCAACTTTTTGATCTAGTGTGGCTTGGTTCAGAAGTCCGCATTTCGGACTGGCTGCAAGAATGATGCGGACTTCTGAACCGCCACACTAGCAAGATTTGGCGCTAGAATACGACACCGAGCGGGAAAAGACCGGCAGTCAGCCGGCATCTTGCGCGGCAGGCCTTTGAGGGAGCGAGACGATATGGCCAGACCCGCAGTTTTGACTGTGGCGGACACGATCGCAGGAAGCTTTTTGCTGGCGGCGGAGACCCGCGGCGACCGGCCGGCCATTCGCGAAAAGGAGTTCGGCGTCTGGCGATCGACCAGCTGGAATCAATGGCTGCAGATTTCCAAAGAGATCGCCTACGGGTTGCACGCGAGTGGGTTTCAGAGCGGCGACGTCGCTTCGATCATCGCCAACGCCGTGCCCGAATGGGTCTATGCGGACATGGGCATCCTCTGCGCCGGCGGGGTTTCGTCCGGCATCTATCCGACGGACTCCATCGTTCAGGTCGAATATCTGATCAACGACTCCCGCACCAAAGTGATCTTCGCGGAGGACGAGGAACAGCTTGACAAGGTACTGAGTTGCCGCGCGCGCTGCCCGACGCTGCAGAAGATCGTCGTGTTCGACATGGAGGGCCTAAGCTCCTTCAGCGATCCGATGGTGATGTCGCTGGCCGAATTCACAGCACTCGGGCGCAATCACATCGACGGCCGCGAGACGCTGTGGGACGAGATGACCTCAAGCCGAGGCGCGGACGATCTCGCAATCCTCGTCTACACTTCGGGCACGACAGGGCCGCCGAAGGGGGCGATGCATTCCAACCGCAGCGTCACGCATCAGATGCGTCACGCGGGCGACCTGTTTCCTTCGACCGACGACGAAGAACGCCTGATCTTCCTACCGCTGTGCCACGTCGCCGAGCGGATCGGCGGCTATTACATTTCGCTGGCGCTGGGCTCGGTGATGAATTTCGCGGAAAGTCCGGAGACCGTGCCGGACAATCTGCGCGAAGTGCAGCCCACGGCCTTTCTGGCGGTGCCGCGAATCTGGGAAAAGTTCTATTCCGGCGTCACCATCGCGCTAAAGGACGCCACTCCTTTCCAGAACTGGATGTATCGCCACGCGCTGGCGGTGGGTTACCGCCTGACCGATTGCAAGCTCGAAGGGGAGATACCGCCGCTGTCGCTGCGTCTCGCCAACACCGCGGCATACTGGCTGGTGTTCCGCAATATCCGGCGGATGCTGGGCCTCGATCGCTGCCGTCTCGCGTTCACCGGTGCGGCTCCGATCGCGCCGGACCTGATCCGCTGGTATCTCGCGCTGGGGATCGACATGCGCGAGGTCTACGGCCAGACGGAGAATTGCGGTGTCGCCACCATGATGCCGCCGGATCGCATCAAGCTCGGTTCAGTCGGCAAGGCGGCGCCGTGGGGCGAAGTCAAAATTTCCCCGGAAGGCGAAATTCTGATCAAGGGCGAGTTTCTGTTCATGGGTTATCTCAACCTGCCGGAAAAAACCGCCGAGACCATCGACGCGTCCGGCTGGCTACACACCGGCGACGTCGGCTCGATCGACAACGAAGGTTTTGTCAAAATTACCGACCGGATGAAGGACATCATCATTACCTCGGGCGGCAAGAACATCACGCCGTCGGAAATCGAGAACCAGCTAAAATTCTCGCCGTATATTTCCGATACCGTCGTGATCGGCGACAAGCGGGCTTACCTGACCTGTCTTGTCATGATCGACCAGGAAAATGTCGAGAAGTTCGCGCAGGACCACGACATCCCGTTCACAAATTATGCCAGCCTGTGCCGGGCTGCCGAAATCCAGGATTTGATCCAGCGCGAAATAGAAACGGTCAACGCCAATTTCGCGCGGGTCGAGACCATCAAGAAGTTCTTCCTGATCGAGCGTCAGTTGACGCCCGAGGATGAAGAACTGACGCCAACGATGAAACTGAAGCGAAATTTCGTGAACAAGCGTTACGCGAGCGAGATCGACGCGATGTACGGCGAAAAGGCTGTGGCATAGCGCGCAAAAGTTTAAAAACGGCGAAGGCCTGATGGCCACGGCATTCGCTTCATAAGGGCCAACGGAGAGGAGCAACACATGAAATCGTATAAGGCACTCGGCCTTGCGGTGGGCGCGCTGGCGCTGACCCATCTGCCGGCCGCAGCACAACAGACCAAGGTAACCGATCAAGGCATTTCGCCGGCCGAAATCGTGATCGGCACCCATCAGGATTTGTCAGGGCCAATCAAGGTGTGGGGCGTGCCGGTGTCCAACGGCATGAAGATGGCGGTGGAGGAGATCAACGCCGCCGGTGGCGTCAACGGCCGCAAGCTCAAGTTGATCCTGGAGGACAACGGCTACGATCCGAAGAAGGCAGTCCTGGCGACGCAAAAGATGCTCGAGCGCGACAAGGTGTTCGCCATGATCGGCGGCATGGGTTCGGCGCCGACCTTGGCCGCGCAAGACCTTCTGTTCGATGCCGGAGTGTTGCAATTGTTTCCGCTGACGGCCGCCGAATTCACCTTCAAGTTCGATCCGGCAAAGCCGCAGGAACGGTTGAAGTTCAACAACCTGCTGCCTTATGTGGAGAGCACACGCGCCGCGCTGAAATACATGATGGAATGGAAGGGCTTCAAGAAGCCCTGCATCATGCATCAAGACGACGAATACGGAAAGAACGTGCTTGACGGCTTCACCACGCAGCTCGAAGCGATGAAGGTGCAGCCGGCCTCGGTTACGAGCTACAAGCGCGGCGTGTCTGATTTCTCCGCGCAGATCGCCAAGATGAAGTCCGACGGCTGCGATCTTGTCGTACTTGGCACCATCATCCGCGAAACCATTGGCGCGATGAGCGAGGCCAAGAAACTCGGCTGGGATGTGACCTTCCTCGGCGCTACGCCGACGAACGTGCTTGAAGTGCCCGCACTTGGCAAGGAAGCGGTGGAAGGCCTTTATGCCGCCGCGGCGTTCGAGATTCCTTATGAGGATACCGCCAAGGGAAAAGTGAAGGACTGGCTCGCCAACTACAAGAAAATGTTCAACACCGACGCCAACACCCAGGCCATCATCGGCTACAACGCGATCGAGACGTTCGCGTTTTACGCGGACAAGGCTGGCAAGGATTTGACGGGGCAGAAAATGCTCGCCTCGCTGGAGTCCAGCGTTCCCTACCAGGACATTTTCTCCTCGCCGCCGTCGGTCTTTTCCAAGACCAACCATCTCGCCTCCACAGTGACGCAGGTCCAGCAGATCAAGAACGGCCGCTGGGTGCTGATGAAGGACAGCCTGTCATTCTGATGTTTTCACGCGAGCACGCTTGAAGACAGCTCAAGAATAGACTCACCAGGCCCGGATAAATCCGGGCCTGGTTGTTTCGCGCCGCTGGTTTTAATGATAAAAAGAATAGCGGAGGACCGGAATGACGAAATTACTAAGCGCGAATGACGTCGCAGGCTACCGCGAGCGCGGTTATCACTTTCCGGTCAATGCGTTGAGCGAGAGCGAAGTCGCGGAATTTCGCGGCAAGCTCGAAGACTATGAGGCGAGGAGCGGCGGCCCCATCAAGGGTGAGATGCGCCATCGGAGTCATGTGCTGTTCACGTGGATCAACGACATGATCCGCCATCCGAAAATCCTGGATGCGATCGAGGATTTGCTTGGGCCTGATATCCTTTGCTGGAATACCAGCTTCTTCATCAAGGAGCCGCACGATCCGGGCTTCGTATCCTGGCATCAGGACGCGACCTATTGGGGGCTGGATTCCTCCGATGTCGCCACCGCATGGGTTGCGATGTCGCCCGCCAACAAGGTGTCAGGCTGCATGAAATTCGTGGCCGGTACCCATAAGCAGCAAGTCCAGCACGACGATACGTTCGACCAAAACAATCTGCTGACCCGCGGCCAGGAGATCGCCGTCAAGGTGGACGAGTCCAAGGCCGTTCTTGTGGAATTAAAGCCGGGGCAAGCGTCGCTGCATCACGTGCTGCTGTTCCATGGCTCCGAGCCCAACCAATCCGACGACAGGCGCATCGGCCTGGCGATCCGCTATATCCCGACACGTTTGAAGCAAGCCGTCGGTCAACGGGATTGGGCGACGCTGGTGCGCGGCAAGGACACGTACCACCACTTCGAGCCGGAGCATGTGCCGAAGCGTGATCTTGAGCCGGAAGCATTGGCCTTCCACAAGGCCGTCACCGAAGAGCAGCTTCGCGTCCTCTATCGCGGCACCGACAAGACGGCCTACCGCGCGTAGAACGCGGCCAATTCTATCGGGCTGCGGTGTCGCGCCGAGCACCGCCGGTGGGCTGCTCGCGTTTCACCTCCGGAAACAGCCACATCGCGAAAATCATGAACAAGCCGAGGAATACGACCACGTACTGGATACGATCGTGCCCCAGTGCGTGCTGATAAAACGCCGCGATCGCTGTCACGAGCAAGACAACCAGCGAAAGTCCAAGTTTGATTTTTACGGGCATCGCAGCAGTCTCCCTGTCATCACGACATTATTGCCGGGAATGATCCCGCGACTTTCACCAACGCAGCGAGTGCGAGGATCTGAACGCCTACCAGCAGAATGAGGCCGGTTGGACCGTCCCGCAACCGCGACGGCCAAGCCTCGAAAAGCCCCGGCGCAAACAGCACGATAAGGCCGGTGACAACGATCAGCGTGCTCCATCTGAGCTCGGCATACCCGTAAAGTGCTGTGCCCACGACAAGGGTCGCGAGCAGGATACCATTGCCGACCACCAGCAGCGTAGCGCCGTTCGATTTCGCCGCGTCCGGGCGCAAGCGTAGCGGAAACATGCCGGAGACCATCAGGAACGCAACGGTGCCAACCGTCGCAAAGCCCGCGAACCAGAGCAGCGACACCCAGTTCGGTTCGATGGCTCCCATGAAATGCTCGCGACCTATTCAGCCGGCGTGGCAAAACCGGTTGGATGCGGCGCCATGTCGGGTCTCGGCGTCCGCGATGTCCGGCGCATGTCGGTCTTGACGAAGCGGTTGTCGTAGCCGTTCAGCAGATGACCGATCAGCCCGCGATCGAGGTCTGAGGTGCCGAACAACCAGTCCATCACCGGGAAGGTGAGGTTCATGTTCCGCTCCATCATGATCGATTGATTGTGATGGGCGGTATGATGACGCCGGAGCGTGTTCACGAACGGGGCGTTGCGCACAAACCAGTTTTCGTCGACGTGGCAGCAGAAGTGCATGAACTCGTAGATCAGGTACATCGCCGTCGTGGTAGAGATCAGCAGCCAGCCGACATTGGGCGAAACCAGCCACCCAAACACCAGCGCCGGCGGGATCGACATCATGGTGAAGGTAACCAGCGCGTAGGGCGGAAAGAACGTGACGCGCCAGTCGCCGTGATCGGCAAAGCGCATCTCTTTTTCGGTGAAGAACTGGTGATGCATCAGCGTATGCCGATTGTAGATCGCGCGAAACGCCTTCACCTGCGAGGGACGGTGCATGACGAAACGGTGGATCCACCACTCGAAGAAATTCGCAAACAGAAACGTCACCGGGACAATCGCCAATTCCCACCAGCGCAGGTTGCTGACGTTGCCGAAATAAATCGACAATGCGGTGAAGCCGATGACGTAGATAACGAAGACATGAAGCCAGCCATTGTACCAACCTGCAATACGGTACCGGTAAGTCGCCCGGTAATTCCGCTGCCGTTCGGTCATTTCAGTCGAGGCTAATTCCATCCTGCCGTCTCCGTCGCGAAAGGCTCTTCATTGCCTAATATATCACCAATCTATCAGGCGGGGAAAGCCCTTTCGTCGTCTGCGGGCCCAGCCCAAAAAAAAGCTCTTGCTGCGGTGTCTGTGATATATTTATGGTATGCCAAGCACGCACGTCAGATGCGCAACATCCGAACGGGAGGTACCTATGAAGCTTTCACGTCGCAGTTTTTCCAAGCTTGCGGGTACCGGACTTCTGGCGGCCGCCAGCCCGCGAATATTCGCTCCCGCGCTGGCTCAGGACAAGCCGCTTCGGATCGGGATCCTTGCACCGCGATCGGGAGCCGCCGGCACCGCGGGTGAATGCGGCATCCGCGCCGTGCAGTGGGCTACCGAACGAATGAATAAGGAAGGCGGAATCGCCGGCCGCAAATTCGAACTGGTGATCGAGGAAGAGACCAACCCGAAGGACACGATCGAGCGGCTTCGGCGGCTGATTCTGCAGGAAAAAGTCGATGCCATCCATGGCTTGATCTCGACCGGCGTCAGTCTCGGCGTCGCACCCGTCGCCGAAGAGGAACAGGCGCTGACCGTGATGTGGGACGGCACTACCCAGGACGGCGTCAAGGAGATGATGCCGAATTCAAAATATGTTTTCCGTTCGACCGACAATGAATGCGAAGCCGTGATGGGCTCACTACTGGCGGTCAAGTATTTTAAGGGCAAGTTCAAGCGCGTGGCCGGCATCAATCCGGACTATTCCTATGGCCGCAACAACTGGGAAGCGTTCAAGCAGATCCTTCTGCGCTACGGCATCGAAGCTGAGTTCGTCGCCGAGCAATGGCCGAAGGTCGGAACGATGGATCTGACGTCGCATGTTGCGGCGTTGAATGCCGCCAAGCCCGACCTGATCTTTTCTTCGATGCTGTTTGCGGACCTGCCTGTGTTCATGAAGCAGGGCCATGCCGCCGGGCTGTTCGAGGGTGTCAAGCTGGTGATGCCGGCCGCAGGGTGGCAGATCAATCAGCTGAAAAAGGAATTCACGCCAGAGGGCATTATCTTCGGGCACAACACGCTTTATTTCGACCACCCACAGGCCTCAGCGCTGCAGAAAGCGTTCGTTCAGGACTACATGGACCGTTACAAGGAAGCGCCGCATTGGGAAGCGGATCGTGCCTACTTCGCCCTCGCCACCTACAAGGCCGGCGTCGAGGCCGCGCAGAAAGCAGGCGGCAAATGGCCAACCCAGGACCAGGTAGCCGAAGCCATGCCCGGCCTCGAAGTGGAAAGCCTCGGCGGCAAAGGGCGCTTCCGCAAGGACAAGATCGCCGAGCAGGTATTTTATCAGGGACCGTCAACCAACAATAATAAATACGACTTCCCGACGTTGGCGTCGATCGACACGTTCAGCGCCGAACAGCTTCAGAAGCCGCCGGGTATGGATTTTTGGGAGTGGATCAAGACGGCAAAAATGCCGGTCTGAGGCATGACTGAATTTGTGGATGTTACCCTCGGCGGGATATTCCACGCCGCGGTGCTGTTTCTCGTGGCGGCCGGACTGCAGCTCGTGTTCGGCGTGCAGAAGATCGTCAATCTGGCCTGCGGTTCGTTTTACGCGCTTGGCGCGTATTTCGGCATTACCGCGGTCGGCCTTGCGATCCACTTCGGCATGCCGCCGGCGCTGTTCTTTCCGGTCCTGATCCTCGCTGGGCTTGCCATCGGTCTCGTTGGCCTGCCGATCGAGCGCGTGTTGCGCACCATCTATCGCCGCGACGAGAGCTATCAGCTCCTGATCACCTTCGGCTTTCTCCTGATGTTCCAGGACGTGTTCCGTTTTCTGTGGGGAGCCACGCCGCGCACGATGGACAATGTTTATCTCGCCTACGGAACGGCGAATTTTGTTGGCGTCCGGGTGCCGACCTACAATTTGCTCGGTCATCGCATCCAGCCTGGCGATCGCAATAGCACTCGGTCTTTTTCTCGAGCGCACCAGGATCGGACGAATCATCCGCGCCACCGCCGAGAATCGCGACATGGCCGAGGGGCTCGGCGTCAACGCTTCCAAAATCTTTGCGTTGGTGTTCACCGTCGGCTGCATGCTCGGCACGGTCGGCGGTGCGCTGGTGGTGCCGTCAGGCGCGGCATCGCTCGATATGGCGGTTGAGCTTGTGGTGGAATCCTTTGCGGTGGTCGTCATCGGCGGCCTCGGCAGCATGCGCGGCGCGCTAGTCGGCGCGCTTGTCGTTGGATTGATGCGCGCGGCCGCGATTTCGCTGGTGCCCGAAATGGAAATGCTGTCGGTCTATCTCGTGGTTGTCCTGGTTCTGATTGTCCGGCCTGCCGGTCTGTTCGGAAAGGCCACGGCGTGATCGATCAGTCCATTGATATTTCATCGGGGACGGTGGTTCGGCGGATGGCGCTGCGGCCCAACGGCTTGTGGGTTCTGCTCGGATTGATTGCGATCATGGCCGTGATGCCGTGGATCGCTTCGCCCTATGCGTTGCTGCTGATGCTGCCGTTCATCGGCTACGGCATAGCGTTGCTCGGCTTCAACCTGCTGTTCGGAAGCACTGGATTGCTATCCTTTGGCCACGCGCTGTTTCTCGGCGTCGGCGCCTATACGGCCGCAACGTTGACCTCGAAATTCGGCGTGCTGAGTTTCGAACTGTTGCTGGTCACGGCAGCCCTGCTGTCCGGGCTAATATCGCTGCTGGTGGGAGCGCTCTGCGTTCGCTACACGCGGATATTCTTCGGCATGCTGACGCTGGCATTCGGCATGTTGTTTCATTCCTTCCTGTTCAAATTCTACAGCGTGACCGGCGGCGATCAGGGCATGCGCGTGCTGCGCCCGTTGCTGCTCGGTATGGAATGGCGCGGCGGCAAGACGGCCTTCCTGACCGGGCCGTTCTACTACTACGTCCTCATTCTGTTTGCGCTGTTGGGTTTGGCGATGTGGCGCATCACGCAGTCTCCGTTCGGTTTGCATTTGCGCGCGATCCGCGAGAATTCCGGCAAGGCCGCCTATGTCGGCGTGCAGATTTTCCGCATGCGGCTCGCAGCTTTCGTGATTTCCGCTGTTTATGGCGGCATCGGCGGCGTGATCCTCGCCGTCACCACCGGGCTGGCGGACCCCGAACTGGCTTACTGGACCCATTCGGGCAATCTGGTGTTCATGGCCGTCTTGGGCGGCAGCGGGACGTTCGCTGGCCCCGCGATCGGCGCGCTGGTCTTCGTCGTGCTCCAGGATTTCGTGATGTCGGTCACCCAATACTGGCGCTTCGTGATGGGCGCTGTGCTTGTGTTGCTCGTTGTCTTTATGCCGCAGGGCCTGTCCGGCACGATCGAGACGCTGATCAACCGGCAAAGGCGGGGGCGATAGCATGCAGTTCGCGCACGCCGCCGACAACGCACCGCTCTTTGAAGCGGTCAACGTTTCGAAAACCTTCGGTGCCTTCAAGGCGTTGACCAATATCTCCTTCCATATCGACGATGGCGAGTTCGTATCCGTCGTAGGCCCGAACGGTGCGGGCAAGACCACGCTGGTCAATGTCGTCACAGGCTTGCTGCGGCCGACGGCCGGTGAGGTACGTTTCCTCGGCCGCGATATCGCCGGCGTCGGGCCGGTTGAACTCGCACGGCGCGGCATGGCGCGCTCGTTTCAACTGGTCAACATCTTTCCCGCTTTGACGGTGCGCGAAACCCTTGCGGTTGCAGGCGCGTCCCGTCTGCGCCGGGTCGGCAATCCATTTCGCTCGTTGAGACGAGACGATCTGCTGCAAGCCGACGCCGAACGGATCGCGGAAGTGCTCGGCTTGCGGGCTCGGCTCGATACGACTGCTTCGACGCTTTCTCAAGGCGAAAAGAAGCTTCTGGATATCGCCAGCGCGTTCGCGCTCAATCCATCCGTGATTTTGCTTGATGAGCCGACCAGCGGCGTTTCGACCGGCGAAAAGCACGCGATCATGGAAGTGCTCGTCTCGGCCGCGAAAGCCGCCGGGGTGCGCGGCATCGTCCAGGTGGAGCACGACATGGATCTCGTCGAGCGCTACTCGCATCGCATCGTCGCGCTGCAGGAAGGGCGCGTCGTGGCCGACATGCCGCCCGACGCCTTCTTCGCGGACCAGGCGATGATCGCCGCGGTGGTAGGAACGCGTCCGCAAATCTCGGCAAGGACACCATGATGCTCGATCTGTCGGATCTCATAGTCGACATCGAGGGCAGCCGTATTCTGAACGGCATCAGCCTGTCGGTCGGCGCGGGCGAACTGGTCTGTCTGGTCGGACGCAACGGCGCCGGCAAGACCACGACATTCCGCAGCATCATGGGATATCGCCGCGCGCGGTCTGGTAGCATCACGTTCGATGGGGCCGACCTGACGAGGTTGCCGACATGGCAGATAGCGCAGCGCGGAATCGGATTCTCACCTGAAGAGTCCGAGGTCTACACGGACCTGACGGTGGCCGAAAACCTCGAACTTTCGACGTGGACGCGGCCGAGCGGCCGTGCGGCCGCGGTCCGCATCGAGGAGGCTTTCACGGTGTTTCCGAAACTCCGGCAATATCTGACGCGCGGGGGCGGGCAGCTTTCCGGCGGCGAGCGCAAGATGGTGTCGATCGCCCGCGCGCTGACGCTCGATCCGAAGCTTTTGCTGCTCGATGAGCCGTTCGAGGGGCTGTCGCCGACAATAATCCCCCTGATTGCCGAGGGCGTCGCCTCGATCCGGGCGATGGGGAAGGGCATTTTGATCGCTGAATCGAACGTGCACCATATTCCCGATTACATCGACCGAATTTATGTTCTGGAGCGCGGGGAGCTGATGTTTTCGGGAACGCTGGCGCAGGCGCGCCGGGATCGCGATGTCATGCGGGTGATCGCGGGCCAGATCGAAGTCGTCACCTGAACGAAGCTACGTCTTGGATTGGATAGCAACATGAAAAACTACATCGGAGACCGGACCATTGATGGCGTCAAGGTTACGGTTGACGGAGCGCCGCTCGATCCCGGCACCGGCGTTGCGGAGTTTACGAAGAATGGCTTCGAGTGGAGCTATGAGGGACCCGAACCGCGTCAGCTCGCGCTGGCGCTGCTGGTCGATCATCTCGGCGAAAACGAAAAGGCAAAGGGCTTAGTCGAACCTTTCATGCAAGCCGTCGTAGCGAATTTCGGGAACGAATGGGAGATGACCTCGGCTGACATCGACGAGGCTCTATCGGCGCTTTCGGGTAAGGCGGTGGCCTGATGGCCCTGCAATATCGCGCCGCGGTGCTGCATGCCGCGCAGACGCCGATGTCGATCGAGACGATTACGGCGGCCGAGCTAAAATCAAATGACGTGCTCGTTCGGGTCCGTGCGGCCGGGCTTTGCCATACCGACTTGGAAGTGATCGAGGGCTCGCTGCGATATCCGCTTCCGATCGTGCTGGGGCACGAGGCCGCTGGGGTCGTCGAACAGGTCGGTGCCGCCGCGCGCGGCGTCAGCGTCGGCGATCACGTGGTGCTGTCCTGGAACCCGCATTGCGGCCATTGCTTTTATTGTGATCGCGATGCGCCGATCCTTTGCGAACAATATCTCGGCGAGGGCCCAAAGGGCGTCGCCTTCGACGGCGAGACCCGCACGACGCTTGCCGACGGCCGCCCGTTGCAGCAGCTGATGTTCCTGGGCGCCTTCGGCGAATATTGCGTGGTGTCCGATCAGCAGGCGATTCCCGTTGCAAAGGAGATACCGTTCGACCGGGCGTGCCTGATCGGCTGCGGCGTGATGACCGGCGCGGGCGCCGCGCTCAATCTCGGCGTGATTGCGCATGGAGATACCGTGATGGTGATCGGCTGCGGCGCGGTGGGCCTCGCCGCGGTGCAAGGCGCGCGGCTCGCAGGCGCCGGTGCGATTATCGCTGTGGACATCGACCCTGCAAAACTCGTGCTTGCGGCGCGCATGGGTGCGACGCACGGCGTGGATGCCTCGAAGGAGGATGCCGTCGCGGCCGGAAAGCGGGAGACGCATGGCCGCGGCGTCGATGTCGTCATCGAAGCCGCCGGCAGCGCCTCGGCGTTTCGGATGACCTCCGAGGCCGTGCGCCCAGGCGGGCAGATCGTCTGGCTCGGTAAAATCGACGTCAGCAAGGATGTCTCGTTTCGCTGGGGTTCGCTGATGCAGGAAAAGCGAATCCGCCGCGTCAGTTACGGCAACGCGCGTCCCCGACGCGATTTTCCGCTGCTGGCACGTGCTTATCTCGATGGCGAGCTGATGCTCGATGAGCTGATTTCCCGCCGCATCACGCTCGATGAAATCAATGATGGCTTCGCGGCGCTCAAGCGCGGTGAAACCATTCGCAGCGTGATTATCTTTGATTGACGCGCTCAGGCATCAAGCGTTTTGCGCGCGAAATTCTCGATGTAGTCGATCAGGCGATCCGACGCGGTCGCCGCGACCTTGGCTTTTTTCTGAGCAACGGCGTCTGCGACGGCGGCGTGCAGCTTGGCTGCAAGCGGCAGGTCCGCGACCTCCTGGTAGTGCTGGTACCAGAACCGGCGTGATAGAGCGTTCATCAGTCCCATCGACCGCCGCGCAAATTCGTTGCGGGACGCCGCGGCGATCAGAATATTGAAGCGCTGGTCGAGCCGCATGAAAGCGATGTCGTCGGCTTTCGCGGCTGCCGTTCGCATCGCTTCCGCAACTTCAGCAAATTCGCGGCGTTCGTCTGGCGTGGCGCGTTCGGCAGCAAGACTTGCCATCAGACGTTCCAGTTCCCGCCTACTTCAAGCAGCCGCAATTGCAGCCTCAAATTGATCTCGGACACCATGATCCCGCGCCGCGGCATGATCACGACAAGGCTATCGCGTGCAAGGCGCTGCAGCGCTTCGCGGATCGGGGTCCGGCCGATCTTCAGCCGCAGGGACAGCGCCTGTTCCGACAGCACGGTACCCGGCACCAATTGCAGTGTCACAATCATCTCTTCGAGCTCGCGATAGGCGCGATCGGTGAGAGTGCCATCCTCGGCTTCGGTCTTGCGAGAGCTGCGTTTTGCCGGCGTTTTTGTCACTCGTTCCCTGCGCCCATCCGGCCTGAACAATTTTCGTTCACTCATCCCAAGCGTATATTTTCGGTATATCATGGGCACCAGCATTTAAAACCACGAGGGCGTTCATGAGCCGGGCCGAAGCTATCAACCGCGCAGCTGAACATTTGCGGTCCGGCGCATTTTTGCTCGAGCTTGACCGCAGGGTCGCTTACCGGACGGAAAGCCAGAAGGCGCAGCGGATCGATGCGTTGCGCGGATACCTCGAAGACGAAATGATACCGGCCTTTTCGGAATTGGGCTTTTCTGCGCGGCTGATCGCATCGCCGACCGATAAGGCGCCGTATCTTTTGGCGGAATACCATGACGATCCATCCGCGCCGACCGTCTTGACGTATGGGCATGGCGATGTGGTCGATGGCATGGAAGGCGAGTGGCGCGATGCACTCGATCCCTGGCGCGCGACACCTGTAGGCGACAGGATTTACGGACGCGGTACCGCTGACAACAAGGGACAGCACAGCATCAATCTGTCGGCTCTGCGTGCGGTTCGTAAGGCGCGAGGCGGACGGCTTGGCTTCAATGTCAAATTCCTTATTGAGATGGGCGAGGAGATCGGCTCTCCGGATTTGCCGCAGGTTTGCGCGGGTCTGCGCGACGAACTCCGCGCGGATGTATTTGTGGCGTCCGACGGGCCGCGGTTGTCGGCAGATCGGCCAACGATATTCCTTGGCTGCCGCGGCGGCTTGCGGATCCAGCTTGACGTCGACTTGCGCGAGGGGTCGCACCATTCCGGCAACTGGGGTGGAATTTTAGCCAACCCCGCAACCATCTTGAGTTCTGCCATCGCGTCACTGGTCGACGGGCAGGGGCGACTGCTTCTCGACGCGCTGAAGCCACCGCGGATTTCAAATCAAATCCGCAGCATGCTGGCCGACGTCGAAATCGAGCCAATGGCAGGCGAACCTGAGGTATCGCCTGATTGGGGCGAACAGAGTCTCTCCGCGGCCGAACGATTGTACGCGTGGAATACGCTTGAAGTGCTGGCGATGTCTGCCGGCAACATCAAGAGCCCAGCGAACGCCATTCCCGGACAGGCGCAGGCGGTGCTGCAGCTACGCTACGTGATCGGTACAAACATCGATCAGGTGGTGCCTGCGATTCAGCGGCACTTCGACCGCATTGGATTGGCAATGGTGCGGGCGGCTGCAACGCAAAGCTTTGCCGCCTCGCGCGCCGATCTCGATGATCCCTGGGTTGATTGGGCCGTCAGTTCGATCCGAGACGACGACGGGCAAGCCGCCGGCGGTGTTGCCGAACTTTGGTGGGTCGCTGCCCAACGATGTGTTCGCGCAAGTGCTGGGGTTACCGACGATCTGGGTACCGCATTCCTATCCGGGCTGCTCACAGCATGCGCCAGACGAACACATTCTCCTGTCGGCCACGGAAGAGGCTCTGCGCATCATGGCCGGTCTGTTCTGGGATCTCGGCCAGCCCGCGGCGGCTAAGCTCCGACGAAGGCCAGCAGCGCACCGTTAGCGGCCGCGGGCGCAACGCACACCGCGTCTCCACTGCGAACGGCGGCGCTGCCGACCGCGCGCTCCGCGGCGGTGAGGTCGGCTGTTGCAAGGACGAGGCCGGCGCCGCCACGCTCGGGGAGGCCCGCCAGCGAAACCTTGGGATAGCGCCGTCCCAACTGGTCTTTGGTCAGGAATACAAAATCAGCGCGATCAGAACCTGAAGGTACCGCAACGGCGCCATCCTTTTCGGCTTTTACATCGCGGTCGATCATGCGTGCCAGATGTGCGGCGTCCGTTGCCGGTTCTGGCGAAACGACAAGCGCCTGCCTGAGACGTTTCGCGCCATTGGCGTGTTTCATGAGTTCCGGAATCCAGACGGTTTCGCGGGTCTTGTGCTGGCAGGCGAAGATACGCAGTCCCCCGGGCGCCTCCGCAATCGGCCATTGAAAGACTCTGAACTTGGCTGCCGACAGGCTGCCGTCCGGCATCGTTACCGGTCGTTCAAAATCGGTGGGTCCAACGGGTTCATATCCGTGCGCGCGAATTTCCTCGGCGCCAGCGGCTGAGTCGACCGCCGTGAAGGCGATGCGCTCGATGCCCTCGCCACGTTTTGCGAGAAACGTGCGTGTCGGAACGTTATGATCGGTTTCAACCAGCACCCCAAGCAATTCGATGTAATCAGGATCGAGCATGATGGTGTAATTGCCGGACCCCATCTTGGCGCTGTGCGTTCCGCGCGGCGACACCGTGAAACCGAGGCGTTTCCAGTTCTCGGCAGCTTTGTCGAGATCCCGGACCACGACGACGGCGTGATCTATTCCGATGACATTTTTGAGTGCCACGCTTTTGTTTCTCCGGCATGATCTGGGGTATTACGCTACTCTCATTGGACTGGCGTCCGCAAGCCGCCCGCCCCGAAGGAAATAGCTACGATGGACGCCGCAAAAATCGATTGGCCGGATTCACTGTGGGCCGCGGTGACGCCGCGAGGGCCAGACCTGGCTGCGCTTGCCGGCGGCGTCAAAGCAGATGTGGTCGTCATCGGCGCGGGCTTCACCGGGCTTTCGACCGCGCTTCATCTTCGCGAAGCGGGCATCGATGTCGCGGTGATCGAAGCCATGGAGCCGGGGTGGGGAGCGTCCGGACGTAACAACGGGCAGGTTATCCCGACCCTGTCGCGGCCCGATCCCGATGACATCATTGCCAGACACGGCGCCGTCGGCGAACGCTTCGTCGCACTGCTGCGCGACAGTGCTTCGACCTTATTCGATCTGGCACGGCGTTACCGAATTCACGCGGAACAGGAGCAGGCAGGTTGGGTGCAGCCGGTGCATTCGCCGGGGCGGATCAAAATCGCCGAGCGCCGCGTGCGGCAATGGTCGAAATTCGGCGCGCCGGTTGAGCTTTTGTCGCGGGAACAGACGCAAGCCATGCTTGGCTCGGATGCGTGGTACGGCGGCTTCTGGAACAAGACCGGCGGTCATATCAATCCGCTTGCGTTGGCGCGCGGTCTGGCGCGCGTTGTGCTGCACCAAGGCGGAAGTATTTTCCCGCGCTCCCCCGTGATCAGCTTCGAACGCGTCAACAACCGCTGGGTGGTTAAAACGGCGAAGGGACAGATCAGCGCACGCGCTTTGATCTTGGCTACCAATGCCTATACCGGAGAGTTCTCGAAATCGCTCGCACCTGATATCGCGCACGAAGTCATGCCGGTATTGTCCTGGCAAATGGCGACGCAACCGCTGTCCGAGCATGCGCGAAAGACCATTATTCCCGGTCGGCAGGCTATGTCCGACACGCACGGCGAGCTTTACTTCGCACGTTACGACGCCCGCAATCGCCTGATCACCGGCGGCGCCGTCATTGGGCCGGGCAACAAGATCGAAAGAATCAAGGCGAGGGTTTCGGAACGTTTGAACAGACTGTGGCCGGAGATCGGAGAAATCAGTTTCGACCACGTCTGGAACGGCTATGTGGGGATGACCACGGATTTTCTTCCGCGCATTCACCGCCTCGGTCCGGATGCCTACGGCTGGACCGGCTGCAACGGCCGCGCCGTCGCGCTCTCGATCGCGCTGGGCGATCAGTTTTCGAAAGCGGTGCGCGGGCAGCCGGAAAGCGATCTCGCGCTGCCGTTCACCGAGCCAGTGCCCATTGTCGCGCACGCTCTGCTGCGCAAACTCGCGCCGCTGATGCTGATGGTCTACCGGCGCCGCGACGCCAGGGAGATCGCGTAAGTGTAGCTTTAGCTACAGCGAGGCGGCCGTGCTCTTCCTTGCAAAATCGCCGCCGGGAATGGAATCCAGCAGCGCCCTCGTGTAGGGATGTTGTGGATGTCCGAAGACATCGCCTGCAAGCCCCTGTTCCACCACCTCACCATCTTTCATCACGGCAACCAGATCGCAAATCTGCGCGGCCACCCGCAGGTCGTGCGTGATAAAGATGATGGACAGGCCGAGACGCTGGCGCAATTCTGCGAGCAGCTTCAGCACCTGCGCCTGCACCGATACATCGAGCGCCGAAACCGCCTCGTCCGCGACAAGTACGTCCGGGCGCAGCGCGAGTGCCCGGGCAAGCCCGATACGCTGACGCTGGCCGCCGGAGAATTCGTGCGGGTAGCGATCGCTGGCCGATGGATCTAGTCCGACCAGTGCGAACAGTTCCTTCGCGTCCGCGATTGCTTTTGCCCGCGGCGTGCCGTGCACGATCGGACCCTGAGCGACCAGTTCGGCCGCCTTTCGGCGCGGATTGAGCGAAGCGAACGGATCCTGAAACACCATCTGGATATGCCGCGTTTCACGGCGGACGTTCTCGCGCGTCATCTTCGCCCAGTCCTTGCCTTCGAGGACGATCGAACCACTATCTGGATCGATCAGCCGAACGATGCAGCGTGCCAGCGTTGATTTCCCGGACCCGGACTCGCCGACGATGCCCAGCGTCGCGCCGCGCGGCAGTTTCAGCGATACGTTCTTCACGGCTGGCGTGACGCGCGCGCCGCGGCCGAGAAAACCGCCGGTCCGGTATGTCTTCGATACATTGTCGATCGTCAGGATCATGTCGTCAGACAGCGCACGGGGCGGCGGAGCGGTGAGGGGCGGGACGGCTGCGATCAGCTGCCGGGTGTAAGGATGCTGCGGGTTGTTGAGCACCGACTTTACGTCGCCTTGTTCGACAACCAACCCGTGCTGCATCACCGCGACGCGATCGGCGATCTCAGCGACCACACCAAAATCGTGGGTAATAAAAAGTACCGCGGTCTGCCTGCGTTTCTGCAAATCGCGGATCAGCGCCAGAATTTGCGCCTGTGTCGTAACGTCGAGCGCGGTCGTGGGTTCATCCGCAATCAGCACCCGCGGATCGAGCGCCAGCGCCATCGCGATCATGGCGCGCTGGCGTTGGCCGCCCGAAAGCTCGTGCGGATAGGCGCGCGCCGCGACTGCCGGATCGCGAATGCGTACGTCCTCCAGAAGCGCGAGTACCTTGGCGGCGATTGCCGCCTTGGACAGGTCGGTGTGAATTGAAAACATCTCGCCGATCTGGTCGCCGATGGTGCGCAGCGGATTGAGCGCGGTCATCGGCTCCTGGAATATCATCGCGATGCCGGCGCCGCGCACCTTGCGCATGTCCGCCGTGGTTGCCGTCGCTAGATCGCGGCCCTCGAACATCACACGGCCGCCATCGATGGTCACTTCGTCCGGCAATAGCCGCATGATCGCGTTGGCCATGATCGACTTGCCGGAGCCGGATTCTCCGACCACGCAGAGAATTTCATTGGCCGCAATCGAGAGCGAAACATCGGACAGTGCATGGGGGCGATCGGCGCCGGTGGGCAGCCGCACGCTGAGCTGGTCGAGCGTCAGGACGACGTTCTGCGCTTGGCTCATCGGCCTTTAAGCCTCGGATTGAGCGCATCGTTCAATCCCTGTCCGACCAGCGATACCGCGAGCACCGTGATCAGGATGGCTATTCCGGGTATAGCCGAAACGTACCACTGCACGCGCAGCACATCGCGGCCGAGACCGATCAGGTTACCCCAGGAGGCAACATTCGGATCGGACAGGCGAAGAAACGCGAGCGCGCTTTCAAGCAGGATGGCGACCGCCATCACTACGCTGGCGTAGACGATGACCGGGGGCAGCGCATTGGGAAGGATTTCGCCGAGGATCAACTGAAGGTCTTTCATGCCCAGCGTCCGCCCGGCCTGCACAAACTCCCGGTTGCGCAGCGACAGGAATTCGGCCCGCGTCAGCCGTGCCGGCGCGGGCCACGACACCACGCCGACGGCGATAGTGACGGTTGTCAATGTCGAGCCGAATACCGCGACCAGCACGAGAAGCAAAACGAAATTCGGCAAGGTCTGAAATGCTTCGGTGATGCGCATCAAAACGTTGTCGATCCAGCCGCCGTAGTATCCGGCGAAGGCGCCGATGAGGACGCCGATCGTAATCGCAATGGCGGTTGCGACCCCACCAATCAGCAGCGAAATGCGTGCGCCGTAGAATATCTGTGCCGCGATATCGCGACCTGAATTATCGGTGCCCAGCAGGAATCGCGGGTTGGAGAACGGCCAGATCAGCGGCCGTCCAGCAAGTGCAAGTGGATCGCGCGGATAGAACCAGCCGGCGCTGGCCGCCATCGCGATAACCAACACAAGCAACAACAAGCCGATGACGGCGGCCGGGCTGCGAAAATAGCGCTTCACCGCGGCCATGTGTTCAAGCCTCGGCGGTAATGCGCGGGTCCAGCCGCGCATAGACGAGGTCGACGAAGAAATTCACGATAATGACCATGAGCGCTGAAACAAAGACGATGCCCAGAAGCGTGTTGAGGTCGCGTTGCACGACGGACTCGTAGGCAAGGCGGCCCAGACCGGGAAGCGAGAATACGCTTTCCACCACGACCGAACCGCCTAGCATGGTGCCGGCCTGCAGTCCGATCAGGGTCACCATGGGAAGCAGCGCATTCCGCAGCACATGGCGGACCACCACGCGGGTCTCATCCAATCCCTTGGCACGCGCGGTGCGAACGAAATCCAGATTCAGGACCTCAAGCATCGATGCCCGCATGATGCGCAGATAAATGGCGAGGAAGATCAGCCCGAGCGTCAAGGTCGGCAGCACCAGATGGCGCGCGATGTCGATGGTGCGCCAGATGCCGGTCTGAACCGTGCCGATATCCTCGAAGCCGCCGGCCGGCAGCCACTGCAGGTAGATCGAAAATACCACGATGGCCATCAGCCCGAACCAGAACGACGGCGTGGCGTAGAATACAAGTCCCAGGGTGGAGATGAGCGTGTCCGGCCACTTATTGACATCGCGCGCGGCGATCACGCCAAGCACGAGGCCAAAGAAAAAGGCGAACGATAGAGACGCCGTCATCAAGAGAATGGTCGGGGGCAGTCTTTCCAGAATGACGGAAGCCACCGGCTTGCCGTAGATCGATGAGAAGCCGAGATCGAGACGAACCAGCCGCCACAGATAATTGCCCAGTTGCACAGGTATCGAGAGATCGAGGCCGTAGAAACGGCGCAGCTCGCGCGCCGTTGCCGCGTCGCCGCCACCCATTTGCGCCATCATCGCGTCGACGGTGTCGCCGGGCGCGAACTGCAGCAGCAGAAACACGCCGATCAGGATGAGCAACAGCGTCGGGATCGAGGCGGCGAGACGCCGCCCCGCAAGGCTCAGGATGCGCATCGGGTCATATTGCCGAAGATCACATCAGGCAGCCAGCCAAAGATCGTGCCAGCTCGATGAGCCCCAGCGCGGCGTATTGGAATGGTTGCGCGCCCGGGCGTTGATCACCGTCACAAAAATCTGCTCGATCGGCATCCATACCGGCAGATCGGTGTTGGCTTCCTTGACGAATTCCGCGTAGAGCGCCTTGCGCTTGACCGGATCGATCTCGGTCGCCGCGTTGTCGATGACCTTGTCGATCGCCGGATCTTCCCAACCCCATTGATTGGTCCAAGGCGCGCCCTTTGGCTGGCCCGACCGATACCATACCGTGGTCGATACGGCCGGGTCGTTGCGATATTGATGCCAGCCGGTGGCGAGGTCGAAGGCGTGATCGTCATAGACCTGCTTGAGAAACCCGCCGCCGTCATTGCGGACGTTTTCGACCTGGATGCCGACCTCGCCCAGCGACTGCTGGATAAAAGTCGCCCATAGCGAGATGTCCTCGCCCCAGGGCGCGGGAAGCAGACGCAGCGAGAAGCGATTGCCGCCGGCTGCCGGCTTGAAGCCGGCTTCGTCCAGCAGCGCGATCGCTTTCGCCTTGTCGTAGGGATATTGCGGCGTATTCGGCCCCGGATAGAAATCGGTCGATGTCGAAGGGATCGGACCCGTCCCGATCTTGGCGAAATCGCCAAGAAAATTATCGATGAAGAACGGCACATTGATCGCGTGCGCGATCGCACGCCGGACGCGAATATCGGACAAGCTCCTTGCGGCGGAAATTGAACTCGATGCGTGTTGGTGCGGGCGTTGCCCTCGTTGCCCTTGGTCGAGACGATGAAGCGCTTGTCCTTGGCGAGCCTCGCGGTGTCGGAAATTGTCAGGCCGGTGAACGGGCTATAGTCCAGGTCGCCGGCTTCCATCTGCGCGGCCGCGGCGGCGCGATCGGTGACAACCTTCCAGACGATGCGGTCGAGATAGGGCGCGTTCGGCCGCCAGTAGTTGGGGTTGCGATCGGCAATGACATACTGCCCGCGTTCGTATTTGACGAACTTGAACGGTCCCGTGCCGACGGGAGCCAGATTATTCGGGTTCTGCCTGATGTCGCCGGATTCATAGAGATGCTTGGGCGAGATGTAACCCAGATCCGGCAGCGCCCGCAGCAGCAGGTTGAGCGGCATCGGCCGCTCGTAGCGGAACACCGCCGTCTGCGCATCGGGCGTATCGACGGCCGTAAGGAACAGTTGCAGCGTCGACCCATAATTGAGAATCTTCTTCCACATCTGCATGGCGGTGAATTCGACGTCCGCTGACGTGAACGGCTTGCCGTCGTGCCACGTGACGCCCTTGCGCAATTTGAAGGTAATGGTCTTGCCGTCGGGCGCGGCTTCCCAGCTCTCGGCAAGAACGCCGACGGGCTGGCCGTTGCCGTCGAGATCGACGAGGTTTTCCTGGATTTTCCCGCCGATGATGTAGACGCCGGTCGATGCCTGAATGCTCGGATTGAGCTGACGCTGCTCGGCGCCGTAATGGACGTTGAACACGCCACCCTTGCGAGGGGTCTCCTGCGCGAAAGCGCGCATCGGATTGAGAACGTTTGCGGCGATGGCGGCTGACGTCAGAAGTGCGGTACGGCGGTCGATTTCAAAACGTGTCACGTCATGATCTCCTGAATGCAGTTCCTGCGCGCCTGCGCGGCGTCACTGAATGCTACGATACAATGCAACGTTGATGCATTCCGAATTGAGCCGGTGGAGTGGAATATCCTTCCAACAGCCTCGCTGACAGGCACGATAGCCCTGAATGATCATCCTGCAAAGTGCGCTGTACATCGCACTTTTGCGCCCTTGCCGGTGCCCACTGAGGGGAAAAAGTATCGAAGGCCGGGTAGGCAACTTACCCCACGCAAAACTCGTTCTTCAAAGGCAAATGCCAAGAATTGAAACCCGGCAAGTCCGCACGGCATGACCTTTCGTGGCCACATGTGGGCTGGCGTTTTTATATCCGCCGGCAATCACCATCGCCCAATAGGTGCGCCCCGTCGCGGAACTCTTCGCGCTGGCGACACCAACGCGCGATGCTTCATGCATGAGCAGATTCTTCCGATGTCCCGACAATTCAATCCATTGGTCGAGAGTTCTGGGAAAATCGCTGTAGCCGTACGCGATGTTTTCCGCGGCATACGTCGATCCCAACGAGGCGACGCGCGTGTTGAACGGCGCCAGCGCGCTGTGATCGAGCAAATCCTTGGCAGCCATTGCCTTCGCCTGATCTTGGGCAACCTTGTTCAGTGCGCTGTCGATGGTGACTCGCCCCTCGCCATGTTTGGTGCGGAAGTTCGATATCATCTCGGCGGGCCGCGCAGCTTTCAGCGATTGCCGAACTGCAAACCGCCAGCGACAGGGCGAGCGACAATAAAAACACGGATTTCATCGGACTTCGCCTACCGAGCCAGGAATTTTTTTCCAGAAATCGCTTTGCGCAATATCCGGGAAAGAGATTCCACCGAATAGGGTTTCTGAATGAGCTCGAATCCGCGGTCGGCATTCTCCGCGAGAACATTGCTGTAGCCGCTCGTCAAAACCACGGGCAGGCCCGGATAGCGCTCTCGTATAACGCCGGCAAGCTCGACGCCGTTCATTCCCGGCATGATCACGTCAGAAAATACCAGATCAACCGCTAATTCATCTTCTGCCAGCATCGCAAGCGCCTCATCGCCGGTACGAGCCCAGCGAATGATATAGCCCAGGTCTTTCAGGAGTTCGGTTGAAAACTGACCGACGTCTTCGTTGTCTTCGACGACCAGCACGCGATAACCGCGGCCGCTGGTCACGGCGTCGCCACCAATAGAGGCCGCAACAGGTACTTCAACAGGTGTGGCGGCTTGCGGAAGATAAATAATGAGCGTCGCCCCTTCGCCTACCGTGCTGATTACCTCGATATCGCCTTCGGATTGCTTGGCAAATCCAAACGCCTGACTGAGTCCGAGACCCGTGCCTCTTCCGACCTCCTTGGTGGTGAAGAATGGCTCGAATATGGCTTCAAGTTTATCGGCGGGAATACCTATTCCGGTGTCCCGGACGGAGACGGCGATGAACTCGCCGTTGCGGCTCGGCGCGCCGCGGAGTTCCGGAATTGAATATACTTTTTTGACCTCAATCGTGAGGCGGCCCTGGTCATCCATGGCGTCGCGGCCATTGAGGGCAAGATTGATCAAAGCCGTTTCGAACTGGGCAACGTCGGCGACGGCGAAATAATTCGGGTTGTCGATCTTAACATCGATCCTGATTTTGTTTCCAACAAGCGGACGAATCAGCTGCACGATATTTTCAACTTGCGTCCCGACATTGAATACTTGCGGTTTAAGAGGTTGTCGACGCGCGAAAGCGAGCAGCTGAGCGGTAAGTTTAGATGCCCGCTCGACAGTTTCTGCGATGGCATCGATGTAGCGGCGGCGCCTTTCTTCCGGCAGTTCGCGGCGGCGCAAAAAATCGGTGGCCGAGCGTATGATCGTAAGCAGGTTGTTGAAATCGTGGGCTACTCCGCCGGTGAGCTGGCCGATTGCTTCCATTTTCTGCGATTGACGCAATGCTTCCTCGCCTTTGAGCAGCTGCGCGGTTCGTTCTTCGATCCGGCGCTCCAACGTTTCGTTGATCTGGCGCAGCTCGATTTCGGCTTGCTTCGACACGGTGATATCGTGAGCGACGCCGATGAATCCCACATGTTCGCCCGTTGGGTCCCATCGCGGTTGCGATTCCGATCTCAACCAGCGCCACTCGCCGTCGGCCCTCTTGTAGCGGGCTTCCAGCACGAACGGCTTGAGCGAAGATTCGCCTTCGACTTGTTCTTTCAGGATCCGTGGCAGATCGTCCGGATACAAGGCCTTTCGCCAATCGAACACCACGGCTTCCTCAAAGGGTAGCCCGAGAAAATCGAGATAGGCTTGATTGGCAAAGGATCGTTCGCGGTTGAGCTTGGTAACCCAAATGGGCACGGGCGCGCTGTTCGCGATCAGCCGAAACCGTTCCTCGCTCTCGCGCAGGGTTTCCTGGGCCACCATCCGGTCGGTGATATCGATGTGCGCACCTACCAAGCGGATAGCGCGTCCATCGCGGTCGCGATCAATCTTTGCCGTAACGCTGATCCAGCGAATCTGACCGTCGCTCGGGCGGACAATTCGATACTCCGAGGAATAGTCCTCCTCCCGGCCGGCGAGCGCCGTCAGGAAATGCGCGACCGTTTGCTCGCGGTCGGCAGGGTGGATCCGTTTGACCCAATCTTCGTGCGTCTCATTGACGGCCTCGGCGCCGAGGCCGTGGATCATCAGATATTCCGGGGAACGCCGGTTCCGGATGCCGTTCTGGAGATCGACCTCGACGCCACCGACGCGGCCGATCCGTTGAATACGGGCGAGTTCGGCTTCACGTTCCTCCAGCGCCCGATGGGCGTGATCCCGCTCGCGAGCGATTTGTCGCAGTGTTTCTGCGGCGTTGTCGTCGGGTGAAAGAGGGGGCGGGCGGTCCGAGCTTGTCATGTGCGCCGCAAGTTTTAGGACATTGTTCACCGCAGGGACAAGGCCCTGTCGGGCGCGAAGCGAAGCGTTATGAACAGAGGCCGCGGCCGTGAAAAACGTCATCTCGTGAAGGCTTGGCTCTCGGCTTGCCCAACTGGCTGGCAAACAGCGAAATTCCAAGCCTTATTTCAGTGCTTTTATTCGACCGCCGGATTTGCGATGCTTTGGCAGCCGATTGAAATCCTCATTGGGAGATACGAATGCCCTATCCCACGCTTGCCCGTCTCCCGATTGTTTTGGGAACTGCAATTGCCGCCCTTCTTTGCTGGAATATTTCGGCGTCGCCGGCCGCGGCTGACGACGTCATACGCTTCGGCGCGCCGCTGCCGTTGACCGGGCCCTTGGCGCCGGAGGGCATCAAGCAGCAGCAGGGTTACGATCTCTGGGCCGAGCAGGCCAACAAGGCCGGCGGAATTTCGGTCGGCGGCAAGAAGTACAAGGTCGAGATCGTCTATGCCGATTATCAGTCCAACACGCCGCGCGCGGTGCAGACCACCGAGCAGATGATCACCCAGGACAACGTCAACTTCCTGTTCGGCGCATTCGGCTCTGGCGCCGCCAAGGCGGCGAGCACGGTCTCGGAAAAATACAAGGTGCCGACCATCGCCGCCGCGGCGTCTTCGTCGCAGGTCTACGACCAGGGCTACAAATATCTGTTCGGCACCTTCACGCCGAACGACACGCTGACCACGCCGCTGACCCAGATCATCAAGTCGCAAGGCGCCCGACGTGAAGAAGGTCGCCATCCTCGCGCGCAACGATTTGTTCCCGCTGGCGATCGCCCAGGAGATGGAGAAGTCCGCCAAGGCCAACGGCTTCGAGGTGGTCTATTTCGAGAAATACGCGATCGGCACGCTCGATCATTCCGCGACGCTGTCGCAGATGAAGTCGCTGGCTCCGCAATGGATATTCGTCACCGGCTACACCAACGATCTGCTGCTGGTCCGCAAGCAGATGGTCGATCAGCAGATGAAGGCGCCGGTGGTCACGATGATCGCCGGGCCGGCCTATCAGGACTTCATCGAATCCGCGGGCCAGAGCGCCGAGAACATCACCAGCGCCTCGTGGTGGCATCCCGCCGAGCAATACGAAGGCAAGGATATCTTCGGCTCGACCGAGCAATTTCGTGAAACTGTTCCGCGACAAATACAAGAGCGAGCCGGATTACGGTCAGGCGTCGGCGGCGGTTTGCGGCGCGCTGTTCCAGATGGCGATCGAGCGCGCCGGCTCGCTGGACGCGAAAAGGTGCGCGACGAACTGGCGAAGCTGGACGTCGTGACGTTCTTCGGGCCCGGTGAAATTCGGGCCGAACGGCCAGATCAATTCGCTGGAGCCGCCGGTATTCCAGATCCAGGGCGGCAAGCCCGTCGTGCTGTTCCCGCAGGCGATCAAGCAGGGCGAACTCAAGCTCGGCGTGAACTGAGCTATGCGCGCCGGCGAGGGTCCGGACATGCTGGCTAGCCCAGGTCCTGGTCAATGCCCTGGTGCTGGGCTGCCTCTACGCGTGCATCGCGATCGGCTTCTCGCTGGTGTGGGGCGTGCTCAACGTCATCAACCTGATCCACGGATCGTTCATCGTTCTCGGCGCCTATCTGGCCTGGGGGCTTTATCAGTCGCTCGCGATTTCGCCCTGGTATGCACTGATCGTCGCGGCGCCGGTGTTTTTCGTTTTCGGCTATCTGCTGCAGCGATTGCTGCTCAATCGCGTGATTGCGGCGCCGGTGCTGGTGACGCTGACGCTGACATTCGGGCTCGATCTGATCCTGAACAACGCGATGATCTATTTCTTCAAGGCGGATTATCGCAAGTTGACCTTGAATCCGCCGATGGGTTCGGTCTCGCTGTTTGACGTCGTGGTGCCGGTCGATCGGCTGATCGCCACCGCATCTGGCGCTGGCGCTGACCGGGCTGCTCTATCTGCTGCTGCGCCGCTCGCGCGTCGGCCGCGCCATCGTCGCCGTAAGGCTGGATCGCGATGCCGCGGTTCTGATGGGCGTCGATGTCAAATCGATCTATGCCATCGCGTTCGGTCTTGGCGCGGCGCTGGCGGGATGCGCGGGCGTGCTGATGGCGCTGATCTTCCCGATTTCGCCGCTGACGTCGTCGGCTTATCTCGACAAGGCGTTTGTGGTTTGCGTGCTCGGCGGCCTCGGCAGCGTTTCAGGCGCGCTGGCCGGCGGCTTGCTGCTGGCGCTGGTCGAAGGCGTCGGCTCGGCCACTCATTGGGCCCGCGCACGCGACGACACTTTCCTTTGCGCTGCTGATCGTGTTCCTGATCGTCCGGCCGCAGGGGTTGCTCGGCCGGAAGGGCTTCGAATGACCCGGGGCAATCTCGCGCTGCTGGTCGCTGATTGGCTTGCGTGGCCGCGCTGCCGCTGTTCGGCGGCGCCTACGCATTGCGGCTCGGCACCATCGCCTGCATGTATGCGATCCTCGCGCTGTCGTGGAATGTCGTCGGCGGCTTCGCCGGATATCCGTCATTCGCGACCGCGGCCTTTTTCGGCTTTGGCGCCTATACGACCGGCGTGCTGCTCAAGCAAGGGCCTGCCGCTGACGCTTGCGATCCTGGCTGGCGTTCGTCGCGTCCTTCGTGCTGGCGGGCTTGCTCGGCGCCGTGCTGCTGCGGCTGCGCGGCCATTACTTCGCGATCGCCAGCCTGTCGCTGGTCGAGGTGCTGCGCGAACTCGTCAACAACGCCACCGACCTGACCGGCGGCGGCATGGGACTGAACATCCCGCTGGCGTCCGGCTCCGGCATTCTGGCCGATGCCACATTCTTCTTCTATGCGATGTGGGGATTGCTGCTGGCGACGGCGCTGATGGTGATCGCGGTTTCGATGTCGAAGCTCGGATTTGGGCTGGCCTGCATCCGCCAGAACGAAACCGCCGCCAGCATGATCGGCCTGAATGCCACGCTCTACAAGAGCATCGCGTTCGGACTGTCGGCCTGTTTCGTCGGCGCCGCCGGCGGCCTTTATGCCGCGTGGGTGCATTACATCGACCCGTCCGACGTGTTCGATATTCTCTATTCGGTCAAGCCGATCGTGATGGCGCTGATGGGCGGCCTCGGCTCGCCGCTCGGCGTGGTCTGCGGCGCGTTCCTGTATCTCGGCGCTCGAGGAAGTGGTCTGGCGCAACTACATCCAGATCCACAGCGGCGTGCTCGGCGTGTTGATCGTGCATGCTGCTGCTGTTTCTGCCGCATGGCCTGATTTCGCTGCGCTCCCGGATGCTTCTGGCGCGAAGGCGAAGCATGTCTGAAATCCTGCGCCTCGACGCCGTCTCGCGGCGCTTCAGCGGTCTGAAGGCGCTGCGCGACGTCACGCTCGGCATCAACAAGGGCGAGGTGCTCGGGCTGATCGGCCCGAACGGCGCCGGCAAGACCACGCTGGTCAATACGATCTGCGGCGTGACGCCGGCCAGCTCCGGCACGGTGATCTTCATGGGCCAGGACATCACGCGTATCAAGACCTATCAGGCGGCGCGGCTCGGGCTGTCGCGCACGTTCCAGATCGTGCAGCCGTTCGCCGAATTCTCCGCGCTGGACAATGTCGCCGCCGCCGCGCTGTTCTCGCAGCCGGGCGAGAGCCTGAAATCCGCGCGCGAGGAAGCGCGCGCGCATCTGGCATTCGTCGGGCTGGATGCGCAGGCCGGCCAATCCGCGGCGACGCTGACGCTGGCGATGCGCAAGCGGCTGGAACTGGCAAAGGCGCTGGCGATGAAGCCGAAGCTGCTGTTTCTCGACGAGGTCAATGCCGGGCTGAACAGCGCCGAAGTCGAGCGCGCGACAAAGCTCATTCATCAACTCGCGGCGGACGGCATCACCATCGTGATGATCGAGCATCTGATGAAGGTCGTGCTCAATGTCTGCACCCGCATCGCCGTGCTGCACAACGGCCAGTTGATCGCCGACGGGCAGCCGCGCGACGTCATCAAGAATCCCGCCGTGGTCGATGCCTATCTGGGCCAGCAATACGCGCAGCGGAACGCCGCCCATGGCTGATTCCCCGATCGTCGAGCTGCAGGGACTGCGCGCCGGCTACGGCGAGATCCAGGTGCTGTGGGGCATCGACATGGCCGTGCGGCGCGGCGAGATCACCGCGCTGATCGGCTCGAACGGCGCCGGCAAGACCACCTTGATGCGCGCGCTGTCCGGGCTTGATCCCGACGTCAGGCGGCAATTATTTCTCCGACGGCAGGGATGTCACCGGCGACAGCGCGGCGCAGATTCTCGCGCAAGGCATCGTTCACGTGCCGGAAGGGCGGCGGCTGTTCGGCGCGATGAGCGTCGAGGACAATCTCCTGATGGGGGCCTATTCGCGAAAGGCCGGCCGCGGCGAACTTGAGCCGCGATCTCGATCGGGTCTATGCGACGTTTCCGAAATTGCGCGAGCGCCGCAATCAGGCGGCGGCGACGCTGTCCGGCGGCGAGCAGCAGATGTGCGCCATCGGCCGTGGCCTGATGAGCGCGCCGCGGCTGCTGATGATCGACGAATTGTCGCTCGGCTTGTCGCCGCTGCTGGTCGAGCAACTGGTCGCGGCGCTGCGCGCGCTGAATGCCGAGGGCATGTCGATCCTGCTGGTCGAGCAGGATGTGACCACCGCGCTCGATCTTTGCCATTCGGCCTACATCATGGACATGGGCCGCATCGTGCGCGCACGGGCGATGGCGCGCGAATTGCTCGCCGATCCGATCATTCGCGACGCCTATCTCGGCGTGCTGCAAGACTGAATTCTGAGCGAAATCACAGCAATTGAGGAGGCATCATGATCGAGACCATTGAAGCCGACAACAGCGGCTACCGATTCATGCCGGGCGTCAGCCAGTATTCCTGCGGCATCGGCGCGCTTCCCGGCTTCACCATCGAGCGCGTGCGCTTCTCCAGCGTGGTGCCGCTGAAGCAGCGGCTTTGAGAAGATCGCGCGAGATCATCAAGGCCGCCGGCCGGCCGCTGACGGCGTTCGGCGCCTGCGAATTGCGCTCGCCCGCGCCGTTCACGGAAGCTGGCTTCAAGGCCTTCAACGAGATCTACATCAAGACCCTGATCGAATGGGGGATCATGAAGGACGGCGTCAATCCGGTCGCGCGCAGCAATGTCTGTCCGAAGATCGATCCGCCCTCGGAACCGGGCTTTCATGCTTTCTCGTTCACGACGGTCGCGCCCAACGCGCCGGCGTCATTTGTCGTTGCCGGCAGCGGCGAGTCGGTCGAGGGCAAGGCGAACTATCGCGACCATACCGTTCGCCTCGGCGACACCAGCCCGGACGGGAATGCTGGAAAAGGCAAAGTGGGTGCTCGACGAGATGGAGCGGCGCATGAGCGCGTTCTGCGGCGACTGGAGCCAGACCACCGGCGTGCAGCTTTATACCGTGCAGCGACGTGTATTCCGTTTCTGGAGAGCGAACTCGGCAGGCGCGGCGTGTTTCGCAACGGCCTGACCTGGCATTTCAACCGGCCGCCCGTGGTCGATCTGGAATATGAGATGGACTGCCGTCGCGTTCACATCGAACGCGTGGTCGAAGTATGAGCGGTGATGAAGCAGAGGTTTGCGCGCATTCACGAAGCTTCCTGCGGGCCACATCCTCGAGCGCATTTCCTCTGCACGAGCTTGCCGTTTGAGACCTTGACTTCAGACAACCATTATCTTCTTTTCGACGCCGTGCCATGCGCGGCTACTCTCACGCCGGAACAATATTGGCGGTCGAACAGAAGATTATCGCCGACACACGAGGCGCCTTATCGCGGCTTGCGCGTCCTCGACTTCGGTCAGGGCGTCGCTTCGCCCTATTGCGCGATGCTGCTCGGCGTTTACGGCGCTGAAATTATCAAGGTCGAACCGCCCGAGGGCGACTGGTCGCGCTACCTCGGAACGACCTACGGCGGTCACACGACGCTGTCCGCGGTCTACAATCGCGGCAAGCGCAGCCTCTGCCTCGACCTGAAACATGCCGAGGGAGTACGGATCGCGAAACGGCTCGCGAGGGATTGCGACGTCTTCATCGAAGGATTTCGGCCCGGCGTCGCCGCCCGTCTGGGAATAGGCTACGAGGAACTCGCCCGAGACAATCCCGGTCTGATCTATCTCTCGGTCAGCGGCTTCGGACAGCAGGGTCCTTACGCGAAACGTCCCGGCTCCGATTCCGTGGCGCAGGCGTTTTCGGGCCTGGTTTCGGTCAACATCGGCAACGACAAGACCCCGCACCGGGTCGGCACGACGATCTCCGATGTCGCGACCGGCGTCTACGCATTCCAGGCGATCGCCACCACGCTGTTCGCGCGCGCAACGCTTGGCACCGGACGATGGATCGACGTCAGCCTCGCGCAATCGACGGCCGCCTTGCTCGGCCACAAGGTCGCCGAGTATGTTCTCGAAGGCGGTACACCGCGCGCGCTCAATGTGCCGGCCGGCTCTTATCAAACGAGCGACGGCTGGCTGATGGTCACCTTGGTGAATGAGGCGCAATACAAGCGCCTCTGCACTGCAATCGAACGCGACGATCTTGCCAGCGACCCGGTTTGCGGATTTTGCGGCGCGCGCCAATTCAGCGGATGCGTTGATTTCGCAAATGCGCGAAGTGTTCCTTGGCCGGTCGAGCGAAGCCTGGCTGACCAGACTGCACGCGGCCGATATCATTGCGGAGCGAATCCTCAATCCCGGCGAATGGCTGCGCAACGTTCATGTCGAGGCCACAAAGGCCGCGGTTTGTCAGGAAACTCCGGGCGTCGGGCTGGTTTACGCGCCGCGAACGCCGGGTTTCATGGGACTGTCCGAGGATAATCTGCGGCCAGCGCCGGATATCGGGGCGGACAGCCGCGAGGTTCTGCTCGACGCGGGATTCGACCGCGACGCCATCGATGATTTGATCAAGGCCGGGGTTGTTCGCACGTCCGCAGGTTAGAACAGCGACAAAATACAGATCGCAAAGGCAAAAGAGGAAACGATGGCAGGATTATATTTCGAGGAGTTCGAGGTCGGCCGGGAATTCCATCACGAATTCAGCCGCACCGTCACCGAGATGGACAATACGATGTTCAGCCTGCTGACGATGAATCCGCAGCCGCTGCATCTCGACGCTCATTTCTCGGAAAGTACCGAATTCGGCCAGCGGCTGTTCAACAGCCTTTATACGCTGGGCATCATGATCGGCATGAGCGTGTATGACACCACGCTCGGTACGACGATCGGCAATCTGGGCATGACCGACGTCAAATTCCCAAAGCCGGTGTTTCATGGCGATACGCTGAAGGCGCACACCAAAATCATATCCAAGCGCGCCAGCAAATCGCGGCCGACCCAGGGCATCGTCGAATTCGAGCATACCGCAACAAATCAGCGCGGCGAGGTGGTGGCGAGCTGCCGCCGCACCGGCCTGATGCATTGCAAACCGAAAGCCTGACCAATGCGATCATTCCTGTTCGTTCCCGGCGACAGCACCCGCAAATTCGAAAGTGCGAAGAAGACCGCGGCCGACGCGCTGATCCTCGATCTCGGAGGATTCGATCGCGCCGGATCAGAAAGTCGTCGCGCGCGCGCATCACGCGCGAGATGCTCGATGCCCGCAATCCCGGCCAGAAGATCTATATCCGCGTCAACGCGCTCGATACCGGCATGACGCTCGGCGATCTCGCTGCCGTGATGCCGGGCCGGCCCGATGGCATCGTGCTGCCGAAATGCGCCGGCGCTGCCGACGTCAATCATCTGGCGCTGTATCTCGATGCGTTCGAGGCCGCTGCGGGTCATCGAGCACGGGAAGCACGCGGATCGTCGTCGTCGCGACCGAGACGGCGCGGGCGGTGCTCAAACTGCTCGACTTCGAGGGCACGAGCCCGCGGCTGTGGGGCATGATGTGGGGTGCGGAAGATCTTGCGGCTTCGCTCGGCGCGTCGCGCAACCGGACCGACGGGCCGCTTTCACGGACCGTTTCTGCTGGCGCGCGATCTCTGCCTGATCAGCGCCGCTGCCGCGGGCGTCGTTGCGATCGACACCATCGCCACCGACATCAACGATCTCGACGGCGCTGAAGGAAGAGGCGATCGCCGCGCGGCATGACGGATTTCTTGTCCAAGGCCGTGATTCATCCCAAGCATGTCGACGTCGTCAATGCGGCCTTCATGCCGACCGATGAGGAAATCGCGTGGTCGCAGAAAGTGGTCAAGGCATTTGACGACAACCCGAATTCCGGCGTCGTGAAGATGGATGGCAAGATGCTCGACAAGCCGCATCTGCGCGCGGCAATCAAAATACTGGCGCAGGGGCAACGATAAAACGAACGGACACGTAAGCCTGTCGTAAGCGATACAGCCATCTTTCGGATATCGCAGCGCTGCCTGCATCGCTAAAATCAGTCGTTCAGACGTGCACCGCGCTTCGCACGCGGCCTGCGTTTCCGAACACGCGCAGATAGCGGTCGATTTCAGAAGCCGTCCCGGTAGCCTTCTCCGGATTATCTGAAAGTTTCACGGCGGGCCGGCCGTCGACCGACGTGACCTTGCAGACGATCGAGATCGGATCGAGATCCACGGAGCCGTCCGGCGCGCAACCGACGAAATCGTTGGTGAGGTTGGTGCCCCAACCGAAACTGATCCTGACGCGTCCATTGAAATGATGGAAGGTTTCCTCGATCGATCCGACGTCCATACCGTCTGAGAAAACCAGCAGCTTCTCTCGGGCGTCGCGGCCCTTTTGTTTCCACCATTTGATGATCTCCTCGCCTGCCGCAATCGGCGGGGCGCTGTCCGGCCGAAAACCGGTCCAGTCCGCCACCCATTCCGGCGCATCGCGCAGGAATGATTTGGTGCCGAAGGCATCGGGGAGCGCGATCAGCAGGTTGCCCCCATAGGTATCTCGCCATTGATCGAGCACGCGGTACGGCGCCCAACGCAATTCGCTGTCGTCGTTCGCCAGCGCCGCGGCGACCATCGGCAACTCGTGCGCATTGGTACCGATGGCCTCCAGATCGTTGTCCATTGCCAGCAACACGTTCGACGTTCCGGTGAAGGATGGCCCCAATCCTTCCTTGACTGCCTCGACGCACCAACGCTGCCACAGAAAGCCGTGACGCCGCCGCGTGCCGAAATCGGAAAGACGCAGTCCTTCCAGTTGGCGCAAACGCTCGACCTTTGCCCAAAGCTTCGCTTTGGCGCGAGCGTAGAGCACATCCATGGCAAAACGTCCTTGCCCTTTCATCATTTGGCGCGAGCGCAGCTCATTGAGAATGGCAAGCGCTGGAATTTCCCACATGGTCGTGTGCGTCCATGGACCGTGGAAATGCAGTTCGTATTGCCCGTCGACCTTGTTCAGTTCGTATTCGGGCAATCGGAATGCGGCGAGCCAGTTGATGAAATCCGGCGAGAACATCTGGGTCTTGCCGTAGAACGTATTACCGGCAAGCCAGATCAACTCCTTCTTCGAAAAGCGGATGGTGCGGGCATGGTCGAGCTGAGCGCGAAGCTCGCCCTCGTCGATGACCTCGGCGAGCCGGACGTGACGGCTGCGATTGATCACCGAAAAGGTCGTCCGCGTGTTCGGATAGAATTCCCGGATCGTCTGCAGCATCAGCAGTTTGTAGAAATCGGTATCGAGCAGGCTGCGCACGATAGGATCGAGCCGCCAGCCGTGATTGTAGGTCCGGGATGCAATATCGGTGACTGCCATTTTCGAACTCTATCCCGGCGTAAACTTCGTAACCAGCGGCTTTTAATGAGCAGCGCAAGCGGACGTTAGCTGCGATACCCTTGCCTTGCCTTGCTGACGGCCGTCTGTACACCGGTCCAGGCCGGCTTGTCCGGGGCGAATTGACGCCGCAGGTACGATATCAATTCCGCGATCTGATCGTCGTTCATGCTGTCCTTGAAGGCCGGCATATAGCCGAGATCGCTCGATGCGGGCGACGAAACGCCGTGCAGGATTATCTGGATCAGATTGTCAGGCACCGCACTGTGCAGGTTGCTATTGAGCGCCAGCGACGGCCTGGTGCCGAATAGCGGCGCGCCGCCGACCTGATGACAAACCGCGCAAGCGCCCTCATAGAGCCTGGCGCCGATACGGCGATGCCGGGACTGCTCTGGCGAGGGTCGAGGTTTCAAGCCTGGCGGCCAGCGCGTCCTGTGCGGTTCTTTCGAGCGTGGTTTCGTTGAATGAGCCTAGGTAAACCGCCATGGCGCGGAGGTCCTGATCGGGCAGACGCTGCCAGTTCTCGCACCACCGGCGCCATCGGTCCCGCAGCGACGCCGTGAAAACGGGATTCGCCGGTTCGCAGGTAAGCGAAAAGCTCGTCCTCGCTCCAGGGGATCGGCGCATGCGAAAGCGACGTCAGTGGCGGCGCTTCCCAGCCTTCCGCTGACTCCACCAGCCAGATAGGCGCTGGCCTTTTCCGCGCCGAGCGCATTGCGCGGCGAATGGCACGCGCCGCAATGTCCGAGACCCTCGACAAGGTAAGCGCCGCGATTCCATTCCGCCGATTGTTTCGCGTCAGCTTCGAACACGCGCGGTCGATGAAACAAGCGCGTTCCATCCCGCCATCAATGGGCGAAGGTTGAACGGAAACGCCAGCTCGGTCGGGCGATTGATGGCATGCACCGGCGCCTGCGCCATCAGGTAAGCATAAAGCGCCTGCAGGTCGGCATCGGTGGTCCTTGCGAAATGGGTATAGGGAAACGCCGGATAGAGATGCCGCCCGTCGCGATGGATGCCTTCACGCATCGCGCGCTCGAAGGCGGGATAGGACCACGCGCCGATGCCGGTCTCGGCATCCGGCGTTATGTTGGTCGAGTACACAACACCGAACGGCGTCTCGATGGCGCGGCCTCCCGCGTTCATCGCGCCGTTCGCTTGCGTGTGGCAGACCGCGCAATCGCCGAGCGACGCTAACTGTTGACCACGCGCAATCGTCGCGGCGGAATAGGTCGACGGGTCCGGCGGGGCGATCGGCGCGATGGGCTGCCACGGCAGCACCGCCGCCGCGACGCCAACGACTGCAGCACACAAGGCGGCAATGCTTGCCAATGCGCCCCGCGGTTTGACAAACGGATTTGGCCAGCGGTCGCTTGAAACCGGAGGCTTGGGCGGCGCGAAAGGCAATGCGCGCGGCGCTTCATCCTGTTCACCGCGCAATCCCCGGAGAATCCGCTCCGGCGTAAAAGGCGGCTCGCGGAAGCGCACGCCGGTGGCATCGAAGATCGCGTTGGCGATGGCGGCGGCGCTCGGCACCGATGCGGATTCGCCAGCGCCAAGCGGCGGCTGATCCGGCCGCGGCAGCATCAGTACGTCGATCTTCGGAATGTCCGGAAATTTAATGATCGGGTAGGCGCCCCATTCGCGGCTCGTCACCGAGTTGCGATCGAACGAAACTTCTTCCATCAGCGCGCGGCTGGTCGACTGGATGACGTTGCCGTGAATTTGGTGGCGCACACCTTCGGGATTGATCATCAATCCGGAGTCTTGACCTGCAACAACGCGCGTGACGCTGACATCGCCGGTCGACTTGTTGACGGCGACGTCGGTAATCCATGCCGACCAGGCCGCGCCATAACCCGGGAATTTGCTGTGCACGTAAAGCGCGTAGGCGAAGCCGCGTCCGCGCACGATGTCGCCTTCGGCAACGGGCTCTTGCCGCACCGGGCGCGGTATCCACTCCGCTCGCTTGGCGACCGCGTTGACAAGATCGATCGCGCGAGGGTCTTTCAGATAACGCAGCCGGTATTCGATGGGATCGACGCCGGCTTCGGTCGCGAGTTCATCGATATAAGATTCATGCGCGAAGGTGTTCGGTAGCGCCGAGACGCCACGGAGCCATGACGCCCGCACGATTGGCGGCATGTCGTGCGCCACCACGCGCATCGCGTCGTAATCGTAAGGTGGGATCGCGGTGCGGTCGCCCATCTCGAACACCGCAGGCGTTGGCGCAATTGTGCCAGTCAGCAGCAGCGCCAGCGTCGGCGCGCCGTTAGACGGATAGCGTGTCGCAAAATCATAACCGGCGACGCTGCCATCGGCATTTAATCCGCCATTGACGTCCATCAGTTGCGCGGTGCCCTTGGGCTCCCACGCATGCTCCTGCTCGCGAGTGAGTTGAACACGCACGGGGCGGCCGACCGCGCGCGACAGCAACACCGCATCGGCCGAAACATCGTCGGCGCAGTTGCGGCCATAGCAACCGGCGGCTTCCATCCGGATCACATCGATCTCGCTATCCGGGCGGGACAGCAGCAGCGCGAGGTCGGCGCGCAGCACGTGAGGATTTTGCGTGCCGGACCAAACCCTGACGTGGCCATCCTGATAGTCTGCAACAGCACAGGACGGGCCGATCGAGGCGTGCATCTGGTAAGGCCAGATATAGGTCCGCTGCATGGGCTTCGCGGCGGCTGCAAGCGCTGTGTCGACATCGCCCTTGTCGATCAGAATACGTGGCGTCGAAGGATTAGCGCGAAGCGCGGTCTCGATGCCCTTAATATCCGGCAGCGTCGGGGTCGGCTTCCAGCTCACTTTGAGCTGGGCTGCCGCCTTGATCGCGTTTTCCTCGCGCTCGGCGACGACGCCGACGAAATCGCCGATCCGGACCACCGACACCAGCCCCGGAATATCGCGAACCGATGCTTCATCGACTGCGATCAGGCTGGTGCCGACAAAAGGACCCGCATCGACACCGGCATAGGGAGGGCGCACCACGCGGCCATGCAGCATGCCCGGCAAGCGTACATCGTGGACGTAAACCAGTTCGCCGGTGGCTTTGGCCGGAATGTCGACGCGTGGAACCGATTGTCCGACGAGGGTGTAGGCATCGACGGCTTTGACTGCCACGTCGTCGGCGAGTTCAAGGCGAATGAGTATCGCCGGCAATCAGTTCGCCATAGCTGAGGCTGCGGTTGTCGTTGCCACGGATCAGGCCGTCTTCGATCGTCAACTCGCTCAACGGCAGTTCGAGTCGCTGCGCGGCGCGCGCCAGCAGGAAGTGACGCGCCTGCGCCGCGGCCTTGCGCAATGGCACCGCTGTGATCTGGATGGTCTCGCTGGCGATGGTAGGGCCTTGATCGGGCACGCGCGACGTATCGCCCAGCAGCACGACGACGCGCGCAAAGGACACGTCGAGCTCTTCCGCGACGATCTGTCCGAGCGCGGTACGAATGCCCGTACCGAGGTCGACGTGACCGTTGAACGCGGTGACGACGCCGTCGGACGTTATCTCGATGAAGGTTTCGGATTTTGACGTTGCGCCCGCCGCCGCCGCGCGCGAACGACCGACAACGATCCAGGCAAAAGCTCGGCCATCAATCTGAAACCTCTGCGAGATGACCCGCAGCCCGCATCGCAGCCCGCATGATTTCAACGTGTGCGCCGCATCGGCAAAGATTATAGCGCAACGCTTCCAGCACTTCGGGTTCTGAGGGATGAGGGGACCGCAGCAGCAGCGCCTTGGTCGCGATGATCATGCCATTGAGGCAATAGCCGCATTGCGCGGCCTGCTCCTTGATGAAGGCGTCCTGCACCGGGTCAGGATGGTCGCGCGAGCCCAGACCTTCGAGCGTCACAATGTCCCGGCCCGACGCAGCCGCTGATCGGGATCACGCAGGAGCGCGCTATCATGTCATCGATGAGAACGTTGCAGGCTCCGCATTCGCCCAGACCGCAGCCGTATTTCGGTCCGTTCAATTCGAGATCGTTGCGCAAGACATAAAGCAGCGCCGTGTCAGGCGCGGCATCGACGTCGTGCGTCCCGCCGTTGACGGTCAGCCGGATCATGATCGGGTAAGGCTCATCGTCACGGTCCGGGAAATCGCTGCAACCATTCCGTTGGTGCATTTCAAGGATACCGTTTGCACACAATCGTGCAAGTTTGCCCTTCAGCGTGAAATCCGTGCCAGGTTTTCGAATACTCACGAGGCAAGCTGCGGTTTAAATCGGCACAGGACCGGTATCGCCATGGGGGTGTGCTTGACAGCGTTCTCATCCGCGCGCAGCATCATTCGTATACGAACAAGTCCTTTGCTGCCGTTCGTGAGCTTGTTCATGCTGACCGAAACGATCACCGGTACTGGCGCCGACAAGATCCGCTGCGATGCGTGTCCTGTCATGTGCTATATCAAACCGGGCGCGGCTGGCGCCTGCGACCGCTATGCCAATCACAATGGTGAGCTGGTGCGAGTCGATCCGCACGTCGTGCTGGAGCGCACGGTTTCGCATGGCGGACGGCTGGTGCCGTTTCAGGCTGGTGGCGACTGGGACGGCAAGATTGTGCACGAGCCGAACGTGTTCGTAACGGCCATCGGCGCCGGCACCACCTATCCCGACTACAAACCCGCGCCGTTCATCGTGTCATCGCAGATCGACGGCGTCGACATGGTGACGGTGGTGACCGAAGGCATCTTCAGTTATTGCGGCGTCAAGGTGAAGATCGATACCGATCGCTATCTGGGGCCGGAGACCGCCGTTGTGCGCGTGCAGGGTGAGGCGATCGGTCACGTCACCACAGGCGAATACGGCTCGCAGATGCTGTCTCTCGGGGGAGTGCATCACCTCACTGGTGGCTCAAAGAAAGAAGGCCGCGTCACCTGCGACGCGCTAATGGACCTGTCCAATTGCAAGCCGGTCGAACTCACGATCGATGGCGGCGCGACCGTTGTCGTTCAGGCGGGATATCCGCCGATTGTCAATGGCGTGGCCGAGGAGCGCATGCGGGTCGGCTGCGGCTCAGCGACGATCGGCATGTTCGCCAAGCAATGGCAGGGCAAGGTGGATGAGGTCGTCGTGGTGGACGATCACATCACCGGCGTGCTGTCCGAGCATGAAGCCGGTAAGCAGCTCGATATTCCAGACACCGGCATCAAGATGAAGGGGCGCCGCTCGACGCCCGGCCGGTATTTCCAGGTCGCCGAGCCCGGCACCGGCTGGGGCGGCACGATGATTTCCGATCCGTTGTCGGTGCTGGGTCCGTTCAACCCCAAGCAAGCTCGCCCAGGCATGACCATGCTGATGGTCAGCACGACAGGCGAGCACGCCGCCTATTTCGAACTCGACGCGATGTTGAAGCCAGTTGAGAGGCCGATGCCGGCTGATCTCAAGCTTTCGGTCGAGCGTATTCAGGAAAATTGCGAGCCGGCGCTGTGCACGGTGCTGTTCATGGGCGGCGCGGGCGGCTCGTTACGATCAGGCGTGACGGAAAATCCGGTGCGGCTGACGCGCTCGGTAAAGGACGCGCTGACGCGCGTAACCAGTGGCGGCGCGCCGGTGTATGTCTGGCCGGGCGGCGGCATCACCTTCATGGTCGATGTCACGCGGCTGCCGGCGGGCGCGTTCGGCTACGTGCCGACGCCGGCGCTGGTGGCGCCGATCGAATTCACGCTGAAACTTTCGGACTACGCGGCACTTGGTGGCCACATGGACTACGTGCGGCCGTTGGCGTCTTTGAAAGACACCGCGGAATTCCGCCAGATGGCTCCGCGCACATGACAAGACTTCCGCAAATCGGGTTTTTGGCGGATGGCAAGCGCCTGCATCTGCAGGACGGCCCGATCGACCTGATCGTCGAAGCCTGCGGAAATGACGGGGACGTTCGTGCCGGCTATGACACCGCGGCCCGGCGGTTCACCGGGTTGCTTGATGTGCTGTGCGAGGAATTAGCGGAGTTGCGTAAACCGGCTGATCCCTGGCGTTGCAAATTGCAGGGCAGGGTGGCGCGGCGCATGCATGCAGCGGTGGCCCCATTCGCGGAAGAACATTTCATCACGCCGATGGCGGCGGTCGCCGGCGCGGTGGCCGAGGAGATTCTCGAAGCAATGGTAGGGGCGGCGCATCTGCGGCGCGCCTATGTCAACAACGGCGGCGACATCGCGCTGCATCTTTCCGAAGGTGAGCAATTCAGGCTGGGTATCCTTGATCGTCCCGATGAACTCGGGCGGATGGGAACGACCACGATCAAATCCGGCGAGCCAACGCGCGGCATTGCCACCAGCGGGCGTCACGGCCGCAGTTTTTCGCTTGGGATCGCCGACTGCGGTGACGATTTTCGCACAAACAGCATCGCAGGCCGATGCGGCAGCCACGATTATCGCCAATGCCGTCGATTTGCCGAAGCATTCGGCCATCGTCCGTTGTCCGGCGCATGATCTGCAGCCGGATAGCGATCTCGGCGCGCGTCTTGTCACGCGCGGCGTCGGTTTCCGCATTTCGCACGAAATCGATACGGCGCTGGAATCCGGCGCTGACAAAGCGCGGGTCTTGCTGGCGCGGGGATTGATCGAACGCGCGGTATTGCGATTGCATGGTGAAACGCGCATCGTCGCGCCGAACGCAATCGATGCGCGCGTACCGCCTGCAATTAAGCGTGCGCGCAATGGAAAGTGTGACGCAATGAGCGCAATCATTCGCAAGATCGTCACAGTCGTCGAAGAGACGCATCTTGAAATGGGCCGGACGATCGCGCCACCGACGCGCCGCGCCGCCGCCATCGCCGTGATCGAAAATCCCTTCGCCGGAAAATATGTCGAAGACCTATCGCCACTGATCGCCATTGGCGAGGAACTCGGCGACCTGCTCTCGAAAAAGGCTGTTGCTGCGCTCGGGATCGAAGGCGCGACGGCGCAAAGCTATGGCAAGGCCGCGGCGGTGGGCGAAAACGGCGAACTCGAACACGCGGCTGCTATCTTGCATCCCAAGATGGGTGCGCCGGTACGCAAGGTCCTGGGCAAGGGCGCGGCGCTAATCCCGTCGTCGAAGAAACGGAGCGGACCCGGCACGACCCTGGACATTCCGCTGGGGCATAAGGATGCGGCGTTCGTGCGCAGCCATTTCGACGGCATGGAAGTGCAGATCAACGACGCGCCGCGCGCCAACGAAATCATGGTCGCGGTCGCGGTGACCGACAGCGGCCGCCCGTTAGCCCGCGTCGGCGGCCTGACCATTGCTGAAGTCAAGGGCGAAGACGGTTTGCGATAATTTTCTTCAACATCGGAGGTATCGGATGCAACGAGGCAGAATTCTTTTAGGAGCGGCTCTCGCGATCGCGGTGAGCGGCATGGCAAACGCCGCTTTTGCCCAGAGCGAAATCAAGATCGGCGAGATCAACAGTTACTCGCTGCTGCCCGCATTTACCGAGCCCTATCGCAAGGGCTGGCAGCTTGCGGTCGAGGAGATCAACGCCGCAGGCGGCATCAACGGCAAGAAGCTCGTGGTCATCTCCAAGGATGATGGCGGCAAGCCGGCCGACGCGCAAACCGCCGCCAATGAACTGGTGTCGAGCGAGAACGTCGCGATGCTGACCGGCACGTTCCTGTCCAACATCGGTCTGGCCGTGAGCGATTTCGCCAACCAGAAGAAGGTATTTTTTCTCGCCGCAGAGCCTTTGACCGACGCCATCACCTGGGCGAAAGGCAATCGCTATACGTTCCGGCTGCGTCCTTCCAATTACATGCAGGCGGCGATGCTGGTGGAGGAGGCCGCGAAACTCCCTGCCAAGCGCTGGGCGACCATCGCGCCGAACTATGAATACGGCCAGTCCGCGGTCACCGTCTTCAAGAAACTGATGTCGGAAAAGCGGCCCGACATTCAGTGGGTCGACGAGCAGTGGCCACCGCAGGGCAAGATCGATGCTGGTCCCGTCGTGCAGGCTGTGGCTGCCGCTAATCCGGAGGCGATTCTCAACGTTACTTTCGGTGCGGACCTTGTGAAGCTCGTTCGCGAAGGCAATACCCGTGGCTTGTTCAAGGATCGTTCGGTGGTGAGCTTCCTCACCGGCGAGCCGGAGTATCTCGATCCGCTGAAGGATGAGACGCCCTCAGGCTGGATCGTCACGGGATATCCCTGGTACTCGATCAAAACGCCGGAGCACGACGCCTTCCTGAAAGCCTATCAGGGCAAATACAACGACTATCCGCGGCTAGGCTCGGTTGTCGGCTATCAGACCATCAAGGCTGCCGCTGCGATCCTGACCAAGGCGAATTCGACCGACCCGGAAAAGCTGATCGCGGCGACGGAAGGGCTATCGATGCCATCGCCGTTCGGCGAGATCACCTTCCGCAAGATCGATCATCAGTCAACGCTGGGCGCCTTCGTCGGCAAGACTGCGCAGAAGGACGGCAAGGGCGTGATGGTAGATTCGGTATATCGCAAGGGCGCCGATTATCTGCCCAGCGATGCCGAAGTGGAGAAGATGCGTCCCAAGGATTGATGTGAGTGAGTCGGCGCTACTACAACAACGTCATTCCGGGATGCGCCACCGAACTCGGGTTTACCCGAGTTCGGCAATATCGTTGTCCAAGTGCAACAGCCGACTTGATGCGCAGGCCCGGTATCCATACTCCCCGTCGTGGTTATGGATTCCGGGCTCACTCGCTTCGCTTCGTGCCCCGGAATGACGGCGTGGGTGTTGTCGCGCGTGCGGGCCTCTGATGGCCTTTTACTTCGTCCAGTTCCTGACCGGCCTTGCCAGCGCGGCGTCGCTGTTTCTCGTCGCATCTGGACTTTCGATCATCTTCGGCGTCACGCGGATCGTCAATTTCGCGCACGGCGCGTTTTACATGCTCGGCGCTTACGTCGCGTTCACGTTGACCGAGCGGCTTTCCGGCGCGTTGGGGTTTTGGGGCGGCATCGTCGCTGCGGCGCTGATCGTTGCGGCGCTCGGCGTACTGGTCGAGATGATATTGCTGCGGCGGATTTATCACGTGCCGGAGTTGTTTCAGCTGCTGGCGACATTCGGCCTTACGCTGATGGTCGAGGACCTCGTGGTTCTGATCTGGGGACCGGACGATCTGCTCGGCCGCCGCGCGCCGGGCTTTCGCGGCGCCGTCGATTTCTTCGGCCAGAATATTCCGACCTACGATTTGTTCTTGATCGGACTTAGTCCGGTCGTGCTTGGAATCCTGTGGCTGCTGTTTCAGCGCACACGATGGGGCGTGCTGGTTCGCGCCGCGACGCAGGATCGCGACATGGTAGCGGCGCTTGGCGTCAATCAGAAATGGCTGTTCACCAGCGTGTTCGCGGTCGGCGTGTTTCTCGCAGCACTCGGTGGCGCGTTGCAGCTTCCGCGTGACGCCGTGCATCACGCCCTCGACCTGCGCATCATCGTCGACGTGTTCGTGGTGGTGGTGATCGGCGGTCTCGGCAGCATCATCGGCGCTTTCGTCGCCGCGGTGCTGGTGTCCGAACTCAACGCGTTCGGCATTTTGATCTTTCCCAAGATTTCCATCATCCTGGTATTTCTGGTGATGGCCGCCGTGCTGATCGTGCGGCCGTGGGGCCTGTTCGGCAAAGCGGAGGCGCCGGCGCGGCGCACGCCGGGCCTGACCGTCACGCCGTGGCGGCCGCTGACTTCGAACGAGCGCTTGCGACGCTGGCCGCGCTGATCGCAGCGGCGGCGCTGCCGCTGATCGGCGGCAACTACGCGCTGACAGTCGGTTCGGAAATTGCGATCTTCGTGATTTTCGCCGCAAGCCTGCATTTCCTCATGTCGGTCGGCGGGCTCGCCTCGTTCGGCCATGCCGCTTATTTCGGGCTTGGCGCTTATGGCGTGGCGTTCCTCGCCAAGCTCGCCGGCCTGCCGATGATTGTCTCTCTTTTGCTCGGGCCACTGCTCGGGCTGCTTGGCGCGGCGGTGTTCGGATTTTTCGCGGTTCAACTATCCGGCGTCTATTTTGCAATGCTGACGCTGGCGTTCGCACAGATCGTGTGGTCGGTCGCGTTCCAGTGGGTAGCGGTGACCGGCGGCGACAACGGCATTCTCGGCGTGTGGCCCGAAAAGTGGGCGGGCAGTCCGTCGCATTTTTATTGGCTTTCGCTGTGCGTAGCGGCGCTGGTGGTCGCAGCGCTGCGGATGATCGTATTCTCGCCGTTCGGTTACGCCTTGCGGGCCACCCGCGATTCGCCTTTGCGCAGCGAGGCGATCGGAATTGACGGCAAGCGCATTCAGTGGACGGCGTTCGTGATCGCAGGAACCGCGGCAGGTATTGGCGGCGCGCTGTTCGCGTATCTCAAGGGCAGCGTGTTTCCCGATACCCTGGGTATTTCGCTCTCGGTCGATGCGCTTGTCATGGTGCTGCTCGGCGGCGTCGAAACGGTTTCCGGCGCGGTGGTTGGCGCCGTTGTTTACAAGGCGCTTAACATTTGGCTGGTCAGCCAGACCGACCTTTCCAAGCTGGTGCTTGGGCGGGATCATCGTCCTGATCGTCGTTGCCTTTCCCAAAGGCATCGTCGGCATGCTGGAAACCATTCGCAATCGCCGTGACACGCCAAAGCGGCAGCGCTTGCATCATCCCGGATCGAGACCGCCGAATGAGCATGGCGCCCACATTGCTGTCGGTCGAAGGCCTGACCAAATCCTATGGCGGCGTCCATGCCGTGCGCGGCGTGTCGTTCGCACTCAAGTCCGGTGAAATTCTCGCGCTGATCGGCCCCAACGGCGCCGGAAAAAGCACCTGCTTCGACATGCTCAACGGTCAGAACATTCCCGACTGCGGCCGCGTCAGCCTGCTCGGCGAAGACATCACCGGCCAAAAGCCGCGCGCAATCTGGCGGCTCGGCGTCGGACGCACGTTCCAGATCACCGCGACATTCCCGACCATGACGGTGCGCGAAAACGTGCAGGTCGCGCTGGTGTCCTATGGCCGCCAACTGTTCAACTTCTGGACTTCGACCCCGAGGTTCGCGCGCGATGAGGCCGATCGTCTGCTCGAACTCGTCGGCATGGGCAGGTTTTGCGGAACGTCCCTGCGGCGAACTCGCCTATGGCGATCTCAAGCGGCTCGAACTCGCGATCGCGCTCGCCAACCGAGCCAAACTTCTGCTGATGGATGAACCCACCGCCGGCATGGCGCCGCGCGAACGCATCGACCTGATGCGGCTGACTGCGCGTATTGCCCGCGAGCAATCGATCGGCGTGTTGTTCACCGAGCACGACATGGACGTGGTGTTCGAGCATGCCGACCGCATCCTGGTGCTCAATCGCGGCAGCCTGATCGCGGAAGGTTCGCCCGAAGAGGTCCGGCGCAATCCAGAGGTACGCGCCGTCTATCTCGGCGAGGGGCTGGTCTACGATGCGCGCCACCGCGAGGGAGCGCCGGCATGAAGCTCTCGGTACACGATCTCAATAGCTACTACGGCCCGGCGCATATCCTGTTCGATATTGCGCTGGAAGTCGGTCGAGGGCGAGGTGGTCGCGCTGTTGGGGCGCAACGGCGCCGGAAAGTCCACCACCTTTCGCTCCATCGTCGGCCTGGTCGCGCAGCGAACCGGCCGCATCGTGTTCGAGGGCAATGGATGTGTCGGATCAGCCGACCCATGCCATCGTGCGCGGCGGGCTTGGCTATGTGCCGGAAGAGCGGCGCATTTTCACGGATCTGACGGTCGATGAAAATCTTGAGGTCGGCCGTCAGCCAATCAGACCGAACGCGCCACATTGGACGAGGGAAAAACTCTTCACGCTGTTCCCGAATCTTGCCGAAATGCGCAACCGTCCCGGCGGGCGGATGAGCGGTGGCGAGCAGCAGATGCTGACCATCGCGCGGACCCTGATGGGCAATCCATCGCTGGTGCTGCTGGATGAGCCGTCCGAAGGTCTCTCGCCTAAGATCGTGGAGCAGATGGTCGACGCGATCCAGACCATGAAAAAGGAAGGCGTCAGCATTGTCGTCTCCGAGCAGAATTTTCATTTCGCAAAACTGATCTGCGATCGCGCTTACATCGTCGAGCGCGGCCGTATTTGCTTCAGCGGTACCATGAGCGAACTCGACGCCCGCCCTGATATCCGCGACGCGCATCTGGCGCTGTGAGAGCGGACGGAGAGGAGACATGACCAGAAACGTCCAGCCGAAACGAAGCGTGAAGCCGCAACGCCCGGTCTACGTGCTCGAGGAGCAGATCGGCTTCATCCTGCGGCAGGTCTGGCAGCGCCACGCCACGATCTTCGCAAGGGAAATCGGCATCAATCTCACGCCGACGCAGTGGGCGGCGCTGACCAAACTCTCCGAGACCGGACCGTGTTCGCAGAACCAGCTTGGGCGGCTGACGGCGATGGACGTCGCTACCATCAAAGGTGTGATCGACCGGCTCTCCGCCCGCGGTCTGACCGAGACCAGCGCCGACCCGGAAGACGGCCGCCGTTTGCTTGTCAATCTCACGCGTGCCGGTCAGCAACTGGCTGAGAAGGCGGAGCCGAATGCGCTCGCGATTACGCGAGAAACGTTGGCGCCGCTGGATTTCAGTGAGCAAGAAATCTTGGTAACGCTGTTGAGCAAGCTGCGTTGAATTGTCTTTGTCATTCCGGGCTTGCTCTTTCCACTTGCGCTGGTGAATGACAACATTGGGGGAGTGAAACAAAGATGAAGCAGCTCCGGATCGGTGACATCACCATCGACGCGGTGATCGAACGCGAAGGCCCATGGCGGCGCCCGCAGGACTTCTTCCCGGCTTACGACGAGGCGATCTTCAAACATCATTTGCCCTCGATGGAGCCGGAAGTTTTCGACGTGGCGTCCGGACTGATGGTCATCACCTACCAGACCTTCGTGGTGCGAACGCCGCACCACACCATCCTGGTCGATACCTGCACGGGCGAGGATAAGGGCCATCCGCCGCCGTTTGATTTCCCCGGTAAGGAGCGCTGGCGGAACGAGTTCCTTACGCTCGGCATCTCCTACGACCAGGTGGACTACGTGTTCTGCACGCATCTTCATATCGACCATACCGGCTGGAATACGACCCTGCGTGACGGACGCTGGGTGCCAACGTTCCCGAATGCGAAATATGTATTTCACAAAAAGGAATATGCAGTCTGGGAAGCCGAGTATGCGCGCGGCGCCAATCCGCCCGGCAAGGTCTTTCGCGACAATTGCCTGCCGATCGTGGAAGCCGGACAGGCGCTGTTGGTGGACGACGATTACGCGCTCGACGACACTATCACGCTGACGCCGACGCCCGGGCATTCGCCCTGCCATTGCTGCGTCAACATTGTTTCTCGCGGGCAGCGCGCGGTGGTGGCCGGCGACCTCATGCACCACGTCATCCAGTGCCGCGAGCCGGACTGGTCGGCGAAACCGGACTGGGATGCAAAGCAGTCGGCCGTATCGCGGCGGAAGTTTTTCGCCTCCGTGGCCGAGACCGACACGCTTATTCTGCCGAGTTCATTTCCCGACGCCGACGGCAGGTCTGGTCACGGCAGATGGCGACCGATTCAACTACCGCTTCAAACGGGACTAGCGGGAAGCGGTCCCGATCGCCTCAGACGTCATCCTGAGGTGCTCGCCGTTCCTTCCCGGCGAGCCTCGAAGGATGAGAGCACGGTGTACGCAACCCATCCTTCGAGACGCGCGCAAGGGCGCGCTCCTCAGGATGACGGCGGGGTGCTAGTGCCCCACGATAACGGGCACCTTGGTCGCCGGCGGCGTGTTGCGGCTGCGCTGGGTGCGCACGATACCATCGATGATGGTCATGCCGATGCCGGGGAGGTCGCCGAGCTGCACACTGTCGAGAATGTTCTTGCCCGCGGAATGCTGGGCCTTGTCCATGATGACGAAGTCAGCCGAACGCCCGACTTCGATCAAGCCGCAATCCAGCGCGCGCATCCGCGCGGTATTGCCGGTCGCAAAGCAGAAGGCGATTTCCGCCGGCGTATCGCCGAGCGATGACAGCAGCGATACCATGCGCAGGATACCCAGCGGCTGGACGCCGGAGCCCGCCGGTGCATCGGTACCAAGGATGACGCGGCTGAGGTCGCCCATCTCTCGCGCGATGCGCAGCGTGTAGAGCGCCGCGCGCTCGTTGCCGTTGTGAACCAGTTCAAGTCCGCGCTTGCAGCCCTCGCAGATGCAGCGGATTTCGTGTCGGGCAGGGCGGTGTGGCCGCCATTGAGATGGCCGACGACATCGGTATCGGCTTCCAGCACCACGTCGGCATCAATCAGCCCCGAGCCGGGTATCGAGGGTCCGCCGGTGTGGATCGTGCTGTTCATGCCGTACTTGCGCGCCCATGCCACCATCTTGCGCGCGGTCGGTCCATCCTTGACGCCGCCAAGACCGACTTCGCCGAGCCATCTCACGCCGGCCGTCGCCATCTCCTTGAAGTCTTCCTCGACCATGCCGGGCTCGATGACCGGAGCGCCTGCCATTACCTTGACGCCGCCGGGCCGAAAATTGTCGAACGCGCGCTGCGCAAAAATCGCCATCGCCTTGACGCCGATCACGTCGCGCGGCCGGCCGGGCATGTGCACCTCGCCCGCCGAGATCATGGTGGTGACGCCGCCATTGAGGAAGCTGTCGATCCATCCGATCTGGTTTTGCCGCGGCGTCCAGTCACCGGCGACAGGGTGAACATGACTGTCGATCAGTCCCGGCGTCACCGTGGTGCCGTTGGCATCGATGATGGTGGTGGCGCCGGATTGATCGATATCCTTGGCACGCCCGATCGCGGTGATCTTGCCGTTATCTGCTACCACCGTATCGGCATCGAGAATCGGCTTTTCTATCGCGCCCGAGAGCAACAGCCCGATATTGCGGATCACCAGTTTTGTCGGGCCGGTTGCCTGAGGTTCGTCGTGGGCCATGGCTTCTTCCTTTTTTGCAACGCCTTGCGCCGCCGCGTGGCGCGATGGCTTGACATTCCGCAGTGACGCCGTTCTTAATTTATACTATCTCTCGCAAGACATCATCCAAGGACATTCGCACATGCCGCATCGAACGCTTTGTGCTCTTGCCGTGATCCTGATGGCGGCGCTTTCGACTGCGGCTTCCGCGCAGGGCGTTTGTTTTTTCGAAAATGCTGATTTTTCCGGGCGCCAGTTCTGCATCAACCCCGGTCAAAGCATTCCGAGGCTCGACCCGTGCATGGAATGACCGGATTTCGTCGGCTGATATCCCGCCCGGCATGCGCGCGACGGTTTGCGAACACATCGACTTCGGCGGCCGCTGCATCCAACTCGATCGCTCGATCCGGAACTTCAACGACATCCAGTTCAACGATGCGGTGTCCTCGCTTTCGGTAGAGCCGATGAGGCCGCGCGAAGGCCGCGTGATCGAACCTCGCGTCTACAACGAGCCGCCGCCCGCCGCGCAATCCGCCGCCCGTCGTCACCGCCGCGCCGGACGACCTTCGCGATCAGATGTTCCGGCTGCGCGGGTCGTGTGACAGCGGTGATAAGCGCGCCTGCGTCCGTCTCGGCATCATCATCGGCGAAAATCGCGGTCGAACCGCCGAATGGCGGCGCGAAGATCCCGATCTTTTCTTCTGGGAGCGCTAAACCAGGCACTTGATGTCAACAATTGAGCTCGATCACGTTGTCAAGAACTGGGGTCCCGCGCGCGCGGTCGACGGTGTCAGCCTCAGGGCCGACGAAGGCTCGCTGCTTGTGCTGCTCGGCCCGTCCGGCTGTGGCAAATCCACGACCTTGCGGCTGATCGCCGGTCTGGAGCAGCCCGACAGCGGCAAGGTTATGATCGGCGGGAACGATGTCACGCATCTGACACCGGCCCAGCGCAAGATCGCAATGGTCTTTCAGTCCTACGCCTTGTTTCCCCATCTCAGCGTCGCGGAAAACATCGTCTTTGGTTTGCGGGTGCGGCGCATATCCCGCGCGGAGCGCGATGCACGGCTCAAACGCGTCGCCGATATCGTGGGTCTTGGCCAATTGCTCGATCGCAAACCGTCGCAATTGTCCGGCGGTCAGCGTCAAAGGGTGGCGCTGGGCCGCGCGATCATTGCGGAGGCGCGCGTCTGTCTGATGGACGAGCCGCTGTCCAACCTCGACGCCAAGTTGCGCCATGAAATGCGCACCGAAATTCGTGCGCTGCAGCAGCGTCTGGGAATGACGATGGTCTACGTGACGCACGACCAGACCGAGGCGATGACGATGGCCGACCGCGTCGTCCTGATGCGGGATGGGCACGTCGAACAGAACGGTCCGCCCGAAGAACTCTACAGCCGTCCGGCGAGCGCCTTTACGGCGCGGTTCATCGGCACGCCGCCGATGAACCTGATCACGAGCAACGGCACCATGATGGGAATACGCCCCGAGCATATCCGTATCGTGTCACAGGACGGTCGTCCGGCGCGCGTAAGGAGCGTCGAGCACCTCGGCGCGGACAGTATCGTTCTCTGCGATTTTGAAGGGCAGGCCATCTCGGTGCGACAAGACGGCTTCAGCAAGGCGGCGCCCGGCGATGATATCAGGCTTGCGTGGACGCCAGCGGACGAGCATCAATTCAACAAGACGACGGGTGACCGGCTTGAAGTTAAAACCGGTAACGGCAAGCACTTCGCGACTGCGTAGTCCAGAGTGAAAGTAAAATGGCGCGCCAAGCGCCGCAACAGGGAGAGTGACGTGAGAATATCTGCACCAACGATGCTGGTCGCGGCGCTGGCGGCGCTGTTCCTGATGCCCCGTGCCGCTGCGGCCGTGGATCTTACGATGTACTATCCTGTCGCGGTCGGCGGGCCCGTCACCAAGATCGTCGACGACATGGTCGGGCGCTTCGAGAAGGAAAACCCCGATATCAAGGTGACGGCGGTTTACGCCGGCAACTACACCGACACGATGACGAAAGCGATGACGGCGATGAAAGGCGGCCAGCCGCCCCAAATCTCGGTCCTGTTGTCGACGGACGTCTTCACCCTGATCGACGAGAACGCCATCGTGCCGTTCGATGGTCTTGTGGCAGACAAGGCCTGGTTCAAGGATTTTTATCCGGCCTTCATGGCTAACGGGCAGGTCGACGGCAAGACGTGGAGCATCCCGTTTCAGCGTTCGACCATCGTGCTGTTCTGGAACAAGGATGCTTTCAAGGAAGCAGGGCTCGATCCGGAAAAGGCGCCAGCGAGCTGGGATGAAATGGTCGCGATGGGCAAGAAGCTCGTCAAGAAGGACGCGTCCGGAAATGTCACCCGCTGGGGCGTCGAGATTCCGACCACCGGCTATGCCTATTGGATGCTGCAGGCCCTTTCGATCGAAAACGGGCAGAAGCTGATGAATGAGGCCGGCAACGAAGTTTATCTGACCGCGCCAAAGACCGTCGCCGCGCTGGATTACTGGGTCGATCTCTCCCGCAAGGAAACCGTGATGCCGACGGGAACTGTCGACTGGGCAACGCTGCGCACCGATTTCCTTGAAGGCAAGACCGCGATGATGTGGCACACCACCGGCAACCTGACGGCGGTGAAGGACGGCGCGAAGTTCAACTTCGGCGTCGCGATCCTGCCCGCCAAGGCGCAGCGGGGCTCGCCAACCGGCGGCGGAAGCTTTTATGTCTTCAAGAGCGCATCGCCGGAACAGCAAAAGGCGGCCGTGAAGTTCATTCAGTGGATGACGGCTCCGGACCGCGCCGCCGAATGGAGCATCAAGACCGGGTATGTCGCGGTATCGCCGGCAGCTTATAAAACTCCGGCGATGGAGAGCTACGCCAAGGATTTCCCGGCTGCTACGGTCGCGCGCGATCAGCTCGATTATGCCGTCCCCGAATTGTCGGTGCACGAGAACGGCCGCATCTATAAATTCGTCAACGACGCCGTGCAGTCGGCTGTAACCGGTGCCCAGAAGCCGCAGGAAGCGCTGGCCGCGGCACAGCAGCAGGCCGATCGCGTGCTGAAGGCATACAAGTAAGAAAGCAAGCGAGTGCCGGACGACATCCGCCGTCCGGCATCGCATTCCATGACAGATCAGCTCGCTATTTCCACAGCCGCATCACGCCAGCCGATGTCGCACGCGTGGTGGAACGCGGTGAACGCCTGGCTGCTGTTGCTGCCAGCGGCCGTGCTGCTCGTTGCTTTCACGCACTACCCGATCCTGGCCACCATCAGGCATAGTTTCTTCATCGCGCGCCGCAACGGCACCGAGCTGTTTGCCGGTCTCGATAACTACCGCGCGATGTTCGAGGATGCGATCTTCTGGAAAGCGTTGATCAATAATTTCTGGTTTGCACTCGGTACCGTGCCGACGTCGATTGCGCTGGCCTTGCTGATGGCGCTCTGGGTCAACCGCAATATGCGCGGCCGTGGTTTCCTGCGGCTGGCATTCTTCACGCCGACGGTGCTGCCGATGATCGCGGTAGCCAACATCTGGCTGTTTTTCTACACTCCGGATTATGGACTGCTCGATCAGTTGCGCGGACTGTTCGGTCTGCCGGGATGGAACTGGCTCGGCGATCCCTCTACGGTGATGACTTGCCTGATCGTCATGGTGATCTGGAAGGAAGCCGGCTTCTTCATGATCTTCTATCTGGCCGCGCTCCAGCAGCTTTCGCCCGATCTCGAGGAGGCCGCGTCGGTGGAAGGCGCAAGCCGCTGGTACACTTTCCGGCGGATTACGTTTCCGCTGCTGATGCCGACGACGTTGTTCGTAGCCATCAACGCGGTGATCAATTCCTTCAAGCTGGTTGACCACCTCGTCATCATGACCAAGGGCGGTCCCAGCAATGCCAGCTCGTTGCTGCTGTATTACATCTACGAGGTCGCATTCACGTTTCAGGACCAGGCCTACGCCGCGACTTTGACCGTCGTGCTTCTGGTCGTGCTGAGCACGCTGGCGTTGATCAAGTTCGGATACCTCGACCGCAGGATCCACTATCAATGAACGAGCGAACGCATCCGCTCGAGGCGATCGCTGCCTGGGCGTTGGCGCTGGTCTGGCTGGCGCCGCTGGCCTACGCGTTCTGGAGCGCGTTTCATCCGGCTGCCTATGCAACGTCGTTCAGTCTGTCCGCGCCCTGGACACTGGAAAATTTCGTGCGCGCCTGGAATCAGGCGCCGTTCGGGCGCTATTATCTCAACACCATTCTGCTGGTCTGCATGGTGCTGGCGGGGCAACTGGTGCTGTCGACGCTCGCCGCCTATGCTTTTGCGCGGTTCAAATTCAAGGGCAGCGGCATCGCCTTCGCGCTGGTGTTGCTGCAACTGATGATCATGCCGGACGTGTTGATCGTCGAAAATTACCGCGCGATCAGCGCGCTGGGCCTGCTCGATACCATTCCGGCGATTGCACTGCCGTATCTGGCAAGCGCCTTCGCTATCTTCCTGCTGCGGCAAACTTTTAAGAGCATTCCGCAAGAGTTGGTCGACGCGGCGCGTGTCGAGGGCGCCGGTCCGCTGCAAGTGCTGTGGCGGGTCTACGTTCCGTTGGCGCGGCCGACCTATGTCGCCTTTGCTCTGGTCTCGATCAGTTATCACTGGAACAACTTTCTGTGGCCATTGATCGTGACCAATTCGGTAGGAAGCCGGCCGCTGACGGTGGGGCTCGCCGTTTTCGGCGCGCCTGAGACCGGCGTCGACTGGTCGATCATCACTGCCGCCACCGTCATGACGATGGCACCGCTGCTGATTGCGTTTCTGCTGTTCCAGCGGCAATTCGTGCAGTCTTTCATGCGCGCGGGTATTCGTTGATGCGGCTGATCACCTGGAACATTCAGTGGGGCAAAGGCTGCGACGGCGTTGTCGATCTCTCCCGGATTGTTTCGGTAGCCAGATCGATGGGCGATGCCGATGTTTATTGTTTTCAGGAAGTATCCGACAATTTCTCGAGCCTGGACGGCGGTGTCGACCAAGCCGCACAGCTTGCCGCGCTGTTGCCCGACCATGTACCCGTGTTTCGTCCGGCGGTGGAGACGATCGACGGTCAAGGCATAGTTCATCGCTTCGGCAATATGACGTTGTCACGGCTGCCGTTATTGCAGGTGGCCTCTCACCCGCTGCCATGGCCGCGAGGCGCCGAGAAACGCAGCATGCGGCGCTTGGCGCTCGAAGTAACCGTGCAAGCGCCTTTTGGCCCGCTGCGCATCGTCAATACGCATCTTGAGTACTATTCGGCAGCCCAGCGCGAAGCGCAGATCATCCGCCTGCTCGACTTGCAGGAAGAGGCTTGTGTGATTCCTGCGCCGACCGGAAGCACGAGCGTCGAGCCCTACGCAGCGCAGGCCGTGACGCAATCCAGCGTGCTGTGCGGCGATTTCAATTTCGATGTTTCCGATCCTCAACACGCGATGCTGCATGGTTCATCGCGGCCCGGACAAAACTATCGCGATGCGTGGAAAATTCATCATCCGGATCGGCCGCATGATCCGACCTGCGGCATTCATGATCACGTTCAATGGAAAAACGGGCCGGACTGCCGGGATTTCATTTTCGTCACGGAGGATTTGGCGGGCCGGGTTCGCCGCATCGAGGTCGATCGCGATACCGCGGCGTCCGATCATCAGCCGGTGCTGATCGAAATCGCCGATTGACGCGGAATTTGGCTGCGAACCGGGCTGGGGTTGCTGGAGCCGTCCTCAGGCAGGTGGCAAAGCCGGTTTCAGTAAATGCGCTCGGCTGGCCACGTTTTTAATGGTAATGGTCCTTTCATGAACCAGCACGCCAGGCTCGATATCAGGCACTCGACTTGTCCGCACGATTGCCCGTCGGCGTGCGCTCTGGATATCGAGGTGTTCGACGGCCGGACCATCGGCCGCGTTCGCGGCTCCAAATTGCAGAGCTACACCGCGGGCGTGGTCTGCGCAAAGGTCGCTCGCTATGCCGAGCGCATCCATCACCCCGATCGGCTGATGTTTCCCCAGCGCCGCGTCGGCCCGAAAGGCTCCGGGCAGTTTGCACGCATCTCATGGGACGATGCGCTGGACGAGATAGCGGCGCGCTTCGACGCCGCCGAACGCGACTTCGGCGCGGAATCGGTGTGGCCACACTACTACGCCGGGACCATGGGTCTGGTGATGCGCGACGGCATCAATCGCCTTGCGCACGTGAAGAAATATTCCCGCATCTACACCACCATCTGCGCGACCATCGCCCGTGTCGGATTCGCCGCTCGGCACCGGCAAGGTCGCCGGAGTCGATCCGCGTGAAATGGCGGTCTCCGATCTGATCGTGATCTGGGGCACCAATCCGGTGAACACCCAGGTCAACGTGATGACGCACGCGATGCGCGCCCGCAAGGAACGCGGTGCTCGGATCGCTGCGATCGACATCTACAACAACGACACCATGAAACAGGCGGACATCAAAATCCTGCTGCGGCCTGGAACGGATGGCGCGTTTGCGTGCGGCGTCATGCATGTGCTGTTTCGTGAAGGTTATGCCGACCGCGAATATCTCGCGCGCTACACCGATTGCCCGGCCGAGCTTGAGACGCATCTTGCGACCCGCACGCCGGAATGGGCGTCATCGATCTCAGGCGTGCCGGTCGAAGAGATCGAAGCTTTCGCCCGCGCGGTGGGCCAGACCAAACGTTCGTTTTTCCGCCTCGGCTATGGTTTTACCCGCAGCCGCAATGGCGCGGCGCAAATGCATGCCGCGCTGTGCATTCCGGCTGTCACTGGCGCCTGGCAGCACGAGGGTGGCGGCGCGTTTTTCAATAATTTGGCGATCTGGCGCTTCGATGAATCGCTGATCGAGGGCCACGACGCGATCGACAGGACGACGCGGCAGCTCGATCAATCGAAGATCGGCCGCATTCTGACTGGCGACGCCGAAGCGCTAAAGGGCGGACCGCCGGTCAAGGCGATGCTGATCCAGAACACCAATCCGATGACGGTGTCGCCGGAGCAAGCCTTGGTGCGCCGCGGTTTTGCGCGCGAAGATTTGTTCATGGTGGTGCATGAGCAATTCATGACCGAAACGGCTGCAATGGCCGATATCGTGCTGCCCGCAACGATGTTCATGGAGCACGACGACCTCTATTACGGCGGCGGCCATCAGCACATCTCGGTCGGCGCCAAACTGATCGAGCCGCCCGGCGAATGCCGCTCCAACCACGAGGTGTTGCGCGGTCTCGCTCGGCGTCTCAAGGCTGTGCATCCGGCGTTTGAAATGTCGCCGCGCGAGCTGATCGACGCGACGCTGAAGAAGAGCGGTCATGGCGACATTGCGACGCTGGAGGCTGACCTTTGGCGCGACATCCAGCCAGACTTCCGCACTTCGCACTACCTCGATGGATTTGCCCATCCGGACGGCAAATTTCACTTCAGGGCGGATTGGACCCGCGTTCCCCTGGCCAATGCCGGCATGATGGGCGCGTGGGATCAGATGCCGTCGCTGCCGGATCACTGGGCCATCATCGAGGAAGCCGACGAAGCGCATCCCTTCCGCCTGGCTACCAGTCCCGCGCGCAGTTTTCTCAATACGAGTTTCAACGAGACGCCATCGTCGCAGGCGCGCGAAGGCGTGCCGAAGGTGATGATGCATCCCGCAGACGCCGCGCGGCTTTCGATTGCCGATGGCGAGGCGGTCATACTCGGCAACGCGCGCGGGCAAACGACGCTGTCGGTTAAACTGTTTGACGGATTGCGGCGAGGCGTACTGGTTGCCGAGTCGGTTCAACCTAATCACGCTCATATCGGCGGTCGCGGCATCAACATGCTGACCGGGGCTGAGGCGGTAGCGCCGGTCGGCGGAGCCGCGTTTCATGACAACAAGGTCTGGGTCAAGAAGGCGGATGCGGGCGATGCCTTGGTTCAGCAGACCTAAAGAAAACGAGCCTTGGGAGGATGACGACGAGGCGCCGGTTGGCGACATTGAAACAGCGCACAAGATACGCGACATCTGCACCTCCGCCGCCAGCTGCGCTCAAAAACTGGCGGGGCTCAACAACCGCCCGAATGACAAGACCAGGAAATATGAAGCTGCTCGCTATGATCGGGCAAGAAAACGCGCGCTGGAATTGGCGAGGCGAATATCCGACGACCTGCTGCGCGACACGGCTGTGCGCCAGATTCTCAATCTCTGTGTGAGCGCCGGCGATGTCGAGACAGCCAAGATATTGAGCGGCGCGTTTGAGACGGAAAAGATCAGGCAAGAAGTGTTGAACGAGCATCCCTCATTACGATGACCACCGTGCCGCGGCTGCCGCATTTCCGGATGAGACCTTGACCCACAGTCCATTCTACGTCTTCGACGCGTCCAAGAATGACGACGACAATCGCGAGGGGACGGAAACATGATCACGCTTTACCATTGCGCCGCGGCGCGCTCGTTTCGCCCGCTCTGGATGCTTGAGGAACTCGGGCTTCCCTATGAGCTGAAGATGCTGCCATTTCCGCCGCGCGCGCTGGCCAAGGATTATCTCGCCATCAATCCGCTCGGCACCATTCCCTTCATGATCGACGGGGAAACCCGAATGTCGGAATCCTCCGGCATCTGTCATTATCTCGGGACGAAATACGGCCCGACGCCGCTGGTGGTGAGCGTGGACGAGCCTGCCTATGGCGCGTTCCTGAACTGGATGTATTTCAGCGATGCAACGCTGACATTTCCGCAGACGCTGGTGCTGCGCTACACGCAACTCGAACCGGAAGAACGGCGCAACCCGCAGGTCGCGACCGACTACGCCAAATGGTTTCTGGGCCGGCTTCGCGCGGTCGAGGCAACGACGAGCAAAACGGAGACGCTTTGCGCTGGCCGTTTTACCGCGGCCGATATCGCGGTGGGATATGCCCTGCTGTTGGCGCAGCGCATTGGGCTGGCCAAGGATTTCACGCCGGGCGTCGCCGCCTACTTGCAGCGTCTGCAGGCGCGCGATGGTTTCCAGAGAGCGGTTGCCGCCGAAAATCTCGCCAGCGATCAGCAGAACGTCCCACGGCGCAAGTCAACTGGTTCAGGCTTCTGAGCGCTGCACCGGGAGCGGCTGAAGCTTTGTTTACCCCGCGTTTGCCTTCAAACCGGCTGCCTCGATGCCGGCGATGGCGCAGATTTCGTCATTGTCCGAGGTGTCGCCGCTGACGCCGACGGCGCCGAGCAGAACGCCGCCGTCCTGAATCAGCACGCCGCCCGGCACCGGCACCATCCGTCCTTGCGCCAGCGTGTTCGCAGCACTGATGAAATAGGCCTGCTCCTGCGCGCGCTGAAACAGCGCCCGCGATCCCATGCCCATCGCCAGCGCGCCGTAGGCCTTGCCGTGAGCGATCTCGCCGCGCATCAGGCTGGTGCCGTCCTGTGCCGCCGAAGCTTTGACACAGCCGCGCGCGTCGAGCACCGTAATGACCAACGGCTTCAATTTCTTCTCGACGCCCTTGGCAAGCGCGGCATCCAGAATCTTGCGGGCGGTATCGAGGGAGAGGTCAGCCATGAGGTTGTTCCTTTGCAGAGCGGAGGGAAGGCGGGTGCGATTGCGCAGCGTCGAGGCTCATCGCCAGCACGCGCGAAACATGAAGCGCGCTGCGATTGGCGCCATCGGCGATCTGGTGCCGGCACGAGGTGCCGTCGGCGACGATCAGTGTCCGTTGATCCGCGCGACGTACGGCTGGAAGCAATGACAGCTCGGCCATTTGCATGGAAGCGTCGTAGGTATCGGCGCCGTAACCGAATGCTCCGGCCATGCCGCAGCAACTGGACTCGACAATCTCGACGTTGAGATCGGGAACTGAGCCGCAGGACCTGCTCGACTGGTTTGAAGGCGCCAAATGATTTTTGATGGCAGTGGCCATGCACCAGCGCCTTGTCGGCGATGGCTTTGAGCGGCAAGCTCAGCCGGCCGAATTCGGCCTCGCGCACCAGAAATTCTTCGAACAGCAGCGCATGCGCGCTCACGCTCTTTGCCGCGTCGTCGGAACGCAACGAAAGCAGTTCGTCGCGCAGCGTCAGCAGGCAGCTCGGCTCGAGGCCGATGATGGGCACGCCCCGCGCAGCATATGGCGCGTAGGTCGCGACCAGCCGGTCGAGTTCGGCGCGAGCGTTCATCGACCAAACCAACGGAAAGAAAAGTGCGTCCACAACATAGTGGACGGCTGCTCATCGGCTGGTCTTCGGCAGGTGCACGCGATAACCGCCCGCCACCAGCACACGCAATGCGGCGTCAAGATTTTCGCGCTCATAGCTGCGATTGAAAGTGTCGGCGAACAGCACCACCTCGCGGCCATCTTCAGGGCCAAAAACTTCACCGGCGGGCGCAAACACGTCGCGCCGCCACGCCGGGAGGCTTCGCTTGGCGCTGATGCCGGCGAACCGCTCAAGTACGTTGCGCAGCAAACGGACTGTTGTTGCGAAGATTCGTGAGCGGCGCAAGGCGCGACGCCAGCGACGCATAATGCGGAAGATAAGCCACAAGCCGGTCACGCAACGACAGGCCATGTTTCGCGACGCGCGCGGCCAGGACCTCGATCTTCATCTTCGCCATATCGACGCCGGTTGGGCATTCGTGACGGCAGGCTTTGCAGGAGACACAAAGTTTCAGCGTGTCCATCATGTCATCTGAAGCGAGCGCACCGGGACCAAGCTGTCCGGAGATGGCCAACCGCAACGTATTAGCGCGGCCGCGCGTAACATCCTTCTCGTCGCGGGTGGCGCGATAGGACGGACACATCACGCCGCCTTCGAGCTTGCGGCATGCGCCGTTGTTGTTGCACATCTCCACCGCGCCCTGGAATCCGCCGCCCGCGCCGGGATAGGCCGACCAGTCCAGCACGGTTTTAAGCTCGCCGATCCGATAGTCCGGCGGATACCGAAACAGCGATCGGTCATCCATCTCAGGCGGATCGACGATTTTGCCGGGATTGAGCACATTATCCGGATCGAAGCGATGCTTGATCTCCCGGAAGTCCGCGACAATCCGTGCGCCGAACATCGCCTCATGAAATTCCGAGCGCACGATGCCGTCGCCGTGCTCGCCGGAATGCGAGCCTTTGTACTCGCGCACCATCGCGAAGGTTTCTTCGGCGATGGCGCGCATCGCCTTGACGTCCTTTTCCAGTTTGAGATTGAGCACGGGCCGCACATGCAGGCAGCCTTCGGAAGCGTGCGCGTACATGGTGCCGCGCGTGCCGTGCTTTGCGAAGATGTCGTTGAGCCGCTGGGTGTAGTCGGCGAGATGCGGCAGCGGCACCGCGCAGTCCTCGACGAACGAGACCGGCTTGCCCTCTTGCTTCATCGACATCATGACGTTGAGGCCGGCGGCGCGAAACTCGGCGATACCTGTCTGCAGCACGGGATCGACGATCTCAACCACGCCGCCCCATTTGCGCTGCGGATTGCCCCAGCCAAAACCGAGGTCGGCCATCAACTCGCCGAGTTGCTTCAGGCGCCGGATATTCTCGGACTGATCCTCTTCGGCAAATTCGACGATCAGCACCGCGTCGGGATCCCCGCGCACGGCGGTTTCGATTATGGGCCGGAACATCGCAATGTCGCGGCCGAGTGCGATCATGGTGCGATCGACAAGCTCCACCGCAATGGGACGAAGCTTCACCAGATGCTGGGCCGCATCCATCGCTTCATAGAAACTGCCGAAGTGACAGACGCCGAGCACCTTGTTGCGGATAACAGGCCACAGCTTCAGTTCGACCTGCGTGGTGAAAGCGAGCGTGCCTTCCGATCCCACCAGCAAATGCGCCATGTTGTTGGGCGTATTGCGCGGCACCAGCGCATCGAGATTGTAGCCGCCGACGCGGCGCTGCACTTTCGGAAATTTGTCGGCGATTTCGGCTGCCTCGCGCTCGCCCAGCGCCAGCATGTCGCGAAACAGATCGCGACCGGTGCCGCCGGAATGCAGCGCCGAAATATCGCGCGGCACTTCACCGAAGTGCAGCAATGTGCCATCGGCCAGGGCGGCATCCATCGACAGCGTGTTGTCGCGCATGGTGCCATAACGCAGCGAGCGGCCGCCGCAGGAATTGTTGCCGGCCATGCCGCCGATCGTCGCGCGCGACGCGGTGGAGACATCGACCGGAAACCACAGCCCATGCGGCTTGAGCTGGCGGTTCAGGTCGTCGAGCACGACTCCGGGTTCAACCACGCAGGTGCGGTTCTCTACATCCAGCGAAATGATGCGATTGAGGTGTTTGGAGAAATCGATGACGATGCCGTCGTTGACGGTCTGGCCGCATTGCGAGGTGCCGCCGCCGCGCGGGGTGACAATACGGCCGTCGTCCCGGGCGATGGCCAGTGCCCGCAACGCCTCATCCACGGAGCGGGGAACCACGACCCCGAGCGGCATGATCTGGTAGAACGACGCATCGGTGGCGTAGCGGCCGCGGTTGAACGGATCGAAGAACACATCTCCCGTAATCTCACGTGAAAGACGCGCGGCCAAAACGCTGTTTTCCGCCGAATTTCCTGTGTTTTCGGCCTGCTTCGCCGCCATTCGTTCAATCTCGTGTGATGCGATGCCTGTCTTGCATCCGGGATTCCGCTTTGCAAGGCAGCGGTAGCCTTCTTGTGCGTTGACGCACCTCCCGCGGCGAGGGACAAGCCAGCCGAATAGTGATATTCGAGCGCTGCAAAATCAGGATTCTGCGGAAGGAAGCCCAATGACCGTGCACACTGGAAGGCATTTTCTTCAAATACCAGGACCGACCAACGTGCCCGACCGCGTACTGCGGGCCATGGACATGCCCACCATGGACCATCGCGGTGCGGAATTCGGTGAACTTGGCCTGGAGGTGCTGGCGGGCATCCAGCGCGTCTTCCGGACCAAACAGCCGGTCATCATCTACCCCTCGTCCGGCACCGGCGCCTGGGAAGCTGCGATGGTGAATACGCTGTCGCCGGGCGACAAGGTGTTGATGGCCGAAACCGGCCAGTTCGCGGTGCTGTGGCGCGGCATCGCCGAGAAATTCAAGATCGACGTCGATTTTCTCCCCGGTGACTGGCGGCGCGGCGCTGATCTTGAGCTGATCGAGGCAAAGCTTGCGGCGGATCGCTCGCACCAGATCAAGGCCGTATGTGTGGTGCACAACGAGACCTCGACCGGATGCGTCACCCATCCGCTCGAAGTCCGCAAAATACTGGACCGCGTAAAGCATCCGGCACTACTGCTGGTCGATACTATTTCTGGCCTTGGATCGCTCGAATACGAACACGACGCGTGGGGTATCGATGTCACCGTCGCCGGCTCGCAGAAAGGACTGATGCTGCCGCCCGGTCTCGGCTTCAATGCGGTGTCGGAAAAGGCGCGCGCGGTCGCGAAGGCCAATCCGTCGATGCGGTCGTATTGGGACTGGGAAGAAGTGATCGCGATCAACAAGATCGGCACCTGGCCGTACACGCCGGCGACGAATTTGTTGTTCGGGCTGAAGGAAGCCGTCGCCATGCTCGAGGAAGAAGGGCTGGAAAACGTCTGGACCCGGCACAAGCGCCACAGCGCGGCAACCCGAGCCGCAGTCAAGGCATGGGGATTGGAAACGCAGTGCGCAGATCCGCATGCGCATTCGCCTGCACTGACCGGCGTGGTGGTGCCTGAAGGACATGACGCCGATGCATTCCGTAAAGTCGTGCTCGAAAACTTCGACATGTCACTCGGCACCGGCCTCAACAAGGTCAAGGGCAAGGTGTTCCGGATCGGCCATTTGGGCCATTTCAACGATCTGATGCTGATGGGGACCTTGTCGGGCGTCGAGATGGGACTCGATCTGGCTAAGATTCCGCATCGCGCCGGCGGCGTGATGGCGGCAATGGAAGTGCTGAAGGGGCGCGATGTAGTGCCAATGGCAAAATCAAAAGCCGCAGTGGCATGAATGCTCCTGTTCAAACCAACGATGACCTTCTCTACAGCGTGGAGGAGGGCATCGCCCGGCTAACCTTCAACCGTCCGCAGGCGCGCAACGCGCTGACATTTGCAATGTACGAGCAGATGGCGGCGATCTGCGAAACCGTCAACGCGGATCGCTCGATCAAGGCCATGATCCTCACGGGAACGGGCGAGAAGGCGTTCGCTTCGGGTACCGACATCTCGCAATTCCGCGCCTTCAAGACTTCGCAGGATGCGCTCGACTATGAGGCGCGGATCGATCGCGTGCTGGGGGCGCTGGAAACCTGCCGTGTACCGACCATCGCGGCGATTGCGGGCGCATGCACCGGCGGCGGCGCGGGCATCGCGGCATGCTGCGACATCCGCATCGGCACCTCCGCAACGCGCATCGGCTTTCCCATTGCGCGCACGCTCGGCAATTGCCTGTCGATGTCCAACATCTCCCGGCTGGTCTCACTGATCGGACCGGCGCGGACCAAGGATTTGATCTTCAAAGCGCGGCTGGTGGAAGCGCCGGAGGCGTTGGCGCTGGGATTGCTCAACGAAATCGTGCCCGATGTGGAAACGTTGCAGCGCCGCGCCGACGAGACCGCCAGGCTGGTGGCGAGCCATGCTCCGATCACCCTCGAAACCACGAAAGAAGCGGTGCGCCGTATCCGCAAGACGCTGACGCGCGAAGAGGGCGAGGACCTGATTCTGCGCGCCTATATGAGCGACGACTTTCGCGAGGGCATGGACGCCTTCCTCAACAAGCGGACGCCAAACTTCAAGGGCAAATAGGGCTCAGGCCGCTCGCCCTCTCATGCGAAAGTCATACGCCGCGTCGCCGCGGTGTGCTTGAACTAAAGCCTGATAGCCCGCAAAGTATCCGCAATACACAACTTCAGGCGAAGCCTCATCCATAGGACGAAACAATGCGACAGTTCATCAAAACGACAGTAGCGATGGCAGCCATGCTGGCTGCAGTTCCGGCGAGCGCCGCATGGGAACCGACAAAGCCGGTCGAGATCGTGGTGGCGGCAGGCGCCGGCGGAGCCTCGGATCAGATGGCGCGGATGATGCAGGCCGCCATTCAGAAAAACAATCTGATGAAGCAGCCGATGGTCGTCTCGCTCAAGGGCGGAGCCTCCGGCGCGGAAGCGCTGATCTACATGAAATCCAGCGAAGGCGACGCCAACAAGGTGTTGATCGCTTATTCGCTGATTTACATGCTGCCGCTGTCTGCGAAAATTCCGTTCAACTGGCGCGAATTGACCCCGGTTTCGGTGGTCGCGCTCGACCAGTTCGTATTGTGGGACAATGCCGCCGGACCGAAGACGGTGAAAGAATTCATCGAGGCCGCGAAGGCTGCGAGCTCGCCGTTCAAGATGGGCGGCACCGGCTCGAAGCGCGAGGATAACGTTCTAACCGTGTTCATGGAAAAAAAGACCGGGGCGAAATTCGCTTACCTTCCGTACAAGTCGGGAGGCGAAGCTGCGACGCAGCTCGTCGGCAATCACACCGAATCCAACGTCAACAACCCCAGTGAAAATCTGGAAGTCTGGCGTGCCGGTCAGGTGCGCGCGTTATGCGTGTTCGACAAGGAGCGAATTTCGTACAAGACCAAGGTAACGGACACGCAGTCCTGGAACGACATTCCGACCTGCAAGGAAGAAGGTCTCGATGTGGAGTATCTGATGCTTCGCGCGATGTTTCTGCCAGGCAAGGTGACGCCGGAACAGCAGGCGTTCTACGTTGATCTGTTTCAGAAGGTGACGCAGACCGCCGAGTACAAGGAATATATGGAAAAGCAGGCGCTGAAGCCGATCTTCCTTACCGGGCCGGATATGCTGAAATTCCTCGAGGAAGATGACAAGCTCAACACCTCGCTGATGAACGAGGCGGGGTTTGTGGCGAAGTAATTCCCTGCGTGCGCTTCCACCCTCTCCCCTTGTGGGAGAGGGTGGCGAGCATCGTCAGATGCGAGCCGGGTGAGGGGTTCAGGCCATCAATCGAGCGTAACCCCTCACCCGCCCTTAATGCTTCGCATTTCGGGCACCCTCTCCCCAAGGGGAGAGGGAAAGAAAGAACCGCCGCTCGCCGGATTCAACGCCCGGCACCAGACGACGAGACCTCTATTAATGTCCAACACCGAAATAGAAATAGTCGTCGACGATCCGACCGCGCCGGAGCCGGATTCCCCCGCCGTCACAGATACCAGAACAGTCGACATTGCAGTCTCCGTGCTGCTGATCGTGCTGGCGCTGACGCTCGGCTACGATAACTGGCGAACGGGGATCGCCTGGGATTCGACCGGCCCGCAAGCCGGCTATTTTCCGTTCTACCTGTCGGTGATTCTCGGCGGCGCCAGTCTGTACGGAATCGTTGCAGCGTTTCTGTCACGCGAGGAGGCGGCTGAAACGTTTGTGACGCGCGCGCAATTGCGCCGTGTCATGGCGGTATTCATGCCGACGCTGCTGTTCTGTCTGGCGACGCAATATCTCGGGCTCTACGTCGCGAGTTTTCTGCTGATCGCCGGCTTCATGCGAATGGTGGGCAAGATTGCGCTGTGGAAATCGCTGCTCACCGCGTTCCTGTTCACCGCGATCATGTTCGTGACATTCGACATCGCATTCGACGTCATCATGCCGAAAGGCCCGCTAGAAGCGGCGTTCGGTTACTAGGATCTGTTATGGAAGCCTTCGGCCTTTTGTTGCACGGCTTCGCCGTGCTGCTGACGTGGAAGACCATCGCGTTGATGATGGTCGGATTGGTGCTCGGCATTTTCGTTGGCGTGCTGCCTGGGCTCGGTGGCCCGAATGGCGTGGCGATTCTTTTGCCGCTGACCTTCACCATGGACCCGACCTCCGCCATCGTGATGCTCTCCTGCATCTACTGGGGCGCGCTGTTCGGCGGCGCGATCACCTCGATCCTGTTCAACATTCCCGGTGAAGCGTGGTCGGTGGCGACCACCTTCGACGGCTATCCGATGGCGCAGCAGGGCAGGGCGGCGGAAGCGCTGACCGCGGCCTTTACCTCGTCGTTCATCGGTTCGCTGGTCGCGGTAATGCTGATTACGTTCCTGGCGCCGATGATCTCCTCGTTCGCCCTGAAGTTCGGCCCGCCGGAGTTCTTTGCGGTTTATCTCTTGACGTTTTGCTCCTTCGTCGGGCTCGGCCGCGAGGCCAAGCACAAGACCATCATCTCGATGTCGCTGGGGCTGCTGCTCGCCGGCGTCGGCATGGATACGGTTTCGGGACAGTTGCGCATGACTTTCGGCTCCAGCGACCTCTTGCGCGGGATCAACTTCCTCGTCGCGGTCATCGGCCTGTTCGGAATCAGCGAAATCCTGCTGACGATGGAGGAGCGTCTTGCGCTACGCGGTCACGCCGCCAGCATCAGTCTTCGCGTGGTGCTGAAGGTCTGGAAGGATTTGCCGAAATACTGGGTGACGCTGCTGCGTTCGTCGTTCATCGGCTGCTGGCTTGGCATCACCCCGGGCGGCGCCATCGCGGCGTCCTTCATGGGTTACAACCTCGCCAAGCGGTTTTCCAAGGATCCCGAGAGTTTTGGCAAGGGCCGCATCGAAGGCGTGTTCGCGCCGGAGACCGCGGCGCATGCGTCGGGCACGGCGGCGCTGTTGCCGATGCTGGCGCTGGGTATTCCGGGCTCAGGCACCGCGGCAATCCTGCTCGGCGGCTTGATGGTGTGGGGTCTCAATCCCGGTCCGCTATTGTTTGTCGAGCACAAGGATTTCGTGTGGGGTCTGATCGCGTCGATGTATCTCGGCAACGTCGTGGGCCTCGTGCTGGTGCTGACGACGGTGCCGATCTTCGCATCGATCTTGCGGGTGCCGTTCGCTGCGGTAGCGCCGATGATCGTGGTGTCCTGCGCGATCGGCGCCTACGCGATCCAGAACGCGATGTTCGACATCTGGCTGATGCTGTTGTTCGGCGTGGTCGGTTACGTTTTCAAGAAGATCAGCATTCCCTTAGCGCCATTTACGCTGGCGCTGGTGCTGGGCAATCGCGCCGAAGATGCGTTTCGGCTGTCAATGATCGGCTCCGGCGGCGATATGAAAGTATTCTGGTCGAACGGCCTGGTCGGATCGATCACGACGCTGGCGATCGTGCTGCTGTTCTGGCCGGTGATCGACAGGGCGTTCGCCGGCGTCGGCCGGCTGTGGCGGCAACGCGCAGCGTAAGGCCGTCGACCGAACCCGCTAAGCAGCGCTCACATTCGTTTGCAGCGTTCCTGGACGAATCGTTGGGTTCACCGCTGCGATTGGGCCTATTACGGCGCCGGTCTCGGTGAAACGTTTCAGGCCACCCTCGGCGGCCGTGATCTCGTCGAACGGCAGCGGACCGCAGAGTATCATGATGTAGTCGTAGGCAGCCCGCAGATCGTTGGCCATCAGGAACTGATAGTGCATGCGGTAGAAGCGGGAGCGGTGCTTCTTGAATGCGGGCTTGCTCATCATTTCCGACATCTGCACCTTGCGAATGCTGGGCCGCTCGTCCGTGCGGTTTGGCGACATGCGCTTCAGCGTGACCGGATCGAACTTGTAGAAGCTGATGAGGTCGTTGCGTGCGTGATATTCCGTCCAGCGGATCTGCGGATTGCCGGCGACGACGACTGCCGCTTCGCGCGTCTTCTCGCCTTTCGGATGCAGCGAGAATTTTGGAATCGTGGCGCCGACGGTCAGCACGCAGATAGCCGGTCCATGGTTGCAGAGGTCGGGGTCTATTTTCAGCGCGTGTGCGACGGTCTGCATCACCAGCCCGGCGCCCAGGCAATGTCCGACAATCACGATTTCGTCGGTATCGGCTGCGCGCGCCCGCGCCGCGATTATTTCGGCAAATTCCTCGAGCCGGCGGTTCATCGCCGACCGCGTGCCGTAAACGAACTCGCGCGAAAATATCCAGTCGTCGAAGGCGTGTTGGATACGCCCGTTCCAGGGGCTCCAGCGCATCAGTGCCAGGAACAGAGCCAGCGCCACGGCCAGGTCGAGTGTGTTGGCGGCGATGCCGCTCAGGCCGAGCAGACGCGAGGCATAATACCCCGCCACCAGCCCCGCGACGGCAAACAGCAGCACCATCATGTAGGGGTAGACAAAGAAGATGGTGTAGCGCCAGCTCGACCGGAGATAGCGAGCGAACGTTCCGGTCCGGATGAAGTCGACCAGGGTATGACCGCCGCCCAGCATGCGCGAAACCGGTCCGCGCTCGAAATCCCTATGGATTAAATCATCCCAGCGCAGCATTTCGACGGTGGTCTTGGTTTTCCAGTTCGGGCCGGATGCTTCGGCATTCCAGGACGCGCTCACATTCGTCGAGTGGTTGATGTCGGAGACCGTTCCCGCGGCATTCCAGTTCTTCTCGAAATTCGCCATCGAATAGCGAAATCGCTCCAGCATCAATTCAGGCGCAATCGGATCATAGCCCCCGATATGGTAGACGTGTCGTCTCGAGATCATGGCTGCGGTCCTGATCGATCTTCAATCGCCGTTCCCGGCCAATTGCCGCCAGGAAAACGGCAAAACTACCGAAAAATGCGCCGCCTGCCTAATATTTTTAGCATCAAATATGCCTGATGATCCCTGACGATAACTGGCGTTTCGCCGGAGGTAGGCCGCAAACTACACAACTGCATCCCGTTCACCGGCATGAGACCGACCAACTCCTGTTCCGGGCGCGATGGTCTTTCGCTGAAGTGTCGACTTGCCAAAATAAAAAAGGCGGGCCCGAGGCCCGCCGCTTTGAAGCGATGATATTTTGCAAACTGGACCGAATGACTCGGGCGGAGCGAACCCCGCCCGAGGACTAAAAACAAATGTTACTTCTTCGACTTTTTCGCCTTCTTGGCCTTCTTCGCGGTCTTCTTCTTCGCTTTCTTAGCCATAGCATCCTCTTTTGGTTAATAGATGAAACGCCACGCGAGGCATGCTCAGCGGAGGGCCAGCCTCGCAACAGCCTCGTTGGCAATCCGAACAGATTCGCGGCGTGCTGCCTTGCGGTGTCACGTTGCCGCGATGGCGTTATCCACAGTTGTTACGCTTCTACAGCATGAATAAGCGCCTCCCGACCTTCTCGCGGCGGCGCGATCCTGCAATCGCGCAATCTTCATCAAATCAAAACCACGGCACGGATTATCCGATCGCGGTGAGATTCCGTTAAGCGGCGGCGTTGCAACGTGCGTCGAAGCGATGGGGATCGTCATGGGCGGGCTGATCGAGAGCAGGGGAGGCGGAGCGATGCGCGCTCTGAACCGGTAATGCTGAGTGTTCCGACACTGTGGATCGTCTTCGTCGTCAATTTTCTCGCGCTCGCCCTGGTCTGGGGCTATGTCGTGCGCTGCTATCCCAAATTCGATGCGGCGCGGTTCTGGGCCGGTGGGGTCTCCGCCGCCGCCGCTGGCGCTGCCATTTCGATGCTGCGTGGAGTCTGGGACTCGCTGATACCTTTACTGGCGGGCGGCACCTTGCTGATCCTGGCGTGCTGCCTGGCCGGAATGGGAGTGGAGCGGTTTTATCACCGGCGAGCTTCTTGGCTGGCTACCTGCCTGGTCACGGTAGCGAGCTTCGCGGGCCTGACGTTCTTCATCGCCGTCTACGACAGCATGCCGATCCGGATACTGATCTATTCCATAGGCCAATCAATCCCGGTTGCGATGACGCTGAAGCTGGTTTTTTCCCAGAACGGCCGGAAAAATCCCGGCGCGCGGCTCGCGGGCATCATTGCCGTTCTTATTCTTGTCATTCACGCTGTCCGCTCCGGCGGTGCGCTGCTGCACATTGGCGGCGAAATATCGATGGTCAACTTCAACGCGTTTCACGCCGCTTTGATCCTCGTGCTGGTATTCCTGTCGATGGCCTGGAATTTCGGCTTCCTGCTGATGGCGATCGACCGGCTGCGCGGCGAGGTGGCCGAACTGGCGCTGCTCGATGACCTCACCGGCGTCGCCAACAGGCGACAACTGCTGCAGCGCGTGAGCGAGGAATGCGCCTTGTCGCTGCGCACCTACGAGCCTTTTGTGTTGCTGGCGATCGATCTGGATGGATTCAAAGCCATCAACGATACGCACGGACATGCGGCCGGCGATGCCTTCCTGCGGCATTTCACGGTCCTGGCGCAAAGCCGATTGCGGCCGGGGGATCTGCTGGCGCGCGCCGGCGGCGACGAATTCTCGATTGTGCTTCCTGCCACCACCTTGCGGGAAGGCGCGATGATTGCGCGTCAGGTCCTGGAGACATGCAGGGATGATACGGCTGGATGCGGCGGCGCCAATATAAAGATCGCAGTTTCGATCGGCGTCGCGCAATGGACCAGACAGATCGGTTCAACTCCGGATCGGCTGATTGCTGCAGCCGATGAGGCGCTCTACGCCGCTAAAAAAGACGGCAAGAACCGCTATACGGTTTACAATCCGGCACCGGCCCTTGAGCCGTTGCCGGCGCCCGCGAAAGCGACGTTGCGCCTGAGCGCGTAAGGCGTAACGCCTGCCGCAGAGCACACCCCGAAGCGCTCAAATCGGCTGCGCCATCCATTTCGCCAGACGGCCGAACAGGCCCGGGGTCTTTTCTTGAGCCGGCTCTTCCTCCGGCGCGAGGATGCGGTCATAAAAATATTCGAGAAAACGCATGTCGTTCGGCTCGGTGACGGTGAAATTTTCGTCGCCGACGAACACGGTGTAATCATAGAAGAACGGACCGATCGGTCGCGTATTGGCAGAGGCCGCGCTGTCCCTGGAGATGATGAATTCAGCAGGATCAAGACCGCGGGCGATCATAGCCCGCTCGAGGCCCGGCAGTCTGCGCTTGAACTCGGCGCTGAAGTCGCCCGCGGTGCCTTGCAGCGTGATCGGCACGTTAGTCCTCCCTGGAAGCTAAAGTTCCGGTTGGTCGAGCCAAGCACAGGCGGGGTTCAAGTTCCTCATAATTCTATCTTATCTTCCAGTCGATAGCTCGGGCACCGTGTTGACCCGGCTGTCACGACCGCCTTTAACCGTGCCGTTCATCCAACGGCAGTGCGACAGCATGAGCGGTCTTTCGATCAATCCCCTGCGTCGTGGAAACGGCGGGGCCCGCTATCCTCGAGACGCGGGCGTGGCTGGAATCCTACAGGGGCGGCAAAGGCCCTGCGATCGATTTGTCGCAGGCCGCACCGCCGTACGCACCGCCGCAACAACTCCTCGATCGTCTAAGCGCCGCGGCCGCATCGCCGGAGCTCGCTCGCTATGGCGCCGTGCCCGGAGAACCGGCTTTGCGCGCGGCTTACGCAGACCATGTATCGAAGCTCTATGGCGCGGCCATTGAGCCGGACAGCATCTCCATTACCGGGGGATGCAACCAGGCGTTCGTGATTGCCGCCATGGTGGTGGCGCAGCGGGGCGATGCCATCATTCTTCCCGCGCCATGGTATTTCAATCACAAGATGACGCTGGACATGCTGGGCATCGAAACGCGGGAATTGCCCTGCCTGCCCTCGACGAGTTTCATGCCGGACCTGTCGACGATGAAGCAGTTGATCGACCAGAAAGTCCGGGCGCTTGTGCTGGTGACGCCGAACAATCCCACCGGTGCGATCTACTCGCCCGCCATGATCGAAGCCTGCGCGGACGTTTGTCGTGAGCACGGTATCTGGCTTATCCTCGACGAGACTTATCGGGACTTCATCCCCGACAAATCCCAAAAGCCGCACGCCTTGTTCGAAGAGCCATTTCGAAATGGCGTCATCGGTCTCTACAGCTTTTCCAAATCGCTGGCGATTCCCGGTTATCGGCTGGGCGCGATGATCTATCCGCCTGATCTCGCCGAGCAGGTCATCAAGATTCAGGACTGCGTGCAGATCTGCGCTTCACGCGTCGGGCAGGCAGGAGTCACCTGGGCACTGGGTGAACTCGGGGAATGGCGGCGCGAAAAGCGGCGGCTGTTCGCCGACAAGGCGCGCGAGTTTCAATCGGCGATGGCGCAATCGAACGGCTGGACCATCAATTCGATCGGAGGCTATTTCGCCTACATGCGTCATCCCTTTGGCGAGACGTCATCAGTCGAGGTTGCGAAGCGCCTGGCATCCGAGAATGGCTTGTTGCTGATACCGGGGTCCTACTTCGGACCGGGGCAGGAACAGCACCTGCGCGTGTCCTTTGGAAATCTATCCGCAGAGACCTTAAGCCAGTTGCCCGAGCGCTTTCGGCTCTGAATGGCGATCAAACGCTGCCGACCGTCTTCAATCGCGCACGCGGGTGGATTTCCGCCTGTGACAGCACGATGGTTTGCGACCTGAAACGCTCGACCAGCGAGCGCACGAACGGCCGGATCGCTGCGGAGGTCACCAGCACAGGCGCTTCGCCATCGCGGGCGGCCTGTTCGAAGCGGTCGCGCACCGCCGTCATGAATTCGGAAAGTTTCGAGGGTTGCATGGCGAGACTGCGTTCTTCGCCCGTACCGATCAGCAACTCGGCGAACGCCTGCTCCCATTTCGCCGACAGCGCGACCAGCGGCAGGTAGCCATTGATCGAGGTGTTTTGGGCACAAATCTGCCGCGCCAATCGCGCGCGGACGTGCTCGACCACGGTCGCCGGATTGCGCGAGAACGCCAAAGCGTCGGCGATCCCCTCGAGAATGGTCGAGAGATCGCGGATCGAGATGCGCTCGGCGAGCAGCAATTGCAGTACGCGCTGAATGCCGGATACGGTGACCTGACTGGGCACGATGTCCTTGACCAGTTCGCCCTGTTCCTTCGGCAAATCCTTTAGAAGCTTCTGCACCTCGCCATAGGACAACAGGTCCGACATGTTGTTCTTGAGCAACTCGGTGAGATGCGTCGAGAGTACCGTCGCCGCATCGACGACGGTATAGCCCTTCAAGGAAGCTTCTTCTTTCAGTGCGGCATCGATCCATGTGGCGGGCAAACCGAACGTCGGCTCTGTCGTGTGAATGCCGGGCACGCCGACCTGATTTCCGGCGGGGTCCATCACCATGTACTGGCTCGGCCAGATGCGGCCTGAGCCGGCGTCGACTTCCTTGATCTTGATGATGTAGGTATTCGCCTCAAGCTGCACGTTGTCGAGAATGCGCACCGCAGGCATCACAAAGCCCATCTCGACCGCGAGCGAACGGCGCAGCGCCTTGATCTGTTCGGTGAGCCGGTCGGTCCCGTCTGGACCATTCACGAGCGGCAGCAGCGCATAGCCGAGTTCGATCTTGAGATCGTCGATCTTCAACGCGGTCGAGATCGGCTCGTCGGCCGCGGCACTCGCGGCGGCAGCAGCGTCCGGCGTCGCCGCTTTCGCAAGGGCTTCCGCGGCGGAGGTTGCGCGATTGCGCTTGCGCGCCGAGACTGCCAGTGCAGCCGCGCCACCGCCCAGCATCAGGAACGGGATCATCGGAATGCCCGGCAACAGCGCCAGCACCACCATCACGCCGGCAGACATGCCCAGCGCCTGCGGATAACCGGAGAGCTGCTTCATCAGCGCCTTGTCGGCGGCGCCGCTGACGCCGGCTTTTGAGACCAGCAGGCCCGCCGCGGTGGAGACGATCAGCGCCGGCACCTGCGTCACCAGGCCGTCGCCGACGGTGAGCAGCGTATAGGTTCGCGCGGCTTCGCCGAAGCCCAGACCCTGTTGGGCTACGCCGATGATGATGCCGCCGATGACGTTGATGAAGACGACCAGCAAACCGGCTACCGCGTCGCCGCGCACGAATTTCGACGCACCGTCCATGGCGCCGAAGAAGCCGCTTTCGTCTTCCAACGCTTTGCGGCGCTCCTTGGCGGTTTTCTCGTCGATCAAGCCGGCCGACAGATCGGCGTCGATCGCCATTTGCTTGCCCGGCATGGCGTCTAGATGGAAACGCGCCGCGACCTCGGCGATGCGGCCCGAGCCCTTGGTGATGACCACGAAATTCACGATCACGAGGATAGCGAAGACGATAATCCCGATGACGAAATTGCCGCCCATCACGAAATTGCCGAAGGCTTCGATGACGTGCCCGGCGGCGGCGGTGCCTTCATGCCCGCGCGACAGGATCAATCGCGTCGAGGCGAGGTTCAGCGACAGCCGCAGCATCGTCGAGATCAAGAGGATGGTCGGGAACGAGGAGAATTCGAGCGGCGCCTGGATGAACAGCGATGTCATCAGGATGAGAATCGACAGCGTGATCGAGATCGCCAGAAACAGATCGAGCACGATCGAAGGCAGCGGCAGGATCAGCACGACCAGAATGGTGAGGATACCGAAAGCGAGCGCGAGATCGCCACGCTTGAGCATGGTGCCGATATCGCCAAGGCTTGGAAATCCAAGATTTGGAAATCCGGCCGGCGCTCCCACGCCTTGACCGGCAGCTACATCTGCCATGCCGTTTGCTTCCCCCCGTTTGTGCCGTTCGCGGGCCCCAAACATTTGCGCGGCAGCCGTTGGGCCGCCGGTTCTGACATGAGGTAGCGCACTGGCGTCCACGGGGATTCCCGGTTCTCAACGAACGGCAACACTCAACTCACCCGGCAATTTTTGCCCGGTTTATGGTTAGGAAAGGGTTAACTTCGCATCTGCCGGCATTTGGCGTTGCCGTCGTGTCCGCGTGCGCGAGGACGACGCTAGAGATGCATCGGGCCCGGAACATAAGTTGGTCCGCCACATCTGCATGCCCAATATCGCGCCACCGCGCTTGACGAAGAGGCTGCGTCCGACGAAGTTGCGCCGGTGTCCGGAATCCCTGATTCAGCCCAAAATTCGAGCATTTTCGTCGCCGAATTCACGTCAGGCGTGGATAAGACTTACGCTTGCGCTGGTGATCGGCTCGATCGGCAGCGTGGGAATGTGGTCGGTCGTGGTCGTTCTGCCCGTGGTCCAGACCGAATTCGGCGCCACCCGCGGCGCCGTCTCCCTGGCGTTCACGCTGAACATGCTCGGCTTCGGCCTCGGTGGCGTGGCGATGGGAAAGATCACCGATCGCTACGGGGTTGTCATGGCGATGACGCTGAGTATCGGCATTCTCGCCTTGGCTTACATCGCCGCTGGATTTTCCAGCACGCTGTGGCAATTCATCCTGATCCATTTTCTCATCGGATTGGGAACATCGGCGACATTCGGACCGCTGATGGCGGAAGTCTCGCACTGGTTCGATCGCTACCGCGGACTTGGCGTGACCATTGTCGCCAGCGGCAATTATGTAGGCGGCGCGATCTGGCCGCCGCTGGTCAACTGGGGCGTACAAACCTCCGGTTGGCGCACCACCCATATCGCGATCGGTATTTTCTGTGGCTTGGCAATGACCATCGTGTTGCTGGTGCTTCGTGCGCAGATGGGCGCCGCCATGCAACGCGACCACGTCAATGCGCCGCCGCCGCGCATCGATCTGCGGCTCTCCACCAACGCGCTGACGGTGCTGTTGTGCATCGCCAGCATCTCCTGCTGCGTGGCGATGGCGATGCCGCAGGTCCATATCGTCGCCTATTGCGGCGACCTCGGCTATGGCGTGGCGCGCGGCGCCGAAATGCTGTCGCTGATGATGGGATTTGGCATCATCAGCCGTATCGGTTCGGGATATCTCGCGGACAAGATCGGCGGCATCCCGACCTTGCTGATCGGGTCGGTGGCGCAAGGCTTTGCGCTGCTGTTCTATCTGTTCTTCGACAGCCTATCGTCGCTTTACATCATCTCCGCGATGTTCGGACTGTTTCAGGGCGGCATTGTGCCGAGCTACGCGATCATCGTTCGTGAATCGATGCCGGCGCGCGAGGCCGCGACCCGCGTCGGCATCGTCATCCTCGCCTCGGTGATGGGGATGTCGTTCGGCGGCTACATCTCCGGCGTGATCTTCGATGCCACCGGCTCATACGGCAAGGCGTTCTTGAACGGCTTGGGTTGGAACGCCCTCAACGTCACCATCATGCTGTCGCTGTTGCTGCGCGCGCGGCAGCGGCTGGCGATGGCGTAGTTTATACGGCTTGGCCGGCCTTCAGCAGAACGCATCCGTTGATCTTGATGCTGCCGTCCGGCTGCTGCTCGAGCGTATAGAGCGCTTCCCACGGGACGCCGTCGGCGTCGATGATGTGAACGCGCTGGGCGATCTTGCCGTCGGAAGCTTTTGCCTCGCCGAATTCAAAGCTCTTATGGCGATAGACCGGCGCATATTTCTCACGGACCATCGTCATGAATGTTTCGGCTTCCGCGAACAGATCCTGGATCCCGGGCGCGGCGTAGGAATAAGCCGTGGCCGCATCGTCGCGGCTGATCGCCTGTTCCTGCGACCGAATGACCGACTGCGCGGCGGCGACATCGTCAGCGGCGCGGGCAGGGAAGCTCAAGCCAAGAAGGAATGCGATCAGCAGGATGAATGCGCGCATGTCCCCGTACCTCTGAACGAGCTTTCTCTCTGGCGTTCAAAATGGTTTCGCGATCTCACCAGCCCCTCCGCGGATCCGCACGACGAGAATCAAGTCGTTCAGCATCGCCCGCGTAAAAAGGGTTGACGTCACAACTCGCGGACCGGCCCGATGCAGTCATCTGGCACTGCTCGATCGAGGTAAAGCTGCACTCTATGCGGTCCCCGCCGATTTCAAAGACATGCATGCAGACCGGGTATCTCGGACTGTATGTCTGAGCTCGGGACGGGCCCGCCGAGCCAATCGCGACAACTGCAAGGATCGACAAAGCCAACGCGCGCATCAGAATCTCCCTCGGGGGCATCATGCGCCCGACACACAACCATATCCCATTCGAGGGGTTCCGCGCACGCGATCTTGTGATCGGAGAAGCCCTGATTTTGCGTCCGTATTCGCTTTTCGCTCCGCTCGCTACGCCGGACACACTCCGCCCTGGCGGTGCTGTGTGGCGCGCCACGCATAGCCCGTTTGGGCGAAGCGTGGTGGGCCTGCCTGGACTCGAACCAGGAACCAGACCGTTATGAGCGGCCGGCTCTAACCATTGAGCTACAGGCCCCGCCGGTGCATCGCTTTCGCGAGAAGCAACGGTGCCGCCACCCCATACAATGATGCCCGGCGTCCCGCAATGCTGCGTAAGGAGAGGTTCTTATTCGTCCTTGTCACGCGAGATCGAGATCGTTGCCTCGGTTTTGGTTCGGGTGCACTCGAAGTCGAGACGGCGGTAGCGCAGGGTAACGCGATCGCCGCGTAAAATCCCCAGCCGTCCCAGGCAGCGCGTTACGCCAGGCAGCATATTGTCCTTCGGCACGGTGAAGACGATGGCCGCGGTGCTCGCAATCAGTTCCAGAAACGCGGGCTTGGGCTTGCGACCGTCTGCCTCGGCGTAAAGTTCGATGCTGAAATCTTGGCCCGCGCATTCCAACGACATTTCTTGGGCCTGCGGGTGCGACAGGTAAACAGTCCTCGCGGCCGTGATGCCGACCTTGAGCCCGTCGATCTGATCCCTGAGCTGGACGGCAAGATCGTCGCAACGGTTCGCGCGGGCGGGGGAGGCGAGCGCTATCGTTGCAACCAGCGCGAAGGCTGCGGTTGAGATCGTCGATCCGCCCATTGTAGTGATATTCATCGCGATACCCCGTGCTGTCATGTGCGCGCAAAAGGCGCGAGGCGCCGTCCTCGCGCCAGACGCCCCGCGCATCCATCTTCGCAGCAGACTCTTCGAAGAGATGGATTGCCGGGTCAAGCCCGGCAACGACGATTATTGCCGTCATGCCCGTAATAAGCGCGGGCATAACGAGTACATCACTCCGCCTTCGCGCCCAACTCTTTCACGGCACTCTCGCCCTTCGTTGCCTCTGTGGCCAAAAACGATTGCGTCTGCTCCGGCGTCGAGCCGACCAGTTGGATGCCCAGCCCGCCCAGGCGCTGCTGCACCGTCGGTTGCTTCAGGGCCGCCGCGAAAGCTTCGCTCCAGCGCTCGACGATATCGCGCGGCGTGTCCTTGCGCACAATGGCCGCGAACCACGATTTCGAGGTGAAGCCCTTGACGCCCAGTTCGTCCAGTGTCGGTAGCTCCGGCATCGACGGCAGCCGCGTTTCGTTGGCAACGGCGAGTGCGCGCAGCGTGCCCCCCTTGAGTTGCTCGGAGACGTTCTGCAGATCGCCGAGCATGGCATTGACGTGGCCGGCGACCAGATCGTTCATCGCCGGCGCGCTGCCTTTGTACGGCACATGGGTGACCTCAATTCCCAATTTGCGCTTCAGCACCTCGAAGCCGAGATGGTTCGAAGAGCCGCTGCCAAAGGAAGCAAAGGTGGCCTTGCCGTCCTGCGCCTTGGCCCATGCGACGAATTCGTCGAGCGTGTGCGCGGGCACCGACGGATTGACGACGAGAATGTGCGGGCTCACCGCCCACAGCGAAACGCCGGTGAAATCCTTGTCCCATTGATACGGCGCTGATGGCATGATCAGCGGCGAGATCAGAAAACTGTTCGACGCCGCCAGCAGCGTATAGCCGTCGGCGGCCGCGGACAGCGCCGCGAGCGTGGCGATCGTGGTGCCGCCGCCCGGCCGGTTCTCCACCACGATGGTCGATTTCCACTCCGCCGAGATGATGTCGGCGAGCGACCGCGCAATTAAATCAGTGCCACCGCCAGGCTGAAACGGCACCAGAATTTTGACGGGGCGCGTGGGGTAGGGCTCGGCGGCGGAGAGGGGGGAGATGGGGGCGGCGAAGGTGATCAGGGCAAGCAACCATGCGGCAAAAAGCCGAAAGCCAAATCGCATGAGTTTCCTCGTTTTCTTTCTTACCGGGCGCACGCTGTGCAGCGCTAGTGTGCATGATGCGCAAGACGCATAACCTTGCAAGAGTTCACGCGCTTCAAAATGGTATGAAAAGCGCGTAGACAGGCCAAAACATTGAGGCTCCCCATGAACGCCCCCACGTCTATCCCGTCCTCCGCAACACCCGTTCCGCCCTATAAGCACACGCCGCTGTTTCCCCTCGGCGATGACAACACGCCGTACCGCAAAATCTCAGGCGAAGGCGTGCGGGTCGAGAATGTGCTCGGCCGCGAGATGTTGGTGGTGTCGCACGAGGCGTTGCGCGCGTTGTCCGAAGCCGCGTTCGGCGACATCAATCACTATCTGCGGCCGGGACACCTCCAGCAATTGCGCAACATCCTCGACAATTCCGAGGCCAGCCCGAACGACAAATTCGTCGCGTTTGACTTTTTGAAGAACGCCAACATCGCCGCGGGCGGCGTGCTGCCGATGTGCCAGGACACCGGCACCGCGATCATCATGGGCAAGAAGGGCTGCAACGTTCTCACCGACGGCAGCGACGAGGCGGCGCTGAGCGAGGGCGCGCGCGACGCCTATCTGCGCCGCAACCTGCGCTATTCGCAGGTGGCACCGCTGTCGATGTACGAGGAGAAGAACACCGCCAACAACATGCCGGCGCAGTGCGAGATCTACGCCGAGGGCGAGGACGCCTACAAGTTCATGTTCATGGCGAAGGGTGGCGGCTCCGCCAACAAGAGCTTTCTGTTTCAGGCGACGCCCTCGGTGCTGACCAAGGAACGTCTCTTGGCGTTCCTCAAAGAGAAAGTGATGACCTTGGGCACCGCGGCGTGTCCCCCGTACCACCTCGCCATCGTGATCGGGGGCACCTCCGCTGAGCTTTGCATGAAGACGGTGAAGCTGGCATCCGCGCGCTATCTCGACGCGCTGCCAACGACGGGATCGGCGGATGGCAACGCATTCCGCGATCTCGAAATGGAGCAGGAAATTCTCAAGATGACGCAGTCGTCGGGCGTCGGCGCGCAGTTCGGCGGCAAATATTTCTGCCATGACGTGCGGGTGATCCGTCTGCCACGCCACGGTGCGTCGCTTCCCATTGGGCTCGGCGTGTCCTGCTCCGCGGATCGCCAGGTACTCGGCAAGATCACGCGCGACGGCGTCTATCTCGAAGAGCTCGAGCACAATCCAGCGCAGTATTTGCCCGCGGTGGAGCAGACGCTTGGCGGCGACGTGGTGAAAATTGATCTCAACCAGCCGATGAAAGATATTCTTGCGACGTTGTCACAGCATCCGATCAAGACGCGGCTGTCGCTGACCGGCACCATGATCGTCGCGCGCGATTCCGCGCATGCAAAACTACGTGAACGGCTGGAGCGTGGCGAGCCACTGCCGGATTATTTCAAAGATCACCCGGTGTATTACGCCGGCCCCGCCAAAACGCCGGAAGGTTACGCCTCCGGCGCATTCGGTCCGACCACCGCGGGCAGGATGAATTCGTTCGTCGATCAGTTTCAGGCGGCGGGCGGATCGATGGTGATGGTGGCGAAGGGCAACCGCGCGGTCGCGGTGCGCGAAGCCTGCAAGAAGCACGGCGGCTTTTATCTGGGTTCGGTCGGCGGCACGGCGGCGAACCTCGCCGAGCACTGCATCAAGAAGGTTGAGGTGCTGGAATATCCCGAACTCGGCATGGAGGCGATCTGGCGCATCGACGTTCAGGATTTTCCGGCCTTTATCATCATCGATGACAAGGGCAACGATTTCTTCAAGGAATTAAATCTGGGGTGAGGGTTTTTCACCCTCCCCTGGAGGGGGAGGGTCGCCGCGAATGAAATGAGTGGCGGGGTGGGGTGAATGTTCACCGGCGTCACCCCACCCCGTCGGGCATCTTGCTTCGCGCGATGCTCGCCGACCCTCCCCCTCCAGGGGAGGGTAAGAAAGACGCTCGTACCGCGTCCGGAACGCTCTCGATCTCTTAAGCCCTCACGCCCTTGAACGGGAAACTCCCCATCGGGCCGATGCCCATTTCGCCCGAGATGCGCGTCGCCCTCGACCTTGCCAGTGAAGGCCAGCGTCAGCGGCATCGGGTTGGTGATCGAGATTTTCCACGCGACGTCGTCGCCATTGACGGTGCCGTCAAAAATCTCACCCGAGTTGCCGTCGGCCGATTGCGTCCCGGTCAGGGCGCCGCCGGAACTCTTGAGCGACAGCGCGGCGTTGCGCTCGCCCATCGGCGTGGTCATCGTGATATTCCAGTTTCCGTCGGCGGCCATCGTTTCCCCCTTGGCGCTGCACCGGACCGGAAATGGCGGGCATTGCGCGTTCGCGTTGCGATATTCTTAAACGCGAGCGGCCGGTTTCTCAACCCGCAACCGGTTGGGCGGCCGTGGCCTCTGCACGCAGCTTTCGAGTTACAGCGAACCGAAATACGACATACTGGATTGCGAACGCCACGATTTTTGCGCCGAAAGCCACCACCGTCGCATACAGCGCCCACAGCTTGACATCGCCGTTCAGCGCAACCGCGATATTGCCGAGCCCGATGGCGAACATCAGGATGGCCCAGGCGTAACCTGCGCGGATGACCAGATCGGGCACGTTGTCGCTGACGATGGCCGGCATGTAACGCTGCATCCAGCCGCGCTTCAGCATGATGGTGCCGATCGCGAAATGGCCGATGCTGGGTTTGATCATCACGAAGCGCGGATCTTGCGTCAGCAATGTCGCGCCGCCCAGCACGATGACCAGTCCAAGGCTGGCCCAGGTCATGAAGCCGAGCGCCTGCCCCTGTATGCGCGCATAAATCACCTGCCCGATCGCGCCGGTGATGGCGAAACCTGTCGCCAGCAGCACGTTGCCCGTGGTGAAATACAGCACGAGGAAAATGATGGTGGAGAAAAAATCAGCGCCGAGCTTGGCAAATACGCTTTTCATGGTCGATCTCCCGAGCGGAATTCTACTGCCGGTATGGCCATTGCTCAAGCATGGTGCGCGAGCCGGGCAACGCGATACTGCGGGTACCATTTGGTGAAGTATACCGCGCCGTTGCGCGCAGCGAACGCAATGCCGGCGCCGACCCAGACCGGCAGGCTCGGAAGATAAATGCTCAGCGCATCCGCGAGCAGCATCAGCGTAATGGCCGCAGCCCATGCCCAGGTCAGCACGTAATTGACCTTGAGGAAGCTCGGCAACACCGTAATTTCCGGCGCGACGCTTTCGCGGGCATATTGCAGCGTGAACGGAACGCGAAGCGCGATCGATAGCAGTGCGATCGCCAGCAATCCGCTATCGAGCACGAAAATCACCGCCGTGTTGCTGAAAGAGCGATCGACAAGCGTCACGTAGCAGCCAAGGCCCGCGAACAGCATCGCTGCGCCGGCGCCGAGCATCTTGAGGGAGCGGCCGCGCAGCGCGTCGTAGGCGATGACGGCCAGACCGATCGCAGCCGCAGTGAACAAGCTAACGGAGGCTGTCGTCAGCATCATCAGCGCGGCGAAAGCGCCAAATGGCGCGAGGATGAGAAAAATGGCCATGGCCAATCTCCAATCAAATCTTTACATCGTAAAGATACGGATATGCCCGAAATTCGGCGCCGTCAAGTGAAATCTTTACAGTGTAAAAATAGTGGGTTGAGCCGCTATCGGACGCATTAATCGCGACGTCGTGCGCGGGCTTGACCCGCGCATCCATCAATCTTCGAAGAATCGGTCGAAGGCGATGGATGGCCGGGTCGAGCCCGGCCATGACAGTTTTTGTATCAAGCCGCCGCCCCAACCCAATTCCCATGAAATCCGTCGGGCACGCGGTGCGCGAGTTGCACCAGCGCCGCGGGTCCGGCCTCGACATCCCCAGCGTTGAACACCGCAAGATCGCTGCGGTTCTCCCGCGCCCGCCACACCACCGCGAGCAGCCAGCCGTCGCCCTCGGCGGCGTCCTCGCCTCGCGCAACGAATACCGGCTCGGAAATGGTGTCGCCGGAGGGCAGCAGATATTGCGCCAGACGCGTTCCCTTGCCGTCGACATGGACGATGCCTGAGAGCGCGCCGAACATCGGCAGGTCGGGATTGGCGCAGGCGTACCAGCCGTGCTTGCTGGCGACGCCGGCACGGCGGTCGTCGATACGCGGAAACTCGCCGGTGACATCATCGAGATACACTTGCGTGAAGCGGTCGGTATTGCCGGCGAGGTCGAAAGTCCAGCGGCACAGCCGCGCGCGCGACTTTTTCGGATCCGTCTTTGAGCCATCCGGGTGCGTGAACAGTGGTGCTTCCTCGAACTGCATCACGTCCGCGACGATGCGTTCGCCTTCTTCCCAGGCGTTCATGACATGAAAGACGTAACAGCTCTCGGCGCGAAACCACACGATGTCCTGATGCGAGCCGTGGCGCTTCATAACGCCGACATAGCCGCCCTTGCCCGGCTCCCACGCGTAAGGCGGGCGGCCGTGCATCGCGCGGTCCATGCTGCCGGTGATAGGCAGGATCGGAAACAGCAGATGGTTTTCGGTGACGATGAAGTCGTGCACCATGCTGGCATAGGGTGCGTCGAAGCGCGCGAATTTGGTGACGACGCCGGAGGCATCCACGGTGCCGTAGGAGAGGGCAGGGCTGAACGGGCCGCCGGCATTGTAGCCAAAGAACACCATCTCGCCGGTGACAGGATCGATCTTGGGGTGCGCCGTGAAAGGGCCGGCGATGCGCTTGCCGTAATCGAACGTGCCACGCGTTGCGAGCGTGCCGGGCTCGATCTCGGTCGGCAGATGGCCTTCCTCCAGCGCCAGCAGACGCCCGGCATGAAAGATGATGTTGGTGTTGGCGACACCGCCGTCTTTGATCGTAGTGGCCGGCGCGTCCGGCAGCTTCTGACCGAAGCCGCCGAACAATGCGCGGCCGGCGTCGTGCTCGGCCTGCCATTTCGGCGTGCGGACCCAGCGGTTGCGATAGCTGGCGCGGCCGTTCTCGATGTGGAAGGCATGCAACATGCCGTCGCCGACGAACCAGTGCGCACCCGGCGAATCGAACTGCGGATTGGGGCCGTTGCGATAGAGCGTGCCGTTGAGTTCGCGCGGCAACTCGCCCTGCACCTTGAGGAAAGGCGCATCGCACTCCATCGGAATCGGACCCAGATTGTTGCGCGTGTCGATTTTCGCCTCGGCTTGCACTTGCATCGCTCGCTCCTTCCAAAAATCTTTACATCGTCAAGATGATTATGTGGCAGGTTGCAAGCCGTCAAGCAAAATCTTTACAGTGTAAAAATCAAGTCCTATATACGAGCTTATGACGAGCAAATCAAAAAGCATTCGAAAACGCGCAGTCCCGGCGCCGGCCCACAAGCGGAAAGTCACTCCGGCAAAGAAATCTGTCCGGGGTAAAGCAAAGAGCGCCGTTGAATCGCGGTATCACCACGGCGCGCTGCATCAGGCCTTGCTCAAGGCGGCCGAAAAGGTGCTTGAGCGCGACGGGCTGCCGGGATTGACGCTGCGCGCGGTGGCGCGCGAGGCCGGTGTCTCGCATGCCGCGCCGACGCACCATTTCGGCGATCTGACCGGCCTTGTCAGTGAACTAGCCGCCATCGGGTTTCGTCAGTTCAATGAAGCCATGGTCGCGGCCGGCTCGGTGCCGGGCCCGATGCTGGAAAAAGCCATGGCGAGAGCGAAGGCCTACGTCGCCTATGCCCGCACAAATCCTGGCATGTACGGGCTGATGTTTCGCACCGAGCGTCTCGATATGACGCGACCGGCGCTGCATGACGCGGCCCAAGCGGCATTCGCGGGACTGGCGGGTGCGATTGGCGCCAGCCGTCATGAAATCATCGCCGAAGAAACGCTGTCGCTGGATCAGGCCGCCGCGATCACGCGATCATGGTCCCTGGTGCATGGTTTCACCGTGCTGCTGCTCGACGGACGCCTCACCGACATTCTGCGCCGAATGCCCGGGGGTACCGATGTCGACACATTGCTGGAAGCGATGCTCAAGTCCGCGATTGGCCCGTTGCTGCCTCCGGTTTAGGCGCTGGAAACTCTTTGTGACTTCGTGCATTGGGCTTTCATGGCAAAGAGCTCCCGCGCCCCCTGGAAACGATCCAATCCCCGCAAGCGAGCCGGCAAGGCATCGAAGCATTTGACCCCGGCCAAGAAAGCCGCGGCAAAAGCCAGTGCCCGCCGTGCCGGCAGGCCCTATCCCAATCTCGTGGACAACATGCGCATGGCATCGAAATCGAAGAAGAAATCCTCGAAGAAGCCAACGAAGAAAACTGCCAGCAAGCGAAAGAAAACGACGCGCAAAAAGGCATCGAAGAAATCGTCGGCAAAGCGCTCCAAACCCAGAGAAAAAAATCCGCGCGGCGGCTTGACCGCGGCCGGACGCAAAGCGTTCGCAAAAAAAGACGGTTCGCACCTCAAGCCTGGCGTGATGAAGAGGGCGTCCGAGATGACGCCGGATGACATGCGCCGCAAAGGAAGCTGGGCCGTGCGCTTTTACGGCCGCGCCAAGTTGCCGCCGCTCATTGACAAAAACGGGGAGCCGACGCGGCACGCGCTGTCGGCGCATGCGTGGGGCGAGCCGGTTCCAAAGACGGTCGCCGCGGCCCGGCATATCGCAAAAAAGGGCGAGCGACTGCTGGCGCGCTACCGCCGAACCAAAAAGCAGGCTTGAGCGACGTTCGCGCGGACATCGGGCATTGCAATCTGGGGATGATTCAAGGCATCGAAGCAAAAGCCCTGACATTCTCCGCGAAATCGTCTTAGAGACACAGCTACGCATCCGTTGCATCAACAGTGTACTAGTTCCCCACCCATGCCTGCCATTTCATCTGCAAAACCCTACCGCATCGGCCGCTCCCGCACCGGGCTCGGCCTCTTCGCCACCAAGCCGATCAAAAAGGGCGACAAGATCGTCCGCTATTTTGGTCCGCTGCTCAATTCCAGAAACAAGAAGCACGAGGATATCGAGAACAAATATCTGTTCGAGCTCAATGGCCGCTGGACCATCGATGGCTCGGTGCGCAAGAACATCGCGCGCTACATCAACCACGCCTGCAGGCCGAACGCCGAGTCGGACGTCAGCGCCCGCAAGCGCACGGTCGTGATCCGCGCGATCAAAAAGATCGAGCCGGGCGAAGAGATCAACTACGATTACGGCACTGACTATTTCAAGGCGTATCTCAAGCCGATCGGCTGCAAGTGCGCGGCCTGCGAGAAGAAGCGCAAGAAGTTGCGCGCCGAGGCGCGGGAAGAGAAGAAGCGCGCAAAGGTTCGTGCCGAGAAGCGAGCTGCGAAGGCCAAGCTGGCGCCGAATGGCCACGCTTTGAACGGAAAGTCGCTGAATGGTCATGGCGGCAAAGCCGGGCCGAAAATGGCCGCCGCGAAGTCGAGGATTTTTGCAGCGGCCACGCGCGCAACAGCAAGGCCCTGAGGATTGATGATGTCATGTCTGCGCCCTGGCGCGCGGAATTACGAAATGCCGTGGCTCCTGTCTTGCGACGCGAGGGGTTGGCTGCCGCCGTCGTACTGAAGCTATTCTTTGGCGTGCTTTTAGGCGAGTTCCGGCGTAGATTGAGGTCCCGATCCTCTGGAGATTTGAAATGCCAAATCGTTTTCTGACCATTGCATTGACCGTGACCGCGCTTTCTGTACCAGCCGCGGCCCATGCGGCGGACGTTGGTGGCGCCATTGCCGGCGCCGTCGTCGGTGCCGCCATCGCGACCGCCGTCGTCCCCTACGAGCACCGCGCGCCGCTGCGGGAATACGTCGTGCGCGAGAACCGGCCGAGCTACGTCTATTCCGACGAGGTCGTCGTCGGGCGCGAATTGCGTCCGGGGCCTTATGAGTCTTATCCGGTGCCCGAGCGATATGGCGTTCCCGATCACCATTACGCCATCATCAACAATCGCCCGGTGATCTTTCATCCGCAGACGCGGCGTATCGTTCACATTTACGATTAGCCGCGGCGGCATCTCGCATCGAACGTCGTGCCTGGCCGATGGCCAGGTACGACGCGCTCGTTTCTCGGGTATTTACAACACGTCGCGCTGTGGACGGGCGCGTGACCTGTAACCGCTCTTGTCCGCCTGCTTCATTGCACATATCTCTGAAGTCTCGGTCGAGGGAAATCTCATGAGCACGCTTAAACCGTTGCAAATCGACATCGTCTCCGACGTGGTTTGCCCGTGGTGCTACATCGGCAAGGCGCGCATCGAAAATGCGCTGGCGCTGGCGCCGGACGTGCCGGTCGAGGTGCACTGGCGGCCGTTCTTCCTCAATCCCTGGGTGCCGCGCGAAGGCATCAGCCGCGACGAATATCTCACGACGAAATTCGGTTCGGTCGACGCCTATAAGGGCATCGCCGGCCGCGTGGTCTCCGCGGCGGGAGAGGAAGGACTTACCTATCGCCCGGAGCTGGTGAAGCGTCAGCCCAACACCACCGACTGTCATCGGCTGATCCATTGGGCCGAGCACAGTCCATCAGGTGACAAGTCCGCCGCGATGAAGCAGCGGCTGATGGAGTTGTATTTCCGCGACGGCGGCGACCTCACCGATATCGATGTGTTGGTGCAGGCTGCCGCGGATTGCGGCCTTGATGCGGCCGATATCCGCAGGCGGCTTGCAACCGATGAGGACGTCGAACTGATTTCGGCGCAGGCCAAAGAAGCGTCCGACAAAGGCATCTCAGGCGTGCCGACCTTCGTGTTCGCCGGAAAGTACGCAGTATCCGGCGCGCAGCCGGCCGATCAACTCGCCCGCGCCATCCGTCAGGTTTCGGCGGAGGTGAACGCGCAGGCGGCTGAATAGGTCCTCTTGCGGCTACCTCCGCAACAGCCTTAGCGCCAGCGCGCGGGCGAAGCCGTGGGCGCGTAGCGCCCCATGAATTATCGGCACCATCGGATCATGGCGCTGCAGCGGGATCAGCACGTCGCCGATGGCGAGACGCCCACGCCAGATCGGGTTGATCATCGGGTGATCGGCGCTGGCGGTGGAATCGGCCATCACGATCTGCGGATCGGCGCATAGATGCCGGGTCAGATCGAGCGTAAGCTGCACGCCCGGTGAATAGTGGGCAAACTTTTCATCGATGCCGATCTTGAAGAAGAACGCGCGATCGATGTGGCGCAGCACAATCCCGGCCGCGACAGATATCGCGCCGGCATGAAGCGTAACCACTTCGCATTGTCCGCGCGCCGCAAGCTGGATGGCGGCGTGGCGCATGCACGCGGCATCCTCGGCGTGTTGTCCCATCGCCGTTCCGCTGCGGCCTTTCCAGCCGCTGGCCTCCAGCGTCAGAAAGATATCGAACGCGCGTGCCACAGCTTCCGCGCCGGAGGCGACCTTGAACGTGACGTCGCCGTGATCGCCGAGGCGATGGCGCAGGCGACGCAATTCCTTGAGCTTCTTCCCACCCAGCGCATCGCGCAGCAGTGTTTCAGCATCTTGCGTCGCATCGAGGCACGCACGTTGCCAGGAATGCAAAACCCGCGGGCGAAGCCCGCGTTTGCCAAGCGCGCGGCCGAACGCCTGCATGACAGCCCCATCGAGCGTGACCAGCCGCAGGATCAGCGCGTGCGCGCCGGCTTGGCGCGCCTGATCCAGCAATCCTGCGGCCGCCTCATCGGAAAAATCCCGATCCAGCAGCGGCGTGTCGAGCGAGCGAAACGGATCGGCCGAGACCAGGGCGGGCAGCGGAAGTCTGTACGACCGCCAAGCCGAGACGACGGGAATGAGGCCGGTAAGGTTGCGTGCCGGGCCGTCGTACGCGGTCAGCGCCGATACCTCGGCGCGCTTCTGCGCGGAGCCATTTGCCGCCAGCGTCCATTCGCGCAGATAATAACCGTTCGGCTCGATGGCGCGCTCGGCGAGCCTCCGCCATGGCTCGGCGGCAACGGCGGCAAGCGGTCTCAGCGCGCCGGCTTGCGCGGTATCCGTTTGCGGCCGCTCAATCGCCGCATCTTGAATTGACGCGCGACGCACCATTGTTGAAGTTGCGAGATCGACCAATTTCACTCAACCCTGTCGAAGACTGAGACCTCAGCGCACCAGCTTTTCGGCCAGATAATCTGCAATACTATCGGGCAAGTCAGAAGATAGCGTTGGTTCAGGGATGTAATTTGAATGATATTCTTAATCCGCCATTCACCATGCAAGCTGGCCGGATGTCTGCGGCAAACCGAGCGATAACGCTGCGGTGGAGATTTGACGATGAAAAAGATGACTGCTGTAGCCGTGACGCTGAGTTTGCTGGCGAGCCCGGCTTTCGCCCAGATGGGGGGCAAGCACGGGCATGGCGACAGCAAAAAGGGTGAACACAAGGGTCCCGCCGTCGACGAGAAGGCGTATAGAGCCGCGCTCAAAAGTATCCCGGATTCGAAGGTGAAGGTCGATCCGTGGGGTCAGATGCGTCCTTCTGCGCCGGCCAAGAAGCCGAACTGACGGGCTTTCGACGCCGATTGTGACGGCCCTATCGGCATCAGGGCCGCTTTTTTCGGTTCACATGCAGCGCGGGCATGAACCACGGGCGGATTGCCGCGACCAATGGGTTACCGGAGGTGTCCCATGAATCTTCCCGCGTGTCGTCCCGTGCTTCATCACGCCATCATTGCAGCCGCAATCCTGTTGGGCTCTAACGCGGCACTCGCCGAGAACCGCATGGCTCTGGTGATCGGCCAGTCGGCTTACAAAGCGGTTGTCGCCCTGCCTAATCCTGCCAACGACGCCAAGGCGATGGCGGGGTTGCTGGCCGACGCCGGCTTCGAGGTCACGGCCGCGCCTGATCTCTCGCAGAATGAGTTGCGCGAAAGGGTAGGGGATTTTGCGGCCAAAGTTGCAGCGAAGGGCGCGGACACTGTCGCGCTGGTGTTTTATGCCGGGCACGGCATGCAAATCGACGGCGAGAACTATCTGGTGCCCGTCGACGTCGATCCGAAGCGCGAAGCCGACATTCCGCTGCAGGCCGTGCGGCTCAACGACGTCCTGAATACGCTGACATCGGTGCCGACCCGGATGCGCATCCTGCTGCTCGATGCCTGCCGCAACAATCCGTTCCCCGAGCTTAACAAGACCGCGGGTCATGGTCTGGCGATCGTCGACGCCAAGACCGGCGCCGCCGGCACATTCGTGTCCTATTCGACTTCGCCGGGCGCGGAAGCCGAAGATGGCAGCGGCGCAGATAGTCCCTACACCACCGCGCTGCTCGCAGCGGCGCGGGAGCCCGGCCTGTCGATCGAAGACGCCTTCAAGCGGGTGCGGGTGTCGGTCAACAAGGCGACCGAAGGCCGGCAAACGCCGTGGGAAAGTTCATCGCTGACCGACGATTTCAGGTTCTTCTCTGGACCGGCGTCGGCGTCGGCGTCGGCAACGGCGTCGGCAAAGGGTGAAAAGAAACCGGTGAAACAGCGATCGGAAGAGGAGTGGAAGCGCGATTTGAAAGGCAAGACGCCTGAAGCAGCCAACGAGATGATCGTCGAGGATGGCACGACAGAGGCTTATGAGGCGTTCGTCGGCCTTTATATGCAGACGCCGTTCGGTCTGCAGGCTCGCGTGTGGCTTGACCGTCACCGCAAGATGATTGCGTGGAACGATGCAGTCATCATCAACACCGCGGCCGGTTACCGCGCGTTTCTGCTGCAGTATCCCGACAGCGATCTCACGATCACCGCGCGCAAGCTCGAAGAGCGCATGCGCAACCGTCCCAGCCTCGGGAGTTTCGCGGCGATTGGCTCGCCGGCCATCCAGCCGACCAACGCTTCACTGACATGCCCATGCACGACGCCGTCAGCGCCGGTCTCACCGATGAGAAAGGTCGATCTGCCGCAAAAGAACGATCCGCCGAAGAAGCATGCGGATCCCATACCGCCGAGACGGATCGCGGATGACTCGCCGCCGAAGCGCCTGCGCCTGCCGCCGCCCGACGATGAGCCCATTTATCACCGCGCGCCGCCGCCCGACTATGCGCCTTCGGCGGCGCCGATCATTGGCGGCATTATTGGAGGTGCGATCGGAGGCGGCCTCATGGGAGGCTTTGGAGGGGGTGGCGGCGGCCGAGGCGGCGGCATGTCCCCGCATCCCGGAGGGTACAACCGCTAGGCCAGGATCAGTCGAATTCTACGCCGACGCGGTTTTCTGCTGCTCCACACGGGGTGGCAGCGGCGAATGAAATCATCGGCCTCGATGATCAGCATGAAGGATGGCGGCAAATCCGCGGTGTCCGCAAGATCGATGGCGGCGCCGCTCGATGACAGGTTGCGCACCGTGCAAGGGAAGCCGCTGCCGTCGAATGCAACGGTCGCGCCCTTGAGCACCCTGTATCGGGGCGCTGCTCGCTTCTCGATTGTCCCCTCGATCATCGGGATGATCCATGTTGTTCCGGATGCCTGTGCTCCCTGTCTACCAGAACAAAATTGAAGAGATTTGAATCGAAACATCGTTGTTGACGACAACGCGTTCGCATTTCGTTTACGATGATCACTCCCTCTCCCGCTTGCGGGGGAGGGTCGGGGTGGGGGCACCTGCTATGGCAGCAGAAATGATTTGCAGAACGCTGTCGCGGTTGATCATAACCTCATGATTGCCAAAGCGCAGGACGCGAAATCCCTCGTTCTCAATGATAGCGGTGCGCCGCGCGTCCGCGTTCTCGCCGCGATCTGAAAAGTGCTGTCCGCCGTCCAATTCGATAACGAGTTTGGCGTCGTGACAGATGAAATCGGCAATAAAACCGGCAATTGGCGCCTGACGCCGAAAGCTTGCGCCATTTAGTCGATGGTGGCGGAGCGATGCCCACAAGAGCCGCTCTGCATCAGTGGAGTTCCGGCGGAGTGCTTTTGCGCTCAAGCGAAGCCGCTTCGGCACTTTCCAGGTCGGTGAACTTTGGCATCGTCCATCGCCGCCAATGTCCGAAGAGCCCCCACCCCAACGCTCTAAGCGTCGCTCGCTCGCGGCGCGGCCCGCAAGCGGGAGAGGGAGCGCGATCGCTACGCCGCAAACTTCGCCCACATCATACTCGACACCTTAAGCCGCCATCGCCTTGGTGAGATTCTCCGCGACCTTGTCCAGGAATCCCGTGGTGGAGAGCCAGCGCTGGTCCGCGCCGACCAGCAGCGCGAGATCCTTGGTCATGTAGCCGGCCTCGACGGTGTCGACGCAGACCTTCTCCAGCGTGCTTGCGAATTTCGCCAGCGCCTCGTTGTTGTCGAGCTTGGCGCGATGCGACAGCCCGCGCGTCCAGGCGAAGATCGAGGCGATCGAGTTGGTCGAGGTCTCCTTGCCCTTCTGATGCTCGCGGAAATGCCGCGTCACCGTGCCGTGCGCGGCTTCGGCTTCCACCGTGTTGCCGTCGGGCGTCATCAGCACCGACGTCATCAGGCCCAGCGAGCCGTAGCCCTGCGCCACGGTGTCGGACTGCACGTCGCCGTCGTAGTTCTTGCAGGCCCAGACATAGCCGCCGGACCATTTCATCGCCGCCGCCACCATGTCGTCGATCAGGCGATGCTCGTAGGTGATCTTCTTCTCGTCGAACTTTGCTTTGAATTCCTTGTCGAAGATTTCCTGGAAGATGTCCTTGAAGCGGCCGTCATAGACTTTCAGGATGGTGTTCTTGGTCGACAGATACACCGGATAGCCGCGCGCCAGCCCGTAGTTCAGCGAGGCCCGCGCGAAATCGCGCGATGGAATCGTCGAGGTTGTACATCGCCAGCGCGATGCCGGCCTCCGGCGCCTTGAAGACTTCGCGCTCGATCACGGCGCCGTCCTCGCCGATGAATTTCATCGTCAGCGTGCCCTTGCCGGGAAACTTGAAATCGGTGGCGCGATACTGGTCGCCGTAAGCATGGCGGCCGATAATGATCGGCTTGGTCCAGCCGGGCACCAGCCGCGGCACGTTCTTGCAGATGATCGGCTCGCGGAAGATCACGCCGCCGAGGATGTTGCGGATGGTGCCGTTCGGCGATTTCCACATCTGCTTGAGGCCGAATTCCTTCACGCGCCCTTCGTCGGGGGTGATGGTGGCGCACTTGACGCCGACGCCGTATTTCTTGATCGCGTTGGCGGCGTCGATGGTGACCTGATCGTCGGTCTTGTCGCGGTACTCCATCCCCAGGTCGTAATATTCGAGCTTCACGTCGAGGAACGGCGTGATCAGCTTGTCCTTGATGTACTGCCAGATGATCCGGGTCATTTCGTCGCCATCGAGTTCGACGACGGGATTTTGCACTTTGATTTTCGCCATGACGGGGGAGGGCCTTTTGCGACGCGAGTTGGGAGGGGAAGGAGGTGAGGGCGGCTATAGCACCGGGAGCGCGGCGGGTGAAAGGCGGGATGGTGGGCAGGGGCGGGCTGCGATCTACAAAAACACTCTGATTTCGGAAGGTTTGCGGGCCACCAGTTGGGTATCTACTTGCGCATGTGGGACGTGTTGGTACCCTTAGCCGTCCTAATTATCTATCTTATGTAATTTGATTTGGGAGGCTGCGTTGAACGGTATCAAGTCATTCTTCGCGATGATCTTCTAGTCAGCATTCGGCATTTGCTTTTTCCTGGCTGGAACGCTGGGTTGGGCGTACTGGATGTTCACTGCCATTATGGTTGGCAGTTTCGGTATGTTCTTTTTCGGAATACTCGGACCATTCGCGCTAATCGCTGGCCGCTTGGGCTTTGGTCGTTTTTCTTTGGGTTGCCTTTGTGGTTAGCGCACTTGGTTCTTCACTAATCTGATCAGAATGTCAGGAGGGAACGATGGCTAGAAAGGTCCGGAAACGAGGCCCTGTCTCTGCGCAAAAAACCAGCGTTACAATTCAAGGTTATCCCACAAAGCGCGGCGAGAAGATGCTCAACGGTCGCTATCGGCTTGTGAACGCTGAGACCCGGCGCGTATTCGTTGGTACACTTATTGATACGATCAACAAGGGCAAGGTAAGGATAGCAATATTTAGTGTGCCGAAGAGTTAGCAATTGTGATGTTTTTGCTTGGACAACCTTGAAAAAGGAAGTGGCGATGGATCATGACACCGAGGTAAAAATTGCGGAAGCCTTAGCGAAGAAAAAATGACCGCGTGACAAAGGCTGACTTGCAGAAAGCTAAGGAGGAAGAGGCTTTAGGAAAACGGCGACGAGAGAAAGAAGCAGCTCAAGCTAGATGGGTCGAAGCTAAAGAAATAGGCCATGCAGTTTCCGCCGTTAATGAGCAAATGAAATCTCATGGCCTCAAGTTCTTGTCTCCAAAGTCTGGAGCGCGCCCGCCCGCAATTGCGCAGATGGAGATCGTACTTTCGGACGTTAAATTGCCGGCCAACAAGGACCGGCAACTTATCCTTAATGTCAATGCTTATGGATTGGTCCAGCCAGTGGCGTTGGCGCCTCACACCATCGGTAAAATCGCCGATTTTAACATTCACGATGCTGACCAGAACAAATTTGAGCGCTTGCTTGCTGATTACATCTCTTTGGTTTTTGCCTAAGTGTCCCCCAAGCCCGCAACTTGTGAATTCTGAGCCGAGTATCGGGCTGCCCCACTCTTCGCTGCCTTCATTTGGGGAACCGGAAGTGCGCATATTCGATAGGCGTCAACTCACGACAATCGAATTTCAATTTCCTGCCAATCCCACTGGCCAGGCCGTGAAGATTGTGGCCTATGCACAGTTAATTGCAGCGAAGTATCGAGGCGAAATAGAGCCGCCGACCATATTCGATGGAGGAGAGCAGGCTGAAATTGACCTGCAAATCAAATTTGATGACCTCAATGGGCACATTGATGCGCTTAACGATATTAGGGATCATCTTGATGATTTCGGCGTCCGAAGCAGTTATGTGGGTGCGTTACAGCATATCGATCCGAGTTATCGCTTTTCAAAACATATGTTGCGAAATCTTGGACTAGTCATTCGGTAGTCCGCCAGGGTAATCAGATCGTCTGGAACGAAGCGAAGCGCCTGATTAATCTCGTTACCTACGATATTCTTCTTCTCGGCTCTCACCATCGAATTTTTCGAGGCGGCAGAATGCACTGTTCGTCGGAAAGGAGGGAAATCGCTGTGAAGAAGGTCAAGAAGTTCGTGCCTGGCCGCGGCTATCAAGGAAAGATTGGGACGAGGTGTCGAACAATCCAGAGCTTACGGACGCGCAGCTTAAGCAACGCAAGACGTTCGCCGAAGTCTTTCCCAAATTGGCGGCGAGCATCAAACGAGCGCGCGGCCGGCCGCGCGTCGAAATCCCAAGCAGGCGGTGACGCTGCGGATCAATCAGGAAACCCTGAAGCGCTTCAAGGCGCGCGGCAAGACTGGCGCGCGGAAATGTCCAAGGCGTTGGACGCCAGCGGCCGGCGCAGGAAGGCGTGAGGCGCGTCCCGATAAAGCGGTGCATGAAGGTACGCCCCTACAGCTTTCGATCCTCGCCAATCAGCATATCCCGCATCACCCTTGGTACCGGGAACCCATAACCTGCGCCCGGAGCGAGCCAAATCAAGCGGCCCTGGCTGTGTAGCTGCTGGAATAGTAGCTCGGTCCCGATCATCTGCAACGCGAGCTGTAGCGCCTGGATTGGGTCGATACCGACGACGTCGCGACTTCATCGCCCGTCGGGCCAATCGATTTCAACATGGCAACGATCGTTAATCGGTCGTTGCGTTGGCAAGGCGACGCGAACCGGGATCGTCGTCTCGGGCGATTTAAGTAATCGAAGCGTGCGGGTCATGAACATTGCGCGGTCACTCAGAAGATGAGAGGAGAAATTGGATTGCCCGAGCGGCATGCGGCATACCGCTCCATGGCCTGAGCGCGGCACATAGCCCGAGCCGTCGCACGCAGTTCGGCCTGCATCGCAACATGTCGACCTGATATTGAGACCAGCAAACAGCTTCGGATTGTCCTCGGCGCGCCGCGCTGAAATCGGTCGCACCACGATCTGATGCTGACGTGTTGCTCTCGAAGCTGCCAGCATCGATCCAGCGACCAAGTTCGTCACGCGGCTGATCAGGGCCAAACTTGTGTTGATGGCCCACATGAATTGTCGCCAGGTGCTCTCGGCGTTAGCTTTCAGCCTCTGATATTCTTGTTGACTACCCATCAAATCCTCCGCAATTCTAGGAAAATATACCATAACGTGTCCATCGTCAATCTTTAATAAGTAAATATTCCTATTTCATTATCTAGGAACGAGAGGCCCCTGCGGTCCTAAACCAGGGCGGATTGCGCGTCTCTGGAGTTGGGTTGTCACGAAAGTAATCGGACTTGACCCGGACATTTATCTGCCCTGAAAGACGGCAACGCGAAGGAGCAACACCACGCCATGTCCGGTTCGGGCACCGACAAGACCAAAACCCACGCCGAGATCGCCGGGCCCGTCGTGATTCTGGTCGAGCCGCAGCTCGGCGAGAACATCGGCATGGCGGCGCGGGCGATGGGCAATTTCGGCCTCACGCGGCTGCGCATCGTCAAGCCGCGCGACGGCTGGCCCAACGTGCATGCGCGCCGCGCCGCGTCCGGCGCCGACGATATTCTCGACGCCGCGCAACTGTTCGACACCGTGGAGGCGGCGGTGGCCGATTGCACGCTGCTGTTCGCGACCACCGCGCGCGCGCACGACCAGGCCAAGCCGGTGGTGGCGCCGGAAGCCGCCGCGCGGGAAATGTCCGCGCAGATCGCCGGCGGCGGCACCGTCGGCATCCTCTTCGGGCGCGAGCGCTACGGCCTGCAGAACGAGGAGGTCGCGCTGGCCGACCGCATCATCACCTTTCCGGTCAATCCCGGATTCGCGTCGCTCAATCTGGCGCAGGCGGTGCTGCTGATCGGCTACGAATGGTTCAAGCTGGCGACGCAGGGCGCGCTGCCGTTCGCGATGCCGGAGCGATCCGAGCGCGCGTCGCAGCACCAGATGCAGGCGTTCTTCGACAATCTGGTGCGCGAGCTCGACAAGGTGGAATTCCTGCGCCCGGCCGAAAAGCGCGAGACCATGCTGGTCAATCTGCGCAACATCTTCTCGCGCATGGAGCCGACCAAGCAGGACATGCACACGCTGCACGGCGTGGTGATGGCGATCGCGGAGGGCCGTAAGGGTCCGGCCAAGGGCGGCGTGCTCGACGGCGAACAGGCGACGCGGCTGCGCGCGCTGCTCGCCGAGCACGGGCAGGGTGCGTTGCCGTCGGAGAGCGGCACCGTGCGCGGGCTGGCGCGGCTGCTGCGGCGAAACCCCACCGACGCCGAGCGGCTGATGTGGCAGGCGCTGACGACGGACCGCCGCTTCGCCGGAGCGTTCAAGCGGCAGACGCCGGTCGGCCGTCACATTCCGGATTTCGTCTCGTTCGTGCATCGCCTCGCGATCGAGCTGGAAAACGCCGACGAGAGCGAAGTGATCGCCCGCGATCGCGCCGCGCGCAAAGCCTGGCTGGAGAGCGCGGCTACCGCGTGGTGCAGATGCCGGCCGAGCCCATCACCGGCGATCTCGCCCAGCGCGCTCGCGCAAATCGACGCCGCGCTGACCAAGCCGCCGGCAGCCTGAGCAAGCCGCCGGCAGCCTTGATGGCATGCTCCTTGCTCGCTTTCGCCCGAAAACCCGTCACCGAAACCGGAGCCCGAACGCCATGAAACGCGCCGACCTCACCGAAAAGCTGCTCGACATCAAGCGCGAGCGCGAATGGACCTGGAAATACATCTGCGAGCAGATCGGCGGCATGTCGCCTGTCATGGTGACGGGCGCGGTGCTCGGCAATCACAAGATGACCAAGCCGATGGCGGCGGCCGCGGCGAAACTGTTTTCGCTGTCGAAGACCGAGGAGCGCATGCTCAACGAGGTGCCGAACCGCGGCGCCGGCATGACGATGCCGCCGACCGATCCCCTGATGTACCGCTTCTACGAGCTGGTGCTGATCAACGCGCCGGCGTGGAAGGCACTGATCGAGGAGGAATTCGGCGACGGCATCATGTCGGCGATCGATTTCGACATGGACGATGGAGCGCCTGGCGGATCCGAAGGGCGACCGCGTCAAGATCGGCATGAGCGGCAAGTTCCTGCCGTTCAAATATTATGGCGCGAGCGGCAACGAGCAGCTGCTGGGGTATAAGGAGGAGTGAGGGACGGCTAAATGCGATCCAGTTCCGAAAACGAATGAAGGGCTACGCGCTCTTTCATTCGTTCAACCAAGCGAACTTCATAGGGACCGGGTTCTTAAATACCAAATGACATTCAAGCGCAGGCGGTTCGGCGAGTTTCAGGTACTTCATCGCTTCGGGCACGTGATCTTGACCAACTCAATGCGGCGCAGGTGCTTGAGCAGCAAGTCAGGCTTTCCGTTGTCGTCTAGCTCGCCACGGAAATCCAAGAGCTGTTCGGCGATTTCGCCGTCAGTTTTCCGGTGCTGGACATCCTTGCATTCGACCAGCAGCACGCGTCCCAATTCTGGCTTCCACGCCAAAACGTCTATATCGCCGTAGTTTGCGTCAAAACCCTTCCTAAGGAACTTCGTGATGCGGACTTCCGTTTCCACTTCCCAGCCAAGCTCCTTGAGGCGGGCGGCTACTTTGGAGCCGAACTTCATGCCCATCTTATCGCGGGCCTTGCCAGCCCAAGAATTCATCTTCGGCGTGAGCTGCCAACATTGAAAATCACCGGCGTAGTAGCTTCTGAACATGTACCCGAAGGCATCGCGTAGAATGCCAGGCGCGACTATCAACGTGGGGTCGTCGCCGCCGCTGATTTGAACGAACGGCTTTCGCAAAACGGACAGCGGACGCCGAAACCGCCAAGGGAAAAGGTCTTTCTCCAAATATCCTTCTGGTACATCGCGCCATTGCGGCCGGCCTTTAAGCGTCATGAAGTCGAGAAGCCTCTTAATGCCTTCGGCGTAAGACGCGTCCTTACCATCCGCGATCGCCAACACTTCGCTGCGCTTGAACGTCAATACTGGCTTTTCCTGTTTGATGCCGATGTCCTCAATGTCATCGATAAAATTCCGGACAACATCGAACGACGCGCCGAACTGCTCATCGAACGCCTCGTCGAATTGGGCCTCAATACGCGACCCGTCGGTCGGAATAGCTGGCGGCTCGCGCAGGTTAAGCTCGTAATTGTCGATGTTCTCCTGCACGAACGCGTTGGTCATGGCACGTCCGTACGGGTTCAAAACCTCTTCCTGAAAGGTTATATTTGCGTGGATGTCGCCGAGCGGGGTGATGCGAACAAGCGGCTCCATAGCCTGCCAATGATTGAGTCCGACCAGCCTCCCATGCCGCAGGTCATCATCATTTTTCCCATAATGCGCGACATGTCGAACTTGCCGGGCTTGATGCCGCCTTCAAGCGGGCATTCGCAAATCGCGAACTCAATCACCAGCCGCGTTGCCTGAAAAATTGCATTCAGCTCGGCTTCATGTTCCGCGATGGTGGCGATTGTCGCTTCCTTGTCTTCATGGAGAGCGACAACGGCTGAAGAGGTACGCCGCCAATTGTCACGGTCTGAACAAGCGGCCTCATGGTTCATAAGTGCGAAAGTGAGGACGGACCGTCGGTCGAATGCGCGCAGGTCGGTGCAGATTTCATCTTCAAGCAGCCGGACAATGCCGTTTAGGAAAGTCGTGCAAGCGTCGGGGCCTCTGATTTCACCGCCTTGCGAACGCGCTCGGTTGCGCCAGCCCAATCCGAGCTTCATCGCCGCGGTATCGTCCACGTCGATTTTTATAGGCGAGGACCATATTGAACGTTTCACAAAGTCCCGGAAATATTGCATACGAAAAGCATGGCTTTGCCGGGCTTCCGAACTTGTCACGATTTTCGCAACGAGCGCTTCGGCGAGCCGGCTCATCTCGGGACATATTCGCGAGGCGCGCGGCACCTTCAACGAGCCGTGTGACCAAGGCGCGTTCGGCAATGTTGATGGGATTGTAAATGGCGTCCTCGTAGCTGGCGCAGCCGACAATCAAAATGGTTGACGGACCCACGTTTACTTCGAGGAAGGGCAGGGTTTGTTCTATCGTCAAGAACGGGCGGTCGGCTGAACCGGCTCGGTCGCCCAAATTACCCTCGAAGCTAGCCTTCCATAGGACTGGACCAGGCGGGAGCTGCGGAAACGCCGCGTCGAGCACAGGAGCCGCAAGGCACAGCCACGTGCGCAACATTTGATAGCGGTGATAAGCGAATTGGCCGTTCGTTTCCTCCGTTGTCTCCAACTGCACCCACCACGGGCGCTTGACCGTCTCGTAGACCGCCATCGGCCAACGGTTCTTGAAGTCTTCCGCCACGTAAAAGGGGCGGCCTAAATCCTCACCGAAGATGGACTGCCCATCGCGCCGCGTTGGAATCCATTTGCCGTCAATCGTCTGGACCGCATGCCGGTCGTCCTTCTCGGCGACTTCCTGGCGCACCTTGAGCAGCGCGTTTTGCTCGACCATCACCAAAGCGCCGCCGCCGGCGTCGCCGAACTCAGCGGGCATGCTGGCATGGGGAACAAGATGTCCGCCGAGCGAGCGTACCCAGCCGACGAGGTTGAGCAAACCGTTTACGTTCAGCAGGTGAATGCCGAGCGCTTCCAAACGGTCGTGACCAGCCAACAGTCGCCACAATGACAGCGGTTTAAAGCCCGGCAGAGAGCTGAGGGTGAACAAATCCGACGCGCCGATAAACTCGACGCGCCAATTATCCCATTGCCGGGCGGGCCTCACGTCCAGCAGTGCCCGGCCAATGCCGCAGCCAACCAGCAGCGTGATGCCATCCCTGAAGCCAAGCTTTTTTTGAACGGCCTCGTGTGCATAGTTTATCGCCGTCTCAATGTCGGCGCTTAAGCCTTGCGGGTCTTGTGTGGGGTATGTGCCGACAAATCCGCCATTGGATTCAGAAGTTTTCGAGCGTGTTCGCGAAGAACACGAAATGCATCACACGCCCACGGTCGGCGTCATACATCACGGCAGCGATTGCTCCGTGGTGGGTCTTCTGAAATTCGACCGGCGCCCCGATGCGGTCGCCAAGCAGCTCTATGCGGTTCACTGCACCGGCAAGTTCATATCCAAGCAAGCTCGCGAAGAAATCCCGCGGCTTTGCCGTCTCCATCCGTTCAATGATGAACCGGCGAATGGCCGACGTCACGGCAGTCGGTAGCAGTAGATAAAGTTCACCGTTGCGATAAACAACGGGAGACCGCTCCAAATCGAATGACCAACGGAATCAGAGGTGAGATTGAAACGCTCGGGCGGGTCGAAACCAAATTCCGCCAAGTCTGATAAAGAAATTCCCCCGGCCGTCAATTCCTCTTCTGTGAAACGGATTCGTGCGCGCAACGCCTTCACGTTGTCGAGAATTTTCGGCGGATCTTTCTCTTCCGGATTCATGTTGCCGCTGACGTAGCGCGGTAGCTTGGCCCGCTCGCACATGAGGTCGGAAAGCCTGAGGAGGGCATACACGTGGTTAAGCATGGGTGTGAAGCCCGCGTTGATGCCCACGGCGAGCTCCAACGCGTTGACGAAGCGCTGCGTATGAAAACCTGCAAATTCCCAAATGCCTTCGAGAACGCGAAAATTTCCGCGCTCAGTGACAATCAGCGAGACAAATACATCCTCTGCCGGATCCTCCTGCATTCCGATCATGCCGTCGCCGAGCACCTTGAACAGGCGAGCAACGATTTTTTTCGTGGGCTTGCGCGTGCCACGGGCCAATGCGAAACAAAGATGGGTAAGCACTTCAAGCCGACCGCAATTACTTTGCAGCTCGGAAACGGTCAGGAGGCCGCCAAAGCAGGCCGCCAAGTGCGAGAAACTCGAAGCTTTCGATTTCGCGAAACAGCTCGCGGTGCTCGTTGGAGATCAACTCCAATGACATGGAGCCGAGGCCGACCGGCATTCGGTCAAGTAATTCCTCAAGCGATGGCGCGTCGCCGGTCAAGATTACGTCCGAGCAGTTTAAGTCCCTTGTACCTGTTCATATGGGGCTGTTTGAATAATCCGCAAAAGCCATGTTCTAACTCGCTACCTCCTCCTCCTCCTCTTCCATCCCCTCGGATGCAGCGCCGGGTGATCCTTCTCCGCCGGCGTGTTGGCCGCGAGCACGAGGTCCATCGCTTCCTTTGGCGCGCGGTCGAGGTCGACGCCGCCGCGGCGCATCTCCTTCAGCGCGGCGCGGATCGCGTCGTCTTCCTTCATCACCTCGAAGCCGGTGCGGGCCCGCCCGATCAGGAGCTTGCGGCGCCGGTTGCCCTGCAGCGTGACCCGCGCCATCCGCACGGCCTGCACCGCCTGCATCAATTTATCGATGTCGGTGTCCGGCTTCTCCTCCAGCTCGCGCGTCATGCGCTCGGCGACCGCGACCAGCCGCCCCGTCAGGAGACTGAGCTTCATCGCCGGGCCAATGCGCCAGAGCGATTTGACCGTGGGGTTGAGCGGCGCGCCGAGCGGCCGAAACCAGCGATTATGCCGCATGCCAAACGGAGATGGTCGCCTGCTTCACGCCCGTCCTGCGCGCGATCTCCATCTGCGTCAGCGTCGTGTTCTCGAGCAGGTGCCGCACCCGCCGGACGGTGTCGTCCGGAATGGGCCGGCCCCTGCCGCGGGAGGAGCGTTTTACGACCGGGGCGTGGATTGGGGCGGGCGGATCGGCCGGTTCGTCGCGCGTGAGGCTGAAGCGGACGATGGGAGGAGGGACGTGGGGGAGGACCATACCGGAATATAGTCCTAGGAGCGGGAGGAAGTCAAGGGGAATACGCGTGCGACTTCATGGTGAGGAGCGCGGAGCGCGTCTCGAACCATGGGTGATTCTGCGCCATCCTTCGAGACGCGCCGAAGACGGCGCTCCTCAGGATGAGGGCTTCGCGTTCGCGGGGACGACGAGCGGAGAGGCCTTCGTCCTTACGTCCCCGCCTTCACCTGCAGCACCGCCTGCGCCATCAGCTCGTCCATCCTGGCGCGAATCTGCGGCTCGGTCATCGCGACGCCCTTGGCGCTGAGGTCGCGGGTCACCTTGTGCACCACGTCGCGGTCGCCGGGTTCCTCGAAATCGGCGGCGACCACTTCGCGCGCATAGGCCGCGGCGGCGTCGCCGGACAGTCCCAGCTTTTCGGCGACCCACAGGCCCAACAGCTTGTTGCGGCGCGCTTCGGCCTTGAATTTCTGCTCCTCGTCGAGGGCGAATTTCTTCTCAAAGCCATCTTCGCGCTTGTCGAATGTCGTCATTTACGGGTTCCCATCGTGATTCGCAGGCGTGAGCCGCCTGCATTGCAGCGCCATCGCCGGATGCCCACATAATCAGCGGCAGTTTGCCGGAGACAACAGCCGCGAGGTCGCAGGGCAGGGGTAAAACCCCGGGGCGCGGGTCGCGAATGATTGTACTCGATAGTCCAATCGGTTAGGTTGCGTTCAGGCCGGGTTCCTGTTCTGTTTTCGTGTATTCCCGGCCTTCACGGCAGCTCCGCCGTGGGTCCCCTCGTAAATCCGGAGCACCCCATTCATGGATTTCAACAACACACGGTACATCCCGATGAGCCGCCGGCGTAAAATCTATGAAGGCAAGGCCAAGGTGCTTTACGAAGGCCCGGAGCCGGGCACGCTGATCCAGCATTTCAAGGACGACGCCACCGCGTTCAACGCCAAGAAACACCAGGTGATCGAGGGCAAGGGCGTCCTCAACAACCGCATCTCCGAGTATTTGTTTCAGCATCTCAACGACATCGGCGTGCCCACGCATTTCATCCGCCGTTTGAATATGCGGGAGCAGCTGATCCGCGAAGTCGAGATCGTGCCGCTCGAGGTGGTCGTGCGCAACGTCGCGGCGGGGTCGCTGTCGCAGCGCCTCGGCATCGAGGAGGGCACTCAATTGCCGCGCTCGATCATTGAATTTTACTACAAGAACGACGCCCTCAACGATCCCATGGTCTCCGAGGAGCACATCACCGCGTTCGGCTGGGCGACGCCGCAGGAGATCGACGACATCATGGCGCTGGCGATACGCGTCAATGATTTCCTCACCGGGCTGTTTCTCGGCATCGGCATCCGCCTCGTCGATTTCAAGCTGGAATGCGGACGACTGTTCGAAAACGACATGATGCGCATCATCGTCGCCGATGAAATTTCTCCCGATTCGTGCCGGCTGTGGGACGTCAAGTCGAACGAGAAGCTCGACAAGGACCGCTTCCGCCGGGATCTCGGCGGGTTGCTGGAGGCCTATACAGAGGTCGCCAAGCGGCTCGGCATCATGAGCGAGAACGAGCGGCCCGCGGGTTCCGGTCCGGTGCTGGTGAAGGGCTGAGCATAACGTGAAAGCGCGCGTCACCGTCACCTTGAAGAACGGCATCCTCGATCCGCAGGGCAAGGCCATCGAGGGCGCGCTGAAATCGCTCGGCGTCGACGGCGTAGCCTCCGTGCGGCAGGGCAAGGTGTTCGACATCGAACTGTCAGGCGCCGACACGGCCAAGGCCGAAGCCGCGTTGAAAGACGCCGCCGACAAGCTGCTGGCGAATACCGTCATAGAGAACTACCGGGTCGAAGTGCTGAGCTAGGTTCCGTCTTGATGAAATCCGCTGTTCTCGTTTTCCCCGGCATCAATCGTGAACGCGACATGGCGCGCGCGTTGCGCCTTGCCTCGGGCCATGCGCCCGCGATGGTGTGGCACGCCGAGACCTCGCTGCCGAAGGGTACCGATCTCGTCGTGGTGCCCGGCGGGTTTTCCTACGGCGACTATCTGCGCTGCGGCGCCATCGCGGCGCGTTCGCCCGTCATGGATGCGGTGCGCGACTTCGCGGCCGGCGGCGGACTCGTGCTCGGCGTCTGCAATGGTTTTCAGATCCTGTGCGAGTCCGCGCTTTTGCCGGGCATTTTGATGCGCAATGCGCGGCTGAAATTCATCTGCCACGACGTGCACCTGCGCGTGGAGCGCTCCGACACGCCGTTCACGCGCGGCTACAATGCCGGCCAGGTCATCCGCGTGCCAGTCGCGCATGGCGAGGGCAATTACGCTGCCGACGAAGAAACCATCCGGCGGCTCGAAGGCGAGGGGCGGGTGCTCTATCGCTACTGCTCGCCGAACGGCGAAATCGGCGACACCCACAACATCAACGGCGCCGCGCAATCGATCGCCGGCATCGTCAACGAGCGCGGCAACGTGCTCGGCATGATGCCGCATCCGGAAAATCATGTCGAAGACATCATGGGCTGCACCGACGGCCGCGGGCTCTTCGCTGGCCTCGTGGCGCATCTGGAGCGCGCGGCGTGATTGAAGCCTCTGCTTCGATCGACTAGCGAAAGGACAAGCAATGGCCAAGAACACGATCTGCGTTTGGTACGACAAGGACGCCGAGGCCGCGGCGCGCTTCTATGCGAAAACCTTTCCCGACAGCGCCGTGGCCGCCGTCCATCGTGCGCCCAGCGACTATCCATCCGGCAAGGCGGGCGATGTGATCACGGTTGAATTCACCGTCGCCGGCGTGTCCTGCATCGGCCTCAACGGCGGCCCCATGTTCAAGCATAACGAAGCGTTCTCGTTTATGATTGCCACCGATGATCAGCAGGAGACCGACCGCTACTGGAACGCCATTATCGAAAATGGCGGGCAGGAAAGTGCGTGCGGCTGGTGCAAGGACAGATGGGGTATCTCCTGGCAGATCACGCCGCGCGTGCTGACCGAGGCGATGGCGGCCGGCGGCGCTGAAGCGAAGCGCGCTTTCGATGCCATGATGGGCATGAAGAAAATTGATGTCGCCGCGATCGAAGCCGCGCGCCGCGGCAAGCCGCGCAGCTAAGTACACCACCAGCTCTCCTGACACCAAAGGTTGCCACTGACGGCGATTTTTATGCGCCGGCCGCGCAGGGCATTTGTGCAACACTTCCCGGAAAACGTCATGGAGCCGGGGTTTACGCCCTTGCACGTCCACATTCCCCGCAAACACTGGCCCCCGTCGCAAACAAGGTTGAGCCCTGGAGACGGCGGATGAAGAGCCTGCGGAGAGATGCCAAAGAGACGGCGTTGTGCGGAGCGGTCGTTCTCGCTGTCTGGTACGCGACCCAGCTTGCCGGCTTCGGTTCGGCGATCATCCAGACCACAGCCGCGGTGCCGGTCGAGGACCAGCGCGTGGCACTTGCCGCGGCCGACGCTGCGCGCGCGGGCACATCGCAGACAGCCGCGGTCAGCATTCCCGCTGTCGTCATACCCCCGGTCGTCAGCGCCGATGTTGCTGATATCGCTACGCCGGAAGCCGCAACGGCGATCGACCCCGTAGCGGCGATCGACGCCATGGTGGCCGCCAATACCGCGCCGGCCATGGATGAGCCGATCGTCATGGCCTCGCTGCCCGATCCGTCATCCATTCCGGCGCCCGAATTGTCGCCTGTAGAAGTGGCGATAGCTAACCCGGCCGAGCCGGCGCCCGACGACATCAAGCCGGCCGTGAGCGCCATCGAAATTCTCAGACGAATGCCTGGACGCGGACGTCTGCATCGACCGCTACTTGTGGGCGCTTTATCAACGGACCCCCAAGCAAGACACCGTCAAGATGCATGAGCGGCGGAAAGTGTCGGTCAAGCGGAAGGGCAAAATGGTGACCGTCACTAAAAACTTCACCAAGCCCGTCGATCAGGATTTCACATGGAAGGATCCTGACGCGGCTGAAAGAGCCGGCTTGTCGATGATGGACTACGTCATCGGAGGCATGGACCGCAGCTTCAAGACGAAACTGTTTCATGCGCTGTACGCAGCGGACCAGGCCGGGTTTTCGCCTGGGATCACCAGCGCGTTCCGCGACGACTACCGGCAATCGATCGCCAGCGGCCTGAAGGCGGCGACCGGCCGGTCATTTCATGGCGGGAGCACTCGCGGTGGCTATGGCCACGGGCTTGCCGCCGATATCGTAAGCGTCGACGGCGCGACGCGCGCGCAACGATGGGTTTCCACCGAAAAATTCTGGAAATGGATCGATGCCAACGGCAAGGAATTTGGCATCGGACGGCCGTATCTCGGACGCGATCCGCCGCATGTCGGCCCGATCGACGGCAGCGAATATGCATCACGTCGCGGGATGCGGGTTCGGCAAGCGATGGCGGCGATGAAAAAGCGCGCCCCGCTGGTCAAGCAGGCCAGCGCGGTGAAGCCGCTGAAGAAAAGCAAGACTGTTCAGGCCGGCGGCCCTGCCCGCGAGACAAAGCCAAGGGCAACATCCGATCGTCCACGAATGGCGATGGCTACGCCTCTGCACGGCTAGAGTCCTCGTAGGGCGAAGCCTTCGGATGCGGGTGCGTCCGAAGTTATCCACCATTCATTGCTCTATTTGGGAATGGGAGTAGGGCCGCAAGCGTGTATTTGCCCGCCCGGTGGCTGCCTCAAGCAAGCCTGTCGTGCTATATTTCTCGCTCAATCTATTGGGCCGCGCGACTCATGAATTGGTTCAAATCTTTCCTGAAAGGCCGGTCCCGGTTATCGCCCGCTGCGCTCGACGGTGAAAGGCAAGCGCTCAACAAAATAATAAACATGTGTTCGGTCGCAACGGCCAGCGCTGAGAGTGCGGGCCTGGATCCTCATGCAGACGACGCTAGAAGTGCAAGGCGACGTTTCGAAAGCGCCAGGAAAATGTCTTTGCAACTTGCCCAGGAAATTAGGGATCCCTTCCACCGCGATGCGGCTCTGCAGCAGATAGTCGAGCTTTGCGTGAAAGCGAATGACGTGCACACCGCGACAAAACTGATCAAGGGCATTCAGACAGCGTCGATCCGCGAACGATTGTTGAAAGAATACCCGACCGATTTTTACTGACACGAGCCGATGTCTCGCTCGTTCGACATGGCCATACGAACACCGGGAAATCGATCATATCCCGATACCAATCGTGGTAAGATCGAAAGAATAAACTGGAGGAGGGAACCATGGCCAATTGCATCGTCGTTGTTCAGTTCGATTTGCCGAAGCGGACCGAGGAGCAGGCCGTGAAGGGCGGAACTTCGACCGCGCCGATCTATCGCGGCCTCGCCAAAAAAGGATTGATCCGCAAGGACTACCTGAATGGCGAACGCGGCACCGGTGGTGTTTATCTGTGGAGCAGCCGGGAATCGGCAGAGGCCTGGTTCACCGAGGAACGCATCGCGGAATTGACGCAGCGCTTTGGGGTTCGGCCGCATCTCACCTGGTACGACACTCATGTGACGGTCGATAATTTGAAGGACGAAACGCGCGTCAATGGCAAGGCGATCGAGATGGCGTGACGCGCTGAGATCTTTAAGCACCTCAGAGATTTCAACTGTGATCGAGAAACCGCCACAGCGGCGGCTGCGCTGATTTTTCAAAATGCAGCCGCAATCCTTGTGGCATCGCGCGCCGGTAAACCTCTGGACAGCAGGGCATTACGTCCTAAAAGGCCTTTTCCCGCCGTCGCGATATCCCTAAGACAAGCCTTATGAATCAACCCGAAATCACTGCCGAACTTGTAGCTTCGCATGGCCTCAAGCCCGACGAATACCAACGCATCCTGAAGCTGATCGGCCGGGTGCCGAGTTTCACCGAGCTCGGAATTTTCTCGGCGATGTGGAACGAGCACTGCTCGTACAAATCCTCGCGGCTGCATCTGCGGGGGTTGCCGACCAAGGCGCCGTGGGTGATTCAGGGCCCCGGCGAGAATGCTGGCGTGATCGACATCGGCGACGGCCAAGCGGTGGTGTTCAAGATGGAGAGCCACAACCATCCGAGCTACATCGAGCCCTATCAGGGCGCGACCACCGGCGTCGGCGGCATCCTGCGCGATGTCTTCACCATGGGCGCACGGCCGATCGCGTGCCTCAATGCATTGAGCTTCGGCGCGCCGGAGCATCCCAAAACGCGGCATCTGGTGTCGGGCGTGGTCGCCGGCGTCGGCGGTTACGGCAATTCGTTCGGGGTGCCGACGGTCGGCGGGCAGGTGCGTTTCCACACCCGCTACGACGGCAATATTCTGGTCAACGCGATGGCGGTGGGCCTAGCCGATACCGACAAGATCTTCTACGCGGCGGCATCCGGCGTGAACATGCCGATCGTCTATCTCGGCTCCAAGACCGGCCGCGACGGCATTCACGGCGCGTCGATGGCGTCGGCGGAATTCGACGACGACTCCGCCGAGAAACGCCCGACCGTGCAGGTAGGCGATCCCTTCGCGGAAAAATTGTTGCTTGAAGCCTGCCTCGAAATCATGGCGGCGGATTGCGTGATCGCAATCCAGGACATGGGGGCTGCGGGGCTGACCTGCTCGGCGGTGGAGATGGGCGCCAAGGGCGATCTCGGCGTCGATCTCGATCTCGACGCGGTGCCGACGCGTGAGACCGGCATGAGCGCCTACGAGATGATGCTGTCGGAAAGCCAGGAGCGCATGCTCATGGTGCTGAAGCCCGAGAAAGAGAAACAGGCCGAGGCGATCTTCAGGAAATGGGGGCTCGATTTCGCCGTGGTCGGCTACACCACGCCGAGCAAGCGTTTCGTAGTCAAGCACGGCGGCATGTGATGGCCGATCTGCCGATCAAGGAGCTCGGCGACGAGGCGCCGCTGTACGATCGTCCGCATGTCGAATCGCCGAAGCTGCCTGTCATTCACGCCCGCGATGTCGCGGCGCCGATGCCGATTGCGGATGCGCTGGAAAAACTGATCGCCACGCCGGAGCTGTGCTCGAAGCGCTGGGTGTGGGAGCAATACGATCACGTCATTCTCGGCAACACCGTACAGCGTCCCGGCGGCGATGCCGCGGTGGTGCGCGTGCAGGATGGCCCGAAGGGTCTGGCGCTCACGGTCGATGTCACGCCGCGCTACTGCGAGGCGGATCCTTATCAAGGGCGGCATGCAGGCGGTGGCCGAAGCGTGGCGCAACATCACCGCCGTCGGCGGGCGTCCGCTGGCGATCACCGACAATCTGAATTTCGGCAATCCGGAGCGGCCGGAAATCATGGGGCAATTCGTCGGCTGCCTGAAGGGCATCGCGCGGCCTGCACCGCACTGGATTTCCCCGTCGTGTCCGGCAACGTCTCGCTCTACAACGAAACCAACGGCCGCGGCATCCTTCCGACGCCTTCGATCGGCGGCGTCGGGCTATTGGACGATTTCACCAAATCCGCCACGCTCGCCTTCAAGGCCGAGGGCGAAGCGATTTTGCTGATCGGCGAGACCCACGGCTGGCTCGGGCAGTCCTGTTATCTGCGCGACATCTGCGGCCGCGAAGAGGGCGCGCCGCCGCCGGTCGATTTGTCAGCTGAAAAGCGCAATGGCGACGTGGTGCGCGGCATGATCCGCGCCGGCACGGCGACGGCGGTGCATGACGTGTCCGACGGTGGCTTGCTGATCGCACTGGCGGAGATGGCGATGGCCGGTGGTATCGGTGCGGTGCTCGATGCGGCGCCGGGAGCGATCGTGCCGCATGCGTGGTGGTTCGGCGAGGATCAGGCGCGCTATATCGTTACCGTGCCCGACGACCAGTTGCTTGGCGTTCTTACCAAGATGAAAGCCATCGAGGTACCGTGCACGCAAATTGGAACGACGGGCGGTCACGAGATCGCCGTGGCCAGCGAACGCGCGGTGCATATCAAGGCGCTCGCGCATGCGTTCGAGAGCTGGCTGCCGGGGTACATGGCGGGTCAGAGCGCGTGAATGAAGCGCCCTAACTTATCCTCCCGACCCTCCCCGCAAGGGGGAGGGATATCTCGACTGTTGCGCTCTACAGCACCCGCTTTCGCACCGGGAATTTGGCGTAGCGCCGCGGTTGCAGCCCAGCTTATCGTGAGCGCCACGACGAAAACGATTAGCGCCTTGAGGACGGCGTTGACCTGCACCACAGGCGTCAACGCGATATCGAACAGCGCATATTGCAGCCACAGCACCGGGATGTAGTGAAAGAGATAGATACCGTAGGCGTTGTCGCGCAACGGATCGAGCACGCTCGCGCCATCATTGCCGAACCGTAAAAACAGCGCCAGCACGTTGAAGGTCTGCGCCGCGCTGTAGCTGACGAACGCGAGAGCATAGGCAACGTTGTACCAGGCCGGCGTGTGATCGAAGTCAGGCAGCAACGTGTGCTTGACGACGATCAGTCCGACGATGCAGCCGTACGAGATGATCGTGGCCGTCAGCCAGACCGGCCATCGTCGCGCCAGCGCGCCATTTGCCGCGAGCAGCCCCTTGTCGAACGCCAGCGCGCCGATCCCCATGCCGGCGACAAAGTAAAGTGCGTAGAGCAAGAGACGGCTCGTCTGCACGCCGAACGGACCGGCCACGAGCCAATGGGACGCCGTGAAATGAAGCACCACCGGCACGTACACGACGATCGACGCGCCGACCAGCGCCATGAAGACCACACCGGGGCGGTCAAAGCCTGCGCGCGATAGCCTTGCGAGGCCGTCCATCGCGCCGGGAGCGGCGGCGAAAATCAGCGCGGCGACGATGTCGAACGCGAGCAGCACCCAGACGAACCACGCCGGCCCACTATCCCATGGCCCTGTCGTGATCGATTTCCACCAGAAGTCGACAAAGCCGATCTCAGGATGCAGGCGTAATGAGACCGCGTAGTAGGAAACCGGCATCAGCACCAGCATGGCCACGATGAAGGGCAGGCCGAGCCGCCACCAGCGATCGCGCAGGAACCAGCTCGCCCCCTTGCGCTGCAGACTGGGCCACACGAACAGGCCGGACAGCAAAAACATCGCGGCCATGAAGAAGCTGTCGGTGAACAGCACGACGCCGTCGAGGCCGACAAACGACTGTTTGTCGGTCTCACCATAATAAGTGTAGGGCATCACGGAATGGTGGATCAGCACCAGCATGGTGATGAAGGTGCGCGCGCGGTCGAGGGCGGCGTTGCGCGTCGCGGTTCTGGGCACGGCGCGGGCTTCTCCCGACACGGCTGAATGTGGAATCGACGTCATGCGGGGCCCCCGCCAGGTTGCATAAGGATGTTGCCGCCGGCGCCGGAATTGGGCAAGCCCAAAGCCTCCGGCCAACATTTACAGCGCTTTGGGGAACCAGCGCGGCGAAGCGCGGTTGAAAGCAACGAGACAACAGAACGGGATACCGCCGATGACAATCCTAAAATGGGCCCTGATCTTTTTCGTCGTTTCAGTAATCGCAGGTATCCTCGGCTTCACCGGCGTTTCAGCCGCGTCGGCCGATGTCGCGCGAATTTTGTTTTATATCTTCGTCGTGATCTTCCTGGTGCTGCTGATCCTCGGTTTTACGATCTTTCGGGCGTAGGGACGTTCATCCCACCTCCTCAATGGTGACTTTGTCGGGATAAAACGCCAGATGCCTGGCGATTTCGGCCATTGCGGGGAATGGCGTTTCGTAGCTCCAGATCGAATTTTCCAGGACCCTGCCGCCAGCGTTGATGCTGAAATAACTGGCGTCGCCCTTGTACGGGCAGTGCGTGGAGCGGCCGGAGCGCGCCATCAGCGGCATATTGGCGTCCGCGCGCGGGATATACTGGACCGCGGGATAGCTCGCTTCCTTCAACGTCAGCGCGTGCGCGGTGTCTGCGATGACGACACCGCCCGCCGAGACGCGAATGCGCTTTGGATTTGGCGTAATTACAATTGGATGGTCAGGGCCGGGAATTTTCATGCGCGGTTTCCTTTGCTCACGTCTTTTCGATCAGATGTGACGGGGAAAGTGGCTTTGAAAGGGGCAATGAAGCGTATATTGCCGGAATACGTGACGAAGGCGAGCGCTCGCGGTAGGTTTGCGGATCGCGCCGGGTCGTGATTCGGGTGGCAATATTGGAGATCTGAGATGCCGATGGATGCCCGCGATATCGAAACGATGATCAAGGCTGCCATCCCCGACGCGGAGGTGACGATCCGCGACCTGGCCGGCGACGGCGACCATTACGCGGCCACCGTGATTTCCGAATCGTTCCGCGGCAAGTCACGGGTGCAGCAGCATCAGATCGTCTACCAATCGCTGCAGGGGCAGATGGGTGGCGTGCTTCACGCGCTCGCGCTGCAAACCGGCGTTCCCGGGACGTGATGGATGATCGAACCGTGCAGATGGCGCTAGAGCGCCATTGGGAGGCTTCGGACGCGGGCGATTTCAAGGCCGAACATGAAATCTACCGCGAGGATGCCGTGCTTGATTATCCGCAATCGGGCGAGCGCATCTGCGGCCGGCACAACATTCAGGAGAGCCGGTTTGTCCAGCCTAACAAAAAGCGTTTTACGGTCCGGCGAACGGTCGGCAGCGGCGATCTCTGGATCACAGAATTCGACCTTAGCTATGACGGTAAACCGACCTGTGCGGTGAGCATCATGGAATTCCGTGAGGGATTGGTGGCTCACGAAACGCAATATTTCGCCAACCGGTTCGACCCATCGCCGTCGCGGGCTCATCTTGTTGAGCGGATGGGCGAAAGCACGCCGCCGCCGGTTGTGCGATAGACCGCTCTGAATTTTGCGGTTTGCGTCCTAGTCTGCTGCGACCAACGCATGCACCGAAAACATCCGGTCCGCATCGGTCCATGATTGCAGCGGCTTCCAGCCCGATCCGCGCGCCAGCGCCGTGAAGCGGTCAAGGCTGTATTTGTAGCTGCTCTCGGTGTGGATGGTTTCGCCGGCTCGAAACGCAAAGCTGCGGCCAAGTATCCTGCACGGTCTGGGCCTTGCGGCTGATCAGATGCATCTCGATGCGATGGCGTTCGCGATTGTAGATCGCGCGGTGGACGAATGACGAGAGATCGAAGTTTCCGCCGAGGTCGCGGTTGATGCGGACCAGCATGTTGAGATTGAAGCGCGCAGTAACGCCCGCCGCATCGTTATAGGCGGCGTGCAGCACGCGCTCGTCCTTTTCGAGATCGACGCCGATGATCATCTGCGCGCCGTCGCCGAGGATGGCGCGCGCGCTGCGCAGGAAAGCGCAGGCTTCATGCGGCTCGAAATTTCCCAGCGTCGATCCGGGAAAAAATCCAACTTTGGGTATCGCCTTGACCGCATCCGGCAATGCGAACGGCTGGGTGAAATCAGCCGTTACAGGATAGACGCTCAGCGCAGGAAAGTCCTGTCGTAGCTCGCGCGCCTGCGCGTTGAGAAAATCGCCGGATATATCGACGGGCACATAGGCGCCGAATTCACAGGCGTTCAGTAGCAGCCGCGCTTTGGTGGTTGCGCCGGCGCCAAATTCAACCAGCGCTGCGCCTTTTGGAATCATCGCTGCGATATTGCTGCCGCGATCCCGCAAAATGCCGAAGTTCGGTGCGCGTCGGATAATATTCGGGCAAGAGCGTTATCTGCTCGAACAGCTCCGAGCCCGCCGCGTCATAGAAATATTTCGGCGACAGCCGCTTCGGCTGCTTGCGACAAATCCGCGAGCACGTCGCGCGCGAATGCCGAATTCTGTTCGTCGAACCGATGCGCCTTGGCTGACGCGGCAGCGTGAATATTCATGGGATGGTCCTCGGCGCGTCGCCGGGCGCTTTTGAATGCGAAAATCAGATGCCGTAGTCGGCGAGCCTGACGCCGGTGAATTGCCAGCGATGATGCGGATAAAAGAAGTTTCGATAGCTGACGCGGCTGTGTCCGTCCGGCGTCGCCAGCGAAGAGCCGCGCAGCACGAGCTGGTTCACCATGAACTTGCCGTTGTATTCGCCCAGCGCGCCTTCGATGGCGCGGTAACCGGGGTAGGGCGCATAGGCGCTGCGGGTCCACTGCCATACCAGGCCGAACGCGTCATTGAGTTGGCCGGCGCGCGCGGCGACTTCCCACTCCATCTCGGTCGGCAGATGCTTGCCGCTCCAGCGCGCGAACGCATCGGCTTCGTAATAGCTGACGTGGCAGACCGGCGCGGCGGGATCGACCGGCTGTAATCCGCCGAGCGTCATGATCCGCCACTCGCCGTCGACCTTGCGCCAGTGTCCCGGCGCCTGCCAATCCTCGTTGCCAGCCGCGGCGAAGCCATCCATCAGCCACAGCGCCGGCGTCGCGTAGCCGCCGGCCGTCCATGAAGGCGAGCCATTCGCCGTTGGTAACGAGATTGCGCGCCAGCTTGACGGGCCCCACCAGCGCGCGATGCGACGGCTTCTCATTGTCGAAATGAAAGGTCTCGTCGCCGTGGCCAATGCTGTGGATCCCTTCGGTCAGGGTGACCCACTCGTCACCAGTGCGGCTTGAAGGCGGGAAAGTCCATGCCGGATCGTAGGCGGGCGGAATCGGATTTTGCGCGAAAGCGTGCAGAATGTCCGTGAGCATCAGTTCCTGATGCTGCTGCTCGTGGTTGAAGCCGACCTCCAGCAGCGGCACCAAGGCCGCCAGTTTGTCCTCATTGGCTTCGTGAAGAAATTTCACCATGGCGGCGTCGACGTGGCGGCGATAGGCGGTGACTTCGTCCGCGCCGGGGCGAGTTAGATGGCCGCGCTGGGCGCGCGCATGGCGCGGACCCGCGCTGACGTAATAGGAATTGAACAGGAACGCATAGTCGGGATGATAGGGCGTGTAGCCCGGACAGTGCTCGCCGAGCACGAACTGTTCGAAAAACCAGGTGGTATGCGCGCGGTGCCATTTTGCGGGGCTGGCGTCCGGCATCGACTGGATCAGCTGATCTTCCGCCGTCAGAGGAGCCGCGCGGCGCTCGGTTTCCCGGCGAACGGTCAGGAAGGCAGAGGTCAGCTTTTCAGCTAGTGACCCGGAATCGGAGAGGAATGACGGACCGGGATCGGCCAGCACGGCGGCGGCTGAATTCGTCACGAAACTCTCCGGGTTGAGAACCAGAACGCTGTCCTGCCGGATGGGTTCCACAGAGCAACCCGTCCTAGATAGGCCACCTCCCGCCAGATAAAACCCCTGCCAAGGTATGACGGGCGGACTTCCATGGCCCATCGTGGCGGCCCCGCCCGCATGCCAGCTCTACGGGCATTTTACTTGGGTTAAACAGGCGTTCGGGGTACATATATGCCCAGTATCTCGTTTGGCGGGCTGCCGAAGGCCCAGATATGCCCCGAAGGACGCAATATGAGCATCGATCAATTCATCGAAAACGAAGTGAAGTCGAACGACGTCGTGTTGTTCATGAAGGGCACGCCGCAGTTCCCGCAATGCGGCTTTTCCGGCCAGGTGGTTCAAATCCTGGATCACGTCGGCGTCGGCTACAAAGGCCTCAACGTTCTGGAATCCGCTGACTTGCGCAACGGCATCAAGACCTATTCGAACTGGCCGACCATTCCGCAGCTTTACGTCAAGGGCGAATTCGTCGGCGGCTGCGACATCATCCGCGAGATGTTCCAGGCCGGAGAGCTGCAGCAGCTTCTGGCCGACAAGGGTGTCGCGGTCAGCGCGCCAGCTTCGGCCTGACGCTCACGCAACGCCAGATCGGCGCGGCGCGGCTGGAAGTCGTCGTCGCCGATATCACGACGCTGCGCGTTGACGCCATCGTCAACGCTGCGAATACATCGCTGCTCGGTGGCGGCGGCGTTGACGGCGCGATCCATCGCGCTGCGGGCCCCGAACTCCTCGCCGAATGCCGCACGCTGAATGGCTGCGCGACCGGCGACGTCAAGATCACCAGAGGTTATCGGCTCCCCGCGAAGCATGTGATTCATGCCGTCGGCCCGGTCTGGCAAGGCGGCGAGCATGGCGAGACAACCGCGCTGGGATCCTGTTATCGCCGGGCGATCACACTCTGTCAGAGCCACAGTCTCGCCTCGATCGCCTTTCCGGCGATTTCGACCGGCATCTATCGTTTTCCTGCCGACCGCGCCGCGCAAATCGCCGTCAACACAACCATCGATGCGTTGGCCGACGCACCCGTCGTCAGTCGAGTAATTTTCTGCTGTTTTTCAGACGCGAGCGCGCAGCTGCATTGGCAGGCGCTCGCCGAAGCCACTCGGGCCTTGTGCCGATTGAGACGGCCGGTAAACTCCCGCCTGAAAATTCAGGGGGTGGAAATGAAATTTCAAAATGCGATGCGCGCACTGATCCTTGGAGCGTCACTGGCATTTGTGGCTGCGCCCCTCGCTATTGGCCGAGGGCACCTTCGATATTCCCGCCGGCGCGCATTTCAATCCCGCAAAAGCTCGAGCGAATCGGTGATTTTTTTCGCAACGAGATCGCGAACGGCAAGCTTCCGGGGGCGATCCTGTTGATCCGGCAGGGCGGCAAGGATGTCTATCATCAGGCCTTCGGCGTGACCGACGTGAAGACGCAACTGCCGATCACCGACGACTCCATCTTCCGCATTTTTTCGATGACGAAGCCGATCACCAGCGTGACGGCGATGATGCTGATCGATCGAGGGCAAGCTAAAGCTCGACGACCCCGTTTCAAAATTCATCCCGTCATTTGGCAAAGCCAAAGTCGGCGTCGAGAAGAAAGCCGACAATGGCGAGAAGGTTCTCGCGCTGGTGCCGGTGAAGCGGCCGATCACGGTCAAGGATCTGATGACGCACACCTCCGGCATCACCTACGGTTTCTACGGCGACAGCCTGGTGCGCAGAAGCTATGCCAACGCCAACATTTACCTCGGCGACTTCGACAACGCTGAATTCGCCGAGCGGATCGCGCAACTGCCGCTCGCCGAGCAGCCGGGCACGCTGTGGGATTACGGTCATTCGACCGATATCCTTGGCCGGATCATCGAGGTCGTCTCGGGAAAATCATTGTTGAAGTCCGAGCAGGACGCGTTACTGGACCCGCTCGGAATGAAGGACACGACCTTTTATGTAACCGGCGCGGAAAACTTCAAAAGGGTCGCGCACCCCATACCTCAGGACGACAATTTCAAGGTCGGCTTCGAAAGCAGTCCTGAAATCTTCATGAAATGGGAATCCGGCGGCGGTGGCATGGTCACCACCATGGCCGACTTTGCCCGGTTTTCGCAGATGCTGGTCAACGGCGGCACGCTCGACGGCAAGCAGTATCTCAGCCCCAAGGCGTTCAAGCTAATGTCATCGGATCAGATCGGGCCAAAATCCGGCGTCGAGCGCGATTATTTTTATTTTCCCGGCGACGGCTTTGGCTTCGGCCTCGGGTTCGGCGTGCGCACCGATCCCGGCAACGCCAAGCCGCCGCCGCCAGGCTCGCTCGGCGAATTGAAATGGGACGGCGCCAGCGGCTGCTATTTTGTCATCGACCGCAAGCAGGACATGTTCTTTGTGCTACTGGAGCAGACGCCTTCGGAGCGTCAGCGCGTCCAGCGCGAGGTCAAGAAAATGATCTATGAAGCCCTGGAGAACTGAAGCCTTCGCGCGAGGGCTTTGCCTCGCGGTTGCCTTAGCTGTTACAATCGGCGCGCCGGCTCATGCGGGCGAGGACCAATCTTCAACGCGAACTTTCTCGCGGGAAAAGCTGGGGCGCGTCGGCGACTACATTCGCAACGAAATCGCCGCGGGTAAGATACCCGGCGCGGTAATCCTGATTCAGCAGCACGGCAAGCCGGTCTACTTCGAAAGTTTTGGCGTGCGCGATGTCGCGACGAAGCTACCGATGACGCCGGATACGATCTTCCGGCTCTATTCAATGTCGAAGCCGATCACCAGTGTCGCCGCAATGATGCTGGTCGAGGACGGCAAACTGTCGCTTGCCGATCCCGTCTCGAAGTACATCCCGGCATTCGCCGATGTGAAGGTCGGCGTTGAGAAATCAGATCAAGGCGGGCAGACGCTTGCGCTGGAGCCCGTTCGCCGCGCTATCACCATCGAAGATCTGCTGCGGCATACGTCGGGTCTGACCTACGGCTTCTACGGCGACAGCGCCGTGCGCAAGCTCTATGCGCAGGCCGATCTGTTCGATGGCGATTCCGACAACGCCGAATTTGTCGAGCGCATCGCGAAGCTGCCGCTGGCGGAGCAGCCGGGAACGCTGTGGGATTACGGTCATTCCACCGACGTACTCGGGCGCGTCATCGAGGTCATCTCGGGGCAGTCTTTGCTTCAATTCGAGAGGGAGCGGCTGCTCGATCCATTGGGGATGCCCGACACGGCATTCTTCGTCGCCGATGAGAACAAGTGGGCTTTGGTCGCCGAGCCGATGCCGGAGGATCGCTTTGTCAGTCCCATTGCCGGGATCCGTGACCCGATGGAGCGGCGGCGCTGGGAGTCGGGCGGCGCGGGTATGGTCGGCACCATCACGGACTACGCGCGTTTCGCGCAGATGCTGCTGAACGGCGGCACCTATGAAGGGCGGCGCTATCTGAAGCCAGAGACGATCGCCTTGATAGCATCCGATCATATCGGTCCGGAAACCAACATCGGCCGCGACTATTATTATTTTCCGGGCGCTACCAGCGGATTCGGGCTCGGCTTTGCCGTGCGCACGAGCCAGCCGCCGGGTACTTCATGGCCACTCGGCGAATATCGCTGGGACGGCGTCGCCGGCACGTTCTTTTTCATCGATCCGCAGGACGACATGTTTGTCGTCTTCATGGTGCAGACGCCATCGCAGCGTGGGCGGATCCAACTTGAATTGAAGACGCTGATTTACGAGGCAATGGGCAGATACGACGGCTACGCCCCGCGCACAATCTCGCGGACTAGCCCGAGCGTTTCCTCGATCATCGCCGCGCTGACATCGAGATGGGTGCAGGCGCGGATCCGGCCGTCCATCAGCGCCAGCAGCACGCCGCGCGCGCGCAACTCCGCAACCATTTTCGCGCCCGCAATCCCTGCGCCCGCCGGATCGAAGAATACCAGATTGGTTTCCGGCGCCTGCACCTTCATGCCAGGGATTTGCGACAAGCCGCCCGCCAGCGCGCGGGCGTTGGCGTGGTCGTCCGCAAGCCGTTCGATATGGTGATCCAGCGCGTAGACGCAGGCGGCCGCGCAGATGCCGGCCTGCCGCATCGAGCCGCCGAGCCGCTGCTTCCAGCGCCAGACATCGTCGATGAAACCGCGCGACCCGGCCATGACAGCGCCAACGGGCGCGCCCAGACCTTTGGAGAAATCGATCCAGACCGAATCCCATCCCTCGGCCATTTCGTGCGCGCCGATGCCGGTGGCGACGCAGGCGTTCGGCAGCCGCGCGCCGTCCATATGGGTCGCCATGCCGTTCGATTTCGCGATCGCGACGACCTCGCCGAGCTCATCCAGCTTCCAGATCGTGCCGCCGCCGATATTGGCGGTCTGCTCGACGCTCACGACGGTCTGCGGCGGCTCGTAGCGCGTGCGCGGGTGCAGTGCTGCGCGCAATGTCTCCGGTGAGAATTGTCCGTCAGTGCCCGCCAGTCGCGTGACCTGAAATCCGCCGAGTGCCGCATGCGCGCCGCCCTCGCGGGCGATGATGTGGGCGGTCTCGTGCGCCAAAATCTCGTCACCGGGCCGGCAATGCGAAAGCGTCGCCGCAACGTTGCACATCGTGCCTGAAGGCATGAACACCGCGGCTTCCTTGCCGAGCAATTCAGCGACGCGTTCGCACAGCAGGTTGACGGTCGGATCGTCGCCGATCTGCTCGTCGCCGACCTCCGCGCGCGCCATCGCCTCCCGCATCGCTGGCGTCGGACGGGTCTGCGTATCCGACAACAGGTTGATGCGAACAGGAGATGCTTTGGGGTCGGTAGGGACGGGGGTGTAAGGCATTTGGGTTGAGGTCCTTGCAATGACGGTAGCAAGAAAAAAGCCCCGGTTAAACCGAGGCCTTTGTCGTCCAACGCCGATCAAAAATCAGCGCGAATAGAATTCGACGATCAGATGCGGCTCCATCTGCACCGCGAACGGCACATCCGACAGATGCGGAATGCGCTGGAATTTTGCGGTCATCTTGCCGTGATCGGCTTCGATGAAATCAGGAATGTCGCGCTCGGAGAGTTGGTTGGCTTCCATCACCACAGCGAGCTGCTTTGAGGATTCCTTGACCTCGACGACATCGCCGACCTTCACCTTGAAGCTCGAGATGTTGACGCGGCGGCCGTTCACCTTGACGTGGCCATGGTTGATGAATTGCCGTGCGGCGAACATCGTCGCAACGAATTTCGCACGATACACCACGGTGTCGAGGCGGCGCTCCAAGAGCCCGATCAGGTTCTCGCCGGCGTCGCCCTTCATGCGGGTGGCCTCGACATAGATGCCGTGGAACTGGCGCTCGGAAATGTTGGCGTAGTAGCCTTTGAGCTTCTGCTTGGCGCGAAGCTGCACGCCGAAGTCGGAAAGCTTGCCCTTGCGGCGCTGGCCATGCTGGCCGGGGCCGTATTCGCGTTTGTTGACCGGGCTCTTGGGGCGACCCCAGATATTCTGGCCCATACGGCGATCGATCTTGTATTTCGCCTCACTGCGCTTTGTCATCGCGTCCTCTTTGGTTTTTCATGTTTGAGGAGACGCGCCCTCCTGTGCAACGGGAATGGTCCCGATGCCGACAGGTCCGCCTCATAAGCTAACGAGGAAGACCACGGGTCGCGAAACGCAACGCGGGCCGAAAACGGCCCGCGAGCAGTCGGTTTCTAGGAAGAAACCGCCGTTATGTCAATTGATTAGCCGATCATTTCGCTGGTGTGGCAAGCGGCTTGGTTTTGTCGACAATGTAAATTCCAAGCACTTTCAGGGGTTTGTCGCCCGCCACCTTCGCGTCATGGATCGCGCCGGCTGGAATTGCGTAGGAATCGCCGGCTTTGAGGTGCAGATCTGGTTTGCCCTCGATGATCAGGTCAGCCTCGCCTTCGAGCACATATCCAGTCTCTACGCCGGGATGCGTGTGGCGTCCCGCAGACCCACCGGCTGGGATTTCGGCAATGCCGGTGACGGTGGTGTAGCCTTCTGGAAATTCGATCTTTTGCAGCGGCGTGCGCTTGATGCCGCCTTGCTGGGCAACCGCCGTGCCCGCAAAAACGAAGGCTGTGAAGGCAAGTCCGAGCAGAATTTTCTTGATCATGATTTTTCTCCCTGAGGGAGAAATCCTTAGCATTGCCATTTCAAACGCGAAAGCTGCAGCCCGCTTTAAGCCGGCACGCGGCCGCCGAAAAACGGCGTCAGCAAGGGGTTCAGCGTGTTGCGGCGTTTCGAGGTGAATATCATCTCGGCGCCGGCGCGATCGATCTCGCCGGCTTTTGGCCCGAGCAAATCCGCGACGCGCCGCGCGATCGCCGGCGCCGGATCGATCCAGTCGACCGGCCACGGCGCCAGTTTCACCAGACGATCCATCAACAGCGGGTAATGCGTACAGGCGAGTACGACGGTATCGGTGCGGAGTGCGCGGTCATCGGCATCGGCCACGAAGCAGGGCGCCAGTTCGGCGAAGATATCGCCGTCGCTGATGTCGTTGCCGCTCAGCGCGGCTTCCGCGAGCGCGGCAAGGTTCGCCGGAGCCAACCAGCGTGACCTGGCAGCCTGCCGCGAAATCGCGGATCAGCGCTTTGGTGTATTCGCGCTTGACCGTGCCTTTGGTGCCGAGCACCGAAACAAGTTTGGTTTTGGAACGTGCGCAAGCCGGCTTGATCGCGGGCACGGTGCCGACGAAGGGCACTTGGTACTCCGCGCGCAGATGCGACATCACCAGGGTCGAGGCGGTATTGCAGGCGATCACGACCAGATCCGGCGCATGGGCGTCGATCAGGTCGCCAATCAGCGGCACCACACGCGCGATGATCTCATCCTCGCTGTGATGGCCATAGGGAAAAAACGCATCGTCCGCGACGTAGATGTAATGCGCGTCCGGCCTCGTCCTGACGATCTCACGAAGCACGGTGAGACCGCCGAGACCGGAATCGAACACCAGAATGGTCGGTGGCTTTGGCACGACAAGACGTTATTCCAATTTGGTTACCGCGGCGTTGTTTTTGCGGCCATCGAGACGAAAAGCGTGTCCTCGCATGGCCGCTACTTTGGAGCTATTCCAGGCAATTGTGAGACATTGTTACGCGGCGAAAGCCTTGCCGAAACAATCAACCCGTGGCCTTTCGTGGCTCGATAAGATTTTCCAGGGACGACGCGCGCATGATGCAAAATACCCGTACCCGGTGGGGCAGTATCTCCCGGCTGTTCCATTGGACGCTGGGACTCATCATCATCGGCATGCTCGCTTATGGCTGGTGGATGAACCATCTCGCGCCGCGGCCGGATCGCTTCTTTCACCGCTCGATTCACGCCGACATTGGCTACGTCGTCCTGCTGCTGATGGTGGTCAGGTTGATCTGGCGCAGCATCAATCCGGTGCCCACATTGCCGGCGGACACGCCGCGATGGCAACGGACAGCCGCGCGCATTAGTCATGGCGCGCTCTACGGTGTCACGATCGCGGTGGCGCTGCTTGGCTGGGCGCATTCCGGCGCGCACAAGCCGGACTATTCCGACTGGTTCGGGCTGTTCCGCGTGCCGCAGTTCACCTCGCCGGACAAGGCCAACGCCGACTTCTTTGAAGACCTGCACATCTACACGGCCTATGTGCTGATCGCGCTCGTCGTCATCCACGTTTCGGCGGCGCTGATTCACCACTTCTTTCAGCGGGACGAAGTGCTGGACCGAATGGCGTTTGGCGAGCCGGTGAAAAACCCGGCTCGTGAGCCGGTTTAGACCGGTTGCAATGGCCGTTGTTGTCCCGCTGGCAATTCCACTCTGATTTTATCGCCGGGGCGCACGTCACCATCGGCGAGGACAATGCCCATGATCCCTGCCTTGCGGATAAGATTTCCGTCGGCGTCCTTGTCGAGCGTTGCAGCCATCAGGCCGTTATGAAAACGGTCGAGCTGAATGCAGGGATTGCGCAGGCCGGTGACCTCGACCACTGCCGTCTCGCCGAGATGCAGCCGGGCGCCAGTCGGTAGCGCCAGCAGATCGACGCCGGCAGTGGTGACATTCTCGCCGAGATCGCCGGGCCGCACGTTGAAACCTTTTGACCGCAACTCCTCGAACAATTCGCCGTGCATCAGATGCACCTGCCGCAGATTGGGCTGCGTCGGATCGCGACGGACGCGGGAACGATGCTTCACGGTGACGCCCATATGGGCGTCACCGGCAACGCCTAGTCCCGTCAGCAAGCGAATGCTCAGGCCGGGCGTCTTGCTGAAGTGATGGCCGCGGCGAAGGCTGACGGCGAGGATGGTGGCCATGACCATTCTTTCAGACCTCATGGTGAGGAGCGCGTTTTCGCGCGTCTCGAACCATGAGATGGACATTCCCCATCCTTCGAGACGCGGCGAAGATGCCGCTCCTCAGGATGAGGTGCCAAACACACGCTTAAAAATCGTGTCGACGTGCTTAAAGTGATAGCCGAGGTCGAACTGCTCGGCTCGATCTCGGCGTCGGTCAGATATTTCTTCACGTCGGCATCGGCTTTGAGCAAAGACAGGAAATCGCCTTCCCCACGCCACACCGGCATCGCATTGCGCTGCACAAGCTTGTAGGCGTCCTCGCGCGACGCGCCCTTTTGCGTCAGCGCCATCAGCACGCGCTGCGAATGCACGAGGCCACCGAGGCGATCGAGATTCTTCTGCATATTGGCCGGATAGATCAGCAGCTTGTCGATCACGCCAGCCAGACGATTAAGCGCGAAGTCGAGCGTCACCGTGGCGTCAGGCGCAAACATGCGCTCGGCGGAGGAGTGCGAGATATCGCGCTCGTGCCACAGCACCACGTTTTCCATCGCGGGCATCACATAGGCGCGCAGCATGCGCGCGAGGCCGGTGATGTTCTCCGTCAGCACGGGATTGCGCTTGTGCGGCATCGCCGACGAGCCCTTCTGGCCTTCGGAGAAAAACTCCTCGGCCTCCAGAACTTCGGTGCGTTGCAGATGACGAATTTCGGTGGCGAGCCGCTCCATCGACGAGGCGATTACGCCCAGCGTGGCGAAGTACATCGCGTAGCGATCGCGCGGAATGATCTGCGTCGAGATCGGCTCCGGCACGAGCCCCATGGCCTTCGCGACATGTTCCTCGACGCGCGGGTCGATCTGCGCAAACGTGCCCACCGCGCCAGAGATTGCGCAGGTCGCGACTTCCTTGCGCGCCGTCACCAGCCGTTCGCGCGCGCGCGTAAATTCGGCATAGGCGTAGGCGAGCTTCAGCCCGAACGTCACCGGCTCGGCGTGAATGGCGTGCGAACGGCCGATGGTCGGCGTCATCTTGTGCTCGAAGGCGCGCTTCTTCAGCGCCGCGAGCACCTTGTCGACATCGGCAATCAACAGGTCTGCGGCGCGGGTAAGCTGCACGTTGAAGCAGGTATCGAGCACGTCCGACGACGTCATGCCCTGATGCACGAAGCGCGCCTCAGGCCCGACGATCTCGGCAAGGTGCGTCGTGAAGGCGATGACGTCGTGATGCGTCACCCGCTCGATCTCGTCGATGCGCGCGATATCGAACGTCGCATTCCCAGCCTTGGCCCAGATCTCCTTCGCGGCATCCTTCGGGATCACGCCGAGCTCGGCCTGCGCATCGGCCGCATGCGCCTCGATCTCGAACCAGATCTTGAAACGGGTCTGCGGCTCCCAAATGGAAGCCATTTCCGGGCGGGTATAGCGCGGGATCATTGGGGACTCATGTGTGTCAGGGGGTTACATCGCACTCTAGCAGATCGATATCGCGGAGGCCATAAGTTTGCGACCAAAAGAGCCTGTTCTGTACGCATAAGAGCATATATTCGAGTGCTACATGGTGCATGATCCGCGTCGCCGGCATGGGGGTTTCAAAATGAAAAAAGTCGAATCCGATAATGTTCGGTTGTTTCGAACAATTATCGATCGCGGCTTCTGTCAGGGCGATCTGAGCGTGGCGGAGGAAATCTGCGCGACGAAATTATTGGAACATGAGTATCTGGCGAAGACCGAAGTCCCCGGGCCGGAGATACTAAAGGATCAAATCCGCGACGCACGCAGCAGCATAAGGGATCTGGTCCTCACGATTGAGGACGTTGTCGAGAGCGGTGCAACGGTTTGGGCACGTAGCAAGGCATCCGGCAGCGATCCAAGATCGGGAAAGCCCGTGTCGATTTACGTCATCGATATTTGCCGCTTCGATAACGGCAAGCTGGTCGAGCATTGGGGTGTACCAGATCGCTTTGCACTGCTGCATCAGATTGGAGCGCTCCCACCCAAGCCGCCTGCGTCGGGCTAGATCATCTCTCCCCGCGCCATAGCAGCCCCATGGCGGATCGCCGAGATATTCGCCTTGTAACTTTCCATCGTGCCGCCCTTGAACACCGCGGAGCCGGCGACGAAAGCATTGGCGCCGGCGGCGGCGAGTTGGCCCGATACCGCAGCGGAGACACCGCCATCCACTTCGATGTCGATCGGTCGCCCCGCGGTCATGGCCCTGATATCGCCGATCTTGCCGACGCGCCGATGAAATAAACGCCTGGCCGCCAAAACCTGGATTGACCGACATCACCAGCACCAGATCGATCATGTCGATGACATACTCGATCGCAGAGATTGGCGTGCCCGGATTGAGCGAAACGCCGGCCTTCTTGCCGAGCGCGCGGATCGCCTGCAGCGAGCGATGCAGATGCGGCCCGGCTTCCGCATGCACCGTGATGTGGTCGCAGCCGGCCTTGGCGAAGGCTTCGAGGTAGGGATCGCACGGCGCAATCATCAGATGGGCATCGAAGATCTTTTTGGTGTGCGGCCGCATCGCCTTGATCACGTCGGGGCCATAGGAAATGTTGGGCACGAAATGGCCGTCCATGACGTCGAGATGAATCCAGTCAGCGCCGGCCTGGTCGACCGCGCGGACCTCTTCTCCCAATTTGGAAAAATCCGACGCCAGAATGGAGGGCGCGATGACGAGGGGACGCGGCGCGAATGGCTGAGACATGCGTGCTTTCGGCTTCGCAGCTTGATGGGCCGGCATCGCGTAACATGCGTGGGGCGTAGGGGCAATGCGGATGATGGTTGCGCACCAAGCCCGGAAAAATTTGCCGCTCGGGCATCCTTTGCCGGGGCCAATCGACACGCAATTGTCCAGAAAGCCCTTGTCTATTGGTGTTTCGCAATGGCACGGCGCTTGCTGTCTATCTCTCACTGGCGCGCGCCGCGCGGCGTGGCCAACTGGAGTTTTCGCCATGCTGCTTGCATTGGGTGCCGCGTCCGCCGCATGGGACGCGTTGACGTCGCTGGTTTCGCCGCAGCCGTCATCGTCGGCGACGACGACGGGTTTCGGCCAGACGACGGCGACGCCGTTCGATATCGACCGGCACGGCCGGCTCAGCTGGTTCGACGCCAATGTCCGGGTCGGCAGGGTCTGCGCAGAGCGGTTGCCTGTCGCCGGCTACGATGAGCGCGCTGCTCGCTGCGCAAGGTCAATCGTCAACCGCGGCGTCCACATCCAGCAGCCCGACCGATGCGTTGAAAAATCTGTTCTCGCAACTCGACGCCAACGGCGACGGTCAGATCAGCAAATCGGAATTCGAAAGCGCGCTCGGCGCCGGAGGCACCAATATCGCGCAGGCCGACGACGTTTTCAGCAAGATGGACAAGAATGGCGACGGTTCGATCAGCCTCGGCGAAATGTCTTCGTCCCTGAAGGGCGCCGGCGGACATGGTCATCATCATCATCACGGCACATCCGCTGGGGCAACGAGCGGCAACTCCGATGCCTTGCTGCAAGCATTGCAGGGCGCGTCCAGCACTTCGGTAACGAACAGCGACGGCTCGACCACGACATCCCTGACTTATGCCGATGGATCGAAGGTCACGATGACATCGCCCGCTGCGGCGGCTGCTTCGACCTCGGCTGCTTCGTCCTATAATTTCGTCGAGCAGGCGATCCAGCGCGAGGCGCAGGCCCTGTCGGCCTCTGTCGCATCGTCGCTGTCGGTCAGTGTCTAGCGCTATTGCGTACGTTCGCGCGGGATCTCGCGATAGGTGTAGTGGTCGCGGATTTCATGATTGAAAAAAGTGCCGCGTGAAAACGCGGACTTGAAGGCATCGAATACATCAGGCGGAACGGCCGAGTAGACGTATTTGCGGCCGGTGACGAAGGTGATCCAAAGCTCGCTTTTGGCTGGATCGTACAAATAATTTCGGATGACGGTCGATGGCATGGCGTGCCGTCCATTTTCCCCGCAACAACGCATTTCCCTTGGTTTTGTTGCTATCCGAAGCGGTCTTTCCAGGCCGGCAGCGCGCCGGGAAAGGGCAGGGCGGTCGCAGCATACACACCTCGCGCAATCGCGCGCGCCACGACATTCGCCGCCACCATGCCGAGTTCGGTGAGGCCGACCAATGGGTCGATCTCCTTTTTGCCCGTGGCGGCCGCGAACAGCACGTCACCGTCGAGCGGCGCGTGTACCGGATAGATCGCGCGGGCGAATCCGGTCTGCGCGATCATGGCAAGGCGCTTGGCTTGCGGCTTTGTCAGGCGCGCGTCGGTGACGACGACGCGCCAGCGTGGTGTTCTCGACCGCGGTCGCTGCGGCGCCGCCTTTCAGGCGCATCGCCAACATCTGTGGCGTGAACGACGCCGGCAGCCCGCGGCCGCCGAATTCGCCTGACATTTCGAACGGCGCGGCCCAGAACCACGGCCCGTCGCCGACCGTGACGCTGCCGATCGCATTGACGACGGCGAGCGCCGCGACACGGACGCCATCAGGCGTTTCCGCCGAGGCCGAGCCGAGGCCGCCCTTGAGGTTGGCGGTGGTCGCGCCGAGGCCGGCGCCGACACTGCCGAGCGCGAAATTTTCGCTGGCGGCAGCGGCGGCCGCGTAGCCGAGTTCGCGGTATGGCGCGTAGCGCCCCCATTTTTTGTCGCCGCCGTTGAGCAAGTCAAAGCAGATCGCACCGGGAACGATGGGAACGACGGCATCGCGTATCTTGAAACCGCGGCCTTGTTCGGCAAGCCAGGCCTGAATACCGCCGCCGGCCTCCAGCCCGAACGCTGAGCCGCCTGCCAGCGCGATGCCGTGAATCTCATCGACGGTGTTGGCGAGATCGAGCACCGCGCCCTCGCGGATGCCGGGGCCGCCGCCGCGAATATCCATCGCAGCCACCGCCGGCGAATCGAAAATCACCGCAGTGACACCAGAAGCGAGCGCGGCGTTGTCGGCGTGGCCGACACGAACGCCGGTGATGTCGGTGAGGAGGTTTTTCATGGCGCGATTCCGGACCAGTAAGATGACCGCATGGTTGCGCTGCCGTCAACCGATCACGCCGCGATCACAACGCGCGGAGAGAGGGTTCTTCGCCTCTTGCATATGGGCGGCCGGACGGTGCAATTAACCGCATGATCCACGATGTCTCGATCCCTGCCGCACTGCTTGCCGGTCTCGTCAGTTTCCTGTCGCCCTGCGTACTGCCGTTGGTGCCGCCGTATCTGATCTATCTCACCGGCGCGACCATCGAACATGTCGCCAATGACGAGACCACCACCTCGTCGCGGCGCGCGGTGATGATTTCGGCTGTGATGTTCGTGCTCGGATTTTCGACGGTATTCGTTGCGCTCGGCGCCAGCGCCAGCCTGATCGGAAGCTTGATCCGGGCCTGGTCAGCGCAACTTTCCATCGTCGCCGGCATAGTCATCATTCTGATGGGCCTGCATTTCCTCGGGCTGACGCGCATCGGGCTGCTGATGCGCGAGGGGCGGCTGCCGATCCCGAAGCCCGTGGGTCTGTGGGGCGCTTATGTGATGGGACTGGCGTTCGCGTTCGGCTGGACGCCCTGCATCGGGCCGATCCTTGCGGCAATCCTTTCTGTCGCCGCCGCCGAGGCGACGGTCGCGAAAGGCGCCGGCCTGCTCGCGGTGTACTCGGCGGGGCTCGGCATTCCCTTCCTGCTCGCCGCCTTCATGGTCGAGCAGTTTTCATCGCTGTTCGCTCGGATGAAGCGGCATCTCGCCAATGTCGAACGCGCGATGGGTGTGCTGATGGTGATAACCGGCATCGGCTTTCTCACCGGCGCGGTGTCGAACGTCAGCATCTGGCTGCTGGAGACATTCCCAGCGCTACAAAGCTTTGGGTAGGCGATCTACTAGACAAGACGCCGTTGCCGGACATCATCCGGCAATCCATCCTCTCCAAACTTGCAAAGATGGATACGCGGGTCAGGCCCGCGTATGACGCTTTAAATGTCCTTATCGCCGCGTGACTAAATCACGACCCCTTCGGATTGACCTCGGTGTAGTTGCCCTTGGCGTCCCACTTATAGACGACATAATCGATCGCCTTGATATCGCCCTTGGAATCGAACGACAGCTTGCCGATCACGGTATCCCACTCGCCTGCCTTGATCGCATCCATTACCTTCTTGGGATCGGTCGTAGCGGCCTTGGCGACCGCTTGTGACCACACCTGCATCGCGGCGTAGGTGTAGAGCGTGTAGCCCTCGGGATCGATGTTCTTCGCCTTGAATTTCTCGACGATCGCTTTCGCGGTCGGCTTGTTGCGCGGGTCGGGGCCGAAGGTGAACAGCGTGCCTTCGCCAGCCGGGCCTGTAATCGACGCGAACTCCTTGTCGGCCAGCGCGTCGCCGGCCATCAGGACGGTCTGCAGCCCCTGGTCGCGCATCTGGCGGACGATTAGTCCGGATTCCTGATGGTAACCGCCCACGAATACCAGATCGATGTTGTCGCGCTTCATCCGCGAGACGATGGCGGTAAAGTCCTTGTCGCCCTTGTTGTAGGACTCGAACATCTTTTCGGTGAATCCCGCCTTGTTCAGCGCCTTCTTGGTTTCATCGGCGAGACCTTTGCCGTACGTCGTCTTGTCGTTGAGGATGGCGACGTTCTTGCCCTTGTAGTTCTTGACGATGTAGTCGGCGGATACCAGACCCTGCTGATCGTCGCGACCGCAGACGCGCGCCACATTCCATAGCTTGCGTTCGGTGAACAGCGGGTTGGTCGAGGCCGGCGTTATCTGCAACACGTTGCCGTCGGCATAGGCCTCCGAAGCCGGAATGGAAGAGGACGAACAATAATGCCCCGCCACGAAGGGGATCTTGTCGCCGGCGATTTTTTCCGCCACCGAGCGGGCCTGCTTGGGATCGCAGGCATCGTCGCCAACGAATAGCGCTAGCTTCTTGCCGAGCACGCCGCCTGCGGCATTAATATCGGCAACCGCCTGTTCGGCGCCGTTCTTCATCTGCCGGCCGAACGCGGATTCGCCGCCCGTCATTGGGCCCGCCACGGCAACGGTGATGTCCTGCGCCAGTGCTGCGGTGGACAGCGCCAGCGACGTGCCCAATGCCAGACCGATGAGCTTCAATGGTTTCATGGGTAGCCCTCGCGATGATGTTCTGATGGAAAGCCGGGCCGTTGACCCGGGTCGGGAACTCACATGCATTGTCGGCTGATTTGTCGGCGAAGTCATCGGCAAAATTCGGGCAGCGCGGCATTCGGTCGCCGCACCTACGCCCTCCGCCCGCCTTCCAGGTAAGCCGCGCGGATTTCGGGCCGCTGCAACAGCTCGGCGCCGGTGCCGCTCAGCGTGATCAGGCCGTTGACCATCACGTAACCGCGATGCGCCAGCCGCAGCGCGTGGTTAGCGTTCTGCTCGACGATCAGCACGGTGAGGCCATCCTGGCGGTTCAGGGTGCGGATCGCGTCGAAAATCTGCCGCGCGATCAGCGGTGCCAGCCCGAGCGAGGGTTCGTCAAGCATCAACAGCCGAGGGCGGCTCATCAGCGCGCGCCCGATCGCGAGCATCTGCTGCTCGCCGCCGCGACAGTGTGCCACCGCGCTGGGTCATCCGTTCCTTAAGGCGTGGGAACAGCGCGAGTACGCGTGCCAGCCCGCTGGCGCGGTCGCTCTCGCTTGAGTCAGTGGCGTCGGAGCCCATCTGCAGGTTTTCGGCCACGCTCATACGCGGAAAGATCCGGCGCCCCTCCGGCGATTGCGCGATGCGCAGCCGCGCGATCTCATGCGTCGGCACGCCGGTGATATCGCGGCCGTCAAATTCAATGCGTCCGGACCGCGCGCGCGGTTTGCCGAAGATCGTCATCATCAACGTGGACTTGCCGGCACCGTTAGCGCCAATCAATGCGACGATCTCGCCGGCGTTGATCTCGAGATCGACACCCTTGAGCGCTTCGATCTTGCCATAGGCGGCGCGCAGTCCGCGGATGGCGAGGAGGGGGGTGGTACTCACAACCCCAACTCCTGCTCGACGGCAGCGACCTCGTCGTCTTCGACGCCGAGATAGGCCGCAATCACCTTAGGATCGTCGCGGATCGATTGTGGTGCGCCATCCGCGATCTTGACGCCATAGTCCAGCACAACGATGTGGTCGGATATTTCCATCACCACGGACATGTCATGCTCGATCAATAGGATAGAAGTGCCCTGCTGGTCGCGGATCGACTGCAGCAACTCGCTTAACGCTGCACTTTCGCGCGCGTTCAGACCGGCGGCAGGTTCGTCGAGGCAAAGCAGCGCCGGCTCGGTGCACATCGCCCGCGCAATTTCGAGACGGCGCTGATCGCCATACGGCAGATTGCCGGCGGCGTCGTCGGCGCGGTCCAGCAGGCCGATGCGGTCGAGCCAGAGCCGTGCCAGATCGATCGCGTGCTTCTCCGCGACGCGATATCCCGGCGCGCCGATCAACCCAAGAAACGTGAAGCCCGACGCGCGCATTAGCGCGTTGTGCTGCGCGACCATCAGGTTTTCCAGCGCGGTCATGCCGGGAAACAGCCGGATGTTCTGAAAGGTTCGCGCGACCTTTGCCAGTTTCGAGATACGAAAATCGTTCAGCCGCTCAAGCTGGAAATCGCGGCCGTCACTATGCGTCAGCCGTATCGTGCCCGATGTGGGCTTATAAAAACCGGTGATGCAGTTGAACACCGTAGTCTTGCCGGCGCCGTTGGGGCCGATCAGCGCGGTGATCTTACCGCGCGCCGCGCTGAAGGTGAGGTCATTCACCGCGACGATGCCGCCGAAGCGCATCGAGAGATTGTCTACGTTCAGGATGGTATCGCTCATCCGTGGCCTTCTTTGACGAGGTCGGACGAGATCGCAATGTTGTGCCGCAGGAACACCGTTGGCGCGCGGTGTCCGATCAGGCCGCGGGGCCGCCAGATCATCAGCATCACCATCGCCACCCCGAATACCAGCATGCGGTACTGATCGAGCCCGCGAAACAGCTCGAAGCCACCGATCATCGCCAAGGCGGCCAGGGCGACGCCGAGCTGCGAGCCCATGCCGCCGAGCACGACGATGGCCAATACCAGCGCGGATTCCTGAAACGTGAAGGATTCCGGGCTGATGAATCCCTGCCGGGTTGCGAAGAATGCGCCGGCGAAGCCGCCGAACATGGCGCCGGTGGCGAAGGCGGTGAGTTTCGTGGTGGTGGTGTTGATACCGAGCGCGCGGCAGGCGACTTCGTCCTCGCGCAGCGCTTCCCAGGCGCGTCCGATGGGAAGCCGGCGCAGCCGGATCGTCACCCAGTTCGTCAACAGCGCCAGCGCCAGGATGATGTAGAACAGGAACACGATGCGATGCGTAGGCGAGAATTCGATGCCGAGTTTGGCGGCAAGGCCGTCGTCGCCGGCGGTGAGGGGAATGCCGAAAAAGGTCGGGCGCGGAATGCCGCTGACGCCATTGGGGCCGCCGGTGAGGCTCTGCCAGTTGATGATGACGAGGCGGATGATCTCGCCGAACGCCAGCGTAACGATCGCGAGATAATCGCCACGTAATCGCAGCACCGGAAAGCCCAGCATCACGCCCCAGAACGCCGCGAGTATCCCGGCCAGCGGCAGGCAGACCCAGAACGACAAACCGAAGTTGGTCGCCAGCAGCGCGTAGGAATAGGCGCCGACCGCATAGAAGGCGACATAGCCGAGATCGAGCAGACCGGCGAGGCCGACCACTACGTTCAACCCCCATCCGAGCATCACGTAAGTCAGGACCAGGATGCCGAGATCGAGAATGTAACGCTGATCGTAGAAAATCACCGGCACCAGAAAGGTGAAGATCAAGAGTGCCGGGGCGACAAAGCGGCGCGCTACCGCCAGGCCGCTCTGCACCGACGGCGGCACGATCCTGACGGTGCCGACCGGGCCCCACCATTGCCGCAGCAATTCGATGACGATGCTCCCGCCGAAGACGGTTGCCACCATCGCAGCGAGATCGCCGAACCGCGTCCAGTAGATCAGTTGTCCGGTGGGGCCGGCTTCGGTGCGGATGCCGATCATCAGCGAGAACAGCACCAGCGCCACCAGCGCTGATATCAGTGCCTTCTTGAAAATGAAGGCGATGCCGGGAATGCGCGACGCCGCGGAACGTTCAGGAGCCAGCGTGGTCACGCGGACCCCGTTCAGACTTTTTCGACTTCCGGCCGGCCCAACAGACCGGTCGGAAGGAAGATCAGCACAATGATGAGGATCGAGAACGCCGCGACGTCCTTGTATTCGACGGAAAAATACGCCGACCAGAATGTTTCGATCAGTCCGATCAAAAGCCCGCCCAGCATCGCGCCGGGCAGCGAACCAATGCCGCCCAGCACTGCGGCGGTGAAGGCCTTGATGCCTGCTACGAACCCCATGAAGAAATCCACCAGCCCATAATACAGCAGATACATCATGCCGGCGACGGCGGCCAACGCCGCACCGATCACGAAGGTCATGGAAATGGTGCGGTCGACGTCGACGCCGAGCAGCGCCGCCATGGTCTGGTCCTGCTCGCAGGCGCGCATGTCGCGGCCAAGTCGCGTCCGCGCTACCAGCCAGGTGAAGATCGCGAGCAGCACGATGGTGGTGGCGACGACGATGATCTGCACATTCGACAGCCGCACGACAAATCCTTCGGCGCCCTCATGCAGCGTATAGCCGCCGGTGATGATCGGCGGCACTGGCTTAACCCGTGCGCCCTGCGAGATCTGCGAATAATTGATCAGCACGAACGACATGCCGATCGCCGAGAGCATGGGCGCAAGACGGAATGAATGGCGCAACGGCCTATAGGCGATGCGCTCCACGGTCCAGCCATACAGCGCGGTGATCGCCATCGACACCAGCAGTACGATGAGCAGAATAACCGGCACGAAGGTCAGCCCGAACGAGACCAAAATCAGAAATGTAATCAGCGCGATGAAGCCACCGATCATGAAAATATCGCCATGGGCGAAATTGATCATGCCAACGATGCCGTAGACCATCGTGTAGCCGATCGCGATCAGCCCATAGATCGATCCGAGCACGATGCCGTTGATGAGCTGCTGAGCAAAATAGTCCATGCGCTGCTGCTACTATTGCGCGAATTCTGATCGCAAACCAGTTCCCACTTTTGCGGAATGTGCGTATTCGGCGCCGCGAGGGCCCGGCTGCCGGAACGTCACGCCGCACATTTGTTAACAGCGGGAACCCAGCGCAGCAACAGCGTGCATGTGCGTCGCATGGGACTGTACACGCGCATTTCGCGCAAGCAGTACGTTGGCGACGCGGGCGGCGCTTCACAAAAGCTCGACGGAACCCGGTTCCGCCGAACAAACGGGGAGGTCGCCGGTTATTTCCGCGGTGTGTTCAACAAAGGAGATATCCAGAATGTCGAACCCAAACCAGAACCAAAACAATCAGGGTCAGCAGAACCAGACCCCAGGCCAGAAGCCCGGACAGCAACAGGGCGGTGGGCAGAAACCGGGTCAGCAACAGGGCGGCGGTCAGCAGCCGGGTCAGCAGACCCAGGATCCAAGCCGTCAGGGCCAGACACCAGATCCCGGCAAGGGTCGCTGATCATCAACCCAAAGTGAGAGCAAGGAAAGTCCCGCGTAAGGCGGGATTTTTCTTTGGACGATCGCCTTGGTCGTCAAGCCGACTTGCTGATGTGATCTTTTATCGAAGTGCGAACCTGAGCCATGGTCGCCACGTAGAATTCGTCCCGCTCTTTGTGAAGGCGCTGCTGTTTTGCGCGGAACAGCGCAACCCTATTCTGTATTTCCAGGCGGGCAGCACTCGGCGGCAGCGCTGACATCCGGGGTAATTCGAGGATTCGTTCGTCCGGCAGAGCCTCAGCCGCCAGGGCTTTCTCGACGCTTGCCTCCAACTGCGGTCAATCCGGGTGTTGGCCTCAGGCTGGACGTCAGCCGCGGGCTTCTTGCCACTAACGGACTGCACGAACGCCATGGTTTGCGCGATCAAAAGGTCGCGTTCCCGAACCCACTTCATCACTCACCTCGCCCTGAAAACATCGCATCGCAAAGCGCGGATGGAAGCAAGCGAACTTCTCATCCGGGTCTGTGGAAATCTTTGATTAAAAAGTTCTGTTGCTGCGCCGACACATGCTTCGACGGAAAAGCTCCTATCGGCGCGCGTGGTTCAAAGGAACGAGGCGGCCCTTCCAGCGCAGTTAAGGTAAATAAAGGGTTTAAATTGCCCGCCGCGCTTTATGCGGTTTACGTCGCCCCCAAGCCGCATTCCCTTCGGGAGCCTGCGGAGGAGAGGGCGACATGGTCACGAACTGGCGGATCAGTACATTCAACGGCGCGCTGCTGGCCGCGTACTTCATTCCGACCTGGACCATTTCTGCCTTTCGGATCATGATTTCACCGGTTCACGGCTTCTACGAGCGGCCGAACGTTTCCGTCGCGCTGTTCCTGAGCGACCACCTGCATCTCGCCGCGATGAGCACCATCCGTTTCGCCTGGCTGCTGGCGTTGGGCAAACTCACCGTCGTCGCTTTTTTTGGGATCTTTCTGTTTTTCATTACCCGGCCATCGGTTCGCAAGGCCGGTGGATGCGACGAGGCGCTGGCGATGGCGCTGACGATCGGCGGCGCGATCAGCTTTGCTGGCATGGTGATGGCGTCGAAAGTCGGCGAAGCTGCCGCGCTGAAGCTGCATGCCACCGAGCTGTTGCTGCTGTTAGGTACTGCAATCGTGCTTGCTGATCGAGCGGCCGGCACAGCCAAAAGCGCCGGCTGCGCGCGACGCCAGCGGCGACGAATTATCGCTTCAACATCCCCAACTCCTGGACAATCGCTGAGGCTTCCTTGACGGCATGGTTGGCGGCGGGAACGCCGCAATAGATCGCCTGCTGCAGCAAAATTTCCTTGATATCGTCCGGCGTGAAACCGCCCTCGGTCAAAGCCGCGCGAACGTGGAGACGAAACTCATCCCACTGACCGAGCGCGATCATGGTGCCGATCACCAGGATGCGGCGCGTACGCTGGTCGAAATGGGGCCGCGTCCAGATTTCGCCCCAGGCATGGCGCGTGATCAGGTCGATAAAGTCGGCGTTGAACGAATTCTTGCTGGCGACGGATTTGTCGACCCAGGCATCGCCGAGCACTTTTCGGCGCTGCGCTATGCCGTCGTCGCGGCGTTGTTGATCATCCATCGTTTTTCTCTTCGACTAGCGTTGCGTGAGGAAGCCGATCACGGCTTCGGCGAAAGCATCCGCCTGCTCGATATTGGAAATATGCGCGGCATTCAGGATCGTCATACTCGCACCGGGGATATTGTCGCAGATGTATTCGCCTGCGGCGACGGGCGTCGCCGTGTCGTGTTGTCCGGCGATCACCAGCGCCGGGCTCTTGATTTTCGGTAGCAGCGCGCGCTGGTCGAGCGTGCTCAGCGCCTCGCAGCAGGCGAGATAGCCCGCAACCGGCGTTGCAATCAGCATTGCCTTCATTTTTGCTGCAGTTTCCTGCTCGCGCTCGCGAAAATCGGCGGTCAGCCAGCCGGCAATGACGGTATCGGCCACCGCAGAGATCCCGCCTTCCTTCACCGCCTTGATTCGGTTGAGCCAGTTCGTAGGATCGGGATAGTAGCAACTCGTGTTGGACAGAACGATGCGATCGAAACGCTCAGGCGCATTCGCGCCGAGCCATTGCCCGACCATGCCGCCCATCGAGAGCCCGCACCAATGGGTTTTCGCAACTTTCAGATGATCCAGTATTGCCAGCGCGTCCTTGCCGAAGCGCTCCATCGAATAGGGGCCCGGCGGCACGCCGGACTTGCCGTGGCCTCGCCGGTCGTAACGGATGACGCGAAATTTTTTGGTCAACGCCGCCATTTGCGGTTGCCACATCTGCAGGGTGCACCCCAGCGAATTTGACAGCATCAGCGTCGGGTCGCCGTCACGGCCTTCGACGGAGACGTTGAGCAGGCAGCCGTCGCCGGCATCGATCATGGGCATGGGTCTCTTAGCGTCATTCCGGGGCGTGCGTAGCACGAGCCCGGATCCATAACACTTGGATGACGAGTTGGAGTTGCTCGATGCCCAATCAAGCTGTATCCAGTCCAGCCAGCAGCCGATCGATCAGCGCTTGCGAGGCGCCCTGATAGGCCATCGGCTCGAACAATTCATTGATCTGTGCTGCACTGAGATGCGCGGTGATTTTCGTGTCCGCCATCACCACGTCACGAAGGTGCTGCTTGCCAGCGACAGCTTTTTTGCTCGCCGCCTCCAGCAAATGATGCGCGTCGCTCTTGCCGATCTTTTCGGCCAGCGCAAACGTCACCGCCTCGGCCATGATCAAGCCGTGCGTGGCGTCGAGATTGACGCCGCATCCGCGCCTCATCGACTTCCAGCCCTTCGGCGAGTTCGACGATGGCGGCAAGCGCCCCGGACGTGACGAGCATGCAGCATCGGCAGCGTCGGCCATTCCGCGTGCCAAGCCCCGGCGCTGCGCTCATGATCCTGCACTTGCGCTGCAAAAATCGTCGCGGCGAGATTCGGCGCCATGGCCGCGGCGGCCAATGCGGTCGCGCAAGCCACGGGATTGCGCTTGTGCGGCATGGTGGAGGATCCGCCACGGCCTTCGCCTGAGGGTTCGAACGCTTCGCCGACGTCGGTCTGCATCATCAGTGACACGTCGCGGGCGATCTTGCCGCAACTGCCGCTTAAAATCGCAAACACTGAAGCTATCTCGGCGATGCGGTCGCGGTGGCTGTGCCAGGGCGCATCGGGCAGCGGCAGCTTCAGTTCTGCCGCAAGGTTGTCCGCCACGGCGAGGCCCTTGTCGCCCAGCGCCGCCAGCGTGCCGGCGGCACCGCCGAATTGCAGCGCCAGCGTCTCGGAGCGCAGCCGTTGCAATCGCGCGCGCGAGCGATGCAGCGCGGCGGCGTATTCCGCGAGCTTTAAGCCGAACGGCATCGGCAAGGCATGCTGTAGCCAGGTGCGCGCCACTATGGCGGTGTTGCGATGCTTCTGCGCAAGCTTGGCGAAACCCGCGATGGCGCGGTCCAGATCGGCGAGCAGGGCATCGATCGCGGCGCGCAGACCGAGCATCGTCGCGGTGTCGACCACGTCCTGGCTGGTCGCACCCCAATGCACGTAGCCCGCGGCTTTCGCATCGGCCTTTGCCACTCGCGCGGTGAGCATTTTCACCAGCGGAATCGCGAGAACGCCGGAATGCGTCGCCGCTTCCGCCAGCTTTGCGATGTCGAATAAACCGGCCTTGCACGCGTCGCTGATCGGTCCGACGGCGTCAGCCGGAATGACGCCGGCGGCCGCTTCGGCGCGCGCCAGCGCGGCTTCGAAATCGAGCATGTGCTGCAGATAGGCCGTGTCGTCGCATACCGCGCGCATGGCGGCGCTGGAAAATAACGGAGCAAGCAGCGGCGAGAGGGAGGTGCTCATGATGCACGCGACCTAACCATTCCCGTCTCGTCCGTGCCAACAGTTTTGCCCGCTGCGGATGCGAATATGCATCGCACCCCGTCCGACGGCGCTGTTTCTTTCCGGGCGTGCATGCTTTACTTGGACAAGCGGTCGCGCACTTAAAGCCGGCTCGAGGAGGCGTTCCCATGGCGATGACGATGAACGGCGAGGTCCAGCTCGCAGCGCCGCGCGAAATGGTGTGCGACCAAGCTCAATGACCCGGAAGTGCTGAAGGCCTGCATTCCCGGCTGCGAGGAACTGGAAAGAACCGAGGACAACGGTTTCCGCGCGGTCGCGAAAATGAAGGTCGGCCCAGTGTCGGCGCGCTTCAAGGGCAAGGTGACGCTCAGCGATCTCGATCCGCCCAACGGCTACAGGATTTCAGGTGAAGGCGAGGGCGGCGTCGCCGGTTTCGCCAAGGGCGGCGCCACGGTCGGGCTGACCGAAAAGGACGGCGGCACCCTGCTGAAATATGACGTCGAGGCGCAGATCGGCGGCAAGCTGGCGCAGCTCGGCCAACGTCTGATCAATGGTACGGCCAAGAAGCTGGCGGATGAGTTTTTCACGAATTTCGCCAAGGCCGTACAGGGCTAGGCCCCCGGCATTTGTCATGGCCCTGGAGCCTCTCGCGAGGTTGCTCATTGCCGGGATGATCCATATTATGGCTTTGGAATGATTTTAATGACCGCCCGGCTAGGTATGGCCGGGTGGATGAAGAGAGTACTGATGGCCAAAATTTCCATGATCGTGAACGGTAACCCCGTCAACGCCAACGTCGACCCGCGCACCCTGCTGGTGCAGTTTCTGCGCGAAAACCTGCGGCTGACCGGCACCCATGTCGGCTGCGACACCTCGCAATGCGGTGCCTGCGTCGTGCATCTCGACGGCAAGGCGGTGAAGGCGTGCACCTTGCTGGCAGTGATGGCCGACGGTCACGAGGTCAAGACCATCGAAGGCCTCGCCGCCGACGGAGCACCGCTGCATCCGATGCAGGAAGCGTTTCGCGAGCATCATGGGCTGCAATGCGGCTTCTGTACTCCCGGCATGATCATGACGGCCGTCGATCTGGTGCATCGCAAGGGCCATGATCTCAGCGACCATACCATCCGGGAAGAACTCGAAGGCAATCTGTGCCGCTGCACCGGCTATCAGAACATCGTGCTGTCGATCGCTGCCGGCGCAAAAGCGATGGCGAATTCCGATCTCGCATAACGAATAAACAAGCGCTCCGCAGGGCGACCCAGGAAACACTCATGTACGAATTCAAATATCACCGGCCGGCGACCGTGCGGCAGGCCGCCAATCTCTTGATCAAGAATGAAGACGCCAAGCTGATCGCCGGCGGCCACACGCTGTTGCCCGTCATGAAGCAGCGGCTCGCCAGTCCGCCGCATCTGATCGATCTTTCGCATGTCGAAGGGCTGGATGGCATCGAGATGAAGGGCCGCTCGCTGGTGATCGGCGCGCTGGCCAAACATGCCGCCGTTGCCGCGTCGTCCATCGTCGCGGAAGCCATTCCGGCGCTGGCCGAACTGGCCGGACTGATCGGCGATCCCGCGGTGCGCCACAAGGGCACCATCGGCGGCTCGCTCGCCAACAACGATCCCACCGCGGATTATCCTGCGGCGTGTCTGGCGCTTGGCGCCAACATCATCACCAACAAGCGCCGCCTGAAACCGGAAGAATTCTTTCAGGGCCTGTTCACGACCGCGCTGGAGCCCGACGAGATCATCACCCGGGTGATGTTTCCGGTGCCGAAGCGCGCGGCCTATATCAAATTCCGCAACCAGGCCTCGCGCTACGCGCTGGTCGGCGTGTTCGTCGCCAAGCGGCCATCGGATGTCCGCGTCGCCGTGACGGGTGCCGGCTCCGACGGCGTGTTTCGCGTCACCGCGTTCGAGGAGGCACTGAAGAAGCGTTTTTCACCGAAGGCGCTGGAAGGCCTCTCGGTGCCAGCGGACGGCCTTAACAGCGATCTGCACGGCAGCGCGGAATATCGCGCGCACCTGATTACGGTGCTGGCGCGCCGCGCCGTCGAAGCCGCGAACAACCGCGCGTGAAACTGCGCAGCGTGATTTCAACATGAGTGCATCGGCGCTGCCTGCCTCGGTCGATGCGACGCTCGAACTTCTGACCTCGCGCGGCTATCTCGCCGAGCGCTCGCTGGCGACGGTGGTATATCTATCGCTGCGCATGGGCCGTCCGCTGTTTCTCGAAGGCGAGGCCGGCGTCGGCAAGACCGAAATCGCAAAGGTGCTGTCGGCGGCGCTGGGACGAAAGCTGATCCGGCTGCAATGCTATGAGGGACTGGACGTCGCCTCCGCGGTCTATGAGTGGAACAGCGCGTCGCAGATGATCGCGATTCGGCTGGCCGAAGCGGCGGGGGATACCGACCGCGAGCAGCTTTCCAGCGACATCTTCGCCGAGCGTTATCTGATCAAGCGACCGCTGCTGCAGGCGCTGGAGCCGGATGTCGCGGGCGCGCCGGTGCTGTTGATCGACGAGCTCGATCGTGCCGATGAAGCTTTCGAAGCATATTTGTTAGAAATACTCAGCGATTTTCAGGTGACGATCCCCGAACTCGGCACGGTCAAGGCGCCGCATCCGCCCGATCGTCATCGTCACCTCGAACCGCACCCGCGAAATCCACGACGCGCTGAAGCGGCGGTGTCTTTATCACTGGGTGGATTATCCCTCAGCCGAGCGTGAATTGGCGATCGTCAAGTCCCGCGTTCCCGGCATCTCCGCAAAACTGTCGCAGCAAGTGGTCGGCTTCGTGCAGGCGCTGCGCGAGCAGGATTTCTACAAATCGCCGGGCGTTGCCGAAACCATTGACTGGGCCACCGCGCTTACGGAACTCGACGCGCGTTCGCTGACGCCGCAAGTCGTCGGCGACACGTTGGGCGCGCTCTTGAAATACCAGGATGACATCGCACGCATGCAGGGCGACAATCTGCAGAAGGTGCTTAAGGAAGCGACGAGCGAGCCGTAAAGTAGCCGCGTCATGGACCATCTCAATCCTCCCACCGGGCTGATTGCTGACAATGTCGTCGGCTTTGCGCGCGCGCTGCGCGCGGCCGGTATTCCCGTTGGCCCCGGCGCTGCGATTGACGCGCTCAACGCATTGCGCGAGATCGACATCGGTAACCGCGCGGACGTGTTCACCACGCTGGAGGCCATTTTCGTCAAGCGCCACGAGCACGCGCTGGTATTCGCGCAGGCGTTCGACCTGTTCTTTCGCGCCGCGGAGGAATGGAAGCACATTCTGGATTCGATTCCGCTGCCCGACCACGCCAAAAAGAAGCCGCCGCCGGCGTCGCGCCGCGTGCAGGAGGCGCTTTCGCAACCTGCGATCAACGAGGTGCCGCAGGCGCAGGAGCAGGAACTGCGGTTGTCGGTTTCGGATAAGGAAGTGCTGCAAAAAAAGGATTTCGCGCAGATGAGCGCGGCTGAGATCGCGCAGGTCACCCGGGCGATTGCGGCGATGAAATTGCCGCAGGCCGAATTGCGCACGCGCCGCTATCAGCCCGACGCGCGCGGGCTTCGCCTCGATTTACGCCGCACGCTGCGCGGGTCGTTGCGCACCGGTGGTGACATCGTCGATATCAGGCGGCTCGGCCTGATCGACAAACCGGCCCCGATCGTGGCTTTGCTCGATATCTCCGGATCGATGAGCGAATACACCCGGCTATTCCTGCATTTCCTCCACGCCATCACCGACGCCCGCAAACGCGTCTCGGTATTTTTATTTGGCACACGCCTGACTAATGTGACGCGGGCGTTGCGCGCGCGCGATCCCGACGAGGCGCTTGCGAGCTGTTCGCTGTCGGTGGAGGATTGGGCCGGCGGCACCCGCATTGCGACCTCCCTGCACAGCTTCAACAAATTGTGGGGCCGCCGCGTGCTCGGGCAGGGTGCCATCGTGCTGCTGATCTCCGACGGGCTGGAACGCGAAGCCGACACCAGGCTGGCCTTCGAGATGGATCGTTTGCATCGTTCCTGCCGTCGGCTGATCTGGCTCAATCCGCTGCTGCGGTATGGCGGCTTCGAAGCCAAGGCGCAGGGCATTAAAATGATGCTGCCGCACGTTGACGAATTCCGCCCGGTACATAATTTGAGTTCGATCGAGGGGCTGATCAAGGCGCTATCCTCGCCGCTATCGGTACATCACCGCAGCCTGATCCGGCCCGCCGCCTGAAGGAGATGCTTTCATGCTCAATCGCGACGAAGACATTCTGAAAGCGGCGGAGGACTGGCAAAAGGCCGGCCATGGCGTCGCGCTCGCGACGGTGGTGGAGACCTGGGGCTCTGCGCCGCGTCCGGCCGGCTCGAGCCTCGTCATCAATGACGACGGTACGTTTCTGGGCTCGGTGTCCGGCGGCTGCGTCGAAGGCGCTGTTGTCACCGAAGCACTCGATGTGATCGCGTCGGGCGCGCCCAAGATGCTGGAATTCGGTGTCGCCGACGAGACCGCGTGGAATGTCGGCCTGTCCTGCGGCGGCACTATTCGCGTGTTCGTCGAGAAAGTCGGCTGACTTGAATTTAAAGACCCTCACCGAACTGAACGTCGAACGCGCCGCGCGGCGGCCGGTGGTCGTCGTTACTGATGTCGCTGATGGCGCTCAGCGCCTGGTGAAGGCCGCCGAGATCGCCGCCGATCCGCTTCACGCCGAACTCGCCAAACAACTGCGGATGGGCAAAAGCGGCATGGTCGATGCCGGCGGCAAGAAGCTCTTTCTCAACGTCTATGCTCCCACCGCCAAGCTCGTCATCATCGGCGCGGTTCATATCAGCCAGGCGCTGGCGCCGCTGGCGCGTTCGCTCGGCTATGATGTGACGGTAGTTGATCCGCGTACCGCATTTGCCAGCCCGGAACGCTTTCCGGATGTGCCGCTGGTCGCCGAATGGCCCGATGTCGCGTTGCCTCCGCTCAACGTCGATCACTACACCGCGTTCGTCGCGGTGACGCATGATCCTAAAATTGACGACCCGGCACTGCTGCACGCATTTCAGCGCGATTGTTTTTACATCGGCGCGTTGGGTTCGCGAAAGACTCACGCAAAGCGTGGCGACCGGCTAAAAGGGCAGGGTGCGTCCGACGCCGATATCGCGCGCATCCGCGCGCCGATCGGTCTCAACATCGGTGCAGTATCGCCGTCGGAAATCGCGGTTGCGATCATGGCTGAGATCACCGCGACACTGCGGCTGCCGAAAGAGAACGCCGCATGAAGTTCGGCCCGGCCAAGCCAGCGGATGCGCTCGGCGGGGTTACCGTCCACACTTTGCGTCAGGGATCTCTGGTGCTCAAAAAGGGCACCACGATCGGACCGGCCGAAGTCGAGGCGCTGACCCGCGCCGGCGTCGAGCAAGTCGTCGTGGTCCGGCTCGAGGACGGCGACGTATCGGAGGATGTCGCGGCGGCTGATGTCGCCAAGGCTGTTGCCGGCGAGGGCGTCAATGTCGAGCGCGCCTTTACCGGCCGCGCCAATTTGTTTGCGGCTAGAGCCGGCGTGCTGGTGGTGGACCGCGCGGCGGTCGATCGCATCAACAATGTCGACGAGGCCATCACCTTCGCGACGCTGGCGGCCTACAAGCCGGTAGTCGAAGGCGAGATGATCGCCACCGTAAAACTGATTCCGTTCGGCGTTGAGGCCAGGCTGCGCGATGCCGCGGTCGTCGCGGCGGCGGGCGGTGTGATGCGGATCGCGCCGTATATCATCAAACGCGTCGGCATTGTCTCGACCTTGCTCCCGGGTCTTGCGCCGAAGGTGATTGAGAAAACACTGCGCGTTACGAAAGAACGGTTGGCACCCGCAGGCGCGTCCGTCATCGCCGAACGCCGCGTGCCCCATGACGAAGCGGCGCTTGCCGGTTCGATCAAGGAACTGCTCGATCTCGGCGCTGAACTCGTGATCGTGTTCGGGGCATCCGCCATCGCGGACCGCCGCGACGTTATCCCGGCGGCGATCGAACGCATCGGCGGCGCCATTGAACATTTCGGCATGCCTGTCGATCCCGGCAACCTCTTGCTGATCGGCAAAGCCGGTGGCGTGACGGTGCTTGGCGCGCCCGGATGCGCGCGCTCGCCGGTGGAAAACGGGTTCGATTGGGTGCTGATGCGGCTGCTTGCCGGCCTAAAGGTTTCGCGCGCCGACCTCACTGGCATGGGCGTCGGCGGCCTGCTGATGGAAATCGTGACACGACCGCAGCCGCGCGTGCCCGTCGGCACCGACGGCAATCGCAACGTTGCGGCGGTCATTCTTGCGGCGGGCCGCTCGACGCGCATGGGCGGACCGAACAAGCTTTTGGCCGAACTAGGCAGCAAGACGCTGGTGCGGATCGTGACCGAGCAGGCGCTGGCGTCTAAGGCATCAACCGTGATCGTCGTCACCGGTCATCAGGCTACGGAAGTCGAGAAGTCGCTCGCGGGCCTGAAGGTGAAGTTCGTTCGCAACCCTGACTTCCCGTCCGGTCTCGCCAGCTCGGTCAAGGCCGGCATCGCCGCGGTGCCCGAGACCGCCGACGGCGCGGTGGTGTGTCTGGGCGACATGCCGCTGATCGATGCCCACTTGATCGACCGGCTAATCGAAGCGTTTGCGCCGGACCGCGGCAACCTGATCGCGTTGCCGGTCAGCGACTCCAGGCGCGGCAATCCCGTGTTGTGGTCGCGGCGGTTTTTCGGCGAGCTGATGACACTCGACGGCGATATCGGCGCGCGGCATCTCATCGCCAAGCATGGCGAGGCAGTGACCGAAGTGCCAGTCGAGGGTCACGGCGCCTTCCTCGATATCGATACGCCGGAGGCTTTGGCGGAAGCGCGGCTGGCGCCGTCGTAGCTAAAGGCGTCAACGCCGCAGCAACACCCCGAGCCGTCCATAGACGCCGCTGCGATTAAAGCTATCCTGCACATAACCCGCTGCCGCCGACCATTCGAGCCCGCCGGTCTTAAAGCCTGTGAGATGCATGCCGACGCGATATTGCTGGCTGTAATCGTCGCCGGAGGTGGAAATCTCCGGACCTAGCCAGAACAGATCGGCGATGCGCCATCCCGCGGCGCCGCGCGCGCTATACGCGTTGGCTATCGTGGTCGCGGAAAACGATGAAGCCAGCATCAGTTGTGGGATCGGCTCCCACCAGAAATCCGCGCCGCCGCGCCCGCCGAAATGCGTGCCGCGCATCTTTGTGACAGGACCGCCGTAGCTGGGCGTATCGATTTCCAAGTCCGGTCCAGCAAAAATCGAAACCTCAAAACTGCCGCGCTTGAACTTCCAGCCCGGTAACAGGGAAGCGCGAAAGATCTGCGTCGTGATGTGGCTGGCAACAGTATTGTAGCGCTCCAAGCCATCGGAGGCGATCAAGCGCAGGAAAAAACCTTCGTTTTCCAGCCGGCCGGGCGCCCACTGAATGCCGCCATAGGCTGTCGCGCCATAGCGCCAGGCATCGACGCCGGTATAGAACAAAAACTGTCCGGCTTGCGTGCCGCCGATCAACGGATCGAAAGATGGCTGCGCGGAAGCCTGCGCATCGAGCGCTGACATTGACGCTGCGGGATGTGTCGCCGCCTCGATCGCCAGGGTATCGCTGCCAGTATCTTCGGCCACTGCGCGGCCCGCGCCGCAAGCCACAAGGGCCGCGGCCATGCACCACGCACGCCACGCACACGAACAGCGCATCGAGCCCCACGCCCCACACCACGCCAACGCGGTATAATTAAATCGGGCGGCGGGCAGATCGTCCAGCGCGCAAATGAGAACGATGGATGAACGGCGACAAATTTAGTCCGGAAGCTGTGAGGGCAGCAAGTTCTCGATCTTGACGTGGGCGCGGTCTTCGATGATTTCCGCGATCCACTGCCGGTGGCATTGCCGGTGATCGCGCTCGTAGCACAGGATGCAGACCGGCCCGGATTTCATCACCAGCGCGGACAGCTCATCCATTTCTTCGCGGGCTTGCGGTGTTTTCAGATGCGCCGCGTAGATGCGATGCAACTCATTGAATTTCCCAGCCGCGCGCGGCTTCGCGGCCATCCCTAGGCGTGCCCAGCCCGCGCAGATGCAGATACGAAATGCCGCGCTCGTCGAGCCCGGCCGCGAGTTGCTGCTTCGAAAAACCGGGCCGTCGCGAGGCAGCGACGGCGCGAACGTCCACCAACAGTTTTACGCCCGCTTGCTCCAATTCGTCGAGCACCGCCTTGGCGGGCGTCTGCTCGTAGCCAACGGTGAAGAGTTTTTTAGCCCTAGCCATCGGGATTCCTTTAAGGCGTCGCGCCTTCACTTCACGCGGTCGATCAGCTCCATCGCGCCTGCCGGCGCGCGCACCTTGCCCTCGTGGATCACATAGGCAAACACATCGCGTGGCTGCTTCTTTGGTTTTGCCTTGTCGACGCGCGGAAGATCGTCCGGCTCGCCACCGTCAGCCCAATTCTGCAGCCGCTTCGCCCAGGCGTCGAGCTGCTTTGGCGGATAACAGGTCTTGATGTCGTCATTGCCCTTCTGCAGCCGCGCATAAACAAAGTCGCCGACCACGTCGGCGATGGCGGGATAAGTGCCGTGTTCGGCGAACACGACAGGCGTTTCGAATTTACGCAGCAAGGCGACGAAATCTGGCACGCAGAAACTGTCGTTGCGCACTTCAACGACGTGGCGCAACGCGCGACCCTCAAGCTTGCGCGGGAGCAGTTCAAGGAATTTGCCGAAATCCGCCTCGTCAAATTTTTTCGTCGGCGCAAATTGCCACAGCACGGGACCAAGCCGATCGCCCAGTTCGAGCACGCCGGAATCGTAGAACCGCTTCACGGAATCGCCGGCCTCGGCCAGTATCCGGCGATTGGTGGCGAAGCGCGGTCCCTTCACCGAAAACACAAAACCGTCCGGCACCTCGCGCGCCCATTTGCGAAAGCTCTCCGGCTTCTGCGAGCCATAATAGGTGCCGTTGATCTCGATCGAGGTCAGCTTGGAGGCGGCGTATTCCAGCTCCTTCGCCTGCGTCAACTTTTCCGGATAGAACACCCCGCGCCATGGCGCAAAGGTCCAGCCACCGATACCGATGTAAATGCTCCCGCTTGTTCCGGATGCTGCCTTTTTTGGTCCAGCCACTTTCAGACCTCTTTATTATTATGCGCGCGAGCTTTGCGAGCGCCGGGATATTTTGCAGCAAACCAGAGGATTGGCCAACTGCCGTCTTCCGGTGGAACGATCCAGCACAAACAAAATTGTTGTTTCAGCCAAGAAGGAGGGCAACCGATGGGCGAGCCAACCAAAGAACAGATCATCCACCGCGCTTACGAATTGTGGGAGCGGAACGACAAACCCGAGGGCAGGGATGAGGAATTTTATCACCAGGCGGAGCGCGAATTGCGCAACGGCGAAAGCCGCAAGGAGACGCCCGACGACATCTGAAGATGCTCACCGATTGCTCGCGCGGCTCAAGTCTCCCCTTGCAAATGTCGCCGAAGTCACTATCTTGCCTGTAACGGCGACGTCGATGCTTAAAAGCTCCGGCGCTGGGACGACCACGGAATAGCTCGGTTGCGCCGGATGTACGCGCGCCATGTTGTTCGTGGTCGTTGGCATTTTTGGGGCCTTCTTCGCTCTATAGTCTTTCGTCCCCCCTCATCCTGGTTCGCCTTGGCATCATCGGATGCCACGGATATATGCTGGCGCCATGAATGAAGCCATCAGACCCGGGCCCGTGGCTCCCCAGCACGCTATTGCGGTCCCACAATTGTCGGTCATCATCCCGACCTTCAACGAACGCGACAATGTCGTTACCCTGTTTCAGCGGCTGGCGGTCGCGCTCACCGGCGTAAGTTGGGAAGCTATTTTTGTCGATGACAACTCTCCCGACGGCACGACCGAGGTGGTGCGAGATCTGGCGCTAAAGGACTCCCGCGCGCGCTGCATCAGGCGTATCGGACGGCGGGGGCTGTCAGGCGCGTGTATCGAGGGAATCCTTGCGTCGAGCGCGCCCTGCGTCGCGGTGATCGACGCCGACCTGCAGCACGATGAGACCCAGTTGCCGGCAATGTTAGCGTTGCTTGAGAATAACGAGGCCGATCTCGTCATTGGCAGCCGCTATGTCGAGGGTGGTAGCGCCGACAGCTTCAACCGCCAACGGGCCGGCGCCAGCGCGCTGGCAACAAGGTTGCGCGCCGGGTGCTGCGCGTTGACGTTGCCGATCCGATGAGCGGTTTTTTCATGATCCGCAGCGAACGATTCGAACAACTGGCGCCACAGCTCTCGATCCAGGGATTCAAGATTTTGCTTGATATAATCGCCACGGCGCATGGCGATCTGCGTATCAGGGAAATTCCCTACACGTTCGGATCGCGCCTGCATGGCGAAAGCAAACTGGATTCCATGGTTGCGCTGGATTTTCTGGGGCTGGTGCTGGCCAAGCTGACCAACGATACGGTGTCGCTGCGCTTTCTGCTGTTCGCCCTGGTGGGTTCGATCGGATTGTTCGTGCATCTCTCCGTGCTATTCGTCACGTCCGAAGTACTTCATTTTCCTTTCCCGCAGTCGCAGGCCTGTGGTGCGATCCTGGCCATGACCAGCAATTTCCTGATGAACAACTTTCTCACCTATCGCGACCAACGGCTCAAGGGTTTCGGTATTCTGCGCGGACTCGCCGTGTTTTATCTGGTGTGCAGCGTCGGCCTGTTTGCCAATGTCGGCGTGGCGTTTTCGGTCTACGATCAGGAACCGATCTGGTGGCTGGCGGGAGCGGCGGGCGCGCTGATGGGCGTGGTGTGGAATTACGCAATGTCCGGTTTGTTCGTCTGGCGCAAACGATGAAGCTACGATGAGCCCAAATGACTTGCGGCTCATCCGCGGAACTACCCTGACAATTCTGGCACTGGTGCTGGTGCGGCTTGTCGCCGCCGCTTACACGCCGCTTTCCTTCGACGAAGCCTATTACTGGATGTGGTCGAAGCATCTCGCCGGCGGCTACTACGACCACCCCCCGATGGTCGCCGTGGTGATCCGCTTGGGCACGCTGATCGCGGGCGACACCGAACTTGGCGTGCGGGTGTTCTCCATACTGCTCGCGCTGCCGATGAGCTGGGCGGTGTATCGCTCAGCAGAGATCCTGTTCGGTGGCCGGCGCCTGGCGGCGACGGCGGCGATCCTGCTGAACACCACGCTGATGGCTGCGGTCGGAACGATGATCGTCACGCCGGATGCGCCGCTGCTGGTGGCGTCGAGCTTCGTCCTGCTTTATCTCGCGAAAGTTCTGGCGACCGGGCGCGGCATATGGTGGCTTGCGGTAGGGGCCGCCGTCGGCGCGGCGTTACTGTCGAAATATACCGCGCTGTTTTTTGGCCCGGCAATTCTGATCTGGCTTGCAATCGTTCCGGGACTGCGGCGCTGGCTGCTCTCGCCATGGCCCTATCTCGGCGGGCTCGTTGCTTTCGCGATATTTTCGCCCGTGATTGTCTGGAACGCGCAGCATGAGTGGATGTCGTTCATCAAGCAAATGGGCCGCGCGCGCTTCGACGATTTTGCGCCGGTTTACCTGCTCGAACTGATTCCGACGCAGGTCGGATTCGCAACGCCGCTGATATTTTTCCTGGGAACAATGGGCTTGTACATTCTGCTGATGGGTCGCGCCGGCGCGTCGGCGGCTCGTATGCTGATCAATTCGATGTTCTGGACTATCTGGTTGTATTTTGGCTGGCACGCGCTGCACAACCGGGTCGAGGCAAATTGGCTGGCGCCGATATATCCCTCGTTTGTGATCGCCGCGGCGGTTGCCGCCACTCGGACGCAATGGGACACCCGCACACAACGCTTCGTCAATTTTTGCCTGCGCTGGGCGGCGCCGTCCGGCATCGTTCTGTTTGTACTCTTGGTAATCCAGGCCAACACGGGTTTCTTGACCGGGTACCGTCGCGATTCGACGGTACGAAGCATCGGCATCGGCTGGCGCAAGCTCGCGAACGATATCGAAGCGGTGCGCGTGCGCGTCGGCGCAACCTGCGTACTGGGGCCGAACTACGGAACCACGGCGTGGCTTGCATTCTACTTGCCCAAAGGTACCTGCGTGGCTCAGCGCACGCAGCGATTTCGTTGGTCCGCGATGCCGCAGCCCAGATCCTGCGATGCTGAGCGGCAAGGTGCTTTTCGTCGACGAAAAACATCCCGGTGGGAAACGCGATTTGCCCGACAGCTTGACGTGGAAGAACGTCGCGGAGTTCCAGCGTAAACGCGGGCCGCTGTTGGTCGAAACCATCGAAGTCGACGCAATCGATGCCCCGACAGGCGATGTGTTCGATACTTCGCCGCCGCCCGAATGGCGAAGTAATTCATCGCGGATTGGCATCTGACGCCGCGTAATTGAAACAGCCTTAAAATTCGATGACTGGAACCCGCTGCGAGCCGTCGCAACGGCAATAATCGCAATGAAAACAACGCGGTTCCATCTGTCTCATTTTTGCCGGCACTTAATCCGCATTTAACTAAAAGTCGCCTTAATGACGCTCCGCAAGTCTGAGAAATGTTCCGCCGGGAAACAAATAAAACCGCGGTGCTGATCGAGACTTGCGAACGCAAGTGCCGCTGCGCGCCGTTCGAACGCTCGCTGTCTGGCACGAGCACAAAGTGGGGTCATTCTGGATGCTCGTCGCATGAAATACCGTACCGGAACGCGTTACGATTACACCACCTACGACTACGGTCGTTCATCCCGCAAATCAGGCTTCCAGAATTTCATCGGCGGAACCGCGCTGGCCTTCACGGCGCTGGCGTGCGGCTGGACGCTGTACGCCAATGTTTTCGGCGCCGACATTTATCCCGCGATGCTCAGTGCCGACATCGGCCCGGTGACGCACACCCAACCGCGCCAGACTTCGTTCGCCGAACGCTTCGAGCCGATGGTGGGCGCACCCGCAGCGGTTGCTGCCGCGCCGAAGAAAGAAAACACCACGCTCGCGATGCTGGATCCGAATTTCTCGCTGGGCTTCACGCCGGGCGCCTTTACACCCCGGCCGGTCCAGCAGCCCGCCGCCGCGCGCGGCGCCGACCGAAACATTGACGGACCAAGACGTGCTGCCGCTGCCCGCCGTCGCGCAGGTCGTGGTGGCCGCCGTTCCCTTGCCGATGAAGCGTCCCTCCGACGCGCGCCTTGCGCAAAATCAGGGACCGTCGCTGCGCGAGATCACGCAGGCCAGCCGCGCGATGGCGGTGGCGAATGCGGCGCCCGCCAAACCACCTTCGATTTTCGACAAATTGTTCGGCAGGCCGCAGACGCCGACGGTGCTCGCTTATGCCGGGTCCGACGGCGGCATTCTCAGCGACGGGCGCGACAGCAATTCGAATTCGCCGCCCTATGACCGGCAGACCGCAGTGTACGACATCACCGCGCGCACCGTGTACATGCCCGACGGCACCAGGCTGGAAGCGCATTCCGGTCTGCGCGACAAGCTCGACGATCCGCGCTACGCCCATGTGCGGATGCAGGGCGTAACGCCGCCGCATCTCTACGATCTCACGGCGCGCGAGTTGCTGTTTCACGGCGTCGCCGCCATCAGGCTCAACCCGGTCGGCGGCGAGCGATCGATCTTCGGCCGCGCCGGCCTGCTCGCGCATACCTACATGCTCGGCCCCAACGGCGATTCCAACGGCTGCGTTTCGTTCAAGGACTACGCCGCTTTCCTGAAGGCATTCCGCAGCGGCGAAGTTAAACGCCTCGCGGTGGTCGCGCGGGTGGAGTAGGGCGCGGGCAACGGTCCGACGAACGCTCGTCGCTCGCGAAGGCGGGGATTCATATTCTCGAAGAGCCTTGGCGATCATCACGAACACACGCTGGGGCGATCTCGCGGGGCGATGACGGCGCCAATTGAGGCCGTTGATTAATGCCTAAGCCGTTTCATCAGACACACCTCCGCGATCTCGCGGCGCTTAATGCGTCCGAGCTTTGCTCGCCGCACACCCCAAAACGAGGGCGCGCGGGAACGCCGGGTGTCGACACACCCGCAGCCTCGTGCGCAAATGGAAGTGAGCACACGAGCATAGTCACCACGGTCGCGCCGGTTCACCCGGCATTCCCGCACGCGGTGTGCTCCGGCTTGCTTCGTGCTCTCCCCGGTGAATGCCCGAGGGCCTGTCACCGTCGCATCCGCGTTACCTTGCCTTCGGTTGAAGGCGAAAGCACGGTCCGGACTCCGCAAGACCACACGACTTGGGCCGGCGCGACGCATCGCTCGCAAAAACGGTTGCCCGTCCCGGCGTCCGATGCTGCAGCGTGGTCCGTCAGCCCCCGGTTCATCCCCTCACGCTTCTCCGGACTTGAACGCACCCTCTGTACGAGGAGTGCGCCGCCGCCCGGGCTCCGCGCCCTGGGAATTCGCCTTCAGCCTGACGCTGCCGCGCCACCGCATCCCGCCTCGCGTTTCGGACGATCGCGATACGCCCCTCGAGTGAGGCGGGACGAATGTGCTTATAATCCTACTAGGAATATTGTCAAGGATATGTTTTCATTCGTCGTCCCCGCGAAAGCGGGGACCCAGTAAGTCCCGGCGCTTCGTGGCGGCATCGCATTCTACCAAACGCAGCGTTTCCCGAAACAGGCACGACACGGCGTACTCGGTCCCCGCTTTCGCGAGGACGACGGCGAGAATATCGCAAGCTCCCGGATTGCGTTGTGCTTCATCCGGGCTACGCTGGCCGTGACCTTCAACGACCGTCGGGAGACAACGCATGCCGACAACAGCCAAACCCGTTCCCGACGGATTTCATACCGTGACGCCGTATCTGGTCGCCGATGACGCCGAGGCGGTGATCGCCTTCATGCAGCAGGCCTTCGGGGCGGAGCACGATCACCGGCCGATCAGCGGCCGAACGGCAAGCTGATGCATGCGACGCTGCGCATCGGCGACTCCAGCGTGATGATCGGCAACGCCTCCGAGCACGCCAGGGCGATGCCGGCGATGCTCTACGTCTATGTGCCGAACGTGGATGAAGTCTACGCCGCGGCGCTGAAGGCGGGCGGCACGTCGATCATGCCGCCGACCGACATGTTCTATGGCGACCGCCACGGCGGCGTCACCGATCCCGGCGGCAACCAATGGTACATCGCGACGCATATCGAGGACGTCGGCGACGACGAGTTGCAGGCGCGCGCGGACAAAATGATGGGGAAGGCGCGACCAGCGAACCGGCATAGACGAAAGCATCTCAGCCTGAATCTCTCCGCCGTAGACGATATCTCTTTTTTGCGATATGGTCCTTACAATGCCGTGGGTGGTTGAAACGCTTAATCCGGTGGTGGACGCCGAGATCGGCGCGCTTCCGGCGGACATGCGGGCGCGGCTCGTTCGCTTCACGGAGTTGATCGAGCAGGTCGGTTTCGAGGCTCTGCCGCGCGACAGCGTCAAGCATCTCGAAGGCAGGCTGTGGGAGTTGCGCATGACGGGGCGCGACGGCATTTCGCGCGCGATCTACGTGACGGCAGAGGGCATGCGGGTGGTGATCCTGCGCGCTTTCATCAAGAAAACGCAGAAGACACCGCCGCGCGAACTCGCGCTGGCGCGGCAACGGGCAACGGACGTGAGGTGAGAGATGACGAAGGTAAAAGAACTGCACAAAACATGGATAAAGGACGCGGCCTATCGCCGGGAATACGACGCGCTGGAGGAGGAGTTCACGCGTGCATGGCTGAATCGGCAAGGCGCGCCGCCGGGCCGGCCTCAGCCAAGCTGAACTCGCGCGACGCATGAAGACGACGCAGAGCACGATCGCCCGGCTCGAAAGCGGCCGCGGCCAGCCCTCGACGCGCACGCTCGGCGCGGTTCGCGAAAGCGACGGGACACGGCTGAAGATCAGCTTTCAGCCGCTGAAGCGGAAGGGGTGAGAGGTTGTGCTTCGCCGTAGCCGGGGGAATTGCCAGCATAAAGACAACCCCGGATATCGCTGCGCTAATCCCAATTACACTTCGACTATCTAAAGGCTATTAAGATGCTCACGGGTCAATAACGGTGGCTGCGCACAAGCATTTTCGCCAGAAATGGATTGATGCCGGATATGACTTGCGCATGGGCAGTGCATGGGTTTGTTTGCCGCCACCCGGCAGATCAAATTCGCCTCTATCATTTCACGACGGCCGAGCACGCAATGAGCGACATTGAGAAGTGTAGGTTGAAAGTTGCGCGATTTGCCGATTGCAACGATCCTTTTGAGCTAATCTCTCTCAATTTTCGGTCCCAACCCCACCGTAGAGCTGGACAAGATTTTAAGAAGGAAACGGATACCAAAGCGGGATTTATTTCATTTAGCCGAAACTGGGTGCAGCCGGTTATGTGGAGCCACTACGCCGACCGGCACAAGGGCATTTGTTTTGGATTCGATCTTCCAAGATCTCAGGTGACGGAAATGAAGTACAACGATGACCGATTACTGTATCGGCTGGAAAACTCGCATGCTGATCCGACGAGGTTATGCCGATCTCCAAAGCCTTCTGCTTTGTACCAAAGCGAAGGGATGGGCCTACGAGGAAAGAAGTCGGGTGGTTCGTCAAACTAAAGGCTATGAACAACGTCGGGCCGCTAATATTTTTGTCCATTCTCTTTTCAACTAGTGCTGCGAGAGGTTATCATCGGTGACCGCTGCTCACTAGAGCTCTCTTCTGTGCGTGCGCGTGTGGAAAAGCATCAACCTCAGGCCATTGCGTACAACGCGCGGCTTGCGTTTGGTTCATTTTCGATCGTGCCGATTGAGCCCACTATTCCATAGCGTGTCGTTAAAGCGATCTAGTAGCGGACGGGCGATTCCCGCTACGCTGCTCGACAAACAAAACCCCGGCATCGCTGCCGGGGTTTTGCATTTCGTATTCGTGTTGAGCGTTGGATTGCCCCCACCCCGACCCGGCTTCGCCAATGGCTTCGCCGGGGCGAGCCCTCCCCCGCAAGCGGGAGAGGGAGAAGAAAAGGGCGCGGCTTGCGCCACGCCCTTCTGCATTCGATGGTGCCTGGATCAGAAATCCATGCCGCCCATGCCGCCGCCGCCCGGAGGCATGCCGCCCATTCCGCCGGCGCCACCCTTCTTCGGCAGCTCGGCCACCATGGCTTCGGTGGTGATCAGCAGAGCCGCAACCGAAGCCGCGTTCTGGATCGCCGCGCGAACCACCTTGGTCGGGTCGATGATGCCCTTCTTGACCATGTCGACATATTCGCCGGTCTGCGAGTCGAAGCCGAAGTTGTACGTCTTGTTCTCCAGAACCTTGCCGATGATGACGCTGCCGTCCTCGCCTGCGTTGATGGCGATCTGGCGCGCGGGCCATGACAGCGCCTTGCGGACGATCTCGACGCCGGTCTTCTGGTCGTCGTTCTTGGTCTTGATGCCACGGAGCTGCTCGGAGGCGCGCAACAGCGCGACGCCGCCGCCGGGGACGATGCCTTCTTCCACCGCGGCGCGGGTCGCATGCATCGCGTCATCAACGCGATCCTTGCGCTCCTTCACCTCGACTTCGGTCGCGCCGCCGACGCGGATCACCGCGACGCCGCCCGCGAGCTTGGCCAGACGCTCCTGCAGCTTCTCACGGTCGTAGTCCGAGGTGGTTTCCTCGATCTGCGCCTTGATCTGCGCCACGCGTGCTTCGATGTCGGACTTCTTGCCGGCGCCGTTGACGATGGTGGTGTTCTCCTTGTCGATCATCACCTTCTTGGCTTTGCCGAGCATGGCGATGGTGACGTTCTCCATCTTGATGCCGAGATCTTCCGAGATCGCCTGACCGCCGGTCAGAACTGCGATGTCCTGCAGCATCGCCTTGCGGCGATCGCCAAATCCCGGCGCCTTGACGGCTGCGACCTTGAGGCCGCCACGCAGACGGTTGACGACGAGGGTGGCAAGCGCTTCGCCTTCGACGTCTTCCGCGACGATGACCAGCGGCTTGCCGGTCTGCACCACGGCTTCCAGCAGCGGAAGCAGCTCGTTGAGGTTGGAGAGCTTCTTCTCGTTGATCAGGATGTAGGCATCGTCGAATTCAACGCGCATCTTGTCGGCGTTGGTGACGAAGTACGGGCTGATGTAGCCGCGGTCGAACTGCATGCCTTCGACGACGTCGAGTTCGGTCTCGAGCGACTTGGCTTCTTCAACCGTGATGACGCCCTCGTTGCCGACCTTCTTCATCGCGTCGGCGAGGAACTTGCCGATTTCGGTGTCGCCGTTCGACGAGATGGTGCCGACCTGGGCGATCTCTTCGTTCGAGGTGACCTTCTTGGAGTTCTTGGCGAGGTCGGCGACGACGGCTTCCACCGCCATGTCGATGCCGCGCTTCAGATCCATCGGGTTCATGCCGGCCGCAACCGACTTGGCGCCTTCACGCACGATCGCAGCGGCCAGAACCGTCGCGGTGGTGGTGCCGTCGCCGGCAGCGTCTGCCGACTTGGAGGCGACTTCGCGTACCATCTGCGCGCCCATGTTCTCGAACTTGTCCTCAAGCTCGATTTCCTTGGCGACGGTGACGCCGTCCTTGGTGATGCGGGGTGCGCCGAACGACTTGTCGAGCACGACGTTGCGGCCTTTCGGGCCGAGCGTGACCTTGACCGCGTTGGCGAGAATGTCGACGCCGCGCAGCATGCGGTCGCGGGCATCGACGCCGAATTTGACTTCTTTACTAGCCATGTTGGGATTTTCCTTGTGAGGTTGTTTCAGACCTCATCCTGAGGAGCGGCGCATTCGCCGCGTCTCGAAGGATGATGCGTTACATTGCCCGCCCTTCGAGACGCCGGCTTCGCCGGCTCCTCAGGGTGAGGGCGGGTTGCTTAAGCGGCCTTCTTCTTCGCGGCGGGCATGTCGGTGAGGACGCCCATGATGTCGCTTTCCTTCATGATCAGCAGTTCCTGACCATCGAGCTTCACCTCGGTGCCCGACCATTTGCCGAACAGCACGCGGTCGCCGACCTTGAGGTCGATCGGGATCAGCTTGCCGGCTTCGTCGCGGCCACCGGGTCCGACCGCGGTGATTTCGCCCTGCGACGGCTTTTCCTTGGCGCTGTCCGGAATAATGATGCCGCCAGCGGTCTTCTCTTCGGCGTCGATACGTTTCACCACGACGCGGTCGTGAAGCGGACGGAATTTCATGCAGTCCTCCTAAGTTGTTGAACGATATTGTCGTTTTGGGTTTTTGGCAGTCGCGGCCAGCAAGTGCCAGCACGGCTGGGCTGGACATAGGCCAATTGTTCCCGACGAACAAGGCCTGGCCGCAAATAATTTGGCACTCACAGCAGGCAGTTGCCAAATTGGTTAGTGGACGCGCTTTCGCGCGTAGGGGCCCTATTAGCACATGCGGTAAGCCGCTGCCAGTGCTGCAAACTTCAACACTTTATTAAACTTTTAAGCTTGTGATCAGTTGGTCGCGTGCGTCACATTTCTATCACGAGCGTTTTTTCACCGGGTGGTCCTCCGGTTGAAGGCCCCCTTCGTGAATGCGCTCCAGCAATGGAGGTTGGCATGGGGTCGCGTGCTGGGGTATCGGCGGATTTCAAAAAGCAGGTGCTGGGCTACGGGCTGACGACGGCAGAAATCCTGTACCGCATGCCGGATCACCCTTCCTTGCTGCAAGCCTACGTCTGGCAGAACTACGACCTGTTTCCGAACTTCCCGGCGCTAAAGGATTTCCTCGCCTTCTGGGAAAAATCGCTCGACGGGCCGCTGTATGCCGTCACCGTCGCGCATTCGAAACTAATCAAGCCTGCCGAGCTGCGCGCCGTCGACGGGGTGTTCCGGCTGCATTGAGGATTGTCGCCGCGCATCGTTGCGCCTAGCTTCTGCGCATCAAGCAGAAGGGAGAGCGCCGATGTTGGACAAAACCGGTAAGCCTGAACAGCGCGTCGCCGTCAGCCATTATCGCAACGAGGATTTCGAATCCGGTTTGCGCTCCTACGCGCAATATCGCGATCTCGGCATGGTCGAGGCCACCAACGGCATGGTGCGCGCGCACGTGCTGCGCTTCACCGAACCGTGCGACCCCAAGGTGGTTTCGAAGCTGCACTTCCACGACACCGAATTTCAGATGGTCTACGTGCTGAAGGGCTGGGTGAAGACCGAGCTGGAAGGGCAGGGCGAGATCACCATGCGCGCGGGCAGTTCATGGACGCAGCCGCCGCGCATCAAGCACGTCATCAATGACTACTCCGAGGATTGCGAACTGCTGGAGATCATCATGCCGGCGGATTTCGAGACCGAGGAAGTCACAAAATAACTGCGCACGCGTGGAGACGATAATGCCGGCTCGTTCGGCCGGCTCGCTGAGGCTGGTGCTTGGCGATCAGATTTCTGATGGCCGTCTGTCTTCGCTTCGTGACCTCGATAAAAGCCGCGACACCGTGTTATTGGCCGAGGTGCGCAGCGAGGCGACATATGTCCGCCACCACAAGCAGAAGATCGCGCTGATCTTCTCGGCGATGCGCCATTTCGCCGAGCGGCTGCGCGACGAAGGCGTGCAGAGTCCGCTATGTGCGTATCGACGATCCCGGCAATACGCACGATCTCATCGGCGAGGTTCTGCGCGCGTTGGCCGACAAGCCGCATGAGAGGATAGTCATCACCGAGCCCGGCGAATGGCGTCTGCGCGACGCCTTCGATGCATTTGCCGAACAGTCGCCGGTGCCGGTGGAAATCCGCGACGACGATCGTTTCATTTGCTCGCATCAGGTGTTTCGCCGTTGGGCCGAAAATCGCGCCGGGCTGCGCATGGAAGTTTTCTACCGCTACATGCGCGAGCGCACGGGCCTGCTGATGGACGGCGAGAAGCCGTGCGGCGGGCGCTGGAATTTCGATCCTGAAAACCGCCGGCGGCTCCCGAAACGGGTGATGCCCCCGCCGCACGTGTTCGCGCCACCGGATGCGCTCACCCGCGAAGTTATGGACGACGTGAAGCGGCTGTATGGTGAGCATTTTGGCGAGATCGAGAACTTTGCCTATCCGGTCACGCCCGACGACGCCGAACGCGTGCTGAGCGATTTCCTCGACAATATCCTGCCGGGGTTCGGCGACTATCAGGATGCGATGGCCGCCGGCGAGCCCTGGCTTTGGCATGCGGTGATCTCGGCTGCGATGAATGCCGGGCTGCTCGATCCGCTCGATGTCTGTCGCCGTGCCGAAGCGAAATATCGCAGCGGTGCCGCGCCTCTGAACGCCGTCGAAGGCTTCATCCGGCAGATTCTCGGCTGGCGCGAGTTCATGCGCGGCGTGTACTGGCTGAAAATGCCTGAATACAGGGAGCGCAACGTGCTGGAAGCGCGGGAGGCGCTGCCATGGTTCTACTGGTCGGGTGAAACCGACATGGCCTGCGTCCACGACGTCGTCGCCAGCACGAAAGCTTACGCCTACGCGCATCACATCCAGCGGCTGATGGTGACGGGCAATCTGGCGATGCTGCTCGGCGTGCGGCCGCAGGACATCAACGACTGGTATATGGTCGTGTTCGCCGATGCATACGAGTGGGTCGAACTGCCCAACACCCACGGCATGGCGACGTTCGCCGATGGCGGCATCGTGGGCTCCAAGCCCTACGCCGCGTCGGGTTCCTACATCAACAAGATGAGCAACTATTGCGGCAATTGCCGCTACAACGTGAAGCAGCGCATCGGCGACGACGCATGTCCCTTCAATTCGCTGTATTGGGATTTTCTGTCCCGGCACGAAAAGCTGCTCGGCGGCAACAACCGCCTTGCGATGCCCTACAGCACGCTGCGGCGCATGAGCGCGCCCGATCGCCGCGATATCGCGCTACAGGCGGAGAAGTGGCGGCGCGAATTTTGCGGTCCGACGCCGGCGTGAGACGGCAACCTGGCCGCTTGACTTATTCATAACCATTAGGTTATCTATAAATCAATAACCATGCAGTTATGCAAATGCGCAGAAATGCCGATCTTGTATTCCGCTCACTCGCCGATCCGACCCGGCGCGCCATCTTTGAGCGGTTGTGCCGCGACGGAGAGAAAACCGTCGCCGCCCTGACGATGAAGTCGGGCGTTTCGCAGCCCGCCATTTCGAAGCACCTCGGCGTGCTGAAGGACGCCGGCCTGGTGCGCGCCCGCCGAGATGGCCGCGAGAGGCACTATCGCGCCCGGCCTGATGCGCTTGCGCCGCTGATCGACTGGACCCGGCAGATGGCTGGTTTTTGGGAGAAGCGATTTGATGCGCTCGACGGCCTTTTGAAAAGGATGGATCAATGAACGATGCTGCAACCGAGATGCGTTCCGTCGTGGTCGAACGCGAGTTCGCGCATCCACCGGAGAAAATATGGCGTGCGCTGACACAGCCGCATCTGATCGAAGAGTGGCTGATGAAGAACGACTTCGCTCCGCAGCTTGACCATCGTTTTCAGCTACGCGGCGATTGGGGCGCGGTCGAGTGCAAGGTGGTGGAGCTCAAGCCCAACAAGACGCTGGCCTATCGATGGGATGCCATGGGTCTCGAGAGCGTTGTCACCTGGACGCTGACGCCGACGAAGAGCGGCACGCATCTCCGAATGGAGCAGACGGGCTTCAAACCCGACCAAAATCAGGCCTTTGCGGGCGCGAAGTTCGGCTGGCAGAAGTTCTTCGGCAATCTCGAGCAGTTGCTCGCGCGCAAAGATTGATTTGCGCGGCGCCGATCCGGCAATCCGTTTTCATTTTTCAGCTAGGAGCGTATCTTGATTTTGAACTCAGGAATTCGGCAATTCCATCGCTGGATATCGATCATCTTCACGCTGACAGTTGCGGCGAACTTTGCCGTCATGGCTTTTGTGCAGCCGCCGGCGTGGGTGGTCTACTCGCCGCTGCTGCCGCTGTTTCTGCTGTTGGGTACTGGGCTTTATTTGTTTGTGCTGCCTTACGTGACGCGTCAGCGCCGTTGATAGAGTGAACTCAGCACCCCCACCATCGCGCCCATCAAGCACGTCACCAGCGTGCCGGAAACGATCGACTTCAATCCCAGCGACGCAATCTCGCCGCGCCGCTCCGGCGCCATGGTGCCGAGCCCGCCGATCATGATGCCGAGGCTGCCGAAATTGGCGAAGCCGCACATCGCATAGAGCATGATCAGCCGCGAGCGCGGGTCCAGCATATCAGGCCCGAGCTTGGACAATTCCACATAGGCGATCAGTTCGTTCAGCACGGTCTTGATGCCCATCAGGCTGCCCGCCGTAATGGCTTGCGGCCACGGCACGCCCATCAGCCAGCATACCGGCGCCATCGCGTATCCCAGCATGCGCTGCAGCGAGATCGCGCCGCCGCCGATATCCGGCAGCAGGCCGAGCATCGCGTTGGCGAGATACACCAGCGCCACCAGCACGATCAGCATCGCGACGATGTTGAGCAGCAATTCAAGGCCCGCAGTAGTGCCGCGCACGATGGCGTCCATGGTGCTCGATGCCTCTGTCTCGGGATCGCCGAGCGAGCCGCCGGTGCGTTTGTCTGATGTCTCCGGCACCATGATCAGGCTGATCAGAATTGCTGCGGGCGCACCTAGCACCGACGCGATCACGAAATGTCCGGCTGCGTCGGTAATGATCGGAGCCAGCAGCGTCGCATAGAGCACGAGCACCGTGCCGGCGATGCCCGCCATGCCGCCGGTCATCACCAGAAACAATTCGCTGCGCGTGAGTTGCGCGAGATATGGCCGGATGAACAGCGGCGCTTCCACCATGCCGAGAAAAATATTGGCGGCGGTGGATAACCCGACCGCGCCGCCGACGCCGAGCGTGCGCTCCAGCAGCCACGCCATGCCGCGCACCAGCGGCGGCAGGATGCGCCAGTAAAATAAAAGCGTGGTGAGCACGCTCATGACGAGGACTACCGGCAGCGCTTGAAACGCCAGGATGAAATCCGCGCCGGGCGCTTTCAGGTCGAACGGCAGCGTAGCCCCGCCGAGATAGCCGAACACGAACGACGTGCCCGCGCGCGAGGCGGATGCAATCGCGCCGACGGCGTCGTTGATGGCGCCGAAGGCGTGCGCGACGAATGGCAGCTTGATCAGCGCCAGCGCGGCAATGAAAGTCACGACGAGCCCGATCGCCGCCTGCTTCAACGATACCGCGCGGCGGTTCTCACTCAAAACCCATGCGATCGCCAGCAATGCAAACACGCCGAACGCCGATTGCAGTTGAAGCATCTGTCCCCACGCTCTCCTCATGGTGAGGAGCGGCGCACAGCGCCGCGTCTCGAACCATGGCCTAGAATAACAGAGCGAACCACATCCTTCGAGACGCCGCTACGCGGCTCCTCAGGATGAGGCTTCCGCGATATTGACAAGCCGCCGCAGGTCAGCGACGCCGTAACCATGTCTCCACCAGACCCCGACGTTCCCCTTCGCAATACGTCGTTTCAGTTTTTTCTCGCGGGGCGCAGCTTTTCGCGCTTCTCAAGCCAGATCGGCGCGGTCGCGGTCGGCTGGCAAGTCTACGAACTGACCGACAGCGCCTTCGCCCTGGGCATGGTTGGCCTGGTGCAGTTCATCCCGACCGCGCTGCTGGTATTCGTCGCCGGGCAGGCCGCCGACCGCTACGAGCGCAAGCGCGTCGCGCAGGCGTGCCAGATCGTCGAGGCGTTGACCGCCGCCTTTCTGGCGTGGGGCACCTGGGCCGGATGGCTGACGGTGCCTCAAATCTTCATCGCGATGGCGGTGATTGGCACCGCGGGCGCGTTCGAAAGCCCCACGGCGGCGGCGCTGCTGCCGGCGGTTGCTCCGCAAGGCACTCTGCAGCGCGCGACTGCGATTTCCAGCGGCGTCGCTCAAATTGCGACCATCACCGGGCCCGCGCTCGGAGGCTTCGCTTACGCGGCCGCGCCATACCTGCCTTATCTGATCATGGCGGTGTTCTGGGCCGTCGGTTCGGCAATGACCGGCGCCATCCGGCTAAAACGCCCGCCAGCTGCAACGGAGGCGGCGAGTTCTGACGATCTGTTCGCCGGCGTCAAATTCGTCTGGCGCAATTCGGCAATCCTCGGCACGATCTCGCTCGACCTGTTCGCGGTGCTGCTCGGCGGTGCAACCGCGTTGCTGCCGATCTACGCCCGGGACATCTTGCTCACCGGGCCGTGGGGACTCGGCGTATTGCGCGCGGCGCCTGCCGTCGGCTCGCTGCTGATGACGATCGTGCTCGCGCGCCACGCGATCGCCAGCCGCGTCGGGATGCGGATGTTTCAGGCTGTGATCGTGTACGGAGCCGCGACCGTGGTGTTTGCGGTGTCCACTTCGATCTGGCTGTCGTTGATTGCGCTGGCGGTCATGGGCGCGGCCGATACCGTCAGCGTGGTGATCCGCTTTTCGCTGGTGCAGCTTGCGACCCCGGACAATATGCGGGGCAGGGTGGGCGCAGTGAATTTTCTGTTCATCAACGCCTCCAATCAGCTCGGGCAGTTCGAGAGCGGCATCACCGCAGCACTGTTCGGCGCGATGCCGGCCGCAGTGCTCGGCGGCGTCGGCAGCATCGTCATCGCGCTGCTGTGGATGAAAATGTTTCCCGTGCTGCGCGATCTAGAGCGGCTGGAGTGACTACCCCCGTCCGGCGAACGGCATCTTGGTCGCCATGACCGTCATGAACATCACGTTGGCGTCGAGCGGCAGGCTCGCCATGTAGGCGATGGCGTCACCGACCGCCTTGGCGTCCATGCGCGGCTCCGGCATCTTGCGGCCATCCGGCTGCAGCACCCCGTCGACCATGCGATCGGTCATCGGCGTTGCGGCGTTGCCGATGTCGATCTGCCCCACCGCGATGTCGTAGGCGCGGCCGTCGAGCGACGACGCCTTGGTGAGGCCGGTGATGGCGTGCTTGGTCGAGGTGTAGGGCGATGAAAACGGCCGCGGCGTATGCGCCGAGATCGAGCCGTTGTTGATGATGCGCCCGCCGCGCGGCTTCTGGTCCTTCATGATCCGGAACGCATGCTGCGTGCACAGGAACGGCCCGGTCAGATTGGTGTCGACCACAGCCTTCCATTGCGCCAGGCTGAGATCTTCCAGCGGCAGCGGCGGCGCACCCATACCGGCGTTGTTGAACAGGAGATCGAGACGGCCGTAGGTTTCCATCGTCTTCGCGAACAATGCTGCGATCGAATTCAGGGCTGGTCATGTCGGCGGTAACGGGCAGGCTTTTGCCGATGTTGTCGCCGAGCTTTCTGGTTTCTTCCAGCATCTCGACGCGGCGGCCGGCCAGCACCACGGTAAAGCCGGCATTCATCAGCGCCATCGATGCGGCGCGGCCGACGCCGGTTCCCGCGCCGGTGACGATTGCGATCTTTTGTGCTTCTGCCATTTGTTTCTACCCTGTTGTTTTTATTTCTAGGACGTAATCTGGGTTTCTCTTCTTATACGGCGGTCGCGGAATGTTCTGATGCGCGGCGCGCAAAGCCGCCGACCAGCGCGAGCGCAGATCGTGGAAGTACGGCTCGCCGGCCTCGATGCGATGGTTGAGTTCGGCGTCGCAGACATCGGTGCGCACCAGCAGCACGTCGATCGGCAGGCCCACGCCGAGATTGGAGCGCATCGTCAAATCCATCGAGATCAGGCTGGTCTTCAGCGCCTCGTAGAGTTCGACCTCGTAGTGCATCGCGCGGTCCAGCACCGGCTTGCCGTATTTGTGCTCGCCAATTTGCAGATACGGCGTGTCGGTGGTGCATTCGATGAAATTGCCGGCCGGGTAGACCATGAACAGCCGCATCCGGGAGCCCTTGATCTGTCCGCCAAACAAAAACGACACGTCGAAATTGATGTCCTCGGCCTGCAGCGCCACGCCTTCGGTGGCGTTCACGTGCGCGGATGGCGCGGCCGATGCGCTGCGCCGCCTGAAACATCGTGGGCGCGTTCATCAACGTTTCTTTTTCGCCGCTCGCCGAGTCCTCGAGGCCTTCCCGCAGCGTGCTCAGCACCGATTGGCTCATCGCCAGATTGCCGGCGCTGGCGACCGCCATGATGCGTTCGCCAGGCTGGTTGAAGATGTGAAGCTTGCGGAAGGTCGAGATGTTATCGAGGCCGGCATTGGTTCGCGTATCCGCGACCATGACCAGACCTTCCTTCACCAGAATTCCGCAACAATAGGTCATTCCCGGTCCTTAAGATCCGATGCAAGATGATCGGCGTGAAACGTGTAACCAATTTTGGACGGGCGTCCAACCCTGTTCGGGCATTCCAGCCGTGTGAACAGCGCGATTCCGCGGTGGCGATGAAATTGCCAAACGGGTAAACAACGGACCATCGAGTTTTCAGGCGGGCGGCGCATGAGGAAACGAAACATCATCGTCGGCGTGCTTCTGGTCGCGCCATTGATAGGCATTGCCGCTGCGGTCGCCGGCCCCTGGGAGGACGGCATGGCCGCCTATAACCGCGGCGATTACGTGCCGGCGATCCGGCTGTTTCGCCCGCTGGCCGCGCAGGGCAACACGAAAGCGCAGAGCGTGCTTGGCGTCATGTTTCGCAAGGGCGAGGGTGTGCCGAAAAATTCGGTGCGCGCGCATATGTGGTTCAGCTTTGCCGCGGCCCGCGGTGACGCCAAGGCTAGGGCCGAACTGCGCGATGTCTCGCGTACCATGACCGCGCAGGAAATTTCGCAGGCCGAAGCGATGGCGCGGGCGTGCGAGGCGTCGAATTACCGCGAATGCGAGTATTGAGTCGTGATCTCATGCGTGAAGGAGCGCGTCTTCGCGTCGTTTCGAACCATGGAGATGAGCATACATCCTTCGAGACGCCGCTGCGCGGCTCCTCAGGATGAGGTTACTCACGATTGCGACTGGCTTTGCGACTGGCCGGGCCGGCCGGCCTGATCGACCTTCACCGCCACCGATAGCGTTTCCATGCCGCCGCCGTAACGCGTGCCGCGCACAGGTGCGGCGCCGAGGTAATCCAGACCGATGGCAATGCGCGCATGCGCGTCGGTCGTGCAGATGGCGTTGGCGGGATCGAACCCGACCCAGCCCAGATCCGGCACAAAGGCTTCCGCCCAGGCGTGACCTGCCTGCTGATCGGCCTTGCCGTCCGAGCGCAGGAAATGCCCCGCGATGAACCGGGCGGGCACGCCGCCGCTGCGGGCGCAGGCGATGAAGATGTGCGCATAATCCTGACAGACGCCGCGCTTCAGCGCGAAGGCTTCCACTGCCGAGGTGCCGCTGTTGGTCGGATCTTCGTCGAACGTCATGTGCTCGTTGATCTGCATCATCAACGCATGCAGAAATCCAAGCACGTCATCCTGCGCTTGCGAGCGCAAATCGAGCGCAAATTTGGCCATCGCTGGATTGGTTTCGGTCAGCGGCGTGGCGCGCAGGAACAGGCTCGGCGGAAAGCGCTCGTCGGTACCCTTGAGAACGCCACCGGTATCCTGGGTCTCGATCAGGCCTTCGACATTGATGGTGAGATCGGCGATCGGCCCCAGCGTCAGCACATGGGTGACATTGCCGAACGCATCCTGATGCATGTCGAGGCGCGAATCGGTTGAAACGTCGATCTGCCATTCGGCGACATACTGGCCGTCGTGGCTGCCCGGCGTCATCCGCAAAACCTGGATCACGCCGCTGGCGGGCGGCTCGTAGCGATAGCGGGTGGTGTGGGCAATTCGCAGGCGCATGCTGCCATCTAACTTTCGTCATTCCGGGGCGTGCCAACGGGTCGCGCGAATGCGCGCCCGATGACAGGCTCCGCTACGAGCCCGGAATCCATAACCACCGCGGGGAGTATGGATTCCGGGCCTGCGCTGCAAGAGCGCGCATCCCGGAATGACGAAGCTGTTTCTGTTTTCCCCATCAAATCAAATATTGTTTGGCGATGATCTCGCCGAGCTGTCCGTTATCGCCGATGAATTCCTGGATGAATTCATGCAGACCGCGCTGGAACAGGTTGTTCATATCGCTGTGTTCCAGCCGATTGCGTACGCCGCGGGCGTGACGCTGCGCGGCGCCTTGCCGGCCGTAGGCGACGCCGATCTGATCGAGATTGCGCACGAGGTTGCTGTAACAGCTCGCCAGCGAGCGCGGCAGCGTTTCGTTGAGAATCAGGAGATCGGCGATCAGCCAGGGTTTTAGCGTCTCGCGATAGACCCAGTGGTATGCGGTGAGCGCAGAAACCGAGCGCAGGATCGAGGTCCACTGGTAATAATCCAAGGGTCCGCCGATGTGCTCTTCTTCCGGCAGCAGCATGTGATACTTCACGTCGAGGATGCGCGCGGTATTGTCGGCACGCTCCAGATGAAGGCCGAGCCGCGAAAACCAGTAGGCGTCGTTGCGCAGCATGGTCCGGTACGCCGAGCCGTCGAAACGCAGCGAGATTTCCTGCACGAAGCGCAGAAATTTATTGAGGTCTTCGCGGGTTTTGGTGCCCTTGCCCCAGACTTCTTGAAGATCGATCCAGGCGCTGTTGATGGTGTCCCACATTTCGGTGGTCAGCGCGGTACGGACCGAGCGCGAGTTCAGCCGTGCGTTTTCGATGCAGTTGCGGATCGACGACGGGTTGGATTCCGAGAATGACAGATACTCGACGACGTTGCGCTCGTCGGCTTCGGCGTAGAGCGCATAGAAACTGGAGCTGACGCCCGCAGTCAGGAGCGCCGAATCCCATTCATTGGTCTTGCCGATATACGCGTTCGGCAGCGCGGTGACGCGCAGCGTCGCCTCGATGGTGCGCGCAAGATATTCCGCGCGCTCGACATAGCGCGCCAGCCAGTAAAGATTTTCAGCGGTGCGGGAAAGCATTCGCTATTCGCCCTCTGTCACTCATCCAACACCCACGTATCCTTGGTGCCGCCGCCCTGGCTCGAATTCACCACCAGCGAGCCTTCCTTCAGCGCCACCCGCGTCAGTCCGCCCGGCACGATGGTGGTGCGATCTCGCCCGGTCAGCACGAATGGCCTGAGATCGACGTGGCGCGGCGCGAGGCCTTTTTCGGTGCAGGTGGGGCAGGTCGACAGCGCCAGCGTCGGTTGCGCGATGAACCCCTCGGGCTCGCGCTTCAACTTGTCGCGGAAGGCTTCGATGGTGGCCTTGGTCGCGGCGGGACCGATCAGCATGCCGTAGCCGCCGGAGCCGTGAACTTCCTTGACCACCAGCTCACTGAAATGATCGAGCACATAGGCAAGGTCTGCGGGTTCGCGGCAGCGCCAGGTCGGCACGTTCTTCAAGATGGGTTCTTCGCCGAGATAGAATTTCACGATCTCGGGCATGTAGCTGTAGACCGCCTTGTCGTCGGCGATCCCGGTGCCGACGGCGTTGGCGAGCGTCACATTACCGGCCATGTAGGCCGACATCAGGCCGGGCACGCCTAGCGCCGAATCCGGCCGGAAGGTCAGGGGATCGAGGAAGTCGTCATCGACGCGGCGATAGATCACGTCGACCCGCTTCAGGCCTTCGGTGGTGCGCATGAACACTTCATCGTTTTTCACGATGAGGTCGCGGCCCTCGACCAGCTCGACGCCGAGCTTGTCGGCCAAAAACGAGTGCTCGTAATAAGCCGAATTATAAACCCCGGGCGTCATCAGCGCGATGGTCGGTTCCGTCGTGGCGCTTCGCGGCGCCACCGATCGCAGCATCGTCAAGAAGTTCGTCCGGGTATCTTTCCACCGGCGCGATACGGTGCCGCGCGAACAGGTCGGGAAACAGCCGCATCATGATTTCGCGGTTTTCCAGCATGTAGGAGACGCCGGAGGGCGTACGCGCATTGTCCTCCAGCACAAAGAACTCTTCCGGATTGGTGCGCACGATGTCGATGCCGGCGATATGCACATAGACATCGTGCGGGACATCCTGGCCATTCATTTCAGGCCGGAATACCGAGTTCTGGAAGATCAGATCGTCCGGAATGATATTGGCGCGCAGGATATCCCGGCCATGATAGATGTCGCGCAGGAACATGTTGAGCGCGCGGACGCGCTGCTTCAGTCCCTTCTCCAGCAGCGTCCATTCCTTACCCGAGATGATCCGCGGGATCACATCGAACGGAATCAGCCGCTCCTGCGCTTCGGCGTCGCCATAAACAGCGAAGGTAATGCCGATCCGGCGGAACAGCAGTTCGGCTTCCTGACGGCGATATTCCAGCACGTCTGGCGGCGTTTCGTTGAGCCACCGGGACAATTCCAGATAGGCCGGGCGAAGATCGCCGTCCGGTCCGTTCATCTCGTCAAACGCGACTGCCATTTATCCGTACTGTTTTCGCAAGCGACGCACTACTGTGCATGACTAAAAGGGATGGTAGCAAGGCCCAAGCCAGCGCGATATGCCTTGGTCCGGAGCATTTGGCGAGGGCGATCCGGCGCTGCCCGAAAAAACGGCGTGACGTTGCTTAAATCGGCAGCAAGCAGCGTGACTTCTGAGACCGGGATGCGCAAGGGTTTGTCGAACGGCGAGGAGAGGCCATGAGCGATATTGTCACCGCCGCAATCCTGGTGATCGGCGACGAAATCCTGTCCGGCCGGACCAAGGACAAGAACATCGGCTTCATCGCGGAATATCTGACCAATATTGGCATCGACCTGAAGGAGGTCCGTGTCGTCTCCGATGACGAGGCCGACATCATCGCGGCGCTGGACGCGCTGCGCCAGCGCTACACCTACGTTTTCACCACGGGCGGCATCGGGCCGACCCATGATGACATTACCGCCGATGCGGTTGCCAAAGCATTTGGAGTTAGCATCGATCATCATCCGGAGGTGGTGGCGCGGTTTCGCGAACGGTTCCAGGGCGCCGGCGAGCTGAACGAAGCGCGGCTGCGCATGGCGCGGATTCCGGACGGCGCCGAGTTGATCCAGAGCGCGACGATCCTCGCGCCCGGTTTCAAGATCGGCAATGTCATCGTGATGGCCGGCGTGCCCTCGATCATGCAGGCGATGATGGACATCGTCTCGCCGAAGCTGAAATCCGGCGTGCGCATGCTATCGGAATCCGTGCGCGCGAATGCGCGGGAAGGTGACATCGGCGGCCCCCTGCGAGAGATCGCAGCGGCGCATCCCGACACCATCATCGGCAGCTATCCGTTTCTCGACGACGACAAGAAACCGAACACCAATCTCGTGGTGCGTTCGCGCGACGCCGAAAAGCTCAGCGCAGCAATGAGCGCGGTGAAGGAAATGCTGGCGGGGCTCAACGCCGTGCGGTGAGCGGGAGCGGGCGCGTGGACAAGAATTCGTTCTTCTGGAAAATGATCGACGGCCAATTGCCGCCGCCGGCGAGCGCCAAGACGCTCGGCATCGAGTTCGTGGAAATCGACGGCGAGCGCGGAACCATCGAAGTCAAATTCGAGGCCAGGCCGGAATTTCTTAACCCGATGGGAAACGTGCAGGGCGGATTTCTCGCCGCGATGCTGGACGACACCATGGGACCGGCGCTGATCGCGACCCTGGACGCCGGTCAGTGGGCGCCGACGGTCAATCTCAATGTTCAGTTTCACCGGCCCGCCAAGGTCGGGCCACTGAGAGCTTCGGGACGCGTCGTGCTGCGCGGGAAGGAAGTCTGTCAGCTCAGCGCCGAGCTGTTTCAAAACGACAAGATCGTCGCGACGGCCACGGCCACGGCGATCATTCGCAAAATGTAGGGTGAGTGTGCATGGCAGGTGAAATTCCCGAACTGAGCGCTCAGGAGCGGGCCGGCAAGGCATTTCCGGTGTCATGGGATCAGTTTCACCGCGACTGCCGCGCGCTGACCTGGCGGCTGAACGCAATTGGGCCGTTTCATGCCGTGATCGCGATCACCCGCGGCGGACTGGTGCCGGCGGCGATCGTGGCGCGCGAGCTTGGCGTCCGCGTCATCGATACCGTCTGCATCGCCAGCTACGATCACACCAGGCAAAGCGACCTGAAAGTTCTCAAAGCCATTTCCGCCGATACCGCCAAACTCGGTGGCGGCACCGGCAAGGGATTGCTGATTGTCGATGATCTCGTCGATACCGGCAAGACCGGGCGGCTGGTGCGTGAGATGCTGCCCGATGCGCATTTCGCAACCGTCTACGCCAAGCCATTGGGCAAACCGCTGGTCGATACCTTCATCACGGAGGTGTCGCAGGACACCTGGATTCACTTTCCGTGGGACACCGCGCTATCATTCCAGCCGCCGATCCGCGACGGCGCGGCTTGAGTTCTTTCCCTCCCCCTTGTGGGGAGGGTAGGGAGGGGGGTAAGCTACGAAGCACTGATTTCATTATACCCCCCTCTCCACCTCTCCCCCACAAGGGGGAGAGAGCACGGCGTGCGCGCGGAAAGATCGAAGCAAATAGCGAGACCGCGTCATGCCCCTCCAGAATCGCGTCACGCCGCAGGGCGAAATCGTTGCAACACCGCAGCGCGGGCTGTTCGTCGGCAATCGCGGCATCATCCACGATCCCGCGACGAAAACGTTGCTGAAGCGGCACTGGACCAGCAAACTTTGGATCGTCTGCGTCTGCGAATTCAAGGGACGCCATCGCGATGTCATGAGCGGCCGAAGCTGGACTGAATTATTTTTCCTCGACGAGGCAACGGCCTTTGCCGCTGGGCATCGCCCCTGCTTTGAATGCCGCCGCGAGGATGCAAATAAATTTCGTGCGGCCTGGGAGAACGGGAATGGCACCGCTCATGTAAGTGCGCCCGAGATCGACGCCGCGCTTCACGCTGAAAGGCTCGACGGCAAGGCGAAGCGGCTGCACGCACTGCCGATGCCGATCGAAGCATTGCCCGACGGTGCGATGGTGGAGGCTGGGGGTGAAAGCTACCTGATCGCGCGGGGACGGCCGCTGCTGTGGTCGTTCAGCGGTTATCGTGAAACCAACACGGCTCTCGATGATGTTCGGATGTTGACACCGCCATCGACATTGCGTGCGCTATCCGCAGGATATCGGCCGGTGTTGCATCCGACGGCGACGGAGCCGGTAATTTAGAGCTCACGCGAACCGCTGCCTCGCCAGCTTCGCGCCAGCGCCGAGCGCCGCCAGCTTGGCCTCGGCGATGTCGCGATGCATCGGCGCCATGCCGCAATTCGTCGTGGCGACGATGTTGCTCTTCGGCACATGTTTCATCACGGCTTCGATCACCTTGGCGACATCCTCCGCGGTCTCCACCGTGTCGTTGGCGACGTCAATCACGCCGGCCTGCACGATCTTGCCCTTGAGCAGGCCGAGTAGTTCCAGCGGCACCCGCGAATTGCGGCATTCAATCGCGACCTGCTGGATCGAGCTGGCGTCGATCGCTGGAAAGATTTTTTCGTACTGACGCCATTCACTGCCGAGCGTTTGCTTCCAGTCGGTGTTGGCCTTGATGCCGTAGCCGTAGCAAATGTGAACCGCGGTGGCGCAGGTGAGTCCCTGCGCGGCGCGCTCCAGCGCCTTGATGCCCCAGTCGCTGACCTCATCCATGTAGACGTTGAACGCCGGCTCATCGAACTGGATCACGTCGACGCCGTCGGCCTGCAATGCCCGGGCTTCCTCGTTCAGCAAATCTGCGAACGCGAACGCCATCTTGACGCGGTCGCCGTAATGGCTGTCGGCGACGGTGTCGATGATGGTCATCGGGCCGGGCAGGGTGAATTTCAGCTTGTGCGCCGTATGTGTGCGTGCGACGCGGGCTTCGTCGGCGTGGACGCGGCCCCTTAGCCGGAGCGGACCAACGACCTGCGGCACCATCGCCTTATAGCGGTCGTTGCGGATGCCCATCTCGACCTTGTGGGCGAAATCGATGCCTTCGATGTTGGCGAGAAAGCCGTGCACGAAATGCTGCCGGGCCTGCTCGCCTTCGGTGACGATATCAACGCCGGCATCTTCCTGCAGTTTTACCGCCAGCACGGTGGCGTCGCGCTTGGCGCGCTTGAGTTCGGCGCCGGAGGATTTCCACGGCGCCCAGAGAATATTGGGCTCGGCCAGCCATTCCGGCTTCGGCAGCGAACCGGCGATCGTGGTGGGGAATAGCATGGGCGTTCCTCGGAGTTTTGATTGGGCGTCTATCTGCCATGTCTGGACGACCGCGTATAGAACAACGAAAGTCGTCATCGCCGGGACTAGGACGGCATGACGAACTTGCGAGACTGTCGTACGGTGTGTCGAACGCAAACCGGACCACTCCCATGATCGACCTCTATTACGCGCCGACGCCGAATGGCTGGAAGATCACCATCATGCTGGAGGAGTGCGGCCTGCCATACACCGTGCACCCGATGAACCTCGGCCGCGGCGATCAGCACAAGCCGGACTATCTGAAACTCAGCCCGAACGGCCGGATGCCGGCGATCGTCGACACCGCGCCAGCCGATGGCGGCGAGCCCGTCACCATGTTCGAGAGCGGCGCCATCCTGATCTATCTCGCGGAGAAGTCCGGCCGCTTCATGCCGCAGGAATTGCGCGCGCGGTTCGACGTGATGCAATGGGTGATGTGGCAGATGGGCGGGCTTGGCCCGATGCTCGGCCAGAACGGCCACTTCCTGCTCTACGCGCCGGAGAAAATCCCCTACGCCATTGACCGCTACACCCGCGAAGCGAAGCGGCTTTACGGCGTGCTCGACGCGCACTTAAGCGAAGGGCGTGACTACATCGCCGGCGATTATTCGATCGCCGACATCGCCTGCTTCCCGTGGATCATGACGCACAAGGCGCAGGGGCTGACGCTGGACGATTTCCCCCACGTGAAGCGCTGGTACGCGCTGCTGCGCGCGCGACCCCAGGTGCAGGCGGGCCTTGCGGTCGGGAAGAGCGAGCGCAAGCCGATGGATGAACAAGCACGGAAAATCATGTTCGGCGTCGACAAGCCGTCGCATGCGCAGCAGTGAGTTGTAACCTAACGTTCGTCATTCCGGGATGCGCGCTCTTGCAGCGCAGGCCCGGAATCCATACTCCCTGTCGTGATTATGGATTCCGGGCTCGTGCTTCGCACGTCCCGGAATGACGAATATAAACTCCGAGAGGAATCCACCATGATCGAATTCTTTTTCGACTGCTCCAGCCCGTGGACCTATCTCGCTTTCCACAACATTCAGCCGCTGGCGAAGGAGTTCGGTGAAGAGATTTCGTGGCGGCCGATTCTGGTCGGCGGCATTTTCAACACCATCAATCCCAGCGTCTACGCCTCGCGGGAGAAACCCGTGGAAGCCAAAGCGCGCTACGCAAAGAAAGATATGGCGGACTGGGCGCGTTCTGCGGGCTTGACGATCAAGATGCGGCCGACGGTATTTCCGGTGAACAGCGTCAAGGCGATGCGCGGCTGCATTTTTCTTGAAGGAGAAGGCAAGCTGGTGCCGTTCGCGCGCGCGGCGTTCGAGATCTATTGGGGCGAGGACAAGGATATTTCGCAGGACGAGGTGCTTGCGGAAGTCTGCGCGCGCGTCGGGGTCGATCCTGCAAAGTTTTTCGCAGGGATCGGCGAGCAGGCGATCAAGGACCAGCTCAAGGCCAACACGGATGAGGTAATGGCGCGCGGCGGTTTTGGGTCGCCGACCATCTTCCTCGACAGGACCGATATGTATTTCGGCAATGACCGGCTGCCGCTGATCCGCGAAGCTTTGCAGCGGCGCAAAATGGGCGGCGCGTGGAGCGCGGCCTGATGCCGAAAGCGATTATCTGCCGCGAGTTGGGGCCACCGGAAAAATTGCGGCTGGAGAATTTTGCATCGTTGCCGCTTGCGGCGGGTCAGGTGCGCGTTGCGATTCATGCCGCCGGTATCAATTTCCCGGACATCTTGATGGCGGCGGGCGAGTATCAGCTCAAGCCGGAACTGCCGTTCATTCCCGGCATGGAATCGGCGGGTGAGGTTACGGAATTTTCCGGTGATGTTGCGGGCGTTGCGGTCGGCGACAAGGTGATCGTCAAACTTCGTCACGGCGGCTATGCCGACGAAGCCGTCGTCACGCCGTCGCAACTGACGCCGCTGCCGTCGACGTTCGATTATGCAGAAGGCGCGACGTTTCTCGCAGCCCACGGCACCGCCTACCACGCGCTGGTCGATCGCGCGCAGATCAAACCAGGCGAGGTGCTGCTGGTGCATGGCGCCGGCGGCGGCGTGGGTCTCGCCGCCGTCGAAATCGGTAAGCTGCTCGGCGCTGTCGTGATCGCGGCGGCATCGTCGGATGAAAAGCTCGCCGTGGCGAAGGCGAAGGGGGCCAAGCATCTGGTGCTGTACGCGCGTGAGCCGTTTCGCGAAGCGGTCAAGCGCATCACCGACGGCCGCGGCGCGGACGTGGTGTTCGATCCCGTCGGCGGCGAGGTGTTCGAGCAAAGCCTGCGCTGCATCGCGTGGGGCGCGCGGCTGCTGGTGATCGGCTTCACCGGCGGGGTGGGCGTCGCCAGAACAAATCTGGTGCTGATCAAGGGCGCCAGTGTGCTCGGCGTTCGCGCCGGTGAAGCGGCGCGGAAAAATCCGGCGTTGGGCGAGGAGCGATTGACGACGCTGCATGGCTGGGCGGAGGGTGGCCACGTCAGGCCTCACATCTCGCATCGCCTGCCGCTGGAAGATGTCGCGTCCGCGATGCGGCTGTTGATCGACCGCAAGGCGATCGGGCGCGTGGCGTTGATGATGTGAACTACTTGTACTCCCGCTCTTCCCACCACGGATAATAGTCCGGCATGTCAGCCGAGACCTTGTTCTTGAACTGCGCCGGGCGTTTTTCCAGAAACGACATCACGCCTTCCTTGACATCATCGGAACGCCCTCGCGCGTAAATGCCGCGGCTGTCGACCTTGTGCGCTTCCATCGGATCGTCGGCGCCGAGCATGCGCCACATCATCTGGCGGATCAGCGCGACTGAAACCGGCGCGGTTTTCTCGGCAAAACTTTTCGCCAGCGCGCGCGCCGTGGGCAACAACTCGTCAGCAGGCACTACCTTGCTGACGAGACGTCCGGCCAGCGCTTCCTGTGCAGGAAATACGCGGCCGGAATAACACCATTCCAGTGCCTGCGAGATGCCGACGATGCGCGGCAGAAACCAGCTCGACGCCGCTTCCGGCACGATGCCGCGCTGCGAGAACACGAAGCCGAACCGCGCGTTTTCGCTGGCGATGCGGATGTCCATCGCGAGCTGCATGGTGACGCCGATGCCCACCGCAGGTCCGTTGATCGCGCCGATCACGGGTTTCAGGCATTTGAAAATACGCAGCGTCACCTGTCCGCCGCCGTCGCGCGCGTTGGGATCGCTGTAATCGACGTCGCCATTGGCGAGCCGCTTCACCGGGCCGCGCCGCGCGTCGCGGTCGAAAGTGTCGGCGCCCGAGGAAAGGTCGGCGCCGGCGCAGAACCCGCGCCCCGCGCCTGTGACGATGATGGCGCGGACGTTGTCGTCCTTATCGGCTTGATCGAACGCATCGATCAATTCCTTCTGCATCGTTGCGTTGAAGGCGTTGAGCTTGTCGGGCCGGTTCAGCGTGATGGTGAGGATCTGGTCTTCGACCTCGTATTTGATGGTCTCGTAGGACATGGGGTTTCCTCCTTGCTATTTTATTGAGCCGTCATTCCGGGGCGCGAGCGAAGCGACGAGCCCGGAATCCATAGTCCAGTATTTGAGCTCAGCCTTCCATGATCGGGGAGTTGATTCGCTGCGCTCCGCAAGAGACGTGTCCCGGAATGCGGACAGTCTTACTACTTCGGCGCAACCGGCCACGGCCGTTGCGGTCCGCGCATATTCTCGAACGCCCGGGCCATGCCGAGCACGCCGAGATCGTCGAACCGTCGTCCGATGATCTGCACGCCGATTGGAAAGCCCTTCGCGTCGTAACCGCCGTTGATCGAGGCTGCCGGATTTTCCGCCATGTTCCACGGCACGGTATAGGCGATGTGCTCGAACGGTTTTTCGGGATCGTTGAGGGGAGAGGCCAGCTCGGCGGCGAAATTGACCACCGGCGAGACCGGTGAAATCACATAGTCGAAATCTGCGAACAGTTTCGCCGCCGCGGCGCGGATCGCCATGGTGGCATTAAAACCCCTGACGACATCGACGCCAGTGAGCGCCTGTCCTTTCTCGGCCCATTTGTAGATGTAGGGCAGCGCTTTCGCACGATCCTCCGGCGCCATTGCTGACAGATCGCCCCATGAGCGCGCGCGCCAGAACGCATCGAGGCCTTCCAGCATCTCGCGCGTCAGCACGCCGGGAATCTCGGTAACGGCCGCACCGGCGGCTTCGAACGCCCGCGCCGCCTTGACGACGACATCGCGCACTTCTGTCTCCAGCGGTTGGCCGACGCCGGCGTCGAGCATCAGTCCGATGCGCAGACCTTTCGGCGAGAGTGGCCGCACATTCCAGTCGAAATCGTTCGGCGGCAGGCTCATGCCGTCGCGCGCGTCGGGCAGCGACAACACGCTCATCATCAGCGCGGCGTCGGCGACGGTGCGCGTCATCGGCCCGGTGACGCGGCCGACATAGGGCGGATCGACGGGAATGCGACCGAGGCTCGGCTTCAGTGCAAACAGCCCGCACCAGCACGCGGGCAACCGCACCGATCCCCCGATGTCGGTACCTAGATGCAGCGGGCCGTAGCCGGCAGCAGCCGCCGCGCCCGCGCCCGAACTGGAACCTCCAGGGTTTTTGCTGAGGTCCCAGGGATTGCGCGTGAGGGGATGAAAGCTCGACAGCCCCGACGACAGCATGCCGTAGTCCGGCATCGTGGTTTTCGAGAAGATCACGGCGCCGGCTTCGCGCATCCGCGCCGCGGGCGGCGCATCGGCGGCGGCCGGAACGAGTTTTGTGGTGGCAGCACCCAGCGGCACCGGCACGCCCTTGGTGGCGATGTTTTCCTTGATGGTCGCAGGCAAGCCATCGAGTGGGCCGATGGGTGCGCCTTTCTGCCAGCGCTCCGTCGATGCCTTTGCTGCCCCGCGTGCGCCGTCGGGGTCGAACGCGTAGAGCGCCTTGAGATGGGGCTCCCACACCGCGACATGCGCCAGCACGGCTTCCAGCACTTCCGTCGGCGAGAAAGTCTTGGCACGGTAGCCCGCGAGCAGATCGATCGCGCTGAGATCGTGAAGCGCGGTGACGATTTCGTGCGCTGCAGTCTTATGCATGGGCGCCCACCGGCAAGCGGGTCTCGATGATGCGTGCAAACATGCTCGCTCCGATCGGCAAAATCTTGTCGTCGAGCACATAGCCCGGATTGTGCACCGGCACCGAGCCGTCATGGCCTACCCAGAAATAAGCGCCGGGCACCGCATGCAGCATGTCGGCGAAATCCTCGCTGCCCATCTTCAGGGTCGATCGGGTCGAGACGTTGTCCGCGCCGACCACTTCGCGCGCGACCTCCCGGACAACTTCCGACTGCTCTTCCTGATTGATCAGCACGCTGAAGATGTCGCGGATATCGGCGTTGATTTCGACACCGAACGCGGTCGCCATGCCGGCGCAGATCGCGCGCATGCGCTCACGGATCAACACCCGCACGGCATCGTCGAATGCGCGCACGGTGCCGCACAGCTTCGCCTCGCCCGGAATCACGTTATAGGCAGAGCCGGCGTAAATCTGCGTGATCGACAGCACCGCGGGCTGTGTAGGTTCGACGTTGCGGCTGACGATGGTCTGCAGCGCCTGTCCCAGTGTCATCGCAATCACCACGGGGTCCTTGGAGCGGTTCGGCATCGCGCCGTGCGCGCCGTAACCGGTGATCGTGATATCGAAGAAATCAGCGCCGGCCATCGCAGGCCCCGGCAGAATTGAGATCTCGCCGTGGTCGAGGTCGGGCGCGTTATGCAGGCCGTAGATTTCGTCGCAGGGGAATTTATCGAACAGCCCGTCCTTGATCATGGCGCGCGCGCCGCCAAGGCCTTCTTCCGCCGGCTGGAAGATGAAATGCACGGTGCCGTCGAAGTTTTTCGTCTCGGCAAGATAGCGCGCGGTGCCGAGCAGCATGGTGGTGTGGCCGTCATGGCCGCAGCCGTGGAATTTTCCCGGAATGGTCGAACGCCATTTCAGGTTGGTGTTTTCCTCCATCGGCAGCGCGTCCATGTCGGCGCGCAGCCCGATGCGTTTGCCGCTGGAGCCATTGCCCTTGAGCACGCCGACCACGCCGGTGCCGCCGACGCCGCGATGCACCTCGATACCCCATTGCTTAAGTTTGTCGGCGACGATCCCTGAGGTTCGCACTTCCTCGAAGCCGATTTCGGGATGCGCGTGCAGATCGCGTCGGATGGCGGTGAGTTCGTCGGCGAAAGCGTCGATGCGGGTCGATGGTGGGCATTCTTGATTATCCGGTTGAAGAAGATGAACGTGACCATTGGCGGGAGAGCTACAAAGGCCTTCCGTTCGGCTTGACGCGAATGCCCGGCCGCAGGCGCGTCCACGGCAGATCAGCGGTGTCGGCGGGCATCGCGCCGGGTGCGGCGCAAATCAGAAGTTTTTCCGCGATCGGCTCGAAGTCAGCGCGGAAATGCACCGAGCTTTTGTTCACGAGAATGGACTGCTGCGTCGGCTCGATGCCGACATAGCGGTACATCGCCTGATCCGCGAGCTGCGCCTTGTGTGACGAAACGACGACCCTGACATCGCCAATGCGCAGGCAGGCCGACGGCCCCATGTCCATGTCGCGGCCGCCATAATAGGGACCGGGCGCGACGAATTTTCCGTCGGACAGTTTTTCGACGACGAACGCCTCCTTGTATGGTGCGTCGCCCGGAATGCCCGACTTGCCGCCGAGCGCAAGCGTGAGGGTGGCGCCAACGCCGGCGGCGTGCGCGGCCTTGGCCGACTGGGGATCGTAGATCACGCCATGCGCGGCCTTGGTGGCGTTGTTGCGCACCAGCGCGCGCAGCATGCCGGTGGTGTCGGAATCGCCGCCGGCGCCGGGATTGTCCTGGGTGTCGGCGATGACGATCGGCTTGCTTGCGTTCTTCGCCAGCTCCATCGCGTAGCGCACGCCTTCGTCGGGCGTGTATATCTTGCCATCGAAATCATTCTCGTGGCCGATCACCAGCGCCGCAACCTTGTCGGCGGCCCCGTCGGCATCGGCCTGCGTCCGGCCATAGGCGAACACGCTGGGACCGCAATCCCTGAAATCCGCGGCGGGAAAGCCGGGACGAAAACGACAGCGTCGGCACGGTGTCGCTCTCCATCGCCGCCAGCTTTTCGTAGATGCCCTTGGTAGGCTGATCGTTGGTGCATTGCCAGCTGATCGGAATCAGGAACGGCAATTGCCGGAATGCCTTTGCATAACGGTGGCCGGCCAGCAGCAGCGCGAGATGTTTCGCGGCGGCGCGGCCGGTGTCGGCCATGTCGACATGCGGATAAGTGCGGTAGGCGATCAGCACATCGGCATGTTCCACCATTTGCGGCGTGACGTTGGCGTGCAGGTCGAGGCTCGCCACCAATGGGATGTCGGGGCCGATCACCTTGCGCACGCGCGCGAGAATTTCGCCTTCGCCGTCGTCGAGATGCTCGGTCACCATCGCGCCGTGCAGATCGAGATAAACAGCGTCGATCGGGCCCGCATTGGCGATGCCGTCGACCATCACTTTAGCGATGCGCTCGAAGGCATCCTCGGTGACATGCGCGCACGGGCTCGCGCCGCACGAGATGGTCGGCACCAGTTCCCATCCGTTGGCCTTCGCGGCTTCGACGAAACCGGCGAGGCCGACATTGATGTTGCGCATCACCTTGAGCACGTCGGCGCCAGCAGCCATCGCCGGCCAGCCGCCGCCATGCACGAAATCGGCGTAGGTCGCCTTGGTCGGCGCGAAAGTGTTGGTCTCGTGCAGGAAGCCGCCAACGGCGATGCGTGTCATGAAGGTCTAGACTCGATCTTTTAAGTTCGTCATTCCGGGATGCGCCACTTGGCGCAGGCCCGGAATCGCTATGACTCCTGTCGTGGTTATGGATTCCGGCCTCGTGCTGCGCACGCCCCGGAATGACGGCCTTTCGGCTTATTGTCAAAGTCCGGCTGCCTCGCTGCCACCGGCCGAAAATTCGCGAAATCCCAGCCTCTTCCGGGCGCGGCGTCAAGCAGTTGTCGCGTATAGGCCTGTTGCGGATTCGTCAGGACTTCCGCCGCCGGACCCTGTTCGACGATGCGGCCGTGCTGCATCACGGCGACGTCGTCGCAGATTTGCGCCGCCACGCGCAAATCATGGGTGATGAACAGCAATGCGATGCCGAGGCGTGACTGTATTTCGTCGAGCAGCTCCAGCACCTGCGCCTGCACCGACACATCCAGCGCGGAGACGGCCTCATCTGCGACCAGCACGTCGGGATCGAGCGCCAATGCGCGGGCAATCGCAATGCGCTGGCGCTGGCCGCCGGAGAATTGATGCGGGTAGCGCGAAATGGCGTCGGCGGGCAGGTCGACCAACTCAAGCAGCTCGCGCGCTTTCGCCAGCGCGTCCTTGCGCGGCATGCCGTAGTTGATCGGTCCCTCGGCGATGGTTTCTCCCACGGTGATGCGCGGATTGAGCGACCGATAAGGGTCCTGAAAAATGATCTGGATGCGCTTGCGATGCGGCCGCAGCAGCCGGCGCGATAGCTCCGAGATTTCACGCCCGGCGAGGCGGATGCCGCCGGAAGTCGGATCGATCAGCCGCACGATGCAGCGCGCCACCGTCGATTTGCCGGAGCCGCTTTCACCGACGATGCCAAGCGTGCGGCCCTTGCGCAGCGTCAGCGTCACATCCTGCGCGGCGGCGACTTCCCGCGCCTTGCCGAAGAATGAACGCTCGCGATAGATCTTGCCGAGTTGATTGGCTTCCAGCACCACCGGCTCTTCGGTGGCGGCGCGCGGCGCGCGCGGAATGAGAACTCGGCACCGCCGACAGGAGATTGCGCGTGTACTCCATAGTCGGCGTGCGCAGGATGGCGTCCAGCGTTCCGGTCTCAACCAGTCGGCCGTAGCGCATCACCGCGACGCGGTCGGCAATCTCCGCGACCACGCCCATGTCATGGGTGATAAACAAGACCGCGGTGCCGTGATCGCGCTGCAGATCGCGGATCAGCGTCAGAATTTGCTTTTGCGTGGTGACGTCGAGCGCCGTCGTGGGTTCGTCGGCGATCAGCAGCTTCGGCTCCAGCACCAGCGCCATCGCGATCATGATGCGCTGGCGCTGGCCGCCGGACAGCCGGTGCGGGTAGGACGCAAAGATGCGCTCGACCTCGGGCAGGCGCACCTGCTCCATCATCTCCAGGATACGCTTGCGGCGCGCGCGTGCGTCGAGACCGGTGTGGACGCGCAGCACCTCATCGATCTGCCTGCCCACCGGCACCACCGGATTGAGCGCGGTCATCGGCTCCTGAAAGATCATCGCCATGGTGGTGGCGCGCAGTTGCCGCAGGCGGCGGTCGCTGGCGGAAAGAATTTCCTCGCCGACCAGCTTGATGCTGCCGCCGGAGGGTACCAGCGATCCCTTCTGGAGCAGCCCCATCACCGTCAGCGAGGTCACCGATTTGCCGGAGCCGCTTTCGCCGACCAGACACAGCGTCTCGCCTTCACGTACCTGTAGCGACACGCCATCGATGATGCGCTCGGCGCGCGCGGTGTTGCCGAGGCCGACGACGAGATTGTCGATATCGAGGACGGGTGGGGTCATGATGCGGTCGCTCCAAGAACGACCTCATGGTGAGGAGGCGCGACCTCGCGCCGTCTCGAACCATGGTTATGTGTCGTCGCCATCCTTCGAGATGCCGCGCAAGTGCGCGGCTCCTCAGGATGAGGGAAAGTCGCTCGTCCAACTGGCAGGAACGACCTCACTTCCCGCCCCGTTTTTTCATCTTCGGATCGAGTGCGTCGCGCGCCGCGTCGCCGATCAGATTTACGCTGAGGATCGCGATCGACAGCAGCAGTCCCGGCCAGAAGATCAGCGACGGTTTTATCTGAAAATAAGCGCGCCCCTCCGCCATGATGTTGCCCCACGTGGGAATCTCCGGGCTGATGCCGGCGCCGAGAAACGACAGGATCGCCTCGGTGAGAATCGCCGACGCGCAGATGTAAGTACCCTGCACGATCAGCGGCGCGATCGTGTTCGGCAATAGATGCCGCGCCATGATCTTCGGCAGGCTGGATCCCAGCGAAATTGCGGCTTCGACATAGGGCTCTTCGCGCGCCGACAGCACCACCGAGCGCACCAGCCGCGCGACGCGGGGGATTTCGGGGATGGTGATCGCGATCAGCACCGTGGTCAGACTCGCCCCCGATAGTGAAACCACGGCGATCGCGAGCAGGATCGAGGGGATCGCCATCAGGCCGTCCATGATCCGCATCATGATGGCGTCGACCCATTTGAAGAAGCCCGAAACGAGGCCGATCAGGAGCCCGACGGCGATACTGACCACGGCCGCGCCCAATCCGATCAGCAGCGAGATGCGTCCGCCGTAGAGAATGCGCGAGAGCACGTCGCGGCCATAGGCATCGGTGCCAAGAAGGTATTGTGCGCTCGAAGGCTTTAGCCGCTGCGACGGCAACAGCAGCAGCGGGTCGTGCGGCGAAATCAGCGGCGCCAAAATCGCGGACGCGATCACAAGCCCGAGGCAAATCGTGGCAGCGGCGATGATCGGCGTTTCCGTGAGGAAGCCAAAGCGCGGCCGGAATGGCGCGGTGACCGGAAGGGACGGCTCTGGAAGCGTTTCGATCGCCATATTAATATCTAATTCTGGGATCGAGCATCGTGTAGGCGACGTCGATCAGGAGATTGACCCCGACGTAAATGCCAGATGTCAGAAGGATCATCGCCTGAATGACGGGATAGTCGCGCGCCAATACGGCATCGACGGTCAGCCGACCCACGCCAGGCAGATTGAACACGCTTTCGGTAACGACCACGCCTGATATCAGCAACGCGAATCCGGTGCCGATCACGGTGATGACGGGAACGGCGGCGTTGCGCAGCGCGTGGCGCAACAGAACGCCGCTCTCGCCGATGCCTTTGGCGCGCGCGGTGCGCACATAATCCTCGCCGAGCACGTCGAGCATCGCCGCGCGGGTCATGCGCGCGATTAAGGCTACGTAGATAAAGGAAAGCGTGCAAGTCGGCAGGATCAGCCGTTCGAAGAACGGGCCAAAACCGCCGGAGATGCTGCGATAGCCCTGCACCGGCAGCCAGCGCAAATCGATCGCGAAAACCTGGATCAGCACGTAGCCGATCACGAACACCGGCACCGAAAATCCGATCACCGACAATCCCATCACGAAGCGGTCGATCCAGGTGCCATGCTTCCATGCCGCGATGACGCCGAGCGGCACCGCGACGGCGATCGAGAGAATGATGGTCGCAATGGCGATGCTGATCGATGGCTCGACGCGCTGGCTGATCATCTTCAGCACCGGCACGTTCGAAATCAGCGACACGCCGAGATCGCCGTGCAACAGCTTGCCGACCCACGTGAAGAATTGCGTGTAGAGCGGCTCGTTGAGCCCAAGCGAAGTGCGGATGCGGTCAAGCTGCTCGGGCGAGGCATTGTCACCGGCAAGAATGGCGGCGGGGTCGCCGGGCGTCAGCCGCAGCAGCAGAAACACGAACAGCGCGACCACGCCCATCACGGGAACGGCTGCAAGGACGCGGCGGATGAGATAGCCTAGCATTCACTCACTTTCGCAGATCAACGCCCCAACGCAAGTTCAGCAATTCCCGTGCCATGGCCCTCACTCCAGCGTCGCCAGCAGCCCCGCCATCAGGCGGCCGCGCTCGGCGAGACTGTCGATTTCGATATATTCGTTCAGCGTATGCATGTCGGCGCCGCGCACGCCAAGACCATCCAGCGTCGGAATGCCCATCGCGCCGGTGAAATTGGCGTCGGAACCGCCGGGAGCGCTGGCGTGCGGCAACTCGTGGCCGAGAGCCGACGCAATTGCGCGGGCTTTCTCATATAGCGCCATCGTCGCCGCATCGGGCTCCCACACCGGCCGCGTCACCCCACGTGTGACATTGAACGTCACGCCGTCATGGCTGCCGTTGAGAGCGAGCATGCGCTCGACGCCGCGGTCAAGATCGTGCTGGCGTTTCGCCATGCTCAAAGCTTCGCCGGTGCAGGTGGTGGCGACGCAGTTCACCCACTCGCCGCCATGCACGATGCCGACGCTGTAGGTGCAGTCGTCCGTCGTCATCGCGTCGATGGCCAAAATCTGTTTCGCCATCTCACGGATTGCCGAGCGTCCGGAAGACAGCGTGGCGCCGGCGTGGCTCGGTTTGCCGACCGCCTCGAGATCGAAGCGCGCAATCGCATAACGTCCTGTCACGACGCCGTTGTTCAGTCGTCCGGGTTCGGGGACAAGGACATATTTGTTACGTGCGGCTTCCGCCTCGACGACGTCGCGCACGCTTGGCGTGCCCACTTCTTCGTCGGGCGTGAACAGCACGGTGATCGGCAACGGCGTCGTGAACGATGCGCGGGCGAGCTGGCGGATCGCCTCGAGCGACAGGTAATTGCCGCCCTTCATGTCGCAGATCCCAGGGCCGAAACATTTGTCGCCCTCGCGCCGGAACGGTAATTTTTCCAGAGTGCCGACGGGATGCACGGTATCGAAATGTCCGGCGATCAGGATGCCGGGCTCGCCTTGCCTGGGATGCGGAAAGCGCGCGCGCACGCAGCCGCCAAAACCTTGCCGTCCCGCGATGCGCTCAATGCTCGCGCCCATGATCGCCATGTCGCGCGCGGCCAGATCGAGCATGCGATCGACGGCGGCGGCGTCCCAGGTCGGGCTTTCGCATTCCACCCAGACGCGCAGTCCCTGCAGCATGGCGTCTGTATCGAACGGAAGGTTGGCGGGGTTCATCGATTATTTCCCTCATGGCGGCAACGTCATATCTACATCATCGCTTGCGCCAGCGCGAATGATCGGCGTCGCATTTTGTACCCGACGATAGTTCGATTTGTCGCGGCAGAAACATGATTGACGCGCAACGCGCTTGATGCAAGTCTCAAATAACAAGGATTTTCAGCGCTTTAGTGCTGCGCTGTGGCGCCCGGATATATGTCGTCTTGCACAATCAATGATCGGCGATTGACCGGTTTGAAGTCAGGAGAGATCGAATGTTCCACAATTCGTTTTGGCGGCGTTCAACGATAGTCTCAAAAATCGCTTTGCCGGCGATTGCGCTCTCCGCGATTTTGGCCGGGCCGGTGCAAGCCGCCACCAAGACCATCACCGCGGTGATGCATTCCGATTTGCGCGTCACCGATCCGATCATCACGACAGCCTATATCACGCGCGACCACGGCTACATGGTCTACGACACGCTGCTGGCGATGGATTCAAACTTCAAGATTCAGCCGCAGATGGCGGACTGGAAAGTCTCCGACGACAAGCTGACCTACACCTTCACCCTGCGCGACGGCCTGAAGTGGCATGACGGCGCGCCGGTCACGGCGGAGGATTGCGTGGCGTCGCTGCAGCGTTGGGGCAAGCGCGACGGCATGGGCCAGAAGCTGATGAATTTTGTCGCCAGCCTCGTACCGACCGATGCGAAGACCATCACGCTGAAGCTCAAGGAGCCCTACGGCCTGGTGCTGGAGTCGATCGGCAAGCCGTCGTCCGTGGTACCCTTCATGATGCCCAAGCGCATCGCGGAGACGCCGGCCGACAAGGCGATCTCCGAACAGATCGGCTCCGGCCCGTTCAAGTTCGTAGCCGCCGAATTCCAACCCGGCGTCAAGGCGGTCTACGAGAAGAACAAGGACTACGTGCCGCGCAAGGAACCCCCGAGCTGGGCCTCGGGCGGCAAGGTGGTGAACGTCGATCGCGTGGAATGGATCACGATGGCGGATGCGCAGACTGCGGTGAACGCGCTGCAGTCCGGCGACATCGATTTCATGGAAAATCCGTCATTCGATATCTTGCCGGTGCTGAAGGCCAACAAGGATATCGTGGTCCAGCCGCTGGACAAGCTCGGCTTTCAGACCGTCGGGCGAATGAATTTTCTGTTTCCCCCGTTCGACAATCTCAAGGTCCGCAAAGCGGCGCTGATGGCGATTAACCAGAAGGACGTTCTGGACGCCCTGGTCGGCAATCCCGAATACTACAAAGTCTGCGGCGCGATCTTCATGTGCGACACGCCGCTGGCCACCGATGTCGGTTCGGCCTCGCTGCTCAAGCAGGGTGGCACGGCGGAAGCCAAGAAGATGCTCGCCGAATCCGGCTATGACGGCACGCCCGTCGTCATCATGGCGCCCGGCGACGTGGTGACGCTGAAGGCGCAGCCGATCGTCGCCGCGCAGCTGTTGCGCGAGGCCGGCTTCAAGGTCGACGTGCAGGCCACCGACTGGCAGACCGTGGTGACGCGCCGCGCCAGCCAGAAATCGCCGAAGGAGGGCGGCTGGAATATGTTCTTCACCAACTGGGCCGCCGCCGACGTGGCGAACCCGGTTGCAAGCCTGCCGGTCAGCGGCAAAGGCAAGGATGGCGGCTGGTTCGGCTGGCCGGAGGACGCCAAGCTGGAGCAGATGCGGGACGCTTACGCCCGCTCGACGTCGCCCGACGAGCAGAAGAAAATCGCCGCGGACCTTCAGGCCTACGTCTACGACCAGGTGATCTATATTCCGCTCGGGCAGTACACTGCGCCGAGCGCGTGGCGGAAATCGTTGACGGGCGTGCTCACCGGCCCGGCGACGCCGGTGTTCTGGAACATGGACAAGAAGGAATGAGCGGACGCGCTATCGAAGCGGGGGTCGGCGTGTAGAGTTTGGCGGTGCGCGAAATCGCGCCCGTCATCCCCGCGCAGGCGGGGATCCAGTATTCTCTGCGTCTGCGATTCAAATCGATAGAACAGTGCTTATTGGGTCCCCGCGTACGCGAGGACGACGAAGAATAGCGCTCCGCGCGGACGAATGAAGCATCCTGCTACGCCCGATGGACGCTATTTCGTCGTGCGCGGGCGGCTGTGGCGAACATCAAACCCCGATCTTCCTGCCGCCGAACGTCAGAGACTGACGCATGAGCTGATGACTGCACGCCGCGCCGTTGGGGTGGCCAAGCGTGCCGGCGATGTCGCTGCCGAAAAAGAGGCGCGGCGCGCGGTCGACGGCGCAAAAATCGCGCTGGGCGAACGCGGGCCGCCGTGGTGGACGGACGGCGCGCCCGATTTCAACCGGCACATGGCGAAGAACAGCCCGTATGCCGAGTGGTTCATGTCGCTTTCGAAATAGAGGGCGCGATTTTTCTAAGCCGCAAGGTTTCCTAGGCGAATGAAAACGCGCTAAGCATTGCCGCGAAGCGGACGTGGCGGAACTGGTAGACGCAAGGGACTTAAAATCCCTCGATGGCAACGTCGTGTGGGTTCGAGTCCCACCGCCCGCACCAGATACGACCCAATCGCGTTCACGAGCCCTACTTGGCTCCGACCCGATACCCCGCACCCGGATGCGGGGCCGATAGCCGCGCCCGCCCGGCGCCGAACAGTTTTTCGCGCAGCGTGCCCGGCTTGTAAGCCTTCTTGTAGCGTCCGCGACGGACCAGCTCCGGCACCAGGAGATCGGCGATATCAGCGAAATCGCCGGGCGAAACCGCGAACGGCATGTTCAGCCCGTCGACATCGGTCGCCTCGAACCATGCCTCGATCTCGTCCGCGACTTTTTCCGGCGTGCCGACCAGCACCGGCCCGGCGCCGCCGATGCCGACATGCTCGGCGACCTCGCGCACGGTCCATACCCGGTCGGGATCGGCGCGCGTGACGTTGTCCATCGCGCTGCGCCCCGCCTCGTTGTGGACGTGACGCACTTCCTGATCAAGATCGTAAGTCGAGAAATCCACGCCGGTCCATCCCGACATCAGCGTCAGCGCGCCTTCATGATTGATGTGGCGGCGATAGTCGTCGTGTTTGGCTTTCGCCTCGGCTTCCGTGCGGCCAAGAATAACGGTCATCATGCTGAACATCAGAATCTCAGCCGGATCGCGGCCGGCTTTCGCGGCCAATGCGCGGATCGCCGCCACGCGCGGCGCGATCACCTTGGCAGAGGGGCCTGACATGAACACGCACTCGGCGTGCCGCGCGGCGAACTGCCGTCCGCGCGGCGACGTGCCGGCTTGATACAAGAGCGGCGTGCGTTGCGGGGAGGGTTCGCTCAGGTGAATGGCGTCGACTTTGTAGTTCTCGCCGTGATGCACGACGCGATGAACTTTTGCCGGAGTCCACGAAGATGCCGCGCGCACGGTCGCGCACCGCCGCATCGTGTTCCCAGCTTCCTTCCCAGAGTTTGTAGACGACCTCCATGTATTCTTCGGCGACATCGTAGCGGTCGTCATGCGCCGTTTGTTTATCCTTGCCGGCGCCGCGCGCCGCGCTGTCGAGATAGCCCGTCACGATGTTCCAGCCGATGCGGCCTTCGGTGAGATGGTCTAGCGTCGACATGCGCCGCGCGAACGGGTAGGGCGGCTCATAGGACAAGGTGCAGGTGACACCGAAGCCGAGATTTTGCGTTACCGCGGCCATCGCCGATATCAGCAGCATCGGATCGTTCACCGGCACCTGCGCGGCATTGCGCAATGCCGCATCTGGGCTGCCGCCGAATACGTCGTAGACGCCGAGCACATCCGCGAGAAACAAACCGTCGAACCGCCCGCGCTCCAGCGTGCGCGCGAGATCGAGCCAATACGGCAGCCGGTTATAATCGCTGGTGCGGTCGCGCGGATGCGTCCATAGCCCCGGCGACTGATGCGCGACGCAGTTCATCGCGAAGGCGTTCAGCCGGATTTCTTTTGGCACGACGGTTTGCCTTTAGAGAGCCAAGACGTGGATGCCCGGCATAAAGCCGGGCATGACGAACTTTGGCGAAGCTCACAATTCGACTTACTTCACCAGGTGAAAGCCGCCGTCCTTGACCTCGATGACGAAAGCCGAGCGCTCGTCATATCCGTTGTGATTATCCGGCGTCATGTTGGACAGGCCGTTGTTGAGCGCAAAGTCCTTGGTCTTTTCGATTTCGTCGCGCAACGCGGCACGGAACTCCGCGGTGCCCGGCTTGCCGGCTTTCAGCGCGGCCGGGATCGCACGTTCCACCAGAGACATCGAGTCCCACAGATGCGCGCCGAAGATCGAAGGGATATTGCCGTTGGCGGCCTTGTAGGCATTGATGAAGGCGGCGGTGGTCTTGCGGAACGGGCTGTCGGCCGGCAGATCATTCACGACGGTGAAGGCTTCTCCGGTGAAAACAGCGCCATCCACGTCCTTGCCGCCGAGCTTGATGAATTCCTCAGTGGCGACGCCGTGGGTCTGGAAGATCGGCCCCTTATAGCCGCGCTCGCGCAGCGCCTTCTGAGGCAGCACCGCGGGCGTGCCCGCTGAGGCGACAAACACCGCGTCGGGCTTGGTGGCAAGAATCTTCAGCACCTGTCCGGTCACGCTGGCGTCGCTGCGCGCATAGACTTCATGTCCGGTCAGGGTGATGCCGAGTTTTGGCGCGACTTCGCTGAGAACCTTGTAGTAGCCCTCGCCATAGGCGTCGGAGACGCCGATATAGCCCAGGGTTTTTACGCCGGTCTTTGCGATATATTTCAGGATCGCGTTGGCCATGATGTCGTCGTTCGGCACCACCTTGAACACCCATTTCTTCTTGTCATCCATCGGCGACACCAGCACGGCGGCGGCGGCCATCGTCATCAGCGGCGTCTTGGCTTCCGCAGCGATGTCGATCAGCGGCAGGCTCACCGGCGTCAGCGACGAGCCGATCAGCACGTCGACCTTTTCCTCGGCGAGGAGCTTGCGCGCGTTCTGAGCGCCCTTGGTCGGATCGGATTCGTCGTCGAGCGCGAAATACAGGATCTTCTGCCCGTCGATCTCCCGTGGCAAAGCGGCAACGGTCTTGCTTTGCGGCTGGCCGAGCGCGGCACCGGGCCCGGACGCGCTCATGGTGATGCCCACCTTGATCTGCGCGTGCGCGCTGCTTGCCCCCAACACGATCGCCAGCGCGATCATCCAGCTTTTATGGCGTAACATGACGTTCTCCCTTTGTTTGATTGTTGTTACTCTAATACTCATTTCCGCCGAGGCCGAGATAGCTTTCGACTAATTTCGGATCGCGGGCGATTTCGGCAGGCGATCCCTGCGTCGTGATCGTTCCCAGTTCCATCACGTAAGCATAATCCGCGACTTCGAGCGCGGCCCGCGCATTCTGCTCCACCAGGAGGATCGAGACGCCGCTTTTGCGCAAGTCCGTCAGAATGTGAAAGACGTCGCGCACGATGCGCGGCGCAAGGCCGAGGCTGGGCTCGTCCAGCATCATTAGCGCGGGCCTCGCCATCAGCGCGCGGCCCATCGCCAGCATCTGTCGCTCGCCGCCGGACAGAGTGCCGGCCATTTGTTGGCGGCGCTCCTTCAAACGCGGCAGGCGCGCGTAGACTTCCTCCATGCTCTGCTTGCGTTCCGCGCGCGTTCGCCTGAAGCCTCCGAGCAAGAGATTGTCCTCGACCGGCATGTCGGCGAACAGCTCGCGCCGCTCCGGCACCAGGCACAGCCCCGCCTTCACGCGGCTCTCCAGCGGCACCGAATTGATCTCGGCGTCGCGAAAACCGATATGGCCGCGCGCGCCGAGCAACCCCATGATGGCGTTGAGCAGCGTCGTCTTGCCAGCGCCGTTGGAGCCGATCACGGTGACCAGCGCGCCTGGTGTCACCGATATCGAGACATCGTGCACAACCTGCGCGCGGCCATACGACACACAGAGCCCGCGGACATCGAGCAGCGGCGCACTCACGACACGCCTCCGAGATAGGCTTCCAGCACGACGGGGTCTTGCCGGATCGCGGCGGGCGCGCCTTCGGCGATCCTGGTGCCGAAGTCGAGCACCACCAGCCGGTCGGCCAAGCTCATGACGAAATCCATGTCGTGCTCGACCAGGAGCACGCTGATGCCTTCGGCGCGCACTTCACGCAGCAAGCGCGCCAGCGACTTTTTCTCGCCGACGCGCAGACCCGCCGCGGGTTCGTCCAGCAGCAGCAGCGCGGGATTGAGACACAGCGCGCGCGCGACCTCCACCAGCCGCAACTGTCCCAGCGCCAGCGTTCCGGCCGGCTTGAACGCGGCGTCGGCAAGCCCGACGCGCGTGAGCTGGCGCTGCGCATCGGCAAACAGCAACGCTTCTTCGGCGCGATCCATGTCGAAGATCGAACGCAATAAACCGGCGCTTCCGCGCAGGTGGGCGCCGAGCGCGACGTTCTCGATCACGCTCATGTCGGCGACGATCTCGACGTGTTGGAAGGTGCGGCCGAGGCCCGAGCGCAGCCGCGCGCTGCGGGGTTTGCGCTTGCAGCTCATGGCCTTCGAATTGAATCTGGCCATCGCTGAGCGGCAGCACGCCGGTGATCAGGTTGAAGGTCGTGCTCTTGCCCGCGCCGTTCGGCCCGATCAGCCCAATGATCTGGCCACTCTGCACTTCGAAACTGACATCGTTGACCGCGACGAGGCCGCCGAATGCCTTGCGCGCTTTCAGCGTCCGCAATAGCGGCGTTCCCGGCTCATGAAGCGCGCGTTCCGGCAGGCGCGCGTCATCGCGCGGCATAGGCGGTATCGGCGGCGGCGGCGGTCCGAACAGAATCGGCCACAGCCCGTTGGAGGCGGTCTGCAGGATCAGCACCAGCACCGCGCCGAAAGCGATGGATTCGAAATTGCCGGTGTTGCCGACCAGCCAGGGCAGAATGTTCTGCAACTGATCGCGCAGCACCGTAATTCCGGCGGCGCCGAGAATCGCGCCGTAGACGCGGCCCGCGCCGCCCAGCACGGCCATCAGCAGATATTCGGTGCCGGCGCTGATGCCGAACGGTCCCGGCGAAACCGAGCGCTGAAAATGCGCGTAGAGCCATCCCGCCAATCCCGCCAGCATCGCCGCGTAGACGAATACCATCAGCTTGGCGGCCGCAGTGTTGACGCCGAACGCTTCTGCGGCGCGCGTGGAGCGCCGCAGCGCTCGGATGGCGCGTCCAACCCTGCCGCCGAGCAGATTTTGCGTGGCGATCACCGCAAGCACCACGGCGACCCACACCACCACGAAATATTCGCGGGGGTCGATCAGCGCGTGGTTGCCGATCGAAAGCGGCGGAATGCCTCCCAGTCCGTCATGTGCGCCAAGCCAATTCAAATTTCCGAACAGATAAAAGAACGCGATGCCCCACGCGATGGTGCCGAGCGGCAGATAATGTCCTGATAGCCGCACCGTGACCGCGCCGATCAGCGCGGCTGCGATCATCGTCACGACAAGCGAAGCGGGCAGGGTAAGCCACGGGGAGACGCCGAAATGCAGGGTGAGCACGCCGGTGGTGTAGGCGCCGAAGCCGACAAAGGCGGCCTGCCCGAACGACGTCATCCCGCCGACGCCGGTTAACAGCACCAGACCGATCGCGACCAGGCTGGAGATGCCGATATAGTTGAACAGCGTGACCCAGTAATCCGGCAACAGCCCTGTAAACGGCGCGATCAGGATCGCCAGTGCACAGAGCGGCGGCGCGAGACGCCGGAAGGACAGGCTCATTCGGTTTCCTCGGCGTGGGGCGCATAGACCGAGCGCCATGCCAGCACCGGAATGATCAGCGTGAACACCAGCACTTCCTTGAAGTTGCTGGCCCAAAACGAAAACAACGCTTCCGCGAATCCGACGCCGAGCGCGGCGAGTACCGTGAGCGGATAACTCACGAGGCCCCCGAGGATAGCTGCGACGAAAGCTTTCAGTCCGATCAGGAATCCACTGTCGTAAAAGACGGTCATCAATGGGCCGACCAGCACGCCGGAGATCGCACCGAGCAGTGCGGCCAACGCAAATGCGATCTGTCCCGCGGCGGAAGTCGGAATTCCCACGAGGCGAGCGCCGACGCGGTTCGACGAACAGGCGCGCAAGGCTTTGCCGAGCAGCGTGCGCCCGAAGAACAGTGCGAACAGCACAAGCAAGAGTGCGGTGACGATCAGCACCGCGACGCTCTGACCGGTTATGACGAGATCGCCGAGCGAGAACGATGCTGACGAGAGCGGCGCCGTGCCGGTGCCTTCGGGGCCGAAGAACAACAGCCCCAGCCCCATCAGTGAAAAATGTACGCCGAACGCGGCCATCAGCAGCACCAGCACGCTGGAATGCGCGATCGGCTCGAACGCGATGCGGTAGATCATCGGACCCATCGGCGTGATCAGCGCGATCGCGAGCAGGATGTTGGTGACTTGCCCAAGCTTCATCGGCGCCAGCGTGCGCGTCAGCAGCAACAGCGCAATCGGCAGCGCCAGATCGAACAGCACAATGCGCACGACCCGGCGGAGCGTCAGCTCACGGAAATGCCGCACCAATTCGGAGAGCGCGGCGAAGCAACCCAGCGCCAGTAACAGCCATGGGGTCGACGGCGTGTGGCCATTTTCGAGCGCGGCGATGGTCAGCGCGGTGAATGCCACGAATTCGCCCTGCGGCACCAGGATGACGCGCGTCACCGCGAACACCAGCACGGTTGCGATCGCGACCAGCGCATAAACAGCGCCGTTGATGATGCCGTCCTGCAGCAGAAACAGGAAAATGGTTGCGTCCACGCGCTCTCCCGATGGACGTTGCCACGCGTGCTTGCTGCCGCGCTTCCGCCGACCAATCGTCGTCGGGATTAAAGCTAATCCGCGTCCCACTCAACCGGCAAATTCAAGCAGCCCGCGAAACGCCCATCCGCCGACCCGCACCGGCTCGGCGGCGTTAAGCCGCAGACCTTTCAGCCTCGCGAAAATGCTGGGCAGCGCCACGTCCGCGACCATCGCGCGCGAAGCCCAGGCGCCGGCGCAATAATGCGGGCCGGCGCCGAACGCGATGCTCTTGGTGGTATCGCGCTGCACGTCGAAACGATCCGCGTCACTGAAATGTGCCTCGTCGCGATTGGCGGAGCCGAACATGAAGAACACGCGGTCCTCCGGCTCGAAATCCACGCCGCCATACGACCATTGTTTTGCGACGCGGCGCGGCGACATGCCGATCGGCGCGATCCAGCGCGCATATTCCTCGAATACGTCAAGCCATTTTGCGCTGCCGTCGCGCACCAGCGCCAACTGCTCCGGATGCGTCAGCAGCGCCCACACCGTGCCGGCGATGGCGTCGCGCGGTTCATTCTGCCCGCCCGATATCGCCAGCTTGATATTGGCGCGTACGCTTTCGAGCGGCATGCCGGCTGCGAGCAGCACGCTGAGGATCGAGGCATCTGGATTTTTCGTAACCACCGGAATCATGTCGTCGATCGCGGCGTCGATGCCCGCGGTGGCGGCGTGGCAGCGCGCCTCGACTTCCTTGTTGCCGGTGTAATTGGCGATGCCGTCGATCATCGCCTGCGACCAGGCGTCCATGTCCTGATAGCGCATGTTGGTGAGGCCGGTGATGTCCTTCAGGCATTCCGCCGACAGCGGCAGCGCGAATGCCTTGCACAGATCGGCGCGGCCGGCCGGCGCGAGCTCGTCGAGGATGCGGTCGGCATGGGCCTGAAATTGCCGGCTCCAGGTATCGCGCACCGTGCGCGGTGACACGGCGGGAAACATCGCCGCGCGTTCCGACATATGCGCGTCGCCGTCCTTGCGCATCATGTTGTGGCCCATCAGCGTATTCATCAGCCCCGCCGGCTGATGCGACGAGAATACGTCGATGCGCTTTTCGCAGGTGAAGATATCGTCGCGCTTCGTGAAGATCGTGGAGCCAAGCTGCGGCACGAACGCGATCGGCGCATCGGCCCGCATCTGTTTGAGTGCCGGATATGGATCGGCCCAGAAAGCCGGTACGTCGATGTTGAAATGCGGGGCGTTGGACATATGCTCAGACCGCCCTGTAGCCGCCGTCCGCCATCACGATCGAGCCGGTGACATAAGCCGACAGATCCGACGCCAGGAAAATCGCGGGGCCGACGATGTCCTCGGGCTTGCCGGCGCGTCCCAGCGGCGTGTGGTCGATGAACATCTTCACGGCATCCGGATTGTTGGCGCGCGTCGACGCGTTCAGCGGCGTCTCGATAAATCCCGGGCCGATGGCGTTGACGCGCACGCCGTCGCGTCCGAGTTCGGCCGCCAGCGCGCGGGTGAAGCCAAGCACGCCGTGCTTGGAGGCGGTATAGGCCGGCGAACTCGGCTGCCTAACGTGCACAAAGGACTGGATCGAGCCGATGTTGACGATGCGGCCCTTGTTGGCGCGCAAGGAGCCCAGAAACGCATGCGTGACGTTGAAGACGCCGGTGAGATTGATGGCGATGATGTCTTCCCAGTCCTTGACCACGGAGTCCGCCGCGCCGGTCATGCCGTTGCGCCGCGCGATGCCGGCGTTGTTGACGAGGATCGAGACCGCGCCGACCGTCTCGGCGATCTCTTTGGCGACGGCGTCGCAATCCCCGCGCCTGGTCACATCGAGCACCATGCTCTCGGCCTTGCCGCCGGCGTTGAGAACGTCCTGCGCCGCTTCGGCCGCCGCCTTCTTGTCGACATCGAGCACCACCACGCGCGCGCCCTCGCGCGCATAGCCCAGCGCGATGGCGCGGCCGATGCCGGAGCCTGCGCCGGTGACGACCGCGATGTGATTTTCGAGAAGCATGGAGGTTTCCTCTGCTTATTGATTTTCGCGAGAGGATAACGAAGGCGTGGCCTTGCACAAGGGCACCTTGACGGCGACCGGCGGATTCATATGATCCGCAGGGCATTGGGGGTGTACATTGGTATTAGGTCTGACGGTTGCTCAATTTACGGTATTGCACGTCGTCATCAGCATGATTGCGATCTTTGCCGGGTTCATCATGGTCGGCGGAATGTTCGCGAATGCCGGGCTTGCTGCATGGACGGTATTTTTTCTGGTCATGACGATTCTGACCAACATCACCGGGTTCATGTTTCCGTTTGGCGGCTTCACGCCGGGAATCGGCCTCGGAATAATTTCGACGCTGCTGCTGGCGCTGGCGCTGGTCGCGCTTTATGGAAATCACCTGCGTGGCCGTTGGCGACTAACTTACGTCGCCACGGCGGTCTGCGGGCTTTATCTCAACGTCTTCGTGATGATCGTGCAGAGCTTTCAGAAGGTCAGCTTTCCTGAAGCCACTCGCGCCTAATGGCTCCGAGCCGCCGTTCGTCATCGCCCAGGCTGTCAACCTCATCGGCTTCGCGCTGCTGGGCTGGATGGCGGCGAAGGCATTTCAGCCGAGGCCGAAAATCGTGGCCTAGGCCTGTTCGCGCGGTGGCGCCGGCTGCGCTGGTTCACTCGGCGCCGCCATCGGGCGCGGGCGCCGGCTGGTGACGCGAAACAGCGTGTGCACCGTGTTGCCGACGGTGGCGCAGCCGCCGCGCATGTTGGGCAAAATCAAAACCGCTTCACTCATCGTCGCTCTCCATTCGTTTGCTGGCACGACAACGAGCGCACATTTGTTTGGTTCGCGGTGACGCGTTGTTATGGTTGAGGGGTGTTAAGGCGCGAACGACGCCACGGCCTCGATCTCGATCAGCATTTTCGGATCGGGCAGCGCCGCCACCACGCAGGTGGTGCGCGCGGGGTAGGGCGTCGGCCCGAACGCCTCGGCATAGAGCCTGTTCATGACAGCGACGTCGGACGCGCGCGTCAGCAGCACGTTGACCTTGACGAGATGCCTGAACGTCGCGCCGGCTTGCGTCAGCACGTTGCCGATGTTGGTGACGACATTGGCGAACTGCGCCTCGAAATCATCCGGCAGCGTGCCGTTGTCATCGAAGCCGGGAATGCCCGACACGAACAGCAGATCGCCCGCGCGCGTTGCGAACGACAGCGGCGGCGATTTGATGCGGGGCGGGGAGGGAAGTGGGTGATGGGCATCTGAAGCTCAAGCCTTTGTCATCGGATTTTGGGCATTCCTGTTCAATCGAAAAATCGAGGCGTTGAGCGCGGTCGCGAAGGCGACCCACGCCGCGTAAGGCAGAAACAAGAACGCCGCAATGCGGTCGGCATTCCAGCTTGATGCGACGAATAAGATGATTGATATCAGCAAGCCTACGATCACCAACAATGCTAAGCCGGGTCGCCTCGCGCCGAAGAACGTCGGGGACCACGCGAAGTTCAGCACCAGTTGCAACGTCCAAATACCCATCGCAAGACCAATCGGTTCTCGTAGAAACGTTCGCCAGCCAGCGATCGCAATCAGCACGTAAAGTATTGTCCACGCCGGCGCAAAGATCCAGTTCGGCGGATTGAATGAGGGCTTCGTAAGCGCGGCGTACCACGCGCCCGGGCGCGTCGCGAAGCCGATCAAAAGTCCGCCGCCAAGAACAATGGCGACGAAGACTCCGAGTGCGAACTGCACGCCTCACAACACCCTGTTACTCTCCTTCACCTTCTCCGCATCCACATACACCTGCTCGCCCATCGACTTGAACTTCTCCGACATCGTGCGCCATGCCGTCCTCGATCACGCCTGACATCGTCATGCCGACGCCGGCAGCGCTTGCCACCCAGCCCCAGCGCCGCCTTCTCGTTGTCGCCCAGCGTCGCCGCGTAGTCGCGCACGTCCTGCGTGATCTTCATCGAGCAGAATTTCGGGCCGCACATCGAGCAGAAATGCGCGACCTTGTGCGCGTCCTTGGGCAGCGTCTCGTCGTGATAGGCCACCGCGGTTTCGGGATCGAGGCCGAGGTTGAACTGGTCCTGCCAGCGGAAGTCGAAACGCGCGCGCGACAGCGCGTCGTCGCGCAATTGCGCGGCGGGATGGCCCTTGCCCAGATCGCTGGCATGCGCCGCGATCTTGTAGGTGATGACGCCGACCTTGACGTCGTCGCGGTTCGGCAGGCCCAAATGCTCCTTCGGCGTCACGTAGCAAAGCATCGCGCAGCCGAACCAGCCGATCATCGCCGCGCCAATGCCCGAGGTGATGTGGTCGTAGCCCGGCGCGATGTCGGTGGTCAGCGGCCCCAGCGTGTAGAACGGCGCCTCGCCGCATTCCTTGAGCTGCTTGTCCATGTTGATCTTGATCTTGTGCAGCGGCACATGGCCGGGGCCTTCGATCATCACCTGGCAGCCCTTTTCCCACGCGATCTTCGTGAGTTCGCCGAGCGTCTCCAGTTCGGCGAATTGCGCGCGGTCGTTGGCATCCGCAATCGAGCCGGGCCGCAGGCCGTCGCCGAGCGAGAACGACACATCGTATTTGCGCATGAGGTCGCAGATCTCGTCGAAGTGCGTGTAGAGAAAACTCTCCTTGTGATGCGACAGGCACCACTTCGCCATGATCGAGCCGCCGCGCGACACGATGCCGGTGACGCGGTCGGCGGTGAGGTGGATGTAGGGCAGCCGCACGCCGGCGTGGATGGTGAAATAGTCGACGCCCTGTTCGCACTGCTCGATCAGCGTGTCCTTGTAGACTTCCCAGTCGAGTTTTACCGGATCGCCGTTGACCTTCTCCAGCGCCTGATAGATCGGCACGGTGCCGATCGGGATCGGCGCGTTGCGAAGAATCCATTCGCGAGTGGTGTGGATGTTGCGGCCGGTGGAGAGGTCCATCACGGTGTCGGCGCCCCAGCGGATCGCCCACACCATCTTGTCGACTTCTTCCTCCACCGATGACGTTACCGCGGAGTTGCCGATATTGGCGTTGATCTTGGTCAGGAAATTGCGGCCGATGATCATCGGCTCGAGTTCGCCGTGGTTGATGTTGCAGGGGATGATGGCACGGCCGCGCGCGATCTCGGAGCGTACGAATTCCGGCGTCACGAAGGCGGGCACCGACGCGCCAAAGCTTTCGCCATCGGCAAGTGCTGCTTCCGCGCGTTCGAGTTGCACCTTGCGGCCGAGATTCTCGCGCGTGGCGACGTAGATCATTTCCTTGGTGATGATTTCCGCGCGCGCGAATTCGTATTGCGTGATCATGTGGCCGTCGAGGCCGCGCAGCGGCTTGTGATAGGCATTGAACGCCTTCGCCGCGTGGCTGCCGGAGACATTGCCGTTGTCGACCGGCTTGATGTCGCGGCCCTGATATTCCTCGACGCCGCCGCGCTCCCTGACCCACGCGATGCGCGCGCGCGATAGGCCGGCGTTGACGTCGATGATCACGCTCGGGTCGGTGTAGGGACCCGACGTGTCGTACACCGGCAGGTTCGGCTCGCCAGCGCCTTCGCTCAGGATGATCTCGCGCAAGGGCACACGCACGTCAGGGGCTTCATCGGGCGTGACGAAAATCTTGCGCGACGACGGCAGCGGCCCGGTGGTGACGGCGGGCAGCGTGGTGTCGGGATTGGAGCGGATGTTCATGGCGTGTCCTTCCTTGCGTGTTCGTTATCGGCGCCGACCAGAGCGGGAGCGGCTCCCTCCCCCCTTGAGGGGGAGGGGTGGGGAGGGGGGTAACCAGGCCTTGCATTAGGGCTACCCCCCTCCCGGACCGCTTCGCGATCCGACCTCCCCCTCAAGGGGGGAGGTGAAGAAGGAGTAGCCACCGCCTCCGCATTCTGTCCCAACCACGCGCGCACGCGCGCATCGGGGTCGGCATGTTGCGTGACGTCGCTGACAACAGCGATGGAGTCTGCGCCCGCGGCGAAAATCTCGGCTGATTGTTCAAGCTTGATGCCGCCGATCGCCACCAGCGGAATGTCGCCGATGCGCTTTTTCCATTCGGCGATTTTCGCAATGCCCTGCGGCGCGAAGCGCATCGACTTCAGCGTGGTCGGAAAGATCGGCCCTAGCGCGACATAATCAGGCTTGGCGCGCAACGCAGTTTCCAGCTCCTCGTCATCATGCGTGGAAATGCCGAGCGTTAGTCCAGCCTTCCGGATTGCGCCGAGATCGGCTTCGGCCAAATCCTCCTGCCCGAGATGCAGATGTTGCGCGCCTGCGGCGATCGCCGCGCGCCAGTAGTCGTTGACCACGAGTTTCGTGTGCGTGTTTTTCGTAACCGCCAGCGCTTCGCGAACGATCTGCAACGCAGCGTCGTCGGCGAGCTCCTTGGCGCGCAGTTGCACCGTGCCGACGCCGAGCTTGGTCAGCCGTGCAAGCCATGCGACGCTGTCGACTACGGGATAAAAGCGATCAGGATAATTCATATCATGAGACCGCATGCCAGAACGGTGTTCCAACGACGGGAGTTGAGGGGGAGGCGAAGTCTCGGGCTTCCATCAGCCCGGCTTCGTAGCCGGTGCGCCCGGCCTCGACGCCAAGGCGAAATGCGTTTGCCATCGCGACGGGATCGGCGGCTTTGGCGATCGCGGTGTTGAGCAGCACGGCGTCATAGCCAAGCTCCATTGCCAGCGCGGCGTGCGACGGCGCGCCCAATCCGGCGTCGACCACCAGCGTGATATCGGGCAGGCGGTCGCGCAGAAGTTTCAGCGCGTCGCGGCTGACGATGCCTTTGGCGCTGCCGATCGGCGACGCCCACGGCATCACGACCTTGCAGCCGGCATCGACCAGCCGCATCGCGACGCTGAGATCCTCGGTGCAATAGGGAAACACCTCGAAGCCGTCCTTGATCAGCGTGGCTGCCGCTTCAACAAGGCCGATAACGTCGGGCTGCAGCGTGTCGTTGTCGGCGATCACTTCGAGCTTGATCCAGCTCGTGCCGAACAGTTCGCGCGCCAGTTTTGCTGTCGTGACGGCCTCGCGCACGCTGCGGCAACCGGCGGTGTTCGGCAGCACGGTGACATCGAGTTCGCGGATCAGCGACCAGAACGCGTCGCCGGTCTTGCCGCCAGCGGATTCGCGCCGCAGCGACACGGTCACGATGTCAGCGCCCGCCGCGCGAATGGCGTCCTGCATGATCTTCGGTGATGGATACAGCGCACTGCCGATCAGGAGGCGCGAGGCGAAGGTTTTGCCGTAGAACGAAACCAAACTTACCCTCCCTGCCGCGGCGTGATGATCTCGATCTCGTCGCCATTTTTCAACGGCGTGTGCGCCCACGCACTGCGCGGCAGCACGTCGTAATTCACCGCAATCGCAAAATGCGTGCCTTCATATTCAAGCTCAGAGAGCAACGCATCGACATGCGAAGCTGAGATTTCGCGCTGCTCGCCGTTGACGGTCACGCGCATTGCATCACCTCGTTGTCGATGACGCCGCGCTCGACATAGCGCAGCGTCAATTCCGCGAGCGCCGGCGCCAGCAGAAAGCCGTGGCGATAGAGGCCATTCACCGCGATGCGCTGCTGATCGATCGCGATGCGCGGCAGATTGTCGGGAAATGCCGGCCGCAATCCGGAGCCGATTTCGACGATGCGCGCCTCGCCGAATGCGGGATGAATGGCGTAGGCAGCGCTGAGCAATTCCAGCGCCGAGCGTACGCTGACGCCGTCGTCCTCGCGCTCGATGGTAGTGGCGCCGATCATGAATTGATTGTCAGCGCGGGGAATGACGTAGAGCGGCCAGCGCGGATGGATCAGCCGCACCGGGCGCGAAAGTACGATTTCGTTGGTCTCAACGATGACCATCTCGCCCTTGACGCCGCGCAAATCCGGGAATTTGTCGCGCGCGAAAAGTCCGCGGCAATCGATCACGATGCCCTCGCAGGAATCAGGGCGTTGCTCGCTCTCGAATTGGACTTTGCCGCCGGCCGCCGCGATGCGCGCGTGCAGTTGCGGCAGCACAACCCGCGGCTCGACATGGCCTTCATCGGGAAAAAACAGCGCGTCGCGAAAACGACCTTCGAGCGAAGGTTCAAGTTGTGTCGTTCCATCCGCATCAAGCCGACGATGGCCGGTCGTGAGCTTTGCGAAGCGCTCATAATCCGTGCGGTCGCGCGCATGCGCCACCACCAGCGAGCCATTGAACGGCGTATCGGGAAGTTGCTCGCGCCAAAGGTCGAGCGAGCGGACGCCAAGTCGCGTGATAAGCGGCTCCGAGGCCTCGCGCTCGCAATACGGCGCGAGCATGCCGCCGGCCCAGTGCGAGGTGCCTGATGTCATCGCGCTGTCACTGCGTTCGAATAACGTGACGTCGTGGCCGGCCTGCGCGAACAGCAAAGCCTGCCACGCGCCGGCGATGCCTGCGCCGATGACCGAAACGGGGGAATCCCCCCGCGATGAAGCCGAAACCTGAAACATCCCTGTCCCTTCGCCGGCATGACCCGGATCAGGTTCAAAGGGTCACCGCGGTCTCGCACCTGCGAACAGGATTTGAGCTTGCGGTATCTCAGCCCCTCATCGGAGCTCCCCTCGGAACGGACTCAATGTAGGCCGATGCCGTGGAGTGTCAACGCACGAGCGGGGAATTGAACAGGCGAATGCTCAGGGCTTCGTGCGAATACTCGCGGCTTCCAGTTGCGAGAAGGCATCGGCCAGCGCGGAAGGGCGGCTTCGCGGCAGCGGAACGATCTCGATCCGGTTCAGCGCTTGCTGTTTGGCGGCGTAGTAATAGCCCGCGGCATAATAGTGGATGGCGCGCTTGTGGTCGCCGTTGGCAGCGCGGTAAGCGCCGGCGAGATATTTTGTCGCCCAGGTCAAATTGGTGTTCGGGTCGCGCAACTCTCCAGCGGTTCCGGTGTACCCGAGCGCGCGCGCCGTTCCGAGCTTGATCTGCATCAAACCAATGTTGCCGCGATGTACGACCTCGGGCCGGTAGCCGCTCTCCCTCCGGATCACCCGATGGATCAGGGCCTCGGGCAGGGAATTGGCCTTGGCGTGGGTCGCCACCAGCGCGTCGATCTCGGGGTGCGACGCCGGAGTCTGCGCCAACGCCGCCTGCGGCAGCGCTGCGAGAGCCCCGAGCAGAGCAAGGGTCGGAGCAAATTTCATCGACAGTGTTCCAACTTCATAACCTTACCCGGCCGAAGCCTTCGACCTGCCACTATTGGCTTCCGAATCCCGCCTTTCCTGTGGCAGCGGGTTCCAGGAAGCCGACCCATATTTACCAGGAATTATGCCCTGACGTGCTTCGATCAGCCGTAATCTTTCAATCGGGCACGCCCGCCGATGACCTTATCCATAACCACGAGCACCGAAGCTACCAGCCCGATGCGTGGACTTTTGCCGCTATGGGTTGGCGTCGGCATTTACGCGCTGTTTCTGATTGCGGGCAACCGGCTGCTGATCGACCCGGACACGATGTGGCAGATCGCGCTGGGACAATGGATCGTCGATCACCGCGCCGTGCCGTGGACCGACGTTTATTCCTTCACCATGCGCGGCCAGCCCTGGATTTCGACGCAGTGGCTGGCGCAGGTGCTCTATGCGCAGGCCTACGCTACGGCCGGGTGGGCCGGGCCGGTGGTGCTGGCCGCGGGCGCGATCGCGGTGACCTTCGTTTTGTTCGCGAAATTTTTGAGCCGGCGACTGACTGAAAGTGCGCGCGCTGGTGTTCGTCGCAGCAGGGCTGGCGCTGACCATGCCGCATCTGTTGGCGCGACCGCACGTGCTGGCGCTGCCGCTGATGGTGGCATGGACGGGCGCATTGGTCGCCGCCGCGGATGCGCACAAGCCGCCGTCTTTCTGGCTGCTGCCGCTGATGGCGCTGTGGGCCAATCTGCACGGCGGGTTCGTGCTGGGCCTGATGCTGGTAGCGCCAATCGCGCTCGACGCGGTGCTCAATGCCGACGCGCACGTGCGCAAACCGCTGGCGTTGCGCTGGGCGATGTTTGGGGTTGCCGCGCTCGTTGCAAGTTGCTGCACACCGTATGGTTGGCATGCGCTATTGGCGTCGCAGAAAATTCTCGGCCTGGGTTCGGCGCTGCCGCTGATCATGGAATGGCGGTCCGCGGATTTCTCCAGCGTCGGGCCATTCGAACTTTGTCTGCTCGCGGCGTTCGGGATGGCGTTGTGGCGCGGCGTCATGCTGCCGCCGATGCGGATCGTCTTGCTGCTCGGCCTGCTGCATATGGCGTTGAGCCATGAGCGTAGCATCGAGACTTTCGCGCTGCTCGCGCCGCTCATCCTTGCAGCTCCGCTGGCGAAACAATTCGGCGGCGCTGGTGATATGCGTCGCCGCGAACGCTGTCGTCGCGGGGTGTGCTGTTCGGCGGCGTCGCGATTTTGGTGTTGGCAGGAACGCTGGCCTTTGCGTCGGTGCATCCATTCGAGCCGAATACGCGAAACTCTCCGGTCGCAGCGGTCACCGAACTGAAGAAAATGAACTTCGCGCGCGTGTTCAACGACTACGATTTCGGCGGCTATCTCATCGCCAATGGCGTGGCGCCGTTTATCGACGGGCGCACCGAATTGTACGGCGAAAAATTCTTTGTCGAGCACAACAGCGCCAGCGGGCTGATGGACCCGGAAAACCTGTTCCGGCTGCTCAGGGATTACAACATCGAAGCGACGCTGATGCGCACGCAGAGCGCCGCGACCAAGCTGCTCGACCATATGGACGGCTGGCAGAAGGTCTATGCCGACGACATCGCCACAGATTCACGTGCGCAAGCCGAACGCGGTCATAGCGCGGAGCCGGCTGTGGCATTCGCAGGCGAACTAGCGGTCCCTTCGCGGGGACGACGCTTAACTTGCGCGCGGCTGCCCATGGAACCCGCCCGCGTCCGTCGTGTTATCTTTCGGTACCCGCATCAAGCTCGAGGAGGGCGCGATGTCTACCGACCTCTTGACCAAACCGCATAATCTGATCGCCAGCGACCGCGTCGAAGGGACTGCGGTGAGGCGTCCCAATGGCGATATGATCGGCCACATCGAACGGCTGATGATCGACAAGGTCACCGGCAAGGTTTCCTACGCAATCCTGAGCTTCGGCGGATTCCTCGGCGTTGGCGCCAACGTGCTGCCGTTGCCGTGGGCGCGGCTCACCTACAACCCGCGCTTTGAAGCCTATCAACTGGACATTGATGACGCGGAACTGAAGCACGCGCCTTCATTCCGGGCCGACAAGGATTTCGACTGGGGCGACCGCTCGCAGGAAGAGGAACTTCATCGCTACTACGGCATCCCTCCTTATTGGGGTGGCTTCTGATTTTGACAATGGAACTCGACCTCTAATTGTCAAAACAAAGATCGGAACCCTTGTCGTTCTCGCCGGTTTTCCTCGTATCGATTTTCAACGAAGGAGAAATCACATGTTAATCAAATCCATGACGGCTGGTATCGTTGGTACGGCGCTGCTGACGAGCGTTGCTTTTGCGCAGACCCCCTCGACGAGCGACAACGACGACAAGCGCCGCCCCAGCCATGGCGAGCAATTCTTCGTCCCACCAAGGCCAGTGGCGCACCTCGAAGCTGGTCGGCCTTAACGTTTACAACGACAACAACGAAAAGCTCGGCGACATCAATGAGCTGCTGATCGACCAAAGCGGCAAGGTTCAGGCAGTGGTCATCGGCGTCGGCGGTTTCCTCGGTATGGGTGAGCACAACGTCGCAGTGGCATTCGATAAGCTCAAATTCGTCAACGAGCCGGTTGCATATGCCGCCGGCAGCGGTAACACGACAACCGCCGCCGCCACGCGGCCCGTCGGCACCACGCCGATGACGCCGAACACCACTGCGTCAAATACAACGACCGGCGCCGCGACGGGCACGGCCACAACCAACACGGCACCGGCTAACGCCGGTTCGAAGTCCAATCCTTGGTATCCCGATCATGCCATGCTGAGCGCGACCAAGGACCAGCTGAAGGGCGATGACGGAATTCAAGTACACGGATTCCACTTCGCGTTAATCTCCCGAAAATAAAAAGCGCGCCCGGTTCTGCCGGGCGCGCTTTCGTTTTGTATAGCCTTTGGAGCTAGTTCGACTTCACCAGCGGGCAGCCGCCCTTGTCGAGCGGGCGGAATGCTTCGTCGCCGGGAACGGTGGCGATCAGCTTATAGAGATCCCATTCGTTCTTCGATTCTTCAGGCTTTTTGACTTCGAACAGATACATGTCGTGGACCATGCGGCCGTCGATGCGGATTTTGCCGTTCTTGGCGAAGAAGTCGTTGATCGGCGTTGCCCGCATCTGCGCCATCACCTTCGGCGCTTCATCTGACCCGATGGCTTCGATCGCTTTCAGATAGTGCATCGTTGCCGAATATAGCCCGGCCTGAATCATGGTCGGCATGCGGCCGATCTTCTCTTTGAATCGATTGGAGAAGGCACGGGTCTCGTCGTTCATGTCCCAATAAAACGCGTCGGTCACGATCAGGCCCTGCGTTGCCTTGGCGCCGAGCGCGTGGGTGTCGGTGATCTCCAGCAGCAGCGCGATCATTTTCTGGCCGCCTTGGGTGAGGCCGAATTCTGCCGCCTGCTTCAGTGCATTGGTGGTGTCGCCGCCGGCGTTCGCCAGCGCCACGACCTTGGCTTTCGAGGCCTGGGCTTGCAGCACGAACGACGAGAAGTCCGATGAGTTCAGCGGATGACGGACGTCTCCCAGTACCTTGCCGCCGCTTTCCTTGACGACGTTGGCGGCGTCGCGTTCCAGCGCCATGCCGAAGGCATAGTCCGCCGTGATAAAGAACCATGTGTCCTCGCCGCGCTTCACCATCGCCTTGCCGGCGACGTTCGACAGCGAGTAGGTGTCGTAGGTCCAGTGAACCGTGTTGGGCGAGCAGGCGACGCCGGTAATGTCAGAGCTGCCGCCGCCGGAATTGATGTGGATCTTGTTCTTCTCACGGGTCAGCGCCGAAATTGGCAGCGCCACCGACGATGTCGGGACGTCGAAGATCGCGTCGACCTTCTCGTTGTCGTACCAGTTGCGCGCGATGGCGACGCCAACATCCGGCTTGTTCTGATGGTCGGCGGAAACGACCTCAACCGGCTTGCCTTTGACCTTGCCGCCATAATCGGCGACCGCCATCTGGACCGCGGCGAGCGAACCCTTGCCGGTGGCGTCCGCGTACAAACTCGACATGTCGGTCAGGACGCCGATCTTGACCACGTCGTCGGAAATTTGCGCTTGGGCCGTGCCGGCCAATGCCGCGAAAGCGACGCCCGCCATGAAAGCGGTTGCAAGTGATTTCATCGTTCCTACTCCTTGGGATTTTCTTGAAGGGTTCGTTGTGACGGCTTGTTCTAGCCGCCTTCAGGTGCATCGGCAAAGCCGACTTTTGGACAAAAGTGCGATTCCAGGCGGGCGATCCGTTCCGCCTGGAGAGAGCGATTGCTGTCACAGCCCCGGCAGCGACATCATCGAAACATTGATCGCGCCGTCGGCTTGCGCGATGACGCGAAGGGTCGTGGAATCAAAGGCAATTTCCGAAAGCCGAAGTCCGGTGATGTCGGCATCGACGCGAACGCCATTGTCATTCTTCTGAAGGTCGGTAACGAGCGCGGCGATCTTCTTCTGTGCATTCGACTGCGAACGGCTTCAGGTCGATGGTTGCCTTATCCGCCAGCAGCTTCTCCAGAGCGGGCATCGGCTGCGCGCACCGTGGAGCCGAGCACTCCCAAGGCGGCCTCCAACTCCACAGCAAGCTGGATGTCGGCGAAGCCCAGGGTTTGCTGCGCGGAATCGAGCGCGGGTCTGCCCCAGATATAAACGGTGGCGTCGCCGGTAAAGCCAAACCAGCTTTTCTTGTCCTTGACGTCGACCACCATTGAGATCAGCAGCCGGTCGCCGGAAGGGGCGACGGTGGCGCGCTTCACGGTGACGTCGGCTGAACCCGGGCCGTTCGTCGAAAACGTCTTTCCGGCCAATTGCTGCTCGACGATCTTGTTGATCTCCTTGAAAGGCACCTCGATCGGCACGGCGATATCGACGCGGCCCGCGGCCGGCGGAACGATCGCAAGCGCCGCCGGAAAAGGACAATTGGGCGCGGTCTGCGTGGGCGTCACGCGCGTCTGCGCTTCGATGCCGAGCATCACGGTCGCTACATTGGCATCGATGCGCGGTTGCGCGGCGACGGCCCGGGTTGGCCGCAATTCCAGCCATAGCGGCGGCAGCGAGGGTCCCGCGCTCTGCAGCGGCGTCGAACGGCAGAGTTTTGCCCATTCCCGCCGCGCGTTTTGTTCGAGCGCGGGATCGTTGCGGATGCGCTCTTGCACGCTCGCGAGTTGATCGTTGACGGCCTTGTCCAGCATCGGTTTGACCTGCGCGGGCACGCTCATCTTCGCGCCCGCCATCACGATGCTGGTATCGCCGAGATTGACCTGCGCGCTGAGGTTGGGATCGACGCGCCAATTCGCCGACAGTTGCGGCCGCGCCGTCATGGCGATGCTGCCGCGAATGTCCGCGTTGGCGTTGATCGACTTGATATTGATGCCCATCTGCTTGCCGGAATTGCCGCCGAGCAGATTGCCCAGGACATCGCCGAGCGCGCCCTTCACGGACAGCGACCCTGTGACGTTTAAGGTTCCCGTCAACGGTGTGGAGAAAGACAACGCGTCCGGCGCACCGGTCACCGCGATCGGTCCGCGCACTGCAGTCCAGTTGATATCAGCGTTTTGCAGGATCTGTTCGGCCGGGTTTTTAGCCTTGCCTGCGAAATTGCGCGGCACGCCGCGATCGGCGGCGTCGCGGATGGCTGCCAGCGAGATCGAGACCGGCACCAGAATGGTCGAAACGCGCTCTACCGCCGGCAGCGGCGGCAAGGCGACAAGCGCCGGCGCGCGCTTGACCGCCGCTCGGCGACAGCCAGTCGATCGCTTTGAGGCTTACAAAAAACGAGACCGCGATCACCGCGACCGCGATCAGGATCGTTTGAGCTGAGACGCATCGTCCCCCCGGAGGAATTCAGAGGCGGAGTCTACAGGGCGGACGGCGGACCGCCATAGCCACAAAAAATGGCGCGGAGACCGCGCCATTGTTCCGAGAGCGCGATGCCATTGAGAAACTTATCCGCGGCGATCGCCGAATTGTCGGCGCGGCGGTCCATCGGCAGCACGATCACCTTGGTGCCGACACTGACCCGCGAATAGAGGTCGGTGACGTCCTCGTTGGTGAGGCGCAGGCAGCCCGACGATACGTGGGTGCCGATCGTCTCCGGCATATTGGTGCCGTGGATGCGGTAGATGGTGCCGCCGAGATACATCGCGCGGGCGCCGAGCGGGTTGCCGACGCCGCCTGCCATGTGGCGCGGCAGATAGGGCTGGCGCGCGATCATTTCCGGGGGAGGGGTCCAGGCCGGCCATTCGGCCTTGCGGGTGATCCTTTGCGTGCCGGACCAGGTGAAGCCATCGCGGCCGACGCCGATGCCGTAGCGGATCGCTTGGCCACCGCCGAGCACGTAATAGAGATAGGTGTTGGGCGTATCGATGATGACGGTGCCCGGCGCTTCGCGGGTGGCATAGTTGACGACCTGGCGCTTCAGGCGCGCCGGCATCTGACACGGTGTCGCCTTCATCCTCCCGCTGCATCTGCGGCGCGGGCTGCTGATACGCCGGCGGCGTCATGAAGAACGGAAACAGCTGCAGCGGCGCGGCATTGGCCGAGCCTGAAAACGCGAACGTGCCGACGGCAAGCGCGCCGAGAGCCACAGCGGCGCGGCGGGTGGTTAGCTTGAAAGTCCCCAGATTGAACATCGTTTGTCTCCGTTTGATCGCCCGTTAAGTGCGCCTGTTGGCGTCTCGTTAACGTGATGTCTAACGCGCGGACGGTTTCAGGACTTTTGCGTCGAAGGCGGAAAACGGTTTCGTCGCCCGGAGATTTGTTTCGCGGTGTGTTTCAGACGATTTGCGTCGAATGCAGTTTTCCTCATGGTGAGGAGCGCGTCTTCGCGCGTCTCGAACCATGACCCGCACGCCATCCTTCGAGACGCGGCCAAAAGAGCCGCTCCTCAGGATGAGGCAGTCAACGCTGAAAGCTAGCGCAACTCCTTGGGCGGCTTACGCTTCGCCGCGGGACGGCCGGGCGTTGGCCTGATCTGTCCCGGGCGCTGCAATCCCGGCGCGCCCTTGCGCTGCCCCTGTTGGCCCGGTTGCGCCTGCACGGCCGACGGCGGATTGGTGCCCTCCCGGCGATTTGGCGCATTGTTGTTCTGGTTCTGCGGATCCGGCTGGCGTCCCGGATTGGTGCGTGACGGATTATTTCTGCCCGGATTGTTTCCAGGCGGATTGGCGCGCCGCAGCGCGCGCTGCTGGGTGACGATCTGGCGGCCGACGGTTTGCGCCGCGTGAACCTGCCGGACGATGCCCTGATCGCGCGCTGCCTGCTGCGGTGAAATCTGCAGGGGTGCTGCGGCGAAGCGTCCTCCGGCGCCCGGGCGAATCGCAAAGCCGCTCGCGGCCTGCGTCAGAAAGCCCAGGCGCGCGCCGTCACGGCCATTGACTTCGATGCGTCCGACCCTGCCGTCAGGATCGGGATAGAGCTTGATGTTCACGTTGTTCGTGCCCGCCGCCGCCGCGCCTGCCGGCACTTCGACGAGGCCGCTGGTGCCGCGAATGCCGAGCGTCGCCGTCGGCGTCGCGATTTTCATGTCGCCGGTTTTGGCCACCGCGCTGGCGACGAAGGCCACCGTGCCCAGACCGATGTTGAACAACGCCGCGTTGGCCTTGCCGCCGTCTTCGTAGACGAAATTGTCGATCGCGATCTGTGCGTTGGCGGTGAGGTTAAAAGTCGTCGCATCGTTGAAGGTGACGCCAAGCGTGGAATTCGCCGAGGTCTTCAGCACGTCATTCTTGAAGATGTCGTCCTTGAGCTTGAGCGGACTGGAGGCGTTGTTGCGGGTGAGGGTTGCAGTGCCCGTCAGCGTGACGACGTTTCCAACCGGCTCATCATTGCCGGATGAATTGGAAACCGCGGCGGCAGTGGCTGGCTGAGGGGCTTTCGGCGTAGCGGGTTGCGCCGCCTGCGCGAATTTGCTTGCGGATACAGCGAACCGTGCGGTGAGAGGCGCGCTTCAGAAAGAGACGGCATCGCGAACGCTGGGGGCGAAGCTGTCAGCATCGCGGCGCAGAGCAGCCAGAGTGCGATCGAACGTGAATGTCTCATCGCAGGTCTCCCGAACGGATAGGTCAATTTGGGATGCGGCCGGCTGAACGGCGCGTGAACGTACGACAATGGAGCAGGGCGCCCAAAAGCAAAAAGCCCGCCGGAGATGGCGGGCTTGCTGTGCGGTGACTGGCCGAGAAGACCTCAGTTGTTAGGCTTCTTGTATTTCACGGGCGTTAAACTCATTGGCTTTGATGCTTTTGCGGCAGAGGGGCGGTTCGGCGTGGGTGCCGGCGTCTGAAAGAACACCTTGCAGGCGGGGCTCAGCGAAGCCTTCTGTCGTTCCATGCAGGCAGTGATGCGACCCTCGTCCGGAATTTCCGAACTGCAAAGCCGGAAAGCATCGGGCGTACACGCCTGCTCTTCCTCGGGTGAGTGGGCATAGCCAACCGTGGTCAGCATAACGAAGGTCAGCACGGTCGCGGCTGACAGTTTCAAATCCATGGTTTTGAATTGAGTGAAAATCAACGCAGGTTCTCCTCGGGCGCGCGAGGCGCCACCCGCGCCTCTCGCCATAACAATTAGCGATGCAAGATTTCAGGAGCTTTGCTTTTGAAGCAAATTGTCCGGCTTGGTTAAGGATCCGTTCACTTCGCACGGACGAGATCGGCAGCGCGTCTGCCCAAAATAAAAGCGCCCGCATGAGGGCGGGCGCTTTCGGAAAAATCTATCTTGGCAACGAGAGTACCTAAACGCGCCGGCCTTTGAAGAACCCAGCGTTGGTCGTGTTCTGCTCTATGTTGGCAGTGTCGCCCTGCTCGGAGCTATTGACCTCCGCCTTCCGTGAAGCGCCATCCTTGCCCACTTTAGCATCGTCACCGGTGCCTTTGTGGCTGCGGTTCGCCGGTGGTACGGGCGGCATTTCATTGTGACGTGACATGCTGACCTCGTTATTGTCGCGACGCTTCCCAGCGGCCGCTACAGGGCATCCCAGATGTAGCGCTATTCCATCGTCCCGATCCAGCGTTGCCGCTGAGCGTGCCGTTGGCATAGGCGCCGCTGATCGAAACCCGCACACCGCCACTGCGTGCGACGACGCCGGAAACATTGCCCGGACCGGACACGTGTCCATCGCTGACGGTCAGGGGATATTGCGCAGTTGGATTGCAGCTGCCAGCGGAAGTCAGAATGGTAACATTCCAAAGCCCGTCATAATTTGATTCAGCAACTGCCGGCGCGGAAATCGTTGCAGCAGCGAAAAGTCCGACAATAAAAGCGCGACGCATGGACATGGTCTTTATCTTCTCCCAAATATCAGCGGCGGGCTGTCACCAGCCGGGCTTCAAGGAACGTCATTTGAATTGCGCCGCGCAGACGTGCTGCTGCGCGACGCGCGAATATTGCAGAGGCTGTTAAGGCGTTAACCAAGGAGCTTCCGAGAGATTGTAGCCAATCCCTCCACGATTGGGGATTGTTTGACAACCATCCGGTGGAACAATTGTTCCGTAAGCTTAACCTGCACCCGACAGTTGTACAGATATAGCTTGAGCCGACAGTATTCAACCCGACGCGGCGGTGGCCTAATCGCACCGATGTGCGGCGGCTACATTTGCCAGACGCCGATAGAGCGCGCGCGATACGCAAACGCCCGGCGATTGGTATGACCAATCGCCGGGCGTCTGTATTAGAAATCACAGGGCTTGATTAGATCACGCCCAGAACGATGAGGCCGACAAAGGCGAAAGCGACATAGGCTGTGACAACGCCAAGTTTGCTGACGAACGGACCGATGAAAGTCATGAGACTTCTCCCTGGTTCACGCCAATGCCTATCCAACGCGTCAAGCTAGCAAGGCGTTCCCCGAATAAAAGTCAGCGGTGCTGCACTATCGCAGATATCCACAGCCGCCGCGCATCGGCAACGTGGTTAAAGACTCGTGAAATCAACGCGTTCAAGAGTCTTTAAATATATTCGCCGACTGTGCGTGCATGACGCGCGGAGTTCGTTTGTATCTCGTCGGCTCCTTCGTCCTCGTTTCGTTAGCAGGTTGCGGCCGCGGCATTTTTCAGTCCGCCGAGCGCGAACCGTGGCGGGCCGAGGCAGAGGTCGCTTGTCTGAAATCCGGCGCGGTGAAAGAAAACGCCGAACTGGTCCGCATCAATCCGATTTCAGGGCCGGGCGTTTGCGGCGCAGAATTTCCGCTCAAGGTCGCGGCGCTCGGCGATGCCAGCGGCACGCTTGGCTTCGCAGACGATTTGCGCCCGCCGGGCGCCATCAACGGCAACCAACCGCGCTGGCCGGCGTCGCAGCCACCGGCCTCGGGCCCGGTCTATTCCACTCCTGATCCGGCGCTTCGCCAGCCCGGTTACGAAACGAGTTTGGGTTCACGGGGCCCGGTTTCGCTGAACGCGCCGGGAGTAGCGCCCAACGACCAAAGCATCGACTTGCCGTCCGAGGGCAGCCGTGAGTTGTACGAGGCGCCGCGCCGCGGGCCCGATCTCTACGCGCAGCCATCCTCTCAGAATGAGCGCTATTCGGACCGCCCGACTTTCGTCCCTGGTTCGCCGCAAGCCGAGGGCTTGCCGCCGCTCGGTCCTTCGCGCGGCAATTCCGTTGCCGCGTTTGGTCCGGTCGAGGTCAAGCCGGCGGCGACGTTGGCGTGTCCGATCGTATCCGCGCTCGATCGCTGGCTCGCGGACTCCGTTCAACCCGCGGCGATGCGCTGGTTCGGCGCGCGCGTCGTCGAGATCAAGCAGATTTCCGCCTATTCCTGCCGCGGCATGAACGGCAATTCGCGCGCGCACATTTCCGAACATGCGTTCGGCAATGCGCTTGATATCGCGGCGTTCACGCTCGCGGACGGCCGCCGCGTCTCGGTGAAGGATGGCTGGCATGGCATGGCGGAAGAGCAGGGGTTTCTGCGCGACGTGCAGGGCGCAGCATGTCAGCAGTTCAACACCGTGCTTGCGCCGGGGTCGAACGTCTATCACTACGATCACATCCACGTCGATCTGATGCGCCGTTCAAGCCGCCGCATCATCTGCCAACCCGCGGCGGTATCGGGCGAGGAAATCGCGGCACGGGTCACACAGCGTAGTCCCTATGCTTCGCGCGAGAGCGGAGTGACGGGATCATTAGGCGGCAAGAAACCGCTGTCGCATCGGCACAAAGTCGACGAAGAAGACGAATTCGAAGACAACTAACGCGCCGTCTTCTGGTATGCAGTCAGGAACACACGCGTCGCGCTTTCGACGACCTTCGCGATCTTCTCAGCTGAGGGTGCCGGCGCCGCCTGAAAAATAAACGGCTGGAACAGGGTCGCTTGGCACATCTGCATGAACTGTGCCGATGCCAGTTTGGTGTCCTTGATCTCAAGATCGCCCGCCACAACCCGCGCATCGAGATATTCGGCGAGCCTGCCGATGGTCAGCGCGATCACGTTTTCATAAAAGCGGCGACCGACCTCGGGCATCCGTTCGGCGATCGCCATCACGGTTCGAATTGCCGATCCCCCTCCGGGGCGGCAGAGCAATTCAATATAGGCATGGCCGAATTCGTGCAGCGTCGTGCTGACATCCCGTTGCGGGTCGAAATTGAAAGCCGCTTTGCCTTGCTCCAGCACTTCCTGTTCGACGATAGCTTCGAACAGACGGTTCTTGTCGGCGAAATAGACGTATAGCGTACCCTTTGAGACGCCGGCAGCGCGGGCGATTTCGCCCATGCTGGCGCCGTCGAAGCCCAGGTTGAGAAAAACGTCGCGCGCACCATCGAGAATCTGGCGACGCTTCGAGTTTTCTTCCTCGCCAATAACGGAAAGGGCTGGGCGTATAGCTGCAACCATTCGTTTATCGTCTCATCGGAAATATTGGTCTGGCACACCAATCCGAAGGAACTGGCGTCGTATTGTGCTTAAAGATTTATATGTTGACCGAACCGTTCGGTCAATGATAATTATAGTTCACAGCGTCGGCGCTTAGCTCGACGCCCGACACTATCGACGAGCAGGAGCCTTTGATGGCCGCGGCGAGAGATCAGGTTGCCCGTATCATCCGGCCTGAACCGGAAGCGGATGAAGGTGACTCTGCCGTTATGCCGTCTCCATCAATTGAGCCGATGCCCACAACGCCACGACAAGACCCGGTGGCGCGCCAAGCGCGCGAAACCCCGGAGATCGATAAGCCGTCCACGGAAGCGCCAAGTGCTGCGTCTCAGGCCGCTGCGCCGAAATCCGGAAAGCGCAAATTCATTCTGATGGGCATCGCCGTGCTGCTGGCGCTTGCTGCTGTGGCGTACACGGCCAACTATTTTCTGGTCGGACGCTTTTACGTCAGTACTGACGACGCCTATGTGCGCGCCAACAGCACCATGCTCGGCGCGCGGGTGTCCGGCCATGTCGCGGCGATTTTGCCGGGCGACAATGCTTTAGTTCACGCCGGCGACGTTGTTTTCAGGATCGACGACGGCGACTACCGCATCGCTGTCGATGCTGCACGGAGCAGGATCGCAACCCAGCAGGCCACGATCGATCGTATCGGGCGCCAGATCACCGCGCAGGAAAGCGCCGCTGAACAGGCGAAGGCGCAACTGGCTTCGGCTGACGCCGCGGCAAAACGTGCGGGGCTCGACTTCAATCGTCAGCAGGAATTGAGCACCAAGGGTTTTGCTTCGCGCGCGACCTTCGAGGTGTCTGAAGCCGGGCGCGATCAGGGCGCAGCCGCCGTCAAGTCGGCACAGGCCGCCTATGACGCGTCGCGCGACAATGTCGAGGTGACGCGAGCGCAGCAGGGCGAAGCCCGCGCGCAGCTTGCGGAGTTGCAAACGTCGCTCGCCAAGGCCGAACGCGATCTGGATTTCGCGTCCGTACGCGCGCCGGTCGACGGCATTTTTTCCAATCGTCTCGTCAACACCGGTGACTTCATTCAGGCCGGTCAGCGGCTTGGCAATGTCGTGCCGCTCGACGAAGTCTATATCGATGCCAACTTCAAGGAAACGCAGCTCAAGCGTATTCGTGCGGGACAGCCCGTGACGATCTCGGTCGATGCTTACGGTCATCGCAAGTTCGGCGGCGTCGTCGACAGCATCTCGCCGGCAGCCGGCTCGGTATTCACGCTGTTGCCGCCGGACAACGCCACCGGCAACTTCACCAAAATCGTGCAACGGCTTCCGGTGCGCGTTCGCGTGCCCAAGGACGTCGCCAGGCAGAACCTGCTGCGCGCCGGTATGTCGGTCTACGCAACCGTCGACACGCGTCAGGGCGCCCAGGATGCGGACAATGATGCCGATCTCGACGCGCCGCAGATGATCCATCCGCAATAGCTGAAGGATCAGGTCGCGCCCGATCCGAACGCCGACTCGAGCCCATATGGCAGACGCCACCACCGCAACGCCGTCGATGCTATCAGCCGCTGCGCCTTCCGAGCGCATCGCGCCGCGGCGCCTGTTTGCGTTTCTCATCATGGTGTTCGGGATGTTCATGTCGATTCTGGACATCCAGATCGTGTCGGCATCGCTCTCGGAGATCCAGGCAGGTTTGTCGGCAAGCTCCAGTGAAGTGTCGTGGGTTCAGACCGCCTATTTGATCGCCGAGGTGATCGCGATTCCGCTCTCCGGATTCATGTCGCGCGCGCTCGGCACGCGATTGCTGTTTGCGATTTCCGCCTCGGGCTTCACGATCGCAAGTTTCCTGTGCGGATTTGCGTCGACGATCGAGCAGATGATCATATGGCGCGCGATCCAGGGTTTTCTCGGCGCCGGCATGATTCCGACGGTTTTTGCGTCGGCCTACACCGTGTTTCCGCGCTCGAAATTTCACATCGTCGGCCCGATCATCGGCCTTGTTGCGACGCTGGCGCCGACCATTGGGCCGACCGTCGGCGGTTACATCACCGACGCGATGTCGTGGCATTGGCTGTTCTTCATCAACATTGTCCCCGGCGTCTGCATCACGGTGGGCGTTCTGGCGCTGGTCGATTTTGATGAGCCGAATTTTGCGCTGCTGGATCGTTTCGACTGGTGGGGCCTCATCACCATGGCGGGCTTTCTCGGCTCGCTGGAATATGTGCTGGAGGAAGGACCGCAATATGAGTGGCTGCAGGACACGTCAGTGGCGATCTGCGCCGGCGTCTGCGTGCTTTCCGCGGCGGCCTTTTTTTATCGTGTGCTGACCGCGAAAGAGCCGATCGTCGATATCAGAGCCTTTACTGACCGCAACTTTGGCATCGGTTGCCTGATCTCATTCTGCGTCGGCATCGGACTTTACGGCCTGACATACATGTATCCGCGTTATCTCGCGGAAGTGCGCGGCTACAGCGCGCTTATGATCGGCGAAACCATGTTCGTCTCCGGCATCACCATGTTCTTGACGGCACCGATCGTCGGACGGCTGATGCAGAAAGTAGACATGCGCTACATCATTGCGTCAGGCCTGGTCATCTTCGCGCTGGGCTCCTTTCAGATGACGTGGATCACCCGCGACTACGATTTCATGGAGTTGCTGGTGCCGCAAATCCTGCGCGGCATCGGCATGATGTTTGCCATGGTGCCGACCAACAACATCGCGCTGGGCACGTTGCCGGCGGACCGCGTGAAGAACGCCTCGGGTCTGTTCAACCTGACGCGAAATCTCGGCGGCGCGCTCGGGTTCGCCGTGATCAACGAAGTGCTGAACGACCGCACCGATCTGCATATATCGAGGCTGCACGACCGAGTGACATGGGGCAACACCACCGCGACGGAAACGCTCAACATGTTCACGCAGCGTTTCCAGGGTGCCGGAGATGCGTCGTTAATGGCGATGAAGCAGTTATCCCAGATCGTCCACCGTCAGGCTGTGGTGATGGGATATGGCGACGCCTTCTTCATGCTGACGCTGTTTTATTTCAGCTTGACCCTGATGGTGTTTCTCTTGAAGAAACCGTCGATGCTTGGCGCGGCGCCTGCGCATTGATGGGCCGCGACGCTGGCCGATCAGATGGAAGGAATCGTCGGGCCGCGCGTGCGCGTGCCGATCGCGACCGTCACGACTACCGCGGCGGCGAACAGCAGGATTTGCCAAGTAATCGTTTCATCGTTGAACATCGCCGCGAGCGCAAAGGTGATGAACGGCTGGAGTAACTGCACCTGCGATACGCGGGCGATGCCGCCCATCGCCATTCCGGCATTCCAGGCGAAGAAGCCGATCCATTGCGAAAACAGCGCCACGTAAAGCAGCGCGAGCCACGGCTTGAGCGGGATATCCGCCATATTGCCGGGCATGGTCAGGGCTGCGGCCGGGATCGAGATCGGCAATGCCATGACCAATATCCAGCTGATCACTTCCCAGCCCGGCATCTGCGCGGTCAGCCGCCCAGAGAAGCCATAGCCGATCGCGGACACGACGACCGCCGCGAACAACAGCAGATCGCCGGCCGATAGCGCGCCGCCGCCCTGGCGTAACGCAAATGCGACGACAAGGGCCGCGCCTGCCGATCGAGGCGACCCAGAACAGTCGTTTGGGTCGCTCGTGGGTGATGACCACCGCCACAAGGGCCGTGGCGATCGGAAGAATGCCCAGCACCACGCCGCCATGCGAAGCGTCAACGGTTTGAACCGCGAGCGCCATCAGGAATGGAAAAAAGACAGCCACGCACAGCATCGCAATCGCAAATTGCGGCCATAGCGCGCGCGCCGGGATCGGCCGGCGCAGCACGATCAAAAGCATCAATGCACAGAGACCCGCGATTGCTCCGCGCAATGCGGTGAGCGCTATGGGATCAATGGCGGACACGCCGATGCGGGTTGCCGGCAGCGTACCGCCGAAAATGATCACTCCGATCATACCGAGAAGGAGGCCGAGTTGTTGGCGGGAAAGGAGAGTCGAAGGCATGCCGCGAGACGTAACGAGTTTCGGCTTGCGCGCCTAGCGCCGGCATCGCAAGGCTGTTGAAAAGCCCGGCAGCGCTCACTTCCGCTCCTGCGCCTTCAGTCTCCAAGGGGCGGGCGAGTTGGTCCGTGTTACCGGATGCGTCATGCTCGTCGCAGATCGGTGCGATGACGCTTCAAGCGCTCTCAAAAAAGATTCGTACTGTGCAGCGTGTCAACTTGAGCACCCGATTGCCCGCTTCTTGAGAAGAAAGAAATTCTGTACGATTGCCGACTGCGAGCGGACGCAGCCATATTCCTCACCATGAATTCCAAGCGCAACGCGCTTCATGGCGGTGAGATTTCAAATGTCGGAACTTGTGATCAAGACAGCGGCGCCGGCCACGACGGCTAGCGCGCTGAATGAGGATTGGGCCGCGGTCGCTATCGGGCTGCTGGTATTCGCGCTGGCTCTTCTCAGCGTAGGCGGGCCCGATGTATTGGGCTGGGCGGTGACCACCTCGGTTTACACGGACGTAACGAAAGCACTTGCCCCCGCGGCGAAAGCTTACGCTAGCCTTGGTGGCGTCGGCGCTCTCATTGCTACTTATGTTGCGCTGACCGCGGTGTTGAGCGGAGCGGTCGCAGCTCTCGGAGGCAATGCTGGCCGCTTTTCGCTGCGTTTTACGGTCGTGTTTGCGGTTGCGTATGCAAGCTGGATCGTCGGTAGCTACGCGTATCTGGCAGCCGTGACGCCGGCCGAGCAGCAGAAATTTGGAATCGACTGGTCGCTGAAACTGACCAATGAAGGCGGTTTCATCGTCGCGCTGGTAAGCGGGCTGGTGATCGCCAATTTCTTTCCGCGCGCGGCGCAATGGCTGAAGGAAGCGATCCGGCCTGAACTTTACATCAAGGTCGCCATCGTCATCCTCGGAACCACGATCGCAGTAACCGCCGCCGGCAGGCTCAATCTCGCTTCATCGCTACTGCTGCGCGGTGTCGCGGCCATCGTCGAGGCTTATCTGATCTATTGGGCAGTGGTGTATTACGTCGCGCGTAAGTGGTTCGGGTTCAGCCGCGAATGGTCGGCGCCGCTGGCGTCAGGCATTTCGATCTGCGGCGTCGCGGCTTCGATCGCAACCGGTGGCGCGATCCGCGCGCGGCCGGCGGTTCCGGTGCTGGTCTCGTCGCTGGTGGTGATCTTCGCCGTGATCGAGGTGCTGATCCTGCCATTTCTGGCTCAGACCTTTCTGTGGCGCGAGCCGTTGTTGGCCGGCGCCTGGATCGGCCTTGCGGTGAAAACTGACGGCGCAGCCGTTGCAGCGGGGGGCATCACCGAGGCGCTTATTACTGCGAAGGCCGCCGCAGAGGGCATCAAGTATCAGCCCGGCTGGATTCTTGCCACGACGGCAACCGTCAAGGTCTTCATCGACATTTTCATCGGCATGTGGACGTTCGTGCTTGGCTATATCTGGACCAATCACATCGAGAAGAATGCCGACAAGGCGAGGGCGTCCGAAATCTGGCAGCGTTTTCCGAAATTCATTCTCGGATTCATTCTGGTATTTGGAATCTCGCTGTGGCTCGCGGTCGGCACCACGCCGGAGATCGCCAAGGCGCTTCCCGCCGCGGCCAGCGAAGCGAACGTCTTCCGCGTGATCTTCTTTATCCTGACCTTCTTCTCGATCGGCGTGCTGAGCGATTTCCGAAAGCTATGGCAACAGGGCTTCGGCAAGCTCGCGGCAGTCTATTTCGTCAGCCTGTTCGGCTTCGTGATCTGGGTCGGGCTGCTGATTTCATGGCTGTTCTTCGGAGGCATCAAGGTGCCGCTAGTCAGCTAGCAGACAAAAGGATTTGTGCGATGAATGAAGTTGATCTTCAGGAAGAAGCCCGAAATGCGGAGGTCGAGCCGCTGCTTCCGATCGAGAAGAAACTGATCGGCTGGAGCCTCGGTATCGGGCTCGTATTGCTGGTCGTGCTTGCGGGCCTGAATCATCTGGTTCCGGTCCAGCTCTGATTGAAGCGTTGCGCTAGCGGAACATGGAAAAGATATGGCGAGGGGTCCGGCGTGTTGCGCCGAACCCCTCATTCTCAATAAGCATCAGCCGGCCTGTAAGCCGGGTTTTGTAGGGTACCGCTTAGCTTGCGCTAAGCGATACGTGACGGCCATTCCTCTGGGACAACGTTTGCACGTTGCCTCGAGCAACCTACCCGGACGGCGAGCCTGACATCGCCCTGCGGTGTTATCGCATTTGCGCGAACCTCCGCGTTGCCGTCCCTATTCGGTTTTGCTCCCGGTGTGGTTTGCCATGCCACCTCCGTTGCCGGAGGCGCGGTGCGCTCTTACCGCACCTTTTCACCCTTACCCCGCTTCGCCTTGCGGCTTCGCGGGGCGGTTCGTTCTCTGTGGCACTGTCCCTGGGGTCGCCCCCGCCGGACGTTATCCGGCACCGTATGTCGATGGAGCCCGGACTTTCCTCTCCCACAGCCTTTCGACCATAGCGGGAGCGGCCGTCCGGCCGACTGACATGCAAGGCATGGGCACTTAAGGCCACGACGTCAAGTCGTAGGTCCACAGTGTACGGCCGTCGGCCAGCTTGTCAGGTTTGCAACGTGCTCTAGAATGTCTGCAAAACGGAGGACACCATGGAAAACGAACGCGATCTGGCGTCAGCCAATTTTGGATCGGCAGCGACCGGCCTTGCCGCAACGGCGGCCATGGCGCAGGCAGCGAAGAAGGGTCCGAAATGGCAGCGCTACGTAATGTATGTCTTCATCGCGGTGACCGCGTTGGCGACGCTGGCCGGGATAATCGGCAAGATATCGGACATCGGGACCGTTCCGGCGTGCGATGCGCAACGGACGCGCGACACGTTGTCCGATCTCAACAAGCAGAACAAGTTCGATGCCACGAAATACAATTCCATCAAGAACGTCTCGACATCGCCGACAGAGGTAACGTGCACCGCGAATTTGGCGCTACGGGGCGGCGCAAGCGTCGAGTACGACTATCGTATCTTCAAGGAAGGTTCGGACATCAAAATCGAGATCACCGACATCAGGCGCTAAGTGCGTTTTGCGCAGGCGCGCTAGCGCGCCGCCGCAGCGTTGGTATCGGCCGAGCGGCTTGCGAGCAGGGCCCGCAGCGTCGAAAGCGTCGATGGGTCGGCAATGCCGTCGACCCGCGCAGGGCGGAAGTGACGCTGGAACGCCGTCACCACTTGCTGGGTCGACCCGTCGAATATTCCGTTGGCTTCGATGCCGTAGCCATATTTAGCCAGCGATTCCTGCATGGCGCGGACCTCATCACCGGCCGATCCGAGCCTGAGCACTTCTCCGGCAACGATAGGCGCGGGATATACCCAGTGACCGACGCCTGAATTGGCCAGCGAATCCCAAGGGAATTTCTCGCCGGGATCTTTCTTGCGGGCGGGGGCAACGTCCGAATGCGCGAGCACGCGATCCGCCGGCAGATTGCGCCGCAGCAAGATGCCACGGCAAAGCGCGATGACAGCGGCGACCTGCCGGAGCGGAAAATCCGGATAGCCCCAGTCGTGGCCCCGATTGACGATCTCGATGCCGATCGAACAGGAATTGATGTCCTGCTCGCCCGCCCATACTGCCACGCCGGCGTGCCAGGCTCGCTTGGCTTCCTGCACGCATTGCACGACACGGCCGTCTTCCAGCACGACGTAATGCGCGGATACCTCGGTCCCCGCCGTGCACAGGCGGGCGAGGGCGCCTTCGACATCGGGCATGCCGGTGTAATGCAGCACGACCATGTCGGGTGAACGGCCCTTTTCCCGATCGCCATAATTGGCCGAGGGGATGACATCGGAAGCGATCGAAGAATCCGGCAGAAAAGATTTCACCTCGGCGCTGCTTTTCGGAATGGGAAGCGCGCGCAGGCGCTTCGGCTCGTATCCAGGGGAAGCGAACGAACTTGAGAGCATGGAACGGCGAACCTGGCAGGAGAGAGGCTAAGACAGCGTAAGAGCGACGCGGTTCATGCCACTATCCGGCCATAAAGCCGCCGGCGCAATCTGCCCGCATGCTTGCGAGCCGCTTTTACGCCGAGTGTGTGCTGGAAGCATCACACGCCCTGCGGCCGGACCGGATTCGAGCCCCCGAGGACCGGCGTCATTTCGTCAACGCTTTCTTAACGCTAACTGACGTTACCTATGTGGTGAAGAGCCGAACCGGATTGGAACGGCCGGACCTCATGACGCTCGAAATCCCATGGCAGCGCAAAAAATCCCATGCGGACACTCGGATTTGCGAGATTTCGCCAATCGGGCACGGCACGGCGCTGCCAGAACGGTCACTCGACGTGCGGCGGTGCGGGTTTTCGGGTGGCGAGGCCACGCGTGGCGTGCGGACTTGAGGCAGGATGGGATTGTTCCGAGCCAGTTCAGTCGTAACGGGTGCATGATGCGCCCTGCACAGCGTCACATCCCCGTCATGGGCCGCGAAGCGATCGACATGCTCGCGCCGCGCGGCGGCGGCATCTACATCGATGCGACGTTCGGCGCCGGCGGTTACAGCCGCGCCATCCTGGACACCGCCGATACCAAGGGTCATCGGCATCGATCGCGACCGCACGGCGATAACAGCCGGCTATGACCTCGTCGAACAATCGGACGGTCGTCTGACGCTATTCGAGGACCGCTTCTCCAGTCTCGCCAAAATCTGCGCGGCGCAGGGCATCGACGCGGTGGACGGCGTCGTCATGGATGTCGGCGTCTCTTCGATGCAGATCGATGAGCCTGATCGCGGGTTTTCGTTCCGGTTAGACGGACCGCTCGATATGCGCATGGGCCATGATGGTCCGACCGCGGCGGATGTGATCGCCAAGGCTTCCGAGGCCGAACTCGCAAACATCATTTATATCTTCGGCGAGGAGCGCCATTCCCGCGCCGTCGCGCGCGCCATCGTCGCCGCCCGCAAGGAAGCGCCGATCGCGACGACGCGGGCGCTCGCCGAGATCGTCTCGAAGGTGGTGTGGTCGAAGCCCGGCGAAATCCATCCGGCGACGCGAACGTTTCAGGCGCTGCGTATCTTCGTCAACGAAGAACTCGATGAATTGCATCTGGCGCTGTCGGCGGCGGAGCGCATGCTGAAGCCGGGCGGCCGGTCTCGCCGTCGTGTCGTTTCATTCGCTGGAAGACCGCATCGTCAAGAATTTTTTGACCGAGCGCGGCAAGGCCGGCGGCGGGTCGCGGCATCTGCCTGATATTGCCCAAGGCCGCACCGAGTTTCGATATTTTGACCAAGCGGCCCATCGTGCCTGGCGACGAAGAGATCGCCGCCAACCCCCGCGCGCGTTCCGCCAAACTGCGCGCCGCCGAGCGCACCGAAGCACCGCTCCATGATGCCGGCGCGTTGCCGGCGTGGCCCACCCTCGCCTCAGTCATGCGAGGGGGCTGATTATGCGTGTTGTGCATCTCCTCGTGATCGGCATTCTGGTTTTCGCCGCCGCCTATGTGTACCGCATCAAGATGGAATCCACGGCGCGCACCGAGCGCGTGCTGCGGCTTCACGCCGAGGTCCGCGAACAGCGCGATGCGATCGCGGCGCTGCATTCTGAGTGGGCCAAACTCGATGCTCCCGGGCGTTTGCAGGGACTTTCGGAGCGGCATCTGACGCTGAAGCCTGTCAACGCAACGCAATATGAACTCGCTGAAGAGCCTGCCAGACCGCCCGCCGAGCTTCTTGAGGCCGGGCGATCCCGATCCGATCGGCGCCATGATCGACACCATCGATCCGGACTTGATTACGGGCGCGTTGCCAACGCCGGAGAACGAGCGTTGACCGATCAGGCTCTGACAATTGTGAAATCCAAAGAACCTTGGCGGCAACGCTTGATCCGCAGCCTGTTGTATGGGCGCAATGTCGATCGCGCCGCAAAGGCGCGGGCTCGCGTCGGCTTTGCGATGCTGGCATTTGCGGCGATCTATGCCGTCATTGCGACGCGTCTCGTGATGTTTGCCGTCGTCGGCGACAATCACAGCGCGCGGCGCACCGCGTCGCAGGACGCCATCGCGACCGCGCGGCCGGACATTCTCGACCGCAACGGCGAAGTACTCGCCACCGACGTAAAAGCGCCGTCTCTGTTCGGTGAACCCCGCCGCATCATCGACAAGGACGAAGCGATCGAGCTCTTGACCGCGACGTTGCCCGATCTCGATACCGGCGAAGTACGCGACCGCCTTTCCGGCAAGAAAGGTTTTGTCTGGCTGAAGCGGGAAATCTCGCCGCTGCAGCAGCAGGAGATTCACAAGCTCGGCATTCCCGGCATCGGTTTCTTGCGGGAAAACAAGCGCGTCTATCCCAGCGGCGCGGAAGTTGCGCATTTGATCGGCTTGGTCAACATCGACAACCAGGGCATCGCGGGCATGGAAAAATGGCTGGACACCAACGGTCTGGCCGATCTGCACCGCGCCGGTTTTGCCACCGACCGCCTGCAGAAACCAATCGAGCTATCGGTTGATCTGCGCGTCGAACACGCGCTGCGCGATGAACTGCTTAAGGCCAAGGAAAAATTCAAGGCCAAGGCGGCCTCGGGCCTCGTATCCAATGTGAAGACGGGGGAAATCATTGCGATGGTTTCGGTTCCGGACTTCGATCCGAACAACCCGAAGGAAGCGCACGATCCGGATCGTATCAACCGCCTGACCACGGGCGTGTATGAAATGGGCTCGACCTTCAAAGCATTCACGCTGGCGATGGCGATCGATTCCGGCAAGTCCGATCTCAATTCGATGTGGGATGCGCGTGGGCCGCTGCATTATGGCCGCTTCACGATTCACGACGACCATGCCCTCGGCCGCTTTATCAACATGAGAGAAGTATTCACTTATTCGTCCAACGTCGGCGCCGCGCGCATCGCACTGTCGCAGGGCGTGGAGGCTCACAAGGCGTTCCTGCGCAAGATGGGCCAGATGGAGCGGTTGCGAACCGAATTGCCTGAAAGCGCCTCGCCGATCCTGCCGCGCAAATGGGGCGAGCTGAACACCGTGACCATCGCTTTCGGGCACGGTATCGCGGTGGCACCATTGCAGGCGGTGATGGGAATCGACGCGCTGGTCAATGGCGGCTACCTGATTCCGCCGACATTCCTCAAGCGCACCGAATCCGAAGCGATGGCGCTCGCCAAGCGGGTCATCAAGAAGGAGACCAGCGACAAGATGCGTTTCCTGCTTCGGCTCAATGCCGAAATCGGCACCGCCAAGAAGGCCGACGTGAAGGGCTACTACGTCGGCGGCAAAACCGGCACCGCCGAAAAGGTCGTCAATGGACGTTACGTGAAGAAGCGCGTGCTGAACGCGTTTACGGCCATCCTTCCGGCGGACGACCCAAAATATCAGCTTCTGATCATGCTGGATGAACCGCAGCCGTTGAAGGAAACCTACGGCTTCATTACCTCAGGCTGGAACGCCGTGCCGACCGGCGGCAAGGTCATCGAGCGCATCGCGCCGCTGTTGGGAATCGAGCCGCGATTCGATCTGCCGCCGTCCGACCGCCTTATTCTTGCGACATCGAAGGCGACCCAGTAGGGGAATCAGCGCGTTCGCTGGACCGGAAGATGATGAAACTTCGCGATCTCTTCAGCGATGACACCGCGATCGACGCCCGCGTCGGCGAGCTTGCTGTCAAAGGCGTCGCTTTGGATAGCCGCGCGGTGAAGCCGGGCGATGTGTTTTTTGCGCTGGCGGGCGTCAAGACCAACGGCTCACGCTTCATCGATCAGGCTATCGCAGCCGGTGCCGTCGCTATCGTCGGCGATCACGCGCCGCAGGGCGAGCAGCGCGTTCCATTCGTAACGGTTTCAAATCCGCGCCGTGCATTGGCGCTTGCCGCGGCAAAATTCTATCCACGGCAGCCGGCAACCATCGCAGCGGTGACCGGCACCAGCGGCAAGACTTCCGTCGCTGCTTTCACCCGGCAGATTTGGCAGCGGCTGGGGCATGCATCGGCCAGCATCGGCACCATTGGTCTGGTGTCGCCCAAGCGCACCATCTACGGATCGCTGACGACGCCGGATCCGATCGCGTTGCATCGCCAGCTCGACGAAATCGCCGGCGAAGGCGTCACGCATCTGGCGCTGGAGGCTTCATCGCACGGCCTCGACCAGTTTCGTCTGGATGGCGTGCGCGTGTGCGCCGGCGGATTCACCAACCTGTCGCGCGATCACATGGATTACCATCCCGATGTCGCGCATTATCTCGGCGCCAAGCTGCGATTGTTCCGCGATCTGGTTGCAGTTGACGGCGCGGCGGTGATTTCAGCCGATCACGACTGTTCGCAGCAGGTGATCGATGTGGCGCGCGCGCGAAAATTGCGGGTGATGACGGTGGGTCGAAACGTCGGAGGCGCCAGCGAAGGCATTCGCCTGGCCGACGCATCGATCGACGGCTTTGCGCAGAAACTCACGCTCGAATATCGCGGCCGCAAACACGCGATCCGGCTGCCGCTGGTCGGTGAATTCCAGATCGAGAATGCGCTGGTCGCCGCTGGATTGGCGATCGGCACCGGCAGCGATGCCGATCAGGTCTTTGCCGCGCTCGAACATCTCGAGGGCGCGAAGGGGCGGCTCGAACGCATCGGCGAGCGCAACGGCGCGCCGATCTTTGTCGATTACGCGCACAAGCCGGATGCATTGGCGAAGGCGCTGCAGGCATTGCGCCCTTACGCGCAACGCAGGTTGGTGGTGGTGTTCGGCGCCGGCGGCGACCGTGATGCCGGCAAGCGCCCGCTGATGGGCGCGATCGCGGCTGAAAATGCCGACAGCGTCATTGTCACCGACGACAACCCGCGCAGCGAAAACCCGGCCGATATCCGCGCCGCAATTCTGGCCACAGCGAAAGGCGCTGCCGATATCGGCGACCGCGCCGAGGCGATCAGGGTGGCGATTGCAGGCTTGCAGCCGGGCGATGCGCTGTTGATCGCCGGCAAAGGCCACGAGACCGGGCAGATTGTCGGCAGTCACACGCTGCCGTTCAGCGACCACGAGGCCGCGGCGGCCGTACTGGCTGCGAGGGTTGCATGAGCGCGTCATCGCTATGGACTTCATCCGCGATGGCGGAGGCAATGCACGCTGATAGCAACGGCATGTTGCCGGATAACGTGACCGGCATTTCCATCGACAGCCGCAGCATTTCGCCGGGCGAAGCCTATTTCGCGATCAAGGGCGATATCCACGACGGCCATGATTTCGTTGATGCGGCGCTGAAGGCCGGCGCTGCGTTGGCGGTAGTCGCCGCGTCGCAACGTGAGAAATTCGACGCCGATGCGCGCCTGCTGATCGTCGTCGATGTGCTCGCGGGTCTTGTCGATCTTGCGCGTGCCTCGCGGAAGCGATTGGGTGCGCAGGTAATCGCTGTCACCGGATCGGTCGGCAAGACCTCCACGAAAGAAGCTTTGCGCCGTGTGCTCAGCGCGCAGGGCGAGACCCACGCTTCGGCAGCGTCCTTCAACAATCACTGGGGCGTGCCGCTGTCGCTGGCGCGATGCCCCGCGTCGGCGCGTTTTGCGATTTTCGAGATTGGCATGAACCACGCCGGCGAGATCGAGCCTTTGGTCGGAATGGTTCGGCCGCATGTTGCTATCGTCACCACGGTCGAACCGGTGCATCTGGAATTCTTCTCAGGCATCGAAGCGATTGCCGACGCCAAGGCGGAAATATTTGCTGGGGTCGAGCCTGATGGCGCGGCGATCCTCAACCGCGACAACTCGCAATTTGCACGGCTGGAAGCGCAAGCGAAAAAGCGCGGAATCTCTCGCATCATCTCATTCGGCGCGGACAACAAATCCGATGCGCGGCTGATCGACGTGGCACTGCATCCCGCGTGCTCAGCTGTACATGCCAACATTCTCGGCCACGACGTGACCTACAAGCTCGGCATGCCCGGTCGTCACATGGCGATGAACTCGCTGGCGGTGCTGGCGGCGGCTTCACTGGCCGGCGCCGATCTCGCGCTGGCTGCCTTGACGCTGTCGCAGATTCAACCTGCTGCCGGCCGCGGTGTGCGACAAACGTTGGAAGTCGCGAGTGGCGAAGCTACGCTGATCGACGAGAGCTACAACGCCAATCCGGCGTCGATGGCTGCGGCATTGACGGTACTCGGAAGAGCAACCGTTGGTCCGCGCGGCCGCCGGATCGCGGTACTCGGTGACATGCTTGAACTCGGTCCGACCGGTCCGGAACTGCATCGCGGTCTCGTTGATTCGATCAAGGACAACGGCGTCGATCTGGTGTTTTGCTGCGGTCCGCTGATGCGGCGATTGTGGGATGCTCTTTCCACCGGCAAGCGGGGCGGCTATGCCGATAGCGCGACCGCGCTCGAATCGCTGGTGCTTGGCGGGATTCGCGGCGGAGATGTCATTATGATCAAGGGGTCGCTCGGCTCCCGCATGAAAACGATTGTCACCGCACTCGAAAAGCGCTTTCCACGCAAAGCCGCGCTCGACGACGCGGCGGTCTGAGGCGAATTGAATGTTTTATTGGTTGGGCGACTTCTCGACAACGATTCCGGTTTTTAACGTCTTTCGCTACATCACCTTCCGCACCGGCGGCGCGATGGTGACGGGCGCGCTGGTGGTATTCCTGTTCGGCCCCTGGATCATCGATAATCTGCGTCTGCGCCAGGGCAGGGGCCAGCCGATTCGCGCCGACGGTCCGCAGTCTCATCTCGTGACCAAGAAGGGCACGCCCACCATGGGCGGCCTGATGATCCTGTCGGGGCTGGTGGTCTCGACCTTGCTTTGGGCCAATCCTCATAATCCCTATGTGTGGATCGTGCTCGCGGTGACGCTGGGCTTTGGCTTCGTCGGCTTTTACGACGATTATCTGAAAGTGACGCAGCAAAGCCATAACGGCTTCTCCGGGCGCACCCGTCTTGCGATCGAAACCCTCATCGCCGGCGTCGCCTGCTATGCGCTGGTGCGGCTCGGCCGCGATCCGCTCTCGCATGCGCTGGTGATTCCGTTCTTCAAGGATGTCATCATCAATTTCGGCTGGTTCTTTGTGATCTTCGGCGCCTTCATCGTGGTCGGCGCCGGCAACGCGGTGAATCTCACCGATGGCCTCGATGGTCTTGCCATCGTGCCGGTGATGATCGCGGCGGGAAGTTTCGGCATGATCTCCTACCTCGCCGGCAACGCAGTTTTCTCGGACTACCTGCAGATCAACTACGTCGCCGGCACCGGTGAACTCGCGGTGCTGTGCGGTGCTGTGCTGGGCGCAGGCCTTGGGTTTCTCTGGTTCAACGCGCCACCGGCATCGATCTTCATGGGCGACACCGGATCGCTGGCATTGGGCGGCATGCTCGGCTCCATCGCAGTCGCGGTGAAACATGAGATCGTGCTTGCGGTGATCGGCGGGCTGTTCGTGCTCGAAGCCGTGTCGGTCATTGTTCAGGTGGTCTCGTTCAAGCTCACCGGCAAGCGCGTGTTTCGAATGGCGCCGATCCACCATCATTTCGAGCAGAAGGGATGGACCGAGCCGCAGATCGTGATCCGGTTCTGGATCATCTCGGTCATGCTGGCGCTGGCCGGACTTTCTACGCTGAAGCTGCGGTGAAGCGTTGATTCCCGTCACCAGCTTTGCCGGCAAGACGGTGGCGGTGTTCGGCCTCGGCGGATCGGGGCTCGCAAGTTGTCACGCGCTGAAGGCCGGCGGCGCGGAAGTAATCGCCGGCGATGATGACGTCGATAATCTGGTGAAGGCGACGCAGGCGGGTTTCATCACCGCGGATTTACGAACGGTATCGTGGGAGAATTTCGCGGCGCTGGTGCTGACGCCTGGCGCGCCACTCACCCACCCGGCGCCGCATTGGACCGTATTGGCCGCGCGCGAGGCCGGCATCGAAGTCATCGGCGATATCGAACTGTTTTGTCGTGAGCGGCGGCGTCATGCGCCATCAGCGCCGTTCGTCGCGATCACCGGCACCAACGGCAAGTCGACCACCACGGCACTGGTCGCGCATCTGATGCGCGAGGCGGGGCACGACGTGCAGATGGGCGGCAATATCGGCACCGCCATCCTATCGCTGGAGCCGCCGCGCGCGGGCCGCGTCCACGTGATCGAGATGTCGTCGTACCAGATCGATCTTTCGCCGTCGCTCGATCCCAGCGTCGGCATCCTGCTCAACGTCAGCGAAGATCATATCGATCGCCACGGCACCATCGAGCACTACGCCGCCGTGAAGGAGCGCCTCGTTGCCAGCGTGCAGACGCAGGGCACAGCGATTATCGGCGTCGACGATGGATGGAGCCGCGCCGCCGCCGACCGCATCGAGCAATCAGGCAAACGCGTGGTGCGGATTTCGGTGAAGCAGCCGCTCGCGGACGGCGTCTATGTCGAGCGCGAGACGATCGTGAAGGCATCCGGCGGCGCGCGCACTGAGATTGCAGACATCGGCGGCATCGGCTCGCTGCGCGGCCTGCACAACGCGCAGAATGCCGCGTGTGCCGCCGCCTGCGCGCTGGCATTGGGCGTGAGCACGGACGTATTGCAAAAAGGCCTGCGCAGTTTTCCGGGGCTCGCGCATCGGATGGAGCAGGTCGGGCGGCGCGGCCGCGTGCTGTTCATCAACGATTCCAAGGGCACCAATGCCGATGCCGCGGCGCATGCGCTGTCGTCATTTGCGGATATTTTCTGGATTGCGGGGGGTAAACCCAAGCTCGGCGGCATCGCGAGCCTGGCCGAATATTTTCCGCGCATCCGAAAAGCCTATCTGATCGGCGAGGCGGCGCAGGAATTCTCGGCGACGCTGGGCGACCGCGCGCCGCACGAAATCAGCGAGACGCTAGAGGTCGCGGTGGCCAACGCCGCGCGCGACGCCGAGGCGTCCGGCGATTGCAGAGCCAGTGGTGCTGCTGTCGCCGGCCTGCGCGTCGTTCGATCAGTTCCGCAATTTCGAAATCCGCGGTACGCGCTTTCGCGATCTTGTGCTGGCGTTGCCCGGCGTGAAACCGGTGGTTTGAGTTTCTCCCTTCCAGCCGAGGGTAAGAAAGCAGCGCCCATTAACCCCCCGTAAACCATGATCGGCGACCAATGGAGAGGCACCTCCGCCCGCAGGACCGCCGATGATTTCCCGTGAACGACGAACTCCCCTGAGCGAATGGTGGTGGACGGTCGACCGCCCGCTGCTCGGGGCGATCGTGGTCCTGATCCTCGCCGGCATCATCCTGTCGCTGGCCGCCAGTCCGCCGGTTGCGACGCGGATCGGGCTCGATCCGTTTCACTTCTTCAACCGCCATGTGCTGTTTCTGCTGCCGTCTTTCATCGTGATGATCGGCGTATCGTTTCTGTCGCCGCGGCAAATCCGCCGCACCGCGCTTATCGTATTTGCGATCAGCATCATCCTGATAGTCGCGACATTGCTGCTTGGGCCCGAGGTGAAGGGCGCCAAGCGCTGGATCACGCTGGTCGGCGTCAATATTCAGGCGTCGGAATCCGCCAAGCCCGCCTTCGTGGTGCTGGCGGCATGGCTGTTCGCGGAATCCGCGCGCCGTCCCGAAATGCCGGCGACCTCGATGGCGCTCGATGCTTCTGATGACGCTGGTGTCGCTGCTTGGTGATGGAGCCGGACTTCGGCCAGACCATGCTGATCCTGATGGTGTGGGGCGCGCTGTTCTTCATCGCGGGGATGCGGATCGTCTGGGTGTTCGGATTGGCGGGCGCCGCGGGGGCTGGCTTGTTCACCGCCTATCTGCTGGTGCCGCACGTCGCCGGCCGCATCAAGCGCTTCATGGACCCGGCATCGGGCGACACGTTTCAGGTCGACACCGCGATGGAAGCCTTCAGCAATGGCGGCTGGTTTGGGCTGGGACCGGGCGAGGGCATCGCCAAGCGCAGCCTGCCGGACAGCCACACCGATTTCGTGTTCGCGGTCGGCGCCGAAGAATTCGGCATCATCTTGTGCCTGGCGCTGCTGGCGCTGTTCGCTTTCATCGTGATCCGTTCGCTGTCGCGCGCTTATGCCTCCGAGGATCTGTTCGCGCGCTTTGCTGCGTCGGGGCTGGCGATTTTGTTCGGCGTGCAGGCCGCGATCAACATGTCGGTCAATCTGCATCTCATTCCCGCCAAGGGCATGACGCTGCCGTTCATCTCCTACGGCGGCTCGTCGATGGTCTCGCTCGCCTATGGCACCGGCATGCTGCTGGCGCTGACGCGGTTGCGGCCGCGCACCGAAATGGAATCGATCGGCGAAGCCAATGCGGCGCACAGCTACGCGTGACGACCTCATGGTGAGGACGCTATTCGTCGTCTGCGAACACAGCGACGAATCTCGCGCATCCTTTGAGACGCGGCTAAGCTCCGCTCCTCGGATGAGGGCGTTGATGCTTGCGATCGCATCGATGACTGCCTCGCCCCTCATTCTGCTGGCCGCCGGCGGCACTGGCGGTCATCTGTTTCCTGCCGAGGCGCTCGGCGTCGAATTGATCCGACGCGGCATGCGGGTGCGGCTGGTGACGGATTCCCGTGCGCTGCGTTTTAGCGGGCTATTTTCGCGCGACATGATCGACGTGGTGCCGAGCGAAACCGTGCGCAGCCGCAATCCTCTGTTCGCTGGCTCGAACCGGTTTGATGCTCGCGGCAGGCACCGGCATCGCGCTCAACCTGATGCGAAGGCTGAAACCCGCCGCGGTGGTCGGGTTCGGCGGCTATCCGACGCTGCCGCCGCTGCTGGCCGCGCGCCTGTTCGGCATTCCCACCGTCATCCATGATTCCAACGCGGTGCTGGGCCGCGCCAATCGTTTCCTGTCGGCGCGCGTGAGCGCGATCGCGACCTCGCTGCCGGGCGTGCTCGATCGCGATCCGGCGCTTGCAGCAAAGACGACGACGACGGGCACGCCGATGCGGCCGGCGATTCTGGCCGCCGCCGCGGTGAAATTTGTTGCGCCCGAGCCAACCGCTCCGTTGCGCGTGCTTGTTGTCGGCGGCAGCCAGGGCGCGCGCATCATGGCCGATATCGTGCCGCCCGCGATCGAGCTGCTGGAGCCGGCGCTGTGGAAACGATTGATTCTCGTGCAACAGGTGCGCGAGGAAGACATGGCGCGCGTGCGCGCCGTTTACGACCGGCTCAATATCAAGGCCGAACTGGCGCCGTTCTTCAGCGATCTGCCGGCGCGGCTGGCGTCGAGCCATCTGGTGATCTCGCGCTCCGGCGCCGGCACCGTCGCCGAACTCGGCGCCATCGGCCGTCCTTCGATTCTGGTGCCGCTGCCGGGCTCGATCGATCAGGACCAGTTCGCCAACGCCGGCGTGCTTTCGAACGCGGGCGGCGCGATCCGCATCGCGCAGACCGATTTCACGCCGGACCGGCTTGCTGGGGAAATCACTGCACTGGCCGCAGACTCCGCGCGCTTCGCCGTGATGGCCGCCGCCGCGCGCACCGTCGGCAGGCTGGATGCCGCGGAGCGATTGGCCGATCTGGTCGCAAAAATTGCAAAGATCGGAAGTTGATCTCTTTCAGTCCGGCAATCCGTGCCTCCGTAGGCAACCGGACACGAATCTCGCTTTCTGCTAGATAGCGCCGCTGCGACATTTCGTTGTGCGGGGCCATGGTCAAAGACATTTTCGATTTGATACCGGCCGCGCAACGCGACATAGCGCGTGCCGCGCTCGTCGCCGCACTGGGCCTGCGCCGCCTCGATGCGATCACGCCCGTTATCGGCGGCGTTTCCGGAGCGTTGGTCTTTCAGGTCGCGGCCGGTGGCCGCCGTTACGTGTTGCGGATCGAGGGGTCCCCAAGTCCGCTGCGCAACCCGCATCAATACGCCTCCATGCGCATCGCGGCGGAGGCGGGGATCGCGCCGCGAATTCACTACGTCGACGAGAGTGCTCGCGTCGTGGTGATGGACTTCATCGCGGAGCAGCCGTTGAAGGCCTATCCCGGCGGACCGCGCGCGCTGGCACAGGCGCTGGGAGAAATGCTGCGGCGCTTGCAAGCGACGCCGGAATTTCCGCGGTTCATGGAGTATCCGGATATCGTCGCTCGCTTGTGGGCGCATGTCTGCCGCACCGGTTTGTTCGCGCCCGGCGTGCTCGACGCCGCCACGCTACGTCTCGCGGAAATCCGTGAGGAGCTATGTCTGGGATGCGGACAAATCTGTTTCGTGTCACAACGATCTGTTGCCTCGCAACCTCCTGTTCGATGGCGCGCGGCTGTGGCTGATCGATTGGGAGTCGGCGTATAGCAGCGATCCCCTCGTCGATGTGGCGACCGCGCTCGACAATTTCGCGCCGTCACCGGATCTGGAGGAAGTGTTGTTGCGAGCATGGCTGGGCAGGGCGGTGGATAAGAAACTGCGCGACCGGCTCACGCTGGTCCGCGCGCTTGACGCGCCTTTATTACGCAGGCGTCCTGTTCAGTGCGTCCGCGGCGGAGCCCCGGTCGGCGCCGGACAATGATCTTTCGGCACCGACACTTGATGAATTGCAGCAAACGCTGCGCGATGGGCGTCTTCCACCTGACGCGCTCGAAGCCAGACACATCCTGGGAAAGATGTACCTGGCGTCATTCTTGTCTGGCGAGGCGGCACCTGGCTTGCCGCCGCCGTTCAGCCAGTTTGAGTTAAAGCGCTAAACCGCCACCGCTGGTTGCCACGGGCATGAATCAGCTAGAGAAAGACGTGGCTGGCCGGGTATAGGCGAGCGGAAGCCGTTCTTCGAACGGCTATGCCCGGCACGACAGGAAAATGGACAACACCAATGAGACTTCCGCGCGAGATCGGACCCATCCACTTCGTCGGAATCGGCGGCATCGGCATGAGCGGCATCGCCGAAGTGCTGTGCAATCTCGGCTACACCGTGCAAGGCTCCGACGCGTCCGATAGCGCCAACGTCAAACGTCTGCGCGACAAGGGCATCACCGTCAACGTCGGCCACAAGGCCGAGAACGTCGCGGGCGCCGACGTGCTGGTGGTCTCGACCGCGATCAAGCGCGACAATCCTGAATTGATGGCCGCGCGCGCGCAACGCATTCCCGTGGTGCGCCGCGCCGAGATGCTGGCCGAACTGATGCGGCTGAAAAGCTGCGTCGCCATTGCGGGCACCCACGGCAAGACCACCACGACCTCGATGGTGGCGGCGCTACTCGACGCCGGCGATCTCGATCCCACCGTGATCAATGGCGGCATCATCAATGCCTACGGCACCAACGCGCGGCTTGGCGCCGGCGAATGGATGGTGGTGGAAGCCGACGAGAGCGACGGCACGTTTCTCAAGTTGCCGACCGACGTCGCCATCGTCACCAACGTCGATCCCGAGCATCTCGATCATTTCAAAACCTTTGAAGCCGTGCAGGACGCTTTTCGCAATTTCGTCGAGAACGTGCCCTTCTATGGCTTCGCCGTGATGTGCATCGATCATCCGGTGGTGCAGACCATCGTCGGCAAGATCGAGGACCGGCGCATCATCACCTACGGCGAGAATCCGCAGGCCGACGCGCGGCTCGTCGATCTCGTTCCGATGGGTGGTGGCTCACGCTTCAAGGTCGCGTTCCGAGACCGCAAGAAAGACACCGCGCATGAGATCGACGACCTGATGCTGCCGATGCCGGGACGGCACAATGCGCTCAACGCCACGGCTGCGATCGCGGTCGCGCATGAGCTGGGATTGTCGGACGCGATGATCCGAAAGGCGCTGGCGGGGTTCGGCGGCGTGCGCCGGCGCTTCACCAAAACCGGCGAATGGAACGGGCGTCACCATCATCGACGATTACGGCCATCACCCCGTCGAGATCGCGGCGGTGCTGAAAGCCGCGCGCGAATCCACTAACGGCAAGATCATCGCGGTGGTGCAGCCGCATCGGTTCACGCGGCTGCAGTCGCTGTTCGATGAGTTCTGCACCTGCTTCAACGATGCCGATACTGTCGTCGTCGCGGATGTCTATGCGGCGGGCGAGGCGCCGATCCCCGGCATCGATCGCGATCATTTCGTGCTGGGCTTGCGCGCGCACGGCCATCGTGAGGTGATTCCGCTGGAAAATTCGGCGGCTCTTGCTGGCGTGGTGCGCGGCGTCGCGGGCAGCGGCGACTACGTTGTTTGCCTCGGCGCCGGCAACATCACGCAATGGGCCTAGCGCTTGCCCGATGAATTGAAGGCGCTGGGGTGAGGGGGTGACATGACCTTCCCCGACATAACACCCGAACTCAAAGCCGCGATGCCCGAATTGCGCGGGCGGCTGCTGGCGAACGAAAGCCTGGCGCCGCTGACCTGGTTTCGCGTCGGCGGTCCGGCGCAAGTTCTGTTCACGCCAGCCGACGAAGACGACCTCGCGCATTTTCTCACAAAGCTGCCGGCCGAACTTCCCATCTACGTCGTCGGCGTCGGCTCGAATCTCATCGTGCGCGACGGCGGCGTGCCCGGCGTCGTCGATCAGGCTGTCGCCGCGCGGTTTTGGCGAGACCAGCGCGCATGGCGACGCGATCCAGGCCGGTACGGCCGCGCTCGACAAACGCGTAGCGGAAACGGCAGCGGCGGCGAACCTCAGCGGTGCTGGAGTTTTTCTTCGGCATCCCCGGCACCATCGGCGGTGCGCTGCGCATGAATGCCGGCGCCAATGGCAGCGAGACCAAGGATATTCTGATCGAGGCCACCAGGCATCGACCGCGCCGGCAACAAGCACAGTCTTAAGCAACGCGGACATGAAGTTCGTCTATCGCAACAGCGGCGTCGATCCATCGATCATCTTTACGTCGGCGCGTTTTCGCGGCGTTCCCGCCGAGCCTGGAAGCTATTCGCGCGCGAATGGCCGAGGTGCAGCAGCATCGCGAAACCGCGCAGCCAATCCGCGAAAAGACTGGCGGCTCCGACGTTCAAGAACCCGCCGGGACATAGCGCCTGGAAGCTGATCGACGCCGCCGGTTGCCGCGGCTTGCGCGTCGGCGGCGCGCAGGTGTCAGAGATGCACTGCAATTTTCTGATCAACACGGGCAGCGCGACAGGGCATGATATCGAGGCCTTAGGAGAGACTGTGCGAACGCGGGTGAGGGAGAATTCGGGAATCGAGTTACAGTGGGAAATCAAACGGATCGGAATAGAGCAGGGCTGATGCAGACTACGATCCTCTTCGGCGGTTCGAACAAAGAGCGCCTCGTGTCTGTGGCCAGCGCTCAGGCGCTGCACTTAGCTTTGCCTGAGGCCGATCTGTGGTTCTGGGACGTTGAAGACGCCGTGCATGAGGTCCCGCCTCAGGATCTGCTCGCGCATGCGCGGCCATTCCAGGACAATTTCATTCCCCGCAATCGCGCCTTCGCCAAGCTGGCATCAATCGCTGGACAGGGCGAAGGGCGATCGCCGCTTGCTGGTGCTTGGTCTGCACGGTGGCACCGCGGAGAATGGCGAGCTTCAGGCGATGTGCGAAATGCGCGGGATTCCATTTACGGGCTCCGGCTCGGCGTCCTCGCATCTTGCCTTCGACAAGATCGCTGCCAAGCGCTTCGCTGCGATTGGCGGCGTGAAGGTGACATCGAACGTGCCGCTGGATGGGATGGACGAAGCCTTCAGCGAATATGGCAAGCTCATCGCCAAGCCAGCGCGCGACGGATCGAGCTACGGGCTCATGTTCGTCAATTCGAAACAGGATCTGGTTGCCGTCCGCAATGCTGCAAAGACCGAGGAATATCTGATCGAGCCCTTCATATCAGGTGTGGAGGCGACGTGCGGCGTGCTGGAACAGCTGGACGGCGCAGTCATTGCGCTTCCGCCCATCGAGATCATTCCGGCCGATGGGGGATTCGATTACGAGGCAAAGTATCTGGCCAAGACCACCCAGGAGATTTGTCCCGGGCGTTTTACGCCTGAAATCACGAACCAGATCAAAGACCAGGCGATCCGGGCGCACCAGGCGTTGTCGTGCAACGGCTATTCGCGCTCCGACTTTATCGTTTCGGAAAAAGGGCCGATTTATCTCGAAACCAACACGTTGCCCGGCCTGACCAAGGCGTCGCTGCTTCCGAAGGCGCTAAAAGCCCAAGGCATCGAGTTCGTCGACTTTCTCCGCGATCAGATCGTGCTGGCTGAGAAAAAGCAGGGCTAGGGTTCCCCAAGGCCTTAAGCCCACCCGTGGCGGCGCAAAGCATTCTGCCGGCGCATCAAAAAACATCTACCCCGCAGCTATTTTACCGTTTGTTTACCAGGAAAGCCGAAGGTTAACGCTGGCGGCGCATGGTGCGCGCGGCCGCCTTGGTGTTCGGCCAAGCGGATTCCGCAGCGTTTGCGGGCACATTTTGAAGAGCTCGTGCAATGGATGGTGAAGGACGCCTCGTTCGATCGCTGAGATCGCTGAGGCCCCAAGCTGACCTGAGAGCGGCCGCCATCGGCGCGGCCGTGCTGCTGCGCGAGCGTCTGGCGAAGATGAAACGCGCGCGCGCCCGGCGCCTGCACGATCGCGAGAAAAGTTCGCACGTTGTGTTCGTCTTGCTCGAGCGCCATCTGCCGAACCGCGTCGGCGTCGCCGCGACCATTATGGTGTTGTTGGGCAGCGCCGGCCTCGGCATCGTCAAGGGCGGCCATGTCGATGAACTGACGACCGCGCTGAGCGATACGCGCAATGCGCTGGCAAACTCCGTCGGCTTCCGGATTACCAACGCCGTCATCAATGGCCGCAAGCAATTATCGCAGGATGAAGTGCTGGCGATCGGGGGCGTCAATGGCCGTTCATCGCTATTGTTTCTCGATGCTGCCGTGGTTCGCGACAAGCTGAAAGCCAACCCGTGGATCGCGGACGCCAACGTGCTCAAGCTTTATCCCGGTCAATTGCAGATCGACATCACGGAACGCACGGCGTTTGCATTGTGGCAGCAGGACCACCGTCTGTCGGTAATCGCCGATGACGGAGCGGTCTTGGAGCCGTATCTGTCGCGACGCTTCAAATCGCTGCCCCTGGTAGTGGGCAAGGGTGCGGAAACGCGCGCCAAAGATTTTCTCGCGCTGCTCGCCCGCTATCCGCAAGTGCGCTCTGTCACCAAGGCCGCGATTTTTGTCGGCAATCGCCGGTGGAATTTGCGGCTCAAGGATGGCCTTGACGTGCGCCTGCCGGAAAATGACGTCGGCAATGCGCTGGCGGCGTTGAGCCAGCTCGACAAGGAAGACCGGCTGTTCTCCCGCGATATCGTCGCCATCGACATGCGGCTGGCCGACCGTCTGACGGTGCGGTTATCCGAGGATGCCGCGAAGGCGCGCGAAGAATTGTTCAAGAAGACCAAGAAAAAGGCCGGTGACGCGTGACCGACCTAGACCGCAACCAGACACCGAAAACGCGGCCGATGCCGCAGAAGCGCACCGCGCTGGTAGCGTCGCTCGATATCGGCACCAGCAAGATCGCCTGCATGATCGCGCGGTTGAAACCGCGCCCGCCGAACGACGCGCTGCGTGGACGCAGCCACGCGGTCGAATTGATCGGTTACAGCCAAATCCAGTCCCGCGGCGTCAAGGCTGGCGCGGTGGTCGATCTCGCCGAATGCGAACAGTCGGTTCGTCACGCGGTGGCGCTCGCCGAGCGCATGGCGAAGGTTCGTGTTGAATCGGTGCTGCTGTCGGTATCGGCAGGGCGGCTGCAGGGTCAATTGGTCGAAGCCGCCGCCGACATCAAGGGCGGAGCGGTGACGCCGGCCGACGTCGCCCGCGTCACCTCGACCGGCATGCGCCACGCCACCGGCGAGGGCCGCACCGTGCTGCATGCCTTGCCGGTCGGTTACGCGCTCGATGGCGTCAAGGGCATTCGCGACCCCAAGGGGATGGTGGCGCGGCAGTTCGGCGTCGACATGAATGTGGTCACTGCCGAAGCAACCGTCGCCAAGAATCTGATGCTTGTGGTGGAGCGCTGCCACCTCAATGTCGAAGCGATGGCGGCGTCGCCTTATGTCGCCAGCCTGTCGGTGCTGACCGACGACGAAGCCGATCTCGGCGCCGCGGTCGTCGAGATGGGCGCGGGCACCACGACGATTGCGACCTATTCCGGCGGGCGATTCCTGCATGCCAGCGGGTTTGCGGTCGGTGGGCAGCATATCACGATGGACCTCGCGCGCGGCCTCGGCGCCTGCATCGCGGATGCCGAGCGGATCAAGACGTTGTATGGCACGGTCCTCATCGGGGGCTCTGACGCGCGCAAGCTGATGTCCGTATCGAAAGCCGGCGACAACGAGCGGGACGTTCCGCAGGTTGTCTCGCAGGCCACGGTTGCGAATATCGTCCGGCAGCGCGCCGAGGAGATTTTCGAAATGGTCAGGGATCGGCTGGCGGATTCTCCGTTTGCCGCCGAGGGACAGGCGCGGGTCATCCTGAGCGGCGGCGCGTCGCAGCTTGACGGCATTTCGGAGCTCGCAAGCCAGATTCTGGGCCGCCCGGTGCGGATCGGCCGCCCCCTGGGCTTCGGCCGTCTGCCCAATGAAGCCAAGAGCGCATCGTTCGCAGTTCCCACGGGGCTGCTGGTCTATCCGCAATACGCTCATCTTGAACATGTCGAACCGCGGCATACGCGGCAGCTTCGGACAGGGACATCAGGCTATTTCGGAAAGGTCGGGCGATGGCTTCGCGAGGGCTTCTGATGAATCTTTCCAGCAACATTGCACTTCCATCAATTCCTTCGGCCACCGGCCGAGGGCAACCTGCATCAACGCGCGCGTAATCGAGAGGCAACCATGGCACTCAATCTCACTCCCCCCGACATCAGCGAACTGAAGCCGCGGATCACCGTGTTCGGCGTCGGCGGAGCCGGCGGCAACGCCGTCAACAACATGATCACCGCCGGGTTGCAGGGGGTCGACTTCGTCGTCGCTAATACCGACGCGCAGGCGCTCACCATGTCCAAGGCACAGCGCATCGTGCAGATGGGCACGCAGGTGACGCAGGGCCTCGGCGCCGGCTCGCAGCCGGATGTCGGCGCTGCCGCGGCGCAGGAAGTCATGGACGAACTTCGCGATCATCTCACCGGCGCGAACATGGTGTTCGTCACCGCCGGCATGGGCGGCGGCACCGGCACTGGAGCTGCACCTGTCATCGCCAAGGCCGCGCGCGACATGGGCATCCTCACCGTCGGCGTGGTGACAAAACCGTTCCATTTCGAAGGCCAGCGCCGCATGCGCACGGCCGAAGCCGGTATCGCGGAACTCCACAAGGTGGTCGACACGCTGCTGATCATCCCGAACCAGAACCTGTTCCGGGTCGCGAACGAGAAGACCACCTTCGCCGACGCCTTCGCGATGGCGGATCAGGTGCTGTATTCCGGCGTCGCCTGCATCACCGACCTGATGGTCAAGGAAGGCCTGATCAATCTCGACTTCGCCGACGTTCGCGCCGTGATGCGCGAAATGGGCAAGGCGATGATGGGCACCGGAGAAGCGACAGGCGAGAAGCGCGCGCTAACCGCTGCGGAAGCCGCGATCGCCAATCCGCTGATCGACAATTCCTCGATGAAGGGGGCGCGTGGCCTCTTGATCTCGATCACGGGCGGCAAGGATCTGACGCTGTTCGAAGTCGACGAAGCCGCGACGCGCATCCGCGAGGAAGTCGATCAGGATGCCAACATCATCGTCGGCGCCACCTTCGACGAAACATTGGATGGCGTGATTCGCGTTTCGGTGGTCGCCACCGGCATCGAACAGGCGCTGATTTCCCGCAACGCAGCGGCGCCTTCTGCCGCAGTACGGCCGCGGCACCATCGGCCGGCCGGTTCGGACAGCCGTCTCGCCGACGTGACGGCGCGGCTGCGTGCCGACAATCAGCGCGCAGTCGCTCAGACGGCGCAAAAATCGGACGCGCCGCGCCCCGCGGCGGCCGCTCAGGTTGTGGCGCCACGTGCGCCAAACAATAACTTCGAACGCGCCGCCCTGGCGGCTATTGCCGCCGCCGTTGCGCCCGAATCCATGCAGCAGGCGTCTTACGGTGACGTGACGGTGCGGCCGATCGCGCAGAAGCCTTCGTTGTTTCCGGACAATGAGGCCGACCGTATCGAGGTGCATGAGCCGGCAAATCCCGACGCCTTCATCCCGCAAGCGGCGGAACGCGCGCCGGTGCGCGCGCCGCGGATGCCGAAATTCGAAGATCTGCCGATGCCTGCGCAGAATGAAATTCGCCAGGCGCGCGGCGAAATCGACGAAGAGCATCCGCAGAAGGTTCGGATGTCGCTGTTGCAGCGCCTTGCCAATGTCGGTCTGGGCCGCCGCGACGAAAGCACGGAACCACCGATCGCTGCCCGCGCTTCCGGTCCGGCGATGTCTCCGATGCCGCCATTGCCGGAGCGAAAACAGCAGCGTTCGGTCGCTGAGCAGATGGGCAAAGACCCGGTCTCGGAATATGCACGCCGGCCGGCGCCCCAAGGCCTTGATGCCCATGGCCGTCCGGCACCTGTTGCGCCCACGCCACAGGGCGACGACCATCTTGATATCCCGGCGTTCCTGCGGCGCCAGGCGCACTGAGATTGTTACAATCGCGAGTGCGCAAAATGGCTTCGGCCGAGCCAGCCGAGGCCAGCTGTTACAAGCCGTATAGTTCGCGTAAGCATACTGAAATTAACAAGATAAATGTAGTCCGAGCGTGGCGTTTATAGCATCGCGTCGTGCCGGAATTTGGTTAACGCTGGGCACGAATGCGGCGGACTTGGGGTAACAATCAGTAAACAAGCGTGAGTTGGCGCTCTTTGCGGCAAAAGGTATGTTCTGCCGTGACTTGGGGACACCTTTAGGCGAATCACCGCACACCGGCGATTCAGCCGACCAGGTGGGGTCAAAGTGGGCACTCTGCGAATGAAATTCAGCCGCCAAACCACGCTTCGGTCGCACGCTACCGTGACAGGCGTAGGCGTACATTCCGGATTACCTGTTAGCCTTACTCTTGGACCTGCACCCGTCGATGCAGGTTTTATTTTTGTCCGGACCGGTTCTGATGGCTGCGACCGGGAAGTACAGGCCACCGCAAAATCAGTGATATCGACCGAGTTCGCCACCGTATTGGGCGATCGTGAAGGCCCGCTGGTTTCAACCGCCGAACACGTTCTTGCTGCACTACGCGGCATGGGCATCGATAACGCCACGGTCGAAATTGACGGACCGGAAGTGCCGATCATGGACGGCAGTGCGGCGCCCTTTGTAGCCGCGATCGATCAGGCCGGCATCCTGACCCAAGCGGCACCGCGGCGCTTCATTCAGGTGCTGAAACGGGTGCAGGTCGCGCTTGGAGATTCATTCGGCGAACTACGGCCTCATGCCGCGGGCTTCCGCGCCGAGGTCGAAATCAATTTCACCAATCCGGTGATTGGCCGCCAGAGCTGTATACTTGATCTCAATCCCGAGAGTTTCCGGCGTCAAATCAGCCGCGCCCGGACCTTCGGATGCATGAACGATGTCGCCCGGCTTTGGAGCGCGGGTTTCGCGCTCGGTGCGTCATTCGAGAATTCCCTGGTGTTCGACGAGACCCGCCTCCTGAACACCGAAGGCCTGCGTTATGCCGACGAGTGCGCTCGTCATAAGGTTCTCGATGTGATCGGCGATCTGGCGCTCGCAGGCCTTCCATTGCTCGGCGCCTATCGCTCGGTACGCGGCGGCCACAAGCTGAACCACGCCGTGCTGACCGCCCTGATGGCCGACCGTAGCGCGTGGCGGGTTGTTGAAGCGGAACCCGCGCGCCGTCCCCGCGTCCACGCCGAAGTCCGCAGCGGAATGATGGTCGGGATGGTCGCTCCCGCATACGGTCCCGACGTCTCCTGACCGTTCTGCTACGCCGCGCTAATGACGCATGCTCCTTAAGCGCCCTCGGTAACTGCATGTTGCCATCGAATCGGATTGCCTTAATCCCGGCGAAATGGCTGCGTATTCGGTTGGTTAACAGACCTTTTTCAGCTACACAGCCCGTGGTCGCATGACGAAGCGACGACCGGCGGTATCGAAACTGTGTCCACGATCGTGCTCATGTCACGCCGCGCTCAGACGTCAGGTCTTTAATTTATGTTGGCACCGCGTATGGCGCTCGAACTGCGCAAGTTAACTGCACATTCGATACGCGACCGGTTCGGCCGTGTGTTGCGGCTATGTGCCGGTCTTGGCGTTCTCGCCGTTCCTCTGGCCGGATGCGGCACCGGCGCGCTTTGGGACAAGTTTGCCGCCAAGGACGACACCTTCGCCGAGGAGCCAGCCGACAAGCTCTACAATGAGGGCTTGTTCCTGATGAACGAAAGCAAGGATCCGAAGGCGGCCTCGAAGAAATTCGAGGAAGTCGATCGCCAGCATCCTTATTCCGATTGGGCGCGAAAATCGCTGCTGATGTCGGCCTACGCCTTTTATAACGCCGGCGATTACGACAGCTGCATCGGCGCCGCGACGCGTTACGTCACCCTGCATCCCGGCAGTCCCGATGCCGCCTACGCGCAGTATTTGATCGCGGCATCGCACTACGATCAGATCCCCGACGTTTCGCGCGATCAGGGCCGCACCGAGAAGGCCATCGCGGCGCTCGAGGAAGTGGTCCGGAAATATCCGACTTCGGAATACGCAAATAGCGCGAAGGCGAAACTCGAGGGCGCGCGCGACCAACTCGCGGGCCGCGAGATGAACGTCGGCCGCTATTACATGGTGAAGCGCGACTACACCGCAGCGATCAACCGCTTCAAGACCGTCGTCACCCAGTATCAGACCACGCGCCACGTCGAAGAGGCGCTGGCGCGGTTGACCGAAGCCTACATGTCGATCGGAATTGTGGGCGAGGCGCAGACCGCCGCCGCCGTGCTCGGGCATAATTTTCCTGACAGCAAGTGGTACAAAGACGCCTACAATCTTGTAAAGTCGAGCGGTCTCGAGCCGAGCGAGAACAAAGGCTCCTATATCAGCAGGGCCTTCAAGCGAATGGGCCTCGGCTAAGACCGTTCTGGGAACTGCTCTCGCATGCTGGCGCGTCTGTCGATCCGTGACATCGTCCTGATCGAACGGCTCGATATCGAGTTTTCGCCGGGCCTGGCCGTGCTCACCGGTGAAACCGGCGCCGGCAAATCCATCCTCCTTGATGCTTTCGCACTGGCGCTTGGTGGCCGCGGCGATGCGGGCCTCGTTCGTCATGGCGTCGAGCAAGGGCAGGTCACCGCCGTGTTCGAGGTTCCCAAGGGACATGCGGCGTCGGCCATCGTCAGCGACAACGGCCTCGACGATGCGAATACCGGATCGGAGATGATCCTGCGCCGGGTGCAATTGGCCGACGGCCGCACCCGCGCCTTCATCAACGACCAGGCGATCAGCGTGCAAACCCTCAAAGCCGTCGGCTCCGCGCTGGTCGAAATTCATGGCCAGCACGACGAGCGCGCACTGGTCGATGCCTCGACGCACCGGCGGCTGCTCGATGCATTCGCCGGCCTTGAGAAGGAAGTCGCCGCGCTGGAAACACTTTGGGAGGCACGGCGCGTCGCGCAGGCGGCGCTCGCCGGGCATCGCGCCGATATGGAACGCGCCGCGCGCGAGGCGGATTATCTGCGCCACGCTTCGGATGAATTGAAAAAACTCGCGCCAAAGGACGGCGAGGAGACCATGCTCGCCGAGCGCCGCACCTCGATGATGCAGGGCGAAAAAGTCGCCGGCGATCTGCGCGACGCGCAGGAGGCCGTCAGCGGCAATCAATCGCCGATTGCGACGCTGGCGGCAGCGGTACGCCGCCTGGAGCGGCGCGCGGGCAATTCGCCCGCCTTGGTCGAGCCCGCGGTGAAGGCGATCGACGCCGCCATCAACGCGCTGGAGGAGGCGGACCAGCACCTCACCGCGGCATTGATCGCGGCGGATTTCGATCCGGCAGAGCTGGAGCGCATTGAGGAGCGGTTGTTTGCGTTGCGCGCGGCGGCGCGGAAATATGCGACGCCGGTCGACGGTCTGGCGGCGCTGGCGTCGAAATATGCCGCCGATGTTGCGCTGATCGATGCGGGGGCCAAACAGTTGAAGGGGCTGGAGACGGCGGCGGCTGAAGCCGACAAGCGCTACGTCGCCGCCGCGACAAAGCTGTCGGCCGTGCGGATAAAGTCGGCAGAGAAACTCAACAAGGCGGTGGGTACCGAGTTGGCGCCGCTAAAGCTTGAGCGCGCGAAATTCATGACGCAGATCGAGACCGATCCGGCGTCGCCGGGGCCGCAGGGTTTCGACCGCGTCGAGTTCTGGGTGCAGACCAATCCGGGCACGCGGCCGGGGCCGCTGATGAAGGTGGCCTCCGGCGGCGAGCTGTCGCGATTCCTGCTGGCGCTGAAGGTGGTGCTGTCCGATCGCGGCTCGGCGCCCACGCTGGTGTTCGACGAAATCGATACCGGCGTCGGCGGCGCGGTGGCGGATGCGATTGGCGCGCGGCTGGCAAAGCTCGCCGGCAAGGTACAGGTGATGGCGGTGACGCATGCGCCGCAGGTCGCCGCACGCGCCGATCAGCATCTACTCATCTCCAAGGACGCCCTCGACCGCGGCAAGCGGGTTGCGACGCGCGTCAACGCGCTGGGTGACGACCATCGGCGCGAGGAAATCGCACGTATGCTGGCGGGGGCGGAAATCACCGCCGAGGCCCGGGCTGCCGCGGAGCGGCTGATCAAGGCGGCGGGTTAGTCTTTCCCCCCAATAGTCTTCATCGTATTCATCGGTCATGAGTAAAAAAGCCAAAACGTCTCCCGACATCGCCGCCCTCACCAAGGCGCAGGCCAAAGTCGAGCACAAGCGCCTCGCGCTCGAAATCGAAGGTCACGACAAGCATTATTATCAGGACGACGCGCCGAAAATTTCGGACGCCGACTACGATGCGCTGCGTCAGCGCGTGAATGCCATCGAGACGCGGTTTCCCGAACTCGTGAGCAGCGAATCGCCGTCGCAGAAAATCGGCGCACAGCCCTCCAGCCGCTTCGCAAAGGTGCAGCACGCGGTGCCGATGCTGTCGCTGGGCAACGCTTTCAGCGACGAGGACGTGACCGATTTCGTCGATCGCATCCGCCGCTTTCTTAAACTCGATGCCGAAGAAATTCCCGCCATTGTCGCGGAGCCGAAGATCGACGGCCTGTCCTTGTCGCTTCGCTATGAAGGTGGCGTGCTGGTTACCGGCAGCCACGCGAGGCGACGGTTATACCGGCGAGGACGTCACCGCCAATGTCCGCACCATCGCCGACATTCCGCACAAGCTGAAGGGCAGGGGCATTCCCGCGATCTGCGAGGTGCGCGGCGAAGTCTACATGCTGAAGCAGGATTTTCTCGCCTTCAACAAGAAGCAGGAAGCGGCCGGCGAAGCTGTCGCCGCCAATCCGCGCAATTTTGCCGCGGGGTCGCTGCGCCAGAAGGATGTCGCGATCACCGCGTCGCGGCCGCTGAAATTCTTCGCCTATGCCTGGGGCGAGATGAGCGACATGCCGGCGGATACTCAGCACGGCATGCTGGCGTGGATGGACAAGGCCGGCTTCGTCGTCAATCCGCTGATCAAGCTTTGCAAGAACATCGACGACGTCCTCGCATTCTATCGCATGATTGGCGAGCAGCGTGCGGAGCTCGGCTATGACATTGACGGCGTCGTCTATAAGCTCGACCGCTTGGACTGGCAGGTGCGCCTCGGTTTCGCCGGGCGCAATCCGCGCTGGGCGGTGGCGCATAAATTCGCCGCGGAGCAGGCGACCACGACGCTTAATGCTATCGAAATCCAGGTCGGCCGCACCGGCGCGCTGACGCCGATAGCGCGGCTGGCGCCGGTCAATGTCGGCGGCGTCGTGGTGCAGAACGCGACGCTGCACAACGCCGACGAGATCGCGCGCAAGGACGTGCGCGAGGGCGACACCGTGGTGGTGCAACGTGCCGGCGACGTGATTCCGCAGATCGTGTCGGTGGTTGCGGAAAAACGGCCAAAGGGCGCCAAGCCCTTTCGAATTTCCAACAACCTGTCCGGTCTGCGGCAGCCACGTCGCAAGCGAAGAAGGCGAGGTTGTGCGGCGCTGCACCGGCGGGCTCATCTGTCCCGCACAGGCAGTCGAGAAGCTCAAGCATTTCGTTTCGCGGTTGGCCTTCGACATCGATGGTCTCGGCGAGAAACAAATCCAGGAGTTTTATGATGCGGGCTTCATCATGCGCGCCGGCCGATATCTTCACTTTTGAGAAGCGGGGCGGGCGGGCCAAAGCTCGCTGAGCGCGAGGGCTACGGCGAAATTTCGGTGCGCAATCTGTTCAATGCGATCGACGCGCGCCGCGACATCGAGCTGCATCGGCTGATTTATGCGCTCGGCATTCGCCATGTCGGCGAGGGCAACGCCAAGCTGCTGGCGCGGCACTACGGAACGATCGCGGCGTTTCGCGAGGCGATGCTGGCGGCTGCGGCCGGGCAGGGCGAGGAGGGCAATGCCTCGGAAGCGTATGCCGATCTGAACGACATCGGCGGCGTCGGCGAAATCGTTGCCGATGCGGTGGTCGAGTTTTTTGCCGAACCGCGCAACGTCAAAGCGCTGGACGAATTACTGAATGAGATCGAAGTGCGCCCCGCCGAAAAGCCGCGCAAGACTTCGCCGGTGTCCGACAAGACCGTGGTATTCACGGGATCGATGACGAAATTCACCCGAGAGGAAGCCAAGGCGGTGGCTGAGCGGCTCGGCGCCAAGGTCGCGGGTTCGGTTTCGAAGAAGACGGACTATGTCGTAGCGGGCGAGGACGCCGGCTCAAAGCTCGCCAAGGCGCGCGGCCTCGGCGTCGCGGTGCTCACGGAGGATGAATGGTTGGCGCTGATCGAGAGCTAAGGAGACGCCCCTCACACCTCCCGCGCGTTGCTGAACACGAACGACGACACGCGGCGGGTATTTTCATCCAGGATCAACGTGCGCGTGATCGGCGGCTCGGCGCGCTGCGGACAATTCTCGCGTTCGCACAGCCGGCAATTGACGCCGATCGGCGTGCCTTCGGCCGTCTCCAGATTCATGCCGGCCGCGTAGATCAGCCGCGATGCGTGGCGGATTTCGCAGCCGAGCCCGATGGCGAAACGCGGCTGCGGCAGCGGATGCGGCGCAATCGGACGGCGCACCATCTGCGCGATCGAGAAATAGCGGCTGCCGTCCGGCAATTCGATCACCTGCTTCAACAGGCGGTCCGGCGTATCGAAGGTCGAATGCACATTCCACAGCGGACAGGTGCCGCCATATTTCGAAAACGGAAACGTGCCGGACGAAAATCGCTTCGAAACATTGCCGGCATTGTCGACGCGCAGCATGAAAAACGGCACGCCGCGCGCGTTGGGACGCTGCAGCGTGGTGAGGCGATGACAGACCTGTTCGAAGCCGACGTTGAAGCGTTGCGCCAGCACGTGCACGTCGTAGCTCAGCGATTCCGCAGCGCTGTGGAACGGGCCGTAGGGCATCATGATCGCGGCGGCGAAGTAATTCGCCAGCGTGATACGAAACAGGCGGCGAGGGGTCTCATCAAGCGCGCCGGCGCGGTTGACGATGGCGTCGAACGTCGCGCCGCATTCGGCGAGCCCAATCTGAAACGCGAGCTGGAACGCGCGGCCTGGGCCGTCGACCAGTTCGGAAATCAGCAATTGCCGGCGATGGCGGTCGAACCGGCGCAGCGTCTCGCGCATCACGTCGACCGGCATGATGCGGGTGACGATGGAGTGCTTTTCGCGCAATCGCGTCATCAGCGCGGTAAACAAGTCCTGCGAAGCCACGTTCAGCTCATCGCGCAGATTTTCCGCGGCCTGCTCAAGCTCGGGAAAATAATTGCGGTTGGCCTCGATCAATTCGCGCACCCGCTCGATCGGGTTACCCTCGAAACCGCCGCTGACATCGCGGTTGGCCATCTGCGCGACCACCAGCGTTTCGCCGCGCCGCGCTTCGGTGTAGGCGGCGTAGAGCCGCTGCAGCGAATGGCTAACGCCGGGGCACAGCTCGGCGAGGTCGCGCATCTCCTGCTTCGGCAGTTCGATCTGCCGGAACAGGGGATCGGAGAAAATCTCGTTCAGCTCCGCGAAGAAGCGGTCTTCGTCGGCGACAGCCAAATCGCGCAGATCGAGATCATAGGTCTCCGCCAGCCGCAGCAGGATTTGCGCCGTCACCGGACGCTGATTGCGCTCTATCAGATTGATATAACTGGGAGAAATACCCAAGCCTTCGGCAATCTGGGTCTGGGATAGCCCCAATTGCTGCCGAATCCGCCGGAAACGCGGGCCAACAAAAAGCTTTTTGCCTGAATTCAGCCGCCATGACAGTCCGTTTGTGACAAGTTGTGACAAAACGACATTTAACTCATGTGCGAGTGTTACATGACATCACCATTCCCTGGCAAGCCATCTGTACGAAATTCGCGCGATAGCGTTTATCTCCCGGCACGTTCGCACAAGCAATGTCATGAATGTAGACGCAGGGGATTAGAATGAACTTCCAGCCACGCGGCATCAGCGACCAGACCATCCTCGGAACCGGCTCCTATCTGAGCGAGGTGGAGGCCGCCTCGGCTCTGCTCAAGACCAAGGAGACCTGGAACGGCGTGAACGCCGAAGCCGTCGCCCGGATGCGCCTGCAGAACCGCTTCAAGACCGGCCTCGACATTGCGCGCTACACGGCGGCGCTGATGCGCGCCGACATGGCCCGCTACGATCTGGATGCCACCAAGTACACCCAGTCGCTAGGCTGCTGGCACGGCTTCATCGCGCAACAGAAGCTGATCTCGGTGAAGAAGCATTTCGGCACCACCGATCGCACCTACTTGTACCTGTCCGGCTGGATGATCGCTGCGCTGCGCTCCGAATTCGGACCGCTGCCCGACCAGTCCATGCACGAGAAGACATCGGTGCCGGCGCTGATCGAAGAGCTCTACACTTTCCTGCGTCAGGCGGACTCGCGCGAACTCAATGACATCTTCCGCGCGCTCGACGCCGCCCGCAAGGCGGGCGACAAGGCCAGGGAAGCCGAACTGATCGAGAAGATCGACAACTTCCAGACCCATGTCGTTCCTGTCATCGCCGACATCGATGCCGGCTTCGGCAATGCCGAGGCGACCTATCTGCTTGCCAAGAAGATGATCGAGGCGGGCGCATGCGCCCTGCAAATCGAAAATCAGGTTTCCGACGAAAAGCAGTGCGGCCATCAGGATGGCAAGGTCACCGTGCCGCACGAGGTTTTCCTGGCGAAAATTCGCGCCTGCCGCCACGCCTTCCTCGAACTCGGCGTCGAAGACGGCGTGGTCGTGACCCGTACCGACTCGCTCGGCGCCGGTCTCACGCAACAGATCGCCGTCAGCCACAAGCCGGGCGATCTCGGCGATCAGTACAACAGCTTCCTGGACTGCGAGGAAGTGACGGCAGCGAACGCGAAGAACGGCGACGTCATCATTAACCGCAACGGCAAGATGATGCGTCCGAAGCGCCTGCCCAGCAACCTCTACCAATTCCGTGCCGGCACGGGTGCGGATCGCTGCGTGCTGGATTGCATCACGTCGCTGCAGAACGGCGCCGATCTCTTGTGGATCGAAACCGAGAAGCCGAATATCGAGCAGATCGCCGGGATGGTCGATCGCATCCGCGAAGTGATCCCGAACGCGAAGCTGGCTTACAACAATTCGCCATCGTTCAACTGGACGCTCAACTTCCGTTGGCAGGTTTTCGACGAGATGAAGAAGGCCGGCAAGGATGTCAGCAAGTACAACCGCGCCGAACTGATGAAGGCGGAATACGATGACACGCCGCTGGCGAAGGAGGCCGACGAGTTGATCCGCACCTTCCAGGCAGATTCAGCCAAGCGCGCCGGTATCTTCCATCACCTGATCACGCTGCCGACCTATCACACGGCTGCGTTGTCGACCGACAATCTCGCCAAGGAATATTTCGGCGAAGCGGGCATGCTCGGCTATGTGAAGAATGTCCAGCGCCAGGAAATCCGGCAAGGCATCGCCTGCGCGAAGCATCAGAACATGGCCGGCTCCGACATCGGCGACGATCACAAGGAATACTTCGCCGGTGAGGCGGCTCTGAAGGCCGGCGGCGCGCACAACACGATGAACCAGTTCGGCTAACGGTAACAACAGGAGAGCAACATGTCAGGCAGCAATTTTTGGGTGATCGGCGGCGAGTTCGGTTCGATGAACTTCCACAAGCTCGTCGAAGGTTCGGCGCAGGTGCAGGGGCCGTTCAAAACTCGCGCGGAAGCCGAAGAAGCATGGAAGACGGTCTCTGAAGAGAACCGCCATAAGGCCGGTGTACGCTTCTCGATCGTCGAAGAGCCCCAGCGCGTCGTGGCCTGATTCGCCGGGCCAAAAGAATTGCAGGCAAGCGGCCTCGTCCGAAACCCGGGCGAGGCCGCTTCGTTTTGATACAGCCCCCTTTGCTCAAGTCATTGGCAACAAGGCGGCTTTACGTTCGAGCGGGGTTAATGATACGTTAATCCAAGTGAAGTCAGGTTAGTAAGGCGGCTCGAATATGTCGGACATCCAGACCTCCGTAGCCAGTGCCGAAGCGAAGCCGATGCGGCTGCGCGACGCGCTGCGCAAGGCGCGAATCGAGGCGGCTGACCGCACCGGCGTCGTCGTCGAACTGCGCGATGCCGAAGTAGCCCGTCTTGAAATTCTCAACGAGGCGCTGGATCCGCTCTTCGAGCAAATTCCGAATGAGGTCGATCTTTTCGATCGCGGCATCAGTCAGGGCGATACGCCGCGGCTGTGGGTCGACGTGGTTGCTCATGTTGCCATGGGCCGCGACAAGCGCCTCTACCGCTTCGTTCAGGACACCCGCTTTGGCCGCATCGTGATCGCGGAATCCCACGAAGTGGGAGAAGTCGTTGACGCCGTCACCGATTATGTCGCGCGCCGCATGATCGAGCGCGAGCATGCTATGGTCGCAACGCCCCTCGCAGAGGAACCGGTAGTGGATGCAAAGCCGCGCCGCAGCGGCTTCTGGACGTTCGTGCTGGGATTCATCGTCGGCGCGATTGCGCTATTCGGCCTGGCGCTGTTCGAGGCGCTGCGGAATATGTGATGACGCCTCATCCTGAGGAGCGGCCCTTGGCCGCGTCTCGAAGGATGGCCGCATACTCCCATGGTTCGAGACGGCGCAAGAGCGCCTCCTCACCACGAGGTCTCATATTAGATCAACCGCACCTGCTGCAACTCCCGCATCTGCGTTCCCTCGCCAAATCCGCGCACCGTCTGTTTGCAGCGCCACGCATTACCCTCACGGTCGATCGAAAAAAGATTGTACGCCGCGGCGGGAAATCGTCCGTGCGCGATCGACGACGCCGAGGGTACGCCGATTGCCGGAATGCGGGCGGACAGGCCCATCGAACCACGCCGTGGAATGAATGTGATCGTGGCCGTGCAGGACCAGCTCCACGCCATGACGTTTCAGCAATGCGAGGAGCTGAGGCGCATCGGTCAGCCGCTTGGCCCACGATTTCGAGCGCAGCGGATGATGGATGAGCAGCACGCGAAAGAGCTTTTCCGCGGCAAGCTGCGCCAGAATAGGCTCGAGCGCCTCGAGTTGTTGACGTCCCAGCCGTCCGGTTGCCATCAGCGGCGGCGTCGGCACCGCGGACGAAACACCAATCAGCGCAACCGGGCCGCGCCGGCGAACGAGCGGAAACGCGGCCGCGTCTCCGGCAAGCGCGTCATCGCCGCGCAGATAATCCTTCCACTCCCGCGCAAACCGATGCTGCGTCGCGCGCACATAGGCATCGTGATTGCCGGGAACGACGGTGACGCCGTCGGAGTCACCGAGACTTTCCAGCCATGCGCGCGCCGGCGCGAACTCCGCCTCCAGCGCGAGATTGACGAGATCGCCGGTGACGGCGATGTGGTCCGGCCGCTGCTCCAGCATGTCGGCAACCAAGCGTGTCGAGCACGTCGCGCCGGTGGATCGCATGCCGGTTGCGGGTCCAGTTGAGATAGCCGAGCGCACGCTTGCCGGTGAGTTCGCGCAGGTTTAACGCCGGCAGCGGTGGGAGATGCGGATCGGAAAGGTGGGCCAGCGTAAATGTCATCGTCGTCTGTCTTGTCAGGGTAGCTGATCCAGCGCAAGAACGAGAACGCGTTCTGGGGAAACACGACCGCATGGATTGGAATCAAACACGGCGCAAGATTCGAGCCAGCGCTACGCCGCGTATTTCATCTGTACTGGCGATTTGCCCGCGGCATGACATTGGGCGTGCGCGCCGTCGTGCTCGACAGTGATAACAGGGTGTTCCTCGTGAAACATAGTTACGTGTCAGGCTGGCATCTGCCGGGCGGCGGCGTGGAAGTCGGAGAGACCTTTCGGGAGGCACTGGAGCGTGAACTGATGGAAGAAGGCAGCATCGCGCTCGCCGGCGAGCCAAAGCTGCACGGCCTGTTTTTCAACAGCCACGTTTCCCGGCGCGACCATGTAGCGATCTATGTCGTCAGACAGTTTCATCAGGACAGGCTGCCGGAGCCGAACCGCGAAATCGTTGCCTGCGGATTCTTTGCGGCCGATGCGCTGCCTGCCGACGCCACGCAGGGTACGCGCCTGCGGATCGCCGAAGTGCTCGAAAACAGGGAGCCAAGCGCGACCTGGCGTTAGAGATCGTTAGGTATCGGCCCCTATGATGGCGGATCATTCCTAACGATTTTTAAGGATTTCGATGAGCGCGGCCTCGCACATCAAGCAACCGCCGAAACTTCGCGGCGATCTGGCCGGCATGGCGCAGGCGCTCGCAGAATTTGCGCAACAGGAATTTCCGAGGGCCGAAGCGGCACTGCCGCGGATCGCGGTTTTGATACCGTGCTTCAATGAGGAGACCGCGGTCGCGAGCGTCATCGCTGATTTCCAAAAGAGCCTGCCGTCCGCGGAAATCTTCGTCTACGACAATAATTCATCGGATCGGACCGCAGCGCTCGCGCGCGAGGCCGGTGCAAACGTTCGCAGCGAGCGCCGCCAAGGCAAAGGCCATGTCGTGCGGCGGATGTTTGCCGATATCGATGCCGACATCTATGTGCTGGTCGACGGCGACGCGACCTATGACGCTGCCAGCGCGCCGCGCATGGTCGAGACATTGCTGGTCGACCATCTCGATATGGTCGTCGGCTTTCGTGTCGATCAGGCCGAAGCAGCCTATCGCGCCGGTCACCGTACCGGCAACCGGATGCTGACCGGCTTTCTCTCGTCGGTATTCGGCCAGGGATTCCAGGATATCCTCTCTGGCTACCGGGTCTTGTCGCGGCGCTTCGTGAAATCCTTTCCGGTGCTGTCCGATGGCTTCGAGATCGAGACCGAATTGAGCGTTCATGCGCTCGAGCTGGCATTGCCGGTGGCGGAAATCGAAACGCCTTATCGGGCGCGGCCCGAAGGCTCATTCAGCAAGCTCAACACCTGGAGCGATGGTTTTCGAATACTTGGTACCATCATCAAGCTCTATCGTTCGGAGAAGCCGCTGCGATTCTTCGGTCTGATCGGCGGCATTGCTGGCGCTGTTGTCTGTCGGTCTGTCGATTCCGCTGGTCGTGACTTATCTCGAATTGGGCATCGTGCCGCGATTCCCGACGGCAATCCTGTCGACGGGCTTGATGATCCTGGCTGTGTTGTCGGTCTCTTCAGGACTGGTGCTCGACACGGTCACGCGCGGCCGGCGCGAGATCAAACTGCTCGCCTATCTCGCTCAGCCCGCGGCCGGCAACCACTGACGCACTGAATTGTCGATCGAGCGATGGACCGCGGATGGGTCAAGTGCTATCTCGCGCTGGCATGACCGACCTTCCTCTCGCGATATCGGCCGAGACCGCCAGCGACGCACGGCCAATCGAGCGGCTTCATGAGCGCACGTTCGGACCCGGCCGTTTCGTCCTGAGCGCCTATCGGCTGCGTGAGCATGTGGATCATCGGCTTGACCTGTCGTTCACCGCGCGGATCGGCACGCTGCTGGTCGGCTCGGTCAGGCAGCTGCCGGTTTGCGTTGGCGATACGCCGGCTTTGCTGCTGGGCCCGCTCACGGTCGAACCCCCATTTCGCGGTCGCGGCGTCGGGCGTGCGCTGCTCGATCGCGCCTTGAAAGAAGCAAAGGCCAAAGGCCATCGCCTTGTGCTGCTGGTGGGCGACGAGGCTTATTACAGCCGCGTCGGGTTCAGGGGGTGCCGAAGGGCCGCGCGACGATGCCCGGCCCGGTCGATTATAAACGGTTGCTTGTCGCCGAACTGGTCGACGGCGCCTTCACCGATGTCAGCGGTGCGATCCGGCCTGACTGGAGCTTTGCGAAGTAGCCGCACCGGGCGTGCCGTAGCCCGGATGCAATCCGAGAGCGATCATACCCGACCGGGAGTATATCGACGCGCATTGCGCGTCTGAGGCTGCGCAAGGCTCGAATGACGTTAAAATTTCAGGTTCGCGAATGCTCGCACGCCGATGCCCGGCATCAGAACTTCGTCCTTGGTGTACGACACCGAGTTGCGGATATTTTCGTTCAGCAGATTGTTGCCGACCAGCCCGACGAACATTTCACGCGCGCCGAAAATGTTTGGATCGAGCTTGGTCTTGTAGCTGATCTCCGCCTTCAGAAGATTGTAACCCGGTGTCGGCGTCTCGCCGATCGGCGCGATGTCGTTTTGCGCGAACGCGTGCAGCAGATTGATGCGCGCGAGCCAGTTGGCGTCGCGCCAGAAAAATCCCCCACCAACCCGGACAGGAGGTATTCGCGGCACGTTGGTGCCATCCGAGAAGGTCGCGCGAACGATGTCGAATTGATCTTCGATGCCCCAAGTGCCGCCATAGAATTTGCCGATATCGAGCTGGCTCTGAAATTCGCCGCCCCGGAATGTCGCGTCACGCTGCGAATAGACGGCCTGCCTGGCCGCATTTGTCGGATCGCCATTTCCGCAAGAGGCAAAATCGTCGCCGCACATCACGCCCGTCAACCGGCGGTAAATGAAATTGTCGAACTTCGTGTAGTAGGCCGTCGCTTCGAAGCGGAATGACCCCGTGGCTTTTCGCAATCCGGCTTCCACAGACTTTGCAGTCTCGATGGTCAGATCGGGATTGCCGATATCGAAGGTCGCGGTTGCGTCATGGGCCCCGCGTGAGAACAGTTCTGCCGGCTTGGGCGCGCGTTCGGCATATTGCGCGGTCACGCTGGCGACAAGATCGCCGGAAAGATTTTGCAGCAATCCGATGCTGCCGCTTTTCGGCGTAAACGATGGATTGCGCGCGCTGCTCAATTGCGGATTGCCATCCGGCAGGAAGTCGGCGGGAAAATTAAGGTTCGATCCGCTGAGATCGACATGCTCAATCCGTCCCGGCGATCTGGACTTTGGTCGTCGGCGTAAAGGCCAGATCGTTGAAAACATAGCTCGCGACGCGCGTGTTGCTGTTCGGACCGAACAGCCCGTTGAACAGCGAGCCAGGATTATCAGGGCTTGGCGCGTTGAGTTCTTGATGATTCACCTGCAAACCGAGCGTCGTTGTGATCGTGGCAAACCGCGCGTTGAACGGCATCGATTGCACTTCGACGCGGGCTTCCTGTTCGCGGTTGGTGAATATCTGCCGCACGCCATCGCTTGCGAGGTTCGTCGTATCGGCGAGACCGAGTTCATTGTGCTTGTAATCGGTGGCGCCGGCCCAGAACCTGATAGCCTCGATCGCCGCCGCCTCCGGCCTGAACTCGCCCTTCGCGGTGATCTTGGTTTGGTGCGCGTCGATCCGGGTTTGGTGATCGGCGCCGTCGAGGCCGGGTATGTGATAGAAGCGCGTCGTTTTGCGTGATCGCCGCGCCGATGAAGCCGCCATGAAAAATGTAGGAGCCGCCGATCGATGCCCCGTCAGCCTGCGACGCTGAATTGGGCTGGCGTCCATTGAACGGCCGCGCGGGATCGGTAAGATACGGATAACTTGGTATACTGTAATCGCCGGATTTTCGTCCGTAGGCGTCGGCATGAACGGCGAAATTGCCGCCGCCTGCATCCAGCAGTATGCCACCTTCGACGCCTCGATCGACCGAGCTTATCGCGGTTCGCGTTTCGACGGTTGTGCATGCCGGCGGACCCACGTCTGCCAGCGGAGCTTTCGCGGGGAAACCATAGGTCTGGAACGGCGCCGCCGCGCAGGTCGGTATGGCGTCTGGAATACGGTTGTTTGTGCCGCTGACGACGCCGCCGATTGACGTCGAGCCGTACCGAAGTGCAGCCGGTCCGCGAATGACTTCCACCTGGTTGGTCGCGAGCGGATCGATCGGCACGAAATGATCCTCGCCGAGATCCGACGCGCCGCCGGCCGCGACGCCGTTCTCGACGATGCCGACGCGGTTATTATCGAGCCCGCGGATGATCGGACGGCTCGAAGCACCCGGTGCAAAGCTCGAACCGGTGATGCCCGGCTTGGAGAACAGCAGATCTCCGAGTGACCCTCCGCCCTCGCGGCGAATTTCTTCGTTGGGCACGACAGTGACGGTAGCAAACTGATTGGTGACGATCGGCAATACACCTTGTTCGGTGGACGCCGTGACTGGCGCGGGCTGAGGTTGCGCGGGAGGTGCCGTATCGCGCCCCGGCCTTGTTCGGGTCGAGCGCGAAATGCGGGTGGGCTTAGACGCCACGAGAGGATGACGCCTCGCGATTGCGCTGGGAGACGTGACCGTGATTTCCGGAAGTTGGGTTGGCTTTGCATCCTGCGCAAGCGTGTAGTCTGCGCTCGCGAAAATACTCAACGTTGAGGTCACCAAAGATAGCGTGAACGCTCGCGTGGTAAGAGTTGGCATGTCCTGGCCCTGTTGAAGCCGCGCTCCGTCATTACAAACGGGAGATGGCGACTTGCCGTCGATATCAGACGGCCCGATTTCGATTCATTCTCTTGATCGGCGCTATGACGCGGCGATCAAGAGATCATCAAGCAATCGATGTCAGGAGGCGGGCGGAGCGCGGGGCTGGAAAGCAACGCGAGCGGAATTCAGATGGATGAATTCGGAATCGCTGATGTGGTACAGAAGTTCGACGGCTTGGGGCAGCAGCAATATCGGCGGTGTGCCGAACAGTGCCGCATTCGCAAGCGCCATGACGGCGCAGATGGCGCAGGGATCGTGGGATCGCTGGTCCCGATCATGACTCGATCCGGGCGGTACCGCAGGTTCAGCGGCCGCATCGGCTTGTGACGTTCCGCTTGTCCCAAACGATACGTCCGCTTGCGTGGCGTTCGACTGCACCGTGGCGGCGGCTGCCTGCGCGGTGAGCCCGTGGAAATGTCCAAAAGAGAAAACGAACTGCATCGCCAGCGCGAGCAGCGCGAGCCGGGAGCCATATCTGATATTCGAACGAAACCACTTCATGCCGATAGCGCCCACATCGAACCAACCGAAGCATTCGGTCCATTCGATGTTATAGTATAACATCTGTGGAAAGAGCCGGATGTCAATTGCTGCTAAACGTGCTGGAGGAAGGTACCCGAAAATCCCTTTGATCTGTGGGATTGCGGCAACGTTGGCGGCTATCGTCCCTCGCGCAACCAGGTGCCGGCAAATGCGCCGAGCAACAACAGCAGGCCGATCAGACCGGCAAATATCGGCAGCACACCAACGCCGCGCACGACGCTCGCATCGCGCATTTTCACGCCCATCCAGCCATCACCGCGAAATATGCCTGAGGACCGCACCGGCACGATGCGCGGCATGTCGATGCTTGAGCCGTCAAAAATCCGGCGGGCATCGCCGCCGGTCGCCTGCGCCAGCGGCTTCAGCGTTTCCGTCGTGGACGTAACTTCGGAGAATTCTTTGGGGTTCACGGGACCGACATTGATCAGCGCTTTCAGTGTGCCGTCGGTCGCCTGCCACAGACCAAGTTCGTCCGCGGGGATGGTTGAACGCCAAATCCGGGTTCGCTTGCGTTCAGCGTCAATTCACGTGTCTTGCCGGAAGGCGAGGTGATCGTAACCGGCGCAACGCTGTCCGACATCGTTTGCCGCAGTACGGCTAGATCCTTGCCTTGGGTCTGCAGCCGAAGCGCTTCTTCATCCAGATCGGGCTGCTTCATCAACCAGTGGGACATGCGCCGCAGCAGATCGAGGTGCGGGCCGCCGCCTTCATAGCCGCGCGCCCAAAGCCAGATGTGATCCGACAGCAGCAGCGCGACGCGGCCTTCGCCATAGCGCGAAAGCAGCAGCAGCGGTTTGCCGTCGGCGCCGGTCATGACGGGCGGGATAGTGGCGTTGCGTGTCTCGACGGTGCGAAAGAAACGGCTCCAATGCGGCGGCTCGCTAGCAGAGCCTTCAAGTCCGCGGGTCACGGGATGACGTTTGCCCGCGTCGCTGAGATGCGCGTAGAACGGCTTCTCGCTGACGCCGACCGGCTCCGCCGGCAATACCGAATCCAGCGGCGTGCGCCAGATACTGGTGGTCGAGGCATAGTCGGGACCAGCCGAGACCAGCACGGCACCGCCGCCGCGGACATAGCGCGCGATGTTGTCGAAATAGGGCATCGGCAGCACGCCCTGCCGTGCGTAGCGGTCGAAGATGATCAGATTGAACTCATTGAGCTTGCCCTGGGGAGCAGGTGTAAACAATTCGCGGGTCGGGAATGCGATCAGCGACAGTTCGTTGATCGGCGTCCCATCCTGTTTTTCCGGCGGCCGCAGAATTGTGAAATGTATCAAATCGACGCTGGGGTCTGACTTCAGCAGATTGCGCCAGGTGCGCTCGCCGGAATGCGGTTCGCCGGAAACCAGCAGCACGCGCAATTTATCGCGGACGCCGTCAATGGCAACCACGGCGCGGTTGTTGACCAGCGTCAACTCATTGTCGAGCGGCGAGGCTTCGATCTCGACGATGTTGGGGCCGGCGTGTTTGACGTCGATGTCGATATTGACGGTCTGGCCGCTCAGCACGGTGCGCTCGTTGATCACGTCGCCATCGCGGCGCACGACGACTTTCGCGCGTTCGCCCACTCACGCCCTGATCGTCGAGCCGATAAGTGATGGTCTGGGTTTGTCCTACGATGCCGAAACGCGGAGCCGCCGATATCGCAATTCGGCGGTCGCGTTCATCCTTGCGGCCCGTAATCAGTGCATGCACCGGAGCGGTAAATCCAAGCGCAGCGGCATTGGCGGGAATGTCATGGACGCGGCCGTCGGTAATCATGAAGGCGCCTGCGACGCGATCGGTCGGGACATCCGAGAGCGCTGAAGAAAGCGCGCTGAACAGCTTGGTGCCGTCGGTCTCGCCATCAGCCTGTCCGGCTTCGACCACGCGAACCTCAAGGCCCTTGATCTGCTTGAGGCTGTTGACGAGCGCCTCACGCGCCTGCGCGGTTTCGCGGGTGCGCTCGCCAAAGTTTTGGCTGGGACTCTTGTCGATAACGACGGCGGCCACGGAAGTAAGAGGTTCACGCTCCTCCCGCGTGAACGAGGGATTGGCGAGCGCAAGGAGAACGAGTGCGAGCGCCGCAACGCGGACGGCTGCGCCCCGTGCGCGCCCGACGAACAGCAGGGCTGCGATCACAAAGGTCGCGGCAAGTGCAATCCATAGCACCATCAAGGGAACGAGCGGCGCGAATGCGATGCCGTATTGCATATCGCTCTCTATTGCCCCAGCCGCTCGATCAGCGCCGGCGCGTGCACCAGATCGGCCTTGTAGTTGCCAGTCAGCGTGTACATCACGATATTGACCCCGGCCCGGAAGGCGAATTCGCGCTGCCGCGGTTCGCCCGGCGTTAGCGGCAACATCGGCTGACCGTCGGGACGCATCGCCCAGGCGCCGGCCAGATCGTTCGAGGTGATGATGATCGGCGAGACGCCGTCGCCGCCGCGTGCAGGTTTTGAGGCGGCTTCGTCGTCATCGTAGCGCGGCAAGGCTTCCACCCAGGTCTGTCCGGTAGTGAAGCGCCCCGGAAAATCGCGCAGCAGATAGAATGTCTTCGTCAGCACATGTTCGCGCGGCACCGGTTCAAGTTCCGGGACTTCGAGCGAAGCAAGGACGCTGCGCAATGTCAGCATGCCCGGCGTCTGCGATTCTCCATCCGGACCCGGCGGCGCCTCGATCGCGTCCCGCGTATCGAACAGTACCGTGCCGCCTTGTTTCATGTAGGCGTCGATGCGATTGAGGGCCTCCTGCGACGGCTTCGGCGCACCGGGCACAACCGGCCAGTAGATCATCGGGAAGAAAGCCAGTTCATCGCGCGCAGGATCGATGCCGACGGGATCGCCGGCCTCCAGCGCGGTACGCTGTGCGAGGAAAAGAGTTAGGCCGGACAATCCTGCCTTCACGATCGAATCCACATCGGCATTGCCCGTGACGACGTAAGCCAGCCGCGTTTGCGATACGGCCTTGGTGGCAAATTCATCGCTTGCGCTGTCAGCACGCGATGGCTGCGGCAGCGCTGCAATCGAAAGAGCGATCAAAATTATCAGCGCAGCAGGCACGGCGCGCCGTCGCAGCAACGCAACTATGCCGCCGCCGAGCAGGGCAACGATCACAGCATCGATTAGAAACAGCAGCAGCGACGACGACAGCAGAATTCCTCGCAAGTCTCGAGGTTCCGCGTTGGTATAAGTAGCGCGACGTGCGCGCAGTCCCGAGGTGTCAAGCGGCGCAATGCGGTCGGTTGCGGCAAGCGCGTTGACCGCAAGCGGTCCATCGGCCGGTCCGTAGAAGCCTGGCGGATGATCGATCGTTGCGCGGTCGCGGAAGTCGGCGGCGAGCGGCTTGGCTGTGGAAGGCGGTGGCCCCAATGCGCCGAAGCCGTCCAGCGTACGCAACGGCGCGACCGTTTCGGCTTTCGGCTCGGCACTTGCACCCGCGCCGGGGGTCGACGTGTAGCCCGAGATGTCTACGATTCGTCTTAGCATTTCCACGAAGGTGCCTGACAATGGCAGATCGGACCAGCGCATGTCGGCGCTGACATGAAACAGCGTGACCAATCCCTTGCCGCGATGTTCCCCGGTAACGAGCGGCGTGCCATCGACCAGCGACGCCCAGCTTTTGGTTGCCAGCGTTGCATCGGGCTCGGCCAGGACCTGCCTGTTGATGGTGATGTCCTTTGGCACAACAAGACCGGCGAATGGACCGTCGGCTGCGAAGGACGCCAGGTGTTGCGGCTTCTCCCAGGTGAGACTGCCGCCAAGGCTGCGTCCACCGCGCCGCAATTTTACGGGGACCAGATCGTCGTCGGCCTGCGCCAGCCGTGGACCGGCGAAGCGCGTCAGCACGCCGCCCTTCTCGATCCATGCATTGAGTCGCTCGCGAATTTCAGGTGACAGCGTGCCGACGTCGGCAAGCACGATCATCGGCAGGTTTTGATCGAGGAACTGCGCGATCGCTTGCTGAGGCGCGCCTTTATCGGCGAGCCGCACGTCCGCGAATGGCGCCAGCGCCCGCGTCAGATAGAACGTCGATGCCAGCAACGGCTGCGCTGTATCGGTGCTCGAACCGCTGACGATGCCAACGGCGCGCCGGCGCCAGCGTTTGTCGAGCAGTTGCACCGCGCCCGCGGATCGCTCGCCGGCTATTTCCAGTCGCGCGATATCGTTGCGCAATTCCACCGGCAGATCGAAGGCAGCTTCAGTCTCACGGTCTCCCGGCGCAAACGTATAGCGCGCCTCGCCGATCGGAGAACCTTTCTGATCCAGTGCACGAACCACACCGGCAACAACACCGCCATCGGCCCGCAACACTTTGACCGTCATCTTTGCCGCGGCGTTTTCAGCTGCTGCCAGTGCATAGGCCGGGGGCGAGCCCTCGAAGATCGTCAACGTGCGATCGCCGATGATCTTGTTCAGGCCTTCGAGAAATTCAGGCCCGCGTCCGGTATCGACGCCGTCAGAGAGCCACGCGATCTCGCTGTCCCCCGTTGCTTTCAGGAAACGCTCGATGGCAGGCAGCGTTTCGACCCGCTCGCTGGCATAAGGCTTCGGTGCGAGCTGGCGCAAGGCGACGCGTGCCGTGCCGCCGGGCATCAGCGTGGCGTCTCGTGTGGGTTCGGACAGCGGAATAAGCGCGACGGCGCGCCGGTCATTTTCAGCCTTGGCAATCAACTCATCCGCGGCCCTGATGCGGACATCCCAGCTCGCGGCGGCGCTCCAGCCGTCATCCAGCAAGATCAACAGCGGCGCGTTACCGCCGGCGATGCCGGTCGGCGGATTCCATATCGGTCCGGCCGCCGCCAGGATGATCAGCGCGGCTGCCAACAGCCGCAGCGCGGTCAACCACCACGGCGTGCGCGCGGGCATTTCCTCCTTCGGCGCGATGTCGAACAAAAGCCGCGTCGGCGGAAACTCTACGCGCCGCGGGCGCGGCGGCATCACGCGCAGCAGCCACCACAGCACCGGCAGGCTGAGCAGACCCAACAACAACAGCGGTTCAGCGAACGAAAGCGGAAGCCCTGCGATCATGCGCGCACGTCCAAGCCGGCTCGTCCGGGCTGGCTGCTCTTGACGACGGTGTGAGCACCGGCGCCCATCCGGCCGTGAATGGCGAACAGCAGTTCCGTAGGTCCGCGGTTGGTGCGATGAACGGTGAATGTCCAGCCGAACTGTTCAGCCTCGGCGCGCAATGCGGCGCGGTGATTGGCGACGAGCGCCTGATAGTCGGCGCGCCACAGTTCGGCGCGCCCGGCGGTGACACTGCCGAGCCCTTCGGACTCCACAAACTCGACGCGCCCGGAATAGGGGAAGCTTTCCTCTGCCGGGTCGACGACCTGCACGACATGACCGCGTGCGCCATTCGCGGCGAGCTGACCGATGGTGCGGCGAAACTCCGCGACCGGGCTCCACAAGTCGGATACCAGCAGCACTTCCGAAAACTGGGCCGGCGAAAAATTCGGCGGCAGGCTAGGGCGCTCGCCGGCGTCATGCAGCATCGCCTGCGCCATTTTCTCGATGACGTTACGATTCGCGGTCGGACGCATCAGCTCGGGAATGCCGACGCGTTCGCCGCCTTGCACCAGCACCTCCGCCAGCGCAAAGGAAACGACGAGGGCGCGGTCGAGCTTGCTCCACTCGGTCAGGTGCGAATTGAAATCCATCGACGGCGAGCGATCGATCCAAATCCAGATGATATGGGAAGCCTCCCATTCACGCTCGCGCACATAGAGGTGGTCATCGCGCGCGGAACGCCGCCAGTCGACATTCTGCGACGGCTCGCCATTGGCAAAGCGCCGGTACTGCCAGAAATTCTCGCCGGCTCCAGCGCGCCGGCGGCCGTGCAGGCCGTGAATCACCGTCGATGCGACGCGCCGCGCCTCCAGAATAAGCCGGGGCACACGGGCGGCCAGTTTCCGGCTCGTGCCGACGGCAGCACGGACCGCCTCTTTCTCGGTGTCGATCCGCAGTTCGGCCATTTCCTATCCGATGCGAGCCTTGAGCCGGGCGATGACGTTGCCGATGGTTTCGCCCTCGGCACGCGCCGAAAACGTCAGCGCCATGCGGTGCTTAAGAACAGGTTCGGCGAGATCGAGCACGTCATCAATCGACGGCGCGAGACGACCATCGAGCAGGGCGCGCGCGCGAACCGCGAGCATCAAAGATTGACTTGCACGCGGGCCCGGTCCCCAGGCGATCAATTTGCCGGTCTCGCCGCCCTCCGGTCCGGGCCGAGCGGACCTCACCAGCGAAAGAATCGCTTCTACGACGGAATCACCGACGGGCAAGCGCCGCACCAGCCGCTGTGCCGTGATCAATATCTCCGTCGTCATCGCGGCCTTCGCGAGCGTTTCTTCCGCGCCGGTCGTCTCAAACAGGATGCGCCGCTCAGCGTCGCGATCGGGATAATCGACGTCGATCTCCATCAGGAAGCGATCGAGCTGCGCTTCTGGCAACGGATAGGTGCCCTCCTGCTCCAGCGGATTTTGGGTTGCCAGCACGTGAAACGGCTTCGGCAGATCGTGACGCGCGCCGGCCACCGTGATGTGCTGTTCCTGCATCGCCTGCAGCAGCGCCGATTGCGTGCGCGGGCTGGCGCGGTTGATTTCATCCGCCATCAGCAACTGCGCGAACACGGGGCCAGCGATGAACCGGAACGATCGCTTGCCGGAACTGCTTTCGTCCAGGACCTCCGCGCCCAAAATGTCCGAAGGCATCAGGTCCGGCGTAAATTGAATGCGCTTGGCATCGAGGCCGAGTGTAATGCCCAACGTTTCCACGAGCTTGGTCTTGGCGAGACCGGGAACGCCGATCAGCAGCGCATGACCGCCTGAAAGGATCGTCACCAAAGTATTCTCGATGACGCGGTCCTGACCGAAGATGACGGTTGATATGGCTTCTTTTGCCGCGCGAATTTGCCCGGCTACCTGCTCCGCCGAGCGGACGATCACGTCTTCCAATTTCTCGACGCTCTTGTCGGTTGCAGAGTCTGCACCAGCCATCAGTTTCTCCTTGCGCCCAACTGCGCCAATTGAATCGTCATGCCCGTAAACTTCATGCTAAACTGCTGCGAAGGCCATGTATTTGTTGAATTAAACTATCCCCACATTATCGGCGTTCGAGAGCAGGAACCGCATCACGATGTGGCGAGCGTTGTCCTAAGTTACTTGCGCAACACTTCGATCATGACGCTGCACCAATCGTGCCAGATCGAGCGATGAAACTCAGGGTAAACAATGGCGAAGCAAGGGCAGATCACCACTCAGAGCCTTGATGGCCTTACCGCTGCCGCCAGAAAGGCGACGGCAAAGGGTGCGGCCGCCAAAGGGCTGCCGCCCGTGCATTTGTGGAATCCGCCCTTCTGCGGCGATCTCGATATGCGAATCGCCCGCGATGGGACATGGTTTTATCAGGGTACGCCGATCGGCCGGCCCGCGCTGGTGCGGCTGTTCTCGACGATTCTCAAATACGAGGACGGCAAGCACTTTCTCGTGACACCAGTCGAGAAGGTCGGCATCCGCGTCGACGATGTGCCGTTTCTTGCCGTCGAGATGACGACGGAACGAGATGAGCGGGGAAGGCGCTTAAGTTTCCGCACCAATGTGGAAGACTGGGTACCCTGCGACGCGGATCATCGGCTGCGCTTCGAAGCTGCCCCCGACGGGGGCCTCACGCCATATCTTCATGTGCGAGCCAATCTCTGGGCCAAAGTCACGCGCGCGCTATATTACGATCTGGTTGACATGGGTGAGGAGCGGATGGTCGATGGTCGGGGAATGTTCGGGGTCGAATCGTCGGGAGAATTCTTTGCGATGGCGGATGCGGCGCAGGTGAGGGAAGCGCCTTGACCGAGCCGATGTTGAAAGCAGATGCGCCTTCGCTTCACATCAGTTCGGCGGAGTTTTTCGATCGCGCGCGAGCCCGGCTGCGTTTCGATGTTCCGGCCGGCCTGACTGATGCGGCGATCATTCCGCCGAGCGGCGATCATGGCACCGACCGTATGCTTCAGATCATCGCGCAGGAGCAGCCGATCCGTCCGGCGGCGGTGTTGATTCCCGTGGTCGAACATGCCGAGCCGACGGTGCTGCTGACGCAGCGCGCGGCGCATCTCAACGATCACGCCGGACAAATCTCTTTTCCGGGCGGCAAGATCGATGCGACCGATGCATCGCCTCTCGACGCAGCGCTTCGCGAGGCCGAGGAAGAGATCGGTCTTGACCGCGAGTTCATCGATCCGATCGGCTACCTCAGCTTGTATGCGACCGGGTTTGGGTTTCGCATTCTGCCGACGGTGGCCCGGATAAAGCCGGGGTTCAAACTGCGAATCAATGCAGCGGAAGTCGACGACGCCTTCGAGGTGCCGCTGGCGTTCTTGATGAATCCCGCGAACCATCAACTGCACAGCAAGGAATTTCGCGGCATGGAGCGCTCCTACTACGCCATGCCATTTGCGGAGCGATATATCTGGGGTGCGACGGCAGGAATTCTGCGCGTTCTGTACGAGCGGATTTATATGCCATGATCCGGCCGGCGCTCACCGAAGTCGGAATTTTTCTGATTCCCTTCGCGCTCTACGCGCTGTTTCTGCTGGCGAGCCAGTCCGGTCTGATGGCCCGCACATCATGGCCGGTGCACATTATTGCGAAGCTTGTTTTGGGGTCGCTGCTTCTTGTTGTCGTCAGTTTTATTCTGCTTGCGCATTTTTCCGGCGCGGCGCCGAGTTCGACTTACGTGCCCGCGCATATCGAGAACGGCAAGTTTGTCCCTGGAGTCGAAAAATGAGCACGGCGCGCGTCCTCGTTGACGCACCCTGGCTTAAATCCGGTGGGGCTTCTCGCGTGCTCGCGTTGCTCAATCAAGACGGCGAGGAGGCGCGCGTCGTCGGCGGCGCCGTGCGCAATGCGCTGATGGAAATTCCCGTCGGCGATATCGATATCGCAACTACGGCGATCCCCGAAGAGGTGATGCGCCGCGCGAAAGCTGCTGGCATCAAAAGCGTTCCGACCGGCGTCGAGCACGGCACCGTGACGCTTGTCGTCGATGGCCAGCCGTTCGAGGTCACCACGCTTCGCGAAGACATAGAGACGTTCGGCCGCAAGGCGAAAGTCGCCTTCGGCCGCGACTGGGTGCGCGATGCGCAGCGGCGCGACTTTACCATTAACGGTCTCTCGGTAAACGCTGACGGCATGGTGCACGACCATGTCGGAGGACTCGCGGATACAACCGAGAAGCGCGTGCGCTTCATCGGCGATCCCAATCAGCGCATCGCTGAAGATTATCTGCGGATTCTCAGGTTCTTCCGGATGCACGCCGCGTATGGCGCCGGCGAACCGGACCGTGCTGGATATCTCGCTTGCATCCGCGCGCATGACGGCCTCGCTATCCTTTCCGCAGAGCGGGTGCGGATGGAAATGTTGAAACTGCTCGTGGCGGATGGCGCTGTTTCGGCGGTCGCGGCGATGCAAGATGGCGGGCTGTTGCTGCCGATTTTGGGCAGCGTCGCTTACACCGGTCCGTTTCAAGCGATGGTTGCCGCGGAGCGGTTGCTTGCATTGAAAGCCGATCCGATTCGGCGGCTGGGAGCGCTCGCGGTGGCGATCCCCGAGGATGCCCAACGGCTCGGGATTCGCTTGCGGCTGACCAACGTCGAAACCAAAGCGCTGGATTCCATGGGCCATCGCTGGTGGCGGCTGGGGAATATGGATGAGCAGGCCGCGCGGCGGCGGCTCTACCGGCTTGGCGAGGCGCGATACCGCGACCGGCTGATGCTGGCGTGGGCGCGCGCGGGCCGCGACACCGATCGAGAGCGATGGTTGGCGCTTGCGACGTTGCCCGAGCGCTGGACCGCGCCAAAATTTCCCTTGAAGGCGGCTGATTTCATTTCGCGCGGCATTCCCGAAGGGCCCTCACTCGGGCGAGTGCTTGCCCATGCAGAGGACGCGTGGCTAGCGGCCGGTTTTCCGCTGGAATCGGGCACTTTGGCCACACTGGCCGATGATTCTGGCGATGTCAGAGAAGGGGTTTCCTTGACAGTTGGAACCTTTGCCCTAGCTTTCAGGAACGTCATGTTGCGTTGCGGAACGATATAGTTCGCTAGGTATTAGACTGGATAATGTTTTCGCTATTTTAGGGGAACCTGATGTCCGCGACCGCGCAAGCGCTGCAACCGCCTTCCAAAGCCCTGATGTTTCTCGAAGGACGGGCCCTTCACGAATTCGGCGCGTTTCTTGGCGCGTTGCCGCTGCTGAGCCTGGCGCCAAAAGGCGATGGTCACCCGGTGCTCGTGCTGCCCGGACTTGTGGCGTCGGATATCTCGACGCGGCCGCTGCGCACCTTCCTGAAAAGCCGCGGATATGCCGTGCAAGGCTGGGGGCAGGGTCGCAATCTCGGCCTGCGCGATGGCGTGCAGGACGGCATGCTCGACCTCGTACGCGAGCTTCATCAAACGCACGGCCGCAAGGTCAGTCTGGTGGGATGGAGCTTGGGCGGTCTTTATGCGCGTCAGCTTGCCAAGATGCTGCCGGACGATGTGCGCTCGGTGATTACGCTGGGGAGCCCGTTCGCCGGCAGTCCCAAGGCGACCAACGCCTGGCGCGTTTATGAACTGGCCAGCGGCCGCCGCGCCGATGAAGAAGATGACGGACGCTTCGGCGGTTCGCTGGCCGAGGCGCCTCCGGTACCAACCACGGCGATTTACAGCCGCACCGATGGCATCTGCGCGTGGCAGGGCTGCATGGAAAAAACCTCAGCAAAGTCCGAGAGCATCGAAGTCGAAAGCAGCCATTGCGGCATGGGCCATCACCCGGCCGTGGTTTATGCGGTTGCCGATCGTCTGGCTCAGCCTGAGGGTAACTGGAAGCCGTTCGACCGCGGCGGGTGGCGTAGCTTCGTTTATCCGGATCCGAACCGGTAATTCTGACAAAGGCGTCGTTTAGTTAGGGTAAGGCACGTTTGGCGAAAGCTGAGCGTGCTTTTTTCTTTGCGCCATTGGGTTCGGCCGGGCGAGGATGCGCTGGACTATTTGTGCTATATATACGCGTTACGTCCGCGGAGACCGGTCATGTACACGCAAGCGCTCAATGCCCCCGAAGGTGACGACCGCCACGTCGAGGACGCCGGCCGCGCGGCCGCGTTTCAGGCGCGCATTGACGCCGATGATCGCATCGAGCCGAACGACTGGATGCCGGCGGCCTATCGCAAAACGTTGACGCGGCAGATTTCGCAACACGCGCATTCCGAAATCGTCGGCATGCTGCCGGAAGGCAACTGGATCACGCGCGCGCCATCGCTGCGCCGCAAGGCCGCGCTGCTCGCCAAAGTTCAGGACGAATGCGGTCACGGGCTTTATCTTTATGCGGCGGCGGAAACGCTTGGCACCTCGCGCGAGGAGCTGGTCGATGCGATGCTGGCGGGCAAGTCCAGATATTCCTCGATCTTCAATTATCCGACGCTAACCTGGGCCGACATCGGCGCAATCGGCTGGCTGGTCGACGGCGCCGCCATCATGAATCAGATTCCGCTATGCCGTTGCTCGTACGGACCGTACGCGCGGGCGATGATCCGCGTCTGCAAAGAGGAGTCGTTTCATCAGCGGCAGGGTTTCGAAATCATGGTGACGTTGTCGCGCGGCACTCCGGAGCAGAAGGCGATGGCGCAGAGCGCGCTGGAGCGTTGGTGGTGGCCGGTGCTGATGATGTTCGGACCTCCGGACAAGGCGAGCCAGCACAGCGACATCTCGACCAAATGGAAAATAAAACGCTTCTCCAACGATGAGCTGCGCCAGAAATTCGTCGATGCCACGGTGCCTCAGGCGCAATATCTGGGCCTGACGATCCCTGATCCCGGCATGAAGCAGAATGCGGCGGGGAATTGGGAATACAGCTCGATCGACTGGACCGAATTCAATCAGGTGCTCGCGGGCAATGGTCCGTGCAACCGCGACCGGCTCGCGGCGCGGCGCAAGGCGCACGACGAGGGCGCGTGGGTGCGCGACGCCGCTGCGGCCTATGCTGAGAAGCGCAGCCAGCGCAAGGCGGCGGCTTAAGTCGCCGCAAGAAATTTCTGGGAGACCATCATGACCACGCCGAACGTCCCGCTGTGGGAAGTCTTCATTCGCAGCCGCAACGGTCTTGCGCACAAGCACGTCGGCTCGCTGCACGCCACCGACACGACGCTGGCCCTGCAGGCGGCGCGCGACATCTATACGCGGCGCGGCGAAGGGCTTTCGATCTGGGTGGTGCCGTCGAGCGCGATCACCGCGTCCGATCCTTCCGAGAAGGGCATGATGTTCGAGCCGGCCGAATCCAAGATCTACCGCCATCCGACATTTTACGACGTGCCGGATGAAGTCGGGCATATGTGATGGCGGTCGCCTCTATCACCGTGTCCGAAACGCCGCTGGTGCTTTACACGCTGCGCCGCGCCGACGACGCCTTGATCCTGGGGCATCGGCTGTCGGAATGGTGCGGGCACGCGCCTGCGATGGAAGAGGACATGGCGCTGGCCAATATGGGACTCGATCTGCTCGGGCAGGCGCGCGAGCTTTATTCCTATGCGGCGCAGGTCGAGGGCAACGGCAACGACGAAGACAAATTCGCCTACCTTCGCGACGTGCGCCAGTACCGCAATTTGCTGCTGCTGGAACAGCCCAACGGCGATTTCGCACGCACCATCGCGCGACAGTTCTTCTATGCGGCATTCGCCGATCTGTACTGGCGCGCGATGATGAATTCGCGCGATGCCACGCTGGCGGCAATCGCCGCAAAATCCGAAAAGGAAAGCGCGTATCATGTGCGGCATTCCTCGGAATGGATCATTCGGCTCGGCGACGGCACTGATGAAAGTCATCGCCGCGCGCAGACCGCGGTTGACGATCTCTGGGCATTCACCGGCGAAATGTTCGACGTTGACGATAGCGAGCGCGGGCTGGTCGACGCGGGGATCGCGGTCGATCCTGCGTCGATGCGGCCGCAATGGCTGCAAACCATTTCAAGCGTGCTCGATGAGGCAACATTGACGCTGCCCAAGAGCGACTGGATGCAGCAGGGCGGTCGCCACGGCCGCCATAGCGAGCATTTGGGTCATCTGCTCAGCGAGTTGCAATCTATGCAGCGAACTTTTCCGGGCGCTACATGGTGATTGTCGCTGACGATATGAAGTTGCAGCAGCGCGCTTACGACGCTGACATTCGACAGCGCGCATGGAACGCCGCCGCCCAGGTGGTCGACCCCGAGATACCGGTTCTGACCATCGCCGATCTCGGCGTGCTGCGCGGCGTTGAACTGCGTGACGGCTGCGTTGAGGTCGCGATTACGCCGACCTATTCCGGATGTCCGGCGATGAACATGATCGCAGTGGAAATCGAGCTTGCATTGGTGCGCGAAGGTTTTGTGAATTCGAAAGTGCGCACGGTGCTGTCGCCGGCCTGGACCACGGACTGGATGAGCGAGCAGGGTCGCCACAAGCTCAGGGAATACGGCATTGCGCCGCCGCAGCAGGGCTCCGGCCGCCGTGCGCTGTTCGGCGAGCAACAGGTGGCGTGCCCGCAGTGCGGCTCGGATGACACCGAAGTTCTTTCCGAATTCGGCTCGACCTCGTGCAAGGCGCTGTGGCGCTGCAAAAGCTGCCGCGAGCCGTTCGACTATTTCAAGTGTCACTGATGCTTAGCTTCCCTCCCCCCTTGCGGGGGAGGGTTGGGGAGGGGGGTCAAGGGATGCTTGCGCTTGGGATTCCCCCACCCCCGACCCCTCCCCGCAAGGGGGAGGGGAGTCTCTGATGTCACGCACACCGAAATTTCATCGCCTCACCGTGCGCGAAATGCGCCGCGAGTCCGCGGATGCCGTGTCGCTCACATTTACGATTCCCGCCGAGCTCGCGGACCATTACATTTTCGCGCCGGGGCAATATCTCACCCTGCGCACGACCATGGACGGCGAAGAAGTGCGCCGTTCCTACTCGATCTGCTCCGGCCCCGACGATGGTGAGCTACGCATTGCCGTCAAGAAGGTCGACGGTGGCGCGTTTTCGAACTGGGCCGCGGATGAACTGAAGGCCGGCGACGAACTCGACGTGATGACGCCGACCGGCCGCTTCGGCGTCGCGCACGCGCCTGACGAGCAGCGCGTCTATGTCGGCTTCGCCGCCGGGTCCGGCATCACGCCGATCCTGTCGATCGTGAAAGGCGTGCTGGCGCGCGAAACCAACAGTCGGTTCTTTCTGTTCTACGGCAACCGCACCACCGAAGGGATGCTGTTTCGGGAAGCGCTGGAGGAATTGAAAGACCGCTACATGCAGCGGCTGTCGGTATTTCACGTCATCTCGGGCGAGGAGCAGGACATTCCAATCCTGCAGGGACGGCTCGACGGCGAAAAGGTGAGGGTGCTGCTGCGCTCGCTGGTGCCGGCCGCTGATATCGATCACGTTTTCATCTGCGGGCCGACCGGCATGAGCGAAGATATCGAGGCGACCTGTTGCGCTATCGGCATCGCGCCCGAAAAAATTCATGTCGAGCGTTTTGTCTCGGGGCTTGGCGGCAAGCCGCGTCCGAAGGATGTTGTGGCGGTAAGCGCGCCGCCGAAGGCAATGGCGTCGCTGATCATTGACGGCAAGCGCCGCGACGTGCCGGTGGCCGAGGATGAATCGATTTTGGAGGCCGCGTTGCGCGCCGGGATGGATCTGCCGTTCGCGTGCAAAGGCGGGATGTGCTCGACCTGCCGCGCCAAGCTGGTCGAGGGCGAGGCGCGCATGGAAGTGAATTATTCGCTGGAGCCGTGGGAGCTGAAAGCGGGCTTCATCCTCACCTGCCAGGCGCGGCCGCTGACGGACAGGGTCGTGGTGGATTATGATTTTGTGTGAAGCCTCCTCATCCTGAGGAGCGGCGTCTTCGCCGCGTCTCGAAGGATGTGCCGCACTGTTCATGGTTCGAGACGGCGCAAGAGCGCCTCCTCACCATGAGGCTCGCGTTAACCCCTCGGCCGCTTGTCGAACACGCGTTTGGCCTTGCCGAGCGAACGCTCCAGCGTATCCGGCGCGACGATCCTGATTTGCGCCGTGATGCCGATAGTGTTCTTGATGAAGTCGGAAAGTTTCTGCGCCTGCGCTGCGAGTCCGCTGCCGTCCCAGTTTCCGGGCCGCGCTTCCGCCAGCACGACCATTTCATCCATTCGGCCTTCGCGCGTCAGTTCGATGACGAAATGACCGCCGCACCAGTCGGTGGCGAGCAGCGCTTCCTCGATCTGGGTTGGAAACACATTGACGCCGCGCAGGATGATCATGTCGTCGGAGCGGCCGGTGACTTTCTCCATCCGCCGCATGCCGGGCCGCGCGGTGCCCGGCAGCAGCCGCGTCAGATCGCGGGTGCGATAGCGGATGATCGGAAACGCCTCTTTGGTCAGCGATGTGAAAACAAGTTCGCCCTTCTCGCCGTCGGGAAGCACCGCGCCGGTTTCGGGATCAACGATCTCGGGATAAAAATGATCTTCCCAGACGTGCAGCCCGTCTTTGGTCTCAACGCATTCCTGCGCCACCCCAGGCCCGATCACTTCCGACAATCCGTAGATGTCGGTGGCGTCCATGTCGAACGATTGCTCGATCTCGGCACGCATCGCGTTGGTCCAGGGCTCGGCGCCGAAGATGCCGAACTTCAGCGACGATTTGCGCGGATCGAGACCTTGCCGCTTAAACTCGTCAAGGATCGCTAGCATATAGCTCGGCGTCACCGTGATGATGTCGGGCCTGAAGTCGTTGATGAGCTGCACCTGCCGCTCCGTCATGCCGCCGGAGACCGGCACGACAGTGCAGCCCAGACGCTCGGCGCCGTAATGCGCGCCGAGCCCGCCGGTGAACAGCCCATAGCCATAGGCATTGTGCATGATCATGCCGGTGCGCCCGCCGGCGGCGCGGATCGAACGCGCCATCACGTCCGACCACATGTCGATATCGGTCTGCGTGTAGCCAACGACGATCGGCTTGCCGGTAGTACCGGAGGAGGCGTGGACGCGAACCAGTTTTTCGCGCGGCACCGCGAACATGTTGAACGGATAATTGTCGCGCAGATCGGTCTTCATCGTGAACGGAAATTTCGCGAGATCGGAAAGCTGCTTGAAGTCTGACGGGTGTACGCCGGCTGCGTCAAAAGCCTTCTTGTAATGCGCAACATTGTCGTAGGCATGGTTGAGGGTCCATGCCATGCGCTTGGTCTGTAGTGCTACGATTTCATCGCGCGAGGCGCGCTCGGCATCGTCGAGGAGAGGAACGTTTGGTTTGCTACGGGTCATTTCGAGTCCGGCACCCAAACCCCGCCGATAGTGCGGGAATGGCCGCGAAATTCGGCGATCGCGATATCATTGACGGTCACGCGAACATCGTAAATCCCGGAACGCCCGCTTCGCGAAATTTCCTTTGCCGTCGCCACCAGGCGATCGCCGAGTTTGCCGGGCCTGATGAAGGTGATGTTGCCTTCTGCTGCGACTGCGCGTTCGTTGTGGGAATTGCAGGCAAACGCAAACGCCGAATCCGCCAGCGTAAAGATGAAGCCGCCATGGGCGATGCCGTGGCCATTGACCATCTGCGGTCCAACGGTCATCGCCAGCGTCGCGCTGCCGGCTTTCACGTCTGTTATTACCATGCCGAGGCCTTGCGAGGCGCCGTCCTCTTTCCACATCGCGTCGGCGCAGGCGCGCGCAAGCGCGTCGGTTGAGTATTGCGCTGATGTCAAAACCGGACCCAAAAATATCCTCCGCGCCCGACGGACTTGTTGCGACAAGCCTCTTGAATTGAACGGTCGGTCCGCTAGTCATGAGGCGAAGACGGAATGGTGTCAACGATCCGGCTGTGCCTGACCGCCGCCTTCGAGGAAGATGTATGACAGGCGCTTTAACACCAGCGGCTCGCCCAGAGACGGTCATCGTGCGCTGCGTGCGCCTGTTCGCGAAAGCCGATAATCCGGCGGCACTTGCGCCGCATATCGAAAGACGCCCGCTATCGCGCGGCGCTGACGAATTGCTGATCGAAGTGAAGGCGGCGGCGGTCAATCCTTCGGACGTGAAAGCGGCCACCGGCCTGATGCCCTACGCGGTGTTTCCGCGCACACCCGGCCGCGACTACGCCGGCGTTGTGGTCGACGGTCCGGCACGAATGGATCGGACGCGAAGTGTTCGGGTCGTCCGGCGATCTCGGCATCCGCCGCGACGGCACGCATGCAACTCATCTCAGTGTTGAAGCCGATGCGGTGGTGGAGAAGCCGAAGGACCTGTTGTGGGAGGAAGCCGCCGGCATCGGCGTTCCCTTCGTTACCGCGGCGGAAGGGCTGCGACGCGCGGGCGAGCCGAAGCCAGGCGATACCGTGCTGGTGATGGGCATCAACGGCAAGGTCGGCCAGGCCGCTACGCAAATCGCAAGCTGGCGCGGCGCGCGCGTCATCGGCGTCGTTCGCAAGGATGAGCCTTACGAGGGCCACAGCAATTCTGCGGTCGAGATCGTCAACGCTTCGGCGACCGACGTGGCATCGCGCGTGCGCGAACTGACCGGCGGCAAGGGCGCCGACATCGTCTTCAACACCGTCGGCGATCCCTATTTTCAGGCGGCGCACAAATCGCTCGCATTGCGCGGGCGACAAATCCTGATCGCCGCGGTCGAGCGGATCGTACAATTCGACATCCTGGAATTCTATCGTGGTCAGCACACCTACGTCGGCATCGATACGCTGGGGTTATCGTCGGCCGCCACCGGCGCGGTGCTTAGGGATCTGGTTGCGGGGTTCTCCAGCGGGCATCTTAAGCCGTTTCCGATCAGGCCAGGCGCCGTTTATCCGTTGGACGATGCCAAGCGGGCGTTTCTTGCGGTGGCCGGGTCATCGCGCGACCGCGTGATCCTCAAACCGAAGAGTTAAGGCGCGCATACTCGCACGACCAAAATAATTTTCTGGGCATTTGTCCTGAGTAGAAAATCATTGCTCCGCATATCGGCATGAGGGATTTATTTCCCGCCCGCGCGATACGACGATAGCTTCTTTCTCTCAATTTTATCTCGTGGACGCCTGCGTTTCCGCGCCGTATAGCGAGCCTGATTTTGCATGCATATTTATGCCATCAGACTTCTCGTATGGGGCTCGGAGCGATGTCCAGTTCGACCATCACCAATTACGCCGGCCTTCTGATTGGCCTCGCCTATGGCGCGGTCGGCCTGCTCAGCGGCTTCTGTCTGCTCAGCAGCCTGCGCGGCTGGTGGGCGCAAGGCGATAGCCGCCTGATCCGCACCTACGCGTTGGCGATCGGCATTGCGATCGCGGCGACGCAACTGATGGCGGCCGGCGGGCTCGTCGATCTCGGGAAATCGATTTATTTGCAGCCGTCGTTCTCAGCACCTCTGATGTTCGCGGGCGGGCTGCTGTTCGGCTATGGAATGGTTCTGTCGAACGGCTGCGGCTCGCGCGCGCTGGTGCTGCTCGGGCGCGGCAATTTGCGCTCGCTTGTCGTGGTGATCGTGCTGGGCATCGCTGCGCAGATGACGCTGAAGGGCCTGATCGCGCCGTCCCGCATCGCCGTGCTACAGGCAACTCAGACTACTCCGTCGGTGATTTCGCTGCCCGCATTATTGTCGGCATTCGGCATCAGCGAAACATTCGCGCGGATGCTGGCGGCTTCGGCGGTGAGCGGAGCGCTGATCATCTTTGCGTTTGCGCACGCGCCATTCCAGCGCGCATGGGGACAGATCGGCGCGGGCGTCGCGGTCGGGCTTTTAGTCGCGGCGGGATGGTTCGCCACCGGCTATCTCGGCGCCGACGATTTCAATCCGACGCCGGTCACGTCGCTCACCTTCATCGCGCCGATCGCGGACACGCTGCAGTATGTGATGCTGTCGACCGGGCTGACGCTGAACTTCGGAATTACGATGGTCGCAGGCGTACTCGCCGGCAGCCTGGTTACGGCGCTGGTCACTCGCCGGTTTCATTGGGAAGGTTTTACCTCCCCGGGCCACATGCTGCGCTCGGTCGGCGGGGCAGCGTTGATGGGCGCGGGCGGCGCGATGGCTTACGGCTGCTCGATCGGACAAGGCCTGACCGGACTGTCCACGTTGGCACTGGCATCGTTCGTCGCGGTTGCGGGAATTCTCAGCGGTACGGCGTTGGGCTTGCGCGGAATGCTCCGCGTTCCGCCGCTGGTCACAACGAGCGCGCGGTCAGGGTCGCTGACCTGAGGTTGCGAGGCGCAGCACGTCAGTATACCCCGCGCTGACTTCCACCCGCTGGATCAAGCCCTTTTCCGCGAGCAGGCGATGCGCCTCGGTCAGCCGGTAGCATGGCAGGTACATAAAGAGGTGATGCTCGGCGTGATAGTTGACCCAATAGGGCGCGATGAACAGGCGCTCGAGCGGGTTGGCGAGCGTGGTACGCGCGTGGCTGAACGGGTCAGGTCCCGTGCTGGTACAAGCATGCTCGGCGATATTGCGGATGCGCGTCACCAGCGGCAGCCAGGTCGCCATCGCAAATACCCAGACGCCGAAAAACCAGACGCCGGCACCGGCCAGCCAGAACACCGCGAATATCAACGTGTTCGCCACCAGAAAGCGCGCCATCTTATCGGCACCGCTGGCGACGAAGCTCTCATGTGAAACGGCATCGGCGGGCGCGGCGCGCTTGAACAGCGACAGAAACAGCGGCAGCCGCTGTTTGACAAAGGTTTGCCCGGTGAGGTCGCGGATCGCCTTGCGATAGAAGCTGTCCTTGGAGATAGGAAAGGGCGCCGACAGCGAAAGGTCGGGGTCTTCGGGCTGCTGCGTGAATTTGTGGTGCTGCAGATGGTAGGAGCGGTAACTTCTCAGATCGGCCCCGACTGGCACCGCACATAGCCATTGTCCGATCCATTCGTTGATCGCCCTGTTGCTGTGCAGCCCGCCATGCGCGGCTTCGTGCATCAGGATCGCCAGACCAAGCTGCCGCGCGCCGACCACGGTCACGGCGATGAGCCATGTCAACGGATTGGGCCACAGTGTAACCAGCGCAATGGCGGCTGCGACCGTTCCCCAGGCGTGGGCGACCAGCCACATGCCGCGCAGCGAGCTCCGCGACGTCAGCCGGCTCCATTCCCCCGCGGAAAAGACGTTCTTGGGATCGACGCGGCTAACGGCCGGCATGAGCGGCTTTCCTTTGCCCTATAATAACGCGCGGTTGCCGGGTCGTTCAATCCGCCGCGCGGGTCACGATGTGAATCTCCGAGGTAAGCGTGCGATGCACCGGGCACTTGTCCGCGATTTCCATCAGCTTCTGGCGCGCATCGGCGTCGAGGTCGCCTTCCATGACGATTATTCGCTCGATCTGATCAAGCATCCCGACCCTGGTTTCACATTCGGCGCAATCTTCGGCGTGAATCTTGTTGTGCGTCAATGTCACCGTCACGCGATCGAGCGCCAGCGATTTGCGGTCGGCATAAAGCCGCAGCGTCATCGCCGTGCAGGCGCCTAGACCGGCAAGCACTAGATCATAAGGGCCAGGGCCGCTGTCCTCGCCGCCAACGGCGGTGGGCTCATCGGCCAGTAAGCGGTGCGGGCCAATGGAAACCTGCTGCTGAAATTTGCTGTAACGGGTCTCCTGAACGATGACCTTGCGCGGTTGGTTACCGGGTTCGATCGATGAACTCGTTGCCTGCGGCGGTAAATGTTCGTCGGGCATGATGGGTCTCCGTCAACTCGGAAGGCTTGAGCTTCGAACGGCGTGCCTACCACTGATCGCCGGGGCCGTAATAATTCCGACTTAGCACATGTCGTCGCAAGGTTCGCAATCGGGCTCGACAGTCAAACCTGGGTGCCGCCCAGATGAGCTTTTATTCGATAGACCTTCGGGAGCTTCGATACACTCCTTCGTTACTGATCCTTTTCGTAAAAAGATGCGATTTAGCCTTAGTGCCTGTTCATCATGTCTAAGCACTTGAGTTTGCCCTGAGAAAAAGGAAGCGCAAGATGACTTCTGGCAGCCAGCCAGGTCGAAGGTCCGCGGCCGTCCTCGGCGTGCTGTCATAATTTTTGATGACTTTGAATTGTACAGAGGAATACACTTTGAGTCGTTCAACCCGGGAGGTGGCAATGAAAAATGTTTCTCGCTACCGCGCGTTAGGTTCGCTGTGCCGTCAACAGGCTGCGTATAATCCAAACCGAAGCTGGGAAATGCTCGCTCGTGCCGAGCACTGGGAATATCTCGCCGATCGCGAGATGGCCCTTCACTTTAGAGAATGCAATCTCGAAATCTCGAACGTCAAACCGGTATTCGAACTCGCCGCCTGATCGAAGTCAGGCGCTTGGAGATGAGTGTTGCCGCGCTTGCACTCTCGCGCGAGAGTGCAAGGCGGTTTCGCGTGTACCGTTGATGGTTTAGTTCGCTTTCCCGAAAAGCATCGGAAGCTGCCGCGGCCCGCGTACGGTGCCCTCGGACCATGTGACTTCGCCCGCGGGGTCCAACCAGAAATGCGGGATGCGCTTGAGCCACTCCTCGAGCGCGACGGTCATTTCCATGCGCGCGAGGTTAGAGCCGATGCAGCGGTGAATGCCGAGCCCGAATGCGGCATGACGGTTTTCCTTGCGGTCGATCACAACCTTGTCGGCATCGGGAAACATCGCGGGATCGCGGTTGGCGGCGGGAAACGATAGCAGCACCATGTTGCCGGGCTTGACAGGACAACCGCTGACAACCGTCTCTTTCACGACCTCGCGCGCCATCGTCACCGGCGAATAGGCGCGCAAAAATTCCTCGATTGCGGTCGGGAGCAACTCTGGCTCGGCAAGCAGCCGTTCGCGATCGGCAGGCGTCTTCGCCAGATGCCAGAGCGAAGAGCCGATCGCGCTCCACGTGGTGTCGATGCCCGCTATCAGGAGGAGCCGCAGCGAGCCCTGTACATGGGCGTCCGACAGCGGCTCGCCGTCCTTGTCGCGCGCATTCATCAGCGTCGAGATCAGATCGTCGGTCGGGCGTTTCTTGCGCTGTTCGATCTGCCCCGCGAAGTAATCGTGCATCTCGTGCACGGCGCGCATCAACACTTCGTCGTTGCTGATGCCGACCTCGAGAATTTCGTGAATCCATTTCACGAACAGCTCCCCGTCCTTTTCGGGAATGCCGAGCAGGTGCGCGATGGCGCGCACCGGAATGTGCTTGGTGTAGTGCGCGGCCACATCGCATCCATTCTGATCGATGAATGCGTCGATCAGTTCGTTGCAGATCGAGCGCACTCTCGGCTCCAGCTTCTTCATGGCGTCGGGCGTGAATGGCGGCAGCAGCAATTGCTTGGCGGGTTTATGCGCCGGAGGATCGGAAGTGATCGGCGGCGAGGGCGCGGGTGGCTCGGGTCGAATATTGCGCACCACGACGCGGCGCGACGAGAAGTGCTCGGTGTCGTAGGAAATCTGCTTCACCGCTTCATAGGTGACCGGCAGATAGCAGCCGAGATAGCGCTCGGTGTGAACCAGCGGGCGTTCGGCCCGCAGTTCGTCCCAGATCGGAAACGGGTTTTCGGTCCAGCGCGGATCGATATGGTCAAAGTCGTGAACCCAATCGGTCACGGGAGCGCGAGCGGACAAATGATCGGACATCGGCAATTTCCCTCTAGCAGCGGGAGTTTAACGCAACGCGAAATCAGGTCTCGGTAATATCGATCGCGAATTCAGGGCAATTGGCTTTCGCCAGCCACGCCTTGTCTTCCAACTCGCTGGGTACGGCGCCGCCGCCAACTTCGTGGGCGTTGCCGAATTCGTCGAGGTCGAACAGCTCCGGCGCCAGCGCCTTGCAGCGGGCGTGGCCCTGACACTTTTCCTGATCGACATGGATTTTGAGTGACATTGTTACTTCGCTCCGCGCGGATCGATCGGCGTCGTGCCGCGAACTCCCAAAATATCCTCCAACACCTTCGCACCGGCCAGCAATTGCGCTTCACCGCGCGGTGCCGCCACCATCTGCAGCCCGACCGGAAGGCCCGACGAAGTAAAGCCGCATGGCAACGACAGCGCCGGGCAGCAAACCAGCGTGATCGCGTAGACGATGGCGAGCCACTCGACGTAATTGTCGAATTTCTTTCCCGCGCATTCCGCAACGTAGCGGTTTTCAATCGGGAAGGGCGAGACGATGGTCGCAGGCGTCAGCAGCAAATCGTAGGTCTTGAAGAACTCCACCGTCCGCGCCGTCATCGTGACGCGCTGCGCTTCGGCGCGCTCGAGATCCTCGACGGTCAGCTTCAAGCCTTGCTCGATATTCCAGATCACCTCTGGCTTGAGCTGGTCGCGCTTGCTGCGCAGCAGCGCGGCTTTGGTGATCGCGAAATCGAACGCGCGCAGCACATGGAAGCATTCGTGCGCCTCGCGCAAATCCGGATGGGCTTCCTCGACGATAGCGCCCGCTTCGGCAAACCGCATCGCAGCTTTACGCGTGATCGCGGCGACCTCGGGATCGACAGGCGTAATGCCGAGATCAGGCGAGTAGGCGATGCGCTTTGGGCCCTTGCCGGAACGTGCGGCCGACCGAAACGACGTGGGCAGTACGGGCAGCGAGAGGGGATCGGCCGGATGTTCGCCGCTCATGGCGTCGAGCAGCAGCGCGAGGTCCTCGACATTGCGCGCCATCGGGCCATGGACGGTAAGGTTGCGGTCGATCTGGGCGACCAGCGTATGCGCCACACGGCCGATGCTGGGCCGCATCCCGACGATGCCGCAGAAACTGGCGGGATTGCGCAGCGAGCCGCCCATGTCGGTGCCATGCGCGAGCCACGCCATGCCGGTCGCGAGCGCGACAGCCGCGCCGCCCGAGGAGCCGGCCGCGGATCGCGAGGTGTCCCACGGATTGAGGGTCGCGCCGAACACCTCGTTGAAGGTATTGGCGCCGGCGCCGAATTCCGGCGTGTTGGATTTGGCGTAAATAAGCGCGCCGTTGGCTTCAAGATGCTCAACCACAAGATCGGATCGGGTGGGCACGTTGTCCTTGAAGATCGGCGAGCCCTGCGTGCTCAGCACGCCCTCGACGTTGAACAAGTCCTTGATCGGCACCGGCATCCCGGCGAGAAGTCCGCGTTCGCCGACCGGCTTTTTCATCAGCGTCTTGGCGTGCGTGCGTGCGCGATCGAAGCACAGCGTCGGCAGCGCGTTGACCTTGCCGTCGACTTCCGCGATCCTTGCTTCCAGCGCGTCGAGCAGATCGAGCGGCGTGACCTCGCCGGCGTTCAGTTTATCAAGGATGGCGCATGCCGTTGCTTGTACCAATGCCGGATTTGCGCTCACCTGCGTCTCCCGTTATTTCTTATTTCGTTCCGATCGATTGTATGGCGTGTAAAACATTTTCTGACAAAGAGGAACGCTTTGTCAGAACCAGAAACCGGAGATTTGCATCGTGAGCCTGCCATTCGGCGATACTGACTGGCGCGCGATGAGCCAGGAGCAGCGTGATCTCGGCCTCAACAACGGCATCGCGGTGCCGGCAGGCGCCGGTATGGTCGCGGACTGGGAGCAAAAGTCCGCGGAAATGCGCCGGCGATATCCCGGCCATCTCGATCTCAAATACGGGTCCCGCGAGCGCAACCGCATCGATTTTCTCAAAATCGCCGATGGCGCGCCGACACTTGTGTTCATTCACGGCGGCTATTGGCAGACCCGCGCCAAGGAGAGCTTTACGCTGTTCGCCGAAGGACCAATGGCGCACGGCATCAACGTCGCGCTGATCGGATATACGCTGGCTCCGGACGTGACGCTGGACGAGATCGTGCGCGAAATTCACCAGGGTCTGGATTTTCTCGTCGAGCAATTGCCAGGCCTTGGCGGCGATCCCGAAGCGGATCGTGGTGTCAGGCTGGTCGGCCGGCGGGCATCTGACGTCGATGGCGCTGTCACATCGCCACGTGAAGGCCGGGATGGCCATCAGCGGAATCTATGATCTGGAGCCGATCCGGCACAGCTATCTCAATGTCAAACTCAGGCTTGACGAAGCGATGTCACGACGCAATTCGCCGGTCATGCAGGGGACGGGCGCGGCGAAGCCGCTGTCGCTGGTAGTTGGCAGTGCAGAACTGCCGCTGCTGCGCCAGCAGAGCGCGGACTTTGCAGCCTATCGTGCGAGCCATGGATTGCCGGTGACCTATGAGGAAATTACCGGCGCCGACCACTTTTCCATCATGGAGGAGCTGGCATCGCCGGACGGACGGATCACCACGCTGATCCGGCAACTGTTCGAACGGATAGATTGCTAATCTGCGCTGCGCAGCAGTTTCAATGCCGCGCTGTGCACGCGCGGGTCGCCTGCCGCAACGATGCGACCACCGCTTTGCGCAGGCTTGCCTTCCCAGGTGGTGACCACGCCGCCCGCGCCGGTAATGATCGGAATCAACGCGCCGATGTCGTAGGGCTTCAGCTCAGTCTCGATGACGAGATCGAGATGACCCGCCGCGAGCATGCAGTAGGAATAGCAATCGCCGCCATAGCGCGTCAGCCGCACTTCATTTTCGACGCGGCCGAAGGCGGCACGATCGGCAGCGTTCATCAGTAGCGGGCTGGTGGTAAACATCGTCGCATCTTGCAGCGACGCGCAGCGCCGCACCGCGAGCTTCCGTTCCCCGGACGGCCCGCGATATCTAGCCGAGCCGCTATCGCCTGAGAAACGCTCGCCGATATAAGGCTGATGCATCATTCCGAATACCGGCGTGCCCCGATGCAGCAGCGCGATCAGCGTGCCCCAGATCGGAAAGCCGGCGATGAATGATTTGGTGCCGTCGATGGGATCCAGCACCCAGACATATTCGGCTTCTTCGCGTTCGTTGCCGAACTCCTCACCGACGATGCCGTGCTGTGGAAATTGGGCCTTGATCAGCCGCCGCATCACCGCCTCCGCGGCGCGGTCGGCCTCGGTCACAGGATCGAAATCGTGGCTGGTGCTTTTATTGTCGATGCTCAGCGACGTTCGGAAAAACGGCAGGATGGTTTCGCCGGACGCGGCTGCAAGGCGGTCAATGAACGCGGTGAAATCGATGACCGTCACGGCTATTCCTTCAGGGGGGATAATTTCGTGAAGTCTGCGTAGCGCAATCCCGGGTCGCGCGCACTGCCGAGGTGGGTAACGTGGTGTTGGCGACGATGGTTCGTCCGTCGCGAATCACCGAGGGAAAACGGTGCATTTTTCGTGAACCCTGTCGATCACGAAATCGAGAGGCGAAAGCTCTTGCGCCGAGGGTGCTCAAGGGTGAAACAACCGCACCGATTAAGCTATTGATATTAAATATGAATTTAAGATGATCCGGATATCCTCTGGGATTTTAAGTTGTGAATTATCAGGATGTGTGTCTCCAAAGCACTTGCGCTTTGTGCAGCGCGGTCGCATATTGTTGCGGTGCGGTAGCGCCTCGCGCTATCGCTGCCCTCCTTGGGCGTTTCCTCCCTAGACTTGGGCCGCTTGTTTACTCAAGCGGCCCTTTTTTCTGAGCGATCATTCCGCCGCGGCCTGGAAAGGTCCGAGGTCGGCAAGCGGGATCATGGCCAGCGCATCGGCCATGACGGAAAAATCCGCCACGATCTGATCGAACCGCGCGCCACGTTCGCGGCGGCGTTCGTCCATATAGATCGCGCGATTGAGTTCGAGCTGGATCGTATGCAGTCCGCTGGCGGGATTGCCATAGTGCTCGGTGATGAAGCCGCCGGCATAGGGCTTGTTTCGCCCGACCGAGTAACCCAGTCCAGCCATCGTATCTTCGACAACGTCAGGCAGCGGCGGAGCGCAGCTGGTGCCGTAACGATCGCCGATCACCACATCCGGCCGTCGCGGTTCTTCGCGCGACATGCCGATCGAGGGCATGGAGTGGCAGTCGACCAGGATCACCGTGCCGAACGCTTGATGCGCTTTGTTGATCAGCCGCCGCAACGCACGGTGATAGGGCTTGTACAGCGCCTCGATCCGGCTGAGCGCCTCGTCAACACCAAGGCGCTCACGATAGATTTCCTGGCCGTCGCCCACCACGCGCGGAATGGTGCCGAGGCCGCCCGCGACGCGCATCGATCGCGTGTTGGCGAAGCTGGGCAGGCGCCCGGTGAACATGCGCGGATCGAGTTCATAAGGCTCGCGATTGACGTCCACGTAGGAGCGCGGAAAATTCACCCGGACGACGGGGAAGCCGCGATCGCTCAAGCCGCCGATCAATTCGTCCATGAAGGAATCTTCGGAACGGCGCAAGGCGACGATATCGATCCGTGAGGCATTGAGAAATTCGCGGGGGTAAACCGAACCGGAATGCGGCGAATTGAAAATGATCGGCGCCCGCCACGCCGCGGGTTCCGTTATCTCGAACGGCGGCGAAAATTCACCCTCAGGCCGGGTCATCGCCGGGCGTCGCCGCTGAAAAGCGTTCGTTCTGGATTATTCATTCTGCCCGACAACCTGAGTTCTTATCAGGCTCATTGTCCGTATTCGCCGGCTCCCTGCCAAGGAAAAAGATCGAAGCCATGGCCCGAAATGGTGACGTTGCTTGATTTCACGCTCATTCCAGCGCCAAACTGCGCAAACGCCTGAAGCTTATGAGCTTGCCTTCACCGCAAATTTACCAGCCATCGGGCTTAGTAGGGCGAGATTCTCCGATCCCGGTTGACGATTGGCCACCATGCACAAAATCCTCCTTGCCGAAGACGACAACGATATGCGCCGCTTTCTGGTCAAGGCCCTGGAAAACGCCGGTTTCCAGGTGTCATCGCATGACAACGGAATGTCTGCCTATCAGAGGCTGCGCGAGGAGCCGTTTGAAATGCTTCTGACGGATATCGTAATGCCGGAGATGGACGGCATCGAGCTCGCGCGCCGCGCGTCTGAGTTGGATCCCGACATCAAGATCATGTTCATCACCGGCTTTGCTGCCGTGGCGCTCAATTCCGATTCAGAGGCCCCAAAGAACGCCAAGGTGCTGTCTAAGCCGGTTCATCTGCGCGAATTGGTCAGCGAAGTGAACAAGATGCTGGCGGCCTGACGCCAGCCGGTCCTCCTTGCCTGCCTGCTTTGGAGCCGATATACGGACCCAACCCGTCACGACCGGTCTTAAGGGCGCGTAGCTCAGCGGGAGAGCACCTCGTTGACATCGAGGGGGTCACAGGTTCGATCCCTGTCGCGCCCACCATTCAGTCTTCCTATCTGATATTACTGGTGTTTTCGCAAAAAAGGTGCGCCGTGTGCGGGTTTTTTGCGCGCGACTTTTTTGTCTCCAGTCTCCGCCAGGCCATTCTTGCGACTTTGAGCCCTGTGTCTCCGCCGGCAGAATTTCCGTTCCTGGGAATAGTTGAGACCGGTTTGCAGACTGCGTGGCAGGCAAGTGATTTTGTTCTCTTAAGGAAGGTCAGGTTCTCTGAGACGCGTGAGTATTCGGTTGTGGAGATTTGTGTCCTCAGAAGGGCTCCGGGCGTCCAGCAAACGCGGATCTGCGATCGGCATCGTGTACCGCGATGCTCATCGATGATGCGCACTAGTTGAAAGTAATAGCGTCCGATATCGGAACCCACATCGCTCCGTCGAAACGCTGCGGTCTAAGTGACTTTATCAAGCGATAGTCATTGTGGCTTGTGTTGACCGTAATGCCTGGAATCAAGCCCGGCAGTACTCACCTCCTTTAACGAGGTCGCTTGCTTCATCATATTTTCGGGGGAGAGGTCCGAGCCGCAGGCTTCGAGAACTTTTGTCATCAGGATCGCGACATTCCAGCCGGTGAAGTTGAGCTGCTCCTCGATGTTGCCTTCCGGATAGTATTTTTTCATGAAATCGAGCCAGTCAAGATAAGCCGGATCTTTGGCCCACTCGGGATCACCGACGGTTTTTGTCGGTGTCGCGGATATCGCACCTTTAGAATACTCAAGTCCGGCCGGCCGAAGAATGGTCGCGACGAAATTGCTTCCGATGGGCAGGAATTGCTGCGCGTGCCATCCTAGCTCGCCCGCCTTGCGGATCGCTTGTGTCGTGAACTTCCCCGTCGATGCATTGAGGAAGACATTGGCGTTGGTACTCGCGAGCGATACGACCTGCGAGTCCACCGTGGGTGAGGTGACCTCGTACGGAGAGGTCGCCACGATTTCGGCCTTGGGATCAAGCCGCGCAAGTTCAGCCTTGAAGCTTCGCAGGTATTCCCGCCCGTAGTCGTCGTTTTGGTAGAGCACTGCGACGCGCGAAGCCGGAAGCGAGCGTGATACCAGCTTGGCGTAAATGGCGGCTTCCGTGCTGAACAGAAGTCATCCCGGAGAGCGTGTAGGGACTTGTCTGAGGATCAGCAAAGCGGTCGCTTGCCGCGAAGACAAAAAGCTGAGGCACTTTGCGACCGTTCAGATATTTCTGCACTGCTGCGTTTTGTGCTGTTCCCATACTGCCGAATATTGCAACAGCGCCCTCGCTCTCGACTAGCCTTCGCGTTTGTTCGACAGCTTTTGGCGGGCTGTAACCGTCGTCGAGCGAGATAAGCTTGACCTTTCGGCCATTGATCCCTCCCTTGTCGTTGATCATCTGGAAGTAGCGAGTTTGGACCTTACCCACGGCGCTCAGGGCCGATGCGGCTCCGCTGTACGGCATGGTTTGTCCCAAAACCAGATCGCCTTCTTCTGCGCGCGAGGGCGAACCCGTAACGGCCAATAACGCAGCGATCAGTGCCCAGCGCTTTCTCCGCATAATCTTCGCCTCCCCCCGTTTCTCGGATTGTCTTCCTTGGAAGACATTTTGTCAAGCGATACGCAAAGCGGCAAATAGTCCTTTCTTGACAAAAGGAGGCGGTTATTCGAAGGACGAGCGACGCCGTAATTTCGAGATGATAGAGATACGAACCGGTTTTGGATCAAGGAGCCAATGGCGAAAAGAAGCGCTTCCCGCAACGTGGCTGGGGTTGTCTCTGAGACGTCGATGGCCACGCTATACGACAACATCGAAGCAGCTTGGCTTCAGCAGCGTCCTGACCTCGACATGGTTATGGCCTGCACGCTGTTGCGCTTGGAACGCGTCAATCAGCTGCACGAAATGAGAGTGCAGGCGCTATCGAAGTCAGTCGGCCTGCAGACCGGCGAACTTCATGTCCTGCTCGCGCTCCGACGATCTGGAAAGCCCTACGAGCTGCGTCCGACCGATCTGTTTCGCGCCTTGCTCGTCACTTCCGGCGCCATGACCAAGCGTGTCGCAAGACTGCAGGAAAGTGGCTTCGTTCTTCGCATCTCTGCCAACGATGATGGCCGCTCCGAGCTTGTCCGGCTTACCGCGAAGGGATTGACGACCGCGGATCGGGGCATAACAGAGATTGCGCGAGCGGTGGCTCGCGTGACTGAACAAAGCGGTTTGAACTTCGAGCCGAGATCGCCGCGCTCGACCGGGCGCTGCGCAAGCTACTGACCGTGACCACCGTGAAAGCCCATACGCGCAAGAAGCGAGTGGGCGCAGGGGACTAACTGCTGTCAAGCCGCGTACCGCGTCAGCCGGCCGTATCACTATCCAGATTCACGTAAAGCTCGCCCGCGCGAATCTCTACCGGGAATGTCCTCGTGTCGTCGTAATCTCCCGAATGGCACTGGCCGTCCCGAACGTCGAACATCGCGCCATGCAACGGACATTCGACCACATGACCTTCGATAAAGCCCGTTGAGAGTAAAGCAAATGCATGCGGGCAGACGTCGTCAATTGCAAAGATCTCGCCATCGATCTTGAACAATCCAATTCGAAGGTCATCAAGCTGAAGGCCGAGCGGTTCGCCCTCCGATAGCCTCGCCGCGGAGCACAGATGCTTCCAGGTAGTGGTTGTGGTCATCGAACCTCGCAGATCGGACGAAATTTCGGGCGCCAGCTCAGGCCGGAAGGCTGCGCCAATCGTCGGCTGATGTCGCCAAGCGCCCGCCGAGCGCGCGGATCGCCTTGTAGGACATTCCCTCACCTTGGCCGCTCTGCGGCGCCCCGCCCTTCATGAAACGGCGAACCTCGTCCAGCAATTGACGGCGCACTCGAATGATCGCCTGATCGGCCGAGCAAAGATATTCCTTCGAGCGATCAACCATCGGGCCCATGCTCAGCATAACCACGAAGTCCTCCATCGGAATGTCATGGAAACCTGTGACGTTGCCGGCGTTCATGATCTCGCGGTTCTGACCCCAATTGCTGGTGCGATCACCCGACAGTCCACCCGACATCGGCCATTGGTTGGCGCGCTGCACGCGGCGAAATGAGTTGCATGGCTTTTCTGGATTGTAATAGATGTACCACTGGATCAGATTCTCATCGTCAATCGGCACCGCGATGATGGCGGTCCGGTCCTGCATCGGCCCGGTGCCGAAAACGGGCGGGATAAGTCCGTAATAAGGCATCACGAATTCGGTGACACGGGAGCTCGCGCAGTGCACGTGTCAGCAGATTTCCATAGAAACCGCCCAGTCTGATCTGGATTGCTCGGTCCTGGCAGACCTCTCAGGCAAACAGATCATGGTAGGTTGCATCGACCTATCGGATATGAACGTCGAAACGCCCGAAGTTATCGCACAACGAATTCGAAAAGCGCTCCCGTTCGTTGCGAAGGAACGCGTAATTCTCGCGCCGGATTGTGGGATGAAATACCTGCCTCGCGACGTTGCGCAAGGAAAGTTGAGGTCAATGGTACAAGCCGCAGCAATCTTGCGAGAGGAATATGTTTAGAGGGTGAACCAAGCGACGTTTTTAAAGGAAGTACTGGCGTCGTTATTACCGAGTTTGCGGTCTCTGAGGTTAGCGGATTTGGGCCGGTGAGACGACGGAGAAGCTAACCCGCATAAATGGGCTCCCTCGCCTGACGAATAGTTAGAAATTTGAAGAGAGAACAGCAACGGAATCAGGACGACGGGGAATTCGGACCGCTCCATGCGGCGGTGAAGGCCTACGGCTCGCGTCACCATGTGGTGGGTGATCCGAAATGGCCGTCCGGTGCCCGAGTTGCGGTGAACGTCACGGCAGATTTCGATGCCATGTTGCTTCGCCGACTCCTGAATGAGCCGCTAACACAGCTTACGAAAGGTGAGTTCGGCGGCCGCGTTGGGATCTGGCGGTTGCTCGAATTGTTCGACAGCCACACCATCAAGGCCACGATATTTACTCCCGGCCGGATCTGCGAACTATATCCGCGAGCGGTTCGGGCGGCGGGCCAGCGTGGGCACGAGGTCGCCGACCACATGTGGGAACATCGCGTACCAGATGATCCGGTGCTCGAGGCGGAGCATCTTCAACTGGCATTGGATGCATTGGAAAATACCTCGGGTCGTCGACCGGTCGGTTCACGCAGCTGGCACAAGCCTGCAGCCTTGCGTAAGGCTGGACTGATTTACAATTCTCACCACGCGCCCGACCATATGCCGCATTATATCGATGACGAAGATGGCGCAGGCACCATGTTGAACCTGCCGTTTCATTTTGCGATCGACGATGCGATGTATTTCAGCTTCGCGTGGATGAATACGGAAAATCAGGCGCAGCGAATGTCTGATCCGGATCGTGTGCTGGAAATCTGGTGGGCCGCTTTTTGGCAGCAATACCAGCAGGGCGGATATCTGAACATCTGTCTGCACCCGTTCGTCTCCGGCCGAGCAATGCGAATCGCGATGCTCGATCGACTGTTCACGCGAATGAAGACGCTGCCCGGGGTATGGTTTGCGACCTGTGAGGATGTTGCTCGGCACTGCCTGGAGCAGACACCGCGAACGACGTTTCCAGCCGTGACCGGGAAAGGATCCTGAATGCCCTGGAAAGACCGTTACACAATTTCCGATGAGCAGAGCATGCCTGACGATCAGGTTGCTTGGCCCAACGCCTATGTTTGTTGCGCCACGATCGTAGTAGACCTCAGCCCCTTGTGTGGACCGGAAGGTCTCACCGAAGCCAGCCTATGCACGCCCGACGCTCATTTTGGCCTTCACGGCGGCTTGTCCGCGCTGCGGGCGCTGCTCAAGCGAACCGGCATGCGGGCGACCTTCGCCGTTCCGGCGGTGCTCGTGAACATCATGTTGGACACGCTGCGTGCATTGCAGGAGGAGGGACACGAGATAGCCGCCCACGGATACTTACGAGAAGACGTCCGCCTTTTGGACGTTAAAGAGGAAGCCCGTCGCCTTGAGCGCACCATTCGGATTTTGCAGGATGCCCTCGGCCAACGTCCGTTCGGCTGGTTCAGCCTCGCGCGACAGGAAGATAAGTTTGCCGGCGGCGCAATGACTGTTCACACGGCACGGCTGTTGTCGGACGCCGGATATTCCTATCTCGGCAACAGTCTCGCCGATGACATCCCGCACTACTGGGTCACTGATTTCGCAACGTCCCGCTGTATTCTGGCGCTGCCGTACTACTATCATTTCGATGACCAGTTCTTCTTGCTGTTTCCGGCGAAGGGCACGGGGTTAGAAAATCCAGACATGCTGTTGCGCAATTGGCTGGCTGAACTGGCAGCGCAATACAAACGCGGCCGCCAGTTCACGATGGTGCTGCATCCCCATGCGATCGGCTGGCCCAACCGCTTGCTCATTCTCGAGCAGTTTATCGAGGTACTGAAGGGATATCCTCGCCTTTGGAATCCCACGAGTGCTGAATGTGCGGCTTATTGGACCGATCGTTACCCCGCATCCAAGACACTGCGGCTGGAGCCGAGCATCTGGCAAGATCATGCGGGCAGCTTGAGTTAACGGTGGGAAGGAGCCTTTGAGAGAAGCCGACGCCGTCAGGCTTCGGCAGGGGATACCGCAATTTCTGATACTGCCGTCGCTCAATGTTAACTCAAAGGTGTTGATCAATCATTCTGGCTTTATGCCGGCTATTCCTGCAATACCGGAGTAACGCTTCGTCTCTTCCCGAACGAGTAAAGCAAATTCCTCGGGAGAGTCGCTGGTCGGCTCAAGCCCGCTCGGCGCGAAACGATCCTTGATTGATTGCAGTTGGCCGATACTGCGCATCGCCGTATTGAGTTTTTCGATGATGGCCGGCGGCGTCCCTGCTGGGGCGAATAATCCCCACCAAGTGGCGATATCGTAGCCCGCAAAACCAAGTTCCTGCAGCGTTGGCAGATCGGGTAGGGCCGCAGTGCGTTGGGCGCCCGTCACCGCCAATGCTCTTAACTTTCCAGCGCGAATTTGCGGTGCCGTCGATGATACCGACATGAAGGCAAGCTGCACCGTGCCGCTCATCAGGTCGACCAGCGCAGGCGTATCGCCGCCATAAGGCACGTGAACGATGTCGGTGCCTGTCATGGATTTGAAAAGCTCCGCCGCCAGATGCAGGGGGGTCCCTCGGCCTGCCGATGCATAGTTCAATTTGCCCGGCTCTTTCTTGGCAAGCGCAACCAGTTCATCAACCGACTTGACCGGCAATTCAGGATTTACAACCAGAACGTACGAGCTTTTTGCAGCGATGCTGATGGGTGCGAAGTCGCGTACGATGTCATACGGAAGCGTTTTGAACAGGGCAGGGGCCAGCGTGTGAGCGCCAGCTCCCATGAAGAGGGTGTAACCGTCCGGCGGCGATTTCGCGACAAGATCGGCGCCGATCGTACCACTGGCGCCCGCACGGTTTTCGACAACGAATGTCTGGCCGAGCAGTCTGGATAATTCGGCGGCGACTGCGCGCGCGACGGTATCGTTCGACCCGCCTGCCGAATAGGAAACAACCATTTTCACCGTCCGGGACGGGTAGCTTTCGGCAGTTTCCGCATTGCAGGCCACGGAAACCATGCCGAGAGCGCCGATAGCCCCCATGAAAGCAAATGCAAATTTCATCTTGATGAACTCCTCGTGCGTGATGCGGGATCAGTCGGCTGCGCTTCCCGGCGCTCGACGAAATTGCTTTGCCGAAGTGCGCGCCGCGAGATTTTGCCGGTTGGCGTGCGAGGCAGGTCTTCAACGAATTCTATCTTCCGGGGATATTTGTACGGTGCGATCTCGCTCTTCACGAAATCCTGGAGTTCGCGAACGAGCGAGTTCTGAAGCTGAATGGCTTGGCCGGAGGATGATGTGCGCCTTAACGACCTCGCCACGGGTGTGATCCGGGCTGGAGCTGACCGCACATTCCTGCACGGATGGATGGCGCATCAGGGCGTTTTCGACTTCGGTAGGACCGATGCGGTAACCCGCAGAACTGATGATGTCGTCAGAGCGGCCGACAAAGAAGATGTTGCCTCGCTCATCGAGGTATCCGGAATCCCCCGTCATATGCCAGCCATCGCGTTCAAAAGATCGCATCAGGCCGCCTTCGTTCCAGTAACCCAGCATAAGTCCGGGATTGCACCCCGCGAACGCGATCTCGCCGTGCACGCCGGGCGCGGCTTGCTTGCCATCGATCAAGACAGCGATTTCGTTGCCCTCAAGCGGCTGGCCGATCATGCCGTTGACGCCTTCCAATTTCGGATCGGTGAGCGTGGAGGTCGCCGTTTCCGTCTGTCCGTAACCCACTACAAGAGGGGTACCGGAGAACGCCGTCCAACTTTGCGATAACTCTGCCGTCATCGCTTCGCCCGCAGAAATTGTACAGCGTAGTCTGGGAAGTGGCCGTCGTTTCGCGCTTGCAATGATTTGCCGCAACTCGGTGGCTACCGCGCCGTAGAGTGTGACGCCGTGTTCGACCAACATCCCGATCTTCTCGTCGGCGGAAAGATTGCCTTCCACAATCAAAGAGGTCGCCCCGTGCATCCACGCGCCGAACAAAAGACAGCTCGCAGCGCGCGTCCAGCCAGTATCGCTGGTCGTCCAGATGACGTCGTCGCTGTTCGTTTCAAGCTGAATCCAGGGCTGCCAGCAGCGGACGTAGATCCCACGAGCGGCGTGGATAACTGCCTTCGGAAGGCCAGATGAACCGGACGTGAAATACATCAAGGCCGGTGTCTCGGCCGGCATGTCAGCGACGGGCGGGATCTGGCGGGGAGTGTTGATGATTGAATTCAGATCGAGCCAGTTCGGTGCGCCATGCCGCGCAACCCGAACAGGAAGTAGTGCCTCAAGCTCCTTGAAGCGTTCAACCAGTTCAGCGCTGCTGATGGCCCCACGAGCACCGCTGAGTTTGGCCCGGTAGGCAAGTTCACTTGCCGATATCTGGGTGACGCAAGGCACCGGGACAGCGCCGATGTGCTGACACGCAGCCATCGCAACCAGCCAGAGGGGAGTCCGAGGCATAAAAAGCAATATCCGGTCGCCCTTGGCGATGCCTGCATCGAGCAGGGCACCGGCTAATCGGCCAGCGGATTGCGCTACGCGCTCATAACTCCATTTTTCAACTGTCCCGGCCAGGTCGACGCCAATCACCGCGGTGCGCTCAGGCGTCCGTAGTGCGCGCGGATGCAGGACATCACCGACAAAATTAAAGGTTGCCGGTGGCCGCAGCCGCGGGGAGCCCCCAATGTGGCACCGCCAATTCAACTGCCACGAGACGCCCCATCCTTGCGGATCAATTTGAAAACGCTGGAAGCCGTCGCCACCAGACCGACAGTCTTGCTGGTGGCTGAGGCTTCACAGAACGCAATGGAGCCGCCACGGTGTACGCAGCGGGCGGTGATCTCGATATCGTCGGGTGCGGGACGGATAAAGTTTGTTCTTATATCGATCGTGCTCGGACTGAGGCCCGCCGGATCGCTGCTACGTGCGGCGGCACTCATCGCGAAATCAAGCGCGCTCATAAGTACGCCGCCATGAAGAAATCCGGCGCCGTTTACCAACGAAGCGTTGAACGTCAATTCTGCAGAAGCCATGTCCAGCTTGAGTTCGGTGGCCTGCAGCCCCAGCAATTCCAGGAACGGAATACGATTACCAAAATACAAGGCCTCGCCCGGCTTGGCGGTGGAATCGGTCATTTGCGCACCGGCAGGTTGGCGGCCATAGCTTTTGAATCCATCAGCATCGTTATGCTTCTTACTTTTGCTTGTGACTGGCGACGCGATCGCTTCGGCCTGCGTGCCCAACTCATTGGCGTTTGCCCTCGAGATCGATCCGCCGCTCCAAGCTTGGCGTGATTTTGACATGGCGCAAATAGGCGAAAAGCTGCAGCAATATCAGTATTGCGCAGGCAGCAATGAACCACGCGCTGATGGGCCGTTGCAGAAAAATCGTGATATCGCCTCGCGCAAGCAGCATCGCGCGCCGAAAGTTTTCTTCGAGCATCGGGCCTAATACGAACCCAAGCGCGATTGGCGAGATTGGAAAGTCGAGCCAGAGAAACAAAGCACCGATGACACCGAATACGGTTACTTCGCCTACGTCGAACAGACTGCTTTTTGTGCTGTAGACGCCAACGGCGATGAAGAACAATGCTGCCGGAAACAGATATTTGTAAGGTAGCCGCAAAAGACGAACCCAAACGCCGATCATCGGGACATTGAGGATCACCAACAGAACGTTCCCGATCCAGAAGCTTGCAATCAAGCCCCAGAAAATGTCCGGATGTTCGGTGATCAATTGTGGCCCGGGCTGGATACCCTTGATGATAAGCGCGCCGAGAATGAGCGCCATGACGGCATCCCCGGGAATGCCGAGCGACATCGTCGGAATGAAGTCGACCTGCGTCTTTGAGTGCGAAGAAGCCTCTGGACTTGCGACGCCCGCAATCATCCCGTGCCCAAACTTCTCCGGCGTCTTCGATATCTTGCGCTCAAGCGCGTAGGCAATGAACGTCGTGATCGTGGGGCCTGTGCCCGGCATCGCGCCGAATAGCGTTCCCACCGCGGTGCCCCGCACCATCGGCCAAAAGGCCTCTTTCATTTCGGCGATCGAAGGCCGCATGTCCTTCATGCTCATTTTCGCATCGCTTATTTTGGCGGTCGTGCGATTGACGTTCATGATGAAGTCGGCGACGCCGAATAGCCCCATGAATAGCGCACCGAGCTCAAGTCCATCCGTAAGGTCTGGCCAACCCATTGTGTACCGCGGTGTACCGCTGACAATGTCGGTACCGACCGTGCCGCAAAATAGACCGAATACAGTCATGGCCACCCCTTTGAGCGGTGAGCCTCGCGACATCGTCGCTCCTGCAAGCAAGCCGAGCAGCATGATGGAGCAGATTTCAGTAGGTCCGAACTTGAATGCGACCTGTACCAGGAGCGGTGATAGGAAAATCATGACGATAATTCCCACCGACGCCGCGAAGAACGAACTCATCATCGTGATGCCCAGCGCCGTGCCACCCTTTCCTTTCAACGTGAGCGGATATCCGTCTAGGCACGTCACCGCGTGTGGCGGGTGACTGGGAAGATTGAGCAGTATCGCACCGATCGCGCCGCCATATTGCGAGCCATAAAAAATTCCAGCCAACATCAAAATCGCTGGCACGGGTTCGATGACGTAAGTCAAAGGAAGCAGCATTGAGATCGTGGTGAGCGCACCCATGCCGGGCAGCACGCCAACGAGATTGCCGACCAATACGCCGAACACCGCCCACATCAGATGATTGGGCTGCAACGCGACACCGAAGCCAAACCACAGGTCAGATAAAGTCTGGTGCATAGGCAGTTCCTTGAACGGGCCGCGCCGTCTTTAGCCGCCCCAGCCGAACAGAGGCATTTGAACTTTCAGCCCGAAATGGAATACGCAGACGCCGAATACCACCATGGCAAGTGCGAGCAGCGCCGCGCTCTTCCATGTGTTGTCCCGATCGCCGAGTGCAGCGACGAAGACGGATGCGAAGGTGGCGGGAATCAATCCGCCGTAGTTGGAAAACACGATGAAGGCTACCGATGCTGCGAGGATGCAGGCTACGCCACGAAAATCGGGCAGCGGAGGGAGGGCCTGTTCGGCCCGCTCCTCGGTTGTCCGCGCGCGCGCGAGTAGTCCGATAATGGCGCCCACGAGGATCATGATGACGCCGAGAACAACCGGAATGAACGCCGGTCCCATGTTGACCAGGGAGCCCATGTGATAGTGCGATCCCACCACGGTGATCGTCGTACCCATCGCGATCAGCACGGCAGCGCTGATATGATCTTTCCGCAGCAAACCATCCATGTTTCACACCGTTCGCGATTGGTCGGGCAGAACGTGCAACTTAACCGCTTAAGCGGAAAGCTAAACCGGTCTTTTCGTTCCGTCCAAGTCTCGATCACTACGCTGGCAATGCGTGGTCACCGAATGCTGATCTGAATTGTTGCCGTGTTTCAGGCTCGACAATCGTCACAAACCTCAAAACTGGCCCCGCACGCGGCGGCATATTGGGCAGCTCGGGTAACCGGAGTGCATGCCGTCGTCGAATTCTGTCGACAGGCAGGTCGGCAACGAGACCTCACGAGCGGCGTTTCAGAAAATCGAGAAGATCATCCACGCAACGCGGTGCATAGCCGTCGCAAATGTTATGCCCGGCGGTGTCGTAGTAAAGCAGCTCTGAACCCGCGATCCTCTTGTTCATCTCCTGATATGCGCTCGCATGACCGATGCGTTCTTTGCCGGCGGCGACGATCAAGGTCGGAATTTTAACGTTCGACAAATCGGCCATGAAGTCATGCGTGCACATATGCAGGACAAACCGGGCGATGAACGCCGGATCATTGGAGCCTGCCTGCTCGATGAACCATTTCACCAGTTCCGGGTCGGCCGTTTCGTCGAACCGTTCATCGATCGTATTCGTCAAGAACTGCTTGAGCCCGATCTCCTTGATCTTCGGGACCCAGGTTGGCGCATGACTATGTTTCAGACCCGGCGTCGCCCCGAAAAGAGAAAGCGTCTTGACGCGATCCGGATGATGGATCGCGATTTGCTGCGATACATAGCCTCCGGCCGAATTGCCCACGATGTGCGCGTTCTTTGCGCCAACCAGATCAAGCAGTGCAATGGCATCGGACATCAGCAACGATAGGGAGAAGTCGTCGGACGGTTTCGGCATCCCTGAATTGCCATGGCCGCGAAGATCGAGGCGAACGACGCGGTATTGTCGCGCCAGGCGCGGCACCCATTGAAACCAGCGCTGCGAATTACCCATCGCGGCGTGCAACAGCAGCAAGGTGTCGGGCGTACGCCACGGATCGGTAAAGTCGTCAACGTAATAGGCGAGTTTGAGGCCGTCTGCGCTCGTGAAGGTGCCGTTCATTTGGTTTGCGATCCGAATGGGAATTGTTTGTCGTAGGCCGTCGCAGCGTTTTCCATGGTGCAGAACTCGACATCGCCAGCTTGCAGCGTTTCAAGAAGTTTCTCGAGCACCAACATGCGGTGACCGCGGCCGATGACGAAGGGATGGAAGGTGTAGGTCAACACTCCCCATCCGACATATTTCTGCATGTAAACATAGTCGTTGATCCAGTTGTCGAGCACGCTGTTGGCATTCATCAGTCCCGGCAGGATCGTGGCTTTGGTTCGCAAGAACTCGAAATGGGGATAGTCGTCAAGAGTCCAACTCACCGGCATTTCAATCAGAGGCGTCGTATCTCCAAACGTCATCGGTCGGTCGAGCGTGACGACATCGCCTCGGCGCACCCGGTACGGCGTGTAGTCGTTCCCCATCATGCTGCTTTCGTAGACGAATTGGTGCTTCAGCAGCAGGTCAACCGAATGAGGGCTCAAGTCCCAGGAAGGCGAGCGATAGCCGCGCGCGTTTTTGCCGGTCAATTTACGAATTTGTTCGTTGCCGCGGACCAGCCCGTCTTCTTCCTGTTCGCGCGTCATGTCGCTCGGCGGCACATGGGTCCAGCCGTGGTGACCGATCTCGTGACCGGCTTGCGCAATGAGGCTGCATTCCGCCGGATAAGTCTCCAGCGTGTGACCTGGAATGAAGAAAGTCGCCGGCACTTCAAAACGCTTTAGCAAATCGAGGATGCGAGGGATGGCGACTGGACCGAACTCGCCACGGGACATCGGGGTCGGCGTCGTAAGGCCCCGCGATATAATCCAGACACGGCGTCGAAGTCGAAGCCTATGCACACCAGGTGCTTTGCCAATTTCGCTCCAGGATGTTGAGGATCTCGCAATCCAAAAGTATTGAGTTCCGTTCCAAGCTGTGGAACGCTATATCAGGCGCTGCCCGTTGACAAGTTTTCACAATTCTCCGCTTCAGCCCTGAGGAACGAAATGTCGTCCGCATCATCGCAAGCACCTTCCTGTCCGTTTGACGGATCCCGCCGGTTTCCGTTGCCTCGGCAGGATCCAATGAAGCCGCCCGCCGAGTACGCGGAATGGGGAACGCAGCACCGGGTTTGTCAGATCACGCAGTGGAGCGGTGCGCCCGCCTGGTTCATTACCCGATACGAAGACGTTCGCGCGTTGCTAAGGGATCCACGGCTGAGCGCTGACGCATCCAGTCCCAATTACCCCGCACAAACTGCAGCGCTGGCGCTTGTACGCAGAGACTACCAGGTCTTCGCACAAATGGATCCGCCGGAGCACACCGCGGAGCGCAAGTTGCTGGCGGGCGAATTTTCCGGGCGGCGTGTGGAACTGCTCAGGCCAAAGGTTCAAATGCTGGTGGATTCCTTGATCGATCAGATTGTTGCCAAGCATCCCTCGGCGGATTTGGTTGCAGATTTCGCTGCGCCTTTGCCATGCCAGGTGATTTGTACGATGTTGGGTGTACCGGAATCCGATCACGCTGCGATCCAGAACTGGGCCACGGAAATTTCGTCACTATCGTCGTCGCACGACGCCGCGGCGGCCATGATCAAGGATTTTTGTGACGGCTATCTGACCGACCTCGTGCGGCGGAAAGATCAAAAACCGGAAGATGACTTGATCAGCCGGCTTGTCGTCGACCATATGAGGCCGGGAACGCTCTCGCTTCGTAAGGTCGTCAGCCTTGCGCGGCTTTTTCTTACTGCGGGACATGAGTCAACGACGGGTACGCTCGGGCTTGGAATCGCGGCGCTGTTGTATCATCCGGAAGAGCTAGAGAAGCTGCGTCAGGATCCATCGCTGATCAAAAGCGCGGTCGAGGAAATTCTTCGGTACACCGACGTCACCCACTCCGGACGGTTGCGGACGGCGAAAGAAGATATTCAAATCGGCGATGTGACGATCAAAGCTGGCGACGCCATCATCATGCATCAGCCGACGGCCGATCGTGAAGATTCAGTGTTCGCAAATCCTCACCGTTTCGACATCACGCGAGAGTCCAACCAGCACCTGGCTTTCGGAACTGGGATTCATAACTGTATCGGCCAACCCCTGGCGAGAATGGAGCTGCAGCTTGGAATCGGCACTCTGTTCAAGAGGCTGCCGAATCTTCGTCCGGAACGCGCGCTCGATGAACTCGGCTTTCACAGCCAATTGGCCATTTATGGTCTGAAGTCTTTGCCTGTTACCTGGTAGGAACGCTAGAACTCCGTTGGCTGCCCTCGTCGCTTCACGCGGCGCAGCGATTGCTCAAGCATTTCCGTGAAGCTTGTGAGGCGTTTTTCAACTGTTCGCCGATCCCAGCGATAGAATCCGCGTCCAGTTCGCACGCCGTAATGGCCTTGCTCGACCAACCGGCTCAGTTTTTTGCTAGGCGTCTTACCGTTATGCAGCGTGGGATAAATTTGCTTTGACGCCGCAAGATGCACCGGCAGACCATGGATGTCGCGCGAAACTACAGGTCCAAGAATTTGATAACGAAAGCCAAAGCCGAAACGAACCGCGAGATCGACTGTTTCCGCGGTCGCTATACCTTCGTCGATCAAATGATAGATCTCGCGATACATCGCATGCTGGATACGGTTGATCAGCATTCCCGGAACGTCACGGTTCAGCACGATCGGCACTTTGCCCAACGTTTTCATCCAGGTGCCAAGCTTGGCCATGGTCCCTGACGTAGTCTTGCGGCCGCGCGTCACTTCTACTGCCAGCATGACATGGGCAGGTATCATAAAATGCAAGCCCGCGCTCCGGCCCGGGTGCTTCAGCACCGAGGTAACCGCGGTAATGCGCAAACTCGACGTGTTTGTCGCAATCACCGTGTTACGCCGCACTTTCGTTTCGATCTCCTTGAGAACGGCGTGTTTTAGCTGAATATCCTCAAAGACGGCTTCGACTGCCAGATCAACCGTACGCCAGTCGAGTGAAGCACTATCGGCGTGCAAACTGATTTCAAGGCCGACGACGCCCAGCCGTTTCATTTCCTTTCGCCAATGTAGTCGGGCGGTACTACGTACTTTCGCATCCGGCTCGATCACATCGCAGCGCCAGCCGCCTATTGCAAAGGCCAGCGCGATATCGGCTCCCATTCGGCCGGCTCCGACGATGGCAACATGGCTTTGAGCGGATCTTCTCAGCGAACGCGCCTTCTTCGCCCTCGGAGCTCGCTTGTTTGCTGCGCTCACCACGGAGAGGCACCCAAGCTGGCGCCGCCGCACACGTGCAAAACCTGACCCGTGACGAAGCTGTTTTCAGGCGCGAGAAAAAACATCGTTGCCTGCGCGACGTCGTCCGGTGTGCCGCCACGGCCAACGACGGTCGATTCGATCAGGCGCTGTACGTTGGCCGCCGAATTACTGCGCATGAAAAGATCAGTGACGATCGGTCCGGGCGCTATCGCATTCACCGTGATACCGAATGGGCCGAGCTCCATCGCCCAGCTGCGCGTCATTCCAATAAGCGCGGCTTTGGATGCACCATATACGGTTCTCGCCTTTTTCCCCAAAGCCGTGCGCGACGACATATTCACGATTCGTCCGTGCCTCCGCTGCTGCATGCCGGGCACAACGGCTTGCGCAAAGACGATCGCAGCCTGCAGGTGAAGGTTCATGGTCGTCGTGAACGCATCTTCCGTCACGTCCAAAAGCTCGCCGGGGATGGAGACACCGGCGTTGTTCACGAGGCTGCTAATCTGGTGCGATTGAACGATCTCTGCCGCAACGCGCCGCGTTTGCTCCGGACTGCTTAGATCGGCCGCCACATAGACATAGCCGTCGGCGGGAACGTTCGCAGGGGGCACCTTGTCGACATTGATCACGCCGGAATGGCCGCTCGCCAGAATTTTTGCGCAAATCGCGGCACCGATTCCATTGGAGCCGCCGGTGACGATAGCGTATTTCAACGCCATTTCATTCCACCTTGATTTTTGCTTTTTCGACTACCGCCGTCCATTGCTCGATCATCGCGCGGAATTGAGCGGTATGTTCCTCCGGAGAGTTTGCGATCGGGATAAATCCTAGTTCGGCCAATCGCTTCTCAATCTCCGGCTTATGGAGGGCTTGCGAGAACGCACGGTTCAACTGGTCGATTATGGGCTTGGGCACATCGACAGGAGCGTAGATGCCCCAGTATGAACTCGCGCCCACGTCGAGGTTGCTTTCCGCGAAGGTAGGGACCTCCGGCATGCTCGGGCTGCGACCTTGACCGGTTAGCGCGATGGCGCGCAGCTGCCCGGACGCAACGTATTGCTGGCCCGAACTGATTCCGATGAAAGCCATATCGACTTGTCCGGCAAGTACCGCCGTTAGTGCAGGGCCAGTGCCTTTGTAGGGAATGTGCTGAACGTTGATTCCGGCGGCCAGCTTCATCAACTCTCCAGCAAGATGAGGTGCCGTTCCGACCCCGCCGGACGCGTAGTTCAAAGCGCCAGGTTTAGACTTTGCCAAAGCGATCAACTCGGAAAGATTCTTGGCGGGGACTTTTGGATTCACCACAAGCAGCGCCGGCGATGTCGCCATCATCGTGATTCCCTTGAGCGTCGCGAGCGTGTCATAGGGAAGCTGCGTCTTGAAGAGACCGGGATTTATGACGAGCGCAAAATCGCTCGCCAACAGCGTGTAGCCATCTGCCGGGCCGCGACTGACGGCGCCGGTCCCGATCATGGTCGAACCGCCAGGACGGTTATCAACGATGATGCTCTGGCCAAGCAGCGCGCTCGCTTCCGGCGAGATGATCCGGACAATGATGTCGGTTCCGCCGCCTGGTGCATAGGGAATAATGATCTTGATCGGATGATCGGGGTAATTCTGCGCGGCAGCAGAGCCACCAGCCAATGCCAGAGCGACAACACAAAGACGTCCCAGTTCTCGTACCATCCTCATCATGTCAACACCTGTAGTCAGACTGGTTGCGGGCGCGGCCGATGCGAAAATAATCGAGCCGCGATTTTCGACGATGAGCGCGTCGTCGGTCTCCCGAACGCGCGTGCAAATGCGCTTTAGTCGACCTTGAGGTGAAGGTCATTCACCAAGCGCGTATACTTCTCCAGATCGCTGGCAATTAGCGATTTGAATTGCTCGGGCGTGCTCGAAGACGGATCTGAACCACCTTCTATCATCTGACGCTGCATCTCAGGCGTGGCGACAATCTGCACAAGCAGCTCATTGAGTTTTTTCACGATGTCGGGAGGCGTGTGGGCAGGCGCAAGGATGCCGTACCAGCTTGTCAGTTCGAACCCAGGCACAGACTCGCCGATCGTCGGAACGTCAGGCAGCGACGTGGCTCTCTTGCTACCGGTTACTCCCAGTGCAACGAGCTGATTGCTCCTGGTGTACCCGATGAGCCCTGTGACCGTGGAGGCATACATGTCGATCTGGCCACCCAAAACGTCAGTGGTAGCAGGTGCATCGCCACGGTAAGGAATGTTCCTCATGTCAATTCCGGCCAGCGACTTTAGCAATTCCATGGTCATCAGCGGCGTGCCTACGCCCGACGAGCCATAAGTCAGCTTGCCCGGATTTGCCTTTGCGTAGGCAATCAGCTCCTGCACATTCTTCACGTTCAGTGTCGGTCGTGCCACGAGCAAATTTTGTGAAGAGACCAACGTCGAGATCGGCGAAAAATCCTTCACGGGATCGAACGGCGCTTTTCCGAACGCTGCATTGATCACCATGTTGGCGGTCCCCATCAACAGCGTGTAGCCGTCGGGATTGGCCTTCGCGACGTAGTCGAACCCAATGATGCCCGATGCGCCCGACTTGTTCTCGACGATCACCGTCTGGTCGAGAAGCGGGCCGAGCCGAACCGAGATCTGTCGCGCCAGGATGTCTGTGGCTCCACCGGGCGGGTATGGAACAATGATGCGGACTATTCTGGACGGATAGGCCTCCGCGCTCGCTGGCGCTGAGCCGGCAAGTGCGAATAGCGATACAAGGATGGCAGACAGCAGCTTCATGACAACTCCGTTCATTGGCGCTTCAAAAAGTTTTGGCGCCAGCAGGAAGTTTCGCTTTTGCGTCTTTTGGGAGCATGATACTAGCTGTTCCAACAAATGAAACACCAAACTATAGATTAAGATGCCTTTAATTGTTGGTGGGCTTTCGATGCCCTGTCAAAATCCAACTCATTGCTGGGAAGTCGCATTCAGGTCGATAGGATGAAGGCAGCCGCACGATGTCAGGTTTGACCCGCTCCCGTCGCCTTGAAGGCAAGGTGGCTTTGATCACCGGCGCCGGCGGCGGAATTGGCGCGGCGGCCGCCCGGATGTTTGCACGCGAAGGCGCGGCCGTTGCGCTCGCCGATCTTCACCTCCCACAGACGAAGAATGTTGCGGATGAAATTATCGCGACGGGCGGCGTGGCGAGGGCATTCGAGACCGACTTGACGTCCGAGGAACACGTTACGCGTACGGCGAACGATGTAGCGGGTCATTTCGGCGCGATCCATATCCTGTTCAATTGCGCGGGTGGATCCTTACCTGCGGACGCGCCGGTTACAGAAGTCGATCTGGCAGTTTGGGAAAAGACGATGACGCTCGACGTCCGGGGAACAGTTCTGGCGTGCCGCCATGCCATTCCTCGTATCGTGGAAGCCGGCGGAGGTTCGGTTGTCAACATGTCGTCGGGAGCTGCACTACGTGGCTCCGGCAAGGCCCACATTTACGCAGCGGCAAAGGGAGCCATCATTTCATTGACGCGCGCTCTCGCCGGTACCTACGCGCGGCACAACGTGCGAGCCAATGCAATCTGTGCTGGCCGGATCAATACGGAACGTATCCGGCAAACCTACGGCATTCCAGGCAAGCCGGGGAGCAGCCACGACGCCATGCAAGTTGATGAAGTCATCAAGACCTATCCGTTCTGGTTTGGTGAGCCTGACGACATTGCGCATATCGCCTTGTTCCTCGCCTCTGATGAATCACGCATGATCACGGGCGCCGCCATCCCGGCCGATGGCGGACGTTCAGCCTATTGAACGGAGTCATTCCACTCTCAAGAACGAAGACTCTCGAAGGGCAAAGCTTCAGCCCCTGAGGCTTTGCAGGCATCGTCGCTGTTCTTCGAGATCGCAGTCGACGCGACGTTCATCACCGGTGGCCGCACCGGCGCACCGAACATTAGGATCGAGCTAGATGCCCAAATACCAGCGATCGGAAGCACGCCAATGGGTCCGCGCGAATTTGCGCGGGTACATGACCGCGCTGTACACGCCATTTGGCAAGGACGGAGAAATAGACGAGCGCGCGCTGACCGAGAACGTCAAGATCACGCTCGAACTTCCGGGCGTAGGGGGCTTGTCCGTCCATTCCATTCACCAGGAATTCTGGACCCTGACTAGCGTCGAGCGGATGCGGCTGACGGAGCTGGTCCTGGGCATTGTGGATGGACGCAAGCCGGTTATCGTTGGCGTTTCTGACCCCTGTGCCAAGACAGTTGTCGAACTGGCACGGCACGCGCAAGAGTTGGGGGCCGATGCGATTATGGTCTGGCCACCTTACTATGGGCCGAGGTCCGGCGAGGGAGTGCAAGCATTTTATCAATATGTCGCAAAGCGCATTGAGATTGGCATGTTTGTCTACAGCACGACGTTGTCGGAGCTTGGGTTCTATCTAACGCCTGAAATGGTGGAATCACTACTACCCATAGATTGGGTCTGCGGGGTGCAGTCGTCGACGATGAATTTCGCATCCTATGCGTCGATGATGGAACGCGTGGGCAAGGACATTGCGGTGTCCACGTCGCTTGAGGAGTATTTTTTATTCGGCAAGCTGTCGATGCCGGACCGAACACCCGACTTTCTCATGGGATGTTCGCGGCCGCTTTTGGTGCAGAGCAGGGAGCTGCCGCACTGCGGTCGCTTCATGGACGCGGCATTGTCGGGGGACTACATCTCAGCGGGCGTAATCTTGCGGACAATTGTCGATAACGCCGACAAACTTCAAAGCAAATACTTCGCCCAGGGATTTCATCACGTTGCGCTGTTCAAGGCGCTGTCCGAAAATCTTGGCTTGGTAGGAGGTCCGGTGCGGCCGCCCGCAAGCGCGGCCAGCGCAGGTGAATTGCAGGAATGCTACGCCGTCATGAAAGCGGCTGGACTGAGGGTCTAGGCGCTGAGCGAACTTGAGCGCTTCCGCTGCGGCGCGCGCACCTTAATGACGGGTGTTGTTGGTTTGTCCGATGCGGCATACCGAGGCGTGACACCCACTGATTTGAAATAACGCTTCGCACCGGGATGCATCGGTACCGTCACTCCGTCCAAGACAAATTCCGCGGTCAACCGCGAATAAGCCGACGCCAGTTGGGTCATGACGGCGCGCTGTTCAAAAATCGTGCGCGCGACTTCGTACACCTCTTCTTCCGAACGATCGGCCCGGCATACCAAAACAGTTGGTACAGCAATGGTGGTAATATCGGCCTTCAGCCATTGCGGAAACACGCTTTGCGGGACGCTTCCCACTCTGTAGCCCGAATTGTGCCGGAGCATTCTTTCGATGGTCGCTTTGTCCGGCGCAAGCAATCGGGTGGTGCCGGAAGCCGCCAATTCGCGGAGCGAGGGATTTGAGAATGTCGTCATCCAGGCCACGGCGTCGACAGTGCGAGCATCGAGTTGTCTCTTGCCCTCGGGGTAGTCGAGATAAACCAGCGTATGCTGCGATTTGCGCCGAGCTCCCGATGTCTCGCCGGACGATGGTCGCAGCATATCGTGGAAAGCCTGAGCGCCCGAAAAGCCTTGCTCGCCCGGCGAGACGCGCAGGCGCGCGAAATCTTCGAATTCCACGTAGCTTTGCATCCGACCGCAGCACGATCAGAAAATGCAATTCGGAAAGGTGCATCACGGTTCGAAGTGCGTGCAGACGCCGTCTGAATTGCCCACGTCCTTTGCGGGCCTCCACAAGGCTGGAGGCAACAGTAAGCGCATAGGCCCCCGAACCCTCTTCGATCTCTTCCAGGTTTTGCCCGCCACCGCCCAAAGCCGGCGTTATGCCAAGTGCGGGATTGCTCGCCTGAAGCAGGCCGCTAATGACCCCAACGCCATCTTTCCAGCTTCCAACGCTGGCGCCGCCCAGCAGCTTGGCGCCCATTTGGGAAGACAAGCGCTGGGCCGCATCCCTGACCATTGCTCCGAAAGCCGCTTGCTGGCCCACACCCATGCGGTAGAGCGGAACGACGATCGCAAGGCTGCCAACCGGAGCCCCGGCGGCATTTCGCACGGACGCAGCGATTGTCAAAGCTGAGTCGACTTCGGCGGCTCGCATCACGGCAAATCCATTCGTCTGCGCAAAGGCGATGTCGTCGTCGGCCGAACTCGCGCGACGCGACAGTTTTGGCGTGCGTTTTCTTTCGTGCTCGGTCATGCCGGCAAGTATCGCAGTTCCGCATGCGGTTTCCGCCAAAAGCGATGAGCGTCCGAGCGGAGCGACATATCGCGAGGCATGGATGGAGCTGGTTTCTGCGATATAAGCTGTCCGGCCCTGATCCGGATCATAAAGCGCCAACCACACGCCCTCTCCAGTGCGCTCCGTCAGCTCGCGCATTACTGGCAGGGCTGCCGAACGAAGCCCATGCCTTTGCATCACGGCAGCGGCGAGACGGGTAAATTCAAAGCCGACGCTGTATTTTTGATGGTTCTTATCGAAGCTGACAAAGCCTTCCAGGATGAAGCGTGCAAGCAAGCGATGGACAGTGCTCGGGGGCATCTTAAGTGCAGCGCCGAGCTCTCGAACGCCCCACCTGTCCTGGCCGTCAATGAACGAACGTAGAGCTGAAAGAGCCTTAGCGACCGTCGCTACCGGTGGAGCCCCAGTTTTCTTTCTCTTCATAAGGGCACTTGGTCCATCTTGGTCTGGGCCGGCATAAGCCGCAGCGCATCGAAACCACGAACTATTGAAAAAGACGTTCGCGCTGCCCGATATAGCGGCGCGGTCTCAGCAGACTTGCTGGAGGACAGCATATTCCGTTCCATATTGTGGCACAACGGGATATGGACTATCGGTACGGGCCTTCTCTGCTGGACGCATGCGCGATGATTGTGCGAAGCGCCTCGAGGCTATGTCAGTCAGGCTATCACGGCAGGTCGGCATGAATTGCTCTGACAACTCGATCGAAGGTGCGCTCATTAACTGGGCGGCGCGGTTGCGGTTTGAAGACCTCCCCGATCACGTGGTTGCTCAATCAAAGCGGCTGCTGCTCGACACATTGGCCGTAGCTTGGGCAGGCAGTGGTGCGGAGGGCGTCGAGCCGGTACGTCAATTCGTGATCGACCAGGGCGGCAGGCCAGATAGCCAGATCTGGGGATCCGATCGGCGGGTGCCGAGTCCCGCAGCCGCCTGGCTCAATGGCCTGTGCGCGTCAGCATTGGATTTCGACAGCGTGCATGACGAGGCGACGATGCATCCCGATATCGTCACAGTACCTGCGCTTCTCGCGCTCGCCGACTATACGCCGATGAGTGGACGGGATTTTATTGCAGCGCATGTCGCAGGCAACGAAATGCTGGTGCGGCTCGGCCTTGCCGCGGGAAAAAATCCCGGCTGGTTCCTGACGTCAGCACTTGGTGTGTTCGTGAGTGCCGTGATTTCTGCGCGAGTTCTGAAACTTCCAATTGCGAAGATACGGGACGCCGCGGGCATCGCCTTGAGTTGAGCGGCGGGCAGCCAGCAGACGCTGATCGAGGGAAGCTTCAGTAAGCGCCTCCAGTCAGCATATGCATCCAGGGATGGTGTCGAAGCCGCCTTGCTTGCGCAGGTGGGAGTGACAGGACCTTGGAATGCGTTGACGGGCACCGCAGGGTTTGCGTCGCTCTATACGACCCTCGATCCGGAGCGTGCACTTGACGGACTGGGTCAAGCCTACCGGTTCAATTCGCTCACATTGAAGCAATATCCGAGCTGTTTCTGCAATCATGCGCCGATTGTTGCGGCGCTGGATTTGATCCGTCTGCACGACATAAAAGCTGACGCAATTCGGTCGGGGACCATTGTTCTTACGCCGTTGTCGGCCAGGCTGGTCGGCGCTCCCTTTGATCCCGGTGACAAACCGCAAGTGGCCGCTCAATTTAGTGCGCAGTACTCAGTGGCGAACGTCTTCTGCCGCGGTCGTTTCGAAATCAACGACATCAAACCAGAAGCGATCCTGGATCCGAAGGTTCTGGCACTGACGTCGCGTTTCAGCGTGAAGGTTGACCCTACACTCACCGGAAAATTCGCTCCCGCGACCCTTGTGGTTCGGCTGCATGATAGTCGCGAGTTTCAGGTCACAGCGCATGCTATTCCCGGCACGCCTGAGCATCCGCTGTCCGATGCACAATTGAAAAGCAAGGCGCTGAAATGTTTCAAGAGCGGGTCAACGCCTCTTAGCGAACAGGGGGCCATGACCTTGATGTCGCGGATCGATGTTCTAGAATTGATGTCAGAGGTCAATGGTCTATTTAGCTAGCACCCGAGGCAGTTGAACGCGCAGGCAAAACCTAGCAATCGAATTTAGGGGACAGACCGTGAAGTTAGCCATTGTAAATCTAGGTGCCGCGGTCACCGGTTTGCACAATGAAAAGGCATCCAAGGCAGATACTATACTTGTCGAGGGCGAAACGATTGTCCGCGTCGGCACAGCCACGCCGGCTGAGGTCGACAACTGCGACGTGGTGATCGATGCCGCGGGCGCGACCGCAATCCCTGGGCTCATCGACTCGCACGTACACATCACTTTCGGCGACTACACGCCGCGGCAGAAGACCGTTGGTTATCTGGAGAGCTATACCCACGGTGGTGTGACCACGGCCATCAGCGCTTCGGAAGTTCACGTCCCGGGACGACCGAAGGATCCTGCAGGCGTCAAGGCGCTCGCGATTGCGGCCCGGAAATCATTCGATACCTTTAGGCCAGGCGGCATGAAAGTGCACGCCGGTTCGGTTATCCTTGAACCGGGTCTCACTGAAGAGGACTTCAAGGAGATGGCCGAGCAAGGTGTGCGCCTTGCGAAGGCCGGTTTCGGCGCTTTTGCGACGCCGCACGATTACAAATCGCTCGTCGCTGCGGCAAAAGCCGTTGGAATGGTAACGACCATGCACACCGGAGCCGCCTCAATTCCGGGCTCGTCGGGCATATGGGCCGAGCACGTCTTATCGGTCGATCCCGACGTCTCGTTCCACGTCAATGGCGGCCCGGTCGCTATGCCCAATGCAGATTTCAAGCGCGTGGTGGAGGAATCAAGCGTCGCACTTCAATTGTGTACCGCCGGCAATCTCAGAACGGCGCTGCTAGTGACGGAGCTCGCTCTCGCCGCCAATGCATTCGATCGCGTTTTGATCGCGACCGATACGCCGACTGGCAGCGGCATCATGCCACTGGGCATACTTTACACGATTTCGCACCTGTGCAGCCTGGGTCCGAAGCTTGAGCCCGAACAGGCGATCGCGGCCGCCACAGGAAATAACGCGCGCGTCTTCAAGCTGAACAGCGGCGTTCTCGCTGCGGGCAAAGACGCCGATATAGTGCTGATCGACGCGTGCGAAGGCGGTTCGCAGAATGATGCTTTCGGTGCGTTCAGAAACGGCGACATCGCAGGCGTCGGCGCAGTGGTGACCGCCGGCGTACCGCGGTTCGTAGGAAAGAGTCGCAACACGCCTCCAACGCAGAAGAAGGTTCGCGTCGCGCGCTCCAACGTCATGCAGACCTTCAGCGGCGAGGGACATTAGGGTCATGTCCACATTTGGGGAGCACGTAAGTATAGTCAGGCCATATGCTGAGCTAAGAGGAACACCATGCTGAGCCTTCGCCGGCAACAGTGCTAATCAAAATGAGTTGGCTTATCGAGATCACCTCGTCTGCAAAGGAGAGATTTGATGAAAACGAAACGTAACCGAATTGCGCTTCTCGTCCCTTCGTCCTGCACCACGATGGAAAACGATCTGCACTGGGCGTTACCGAAGGATCGCTACATCATTAACACGGACCGCATGTATCTTGTGGAAACGACGAGGGAAGCGGAGACGGCGATGATCGAACATCACGCCCGTCCAGCTGCGAAGGATCTCGCAACCACAAAGCCAGATCTCATTGTGTTCGGCTGCACCTCGGCGGGATCGCTGTTTGGCCTGGAGTTCGATGCCAAATTCTGCGACGAACTTGGTAGTCTCTGCGCCTGTCCGGCGCTCGGCGTCATCAATGCGGCATCCCAAGCTCTATCACGCGCAGGCTCAAAGCGTGTGGCCCTGATCACCCCCTACAACGAGGATCTTACCAGTTCGGTTGCGAAAGCGCTCACAGCGCCTGGTCGAGAGGTCGTGGTTTCCGCTGGCATGGGCATCACCGTGAACGTAGAGCTGTGTGATCCTACGCCAGACGACATCGTCAAGTTCGCGAAAGACAAGCTCAAGGGGCAGTCATTCGACACGTTATTTGTTTCGTGTACGAATTTTCGGGCGCTGGAGGCGAAAAAAGCGCTTGAGACAGAGTTCGGTGTAACGGTGATCACCAGCAACAGCGCCGTCGTAGATGCCATCGAACGGATGTTCGAGTCCCAACATCTGCAGGCCGCTGAGTAGCGTAATAGCTTAATTTTCGACAATCGAAAGCTCGGTACCCTGGTGTGCCGTCGTCAGGAGCCGGTCAAGATGGTTTCAGTCAAGAATGTTGCTCTGGTCCAGAACGATCCCTACACCCCCGGGTTGTCGCGAGAGTTCGTGGCGAAGAAGTTCGGCATTCCGCTCAATGACGTCGCCAAGCTTGGGTCTGCGGAAAACCCGTTCGGGCCGTCACCCAAAGCCGCTGCGGCGGTCGAAAAAGCTCGCGCGAAGATCGATCTTTATCCCGAGTGGACTTCCCAAGCCTTGCGTACTGAAATCGGGAAGAAATACGGCTTTGACGAAGACTGTGTGGTCTGCGGGTCGGGGGAGACAGAAGTCATTTCCTTCATACTCCGCACGTTCGCCCAGGCGGGCGATGCGGTGTTGATGTATGAGCCCTGCTTCCCGATCTATCACATGTTCGCTGAGAACGAAGGACGCGTTCCCGTCTACGTGCAGATGGGTGCGAACTTCTCCTTTGTCATCGACGAGTACATAGCAAAGCTCAACAGCGTCCGTCCCGCGATTGCCTTCCTGACGAACCCGCACAGCCCCACCGGACGGCTCATGGAAGAGCAAGAAATCCGCTCGATCTGCGAGGCGGCAGACAAGGACACGCTCGTCGTACTCGATGAAGCTTATATCCACTTTACCGAGACTCAAGGCTCGATGCACCTTACGCGTGAGTTCGACAATCTAATTGTCCTGCGAACGTTCTCGAAAGCGTTTGGTCTGGCCGGTCTTCGTCTCGGTTTCGGTATCGCGGCTAACAAGGCTTTGATCACGCCGCTGCTGAATATCAAGCCGACCTGGAACCTGGGTCACATGCAAGTCGAAGGCGGCATCGCCGCCGTCAATGACGATGAGCACGTTAACAAGACGGTCGATTTGGTCGTTCAAATGCGCGCCTACGTGGCAAAGCAAATGGAAGGTCTCAATCGCGTACGCATGGTGCCCGGCTCCCGGAGCAATTTCTTTCTGATCGAGCTTACAGATGAATCGCTGGACTCCACGATGGCATTTGAGGAGCTTCTAAAGCGTGGTGTGATCGTCAAGGATGGTTCCGTGTCGTTCCGGGGTCTTGGGAAGCGCTATCTGCGTAGCGATGTGAGCCACAAGGTTTACATGGACCGGCTTATAAAGTCGCTCAAGGAAATCGACTTAAAGCGGTGAGATTACGTTGACGCACGGTGACCGCAGCAAAATGATTCCCCAGCAGCTGCTCATCGGAATAGATGTCGGTGGTACTTTCACCGACGCGATTGTTTATGACGCGGTTGAACGGCGATTTATCGCCGCCTTCAAGATTCCCTCGACATCGGCGGACCCGAGTTCGGGCTGTCGTCACCGCCATCGATACGATCGCGAAATCAGTGAAGATCTCGGGAGGAACGGTTTTCCATGGCACCACCGTTGGGACTAACACGCTGGTCGAACGAAAAGGGGCGCGTACGGCGCTCCTTTCCACGAAAGGTTTTTCGGACGTAATAGAATTGCGTCGTCAAGCCCGACCGAACCTCTACAGCCTCGACGTACACATCTCCGAGCCCCTTGTGCCGCCCGCATCTACGTTTTGATGTGAGCGAACGGATGTCGGCCGATGGCGAGGTGGTGAGCCCGCTACACCTTGGGCAGACCGTCGAGAAACTCAAGGATGCGAAAGTAATTGCCGTCGCCATAAGCTTTCTTCACTCCTACGCAAATCCGATCCACGAACAGGAAGTTTTCGCGCGTGTTCAGGAAGCGCTTCCCGGCGTCTTCATCACGAGGTCCAGCGACGTATGTCCAGAATTTCGGGAATACGAAAGGACAAGCACGACTGTCGTCAACGCGTATATCGGCCCGGTTGTCAGCGACTACATTATGAAGCTCGAAAGGGAACTTCGCTCGAAAGAGGTTGGCCGAGCTAATGATAGTGAAGTCCAATGGGGGACTGACATCGCCAATCAACGCGGCTCGCTATCCGGTGCATCTAATCGAGTCCGGTCCGGCGGCGCAGCTTATTGCAAGCGCCTCATTTGCGCGCGCAACGGGTCGTCCAAATCTCGTCTCGTTCGATATGGGTGGCACCACGGCTAAAGCCGGGCTGATCCGCAATGGCGTACCGGAAGTCACGTCCGAATTCTACGCGGACCGGTTGGTCGACGGAATTGACGTCGGAGGATACGCCATCCGAAGCTCCGTTTTGGATCTTGTAGAGATCGGGGCCGGGGAGGCTCAATCGCATGGATCGATGACGCCAAGGTTCTCAAAGTCGGCCCTCAGAGTGCGGGGGCTGCGCCAGGACCGGTATCATACGGGCGCGGCGGCCAGGCCCCGACGGTCACCGACGCTCACGCGGTCATCGGCACAATTGACCCGGAGCACTTGGCTGCCGCGGGCGTCGAATTGAACCCGCACCTTGCCGCGGAAGCGATCAGGAAATATATCGCGGAGCCTTTCGGATGGAGCGTCGCGAAGGCTGCCTACGCTATAATTGACATCGCAGTCGCCAACATGGCGGAAATGGTCCGCCTCGTCACAACACGCCGAGGTCTCGACCCGAGGCAGTTCGCCATTCTCGCTTCAGGCGGCGCGGGACCGCTTCATGCAGCCGCCGTAGGTCGAGAGATCGGCGCGGCCGAAGTCATCGTTCCGCCGTTTCCCGGCATGTTCAGCGCCTTCGGCGCGACGCTCGGTACCGTACGGCATGAATTGACCCAGACGCTGTTGTGCGGGGTTGCAGCAACTTGACGAAACAGTCCTGGCAGACGCATTCCGGACGATAAAGTCTCGGGCGGATCAACTTCTGTCGGCCGAACCGGTGGGAGTAGAATCTCCGCGGTTTGACCGAATGCTGGACGCCAGGTTTGTCGGCCAACTTTTCGAACTGAAATTACCTTTGGGCCAGGAAGGAGAGCCGTTTCCTGAACCCTCTCGGATCGAAGCAACCTTCCGTTCTCAATACATGGCGGAGTACGGCATCGAACTCCCCGAAGCCCAAGTTGAGGTAGTGAATTTACGGATGCTCGCTGAAATCGATCTCGGTCATTGCGGAGATAAAGCCTTCGCCGCGCAAGGCGGTTCGACAAAAGGACTGACGATACGCAAGACCACGCGGATTCTTGCGCGCGACGGGTCCGAGCATTCTGTTCCGGTATTCGCAGCGGAGGTGGGAACCGCAGGATCGCTCGACGGCCCCGCCATCATCGAGCATTCCGGATCGACCGTATGGATACATGCTGGGCAACGGGCGACGATGGAAGCAAATGGCGAAGTACGCATCAGCTTAGGACGGCGCGGCGAATGAAAAAAGATGCGCAGACGATCATCGACAAAGACCCGGTGACGTTCGAGGTCGTACGCAGCGCCTTGTATGCGATATGCGCCGAGATGAAGTCGGTGATCATGCGGACTTCGTTCTCACCTTTGCTCAGTTTGTCCGCAGATCTTTCCTGTGCGTTGCTCGACAGCCACGGCGATGTGGTCGGGCAGGGCAAGGACATTCCCGTGCATCTCGGTGCGGTTCCCTTCACCGTCCGGGCAGCATTTGCCGCCTTTCCGATCGATATTTGGCGGCCTGGTGACGGTATCATCCTAAACGACCCATACAGCGGCGGGACGCATCTTCCCGACGTATCGCTGATCATGCCGATCTTCCACGGCGATGTTCTCTGTGGCTTTTCGCTCAGCCGAGTTCACTGGCCGGACGTCGGCGGCATCGCCGCTGGCAGCTCAAGCGTCAGCGACGAGATATTCAAGGAGGGCATCCGAATTCCTCCCCTGCACATCATTCAGAATGGAGAGCCTCGGCGGGATATTTTGAATCTCATTCTCGCCAACGTTCGCGTGCCGGCGGATCGTCTCGGTGACTTTCGCGCGCAGATGGCCGGGGCCAAGCGCACCGAACGGAGAATACAAGAACTCGCCGAACGCTATGGGATCGGCGTCCTGGCGGAAGTGATGGCGGACTCCCAAACATATTCCGAGAGAATCGTCCGCCATCGCTTGGGTCAATTCGCGGATGCCGTCGTCGAATACGAAGAAGCACTCGACGGTGACGGCATCGACAATTCCATTCGTCCACTGATCAAGGTCCGGCTCGAAAAGCGGGCAGATCGCTTTGTCGTCGATTTTGCCGGCTCGTCGCCATGCGTTCGCGGCCCCGTGAATGCTCCGTTCGCGGTGACAGCCTCGGCAGTCTATTATACGCTCATGGCTCTTGCCGGCGGTGACATCCCTCCAAACAGCGGCATCTACCGGGTGGCGGAAATTTCGGCACCTGAAGGAAGCGTCGTCAACGCGACGTATCCGTCGCCGGTCGTCGCCGCCAATACCGAAACTTCCAATCGCGTCGTCGACATCCTCCTGGCCGCACTGGCAAAGGCGTATCCTGAGAACGTGCCGGCCGGCAGCTATGGGTCCGCCTGCGTGTACACCTTCGGGGGTGTGCATCCTGTTTCCCGGCGCCGGTTCGTCCATTACGAAACGGTCGGCGGCGGGTTCGGCGGGTCGGCGCGCCGTCAAGGCGCAAATGGCATCCGGGTGCACATGGGCAACACCATGAATCTGCCCATAGAAGCCGTCGAGGCCGCGATGCCGGTACGATATCATGCGTATGAACTCGTCCGCGGCAGCGGAGGAGAGGGCCAGCATCCAGGCGGGCTTGGCGTTCGTAAATGCGTCGAATTCCTCGCTGATGGCATGGAAGCTTCAGTCCTCGGCGAGCGCACGATTTCGCGTGCGCATGGAGTGGCCGGCGGAAAGCAGGGCGCTCCTGCGAGTTTTTCGATTATCGCGAGCTCGAAGAAACGGCTGATGCTCGAAGCCAAGAGCGGGCCACATAAGCTTCTGGCAGGGGACCGCCTGGAAATGATTACCGCAGGTGGCGGCGGCTGGGGTCGCAGTCCGAAAGACGACGTCATTAGCTGAATTCATGTAAAGAATAACTATCATGAATTTGACTTAGTTCAGGAAGGTGGACATCTTTCTCGGGATCAGTATCCGGTTCTAGGCAGTCGCGCGCAGAGATTGGGCTGGCGCGCCATTGAATGTCGAGGTGCTTAATAATCGCATCGCTCGGATCGAGTCGTTCGATCAACGTCGTCACCGTGGGTGATTTTGAGGAGCGGCCGTGAGGCTCAGGTGTTCCCGATGACACGCATCGCGATCGAGCACGGGCTCGTGCTCACGATGGACCGAACGGGCCGGATCATCGAGGATGGGCGGGTGGTGGTCGAGGGGCGCGACATCGTCGCCGTTGAGCGTTGTACCGCTGACCGCAAGCCGGACTGCGACGTCGTCATCGATGCCACCGGTCGGATCGTTCTCCCGGGGCTTGTCAATGCCCACACGCATCTCTGCATGGTGTTCGGCCGCACCATCGGTCCGGAGCGGCGCCTCCTCGAGTGGCTCGATCTCCTGATGCCGATGATGGCTGCGATGGATGAGGAGGCGCTCTACGTCGCGGAATTGCTCGGTTGCGTCGAGAACATCAAGAACGGCAACACGAGCCTGGTCGAAAACATCTTCATGCCGCCTCACGCTACCGCCGATCCTGAGGACGCCGCGTTCCGCGCGCTTCGCGACAGCGGAATTCGAGGCACCGTCGCACGCGCCACCGAGACGCGTCTTTTCGATCCGCGGTTCTGCGAGACCGCGGGAGAGCAGGCGGAGCGGGTCGGACGCCTCGCCGGGCGCTGGCACGGGTCCGAAGGCGGTCGCTTGCGTCTGTCCATCGGTCCGCTTCTGCCCTGGGTCGTCGACGAGGACGGGTTTCGTGAAACGCGCCGGATTGCGCGCCAAAACGGCCTTTCACTTCATATGCACGTGGCCGAGTCGCCCGAGTTCAACCAGTTGATCGCTCGCCATTTCGGCCGCAATATTCGGCAAGTCGAACTCCTTGACGAGGTCGGCTGCTTGGGTCCGGACGTGCAGGCCGTTGCCTGCTCGGACGTCTCAGCTCGCGAAATTGAACTCCTGGCCGGCGAGCGGCACCGCTGTCCTTTTCGACCCTCCGACGCGTCTCTTCTGGGGTACCGGATTTCCGCCGATCAAAGATTTCCTGACGGCGGGCGTGACCTGCGGTCTCGCAACCAATGGTGCCGCTGCCAATTGCGGGCAGGACATTTTTGAGAGCATGAAGTACGCCTGCGCGACCGCAAAGACTGCTGCGAACGATCCGCTTGCGCTTACCGCGGCGCGCGCCCTCCGAATGGCGACGGTAGAAGGCGCGCGCGCGATCGGTCAGCCTGATACCGGATCCATTGAGGTCGGAAAGCGAGCTGACTTAATTACGGTGGAGGCAAGACAGCCTCATCTTGTGCCACTCTTCGATCCGGAGAAGGCGCTCGTCTATAGCGCGCGCGGCGGCGACGTTCGGGATGCCGTGATCGATGGGCGCGTCGTCATGCGGGATCGTGAGATTTTGACGGTCGACGAGAATGCTCTTCTTGTGGAGGCCGAGCAGGTGGCGCGCCGCTGCGCTGCTCGTGCGGGCCTCACCCTTCCGAGGGCGCAGGCGGGTCAGGTTCCGAGCCATGCTTAAGTTGTTCTCCTTGGTGGCGGCAGTAATTTTCTGGGGGTTGTTGTCCCTGACGCTGCCACCCGAAATCTTCCCCGGTCCAATTGAGACCGCACGCGCCCTATGGGGCGAGATCGCAGGCGGACGAGTGGGGACCGATCTCGCCATGACGCTGTTGCGCGTTGTGGCAGGCCTCGCGCTTGCGCTGTTGCTGGGCGTTCCGGTCGGCGTCTTGATGGGCCTCAACCGGCGCGCCGAGGCCGTCCTCGACGTGTGGGTGATGATCGGACTGACGATCCCGAGTCTCTGCTATGCCATCATGGCCTTCATGTGGTTCGGACTGAACGAGGGCGCCACCATCATAGCCATCGCCATCACCGCCGCTCCCTCGATCACCATCAACATCTGGGAAGGTGTGAAGAACATCGACACCAAACTCGTCGCGATGGCCCGGGTCTTCGAGGCGTCGCGACCGGCGATCGTGCGCCGTATTCTCCTGCCACAGATCCTTCCCTACGTGATGGCCTCCGCCCGCTTCGGGCTCGGCATCATTTGGAAGATCACGGTTCTGGTAGAACTGATTGGCCGTCCGAACGGAGTCGGTTTCAAGCTGTTCTACTGGTATCAACTGGCCGATATGCGCCAGGTCCTCGCCTGGACGCTTCTCTTCACCATTATCATGCTCCTGATCGAGCTTCTCATCCTGAAACCGATCGAACGGCGTATCTTCGCGTGGCGGCCACAGGTAGCGGTATGAATTCAGTGATTGAAGTCGCGTCGCTTCGGAAGACTTTCAACGGCCGCGACGGTGCGCCTCGTGCCGTACTGAAGGATCTCGATCTGTCGGTGGGCGCGGGCGAATTCCTTTGCATCCTTGGACCGTCGGGCTGCGGCAAATCGACTTTGCTCAACGTCCTGGCCGGGCTGGACAAGGTCTACGAGGGGCAGGCTCGCGTGAGCGGCGGACGTGTCGGCTATCTGTTCCAGGAGCCGCGCCTGTTGCCATGGCTAACCGCGGACGAGAATCTCGATTTCGCCCTCGCAAGCTGCCAGGTGCCGACATCGCGCTGGAGCGAACTGAAATCCCGCTATCTCGCCATGACAGGTCTATCGGAATACCGCGACTATTATCCCCATCAAATCTCGGGAGGCATGGCTCAGCGCCTTGCCCTCGTGCGGGCCTTGTGCGTGGAGCCCAGCATTCTCCTGATGGACGAACCCTTCTCGGGACTCGACGAGATCACGGCGCGCCACATTCGCTCGGAATTCCTGTCCATCTGGGAGGAGACACGCAAGACCGTCGTCTTCGTCACGCACAACGCTTACGAAGCTTGCTTTCTGGCCGACCGGATATTGGTGATGTCAGGCGGTTCTTTCCGGCAGGAAATCCGCGTCCCGATTGCACGGCCGCGCAGCTACGACGATCTAGCCATCTTCGAACTCAGCCGCGATGTTATCAAGGCTTTCGGCGATGGAATTGACCGCGAACCTGTCCCGCCAGTTATTCCAGTGCCTGAACCGAACTTGATCGATGATCTCGATCGGTATGCCGCCGCCCGAATGAACCTCTGACCCGTGAACATCCAGGAGAGATCAATGCTATTCCGTCTCGGAATCTTCGCCGCCGTCATGCTCGCCACATGCGGTGCTGCCACCGCCCAGGTCAGGGTACGGATTGGGGACCTTGCGCAATCTCTCAACGAGATCGGGTCGCGCGCAATGATCGACCAGGGGATAGACAAAAAATACGGTATCGCCGCCGAATACCAGGCCTATCCGACTCTCGACGGTCTCTTCACGGCCATCCGCGGCAAAGATGTCGATGTCGGCTTCGGGGGCTGGACGGCCATCGCTCAGTTTCGGAGTAAAGGCTTTCCGGTCACAATGATATTCCCGGTCGGGCGCGGGGTGACAGTTGACGTCATCGTGCCGACCGCGTCGCCAATCAAGAGCATCGCCGACCTCAAAGGCAAGAAGGTCGGCACCTTTGCAGGAGCGGCCGGCACCGCGACCGTGCTGTTCCGGGTGATCACGTCAAAGTTCAACGGGTTCGATCCGGGTAAAACGGGCGACCTCCAGTTCGCCGGGCCCGGCCTGCTTCCCGCCTTGCTCGACAAGGGGGAGATTGAGGCTGCTGTCATGTTCGATCCCCTCGCGGCCAAGCTCGAGGGGTCCGGTAAGTACAGGTCTATCGGCAATCTCGCCGATGCTTACAAGGCCGGCACGGGCGACGATTTTCTCTGGATCGGCTACTCGACGAATGACGACTTCATGGCGGCCCAGCCGGAAGCGTTGAAAAATTTCACACGGGCATGGCTCGAAGCAATCGATTACGTAAAAACTCATCCCGAGGTCTTCGAAGCCTACGGCAAGAAATATGGGCTTGAACCCGCCGCTGTTGCACTCCTGCGCGAGCGCGTGCTCGCCGATTACACGACGACGTGGAACGAAGCCGGCATCGCGAGCCTGCTGCGTTTCGCCGGAATGGCAAACGAGGTGATGGGCGCCGGCTATCTCGACACGGTCCCTCCAGCGGCCTTCTCGACCCGTTTCGATCCCCGAAAGTGAAAGCGTCTTGGCCGGCTATTTACCGCCCATCTATTTTCGCATGGACCTATTGGGGATCGTGCTCAGGATGGATGCGCTGGTCTGAGACATCCATTTGATGCCGGTGTCGTTAGCAAAGCGCGAGTGGCTATGCACCTTGACTTCCATTTGGGGTAACTCAAACGGAAGCTCCAGCAGACGAAAATCCTTCGCGCGGTGCAAATCCAAAGCCAGCAGCCTTGGGAAAATCGCGGCTAGGTCTGAATGGCGCACGATCTCCGGTGCGGTGGTAAAATGACCGCGAACTGCGATCCGCGGTCGGGCGTCTTCGCCCGCGAGCCATTGCTCGGCCAATTGGTAAACTGAAGACGAAGTTCGCGCGAAGAAAAAGCGCAGTTTCGAAAAATTCGAACGCGTCAGTCTCGACTTAGCAATCGGGTGATTTGCGCGCACCAGGCAAATGTACCGATCCTTGATGATATCGATGCTGATCAGATCTTTGTCGCTAATGGCGCCGATCGCGAGGTCGATCTCACCCGAACGCATCGAACTCACCAAGCTGTCCGGGAACAGAGGCACGATATGAATCCGAACGAACGGCGAGACACGCGACAGCTCGTTGATCAGCCGAGGCAAAAGGTAGACCTCCGCTATGTCCGACATTGCCACCCTGAAGGTTCGCTCGGTCACGCGTGGATCGAATACGACGCCGCTTTGCAAGGTGCGATTGAGTAGCTCGAAAGCTTGATCAAGGGGTTCGTGCAAACGAACAGCTGCATCCGTTGGAAGCATGCGGTTCGCCACTCGGACAAACAGGGGATCGCCGAAGCGATCCCTCAACCGGCGCAAAGCATGGCTGATGGCCGGCTGGGTCAGACCGAGGCGTTCGCCCGCGGCAGTGAGGTTGCGAAGATCCCAGATTGCAAAAAAGACACGCAGCAGATTGAGATCGAGAGGGCTATTAGCCTGGCTCATACAAAGAATAATAACTATGAATTTGACTTATACAAGCCGGCCGACATCGTGTGGAACGTTACAGGGAGATGCGGAATGAATAGCGCCGTCGCACTAGGCAAAGTTCACCAGGAAGACGCGATCGCCTCCGGCTTTGACTACAAGAGATGCGGTCCGCTCCATCCTTCCACGGCTCGCCGCCACCACGCATGAGAGCGATCGTCTGCGTCGTCTGAGCGATGATGCCGCTAACGCTCTTCGCGAATCCGGTCTGGCGCGCATGATCACGCCGAAGCAGTTCGGCGGATTCGAGCTGTCGCCGAGTGCCCATATCTGGGCTTGCGCGGAGATCGGCAATGTTTGCTCGGCGGCAAGCTGGGTGTTGATGGTCTGCGTGGCGCACGACTACATTATCGGCCGATTTCCTGAAGAGTGTCAGAGGGAGGTCTACGAAGGCGACGCCGACAACCTCGTTGCGGGATCGCTTGGCGCCTCAAGGTCGGATCGAACGGGTGGATGGAGGCTGGCGTCTCACGGGGCGGTGGCAGTTCGGCAGCGGATGCGACCATTCTCCCTGGTTCATACTCGGGACCAAGGTCGCCAATCCCGGACCCGACGATTATCTCATCTACCACGTCATGGTTCCGCGCGCGGATGTCGAACTTGACGACACGTGGCACACGCTGGGGATGCGAGGGACGGGATCGAAGGATCTCGTCGTGAAGGACGCGTTCATTCCAGAGCATCGCGCGATGCCAACTTACCCGACCTTTCTTGGTCTTAGCCCGCATGCGAAGGCGCCCACTTACCGGCTTTCAGTCTACTCCGGCCTTCCCGCCATGCTGTCTGGCTCCGTCCTCGGCATGGCTGAAGCCGGCCTGAAAGCTTTCGTGGAAGCGACTTCCAAACGCACAACGCCGTATGGCGTAGTCAAGGCCATGAACCCCATCATGCAAAAGCGTGTGGCGGAATCCACCGCGGAAATCACCGCGGCACGGCGGCTTCTCGAGGATATGTGCGATCGCTTCGATAACTTGATGGCGATCGACAGGCCGCCGATGTCGGCGCAGGACCGCATCCAGATGCGCTGGGACGCCACATATGTTGTCGAGCTAAGCCGCCGGGCGATCGAGCGTCTGTTCGCTGCGTCGGGCGCACACGGCCTCTACGAAGGCAACGCGGTCTATCGCGCTTTCCGTGACATCAACACTGCGTGTCACCATGCAGTCGTGGATTTCGACACGGTTTCCAACATGATGGGCCAATTCAGATTGACGGGTGACCTCGGTGAAAATCTTCGAGCGGCGCCCTTCGCCTGACATTCTGTTGCAGTCAACGACGTATCGGACAATTTCGTAAGAGAGCGGCGTGATCACCGAGACACCAATTTCGTCGGGCGTGTTCAAGCAAAGCATGCGGCTTTTCGCCGGGGGTGTATGCATTGTGGCGACCAACCGTGACGGCGAGTGGCACGGTCTGACGATGACCGCCGTTTGTTCGTTGACCATTGATCCACCTTCGCTCATCGCATGTGTGAACCGCAACGCTGGCGCTCATGGCATAATGAGCACAACCAAACGTGTCAGCGTCAATGTCTTATCGCCCGATCATACGGGTCTCGCCGAGCTGTTTTCGTCTTCCAAGGTAAAGGGCCCAAAGAGGTTTGACGAAAAAAGGTGGACCGGAATGGCAAGCGGCGTCCCCGCTCTGATCGATGCGCTCGCCGTTCTCGATTGCGAGGTCATGCGACAGATGACGGTCGGACAGCATTCCGTGTTCTTCTTCGAAGTTAAGAGCGTGCGGCTTCAGCCGAACAGGAGACCGCTCGTTCATTTTAATCGTGAGTTCTACGCCGTTCAGCCGGTTTGTTAGTCGTTACATCGAGACGCGTTGTGAGAATCTGAGGTTGATGGGATCAACCAACTGAATGCCGCGATGTCGCGGCTGAGCACCGTTTGCACCTTAGAAGAAAGGAAGCTGTGATGATTAAAACGCTTTTTGTAGCATTTGGCATGGTTATGGCGCTGGTCCAGAGCGGGGCCGCCGAGGATATAAAGATCGGTGTGCTCTTGCCTCTCACGGGTCCGTCTTCCGACGGTGGCCGCGATATGCAGCGAGGCTTTGAAATCGCCACGGAAATGCAGAACGAAAAGGGCGGCGTTAACGGCGATAAAATCAAACTGATCATGGCCGATGCCATGGATGTAAAAACGGGGCGCAGCGAAGCGGAACGGCTCATTCAAAGTGAGGGGGCCAAAATCATCATGGGCACCTATGTCAGCGCTATCGCCTTTGCAGCCACCGAGGTGGCAGAGCGAGCCAAAACGTTTTACTGGGAGGTCAACTCGGTGGCCGACGCCATCACGCAACGCGGTTTTAAATACACTTTCCGGCCCAGCATCAAGGGCTCGAACGTCGGTGAGGTGGGTATCGACTTCATCAAAGGCGATCTTGCCCGCAACTTGAACGTCGAGCCGAGCAAGCTTCGATTGGCGGTCGTCTACGAGGATTTCGATCTTCGGTTCGACCGCAGCCAAGGCCATCGATCAATACGCAAAAGCGGCGGGTATCCCGGTCGTCGAGTCGGTCAGCTACAACCGGGCTTCAAACGATCTTTCGTCGGTGGTCCTTCGGGCGAAGGCGGCACACCCGGACGTGCTGTTTCTGGCGTCGTACATTCCCGACGGAACATTGTTGCTGCAACAGTCGAGGCAGATGGGTCTGCGGCCGAAAGCCATCTTCACCTATGGCGTGTTCAACGACCCGGCAATCAAGGATGCGCTCGGCGACGACGTAAATAATTTGTACTGCATTTCCTGGCCCGCCGGCGGCGTCGATCTGGACAAGCTCGCCGCAGGTCCCCGGGATGAATACAAAACGTTCACGGAGCGCTTTAAGCAGCGTTTCAAAGTCGAACGCGTTCCACAATTTTCCGCAGCGGCCTTCGCGGGGGCGACGGCGCTTTACAATGATGTGATCGCGAAGGCCAAATCTCTGGATGCCGATGCATTGCGCGAAGCAGCGCTAGCCGTCGACATACCGGATGGCGCGAGCGCTTATGGCTTCGGCATTAAGTTCGGGCCCGATGGGCAGAACCAACGCAGTCACAATGTCGCGTGGCAATGGCAAGACGGACAGCCCGGCATCGTCTGGCCCGCGCTCTTGGCCACCCGCCCGCCGAGATTTCCTGCGCCGGAGAAGTAAGCTCGAATGGATATCTTCCTGCAACTCGTGGTCAACGGCCTGTTGATCGGCGGAGTTTACGGTCTGGTCAGCGTTGGCCTAACGCTGGTCTTCGGTGTTCTGAAGATCGTAAACTTCGCTCATGGCGAGTTGCTGATGCTCGGCATGTTCGCCGGCTTTTGGGCCTACAAGCTGCTAGGGCTGGATCCAAACGCCGCGGCATTTCTGATCCTGCCTTTGTTTTTCGCTTTCGGCCTGGCGATCTACTATGTCGTCATCCGGCCCGTCCTGTCCACGACCGCGCTGGCTCAGTTCTTTTGCACCATCGGCCTCTCGGTCTTCTTGCAAAATTTCGCTTTGCTCGCATGGGGCGCTGATCTGCGCTCGGTACGCACCGCTTACAGCCAAAGCTATTTTGAAATTGGTGAAGTCACCATAAGTATTGCGAGGCTTACGGCATTCGGGGCTTCGATCCTGCTGAGTGCGGCGCTGCTGGCGTTCCTGCGCTATACGTTCATGGGCAAGGCCATGCGGGCGATGGTGCAGAACAAGCAGGCCGCCATCCTCATAGGCATTCCGGTCGGACGTATTTACGCGATTGCCTTTGCCATGGGCGTGGCCTGCGTAGGCGCTGCGGGCGCGATTCTGGTTCCGATCTTTCAGATATATCCGAGTATCGGACTGAATTTTGTTTTGACGGCGTTTGTAGTTGTCGTCCTTGGCGGCATGGGGAGTGTCTCCGGCGCCATCGTGGGTGGGTTGATCGTCGGGCTGGTGGAAGCCTTGAGCGGCTATTTCATTGCACCCACCGTCAAGGAGGTCGTCTACTACGTTATATTTCTCGGCATCCTGCTTGTGCGGCCATCGGGTCTGTTCGGTATTTTGGGCTCCGAGGAAGTCGGCCTGCGATGAAGTTGAGCGCCATTGGCTACGTAGCCATTCTTGCGATCGCTTTGGCATTGCCCATTTGGATTGTGCACCCCGTTTATCAAAACGTATTGATATGGGTATGCATTTACGGCGTGATGGGAGCTGCCTGGAACTTGCTGGGCGGCTTTACGGGACAGCTCTCGCTGGGCCAGGCCGCGTTTTTCGGCATAGGGGCCTATACCTCCACGCTACTGCTTCTGCAGTTTCACGTGCCGGCCATACTGGGTATGGGGGCGGGCGTTGTTCTCGCCGCAGCATTCGCTTGCCTTATCGGATGGCCGGGGTTGCGTTTGCGCGGTCCCTTCTTTGCGTTAGCCACCCTTGCGGTATCCGAAGTCCTTCGGCTCTCGGCGACGGCCTGGAGTGAACTCACGAATGGATCCCACGGGCTTTTCGTGCCGACCGAACCTTCCTGGCTGAATCTCGTCTTCAAGGATCGGTCGTCGTACGTGTGGATCGCACTCCTGGGCGCCATCGTGACCTTTGGCGGAATGGTTTTGCTCTCCCGCTCACAATTGGGGCTAAGGCTGAAAGCCGTGCGCGAGGATGAAGATGCGGCGGAGGCCATCGGTATCGACGCAGCGAAAGTCAAAGTTACAGCGCTCATGATCAGTGCCGCTATGACCGCGATCTGCGGCAGCTTCTATGCGCAGTATTTGTTTTTTATCGACCCTGACTTCGTGTTCTCGATCAATCTGTCCATTCAGGCCGCGATGGTCGCTATCGTCGGCGGTGTAGGACATCCTCTGGGTCCGTTGCTGGGTTCGATAGTCCTCGTTCCCTTTCAAGAGTTTGTACGAAGCTATCTCGGCGGCGCCTATCAGGGAATATACGGCGTGGTGTACGGCGCGGGCCTGATGTCGATCGTCATTCTCGCGCCACGAGGTTTGATCCGCCTATTCAAGCGTGACAAATCCGGCATCAGCTCGGGGAAGCACGCAGCTCCGAGAGCTATACGCAGTCCATCCAGTTCGGTCACGGCCAGTTCGCTCATCACTGTAAATGGGCTTTCGAAGCGCTTTGGCGGTGTGACTGCCGTCAAGGATGTCTCGTTTTCGATGAAGCAAGGCGAGATCCTCGGCGTCATCGGCCCCAATGGCGCTGGCAAGAGTACGCTTTTCAACATGCTAGCGGGTGCGGTGGCTCCAAGCCACGGCAGCATCGCGTTTCTCGATCAGCGATTGTCGGCTCGCCGTGCACCACACAGCTTCGCGAAGCTTGGCATCGCAAGGACGTTTCAGCTCGTCCGTCCTTTTTCGGATCTGACGGTCCAGGAAAATGTTGAGGTCGCAGCCTTAATCCGAAGCGAAGATGCCGCGCATGCACGTGGGCTTGCGAGTTGGGCAATCGAGGTGACAGGGCTTTCCGCTGATCGAGACCGAAAAGCGAGCGAGCTCGCGCTGGGAAGCCGGAAAAGACTTGAAATAGCACGTGCCTTGGCAACGCAACCGCGCCTACTTATGCTCGATGAAGTGATGGCAGGCCTGAATCCCGCCGAGATCACCGCGATGCTGCAAATTGTGGAAGAAGTTCGGAAAGCCGGTGTCGGAGTGCTAATGACGGAGCATCTTTTACACGCGGTGCTGACCGTCTGCGATCGGCTGATTGTAATGCACCACGGTGAAGTCATCGCGACCGGTACGCCCGCGGAGGTAGTTGAGCACGCCAAGGTGGTTGAGGTGTATCTGGGCCGGCGGCGAGCGGGGTTATCCTCGCAATGACGACGTTGATTGAGATCAAGGGATTGCACGCTCGCTACGATGACCTGCAGGTCCTGCGCGGCGTCGATATCGCGATATCCGAAGGAGAGGTCGTCGCGATCCTTGGTTCAAACGGCGCAGGCAAGACAACTCTGCTTCGCGCCATTTCCGGCGTTGTCGCAACTTCAGGATCGATCCTGTTCGAAGACGTAGCCATCGAAACCTGCCTCCGCATGTTCGCGTGGATCGCGGGATCGTGCACGTTCCTGAGGGAAGAGGTATCTTTCCTTTTCTTTCGGTCGAAGAAAATCTTGAACTTGGAGCATTTCCGGCGCGTGCTCGCGCCGGGCGCCGCGCTGCACAGGAACGCGTACTCGAACTGTTCCCCGCGCTGAAAGCGATGTTGCGAAGACGCGCGGGCTCTCTCAGTGGCGGCGAGCAGCAGATGGTCGCGATCGGGCGAGGCTTGATGTCTCGTCCTCGGCTGCTTTTGCTCGATGAGCCCTCATTCGGATTGGCCCCAATGATATTTGACAAAATCCTGGACGCTATTCAATCGCTGAACAAAGAGGGATTGACTATCATCCTGGTTGAACAGGCGGTCGACGAGTCGCTGGATTTTGCGCAACGCGGTTACGTTTTGAGCGAAGGACGCGTCGTGCTGGCCGGGAAACCGGACGTCATCAGGAACGACCGGCGGCTCCGCGAGGCCTATTTCGGGCAGCACGCGCTTACGGTGGATTAAAGCATTCGAATTCGAAGACGGGGGAAACAATGTCAGGTGGTCGAGCACAGGTCTACGTCAACGGGCGCATCTTGATTCTCGACGGTGCTAGGCCGCCGCAGGACGCGCTCGTTATCAGGAGCGGTGTTGTCATTGGCTCGGGAGGCCGGGATGACATGATCCGTCTTGCGGGCAAAGATGCGCAAGTCATCGATGTAGACGGCCAAACTCTTATGCCGGGTCTCATCGATACCCATCCGCATCTGCTGCATTTCGCCGCCAGAGCGCATCACCTGGTCGACCTGACCGACGCAGTAGATCATGACGATATCGTTCGACGTTTGCGTGAGCGGGCCGCGGTCACACAAGCCTGGTGAGTGGATTGTTGCCACCCCGATCGGAGAACCTCACTACTTCATCAGGCGCAGTTGGCGCGATCTCGCGGAACGGCGGCTTCCCGACCGCTGGACGCTCGATCGGGCGAGTACGGATCATCCGATCTTTATCGAAGCGTGGGGACCGACGACACCCAACGTTTGCGCTTTCAACTCCGCAGGCCTCAAGCGCGTCGGCATCACAAGCTTCATTCCAGACCAGGTTTGCCAGGTCTGGATCGACAAGGATGACAAGAACCGTCCGACCGGCCTGCTACGAGGGTCGGTCAACAACTACTACAGCTTCGATCCCTTCTGGTCGCAGATTCAATCGAAGCTTCCCACGCCCGCAAGCTGGAACCTGCATGACAGCACGGTGGCGGCGATGGCCGAATACAACGCGCAGGGCGTGACGGGAATCTATGAGGCGCACAACATGCGCGCCAATCACATCCGAGCCTACAAGGACCTGCATGCCGCCGGCAAACTTACGCTGCGGGTGAGCGCGGCACTCGAGTCCGAAAGCTATGCGTACCCGCCGTTCGAGGCGCTTCCGCTTGAGGTGTTTCTTTCCGACCTGCAAGCTGGTCTTCCTTTGATGGAGTTTGAAGACGAGATGTTGCGCGTCACCGGCGCGAGCTTCTCGCCAGGAGGCCCGTTGGGTCCGGGCGCCATCAGGATGCACGAACCCTACAAGGGTCCGTTTGGAGAAATGACGCGCGGAATCACATTCCTTTCGCGCGAGAAGCAGGATGCGTTCGTCGATTTTTGCGTCAAAAACAATCTGCGAGGAAACTTCATCGTAGCCGGATATCGCGATACCGATGATGTGATCGATGGTTTGGCCGCGATCGCCGACGAAATCGGTTTGCGAGATCGCAAATGGCTTATTCAGCACGCCCTCGTCATTACCGAGAAACAGGCGCTCACGCTGGCGGATTTCGGTTTTGAAATGACCACGTCGATGTCGTTCTCGTGGGGGAAAGGCGATCTCTATGGCGAGCGGGCAGGCGAGTATGTCTGGAAGGATCAGGTCCCGCTCAAGCGGCTGCTGAAGGCGGGCCTTACCGTTGGCTGCGGTTCTGACTGGGGTCCGAAAAACCCGTGGGAGCAAATCCAGCTCGCGGAAACGCACGAATTCTGCGGGAGCGGCCACCGGAACGACACGCCCGATCACGTGCTGACGCGCGAAGAGTTGCTCATCACGTGGACCCGTGATGCAGGCCGCGTGATAGGAAGAGGCGATACCGGCTGTCTCGCCGACGGACAGAAAGCGGATTTTATCATTGTCGATCGCGACCCTATGTTGTGCCCGCTTGCTGATCTTCCTGCGACGCGTGTTTTAGCGACCGCTGTTGGTGGAAAATTCGTCCATAACACAGGAGTTGATGACCCGGGCGGTCAATGATCGTGCTCTAGTTTAAAACAGGAGACGTTTGGCTGAACCCCAGGAATCCCTGAGTTCGACGATGCGGCGATTAAGTCCTCCATCGCCCTGGCCTCGCTTCCGATAGCCTGTCAGTGAGAAAGCGGCTTGACAGGCTGGAGAGCTGCTGCTGTGTTGTTGACTAACCAGTTAGTAACTTGGCCGATCGATGGTTTTGGACAACAAATTCAGAGTTGCCGTCGACATTGGCGGCACCTTCACCGACATCGCGCTGCTGACCGACGGGGCTTTGATCCACCAAAGCAAGATTTCTTCGACCCCGGACGATCCTAGCATTGCCGTTATCGAAGGCCTCGCTCAGCTGTTGGCTGAGCTGTCGATTGCCCCCAGCGCCATTGCTGAAGTGCTGCATGGCACCACGGTCGGTTCAAACACCATCCTGCAGCGCAAGGGCGCGAAGACCGGACTGATCACGACACGCGGCTTCCGCGACGTTCTTGAGATCGGTCGCATTCGTATGCCCGATATGTTCGACCTGACCTGGGAAAAGCCGAAGCCGCTTGTGCCGCGACGTCATCGCATGGAAGTTGTCGAACGAATGGCGGCCGATGGCTCGACGATCGAGCCGCTGTCGGAAGCGAGCGTAATCAATGCCGGCAAGGCCTTGGTCGATGAGAATATCGAGGCAGTCGCGATCGCCTTCATCAACAGCTACCGCAATCCGGCCCACGAACTTCAGGCTGAAGCTATTCTTCGTCACAATTTCCCGCATCTGTTGGTCACCACCTCCTGCGCGGTATTGCCGGAAATGAAGGAGTATGAGCGCACCAGCACCACGGTGGTGAATGCCTATCTTCTTGCGGCAATGCGAACCTATTTGCAGCGGCTCGAATCGGGCCTTCGCTCCATCGGGATTGCGGCGCCGATCCTGGTCATGACATCGAATGGCGGCATGCTGGCTGCGAATGTCACCTGCGAAAAGCCGGTGCTGGTGGTGGCCTCCGGGCCCGCGGGCGGCGTCATCGGTGCGGCCCGGCTTGGCGATTGCGCGCAATGATCGGGATGTCATCGTGTTCGATATGGGCGGCACTACCGCCAAGGCCGTCATCATCGAGGATGGCCGCCCAAGCATGACTTCCGAATACGAGTTTCGCGACGGCATCTCGACATCGAGCCGTTTCATCAAGGCCGGCGGCTACATGCTCAAGGTGCCGGCGATCGACATCGCCGAAGTCGGGGCCGGCGGCGGTTCGATCGCCGGCATCGACAAGGGTGGCCTTCTGGTCGTGGGGCCGCAGTCGGCCGGCGCCGTACCGGGTCCCGGCATGCTATGGCCTGGGCAATGACCGTCCGACCGTCACGGATGCAAATGTCGTGCTGGGCTTCATCAACGCAACTTCGTTGGCGGGTGGCAATCTCCATATCGATCGTACGCTGAGCGAAAACGCGATCCGCGTCAGTGTTGGAGATCCTCTGGGGTTACCGACGCAGGACGCCGCACATGGCATCCGGGCCGTTGCCAATGCGGCGATGGCGCGGGCTATCCGCGCAGTGACTGTCGAACGCGGTCTCGATCCGCGCGACCTGACGCTGATGGCATTCGGCGGCAATGGCGGCGTGCACGCGCCGGATCTGGCCCGGCAGCTCGGAATTCCCCGCGTGGTCATCCCGCCGATGTCGGGCATCTTCAGCGCGCTCGGCATGCTTGCCTCCGACATCGAACATACGGCGCTGAAGACCGTGAGCCAGCGGCTCGACCTCATGAGCGTTGCTGATCTCGCCGCGATCAAGGCGAAGTTGCGTGAGCAGGTTGCGGCACAACTCGCAGCGGACGGTTACCAGTCCGATCGCACCGAGTTTTTGTGGGAGGCCGATCTGCGGCACGAGGGACAGGCGACCGAGCTCACGGTGCCGTTTGATGGCGAAGATTTCGCGCAGATACGCGAGCGGTTCATCGCCGAATATTTCAAGACCTACGGCTACCGCGACTCCACGCCGATTGAATTGATGAAGGTGCGGGTCGCAGGACGTGGCCTGCGCGACAACCGCCTGGACTTTGGCAACATGAAGATCGCCGCGCGGGCGGGATCCTCCCGATCGCGGCACGCGGCAGGTATCCTTTGCCAGGGGCGAAGATGCTCTCGCCGTAGAGATCGTCGATCGTAGCGCGCTCGGCCCTGACCCTCGCCAGGGGCCGCTGATCATCGAGGAATTTGACGCCACCATCGTCGTGCCGCCGGACGCGAAAGCGCACAAGGACGCTATCGGGTGCATCGTCCTGGAGTTCGAAGCGATGAAGGTAGATCCGATCACCTTTGCGGTCATCAAGAGCGGACTGGATTCGATCGCCGACGACATGGCCTACACCGTCGTCCGGATCGCCCGCTCCGAGATCGTCAAGGACGTCATGGACTTCTCCGCCGCCCTTTGCGCCGGCGATGGCCAGATGGTGGCGCAAGCCAAAACCATCGCCCAGCATCTCGGTGCGATCCCGGAAGCCATGGCGTCGGTGCTGGCGAAATTCGAAGGCGACCTGCATGACGGCGACGTCGTCATCATGAACGATCCCTACCACGGCGGCATGCACCTGCCGGATATCTTCATGTTCGTGCCGATCTTCTTCGGCGGCGAACGGCATGCCTTTGCGGTGGTGATCTGCCATCACACGGATGTCGGCGGCCGGGTGCCGGGATCGAATGCGTCTGACTTCGACCGAGATCTATCAGGAAGGGCTGCGCATTCCGCCGCTCAAGCTCTACGATCGCGGTGTGCTCAACACGACACTCGAGGCACTGATCAAGATCAACGTCCGGGTGCCGGACCGTGTGTGGGGTGATCTGTCGGCGCAATTTGCCGCCGCCCAGGTCGGCAAGCGCGGACTGGAAAAGCTGCTGCAGCGCTACGGCGCCGACCGAGGTCGATGCCTATATGCAGGAGTTGCTCGACTATGCCGAGCGGTTGACGCGCCGGGAAATCATGACATGGCCGAAGGGCACCTATCGCTTCGTCGACTACATCGATAATGACGGGTTTTCAGATGTACCGATCCCGATCAAGGTCGCGATCACGGTCAACGACGACGGTACGCTGCTGGTCGATTACACCGGTTCCTCGCCGCAGGTGAAGGGGGCGTTGAATTCGACGCTCAGTTTTACGCACTCGCTGACTTACCTCAGCGTCAGGTGTGTGCTGGCAAAGGACGTTCCGAACAATGTCGGCTTGTTTCGCTGCATCACCGTGAAGGCGCCAGAGGCATCGGTGCTCAATCCGGTCATGCCGGCTCCCTGCGCCGCGCGCGCGCTCACAGGCTATCGTGTGTTCGATACGATGCTCGGCGCGCTCGCGCAGATCGTCCCCGACAAGGTGCCTGCTGCAGGGGAGGGCGGCAATAGCGTCATTTGCATTAGCGGCCTGCGGCCCAATCGGCAGCCCTTCATCATCGTCGATATGATCTGCGGCGCGTGGGGTGGAAGACCTGACAAGGATGGGCTTGAGGCCGTCACCAACGCTTCGCAGAATTTGTCCAACATGCCTGTTGAAGTTATGGAAGCAGAGCATCCGGTCCGCATTGAGGATTATTCCTTCGTTCCCGACAGTTGCGGCGCCGGCCAGTATCGCGGCGGTGTCGGTGTCAGGCGCAGCTACCGCATTCTCGCTCCTGAGGCGCTGCTGCAGCTGCGTACCGACCGTGTTACATTCCAACCTTACGGATTGAACGGCGGTGAGCCCGGCGGGTCGTCACGGAATTTCATCGAGATCGGCAACGAACGCAACGCGCTACCGGGGAAAATCACTACGACGGTTGCCCGCGATACCCTGATCATTCATGAGCAGGCCGGTGCAGGTGGTTTCGGCAATCCGCTGTTGCGAGAGCCCGAGCAGGTGTGGGAAGATTTCCTCGACGGTAAGATCACCGCGGCTTTTGCCGATCGGCATTACGCGGTACGGTTTGCTCCTCGTGGCGCACTGGACGTTGAGGCGACCGCGCGGCTGCGATCCGAGCGTAGCACGACACCAGCGCCATCGAGTGGACGTCATGGAGCTTAGCGTGGCGTCTCGAGCCCTAAAGGTCGTCCGAAACCCGGAAGCGAGCCGTGCCAGGATATTGGATGCGGCGCGGATGGAATTCGTGACGCATGGCCTGAGCGGCGGCCGGGTCGATCGCATCGCCGAGCAGAGCGGCGTCAACAAGAACCTGATCTATCATTATTTCGGGTCCAAGGATGCGCTCTACCTGTCGGTACTGGAGGGGATCTACGCCGATTTACGCGCCCATCAGCATGACCAGGATTTGAGAGGTCTGGAACCAGTTGAGGGAATGAAGAGGCTCGTCAGCAGTACTTTCGACCATTTCGTCGCCACCCCGGACCTGATCCGGTTGATGAGCATCGAGAACATCCATTACGCCGAACATCTCAAGAGCTCGGGCTCGACGAAAGCACTTTACAGCGGCTTGCTTGATACCATCCGCGTACTTTTGAAACGGGGTCAAGAGCAGGGGGTGTTTCGCGCGAACGTCGATGCCGTCGACCTTTATTTATCGATCTCAGGACTCGCCTATTTCTTTTTGTCTAATCAGCACACGCTGTCCTGGTTGCTCGATCGCGACCTCGCGACACGCCGGCGCGTGCAGAAGCGCCGTCAGCACGTCGTTGAAATGGTGCTGAGCTATCTCACTCAAACTTCGCCGACTGAAGTTGTCGGCGCCGATTCACGATGACCAAAACCGGAGATTGGGACATGAGAAAGTTTTTTCTGTCGACCCTGATGCTTCTAAGCGCTGTTGCTGTCGGAATTTCGCCGGTATTCGCCCAGGATAAGCTATCCGTCCGGCTCGATTTCTCGCCGTGGGGAGTGCAGGCCGCCATGCACTTGGCGCAGAACAAAGGCTGGTTCAAAGAGGCCAAGCTCGACGTCGATATTCAGGACGGCCGCGGATCCGGCAACACGATCCAACTCGTCAACGCCGGGCAGGCCGATGTAGGCCAGGTGCAAGTGGGCCTGGTGGGTTCGGCCCGGGCCAAGGGTGCAACCATTCGTTCGATCGCCACCTTCCAGCGCCGCACCGACCTCTGCATCCTCATCGACAAGGACTCGCCGATGGCGCGCGCTGCCGATCTGCGCGGCAAGACCGTGGTGGTATTCGCGGCAAGTCCCTGGGCACCCTTTATCGACACCTATCTCAAATCCGGGGGATTGACCCGCGATGATCTCAAGGTCGATGTCGTCGATCCGGCAGCCCTGTGGGGCACCTATATAGCCAAGCGTGCCGATGGATTGATGTCCACCGTTGGCTCGGCGCTGCCGATCGCGGAGCAGCCACGGCCGTCGAAATGCCTGCTGGCGTCTGATGCAAATATCACCTTTCCGAGTTACGGCCTCGTTGCTCGTGAGGACATCATCGCGAGCAAGGGCGCGGCACTGAAGCGGCTAATTCAGGTAGAGCAGCGGGCCTGGGAGCATTTGCGAGCCAACCCGGAAGATGGCGTCAAGGCGATGATCGCCGAGCGTCCGGATGCGCGGCTTGATCCCTCGATATTGCTCAGCCAAATCAAGCTGACGCTCGATTACTTCGATACGCCCGCCACGAAGGGTAAGCCGATCGGCTGGCAGGCGAAGGAAGATTGGGAAGCCGCGCTTAAGTCGATGGAAGCCGCCGGCGTTGTCAATGCCGGCTGGAACGTGGCCGACTATTATACCAACGCGCTTGTTGAGTAATATGAGCAGGACGGCGCCAGCAACAGCCGTCGAATCCTACGTTTCTCTGGACCGGGTAGGGAAGACCTACTCTTCTCCGCGCGGTCCAGTCACGGCACTGGAGAATGTAAGCCTCGAGATCCGTCCGCGCGAATTCGTCAGCGTGGTCGGCCCGTCCGGCTGCGGCAAAAGCACGTTATTGAAGCTGGTCGGCGGGTTGGAGCCTGTTTCATCGGGCAAGGTCGTGGTGGACGGCAAGATACTAGACGGTCCGCCGGACCGGCTGGGTATGGTCTTTCAACGCGATGTACTGCTGGACTGGCGTACTGTCCTCGACAACGTGTTGCTATCGATAGAATTCACCCGCAAGCCGCGCATCGACGAGCGAGAACGCGCCATGGCGCTGCTCAATCGCTTTGGACTCGGAGGTTTTGAGCATCGTTTCCCTTGGGAACTCTCGGGCGGAATGCGCCAGCGCGCTTCGATCTGCCGCGCGCTGTTGGCCGATCCTGAACTGCTGTTGATGGATGAGCCGTTTGGCGCGCTGGATGCCATGACGCGCGACGATCTCAATGTCGAACTCGCCCAGATCTGGCAGGATACTCGCAAGACTCTGCTGTTCATCACCCATTCCATCGTCGAAGCCGTTTTTCTTTCCGATCGTGTGGTGATGATGAGCAAGGCGCCTGGCATCATCGTCGATACCATCGTGATCGATCTGCCGCGTCCGCGCCGGCTCGCGGTGCGCGACAGCGCTGAGTTCGCCGCCTGCGTGCACCGCATTCGTCACCACTTCGCCGAACTCGGGATCGTCAAGGAATGATGCGCTTCGCCAGAAAGTGGCTCGGCGCGCGACAACGAAACGCGTGACGTCGTTGTGGTATTGTCGGCTGCGCTGCTGTTGTGGGAAGTCGGCGTTCGGTGGCTGAAGCCATCGCCACTGATCCTGCCGGCGCCCTCGGTAATTTTTCTAGCCTTCCTGGAAACCCCGGGCCTCTTCATGCGACACCTCGGTTTCACCCTCGGCATGACCTGTATCGGCTTCGCGCTGTCAGTCGTGCTCGGGGTCGCGCTGGCCGTTGGCATCGTCTATTCAAGATTTCTGGAACGCACTATCTACACGCTGTTAGTTGCGCTTAATTCGATTCCGAAAGTGGCGCTAGCGCCGCTGTTCGTGATCTGGATGGGCACCGGACCGGAGCCTAAGATCGCAATTGCCCTCATGCTCGCGATCTTTCCCATCGTAATCGATACCGTGCTTGGGCTGCGGTCGGTCGACCCCGATATGTTGCATCTGGCCCGGGTTTCCAAAGCCTCGCCTTGGGCCGTACTGACCAAGATCCGTTTTCCCTGCGCCTTACCGAGTCTGTTCGCCGGTATGAAAGTTGCGATTTCGTTCGCACTGGTCGGTGCCATCGTCGGCGAGTTTGTTGCCGGCAGCCAAGGTATCGGCTTTCAGATATTGGTCGCTCAGGGGCAGTTCGATACGATCAGAGTGTTCGTTTCCCTACTGCTGCTCGGTCTCGTCGGAACCTTGTTGTTTTTTCTGGTCGACTATGCCGAGCGCCTGTTGCTGCCATGGCATGTCTCGCAACGTGCTCGCCACGAGCGATCTGCCGAGCGGGGATGAAAGGCACGCCGACCTCGCTTGGGACCATGGCTCTCATCGCCACGGCAGCGCTGTGGGGTAGCAATCACGTAGTGGCGCGTGCAGCACGCGACGCCATACCGCTTCCAGCGCTTGTTTTCTGGCGCTGGTTCCTTGCGGCGGTCGTCTTGACCTTCGTCGCGTTGCCAGCCATGCGGCAGGCGTGGCCGGCGATCCGCCCGCGGTTGGGCGGATTGATTATCGGCGGCGCCATTGGCGTCGGCTTGTTTTCGTATCTGCTGCTCGGGGGCGCCTATCAGAGCCTCGCGATCGAAGTCGGATTCATCAATGCCACGACGCCGGTGTGGGTCCTGCTGTTTGGGCTGCGAATGTCTGGCGGCCAGCTCACGGCTGGGACGAAAGGGGGGCTTGTGCTGGCCTTCGCCGGCACACTCCTTATCATCACCAAAGGCAAACTGCAGGTCTTGACCACGCTTCAGTTCAGCCTGGGCAATTTGTGGTCGTTACTGGCAGCGATTGCGTTTGCCTGGTTTTCAATCCGTGTCCGTGACTGGACGCGCACGATTGCGCCTCTTGCGCTGACGGTGGTGACGGCTTGGTCAGGGATAATCGTGGTCATGCTGCCCGTCTACATAATCTCACTGGTGTTCGGTGAACCTTGGTTAGTCTGGAATTCCGGCGATACGGGGTTCGCGCTCGCGACGATAGCTTATATCGGTCTTGGTCCGACCATGCTCGGCAACCTTTTCTATCTTTATGGTGTCGCTTTGCTGGGACCGGCCCGCGCGGCGGCGTTCCTCTATCTCAGTCCGTTATTCTCAGCGGGATTGTCGATCGCGTGGTTGGGTGAGGAACTGGCATGGTTCCATCTCGCCGGAATCGCGGCAATATTTTTAGGCCTGACCGTTATGAGCGGGGGACTGCAACCAACGAAAAAACCAACGGGTATTCCATAACTTCCAATCGCGGAATTGTTGGACGATCAATATCGCATGCGCGTAACTGAATTCATGCAGGGCACGTCAAAGAACGGGACGACCATCGCCGACTAGTGTTAGCGAAAAGGCTCAATGAACCGGATTTTCTAGCGCGCCGATACCGTCAACTTCGATCCGTATCTTGTCGCCGGACTTGAGGTAGCGCGGAGGCGAAAACCCGATCCCGACCCCGGCCGGCGTCCCGGTGGCTATGACGTCTCCGGGGACAAGCGTTATGCCGGCTGAGATGGTTTCAATAATTGTCGGCACATCAAAAATTAACAGGGAGGTGTTCGACGATTGACGGCGCTCGCCATTTACAAAGCAACGGATGCCTGCATTTTGAAGGTTGAATTCATCGCGCGTGACAGCAAAAGGTCCCATGGGACAGAACGTATCCTGGGACTTTCCAATCAGCCACTGGCTGTGAAGCCCCTGCAAATCCCGGGCTGTGACGTCGTTGACAATCGTATATCCCCATACATGCTCCGCGGCGCGCTCCTTCGAAATCTTTCGGCCACCCTTTCCAATGATCACGGCGAGCTCTGCCTCATAATCAATCGCCGAGGAAACGCTCGGGTCGATCCTGATCGCAGCATTTGGACCAATGACGCACTCAGGAACTTTCGAGAAGACGATGGGAGCTGCAGGGACGACGCCTGCCGCTGCACTGGAGTCGAAGCCGCTTTTTGAGAATTCCTCGGCGTGCTCGCGATAGTTTTTCCCAATGCAGAATATGTTCCTGATCGGTCTTGGAATTGGCGCTTCCAGCTTCACCGATGATAGTGGTATCGGAGTCAGCATTGGAGGAAGCTGCGTGCGGGCGATTATGCTTAAAATGCCTCGTTGCGCATCTTCAAGCGAAAGGTCGATTGGTGTTATGGTGTTCGCTTGCAAATCGACCAGGCCGACAGCGCGCTTGTTCCCATTGCTGAATACGCCGAATTTCATGTTGGCTCTCGGTTGATTGCACGAAGCTTTGTTAGAACAGCAATTTGCTTCGAATGTCGAGTACATCGCCCGAGCCGGAGATGACTTCGTTATGATATGCCAAAAAGGCGAGGGATGATGTTCGAGCCAAATAATTTTCTAGGGCACGATAGAAATCAGGCAAGAAGTGTCACGGATTTTGCTTATTCGGAATTGATGAATGCGATCCTCACCGGTCGGATTAAGCCGGGCGAAACACTAAACCAGGAGGAGATCGCGAAGAGCCTTGGTGCCAGCCGCGTTCCAATACGCGAGGCCCTCAAGCAAATGGAGGGAGAAGGGGTAGTCATCCAGCGGCCCAGACGTGGCTATGTCGTTGCTCTGCTTGATGCGGATGCTGTTGAAGACGTTTTTGATGTGCGAATGGTCTTGGAAGAGCGCGCGGGATTTCTCGCTACGCAGCGCCGGAAGGAATCAGACGTTGTCGCCGTTGAAACGCTTCTCAGACAAATGGACGAATATCAAATCTGCGGCGCCGCGGACCACTACGTTTGGGGAGAGATGAACCGGCGATTTCATGATCGACTATTCGCTTGCTGCAACCGAAATCATTTGCTTCGGGCTATGAGCACGCAACGAAACCTGGTCTCTCTTTACGTTCGGATCGGCGGTCAAATTGCGCCTAACATGTCCCGTGTCAGCGAGGAGCACTGGGATATCGTTAGAGCATTTCGACGGGGAGAAGCCGACGAAGTCGCTCGATTGAGCCGCCTTCACGTTCAGCGGACCGCCGACTTCCTGGTTGCTAAGTTACGGGAGATACAGCCGATTTCAGATCAGTCATTTAACAGTGCCTAACAGTCCTCATTCCATTGCGTCTGCATACATTCGATTGTATTCAAAATCTGTAGGGACGGAAGAGGCCGAGCATTCATGGGCAGCTTATCCATCGCACGGATCAGCTTGATACCCAGAGACGCAGTCTTATCAGGAGCCGCAAGTATGACCTTCGTTGAACCTGGAATCTTCTATCGATATGAGCCCGAGGTGCCGCCGGTCCCACTCGTGGTCGACGTCTCTCGTAGCGGTCGCGAATACCCCACTGATTTCAGGTCGCCCGTGGCTTTCACGGCTATCCACGACAATGTGTCGATGTATGTGGACGAGATTTGGGGCGATGCTCCCAGATTCGGCGCTACTCTGCTCTATGCTTTGTTCCCGCATATGTACATCGATGCCAACAGGCACGAGCTCGATCTCGATGAGAATCCTTATCGAGATGCCCTGGCCGGTACCCCTGCAGCCGAATATCTCGAAGCGCGGTCTCGGCTTGCTCAAAGCCAAGTCGCGTTATGGAGAGCCGGTGCAGGAAAGGAAGCTCAGCTTCGCCGAGGTTGAAGACCGGCTTAATCGCTTTCACCGGCCTTATCATCGTGAGCTGGAGGCGGTCATCAACCGGGCCAAATCCAGCTTTGGAAAAGTGTACCACCTGAGCTGTCATTGCATGTCGGCCATTGGCGCTCCCACTCACGTCGACCCCGGACAGGAAAGGGCGGATTTTTGTTTGGGAAATAGCATTTTGGGGCAGTCGACCTCCTCCAGCGAATTCATTGAGTATGTCGCGTCAACGATACGTCGCGAGGGTTTCACCTGCTCCGTCAATTTTCCCTATGGAGGGGGTGAACTGAACCGCCGGTATGGAGATCCGGCGGGTGGCGTTGAGAGCATCCTCATCGAGATCAACAAAAAGCGCTTCATGGATGTGAACACCTTTCGTAAGACCGATGAGTTCGAAGACATAAAGGCGGTCGCAAACCACGTACTTGTCACCCTTGCAAACAACCTCCGTGAACACGCGGCGATGCCAGGTTTGAAGGTCACGAAATCGGCCTAAGTAGCCGCGCCGAAATGCGATGCGTCGAGTTGGAGTTGGCTGAACTGAAAGGTCTGATGGTGCAAAACAAACAATTGTCGGTTACACGTCGGGCGCTCCTCGCCAGTGCGGGCGGTTTCGCAATTTCAGCATCTATGAATGCGTCAGCGTTCGCCCAAAAATCCGGTGGCACACTCAACGTACTTTGCCATCCGGAGCCGGCAATTTTGGTTTTGCCGTTGAACCAGCAAGGACCAACACAATTAATCGGCGGGAAAATCTATGAAGGGCTTGTCACGTTCGACTTCGACCTAAAGCCATTGCCCGCCCTGGCAAAGAGCTGGAGCGTGACGCCAGATGGTTTGCAATATGAGTTCAAGCTTCAGGAAAATGTGCTGTGGCATGACGGACATCCGTTCACGGCAGAGGACGTGATCTTTAGTACCCGAGATTTCCTGCCAAAAGTGCACTCTCGGGCCCGCAATACTTTTGAGAACGTCGCCGAATGGGTTTCACCGGATCCTCATACGATCATCTTCAAAATGAAGAACCCTTTTCCTGCTTTTATCGGTGCATTCCAGGTTGCCAGTGCGCCTATCGTTCCCAAGCATATCTACGAAGGAACAGATTTTCGAAATAACCCCGCGAACAGCCGGCCTATCGGGACAGGGCCGTTCAAATTTGCGGAATGGAATCGGGGAAGCTTTATCAGGCTGGTTAAGAACCAGGCTTACTGGCGGCCCAATCTTCCGCGCGTCGACCAGATTATCTTCAAGATCATTCCGGATTCAGCTGCGCGTTCTCTCGCATTGGAAACGGGTGAGCTTGACGTTGCGACGGCTAATGACGTCGAGCTGTTCGACGTGCCCCGCCTGACAGCCAATCCCGACCTGGTCAGAATAGACAAGGGCGATGAATTCTATGGCCGCTTGGGTTGGATCGAAATCAACCATCGTGTCGCCCCCCTTAACGACAAGCGATTTCGTCAGGCACTGATGTATGCGCTTGATCGCAAATTCATCGTGGAACGCATCTGGTTCGGCGTCGGGAAGGCCGCTACCGGTCCAATCGTCACATCGACCAAGTTTTATGATCCTGGCCTCAAGGGATATCCGTACGATCCGAAAAAAGCCGAGGCGCTGCTTGAAGAGATGGGTCTTAAACGTGGGCCCAATGGAATTCGCGCGAGCGTGAAATTGCTTCAGTCTCCCTACGGCGGGGCCTGGAATAGGTTGGCTGAATACGTCAAGCAAGCGATGGGCGCGCTAGGTGTAGAAATCGTGATCGAATCGACAGACACTGGGGCATTCGTGCAGCGGGTTGCAAATTGGGATTATGAACTGACCTTCAACATGCTTCTGCAATACAGCGATCCAGCGCTTGGAGTAGCCCGTTCCTATATTACGCCCAGCATCATGAAAGGCGTCATGTATTCCAACACGATGGGGTACTCGAATCCCAAGGTCGACGACCTTTTTGGCCGCGCTGGGCGGGCGGTTCAGGATAGTGAAAGAGCTCGTCTTTATCGAGAGGTCGAGACCATCCTCATGGAGGATGTGCCGGTAGCGTGGCTTATCGAATTATCATTCCCGACCTTCACCAGTAAGCGAACCCACGACGCCATCGTGACGGGTCTTGGAACGTTCGATACGTTCGGTAACGCGTGGCTTTCCTGATGTTCGTTTGCGAGCGTGAATGTCCCAACTCAAATTCGTCGGAGCGCGGCTGCTAAAGGCCGTCCTGCTAATCGCTCTGATAGCGGTCCTCAATTTCTTTTTGATCCGTCTTGCCCCCGGCGACCCGGCGTCGGTAATGGCTGGAGAATCCGGTGCGGCCGATCCTCTGTATGTCCAGCAGTTGCGAGAACAGTTTCGTTTGGACGAGCCTTTGCCGGTGCAGCTTTGGACTTACATCTCCGGAATCGCGCGGCTTGATCTTGGTTTCAGCTATCGAAATCAGATACCGGTGGTCGATCTCTTAGCCCAGCGCCTGCCTGCTACGTTACTTCTGACAAGCATTGCTTTTGCTCTATCGATCCTGTCCGGCGTTTTAATGGGGGCTATTTCCGCAAGCTATCTCGGTCAATGGCCTGACAAGCTTATTGGCGCATTCTGTCTGTTTCTGTATGCGACGCCGCTATATTGGATCGGACTGCTGATGGTCCTGCTGTTTTCGGTCCTCCTGAACTGGCTTCCCGCTTTCGGAGCCGCTTCCGTTCAAGAACTCAATGGCTGGGCCTATATCCACGACCGACTGGTGCATCTGGTGCTGCCGGCGACAACGTTGGCGCTATATTATTTTTCAATTTACACGCGACTGACGCGATCTTCGATGATCGATGTCCAGAACCAGGAATATGTGAAAATGGCGAGAGCAAAGGGGCTACCGCCATTTCGCATCGCCACAGCGCATGTTTTGCGGAATGCTTTACTCCCTGTCGTGACTTTTGCGGGTATCCAGGCCGGCCATCTGATTGGCGGTTCGATTCTGGTGGAGACAGTGTTCGCGTGGCCTGGCATTGGCCGGCTTGCGTTGGATTCGTTGCTGGTGCGCGATTACAACACGTTGCTTGGCGTTTTCTTTCTTTGCAGCGTCATGACGATTCTTTTCAATTTGATTGCGGATGTTCTTTATACAGTTGTCGATCCCCGAATAGAGGTGTCGTGAATGAACACCTTTGTTCGGCGTTACTCGAAATCGAAATCCGCGGTCATAGGATTGGTCGGGCTCTTGTTGATCGTCTTACTCGCGATCCTATCACCCTGGATCGCGCCCTTCGATCCCTGGCAGATCGGCGGCCGGCCATTCATGCCTCCATTTCAAGAAGTCCAGCATCTCCTCGGCACCGATCTCTTGGGTCGCGATATTCTTTCGGGAATACTTTATGGCGCACGAGTCTCGCTGCTGGTCGGGATTCTATCGGTTGCCGCGACGGTCGTGATTGGCGTCCTCCTGGGAGCCGTCGCAGGATATTTCGGGGGGCGGATCGATGATCTGCTGATGCGGTTCACTGAATTTTTTCAGGTTCTGCCGAGCTTTGTATTCGCCATCGTTCTCGTTTCCATTTTGCGCCCGAGCATTCGCTCGATCATTCTGGCGATCGTGATCATTAGCTGGCCACCCGTAGCCCGGCTTGTCCGGGGCGAGTTTCTTTCGCTCAAGACCCGTGAATTCGTGCAGGCCGCCGTGAGCGTCGGCCACGGGCCGACGCGGATCATCTTTCGTGAAATATTGCCCAACGCCATCAATCCAGTCGTTGCAATAGCGACCCTAATGATAGCGAGCGCCATAATTCTGGAATCGTCGATCAGCTTCCTGGGGCTTGGCGACCCGAACATCATCACGTGGGGTTATATGATCGGAGCATCGCGTTCGGTCATTCGTCTGGCTTGGTGGATGAGTGTCTTTCCAGGGTGCGCTCTCGTACTCACCGTCCTGGCAATAAACTCGGTGGGTGAGGGGATCAGTCGCTCTTGGGATCCTCCCGCGCGACTGAGACGGGGCGAGTAGCGCGAATGCTGCTTTCCATCGAGGGTCTGTCGGTTCGGCTGCCGAATAACGCAGACAGAGCATACGCCGTGCGCGACGTTAATCTCGCATTGAACCGCAACGAAATCGTATGTGTCGTTGGCGAGTCCGGTTCGGGTAAATCCGTACTCGCGCAAACTATAATGGGTGTCCTGCCTGAAGGGCCAACTATTGAGTCGGGCGTCGTCAATCTGGCAGGCGTAAATCTGCTGACGCTGGGAGAAGTCAAGCGGCGGGCTATTCGAGGAAATCGCGTCGCCATGATTTTCCAGGAGCCGCTCTCAGCGCTCAATCCGCTGATGACAATCGGCAAACAAATAAGCGAAGTGTTTTACTACCACGGCCAAACTCACGGAAATACCCGCAGCGAGGTAGTCGATCTCATCGCGGCGGTTGGCCTGCCAAATCCCGCGGTCATTTATGATTCCTATCCCTTCAGACTGTCCGGCGGCCAGCGCCAGAGAGTTGTGATCGCGATGGCACTCGCGCTCCGACCGGAGCTGTTGATTGCGGACGAGCCGACAACGGCGCTCGACGTGACGACCCAGGCACAAATTCTGGCATTGATTCGAAAGCTGCAAAGTGATCGGCAGATGGCCGTGCTTTTTATTACCCACGACTTTGGGGTTGTCGCTGATATCGCCGACCGCGTTGCTGTCATGCGTTATGGGGAGATTGTCGAGACAGGCTCCGCGACAAGCGTTCTCAGAAATCCACAGCACGAATATACAAAGAAGTTGATCGAGTCCCTGCCAAATGTTGGACGAAAGCAGGATCGGCAAACGACCGCGGATGTCGTGCTCGAAGTAGGAAATCTAACGAAAAAATACTACCGAGGGAGCAGCCTGCTGCGGCGAGGAACGGAATTCAAGGCAGTAAAAGACGTCGACCTTGTCATCCGGCGCGGAGAAACCTTGGGTCTGGTAGGTGAAAGCGGATCCGGAAAATCTTCCGTTGGTCGCTGCATTATGCGGCTCACTGAATTGGATCAGGGCCGAGTCGTGGTTGCGGGACATGATATTTCCGCTCTTGGTCGCAGAAAGATGCGGCGTCACCGCCACTTGATGCAAATGGTTTTCCAGGATCCTTACGCTTCGTTAAATCCGAGGCATCGGATCGCCGACATCATTGGTTCGGGATTGGTTGCAAAGGGCGTTGCGCCCTCGGCGGTACGCGAGCAGGTTGCCAGCCTATTGGTCCGCGTGGGGTTGCAAGCCGCGGTTGGTGACCGCTATCCGAACGAGTTTTCAGGCGGCCAAAGACAAAGGATCGCCATTGCGAGAGCGTTGGCACTCGAACCGGTGTTGCTGATAGCTGATGAGCCGGTATCGTCTCTCGACGTCTCTATGCAAGCGCAAATTCTGTCGCTCCTGAAGGGCCTCCGCGAGTCTCTTGGATTATCGATGTTGTTCATCACTCACGACCTGCGCGTCGCGGCCGAAGTCTGCGATCGCGTCGCCGTCATGCGAGCGGGAGAGATCGTGGAAACCGGCACAACGTCGGAAGTCTTCGACAACCCGCAGCACCAATATACGCAAGCCTTGATAGCGGCAATTCCGGGCCGGTCGATGTTTGATGCCACCTAGTCCACCAAAAGGGAGTTAAAATGACCTCGAAAGAAGCAAATGTCGTCGATGATCGATTGATGCGGGAGATCTCCGCAGCATTTAACAGCCGTGACGTCGATCGCATCGTTGAATTTTTTGCCGATGATGCCGTATTTTATCTGGCGCGGGGCCCAGAGCCCGTCGGGCGGGCCTTGCGCGGTAAGGAAACCATCCGCAAAGCCCTCGCAGACCGCTTCAAGGTGATCACCGACATGCGTTGGGATCACAAGGAATACATCTTCGCCGGTGATACAGCGATTTCGGTATGGGTCGTGAAAGGCACGTCTGCGGACGGCGAGAAATTGAACTATCAGGGTTGTGATATTTACAAGTTTCGAAATGGAAAGATCGTCGACAAAGATACGTACTGGAAGCTGGTGGAAGATAAGCCTCGTCTCTAGAGGTGATCCGCCGCGCCGCCGGCCGTCGAGTGAGGACGAGTTAGCTGACTGATAAGAAAAGGCATGGCCTTTTTGTCCTTACGCACACGCCTTTGCGCAGTAGGAGCCGAATAAAAAAAATCAAAGTCGAACCGGAACGGCGTTTTTGGATCAGCGTTACAGGGCCCGAAGTCGATGCGGACGTACCATCGACTGAGCGCCGCGCTGGTCGTTTGAACTGGACGCGGCGCTCCCCTGTCGGGGAATTAGTCATGAGCGATATGCGCACAGCCCGCCGCGCAGGCGCCGGCAACATTTCTTTCACCGTCGCTGTGGTTCTGCTGATCCTTCTGGTCATCGGAGGATTTGTATGGCGCTTCACTCACAACAAATCGGATCTTCCCGAGCAAACGGCAACGGAACGCAAATAGGGCATAACTACCCGGAATTCACTCGTCGTTGAGGAAAAAGCCGCTCGATGTCACCACCAAAAAACCGGCATCATGCGGCCAGCCAAATTCCCTTGTGAATGTCGAATTTAACTGCGCCTTCGTCACGCATCTTCAGTAGAAGCGATTGGCAATCTTCTTGATTTTTAATGTTTACGCGTTTCATGATCTCAAAAATCTTCAGCGGCTTTTCGCGAAGGGCAGTAAGTATCTTCTCTCGGTCAGCTTGCATTTCTTTTCTCGCTTCCTTTAGAGCCCTGTTTGTAAAAATTGCCCGGCGGGCCGCAAGACATGTCACATTAAGCTTGATAACGCCCCTGAATCAATTCGAGAACTTCGGGCACCCAAGTGGCTTTGAGGGGAGGACAACGTGACCGATCGGGATCAGCGGCTTCGGCAAGTTGGATGCAGCGCCAATGGTTGAGAGAACGGCGCTTGTCGTCGGTCCAACGGGAGCAACGGGCGGTCCGATCGTGGCGGCCCTTCAACGGCAGGGCGGCTGGCGGATCTACGGGATGTCGCGCAACCCACCGGTGCAATCCGCGTCATTTATTCATGTCGCAGCCGATCTGACTGATCCTGTTTCATGTTTGCATGCCGTTCAGTCCGTCGACCCAGTAACCCATGTTTTCTACGCTGCACGTGCGCCGTATCGCGAAGGGGGAGTTGAAGATGTCGAAAGCAACGTTGCCATGCTGGCGGCCGTTCTCGATGCCGTTAGTGCAAAGGCATCCTCGTTAAAACACGTGCATCTGCTCGAGGGCACGAAGTGGTATGGAATGCACCTTGGTCCATACCGAACGCCGGCGCGCGAAGATGATCCGCGACATCTTCCGCCCAACTTCTATTACAATCAGCAGGACCTGTTGACCGCGCGTGCTTCGCAGGAAGGCTGGTCCTGGTCGGCCTCAAGGCCTTCGTACATCTGTGCGTTCGATCCTGCGCGGGCGCGCAATCTTATTACGGTGCTTGGCGTTTATGCAGCAGTCTGCCGAGAATTGGATGCGCCGCTCGATTTTCCCGGAAGTGAGACCGCCTATACAACCTTGTCGGAACTCACGGATGCCACGTGCCTGGCCGAGGTGGTCGGATTTATCGCTACCCAGGAGGGCTGCCGAAACCAGGCCTTCAACGTCACCAACGGCGACAGCTTCCGGTGGAGTCACGTGTGGCCAATGCTCGCGGAATGCTTCTCCATGCCCTGTGGTGTACCTCGCCGGATCAAGCTTGCGACATGGATGGCCGACAAGGGACCGGTGTGGGATCGAATTGTCCGGCGGCACGGCTTGCAGGGCCGGCGGATGAACGAACTCGCGTCATGGGATTTTGGTGATTTCGTATTCGAGAAGGAGTGGGACCTTCTTTGCGACACCGGTCGCCTCAGGAGGGCGGGATTCAATCTGAATATTGATACAGTTGGGATGCTAAAGAGCCAGCTCAGGGATTATCGGCAGGCTGGTTTACTCCCAAAATAAATAGTCATCTCATTTCGTGAGCGACCCTAGCCGCTCGTCCGGTGGCGCAATTTCGGTGACGAGATCGCGGATTAATGCCTTTTTCGGAAGAGGGGCGAGGGCGGTCGTTCCCTCCTTCAATCGCACCATGCAGGCGTAATCCACCTTGCCGTCGATCAGCATCATGCATTCCTTGCAGGCGTTGGCGTTGATGCAAGAGAAGCGAAATGCCAGCGACGGATCGGCGGATCGGCGCACCGCGCGCAAGCCATCGAGCACCGACTGGCCATGTTCGAAGGCGATGTCGAAGGCGTCGACGCGCGACGTCTCTCCGAGCGCGCCGCGCTGGATGGCAAGCGTCGCCTTCATGCGGCGGCCCTTCGTGTTGTCGGCGCAAGGCGACTTAGGTTGACTGCTCCGTTGGAAAGACTGACGACCTGGTTGACGCACCAATCGGGTTCGAGGCCGATATGATCCTCGCGCTGATGCGCGCCGCGGCTCTCTGTGCGGGCGAGCGCGGGCACCGCGACTGATTGCGCGACCAGGAGCATGTTGCGTAGATCCAGCCAGCCCATCAGCACAGGATCGAACACGGTTGCCGATGAAATCGGGGTCTCGCCAATGTCCGCCTTCAGCCTGCTAATTGTCGCTATGGCTGAACGCAGCTTCGCGTCGGAACGGAACGGCCCGACTTCGTCGGCCATCACCTTCTGCAACTCGACAAGAACGGCCGCGGGATTCGGCGCATCGCGCTTGGCCACGCTTCGTAGCAGATCGAGTGCGGGGCGCGCCGCGTCTTGCGACCAGCGGGGGGCGGGGTGCAACGCCTTTCGCGCGGCATTGCGGCCGGCACGGGCGCCGAACACGAAGGCCTCGGTGATCGCGTTGCCCGATAGCCGATTGGCGCCGCCAGCGCCACCAACCGCCTCGCCGCAGGCGTAGAGGCGTGGCACCCGCGTCTCAAGTGTCTCCGTCACCTGGATGCCGCCCATGTGATAATGGGCGATCGGCGCGACCTCGACGGGGCTGCGCGCTAAATCGATGCCATTTGCGGCGAGCCGGTCAACGATTGGACCAAAGGCGCGGCAAATCTCCTCTTCGGGCACATGCTGGAAACTTAAATACGCGCCGCCAGCCGGGCTGCCGCGGCCTGCCTCGACTTCTTTGGTGATGGCATAAGTGGCGAGATCGCGCGTCAACACGTAACGGCCATCGCTGCGGCTATCCGGCGTCACATATTGCGTCTCAAACTCACGCATTTCACGATTGAGCAGTTTTCCGCCCAGCTTGTAACGGAACGGATCCCACATGATTGGATCCATTCCGACCAGCCGCGGCGCAAGATGGCCGATCGGAAAGAACTGCACGAACTCCATGTCGATGAGATCTGCGCCGGCCCGCAGAGCCAGCGCGTAGCCGTCGCCACCCATATTGGAAGATGCGCTGTTACGCCGGTACAGTCCCGTTAATCCGCCCGTCGCAATCACGGTCGCCTTGGCGGCGAGTGTCACTGCCCGGCCGGTCGGCACATGCAGCGCCGTTGCGCCGCGCGCCTCCCCGTCCGCCACAGCTATATCCACAATCATCAGATCGCCGACGGACCGTATATTACCGGCCTTGTTCAATTGTGTTCGCAGCGTCCTTGAAACGGCTGGGCCTGTAGAAAGAAAATCAACGTAAGCGCATCGCGGGCGATCATGACCCGGTGCCTGGGCTTGCTTGATGTGACTATCCTCGCGAGCCCATCCAACGTTCCAGGCGTCCATTTCGCGCAGCCGTAACGGCCCATCTTCGCAAAGCAGTGCGGCAAGGCGTTCGTCGCAAAGGCCGCGACCGGCCGCAAGGGTATCAGCGAAATGATGCTCCCAATGATCCGGCGTTTGCTCACCAAGCGCCGCGGCCACAGTCATCTGCGCCATGACTGTCGCTCCCCCACGGCCAATCAGGCTGCGATCGACGAGAACAACGGACGCGCCGCCGCGGGCCGCCTCAAGGGCAGCGTACATCCCCGCGCCGCCGGCACCGATGACCAGCACATCCGCTTCGATATGCGTCGGCTGGTCCGGGGCGTTCTTATAGGCAGGATCCATGCTCCGCCTTCATAAGCCTCTATCTGTCTTCGTGCGATAAGAAATAGCATGGTGCAACGACAAGCTACCCCGCGCAATCCCATTGCCGCGCATGGCTAAAGCCTTGATTGACAACAATGCTCAAGATCGGATTACCTCTGGGAATCGGCGATGTTTCACAAGCGTAAGGGAACGCATGTCCCATACCTCGGCCTACGTCCCCCACGGGGTCATTCCGGCGGTGTTGTTGCCGTTCGACAACGACCTTGCCATTGACGAGAAAAGCTTTCGCAAGCACCTCAAGGACGTCGTCGCGACCCCGGGCATTTCGGCCATCACCGTCAACGCGCATTCGACGGAGGTCGCTTCCTGTACTTTCGAAGAACAACGCCGCGTGCTCCAGATTGCGCGCGACGAAGTTGGTCAACGCATTCCCATCGTCAACGGCATCTGGGCCGATGGTAGCCAGGAAGCCGCGCGCATTGCGCGAATGGCGGCACAGGGCGGGGCTTCGGCGCTGCTGGTATTTCCGCCCGGCCCATTCACGCTTGGCCAATCTTCAGACATGGCGTTGGCCCACTTCAAACGGATTGCAGACGCGACCGATCTTCCTCTCATCGTTTTTCAATATCCGTTAGCAACCGGGCAGGGTTATCCAAAGGACACTTTGCTGCGCCTGTGTCAGGAAGTGCCATCGATACGCGCCATCAAGGATTGGATCGGCAATGTGCCACACCATGAATGGCATATTAGAAACCTGCAGAATTTACCGCGGCCGGTGAACGTGCTGACGACGCATAGCGCCTGGTTATTTTCATCGCTGGTGCTCGGTTGCAACGGCCTTCTTTCCGGCAGCGGCAGCGTCATCCCCGATCTGCAGGCACAGCTTTTCCGCGCGATCCAGACCGATAATCTTGCGGAAGCAAGGCGCCTGAATGCTCGTATCGATCCGCTGGCGCGGTGTTTCTACGCCGATCCGTGGGTGGATATGCATAATCGCATGAAAGAGGCTTTGGTGTTGCTGGGTAGGCTGCCGCGCGCCGTGGTGCGGCCACCGCTCGTCAAGCTGGGGAGCGCCGAGGTCGAACGCATCCGGCAGGCACTGGTGGAGTCGGGTCTGATGGATAAGATGATCAAGAGTAGTGCCGCCTAGCGTCACCGTCGAAGGAAGTTTGTTTTTATCAAAAAGCCCCAGAACGGGGTCTCACAGGAAGAGGAGGGACAATGTCAGATCGAAGAAGTTCGCTTGCGCGCGTGCTGGGTTCGTTTTTGCTGGTCTCGTTGGCGGGCGTCGCCAACATTGCCGCACAGGCGCAGACCACGGCGCCCGCCGCAGCGCCAGCCACGGTGAAGCTTGGCATCGTCAGCTTCTTGACCGGACCGGCCGCTTCTCCGTTCGGAATTCCCGGACGCAACGCTGCCGAAATCATGATCGAAGCCATGAACGCCGGACAGGTACCTGCGCCATTCGATAAGGTCGGATTCGGTGGCAGCAAACTCGACGCAAAATATATCGATGAAACCGGCTCCGCTGCCAATGTCGTCACCGAATTCCGCAATCTCGTGCAGCGCGACCAGGTCGATGCCGTCGTCGGCTATGTCTCCTCGGGCAACTGCCTGGCGGTCACGCCGGTCGCCGAAGAGCTGAAAGCCCTGACGGTCGTCTACGATTGCGGGACCCCTCGCATCTTCGAAGAGAAGCCGCGCACTTACGTATTCCGCGTCAGCCCGATGTCGACGATGGATAACGTCGGCGCCGCGCGCTATCTGCTTGCCAAGAAAAAGGGCGTCACCAGTTATTCCGGCATCAACCAGAACTACGCCTGGGGCCAGGATTCCTGGCGCGACTTCACCGGCGCGATGCAGGTGCTCGCCCCAAAAGTGACGACGGACAAGGTTCTTTTTCCAAAATTGTTCGCGGGTGAATACGGCGCGGAGATTTCCACCCTTCTGACTTCGAAATCGCAGGTGCTGCACACCAGCTTCTACGATGGCGATCTGGAAGCGTTTCTTTATCAGGAACAAGCGCGCGCGCTGGACAAGCGCATGACGATAATTGCAACGACGGGCGAGGCGGCGATCTGGCGCCTGCGCGATAAGATGCCGGATGGCACCATCATCGGCGCCCGAGGTCCCAGTGGACCGCTGGCGCCTGACACCGCATTTAACCGCTGGTTCCAGAAGATCTATGCCGATCGCTACAACGTACCGCCGACCTATCCATCCTATCAAATGGCGATGTCGTTGCTCGGCCTCAAGATGGCCTACGAAAAGGCCAAGAAGGGCGACGCCAAGCCAACGTCCGACGACGTGGCGGCAGCATTCAAAGGCATCGAGTTCGAGGGCCCCGCAGGCAAGGTCAAGCTCGCCATCGGCGATGGACACCAGGGCATCTCGGAGACCGCCTACGGCACCTATCGGTTCAACAAGAAGACGAACCAGCCTGAGATCGTGGACATCATGCGCTTCCCCGCTGAATGCGTGAACCCGCCAGCCGGCATCAATGCCGATGACTGGATCAAGGACGGCATGAAAGGCGCAAAGTGCTGAGGTGCACTTGTCCGGGTAGTGCCGATGTTTCGACGCTGCCCGGCTTTTCCGCCGGGCTGCCTCGGTGCTGACGGCGTTCGCCATACTGGTGGACGGGTTGGTCTACGCGGCCTACCTGTTCATTGTTGCGATCGGGCTGACGCTGATCTTCGGCGTCATGAAGATCCTGAACGTCGCGCACGGCTCGTTCTATACGTTCGGGGCCTATGGCGCGGCGACCGCCGTTGGCATCTATTTCGATCGCGGCCTGCCGGCCGCCGGCGGATTCCTGCTGATGGCGCTTGCCGCCATGGTGCTGGGGCTGGTGCTAGGTCTCGTGCTCGAGCGCGGCGTCATGCGATTGGTTTATGGCAGGGATGAAGTGGTGATGGTGCTGGTCACCTATGCGGCTTTTCTGATCCTCGAAGATGTCGTGATATTGGTCTGGGGCCCGGCTCCTACGCGACCTATCAGCCACTGCTCGCCGCCGGCAATGTAGAGATCGGCGAACTCGTCCTGTCGAACTACGATCTCGGTCTGATCGCGATCGCGGGGCTGCTCGCTGCGGCATCCTACTGGGCGTTGAAATACACCCGCTACGGACGGCTTTTGACCGTCGTGATCTTCGATCGCGAGACCGCGGCCGCCTTCGGCATCAATGTCACCGTCGTTTATACCGTGACATTCGTGATCGGTGCGATGCTTGGCGCGCTCGCGGGAGCGATCATGGCGCCGAAGATCGCGGTGACGCTTGGCATCGGCGTCGAAGTGATTGTGCTCGCCTTCGCCGTGGTGGCGATCGGCGGGATGGGCTCGATCGAGGGCGCGCTGATCGGAGCCCTGATCGTCGGGATTTGCCGCGCTGCCGCCGTTCACTTGGTCCCTCAGATGGAGTTGTTCGTTATTTACGGTGTCATGGCACTTGTGCTGTTGATTAGGCCTTACGGCCTGTTCGTGAGCGCGCAGCCGAGAAAAATCTGAGATGGCAGGGCGCAGCTTGATCGCGGTGAGTTCGGCTTTCGCGGTAGCCGCCGCCGCGGCATTCGTGCTGCCGGACTGGGTCATCTCGCTCTCAACCATCGCCTTTGCCAACGGATTGGTGGTGTTGGGCTTGATCGTGTTGTGGCGGGCCGGCCTCGTATCCTTTGGACAAGCGCTATATTACTGCATCGGCGCCTATGCCGTGGCGCTAGTCGGCCAATGGACGGGCGTGACCGACGCCTTCGTCCTGGTGCTGATCGGCGGCGTCTCGGCCGGTATAGCATCGTTCGTAGTGGGCTTCCTGCTTGCGCGTTATCGCGAAATCTTCTTCGCGATGCTCAGCCTGGCGCTGTCCATGATTTTGTACGGGGTGTTGGTAAAAACGGAGTCGCTGGGTTCGACCGACGGCTTCAGCGTGGTCGTACCGACCTTTTTTGGCTACGCCCCCCACGGGCAGTCGCTGCTGAAGGCACTCTACTGGCTGGTGCTCGCTGTCTGTGCGATCGCGGCATTCCTGGTTGATACCTACTTCCGTTCATTGGCCGGCGCGCTGGCTGTTCCGTTGCGCGACAACGAAATACGCGTCGAATTTCTTGGCGTATCGGCGTCACGGCTGATCCATACCAAGCTTGTGATCAGCGGCCTGCTGGGTGGCATGGGGGGCGCGCTCGCCGCCTTGGCGGTAGGCCATGTCGATCCCAACATGTCCTATTGGACGACATCGGGCGAATTCGTTTTCATCACCATTCTGGCCGGCGCCGGATCAGTCGGCTCGGCGTTTGTCGGGTCGCTGGTGTTCGAGTCGGTGCGTTCGTTCGCGTTCGCCATGCTTCCGCAGCTATGGCAGATGCTGCTCGGCGCAGTGCTGCTGCTCACAATTCTTTTCCTGCCGCAGGGACTGGGCTCCCTGGTCGCGCGGCTGGACCGGCGCCGCAAAGCGCAGACGCCATGAACGCGCCCATCCTCTCAGTCCGCAACCTAGGCAAGCGTTTCGGTGCGGTCATTGCGGCGCGCGATATCACCGTCAGCGTACCGACGCATCAAACCGTCGGCATAATTGGTTCCAATGGTGCGGGCAAAACCACCTTCATCAATTTGATCACCGGTCATCTGAAGCCGACGGAGGGAACGATCCACTTCGAGGAGAGGGATATTACCGGCCTGCCTTCCCGCACGATTACGGGTATCGGCATCTCGCGGTCGTTTCAGGTCGCGCAAATTTTTCCCTCGCTTACGGTGTTCGAGAACATGTGCGCGGCAGTCGCGGTCGGCCGCGCGCCAAAAAGCTTCATGAGCCACGTACGCACGCCACTCCGGTCCCGAGAGAACATCGCGGAGGCCGAAATATTGCTCGAACTGTTCGAGATCGCAAATTATCGCCATTCGCTCGCAGCCACCTTGCCGCAAGGCGTCCGCAAACTGCTTGATATCGGCATGGCGATTGCGGGATCTCCACGTCTGTTGCTGCTCGACGAACCAACCAGCGGAGTTTCGATCGAAGAGAAATTCAAGCTCATGGAGCTGATCATGTCGGCATTGCGCAATCGCAAGATCACCGTCGTCTTCGTGGAGCACGACATGGATATCATTGAGCGCTTTGCCGAGCGTGTGCTGGCCTTTTACGACGGCACGGTGATTGCCGACGACACGCCGGCCGCGGCGTTGGCCGACGTCCGCGTTCAGACCTTGATCAGCGGCGGCCCGAGGGTGAAAGGCCCTGTGCTGCATGTTTAAGGTGTCCAATCTCAACGTATCGATCGGCCCCATCCCGATTGTCCGCGGCGCCTCGCTGGCGCTTGAGGAAGGCGAAATGTGCGGCCTGATCGGCCGCAACGGCGCCGGCAAAACCACGCTGCTCCGCGCCATCATGGGCGCCATTCCGGCTAGCGGCACGGTTGAACTCGGCACCATCAACCTGCTTGACCCTGCCGCCTCATCTGCGCGTCGCGCATGGCGTCGGCTATATGCCCGAAGATCGCCGGCTCGTACCTGAATTTACGGTCGAGGAAAATATTCGCCTGCCCGCGTTGTCGCTCAATCTAAGTGGCGCCGACGAGCGACTCGACTGGATTTTCGGGTTGATGCCGGAGGTCGCACAGTTTCGTGCCAGACCCTCGCTTCAATTGTCGGGCGGCCAGCAGAAGATGGTCGCGCTTGCTCGTGCCCTAATGGCGGGGACTCGCATCCTGCTGCTTGACGAACCATTCGAGGGCCTGGCTCCGGCCCTGGCGCGGCGGCTGGCTGAAGTGCTGGCCAACCTCAAGACCAAAGGCGTATCGATACTGATCGCGGAATCCTACGAGGTGCATGTGGCCGATCTGCTTTCCCGCGCCTTCAGAATCGAGCGCGGATCGGTAAGTCCGGCCTGACAGACTGTGTAGGTCGCCGCGTTAGATGGCAAGCCACATTTCCAAATAGTTCAGGCAGCAGCGCTCACTCTCACGCCACCCCGCCGAGATACAGCCGCTTGACGATATCGTTGCCCCTCAATTCATCGACCGACTGGGCCGCCACGACGATTTCACCGTGGACGATGATGTAACCGCGATCGGCGATCCGGATCGCCTGATTGAAGTTTTGCTCCGCCATCAGCACGGTCAGGCCGAGATGCCGGTTGAGTTCGCCGATCTTGGAAATGGTCTGCGAGACCAACAATGGCGACAGGCCCACCGATGGCTCATCGATGAGCAACAGACGGGGCGAGGACATTAGCGCGCGCGCAATCGCCAGCATCTGCTGCTGGCCGCCCGACATGGTGCCGGCGAGTTGGCCTTGCAGGCCCTGCAGCGCTGGAAAGGTTTCGAAAGCCAGACTGAGATTGCGACCGATATTGCGCCGGGCGGCCTTACGAAAGGCGCCGAGCATCAAATTTTCCTTCACCGTCAGCCTGGGAAACAGCCGCCGCCCTTCGGGTACCATCGCCACGCCGAGATCGACGATGGCTTCGGCCGACATCCTGGTCAGATCGTGCGCGACGCCGTCTATTGTCATCAACATGCTGCCGCGCGTGGGCCGGACCAGGCCGGCGACGCACTTCATGAGCGTGCTCTTGCCGTTGCCGTTGGTGCCAAGCAAGGCGACGGTCTCACCAGCCTCCACGTGAAGCGAGACGCCGCGCAGCGCTTTGACGGCGCCGTAACCCGCATCGAGGCCGTTGATGGCGAGGCTAAGTGCCAAGATAGGCCTCCTGCACGCGCCGGTCGGCCATCACCTCGGTCGGCGTACCGATCGCGATGATGCGGCCCGCCTCCAGACACATCACGCGGTCCGAAAAACGCATCACCGCCGCCATGATGTGCTCGATCATGATGATGGTGATGTTTTGATCCGCCAGACTCATAAGCAGATCGAGCACCTCGTCGACTTCCGACGAGGAGAGGCCTGCCATCGCCTCGTCGGAAATCAGCAGTTTTGGGTGCGTCGCCATCGCACGCGCAAGTTCCATCTTGCGCAATTCCACCTGGCTGAGTTTTGTCGCAGACACGTTTGCCTTCGAGGCAAGACCCATTCGCGTCAGGATGGCCATCATCGTCTCGCGCCGATGCGCTTCCGAAGCGAGTTCGTCTGCCGCGAAGTCGAGCGCGACCATGAGATTTTCGGCGACCGTCATGCTTTTGAACGGCCGCGGGATCTGGAAGCTGCGTGCAATGCCGCGGCGCGTTCGTATGTGCGGCTGCAACCCCGTGATATCCTCGTCACGGAACTTGACGGTGCCCGGCTCGGTGCGAAAGGCGCCGGAAATGCAGTTGATCAGCGTGGTCTTGCCCGAGCCGTTCGGGCCGATCAGCCCAAAACGCTCTCCCGGACGAATGTCGACACTGACATTGTCAAGCGCGGTGAATCCACCGAAACGCTTGGTCAACGCGGTAATGCGGAGCAGGGGCGCCGGGCTTTCAGCGGAGATTTCGGAAGCCGTCATCCTTCGCCCTCATAGTGATTACGGCGAACCCTTCGGATCAGGCCAATGATGCCCTCAGGCGCGGCCACCACGAACAACACCAGCATCGCGCCTAGCACCAGCACGTTCACCTCCGAAGAGATGGTAACGGTCAGCAGTTGTTGCGTCGTAGCCAACAGGATCGCGCCGACGACCGGACCCGCCCAATGCGCGGTCCCGCCAATCAGTGACATCGCCAGCACCGATACGGAGTAATTGAGATTGAACGCGGAAGAAGGGTCGGCGTATTGCAGATACATCGCCGCCGGTGCGCCGGCCGCGCACATCAGCGCCCCGGAGATGACGCATGCGGTAAGCTTCAGCCGCAGGGTCGGCACGCCCGTGCATTCGGCGGCGAGTTCGTCATCCCTGAGCGCATGCAAGCCGCGTCCGATCCATGAATTCTGGATGTAGCGCGAAATCGCAACGGCCAGCACCACCAGCAACGCCTGGACGAAAAACAGCATCTGCACATAATTGTCGAACGGCGCCATCACCATGGGTCGCTGTAGCTGAATGCCGGCCGCGCCGCCGACGTATCGCCAGTTCGTAATCGATGTTTCGATGACAATCGTCAGCGCGATCGTGGCGATCGAGAAAAAGATGCCCTGCATGCGCAGGGTCAGCAGGCCCAGAGCGAAACCCATGAGCGCGCCGATGGCGGCCGCGGCTGCGATCTGGACGGCAAGCGGTGCGCCGAACGCCTTGAGCAGGAATACGGCGGTGTAGACGCCGATGCCGAAAAACGCGCTGGTGCCGAAGTTCACGTAGCCGGCATAGCCGCCTAGGATGCTCCATGCGACGGCTAGCACCATGAACTGCAGGATCACATAGCCGGCAAAGAACGGATATTGGTTGCCGACCATCTGCGTCATCAGCAGCGCGGCTGCCAAAAAGAGCGCCGCCCCAATCCAGAAAAAGATGCCGTTGCGCTTCATGATCGCCGGCCGAACAGGCCCTGCGGCCGGATGGCGAGTATGGCAAGCAGCATCCCGAACGAAATGGCTGGCGCCCAGGAGGCACCGAACAGAGTGAGGACGATGGTTTCGGCGACGCCGAGGATGATGCCGGCGACGAGGGTGCCGGTCATGCTGCCGAGCCCCGCCATGACCACGACGCAGAATGTCCGTCCGATATAGGCTCGGTCGAGCGTCGGCTCGACCGGCGTCACAATAATGAGCAAGGCGCCGGCGATCCCGAGCACCGCGGTTGCAATGCCGAACGCCCATTGCTTGATCCGGATGGGGTCGGCGCCCATCAACCGCAGCGCTTCCTGGTCCTGCGCGACCGCGCGGATCGCGCGTCCCATGAAGGTTCGCGACAGATACAGCGTCAGCAGAATTGTCAGGACCGCAGCGACCGCGAACGCGACCACGAGGCGGAATGGAATGCGCATATCGCCGATCCGCCAGGCCTTGCCGACATAGTCCGCGGTGACGGAGCGCTGGTCGACGCCGAATTGCAGAATGATCAGGACTTCGATGATGAACGCAATGCCGAAGAAGAATGCGATGCCGCGCACGCCGGCGTCGCTGCCGCGCTTTTCGAACGTTTCATAGTAGAGGCGATAGGCCACGAGACCGAGCAGAAAGAATAACGGTGTTATCAGCAGCCCCGCCAGCAGCGGATCGATGCCATATTGATCGTTGAGGAAGAACACCGCATACGACGCCAGCACGAGGAAGGCCGGATGCGCCACGTGGGGGACGTCGAGCAGGCCGAACGAGACGGACAGTCCAAGACTGACCGCTGCATAGAAGCAGCCGAGCAGCGCGCCGATCACCACCGCATCCAGCAGCAGGTCAAATGAAAACAAGTGAAGTCCCCCTTGACCTGCTCTAGTTCGCTTCAGCCGGTTCGCACATGCCTAATAGGTTCACACTTCAACTTACACCGCTGTCATCCTGAGGTGCTCGCCCTCTTAGGCGAGCCTCGAAGGATCGGTCACAAGCGCCCGCAGTCGTCCTTCGAGACGCCGCACAAGCGCGCGGCTCCTCAGGGTGACGGTGGAGCGTGTGGCTACTTCCTTGCGGCCTCAAACGGAGTGATGAGATCGCCGGATTTCAGTTTCTCCGGAAACAGAATCACCTGCTTGCCCGAGGCGCGGAACTGCTCGATGTCCTTGTCCTTGACGCCGCGGAACTGGGCCTGCAGCACGGCGTTTTCCTTCCGCTCGCCGTCCGCATCAAACGACATCGGTCCGACGATGGTCTTGATCTCATTCGCGTGCAGGTATTTTGCCATCGCCTTCTGATCGAACGATCCAACCGCTTTGACGGCCGCCTCGACCAGCTGACCGCTGGCGTAGCCGAACGGTGCGAGATAGTAGCCGAGCGGATCGACCTTGGCTTCCACTGCGCGCTTGGTATATTTGTCGAAGAAGTCCTTGGTGCCGTCGAAATACATGCTCTTTTCCGGAAGCCAAGAGTTGTAATTGACGACGCCGTTGAGCAGCGAGCCCATGTTCTCCATGACAGCGCCGAATTGCAGGCCGACCATGCCGCCGCCAAAAACCTTGACGTTGTCGCCGAGCCCGATCTCGTTGACGGCGCGCAGGATGCCGGCGGAATCCGGCGGATACGACGAAACATAAACCACGTCGGGCTTTGCCGCCTTCAGCGCGCGAATGATGCTGGAGAATTCCACCGTGCTGGGCGGATAGGCCTGATCGAACACAACCGGCATGCCGCGCTTCTTTGCGACCTCGCGCGCGATCACCACCAGATTCTGGGCGAATTCCTGGTCGGCTGACAGAAACGCAACACTTTTGGCGCCGGCCTTCTGGCCGATATCGAGGAACGAATCCGGCCAGCTGTCGGGCGGCCCCCACGGCGCATTGTTGAACCACATGTCGTGGTGGACCTTGCTGTTCACCTGGAATGAGAAGTTACCCATCAGCAAGAGGCCGCGCTGCTTGACCAGCGGCATGATGGGCGCCGTGGGCACGGTCGCATAAGGCGCGAACAACAGATCGACCTTGTCGACATCCAGCAGCTTCGAGTAGATCGCCGGGGTCTCCGACGCGCTCGATTTGTCGTCATAGACGACAAGCTCGACCTTGCGGCCGAGCAGGCCGCCCTTGGCGTTGACGTCGTCGCGCCAGATCTCGATGCCTAACAGCGACGCCTTGCCACCGCCGGCGAGACCGCCGGTTTGCGGCATGCTCATGCCGATCTTGATCGATGACTGTTGCGCGCCAGCGCTTGAGATCAGCCCAAGCGTGGCGACGCCGCGCCGGCGCTTGCGGTCGTCAACAAGCGGCGACGGGAAATCGATCCAGGTGTGGCGGTCTTGCGTTTCATGGATCCCTCCGTTGATTATTTTTGGTTTGCTTGGGTCTTCTTATCAAATTCGTCCAAGCGCTGTCAGTACGACTTGTGGCGTGAGCGGAATTTCCGTGATGGTAGCGCCGAACGGCTGCAGCGCATCATTGACGGCGTTGGCGACCGCCGCAGCCGCTCCGGCCGTGCCGGCTTCCCCCGCACCCTTGGCGCCTAGCTCTGTCTCCAGGTCGGCGATATCACATGGCCGACGTCGATATCGGGCATTTCGCCGGACATCGGCACCAGATAATCGGCCATGTTGGCGTTGGTGAGCTGGCCTTGTTCGTCGTAGATGCATTTTTCGAACAGCGCCGCACCGAGACCCTGCACCACGCCGCCCCGGATCTGCTCGTCGACCAGTTGCGGATTGATAATGGTGCCGCAATCCTCGACCACCCAGTGCTTGAGTAGCTTGATGAAACCGGTGTCGGTATCGACCTCCAGCCACGAGGCCTGCACGCCGTTGGTGAAGGCGAACGGATATTCGCGCGGCACAAAGTGGCGCGTCGCCATCAATTCGGGCTGGATGCCGGGTGGCAGGGTGTCAGGGCGGAAATACACGATCCGCGCCAGTTCTTTCAGTTCAATGCGCGGTGCGCCATCGCTGGCGTTGACGACCTCGTTGTTAGCGATATCGAGTTCGGCGGGCGACGATTGCAGGATGGCCGCGGCGACATCCAGGATATTCTTGCGCAGAATTTTTGCCGCCTGAAGTGCTGCCTCGCCGCCGATGCCGGCGCCGCGCGATGCCCAGGTGCCGCCGCCATAGGGCGTGTTGTCGGTATCGCCCAGAATGACGCGCACGCGCTCCATCGAAACGCCGAGCACGCTGCCGACGATCTGCGCGGTGAGCGATTCCGAACCTTGCCCCTGTTCGGTGATGCTGGTGTGGCAGACGATCGCGCCGGTGGCATCCATCCGCACCGCAACGCCATCTTGCGACGAGATTTTCGCGCCGCCGACGCCGTAAAATGCGGCGCTGGGGTTGGTGACCTCGATGAAGCTGGCGATGCCGATGCCGCGATGAATATTCTTCTTGCGCAACGCCGCCTGTTCGGCGCGCAGCGCGTCGTAATCCATCATCGCCATCAGCTTGTTCAACGAGGCATGATGCGACAGCTGCTCGAACCGCAGGCCCGAGGGCGACCCACAGGGATAGGCATCATCAGCAATGAGATTGCGGCGGCGGATTTCAACGGGGTCCATCCCGATCTTCATCGCCGCGAGATCGACCAGCCCTTCGGTCACCGAGCACGCGATCGGGATGGCCGACGGCGCGATACTGGCACATCACGTTTTTGTTCTGAAACACGACGCGGGCGCGGGCGCGATAGTTTTTCGAGGTGTAAGGACCGCCGATGAGATTGACGACCTGGTTGGCCTCGATCGCGCTGGTGCGCGGATACATCGAATAGGGACCGATCCCGGTGAGATCGTCGATCTCGAACGCGGTGATGGTGCCGTCTTTTTTGACGCTGATCTTGCCCTTGCAGTGATGATCGCGGGCATGGATGTCGGTATTGAAACTCTCGACCCGGTCGGCGACGAATTTGATCGGGCGGCGCAGCAGCTTTGCCAGCGCGTAAGTTGCCATTTCGTCGGCGTAGATGTGCACCTTGATACCAAAGGAGCCACCGACGTCCTTGCAGACTACACGGACATGCGATTCTTCGAGGCCGAGATGCAACGCGGCGATGTTTTGCACCATGTGCGGCGCCTGGGTGCCCTGATAGATTGTCAGCCGCGCCTCGGCGGCGTTCCAGTCGGCGACCACCGCGCGGGGCTCCAAGGTCACGCCGGTGTGCCGTCCGAAGACGAAATCCGCCTCCACCACCGCATCGGAGTCTGCGAACGCCGCGTCGACATTTCCGGCGTCGAAATTGCGCTCGAAGGCGAGGTTGTCGCCCAGCGACGGATGAATGACCGGCGTTGCCGGCTCGATCGCGGTGCGCATGTCCGTCACCGCATCGAGCTCTTGGTATTCGACCGAAACGAGCTCCGCCGCGTCTTCCGCGACCGCGCGGCTGGTCGCAACGATGGCCGCTACGGCTTCGCCTTGCCAGCACGCACGGTCGATCGCGATGGCATGCTGTGGCGCTGACTTCAGTCCTTTCAAGTGCGAGAGCACGCCGACCCATGGCGTGATGACGGCGGCAAGCTCTTGCCCCGTCACGACGGCAATGACGCCGGGCAACCGCTTCGCTGCACCGGCTTCGATCTTCAGAATTTTCGCATGCGCATGCGGCGAGCGCAGAAATACCACGTGCGCCATGCGCGGCAGCACCATGTCACTGACGTAGGCCCCGCGGCCCTGCATCAGCCGCTCCAGATTCGGCCGCGGCACGGTCTTGCCGATATACGAGTTCGGCCGGTCCAGCACCGAAAGTCCATTTGGATTTGCAGGCTCGCTCATGATGCGCGCTTCTTCCGCGCGCGGGCCGTGGTCTCGATGGCATCAACGATGGCCTGATAGCCGGTGCAGCGGCAGTAGTTGCCGGAGAGGTGCTCGCGGATTTGGTCGCGGTCGGGTTCGGCTTCAAGCTTCAACAGGTCCTGCGCCGCCATCAGCATGCCCGGCGTACAGAAGCCGCATTGCAGCGCGTTGCGGTCGCGGAACGCAGCCTGCAGATCTGATATCTCGCCGGAGTCGGACAATCCCTCGATGGTTTGCACGGACGCGTTTTGTGTCTGCACTGCGAGCATCAGGCAGGAACGAACGATGTCGCCGTTGACGCGCACCGTGCACGCGCCGCAAACCCCATGCTCGCATCCGACATGCGTTCCCGTCAGTTGCAAATGTTCGCGCAAAAAGTCCGCGAGATTGAGTCGCGGTGGCACATGCGCATCGACGCGCTCGCCGTTGACTTCGAGTGAGATCGAGATGTGCGCTGTCACGCCGATCCCCCGGCAACTGAGATCGGGACGGCCGAGCAGCGCCGCCACGCAGCGAGCCAGCAGCACCTTTGCCAGATGCCGGCGCATGGCTGCGGATGCCTGCTGATCGTCATGCGGATCGAGTTCTTCGCCTAAGGCAGCGCAAGCATCGGACAACACCGCCGGCGTGATCGCCGTGCCGACCAGTTTTTTCGTGGCTTTGGCCAGTACAGGCTTGTCGCCGACCGCGAAGAACGCAATGCGTAAGTCGGCAAAGGCGTTTCCTTCGACGATCGCCTGCGCCGCCAGTCCGACGATGGCGTAGTCGCCGTGCCGCCGCGCGAATTCGTGGAAGAAATGCGACGAATTCATACGCGCAACAGGCAGCTCGACCGCGACCAGCAATTCCTCCGGCGACAATGCCGTCTCGTAAATTCCAATGAAGAAATCATGCGCCGCGATCCGCCGCTCGCCGGCCCGGCCGCGAACGATGATGGTCGCATTCAGCGCCAGCATGCAGGCCGGCAATTCCGATGCCGGATCGGCATGTGCGAGGCTGCCGCCCAATGTGCCGCGGTTGCGGATCGCGGGATGCGCGACATGGGTGATCGCCTCAGCGAGCAGCGGCGCATGCGCGGCGATTTCGGGGGATCGTGCAAGCTCAGCATGGCGCGTCAGCGCACCTATTCTGATGACGCCGCCCGTCACCGCGATGCCGCGCAGTTCGGCAATTTCACCGATATCGATCAGCAGTTCCGGCGAAATCAGCCGCAGGTTCATCGCGGGCATCAGGCTCTGGCCGCCCGAAAGCACCTTGGCCCTGTCGCCATGCGCTGCAAGCAATTCCAGCGCATTCGATACGCTGGTTGCGCGTGCGTAATTGAAAGCGGAGGCTTTCAATGGCGTTACCTCCCCGACGGATGCTTCCGCGATTTTTCTTGATTAGACGGTGGCGGCCGTCAAACTTCAAGTTTGTTTATCGAACGATTATTTCCGCTGCTTCGACTTTCGGACTTGTCATGACGACATGAACGACGCAGGTTTTGCCTCAAACCAAATCAGCCCCATAGGGAGGTGCCGGCAATGAATTTGGGCTTCTTTACAATGCCGATCCATCCCTTGGACAAGGATTGGCGGCTGTCCCTTAAAGAAGACCGCGAAGCCTTCCTTCTGGCCGACGAACTGGGCTTCACCGAGGCCTATGTCGGCGAGCATGTCACCGACAAGGCCGAGAATATCACCTCGTGCGTCGCGTTCCTCGCCTGGATCGCCGCCGCGACGAAACGGATCAAGCTTGGAACCGGCACCGTCAACATGCCGAACACCCATCCGGCTGCGGTTGCCGCCGCTATCGCGATGCTCGATCACATGCTCGACGGCCGCTTCATCCTTGGGATCAGTCCCGGCGGATTGCTGTCGGACGCGGAACTGTTCGGCAATCTCGACGCCAATCGCAACGAGATGTTTCTCGAGGCCATCAACCAGGTGCTGGAGATATGGGCCAGCGAGCCGCCTTATAACCTCAAGGGAAAATACTGGAACATCTCGACGGAGAAAACGCTGATCGAGGATATCGGGCAGGGGTTCATCGCCAAACCTTTGCAGCGGCCGCATCCGCCCATCGTCGTGACCGCGGTGGCGCCGTTCTCCAAGGGCGTGACCGAAGCCGCCGCGCGAGGATGGGATCCGATTTCGGCGAACTTCCTGATGCCAGCCTGGGTCAAAAGCCACTGGCCAAGATACGTCGAGGGCTGCGAACGCGGCGGCCGCGCGGCCGATCCCGCGAACTGGCGCGTCGCCAAGAGCGTCTTCGTTGCCAAGGATGCGGCAACGGCAAAGGCCTATGCCACCGACCCGAACGGGCCTTATGTCTATTACTATCGGTCGCTGTTCACCAAACTGAAGCGCAATGGCCGCATCGAGCTGTTCAAGACTCGCCGCGACCAACCTGACGACGAAGTGACGCTGGACATGGTGTGCGACAAGCTCATCATCTACGGCACGCCAGACAGCGTTGCCGATCAACTGCTGGCGTTTCGGGATGAGGTCGGCGAGTTCGGTACGCTGCTTTATGCCGGGAAGGACTGGACCGATCCCAAGCTTGGGCGCGAGTCGATGGTCTTGATGGCTGAGAAAGTCATGCCGCAGGTCAATGCTGCGACACCGCGGCAAAGCAACGCTGCGGAATAACAAGCGGCTAAATCAACAGAGGAAACGCCGTGGCACTCAGCGATCGCATTCCCTATCAGGCACTGATCGACCGGCCGAAGCTGAAGCTGCCGGATGGCAAGCAGCTCGCAGTATGGGTGATCCTCAACGTCGAGGAGTGGCGGATCGAAAACGCCATGCCGCGAACCGTGCTGAGTCCGCCGATGGGACAGCCGCTGTTGCCAGACGTGCCAAATTGGTCGTGGCATGAATACGGAATGCGCGCAGGATTTCTGGCGGCAGTTCAAGGCGCTGACCGACCGCAACATGCCGGTGACGTTGGCATTGAATGCGAACGTATGCACCTCGTATCCGCGTGTTGCCTCGGCGGCGCTGGAGGCCGGTTTTGAATTTATGGGACATGGCTTCCTTCAAGGCCCGATGCATAAGCTGGACAATCAAGCCGATGCGATCAAACGCAGCGTCGAGACCATCGCGAAATTCACGGGCAAGGCGCCGCGTTCGTGGGAAAGTCCGGGCCTCACCGAAACCGAGGAAACGCTCGACCTGCTCCGCCTCAATGGCATCGAATACGTCGCGGACTGGGTGATCGACGATCTGCCGCAGGATATCGCGACGCCGCATGGCACCATCACCACGATTCCCTATTCGGTGGAGACCAACGACATCGTCATCCACGCGCTGCAGCATCTTTCTTCCGAGCAATTTTTGAAGCGCTGCACCGATCAATTCGACCGGCTGTATCTCGAGGGCGCAGACAATGCCCGCGTGATGGCGATCTCAGTGCATCCCTACATCACCGGCGTTCCCCATCGCATCAAGTATCTGGAAGCGCTGCTCGACTATGTCATCTCTCATGACGGCGTCGCCTTGATGACGGCGAGCCAGATCGGCGACTGGTATCGTGCCGAACTCGCGGCAAGCATGGCGCGGGCAAAACCATGATCAAGGCCGCTATCATTGGCCTCGGCTGGTGGGGACAGACCATCCTCAAGACCCTGTCGAACAGCACCATCATCAGACCAGTTCTCGGCGTCGATCCGCTGGATCCGGCGCGCGCCGCGGCATCGGACCTCGGCGTGGAAACGGCGCTGCGGTTTGAAGATGCATTGTCGAATTCCAATGTCGATGCGGTCATCCTCTGTACTCCGCAGGCGCATCATGCGGAGCAGATCGCCGCGGCGGCGCAGTCCGGCCGTCACGTGTTCTGCGAGAAGCCGTTATGTACGACGGCGGCCGACGCCGAAGCCGCCATCGCCGCCGTAAAGAAGGCGGGCGTGCAACTTGGCATCGGCCACGAACGCCGTTTCGAGCCCGCCGTGATCGAGTTGCGCCGGCTGTTTGCGGCCGGCGAGTTCGGCAATCCCTTGCTGCTGGAGGGCAATTTCAGCCAGGACAAGTTTCTGAAATTGCCGCGCGACAATTGGAGATTCTCCAACGCGGTGAATCCGGCCGGCCCGCTCTCCGCCACCGGCATTCACATGGTCGACCTTTCGATTGCGCTGCTCGGCCGCCCAACCAGCGTTTGGGCCAGGCTGGCAACCCTGGGCAGCGATTTTGCCAATGGCGACACGCTGTCGGTCACCATCGGCTTCGAAAGCGGAGCGACCGCAATGCTGGGCGCAGTGCTGGCGACGCCGTTCATGGGGCGGCTTGCACTGCTGGGCTCAAAGGGCTGGATGGAAATCCGCGACCGCAGCCATCCGGAAAATTCAAGCGGATGGGACGTCACAACAGTGCATCGCGACCAGGCGCCGGTGACCAATTTCTACCCGCCGCATCCGGCAGTGCGCGACAACCTCGAGGCCTTTGGCCGCGCCGCGCTTGGGCAAGCGTCCTACCCGGTGTCGCTGGATGAGATGCTGTTAAACGTTCGAAGTTTTGAGGCGATCCAGCGATCGGTGAAGAGTGGAGCAATCGAAAAAATCTAAAGCATGATGGCTTCAAGTCTAGTCGCCACGCAGCACATGATCGTTTGAATTCAACCGGCCAGGAATCCGCCATCGACGGCGACGACAGTTCCGGTGGCGTAGCGCGATGCCGGCATGCACAGGAACGCCACCGCGCCGGCGACATCGTCCGGCTGGCCCCAGCGCTTGAAGGCGGTGCGGTCGGCGATGCGCTGGTAATGCGCCTCGATCCTGGCGTCCGGCCTCGTTGATGCTGGTTTCGATATAGCCCGGCGCCACCGCGTTGACCCGGATGCCCTCCGCCGCCCAGGCAAGCGCCAGCGCCTTGGTCAGCATCACGACGCCGCCCTTGCTGGCGCAATAAGCGGGGATGCGCGGCAGCGCCAGCGTCGCGTTCATCGAGGCGATGTTGACGATCGAGCCTTTGGATTGCGCGAGCGCGGCGCGGAACGCCATGCAGGTGCGGAACGTGCCGGTCAGGTTGACGTCGAGCACCTTCATGAAGGTCGCGATCTCATATTCCTTGTCGCGCGCCAGGATGCCCGCGCAATTGATCAGCGCATCGACGCGCTTGATGCTCTTTCGCGAAAGCCTCGACCGCCGCGTCATTGGTGACGTCGAGCGGCCGAACGGCTGAGCCCGGCGCGCGGACGAAGTCTGTGAGCGCGAGATAGCGGCTTCGTCGACCGCCGTCGCGGTGACGGTTGCGCCGAGATCGCAGAAAAGATTCGAGATCGCGGCGCCGATGTCGCCGGCGCCGCCGATCACGGCGGCATGAAAGCCCGGGGGCAAGCGAAAACGAAGATGTCATTGAAGTTCGCTCCTGTTGGACGTCGTCAGGCGCGCGGCGGCGCGGTCAATTCGCGGACGATCAGCGAATAATCGACCTCGTGATGCATGATGGTCTGCTCGCCGGCGAGATGCCGGACCAGATATTCGCCGGCGCGCTGCCAGGTCGCGCCGGTCGGCACCTGGATCGTGGTGAGGCTGGGCCTCAAGTGCCGGCTCCAGTCGAGATCGTCGAAGCCGACCACCGAGAGGTCGCGCGGAATGACATAGCCGCTGCGTTCGGCTTCCAGCAGCACGCCGTAGGCGATCACGTCGTTGCCGCACACGAGCGCGCTTGGCCGCTCGGGCAGGCTGAGCAGATATCGCGCCGCTTCGCGCGCATCGTCGAGCGTGTAGGGCACCTCGACATGCCATTGCGGTGGCAGTTCGATGCCATTTTCGGACAAGCGCGCGGCGAAAGCCGTCGACGCGCGCGCTGGCGCGATCGTTGTTCCGCTGCAGCGCCGAGACGATGCCGATCCTGCGGTGGCCGAGCTCGACGAGATGCATCGCGGCGCGATAGGCCGCCGCTTCATTGTTGGTGCCGACGCAGGGGTAGGGGCGGTCCGGCCGGTAGACCCCGACATTGATAAAGGGAATGCGCGTTATCGGCGAGCATCTTGCGCAAGGCGTCGTGATGGCAGTCGCCGCGCAGCACCAGACCGTCGACGCCGCGGCTGACGAGGTTGCGCGCCTGCTCCAGCTCCGCATCGAGATCGTAGCCGCTGGTCGTCAGCAGCAGCATGTAGCCGACCGACGACAGATATTTCTGCAGCGCCGCGATGCCGCGCGCGAACATCGTATTGTCGATGGTCGGGATGATGGCGCCGAGCGTGCGGGTGCGCCGCGACGACAGCGCGCGTGCCGAGGCATGCGGAATGTAGCCGACCGATTGCACCGCTTCCGCGATGCGCGCTGCGCAATTCGGCGCTGACGAAGTCCGGGCTGTTGAGCGCGCGCGACACCGATGCCGTCGAGACGCCCGCGCGCGCCGCGACCGCGCGGATGCCTTGCTTCGACGATCGCGCGGAGTGCGGTTCACAGGGTCGCCCACGCTCAGTATTTGTAACGTTACATATACGAGAATGAAGGCGATCCAGCGGTTTGTCCAGTAGAAAGCTATGGTCAACGGCTGATACTTCGGCTAGTTCGTCGAAGGGACGTCTGCTTGACAGCGACAGGTGCGGAGCATAATCTGTAACCGTTTTCAGAGCCGATCTGGCTAACCAGACGCCGTGACGCACAGGGAGAAACGCATGTCCGGTAAGAGCATTAGCGGCGCGCGTCGCGATTACGATTGTTGCGTTGAGGCGCGGTCGCCACGGCGGCCAACGCTGCCGATTTCGACTGGAAGAAATTCCAGGGCAAGACCGTCACCTTTCTCGCCAACAACAATCCGGTGTCGCAGGCGCTGCTGACCTACAAGGCCGATTTCGAGAAGCTGACCGGCATGACGCTCAAGGTCGACGGCTACCAGGAACAGCAGATGCGCCAGCGGCTGGTCACCGTCATGAATGCGCGCAGCGACGAGGTCGACGTGTTCATGACGTTGCCGTCGCGCGAGGGCGAGCAGTTCGCCGCGGCGGGCTGGTATGGCGATCTTTCGGCGATGGCGAAGAACGAGGCGGCGAAGGATTACGATTTCGCCGGCCTCAGCCAGGCGCTGCTCAAGGCCGCGACCTTCAACGGCAAGCTGACCAGCATGCCGATGAACATCGAGGGGCCGATTCTTTATTACCGCACCGACATCTTCAAGAAATGCGGCGTCGAGAAGCCGGCGACCATCAAGGATGTCGAAGCCGCGGCGCAAAAGATCAAGGCGTGCGACAGCGCGATCACGCCGTTCGTCTCGCGCGGGCTGAAGCCCGCGGTCGCCTACACCTTCAGCAACATGCTGCACAATATCGGCGGCAGCTACATGGCCAACGGCAAGTCGAATCTTTGCTCGCCGAAAGGCAAGGAGGCGCTGGATACCTATAGCCGCCTGCTGCGCGATTACGGCCCGCCCGGCGTCGTCAATTACAGCTTCCAGCAGATATCGGCGCTCTATCGCACCGGCCGCGCCGCGATGTCGTTCGAATCCTCCAACGAATTGCGCACGGTGATGGAAGGCGGCGAGCGGCTCAAGGATACCGGGCTGGCGCCATTCCCCGCCGGCGAAGCGGGACAGGTGCCGACCGCGATCGGCTGGGGCATGGCCGTGTCCGCCTACAGCAAGCAGCCCGATGCCGCCTGGTATTTCGTGCAATGGGCGACCAGTCCCGAAATTCAAAAGCGCATGGCGGTGCAGGGCATCGCGCCGCCGCGTCCGGCGGTCGCCAACGATCCGGAATACCGCAAGTGGATCGACGAGGAGCCGGTGCGCAAGCAATGGCAGGCGGCGCTCGACGTGCTGGCGACCAAGGGATCGTCGGAGGTCGGCTATCCCATCGTCGCCAATCCGGAGTCGCGCGATTTCATCGGCCAGGCGGTGCAGGATCTGATCCTCAAGCAAAAGACCGTGGATCAGGCCTGCGCGGACGCCGACAAGGGCCTCGACGCGCTGATTGCGCAGAAATAACGCAAGTCCCGTTTTGCCGTCGCTGCGCGTGACGGCGACTGAATGATCGCCACGCGGAAATATCAAAATGGCATCCGCCGCGAACGCCGTAACGCCGGACCGGCAGCGCGCCGAACTCGCCGCGCTGTCGGCGCCTGCCGTTGCTGTTTACGCTGGCGATGATCGCGTTTCCCGTCGTCTATACCATCTGGCTTGGCTTTCACGCGTTTTCGTCGACCGGGCGCGCAGATCGTTTGTCGGCCTTGGCAATTATTCGAAGCTGATCGCCGACAACGAATTCTGGCACGGGCTATGGGTGACGCTTGCGCTCTATGTGCTCTCGCTGGTCTTGCAACTCGTTCTGGGTATCTGGCTGGCGCTGCTGCTGTTTCACGCCAAGCGATTGCCGGGCATCGTCCGCTCGCTGTTCATTTCGCCGTTCATGATGCCGCCGGTGGTCGCCGGGCTGATGTGGCTGGTGATCCTCGATCCTTCGATCGGCGCGGCCAATTACATTCTGCAGGCCGTCGGTTTGCCGCCCTCGGAATGGCTGGCCTCGCCGATCTGGGTGATTCCGACGATCGCGCTGATCGACACCTGGCAATGGGCGCCTTATGTCGCGCTGATCGTGCTTGGCGGGCTGCAATCGCTGCCGCCAAGCGTCTATGAGGCCGCGCAGATCGACGGCGCGTCGGCGTTCACGACGTTCAAGCGCATCACCCTGCCGCTGCTGCTGCCGACTATCGTCACGGCGACTATCCTGCGCAGCGTCGACCTGCTGCGATTCTTCGACATCATTTACATCACGACGCAGGGCGGCCCCGGCAATGCCTCCAACACGCTGAACATCTACGGCTTCCGGGTCGGCTTCGAATTCTTCAACATCGGATATGCCAGCGCGTTGATGCTGACCCTGACCGCGATCGTGTTCGGCGCGGTGCTCGCTTTCAATCGCCTGCGCGGCGCGGTCGCCTGGTGAGATGAGCAAATGAACGGCACCCCGCTGAGCGAGTCCTGGATCAACCGGCTGAATATCGTGCAACTGGTGCTGGCCGGCATCCTCATCATGACGCCGACGGCATGGATGGTGCTGTCGTCGTTCAAGCCGTCGTTCGAGGTCACCGCCTATCCGCCGACGCTGATCTTTTCGCCGACGCTCGAGAACTACAGCCAGTTGATGCGGACGACGCCGTTCTTCTCCTACACCATCAACAGCCTGATCGTGACGCTTGGGATCGGCAGGGCTCGGATTGTTGTTCGGAATTCCCGCGGCATTTGCCGTGTCATGGACGCGGATATCCTGGCCGGCGGTGCTCACGCTGGCGGCGCGCATGGCGCCGGGAACGCTGTTCCTGCTGCCCTGGTACGTGATGTTCCGGCAGGTCGGGATGATCGGCTCCTACACGGCGCTGATCCTCAGCCATGCCGTGATCACGCTGCCGATCGTGATCTGGGTGCTGCTGCCGTCGTTCGACAACATTCCGCGCAGCATCTTCGAGGCGGCGCAGGTCGATGGCTGCAGCATCACGCGTATCCTCTGGAAGATCGCGCTGCCGCTGGTGGGATCCGGCATCGCGGTGGCCGGCATTCTCTCATTCGTGTTTTCCTGGAACTATTTTCTGTTCGCGCTGGTGCTGTCGAACGGCGACAGCAAGACGCTGATCGCGGCGGCCTTCAATTTTGTCGGCGAAGGATCGACGCAATGGGGCGCGCTGATGGCTGCCGCCACGCTGATCGCGCTGCCGCCGCTGATCCTGGCCTCTATCGTACAGCGCTGGCTGGTGTCGGGACTGACGCTCGGCGCGGTGAAGGGCTGATCGCAGGCATCGAAATGGCAAGTATCGATCGAACCAACGCCACCATGGAAGCCGCCGTATTTCACGGCAATGAACGCATCACGATCGAGCGCGTCAGAATTCCGGAAGTCAGTGCTGGCGAAGTGCTGGTGCGCGTTTCACGTACCGCGCTGTGCGGGTCGGACTTCAAGCTTTGGCACAAGGGCGCGGAATTTACCGCGGGCCACGAGATTTTCGGTGTCGTCGAGCAACCGGGGCACCGCATGCATGGCCGGCGCTGCGCGGTCTATATCCCCGTTCATTGCGGCCATTGTGCCGCGTGCCGGCGCGGCGATACCCAGATGTGCCTCGAAATTTCCAGCCTGATCGGCTGGAACAGGCCGGGCGGTTATGCGGAATATCTGCCGGTGCCGGAAAACTGCCTGCTGCCGGTGCCCGACGACATCGAAGACAGCCTGGCGCCGCTGTTGCTGGATACGATCGGCACGTCGGCGCATGCGGTGCGCTTCGTCAGCCGCGTGGTGCCGCCGCAGGAAGCCGGGCCTGTGCTGGTGACCGGCGCCGGGCCGGTCGGGCTCGGCGTTATCCTGGCCTTGAGGGATGCTGGTTACGACGACATCCATGTTTCCGATCCCAACAAAGAGCGACTGACAATCGCGGTGGCATTCGGCGCGAAAGTGCATCCGGTCGGTGATACCAGCCAGCGCTTTGCGCTGATCATGGAATGCTCAGGCTCTCATGCCGCGCGCAATCTCGGAATCGAGGTCGTGTTGCCGCGCGGCGCGCTGGTGCTGGTCGGCGAGAATGCGGCACCGTGGACCATCGAGGAAGGCAAGGTGTTTCGCCGCAAGGATTTCTACATGATCCGCACCTTCTATTTTCCGATCGGCGATTTCGAGCCGAACATCGCGTTGCTGCGCCGCTACAAGGATGAGTATCGCATCCTGGTTGACGGTGAGTTCGCGCTGCCGGAACTGCCGCAAAATTTCGCGCGGTTTGCGCAGGGCAAGTTGATCAAGCCGGTGCTCGCTATGGAGCCACGCTGATGGCCGCGATTTCGATCCGCAACCTGGTCAAGCGCTACGGGAATTTCACCGTGGTCCCCGATCTCAGTCTTGAGATCGCAGACCACGAGTTCGTCGTTTTTGTCGGGCCATCGGGTTGCGGCAAATCGACGTTGCTGCGGATCATCGCGGGGCTGGAGCCGATCACGAGCGGCGAGCTGTACATCGGCGACAAGCTAGTCAACGGCATTCCTGCCGCTCAACGCGACATCGCAATGGTGTTTCAGGATTACGCGCTGTATCCGCACATGCGCGTCTACGACAATATGGCCTTTGCGCTCGAACTGCGCGGCATGGCGAAGGCGGAAATCGACTCCCGGGTCAGGCAGGCAGCGGCCATGCTGCATATCGAAGCCTATCTCGATCGCAAGCCGAAAGAACTTTCGGGCGGCCAGCGCCAGCGCGTCGCCATGGGTCGTGCCATCGTCCGAAACCCGCAGGTATTCTTGTTCGACGAACCACTTTCCAACCTCGACGCGAAACTGCGAGGGCAGGTGAGGGCGGAGATCAAGGCGCTGTCGCAACAGCTACGAACCACGATGGTTTTTGTGACCCACGACCAGATTGAAGCCATGACCATGGCGGACAGAATCGTGGTTCTGCAGGGTGGCATCGTGCAGCAATACGACACGCCTGAAGTGGTCTACGAACGTCCGGCCAACCAGTTCGTCGCCGGGTTTATCGGTTCGCCAACGATGAATTTCTTTCCGGTGCAATTGCAGGGTGATGTCCCGACATTTTCCAACGGGGGCGCGTCTGCACCACTCGATGCCATAGCTTGCGCCCGGTTGAAGGACGCCGCAGGAAAAGGTGTCCTCGGCGTGAGGCCCGAACATTTTGGAGTCGTGCCGGAAACATCCTCCGGCGTCCCGGTCCAGATCAAGCTCGTCGAGCCGCTTGGCTCCGATACCCTCATTCATTTCGACCTGGCGGGAACGCCGGCCATTGCGCGCGTCGATCCTTCGCTGAAGCCGAAGCTCGGCGAACGGCTGTTTCTGCGACCACAGTCAGACAAAACACATTTGTTCGATGCCGAGACCGGCCAGGTACTGCCATGACCTTGGGCGGCATAGCCGGGCTTACAGCACGCGCCGGGCAAACGCGGGTGATCTGTCTTGGCCTGTCCGCGCTCGACCAGATATGGCGCGTGAACGAATTTTTCTCAGGTGGAAGCCAGAAGATTCGAGCCATGGAATACGCCACGATGGGCGGCGGAATGGCCGCGACCGCCGCAGTGACGGTTGCCAGGCTAGGCGGAATGGCCGCGTTCTGGGGACGCGGCGGCGACGATGCGGCCGGCCGCGAGATGCGCAACGCGCTTTCGGAAAAAAACGTCGACGTCAGTCAATTTCGCCTGTTCGCAGGCGGCCAGTCGTCCGTGTCGGGAATCCTGGTCGATGCCGGTGGCGAGCGTCAGATCGTCAATTTTCGAGGGCGATTTCCCGAGCAGGCGGATTGGTTGCCGCTCGATCAAGTCAATTCTGCATCCGCGGTGCTCGCCGACCCGCGCTGGCTGACGGGCGCTGTCGCGCTGTTCAAGGCAGCGCGTGCGAAAGCTGTTCCGACGGTCCTTGATGCAGATGTTGCTGATGCCGAAGTCTTCGAAACGCTCTTGCCGCTGACAGATCATGCCATATTTTCCGAGCCCGCACTTCGTGGCTTTGCCGGTTCGTCGGACGATGGGGCGCTGGCTGCGATTGCCAAATTCGGCTGCCGCGTGTCGGCCGTCACGCGCGGCGCCAAGGGCGTCAGCTGGCAAGCGAACAAGATCGCGAGCCATCAAGCGGCCTATGTGGTCCAAGCCATCGATACCACCGGCGCCGGCGACGTCTTTCACGGGGCTTATGCGCTCGCCATCGGAGCTCGTCTGGAAGCTGACGACGCGATGTCGTTCGCTGCCGCCGCAGCGGCGCTCAAATGCACCCGGCCGGGCGGTCGCGCCGGAATTCCAACACTCGAAGACTGTCTTGCGTTTCAAAGGAACGAGCCATGAGAACGATCGGAAAAACACGGGGCCTTGCGCGATTGGCGGATACGGACGGCCATTTTCGAATGGTGGCGCTCGATCAGCGGCCGCCGATGTTCGATGCGATCGCGCAAGCCCGCAAGATAACCAGAGAGCAGGTTACCTATGGCGACGTTACGGCAGCAAAGCGGTTGCTCGTCGAGGCGCTTGGTCCCCATTGCAGTTCGATGCTGTTCGATCCGAATTTTGCCGTACCGGCGGCGATCGATCTCATTCCGGCGCGCTGCGGTCTGATCATGACGCTGGAAGAGCATCGCGTCGAGGAAACGCCCGGCGGCCGCAAGTCGCGTGCGATCGACAACTGGAACGTGGCAAAGATCCGCGCCATGGGCGGCGACGCCGTGAAGGTGCTGGCGTGGTACCGGCCCGATGCCGACGCCGCCGTCAACGCGCATCAGAAAAAATTCGTGCGTGAAATCGGCGAGGAATGCCGGCGCAACGACATTCCTTATGTGCTTGAGCTTCTGGTCTATCCATTCCTCGGTAGCGCCAACCACACCGCTGACTACGTGGAATCAGCGGGCAAGCTGCCCTCACTGGTGATTGAGAGCGTGCGCGAATTCGCAAAGCCGGAATATGGCGTCGATCTCTTGAAGCTTGAGAGCCCGCTTGCGGCCAACGATCTTCCGGTCCGCGACAGCAGCGCGGCGGCCAAGACCGCTCAAAAAGAATTTGATGCCATTGGCGAGATATGCCGCTTGCATGGCATTCCCTGGGTCTTGCTGTCGGGAGGCGCTGCGCACGATAAGTTCGAGCGGGTTCTTGAATACGCTTATGCCGCGGGTGCCGGCGGCTTTCTGGCAGGCCGCACGATCTGGCTCGACGCGGTGCGCTCCAATTTTCCGGATCTCGCGGCGGTTTCGGCCGCGTTGAAGAAGCAAAGCGTCGTGATTCTGGACAGCCTCTCTGAATTGACCGGTAAACGTGCGGCTGCGTGGCACCCGGTTTTTCCGAAATTCGACGACGTTCATCAGGAGGGTGATTTCGCCCGCGCCTACGCCACGATCTAGTGGTACGTAGACCCGTGCCGCTGCTTCTCGTGAAATCTGAACGAACGCCTAAGACTGGTTCGCGGCGCGATGCATGTGTTGAAAAACAGAGCTCGCCAATGCGAATGTAACCCGCGATGCAACTCTCTTATCCTGAAGCGCTTATCCAGAGGCTGAAATGGCGCACGCTCATTGCGCAATTGCGGACTTTATTGCGCCGCAACGAGTTCTTCCTTATCCCGCTTGCCCTTGTCGTCGGCGTTGGAGTTGGGGCGATCGTCACCGCCATGAGCGAGATCGCGCAGATTGCCCATGCCGCAATTTTTGGTATTCCGATTGATGTTCGACTGAGCGCCAATGATGTCATCAATCCGTGGGCTGCGTTGCTTGCCCCAGCAGCCGGCGGTTTGCTGTTGGGGATAATGGAGTGGTCGCGCCGGCGGTGGAACATCGCCAGCGCCGTGGATCCGATCGAGGCCAATGCGCTGCGCGGCGGTCATTTATCGCTGCGGGATAGCGTCATCGTCAGCGGCCAGACGCTGGTCTCTAACGGTTGTGGTGCTTCGGTCGGGCTGGAGGCCGGGTATACCCAGATCGGATCGGGCCTCTCTTCGTTGATCGGCCGCTACTTCAAACTGAGACGCGCGGACCTTCGTTTGATCGTCGGTTGTGGCGCTGCGAGCGCTATTGCTGCTGCGTTTGGCGCGCCGATAACGGGTGCCTTCTATGCCTGTGAATTGATCGTCGGCGTGTACTCCGTGAGCAGCGCGGCACCCATTCTTGCGGCTTCGATTTCATCCGCGCTGACGGCACAATGGCTCGGTGGCGCACCATACTCGCTTAACGTCCCGCATGTCGGGACGGTTGCCACCGAACATTACCTTGCCTTGATCATACTTGCCCTGATCGTGAGCATGATAGGCATCGCCGTGATGAGAAGCTCGGCGCTGGTTGAGCGCGTCTTCAATCAGGCGTGGATTCCGGTGTGGATCAGACCCGTATTGGGGGGCCTCTGCGTTGGCGCGATGGCAATCATTACGCCGCAGGTTCTGGCTGCGGGCCACGGCGCGATGGTGCTGGATTTGCAACGGAGCATGTCGGCCAGCCTTATAGCCATCATCATCGGCCTGAAGCTGCTCTCTTGCCTGATTTCGCTTGCGTCGGGCTTTCGCGGTGGACTTTTCTTCGCCTCGCTCTTTGTGGGGAGCCTGATTGGAAAGCTGTTCGCAGTGGTCTTGCAACTTCCGGTTTTCAGTATCACGCTTGATCCACTTGTCAGCACGCTCGCGGGAATGGCGACTTTAGGCGTTGCTATCGTGGGCGGACCACTCACGATGTCATTCCTCGTCCTGGAAATGACGCGGAGCGTCGATGTCAGCGCCGCCGTGCTCGCGGCATGCATCGTCACGAGCGTCTGCGTCCGCGCGACCTTCGGTCATTCATTTTCGACCTGGCGGCTACACCTTCGTGGTGAAACGATCCGGAGCGCCAACGACATCGGATGGCTTCGTAACCTGACGGTGGAACGCGTGATGCGAACGGATGTGGCGACGGTCCAGGCGATGGCGACGATCGCCGAATGTCGCAGCGAATTCGAGATCGGGTCGCGCCAGGCCGTTATCGTTCTCAACGGCGTTGGCGAATATTGTGGGGTCGTGATGCTGCCGGACCTGTTTTCCAGCGAATTGGACGGGATCGCCGATGAGATCCAGGTTGTCGAATTGGCCAAGTACAGCAACATCATGCTTTTGCCGGACATGAACGTGAAATCGGCAATGAAAATATTCGATGATGCCGAGGCCGAAATGCTTGCTGTTTCGGATCGCGTCGAAAATCGCAAAGTGATCGGTTATGTCTTCGAGTCCTATGCACGGCGCCGGTACGTCGAGGAACTTGACCAGATCATGCGCGGAAGTCTTGGCTGAGAGTCTTGGCTAAAGTCATGCTCCATTTCGCCAGTATTTTTGCGTCTTATTCCCTCGCCGCCTGCACAGCAAAGCTAAGTCAACTAAAGCGGCGATCATAATGTCGATCAGAATGTTGACAAAGCAAAAACCCTATGTAGCGTAGTGTCGTGAAGAAAAAGACGGCGAAGGGAGGGCTGCGAATGTCCGAGGTGCTCGATGCACTTCGGGAGCGTATCAGCCGCCATGAACTGCCTCCTGGGAGCAAGCTTCTTGAAGCGGCGTTAAGCGCGGAATTCGGCGTATCTCGCGCCTGCATTCGCGATGTGTTCGGCGTGCTTTCACAGCGCGGCCTAATCAGAAGAATTCCGCAGCGCGGCGCCGTGGTCGAGCGGCTCGATCTGTCTCAGGTTTTCGAAGTCTATGAAGTGCGCGAGGCTCTCGAGGGGATGTGCACCAGACTGGCCACCCTCAAGATGCCGCCGGAAAGCTGGCAGGATCTCGTTGAGATGTTCGGTGAACCGATCGAGAGCGATATCGAGCGCGGCGACTTTGAGGCTTACATCGCCAAGCTGGAATTGCTGCGCAGCAGAACCAATGAGGGCGCGCACAACCCCGTTCTTACCGATTTGCTCGATAACATTCAGGATCGCACGCGCGCAATCATCCGCCGCATCATCGTGCTGCCGGGGCGTGCGACGGTCGGCCTGAGCGAGCATCGGGCCGTGCTGGAGGCGATGCGGCGAGGCGATGCTGATGCCGCGGAGGCGGCAAAGCGCGCCAATATCAGGAGCAGCGCTTCCTATCTCAAACGTTATGAGTCGTTCGTATTGTGAGTGATGCAGCAAGAAAACGAGGCCCTGAAAAACGGTCCGCTCACGGGTATGCGCGTCCTCGAACTCGGCTCGACGGTTGCCGGGCCGTTTTGCGGACGCTTGCTCGCCGACTTCGGTGCCGAAGTCATTAAAGTGGAGGCCGCCGACGGCGACACGGTTCGCACCATGGGCAAGCGTCTGAACGGCCGCTCGCTGTATGCGGCCAGCATCTTTCGCAACAAGAATCTGATTTCGGTGGATCTCAGGCTGCCGGAAGGCCAGGAAGTCATTCGCAAACTCGTTGCCTCCTGCGACGTCGTGGTCGAAAACTTTCGACCCGGTGCGCTGGAGCGTTGGAACATCGGCTACGACGAATTATCGCGCATCAATCCAGCGCTGATCATGGTTCGCATCAGCGGGTTTGGACAGACCGGCCCTTATTCCGGCCGTCCCGGGTTTGGCGTTATCGGCGAAGCCATGAGTGGACTGCGGCACATTACCGGAGATCCGGACCGGCCGCCGGCGCGCGTCGCGGTCTCTATTACGGACTACATCACCGGATTATACGGCGCGTTTGGCACTGTCATGGCGATTCTGGCGCAGCGGCAAACCGGGCGCGGCCAGTATGTCGATACGGCATTGTACGAGGCGGCGTTTTCGTTCATGGAGCCGCACATCACCGCGTATGACAAGCTTGGATTTATCGCCGGGCGCGCCGGCTCGCGGCTTCCTGATAGTGTCCCGAACAATCTCTATCGCAGCCGCGACGACAACTACATCCATATCGCCGCGGTCGGCGATCCCGTCTTCCGCCGCTTACTGATGGTGATGCAGCGGAGCGATCTATTGAAAGACGGTCGCTTTCGCACGGCGGCCGACCGCGGTGCTCACGCGGACGAACTCGACGCCATCATCGCCAATTGGACCGAAGCGCACGATCTCGATGCGCTTGAAAAATTGCTGCACGGCTCCGATGTCCCGGCTTCCCGCATCTACACGATGGCGGATATTTTCGGCGACGCGCATTTCGCAGCCCGTGGCGCAATTGCCGATGCGCCCGATCAGAAGCTTGGATCAATCAAGATGGCTAACGTCGTGCCGCGACTGTCGGCTACGCCCGGCCGCGTGCGCTGGGCCGGTGGCGGAATTGTGGGAATCGATACCCGCGAGGTGCTTCAGCGCGTTGCCGGATTAAGCGCCGCTGATATCGATGCGCTGGCTGCCGCAGGCGTCGTCGTCTGCGCTTTACCTGGGGTTCAGTAATGACGGTCGAAACCTCCGCCGACACAGCCCAGGATAAACTCGGCGATCTCGATCGACGCCGCAGCGCGGCGCTGCAGATGGGCGGCGAAGGAAAACTCGCTAAACGTCGTGCCAAAGGCATCCTCGATGCCCGCAGCCGGATCGAACATTTGCTTGATCCCGGCAGCTTTCATGAAGTCGGATTGCTCAGCACTTCCGTGATGGCGCAGGACCGCGACCGGACGCCGGCCGATGGCAAGATCGCGGGCTATGGCCGTATAGACAAACGAGAGGTCGGCGTCGTCTCCAATGATTTCACCGTTAAGGGCGCGTCGAGCAGCGCCACCAACGGCAAGAAAATCGGTCATATCAAGCGCGTTGCGACCCAGCGCGGAATTCCCATCGTATTTCTCGGCGAGTCGTCGGGCGCGCGTATGCCCGATACCATGGGCGCGCGAGGCATGGGCACGATGCTGGGCTCGGATCCCACGCAATATCTGCGCATGCGAGAAACGCCGTGGGCGGCCGCTGTGCTCGGCGACTGCTACGGCTCATCGACCTGGTACACCTGCTGCTCCGACTTTTCCGTGATGCGCAAGGGCGCAGTCATGGCGGTGTCGAGTCCCGGGCTCGTCGAACAAGCGCTCAGCGAGTCCGTCGATCCGCAGACGCTTGGCGGCTGGAAGCTGCACGCCGAAACGACGGGATTGATCGACCGCTTCGTCGATACCGATGAGGAAGCGCTGGCTGCGATCCGCCGATTCTTGTCGTATTTGCCTAGTCACCATGCCGAAGCGCCGCCACGTGCCGCAATGCCGTGCGGGTCCGTCGGCGACGGCCGGCGACCTTGCAAAATTGCTGCCGGCGCGCCGCACCCAGGTCTACGACGTTCGCAAGATCGTGGCTGCCTTGGCCGACCGTGACAGCGTGTTCGAGCTGAAGCCACAATTCGGAAAAGTGGCGTTGACGGCGTTGGCCCGGCTTGACGGCCGCACGGTCGGTATCGTCGCGAACAATCCGATGTTCAAGGGCGGGGCGCTGGATACCGATGCTTGTGACAAAATCACGAGCTTCCTCGTGCTGTGTGACAGCTTCAATATTCCCCTCGTTATTCTGGTCGATACGCCCGGCTTCACCATCGGACCGCAAGCCGAGCAGCGCCGCGCCCCCGGCAAGATCATGAACTTCATGAATGCGCTCTCGCTGTGTACGGTCCCGAAGCTCTCGGTGATCCTGCGCAAAAGCTACGGTCAGGCCTATCTCAACATGGGCGGCGGCCGGAATTCCGACGAGGTGGCGGCGTGGCCGTCCGCGGAGATCAGCTTCATGGACCCTAACTTTGCAGTTCGTATCGTTCACAACCATGCGCCGGATTCGCCAGAATTCAAGAGCGCTTTGCAGGAAATGGAACGCGACAATTCAGTTTACGGCATCGCTGATATTTTCAGCATCCAGGATGTCATCAGGCCGGACGAGACGCGTGATCATCTAATTCGGCTGCTCGATGTGCATCAGCTTCGTCGCACCAGTGGCGTCGGCGAGCATCTGATGCGCGCCTGGCCCACGAGCTATTGAATCTTTGCAACGCGAGTTTTGATGAGGGACCAGGCACAATGGCTAAGCTGCAAGCAAAGTCGGAAGTAAGCGGATCGGTCTGGAAAATCGAGGCAGCGGTCGGGCAAAGTGTCGCCGAAGGCGATGTCCTGATGCTGATCGAGTCGATGAAGATGGAAATTCCTGTGGTCGCGGAAAAAGCTGGAACCGTTGCCTCGATACTTGTCGCGGAAAGTGATGCGATTGTTGAAGGGCAGGCCGTGGTGGTTCTGGACGTATGACATGACCTGGGAAGCCGAAGCCCAAGAGATCGCTCGCCGCCGCGGGTTTGCCGATCAGCTCGGTGGGCCCGAGATGATCGCGCGACAGCACGACGCTGGCCGGCTGACCATTCGTGAACGTGTCTCGAAGCTCGTTGATGCCGAATCCTTCCAGGAGGTTGGACGGCTGACCGGCAGCGCAAAATACGAAGCCGGAGAACTTCAGTCGGTCATCCCCGCACCTTACGTCATGGGACTTGCGAAAATCGCGGGGCGTGATGTCGCGATCGGCGGCGAAGACTTCACGGTTCGCGGCGGTACCAGTTGGGGCAGCTCGCGGCGCAAAGGCGGACAAGGCGGATTCGTTGAGGATATTGCCCACAACTATCGCATACCCCTGGTCAATCTGATCGACGGCGCTGGCGGCAGCGTTACTTCGTCGGAGCGGCGCGGCTACTCCGTGCTTCCCGGCATCCATGGCTTCGAACAATCGGTGCGGCTGCTTGGCGAGGTCCCCGTCGTAAGCGCTGTCATGGGAACGGCGGCGGGCGGGCCGGCAGGGCGGGCGATCCTCTCCCATTTCAGCGTGATGGTGAAAGAAACCAGTCAGATTTTCGCCGCGGGACCGCCGGTGGTGAAGCGTTCGCTCGGGCAGGTCATCACAAAGGAAGACCTCGGCGGATCGAAAGTAGCGGTCGACGCCGCAGGCACGATCGACAATGCTGCTGAAAACGAGGAGGGCGCGTTCGATCAGGTCAGGCGATTTCTGAGTTACATGCCCCAGAATGTATGGGAGCTGCCGCCAACCCTTGTGTGCGACGATCCCGCTGGCCGTGCTGACGAGGCGTTGCTCTCGATCGTACCGAAGGATCGCCGCAAACCTTACAACATGCGCAAGTTGATGGGCCACATCGCCGACAAGGGCACGCTGTTCGAAATACAGCCGAGCTTTGGCCGCGCCGTGATCACTTCACTTGGTCGCATGAACGGTCACGTCGTTGGGTTCATCGCCAATAACCCAATGATCTATGGCGGCGCGATGGACGGCGCTGCCGCGCGCAAGCAGATACACTTCCTCGATCTCTGCGACTGCTTTCACATTCCGATCGTTTTTCTGGTCGACGTGCCGGGCTTCATGGTCGGTCTGCAGGCCGAACAGGCGGCGACGCTGAGGGACGGCATGCGATGCGTTCACGCGGCGATGCAGGCGACCGTGCCGATCCTCACCGTGATAATTCGCAAATGCTATGGCATGGCCGGCATGGCGACCTGCGACAAAAACGGCCTCGATCTGAAGATCGCATGGCCATCCGCCGAATGGGGCTCGCTTCCGATCGAAGGCGGTGTGGCTGCGGCCTACCGGCGTGAGATCGAGAAGTCCGACGATCCGAAGGCGCGCGAGAAAGAACTTGAGGCGGAGTTGCGCGAATTTGCCTCACCGTTCCGGACGGCGGAAGCGTTCGCGATCGAGGACATCATCGATCCCCGTGAGACACGCGCTTACCTCTGCCGATTTCTGGATGCCGCGCGCGGCAAGCTTGCGACCACACTAGGGCCAAAACCAAAATACGGTGTACGCCCATAAGGGCGGCGCAGCAGGGAGGAGACAAGATGAAGTGGCATAGGCAATTCGCGGTGGCGGCGGCAATCGCATCTTCTGTAGTCGCGCTGTCGGCGGACGCGCGCGCGCAGGAGCCAAAGCTGATCAAGGCCCGTTTCGGAATCCTTACGACGGCATCGCAGGCGGCATTCACGGTGGGCGTGCAGGCCGGAATTTTCCGCAAGCACGGGTTCGATGTCGAAGTCATTTCGCTAGGCACCGGCGCGCAGGCCAATCAGGCGCTTGCCGCCAACCAGGTCGACTGGGCGGGCGGCGGAATTGAATCGACAGTGGTCGCGTGGGCAACGGGATTGCCGTTCAAGGCTTACGCGATGTACGCGAAGGGCGGCGATTCCTACGGCATCCTCGTTCGCAAAGACGCTGACATCACCAAACCGGAAGATTTGCGGGGCAAGAAGGTCGCCGTGCCGCAAGGGACTGCGCCGGCGCAGGGTTTGAGTCAGGTGGTCCGTAGGGCAGGACTGCCGGCTGACGCCGTCAAGCGGGTCAACGCGACCTACGGCAATATGGGCCAGATGCTGGTGTCGGGTGCGGTCGATGCGATGGTTGGACTTGAGCCATTTCTGACGCTCACGGAAAACGTGATGGCGGGAAAAGCGTCCATGCTCATGCGCCTCGGCCAGTACGTGCAGGGCGGGGGATTCTTCCTGATCAGCGATGCCTGGGCCAAAGCCCATCCGGACCAGGTCACGAATGTCGTGCAGGCGCTTTGGGAATCGCAGCAATGGCTTCGTCAGCACAGCAAGGAAGCAACGGAATTCGAAGCGGCCTTTCTCAAGGTCAAGCCGGAAGATATCGCGGCCGCATTCAAATGGCTAAAATACGATCCTCTTGTTGACGATTTTACGCGTCAGTCCATCAAGACGACGTCGGACTATCTGGCCGGCGAGGGCTTGATTTCAAAGCCCGTCGATACCGAGCAGAATTTGAAGGAGCTCGACAAGGTCACCGGCGAGTTGAAGGCGAAAGCCGCGAGCCTGCTTGAATGAATCCTGCAAAGGAAATTCTCTCGGCGCGCAATATCAGCAAGTCGCACCCGGATCCCAACACCGGATACGCAGTCGAGGCGCTTCGTGAGGTTTCAATTACCGTCGACCATCACGAATTCGTTTCTGTGATCGGGCCCTCCGGTTGCGGAAAATCGACATTGTTGCGGATCGTTGCCGGCCTGGACCAGCCGAGTTCCGGTGAAATCAGTGTTGCCGGGCAGCGCGTCACGCGCCCGGGCGCCGATCGTGGCATGGTGTTTCAGGAATATGCGTTGTTTCCCTGGAAAACGACGCAGGCGAATGTGGAGTTTGGCCTGCTTTTGAAAGGCGTGAGTAAGCAGGAGCGCGCGAAGGTCGCGCAGCGGTTCATCGAACTGGTCGGCCTCAAAGGCAGCGAGGACAAATATCCGCATCATCTGTCCGGCGGCATGCGGCAGCGCGCGGCGGTTGCTCGTGCCTTGGCGAACAATCCAAAGATACTGCTGATGGACGAACCCTTTGCGGCTGTGGACGCGATGACGCGGCAACGGCTGCAAGAGGAGTTGACGGCGATTTCGGCGATCGAACGCACCACCGTTTTGTTCGTGACCCACGCGATCGAAGAAGCGGTTTTCCTGTCGGACCGCGTGGTCGTGCTCGCAGGCCGTCCGGGTCAGGTCGTCACCGACATGAAGATCGAGCTCGACCGGCCGCGCCGATGGGACGAGCTAGCCCGCGATCGGCGCTTCACCGATTATTGTGAGGCGTTGACCGGTCTGATCTATGGCGAGGACGCTGCTGTGGAAACGGTGGCATGACGACGCGCGCATCCCCGCGCGGATGGCGGCTCTCGTTGGCATGGGCCATCAAGGAAGTCCTGCCGTTTGCCGTGGGAATATTGATCTGGCAGGGACTGTCCTCGCTCAACATCTGGCCGAGCGTGCTTTTTCCCTCGCCTTCGCAGGTATTTTTAGCCTTCGTCAGCGACCTGCACTCGGGCGTTCTGCTGCGAAGCCTTGGCGTCAGCCTCGTCAGCCTGGGCTGGGGCTTTCTCGTCGGTGCCGCCATCGCGCTGCCGCTCGGATATCTGATGGGGCTGAACAGCGCGAGCCGTGATTTCTTCGACCCGCTGGTCAATCTGCTGCAGGCGATCCCGGGACTGGCATGGATTCCCTTTGCCATTCTCTGGTTCGGCCTCGGGCAGGGCGCGGTCATTTTCATCATCGTGATGTCGGTGTTCTTTCCGGTGTTGTATAATTTGTTGACGGGAATTCGGGTCATTCAGCCCGTGCTAATCGAGGCTTCACAGACGCTCGGCGCCGGCCGTGCCGCTATTATCCGGCATGTCATTTTTCCGGCTACGTTGCCCAATCTCATGACGGGTATTCGCCTCGGCATCGCCTTCGGCTTTCGCTCGCTGGTAGGCGGCGAGATGATCGCCAGCACCGACGGCATCGGCTACCAGATTTTCAACGCCCAGCAATATTTTCAGTCCGCGCGGATCGTGGTCGGAATGTTGAGCATTGGAATCGTCTGGATTACGCTCGACCGCCTGGTTCTACGGCCCATTGAACGGCGCACAACCATGCGATGGGGACTGTTGAGAGAAGGAATTGAGAATACCTGACAAAAGAGCCGGGGGACGCAAGCAAGCGAGCCTGTCTAACGCAGTGTTCCGATCGACAGTGCATGCGTCACGCAACTGTTGATATGATCGGTCAAGATCGACTTCGCTCCTTCAGCGTCTCGCTTCAGCGCGCAGTTCAGTAAAGCCGCATGCTGTTGAACGGTGGCGCTTCCTCGGTACTGCAAGGCGTACCGGAAGTACCTGTCGAAGACGACCGCATGCGTTCGCATAAGTTCGTGCGAGCCGCAGCTCGATATCAAAGCCTGATGAAATTCGCCGTCGTACCGCTTGCGAAGCTCCGGGTCGTCGCCTTCAGTGAGAATTGTGCGCTCGGTGGCCGCAAGCTTGTGATGGGCTGAAACCACACGGCCTTCCCATTCCATGTCGCCCGCGCGAAACAACTCGGTCAGCGCGTGGTGTTCAAGAAGGATGCGGAGCTGCGCAAGTTCTCGAAGGTTCTGAATTGATACCGGGGCCACCTCAAAGCCGCGCTGGCCTTCGGCGACGACAAATCCTTCCGAAGCCAGCCGGTTCAGTACCTCGCGGAGCGTACTGACGCTGACTCCGTAGTCTTCCTTCATCACATCCAGCTTCAGACGTCCGGAAGGGGTCAGGACGCCGAAAATGATGTCGGATCGAATGCGCTGATACCCACTGTCACCAGCGGAAAGGGAGGGCGGGGAATAGTCTGGAGGCGTCAACGGAGGATCCTGCGTTCTAGAGTTGTTCATAACAGATATGGACTGAAACCCTGATGCGGGCCAAGCGGATCGCCTCAGATGACTTAAGATATATCATATATTTTTCAAATCCTCATTTGACAATGGTTCCTCCATATGGTCACCGTCCTCGGAAGCCAATGCGGCACGGCCGCTAAATTGGGTCGTCTCAGGGAGGAATTGATGAAGCGCGTTGCAATTTTGTCCGCCATCGTCTTCGGCGCTGCTCTTTTTGGAAATGTCGCTTCGGCCCAAGAGGAGCGCACGATCCGCTGGGGGCACCTCAACAACACCGATCACCCCGTCAGCTTTGGCGTGCAAAAGTTCGCGGAAATCTTAGCTGCCAAGAGCGGCGGCAAACTCAAGGTTCGCGAGTTCGCCTCCTCGCAGCTCGGTAACGAGTTGCAGCAACAGTCGGCGCTGCGCGGCGGCACCCAGGAGATGCTGTCGGCTTCCACAACCTCACTGGCGACAGTGGTCCCGGAATTCGGCGTGCTCGATTTTCCGTTTATCGTCGGTACCACCGAGCAGGCCGTGGCTCTGGCCCGCGGCGCCTTCGGCAAGGCGATGATCGACACCCTTCCGCAGCGCGGACTGATTGGACTCGGATATTGGGGGCTCGGCTTTCGCAACGTCACCAACAGCAAGCATCCGATTGCGAAGCTTGAGGATTTCAACGGCCTTAAGCTGCGCGTGATTCCTAACCCGGTTTATCTGGAGTCCTTCAGCGCCTTCAAGGCCAATCCGGTTCCGATGGCGTTCGGCGAACTCTATTCCGCGCTGGAAACGCGCACGGTCGACGGTCAGGAAAATCCCTACACGGTCATCCTGTCCAACAAGTTCTATGAAGTCCAAAAATACGTATCGGCCACCAACCACACCTACACGCAGAACATCATTCTGGTCAGCAAGATCTTCTGGGACAAGCTGTCGCCGGCTGAACAGAAAATGATGCAGGAAGCCTACGACGAGAGCCGCGACTATCAGGCCGAGCAAACCCGGCTGCAGACCGAAAAGGCGCTAGCCGAATTGCAGGCCAAGGGGATGCAATACAACGCGGTTGCGCCGGAAGAGCTCGATCGTATGCGCAAGGCTGCTCAGCCGGTAATCGACAAAATCTCCGCGACGCTTCGGCCCGAGACCGTAAAGCTCTTCAACGATGAGCTGGACCGGATCCGCAAGGAAACGAAGTAACTTTGACCGCTCCCCGCTTGCGGGGAGAGGTCGGAGCAACCCGGAGCGGGCGCCGCGCATGGAAAGAATATTCGATCTGTACTGCACGTTCCTAAAGGGTGTCATCGCCTTGTGCCTCGCGGTCATGGTGGTGTTGGTCTTCGGCAACGTCGTGCTTCGTTACGGCTTCAACTCCGGAATTACGATTTCGGAGGAGCTGTCACGCTGGCTGTTGGTGTGGCTGACGTTTCTGGGCGCCATCGTGGCCGTGCGGGAACATACGCATCTGGGTATCGATAGTTTGATCAGGATGCTTCCGGCCGGCGGAAAGCGCATCTGCTTCATCATCAATTATTGCCTGATGCTGTTTGCCGACTGGCTGCTGCTTTCGGGAAGCTGGCGACAAACCCTCATCAACATCGACGACCGCGCGCCGGCGACGGGGCTGTCGCTCGGCATTTTCTATTTCGCCGGCGTCGTTTTCGGCGTTTCGGCCGGCATCCTTCTTCTCTACGACTTGTACCGGGTGATCTCAGGGCAAGCCAGCGAAGCCGACCTGGTCGCGGTCAGGGAAACCGAGGACCACACATGACCATCGCGGTTTTCACCTTCTCCCTGCTCGGCGCCATGGCGCTGGGAATGCCGATTGCGTTCGCGCTGATCATATGCGGCGTGGCCTTGATGAGCACGATCGGGATGTTCGACTCCCAGATCGTGGCCCAAAACATCATCAACGGTGCTGACAGCTTTCCACTGATGGCGATCCCGTTCTTCATGCTGGCGGGCGAACTCATGAACAAGGGCGGCCTCGCCAAGCGCATCGTTCACGTCGCCCTCGTCGCCGTTGGTCATTTTCGTGGCGGGCTCGGCTACGTCACCATCCTGGCTTCCTGCATTCTTGCGTCGCTGTCGGGATCCGCCGCCGCGGACGCCGCAGCGCTGGCGTCGCTGCTGGTGCCGATGATGGTGGCTGCCGGTCACAAGAAATCATATGCAGCGGGGCTTGTGGCCGCCGGCGGCATTATCGCACCGGTAATCCCGCCCAGCATCGGCTTCGTCATTTTCGGCGTGGCCGCCGGCGTCTCGATCACCAAGCTGTTCCTGGCCGGTATCGTACCCGGTCTTTTGCTTGGCGTTGGGCTGTGCTTTTCCTGGTGGTGGGTTGTCCGCAAGGAAAATCTGACGCCACCGCCCAGAGCGCCGATCACTGAGCTCGTCAAAGCCACCGTCGATGGTTTCTGGGCGCTGATGCTGCCGGTGATCATCGTCGTCGGCTTGCGCTTTGGAATTTTCACGCCGACTGAAGCAGCGGTTGTTGTTGCGGTCTATTCGTTGTTCGTGGCGACCTGCATCTATCGCGAGCTGAAATTCTCGCAGCTGTACGAGGTTTTTGTATCCGCCGCTTTGACGACCAGCATCGTGATGTTCCTTGTGGCCGCAGCGCTGGTGTCTTCATGGTTGATAACGGTGTCCGAAATTTCCACTCAGGTTGTGGATCTGCTGAAACCCTTCATGGGCAACAACACCCTGCTGATGTTCGCGATCATGGTCGTCGTGGTCATCGTAGGCACGGCACTGGATATGACTCCGACGATTCTTATCCTGACGCCCATCCTGATGCCGATCATCAAGACGGCAGGCATCGACCCCGTTTATTTCGGCGTCCTGTTCATCATCAACAACGCCATCGGCCTTATCACGCCGCCCGTGGGGGTGGTGCTCAACGTGGTCTGCGGGGTTTCGAACATCAGCATGGAAGAGATCATCAAAGGCGTGTGGCCGTTCCTGGTCGCGCAGCTCGTGGTCCTATTCCTGATGGTGATTTTTCCGGAACTGGTGACTGTCCCAGCAAAATGGTTTAGCGGCTAGGCCGCGTCGCATCGATACCAAGGAGGCACGATGGCCACCCAAATCATGATCCTAAATGGACCTAACCTGAATTTCCTGGGAATTCGGGAGCCTGAAATCTATGGCTCGACGACGCTCGCGGAAATCGAAGCAAGCTGCCAGGAGCTGGCCAAGCAACTCGGAGTCTCGATCTCGTTTCACCAGTCCAATATCGAAGGCGAGTTGGTCAATCTGATTCAGTCGGCGCACGGCAAGGCCGACGCGATCATTATGAACCCTGCGGCCTATTCGTTTACGTCAATCGCGCTGATCGATGCGCTGAAGATATTCGAAGGACCGAAAATCGAAGTTCATATTTCTAATATCCATGCGAGAGATGAGCTGCATCGGCACTCGATTACTTCAAGCGCTTCCACCGCCGTGATCTGCGGCCTCGGTCCTTACGGATATATCGCCGCGATTCTGGCCGTCGTGCAAAGACTGGGAAAACTGCCGAGCACGATTCCGGCGCCTTTGCATGGGCTCCGGCCTGGCGGCAAATCTTAAAAGGCGTTTTAAGGAGAGATCGAGATGCGCGGTGCGGGTTTTCTGGCGATCTGGAGCGACATCGAACCAAAGGTCCTGACCGACTACCGGCACTGGCTGACGCGAGAGCACACCACTGAGCGCGTGACGACAAAGGGATTTCTCGCCGTCCGCGTATTTCGCGCCGATCGGTCGGACATCGATCGTTTTTTTATTCTCTACGAACTGGAAGCTCCTGAGGTCCTCGATGGCCCGGACTACATGGCCCGTCTCAATGCGCCGACGCCGTGGTCTCAACGCATCATGCCGCAGCTCGGCAACTTCATTCGCGGCGGCGGCGTCATGGCGGCCCGGGCCGGCCGCGGAGAAGCATCCGTCATCGCCGCATTGCGTCTGGAGCAACTCCCCGATCAGCCGCAGCGGCTGGCAGACGCTCTTGTTGCGCTGGACGGAATTGCCGCGGTGCAGATCGGTATAACCGATCAGGCGCGAACCTCTGTGCCCACAGTCGAAAAAGGAATGCGACAGCACGAAGGCTTTTTTGCCGGCTTGCTGATCATCGAGGCGCTGGACGAGGCCTCGCTTCGCAACGCCTTGCGCGCCGCCGCTGAAAGTTCGCCTCAATCCATTCCCGGCGGCGAGCCGGAAATCTATCGCGGCATCTTCGCACTCGATGCCCGCATCGCGGATTTCGGCTAGGTTCGATTCCGGCAGCACCGTGGTCTATTTCCGCACTGGAAAGAATCCTGATCTTTGACTCGCAAGGGCTTCCTTACCGGATTGATCGGGGCGCCCATTGCGCATTCGGCAGCGCCTGCGATGCATGAGCAGGCGGCGCAAGATCTCGGCGTGCGCTGCCACTATCAGCTCATCGAAGTGGCGGGTGCGAAGCCCGAGGAATTGCGCCTACTGCTGGAAGGCGTGCGCCGCCTCGGCTTTGCCGGCGTGAACGTTACCTTTCCGTACAAAGAGGCGGTGGTCGCGCTGCTCGACGACCTGTCGCCGGATGCCGCCGCAATGGGAGCGGTCAACACAGTGGTGGTACGGGATAGCCGGCTGATCGGTCACAACACCGACACCACAGGCTTTGCGCGCGCCGCTGCTGGTTTGGTCGCAGGCTCAGGGCAGGGGCCTGTTGCCGTGATCGGGGCAGGTGGCGCGGGTAAGGCCATAGCCTTCGCGCTGATGAAACTCGGCGTTGTCGATCTGCAGCTTTTCGATATCGACCGCGCCAAGGCAGATCATCTCGCTCTGCTGCTGCGGCCGCACGGCCGGGCGCTTGTCGTCGATAGCGTCGAACATGCAGTTCGAGGAGCTATCGGTCTTGTCAACGCGACGCCGATTGGAATGCTTCCCAACGGCATTCTCCGGTTCCGGAGGCGCTTTTGCATAGCGGGCTTTGGGTTGCTGATGCCGTCTATTTTCCGCTTATGACGCCGCTCTTGAAGGCTGCAAAAGCGAAGGGAGCCCGGATCATGACGGTCGCGAACTCGCGATCTTTCAGGCGGCTGACGCATTTGAATTGTTTACCGGCCTTGCACCGTCAACCGCCGTAATGGGGCAAGCGTTCGATCGCGTGATGGGCAGTCGGTAGAGCCGCTTCATCCGGTGAGCGGTAAATGATGCAGAAGTTTGTCCAGCGTGATCGGATAGTCGCGCACGCGAACGCCCGTCGCGTTGTAGATCGCATTGGCGACCGCGGCGCCGACACCGCAAATGCCTAGCTCCGCGACGCCCTTCGCCTTCATTGGCGATGAAATCGGATCGGTCTCGTCGAGGAAAATCACCTCTTGATGCGGGATGTCGGCATGCACCGGCACCTCATAGCTGGCGAGGTCGTGATTGACGAAGAAGCCGAAACGTTTATCGACCACCGCCTCCTCCATCAGCGCCGCGCCGACGCCCATTGTCATCGCACCGATGACCTGGCTTCGCGCCGACTTGGGATTGAGGATGCGGCCCGCCGAGCAGACCGCGAGCATGCGGCGCACGCGAATTTCGCCAGTCGCGGCATCTACTCCGACCTCGACGAAATGGCCGGCGAACGTCGATTGCTGATACTTCTTTCCGAGGTCGCCATACTCGATCGCGTCCTCGGCCGAGAGGCCTGCTTCGCCGGCAGCTTCTGCGAGGGCCACGGTACGGTTACCCGCCCGCACCTGACCGTCTGCGAAGGTGGCATCGCTTGAGTTGAAGCCCAACTTCTGTGCGATGGACTCGCGCAGCTTCACGCAGGCGGCGTAAACGCCGGCCGTCGAATTGTTGGCGCCCCATTGTCCACCCGAGCCGGCCGAAGATCGGGAAGCTGGAATTGCCGAGGCGTACTTCGACCTTGTCGAGCGGCACGCCCATCATCTCCGCCGCCGTCTGCGCGATGATCGTGTAGCTGCCTGTGCCGATATCCGTCATGTCAGTCTCGACAGTCACGATGCCGCGGTTGTCCAGCCGTACCCGCGCCGCCGATTTCGTGAGAAGATTATTCCGGAAACCGGCCGCCATCCCCATGCCGATGAGCCAGCGGCCGTCGCTGTGCTGAGCCGGCTTCGGATTACGGGCGGACCAGCCGAAGCGCTCCGCACCCAGGCGCAGACAGCCCGTGAGATCGCGGTGTGAGAACGGCCGCTCCGGCTTCTCGGGATCGACCTGCGTGTCGTTTGCAATCCGGAACTCGATGGGATCCATGCCGAGCTTCTCGGCCATCTCATCCATTGCGATCTCGAGCGCCATCATTCCCGGCGCCTCGCCCGGCGCGCGCATCGCATTGCCTTCGGGCAAATCGAGTTCTGCGAGCCGCATCGCGGTCATGCGGTTGGCGCCGGCGTAAAGCAGCTTGGTCTGGTCGACAGCCGTCTCGGGCTTGCCGTCCGGCAGGTTGCCTGATGTGCTCTCGTGCGCGATCGCGGTGATCTTGCCGTCACGCGTCGCACCCAACCGGATGCGCTGGATCGTCGCCGGCCGGTGCGTCGTATTGTTCATGATCAGCGGACGCTGCAGCGTCAGCTTCACGGGCCTCCCGGCTGCCTTGGCCCCAAGTGCCGCGAGCGCGGCGTCGGCCCGAACGAACAGCTTCACGCCGAAGCCGCCGCCGATATAAGGCGAATCGAGCCTGACGTTCTCAGCAGAAATGCCGAGCGTCTTGGCGATGTCCTCTTTGCCCCAGTGGATCATCTGATTGGACGTCCACAGCGTGAGCTTGTCGCCTTGCCACGCCGCGATGGTGGCGTGCGGCTCCATCATGGCGTGACTCTCGTCGGGCGTCGTGTAGGTCTGGTCAAGTTTCACCGGCGCGGCCGCAAAAGCTGCCGTCGAAGTCCCCGACGCGGTTGACGGGAGGCGCGCCGCTGCCCTCGCCACTGTCGGCACCGACAAGCGGCGCGGATTTGGCTTGCTGCCGCAAGGTCGAACCGGCCCTCGCTGCGCACATAGTCCACTTGAATCAGGCTGGCCGCAGCACGCGCTTGCTCGAACGTCTCCGCAACCACCACCGCGACCGCCTGGTGGTAGTGCTGGATTTCTCGGCCGCCGAACAGATACGCGTAGTTCATCCGCCCGCGGCCGAGCCTCGGCATGTCGAGCGTCGTCACGATCGCGATCACGCCCGGCGAGGCCTTGGCGCGGCTCAGGTCCATCGACGCGATCCGCCCCTTGGCGATAGCGCTGCCGAGCACGTATCCGTATGCCTGATTGGGTACGACATCGTGCCGCTCATAGGCATAGGGCGCGGTGCCGGTGGTCTTGAACTTTCCGTCGATCCGGTCGGTCGGCTTGCCGACGAATTTCAACTGATCGATGGGGTTAGTTGTTGCTGCCGTTTCGAATTTCATGTTTAGGCCCTCGCTTCGGCAAGCACTGCGCCGAGCGTGCGCTCAACGAGCGACAGCTTGAACGCGTTTTCGGAAGTTGGCTTGGCATCGGCGAGCAATACCGACGCGGCGCTCTTCGCGCCCTTGGGCATCTCGGCTTCCGCAGCTTCAACCCGCCATGGCTTGTGCGCGACGCCACCGAGCGCCACGCGCCCCGATCCGTCGCGCTGGACAATCGCCGCAACCGAAATCAGCGCAAAGGCATAGGAGGCGCGGTCGCGGACCTTGCGATAAATCTGCTTGCCGCCAAGCGGCTTGGGCAGCGTCACCGCGGTGATCAGTTCTCCCGGCGTGAGCGTCGTCTCGATATGCGGCGTATCGCCGGGCAGGCGGTGGAATTCGGCGATCGGAATGGTTCTCTTCATGCCGTCGGGCTTCACGGTCTCGATGACAGCGTCGAGCGCGCGCATGGCTACGGACATATCGCTGGGATTAGTCGCGATGCAGGCGTCGCTCGCGCCCACAATTGCATGCTGCCGGGTGAAGCCGCCGATCGCCGAGCAGCCGCTCCCAGGTTGGCGTTTGTTGCAGGGCATATTCGTATCGTAGAAATACGGGCAGCGCGTGCGCTGGAGAAGATTGCCAGCGGTCGTCGCCTTATTGCGAAGCTGACCCGAGGCACCCGCGAGCAGAGCCCGGGAAAGTAATCCGTAATCGCGGCGCACACGCTCATCGGCGGCAAGATCGGTGTTGCGCACCAGCGCTCCGATGCGCAGCCCGCCCTCGGCGGTTGGCTCGATCTTGTCCAGTCCGAGGCCGTTGACGTCGATCAGATGCGGCGGCGTCTCGATCTCAAGCTTCATCAGGTCGAGCAGGTTCGTGCCGCCGGCAATGAATTTGGCGCCTTCAATCCGAGCGGCAGCCGCCGCTGCCTCGGCGGGCGAACTAGCTCGTTCATAAGTAAACGACTTCATCCCCGCCTCCCGGCGACTTCGGCGATCGCCTCGACAATGTTGGAATAGGCGCCGCAGCGGCAGATGTTGCCGCTCATGCGCTCGCGAAGCTCGGCCTCGTTGATCTCGGGCCGAGCGGTGAGATCGGCGGTCACGTGGCTCGGGATTCCCGCATGAATCTCGTCGAGCACTGCGACGGACGAGCAGATTTGTCCGGGAGTGCAATAGCCGCATTGATAGCCGTCATGCTTGATGAAGGCGGCCTGCATCGGATGCAGGGCATCGGGAGTGCCCAATCCTTCGATCGTGGTGACGGCATTGCCTTCGTGCATGACGGCGAGGGTCAGACACGAATTTATTCGCCGCCCGTCCACGATCACCGTGCACGCCCCGCACTGGCCGTGATCGCAGCCCTTTTTGGTGCCGGTGAGATGCAGGTGCTCCCGCAATGCATCGAGCAGCGTCGTCCGCGTGTCGAGATCAAGCCTCCGGGTTTCGCCATTCACCGTAAAGGACACGTTCGACATGGCGGGCACTGCAATGGCGGCAGTTCCGGCAGCGGGCGAGGTTTGGGCGTTGCCAGTGGAGGGCACGGCCGTCGCCGCCACGGAAGCCGCGCTTGCTAACAGCAAGTCCCGCCGCGACAGTTCAGGATCAATAGAGCCTTGCATAGGTGTACTCCTTGCATTCACTGCGGCTTGGCCCGAAGCATCAGGGCGGTCGCGGGATTGAGCGTGAGTGACGTGACCATCATTGCTGTCGTCGCCTTGTATTGCCTGCCCGCTCGCAACCGATAGCCAACAAGATGCTGCGATGATCGTTCAATTTAATTTGCGCACATTGCGGAGCCGGGCTGCGGTACCGGCAGGCGGCGGTCGCGCGGCGATAATCCGCAATCGATCAGTCGGCTTACCCTGTGGAACCAGCTCTGCAGATGCCCGTTGGAACCGCTCTATTTAGAGAAGAAAACAACGTGTCGCGTACAGCCAAAGACATCCATGCCATGAGGGAACGTCCGATGAGAGGGATAGTTCTGGTGATCGCGACGTTTGCCCTGACAAATACAGGCCATGCCGAGAATGCCGGTAAATACGAAAACACCGGCATGTCGGTAACGGGTCCGGCGTCCGAGAAAAAAGCCGTCAGTACCGCTGCGAGCACGCGGGGAACGGCCGAAGACAAGACAAATCCGGCAGCGGCTTCAAAAAGCGACACCGCTAATTCGCATGGAATGTCCAACGAAGAGTTCTAACGGCATCAATAGCGCTACCACCAATTCGCACTAGCGCACGGTGATGGCTCGGCAGGAGCATAAGATGGTGTCGGCCCCTCTATCTCGCCGCGCGTTTTTAGGATCGGCTGCGGCATTTTGTTTGACCAACTCCACGCTCGTCCATGCCAGGACCGTCGGTGGCTCGATGCCTTGGGAGCCGTCAAGCGCCAATCCCCCGGCCATGGTGCGGCCCGGACCCTGGATGTTTTTTACGGCTGACGAGGCAGCCTTCATCGAAGCCGCTTGCGATCGGTTGATACCGCCGGATGAACGTGGCCCCGGCGGCAAAGATGCCGGATGCGCCGTCTTTATCGACAGGCAATTGGCGGGACCCTATGGCCGTGGAGAAGGACTCTACCTGCGGCCTCCGTTTATGCCGGGCGTAGCGACGCAGGGATATCAGCGGCCCGACGAACCCGCGCAACGCTATCGCACCGCGCTGCAGTCGATCGCCGACTACACCAAAACGACTTTCTCGGGAAAGCTTTTTCCCGCACTCGTGCCGGCAGATCAGGACAAGGTTTTGTCAGGGTTGGAGAGCGGATCGATCGCGCTTAGGGATGTCGACGCCGCAGCATTCTTCACGTTGCTGCTCACCAACGTGCAGGAGGGATTCTTCGCCGATCCGATCTACGGCGGCAATCGCGACATGGCAGGATGGAAACTCGTCGGCTTCCCCGGCACGCGATACGATTATCGCGATTGGGTTGAACGCCACAACGAAGCTTATCCACTGCCGCCGGTCAGCATCATGGGACGGTCCGATTGGACCGTAAGGTAGTTATTCATGGCACGTAAGCTTCCGCCGAAAGATGTCGTTATCGTCGGCTTGGGATGGACTGGATCCATCCTGGGATACGAATTGGCAAAGGCCGGCCTTGACGTCGTCGCCATCGAGCGTGGCCCGTGGCGCGACACCGCAACGGACTTTCCCCCGGCGTATTCGCCGGACGAACTTCGTTATGCAATCAGACTCGATCTTTTCCTGCGGCCGGAGCAGGAGACGCTGACCTTTCGCAACAACAGAGGCCAGACCGCCCTACCGATCCGAAATTGGGCGAGTTTTCTTCCGGGAAATGGCGTCGGAGGTGCGGGCGTGCACTGGAACGGCCAAACGTGGCGCTTTTTGCCAACGGATTTCCGGGTTCGAAGCCATCTGGAAGAACGCTACGGCAAGGAGATGCTGCCGGCGGACATGACCATTCAGGATTGGCCCGTCAGCTATGACGAACTTGAACCCTACTACGACCGCTTCGAAAAACTCTGCGGAACGTCGGGGAAGGCGGGAAATCTTCGCGGCGAAAAACAGGCGGGCGGCAATCCGTTCGAGGGGTGGCGTTCGTCGGAATATCCCACGCCGCCGTTGAAGCAGAATTTGGGTCCCACCTTGTTTGCTGAAGCTGCGCGGAAAACGGGGTATCAACCTTTTCCGCAACCAGCGTCAAATCTCAGCGAGGCTTACGTCAATCCGCTCGGCCTGAAGATCGGACAGTGCACCTACTGCGGATTTTGCGAACGGTTCGGTTGCGGCAACTATTCCAAATCTAGTCCGCAGACCTGCGTCCTGCCTGCCTTGATGCGATTTCCGAACTTCAAGGCGCAGACCGAGAGCGAAGTAACGAAAATAAATCTGGACTCCAGTGGCAAGCGCGCGACCGGAGTTACGTACGTCGATACATCCGGTGAAGAATGGGAGCAGCCGGCCAATATCGTGCTGGTCTGCGCGTTCTCCTTGTTCAACGTGCGATTGTTGCTCCTCTCCGCCATCGGCATGCCGTATGACGGCCAGACGGGGCGGGGCGTCGTAGGGCGTAACTACGCGTATCAAACCACTTCGAGCGTGAACGTTATCCTGAAGGATAAGATACTAAATCCGTTCATTGCCAGTGGCGCGCACGGCATGTTCATCGACGATTTTAACGGTGATAATTTCGATCATACCGGACTCGGGTTTGTCGGCGGCGGCTACATGGGTGCCGGTCAAACCAACGCGCGTCCGATCCAGACCCGGCCAGTCCCTGCCGGCACCCCGAAATGGGGAGCGCAGTGGAAGAAGGCGACCGCTGAAACCTACCAAAAGGGATTTAGCCTTTCGACCCACGGCAGTTCATATAGCTACAACGACTGTTATCTCGATCTGGACCCGACCTACAAAGACCGGCTGGGCCGCCCGTTGATGCGGATGACTTTTGATTTTCACGACAACGAACTGAAAATGTCGGCGTATCTCACCGAGCGGCTTGCCGAAATCGGGCGTGCAATGGATCCGTCCGAGATAACCCCGCGCGCCGCGCAAGGGCCCCTACAACATCGGCATCTATCAGACCACCCACAACACCGGCGGGACGGTGATGGGCAGCGATCCCGAAAACAGCGTTGTGAATCGCTATCTGTCAAAGCTGGGATGTGCATAACGTGTTCGTGCCCGGTGGCGCGTCGGTGTTTCCGCAAAACCACGGATACAACCCGACAGATACGGTCGGTGCGCTGGCATACTGGACCGCCGACGCCATCAAGGACCGATATCTGAAAAATCCCGGTTCGCTGGTCTGAGGAGGAGACAATGCATCGTTCTCTCCTGGCAGCGTCGTTTGTAGCCGTTCTGGGAAGTGCTGCTTCCGCGCAGGACACGCAAAGTTTCGATCGTATCGAACGCGGCAGATATCTCGCCGTTCTCAGTGACTGTGCTGCCTGCCATACAGCGCCGGGCGGTCAGCCTTTCGCCGGAGGGCTGGCGATCGAAACGCCATTTGGAAAACTGGTCGCTCCCAATATCACCCCGGACCGTGACACCGGCATCGGCGCCATGACGAACGCAGAGTTTCTGGCGACGCTGCATGATGGCCGCGGCCACAACGGTACGCGGCTTTATCCCGCCATGCCGTATCCGGCGTACTCCAAACTGAGCGATGAAGATGTATTGGCGATCCGTGCTTATCTCAAAACCGTAGAGCCCGTCAGCAATGCGGTGGTTTCCAATCAGCTACCTTTCCCGTTCAACATCCGGCTAACGATGGTGGTTTGGAACTGGTTGAATTTTAAGCCGGGCCGGTTCAGGCCTGATCCGCAGAAATCCGCCGAGTGGAATCGGGGCGCTTACCTCGTTCAAGGAGCGGCGCATTGCGGCACCTGCCATACGCCTAAGAATCTCCTGGGCGGGGACAAGGCCAGTCAGCCGCTGATGGGGGAAGTGCTGCAAGGATGGTACGCGCCGAATATAACGACGAATTCCCACAACGGCATCGGCGGTTGGTCCAAGGAAGACTTGGTTCAATATCTCAAAACCGGCGCGAACAGCTGGACCTTGGCCTCCGGCCCCATGGCGGAGGCGGTCTCTCACTCGACTTCGCTGATGACCGACGAAGATATCGCCGCGATTGCGGTTTACCTGAAAGACAGCGGTGCGAATAACACAGCGCCCAAGCAGGCGTCGGCATCGGCCGACGGCAACATCATGCGCGCCGGCGCCGCCATCTACAAAGATGCGTGCGCTGCGTGTCACAGGGACAGTGGGGCAGGGGAAGCGAACTTGTTTCCACGGCTTGCCGGGAGCGCCCTGGTCCAATCGGACGATCCGACGACTTTGATACACGTGGTGTTGCAAGGTTCGCGAGCCGTTTATACCCCGCAGGCGCCGACGTCGCCGGCGATGCCTTCCTTCGATTGGCGCTTCGACGATAGCCAAGTCGCAGCCGTTCTAACCTATATCCGAAACAGTTGGGGTAATGCCGCGTCGGGAGTGAACGCCTCTGCTGTGGCTGACATGCGCGTTCAATTGGGAAAATAACGCGCGCCGATCTCCATCCCGGCAGGGCTGATCGCTATTCCCAATCGGCGACTCAGCCTTTCTGTAGCAATGTCGGGAGTGAGAGCGCCAGATCATGCGGCTCGAATGGTTTTTCCCATCGCGGCACGTCTTTGTACGCAGCAGGAATGGCACGATCGTCATAGCCTGTAGCGAACACGAAGGGTACACCTCGTGCGGTCAGGGTGTCGGCCACCGAAAAATCCGCGTCCCCTTGCAGATTGATATCAAGCACGCCGGCGTGAATGCTTTCGCCGGAGTGGATGAGCGTCAAAGCTTCTTCTTTAGTGGGCACGGGCCCGACGACCTCGGCACCCAGCTTTCGCAGCGCCCGCACCATATCATCGGCGATGAAGTACTCGTCTTCGACGACAAGCACACGCATTTGCGCCAGCGTAGTTGTGCCGCCCGCAATTTTTGCCATGCCCAACTCCCACCTGGACGATAACTAAACCGAGGGGGGGAAAGTTCCCGCAGGAGTGGCTTCGAGCCGAGCAATGGCTTCGAGAATGAGCTCCCGATGCTCCTCCCAGCCCTGCATAGTTTGCCGCAAGGTCCGCAACAAACCTTCGGCGCTCGTCACGTTTTGCCCGCGCGCCCTCAGCCCTTCAACCAGCGTGAACTGTCGCTTGATGCGCTCCTCCCCCTCGGCAATATCCTGGTTCGCCTTGGCGAGGTGCTGCCTCTCGGTCATAAGGTCCATCATGGCTGCTCTCTATCGCGGGCCACCGCCCGCCGCCCTGAAACATTTCATGTTCACGAGCGCCACTGCTCCGATCCGTCGATCAAGGACTTGGTGTAAGCCATAACAGGTTGGAACCCATTTGTCTTCGGATAGTTCCATGTGTCCTCTCACCGGTGAGAAGCCCATGAACAATCGAGATATCATTGTGATAGGCGGATCGTCGGGAGCGGCTGCACCTCTCAAAACAATTCTGGGCGCATTGCCGGCGGGCCTCCCCGCCGCTGTATTCGTGGTGCTGCATATCCCCGCGCGCAGCCTTGGAATCCTTGCCACGGTCGCGGCGGCCGCAAGCGTGCTGCCTGTTCACGCCGCCGCCGAGGGCATGCCGATCAGGCCCGGCAACATTTATCTTGGCGTGTCCGATCATCACATGATGGTTTCTGACGGCCATATTCGTTTGGGGCGGGGACCGCGCGAGAACATGGCAAGGCCTGCGATCGACGCGTTGTTTCGCTCGGCGGCGGCGGCCTACGGACCGAGGGTGATTGGAGTGATCTTGAGCGGGCTGTTAAACGACGGCGCTGCGGGTCTGGAGGCGGTCAAGCGTTGCGGAGGGATCGCCGTGGTGCAGGATCCCAACGATGCGATCGCTGACGAGATGCCGCGCAGCGCAATGGCCGCCGTGATGGTCGACCTCTCGGTCGCCAGCGCAAAGATTGGCGATGTGCTGTCCGACCTTGTTCGCGAGACCGCCGGTCCCCGCATGCCGACCCCACCGGAGCTTCAGCTTGAGGTGGATATCGCGGCCGGCGAGCGCATCGACAGCAGCGTGCTGCGCCGCATCGCCGACCCCTCGCCGATCACCTGTCCCAATTGCGCCGGCGTGCTTTCAACCATCAGGGGGGCGAAGCCGCTGCGCTTCCGTTGCCAGGTCGGGCACGCGCTGACAGCGGACATAGTCGCAAAGGAGCAGGAGAACGCCGTCGACGAAGCGCTACGGATCGCCTTGCGCGTCATCGAGGAGCGGGCCGAGCTGGTTCAACGCATGGCTGAGGATGGGCGCAGGTCGGGCCGTCCTGCCGTCGCGGAAATGTACGACGCGCGCGCGCTGGAGTATCGGGAGTATGCTGACAAGATACGCCGTGCCGTGCTTTTATCGATGGCGCAAGCTGACCTCACCGCAGACGAAGGGCAGGACGCAGCATAACGGCCGGGCAAGCGTCGATCGGCCGCCTTCGGCCTAGCTCAGCGCGACACCAATAAACTACGGGGCTACGATCCAGTATGTCCGAAACACGATCTGCACCCAGCGCGGGCCCATCCGTCATCGTCGCCATCAGCGCGTCGGGGGCCAACACCGCGTCACTGGAATTTCTGCTTACCCATCTTCCTGCTCAGGAAGGGGTGGCGGTGGTGGCTATCATGCAGCACCGCGAGGCGCTCAACGAAATCAGGTTCAAGCAGGCGCTGACCAAGACAGGCCGCGAACTGACGGCCATCAAGGACAACGAACAGATCAAGGGCGGGCGAATATACCTGCCCGACGCCAATGTAATCGTCACGGTCGAGGAGGGCCGCTTTCACACGCGTGTGGCCGAACAGGAGCCGGGACTCCGCGGCAGCATCGACAGTTTCCTCGTCTCGCTGGCGCGCGCCGAGGACGGCCGCACGATTGCGGTAGCGCTCGCGGGGTCGGACGGAGATGGCACTCTCGGCGTGAAAGCGGTCAAGGAAGCCGGCGGTATCGCGCTCGCCGAGCAGACCGAAAAGTCGAGAGAAGGCGAACTCGCCAGCAGCAGCAGTCCCGCCGCACTTGCGGACGCCGTTCTGCCAATCGCGGACCTCACCGAGCGGCTGGTATTGCAGATCGGTAAGATTGCATTAGGCGATGCCGCACAGTTCCGCGATGAAGATGCGCCGGAGACCGCGAAGGCGCTCGCGGGCCTTGCAAGCATCCTTCGCAACAAGACCGGCCACGATTTCCACGGCTACAAGCCCGGCACTTTCATGCGCCGCGTGCAGCGCCGGATGCAGGTCGTCCAGACGGATGACATTGAGGACTATCTGGAGATCCTGCGGTCACGCCCCGGGGAGGCGCAGAATTTCTTCAACGATCTTCTCATCGGCGTCACGCAGTTCTTTCGCGACACTAAAGAGTTCGAACTGCTGCAGCGCGAGGTGATCCCGAACCTCTTCAAGGGAAAGACCACGGCCGATCAGCTTCGCGTCTGGGTCGTCGGCTGTGCGACCGGCGAAGAAGCCTACACCTTGGCGATTCTCTTGCGAGAGCATATGGCGACGCTCGACGAGGCCCCGCATGTGCAGATTTTCGCTTCGGACCTCGACGGGCGCGCGCTGGCGGGCGCACGCGCCGGACGCTATGCCGACAGCATCGCCCGAGGGATGAGCCCCGAACGACTCGCGCGCTGGTTTGTTCGCGAAGGCGATACCTATTGCATCGTCAAAGAGCTGCGCGAGATGTGCATCTTCTCGCAGCACAGCATCATCAAGGATGCGCCGTTTTCACGGCTCGACCTCATCTCCTGCCGAAACCTGCTGATCTATCTCGACGTCGATCTACAGAGCCGGGTGATCCCGCTCTTTCATTTTTCGCTGCGGCCGGGCGGATTTCTGTTTCTCGGCAATTCGGAAAACGTCTCGCGGCACACCGATCTTTTCGCGCCGATCGAGAACCGCTCGCGCATCTTTCGGCGCTTGGACACCGGCACGCGGGTGCTGCCCGACTTCCCGTTCACCGCGGTCGATCGCCGCTATGTAAATCCGGCTCCAGGCGCGGAGCGTTCGCGCACCCCTGACGCGCTTGCGCGGCGCGCCGAGCGCTTTGCCGAGCGATACGCCCCCGCTTACGTCCTCGTGGACGCATCGCATAACGTTCTTCACTTCGCCGGCCGCACCGGCCGGTTTATTGAGCCTGCGGGCGGAACGGCATCGCTCAATCTGCTGCAACTTGTTCATCCGCAGCTTCGTCATGAGCTGCGTGCTGCACTCACGCGCGCCGCCGACCAGAAGGCCACCGTCGAGGTGGCCGGGGTGCCGATGGGACTGAACGGCGAACGTGTCATGGTCGACCTCGTGGTCGAACCCGACCAACAAGAAGTGGGCGGCTCGCCGGTCTATTTCGTCATGTTCAAGGAAGGACCGAAACTCCCCGACCTGGACTTGTTTACCGCGCCAAGACCGGAAGAAGGCAGTGGCGAGCGGACCGCCAGGCTTGAGGGCGAACTCCGTCTTACCCAAGAGCGGCTGCAGGCCACCATTGAGGAACTGGAGAGCACGAACGAAGAGCTCAAATCGTCCAACGAAGAATACCAGTCGCTGAACGAGGAGTTGCAGAGCGCCAACGAGGAGCTGGAGACCTCGAAGGAGGAACTGCAATCGGTCAACGAAGAGCTGACCACGGTGAATGGCGAACTCGCCCACCGCGTGCAGGAGCTCACGCGCGCGACCAGCGACCTGAAAAACTTTCTGGGCAGCACGCAGATCGCCACCATTTTCCTCGACAACGATCTCAAGGTCACGAACTTCACGCCCGCCATCTCGGAAATTTTCCACATCGTGGAATCGGACGTCGGCCGCTTCATCGGCCATATCAAGGCGCGTGTCGTCTACGAAGAAATTCAGGACGATGCGCAACGGGTATTGCGTACGCTCGCGGTCATCGAGCGTGAAGCGACGAACCCGGCAACCGGGGCCCGCTACTTGGTGCGGGTGCTGCCCTACCGCAGCACCGATAATTTCATTGCAGGCGTCGTTCTGACATTCGTTGACATCACCGATCGCCAGCGCGCCAACGAAGCGCGACGCGAGAGCGAGGAGCGATTCCGCGCCATCGTGGAGAGCGCCCGCGATTACGCGATCTTCACCACGGACACGGAGGGGCGCATCCAGGAATGGCTGCCCGGCGCCGTCGCCGTATTTGGATGGACGCCCGAAGAGATTGTGGGCCAGAGCGCAACGATCCTCTACACCCCTGAGGATCGGGCAAGTCTTGTCTTTGAAGATGAGCTTGCTACGGCGCGGGAAGAGGGGGTCGCTCCCAACGTCCGCTGGCACCTGCACAAGGATGGTTCGAGAATCTTCATCGAAGGGTCCATGCGGGCGCTTCGCGATGCTCCAGGCCGTCCGCGCACTTTTCTCAAAATCGGGCAGGACGTCACTGAACGGCGCGGCGGAGACGAAGCCCTTCGCGAAAGCGAAGCCAAAGCCAAGCTCTTGCTGGCTGAACTGCAACACCGGGTGCGAAACACCCTCGCCGTCGTGCGCTCGATCGCGCGCAGGACCGCGGCCACCAGCGAAACGGTCGAGGATTATGCGATGCATCTGGAAGGCCGCATCGACGCGTTCGCGCGGGTTCAAGCCGCCGTTACCCGGAATCCGATCAGCGGGAGTCGATCTCGAGGGTCTCGTTGCGGCGGAGCTTCTTGCCTATGTCGCCAAGGAAGGCGAGCAGGTCGTCAGCATTGAGGGCCCCAAAATCAGTCTCCAGCCCAAAGCTGCCGAGTCACTCGGGCTGGCAATTCACGAACTGGCCACGAACGCCGTCAAACACGGAGCGCTATCGGCCGAGCACGGCCGCGTCGAGGTGAGGTGGAAACGCGTTGGGACCGACGGTCAATCGCAAATCAGGTTGGAGTGGATTGAGACGGGCGTAGATGTTGACCCCACTCCCAAGCGGCGCGGCTTCGGCGCCGAACTCCTGGAGCGTACGCTGGCGTACGAGCTTTCAGCCGAAACCGATCTGCAATTCGGATCAGGCGGTCTTTCATGCACGATCGTGTTGCCCATGACCGATCGGACCGTGGTTAGAAAAGGTCCGGAATCCGGATCTTTTCTTTAGACCAAAATGATCGGGTTGCGTTGCTGGGGTGAATGCCGGATTGCGCACACGAAACCGTGTGCGATGCCCTCGGTTCCGCAGAAAATCAGCCGTCCCGGTTAACGTATGTGAATGTGACAGCGTGGGTTACCCACCTATTTTGAGGCAGCACCTGCTCTGGGTGGGCCAAAGGATAGGGTATCATGGCTGCGTTATTTGTTGGCGGCGTCCACTACAATGATCGCCGGCGAACGCATGCCAAGGCGGCGCTGGACGAAGTCAAGTCGCCAAGCAACCGGTTGATGGGGCTGTTTCCTCCGCTTGTTGTCCGCGAACTTCAATCACATTCAAGACGCAGGCAGGTACGGTCCGGAGAAACCCTGCACGACGCCGGCGATCGGATCACCGAAGTGTGCTTCCCGGTCAACGCGGTATTCGCGCTTCAGGCCGTGTTGCGGGACGGACATTCGATCGACGTAGCCATGGCAGGTCGCGAAGGCGCTGTGGGTATGGCGGTAGGAATTTCTTGCGAGACGGCCGTCAGTCGTGCGGTTTGCCAGATCGCCGGCGAGGCAGACTTCATGCCGGCCGAACGCTTTATCTCGATCGTGTCCAGGAATGCCGCAGCCTGCAGCCTGATTGCACGCTATGGCGACGTGGTTCTGCTGCAGAGCCAGCAACTGGCCTGTTGCTGCAGCCGTCACGATATCAAAACCCGGTTTGCAAGCTGGTTGCTCGGCTGCCGGGATTCGGTTGGCAAGGATGAGTTGCAACTCACGCAAGATTCGGCGGCGCAGGCGCTGGCCGTTCGTCGCACGAGCATCACGCAGGCGGCCATTGCTCTGCAAGCGGCAGAGGTTATCCGCTACCGGCGGGGACGCCTCGAAATCGTCGACCTCAGCGCGTTGCGGGCCGCTGCTTGCGAGTGCTACGCCACCATGCGGGGGCTAGCCGATTCAATTCTCAGGCCGATCGAGCAGTTTTAGCGCCTTCGATCCTGCCGGAACGGCGTAGCTAACGCCTTACCCATTTTTCTGCGACCGGGACGACGACCGCGAAGCCAATGATGGCGGCGGCGAGTTTCGCGCAAATATGCTCATCCTCGACCCCCGAGGACCGATGCTCCCGCCAATGCTGGCAGCGTCCGCACACCAACTCAGGATCATCTATATTGCGGGCCGTGAAGTCTGATATCGTGCAAGGATATCAACGAAGTGAAGATTAGTACGGGCTCGCGCGATGCCTAATCCACTGGTCAGCAAACTCGAGCAGTTTGTCATTATGTCTGCCAATGACAGACAGGTGCTCGACGCCGCTACAAGGGAGATTCGCAGGCAGATAGCGCCGCGGCAGGACATTATTTCAGAGGGCGACGAGCCGACCCACGTCAATCTCATTCTGTCGGGGTGGGGGTGCCGGTACAAGATGCTCGAGGACGGGCGGCGTCAGATCATCTCTTTCTTCCTGCCGGGAGATTTATGCGACCTAAAGGTCTTTATCCTCAAGCATATGGATCATTCGATCGCCGCCCTGTCGCCAGTTCTTCTCTCCGAGATATCGCGGGAGACGATTCTGAAGTTGACGGAGAAGCACTCGCGAATATCCCGCGCATTGTGGTGGTCCAGTCTGGTGTCCGAAGCTACCGAGCGGGAATGGATCGTCAGTCTCGGCCAACGCACCGCGACGGAGCGGCTTGGCCATCTTTTTTGTGAGCTGTTCCTGCGCCTGCGCGGTGTCGGATTGACCGAAGGCCCAAGTTTTGAATTGCCCGTGACGCAGATCGAGCTCGGCGAGGTCACCGGGCTTTCAACCGTGCATGTGAACCGTACGCTGCAGGATCTGCGTCGCGACGGGTTGATCGAACTCAGGGACAAGACGCTGACCATTCTGGATTTCGAGCGCTTGCAGGAAGTGTCCTTGTTCTCGCCGAGCTATCTGCATCTGGAACACGAAGGTCATGAATTGGATGCCAATGACCCATGACGCAGCGGCCGTAAGCGTTGGGAACCCCGCGTGCCATTTTAAGATTGGTAATTTGGATTCAATTAACCTTTGTAAATGCGCCCATTCGTTAACGCTCGATAATTATCGCCAGCGGATGGTTCACCGGGAGTACGATCTTCGGCTCGACGGTTGCGCTGTCAGGTAACAGGAGGGCGTTATGCCGATGCAATTTCAAGCGAAGTGGCCCACCAGCCTCATGGAGCGATTAAGTTCGCGGGCCAAAGTTTTCCGAGAACAGGCTATCATGCTGCCTGAAGGTCCGGAGCGGCAAGCCATCCTGCAAAAAGCATCGCAATGCGAACATGCTGCGGAAATCGATGGTTGGCTGCAGTCAGAGGAATTGATGCCGCCGCGGTAAAGGACAACGGGACACGACACAAAACGATGAACCGCCACAAACATCGCCTTCAGGAGCAAATCTGATATCGTGTAACTCTTCGGTAGGAGGAGCACGCGTGATCAAACAAGCATCCGAGAACCCGATCGCGTCTGCTGACTTCAAGACCAGATCCATGCCGAAGGTGCCTTACCCCATCGTGCTTGCGGGCCAGCCTGCGTTGGTTACGGGGGGCAATTCCGGAATCGGCAAAGCCGTCGCGCTGGGTTTAGCTGCCGCGGGGGCCGACGTCGTCGTCAACTACGTCACGAACCCCGATGCTGCTGACGATGTTGCTCATGAAATTGAGGCGATGGGTCGTCGCGCTCTCTCGATCAAGGCCGATGTCAGCCGGGAAGATGAAGTCATCGCGATGTTCGCCAAGGCGGTGAATCACTTCGGCACGTTGCATGTCGTTTGCAGCAACGCAGGGCTGCAGCGCGATGCCCCCTTCGATCAGATGACACTTGAAGCGTGGAATACCGTCATTGCCGTCAACCTGACAGGACAGTTCCTGTGCACCCGGGAAGCGACCCGCGAATTTAAGCGCCGCGGCCTGGTCGAAGCGGTTTCGAGCGCGGCCGGCAAGATCGTTTGCATGAGTTCGGTCCACGAGGAAATCCCGTGGGCGGGACATGCAAATTACGCCGCATCGAAGGGCGGGGTCATGTTGCTGATGAAAAGTATCGCGCAGGAACTGGCGCCGTATCGGATCCGCGTCAACAGTATCGCCCCGGGCGCGATCAGGACGCCGATCAACACGGCCGCCTGGAGCACGCCTCAGGCCTACGACGACCTCATGAAGCTCGTGCCCTACAAGCGTATCGGCGAGCCCGAAGACATTGCCCGCGCCGCGGTCTGGCTTGCTTCGGACGCTGCAGATTACGTGACGGGCGCTACGCTGTTTGTGGATGGAGGCATGACGCTTTATCCCGGGATTTGCCACGGGCGGCTGAGATCACGCCGCGGCAGCGGTCACCACTAGGCGTGGAAATCGCGGCCGTTTCCCGTGCGCGCGACAAACCCTTTGCGGATAGTGAAATCCCCGAAACGTTCCTCTTTTTCGCGCTCTGCGGCATAGGCGGCGAAGATTTGATCGAGCGTCGCAATAATTTCCTCGTGCCGCAAATCCTCGGCATACAGTTTCGACAGGCGCGAGCCGTCAAACGCGGCGCCAAGGTAAAGATTATAGCGCTCCGGCCCTTTACCGACCAAGCCGATTTCCGCGAGAAAAGGCCGAGCGCAGCCGTTCGGGCAGCCGGTCATCCTGATGACGATGTCGTCTTTCGACAACCCGTGCGCTGCAAGGCTTTCGTCAAGCGCGTCGATCAATCTCGGAAGGTAGCGTTCGCTTTCCGCCAATGCGAGGCCGCATGTCGGCAACGCGACGCAGGCCATCGAATTGCGGCGCAAACCAGCACAGGCACCAGCATGCCATTGGCTTGCGCGATCGCATTTATTTCGGCCTGCCGTTCGGGTGGCACATTCGCGATGATCAAATTCTGATTCGGCGTGATGCGGAAATCGCCGTCATGCAGCTCTGCGATCTGGCGCAACGCCGACATCTGCTTGAATTGAGACGTGTCGTGGATGCGCCCGTTCTCGATGAACAAGGTGAGATGCGAGCGGCCGTCCTCGCCATGGGTCCAGCCGTAGCGGTCACCGGTCGAGGTAAATGCAAATGGCTTCGGCGGCGCGAATTTAATGTTCGCGCGTCTTTCGACCTCGGCGCGAAAAGCGTCGAGCCCGCGATCCTCAATCGTGTATTTCAACCGCGCATGCTTGCAATTCCTGCGGTCGCCCCAGTCGCGCTGCACGGTGACGACGTGTTCCGCCACCGCCAGCACGTCCTGCGTGCGGCAAAAGCCCATGAGGTCAGCGGTGCGAGGATAGGTGTCCGGCTCACCGTGCGTCATTCCCATGCCGCCGCCGACGGTGACATTCCAGCCTTCAACATTGCCTTCCGCATCGAGGATCGCGATGAAGCCGAGATCGTGGGCAAAGATGTCGACGTCGTTTGACGGCGGCACCGCGACGACGACCTTGAACTTTCGCGGCAGATACGTCTTGCCGTAGATCGGCTCGATTACCTCCTGCTCGCCGCCGACAATGCGCTCGCCGTCGAGAAATATCTCGCGATAGGCCGGCGTCCGCGGCGTCAAATGATCGGAAATCGACCGTGCGAGTTCGAGCGCCGCGGCGTGCGCGGGCGACTGATAAGGATTGGGATTGCTCATGACGTTGCGGTTGACGTCACCGCAGGCAGCAATGGAATTGAGCAACGCGCCATCGATCAAGCGCAGCGTTGCCTTCAAATTCGATTTGATGATGCCATGCAGCTGCACCGTCTGGCGCGTCGTCAGCCGCATCGTATGGTTGCCGTATTCGCGCGCGACCTTGTCGAGCGCCAGCCACTGCGCCGTTGTCAGCACGCCGCCGGAAACGCGCACGCGGATCATGAAGGCGAACGCCTTCTCCATCTTCTTGCGCATGCGCTCCGGCCGCAGGTCACGGTCGTCCTGCAGATACATGCCGTGGAATTTGACCAGCTGCTGGTCATCCTCGACGATGCCGCCGGTCGCCTGGTCGAGCAGGCCCTCGGCCAAGGTCCCGCGCAGAAAGTCGCTCGCTTCCTTGATGTATTCGTTGCGCGCAAGCTGGTCGGACATCGGAAGCCTTGGTTCAGTAAGTATCCTGCAGGTACCGCTTGTCGCGGTCGAGCACATCGACGGCCTGTTCAGCAGCCTCCGCCGAGATAGACTTCACATCGGCGTAAGCGCGCACCAGCGCGGCGCGTACATCCTTGGCCATCGCCTTGGCCTCACCGCAGATGTAGAAATATGCGCCGCCGTCGAGCCATTCTATCAGGTCGCGGCGTTGCTCCCAGATGCGGTCCTGCACATAGACCTTCTCCGGCGCGTCGCGGGAAAAGGCAACGTCGAGGCGGGTCAGCGATCTGTCCTTGAGCGCATCCTGCCATTCAAGCTGATAAAGGAAGTCGTGCGTATACTGCCGGTCGCCGAAGAACAGCCAGGTGCGGCCGGGCGCATTGGTCGCGCGGCGCTCCTGCACGAAAGCGCGAAAGGGGGCCACTCCGGTGCCCGGCCCGACCATGATGATGTCACGATCCGGCGCCGGCAACGCAAAGTGTCTGTTCGGCCTCAGCTTCACACGAACGCGTTCGCCGCGCTTGCGACGCTCGGCGACATAACTGGAGGCAACACCTTTGCGCGCGCGGCCGTGAGTTTCGTAGCGCACTGCTGAAACGAGCAAATGCGCCTCGTTGCCGACTTCCTTGCGCGACGACGCGATTGAATAAGCGCGCGGCGCCAGCGGCCGCGTGAGCGCGCGCAGCTGTTCGGCAGTGATGGCGATGCGGAAATAGCTGACGAGATCGATCAACTGCCGGCCAGCGATCCATTCGCGCGCTTTGCCGTCCGCGATCAGCGCTTTGACGTCGCGGTGACCGATGTCGTTGGCGTAGGTCTCCAGTGTCTTGAGCGACAGCGTGGTGATGTCGCGAGATTTAATCAGCTCATTCCGCAACGCGTCGTCAGACAGGCCGACAATCTTCAGCAGCTCGTCGACTTCGGCCGGGTCGTTCTCCGGATAAACGTCGAAGGAGTCACCGGGCTCGTAGGGCGGGACAGTGCCATCGAATGACAGCGCGAGATGGATCGTCTCCTTCTCGGAGCGCGAGGAATTGAGATCGACATGCTCGATGATTTCAGCTTCGACGATATCGGTCTTGGGGGCGCCGGCAGGCTTGCCGAAATCGACCGCAATTACGGTGCCGGAATTGCCCGCAGGGGCCAGCGTCTTAACCGCGCGGCCGATCCAGTCGCCGGCCGGAACAGCGAAATCGAGATCGCAGTCGATACGGGCGACGACACGCTTGCCGCCAAGTTCTGCAAGGCGCGCGTCGATGGCCTTGCCGATTGCGCAGAACTCCACGTAGGCCGTGTCGCCGAGCGCCAGCACACCGAACTCGACACCATCGAGGCGCGGCGCGGCGTCGCTCATCAGCGCGGCGTAGTTGCGCATCGCGCGCGCGGGCGGTTCGCCCTCGCCCCAGGTCGCGGCGATGAATGCGAGCCGCTTGCTGCTTGCCAGTGTCGCGACGTCGAGGTCTGCTAGATCAACGAGCGTCGGTTTTAATCCGTTCTTGCGCGCGGCCTTGGCGAGATCGCCCGCGAGCTTCTCGCAATTGCCGGATTCGCTGGCATAAATAATCGTTAGCGGCTCGGCCGCCTGCGGCGGCGCAGCTGTCTGCGGCGCGTCCCCTGATGCCGCCTCGACGCCTGCGAGAAACCCGGCGAGCCAGGCCCGCTGGGTTAAACTGGCGGTGCCGACGACGCTATTGAGGATGTCGATCTGCTCATCCTGGAAAGGCGCAGTCTTCGGAATTGAAATCATAGCTGCCCGTTCCAATTTTCGATTTTGGCATTATGCCGGTGCGCCTCCGGCTTCGTAACGCGATCGAACCCATCAAACGGCTGGAAATAGTATACTCGGGCAATGACGATTATAACGGCTAACGACCAAAATATGACTTTGCCGATCCACAGCAGCGCATCGCCACTACGGCCGTCATTCTCATCCGACCCAACAAATTCACCGAATGGCTCAAAGTTCACGTATTTCATAGCGCGCCAAACAATTTGATACCGCTGCTAATGTCGTGAATTCTCGAGCGAGGGCAATGGATACAAAATTCCTTTTGCCCGACGGCGCGCCAGCTTCCTTCCATCTCACCGCTGTCGGATAGATTTTTCGTTCTGTCGGTTCGAAGAGGCAGCAATTGCCCGTGCAGCGGCTGCAGATTACGTGACCGCCGCCACCTGGAGGCAGACGCCCTATCTAGGGTTTGGCACGGGCGGCTGAGGCGGTTGATGTGGAACCGAACGGTCTTTTTCGAAATGCAGCACTGATATTGCACGTGATTTGCTTGGTCGCCTCACCGATGTCAGCGTTTGAACATTTGCCGCAGTCATCCGGACCGCGCGACGATTTGTGGTTGTGCCATCAGGCCTTTTGAACGTAAATGGCGATCAAATTAGAGGCTAAAACGAAAGCGGGAGATCGTTATGAGGAGAACTGGCGCGAATTTCATTCTTGCGGCGGCGCTGACCATCGGAGCCACGCAGGCTATGGCGGCCGACGCGCCATCGGAAATCAAAATCGGAACGCTTTATGCGTCGGCTGGCCGCTACGCGTCGATTTCGATGCCGGTTCACAGCGCGCTCAAGCTCTGGATCGACCAGAAGAACGCCGACGGCGGCGTTTTCGTGAAGGCGTTCGACAAAAAGATCCCGATCAAGCTCGTCGCCTATGACGACCAGAGCAACACGGCTACCGCCTCGACGCTCTACAATCAGCTGATCACGCAGGACAAGGTCGACCTGCTGGTTGCCAACTCCGGCTCGGTGCTGACAGCACCGGCGGTGGCGATCGCACGTGACCACAAGATGTTCCTGTTCGACCAGACCGGCACGGGGGCCAGCTTCTTTTCCAAGGACAATCCCTACATTGCGCTGATGGCCGATCCCGTGTCGACGATCTGGCCGAAGCCTGTGGCCGATTTCGTTTCGAATGACGGGCCCGGGCTCGGCATCAAGAAGATTGCCATCCTGTATTCCACCAATGAATTCACAGGCACGCAGGCGAACGCGTTCCGGAAATTCGTCAAGGATTCCGGCGCGCCGATCGAAATCGTTTACGATCAGGGAATCCCGACCGAGACCACCAACTACACGGTCATCATCAATAACATCAACAATACCAAGCCGGATGCCGTGATTCATTTCGGTTACGCGCCGAACGACATCGCGTTTTTGCGCAACGTTCAGGACGTCGGCATCAAATTCAAAATGCTGTTCTGCATTTACGCCGGCCTCGAGACCGAGCTTCTCGAGAAGAACGTCGGCGAGAAGGGTCTTGAGCACGTCTTTACTTACGTGCCGCCGTCCGAACTCGACTATCCCGTCAATTTCGGGATGAATATGAAAGACTACAAAGCCGCCTGGGATAAAAAATATCCCGACGGCAAGATCGAGTTCGGCTTCAACGCCGTGGCCGGATATACCACCGGCCTGATTATCGAGAAGACGCTATCGGTCGCGACCAGCCTTGACCAGATGGAATTGCGACGCGCGGTGTTCAGCCTGTCCGGTGAACTGAAGACGCTCGACGGTACCTTCGCCCTTGATGAAACTGGCGGACAGATCGGCGAATTGACCCCGCTCGGACAGCTTGCGCTCGACGATCACGGCCACATCAAGTTCGTGTCGATCTATCCGCATGAGACCGCCACCGGCAAACCGGTCTATCCGCGTCCATGATGCGGGTGCGGACCGTTAAGCGGATGCCGGGAGCGACGGGCTGATGGTCTACGCGCTCGTCGCCGGCGTCCTGTTCGGGCTGTATTTTAGCCTGGTCGGAATCGGCCTCAACCTGGTGTTCGGCGTGATGCGCGTCGTCAATCTGGCGCATGGCGATTTCCTGATGCTGGGAGCGTTCGTCGCCTTTGGCGTCGTGACGTTGTTCAATATTGACCCGCTGTTCGCCGTGCCCGTCGCATTTGTGCTGTTCGTACTGGTCGGCGTACTGCTGTACTGGGTTTTAGTGCCGCGCCTGCAAGGCTCGGTAAATCCTGAAATGCTGTCGATCATCCTGTTCTTCGGGTTGTCGCAGGTGATCGAAGCGGTCATGACGATCTTCTTCGGCACCAGCGAGCGTTCGATACCCAGCAGCTCGCTCGGCGGTATTTTCTCGGCGATCCGTATCAAGATGTTTGGCGGCAAGCCGGGGGCTGGCGGCCCGATCGAAATCTTCGGTCAGGCATTTCCAGCCGCATGGGTGATCGCCGCCGTCACCAGCCTCATCGCGATCGCATTGGTGTACGTCTATCTCTACCGGACCCGGCTGGGAACCTTGACCCGCGCAGTGATGTCGCGCCGCGATGAAGCGTTTGCCACCGGCATCGATGTCGATCGGGTTTCGGCCGCGGCCTTCGGCATCGGACTGGGACTTGCCGCGGTTGCAGGCGTGTTCGCGCCGTTCATGTTCGGCTCGATCACACCGGCGTTCGGCGAGGACGCGACCGTGACGTCGTTTGCCGTCGTTGTGCTGGGCTCGCTGGGTAACCCGCTGGGCACCGCACTCGGCGGGGTGGTCTACGGCATTTGCTACATGCTGGTGCAGACCTACCTCAGCTCATGGGCTGATCTGCTGCCTTATGTGCTGCTGATCTTCATCCTGCTGCTGCGTCCGAACGGTCTGCTGGGAAGGCGGGTGCGTGTTGCCTAGCGCTATCCGACACCTCCTCTTTATCGTTGTGCCGCTGATAGCCGTTTTCGCGGTGTTGCCCGGCGTCTATCAGAACCACCTGCTGCTGTTCAATTTCATCGTCTTTCTGATTCTCGCTCAGGGCGTGAACATCATCTACGGCTTCACCGGCTACCTACCGTTCGGCTACGTCGGTTTCTTTGGCGCGGGAGCTTATGGTTTCGCGATTCTGACGATGCAGTATCAGGCCGCCGCGCCTGTCGCAGTGATAGCGGGCGGTCTTGTCGGTGTCGCCTTGGGACTGTTGCTGACGCCACTGTTGCGCTTGTCCGGCGCCTATTTCGCGATCGCCAATTTGGCGGCGTCGCTTGCGGTGCTTCATCTCGTCGCCAATCCAGCGCTGGAAAATCTCACACGCGGGCCTTATGGCGTCTCACTCACCGGCACCTTCAATCCAACATTGGCTTACGCCGCAGCGCTGGTGGTGCTGGCGTTGACGCTTGGCATCGTCGTTTTTTTGAAGAACTCCGGCTTCGGACTGGCCTTGCAGGCCGTGCGCGAAGATCCCGTGAGCGCGTCGATGGCCGGCGTCAACGTGGTGCAGATGCGCGTCATCGCCTGGCTCGCCTCCGCGCTGGTGGCCGGTCTAGCGGGCGGGGTTTATGCCTGGTACGTCTCGGTATTCTACCCCGACAACGTCTTTAGCGGCACGTTCAGCATCTTCGCCATCGTGTTTGCGCTGTTCGGCGGCGTCGCCACCATCACCGGACCGATAGTCGGCGTGATTGCGCTCTATGGCATCTACAACATGATCGGCTTCACCACGCCGCAATATTTTCAGCTGATCTATGGATTGCTGATCATGGGTTTGGTGCTGTTCCTGCCGGCCGGTCTGGTTTCACTGGCGACGCGGAGGGGCTGGAATGTCCCCTGACGACGCGCCTATCCTCAGCGTTTCCAAACTCGTCAAGCGCTTCGGCGGAATTCCACGCGCTCGACGGCTTAAGCTTTCACGTCAAGCGCGGAGAAATTCTCGGTCTGGTCGGTCCCAATGGCTCCGGCAAAACCACGGCGATCAACGTGGTATCGGGATTGTATTCGCCGGATGGAGGCAGCGTCGCGCTCGATGGCGCGTCGATCGGCGGCATGGCGTCGCACAAGCTCGTGCATTGCGGCATCAACCGCACTTTCCAGATTCCGAAACCCTTCCTTTCGCTCACGGTGCGCCAGAATGTCGAGGTTGCGCTCGCCTATGGGCGTGCCGAGGTGACGCCGCCGACATTGGCAGCGCTGCTCGACGAATACCGGCTGGCAGATGTCGCGGATCGGCCGGCGGCCGATCTCAACAACGCGCAGCAGAAGCTCCTCGATCTCGTCCGCGCATTGGCGACGCGGCCGCGGCTGTTGCTGCTCGATGAACTGGCGGCCGGTCTCAACCCGACCGAGCTCGACTGGATCGCCGAGCGCATCAAAGCCTTGGCACAAACGGGAATGGCGATCATCGTCGTGGAGCATTTGATGGGCTTCATCGAGCACATCACCGACCGCGTCATCGTCATGAATGCCGGCAAGGAGATCTTCGAAGGCAAGCTTGCGGTGGCCGTCACAGTGCCGCAGGTTATCGAAGTATTTTTGGGGAGCGAGCATGCCGCTTGAAGCCGCGCCATTGCTCGACGCGGCCGGCGTAGATGCCGGCTACGGTACCATGCAGGTGTTGTGGGGCGTCGATCTAGACGTGCGCGCCAGCGAAACGGTGCTGCTGCTGGGCGCCAACGGCGCCGGCAAGACGACGTTTTTGAAATCGCTGGTCGGTCTGATCGATACGCGCCACGGCTCCATCAAACTTGGCGGTGAAGACATCACGCGGATGCGCTCCAGTGATCGGATGCGGCTCGGCATGACGTATATGTCCGAGCTTGCGGTGTTTCCCGATTTGTCGATCGAGGAAAACATCCGTGTCGGGGCGCAGGCGCTCGGGCATTCCAATCCCGGCGGCCGCGCGGATGAACTCTACGAGCTTTTTCCGGTGCTGCGCGACAAGCGGCGCGCGCCGGCATCCAGTCTTTCCGGCGGGCAGCGGAAAATGCTCGGCATTGCCAAAGCGCTGGCCGCGGAGCCGCGGCTTCTGGTAATGGATGAACCTTCGGCCGGGCTGTCGCCGCTGTTCGTGAAGGAAGTCATTCGAATCCTCAGCGATTTGCGCGGGCGCGGGCTTGCGCTGCTGATCGCGGAGCAGAATATCGGCTTCCTCGAAGTCGCGACCCGGGTGTTCGTGCTGGAGGGCGGACGCATCCGCTTTTCCGGCACGGTCGCCGAGATGACCGACAACGAAGCGCTGCGGCGGGCGTATTTCGGGTTGAAGTAATATACCGAAGCCATCGACGCGGGCCGATATGAAACATTCAGATGGTTGATGGCCTCAACGCATGGCAGCTCATTCTGAGCGGTGATGCGACGCTGTTTGCGATCGTCAGGCTTTCGCTGGCTGTAAGTTTGTCGGCCGCGGCGCTGGCGGCGCTCGTCGGGATGCCGCTCGGCGCGATCATGGCGTTGACACATTTTCCCGGTCGAGCGGCGCTGGTGGTTTTGCTCAACGCCTTTATGGGATTGCCTCCTGTCGTCGTCGGCCTTGCCGTCTATCTCTTGTTGTCGCGGTCCGGGCCGCTGGGCGCGATGGGCATTCTGTTCACGCCGGCCGCGATGGTGATCGCGCAGACGATCCTGATCGTGCCGATCATCGCCGCACTGACCCGCCAGACGGTCGAAGACCTCTGGACCGAATATCGCGATGAAATGACGGCGATGGATGTCAGCCCCGTCGGCAGAATAGCGACCCTGCTGTGGGAGGCTCGCTACAGCCTGTTGACCGCGATGCTCGCAGGGTTTGGGCGGGCGGCAGCGGAGGTCGGCGCGGTGATGATCGTCGGCGGCAATATCGAGGGGTTTACCCGCACCATGACGACCGCGATTGCACTGGAAACCTCGAAGGGCAACCTGCCGCTGGCGATGGGATTGGGTCTCGTTCTTGTCGGCCTCGTTCTCGCTGTCAATGCGGCCGCCTGGGGCTTGCGCGCCTGGTCCGAGCGGCGCATGGGGTGACGATGCGAGCGCCATCCAGCGAACTTCCAATTGTTCTTGCCGAAGTCTCGATCAATGCCGGCGCCACGATCGTTCTCGATCGCGTCAACCTGACGGTGACGCGGAGCGCACCGACGTTCGTGGTCGGCCCGAACGGCGCGGGAAAGACAACGCTGTTGCGCTTGTGCGCGGGCCTCGTGATCCCCGCGTCCGGCCGCATCAGTTGGGGCGGCCGTTCCGACGTCCCGCCGACGCGCCGGGCGATCGTGTTTCAGCGTCCGGTGATGTTGCGCAGAAGCGTGGCGGGTAATGTGGCTTACGCGCTGGCGAAGTCCGGCGTTCCACGTCAGCATCGTGCGGCGCGGATCGAAGAATTGCTTGAACGCGTGGGTTTGGCTGACCTTGCGCAACGCGCCGCGCGGCGGCTTTCCGGCGGCGAGCAGCAACGCCTGGCGCTGGCGCGGGCGCTGGCGCGCGATCCCGAACTGCTGCTGCTCGATGAACCCACCGCCAATCTCGATCCTGCCGCCGCGCGCAGCGTCGAGCAAATCATCGTGGCTGCGGCGCAATCCGGCATCAAGATCGTGATGGCGTCGCACGATCTCGGCCAAATTCGCCGGCTCGCCGGCGACGTGATCTTTCTTGTCCGCGGCAGCGTGTGCGAGCAGGGTCAAGCCGGAGACTTTCTCAGCCATCCCTCGACGCCCGAGGCAGCCGCATTTCTGCGCGGCGAACTGGTGATATGATGGAATTAAGCAGGAGCAATCTCATGCACGCGCGGTTTTTTTCGTTGGTACTCGCGCTTGGTATCGCGGCAATGGCCGCCGGCGCGCCCGCGCTGGCGCAGGATCGGTCCATCGTGGTGGCATCAACGACCTCGACGCAGGATTCAGGACTGTTCGGGTATCTGCTGCCGATTTTCAAAGCGAAAACCGGTATCGACGTGAAGGTGATCGCCCAAGGCACGGGACAGGCGCTCGACACCGCGCGGCGCGGCGACGCGGACGTGGTCTTCGTCCATGCCAAAGCGCAGGAGGAGAAGTTTCTGGCCGAGGGGTTCGGCGTCAAGCGCTTCGACGTGATGTACAATGATTTCGTGCTGATCGGACCGAAGAGCGATCCCGCTGGGATCAAGGGCTCCAGAGATGTCGCGGCGGCGCTGAAAAAAATTCAGGCGGCGCGCGCGCCTTTCGTATCGCGCGGCGACCGCTCCGGCACGCATGTCGCAGAACTCGCGCTTTGGAAACAAGCCGGCATCGATATCGCAGCGGCGAAAGGTCCGTGGTATCGCGAGATCGGGCAGGGCATGGGCGCGGCACTCAACACCGCGAATGCCATGAGCGGTTACGTGCTCTCGGATCGGGGCACCTGGCTGTCTTTCAAGAACCGCGGCGATCTGGAGATTGCGGTCGAAGGCGACGCAGCGGCTGTTCAATCAATACGGTGTCATGCTGGTCAACCCCGACAAGCATCCGAGCGTGAAGAAAGAACTCGGCCAGAGCTTCGTCGACTGGCTGATCTCGCCCGAAGGCCAGCATGCGATCGGCCAATACAAGATCGACGGCCAGCAATTGTTCTTTCCCAATGCCGACAAGAAGGCGTCTTGATTCTCGCAACGTGAGAAGGCAACAGCGTCCTTATGCCGACCACGCAACGCCTGCCGGTTTCGCTCACGCCGCTTGAGGCCGCGCTCGCGGCCCTGCTGGATGGTCTTGAGCCCGTCGCTCCCAGTGACTTGCCGCTTGCGGAAGCGCTGCGGCTGTGTCGCCGCTGAGACGGTGTTTGCTCCGTCTCCGAAGCACGATGTGGCAGTCGTCGACGGCTGGGCGCTTCGCGCGCGCGACCTTGTCGGCGCATCGTCCTATTCGCCGCTGGCGTTGGCCGGCGCGCCGGTTTGGGTCGAAGCCGGCGATGCAATGCCGGCGGGTTGCGACTGCGTGATCGATTCTGATCTGCGTCGATCGGCGGGGGCCGTTGTTTCAGGTTTCCGCCGAAGCGCTGCCGGGGCAGGGCGTTCGCCGCGCCGGCGGCGACCTTGCCGCAGGTGGTTCGCCTGTTACCGCGGGGATGCAAATTCGCGCGCTCGATCTGCTGCTGGCGCGGACTGCTGGAATGGACCGGCTCAGCGTCCGCCGTCCGCGCCTTCTTATCGTCAACGTTGCGGCGGCGTCGGGAAGCAACGCAACGACGCACCTGATTGCCGAAAGCGCTCGCGCGGCAGGAGCTAGCGTCATCGTCGTTGAATGCGGCCGCGATGCGCCTTCGGTCGCCTGCGCATTCGACGCGCATCCCTGCGATCTGCTGATCATCATCGGCGGCACCGGCGTCGGGCGCACCGACGCGGCATCCCAGGCGCTGGCTTCGCGCGACGCGCTGCTTGCTCACGGCATTGCGTTGCAGCCGGCAAGAACGACTGCAATCGGCAAGCTCCACACTACTCCGGTCATCGCACTGCCGGGCGCACCTGATCAGGCGCTGGCGGCATGGTGGACGCTGGCGCTTCCGGTTCTGGAGCGGCTATCCCTGCGGCAGCCGCGCCAGACCATGAGGCTGCCCCTCAAACGCAAGATTGCTTCCGGCGTCGGCGTGGCCGAAATTGTTCTGCTCGAGGAAATTGACAAGGCCTGGATGCCGCTTGCGATCGGCGATCTCTCGCTCGATCATCTCGGCCGTGCCGATGCCTGGCTCGTAATATCAGGGACTAGCGAGGGCTTTGCGGCAGACACGCCGGTCGATGCCTATATGCTCAGGGACCGCTCATGAGTGTTCCCCTATGCCGAATTCTCCGATCTTGAAAAACCACGAGAGTCTCGAACAGGATCAGTTTCTCACGATCCTTTCGCGCGAGGATGCGCTGGCCCGCTTCGAAGCCGCGCTGTTTCCGCGCGCCATTCCGAGCGAGCGGTTGCCGCTCGATGCTGCGTTGGGGCAGGCGCTGGCTGAAGATATCGTGGCGCCGATCGACGTGCCGCCGTTCGATCGCTCCAACGTCGACGGTTTTGCGGTGCGCGCCGCCGACCTCGCTTCGGCGGGTGAAGCCACGCCGGCCCGGCTGGTGCTAAATGACGAAGTGATTGCCTGCGGCACCGCGCCCCTTCGGCCGGTGCTGACGGGAACGGCGACGGCGATCGCCACCGGCGGACCGCTTCCGCGCGGTGCTGACGCCGTCGTGATGGTCGAGCATACGCAGCCCGCGGGTCCGCGCTCGATCGAGGTGCGCCGCGCGGCGTTGCCCGGGCAATTCGTGTCGTACGCCGGTTCCGATATCGCCCGTGGCGAAACGTTGCTGCGCGCGGGCACCATGATCGGGTCACGCGAAATCGGCATGCTCGCGGCCTGCGGCGGCGCCGACGTTTTGGTTGCGCGCCGGCCGCGCGTCGCGATCATTTCAACCGGCGACGAACTGGTGCAGCCGGGTTTGCCGCTGCGTCCCGCCGCAATCTACGACACCAACGGCGCGATCGTCACCGCGGCCGTGAACGAGAACGGCGGCGACGCTGTTTTCCTCGGCGCTATCCCCGATGATGAGGACCAGCTTGGAGCCGTGATGCGCGACGCGCTTGAGCGCTTCGACATGCTGTTGCTGTCGGGGGGCACCTCGAAAGGCGCCGGCGATGTGTCGCATCGCATCATCGCGCGCTTAGGCTTACCCGGCATCATCGCGCATGGCGTGGCGCTGAAGCCGGGCAAGCCGTTATGTCTCGCGGTCTGCGACGGCAAGCCGGTGGTGATCCTGCCGGGATTCCCGACTTCGGCGATGTTCACCTTTCACGACATGATCGTGCCGGTGCTGCGCCGTATCGCCGGATTGCCGCCGCGCTCCGACGCCACGGTCAAAGCCAAGGTGCCGGTGCGGATCGCCTCGGAGATGGGCCGCACCGAATTCGTGATGGTTTCGCTGGTGGAAGGCGCCGACGGTTTGATCGCCTATCCCGGCGGCAAGGGCTCAGGCGCGATCACGTCGTTCGCGCAGGCCGATGGTTTTCTGCGCATCGACGCGCTCGCCGACCAGATGGCCGCCGGCACGCAAGCCGAAGTCACGCTGTTCACGCCGCATGTGCGGGTGCCCGATCTGGTCATCGTCGGCAGCCACTGCACCGGGCTGGATCTGGTGACGGCGCCGCTGGCGCGCGCGGGTCTGTCGGTGCGCTCGATCGCGGTCGGCAGCCTCGGCGGCTTGGCGGCGGCGCAGCGCGGCGAATGCGACCTCGCTCCGATCCATCTGTTCGATGAAGCCAGCGAGACCTACAACGGGCCATTCATGGCGGCTGGACTGGAACTCGTTCCCGGATATCGGCGCATGCAGGGCATCGTGTTTCGCGCCGGCGATACGCGCTTCGAAGGATTGAGTGCGCAGGATGCGGTGCGTGCAGCACTCGCCGATCCCGCCTGCATCATGGTCAACCGCAATCAGGGGGCGGGAACGCGCATCCTGATCGACCGCCTGCTCGCGGGGGCACGTCCCGATGGCTACTGGAACCAGCCGAAGTCGCACAATGCGGTGGCCGCCGCGGTGGCGCAGCATCGGGCCGACTGGGGCATGACGATCGCGCCGGTGGCGCATGCTGCCGGGTTAGGCTTCATTTCGCTGGCGGAAGAGCATTATGATTTCGCGCTGGTCTCGGCGCGTAAACAGCGCCCCGCCGTGCAGGTCTTTCTTCAAGCGCTCGCATCGGACGAAACACGCGAAGCGCTGGCGGAAGCAGGGTTTCGGCCGGCGTCGCCGTCATCCTGAGGTGCGAGCCCCGCGATGCTTCGCATCGCGTACTTGCGAGCCTCGAAGGATGACTGCAAGCACCGAGTTTGCGGGCGCATCCTTCGAGGCTCCCGAAAGAAGGTAAGTGCATCAGGATGACGACGCGGTGCGGCACATGCGCTGTCGGAAATCTCTCTTGACAATCTTATCCACCGGGATTATATTCCTATCACCTCATTCCACCGAGGGGCGTTTCCCGGGACGCCTGGAAGTGCGGGATGAGAGGTGGCGCCTGCGGGCGCGGGGCAGACGTTGCCTCGCGCACTCGGGAGGTTTCGGGTAACCGTCCGGGTCCAATATGGGACTCTGCCTTCAATGGCTGGACGCGGAACGGACGAAGGCGGGCGAAAGCTCGTCCGGGCCGAAGCCTTCTGGCTTCAGCCGTTCCCGGAAGTACGGTCCCGAAAACAGAAATCGCCACGGTGGAGCGTCGAGAGGCGTTTCCGCGGCCTCTGGTCTCCGGCGATCCGGAGAGCATGCTGCGGCCACTAACAAAGTCGCGCCTTTCGGCGCTCCGCCTCCCTCGTTTCGGGAGGCCGCTGAGGAGACCGGCACGCAAACAATTTGCGGGCGACGCATCGGCGTGCCCGGCTTTAGCCGCCATCGAGCTCCGCGAGCCGCTCGGCCTCGGCGATGTCGTCCATGGTGTTGGCATTGAAGAACGGATCGAGCGGCGTCGCCGGCCATGTCACCGTTGCCAACTTGTAACGCGCGGTCCAGCGATCGATCTTCCGCACGTCCTCGACCACCAGCGCATGACGCAACTCCTCGCGCAACGCCACGTCCCAGAGCCCGATCACCGGATGCGATTGCCCGTCGGAGGCGGCAACCGCGAGCTGCGCGTTTTGCTCGGCGCGCGCCTGATGCAATCGCGCGACGAGATCGCGCGGCAGGAACGGACAATCCGCGGCGGCGCTCAGAATGTGGGAAACGTTCGGCCGGTTGGCGGCGGCCCAGTCCAGCGCGGCGAGAATGCCGGCGAGCGGTCCCGGAAATTCTCCGACGCTGTCGGCGATTACGGGAAGGCCAAACGCTGCGAAGCGCGCGCGGATCGCCATTGGCATTGAGGATCAGCCCGTCGCATTGCGGCTGCAGGCGCGCGATGACGCGCTCCAGAATGGTGCGGCCGCCGATCTCGCGCATCGGCTTGTCGCCACCGCCCATGCGCCGTGCGAGCCCGCCTGCCAGCAGAACGGCGGGGGTTTCAGGCGTCACGGTCTTCGCCCTTGCGTTTGTGACGCGTGGATTCTTCTTCGACGAATTCCAGATTCTGGTCGTAGATAATCCGGTCTTGTCCGGACAGCGCGATGAAGCGCTTGCCGCGGGCGCGTCCGACCAGCGTCAATCCCACCTGCCGCGACAGATCGACTCCCCACGCCGTGAAACCCGAGCGCGACACCAGAATCGGAATTCCCATGCGCACGGTCTTGATCACCATCTCGGAAGTAAGCCGGCCGGTGGTGTAGAGAATCTTGTCGGCGGCATCGACCTTGTGCCGGAACATCCAGCCCGCGATCTTGTCGACTGCGTTGTGGCGGCCGACATCCTCAGTGTAGCAGACCGGTGTCCCTTCTATGCAGAGCACGCAGCCGTGGATCGCGCCGGCCTCAAGGTAAAGCGACGGCATGGTGTTGATGGTGCGGGTCATCGCGTAGAGCCACGACGTGCGCAGCTCCGCCTTCGGCAGCGCGACGCTTTCCACCGCCTCGAGCAGATCGCCGAACGCCGTGCCTTGCGCGCAGCCCGAGGTCTGCGTCCGCTTCTTCAGCTTCTGTTCGAAATTGGTGTGGTGTTCGGTGCGCACGACCACGACCTGAAGATCGTCGTCATACTCGACCTCAGTCACGACATCATCGTATTTCAGCATGTTCTGGTTGAGCAGATAGCCGAGCGCGAGATATTCCGGATAGTCGCCGATCGTCATCATGGTGACGATCTCCTGCGCATTCAGGTACAGCGTCAGCGGACGTTCCACGGGAACGCTGATTTCGACGGCCGCGCCGGTCTGGTCGTTTCCGGTGACGCGCTCGGTCAGCCTGGGATCGGCGGGGTTCGGCACGATGCGCGGAGCAGGGGACTTCTCGGCTTTATTCATGGCCTGCTCGATAGCATGACATTGGAGGCAAGTGGATATAAAGCACCTCCAAGCGAAAACAGGTTCGGGTTGGAGAGCGGTATGAAAGTGATCGGCCTGGCGGGATGGAGCGGCGCCGGCAAGACCACGTTGCTGACGAAGCTGATCCGCATTTGATGGCCGAAGGTCTGCGCGTGTCCGTGATCAAGCACGCCCATCACGAATTCGACGTCGACGTGCCCGGCAAGGATTCGTGGGTGCATCGGCAATCTGGCGCGGTCGAGGTGCTGGTTTCCTCGGCCAGGCGGTGGGCGCTGATGCACGAACTTCGTGGCGCCGGCGAGCCGAAATTGCCTGAACTGCTGGCAAAAATGTCGCCCGTTGATCTAGTGATCGCAGAAGGGTTCAAGTCCGGGCCGCATCGAAAAATCGAGATTTATCGGGCGGCCAATGGCAAGCCGCCGTTGTTTCCGGGCGATGCCGGGATCGTCGGCATTGCCAGCGACACAACACTGGAAACGAAGCTGCCGGCCGCCCATCTGGATGATATCCCGGCGATCGCCGCCATGATCCACGCCTCCGCGGTCAGCATCGACGAAGTGCTGGCCCCAAACACGCAGACCTGACGCGAATGGCGCAACTCTCCGACGATTGTTTTGCTTTCGGCGGCCCGATGATGTCGGTCGACGAAGCCGTCGCGATCATCGCCGGGCGGGTCAGCGCGGTGCAGGAGATCGAAACCGTTTCGCTTGCCGATGCCGATGGCCGTATTCTTGCGGCTGAAATTTCGGCGCCGCTGCCGCTGCCGCCATTCACGAATTCCGCCGTCGATGGATATGCGGTGCGCAGCGCCGATCTTTCGCTTGCCTCGCAAAATGCATTTCCTGTGAGTGGAAGAATTCAGGCCGGAGCTTCGCCGCGTGAAGCGCTCGAGCCGGGCGTCGCGGTCCGCATCTTTACCGGCGCGCCGATGCCTGAAGGCGCGGACATCGTCTTCATGCAGGAAGATGTACGCATCGACGATGTGGGAAACGTTTTGCTGCCACCGGGGCTGAAGCCCGGCGCCAATGTGCGTCCGATCGGCGAAGACGTTGCCGCCGGTCATTCCGCGTTAGCGGCAGGGCAGCGTCTGCGGCCACAGGATATCGCGCTTTGTGCTGCGTTTGGCCTGACACAACTCCGGGTTCGGCGGCGCGTTCGCGTCGCCGTGTTTTCGACGGGCGACGAACTGGTGTCGCCGGGAGCGTCACGCGCCGGTGCGCAACTGTTCGATTCGAACCGGTTCATGCTGATGGCGATGCTGCGCCGGCTGGGATGCGACGTCAGCGATCTCGGCATTTTCAAAGACGAACGCAGTTCGCTTGCTGCCGCGCTAAAGAACGTCGCGGGCTCGCACGATCTGATCCTCACCAGCGGCGGCGTTTCCACGGGCGAAGAAGATCACGTCAAGGCTGCGGTCGAAAGCGTCGGTACGCTCGTGTTGTGGCGCATGGCGATCAAGCCGGGACGGCCGGTAGCGATGGGCGTTATCGGGGGTACGCCCTTTATCGGCCTGCCCGGAAATCCGGTGGCGAGTTTTGTGACATTCGTCCACGTTGTGCGCCCGACCATATTGGCGCTGGCGGGCGCGGCGCAGCAGTGGCTCATACCGACCCCGGTTCGCGCCGCGTTCGCTTACAAGAAAAAAATTGCTCGCCGCGAGTACGTCCGTGTTCACCTGCGCATCGGCGAGGATGGGATGCCCGAAGCCGTGAAATTTCCGCGCGAAGGTGCAGGGCTGCTTTCCTCGCTGGTGGAAACCGACGGGCTGGTTGAACTGGGCGAAGAGATCACGCGGGTTGAAGCGGGGGAAACCGTCCGTTTTTTTGCCTATGCAGCGTTGCTCTGAACCAGCCGTTGACGATCAGAGGCTCATTCGCCATCTTGAAATCATGCCCACCACAAAACTCGATCTCACCGGCCTTAAATGCCCGTTGCCGGCATTGAAGACGCGCAAGGCGCTGAAGGCCTTGAAGCCGGGGGATCGGCTGGAAGTGCACTGCACCGATCCGCTTTCGGCGATCGATATCCCTACTTTGATTCAGGAAACCGGAGATCGCATCGAGACTACCGAACGTGCGGACCGCTTGATCGTGTTCCTGATCGAGAAAGCGAGCGGTTCACCGAACTCGGCAGCGCTTTTTTGATAGACAACCGGATGTACTTCTCAGCTAACAGATTAACTTTTGGATGATGGCTTTTGGCGTTGGCATGTGGCATGCCAAAACGTCGCTGCCGATATAAGGGTTAGAAGTCTCGATGAATCACGATGTACAAAAAGTACGCCCTTTCGAGCATCCCGGTGAAGGCCGCCGTCGCGCCAAATCGACTCCAAAGGGCCGGCAAGTCGATCCGCAGGCTTTGCACGAAATCGAGCAATTGCTCGGCGACCGTCCGCGGCGGCGCGACCTGCTGATTGAGCATCTGCACCTGATCCAGGACAAATACCGCCAGATTTCCGCTGCTCACCTCGCAGCACTTGCCGATGAGATGAAGCTGGCGTTCGCGGAGGTGTTCGAGGCGGCCACCTTCTATGCGCATTTCGACATCGTGAAGGAAGGCGAGGCGAGCGTTCCGCCGCTGACCATTCGCGTTTGCGACTCTCTGACCTGTGCGATGCTCGGCGCGGAAAAGCTGCTGGCCGAGTTACAAACTGCGGCGGGGCCGGGAATAAGGGTCGTGCGCGCGCCATGCGTCGGGCGCTGCGATACGGCGCCGACAGCCGAGGTCGGGCACCACTTCGTCGATCACGCCAGCGCCGAAAGTGTTCTGGCCGCGGTCGAAGGGCGGCGACACCCACGCGCATCTGCCGGACTATGTCGGCTACGATGCCTATGTCGCCGGTGGCGGCTACGCGCTGCTGAATCGCCTGCGCTCCGGCGAGTTGAAGAAAGAAGAACTTCTGAAATCGCTCGACGACGCCAATCTGCGCGGCCTCGGCGGCGCAGGTTTCCCCACGGGGCGCAAATGGCGAGCGGTTCTCGGCGAGCCGGGGCCGCGGCTGATGGCGATCAACGGTGACGAAGGCGAGCCCGGCACCTTCAAGGATCGCTGGTACCTCGAGACCGACCCGCATCGCTTTCTCGAGGGCATGCTGATCGGCGCTCATGTCGTCGAAGCGGCAGAGGTCTATATTTATCTGCGCGACGAATATCCGGCCTCGCGGGAAATTCTCGAGCGCGAGATCGCCAAACTACCAGCGGGCGGACCCGTGCTGCATATGCGGCGCGGCGCCGGCGCCTACATTTGCGGCGAGGAATCCGCGCTTACTCGAAAGCATCGAGGGCAAGCGCGGACTGCCACGCCACAAGCCGCCTTATCCGTTTCAGGTGGGCCTGTTCGGTCTGCCGACGCTGATCAACAATATCGAAACGTTGTGGTGGGTGCGCGATATCGTCGAAAAAGGCGCGGCTTGGTGGAACGGCAGCGGACGCAACGACCGTCACGGCCTGCGCAGCTATTCGGTGTCCGGCCGCGTCAAAGAATCCGGCATGAAGCTCGCGCCCGCCGGCGTCACCGTGCGCGAGTTGATCGACGAGTTCTGCGGCGGGATGGCTGACGGGTCATACCTTCCATGCCTATCTGCCCGGCGGCGCATCGGGCGGTATTCTGCCGGCGTCGATGGACGACATTCCGCTCGATTTCGGCACGCTGGAAAAATACGGCTGCTTCATCGGTTCCGCCGCGGTCATCGTGATGTCCGAGCAGGACAGCGTGAAGGACGCGGCGCTGAACCTGATGCGCTTCTTCGAGGACGAGAGCTGCGGTCAGTGCACGCCGTGCCGGGTCGGAACGCAGAAGGCGGTGCTGCTGATGAACCGCGGGGTCTGGAACCGCGAATTGCTGGACGAGTTGAGTCAGGCAATGCGCGACGCGTCGATTTGCGGTCTCGGTCAGGCGGCGTCGAATCCGCTAACATCCGTCATTAAATACTTCCCAGAGGAATTCGCGCCGCAAGAAGCCGCGGAATAATTCTGCATCGATAATGTTGGTTCGAGCTTAAGGCCGATAGGAATTCAAATGAGCGCAGACAAGTCGGTGCCGCCGCAGGGATATGGCCACGATGCCAAGGGTGCCGCCGGTGGCGGGTCTGCTCCGGATGGCCGGGTCAATGTCACGCAGAGCGAGCCGATCGGCCCGGTCGGCGGCGCGGGCGCCGGTCCGAAAGCGATTGCGTTCGAGCTCGACGGCAAGCAGGTCGAGGCGAGATACGGCGAAACCATCTGGCAGGTGGCCAAGCGTCAGGGCCGCGAGATCCCGCATTTATGCTATGCCCCCGAGCCGGACTATCGCCCCGATGGCAACTGCCGCGCCTGCATGGTCGAAATCGAGGGCGAGCGCGTTTTGGCCGCTTCGTGCAAGCGTACCCCAAGTGTTGGGATGAAGGTGAAGTCGGCGAGCGATCGCGCGGTGGCCGCGCAGAAAATGGTGATGGAGTTGCTCGTCGCCGACCAACCTGCGCGCGCAACGTCTCATGATCCGGATTCGAAATTCTGGCATTGGGCTGAACGGGTCAATGTAACCGAAAGCCGCTTTCCCGCTGCCGAGCGCTGGCATGGCGACACCAGCCATCCGGCGATGAGCGTCAATCTCGATGCCTGCATCCAGTGCGGCCTGTGCGTGCGCGCTTGCCGCGAAGTTCAGGTCAACGACGTCATCGGCATGGCCTATCGCAATCATAATTCAAAGATCGTGTTCGATTTCGACGATCCGATGGGCGAGTCGACCTGTGTGGCCTGCGGTGAATGCGTGCAGGCTTGTCCGACCGGCGCGCTGATGCCCGCGGCGCTGCTCGATCAAAATCAAACCCGCACCGTGTATCCCGACCGGACAGTGGATTCGCTTTGCCCGTTCTGCGGCGTCGGCTGTCAGGTGACCTATCAGGTCAAGGATGAGAAAATTATCTACGCTGAAGGACGCGACGGTCCCGCCAACCATAACCGGTTGTGCGTCAAGGGCCGTTTCGGTTTCGATTATATTCACCACCCGCATCGGCTAACCAAGCCGCTAGTCCGGCTGCCGAACGCAAAAAAAGATGCCAACGATCAGGTCGATCCTGCCAATCCCTTCACGCATTTTCGCGAAGCCTCCTGGGAGGAAGCCCTCGATATCGCCGCCAAGGGGCTGGTGAAAATTCGCGATGAGAAGGGCCCGAAGGCACTCGCCGGGTTCGGTTCGGCCAAGGGCTCCAACGAAGAAGCGTACCTTTTCCAGAAACTCGTGCGCACCGGCTTCGGCTCCAATAACGTCGATCATTGCACACGGCTGTGCCACGCTTCGTCGGTTGCGGCGCTGATGGAGGGCTTGAATTCGGGTGCGGTGTCCGCGCCGTTTGCGGCCGCGATGGACGCCGAAGTGATCATCGTGATTGGTGCCAATCCGACGGTCAATCATCCGGTGGCGGCGACCTACATCAAGAATGCCGCCAAGCGTGGCGCGAAGTTGATCGTGATGGATCCGCGCCAGCAAACCTTGTCGCGGCATGCCTACAAGCATTTGCAGTTTAAGCCAGGTGCAGACGTCGCAATGCTGAATGCGATGCTCAACACCATCATCACGGAAGGTCTAACCGACCAGCAATATATCGCTGGATATACCGAGGGCTTCGACGATCTCAAGGTACGCATCAAGGAATTCACGCCGGAAAAAATGGCGCCGATCTGCGGCATTCCCGCAGAGACGCTGCGCGAGGTGGCGAGGCTGTATGCGCGGTCTCGCGCTTCGCTCATATTCTGGGGCATGGGCATCAGCCAGCACGTGCACGGCACCGACAACGCGCGGTGCCTGATAGCCCTCGCGCTGGTCACAGGGCAGGTCGGAAGACCCGGCACCGGACTGCATCCGCTGCGCGGCCAGAATAACGTCCAAGGCGCATCGGACGCAGGCTTGATCCCAATGTTCCTGCCGGACTATCAGCCGGTCGGCAGGACCGATCTGCGCGAGCCCTTTGAACGGCTCTGGCACCAGGAAATTGATCCGGTTCGTGGTCTCACCGTTGTCGAAATCATCAATGCGATCCACGCGGGTGAAATCGCGGGCATGTATATCGAGGGCGAAAACCCGGCGATGTCAGACCCCGATCTGCAGCACGCGCGTGAAGCCTTGGCGATGCTCGATCATTTGGTCGTGCAGGATTTGTTCGTCACCGAGACGGCTTTCCATGCCGATGTGATTCTGCCGGCCTCCGCTTTCGCGGAAAAACCTGGCACGTTTACGAACACCGATCGCCGCGTGCAATTATCGCGCGAAGTGCTAAAGCCGCCGGGAGACGCCAAGCAGGATTTGTGGATCATCCAGGAAATCGCCAAACGCATGGGTCTGGACTGGAATTACAATGGCCCGGCGGATGTCTTCACCGAGATGACGCAGGTGATGCCGTCGCTGAATAACATCACATGGGAACGCCTGGTGCGTGAAGGCGCGGTGACTTATCCCGTGGACGGTTCCGATCAGCCCGGCAACGAGATCATCTTCACCACCGGCTTCCCGACCGAAAGCGGCCGCGGCAAGATCGTACCGGCGCATGTATTGCCGCCGGACGAGTTGCCCGACGACGAATACCCGATGGTACTATCGACCGGTCGCGTGCTCGAGCACTGGCACACCGGTTCGATGACGCGGCGCTCCCACGTGCTGGATGCGATCGAGCCGGAAGCGGTGGCGTTCATGACGCCGCGGGATATGCGCCGGATGGACGTGCGGCCCGGCGACTTCATTCGGTTGGAAACAAGGCGGGGCGCGGTGGAGATCAAGGTGCGTTCCGACCGCGACGTGCCCGAAAACATGATTTTCATGCCGTTCTGCTACGCGGAAGCAGCGGCTAACCTTTTGACAAACCCCGCGCTCGATCCCTTCGGCAAAATTCCCGAGTTCAAATTCTGTGCGGTGCGCGCCCAGCGGGTCAAATTGCAGACTGCGGCTGAATGAGCGTTTTCTATTTCGCGCCTGTCCCAAAATGGAGCGAACACGGTCGAATCGGACGACATCTCGCTTTATCGTAAAGCGAGATCGTGAAAACCGCCGTCCTTCGACGAAAGTGACATTGACATAGTGGGGCTGAAGGCAATTCTAGGCGCAAGAAATTGCACGGCCGCGGTTAGTGCTTTTGACAACCTTGTCGGCTGACCGGCTGGGTTCGGCGGTTGTTCAATCGTTCGCCATAAACATTTGGGAGGATAATCAACGATGAAGAGCAAGATTTTAGAGCAATCGATGCACACGAGCGTATCGCGGCGTTCCCTGTTGCAGGGAAGCGCGGGCCTTTTCGGCGGCGCACTGTTGTCAGGCGGCATGGTGATGCCGGTGTATGCCGAAGACAAACCGGCGATTGGCACCTATCCGGCCGGGTCGTCAGGAAGTTCGGTGTTCGTCGGCGTATCCGTCCCCCGCACAGGAACCTATGCGGTGCAGGGCGAAGACGAACTGAAGGGCTATCAGCTTGCAGTCGAGCACATCAACGAAGGCAACGAGTTGCTCAAGAAGATATCGCCCAAAACCACAAAGGGCGTGCTCGGCAAGGAAGTGAAACTGGGGGTCGCCGACTCCGCTGCCAAGCCAAACGAAGCGGTGCAGGCGCAGCAACGTTTCATCAGTGAAAATAAAGCGGTGATGATTACTGGCGGAACGTCAAGCGCCGTCGCAGTCGCACTTAACAAGCTGGCGCAGCGCGAAAAGGTGCTGTTCGTATGCGGCATCTCCGGTTCAAACGACACCACCGGAAAGGATTGCGTGCGCTACGGCGTCCGTCAGAATTTCTTTGGCCAGACCGCCGCGGCGGCGATCGCGCCCGTTCTTGTCAAGCAGTTCGGCAAGGACAAGAAAGTGGCGTACATGACGCCAGACTACACCTACGGCCACACCGTGACCAAGTCGATGCAGGACTTCACCAAGGATGCCGGCTGGACCACTGTGACCAACCAGGTGTCGCCGCTCGGTGCGCCGGACTTCTCGTCCTATCTGCTCAACGTCGCCAACTCCGGCGCCGACCTCCTCATCAACGTCAACTGGGGTCACGATGCCGTCCTGTCGATCCAGCAGGCCAAGCAGTTCGGCGTGCTCGACAAGATGAAGCTCGTGGTGCCCTACCAGGTTCCGTTCCTCGCGCGCGAGACCGGCGGCCTGATGCAGGGCGTTTACGCCGCGACGGACTATTGGTGGACAGTCGAAGACAAATACCCGCTCGCCAAGATGTTCAACGCGGCCTTCGAGAAGAAGTTTGGCTACAAGCCGGAGTGGGGCGCTGAGAACGCCTACATCAGCTTCGCGCACTGGGCGCGCATGGTTGAAGCGGCGGGCAGTTTTTATCCGCCCGATGTCATCAAAGTCTACGAGAAGGGTGAGACGATTCCCTCGCTCGTCGGTGACGTGCATTATCGCCCCGAGGACCATCAGTGCGTCCGCCCTGTCATCATCGTCAAGGGCAAGATGGAAAAGGACATGAAGGGCAAGGAAGACTATTACGACATCGTAGAAATCGTCCCGGGTGAAGGCCTGATGCAGAAGCCAGACGATTTTGGCTGCAAGCTCGGCGAATACACCTGAGGTCTAGCGAAATGAAGAACGGCGCCGCAGAGCATGAAAAGCCTGCGGCGCTATTTCGCATGAAGTAATAATTGATTACCCATTTCGATTCTCGTAAATCAAGTTCATGATTAATTGGCCGAATTTCATCTCGCAGGTGTTCAACGGCCTGGCGCTGGGAGCTTTGCTGGCGCTCATCAGTTCCGGGCTTACCATTATCTATGGCACGCTTGGCGTGCTCAACCTCGCCCACGGCGCGATGTTCATGCTTGGCGGATACGCCGGCTATGTCGCCTACGAATATACCGGCTCGTACATCGTTGCAGTGATCGCCGGCTCGCTATTCGTCATGTTGTTGGGCGTGGTGATGGAACGCGTGATTATCCGCCACTTCTACCAGCGTCCGCATGAGGACCAGCTTCTCGTCACGTTCGGACTAAGCATCTGTTTTGTTGAGATCGTGCGCTTTTTCTTCTCCAGTCAGTCGAAACTGGTGCCGCCTCCGCCGCTATTCCAGGGCATCACCTCGCTTGGTTTCATGTTCTACCCGACCTATCGGCTTGCGGTCGTGGGCATTGTTGCGGTGGCGCTGGGCGCGCTCTTTATTGTGCTTTACCGGACGCGACTGGGCATGATCGTTCGCGCGGGTATCGAAGACTCCGTGATGGTGGACTCGCTCGGCATCAACGTCTACCGCGTCTTTATGATCGTGTTCGGCATCGGCGCAATGGCAGCCGGCTTTGCCGGTATCGTCAACGCCCCCGTCGTCTCGCTGACACCAGGTATCGGCGACGACATCCTGGTCCAAACCTTCGTCGTGGTCGTCATTGGCGGAGTGGGATCGTTCCCAGGCGCGATTCTCGGCGGCTTGATCGCCGGAGAAATCATCAGTATCACCTCGATGTTCAACCCGGGCTACGCTTACGTCATGCTATTCGCAGCCATGACGCTCGTGCTGGTGGTGCGGCCCCGCGGTCTGCTCGGCGCCCAGGGCCGCGAATGAGCGTGGTTCTGTAATGCTCAAGCAACGCCCATTTTTGATTGAAGTACTGACAGCGATTGGCCTGATCGCAGCGCCGTTCGTTCTGCCACATCTCGGATTTGCGCCCAATACGGTGAACCGTATCCTGGTCTGGGGTCTCTTCGGCCTCGGCTTCGACATTCTGTTCGGCTTCACTGGGTTGTTGTCGTTCGGTCAGTCAGCTTTTTACGGCACGGGCGGCTTCTTCGCCGCCTATCTGCTCACGCGGGCCGGCTTTCCGAATGTCGTGCTGGCGCTGATCATCGGTATGATCGTTGCGGCCGTGGTGGGCTATCTCGTTGGGCTGATCGCACTGCGGCGTACCGGCATTTACTTCTCCATGATCACGGTGGCGATTGCGGAGGTTTTCTTCTTTGTCGAGTTCAATCCGCTGGCGGACTGGACCGGTGGCGAGAACGGGCTGCCGGGTGTTCCGACTCCGAGCTTCAACCTCGGTTTCACCACCCTGAACTTCACATCGGGCTGGTCGCTCTACCAGTTTCTGGCGCTGTGCTACTTCATCGGAGTCGTGATCGCCCTGCGAATCGTGCGTTCGCCTGTCGGCGCGATATTCAGCGCGATCCGCGACAATCCGCTTCGCGCAACGGCGGTTGGTCATAACATCCACGGCTACAAACTCACTGCATTCGTAATCGCGGCCGCCTATGCGGGATTTGCCGGCGGATTGCTCGGCGTCCTGCAAGCCTTTATGCCGCCCGACGCCTTCACCTTCGATACCTCAGGCCAACTCGTGATGCAGACTGCAATTGGCGGGCGCGGCACGCTGTTTGGTCCGCTGGTCGGCGCGGCCATCTGGCTATTTCTGCAGGATTTTCTGCAGTCGGCCCTAGGCTTGGGCGCGGCCTGGAAACTGGTGCTGGGCGTCATCTTCGTGTTGCTCGTCTGCTTCTTGCGGCGCGGCATCATCGGCGGCATCTACGATCTCGTTCGCTGGATGACCGTTGGTCGCGCCAAACACCAGGATCCGGATGCGGTAGATGAGTCCCGCTTGACGCCGGCGGATCAGGAAAAAGCTGCCGAAGCCCGGTTAGCCAAGGAGCCCCTTCCTGTGCCGATGCCGGCACGGCATCGCGAAGGCGACAGCTTCAAAGGCCCGATCTTGCAGGCCACTGGATTGACCAAGCGCTACGGCGGGCTGGTCGCTAACAGTGACATCGACTTCACAGTCAACCACGGCGAACTTCGCGGCATCATCGGTCCTAACGGGGCCGGCAAATCGACGTTTTTCAAGATGCTTACCTGCGAAATTGCTCCGACGTCCGGCAAAATCGTGTTCGAAGGGCGCGATATCACAGGCATGAGTGTCACCGACGTCTGTCAGCTTGGCCTGACCAAGAGCTATCAGGTCAATCAGCTTTTCACCGGACTGACCGTTCGTGAAAATATCGTCATCGCCGCGCTGGCCGAACTGCGCGGGAAATTCCGGCTCGATCTATTCCGCAGCGTCGACAAATTCCCCGGGTTGAACGATCAGGTCGAGCGCACGCTACAATTGGTCAATCTTGCGTCCCGAATCGACACGCCGGTATCAGAGCTTGCCTATGGCGAGAAACGGCGGCTGGAAATCGGCTTGGCGCTGGCGATGTCGCCAAGCTTGCTGTTGCTCGATGAGCCCCTTGCAGGCATGAGCCCGCGTGAGCGCGTCGAGACGGTCCGGTTGCTGAAATCGATCAGCAAGGGCCGCACCATGATCATCATCGACCACGACATGGATGCCTTGTTCGAACTCGCCGAACGCGTCACCGTGTTGCAGGAGGGCAGGGTGCTGGTGGAGGGCACGCCGGAAGAAATCAAAAATAACACCACGGTGCAGGAAGCCTATCTCGGCGGCGTCCATGGAGTGCTCGACGCATGAGCTTGCTCGAGGTCAACGGCCTGAACAGCTACTACGGGGATTCCCACATCCTGTTCGACGTGTCGTTGCGGGTCGAGCGCAATGAAGTGGTGGCGCTGCTTGGCCGAAATGGCGCCGGCAAAAGCACCACGCTAAAGAGCCTGATGGGCGTCGTAACGCCTCGTTCCGGTTCGATCGTGTTCGACGGCAAGGATATCGCCGGCCGAAAGAGCCACGTGGTGGCCCAGGCGGGAATGCAGCTCGTGCATGAAGATCGCCGAATTTTTGGCGCTCTGACCGTCGAAGAGAATATCATTCTTGCTGGCCTGACCGCGCCGAAACGCTGGCCGCTGGATCGCATCTACGAAATGTTTCCTCGGCTCAAGGAGCGGCGCGGCAACCGCGGCACCGAATTATCGGGCGGCGAGCAGCAGATGCTGGCAATCGCCCGCGCGCTTGTGCGTGATCCGAAGATCGTTTTGCTCGACGAACCGTTCGAAGGTCTTGCCCCTGTCATCGTGCGTGATCTCATGAAGGCGTGCCGGGATCTTGCAGCGGCCGGGCAGACCATCGTGCTGGTCGAACAAAATCTGGCGGCGACGCTGGCGCTCGCCCAGCGCGTCTACATCGTCAACAACGGACATGTTGTTCACGAAGGACCCGCGCAGGAAATAAAAGCGCAGCCGGAAATCGTGCAGCGCTACCTCGGGGTTTAATCGAGAAGTTTCGCTGCGATTGTCGGATTGCCTCGTGTCAATCAGCTTCGATGGCGGCGATCATCATCGTGGCATGTTTTGAAAGAACTTCGGGGTTCTCGGGGCGGGTTTGTGCCGGCAACAAATCAACACCTGTCATCATCGGCATCACATGCATGTGCAGATGAAACACCACCTGTCCGCTGGCGGGTTCGCTGAACTGCTGGATGATGATCCCTTCGGCGCCGAAAGCCTTAACTGCTGCGAGCGCGACCCGCTTTGCTGTCCGGGCAACTTCTGAAAAATCGTCGTCTGAGATATCGAGGATGCCGCGTGCCGGAGCTTTCGGTATCACCAAGGTGTGCCCCGGCGAGCGAGGCATAATATCCAGAAATGCGAGCGAGTGAGAATTCTCATACACCTTGTGGCAGGGAATTTCCCCGCGAAGGATCCTCGCGAAAATGTTTTGGTCGTCATATCCCTTCATTGACTGAGGTCCATAACAAGTTTCGGATTGGCAGGTTCTTCTGCTTCTATTGGAGAGGCGGCCACGGCCGGTCTGGTCGATAAAACAACGCCAGCTTAAGGCTCTCGGCGATACGATCTGCCTTCGCCAGAAATTCGGCACTAACCCGCTCATCGAACTGATCGTGGCACGTTTGATCGAATAGTGTCAGCCATCGCTCGAACAACTTCAATTCTATGCCATCGACCGCGAGATGCCTGGCGACTGGATTACCTTTGTAACGCCCGGTGGTCAGCATTACGGAGGACCAGAAGGCATACATCTTGTTCAAATGCGGTTGCCAGTCGCCCGGAATGGCGCGCCCGAAAATGGGACCGAGTTCGGGATCCATCCGGATCTTCGCATAGAATGCGTCGACCAGGCGGCGGATACCCTCCTCGGAGACGTTGTCGCGTTCGGTGCCACAAGAAATCATAGGTTCTTACCCGGGAGAGATTTATCGCGAGGGACACGGTTGCGCGCGCCTCGCGGGAGTGGGCAACGTCACAGGCAGCGAAATCCGCCCAAGTGGGCGTGACGGTGTCCGTCCTACTTAATGAGCACGGTAATCTTTTTCGAGATCACCGGAGGATTAAATGGATAATGATTGGCGTCGCCAAGCACGAGTTGAAGCGTGTGTTTGCCCGGCGGCAGTTCGATACGAGCCTCGGTTTGCCCCGCTCCGAAATGAAGATGCGACTTGTCCTGGGCAATCGGCTCATTGGGATCGAGCGGTTCGCTTACATCGACCAGCAAATGGTGATGGCCGGCATTTTGATAATTATCTCCCGCGTGGGTCACACCCATGTTGCGCAAGCCAAAGCGAGCACCAGAATGCGCCCTTGATGGTGGCTCCATCATTCGGCCACACGAAATAGAGCGTGGCATCTTTCGGCGCAGGCTTGCCTTGAGCGAAAGCTGGCAGTGCCGGGCATGTCATTGCCAAGGATAATGCGATCAGCTGCAGATATTTCATGACTCACCCTGCTTCATTTAAGGGGACAGAGCGACGCGGAAACCGTGGGTGGGGTATCGTACATCGGTGTCGTAGGAATCGCGGTTCGAAGGCCTGACATAGCGCGCATCGTTCCTCCAGGAACCAGACCGAATCACATGCGAGGGACACTGGTTCTCAAGCCAGGCTAGAGCCGCCTCCTGGAGCACCTTGATAATTTTTGTGCCAGCAGTCTTCCACCCACTGATCGACCCCGCCGCCCATGTCATAAAGTCCAAATGGATTGGGCTTGAAACTGCCGACCTGAACCGGTTGCTCCGTTGCGGCGGCGTCAGTGCAATTCTTGCAGTTGGCCATACCGCTCTGAAGTTGGTCGCCCCACCAGTATTTTGTTTGCGTGTCTCCGCGAGCGGCGTATTCCCACTCGGCTTCGGTGGGCAGTCGATAAGCCTTTCCGCTGACCGTGGCGAGCCAGGCGACATACTGTTTCGCATCATTCCAGCTCACGTTAGCGACAGGCGCGTCGTCTTTTCCGGGCGCGACGAATTCACAAGCCTTGGCGGCAGCGCATTCGTTCCACTCCCGAACAGAAATTGGAAACTTGCTCATCGCAAAAGGCTTTATCGTCACCTGATGAACGGGCTTTTCGGAACTATCTTCATTGCTGCCCATCGCGAAGCTGCCGCCCCGCAGCGAAATCATCTCAGGCTCAGGGCCTGATGCGATCGGCGCGGCCGGCTGTTTCGCAGGTGCCGTGGCAGAAGCAGCCTGCCGTACCGAAGGTTCTGTCTTCGCCGGAGCCGCGGCTGTATCCGGAATCGCGACCTGGCTTCGCGGCGCCTCCGGACAATGCTGGCGCCTCGCCTGACGAGGACGCGGGCGCCGCCGTCTGAACTGCAGGCTTGCCGGGCTTTTGCATCAGGAAGTACCAAAGTGCGCCGCTGGCGATAATCAGCAGCGTGAGGCTCAGCAAAAAAATCAGGATATTTTCACGCCGCTTTCGCGTTTTGTTGAATGCAGAAGGATCCGGAAGGACGCGGTAAACTCTCACGGGGTCGGTGATGTTCTTGACTTTGCGGTCTCCGAGAAATTCGTACCCGCAAACAAGTTTGTGTTTTATCTGTTCGTAAATGCCTCCCGAGATGTAAACTTGGCCGGGATCAGCAATTCCTTCGAGACGCGAAGCAATGTTGACGCCGTCGCCGTAGACGTCGTCTGTTTCGATGATAACGTCGCCGAGATTGACGCCAATTCGATACTCAATCCAGGAGTTCTTCGAAAGCGCAGCGTTGCGTCCGACCAGATTTTGCTGAATGACGATACTGCATCTGACCGCTTCGACCGGACTGTCGAAAATGGCAATGAAGCCGTCCCCTGTGGTCTTGACCAGCTTGCCGTGGTGCTCGGTTATACTGGGCTCTATAAGGTCGCGTTCGATGCGCTTGACGCGACTATGCGTTCCTTCTTCGTCGATTTCCATCAAGCGGCTGTAGCCTGCGATGTCGCCGGCAACAATTGCAGCAAGACGACGCGGCATTGACGCACGAGGCGGTTCGCCAGTCTTGCCTGATTTGATGTCGCGAATTTCAGCCATGCTGTTTTTCTTGAGCCGCAAATTGCAGGCGTAACTGACAAGCGTGGAAAAGAGAATCAGCCTATCATATAGCTCGGTTGCGGCAAGTCGCGGAACCCGCAACGGTGGGTGCGTCGGCGGCCTACGCTGGCATTTTATTCGATTTCAAACGAGATTGTAACGATCGTAGCGGTTTAGTTTTGGCTCCACTGCTTGGCCAAAGCCGCATAGATGGCGGTCGCCTCGATGAATACGCTCGACCGAGCAGTATTCGTCCGTCTGATGCGCCTTTCCTGCTTCGCCCGGTCCCAAAATAATCGTGGGGGGATTGCCGAAGGCGGGTGTAAGGACCGAAGCGTCAGTGAAGTACGGCGCGGTTTTAGGCTTCGGAATCCAAACGCTCGCCGGAAATTCGCCCGACAACTTCGTAAACATTTCTGATCCAAGCCGAAGCTGGTTCGGTCCAGACTGAACCGACGTCGACGATCGTCTCTAACAAAACGTCGTCGCCCAATTCGGCTCTTAGGTGGTCGCGAATACGTTCATGGGTCAGGCCGGGCACACTACGAATATCAATGCCTATTTCCGCTCGATCCGGCACCGAGTTGACGTTCAAGCCGGAAGTGACAGTACCCACATTGAGCGTTGGCGATCCCAAATACGGATGTGGCGCTACGTTGAACTGGAATTTTTCCAGCACCATAAGAGCGCGCGCTGCTTTGTAAGCAGCATTCACACCCAAATGAGGCATCGAGCCGTGTGCTGTGACGCCGGACAATACAGCGCGAATCCACAGCGCGCCCTTATGGCCGACAAGGGCCGCATTCGACGTGGGCTCCGCGACCACGATCGCTCCCGCCCGTCCGAGCTTCCCGCTGCGCGCCAGGTGCGTTGCACCTTCACAGCCGATTTCCTCACCTCCGGTGATGACCAGCACCACGCCATTTGAATCTCGAAGCTCTTCAGCCATTCCGCCGACCGCCGCCACGAATGCAGCTACGCCGCATTTCATATCGCTTGAACCGCGACCGTACATTTTTCCGTCTACTATCTCGGCGGCGAACGGATCGACACTCCATTTCGCGTTTCCGAGAGGCACGGTATCGACATGCCCCGTGAAGCAAAGTGGGTCCTCGGTTTCAGAACCTCCAATTTTAGCGATGAGGTTCGCACGACCCGGCGCAAATGTATGGACGAAGGTGTCCAAGCCGGCGGCGCGGAGGATCTTTTCGAGATATTCGATGCAGCCCAGCTCTTTCCCGGGCGGGTTGATCGTGTTGAAGGCGATGAGCCCCCGTGAAAGTTCGATTGGATCGATAACCATGATTTGCATTCCGCGGAGTCAAAGCCGGACGTTGGGCTTCTCCTCAATAGCCGGTCCGCCAAGTATCGCCAACCGGATCGATCTCATGGCGGCTTGCGGTCCATCCGCAATACCTCCATCCTTGCTAGCAAGCGGAAGAGCGATATTATCTCCCAGACGCGCAAGCGAGAATAACCCAACTAGAACGGCTAAATGAGTTCGATTGTCGAGGGAATTGCTGGAAGCCCGGTTGCGGGCGCGATAGCTGCGTCTGCAACGGATCACGCCCGGCCGGCCATGTCATTTTCGCTGCCGGCGGTCGGCGTGCGCGAATTGCGCCTCGACCTTTTCCGCGGCCTGGCGCTTTGGCTGATCTTCATCGATCACGTATCGCCGGATGTGCTGACATGGTTCACGATACGCAGCTACGGGTTTAGCGACGCTGCGGAGATTTTTATTTTTATCTCCGGCTACACCGCAGCCTTTGTGTACGGGCGGTCGATGCTGGAGTCCGGCGTCGTGATAGCTGTGGCGCGGATCCTGCGCCGCGTCTGGCAGATCTATGCCGCGCATGTGCTGTTGTTCACGTTCATGGTTGCGGCGGTTTCTTACGTTGTCGTCGGCCTTGGGAAACCATTTTACGGGCAGGAGATGGAAGTCACACACTTCCTCAACGAGCCCGGCCTGAGCATGGTTCAGGGGCTGTTGCTGAGATATCGGCCACTCAACATGGATGTGCTACCGCTCTATATCGTGCTTATGAGTTTTCTGCCGCTGATCCTGCTTCTGATAAGACTCAGTCTTAACCTCACGCTGGTGACGTCGGTTGCAATTTACGCGCTATCCTGGCGTTACGATTTGCACCTCTCGACTTATCCAGACGGCTTCTGGTCGTTCAACCCCTTTGCCTGGCAATTGTTGTTCGTGTCCGGCGCGTGGTGCGCCCTCGGGGGCGCCAGGCAGATCTCCGGAATCCTGTCGTCCCCGGTCACCCTCTGGATTTCGTTCGCTTATCTACTCGCCTCGTTTGGCGTGACTTTAACCTGGTACTTCCCGCAGTTCGAGTACCTGGTGCCACATTGGCTTGCGCACTGGATGTATCCCATCAACAAGGCTGATCTGGACGTCCTCAGGTTCGCGCACTTTGTAGCCTTGGCGGTCATTGCCGTTTACTTCGTGCCCGCTGGATCGCCGGGCTTGAAGTCGCCCTGGCTGCGTCCGATGATCCTGTGCGGGCAAAGCTCGCTGGAAATTTTCTGTCTTGGCGTGGCACTGGCATTCACCGGGTATTTCCTGCTGACGGAGATTTCCGCGGGCCTTTTCCTGCACGTGCTGGTCGGAATTTGCGGAATAGCGATAATGTCCGCCGCAGCCTGGGTGCTGTCTTGGTCGAAGCGCCGTCTCGACAAAAGTGGTCCGCGAACCAAAGGGACCAAGGAGGTCGATGTCGCCCGGCAAGAGGCATGAAGCCATGCTCTTGAATTTCCTACAGAGAAGCTGTTGAATGGTTTTCTGCGTTGCAGGCGTGGGGATGTTGCACTGCAAATATAAAGTCAACCGGATTTCAACTGCGGCAACGCTTTCCCTCGCGTGGGGGAGATGATTTCTGCGCGCTCGCTTGCGCTATCGCTCTATGGAAGGCCAATTTTTCCGAACCTGTTTACCGAACGGACCAGCTGAATGGCAAAACAAGATTCGCTTTTTTCGCATGCCGTCGAGCGCGACGTCCGGCTCGATCTATTCCGCGGCGTGGGGCTTTGGATGATCTTCCTCGATCACGTTCCCGACGACGTCGTTTCCTGGCTGACCCTGCGCAATTACGGCTTCAGCGATGCAGCCGAGTGCTTCGTGTTCATTTCCGGTTATCTCGCCGGCTACATCTATGGTCCGATCATAGCTGGGGGCAATTTCATCGCTGCCGCAAAGCGATTGTTCACCCGCGTCTGGCAGATGTACGTCGCGCACATCATGCTGTTTCTGCTGTTCACGGCGCAGATCGCGCGCACGGTCAGGAAGTTCGACAACCCGATGTATGCCGATGAATTCAACGTCCACAATTTTCTCGAGCATCCTGACATCCTGATCGGGCAGGCGCTTACGCTGCGCTACAAGCCGGTCGACCTTGACGTGCTGCCACTCTATATATCGCTGGTTGCGGCTTCACCATTTGTCATTTGGTGCCTGGTACGCCGCCCGAACTGGACCCTGCTTGCTTCGGTGCTGCTGTACATTGGCGCTCGGGTGTTCGACTGGAATCTGGCGTCCTATCCGCCGGGGACGTATTGGTATTTCAATCCGTTCGCCTGGCAGATGTTGTTCGTGTTCGCGGCGTGGTGTGGGGTCGGAGGCGTCGCCACACTGCGGCCGTTGATTCAGTCCCGCGCCGTGCTGGGCATTGCGATTGCCTGGCTTGTGTTTGGATTGCTGATCGTCATGACCTGGCACAGCGCGTTTCTGGAATCCTTGATTCCAAAATGGATGATCAAGGCGATCTATCCGATCGACAAGACCGACCTCGATATGTTGCGTTTCACACATTTTCTCGCTTTGGCGCTGCTGGTCGCCCGGTATTTTCCGCGCAAGTCGGAGATCCTTTCCTCCAAATGGCTCTATCCGATGGTCTTATGCGGCCGGCATTCGCTTCCGCTTTTTTGCTTCGGTGTATTTCTTTCGTTTGGCGCACACTGGATACTGGTTCAGTACACTCACGGCGTAGTGGCGCAACTGTTCGTCAGTTTCGGCGGCATTCTGGTCATGATCTTGCTCGCGGCGCTTCTGGAGCGGGCGCGGGAGGTGCCTAATCTTTTTGTCGATGCGAGCGGGGCCGACCTGCCTGTGTCGGCCGCTAAACCAAGCGCCGCATGATGGCGTCCGCGGCAGGCGACAGTGTGATCATTGATCGGGGGAGCCAGCAATGTCCAAACGCCTGATGCTCGTCGTCAGCATGCTTCTGTTTTCGGCAAGCGCGGCTTTGGCGCAATCACCCTCGCCCGAAGCCATGGCGGCTGCGCGCAATCTGGTTACGACGTTAAAATTGTCCGACCAGTACAAAGCGCTGCTGCCGGGCATTCTGTTGCGCATCAAACCGGTGGTGGTACAGGACAGGCCCGAGATCGAACGCGACTACGACGCCATGACACCAGCGGCGACGCAGGCCTATGCGCCGTACTACACCGCTATGATCGACCGGATTGCGACGGTTTATGCCGACAGCTTTTCGGTGGAAGAGATGCATGAAATCGACGCGTTTTATCGGAAGCCCGCGGGCCAGAAGTATCTGGAGAAGTCGCCGGCGATCATGCAGCAGGCCATGCAGGTCGGTGAAGATGGCAGCCGCAAAGCCGCCGAGGACCTCACCCAAATATTGCGCCAGAAAAGGCCTAAGCTGTAACGACGGGATTCGCCCGGTCAGCGGGTGTGTCGTTCTTGCGGGACGGCGCTATCCGAATTGCTCGACAGCGCATAGGCGCTTGCCGCCGGTGCTGTTGTCATATGCGCGGTTAGCGCGCGGCGGTCCTTCACGACAGCAATAGGAATTCCAAGCCGTTCGACGGTGCCAACGATCCGGCCGTCAAGATCGCCATCGCAATTCAGATGGGTTGGGGCGATGAAGAATTCGGACTGCTCCCATTCCGGCTTAAAGTCCCACTGAAGCTGCGGGAGGGTGACCGCCTTCTCGAACGGAAGGCGCTCGCCGCAGACCGCGACGGAATATATCTGCGTCGGCTTGTTGATATCTCCCGCCTCGGTGCGGCGCAGATAGGCCTCAAGCTGATTGATCGCCTCAGGCATGCTGCCGAACCAGTAATCGAGATCGTATCGCCTTGACGCTCCGCTCAGACCGCCCACGAGGGAATTGTACACGAGGTATTCATAGGGATGCAGCCTGACGAGAGTTACCGCGTCCCAAAGGCAGAGTGTCATCACGGCCGCGATCCCACTTGCGGCGAACATGCGGCCGCCCATCCTGAGTGCTTCGAGAGCCCAATCAAGACCGATCCCTGCCAGCACCGCAATCGCGGGGATCACAAACAGGAAATGGCGCATTCCGGTGAACGCCGGACCGTGCCAGATCACCTCGCAACCAAGCGGAAAAATTACAGTCAAGGAGATCAGAACGATCTCCCTGTACCGCCGCTGGTTCTCCGCGGCGCCGCCGCGCAGCGCTAGTACCGAAATCATCGCCAGCGCTGCGCCCAACAGCGTGAGAAGCGGCACACGGATCATGACATAGATCGGCACGTAAAATCGCGGCACATCCGCCATCTCGTAGACGTGGCCGGTGAGCACGGTACGGATGGAGTAATTGAACTCGGAGAAGGCAAGAAGGCCGCGGATCGGATTGAGCGGTGCGAGCGCCGCCCACGGCCAAGCGAAAATCATGATGGCATAGGCGAGCATCAACCCGGGCAGCATTCGCACGCCCGACTTCGCTGCGAAGCGCAATACGCTGTTGGAGCGATCCAGCCATGGGCGGGGCAGATAGAGGACGATCGCGAAGCCGACGTAAACGACCAGCAACATGCCGATGACCCGGATGCCCAGCGCTGCTCCCGCCAGGAGACCGAACAGAACAATATCGCGGGCGCGGGGCGAGGGCAGGCGGCGCGCGATGCGGATCAGAAACAAGGTTGCGCCGATCATCGCCGCAGCGAACGGAATGTCTTTCGTGTGGTTGAACATCGAGCCGTACCAAGCCCCGCAAAGCGTCAGGCTGACCGCCGCGATCAGGCCCGCGCGCGGGCCCGCGATCAATCGTGCGGTCGCCGCGGTCGCGCCGATCCCTCCGATACCGATCAGCGCGCACAGGATGTGACGCAGATCGTACGGATCGATCGGAATCAATTGACTAAGGGCGATAGCGACGACGTCGAACAGCCCGCCGTAGAGATAAAGATTCTCGAAGCTGAAGAGGCTTTGGTCCTTGAAGCCGCTTTTATAGTAAGCGATGATCAGTTCACCGTAGTGATGCTGAACGCCTTCATCGTTCGAGATCGCGTAGTCTTTGAAGGTGGCAAGCGCGATGACCACGAGCGCGGCCATAAGTACGATGGTGGCGATATCGCAGGGGTCGAAACGCGCAATCCAGGGCTTCGCGCTACGGGCGGTTGAAGCTCTCCTCGAAAAGCCGGCAAACCTCGCGATGTCTGCCTCGACGAGCTTAACCTCGGTCACTATTCTCTCGGATCTTGGTTGTCATTGCCGCGCCAAACGAAGAAGCGGCCTTCATCACGTTAACGGTCTGAAAAAGCGAGTCAATCCTTCGCCAGAATTCGCAGGCGAAGAAGCCTGTTAACCTAATTGTTCCTTGCCGGATGAATGAAGGCCCATGGGCTCGTCTCGGAGTCCTTTGGGATCTCGATGGCGATTACATAAGGTCCGCCGTGCGCAAGGGCCTTTTCCAGCGTCGGCCGGAACGCATCGGGCGATGTCACGCGTGATGCGCCGACGCCGAACGACTCCGCGAGCTTGACGAAATCCGGATTGACCAGATCCGACGCCACCACGCGGCCGTCGAAGCGTTCGCGCTGGTCGCGCCGCACATTGCCATAGGCGTTGTTGTTGAAGATCAGCGTCACCACGCCGATGTTGAACTGAACGGCGGTCGCAAGTTCCTGCACGCCGAACATGAAGCCGCCGTCGCCGGTAATCGCGACCACCGGCCGGTCGGGATGGGCGACTTTTGCGCCCAGCGCGGTCGGAAACCCCGAGCCGAGCGTGCCCTGATAGCCTGAGGTGATGAAGGTGCGCGGCTCATACACCGGAAAGCCATACCAGGATGCAAAGCCGACCTGCGACAGTTCGTCGGTGACGATCGCGTTCGCGGGCAGCACATCGCGCAGGATGTTCAGATAGGCCATCTGCGGTTGGACCGACTGAATTTCTTTGAGTGCGGAGGCTGATGCCTCGCGGATCGTATCGCGGCGGCCCTTTTGCTTGGCGTAACCGCGGCGCTGGACGGCCGCCAGCAAATCGCGCGTGCCGTCGCGTGAATCTGCAATCACTGCGGCGTCCGGCGGAAAGCGCCGCATCTCGACCGGGTCGATATCGATCCGGACAGACTTCAAGCCGTCAGGGCGATAGGGCCAGCGTGACATCGTCGGCAATTCCAGCCGCGTGCCGATGCCGATCATGAGGTCAGTGCGCGGCCACAGGCGATAGGCTGCCGCCATCGTCAGTCCCAATTCGTGGGCGTTGCTGACGATGCCGCGCCCGCTGCGAAACGCGACCACCGGCGCATCGATTAATTCCGCAAGCTCGAGAATTTCTTCGGCCGCGTGGATCGCTCCGCTGCCGACGAAGATCATCGGCGTTACGCTGCCCGCGATCAGCGCCGCGGCGGCCTTGATTTTGTCAGGGTCGGGCGGCGGCGCGGGAAACAAATCGAACGGCTCTGCGTGTTCGGCCTCCGCGCGCTGCGTGAAGACATCCCATGGCATTTCCAGAGCCACCGGGCCGCGCCGGCCCGACAGCATTTCCTGGAACGCGCGCGAAACCAGTGTGGGCGCGGCGGCGGGATGGTCGATGCGCTCGGCCCATTTCACGAAGCTGCGCAGCGTCGCTAGCTGATCTGGCATCTCATGCAGATGACCGCGGCCCTTATCGAGAAATTCCGTCGGTACCTGACCGGTCAAGCAGAGCACCGGCTCGTTGGCGCCGAACGCCGTCAGCAACGCCGCACCAGCGTTCAGCACGCCCGGACCGGGCACGACGCTGAACACGCCGGGCTTGCCGCTGGAGCGCGCATAGCCATAAGCCATGTAGCCGCAGGCCTGTTCGTGCCGCGCTCCGATGACCTTCAACTGGGCCTGCTGGAAAGCATCGAACAGCCCGTAAATTTGCGCGCCGGGCAGCCCGAACACGGTGTCGACGCCATGCGCGACCAGGCCATTGACGATCGCTTCGCCGCCGGAAATTGAAGCCATTCCGTGTCTCTCGCTTCTTCAAGTAAAGCGGTCTTGTCTCGGGACCAATGAGGGTATCTTGCCGATTATTCGGAAAAAGAAAACGGGGCCAAAGGCCCCGCTCAAATTTCTTCAGGCATGGAAAATCCAGAGATTCACTTGATCTTGGATTCCTTGAATTCGACGTGCTTGCGCGCAACCGGATCGTACTTCTTCTTGACCATCTTGTCGGTCATGGTGCGCGAATTCTTCTTGGCGACGTAATAGAAGCCGGTGTCCGCGGTGGAAACGAGCTTGACCTTGATGGTGACCGCTTTGGCCATGTTTTAGAACCTCTGATGTCTGAAATTGATAGCCAGCCCAGCAACAGCCAGCATTTGCGCGCAACCTAGCTTTAGATGCCCTAAAGTCAAGGTTCTAGGTAGGTTTTTAAGGTCGCAAAGCGTCACGGGGCGCTCAAAATGTCCTTCTGCATCTTGCCGCCGTAGTAATGGAAGAACGGGATCGGCGCATCGTGCCGCAATGGTCCCGTAGCCAACCTGCGCTCAAGTTCGCCAAGGACGCTTTTGGTCATCGCGTGCAGGTCTGCCAGCGGCTTCGAGCCGATTTCGACCCACACCAGTTCCACCAATTCGGCTTCGGCGTGGATCACGCCCTCGACATGATGGGTGATGCTCGAAGCATCCGCAGTGAAAAACCGTGTATCGAACCGACGTACGCGGCCCGGCGGCGTGATGGCGCGTGCGATCAGAAACAGTCCGGACGGATCGGGCAGCAGACCTGCATCAGTGAAAGCCTTCCAGGGCCCGCCAAGATTCGGCGCCGCGCCGTTGTTCTTCAATCCCAGGCACAGCCCGGTCTCCTCGCAAGCTTCGCGGATCGCGGCCACGGCAAGCGAGCGTGCGCGCGACGGCGCGATCTTTGGGCTGCCTTTCATCAAATTGGCTTCGAGCTCCTTCGGGATAGGGGCGGCGACGGGAATGCGGTTATCGGTTGCGTCGACGCGGCCGCCGGGAAACACGAACTTGCCGGGCATGAACACCACCTTGTCATGCCGCTTGCCGACCAGAACCTTTGGAATCGGGCTGCTGCGGTCGACCAGGATCAGCGTGGCGGCGTCCACCGGACGGCGATACGGATGATGATCGGCTTCTTTGGGGTCGACTTCGACTTTTGACGTTTCGGTCATCTCACTTAATCACGTTCTCTTTTCGTGAGGGTCGGGATTGGTCCATGGTTTCCATCACGCTGGCTAAGGCCTGGCCCTTTTCGTTTTGCCGGGCTTACCCTTGCGATCCTTCTTGCGCGGACTGCGGCCTGGATGAGTTTTTGTCGCGCGCGTTTCGCGCTGTGCATTCGCGCTGCCATCGCTGCGGGGTTGCACCCGTCTGCGCCCGCGCGGGATAACGCGGCCCTCGGACAACAGTTCAAACCGTAGCGCACCGGCCACCGGCGCCGCTTCTACCAGACGCACGTCGACCACGTCGCCTAATCTATGCATGGCACCGCTGCGCGTGCCGACCAGCGCATGGCGCGCCTCGTCGTAATTGAAATATTCAGTGCCGAGCGTGCGGATCGGGATCAGGCCGTCGGCGCCGGTATCGCTGAGCTTGACGAACAGCCCCGAGCGGGTGACGCCGGAAATCCGGCCTTGAAACGTCGCGCCGATGCGATCGGCCAGAAAATGCGCGATCAGCCGGTCGGCGGTCTCGCGCTCGGCCTTCATGGCGCGGCGCTCGGTGACGGAAATCTGCGCAGCGACTTCGCTCAGGGTTTCCATCGTTTCGGTCTCGGGCAGGGCGCCTTCGCCAAGCCCCAAGGCGCGGATCAGCGCGCGGTGCACGATGAGATCGGCGTAGCGGCGGATCGGTGAGGTAAAATGGGCGTAGCGCCGCAGGTTGAGTCCGAAATGCCCGTAATTTTCGGCCGAATATTCGGCCTGCGCTTGCGAACGCAGCACCACCTCGTTCACCAGCGGCTCGGAATCGTGGCCTTTGACCTGTGCCAACACCCGATTGAACAGCGCAGGACGTAACGCCCCTGATTTCGCAAACGGCAGATCGAGCGTTTTCAGAAATTCCTGCAGGTTATGAATTTTCTCGACCGAGGGTTCGTCGTGCACGCGGTAGATCAGCGGCAGCGCTTTCTTCTCCAGCGTCTCTGCCGCGGCGACGTTGGCGAGGATCATGAACTCCTCGATGAGCTTATGCGCATCCAGCCGTTCGGGAACGATGACACGATCGACGGTGCCGTCGGCTTTAAGCAAAATCTTGCGTTCGGGAATGTCGAGATCGAGCGGATCGCGCTCGTCGCGCGCGCGTTTCACGATTGCATAGGCATCGTAAAGCGGCTTCAGGATCGGATCGAGCAGGGGGCCGGTGGTGTCGTCAGGGCGTCCGTCGATCGCGGCCTGCGCCTGCGCGTAGTTCAGCTTCGCCGCCGAGCGCATCAGGATGCGGTGAAAGCTGTGCGAGCGCTTGCGGCCGTCGGCTCCAACGATCATGCGAACGGCGAGCGCGCCGCGCGGCTCGCCGGGCACCAGCGAACACAGATCGTTGGAGATGCGCTCCGGCAGCATCGGCACTACGCGATCGGGGAAATACACCGAGTTGCCGCGCGTCAGCGCGTCGCGATCCAGCGCCGAGCCGGGCCGCACATAGAACGCGACGTCGGCGATGGCGACGTTGACGATGTAACCGCCCTTGTTGCCGGGATCGGGATCGAGTTCGGCGTGCACCGCATCGTCGTGGTCCTTGGCATCCGGCGGATCGATGGTGACCAGCGGTACGTCGCGCCAGTCTTCGCGGCCGGCCAGCGTTGCAGGTTTCGCGTCTTCGGCTTCGCGCAGCGCGGCAGGAGAAAAGGTCTGCGGAATTTCGTGCGCGTGGATCGCGATCAGGCTGACGGCTTTTTCCGTCGCCAGCGATCCCAGCCGCTCTTTCACCTTGCCGGATGCGAGTCCGAATCCGCGCGAGCGCACCAGTTCGATGCTGACGAGATCGCCATCCTCGGCGCCGCCACTGTCGGCCTTGGCGATATTCAATTCGCGGCCGGCCTGTTTCTTGTCGACGGGTATCAGCCGGCCGCCGCCAGTCGGGCAAAGCGCGGAAGATGCCGAGCACGCGGGTCTTGGCCTGATCGACCACCTTGATGACGCGGCCGCTGTAAGCGCCGCTTTCATCATCCAGTTTTTCGACGCGCAGCAGCGCGCGGTCGCCGACGCCGGCTGCGGTGCCGGGTTGCGGACGACGGGGTACATGGATGCGAATTTTCGGCGCAGGACCTGTCGCTTCGTCCCATTCGGTCGGCGTCGCGATCAGCTCGCCATCGCTGTCGCGGCCGGTAATGTCCGCCATGACGGTCGGCGGCAAAGCGGCGGGTTCGTGGATTTTCTTGCCTTGTTTGGCGATGGCGCCTTCGTCGGCGAGTTCGCGTAAGATTCGTTTCAGCTCGACGCGGTCGGCATTCTTGAGGCCAAATTCGCGGGCGATCTCGCGGGTGCCTACCTTGCCCGGATGCGCGCGGACGAATGCCACGATGGTTTCGCGGTCGGGAAAAATCTTCTGGCGGTCTTTGGCCAAGATTTACCCGCTTGCCTTGTCCGGGTCCTTTTTTGAGGCCGGCTTTGCGGGTTTGGTCGGAGATGTCTTCGCGGCGGCGGCTACCGGCGCGCGCGCCTTGCTGGCGGCCTCCGATTTCGGCTTTGCCTTTTTCGCCGCGGCTTTCTTGGCTGGCTTTGTCGGCTTCAGGTCGGTGCTAGCTTTGGCAGCCTTCTTTGCGGGCGCTTTCTTCGCGCCGCGCTTGGGCTTGCCGCCGCCCTTGGCGACGCGCTCATCGATCAAGGCGATCGCTTCCTCAAGCGTTATGCTTTCCTGCGTCTTGTCGCTGGGGATGGTGGCGTTGACACCCCCCGCGGCAACGTAGGCGCCGTAGCGTCCGCTCTTTGATACAATCGCGCCGAGCGTCGGATGCTCGCCGACCGGCTTGCCGGGATCGGCGCCGAAACGGCCCTTCGACGGACCCTTGAGGATTTTCTCGGCGATCAGCGTGACCGCGCGGTTCAGGCCGATGTCGAAGACCTCATCGCCGGCTTCCAAACTGGCGTAGGTTTTCTCATGCCGCACGAACGGGCCGAAACGGCCCAGACCTGCGGTGATCGGTTCGCCGGTCTCAGGGTGTTTGCCGATCTCGCGCGGCAGTGACAGAAGCTTTAGCGCGAGATCAAGTTCGATGTCGGACGGCGATGTGTTTTTCGGAATACCGGCGCGCTTCGGTTTTTCGCCTTCGCCGTAATCCTTGGGCTCGCCTAACTGGATGTAAGGGCCGAAGCGTCCGGCTTTTACCGTGACGTCGAGATCGGACACCGGGTCCTTGCCAAGGATACGGTCGGCGCTAGCTTCACTGTCGGAAGCAAGCGGCCGCGTGTAGCGGCATTCCGGGTAATTGGTGCAGCCGACAAAGGCGCCGAACTTGCCGGCCTTCAAATTAAGCCGGCCGGTACCGCAGGTTGGGCATTGCCGGGGATCGCCGCCATCTTCGCGCGGCGCGTAGATGTGCGGGCCCAGCATGTCGTCAAGCGCATCAAGCACCTGCGTGACTCGCAGGTCCTTAATCTCATTGACCGCTCCGATAAAGTCGCCCCAGAAATCCTGAAGCACTTTTTGCCAGGAAATTTCGTTGTTGGAGACGCGGTCGAGCTGCTCTTCCAACGCCGCGGTGAAATCGTATTCGACGTAACGCGCGAAGAAGTTTTCCAGAAACGCGACGACGACGCGGCCCTTATCCTCGCCATGCAGGCGTTTCTTCTCGAGCCTGACATAACCGCGGTCTTTGAGCACCTGCAGGATCGAGGCGTAGGTCGAGGGGCGGCCGATGCCGAGCTCCTCCATGCGCTTGACCAGCGATGCTTCGGAGAAGCGCGGCGGCGGTTCGGTGAAATGCTGGGTGACGGCAAGGTCTTTTCGCTTCAGGGCCTCGCCTTGGCTCATGGCGGGGAGGCGGCGGCTGTCCTCGTCGTCGCCGTCGTCGTCGCGGCCTTCCTGATACAGCGCCAGGAAACCATCGAATTTTACCACCTGGCCGGTGGCGCGCAGATCGAGCACGCGCGAGCCTGCCTTCGCGGCGATATCGACCGTCGTGCGCTCCAGTTCCGCGGATTCCATCTGGCTGGCGATGGTGCGTATCCAGATCAGCTCATAGAGCCGCGCCTGATCGTTATCGAGGCGCCGGCGCATCTCGGCGGGACGGCGCGACAGGTCGGTCGGCCGGATCGCTTCATGCGCTTCCTGCGCATTCTTGGCCTTGGTCTGATACTGGCGCGGCGCATCGGGAACATAGGCGTTGCCGTAGTCCTCACCGATCACCTTGCGCGCCTGCACGATCGCCGAATTGTCGATCTGCACGCCGTCGGTCCGCATATAGGTGATGAGACCGGTGGTCTCGCCGCCGATGTCGATGCCTTCATAGAGGCGCTGCGCGATCCGCATGGTATGCGCGGGCGCAAAGCCCATCTTGCGGCTGGCTTCCTGCTGCAGCGTCGATGTCGTGAACGGCGCCTGCGGATTGCGGCGCGCCGGCTTGGCCTCGACGTTCGAAACCGAAAAGTCGGCGGCCTCGATCGCTTTCTTGAAATCTTCGGCTTCCGCGCCGGTGCCGATATCGAGCCGCTGAATTTTCTTGCCGTCGGCACCGACCAGTCGCGCTTCGAAGGCGTCGCCGCGCGCCGTGGTCAGCGTCGCCACCAGCGACCAGTATTCGCGCGGAATGAACTTTTCGATTTCGAGTTCGCGGTCGCATACCAGCCGCAAGCGCGACCGATTGCACCCGGCCTGCGGAGCGCGCGCCCGGCAGCTTTCGCCACAACACCGGCGAAAGCGTAAACCCAACCAGATAATCCAGCGCGCGGCGCGCGAGATAGGCGTCGACCAGCGCGCCGTCGATCTGGCGCGGATTCTTCATCGCCTCGGTCACCGCCTGCTTGGTGATGGCGTTGAAAACCACGCGCTCGATCGAGCTGATCCTTGAGAGCGCGTTTCTGTTTCATGATTTCGAGGACATGCCAGGAAATGGCTTCGCCCTCGCGGTCGGGGTCGGTTGCGAGAATCAGTTTGTCGGCACCCTTGAGCGCGCGCGCGATGTCATTGAGCCGGCCGGCCGCCTTGGGATCGATCTCCCAGATCATTTGGAAGTTGGCATCGGGATCGACCGATCCGTTCTTGGCGGGGAGGTCCCGGACGTGACCGAACGACGCCAGCACTTCGTAGGAGGCCCCCAGATATTTGTTGATCGTCTTGGCTTTGGCAGGGGACTCGACGATGACGATATTCATGTGATTCCAATAACTTCTGGGAAAAATGCTGACCGGTCCTGCCAAACTCGCGTCGCGATTTCAAAACGAACATGGGTGTGGAGGACGCAACTGTCAAATCGACGAAGTTTGATGCCGTGCGCGTGGCAGCTCCATAATCACATCGAAAAAGTTGCATTTTATCTATCTCTAGTTGTACTATTTTTATCCCGAGCGTTGGAAAAATCGCGGCTCGTTGAAGCTTTGCCGTAAAAGGTAAGCGCTGATGTCCGCACCGCCAGAACGCAGCCGCCGCTCGCAAGCCGACGGAACGCCGCGCGATGGCGGTCCTGACGAGGCTGCGACCTTCATCGCAGAGGCAGGTGTCCGACCTTTCGCGGGTCGCGCGGCGGCATGGGCTCGACATGCTCGGCTTCCTGCTGGACATGGCGCAGATGGAAGCGGAAGAACGCGTCCGCCACGGCCATAAGTGAAGCCGCATTCGATTGGAGTCCGGCCGAAGATCAGCGCCGCCGACGTCCGATTGATGAGCCTTCGCCGGCCTACAACAGCGTGAGCAGGCCGCCGCCGTGACGCTCGAGCCTTCCTGCGAGTTCGAGTTCAAGCAATACCGTGCGCACGACGGCTGGCGATGTCCCGGCCATTCGAATGAGATCGTCAAGTCCGACGGGGCTCGGCCCGAGCAGATTGACGATCCTGCGTACGATCGTTTGCATCGGGTTCGTTAGCCGGCAGTTCATCGTCGTCAGCTTCAGAGAACGGGAGTTCGATCGGCCGGGCCATGATCGGCTGCACCATGTTGATGACATCGGACGCCTCGGTGGTCAGCGTCGCACCCTGCTTGATCAGATCGTTGGTGCCGGCGGCGCGCGGATCAAGCGGCGAACCCGGAACGGCGAATACTTCGCGGCCCTGTTCGGCGGCGATGCGCGCGGTGATCAGCGAGCCCGAGCGATGCGCGGCTTCGATCACCACGACGCCCAGGGCGACGCCGGAGATCAGCCGGTTACGCCGTGGAAAATCGCGGGCGCGCGGCCCGTGTCCCAGCGGCATCTCAGAAATGGCGCCGCCGAAGCGCAACAGCGCAGCCAACAGATCTTCGTGCTCTGGCGGGTAGATGCGGTCGTGGCCACCCGCCAGCACCGCGACGGTGCCGCTTTCGATGCTGGCGCGATGCGCTGCTTGATCGATGCCGCGCGCCAGTCCCGATACAATGATAAAACCAGCGTCACTGAGATCGCGCGCCAGCGTCTGCGCGAATTTCAGCCCCGCGCCGGACGCGTTTCGCGAACCGACGATGGCGATCATCGGACGCATCATAACATCCGAGGCGCCGCGTACGCCGAGCAAAGGCGGCGCGTCGTCGGTCAATGCCAACCGCGGCGGGATAGCCGGCTTCACCCGGAGCAACCAAACCGATGCCGAGTCTTTTGCAAGCGGTGAGTTCGGCTTTCGCGTCGGCCTCGCTGCAGATTCGGCCGGGGCGGGCGGCGCCGCCCCGCCGCGCCAGATCGGGCAGCCGTTCCAGCGCGGCGCGCGCGCTGCCGAAATGATTGATCAGCGAACGAAACGTGCGCGGCCCGACATTGTCAGACCGGATCATCCGCAGCCAGTCGATGCGCTGCTCGTCGCTCAGCCTTGTCGTTGTTGAGGTTTGGATATCCATGCTCCAAGTTACGACAGCATCGCTCAACTTCGCAATGCCGACAACCGGATGTCAAAAACCTGAGAGCTTGTTCGTTGCTGTCGAGCAGTGCCTGATCTCGCGCCGGCCGAACAACACCGCTGACGCCGCACGAAGCAGCGAATGTCTGATCCGCCAGTGCGCACCCAGCGAAAGATCAGCTTCGTCCGGGCTGAACGGAGACATTCCCGACCAGGAATAGAGAGTCATTTCGCCGACATATATCCGCTCGCCGCAATCGTAAAAGTCAACGCGGACATGGTCGATACCGGCCGCGAGGCGTTCGGCAATTTCGAGCATGTCCGAAAACCGTTTCGGTCGTGAAAACTCTCGATCGACGACGCGGCTAAAATGCCAATCCAGCCGTGTCCAGTCCGGAGTATGAAAGGCGCCGTTCCGTATCAGGTCGTTCTCGATAAAGACCGTGTTGATGACGGCAGCCTTGCCGTCAAACATGAAGAACCGGACCTCTTCCGGACGTTCGCCGCTGTCGGTGGTTATCGTTTCCTCAATCATGAGCCGGGGTATGATTGGAACATAACCGGGCTCATCCTGCACTAACCCGAACGAATACGCCAACCACTGCCGACCTTGCGCGCGAAGCTCGTCCGGTCGCAGCTCCGCTTCTGCGCCGACCATTATGTAGTTTCCACTCGCGTGGTTGCTCTTGAGCACGTACGGCGGCTGCAGCCTGTCGAACGGGATATCGTCGGCCGACCCCGACCACAGCAGCGGAATGAGGCAGGCGTCGCCAACTCGTTCCGTCACAAACAACCGAACCGCCAGCTTGTCGCTGAGGACGGCAAAAAGCGGATTCATGTCGAACAGTTTGCGCCACTGTATTTTTTCGGTGAATTGTTGCGGCGCCAACAGCCTCGGTCGCCTTCGATGGGCACGCACGTAGGCTTCGGAGACCCGCAAAATGGCGCTCCGCCATTCTCTGATTCGTTGGATCTGGCTACGAAGGAACGAGATTTAGCTTTCTCCGATTCGCCCTTCCGTCCCGGCCTGCAAACGTTTGATGTTCTCGCGGTGCACATAGAACGTCAGCAACGTTAGCACCGCCGCCAGGGAGGCAAGGGCGGGATGGCCGAACCACCACAAAAAGATCGGCGTCACGAAACTTGCTACCAGGCCGGACAGCGATGAATAGCGTGAAGTCACCGCGGTCGCGAGCCACAGCACGCAAAATACCACCGCCGCGGGCCAGAACAATCCAAGGAGCACGCCAATATAGACAGCGACGCCCTTGCCGCCACGAAAATTGAGCCAGACCGGAAACAAGTGCCCGAGAAACGCCGCGAGTGCCGCCAGCATCGCCGCGCTGGGGCCGCCGAAAAAGCCCGCGATGATTACCGCGACTGTGCCCTTGAGCATGTCGCCGGCAAGCGTGGCGGCGGCGAGGTCCTTCCGGCCCGTGCGCAGCACGTTGGTGGTGCCGATACTGCCGGAGCCAATCGAGCGCAAATCCCGCGTGCCTGCGAGTTTGGTCAGTATCACCCCGAACGGGATCGATCCCAGGAGATAGCCGAGCACGATGGCGAGAATGTAATGCCGATCATCTGACCTCACACATGCTCAAACACCGTGCGGCCGCCAACGATCGTGCGCACCACGCGGCCGGAGAAACGAGACTCGTCGAACGGCGTGTTCTTGCACTGCGATTTCAGATCGGCAGGATTGAGCACCCACGGCGTGTCCGCATCGATCACGATCACATCGGCGGGCGAGCCCGCACGCAGCGATCCGCCGGGCAAGCCGAGTAGTTCAGCGGGGCGGGTCGACATCGCGCGCATCAGCGTCTTGAGATCCATCTCGCCGTTGTGGATCAGCCGCAGGCCCGCCGAGAGCATGGTCTCCAGGCCGATCGCGCCAGCAGCGGCTTCCGCGAACGGCAGCCGCTTGGTTTCGACATCTTGTGGATTGTGATCCGACATTACCACATCGATCAGGCCCGATGCGACGGCCGCGACCAGCGCGAGGCGGTCGTCCTCGGTTCGTAGTGGAGGCGAGAGCTTCAGAAACGATCGGTATGGGCCAATATCGTTTTCGTTCAGTGTCAGATGATTGATCGATGCTGACGCGCTGACCGCCAATCCGGCATCACGCGCACGCTGCAGTATTTCGATCGAACTCAATGCAGGTGAGGGACGCCGCGTGATACCGTCCGCCGGTCAAGGCGACCAGACGAATGTCGCGCTCCAGCACCACGGCTTCGGCGGCGTTGGGGATGCCTTCGAGACCGAGCCGGGCTGCGAATTCACCCTCGTTCATCACGCCTTCGCCGACCAGATTGGGGTCCTCGGTATGATGCACGATCAGCGCGTCGAAATCGCGCGCGTAGGTGAGAGCGCGGCGCATCACCTGCGCATTCATCACACTGTGTACGCCGTCAGTGAAAGCGACAGCGCCGGCGGCTTTGAGGAGGCCGATCTCTGTCATTTCCTCGCCGCGCATGCCTCTGGTCAGCGCGGCCATCGGATGAATGTTAACGATGGCGGTATCGCGCGCGCGGCGCAGCACGAAATCCACTGTCGCGGAGTTGTCGATCACCGGCGATGTATCGGGCTGGCAGATGATGGTGGTGATCCCGCCGGTCGCCGCGGCCTGGCTTGCCGAAGCAAAGGTTTCGCGATGGCCGGCACCGGGCTCGCCGACAAACGCGCGCATGTCGATCAGGCCGGGCGCCACGATCTTGCCGGCGCAATTGATGATGTCGGTGCCTTCGGGGACGCCGGCGGCGCCGATGCCGCGCCTTGAATCGCGGATCACGCCATCGGCGATCAGCACGTCGCCGGTGATATCGAGATCGCGCGACGGATCGATCAGCCGGGCGTTGGCAAGCAGGATCGGGCGGCGGTCGGTCAGCATGATCTACGCATTCGGCAGATTCCGCGCCAGCGCTTCCAGCACCGCCATGCGCACCGCGACGCCCATCTCCACCTGTTCGCGGATCAGCGACTGCGCGCCGTCGGCGACGATCGAATTGATCTCGACTCCGCGGTTCATCGGTCCCGGGTGCATCACCAGCGCATCGGGCTTGGCATAAGCGAGCTTCTTCTGATCGAGTCCGAAATAATGGAAGTATTCCTGCGACGACGGCACAAACGAGCCGTTCATGCGCTCGCGCTGCAGCCGCAGCATCATCACGATATCCGCGCCGTTCAGTCCCTCACGCATGTCGCGCGCGACCTCGACGCCCATCCGTTCGATGCCGCGCGGCAGCAGCGTGGACGGCGCGACCACGCGCACGCGCGCGCCCATGATGTTGAGAAGAAGGATATTGGAACGCGCGACGCGCGAATGCATCACGTCGCCGCAGATCGCGATCACGAGGCCTTCGAGCCGGCCCTTGTTGCGGCGGATGGTCAGCGCGTCGAGCAATGCCTGCGTTGGGTGCTCATGCGCGCCGTCGCCGGCGTTGATCACCGAGCCGTCGACCTTGCGCGCCAGCAATTCCACCGCGCCCGAAGCATGGTGCCGCATCACCAGAATATCCGGGTGCATGGCATTCAGGGTCACCGCCGTATCGACCAGCGTTTCGCCCTTGCGCATCGACGACGACGCCACCGACATATTCATGACATCGGCGCCGAGCCGCTTGCCAGCGATTTCGAACGATGATTGGGTGCGGGTCGAAGCTTCGAAAAATAGATTGACCTGAGTGCGGCCGCGCAGGCTGGTGCGCTTCTTGTCCACCTGGCGGTTGAGCTCGACGTACTCTTCGGAAAGATCGAGCAGGCCGGTGATATCGTCAGCGGAAAGCCCCTCGATTCCCAGCAGGTGCCGGTGACCGAAGACGTAGGTCGATTTCGATGCAGGGGTCATTAAAACGAGAGCTATAGGCAGAGATGCAACGCGGGGCAAGGGCGAATAGACGGCCCTCGACTTATCCCCCGCTCGTGTAGGTGCGAGAACGGAAGTCCACCTAAGCATCTGAGAATTTTGACGATTTGGTCCGCTGGCAAAAAAGCTGAAAAAATCGCAGCTCGATTTGAACGTCCTTCCGCCCTGCCACGACAGATGAAGGTGGGAGCGGAGTTATCCTTCCCCCAACGAGGCTGTATTTGGCGCGAGCGCCCATCCACCCCAGCGCCCATATGGCTTGACCCGTCCGGCTGTCCCCCCGGGCGGGTCTCTCGTTTCTGGACAACCCTGCGCCTAGCGTCGTACCGCGTTGGTTCCCAACACCACCTGCGCGAAGCGTTGAGCTCCGTCCACGCTGAGATCGGATGTCACGGGCCGCGCGTGGTCGAGGCCGACCACCGCGCCGCGCGGCGTTTCCGAAATCATGTTGTTGTTGACCAGCGCCGTACCCGCGCCCGATGCAACCGACACGCCGATGCCGACAAACGCATTGCGGATCACATTACTGGAGATGGCGATGTCGCGCAGATATTTGCCCCAGCCAGCGATGATGCCGAACGAAGGCGCGTTTTCGATCACGTTTCCGGTCACCGAAGTGTCCGCCTCGATGTAAATCCCGACGCCGGCATCGTCGTCGGGAATGGTGCCGGCCGGCCGCTTCGGCAGCAGGTTGCGGATGATATTGCCCTGCACGACACTGAGGCGTCCGCCTTCGTTGAAATTGCAGACGGAAATACCAACGGCGGCACCATCGACGGTGTTGTTGGCGATAACTGCGCCTTCAAACGAGAACTCCGAATACAGCGCGACCTCGCGAACATCGCTGATGCTGTTTCCGGATATCTGGATGTTCGACGCCGAATTGCCGCGCACTGCGGAATAATCGCAGTTGCGGATGCGGTTGCCCCGGACGATGACATTGCCGGCGCGAAACGCGTTGATGGCGTTGCCGTATTGTCCGGAGCCGCCGGGACCGGCCTTGATATCCTCGATGCGGTTGTCGACCACCAGCGTGCCATCGTCGCCGATCGCGGTGCGAAGGATCTCGATGCCGTTGTCGTTGGTGCCGCGAATGGTATTGCGGGAAACCAACAAGCCCTGCGCGTCGAACGACAGAATTCCGGTCGTCGCGATATCTGTAATGATGTTGCCGCTGACATCGCCCGAAATATTCTCGAACCAGATGCCGTTGCCGCCGCTGGCGGTGATCTCGCAATCGACGATGCGAACATCGTGGCCGGCCACGCAATGCACCAGGCCGCGCCGCGCCGGCAGCGGAATGCCGCCCCCGTCGAGCGTGATGTTGGTGAGACCAATCCCGCCGGCGCCATCGCCTTGCAGCATCGACGCGCCGCCAGTGAACATCAATCGTGTGGCGCCGCGAACGCCCGTTATTTGCGTTCCACTCAAAAGCCGCAGCATGCCGGTGCGATAGACGCCAGGCGGGAGCGCGAGCGGGACCTGCGCGCGCGCGGCTTCGTCGATCGCGCGCTGCAAAACTTTTGTTTGGTCGTCGGGACTGCCAGGCCGCACGCCATATTGCGTGGCATCGCGTCCGAGCGTCGAGGTCAACGCCGCGGCCTGTGCGGCGTTGATTGGAATAGCCAAGGCCCCGGCGGCGCCGGCGGAGCACCGATCAGTCGGCGGCGATTGAGGTCCATCTTCGTATCTCCAGCGGCGAGAACTTCGCGTCGCAAACACTGAAATAACGCGAAATGTGGCCGAGCATTGTGAAGACGACGACGTGGAAGAATGATTGTTGAAGGTAGGGTTAACTCTTCAGCACCTTCCGCCTCGTCTGCTTCACCATTTCCATCAGCATGGCCTCGCCGGCATCGACCAGTTCATCCAGCGTGATGCGGTGCATGCCTCTGGTGAGCGGAGAAATCCCGCGCGCGATCAGCGGCACATGCACAAACGCCGCAAGGCGCGGACCATCGTCGCCACAGGCTTCGATGGCGCGCCAGCTCAGATAATTGCAGAGGTAGCTGCCGGCATCACGCGAAGCACGGGCTTCAATGCCGGTATAAAGTGCCGCGCGCAGCAGCTTTGCGGTGTGCGAGCCGAACATTTTTGCATTGGCATCGCCGGCGATCGATCCCTTGCGGACGCGCTTATGGGCGGCATCCGGCCACAGCGTGGTGACCGCGTTGCGAGCGCGGGTCTCGATCCGCAAATAAGAAGTCCGATTGGCAAGGCCGAACATCAGCAGAGCATGCGGCCGGTATTTCGCTAGCAGCAAGGGCAATTCACGATCGACCGCGGCGTAGGACACCGGAAAAATATGACCTGACAGTTCGACGTCGCTCAACGCCGGCCGGCGCAGCCCCATCAGCCGAGCTACCAAGGGCATCGTCGGATTGAACGGCGCACCGGGAAATGCTCCAAAACCGCTGATGAGGATGCGAAGGTTTTCGGACATCTATGCGAGCATCGCCGCGATCTGTTCAGCCCCGACCGCCGGCGTGAGGCGACCGTCGGCCACCTGAGTCTCGGTCTTCTTCACTTTCGCGCGGGTGGCGGGATCGGCGCGAAGTTGCCCCATCATCCGCTGTTCCAGCATCGACCACATCCATTTCACCTGTTGTTCCCTGCGCCGCGTCTCGAATTCGCCGGAAGCCTTCATCGCGCTGCGGTGATCGAGAGTCTTTTGCCACAGCGCATCTATGCCTGTGCCATTTAGCGCGGAGTAGATCTCGACAGGCGGATGCCAGTGTTCAGAGCGCGGCGAAAGAATATGCAGCGCGCCGCGATATTCCGCCGCCGCCAGATTGGCGCGCTTGATGTTGTCGCCGTCGGCCTTGTTCACCGCGATCATGTCGGCCAGCTCGACCAAGCCTTTCTTGATGCCCTGCAATTCGTCGCCGGCGCCGGGCAGCATCAGCGCCAGGAAAAAATCGGTCATGTCGCAGACCGCGGTCTCGGACTGACCGATGCCGACGGTCTCTACCAGCACCACGTCGAAACCAGCCGCCTCGCACAGCAGCATTGCCTCGCGCGTTTTTGCAGCGACGCCGCCGAGCGTCCCCGACGCGGGCGAGGGGCGGATATAGGCACTGTCGGAGGTGGCGAGCCGCGCCATTCGGGTCTTGTCGCCGAGGATCGAACCGCCGGTGCGGGCCGAAGACGGGTCGACCGCAAGTACTGCTACCTTGTGACCTTGTGCGATCAGGAACACACCCAGCGCGTCGATGGTGGTCGATTTGCCGACCCCGGGTGAACCGGTGATGCCGACGCGGATCGCCTTGCCAGTGTCTGGTAATAGCGCCTGCACAAGATCGCGCGCCGCGGCCTGATGATCGGCGCGCCGGCTTTCGATTAGCGTGATAGCCCTTGCCAGCGCCGCGCGGTCACCGGCGCGGACGGAGGCGGCAAGGGCAGAAATTTCGGGAGGGGCATGGCTCGGCGAGGTCATGCCTTCGTTTACAACGGCAGATAGGTGCAGGCGAGGGGTTACGTATACGCAGGTCTCTCGAGGGAGCCAAGCTTGCGCGCACCTCAGGGGTGCCCGTGCGGCTCATTCCGCGGCCGCACTATGCCCTAGCCGCGCGTTGAGCTTGTGGATCAATTCTTCCGCGGCCTCGGATATCACGGTGCCCGGCGGGAAGATTGCCTCTGCGCCGGCCTTGTAGAGCGCTTCGTAGTCCTGCGGCGGCACCACGCCGCCTATGATGATCATGATGTCGTCGCGGCCCTGCTTTTTCAGCGCGGCCTTCAATTCCGGCACCGCAGTAAGATGAGCCGCAGCCAGTGACGAGACGCCGAGGATATGCACGTCGTTTTCCACCGCCTGCCGCGCCGCCTCGTCAGCCGTTGCGAACAGCGGCCCAATATCCACATCGAAACCGACGTCGGCGAAAGCCGAGGCGATCACCTTCTGGCCGCGGTCATGGCCGTCCTGGCCGATCTTGGCGACGAGGATACGCGGGCGCCGGCCTTCCGCATCCTCGAACGCATCGATCAGCGCCTGCACTTTTTCGACGCGATTGGACATGGTGGATGCCTCCCGCTTGTAGACGCCGGTGATGGATTTGATCTCGGCGCGGTGGCGGCCGAACACTTTTTCCATCGCGTCGCTGATCTCGCCGACCGTGGCTTTGGCGCGCGCGGCGTCGATGGCCAGCGCCAGCAGATTACCATTGCCTTCACCGGCGCTATGCGTGAGCGCCGCCAGCGCGGCGTCAACGTCCTTCTGATTGCGCTCTTTCTTCAGGCGCGACAGCTTGTCGATCTGCAGCCGCCGCACCGTGGAATTCTCGACCTTCAGCACGTCGAGCGGCGCTTCATCCGTCGGCTTGAATTTGTTGACACCGATCACGGCCTGCTTGCCGGCGTCGATGCGTGCCTGCGTTTTTGCAGAGGCTTCCTCGATCCGCAGTTTCGGTACCCCAGCCTCGATTGCCTTCGCCATGCCGCCGAGCGCTTCGACTTCCTGGATGTGCCCCCACGCCTTGGCTGCGAGGTCATGGGTGAGCCGCTCGACGTAATACGAACCACCCCAGGGATCGATGATCCGGGTGGTGCCGCTCTCCTGCTGCAAAAATAGCTGTGTGTTGCGCGCGATCCGTGCTGAAAAGTCAGTCGGCAGCGCCAGCGCTTCGTCGAGCGCATTGGTGTGCAGCGATTGGGTGTGGCCCTGCGTTGCCGCCATCGCCTCGATGGTGGTGCGCGTTACATTGTTGTAGACGTCCTGCGCGGTGAGCGACCACCCTGAAGTTTGACAATGCGTGCGCAGCGACAGCGACCGCGGGTCTCTAGGGTTGAACTGCGTGAGAAGCTTGGCCCACAGCAGCCGCGCGGCGCGCAACTTTGCCACTTCCATGAAGAAATTCATGCCGACGGCCCAGAAGAACGACAGCCGCGGCGCGAAGCGGTCGACATCCAGCCCGGCGGCAAGGCCTGCGCGGAGATATTCGACGCCGTCGGCCAACGTGTAGGCGAGTTCGAGGTCCTGCGTCGCGCCGGCTTCCTGCATGTGATAGCCGGAAATCGAAATCGAATTGTATTTCGGCATCTTTTGCGAGGTATAGGCGAAGATGTCCGAGATGATCCGCATCGAGGGCGCCGGTGGATAGATGTAGGTGTTGCGCACCATGAACTCTTTCAGAATATCGTTCTGAATGGTGCCCGAAAGCTTTTCCGGCGGCACGCCCTGTTCCTCGGCGGCCGCCACGAATAGCGCCAGGATAGGCAGCACGGCGCCGTTCATGGTCATCGACACGCTCATGCGGTCGAGCGGAATGCCCGAGAAAAGCGTACGCATGTCGTAGATTGAATCGATCGCAACCCCGGCCATGCCGACATCGCCGGTGACGCGCGGATGATCCGAATCGTAGCCGCGATGGGTGGCGAGATCGAACGCGACCGAGAGGCCTTTCTGGCCGGCGGCTAGGTTGCGGCGATAGAACGCGTTGGAGTCCTCCGCCGTAGAGAAGCCGGCATATTGCCGGATGGTCCACGGCTGATTGACGTACATGGTGGGGTAGGGCCCGCGCAGATAGGGCGCGATGCCCGGCCATGTCTCGAGGAAATCGATGCCTTCCAGATCGGCTTCGCTGTAGGCGGGGTTAATGAGGATGCCTTCCGGCGTGAGCCAGGGTTCGGAGGTACCCGCGGCTGCGGCCGGCGGGGTTTCCTTAAATGCAATGTCTGCGAAGTTAGGTATCTTGCTCATGCAACTCGACCTTACCACAAACACGCCACGCCGTCATTTTCCTCAACGCTCAATCGTGGTCCGGATGCTGCCGGCTAACGATCTTGGCGAGTTTTTCCGGTCCGTAATTATCGGCTGTCGTTACGCTTGGCAGATCGGCGATGGCGACTACCCAGTCCAACCGTGACTCGATCCCGAACTGGCGGTCTGGAACCACCAACTCGGGTTTGTCGAACGCGCCGGTGGTAATCTCGATTTTCGATCCGCCGATTTCGCGATAGCTGAGCGGCGTGCCGCAGGCCGCGCAGAAGTCGCGTTCCCCTATGGAAGAGGAACGAACACTCGCGGGCTTCCCTCGCGTCCAGGAAAAATTCGCGTGCGAAATATCGGCCAGCGATGCGAAGGGAGCGCCGGTCGCCTTCTGGCACATCCGGCAGTGGCAGATGCTGACTTTCGCCGGCGGCGCTGAAACGGCAAATCGAACCGCGCCGCATTGGCATCCGCCAGTCAAAACGGGTTTGGTCTCCGCCATGCTCAACTCATTCGTTGGTAAGCGTTCTGCAGCGTCGCCACCGCATCCCCGCCGGCAAAGATGAAATCGCCAACGCCGGCAGCACGAAGCCCGGCTTCCAGTTCGGCCGGCCGTCCTGCGAGATAGATATGTTTCGCTCCCGCGGCTTGAATCTCCTTCGCAGCGCCGAGCGCTTGGTCGGCATAGACTTTATCGGAGGAACAGAGGCAGGCGAGGGCGGCGCCAGAGGTTCTAAAGGCAGCGGCGAATTGTTCGCGGCTCTGGCCGCTTGCGGGGCGGTGCGGACCCTCTACCGCTTCGATGCCGCCAGTTTCGAAGAAGCTTTTAGCGAACGTTGCGCGCGCTGCGAAGTCCGCCGGCGTCCCGAGACACACAAGAAAGACTTTCGGGCGCGCGCCGGTCGCCTGAAGGATTTCATCCGACTTGTCGCGCAATTCCTCGAAGGGCGCGGCAAGCCGCATCGGCGCTAGCGCATCGAATGTAATTTTCGTATCGTCATAGCGCTCGGGCCTGACCGGCTTCGCTTCCAGCACGGCTACGGGTGTCTCGTGCAGATTCGGAAATTCGCTCGCGCCTGTCAGTACCTCCTTGCGACGGGCGATATTGCCCTCGCGCACCGCTCGCGTCGCCGCGGCCTTGCGCTGGATGAGGTTCTGCTCCAGCGCGGCGAACACGCCGCCGGCCTTCTCGATCTCCTGAAATATGTCCCACGCCGCTTCGCAAAGTTCGCGTGTCAGCGCTTCGATGCCGCCCGAGCCAGCTGCGGGATCGGCAACCCTGGCTAGGTTGGACTCCTCCACTAGGACCAACTGCGTGTTGCGCGCCGCGCGCCGCGCGAACGGATCCGGCAATCCCAGCGCCAGGGTATGCGGCAGCACCGCGATGCTATCAGCGCCACCGAGGCCTGCTGAGAACGTCGCGATGGTTGCACGCAGCAAGTTCACGTAGGGATCACGTTGCGTCAGCATGCGCCACGCCGTCTCGGCGGCGATGAAGACCGGCTTCGGCGTCAGGCCACAACTTTCTTCGACGCGCGCCCAGAGCAGACGCAGCGCGCGGAATTTGGCCATCGTCAGGAATTGATCAGCGTCGGCGCTGAGCCGAAACGAGATTGCTGCCCTGGCGGCGTCGAGCGCGATACCGCCGGCCTCCAACGCGCGCAGGTATGCCACCGCGACAGCAAGTGCAAAGCCCAGCTCCTGCGCTTCCGATCCGCCGGCATCGTGAACGGGACGGCCGTCTGCCAGAACGAATGGGCCCTTGAAGCCGCGGTCGGCGAGGTTGCGGATGATCTGCGCCAATGCGGGCATCATCTCGACCCACGGCGCTGGCGTCGCGCCTCGAACTGCCATGGTGGTGAGCGGCTGATAATTGAACCTTACGTCGACTTTTGATGGGTCGATCCCGCGGCTCTCGACAAGCCCAGCGAAGTTCATGCCAGCATTCTCGCCACCGAGCACGGGATGCAGCGCGATCGCGATGCCGGCGTCCAGGAAGATGCCATCGAATACACGCTTCAATGTTTCCTTACTGGCGTCGGGGAGTCCGTAGCCGCGCGCGCCAGGGCCGCCTGCAAATTCGAGTTGCAGTCCGGTCGCGCCGTTTTCGAGATCGAGCAGCGCCTGCGCGTTGGCCTGCCCGGCATCGGGATGATCGATGCGCTGCATGATCTGCCATGGCGTCCCGATCGCACGGCCGGCGATCGGCCTGGCGTCGAGTGCGCGCCGATAGATCGGCTCGATCTTCAGTCCGTCATAGGATTTGCCCACTAACTTGTCGAAGGGCCCGCCTTTCAGAACGCCATCGACCAGCTTGCGCCAGTCGTCATACGTCGCCGGCGCGAAATCCGCGGCCAAGCGTAGCTCGTCAGTCGCAGATGTCATGGCGCAAGAGTTCTTTCGAAGGCGCTTTTGCTGTTGTCCGAAAATGCCACGCGCGAGCAGGTAATACAACGTCAGCCGAGGTTCGGAAGTCGCTCGATGCCGTCCATGGATAGCCGTGCCAGCGCCTCACTTACTATTCGGCCGGCGATCATGCGATCAGGCGCAATTTCCGCGAGGGGCACAAGCACGAAAGCCCGTTCGAATAGCCGGGGATGCGGCAGTGTTAAATCGGTTTGTTGATCGAAACGTCGTCATAGGTGATCAAATCGAGGTCGAGGGTGCGCGGACCCCAGCGAGTTTCCTTGGTTCGATCGCGGCCGAATTTGCTTTCGACCTTATGCATTGTAAAAAGCAGGGCATGGGGGTCGAGGCGGGTCTCGATTTCGATGCAGGCATTGATGAAGCGGTCCTGGTTCTCCTCGCCCCATGGCGGCGTGGCGTAATCGGACGAACGAGCCAGCAGCACACCCTGTGTCATGCCACAAATATTGGCGATCGCCTTTTGAAAGGTCGCTCTGACGTCACCGACGTTGCCGCCGAGTGCAATCAGTACGTCAGCCATTAGAGGTTTGCCGCGTACGCGTCAGGATCACGCCGACATCATCGAAAATCGCCGCGATCGGTGCGTGCGGCTTGTGCACAGTGACCTTGACGGCGGTGATTTTTGGGAACGCGGCGAGTACCGCATCCGCAACCGCGCCAGCCGCGCGCTCCAGTAGCTTGTAGTTGGCATCCTTGAATGCCGCGGTCGCGGTCGCCACCACGTTGGAATACGACACGGTATCAGAGAGGCGGTCGGTGCGTGAGGATTCCGACAAGTCCGCCGACAACTCAAGATCGATCACAAAGCGTTGCCCGACTTCGGTTTCATGCTCCATCACGCCATGGCGCGCATGGATCACGAGACCGGTAATAAAGATGGTGTCCGTCATCGCTTGCCCTCGATGGCCGCCTCTACGCGCAGCGCCTGCACCGTCTCCGCCACATCGTGGGTGCGGATGATTTTGGCGCCAGCTTTCGCTGCCAGAAGATGCGCGGCGATCGAGCCGCCGAGGCGCTGATGCGGCTCCGATGGCGTAATAGAGCTGATAAATCGCTTGCGCGATGCTCCGACCAGCAGTGGCAGGCCAAATGACATTAATTCGTCAAGCCGTGCCAACACCGTCACGCTCTGCTCTGGAGTTTTGCCAAAGCCAATGCCGGGATCAAGTACGATGTGACGTTCAGGGATCCCGGCTTTTGCCGCGATGCCGAGCGAGCGCTGAAAGAACGCGATGATATCCCGGATGATATCGATCCCTGCGTCGACGCTTTCCCGGTTGTGCATCACGACGACCGGCGCCTTGTGCTCCGCGATAACTTTCGCCATGTCCGGGTCGCGCTGCAAACCCCAGACGTCATTGGCGATCACAGCGCCAGCGGATAACGCCCAAGCGGTGACCGCCGATTTCATGCTGTCGATGGAAACCGGAACACCCAGGGCGATGATGTCAGCCAGCACAGGCTGCAACCGTTGCAGCTCTTCCTCAGCAGCGACTGGCTCCGCCCCATAGGGCCGGGTGGACTCCGCGCCAATGTCGAGAATGTCGGCGCCTTCTGCGATCATGCGCCGTGCGTGCCTCAGGGCAAGGTCCGGGGCATTGAATTTTCCACCGTCGGAAAATGAATCCGGGGTAATGTTGAGTACACCCATGACTGCTGGACAAGGCCGCGAAAGCAGCGCCGGCAGAGCCGGATGATCTGCCGGAGCCGCCGGCGCGGGTCTGGAGGTGGTCACGATCATGCGGTCGCTTTGCGCGGTCTCCACATTGGAGTCAAGACGCCGAACAGGCATCGTGGGCGCGGAATGCCGGCGATGGTATGGAGCTTAATAGGTGATCTTTGGCGGCAGCTTGCGCGCCTTCTGGATAATTTGCTCGACCGACTTTTCCGACGGCAAGACGCGAACGAGTTTGTGCTTGATGTTCGCGTCTTTCATGGTTTGCGAGAGCCGTTTCGGGTTGCGAAGCCCCAACTCGCGCACGGTGGTGACGCCGGCGGCTCGTACCAGCCCGACCTTGGCCTTACCCATGCCGGGAATACGCATGTAATCGGCGACGTTGGCCCAATCGAGCAACTGCTTTGCGCTGATGCCGGTCTTCACAGCCAGGGCGTTGCGCCCCTTTACGCTCCGCGCCGCCTCAAGCAGGCCGTCCGTGGTGCGAATGCCGATCGATTTCAATTTCGAAGCGGCGAAAGCTGACAGGCCTTCGATGTCGGAGATGGGATATGTCATTGATACTCGGTATATTGAAGGTGCTTCAAGCGAACTGACGAAGGCCGGGTGTCGTTGCGATGATCGCGCCCATCTGATCAGCTCCGATCTTGTCGCGGCCATACCTGAAAAGTTCACGGGCGATTTTTTGGATGTCGCCCATGCCCAATCCAAGACTCATCAGCCGGGTGCCCAGCGCTATCAAGCCGCCGCCCATCAACCGGCTAACGCCGCCACTATTATTTGACGCCTCGATGGCTGCTTCTGCACCTGGAATGGCGTCGATCAGGGTTTGAATTTTGTCAGATCGGCCTTCGTCGCGAAGGAAGCCCAGAATGTCGCCCGCGGCTTTCTGCGCCACAGCAATCTCAATGCCGGCCTTTGCGGCCAGCTGCGCGATCAGTTCGTCCATAAGCCCCGCCCTCAGCCGGTCGTTCCCGGATACTCATCTTTGATTTTATCTTGAGCCGGTGCGACACGAATTACAAGCGATGCAATGTCTGGAAGGCCCTTTCCGCGCTCAATCGCATGGCAAGTGTTGCATCTATGCAAGACCAGATGCGAGATTCGCAAAAAACCGCCGGCCAAAACAAGCTTCAGTCTCCTTGCGCTCCAACAATGCAGCCAGTCTTATATTTGCGCGCAGATTATTTGTGGCGCCTGCCGTGCGTCGGCAGTTCCAAAAGGCGTGCGGGATGCGGTATGATGACGGTATTCGGCGATCAAGACCTCATGGTGCGAAAGAGACGACGCCAATGGCCACGAGCGACACCAAGGCAGCAGATACTGATGAGAAAATTTTCATCGGCAAGGGGGAGCAGCCGGCGTGGTTGACGCTTGGGCTTGCAAATCGTCACGGGCTCGTCACTGGCGCCACCGGAACGGGAAAAACCGTGTCCCTCCAGGTGATGGCTGAGGGATTTGCCCGCGCTGGCGTGCCGGTTTTCGCTGCCGACATCAAGGGTGATCTCTCCGGTATCTGCCAAACCGGGGAGGCAAAGGATTTCATCCTCAAGCGCGCCAAGGATATGGGCCTGACGTTCGAGCCCGACCAATTCTCAACGATATTTTGGGACGTTTTCGGCGAACAGGGTCATCCCGTGCGTGCGACAGTCTCCGAAATGGGTCCGCTGTTGCTCTCTCGCATGATGGATCTGAACGATGTTCAGGAAGGCGTGCTCAATATCGCGTTCAAGGTGGCGGACGAGCAGGGACTGCTGCTGCTCGACATGAAGGATCTGCGGGCTATTCTCTCTTTTATTGCCGAACATGCCGCCGATCTGACCACGCAATACGGCAATGTGTCGAAGCAGACGGTGGGCACCATCCAGCGGCAGCTTCTGGTGCTGGAAAATCAGGGGGGTGCGAAGTTTTTCGGCGAGCCGGCGCTGTCGCTGAAGGATTTCATGCGCACCGATCGCGACGGCCGAGGCATGATCAATATCCTGGTCGCCGACAAGCTGATGCAGAGCCCACAACTCTACGCGACATTCCTGCTGTGGATGCTGTCGGAGCTGTTCGAAGAACTTCCCGAGGCCGGCGACCCGCCAAAACCGAAATTGGTGTTCTTTTTCGACGAGGCGCATCTGTTGTTCACCGATGCGCCAAAGGCGCTGATGGACAAGATCGAGCAGGTGGTGCGCCTGATCCGATCGAAAGGCGTCGGCGTCTATTTCGTCACGCAAAACCCGATCGATGTACCCGACAAGATACTTGCTCAGTTGGGCAACCGCGTCCAGCACGCGCTGCGGGCATTCACGCCACGCGATCAGAAAGCCGTCGCCGCGGCGGCCCAGACATTTCGGCCTAATCCGAAACTGAACACCGCGCAGGTGATCATGGAGCTCGGCAAGGGCGAGGCCTTGGTGTCGTTTCTCGAAGGCAACGGCACGCCGGCGATGGTGGAGCGCATCATGGTGCGGCCGCCCTCGGCGAGGATCGGGCCGATTACACCGGAAGAGCGCAAGGCTGTGATGGATGGCAGCCCGGTGAAGGGCAAATACGACACGACCATCGATTCTGAAATCCGCTTACGAGGTGTTGCAGAAGCGCGTGGCGGGCACTGCTGCGCCCGCGGATGGTTCGCCGGGCAGCGGTGGCATTCTCGGGCAGATCGGTTCGATCGTCGGGACTATCTTCGGCACCAATACGCCGCGCGGTAAAATGTCGACCGGGCAGGTGATCGCGCGTAACGTGACGCGCACAGTCACCAACAAGGTGGTGGGCGGCGTGGTTGCCGATCTGGGCAAGTCGCTGGGGGGGTCTCTCGGCGGTTCGGTCGGGCGTGCTTTGGTGCGCGGCACCCTCGGCAGCCTGTTGCGGCGATAAATGCTTGCTCCGGCGTTGCTCGGACCTTCGGAAAAATTGCCTGTGCTGAGATTTCCTTCGTTGCGATCGCCGCTGGATCTCTTGTTCCTAGTCTGCTGTATCGTGCTGACCGCCGACGTTTTCGTTCCTGAAATCTGGGGACCGGGCAAAACCAAGGATTATCCGCTTTGGTACTGGGCCGGACAGCAGGTGCTGCAAGGGAAAGACCTCTATGTCACTGAGCCGGACGGCCAGCTGAAATTTATCTATCCGCCGCTATCCGCAATTCTCCTGGCCATACCGAGTTACTTCGGCAAACTGCCGCTTTATCTATGCCTGTCGCTTCTCAATGCCGCGGCGTGGTGGATCACGGGTTTGCTCTCGAATGCAATGACCGGTCTGGGCCGCATTCCGGACCCATGGGTGGCGGCATTGCCGGCCTTTTTCACTATTTCGTTCGTTTTTGACATGTTCGACCTTGGCCAGCCAAATCTCGTACTGCTCGCGATGATGTTGTTCGGATTTTGGCTACTGCAACATGGCCGGCCTTGGGCGGCAGGAAGCATGTTCGCGCTGGCCACCGCGATCAAGGTTTTTCCCGTCGCTGTCCTTCCGTATCTGCTCTGGCGACGGCAATGGGCGAGCGCCGCGAGCATGGTGGTTTTCTTGGGCGTATTTCTTTTCGTGGTGCCGGCGCCGGTCCGCGGGTTTCAGCGCAATGTCGCAGAACTCGCGACCTGGTCTCACGACATGGTGGGAACGAGCTCCGAGCAGGGTTTTGGGCAGCGCGCCGAGCAGAACTGGTCGTGGATCAATCAGTCCATCATCGCTGTGACACATCGGCTGACGCGGCCGATCAATTACAAGCAGATCAGACCTTCCGACGAGCCGCGCTACGTCAACCTGTTCGATCTCGATTTCAAAACGGCGAACTGGATTGTCATCGCCATATCGTTTCTGATCGGAGCCGGATTTATCGCGGTGATGCCGCCCACATCCCGGGTGACGCGTTTGTCGAATGCGGAAGAACTTGGAATTCTGTTCTGCTCTGATGACAGTGGCTTCGCCGCTCGCCCGCCAGTATTATTTCATGTGGCTGTTCTTTCCCGTGACGGTCCTGATCCATCGGGCAGCTTATGATCCGCGTCCGACCGTGCGGGCCGGCTCAACGTGGGTGCTGGGGATCGCAGGAGTTCTGTTGTGCCTTTCGCTTCCGGTGTTTCCGACCTTCTTCCAGGCGATCGGAAATAATCTTGCAGCAACGGCAGTGATTGTCGCGGGATTGGCTTGGCACCTGCGGCATCCGCTCCCTTCGGAAAGTGCCGGTATTCCTGCGCCGGCGACAGCACTTCGCAGCGTCCATGCAGAACCGCCAAGCAATAATTAGGAAAAGCTCATGTCCAGCACGTCCCAGCTTCAGCCCGTCCTCGATCGCATCGACGCCGATTTTGACAACAGCCTGGAGCGGCTGTTCGCGTTGCTGCGGATCAAATCGATCTCGGCCGATCCGGCCTTCGCCACGGATTGCAAGGCGGCGGCTGATCACCTGGCGGCGGACATCGCGACGATAGGCTTTGCGACCGAAGTCAAGCCGACGGCTGGTCATCCGGCCATCGTTGCGAAAAACAGCGGCGAGGGAAAAGGGGCCTCACGGCCACACGTTCTATTTTACGGACATTACGACGTGCAGCCCGTCGATCCGCTTGAGCTATGGAATCGTCCGCCCTTTGAGCCCGCGGTGTCGACGCATGCCGATGGACGAAAAATCATCGTGGCCCGCGGCGCGCAGGACGACAAAGGGCAGTTGATGACCTTCGTCGAGGCCTGCCGCGCCTGGAAGACCGTTACGGGATCGTTGCCACTCGATCTCACCATCGTGATCGAGGGTGAAGAGGAAATCGGATCAAAGAATTTTGTGCCGTTTCTCGAGGCGAACAAGCAGGACCTCGCCGCGGATTTCGCGCTGGTGTGCGACACCGGCATGTGGGACCCGTCCACGCCGGCAATCACCACGTCGTTGCGCGGTCTCGTCTATGAAGAGGTGCGCATCAAGGCGGCCAACCGCGACCTTCATTCCGGGCATCTTCGGCGGCGGTGCGCAAAATCCCATCCGGGTGTTGACGCGAATTCTCGGCGGTCTGCATGACGCCAATGGCCGCATCACCATCCCGGGCTTCTACGATGGCGTGAAGGATCTTCCAGCGGATATTCTGGCGCAATGGAAGAAGCTGAATTTGACGCCGGAGTCGTTCCTGAAGCCGATCGGTCTGTCGATTCCGGCCGGCGAGAATGATCGCCTGCTGATCGAACAGGTGTCGTCGCGCCCGACCTGCGACATCAACGGCATTGTCGGCGGTTATACCGGCGAGGGCTCAAAGACCGTCATACCTGCGCAGGCATCGGCGAAGGTTTCTTTCCGACTTGTCGAGGGTCAGGAGCCGGCGAAAATTCGCGCTGCTTTCCGCGCTTATGTTAGTGAGCGGCTGCCGAAGGATTGCTCAGCGGAATTTCTCGATCATTCCAACGCGCCGGCCATCGCACTCGACTGGAACATGAAGCCGCTCGCCGCCGCCAAACGCGCATTGACCGACGAGTGGGGCAAGGAGGCGCTACTGATCGGTTCCGGCGCCTCGATTCCGATCGTCGCGGATTTCAAGCGCACGCTTGGACTGGATACCGTGCTGATCGGCTTCGGTCTGGATGACGACAACATTCATTCGCCTAACGAGAAGTACGATCTCAAAAGCTTTCACAAGGGTATCCGGTCATGGGCGCGCATTTTGGCTGCGCTCGCAGATGCCCCGAAGGGATAACCGTCATGGCTGGCGGAAAACGATCTGCACCTATCCAAGAATTCTGGCGGGCGTATCGCAACGCGGCTGGCTCTGGACCATGACGACTACGATGTGGTGTCGTTCGGCGACGGACCAATGATGGCGACGGAACTCGCCGAGCTGACAGTCGCCGGCATCAAGCGCGCGACGGCGGGACTGGTTCGTCAGTTCGGTCCAGACGGTGAGGCGCCTCCAATCCTTGGCGGCTATGTCGTGCTGCTGGACGGCACAGGCCACCCCCGCGCGATTTGGCGCACGACTGAAATTCGCGTGGGCCCATTAAATTCGGTAGATGAGCGCTTTGCCCGGGATGAAGGTGAAGGGGAGCGCACCCGCGAATGGTGGCTATCGGCGCATCGCCGCTTCTTTGGACGCATGGCCGAGACTGAGGGTTTTCATTTGCACGACGAGATCGAGACAGTCTTCGAGCGGTTCACGGTCGTATGGCCCACTGAGATCGCGGATGCGAAATAAATGAAAACGCCGCCCGGAATTGGGCGGCGTTTCAATTCAAGGTGCAGAGGTCGTGTGGCTGAATATTACACCGAAATTTCGGGCTTTCAATTCTTATAGCTGGGGTCGAGTCGGTCGAGCTTGCGCAGCAGCGCCGGCCAGACAAGTTGCGTCGAGCGTAATTCCTGCCGGTCGGGATTGGAAAGCACGCTGGTGTTTTTGTCGATAACGGCTGGATCGACGTGATAGGCGACTGGTCCGAGCATGCGGGTGCGGACCTGCATGGTGCAGGCGCGTTCCAGATGGAACATGCGCTCGAACGCGGAGGCGACCGAGCGGCCGACCGTTAATGTGCCGTGATTACGCAACAGCATGTGGTTCTTCTGGCCGAGATCCTTTTGCAGGCGCGGGCGCTCGTCGTGATCGAGCGCGATGCCTTCGTAATCGTGATAGGCGAGGTCATAAGTAACAAGCTGGGCCGTCTGGTTCAGCGGCAGCAAGCCTTCCAGGCAGCTCGCAACAGCGGTTCCGTCCGGGGTATGCAGATGCAGCACGCAACCCGCGTCCTCACGCGCTTCATGAATGGCGGAGTGTATGGTGAAGCCAGCCGGATTGATGCTGTATCCGCTTTTCGTGAGCTGGTTACCGTCGAGATCGATCTTCACCAAGCTCGATGCGGTAATCTCGTCGAACATCATTCCGTACGGGTTGATCAGGAAATGATGCTCCGGTCCGGGCACGCGCGCGGAGATATGGGTGTCGACCAGATCGTCCCAGCCGTAATGCGCGATCAGCCGATAGCATGCGGCGAGATTGATGCGCTGGCTCCATTCGGCATCCGTCATATCGGACGGCACTTCTTTCAGGCGAACTTCCGCTGGCGACATGACCGGTCTCCCTTACCTGCGTTGATTTCTGACCAACCCTAGTGCCGCAGCGGTGCAGCAGCAAGATGCGGGCGCGGCGTGTCAGGCATGCTTCTACCGGCGTGGCGGTGGCTAAGGCGCCGGAATCGACAACAGGCTGGAGATGCTGCGGCCGCGTATGTCATAGACCCGCGCGAATACCACGTCGTCGCGCTTGATCTCGACCATGACCGGGGCGGTCAGGCCCTTGCAGTAAAACTCGCCCAGCGTCATCGCGAAATCCGCGGCATGGCTGTCCCAGCCGATCGTGAATTCCGGACCCAGCGCCACCTGCGCCGGGCGCTGCGGGCCGCACACGGCAACCTTCCATTTGCGGTCCCTTGGTGCCACTTCCTGGCGTTCGACGAGTTGCTCGCGCAGCCCATCAGAGGCCTGCTTCAGCGCAAGCCCCCAGTAGTCCAGCATGAAGAGATCGTCAGCAGCCCGTACGGTTCCGGCGATATGATTGAAGTGCGTGTACTGGTACGGATGCAAACGGATCATTTCTCCCAGTGGCAACATCAAGCCGAACGCGAAAACCGCAACTACCGCGGGCTGCCAACGCCGGTGGTGTTGTCTCAGTGAATCCATCAGCGAGGCGAACGCAACTCCTGCCAGTACCGTCATCGGGGGAATGACGAAAATGAAATGTCGGATGCCGTTGTAGAGGGCAGGACGCTTCACCATCGCGATGATCAGCGGCAGCGTGGCCGCGAGCGTCAGCATCAACAAAATCGTTTTGCGGCGCGCAGGAATATCTGTGCGACGTAGCGACAAGATCGTACCTACAACACCGGCAATGGCCAGACCGAGCAGAATTTCGGGAAGTTGCAGGGCAAACAGCGTGGGCAGATAGGACCACGGCATATCCGGCACGGAGACCAGCGCGCCGTCGAACATTTCCTTCCAGGGCTTTTCGAAGAACTTGCGAGAAATAGGTCAACGCCTGAATGGGATTGCCGGGTTCCATGACCGACCACGGCCAGATCAGGCCCATAACGAGATATCCGGCCACGAGTCCCGGCACGAGCACGTAAATCACGTGCAGGAATCGATGCCCCGCTTCGCGCGCGCCGTTGCTGCGGATTTCCTCCAGCAACAGCGGGAGGAATCCGATCAGCGCATAGAGGAACGCAAGTCCGCCGAGGATGCGCGAACCGATTGACAAGCCCGCGCCCAGACCGACGATCAGAACCGTCCGCGGCGTCGGAGACGGATATTCCTCTGCCAGGCGCACGAGCCCCAGCATCAGAATGACCATCGCAACTGCGAACGGCGCATCCTTCGGGTTCATGAACATATGGCCGTAGAACGTCGGACAAAGCACCAGCAATAAAAGGGCGGCAAGACCTGCGAGAGGGCCCCCGACGCGGCGTCCCAGCCGCCAGGTCACGGTCAGGCCGATCAACCCGACGACGGCGCCAAGCAGGCGGCGGGTCTCAAACAGTTCGAGCGGAATGAGCTTGTGCAGCAGCGCGGCCGCCATGTCGAAGCCACCGCCATACATATAAAGATTGGCAAATGAGAGCGCGGCGGTGTCCTTGAAGCCGGAACCGTACATGCGCAGCAGCAAATCGGCGTATTCCGCGTGGGTATAATCGTCCCAACCCAAGCCGTAATCGCGAAAAGTCAGGCTGGCGATCAAGGTGGCTGCGGCCAGCACAACCAAGGCGGCGTCGTCGCACGTCTTCTCGGCCGAGCGCCGCGCAGACGCATCGAGGGCCGAAGTTGTAATCGATGACATGGCTATCGGTAAACCCGGTGTCCCCTACGGCCCAGCTTTTGCGCTTGAGCCTTATTTCCCCGGCATCCATATAGCGCAGTTCCAGCGCCAAGTAATTGGAAATTGTGGCTAAATTTACCTGGTGCCGTGCAACAACTGCAAGCAAGGTAAAAATCCGTCGGCTATTTGGGTTGGTCAATCGTACCCGCTCCGCTAGGCGACCGCACCTCTCCGGCTCACAACTTCAATTGCCGTTTGGCGATCTGCACAATATGACGGTATCGTGGCATTGGGCCGTTGCGCTTTTGGCGCAGCCGGGGAGCTGACGATGATGTTGCTGATGATCGCCGGGGTTTGCATTCTGCTAGGGGGAATTGCAGCGATCGGCTTCGGAATCCCGGTCCATGAGTTCAGTTTCGGCAACACGCTTATTCTTTCAGGAACGGTTGCGTCAGCCGCAGGTGCAATTCTGATCGGGCTTTCTGTTGTGGTCCGGGAAATAAAAGAAGAGTTCCGGCGGCTCACTCTTCCAAATTCGGATGCCGCAGCAACTCCGCAAACCGAGCCTCGTTCGCCGATCGATATCGGAATGAACAAGCCGGCCAACGATGGGTTTTCGCTCGGCGATAGGCCGGACCCCAATGTTTCCAACATCGATCAGACCGCGCCATCTGTTCCGCCTGAGCCTGATATGGAAGCGCCGGTAGAGGCGGAGGTTTCCGATACCGCGCCGCCAGCGAAACCGCGCCGAAATCTGCTGTTTGCTTCGTCCTCCCGAAAGGAACGGGAGCGCGCTGCGGCGAAGAACCCGGATTCCATCGAGGCCGATCCCTTACCAGTGGCGCCGGTTGCCCCACCAGTTCCGAAGCCGGTCGCGCCGCCACCGAGCTTTGACGATGCATGGCCGCCGTCGGAACGGGGGCGTGCCGAAGAAGCTCCGCCGCGAACTCGCGTGCCCCCGAGGTTCAACCCACCAAATAACGGTGCTCCGGGGCCGGAACGTTATGTGCCGCCGCGCACCGCCGAGCAGCCGCCAGTGACGGTGCTCAAATCCGGCATTGTCGACGGAATGGCCTATTCGCTCTATTCCGATGGCTCGATCGAGGCCCAGATGCCGGAAGGCATGATGCGTTTTGCGTCGATCGACGAGCTGCGCTCGCATCTCGACCAGCGACCGTGAGTTTCGGCGAGGAATTTTTCGATCCTGATTGATCCCAGAGGATTAGGCCATGAATGAACCAGCGGCCAAAGGCTTCATCGATCTGACTGCGAGCATTGTGTCGGCCTATCTCAGCAACAATCCGACACCTGCTTCAGACATTCCATCCCTGATCAGTCAGATCCATGCGGCTTTGATGCGGGTCTCCACTGGCCGGATCGACACGCCGTCGGAACCCGCCAAGCCTGCAGTCTCCGTGAAGAAATCGATGACCGCCGATTATCTGATTTGCCTTGAGGACGGTAAACGCTTCAAATCGCTGAAGCGCCATCTGCGCACACAGTACAGCATGACCCCGGAGCAATATCGCGACAAATGGGGGCTTCCTGCCGATTATCCGATGGTCGCGCCGAACTACGCAGTGGCGCGCTCGCAACTCGCCAAGAAAATGGGGCTTGGCCAGCAGCGCCGGCGCCGGAAATAAAATCAAAATATTAGTGCAATCACGATCCCCGGGGCTGGAAAGCTGACCACGATATAGGTATATTTTCCTTTATCGAGTTTAGCAATTTCCAGAGTTCGGAGAGATCTATGAAGCGCAGCACCAACAAGACGGCAGTACGACGGGTTGAACATTCCGCTGAGGCCGTCGACAATTTTCGTGCGCAGCATCTGGACCTCTCGACGCGCGAGATCATGACCGAAAACGGCGTCATCAGCGTGATGGTGAATGACAGCGAGAGCCCCCTGGCATGGCTCGCACGCCGCAAAGGCCGTGACGGGCGCACCATGATCAGCCCAAATCAATTCGTTGCCGGGGAAAAGCTGCGCGCCGATTTCACGCGCGGACAAATGACCCCGCGCGTCACCTCCAACTGGGCTGAGCCGAGCGGCCGGTCGCGGGGGCCCAAGGGCGGTGCTGGTGAGATGACTGATTTGATAATCGCCTCGCGACAGCGCGTCGGGTCGGCGATGGAGGCCTGCGGACCGGAATTTTCGGGTGTGCTGATGGACGTATGCTGTTTCCTGCGCGGGCTGGAAGATGTCGAGCGCGAACGTGGCTGGCCGACGCGCTCTGCCAAGATCGTGCTGCAACTGGCACTCGACCGGCTGGCGCGGCACTACGGTCTCGTGAACGAAGGCAAAGGCGATGCGCATATCCGCACCTGGCTCGCCGGCGATGCGACATTCAGCAGCGGATAGACGCGTCAGGAAGCCGACGCCAGCGTTTCGCGGGCGTCGGTTCGAATGCGTTCGACCATCGCGCGCAGCCCGTTGGAGCGCTGCGGCGTCAGGTGATCCCGAAATCCTAGCTCGTCGAATATGGCCACCGCGTCGGTTGCCAAAATATCCTGCGGTGTGCGGCCCGAGTACAGGGTCAGCAGGATCGCGATCAGGCCGCGCACAATATGCGCATCGCTGTCGCCGAGATAGCTCAACACCGGTTTGTTGGTGTCGGTGCGCGCAAGCTTGCGGGATAGCCAAACCTGGCTTGCACAGCCTTGCACCTTGTTGGCGGCGGAATGTTCGGCTTCGGGCATCGGATCGAGCGTACGGCCGAGTTCAATGACATACCGGTAGCGGTCGTCCCAGTCTTCCAGCAACGAAAAATTATCTCTGATCTCGTCGATCGTCATTGCGGCCCAATAAGTCTTGTCAGAAGACCTATATAGGATTGAAGACGATCGAAAGCGATATGCTCCAGAATGTCGCTGTTTCGCGGGCTAGTTCGCGGTCGAGGCGGCGGGGGCAGGGAGCTGCCATCCCGCCTGCAGGTCGCCCGATGTCAGCGTATCGTGCGTAACTTCCATCAGCGCAATGTCGCCGGCGGCCATGCCGGCAATGGACCCGGTATGGTCAGGCGAACGCTTGTCGGTGATGATCTGGTACAGCTTTCGCGCGCCGGCTTGCGCCCGTTGTCCAAGGACGGTTGCGGCCTGACCGCCGACTTCGCAGGCTGCCGGCTGGCGCTTGCAGAACTGGCTCATGTCGGACACCGCCGCGGTCGCAGCGGAGACAGCTTCGGACGCTCCCAGCTGGGGCAGCTTGTCCGATTCAGGCGTCTTGTCTCTGGGCAGCAGCACGAGCACTAGCCCGAGCCAAAATGCCATGCGAAGCAAAAAAAACATCACGCGACCCCGTCGTCTCTTATCTTGTTGCGTTACTCTCGCAATCGACCCTTCTCGTAGCAGGCGTTGCTAAATCCCAAGTGTTTGCGATGCGTTCAGTTCGCAGAAATTTTGAGAAAAACGCGACCGATTTGATTCGGCGTAAATTTTCAATTGATATTGATTTTCATGGAAAACCTGCGGCCGAACATGCCAACTATTTCGAAACCATATCGAAGGGGCTGTGGAAACTTCGCGTTCACCATCTCCGGTGAATGAAACAGCCGGACCGCGCGATTTGAGCCTCTGCGCCGGGCGTTTGGCGCGCGGAGGTCGCGCCTTAGCGTTCGCTTAAGTTCGCTCTGACACCGTAAGGCAACAATAAGGGGCGTCCCGGCGCGTCTGTAACGACGAGCAAGCCGAACGCGAGAGCCGTGACATTTTTGAATACGATCCGCGATTGCCTTGATGCCCTGCTGCATCCATCCGTGCGTTACGATGCACTGACGAGCGCCCGCCATCGGGCGTTCATGGCGCCAAGGTTGCTCGGAAGTCTCGCCGCGTTCGCGGCGTTTCCGGCCTATCTGGCGCTGCGAGGAGCGCCGACCGCGATCGAGGTTGCCGCGTTCGCCTGGCTAATCGCACCGATCCTGCTGTCCTTGTTTCTGTCTCGAACCGGACGCTATGAGAGCGCGCATGTACTGTCGTCGCTGGCTTTGACCGGTCTTGTCATAATGGCGGCGATTTTCACCGGTGGCATCGAATCGTTCGCCGCGGTCTGGCTCGTGGTCGTTCCAATCGAGGCCGCGCTATCGGCATCGCGCCGTGTGGTCGCCTTCGCTTCGGCAGCAGCGGTGGCTGGCATCTTCATCCTGATTTCCGCAATCTATTTCGACTGGCTGCCGGTGTCTGAAACCAGTAGCAGTCTGCGCGGCGTTTTTATGAGCTTCGGCCTACTGTCGGCGACGCTTTATGCCGCGGCACTCGCGTTTGGTGCCGAGGCGTTGGCGCGGGCGAACGTCGCGCTGCTCTATGTCGAAGAAGATCGTTATCGCCTGCTGGCGCAGAATATGAGCGACGTGATTTCGCGTCACCGCGAGAACGGCGCGGTGCAATTCATATCGCCCGCGGCAGAAGCGCTGACAGGCGCGCCAGTCTCACACCTGCTCGGCCATGGTCTGTTCGACCACGTTCACGTGGCTGATCGTCCGGCCTATCTCAAGGCGCTTTCGGATGCGGCTCGGGGCGGAGAGGAGTGCAGCGTCGAATTTCGCCTCCGGCGCGATCCGCGCACAGCCGAGCGAAGCCGCAACGGTACGGGCGAATTCCTCTGGGTCGAGATGCGCTGTCGTCCGCTTGAGCTCAATCCGGATGCAAAAGCGTCGGATGGAGCGGAAGTGGTGGCGGTCACACGTGATGTCACCGGGCGGAAGGTTCAGGAGCATGCAATCGACGTGGCGCGAACGGCAGCCGAACATGCGGATGCCTCCAAAAGCCGGTTCCTTGCAACCATGAGCCATGAGCTACGTACCCCGCTCAACGCCATCATCGGCTTCTCCGAGATGATCGTGCAGGAAGACGTGTTGATGGTCGATGCGGCACGCCGCAAGGAATATGCGCAGCTGATCAATGATTCCGGACAGCATTTGCTGTCGGTCGTGAATGGCATTCTCGACATGTCCAAAATGGAGACCGGCCATTTCGAAATTTCGCCGGAACCGTTCGCGATTCGCCCGGCGCTAATTACCTGTTGCGACCTTCTGGCCTTGAAGGCTCGGGAAAACGGCATCGATCTCATAACAAGGGCGCCGAAAGATCTGCCCGAGATGTTTGGCGATCCGCGCGCGTTCAAACAGATCGTGCTGAATCTCGTTTCCAATGCCGTCAAATTTACCGAACGAGGTGGCACGGTCACAGTATCGGCCACCGTTGATGGCGTGCGGTTGCTGCTGCGCGTGCGCGATAACGGCGTAGGTATCGGCTCTGACGATCTCAAGCGGATCGGCGACCCCTTCTTTCAGGCCGGCAAGACCTATCAACGCCGTCATGAAGGCACCGGTCTTGGACTATCGATCGTGAAAAGTCTGGTCGGCCTGCATGGCGGCGAAATGACCGTGCAGAGCAAGCTCGACGAGGGCACCACGGTCACGATCGCATTGCCGCTGGCGTATATCCCGCCGGCGCAGCAGCCATCGAGCAATATCGCAACGCTAACGCCCGCAGCGCGAATGGGACAGCAGGAAACTTATCAGGTGAAGAAAAGTGCCTAGGAATATCGTGATGGATGACGACATACCAGCGCCCCGCCGCCGCCCCGCCAACGCCGCAGCGATCGACGCGCCGCCGGAACGCGGCCTTGCGATGCGGGTCTTGCTCTACAGCCCGAAAGACCTAGTCGCAGGCGCATTGGCGTTCGCCGCGATCGGCGCCATCGTCACCAATACGATGTTCATGCAGGCAGGGCGCCATCCCGCGCCGATGTATGGCGAGATCGCTGCGCCCGGCAATCCGTTGCCGCGTCCGCGTCCAGCCGAACTCGTTGCAAATCCAGCCGAGGCCAAAGCTGCCGACATACGAATGCCTGAACCAAAGCCGGTTGAAGCCCGGGCCGCCGATCCGCTCTCCCATCTGGTCAAGGCGGCTACCGCGCCGTCCGTTGCGGCTACGAACGTCGCGCGGCCACCTGCGCCGATTCCCGTATCTTCACGACATGATCCGGTCGGCGACTTGATCACGACGTCGCACCGCGTCGCATCGGTGCAGCGTGCGCTGACAGAGTACGGCTACGGCCAGCTTAAGCCGACCGGAACGATCGGTGCGGACACCCACGCCGCCATTCAGAAGTTTGAGCGTGACCGCAGGATCCCGGTGACCGGTCAAATGTCTGATCGCGTGGTACGTGAACTCACCGCAATGATCGGCCGTCCGATCGAGTAGGGCGTGAGCTCATTCGACTTCGGTTGGACAGTGCGCGATAAGCGCCGCTAGTAGACCTCTCATACACTCGCGGCAAACAAATCCCATCGACCCGGAAGGCCCTTGAGTTCATGCGAGCCGCGCTCGGCGAATTTCAGGCCTGCTCCGGCCACGAGGTCAGTTACAACTCTTGAAACGAGGACTTCGCTGGGTTGAGACTGGGCCATGACACGGGCCGCGGCGTGCACGGCTATGCCTCCGATATCCCGGCCTCTGATTTCGATTTCGCCTGTATGCAGACCTGCACGAAGCGGCAGGCCGATTTGCTTTGAGGCGGTTTCGAACGCAAGGGCGCAGCGAACCGCGCGGCCCGGCCCATCGAACGTCGCCAGAATTCCGTCGCCGGTCGACTTGACCAAAGTCCCGCGATGTTTCTCGACCGTTTGAATGGCCAATTGATCATGATTGTCCAGCAATTTCCGCCAGGCCTGATCGCCCATGGAGGCAGCGCTGCGCGTTGAGTCGACGATATCCGTGAACAGCACCGTGGCAAGAACGCGCTCGAAGTCGCTTGAGGAGCTTTCGCGATGCCCTGTGATGAACTCTTCAATGTCGCCAAGCGCCGCGTCGACATCCCCGGTGGTGAAGATATGGTCGCCGCCGGGATACTCGATAAGTCTGGCGTCGGGAATGCATGCTGCCAATTCACGGCCGTGTTCAACCGGAACCTGCACATCCCCTTGATTATGGAGCACGAGTGTCGGAACGCGCACTGCCGGGAGGATCGACCTCACGTCGATCTGCGAATTCAACATTGTAAAGGCTTTGACAGCTCCCGGACTAGCTGAAAGACGTTCGAACTTCGCAAACTGGGCAAGCGCGGCTGGGTCCGCTGCCAAGCTTGGAGCGACACGTTTTGCCATTGCACCCGTGCCCCAGAACTTCACGCGCTGCGCCACTGTTTCCGCGACATTCAGGTCGCGCCGGCTCACGTAGCCCCCAAACAGAATCAGTCTGGAAACGCGTTCCGGATATGTAGCGGCGAACAAGGCGCTCATCGCAGAACCTTCAGAATGCCCGAACAGCGTTGCTCGTTCAGAGCCGATAGCATCCATGATGGCGCGAACGTCATCCATTCGCTGTTCGAGCGAAGGTGCGTCAGATACCCTGTCCGATAATCCCTGACCTCGCTTATCGAAAGCCACCACGCGTGCGAAGCTTGAGAGACGGCGCAAAGAAGCGGTATAGCCGGGCAGTTCATGACGGAATTCAATATGTGAAATGAACCCCGGCACCATGACGATGTCTACCGGTCCATCTCCTATTACTTGATACGCGAGATTGACGTCCCCACTAAGGGCGTAGCGCGTCTCCGGCAGGGCGAAATCATTCATCGGTCGCGACCTCAGCTGTCCGCCATTGTCGTCCGCAGGATCGACAGGATCAAGTCCAACCTATCTGAAACGCGAATGGAGCGTGGGCGATACGCCCTAGCGCCGATTTACTCGCTGACCTATCCTCGCGGTCATGCGTTTGAAATCAAGCATCTGGGTCGCGGCCTATCTGCGTCGCTGCCAGACCGAGGGGATATTCGGCGCGGTACGCCGGCGCGGCGCGGATGAGGCCGGCGCGGTTTTCGTCAAACTGGCGCTGCTCGACGGCAATGCGGTGCTGTACAGCCCTGCGCCGCAGACAGCTTATGATGACAGTAGACCCATCGAGCGGGTGTTCTCGCCGTCTTCTCCGCAACCCATGCCGGAACAGGCCGTGGAAGAACGCCTCGCGAAAGAAATCCGTTTCGATCCCGACGTCTGGATTGTCGAGATCGAGGATAAAGCCGGCCGGCATTTTCTGGATTTGGCGCGAGGTTAGCTCTTGAAGCCGCGTGTGGCGTTCCTCGGAATCGCGCCCACGCCAAACGATTGTGCCGGCCGCGGCTGCGCTACCGCCGAACGTGCTGCGCGATGCCGCTCATCGTCGTACAGCGCGGGCCGATGTTTGGGCGCGACCACCATGGTAGAGCCGCGCCAGGCCGCCAGCATGATCAGCGCCGTCCGCTCGTTCAATTGGTCGTAAAGACGCGACAGTCGATAGACCGTCATGACAGACGATCCGAACGCCGGCAGGAAGATCAAGATGCGCTGGAAGACATCGCTCGCAATGCTCAGCGCCTTGACCGCGCAAGCCAGCGGTTCGCCGCCGGGATCGCTGACGACCCGCGCAGCAACCCGTGGCGGCAATATCAACGCTTCGCTGATCTCGAGTATGAAGCTTTCGGTATCGGCAGCGAAGGCGGCCATCTCCAACGTCTGCGCGGCGCGCAACGCGCGCGGGGCAGGGATCGGCGCCGAAGGCTTCAGCGGCGCTTCCGCCAGATTGTGCAGGATCAGCGCGCGGTTGCCGGCATCGGCGCCGAAGAACATATCGCTGATCTCGGAGGCATCGCGGGGCTGCATCGGCAGCGACACGCTTTGCGGCGTGCCCTCGGTTTTTGGCGTGTGGACGGGCGGGACTGGCGCTGGTACGTGCGGGCGTAAAACCGGTTGTTGGGTAACAGCCGGTCCTAACGCAAGTTTTTTGGTAATTTCGCCCGGCGTGTTTGGGTAAATCGACAGCCGCGCGCGAACGGCGGCGCGCGTCGCATCGTCGACCTGATCGATCAGTCGGGACGTTAGTTCAATGAACTGCCGTTCTTCGTCGCCACTATGCACCCGGGTCTGAACATACAAATCGGTCAGCACCCGCAACAGCGTCGGTCTGATATCAACGCCTTCGCGGCGCGACAGCGTCATTAGTCCATCGAAGCCGGGAAACATTGGAGAAGTCATATCGGGACACGCAGCCTGCTCGTTCAACTCCGATGCTATATCGGGCCGCTTTAATACCGCGTTAAGGAAAACGGTTTGTGAAACACCGTCCGGCTATTCGAGCTTTCTTTGTATCGTCGCGTCATGGCTGGCTCAATTAACAGGCCATTAACCATGCCCTGATCTTAATGAAGAGACCGCTGCAAATTTTGAGCATCGCGGCGCGGAGAGACGGATATGGGCACCATCATTGAATTTCCAGCCGATGCGGCTTCGCGGCGTCTGGGATCAACCGTGGATGTTGCCCAGCGCGAAGGCATGGGAGTGGTTCTGATCCTTCCTGTCATCCGGATCGAACGCTACCCCGACGAAACGAATGGTGGCAGCGGACCGGAGGAGGGAACGGCACCGGGCCGCCGCCGCCGCCGCCGAGCACGTTCCTGATATCGGATATCGTCCTATGCCGGAGATATCTGCGCGGCTCCGAACAAAGCTTCGGCCATCCCCATCGTTTCTTGCGTGCTGCGACGTTTCTGATTAGCGCAACCCTCGGCGGTTGCAGCGGCGGAGATTTCGGCCGGGTCAGTGAACATGTTCTCAACGACGACATGCATCGCTGGATCGGGGCCGAGGCCACAGGGAGCGTTGGTCTACGCGCCTCGCAATTCCAGCTCACCGACAAGGAGCGATTGCTCCGCGATCTGGCCTATCCGTTGATCGAGCCGCCGCATTCACGACCGTTGTGGAAGAGCGTGTTCGGCGAATATCAGCCGCTGCCCTCGCCATGGCGGCAGAATATCGTGTTCGACCGCACCGCGTATGGCCGGCAGTTGATCGATGAGCCGCATCGCTCGCATTCATCGCGCTACGCTGTTCTCATCGATGACGTCCGCAGCGACATCACGCGATTCGAACCGTTCTTTGCGAATGCGGTGCGTGTGCTCGAACTCGACCGGAAACGCAACGCCAGCCTGACGTACGTTTCGGAGTTGTCGCCGCGCGAGCGCGCCGACGCGGTCGCCCGCATGGAAGAGAACGCGCTGATCGTGCAATGGGTGCAGCAATGCCTCGAGCGGCGCGTCTCGTCCTATCGCTGGGCGCTGGAGCGGATGGTAATTCAAGCGCCGGACAGCATTGCGGCGGATGCGGATCGTCTGATCACTGAATTGGCTGCGCAAACAGCCAACCCGCCGGTCTCTGCCCGTCCGGTGATCGGTCGAGCGTTGAGGACGCGAGGCTAGCGTTTTCTTGACGGAGCGGTTTCAGCTTGCGGCGGATTGGGCCGCTTGACAGGCGCAGGCGCATCGACCTGCACCCCGCAACTCGATGATGCCAGCGATGCCCGAGCCTGCGTCATCAAGCCGGGTTCCGGCGCGAGCGCCTTCAATACGATTAATCCCGTGGCGGTCGGGGAATCGATGATCAGGCGGTCGGCGGCCGTCACATCCTCGTCTTCCGGCAATGCTCCGTGCTGCGCTTCCGTCATCAGATCGAGTTCGATCACCTTGCGTCCTGCCGAACGATCGTTGATCGCGTAGTAGGCGACGTCGCTTCGCGTATAAAACGAAACCGATGTGTAGGCCTGACTTACGGGTACAGCGAGCTTGATCGGGCCACCCGACAAATCATATCTACAAACGGCGAATGCGAACGCAGGGTCCATGAAAGGCATCAGCGCGTTACCGGAATCCGGCAATGGAAGCGCCGTTACTGCGTTCAGTTTCGTCATCGGTGTAAGACGTGAATAGGCGTCCTGCGTAGCAATGCGCGGCAGCGCCAGAACGCTGACAAGATGCACGACGCCGCCGAGCAGCACTCCGGCAATAATCGTAAACAACACGCGGATCATGGACATCCCACCGTGGCGATCGCGGGCATCGGCGCGTCGCGCTTGGTCCGCGTCGCGACGCCAACAGGCGTATCATACAGCCTGAGCATCAATACATAACGCTCGACTCCACCGGTAGGAAGCCAGTTTCCGGCGCGCGCCCGTGAAGCGATGCGAACCTCAAAGCCGCCATCTGAGCCGCGAATGACTTCCTGACTGGTGAACCCGTAACGCTGCAGCGAGTTGGCGACGAGATGCCCTTTTGCATCGTACAACGTCAGGGTCCAAAATCGCGCCGCGGGCGTTACGCCGCTCACAACAACATCGCATCGTCCGTCAAGCGGGCGTTTGCGGTCGTCCGTAGTCGCGGAGAAAGCGACGCCGTCGCCCGTCCCAATGGGTAACTCGCCGCTGCGTGCAATTGAGGCGCGCGAATAGGGGTCGACGCCCGCAGTGCCGTTCTTCGGCCGCGCCGTCCATGCGCCGATCCTCAAGGTGCCGAGATCGGTGCCGCGCGTAGCGGTGATCCACGTCGCGCCGAGCCCGACGACCGTGGCGAGGACCAGCGCAACCACGGTAATAATAATCAGCCGCACGGCTTAATTCTTGTGCGCCGAGGGCGCGGGCGCGTCACGCGAGGTCGCCGCAGCAAAACTTTCAGGAAAGGCCAAGGCATTGGACGAGACCGGCTTGATTGGTTTTGCGGGATCGCTGGACGAAGTCTTCGCGGCAGTCTTTCCTGCTTCATCCAGCAGTTTTTCCACTCGCACCAGAATGTCCGCGCCCCGTTTGGTAAGGATCGGCGGCGGTCCCGGTTTGATTTCCGGCGCGGCGGACGCAACGTTGGCCGAGGCAGGCATTGCGGCGGGTGGCAGCTTTGTTCCTGCACCGATGCCGGCAATTTCCTTGATCTCCACGCCCTGATGCGCGGCGACCATGATGTCGTGCCAGGTCTGTGCGGGAAGTGAGCCGCCGGTCATGCGGTTGGTCGGCGAGTAGTCGTCGTTCCCGTACCAAACCGCGCATGTGAAATTACCGGTGTATCCGACGAACCATGCGTCGCGATACGCGTTGGTGGTGCCAGTTTTTCCGGCCGTGGGAATGCCGTCAAGCGCCGCTCGGCGCGCCGTGCCTTCGCTGACGACGTGGCTCATCATGCCGGCCATGTCGGCTGCGACCGAGGCAGGAATGGCTTGCACAGGTTTTTTGCCATCGCGGTCGAAGCGCCAGACCAGATCGCCCGCGCCCGTGCGAACCTCCAGTATGGCGTGCGGCGTGACGGACTTGCCCTTGTTCGGAAAGGTCGCGTAGGCCACCGCGTGCTCAAGCACGGTGACTTCGTCGGCGCCGATCGGCAGCGACGGCGTATCTGGCAGCGGCGCCTTGATTCCGAACTTGCGCGCAACTTCGACGATCTTCGCGCGGCCGGCTCTAGGGCCACCTTTACCGCCAATCGCGATCGACAGTTTCACCGGAACGACGTTGATGGAGCGAGTGATAGCTTGCGTTAGCGTCACCGCGCCGGAATAGGAATGCCCATAATTCTGTGGGCACCAGTTGCCGATACATACGGGACCGTCGATGACGATCGAACTTGGTTTAAATCCATTGAGCAGCGCCGTCGTGTAAACGTACGGTTTGAACGACGAGCCAGGCTGGCGATAGGCGTCAACAGCACGATTGAACTGGCTGGCGCCGTAATCGCGTCCACCAACCATGGCGCGCACACCGCCATCGAGATCGCTTACAACCGTCGCAGCCTGCGTGGCGTGGTAGTCGCGGCCGAACTGGCGCAACTGATTCTCGATGGCCTCTTCAGCGCCGCGCTGCACGTTCATGTCGATCGCGGTGCGAACCACGAACACGCGTTCGACGTAGGACTTCGGAAACGTATCGACCAGCCTGCGCATCTCGTCGAATGCCCAGTCCAGATAGTAGTTGGGCGAATTTTCGTCGCGGCGATCGACCGCGTTGGCAGGATTGCGCCGCGCGCCGAACACCTGGCCTTCGGTCATGAAGCCGGCGTCGACGAGGTTGTCGAGCACGACGTTGGCGCGGGCGCGCGCCGCCGGCAGATTGATGTGGGGCGCGTATTTCGTTGGCGCCTTGAACAGGCCCGCAAGCATCGCGGCTTCCGCGAGATTGACGTCGCGGGCCGATTTGTTGAAGTAGAAATGCGCCGCGCCGTCGACGCCGAAAGTGCCGCCGCCCATGTACGCGCGGTCGAGGTAGAGCTTCAGAATTTCGTTCTTGCTCAAGCGCGTTTCCAGCCATACCGCGAGGAAGGCTTCATTGACCTTGCGTTCGATCGTGCGCTCGTTCGACAGAAACAGGTTTTTTGCGAGCTGCTGAGTGATCGAAGAGCCGCCTTGCCGAACGCCACCCGCCTGCGCGTTGGTGACGAGCGCGCGGAACGTGCCGGCGATGTCGATACCGAAATGATCATAGAAGCGGCGGTCTTCGGTGGCGAGGGTCGCCTTGATCAGATTGTCCGGAAAGTCTTCCAGCGGAATCGAATCGTTATGCTTGATGCCGCGGTTGCCGATCGGATTGCCGTAGCGATCGAGAAACGTCACCGCAAGATCGGATTTCTTCAGCCAGTCATCGTCAGCGGTTTCGCGAAACGCCGGCTGCGCGAGCGCCAGCATCAGGATCAGACCGACCAGTCCGATCGTCGCCGCTTCCGACAAGGGCTCGATGAAGACCCAGCGCTTCCATCGACCGACATAGAAGCGATCCATGAACGTCGAGAACCGCTCATAAAGTTCGCGCGCGCCCACCGCGGATGAGAACAGCGTCGAGTCGATGCGTGCATCGACGTCCAGCAGCAGATGCCGGATCTTTGTCTTCCATGCGGATGGCACGATCTGGCGCACCGGAACCTTAGGTCAGTTGCAGCCGGCATTCGCCGGCACCTGAAACGTCTTGCGGAAGTGTTGCGGCAAACCCAAGGCGCTTTCGCATCTTGGAGCGCGACAACATCATTTCTAGCCGAGCAGGGACCATAAACCAATGGTTATGCTGCGATTTTCATACAGCAGGGCTAATGCAATCCCGTTTGGCGCCCTTACATCAGGTCTACCTTCTTGCGGAGCCCTCGTTAGAACCCGTAGAACGGCGAATTCTTACATTGGACCGGCCCCAGGCGTATGACACAGCGCATTCCGCAGCCCTCGAATCAGGAGGGATTGTTCTGGAAAACCAAGACGTTGGAGGAGATGTCCAGCGCCGAATGGGAAAGCTTGTGCGATGGCTGCGCACGATGCTGCCTTGAGAAGCTTGAGGACGAGGACACCGGCAAGATTTACTTCACGCACGTTTCCTGCCGTTTGCTGGATGCCGGGCTGTGCGCTTGCAAGGATTATCCGAATCGTTCCGCCCAGGTTCCGGACTGCGTACGGCTGACGCCGGAAAATGTCCGCACCCTGAACTGGCTGCCGCCGAGCTGCGGCTACAAGCTCGTGGCTGAGGGTCGCGACCTCTATTGGTGGCATCCGCTGATTTCAGGCGATCCCAATACGGTTCATGAAGCCGGGGTATCGGTGCGCGGCCGCGTTCAGGGCACCGAGAATGAAATTCCCGATGCCGATCTGGAAGATCACATCGTGGCGTGGCCGTCGCTTTTGCCCAAACGCGCGCGCTTGAAGAAGCGGCCCGCCTGAAAGTTCATCATTTGCGACCGGCGTCATGTCGCGCATCCCACCATGCGCTGCCACCTCCGCGGGAGGCACCCATGCGCGCAACCCGCTGCCACAGGACGCAAATCAATTGTTAGATAATCATCGGCGAGCGAATCCGCGCGCTTTCCGTTGTTTGAAATTTCCAGCCCAGAATTAATCAGCGACCCTCATGAACAAGTACGAACGCCCCAGCCGCGAACCGGCCGACCAACAGACGTTGCCTGAAGCCGTCGCGCGCGATTTGTCGCGGGCGCCGACGGAAGTCATCGACGTCAGCGATTCCCCGCCATTGGCGCCGCGTACGCCGCTGACGCCGAGCGAAGTCCGTACCATCCTGATGAGCCTGATGCTGACGATGTTTCTGGCCGCGCTGGACCAGACCATCGTCGCCACCGCGTTGCCGACCATCGGCCGGCAATTCCATGACGTCACGAATCTGTCGTGGGTGATCACGGCTTACCTGCTCGCGTCCACCGCGGTGGCGCCGGTGTTCGGCACGCTCAGCGACATCTATGGCCGCCGCGCCATGATCATCACCGCGCTAAGTCTTTTCATCATAGGCTCAGTGCTGTGCGCGCTGGCGCCTAACATGACGACATTGATTATTGCGCGGGGCTTGCAGGGTCTAGGCGGCGGCGGCATTCTGCCGATCGTCCAGGTCGTGATATCGGACATCGTGACGCCGCGTGAACGCGGCCAGTACCAAGCCTATTTCTCGGGCGTATGGACGGCGGCTGGCATCGGCGGCCCGATTCTTGGCGGTGTGTTCGCCGAACATCTGCACTGGTCGATGATCTTCTGGATCAACGTTCCCCTGGGTATTGCCTCGCTGGCACTACTGCTGCCGAAGATGGGCAAGATCCCGGTGTTTCACCGAAAGCGCAAAGTCGACTGGCAGGGCGGTCTACTGCTGATGGCCTCTGCCGTGGTGTTCATGCTGGTGCTGACCTGGGGCGGCAACCGCTATCTCTGGTTGTCGCCGACCATCGCGGCAATGATCGGCGCGGCGTTGATGCTGGCGCTCGGCTTCGTATGGCATGCGCGCCGCGCCGACGAGCCGTTCCTGCCGCTGCCTCTGATGGGCGGCAGCGTGGTGCCCTACGGCATCGCCGCAGGCAGTTGTGCGCTCGGCGCGATGCTGGGACTGACCGTGCATATGCCTCTCTACTACGAGGTCGTCTATCATCTGACCTCGAGCGAGGCCGGCTTCGCACTGATTCCGCTCGCCGCGATTTCGACCGGCGGCGCCGCGCTTGCTGGCAGGACGATGGCGCGCATGAAGCACTACAAGCGCGTTGCGATCATCGGCACAAGCTTCGCTGCGATTATGGCGGGCGCGCTCGCGTATGCAACGCCGCTGCCGCTGTGGGCATTGCTGACGCTATTGTCGCTGTTCGCCTTTGGGCTTGGCACCACGTTTCCGGTCAGCGTCGTCTCGATCCAGAATGCGGTGGCGCGCTCGCAGGTCGGCACCGCAACTGGCGCGATGAATTTCTTTCGCGCGCTGATGTCGTCGTTTACGGTGGCGGCGATGACCGCGATCCTGCTAATGGCGCTCGGCGCCGACATTTCGCTGGGCGGCGAGCATCGCGGCCCGGTGAATTCAATCATGGCCTCCGACATGATCGCGGCGTTTCGTTATGTATTCGCCGCGGCGGCGGCGCTGATGGCCTGCGCCGCGCTCGCCATGGTGCTGATGGAAGAACGCCCGCTGGCCGGACCGGCGACGCCGGTGGACATGGCGGAGTAGGGGGACGGTCCCCTACACATAACGAAGCGACCAGCTCAGTCTGCCCGGTGCGTCAACCTCGCCATCGGCGCGGTGAGTTCGCACACGACGCCTTCCGGCCGGTAGGCCGTGGTGACTTTGCCGTCAAACTCGTTCGAGAGCATCCGTTCGATCAGACGCGAGCCGAAACCCTTGCGGCTAGCTGCGGGTTCAACGACAGTTGGTCCGCCGTTCTCCGTCCAGACAAAACGAAAGCTCGGCACGGAATCGATCGTCTCATTCGTCCACACGATATCCACCTGCCCGTTGTTGGATAGTGCGCCGTATTTCAGCGCATTGGTGGCAAGCTCATGCACGGCGACCGCGAGCGCCAGCGCCTGCTTCGGCTGCAATTCCAGATCGGGTCCGCTTGCGTGAATGCGGCCGGGGCCGCTCCGATGCGGCGCCAGCGCCCCGTGGACAACGTCGCTGACCGAAGCGGAGGCCCAGCTTTTTTGGGTCAGTAGATCGTGCGCTTTGGTGAGTGTCGCAAGCCGCATGGAGAACGCTTCGCGCGCATCGGCCACGCTATCCCCGCGCATGGTCTGGTTCGCAATGGCGCCGATAATGGCAAGCGTATTCTTGATGCGATGCTGCAATTCGCCGGCCAGCAACTCCTGGCGATCGACCGCTTTCTTCAACTCGGATGTCGCACGCCACTCCTCGGTGATATCGCGGGAAATGGAGAGCAAGTGAGACGGGCGGCCGTCATTGCCGAAAATCGGCGACACCTGCACGTCCCAAAAACGTTCATTGCCCTTTGCGGTATTCGCCGCGCCTTTGAAGTTCCCGATGCCGCCGGCGATCGCCTGTTCGACGGCGCGTTTAGCGTTGGCGTTTCCCTCGCCGGTCCAAAAGTCGGGCCAAGGGCAGCCCTTGAGCTTGCCGAAATCCTCGACTTCCATGACGCGCTTGCCGCCTTCGCTCATGAACTGCAGGCGGCCTTCCAGATCCAGAATTTTGATGCAATCCCCACAGCCCGCCAGCACGCTTCGCAAAACGTCATCGTTGCCCGCAAGGCCTGCGCCAGCCGCAATCAGTTCCCCGTTCAGCAACTCGATGGTCGATGGCGGGACCACGTGAGAGGCTTGCATTCACGGCTCCAATTTGGGTTCTTAATGACAGTTAATCATCGGATGGTTTTTGACAATGATTTGTCAGAATAGCTCGCTTGAAATTGCGGCAGTAGTCAAAGTCAACGATGTGGCCTAATAGCCGCGGCAGCAGCTTACACTCGGAACATTCAGGAACAATGCCATGAGCAAACCCACCATTGAGCAGACCCGGATGGGCGCGGAGGGCATCGTCTTCTGCATTGCGCGGACCTTGATCGAGCGCGATCCGTCACTGAAGGCGCCGATGCGCGCCAATTTGCGCAAGATGTGGGAACTGTTGGAGGAGCGCGAGGATCATGCGGCCGCTGACATGGTCGATACCATGATCAAGGCGCTCAACGATCCGGCGTTCTTCAAGCCCTGATCGCGATCGGTAATTGGTTGCAACGCGACAAAGACCTCGCTGGTTTTAATCGATTTTTTATTGTGTTCCTCAACGTCCCGGCAACCAATGACACCTAGATTTGGAGCGGATGGGGCGTAAACACGTCCGCGGGAGGAACGAAATGGTTTCTATGGGGCACCTGATCGCAAGATTCCTGCGCGACGAATCCGGCGCGACCGCGATTGAATACTGCCTGATCGCTGCGGGCCTCAGCATTGTGATCATCACCGCCGTCAATGGCGTCGGCACGACCGTCAAAGGCAAGTTCACCACGATCAATACGTCGCTGAAATAACGGCGCGTCCCCGCCATGACCGATTTGCTGTTCGGATCATGGGGGGCGCCGCTTGTTGCCTACAGCCTGCAGCATCCCTGGCATATCTTCGCGGGCGTGCTCGTCGCCGCTCTGACCCCTCTGATGTTCAGAAAAAATCAGCGATCGTCCGGCGGAGATTTTGACTTCGGCGGCTGGGGCGACGGTGATGGCGGCGGCGACTGACGTGATGTCGATCATTCCGGTGGATCGCCAGTTGCTTTAGTCACAAGTCGACTCGATGCGCGCCGCTTCATTCCTCGCCGTTTAGCGCCCGCATCATGCCGATACGCGCGAACATCACCCAGCCGCCGCCGCTTTCGGCGGCGTGTATCAGAGTCTCAACCGCGACCTGCCAGCCGTCCTGCTGCTGCACATCGTCAGGCAGCTTCATGATGTAGTCGGCGGCGTGCTGAAGCGTGATGAGTTTGCGGCCGCCGCGCAGCATGATCGGCTGTTCGAACGGCGTCGACCACGGCATTTCAAGCCGTGGGTTGCGCGCGCTGCGAAGCTACGGCGCGATGACCCGAACGCGATCGAGGCCGGAGAGCGAAACACTATCCGGCCTTTTTGGAGCGGGCCGCGGCGCGAACCGGCTTCGCTGGCTTCTTGCGGCTCTTGCTTCGCTTCTTCCTTTGCGCGCTTGCCGCTGATCGGCAGCAGCATCTCGCGCTGGCCTTGCGCGGCCGTGCGCGGCTTCTTGCCTTTATCCTTCGCTGCGGCGGCCTTCGCGGGCGCGGCGTCGCCCGAGGACTTTCGTTCGCCGGCAATGCTGCGCTTCAGCGCGTCCATCAGGTTGATGACGTTGCCGCTGGATTTCGGCGCGGGCTTCGCCGTCGATATGCCGTTGCGTTTCTGATTGATAAGCTCAGTCAGCGCCGACTCGTAACGATCCTCGAACTTTTCGGGCTCGAACGTTCCGGATTTCTGCGCGACGATATGCGCGGCCAGATCCAGCATGTCCTTGGTGACCTTCACATCCTGGATGCCGTCGAAATATTCCTCTTCGCCGCGCACCTCGTAGGGGTAGCGCAGCAGCGTTCCCATCAGGCCTTTGCCGAGCGGTTCCAGCGCGATGATGTGCTCGCGGTTGGTCAGCACCACGCGGCCGATCGCGACCTTGTCCATCTTGCGGATGGTTTCGCGGATCACCGCGAAGGCGTCATGGCCGACCTTGCCGTCGGGCACGAGATAATAGGGGCGGATCAGATAGCGGTTGTCGATGTCGGATTTCGGCACGAACTCGTCGATTTCGATGGTGCGCGTCAATTCCAGCGCGAGGTCGTCGAGTTCGTCCCTGGAAATTTCGATGTAGGTGTCGGTATCGACCTTATAGCCCTTCATGATGTCTTCGGAGGCTACTTCCTCGCCGGTGTCGGCATCGACCTTGGCATATTTGATGCGGTGGCCGGTCTTGCGGTTGATCTGGTTGAACGAGACTTTTTCGGATTCCGACGTGGCCGGAAACAGCGCGACCGGGCAGGTCACGAGCGAAAGGCGCAAAAAGCCTTTCCAGTTGGCGCGGGGGGCCATTGCGATACTCCAGACGCTACAAACGACATACCGGACTGAATAAGCCGGTGACACGATGGACGGATGATACCACCGAAAACCGGGATGCGGGGCAGGGTAGACCGGAAATCTCTCAACGGCGTTAACCGTAATCGCCCTCGTTAATTCCGGTCCTCGTGCGGCCTCCTACGGACACGTCTTCGACCTATGCGATGCAAGATAAAAGTCCTAGGAAAATATCCCTTGACAGCGTGACGCTATCGGTGTAGGTTTACGGCATGCTCCAGAATTGGGTTTGAGACGAACGCGGGCCGCTTAAGGCGGTCGCGGTGTTTTATGCCAAACGTCGGATGGGAAAGCGGAACTTTCGTCAAACGTCATGCGTTGCTTTTCGAGTGTCACGGGCTTCGTGGCCAACAATCGAGGGTGCCATGGTAACGAAACCAGACGTTCCGGTCGTAGAGACCGCCAGGGAAGCACGCGGGGCCGAACCGGGCCCGTCGGTGCTGGCGCTGCTCACTATCTCGCTCGGTCTCGCAGTGATCATCCTGGGCGTGGTCTGGTTCGTGTTCTTCCGCACCTGATGATGTGAGCTGACCGCTTCGTTTCTGAAGCAAGCCCTGATTAATATTCCGAGAAAATATGGCAACCACGCGGACGACCCGGCCGGTGAGCAAACTGGCGGGGGCGACGCGCGTAACCGCGAAGACGGGAGCGAAATTTTCACGCTTCAAGCCAACGGCTGAAAAAGCGACCGTCGCGAAATCTGCAATCACGCTCAAACGCAAAGAAGCCGCCAAAAGACAGGCTAGGATTTCCGCGCGCGCCAAAACCAAGGCCGAGACCAACCGCCGTCGTTCGCCTTGAACCGATCGCGGTCGATTCGACTGATGCGCCAGCGTGCAATGCGATCGCCACGAAGCAACGACGGTTGCGCGCTTTGGCTGATACGCCCGAGCCGGCACCCTCAGCTCGCATCAAGCGCACCGCGGTCGACCGCCTCGACGACCCGCCGCCGGCCACCGGCATGGCGCTGATCGAGCGCGTCACCCAGGCGGTCGAGCGCGAACTGTCGCAGATCGAAGTGATCGTCGGCGGCCACCACGTCAAGAAAGAGCAACGCACTGAGGCCGAGCGCCGTGCGCGCACGCTGGCATCGCTGGCGCGCACATTGAGCGAGGTGCGCAAGTTACGCGCCGATGAGAACAAACCGAAGCGAGACGATGACGACGCCGTGCCCCGAGACCTCAATGAGTTTCGACTGGAACTCGCGCGGCGACTGGACCGACTTGTCGCCGAGGCAAAGGCTGCATGTCCTGACGAGGCTGAGCCAACTTGATATGGATGAAATCGGCGCGAACTGGAAACTGTTCTCGCACGACCATCAATACCCGCCGGACGTCGCGGCGAACGGCAAACCTTGGCTGACCTGGCTCATGATTGGCGGCCGCGGCGCGGGAAAAACACGCGCCGGCGCCGAATGGGTCCGCGCGCAGGCGCTGGGCGTCGCGCCGCTCGCCACGGAGAAGGCGTCGCGCATCGCGCTGGTCGGCGAACTGACCTTCGAATGTGCTGCTCTGTGGACGGTGCTTGTGCACGAATTCTGGACCGGCGACATTCAAACCATCAACGCTCTAATCGGCGCAACCACGCTGCTTGCGACCTATTGGGGCTTTCGCTTCGGGGTGCTTGGCGTCTATATCAGTGGCCGCACCCGCGAAAAGGTGAGCGCCGCAACCGGAGAGGACTCGCCCGGTCTTCTCGAGCGGGTGGTGAAAGCTGTTGTGAAGAAAAAGTAATATTGATTCCACGTTTCGTTCATAAACGGTTCACGGCGCGAGGCTCATTCGAAGACATCTTTTCAAAGGAGACTAACTTTGCGCCTCCTCGTTGTCGAAGATGATCCGGACCTCAATCGTCAGCTCACGACGGCGTTGACCGACGCCGGTTATGTCGTCGACCGCGCCTTCGATGGCGAGGAGGGGCATTTTCTCGGCGACAGCGAACCTTATGACGCTGTGGTGCTCGACATCGGTCTGCCGAAGATGGACGGCATTTCCGTGCTGGAGGCTTGGCGCCGCAACAAGCGCGCCATGCCGGTGTTGATTCTCACCGCGCGCGATCGCTGGAGCGACAAGGTGCAGGGCTTCGATGCCGGCGCCGACGACTACGTCGCAAAACCTTTTCACCTCGAGGAAGTGTTGGCCCGTATCCGCGCGCTGCTGCGCCGTACCGCTGGCCATGCGCAGAGCGAACTGACCTGCGGGCCGGTGTCCCTCGATACCCGCACCGGGCGCGTCAGCGTGTCCGGCAATCCCATCAAGATGACCTCGCACGAATATCGCCTGCTGGCGTATCTGATGCATCACACCGGCCGCGTGGTTTCGCGCACTGAACTGGTCGAGCATCTCTACGATCAGGATTTCAACCGCGACTCAAACACCATCGAAGTGTTCGTCGGCCGCATCCGCAAAAAACTCGACGTCGATATCATCCAGACCGTGCGCGGGCTTGGCTATCTGCTGACCCCGCCAACGGATGCGCACTAGCGGCTTTCTCACCTCTCTTCGCGGGGAAACATGGCTAGGCCTTTGTATCCGGCACCGCCTCAACCGGGATTGTAATTCGCCGCTGGTTCGGTTCAAAAGTCTCATGGAAGTGTGCCCCGGAGATAGCATCTGAGCCGTCGCACGAGTTCGCTCGCCAATCGGCTGTTTCTTTCTGCGACTGCCTGGGTGGTGGTGATCCTCGTCATTACCGGCATCGCGCTGGCGTCGGTGTATCGCCAGGCCTCCGAGCGCGCTTTCGACCGGCAACTCAATCTTTATCTACGCACGCTGATTGCCGAAGTCGCATCGCCGGATGAGCCGCCGGACCGGCAGTTTCAATCGCTCGGCGAGCCGCTGTTCGAACTGCCGCTGTCGGGCTGGTACTGGCAGATCACGCGCACCGATACCGAGAAAAACGAAGTACGGGCGTCGCGCTCTCTTTGGGACAAAAAGCTGCCGAAGCTTGAAGACCAGGGCGTCGAACTGACGCCCGCCGGCATTCGTGTCGGTTATGTCGATGGCCCCGAAGGCCAGAACCTGCGCATGGTGGAGCGGCCCGTCGATCTCGGCACCGACGGCAGGTTTCTGGTGACCGTGGCCGGCGATGCCTCCGAAATATCCGAGGAGACCCGCACCTTCGACTATTATCTCGGCGGCACCTTTGCCGCGCTGACGATCGTGCTGGTGCTGACTACGATCTTTCAGGTGCGCTTCGGCCTCGCGCCGCTCAAGCGCATTTCCAATTCCATCGCCGACATAAGGTCCGGCCGCGCCGAGCGGCTGGAAGGCGAATTCCCGATCGAGATCGCGCCGCTGGCACGCGAGACCAATGCCCTGATCGACGCCAACCGTGAGATCGTGGAGCGGGCGCGCACCCATGTCGGCAATCTGGCGCACGCCATCAAGACGCCGCTCTCGGTGATCGTCAACGAAGCCTCATCGTATGGCCCCGATCCATTTGCCGCGAAGGTGCTGGAGCAGGCCGACCTGATGCGCGATCAGGTAGCGCATCATCTGGAACGCGCGCGCATCGCCGCGCGTCCGACCGTGATCGGCACCGTCACCGAAGTAGCGCCGGCGATGGAGGCGCTGCGGCGGACCATGGAGAAAATTCATCGCGCGCGTGGCATCGCCATCGATGTTGAAGCCGACGACGCGGCGAAATTTCGCGGCGAGCGGCAGGATCTCGAGGAGATGGCGGGCAATCTGGTCGACAACGCCTGCAAATGGGCGCAGTCGCGCGTGTCCGTTGAGGTGCTGACAGAGCGAGCGACCGACGCCGGTCTCGGTCCGACCCTGCGCATCGTTGTCGATGACGATGGCCGCGGCCTGTCCGCGACCGAACGCGCGCAGGCTGCACGGCGCGGCCAGCGGCTGGACGAGACAAAACCGGGCTCCGGACTTGGCCTTTCGATCGTGGTCGATCTGGCGGCGCTCTACGGCGGCAGCCTGACCCTGAGCGATGCCCCCATCGGCGGCTTGCGGGCGGAACTCGTGCTGCCGGGGGTGTGAAGGTTGCTCGGTCCTGCTAACGGGCCCGGTCCGCATCAGTTCGAACAACCTCAACGAAATCTTAACGGCAGTCCTGCTATCACGCCCGGTGGACGCTTTTGAGCGTCCGCAAGTCATGAGCGACGGGCATACAGACTTCGGCGCATGAGCCAGACATCGATCGAGCGGCTGAAGGATTACCTCGCGCAGCTTCCGCCGCAGGCGCAGGCGCTGCTGATGCGGGAATTCGAGCGCGCCGTTGAACGCGGCGAAAATGTCGGCGTTGCCACTTTCGTGCTCACCGAACTTCGCAAGGTGGTCCGCGGATCGAACGAAGACGAGCCGCCGCGCACCGACGATCCAGCAAGGCTGCTGTTCCGCCCGCTTGACCCGTTCCTGGTCGAAAGCAGTTCCTCCGTGCGGCCCGGGCAAATTCACCGTGCGTCGCTTTTGCCAATATGGCAGTGGCTGCTGCGCGACGGCGCCCCCGACGAAGCGCGCCAGTTCGAAGTCGCACTGGCGCGGGCGTGGAAGTCCGCCAGGGCTTCCGAACTCCACGAGCCGACAAAAAAGTTGCAAGTCGCCGCCGTGGAAGCGATCAACAAGATCGTCGCCATCGAGTCCGAGGACGTACGGCAGCGCGCACTCGCCCGTGTCGGACGAGATCAGGTCATTGCGGACCTGTTGCCGATCGGCGCGGTTTTGCAGGCCTCCGAAGCTTTGGAAAAACTAAACGAGCGGCTCCCCGGCTATTTGCGGATTTTCGGAGATTCACAGATCGCTTCCGTAAGCAACTTGATCGACGTACCTGCGCTGCAAACACCGCAGGTTTTGCCATTCGCGCTTTCGCTCGTGATGCAGCGCTTGAGCGCACCATGGCAAATCATCCGGCTCGCGATAAAAACAGCGGGGTCGGACGAGGAAATCCGCGTCGCCGCCACCCCGTACGGCGTGGCTGTGAGCATGGCGATCCACGATCTGGCGAGCGTCGCGGCGGTGCTGCGGGCCGACATCAAGCGTGGCCGGTTCGATCGAGGCCCCGATCATCTCAAGATCCTTCATGACGGCGTGCGCGGTCTGCGCACCGAACTCGATATTCGCAATGAATTCAGCATGGGGCCGGCAGTTGGCTGCCATCCGGGTCGATATTTCCAGTACGTTGCAGTCGGAGATCGACAGCGTACCGGGTCGCGTGCGCCGGCTGTTGCGTCAGCGTGCCGACAAGGACATTTCCGCCAGCACCAGGGTCGATGCCGGTGATGTCGAGGAGACCGCGGCGTTGATCGATTTCGTCGCGGTGTGCCGCAATTATGCCAGCGAACTTGCGATCAACGAAGTCACGTTGCGCACGTATTCCGATCTGCAGCATTACGTTGAGCAGTCTACCACAACCCTGGTGCAGGCCTTGCGCGGTGGCGATCCCAAGACCCGTGCGTTCCGCCAAACTCAGGCGAACGCTGCGATCCGCTTCTGCGATGTGCTGTTCGGCGCCGACTATGCTTCGCTGATGAACCGCGCGGCGGAAAATGCGCTTGGCGACGACCAGAAGTCGAGCCGAGCGGGCTAACACCTAATTGATTTTGCATGGCTTTTTCCTGACCGCTGCCGCAATTGTTAATTGCGCCGGGGTGTTGCCCGTGGTGTAAACCGGCCATCGCCGCCACCATGTCGGCTGCGCCGCCGGAACTGCTTGATGACGTTATGGTTTGTGTTCGCATTGATGACATCGTCTGCAATTTTTGCAGTGCTGTGGCCGCTCGGGCGCGGTAGGAAGCCGCAAAGCGAAGGCAGCGAAGCGACGATCTACAAGGACCAACTCAGCGAGATCGACCGCGACGTCGCATCCGGGATAATCGGCCCGTCAGAGGCCGTGGCGGCGCGCGTGGAGATCAGCCGCCGCCTGCTCGCCGCGGCGGACGCGGCGCGCGATGTTCCTTCCGCATCCAACACCACGTTGCGCCGCGCGGTCGCGGTCATAGCGCTGGCTGGATTGCCCTTGATGGCACTGGCCTTCTATCTCCCGCTGGGTTCGCCAGGCCTTGGTGATTTTCCCCTGGCGGAGCGCGCCCACGCGCCTGTCGCGTCACAACCGCTCGATAATCTTGTCGCGCAAGTCGAAGCGCATTTGGAGAAAAATCCCTCTGACGGGCGTGGCTGGACGGTGCTGGCCCCCGTGCTGGCGAAAGTCGGTCGCTTTGACGATGCCATACGAGCGTACCGCAATTCCATCGCCTACAACGGCGACAGCGCCGCGCGTCGCGCCGATCTGGCTGAAACCATGGCCGCGGCGGCGGGCGGCGTCATCACGTCCGAGGCGAAGACCGAATTTGAGCGCGCTGTCGCGCTGGATGGCAACGAGATTAAGGCGAACTACTATCTCGGCGTCGCCGCCGAACAGGATGGCCATGCTGACGCCGCCGCCGCGATCTGGCGCGCGATGCTGGAAAAAGCGCCGCCGGATGCGCCATGGCGACCGCTGATTCAGACGGCGTTGACACGCGTCGGTGGTCCCGCCATGCCCGTGTTGTCCGATGACACGATGGCGGCAGCAAAAGGCATGAACGAGACGGATCGTACCGCAATGATTCGCGGCATGGTCGATGGTCTTGCGACACGACTGAAGGAAAAGGGCGATGACGTGGAGGGATGGCTGCGGCTGACGCGGGCCTATATGGTACTCGGCGATCGCCAGAAAGCTGAGAGTACGGTTGCAGATGCACGCCAAGCCGTCGGCGGCGATGCCGAACGGCTGCGAGCCCTGAACGAGGGCCTCGAAGAATCTCGGGCTCGATGGATAGAGCGTGATGCCGAAAAGTATGAAACGGTTTTCGGAGTGCATTGTGCTCCAAAGAAAGAATATATGACGCGCAGGCAGCGGCGGTTGACGATGATCGGCGGATCGCTCGCAGTGCTTGCGGTCGCGGCGGCGCTGGTGCTGAACGCGCTGCGCGATTCCATTGTGTTTTTCTCCACGCCCGCGATGGTGGCCGAAAAGCATATTGCTCCGGGCAAGCGTTTTCGGCTCGGCGGGATGGTGGAGAACGGATCGCTGGTCCGCGGCGACAATCTCGCCATCAGCTTCAAGGTCTCCGACGGCAGCACTACGTTGCCGGTGGTCTACAAGGGCATACTTCCCGATTTGTTTCGCGAAGGGCAGGGCGTCGTGGCCGAAGGCGCGCTCAACAATGCAGGCGTATTCAACGCCGATACCGTCCTTGCCAAGCACGATGAAAACTACATGCCCAAGGATGTCGCCGACGCGCTAAAAAAACAGGGTCGCTGGAAAGAGCAATCAGGCGGCAAGCCCGTCGACATGCCCGGCGCGTCGCTCGCCGTGCAAGGAGGGCAGCGGTGATCGCCGAAGCGGGGCACTACGCGCTGGTGCTGGCGCTCGCGCTGGCGCTGATTCAATCCACGGTGCCACTGCTTGGTGCGCGGCTGCGCGATCCCGCGCTGATGAATGTCGCGCGCTCTGCCGCGCTGGCGCAGTTGCTGTTCGTGGCCGCGTCATTCGCCGCGCTGGTGACGCTCCACGTCAACTCCGATTTCTCCGTCGTCAACGTGTTCGAGAATTCGCATTCGCTAAAGCCGCTGATCTACAAGATCACGGGCGTTTGGGGCAATCATGAAGGCTCGATGCTGTTGTGGGTATCGATCCTGGCGCTATTCGGCGGCCTCGTTGCTGCGTTCGGCAACAATTTGCCGCTCTCATTGCGGGCGCGTGTGCTGGCGGTGCAGGCGTGGATTGCCGCTGCGTTTTACCTTTTCATTTTGATCACATCGAATCCATTTCTGCGCATTGCCAATCCGCCAATCGAGGGCCGTGACCTTAATCCGGTGCTGCAGGATATCGGCCTCGCGGTTCATCCGCCTATGCTCTATCTCGGCTATGTCGGTTTTTCGATTTCGTTTTCGTTTGCGGTCGCAGCATTGCTCGAAGGCCGCATCGACGCGGCGTGGGCGCGCTGGGTGCGGCCATGGACCCTGATGGCCTGGATATTCCTCACGCTCGGCATCGCGATGGGGTCCTACTGGGCCTATTACGAACTTGGCTGGGGCGGCTGGTGGTTCTGGGACCCCGTCGAGAACGCATCGCTGATGCCGTGGTTGTCAGGCACTGCGCTGCTGCATTCCGCCGTGGTGATGGAGAAGCGCAACGCGCTGAAAGTCTGGACCATACTGCTGGCGATCCTGACGTTCTCGTTGTCGCTGCTGGGCACCTTCCTCGTGCGCTCCGGCGTGCTGACGTCGGTGCATGCTTTTGCGACCGATCCCACGCGCGGCGTTTTCATCCTGCTGATCCTGTGTATTTTCATCGGCGGCAGTCTCACGCTTTTCGCCTGGCGCGCGTCGGCATTGAAGCAGGGCGGATTGTTTGCGCCCATCTCGCGCGAGGGCGCGCTGGTGCTGAACAATCTGTTTCTCACCACCGCCTGCGCGACCGTCTTCATCGGCACGCTGTATCCCCTCGCGCTTGAAGTCATCACCGGCGACAAGATTTCTGTCGGCGCGCCATTCTTCAATCTGACTTTTGCGCCGCTGTTTATTCCGCTGATGATCGCGGTTCCCTTCGGTCCATTGCTGGCATGGAAGCGCGGCGACCTTGTCGGCGCGGCGCAGCGCTTGATCGCCGCGGGTATCGCGGCGCTGATTGCGGTCGCGGTGCTGTGGGCGTGGACACGTGGCGGCGCGGCGCTGGCGCCGCTGGCCATAGGGCTTGCAGTGTTTGTCATCGCCGGTGCGCTGAGCGATCTGGCGGAACGCACGAGCCTGTTTCGTACGCCGTTTGGCGTAGCGATGCGGCGCGCACGGGGGTTGCCGCGCTCGACATGGGGCACGGCCTTCGCGCATGCCGGCGTCGGCGTTGCGTTGATCGGAATCGTTTGTGAAACAACCTGGAATACCGAGTACATCGGTTCGATGAAGCCGAGCGACGTCGTGAAAGTCGCCGGCTACGAATTGAAGCTCGGCGACATCGCGCAGCGGCAAGGTCCGAACTTTCGCGAGATGGTCGCGCAGTTCACCGTGAGTCTCGACGGCAAGCAACTCAGCGTTATGACGCCGTCGAAACGTAATTTCACCACGCGCGCGTCTTCCACGACCGAGGCGGCGTTGCTGACGCGCGGCGTCAGCCAGCTCTATATCTCGCTCGGGGATACATCTGCTGATGGTGCCATTGCTGTCAGGATTTATCACAAGCCGCTGGTGCTGCTGATCTGGTTCGGCCCGGTGCTGATGGCTTTCGGGGGCATGCTGTCGCTTTCGGATCGGCGTCTGCGCGTCGGCGCACCGAAGCCGGCCAAGGCTGCTCGCGGATTGCAGGCGGCGGAGTGAGTGAGTCCTCATCGCTGAGCGAGCCGCGAAGCGGCGTCTCGAAGGATGGAGTATTCGGCGCATCCTTCGAGACGCGGCGGGCGCCGCTCCTCAGGATGAGGGGAGAGCGTGTTGCTGAAGCTGGTGCGGTTTTGGTTTTTGTCTTCGCGGCGTGCATTGGCCGTGCTCGCCCGCCCACGCCGTTCAACCCGACGAAATCATGGCGGACCCCGCAAAGGAATTGCGCGCGCGCAATCTGTCGCGCGAACTACGCTGCATGGTCTGCCAGAATCAGTCGATCGACGATTCCGAAGCGCCGCTGGCGCGCGACTTGCGATTACTGGTGCGCGAGCGCTTGGCGGCCGGGGACAGCGATGCGCAGGTGATCGATTTTCTGGTCGCGCGATACGGCGAATTCGTGCTGCTGAAACCGCGCTTGGAATCGCACACGCTGCTGCTGTGGTTGCTACCGCCACTGGCTCTCGTGGGCGGCGGAATCGCTCTGTGGGCTTACAACCGGCGGCGATGGAGATACGCGACCGGCGAAGACGATCAAGCGTTCGCACTGACATCGGACGAAGAAGCGCGGCTGGAGCAGTTGCTAGCGGCGGAACCGTCGCAAGACGCCCGGATCTAGGCCTGCGCCAAAGCGTCGCATTCATTCACGCCTTTATTACAAGAAATTAACTCCCCAGCCAGCGCGCCGTAACGCGAAAGCCCCCATCTTCAGACGTATCAGGTGCTTGCCCCGCACCATTGATTCACGTTCTGGAGATTTTCGCATGACCGACCGTCCCACCGATTTTTCGTCACTTCCTTCGTACCGGCCCGCGCGCCGCTCGCTGTTCGCTGCGCGCAAGTTCGCGCTGATGGCGTCCGTGGTCGCCGGCCTCGGCGCTGCCGTTTATGGCTTTGGTCCTTCGCACGGGCCGATAGATGTCTTCACCACCGCCGCGCATGCGCAGGTCGACAAGCAGGTACGTCAGGTCGCGCAACCCGCAGGGTTCGCCGATATTGTCGAGCGAGTGAAGCCTTCGGTGATCTCGGTCAAGGTCAATATCGCCGAGAAGGTTGCGAAGAACGACAGCGGCGACAACAACGACGACTTCACCGTTCCAGCCGGGCTCGCCGATGGAGCGCTTCTTCAAGCGCTTTGGCGGTCCCGATGGTTTACCGCCGGGCATGCGCGGTGGCCCGCGTGGCGGCCGCGGCGCGGTCACTGGCCAAGGGTCAGGCTTCTTCATTTCGGCTGACGGTTATGCCGTGACGAACAACCACGTCGTCGATGGCGCGGACAAAGTTGAAGTCACCACCGATGAGGGCAAGACCTACACCGCGAAGGTGATCGGTGCCGATCCGCGCACTGACGTCGCGCTTATCAAGGTCGAAGGCGGATCGAACTTCCCGTTCGCGAAGCTTTCCGAAGGCAAGCCCCGCATCGGCGACTGGGTGCTCGCGGTCGGCAATCCCTTTGGACTCGGCGGCACCGTCACGGCCGGCATCGTCTCGGCGAGCGGCCGCGACATCGGCAACGGTCCGTATGACGATTTCATCCAGATCGACGCGCCCGTGAACAAAGGCAATTCCGGCGGTCCGGCCTTCAATACCGAGGGCGAGGTGATGGGTGTCAACACTGCGATCTATTCGCCATCAGGCGGCAGCGTCGGCATCGCCTTCTCGATTCCGGCGTCGACCGTCAAGGCTGTGATCGCGCAGCTCAAGGACAAGGGCTCGGTCAGCCGCGGCTGGATCGGCGTGCAAATTCAGCCCGTCACGGCTGACATTGCGGACAGCCTCGGTCTCAAGAAAGCCGAAGGCGCGCTGGTTGCCGAACCTCAGGCCAACGGTCCGGCAGCGAAGGCCGGCATCGAATCCGGTGACGTCATCACCGCGGTCAACGGCGAGCCTGTCAAGGATGCGCGCGAACTGGCTCGCACCATCGGCGGTCTTGCGCCCGGCAACGCTGTGAAGCTGAACGTGCTGCACAAGGGCCAGGACAAGGTCGTCAACCTTACGCTCGGCCAGTTACCGAACTCAATCGAGGCGAAGGCCGACAATGACAACGGCGACAAGGGCGGCGGAAAGCGCGGCACCGACGTTCCCAAGCTTGGCCTGACGCTTGCGCCCGCCAATAGCGTTGCCGGCGCCGGCAAGGACGGCGTCGTGGTGACGGAGGTCGATCCGAAGAGTGCCGCAGCCGATCGCGGCTTCAAGGAAGGTGACGTTATTCTCGAAGTCGCGGGAAAGAGCGTCACCAATGCGGGCGACGTTCGCGAGGCAATCAATGCCGCGCGCACCGATAACAAGAACAGCGTGCTGATGCGGATCAAGAGTGGCGGTTCTTCACGCTTCGTCGCGGTGCCGCTCGCAAAGGGCTGAGCTTGACAAGATGGAGAGTGTCGTCGGCATCTGTCGCCCCCGCTGACGGCTCTTTCCGGGGGGCGGGTCTTAAAACTCGCTCCCTAGATTGCCTTCCGGTGGAATAAGCCCCCCTCCGTCGGAAGGTTAGATGGGCGGTGGAGTCCCCCAGCTTCACCGCCCGTTTTTTCGTAGATTGCACAAGCGTTACGTCTGCTTGCATGCGGCCGTGGCCCGCGCCATGTTGAGAGAGATCATTCCCTTGACCCCAACCGATAAGCAGATGCGCCTGTTGATCATCGAAGACGATCGCGAATCCGCCGACTATCTCGTGAAGGCGTTTCGTGAGGTCGGCCACATTGCCGATCTGGCCAGCGATGGCGAGGAGGGATTGGCGCTCGCCGACACCGGCGACTACGACGTGTTGGTGATCGATCGAATGCTGCCAAAACGCGATGGGCTCTCGGTGATCGGCACGCTGCGCGAAAAGGGAAATCGCACGCCGGCGTTGATATTGTCGGCGCTCGGCCAGGTCGATGATCGCATCAAGGGGCTGCGGGCGGGCGGCGACGACTACCTCCCAAAACCCTATTCATTTGCCGAACTGCTCGCGCGCGTTGAAGTGCTGTCGCGGCGTCACGGCGGTCCCGCCGAGGAGACCACCTATCGCGTCGGCGATCTCGAACTGGACCGGCTGTCGCATCGCGTGGCGCGCGGCAAGGATGAATTGACGCTGCAGCCGCGCGAATTCCGGCTGCTGGAATATTTGATGAAGCATGCGGGCCAGGTTGTTACGCGGACCATGCTTTTGGAAAATGTGTGGGATTACCATTTCGATCCGCAGACCAACGTCATCGACGTGCATATTTCGCGGCTGCGCTCCAAGATCGACAAGGGTTTCGAGCGGCCGCTGCTGCACACAATTCGCGGCGCCGGTTATATGATCCGGGACGAAGCGAGATGACTTCGGCGCCCCTTCGAAATCTTACTTCGCCGTATCTGTGGTCTTGATCTTCGGCCTCGGCACGGCCTTCGTGCCGGATTTAGTGGCTGCCTTCGCGGCTTTGGGCGGGCCTACACTGCGCGTATTTCCCCAGGGATCGACAGGACCCTGGTTCGGAACATTGCCCAATGAATTCTTGTAGGCTTTCTCGGCGTCCTTAGCCTGCTGGATCTGACTTGGGGTCTTGTCCGGGTCTGCCTCGCCATATCCGGGAACGTGGGGCTGCGGGGCCTGGGCATAGGCAGGGCCAGCCAGTAGCCCGACCAACGCCGCAGCGCGGAAAACTTTCATGCGTGTGCCTTTGCGCTATTTTCTCGGCACGACCATAAACCGGAAAGCGTGCGACGTGAACGATTTGTCACTTCTGAAACGCCGAAAAAATGCATAGTGATGGCACTGCGAGCAGGTTCCGGCGTCAAGATTGGTTATGAGATTTGATCGGTGACGGCATTCGGCAAACTGATCCGTACCACAGCGTTTCGGCTGACGCTCGCTTACCTTTTTTTGTTCGCAATGTTTGCCGCATTTTTGCTGGGTTATTTCGCCTGGAATACGCGGCGGTTGATCACCGAGCAGATAACCAACACGGTCAACGCGGACACCAGTGTCATATCGGACATCTTCGCGCGACGCGGATTGCGGGGGCTGGTTTTTACAATCGAAAACCGCTCCATGCGCCCGGGAGCCAATCTCTATCTGCTCACCTCCAGAACCGGCCAGGCCATCGCCGGCAATGTCGGCTCGCTCGGCCCGGGCGTGATGGCCACCACCGGTTGGGCGGAGACCGTTTACCGCCGGCTTGACGAGCAGGATTCTGCCGATCATCGCGCGCTGGTCAAAGTCACCGAACTCAGCAGCGGTTTCCGTCTGTTGATCGGGCGCGATCTCGACGAACGTCGGCGGGTTCTGGGCATCGTCGCCAAAGCCGCGCAATGGTCGTTGCTGATCGTCGTGGTGCTCGGTTTGGGGGGTGGCATTTTCGTGGCGCGCCGCGTGCTTCGACGCATCGACGCCATGACCGGGACTACCCAACGCATCATGGCAGGCGACCTCACGGGCCGGCTTCCGGTTGGACGCAGTGGCGATGAGCTTGATCGTCTGGCCGAAAATCTCAATGCCATGCTTGCGCGTATCGAAACGCTCATGACGGGTCTGAAGGAGGTTTCCGACAATATCGCCCACGACCTGAAGACGCCGCTGACGCGATTGCGTAACCGCGCCGAGCAGGCGCTGGCAAATTCCAGCAGTGAGACCGAATATCGTTCGGCGCTGGAACGCACCATCGAGGAATCCGATGGTTTGATCCGGACATTCGACGCGCTTTTGATGATCGCACGGGCGGAGTCCGGGCAGGCGCGGGACAACATGGACGACTTCGACGCGGCGGAAGTTGCCGGCGGCATCCAGGAACTCTATGAGCCGCTCGCTGAAGACAACGGGCTGACGCTGCGCATCAAATCCGAACCGGCGCCTCTGCATGGCAATCGCGAACTGATCGGTCAGGCGCTGGCCAATCTCGTGGAGAACGCGATCAAATACGGCCAGCCTGCGCCAACGCTGCAGCCGTTAGGCGCGGATATCGTTGCCGATACCGCCAGCAAAGAGATTCTGATCGAGGCACGACGCGACGGTTCCCGCGTGCTGCTCAGCGTCAGGGATCACGGGCAAGGGATTCCGGAAGCTGACCGCAAACACGCGATCGAACGGTTTGTGCGTCTGGAGGCCAGCCGTACCCGGCCCGGATCAGGGTTGGGTTTGAGCCTGGCGTCCGCGGTGGCAACGCTGCATGGGGGCGCACTGACTCTGAGCGATGCGCATCCGGGGCTGTGTGCGACACTTGCGATCCCCGGACGTGTGGATGAGACCCTTGCGGTTCAAACAAACGATGTGCCACTGAAGGTGGCATGATCCCATCTTCTAACGGTGACGCTGATCGGCTTTGTCTAGCCGCCCGGTTTGTCGACGGACCGCATGTCGCCGCGCGCGACAAGGCCGAGGCCCGTCTCGCTGAGTGGCTCGCCGATATAAATCCGGAGCACAGCGCAGCCATCGGCGATATCTCCGAGCAATATCCTCGTGCTAGGATCATTCTCCTCGGAGTAGCGGAAGCTTCGCCATATCTTTTCGACCTCATGCGCGCCGATGCTGCGCGGCTGGTACGGCTGCTTCGCTGCGACCCGGATCGGCATCTCACCGAACTGATCGCGCGCGCCTGCGCTGAGGTTGCAACTGCTGCCGAGGAAGCTGCCGCGATGCAACTTCTTCGCCGCACGAAGGCCGAGGCCGCCTTACTGACAGCGTTGTGCGACATCGGCGGCGTCTGGCCGGTGATGCGGGTGACGGCAGAGCTCACCGATCTCGCGACCGCTTCAGTTCAGTCGGCGCTGCGTTTTCTGTTGCGCCAGGAGGCCGCGCGCGGCCGGCTTAAGCCTGCCAATCTCGATCGGCCAGAGGACGGCAGCGGACTGGTCGTGTTGGCGATGGGCAAGATGGGCGCCGGCGAACTGAACTATTCCAGCGATATCGACCTCATAGTTTTTTTCGATCTCGCCGCACCGACGCTCGCTGATGGTATCGAGCCGCAGCCGTTTTTTGTGCGGATTGCGCAGGGGTTGTCGCGACTGCTGCAGCAACGCAACGGGGATGGTTACGTGTTTCGCGTCGATCTGAGGCTGCGACCCGATCCGGCATCGACGCCGGTAGCGATCTCGACCGCCGCAGCCCTGCATTATTACGAGCGGGAAGGGCGCACGTGGGAGCGCGCCGCAATGATCAAGGCGCGGCCGTGCGCAGGCGATGTTGAAGCGGGCGAGTCGTTGATCGCCGAAATCGCGCCGTTCGTCTGGCGCAAGCATCTGGACTTCGCAGCGCTCGCCGACGTGCACGACATGAAGCGGCAGATGCAGGCGTTTCGCGGACAGACCGAGATCACGGTCGAAGGTCACAACGTCAAGATCGGGCGGGGCGGCATCCGCGAGATCGAGTTCTTCGCACAGACCCAGCAATTGATCGCTGGCGGGCGGCATCGCGAGTTGAGGGTGCGCCCGACGCTGGAAGCTCTGAAAGTTCTGGCTTCGAGCAAATGGATCACCATCGAAGCCCGCGACGAACTGACCGCAGCCTATCTGTTCCTTCGCCGGGTCGAGCACCGCCTGCAGATGGTCGCCGACGAACAGACCCATACGCTGCCCGATGATATCGAGGCGGTCGAACATTTCGCGCGGTTCTTCGGCTACCAGGACCGCGCCGCATTTGCCGCCGATCTGCTTTCCCATCTCAACCGCGTTCAGATTCACTACGGCAAGCTGTTCGAAGGCGATCCGGCCGGCACTGCGAAACTGCCGGATGTGAATTATAACGGCGGACCGGGCGATCCGCGCCTGATCGAATATCTTGTCACGCTGGGGTTCAAAAAGCCGATCGCGGTGGCGGCGACGCTGCAGCAATGGATCGCCGGCGACTATCGTGTGCTGAGGTTGGAAGCGACGCGGAATGCACTCATCGAGTTCATTCCGGCGCTGATCGAAGGTCTGGCGCATGCGGAAGAACCTGATAACGCGGTGGTGGCGTTCGACCGCCTGCTGCAGGCACTGCATCGCGGTGGCCGGCTCATTTCGCTGCTGAGCCAGAACCGCGAGTTGGTAGCACTGGTAGCGCTGGTACTCGGCGCCGCGCCCCGCCTTGGCGACATGCTGGCACGGCAACCGCAGATCATGGACGGATTGATCGACCCCCGGTTCTTCGGCGCAATGCCGGACCGAACTGAACTCTCGTCCCGCCTTGCGGCGACCTTGGTCGATAACAATTCATACGAAGATTTTCTCGATCGTCTGAGGCTGTTCGGACAGGAGAGCCTGTTTCTGATCGGCGCGCGCATCCTTTCCGGCACGGTATCCGCCCAGCACGCCGGTGGCGCTTTCGCCGATGTTGCCGAAGGCATCGTCCATACCGTGCATGGTCTGGTCTCCGACCAGTTCGCCGCGCAATACGGCCGCATCAAGGGACAGGAGACCGCGCTGCTTGCGATGGGCAGGCTGGGCAGCCGCGAAATGACGGCGTCGTCCGATCTCGATCTCATCCTGCTTTATGACTTCGATCACGACTATCCCGATTCGGATGGCGCTCGCTCGCTTCAGGGGACGCAATATTTCGCACGATTCACGCAGCGGCTGATCAGCGCATTCACGACGCGAACCAATTATGGCGTGCTGTACGACGTGGACATGCGGCTGCGCCCGTCCGGTAGGTCCGGTCCGGTGGCATCGCGTCTCGATTCGTTTGCCGACTACCAGGACCGCGAAGCCTGGACGTGGGAGCACATGGCGCTGACCCGTGCGCGCGTAATCTCGGCATCTCCGGAATTCCGCGAAAGGATTGAAAAGATCATTCGCGAAGTGCTAACGCGGCCGCGCAACCAAGCGGCGATCGCGAGCGACGTCGCCGAGATGCGCCGCGCTATCGGGCTTGAAAAGGGCGAGGACGACATCTGGGATCTCAAATATGCCGCGGGCGGATCTGTCGACATCGACTTTATTGCGCAGTATCTGCAGCTCGTTCATGCTGCCGAAAGACCTGATATCCTCGATGTGAATACGCAGCATGTGCTGGATAACGCCGCACGGTTGGGCATTCTGCCGCGATCCGCAGCCGAAGTGCTGCGCCCCGCGGCGCGTCTCTACCACGACTTGACGCAAATCCTGCGGTTGTGCGTCAGCGAGGGTTTCAAGCCTGAGACCGCCGGCGAGGATTTATTGCGGGTCATGGCGCGCGCCGGCGATGCACCGGACTTTTCCTCGCTGGAAGCGCGGGTGCGGGAGACACAGGGCGACGTTCGCCAAATATTTTTGGAAATCGTTGACGGAAGTGGCTAGTCAGGCAGCGGCCAAAATCTTGGGTTTAGGGTTGCTCGCATCACGTGGCAGCCTCACGCAGACGACGGTGCCGGTGCCCAGTCGCGAACGAAGCCTCATCGTTCCGCCGTGCAAATTGGTAAGCGACCGCGCGATTGCAAGCCCAAGGCCCGAGCCGTGATAGGTTTTAGTCAGTTGGCTCTCGACCTGCTCGAATGGCCTGCCAAGCCGCAGCAACGATTGCGGCGCGATTCCAATGCCGGTGTCAGCGATCATCAGCACAATGGAATCGTGCAGCATGCGGCTGCGAACAACGATCTTGCCGCCATCGTGCGTGAATTTAACCGCATTGGACAACAGGTTGACCAATATCTGCTTGATCGCGCGGCGATCCGCCACCACCGGAATATAGCCCTCGATATCAGCATGCAACATCAGGTTCTTGTCGTCGGCACGGCCCGATACCACGCGTAGCGATTCCGCCAGCGTGGTCGACAGGTCCAGCGATTCCATGTCGAGCTTCATGCGGCCGGCCTCGATCTTCGACATATCCAGAATGTCGTTGATCACATCCAGCAGATAGTACCCGCTGGTCAGGATGTCGGAGCAGTACTCCTGGTATTTTTCCGAACCAAGATTTCCGAACATGCCGCTGCCCATGATCTCCGAGAATCCGATGATGGCATTGAGCGGCGTGCGCAACTCATGGCTCATATTGGCGAGGAATTTCGATTTTGTCTGGTTGGCTTCCTCGGCGCGGTTTTTTTCTTCGGAGTATTTCTGCGCGAGGTCGGCAAGCTCGAGCGCCTGCTGCTCGAGCGTGGTCTGCGAGCGTTTCAAATCGATCACGGTGGCGCGCAGGCGGAAATCATTGTCGACAAGTTTTTGCTCGTGCTCCTTGATCCGCGTGATGTCGGTGCCGACCGAGACATAACCGCCGTCCTTGGTGCGACGCTCGCTGATATGCAGCCAGCTGCCGTCGTCGATCTGCGCCTCGAAGGTTCGCGCTCCCGGCGCCGGCAGGCCGGCCTCCTGCAGCCGGTTGCGGACTTCCGGCATGCTTCCGACTTCAATGATGGTTTCATATGACGTGCCCGGAGTGACGGCGGAATCCGGTAGTTTGTGCAGTCGCTGAAAATGCGAGTTGCAAAGCACAAGCCGGTCTTCCGCGTCCCAAAGCACGAAGGCTTCAGGGATGGTCTCGATGGCGTCGCGCAGCCGCAGATCGGCTTCCACTGTCCGCTCAGCGAGACTTTTCTGCTCGGTAATATCGACGGCGATACCGATCAGATGCAAGCCGCCATCCCCGGCGCCTCGGCTGAGCTCGCAACGGACGCGCAACCAAATCCAGTGCCCGCTGGTGTGCTGCATGCGGAAAGTCTGGTCGATGTGGTTGATTTTCGAGGATATCAACTGATCGGCGATCTCGAACAAGTCGATGTCGTCGGATTTGACCAGCGCGTTGACCTCGCCGAAGGTCAAGAGGTCGCTGCGGCTGTCGAGCCCCAGCATCGTGAACATCGATTGCGACCAGAAAATCCGGCCGCGCGACAGGTCCCAATCCCACAGGCCGCATCGTCCGCGATTGAGCGCCGTGTCGATCCGGCCGCGCACGGCGTCGTTGATGAGGTCGCCCTCGCGGGCGCGCGTGGATTGCCAATGAAACGCGAAGCCGAGGATCAGCACCACGAAGCCTGTGGTTGCTGAAAGCGTCACCGACAAAGTTGCGTCGGAACTCCACAGCGAATCCAGTTTTTCCTGGATGACGATGATCTGACCAGGAAGCGACTTGACCGCGCGCTGAATGGCCAATGCGCTGTTTCCGTTCGGAAGGATGATATCGCTAACGGCGGTCTGCTGACCGGGCATAGGAAGCAGCTGCGCCGCGCTGATGGCGTCGAGAATCCGGTCGCCATCGGCATCGCTGAGCGGTGCGATGGGAACGCGGGCCAGGATACGGCCGTCGCCGCCGGTGACGATCAGATGACGCCCCGGGGCGACTCCCCATGACGGAATCGAATCCGGCAGCAGGTTCCGCAAGCGCTCGACGGATGCCGGACGATCAAGTCGGACAATTCCGATGCGGTCGAGGCGCTCGGCAAGGAGATCGGCCAGTGCCGCTACATCGCGTTTCATTGACGCGCGCTTCAGACGACTTTGATCGACGACCTGCACGAAGGCGCCGAAGCAGATCGTGATGAGAAAGGCGATGATCAGGGTGGGGACGGCACGACGAAGCGCAGGCTCCGCTATCAACAGCCTATGATAGGCCGGTTTTGCGATCGATTGCGCCAATCCTTTGATCGAATCGGATTGAACGCCCGCGCTCGCCGCGTGTGCGTGCGCCATGCCGCTGGCCCCCTCGGAAATACTTACCGCACCTATTTCGGAACAACGCCCTCAGCCGTCCGAATCACAGCGAGTTGAATCCGTTTTTGCCAGGCTGTCGAGAGTCAACGATTCGTTAATGCAAAATAAATCTTGTCCGGCACGGATTTGATATTGTGAAACGCGCGAAAGTGAGTCCGAAACAAGAACGCATGCATCGCTTCGTGCCATTTAGTCGGCATGCGGCGGTTCAGCGTGACTGATCACCCGCTTCACGGTCGGAAACGCGCGGCGCAAGGCCCGCTCTATCGCATCGACACTCTCATGAACCGCGATGACGCTCATCGACGGCGCAGCGCGACAATGGAAGTTCACGACTTCGCCCGCGTTCGTATCGCGCACACGGACATTATGGATATCGTGGATCGCGCCGTCGGCAGCGAAGCGCGCCAGCGCCGCCTCGATTGCCTCCACGCGACCGGGCGGCGCGTCCGTGCCGAGCGGCAATTCGGGCTCCAACGGCTCGATGTGGGTGTCAACTTCAACATCGGCGCCGAACTCGTCGCGGATGCGATGCTCGAGGTTGTGGGCAATATCGTGGGCCGCGACAAGCGCCATATCGCCGTCGACTTCAAGATCAATGCTGACCGTCAGCTTGCCGCCGAGATCGTGCACGGTGACGTGGTGGATCGCCAGACCCGAGTTACGCGCGATCACCATGATGCGCTCGCGGATGCTCTCGTTGTTGCGCGCGACCGGTACGGCCGTGAATGTCAGGTCGGCATCGTCAAGCACTTTGGTGACCGCATCCTGCGCCTTGCGTTTGATCTCATCGATACGATCGATCGGCCAGGTTCGCGGAACTTGCACGATCGCATCGACAAAATGGGTTGGTCCGACCATCCGGACCCGCAAACGCTCGACGTCGATCACGCCGGGCACGGCTTTGATCGCAGCGGTGGCCTTCGCTGAGGCGCCTTCCGGCGCACGATCGAGCAATGTCTCCACCGTCGAACGCGCGAGCCGCAATCCCAAGAGCGATATCACAACCGCGACCCCGATCGCGGCGGCGGCGTCCCCCCATGCAAAGCCTAACCCAGAAAGCGCCAACCCAATGATGACAGCAACGGAACCCAACACATCCGAAGCAAAGTGCAGCGCGTCAGCAGCCAGCGCCTGACTGCCGGTGTTATCCGCCGCGCGATGCAAGGCGCGGGCGCGCCAGAAATTCACGGCGATGTCGACTACCAGAACGACGAAAGGTACCGCGGACAACGTCGGCGGCGCCGCGCCTTCACGCAGGTGCACGTAGGCCTGAACAAGGATGCCGCCAGCCAGAACATACAGCATGGCGATGACGCCGAGGGCCGACAGGCTTTCGATCTTGCCGTGGCCGTAGTGATGTTCATTGTCAGCGGGACGATCCGAAACCCGCACCACCAGCCACGTGATGACGGTCGCCACCAGATCGACCAAACTGTGCAGCGCTTCGGAAATCAGCGCGAGGCTGCCGATTGACACGCCGACAACAAACTTGATCGTGGCCATCCCAGCGCTGGCCGCGATTGAAATCGCGGCGGCGCGGGATTTGATGTTGGCTGCGGTTCGCATGGCGCGCGGTTTAGCAGCGCGCGTGGCAACATAGAAGTCGCATATTCGCAATCGCAACTCATTCGCAGCGTAGTTTAATGCGTAACGACGATCTTGCCGAGGTGCTTGTTGGCTTCCATGTGTTCGAACGCTTTGCCGATATCGTCAAAGGCGAACACCTTGTCGATCGGCAATTTTAGCTCGCGCGATTCCACGGCCGGCCAGATATCGCGGCGGACTTCGTTGAAGATGTCGCGAATTTCCTCGATCGACCGGGTGCGGAACGTCACGCCGATATACTGGATGCGGCGCGCGGCATGAAGATCGAAATTGAAATCGCCGTGGGTACCGCCGAGCCGTCCGACATTGACGATGCGGCCTTTGACTTTCGTCGCCGCGAGATTCTGGTTGGCGACCTTGCCGGACACTTGATCCACGATCAGATCGACGCCTTCGCCATTGGTCGCTTGCAATACCTGATCGACCCATTTCGGATCGCTGGAATCCACCGCCAGGTCGGCGCCGAATTCCTTCAGCCGTTCGCGGCGCGCCGAATCGGTCGAAGATCCGATCACGGTTTTTGCGCCCTTGAGCTTCGCGATCTGCATTGCCATCAGGCCGACGCCGGAACTCGCGCCCTGAATGAGAACGGACTGGCCGCTCTGCAACGCGCCGTTGGTGACGACAGCGTTGTGCATAGTGGCGAGCGCGACGGGCAGGGTGGCCGCGTCCTCAAAACTCATGTTTGCGTTCGAAGGGATGTGAAACAGACGGCCATGATCCGCCAGCGTGTATTCCGCGAACGCCGCGGCGCCCGAGCCCATCACGCGGTCTCCGGTTTTGACGCCTTTGGCGTCGGGACCCAGTTCAGCGACTTCGCCGGCCCACTCCATGCCCAGCACAGTACCGGCCCCGCCGGCGCTGCCATGCGCGTGGCCCTTGGTCATGCCAAGGTCGGCGCGGTTGAGGCCGTTGGCGCGCACGCGCACCAGCACTTGCGTGCCCTTCGGAGACGGCTTTGCCACATCGGTAATCCCAGCGCCGTTGGCGCCATAGACGAATGCTTTCATGGGACGATCTTCTTCTTGTTGTTGATACCAAGCTATTCTGCGGCCTGGCGCCGGCCGCCGGACATCATGCCCTCAAGCCGGCTTTGAATGATGGCTTCTGCATCGCGCATGATGCGCGATACCAGTTCCGCGCAGGTCGGAATATCGTGAATCAGTCCCTGCACCTGCCCGGCAGACCAGATGCCTTCGTCAGCATCGCCGGTCGCGTAGACCATTTTGCCGCGCGCACCCGCCACCAGTTCGCGAACCTGCTCGAAGGTCGCGCCTTCCTTCTCCATCGCGACGACCTGCGTGCTGACAGCGTTCTTCGCGACGCGTGAGGTGTTGCGCATGGTGCGGAAGATCAGTTCGGTCTCGCGTTCGTCGTTGGCGACGATCTTTTCCTTGATCAACTGATGGATCGGGCTTTCCTTGGTGCACATGAAGCGCGTGCCCATGTTGATGCCTTCGGCGCCCAGCGCCAGCGCCGCCACCAGCCCGCGGCCATCGCCGAAGCCGCCCGAAGCAATCATCGGTATTTTCACTTTATCGGCGGCGACCGGAATCAGAATGAGTCCCGGTGTATCGTCTTCACCGGGATGACCTGCGCATTCGAAGCCGTCGATCGAGATGGCATCTACGCCCATCCGCTCGGCCGACAGCGCGTGGCGAACGCTGGTGCATTTGTGCACGACGACGATGCCGTGCTTCTTGAATTCGGTGACGTGTTCCTGCGGCTTGTTGCCGGCGGTCTCGACGATCTTGATGCCGCTTTCGATGATGGCCTGACGGTATTCCGCGTAAGGCGGCGGCTTGATCGAAGGAAGAATGGTCAAATTGACGCCGAACGGCTTGTCGGTCAGGCCTCGGCAGCGCGCGATTTCTTTTGTGAGGTCTTCCGGTGTCGGTTGTGTCAGCGCGGTGATAAAGCCGAGCGCGCCGGCATTGGCGACCGCGGCGACGAGCTCCGCCCGACCCACCCATTGCATGCCGCCTTGCACGATCGGATGCTCAACCCCGACCAGTTCCGTAAATCGCGTCTTGATCATTGGTGACCCTCTGACGTTTCCTGGCGACGCTTGTATGCACGTTGTTGTTTTGCGGAATGCAGGATGCCGTTGCGATCTGCAATTGTCTATAAGCGTGACGATCAAAAACCGTCGGTAGGCTCACGGGAAAACGACGCCGACTGCTTTGACCAAAGACTCAATACCATCACCGCGAGGATCGCGACCGACGCGCAGAAAACACCCTGATGCATTCTGAATGCCCCGATCCCATCCCGGCCCAACAGAGCCGGGCCCGCGAGGGCGTAGACGGCGAGGGCAACGTACAGAACGCCACGCCCGATGCGCCCGATGTCACGTCTCAACAATACGAACACCAGCGGGAATGTGAATAGGATCTGATTCCACCATGCCAGCGGCGACAACAAATAAACCGCGGCCAGCCAGTAACCCGCAATCAACGCCTGATCAGCGCGCCGATAGCGCTCTAGCGCAAGCCCCCCGACGATGGCCAGTCCGACCGAAAGCAGCCAAAGCCCTCGCCCGTAGTCGGGCGAGGCCAGCAACAGAAAGCGCAGCAGCCCTTGCACGTCGGGATCGACATATTGTTCGGCCGACTGACTTAACAACAGATCGAGCCAGGCGCGATAAAGATCGACGTTCAGCCAGTCGCCGAAGAACGCAGCGGTAATGACGTGCGCCAAGGCCGCGCCGGCGACGATCCCGAGCAGGCTGCGAAAATTCCGGATCAGCGCAGAAAATCGCGAGCAGCCCGAAATTGAGCTTGAGCATGCAGAGCACCGCCGCCAGGACTCCCGCCGAGAACCATTTTTGTGGACGGGCGTTCAGCCATTCGAACACCTTGGTCGCGCCGATGAACAGGATGCCGTTGGATTGGCCCAGATTTATTTCGCTCGAAAGCGCATTGAATGACAGCAGCAAGAGAATGAGAAAGTTAGCGGGCTTGCGAATGTCATAACCCAGCCACCGCGCCCAGATGCTTGCGGCCCACATCCAGCAGCCGAGCATCGCCATATTGAACAGCACATAGGCGAGTTTTTCCGGTAGCAGCGAAACGGGTGAAAAAACCACCGCCCACACCGGATGGTATTTGAACGGCATCCGGCCGTCCGAAAGCATATAGATCGGCGCGCCGCTGATCGCGCGTTCGCCGCTCAAGTACATGACGTGAAAATCAATGCCGCGACGAAACAGAGCCTTTGCCGCAAGCGTTCCGACAAGCACGGCGCTGGCAACAGCCAAAATACGGTCGCGGCGATCGAGCGCGGAGAACCTCAACAGCAAAATCAGCCCACCCCCGAAACGCGCCCGCAATGGGCACGCCAAGCCGGCTATGCGTAGCATGGGCCGAAACGGCGACCAATCCCGTCGATCCGTCGCGCAACGACGCTTCGCAGCGGAAGCATCATCATCTTGCGGCCGAAATATTTGGCGGGTTCAGGCGGAAACGGTTTGAGCGGAGCCGGTAGCCTCATCGTCGAAGGCTGCGCTGATGTCGCGAATGCTGATAACGCCGATCAACGTATGATCGTCGATGACCGGAACGTGCCGGATGTGGTTCTTGTTCATGAGATGACGAACGTGCTCGAGCGTGTCCGTCGAGCAGCATGAAATCAATTGCTGCACCGAGATCAGCTGCGAAACTTTTAGATTGACGCCGGCGGCGCCGTGTTCCGCAACGGCGCGAACGACATCGCGTTCCGTGAACATGCCCGCAGCTGTGTTGCCCTCGGTGCGCACGACATCCTTCACCACGAGCGCGCTGATATTTCCGACCCGCATCAGTTGCGCGGCGATGGCGACGGTCTCGTTCATGCGCACGGTTGCAAGGCGCGACGGCTTCTTACGCAGGACGTCTCCGACTTTCATCGTAACCTCCTTCACGACGGCTTTCGTAAAGCAGATTGGTATACATTATGCCAATTGTCAATTCGATTTATGTTTGTGGAATCTGCACTCCCGGTGTCAGAGCCGTCCGTCGGCTGCAAAAAACTAGCAACGCGCCAAATGTGCGTCTCTCTGCTTGTTGAAATTTTTTCTTCTCAACCTGCAGCCATCATTCGCGCACGCATCGGTTTAAGGACGAATAATGCTATTGCCACGACGATCAGGTTCATGATTGCGGTCAGCAAGAACACCATGTGCCAACTGCCAGTCGATGCCTTGATCATGTTGGCGACTGGTACCAGGAAAGCGGAAGTGCCTTTCGCAGTATAAAGCAGGCCAAGATTCACCGTCGCGAACTTGGGTCCGAAAGTGTCGGTACAGGTTGAAGGAAACAGGCTGAAGATCTCACCCCAGGTGAGGAAGATCAGCGCCGCGAAAAGCACGAAAGCCCAGGGGGCAGTTCCCAGCGTCCCCAGCAGCCAATAAGCGCCGGCGCCCAGGCCGAATGCAATAGCCATCGTATATTCGCGACCGATATGGTCCGAAACCCAGCCAAATAACGGGCGCGCCGCGCCGTTCGCAATGCTGTCGATGATCAGAGCTGCCGTAAGCGTCGTGGCGCCGAAGAAGACGATGGTATTTGCAACGTTGAAATCCTTGGCGATCGGCGCGATCTGCGCGGTTGCCATCAAGCCGCTGGCAGATACCATGACAAACATGACGTAGAGAATCCAAAATATGGGCGAGGACAAAACTTCTTTTGGCGCATAGTTGCGCGATGACTGTGCGACCTTGGCAGGAGGCGCGCTGATCATCTCACCGGGTTGCGGCGCTCGTAAGAACCAGGCCAGAATGAAGACAATTCCGCCCTGAAATAATCCAAACCACAGAAAAGCTGCTTCATAGCCGCTGGTGCTGATGACGTATTGGATCGGAATGACAGTCAGGGCAGCGCCGGCACCGTAGCCCGCGGCCGTGAGACCAACTGCAAGACCACGCCGGTCGGGAAACCATTTAACGGCAAGGCCGACGCAGGTGGCATACACCGCGCCGCCTCCGATCCCGCCAATGACGGCACCGATATACAGCATCGTCAACGTATCGGCGTACGCGTTTATGACCCAGCCAATTGCGACCGTGATTCCGCCGAACGCCACGACGAGCTTCGCTCCACGCACGCCAAGCTGGTCGACAATCCAGCCCTCGATTGGCGTAAGCCAGGTTTCGAGAGCTATGAAGATACTGAAGGCAAGCTGGATCGCCGCGATGGACCAGCCGTGCTTTGTGGCAATGGGATTGACGAAAAGCGTCCATCCGTATTGCAGATTGGCGATCATCACCATGCACAGGATCGCGCAGGTAAGTATCGTCCACCGCGTCCCGTTGATTGCGGCTGGCCGCGCGTCGAGCTGAGCTGCGATTGCCATTGTTTTTCTCCCCGTATTTTTCGTTTTTTTAATTTGAACGTTAGTCGACGGCATATTGGTATGTGATATGCCAGGGCGCAAGGACTTATTTAACCAATGCTTTTTTTGGTCAAAATGTCGCAGTGCGGGCTTGAACGACCCTCGCAGGCACAAAAAAGCGGCCCCGAAAAACGGGGCCGCTGTAGAACGCATCCAGTTGGCTTTTGCTATTCAGCCGCCACCCTGCGCGGCGGGTCGAGCGTGCCGGAGTCACGTATCTCGGCGACCTGATGGTCGGTGAAGCCCAGCACCTGCCGCAGGATTTCGTCGGTATGCTCGCCCAACAGCGGCGAGCGGGTCACCTCAGACGGCGAGTCCGACAGCTTGATCGGGTTCCCAACCGAAAAATATTTGCCGCGCTTGGGGTGATCGACTTCGACGATGGTGCCGGTGGCGCGCAACGACTGATCCTCGATCAACTCCTTCATCGAAAGAATTGGCCCGCAGGGGATGTCGTCCTTGTTGAGGATGTCCATGGCCTCGAACTTGGTTTTGGTCATGGTCCATTGTTCGATGCGCGCGAAAATTTCGTTCAGCCGCGACAATCGGGCCGGGGGCTTGGCGTAGTCCGGATGGGTCTTCCAGCCGGGTTCGCCGATCACGTCGCAGATCTTCTCCCATACCGGCGCTTGCGTAATGAAATAAATGTAGGCGTTGGGATCGGTCTCCCATCCCTTGCATTTCAGGATACGGCCGGGCTGGCCACCGCCGGAATCGTTGCCGGCGCGCGGTACCGCGTCGCCAAACGGAATGCCTTCGCCGAACTGGCTGTATTCTTTCAGCGGGCCATGCGCGAGGCGCTGCTGGTCGCGCAGTTTCACACGCGCGAGATTAAGCACGCCATCCTGCATCGCCGCGGTGACTTTTTGCCCCTTGCCGCTGACAGTGCGCTGGTAAAGCGCGGTGACGATGCCGAGTGCGAGATGCAGACCGGTGCCGCTGTCGCCGATCTGCGCGCCGGTCACCAACGGAAGTCCGTCGCGAAAGCCGGTCGTCGAGGCCGCACCGCCGGTGCACTGCGCGACATTCTCGTAGACCTTGCAATCCTCATAAGGGCCGGGACCGAATCCCTTGATCGATGCCACGATCATTTTGGGGTTGATGCTCTGGATTTTCTCCCACGGAAAACCCATGCGATCGAGCACGCCGGGTCCGAAATTTTCCACCAGCACGTCGCAAGTCTTGATGAGCGCCGTCAGGACTTCCTTGCCCTTCGGGTTTTTGGTGTCGAGCGTGATCGAGCGCTTGTTGTGGTTGAGCATCGTGAAATACAGGCTGTCGACGTTCGGCACGTCCTGCAATTGACCGCGCGTGATATCGCCGACGCCGGGGCGCTCGACCTTGATCACGTCGGCGCCGAACCATGCCAGCAACTGCGTGCAGGTCGGTCCCGACTGAACGTGGGTGAAATCGAGAATGCGAACGCCCTTCAGCGCCTTTGTCATCGTGATGCTCCGTTCAACCGTTGTGATCGTGCCCGCGAACGCGGATCATTTCTTTTTCAGTTTGCTCTGCGGATTGAGATTGCCGATACGGCCGCTCTCGCTGCCGGCGCCGGGATCGAGCACCGCGTTGATCAGCGTCGGCTTGCCGGAGTCCATCGCGGCATTCACCGCGCGCTTCAGCTCGTCAGGCGAAGTCGCGTTGACGCCGACGCCGCCGAAGGCCTCCATCATCTTGTCATAACGCGCGCCTTTGACGAACACCGTCGGGGCCGGATCGGAACCGGCGGAATTGGCATCGGTGCCGCGATAGATGCCGTCATTGTTGAAGATGACGATGCAGACCGGCAGATTGTAACGGCAGATCGTCTCGACCTCCATGCCGGAGAAGCCGAACGCGCTATCGCCTTCGATGGCGAGCACCGGCTTGCCGGTCTCGATCGCGGCGGCAATGCAATAGCCCATGCCGATGCCCATGATGCCCCAGGTGCCGACATCGATGCGCTTGCGCGGCTGGTACATGTCGACGATGCCGCGCGCGAGATCGAGCGTGTTGGCGCCTTCGTTGACCAGGATCGCGTCCGGCCGCTCCTTGATGATCGTGCGCAGCACGCCGAGCGCGCCATGATAATCCATCGGCGAATTGTTATTCATTAGCCGCGGCGCCATCTTGGCGACGTTGTCGTCCCGCTTCGTCGTCACGGTCTTGAGCCATTCCGCCAGCTTGTTGAGCGGGAAGGGATCCTCGTCACCCATCGCCTTGAGCAGGGCCGATGCGCATGAGCCGATGTCGCCAACGACCGGCGCCACGATCTCGACGTTGGAGTCCATCTCCTTCGGCTCGATATCGATCTGGATGAATTTCTTCGGCGCCTCGCCCCATGCCTTTCCCTTGCCGTGCGACAATAGCCAGTTGAGGCGCGCGCCGATCAGCATGACGACGTCCGCGTCCTTGAGGACGGTGGAGCGCGCGGCGCCCGCGCATTGCGGATGCGTGTCCGGCAGTAGTCCCTTGGCCATGCTCATCGGCAGAAACGGGACGCCGCTCTTCTCGACGAGCTTGCGGATGGCGTCGTCAGCCTGCGCGTAGGCAGCGCCCTTGCCGAGGATAATCAGCGGACGCTTAGCGCTCTTCAGCACATCGAGCGCGCGCTTGACCGCATCCGGAGCTGGGATGTGCGCGGGTGCTGCATCGACCACCTTCACCAGCGATTTTTTTCCCGCTTCGGCGTCCATCAATTGCCCGAACAATTTTGCCGGCAGATCGAGATAGACGCCGCCCGGACGCCCCGAGACGGACGCGCGGATCGCGCGCGCCAAGCCGATGCCGATGTCGGCTGCGTGCAGCACGCGGAACGCCGCCTTGCAGAGCGGCTTGGCGATCGCGAGTTGATCCATCTCCTCGTAGTCGCCTTGCTGCAGGTCGACGATCTCACGTTCGGACGAACCCGAGATCAGGATCATCGGAAAGCAGTTCGTGGTCGCGTGGGCGAGCGCGGTCAGGCCGTTGAGGAAGCCCGGCGCCGATACGGTGAGGCACACGCCCGGCTTCTTGGTCAGGAAGCCGGCGATCGAGGCGGCATATCCGGCATTCTGCTCATGCCGGAACGAGATGACACGGATGCCTTCGGCCTGCGCCATGCGGCCAAAGTCCGTGATCGGGATTCCCGGCACGCCATAGATGGTGTTCAGGCCATTGAGCTTGAGCGCATCGATGATGAGGTGAAAGCCGTCCGTCTGTTCGCGCTCGGATTCAGCCGCATTTACGTCGATGCTCTGTACTGCTGCGGGCATTCCGCCTTCTCCCTGATCGTCTCTTGGAATGGACGAGTTCGTCGTCTTTGGTCTGCGCTCAGGTAAAAGTTCTTTGCCGTGCGCCTCGACATAGGCGGCGAGCCCAAGCGTGTGATCCCGCGCGCGCTTTTCGGCAAGCTCGGTGTTGCGCTCCTCGAGCGCCTCGATAATGGCCATATGCTCGGGCAGCGACACGGCCGTACGATCGGTTCGCCCGATCGTCAATTGCCGGTAGCCGCGCACATGCAGAAGAATGTCATTGGTCATGTCGACCAGCACCGGCGACTCGCTCAGCGATATCAGCGCCTGATGAAAGGCGATGTTGGCTTTCGAATATTCTTCGATGTGATCCTGCGGCAGGCGATCCTCGCTGAAATTCTTGAAAAAGTCGCGCAGCGCCGAGATGTCCTTCTTGCGCGCGGTGGTCGTAATCAGCCGCGCCGCCATGCTTTCCAGCGCGGCCCAGGCGCGGATCATGTCGACGATTTCGGTTTTGGTCCGCTTCACGACGACGATGCCGCGGCGCGGCACGGTCTTGACGAAACCATCTTGCTCCAGCATCGCGATCGCTTCGCGAATAGGCGTTCGGCTCACGCCAAGGCGTTCCGACAATGCCCGCTCGTCAAGCATCACCTGCTCAGGCGTGGCGTAAATATCCATCTTGAGAATGGCTTCCTTCAAGGCTTCATAGGCCTTGTTCTTGAAGCTGGTCTCCGGCGCAATTCGAACGATTGCAATCTCTGCCTCACCCATATTTGGCGACGCCCTTTTTGCGTGTGGCGCGACAACCCTAATTTTCCACGAGGATCATCGGAATCTGCTTGTTTTTGGCATGCCAAATGCCAGTAGTCAACAATCTGCCGCTTTTGTGAGCCCATCGCAGAATCAGAAAAAGGCTTGTTTGTGGCATACCAAATGCCATAAGAGTGGATCGTAATAGGCCGAGACCTGCGCGATCGGATCGTTGACACCTGACCCGCCGGGTCTCGCATGCTGTCGCAATATGGCTGCCAAGGAGGAAACCAATGTCTCATTCCAAAGATGCGGTTCGCAAAATTCTCGATTCCGTCAAGGCGGACAAGCGTACCAGCCTCACCGCGCCCGAAGGCAAGTTGGTCTGCGACGCCTATGGCATCCCGGTTCCGAAAGAGGGCGTAGCGAAGTCCGCGGGTGAAGCCGTGAAGCTTGCGACCGGCATGGGTTTCCCGGTGGTGATGAAGATCGTGTCGCCGGATATCTTGCACAAGACCGAAGCCGGCGGCGTGATGGTCGGCGTCAAGACTGCCGAAGACGTCGAAAAAAATTACGCGACCATTCTGTCGAACGCGAAAAAATATAAAGCGGACGCCAAGATCGACGGCATTCAGGTGCAGCAGATGCTGCTGGGCGGCCAGGAAGTGATCATCGGTGCTGTGACCGATGGATCGTTTGGCAAACTGGTTGCCTTCGGCCTCGGTGGCGTACTGGTCGAGGTGCTCAAAGACATTACGTTCCGGCTCGCGCCTGCCACCAAGCAGGATGCGCTTTCCATGCTGGACGGCATTCAGGCCCATGAGATGCTCAAGGGCGTACGCGGCAGCGATCCCGCCAACCGCGATGCGATCGCGGATATCATCGTCAACGTCTCGCAACTGATCAGCGACTTTCCCGAAATCTCCGAGATGGATTTGAATCCGGTGTTTGCCACCAAGGCCAATGCCATCGCGGCCGACGTGCGCATCGTCGTTGATTTCGCGCCGCCGCCGCCGCGGCCGCGTCCCAACCACGATGACGTCGTGCGCCAGATGAACCGTATCATGAAGCCGAAGGCAGTGGCGGTAATCGGCGCGTCCGCCGAAAGTGGCAAGATCGGCAACTCGGTGATGAAGAACCTGATCAACGGCGGCTACAAGGGCGAGATCTATCCGATCCATCCCAAGGCCGACGAAATCATGGGCAAGAAGGTCTACAAGTCGCGTCAAGGATGTGCCCGGCGAGATCGACATCGCGGTATTCGCCATCCCCGCAAACTTTGTCGCCGCGGCGTTGGTCGAATGCGGCGAGAAAAAAGTTGTCGGCGCGATCCTCATTCCCTCGGGCTACGCTGAAACCGGCAACATGAAGGGGCAGGAGGAAATTCAGGCGATCGGCCAGAAATACGGCATTCGCCTGATGGGACCCAATATCTACGGCTTCTACTATACGCCCGCGAACCTGTGCGCGACATTCTGCACGGCTTACGACGTCAAGGGGTCTGCGGCGTTGTCGTCGCAATCCGGTGGCATCGGGATGGCGATCATCGGCTTCTCGCGCTCAGCCAAAATGGGCGTCTCCGCGATCGTCGGCCTCGGCAACAAGTCCGATATCGACGAGGACGATCTGCTGACGTTCTTTGAGCAGGACGACAACACCCACATCATCGCGCAGCATTGCGAAGACCTGAAAGACGGTCGCGCATTCGCCGAGGTCGCCAAGCGCGTTTCGAAGAAGAAACCGATCGTGGTGTTGAAGGCCGGCCGCACGTCGGCCGGCGCCAAGGCCGCAAGTTCTCATACCGGAGCGCTGGCAGGCAACGACAAGATCTACGAGGACGTGCTCAACCAGTCCGGCGTGATACGCGCGCGCTCGCTACGCGACATGCTGGAATTCGCACGGGGCATTCCGATATTGCCTACGCCAAAGGGTGAGAACGTCGTCATCATCACCGGGGCCGGGGGCTCCGGCGTGCTGTTGTCGGACGCCTGCGTCGACAACAAGTTGTCGCTGATGACGATACCGCCCGATCTCGACGCGGCGTTCCGCAAATTCATCCCGCCATTCGGCGCCGCCGGCAACCCGGTCGACATCACCGGCGGAGAGCCGCCGATCACTTATGTCAATACCGTGAAGCTCGGGCTGGAAGACCCGCGCATTCATTCGCTGATCCTTGGCTACTGGCACACCATCGTCACGCCGCCGATGGTCTTCGCGAAAAACATGGTCGAACTGAAGAATGCGATGAAAGCCAAAGGCATCGAGAAGCCGATCGTGGCGTCGCTGGCGGGCGATATCGAAGTCGAGGAGGCCTCGGATTATCTCTATCAGAACGGCATCGTGGCTTATGCCTATTCGACGGAGATTCCCGTCGCGGTGCTCGGCGCCAAATACAAATGGGCCCGCGGTGCCGGGCTGCTATGAGCGATAAGCTTTCCGGGCTCGCGCTCGCGCGCCCGGAAAGACGATTTTAGGATGATCGGCGCATCCGTTGCGTCGTCCAATCCAGCATGGCCGCCGCGACGATACCCATGCAGGCAGCCAGCGCATCGACGATAAAATCTTCCAGCCGCGCGTGCCGTCCCGGCATCCACAATTGCAACAACTCCAGCACACCGATTAAAACGACGGCAATACCCGCGGTAAAAAGTCGATGTTGGGTATAAGCGAGACCAAAAGCCAATCCGACCAGCACGAACGCCAGTGCGTGTTCGCCGTCCTGGCCGAGACTGGAATGGGGTCTTAGACTTGGTGGGCCCAAGGTCGCGAAGATAACAGCAGCGGTCAAAAGCCAGGCGATGATACGCAAGATAAGTGTCATCATTTCCGATAACACGATTCCTGCTCAGGATACTCCTTCTCAGGATGGCGTCTTCACTTCCTGCCGCACCCCGAGGCCGCGCATAAATCGCTCGCGGATCTGCACGGGATCGCGATCGGTGGCGCCGACGCCCGGCTTGTCGTCGATCCTTACCGCGATCAGCGTTGGGACGGTCGCCGATAATGACTCGTCGACGAGCCGCTCGAAATCTTCTTCGTCGGCCGCCCAGGCGCTGTTCGCCAAGCCGCAGCCTTGCGCGACGGCGACGATGTCCGACGTTGCCGCGGCGGGCGTAGGCTGCGCTCCGGTGATCTGATACATGCCGTTATCCATCAGGATCAGGCTGAGGTTCTTCGGCTTGAGCGAGGCGATGGTGGCCAGGCAACCGAGCTGCATCAGCAGCGAGCCATCGCCCTCCAGCGCAAAAATACGGCGCCCCGGTTGCGCCAGTGCGACGCCGAGCGCGATCGGGAACGCAAGACCCATGCTGCCGAGCATGTAAAAATTCTGCGGGCGGTGGCCGGCAGCCCACAGATCGAAATTCGTGTTGCCGATGCCGCCAACGACGGCTTCCTCGTGCTTGAGTTTTGCCACCAGTCGCTTGGTGAGATCGAAGCGGTTCATTACCTTGGTATTGCGCGCTCGCGCCGCAGTATTGCCGCTCATGTGACCGCTCATTTCTCGAACACCTTGCCGCCGGTCAACAACGGCGAGAGGATCATCGCTACCGGCGCCTGTGTTGCGATCGCCTGCTTGATCGAGCGATCACAGATGAACTCGAACTCATCGAGACGCGTTGCGGTGTGGTGTTCCATCGCCAGCGAATCCAGCACCGGCCGCATGGTGCGGCCCACCAATGATTGCCCGTAGTTGAATTCACCGAGCGTGCCGCGTTCCGACACGAACATAACAAGCGGAATTTGATAGGGGATCGCCAGCGACGCCAGCGCATTCGCCAGCGTCGCGAATCCGCTGGTCTGCATCAGTACGGCGCCGCGCATCCCGCCCATCCACGCACCGGCGACAATTCCAACTGCTTCTTCTTCGCGCGCCGCAGGAAACGTAGTGAAGAATGGATCGGCATGGATGTTCTTGATCAGCGTCGTCAGCACGCGATCGGGAACGTATGGCACCAACCGGATATCGTTGCGCTTGAGGGTCTGCAGCACAATTCCGTGCCAGGTTTGCGGAGACTGCGGGGGCGCATGTCCCTCGGCGGCTGCCATTCAAATTCTCTCCTGGTTTCTGTCACGATTAGGTTGCGGCAGTCGATGCGCCGAAACTTGACGCGATCACGGCGATTGTCAACATGCCGCGATGGTCAGCTTGATCTGCATTTTGGATGCTGCTGACTGCGTTGACAGGCGATAGAAGTAGCAACGGAAAAATCGTGGGGATGGCAATGAACAAGTGGTGCCGAATGATTGCCGCGATGGCGGCATTGTCCTCGACGTGCAGCCCGGCGTTGGCTCAGTCGCCCTATCCTTCCAAGGCAGTGCATATTTTCGTGCCGTACTCGGCCGGTGGTGCGGTGGATATTCTCGCCCGCACGCTGGGCGACGTGGTGTCCAAGCAATGGGATCAAACCGTCGTGGTCGAAAACCGTCCCGGGGCGGGCGGGCTTATAGCGTCGCAGGCTCTCGCGACTTCCGCGCCCGATGGCTACACGCTGATCGTCGTCGCCAGCGGACACGCCACCAATGCGTTTCTGTATCCAAAAATACCTTACGACACCTTCAAGGATTTCACGCCGATCTCACTGCTGGCTTCCTCGCCGAACATCCTGCTGGTGCGCGCCGACTCTCCGTTCATGACGCTTGCCGACATGATCGCGGCCGCAAAAGCCAAGCCGGGAACTCTGTCGTTCGCCCATGCTGGTACGGGAACGTCGACGCATATGGCAGGCGAGCTCCTGAAAAACCTCGCCAAGATTGATATCAATGCGATCCCGTACAAGGGAGGCGCACCTGCGATCAACGATCTGCTGGGCGGCCAGATTCCGATGTCGTTCAACAACGGACCGGAATCGGTCGGGCAGCTCGAAGCAGGCACGGTCCGCGCGCTTGCCGTCACCACGGGCAAGCGCGTTCCGTTCTTGCCCAATGTACCCAGCATGGCGGAGACTGTACCGGGCTACGACACCGGTGTGTGGTGGGGATTGCTAGGACCCGCTGGAATGCCCGATGAATTGGTTGCGAAGCTCTCGCATGATTTCGTCGCCGCCCTGAATTCCGATGCCGTCAAGGAGCGGCTCGGCAAACTCGGCGCGTCGCCAATCGGCAGTTCACCGAAGGAGTTCGACGCCGTGATTCATGCCGATTACGAGAAATGGGGTCCGATCATCAAGGCCGCGGGTATGAAGGCCGAATAACGTGACCGATGCGCCGATGATACCGGCATGCGCGCCGCCGCGCGAGCCGAAGCACCGCTCAAGCCGCGATAACGCGAACGCAACGCTTTACGATTTTCCAAACTGAAGGTCTGTCATGTCCGTCAACAACAAACGCGTGTTCTACGTCAAATATCTGGCGCATCCTGTCTATGCCGAGATTTTGCAGGCGCGGCCGGATGTGCGGCTTGATCGCCTCGAGAACGAGAGCCCTGATGATCTCGTGACGCCGATCCTGGCCGCGGCGCACGGCTATCAGATCGGGGCCGCTCGCGATGAAATTGCAACCTTCATGGTCGACCGAGAGTTTCTCTTGCGCACACCTAACCTGCTGATCGTCTCCAGCAATGGCGCGGGTTACGACACCGTCGACGTCGATGCCTGCACCGAGGCGGGCGTGGCGGTTGTCAACCAGTCCGGCGGCAACGCCAATTCGGTGGCGGAACACGCGCTGGGAATGATGCTCACTCTGTCGAAGCGCATCCTTGAGGCCGATCGGACGCTGCGCCGCAGCCCGAACGTCAATCGCAACGATCTGATCGGCAATGAAATCCAGGGCAAGACCATCGGCATCATCGGCATCGGCAATGTTGGCCGCCGTGTCGCTCAGCTTTGCAACGGGCTGTTCGGCATGAAAGTTCTGGCTTACGATCCCTATGTCGCGGCAGAGGAAGTTAACGCGCGGGGAGCAGAGAAGGTCGAGCTGGAAGAACTGCTGCGCCGCTCCGATTACGTTTCGATCAATTGCCCGCTGACCAAAGACAACCGCGGCATGATCGCGGCGCGGGAATTCGCGCTGATGCAGCCGCACGCGTTTTTCATCACGACCGCGCGGGGCTTCATTCACGATGAGGATGCGCTGCTGGAGGCGCTGCGCAACAAGAAAATCGCGGGCGCGGGCCTCGATGTCTGGTCAAAGGAGCCGCCGCCGCCGGAACATCCGCTACTGCAATTCGACAACGTGCTGGCCAGTCCGCACACCGCCGGCGTGACCAAGGAGGCGAGAGCGAACATGGGCAAGATCGCGGCCGAGCAGATGCTCGATGCGCTCGACGGCAAGCGGCCGCCGCGCATGGTCAATCCCGAGGTCTGGCCGGCCTACGCTAAGCGTTTCGAGCGTACCTTTGGATTTGTACCGGGATAGCTTGGGCAATTGTTGGCTGACTTGTGAGGTGACCTGTCGTAAAAGGTCACGAAACAGTTATTAGCCCGCCTTTCACGCAGGTACGCATTGAATCCGATCGACTACCGCTTTTCCGTGGCTCCGATGATGGACTGGACGGATCGGCACTGCCGCGTCTTCCACCGTCTGATGTCGCGGCGCGCGCGGCTCTACACGGAGATGCTGACGACCGGGGCCATCATCCATGGCAATCGTGAGCGCTTGCTCGGGTTCGATGCAAGCGAGCATCCCGTTGCGCTGCAGCTTGGCGGATCGGAGCCGCAAGCCCTCGCAACGGCAGCGAAGATCGGTGAGGACTTCGGCTACGATGAAATCAATCTCAACGTCGGTTGCCCGTCGGATCGCGTGAAGGACGGACGTTTCGGCGCATGCTTGATGGCGGTGCCGGAACTGGTCGCCGAGGGCATCCATGCCATGAAGCGGGCGGTGCGCATTCCCGTCACGGTCAAATGCCGCATCGGCATCGACGATCAGGATCCCGAAGTGGCGTTGGATACGCTGGCGCGAGGCGTTGTCGCCGCCGGTGCAGATGCGTTGATCGTTCACGCGCGCAAGGCTTGGCTCAACGGACTGTCGCCAAAGGAAAACCGCGATATTCCGCCCCTCGATTACGACAGGGTGTACCGATTGAAGGCCGCGCTGCTGGATATGCCCATCATTATCAACGGCGGCATCGCTGGTTTGACCGAGGCGAAGCAGCATCTCGCCCACGTTGACGGCGTAATGCTGGGCCGCGCCGCCTATCAGGAGCCCTGGCGACTGCTCAATGCCGATCCCGAGTTGTTCGGAGAGCCGGCGCCGCATGCGACCATGAAGGAAGTTTTCGAAGCGATGATGCCATACATCGAGGAGCAGCTCGCTCACGGCACGCGTCTGCATTCGATGACGCGTCATTTCGTCGGCGCGTTTCATGGCATGCCCGGTGCGCGGGCCTTCCGCCGCCATCTTGCCGAAAATGGCGTCAAGGCAGGCGCCGGGATCAGTGTTCTGCGTGAGGCGGTGGCGCTGGTCGATGACCGCACACCGGCCTCGCTGGCGGCTTGATAAACGAACTCAGGGATAGCCGCGCAGCATCAGCCGGTCGGCGCGGACTTCCCAGCTCTCCAGCCGATCGAGAAAACTCATGCCGAGCAAATTGCTCTTCATTTGTCCGTGCGGCACTACCAGCGCGGGAACGGATCGCTCAACGAGCTTGCCGATTGCAAGCCGATCCAGGGTTAGCCGTGCTGCCCGTGTATGTCCGGCCGCAGTTTCGACATCGACATCATATTCCAGAAGTTCAAGCGGCAGTCCCAGCGCCTTCGCCGTCTCATAGGTCAATACCACCGATGTCGCGCCAGTATCGATCACCATTGGCGCATTCACACCGTTGATTTTTGCGTTGAGCGCGAATTCGCCACCTTCACTGCGCGCGATCTGTACCGCGCGCGTCGGTGGTGCGGCGCGCGTGTGGAGCATCCGTGAGACAGTATGGCTGATCTGCGTGATGTGCTTCGGATCGCCATAGGCCACCACAGCCCCAGCTGTCGCTACCAGCACGACAAGCACAAGCAACACGCGGCTCATGGCCGGCCTCCTACGAGCCCGGAAGCTGACCAGGTTTGAGTGTCGGCGAAATCAAACCCGCGTCGGCCATGCGTGCCGGCAACGATGACATAATCGTGAGCCGTTCCACGCTTTCGATGCGATGCCAGCGGGCGATCTCCGGCAGGGTGCGTCCGCAGCCAAAGCAGAGGTTGGTTCGTGGGTCGATCATGCAGACTGCGATGCACGGCGTCTCTTTGCTCATTCATGGATATTGATGCGTCTTCGACCGCTCGCGCAAGCGGCCCCGGCTACAAACCTGTTCCTGCGCTCATGATCGGTTTGTTCCTCGCGCGGCGCTTGTCATGTGAGGTGTCGAAGGGCTGGGGCTGCAGCGGCGGCGCTTCCTCGGCCATCGGCGCCAGCGCCGACATTACCCGCTCCGGCGGAAACGTGATGATCACCTCGGTGCCGACGCGCAGCTTCGACCTCAGCGTGAACGTTCCGCCGTGCATGTCGATGAGGCTTTTTGCGATGGGCAGTCCCAGGCCCGCGCCTTGCTCAGCCGATTTGATCGAGTTCGATCCCTGACCGAACGACGCCAGCACGATCGGAATTTCATCTTCGGCGATGCCAGAACCTGTATCCTTGACGCTAAGATATTGCCCGGCAGAAGCAGTCCATCCAGCCTTCAGCCAGATTTCTCCACCTTGCGGCGTGAACTTGATCGAGTTCGAAAGCAGATTGAGGACGATTTGCCGTGTCGCACGTTCATCGGCCCAAATCCGCGGCATGTCCTGCTCAAAGACTTCATGGATGGTGATGCCGCGACTGGACGCGCGCAGTTTCAACAAATGGTGGCAGTCGGCGACGACATGCACCAGCGAGACGGCTTCTTCATGAAGTTCGTAGCGGCCCGCCTCGATCCGCGACAGATCGAGAATTTCGTTGATCAGATTCAACAGATGCACGCCGGAATTATGAATATCGGCGGAGTAATCCTTGTAAACCGGAACGGCATGCCCGCCGAAAATCTCGCTTTTCATCACTTCGGAAAAGCCGAGGATCGCGTTGAGCGGCGTGCGAAGCTCATGACTCATCTGGGCGAGGAAGCGCGACTTCGCCACGTTGGCGGATTCAGCGCGATGCCGCGCCTCGTCCGAAATCGCCTTCGCCTGTTCCAGCTCGCCGATCAGCGCATCCTTTTCGGCGCGCGCCTCGAAGGTCGCAAGTGACGTCGAATGCAGGTGCCGGGCAAGCAGCGAGAAATAGACTTCCGCTGCAATCGCCAGCAATGCCAGCACATAGTTGTCGAACGTGCCGCTCAGTACAAAATTGAGTGCGATCGCCGATGTAACCGGAGCGGTGGCCGCCAGCGCCGCGATCGGCAAGCTTGCCGCTAGCATGCTCGATACCGCGATCACGAGCAGCATCAGGAACATCATCAGCGTGTTCGAGATGACGTCGAGCCCCGCGGGATGAATCAGTATGGTCGTCCAGCACAGACCGTAGAGCAGGTCGAGAAGTACAAATCGCGTCCGCCATTTGCGAGGTCCGGCCGGCGAGGGCGGTTCGTTCAAGAACCTGCTGCAGTTGCGGAGAATGGCCGCGTGAATGCAAAGCATCCCGCAGGTCCAGGCTGCTGCGGAAATGGGCTCCATCCAGAAGCCGAACAGGAGGCCGGTCGCCACCACCAGCAGCATCACCACCGAGGATGCTGCGATGCGCGTCTCGGCATACTGGCGAAGCAGTTCGCGGTCGAACGCCGGGCGCGTTCCGCTGGTGGACGTTAACCGGTCGCGCGCCTCGCGCACCCGCTGCGCCGCCGCGCGGCGGCTGCGTGCCGGCGCCGCGACTGGCGTTTCAGCCGGAAGCTGCGCGACTTCGGGCGTATCGGCGGGCTTACTCATCAAGCAACACAAATCCTGCACGCAACCGCGCGCGCTCGTACCCACCTATCTCTGGCGCTAAATCATTAAGAGCTGCCTTAAAGAGCTAAAGAATCGCGTTAACGGGAGGTTAATTGAAGGCGTAAGCCGCTTGGCGCTAAGGCGCAGACGGCAAGTGCAAAAATGACGGTCGCTTTCGAAAAAGCTGGTCGGAAAAATTGCAGCGCGTGCCCACTGCGATACTGGTCGTGTTGCTAAATTGTAACAGCGAGCGAGAAAAACGGCTCCGACGGGGTGCTTTTGCCCGGAATTTCAGGCTTTAGGTTGCGCTTGACAAAAAACATGACTTGATCATGCCGCGCTAAGTTGTCGCGGCAAGTATTTTTAATTTTATTTTGTAGGCGTGAGTTCATGTTCGGACAATTTTTCAGGTCCTTGGACCGAAGCAGGTCTTATCGCGCTGTTCTGGCGTACGGCGTCGCTGCAACGCTAGCCGTCGCAACGATGCAAGCCAGTCCCGCGATGGCGGCGGCTTCCAGCGGATGCACGGCTACGAATAATGGTGCCCTCAATATCGCGCGCAACCCACAACGGCGGTACTTACAACACGGTTACTGGCTTCATCTCAGGCGACAGGATCACTTTTACCCAAACGAGGACGGGTGAAGAGAGCGGTTCAAGCTTCTTTGTGAACTCGCAGCTGACTTACGCATCCGAGGGGAGCTCGCTCGGATCGACGTTCTCAACAACTTATATTGTCGGCATTGATGACCCCGGTACGACGGTTACTGAGAAGGTGGGGTACTTCTCAAATTTCTTTTCATCGTCATCCGATACATTTGCCGTGACGGCCACCTGTGCGCCGGCCGGCAGTCCGGTTGTCACGCAGGCTACCCCGAACAGCGGTCCTATCGCAGGCGGCACGGCCGTCACGATCACGGGCACCAACTTCTTTGTTCTGGGTAATCCGACGACCGGCGTTTCGTTCGGCGGCACTGCCGCCACCAGCTTTACGGTCGTCGACAACAATACCATCACCGCGGTAACGCCCGCTCACGCTGCAGGCGCAACCAGCGTTGCGGTAACCAACGGCGTCGGTACCGGTACAGGCGCAGGACTCTTCACGTATATCGCGCCGGTCGGAGCGCCGACAGTAACTGCGATCAGTCCTAACACCGGTTCGACCTCGGGCGGGACCAGCGTCACCATCACAGGCACGAACCTTACCGGGGCAAGCGCGGTGACGATCGGCGGCGTGACGGTCATGGCATTTACCGTGGTCAATGCAACCACGATCACCGCGACAACTGCGGCGCATGCGGCGGGAAGTGTCGATGTAGTTGTCACAACCCCCGGCGGTTCCGGGACCGGAGCCGGCCTCTTCACCTATGCTGTTCCGACCACGGCCACGGCGCTGAGTTCTTCGCAGAATCCGAGCCGCCCCGGCGTCTCAGTGACATTCACTGCGACCGTAACAAGCAGCGGCGGCACGCCGACTGGCGCGGTGACATTCAGCGACGGCGGCGTCGCACTTGGCACGGTGGCGCTGGCAGGCGGCGTCGCGACTTTGACGACATCGGCACTCGCACTCGGAAGTCATCCGATAACGGCCGCTTATGCTGGCAATCTGGGAAGCAGCAGTACCGCTTTGACTCAAACGGTGAGCAACAACCAGGACAGCCAGCAACTGCGCGCGTTGCAGATCTTCGCCACGAAGGTTGTAGCGCAGAATTCTGGCGCCGCGATCTCAACCGCGATCGACAATGCGATCACGGAAGGCTTTGATGGCGGCGGACAGATGTTCTCGCCCAGCGCCGGCAGCATGCGGTTCAATTTCTCCGCCGACCCGGATCAGCAAAGCGCATCGGCAACTGAAGCTGGTGCATCGCGCGGCTATGCCGCAAATTCCAAATCGCGGGTGGATGATGCGCTCGCCTCGATCAATCGCAATACGATGCCGGCCAAGGCGCCAGCGCGCTACACCGAGAGCAAGGACTGGCTGCTATGGGCAGACGTCCGTGGCTCCGGAATCGATCGCTGGAATTCGTCTTCAGCCGCGCCCTCGATGCTGTATGGCGATCAGGTCAACGCGCTGATCGGTCTGACGCGACGGCTCGGGCCCAGTTTCCTGCTGGGGGTCGTCGGCGGCTACGAGAACTTCAATTACACTTCGGACGTTCTCAATGGGCATCTGAAGGGTGACGGCTGGACCGCGGGCGGCTATCTCGGATGGCGTTTTGCGCCGGGATTGCGCTTCGACGCCGCTGCCGCGTATTCCGGCATCAACTACAACGGCGTTGCCGGGACCGCTGCGGGCAATTTCGACGGACGGCGCTGGCTGGTGTCGGGTGGCGTTACAGGCAACTACAAGGCTTACGGTCTCGATATCGAACCTTCGGCCCGAGTCTACGCGCTGTGGGAAGACGAAAACACTTACGTCGACTCGCTGGGAACTGCGCAGGCGAGCCGCAGCTTCTTTACAGGTCGCAGTTCGGCTGGCGTCAAAGTCTCCGCCCCATGGCTCTACAGTGGCATGGTGACGGTATCGCCCTATGCGGGCATCTATGCCGACTATTACTTCAACGGCGACAACGCGGCAGCAGTGGTGCTCGCAAGCGCGCCGGTTGTGATCGGCACGGCGCTCGACGGATGGTCGGCACGGGCTGTGGGCGGGGTCACGGCGCGCTTCACGAACGGCGCGTCGCTCGGTCTGGGCGCCGAGCTTGGAGGCATCGGCGGCAACTATCAGGTCTGGACCTTCAAGGGCCGCGGGTCGGTCCCCTTCTAGACCTTGCGAATATCGGCCCGGCCTAACTAAGCGAAAGTCAGCGCTCGAGCCGGGCGAGCAGGCTCGACGTATCCCAGCGCTTGCCGCCCATCTTCTCGACTTCCGAATAAAAGGCATCGGCCAAGGCCGTGACCGGAAGGCTTGCGCCGTTGCGCCGCGCTTCGGCGAGGCAGATCGAGAGGTCCTTGCGCATCCATTCCACCGCGAAACCGAAATCGAATTTGCCGTCGTTCATGGTCTTGTGGCGGTTGTCCATCTGCCACGACTGGGCCGCGCCTTTCGAGATGGTCTCGACCACCGCATTGACATCCAGTCCCGCCTTCTTGGCGAAATGAATTCCTTCCGACAGCGCTTCGACAAGGCCGGCGATGCAAATCTGGTTGACCATCTTCGTCAATTGACCGGAGCCTGCATCGCCCAAGCGTTTGCACATTTTGGCGTAGGCGGCGATCACCGGTTCGGCACTGGCGTAGGCATCTTCGCTGCCACCGCACATCACCGTCAGCGCGCCGTTTTCCGCGCCCGCCTGCCCACCTGACACCGGGCCATCGACAAATTTGAAACCGCGCTTGGTCGCCTCCGCATCGAGCTCGCGTGCAACCTCGGCGGATGCAGTGGTGTGGTCGACGAATGTCGCGCCCTTTTTCATTCCTGCGAATGCGCCATCGGCGCCGGTGGTCATCGCGCGCAGATCATTGTCGTTGCCGACGCAGGCCATGACAAAGTCCTGGCCTTCCGCGGCCGCTTGCGGCGTTGAGGCTGTACGGCCGCCGAATTTATCGGCCCACGCCTTGGCCTTCGCCGCTGTGCGGTTATAGACCGTGACGTCGTGGCCTCCCTTGGCCACGAGATGTCCTGCCATGGGAAATCCCATGACGCCGAGACCGAGGAAAGCGACTTTGGCCATTTCTGCACCTTGAATTTGCCGGCTTGAACGAGCTGCCGGACGTATCTTTGTGTTGAGGGGGAGGGCAGGCCGTAGGGAACGAGCCCGCCCGTAGAGCGTACCCCTAGCATAAACGGTGCAGCGCGAAGGGCAACGCTCGGGATTGAAGGGCAAACCCGGTTTCATGCTACAAGACTTCAAGCAAACGAGGCTTCAAGAACAAGAAGGGAAACGTCATATGAGCATAGGAACACTCGATCATTTTAACATCCGGACAAGCAAACTCGCGGACACCGTCCGGTTCTACGAGGATATTCTGGGTCTCAAGAGCGGCGACCGGCCAAATTTCACCTTTCCCGGCGCCTGGATGTACAGCGAAGGCAAGGCCGTGGTTCATCTGGTCGATATCTCGCAGACCAGCGAACAGCAGAAGCCGGATTCCGGCGTCGTGCATCACGTCGCTTTTGCCAGCCGTGATTTTTCCGGCATGAAGCAGCGGCTTCAGTCCAAGGGTATGCCCTTCGACGCGCGGCAAGTGCCCGGCGGCGCGCTCTGGCAGATCTTTGTGAACGACCCCAACGGCGTGATGATCGAATTGAACTATGAAGCGGCTAAAGAGCAGCGTTGAGGAGAGACGCGTTGAGCGTGACACGACAGCAAGTTCTTGATGGTCTGGCAAAGGTGATGTCGCCGCGCGGCGTCGCTTTGATCAACGCCAATGTGCTGTCGGCGATCACCGTCGACGACGGCAAGGTATTTTTCTCGATCAACGTCGATGCTGCCGAAGCGCGCGCGTGGGAGGGCGTCCGCGCGCAGGCTGAAGCGGCCGTGCGCGCGATCCCCGGCGTCACCGCGGCGATGATCGCGCTTACCGCCGAACGCAAGGCCGGGGCCGCTGCGGCGCCAGCGCCGCATCGACACACGCACGGTGTGCCACACGTCTCGACGCACCGGCCGCAGCCACAGCCTGCATCGGGTTCGCCGATGTCCAAGCAGGCGGAGATTGCTGGCATTGCTGCCGTGATCGCGGTCGCGTCCGGTAAAGGCGGCGTTGGAAAATCGACCACTGCGCTCAATCTTGCGTTGGGTTTGCGCGATCTCGGTTTGCGGGTTGGGTTGCTGGACGCCGACATTTATGGACCCTCCGTACCAAGGCTGACCGGCATTCGCGAGAAGCCGCAGCTGAACGACGACAAGAAAATGATTCCGATCATGCGTTTCGGGCTCGCGATCATGTCGATCGGATTTTTGGTTGAAGAAGAAACTGCAATGATCTGGCGTGGGCCGATGGTGATGTCGGCGATCACGCAGATGCTGCGGGACGTGGCATGGGGCAACCTCGATATTCTCGTGGTCGACATGCCGCCCGGCACTGGCGACGCGCAACTGACGCTCGCGCAAAACGTACCGCTTAAAGGCGCGATCATTATTTCGACGCCGCAGGATCTGTCACTGATCGATGCGCGCCGCGGCCTTGCGATGTTCAAGAAGGTCAATGTCCCCGTTCTCGGAATTGTCGAGAACATGAGTTATTTTGCGTGCCCTCATTGCGGCACGCGGTCCGATATCTTTGGACACGGCGGTGCGCGGCACGAGGCAGAACGGCTTGCCGTGCCGTTTTTGGGTGAAATTCCGCTTCACATGTCCATTCGCGCCACCTCGGATTCGGGAACTCCGGTTGTTGAGAGCGAACCTACGGGACCATATGCCGCAATATACAGGGAGATCGCCGGAAAGGTCCGTGATCAGCTTCAGCTTGAGATAGTTGCGGCCTAGGGCGTGCGAAATTACCGTCGGCATATGCGACTTTCGTTTAGTCAGGGCCAGCCATGCCCTAGGCGCGTTTGGCACAGCCTCACTTCGTGTTAGAGACCTGCACCAGAACTATCGCGGCGATACGTAATTTGCTCGCCGATGGAAAGTTCGAGAAATTTTAAGAACGCACACCAAGGAGAGATCTGAATGAAGCGCCGCGATTTTCTGAAAGTGTCCACCGCGGGTGCCGCCGTGGCTGCCGTCGCCTCGCCGGCGATTGCGCAATCGTCGCCCGAGATCAAGTGGCGCCTGACCTCCAGCTTCCCGAAATCGCTCGATACGATCTATGGCGGCGCGGAATATTTTGCCAAGCAGGTCGCGGAGATGACCGACAACAAGTTTCAGATTCAGGTTTTTCAGGCCGGTGAACTCGTTCCCGGTTTGCAGGCGCTCGATGCGACGTCGAAAAATACCGTCGAGATGTGCCACACCGTTTCGTATTATTACGTCGGCAAGGATCCAACTTTCGCCATTTACGCGTCGGTGCCGTTCGGTCTGAATGCGCGTCAGCAGAACTCGTGGTGGTATCAGGGCGGCGGCATGGAGCTCGGCAACGAGTTCTTCAAGAAGTCCAACGTCATTGGATTTGCCTGCGGCAACACCGGCACCCAGATGGGCGGCTGGTTCCGCAAGGAGATCAAGACGGTTGCCGATCTCTCAGGCTTGAAGATGCGCATCGGCGGCATCGCGGGGCAGGTGCTGCAGAAAGTCGGCGTTGTGCCGCAGCAGCTTGCCGGCGGCGACATCTATCCGTCACTTGAAAAGGGCACCATCGACGCGGCCGAATGGGTCGGACCGTATGACGACGAGAAGCTCGGATTCCAGAAGGTTGCCAAATACTATTATTATCCGGGTTTCTGGGAAGGTGGTCCCATGGTCCACGCGTTCGCCAACCTTGATAAGTGGAATGAGCTGCCGAAAAACTATCAGGCGATCCTCTCTAATGCGGCTGCCAACGCCAATACCTGGATGGCTGCACGTTACGACATGCAGAATCCAACGGCGTTGAAACGCCTTGTTGCCGGCGGCACTCAGCTTCGCCCGTTCACCAACGAGGTGCTGGAAGCCTGCCTCAAGGCGACCAACGAATTGTGGAGTGAAATTTCCGCGAAAAATGCGGACTTCAAAAAATCGATCGACGCGATGCAGGCCTATCGCTCCGACCAGTATCTGTGGTGGCAGGTGGCGGAATATACGTTCGACAGCTTCATGATCCGCTCGCGCACCCGCGGCTGATTACGTCTCAAGTATCAAACAAAGTCCGGCCTTCGCAGGAAGGCCGGACTTTTTGCGTTGCGACAGCAATTCGTCGTGGAAATGTTGGCCGAGATGTTCCATGCTCGATAACAGGCCTCAACAAGAGGGCCGTATCGAATGCATAAATATTCAGGGGAGGGCTCAATGAAGCGACGAGACTTTATCAAGGTCACTGGACTGGGCGTTGCGGGCGCAGCAATTGCCGCGCCGGCAATTGCGCAATCGATGCCGGAGATCAAGTGGCGCATGCCGACGAGCTGGCCGAAATCGCTCGATACGCTGTACGGCGGCGCCGACATGATGACGAAGTTCGTCGCCGAAGCCACGGACAACAAGTTTCAAATTCAGCCGTTTGCCGCGGGCGAAATTGTGCCGGGACTACAGGTGCTGGATGCGGTGTCGAACGGCACAGTCGAAATTGGCCATACCGCATCTTACTATTATTTCGGCAAGGATCCGACATTTACCTTCGGCTCGTCAATTCCCTTCGGTCCCAACCAACGCCTCAACCAGGCTTGGTACATGCTGGGTGGCGGCAAGGAGGTACTCAACGAATTCTACAAGAAATATAACTGCCTCTCGCTGCTTGCGGGCAATACCGGCTGTCAAATGGGTGGCTGGTTCCGCAAGGAGATCACCAGCGTCAATGATATTAAGGGATTAAAATTTCGCATCGGCGGCTTCGCCGGCCGAGTCATGCAGAAGTTAGGCGCGGTCCCTCAGCAACTTGCCGGTGGCGACATCTACCCCGCCCTTGAAAAGGGTACGATCGACGCGGCGGAGTGGGTCGGGCCGTATGACGATGACAAGCTCGGATTCGTGAAGGTCGCTCCGCACTACTATTATCCCGGATGGTGGGAAGGCGGGCCCATGCTGGTGGCCTTCGTCAATCTCGACAAGTGGAATGCACTGCCGAAATATTACCAGGCCATCCTCGAGCAGGCCGGGCACTATGCCAACAACTGGATGATGGCGAAGTATGACACCGTTAACCCGCCAGCTTTGAAGCGCCTGCTGGCAAACGGCGCCAAGCTGCATGCTTTTCCGGCGCCCGTCATGGAAGCTTCCTTCAAGGCTGCGAAGGAGCTGCATAGCGAGGTTTCGGCGACCAACGCGGACTTTAAAAAGGTCTACGAATCGCTGACGGCCTTTTCAAACAACGGATACCAATGGTTTCAGGTAGCCGAAGTTGGCTTCGATAATTTCATGGCGCGTCACTCGCAAGGCTGAGCAAACCACTGCAGCAAAGCGACAAACCCCGGACGAAAGCCCGGGGTTTATTTCAGGAATCATCGGCTTCTCTTGGGGTGAAGCGAAATCGAAGGTCCACTCGATGCCGTCGACCTTCAACCGCCGGTGACGCTCATGTGGCGGCTGACGCTCGGGCGATTGTGCCGCCGATCGATGATGAAGTCGTGCCCCTTTGGCTTCAGCCCGATTGCCCGATCAATGGCTGCGCCAAGCAGGTGATCGTCAGCGGATGCTCGGAGCGGCTTGCGCAGATCGGATGCATCCTCGTGGCCGAGGCATGTATGCAAGGTGCCCGTGCACGTGATGCGCACCCGATTGCAGGATTCGCAGAAGTTGTGGGTCATCGGGGTGATGAAGCCCAGCTTGCCGCCAGTCTCGCCGACCTGGACATAGCGGGCCGGGCCGCCGGTGTTATCCTCGATATCCGTCAGCGTATAGCGTTGTGAAAGTCGCGCGCGCAAAAGCGACAACGGCACGTATTGGTCGATGCGGCCTTCGCCGATGTCTCCCATCGGCATGACCTCGATCAGCGTCAGTGCCATGCCCTTGCTGTGCGCCCATTCCATCAACGAAGGAATTTCATCGTCGTTGGTATTTTTCAGCGCGACGGCGTTGATCTTTACGGCAATGCCTGACGACCGCGCAGCCTCGATACCGGCTAATACTTTTTCCAGGTCGCCCCAACGGGTGATAGCGCGGAACTTCACGGGATCGAGCGTGTCGAGCGAAACGTTGATGCGTCGTACGCCGCACTCGCGCAACTCCCCGGCAAAGCGCGCCAGTTGCGAACCGTTGGTCGTCAGCGTCAGTTCATCCAGCGCGCCGGCTTCGAGATGACGCGAAAGGGAGCGCACCAGCGACATCACGTTGCGGCGAACCAAAGGCTCGCCGCCGGTGAGGCGCAATTTTCGCACTCCCTTGGCGATAAATGCGGAACACAGCCGGTCAAGTTCTTCCAGCGTGAGCAAATCCGCTTTGGGCAAGAACGTCATGTCTTCCGACATGCAATAAAAGCAGCGCAGATCGCAGCGATCAGTGACTGACACACGCAAATAGCTGATCGTCCGGCCAAAGGGGTCGGTCATCCCAAGGGATAGCAATTTTGGAGGACTGACGGGTCCGTTCATTCAACAACCTTGTCGCTGCGGCAGCACGCAGCGCTGCTGTCCCCAATGTATGCATGATCCGGCCTCGGCACAATCGGCATATTATAGGAGAAGCAGGCCTATTAGATAACAGAATCAAGGCCTTATTGCTGCGCCCGTTGAGACATCAGACTTTCGACGGCTGCGGGCAAATCTTTCATATGACTGATCAGGCGGTCCGGCTTGAGGTCTGCGATCGGAATTTCCGTGTAACCGAAGTCAACGCCAATGACGGGGATGCCGGCGCGGCGGGCTACCCCGACATCTGGACCGGCATCACCGACCATGACGGCACATTGCAGGTCGCCGCCTGCACGCAACACCGTTTGCTGCAGGATTGCGGGATCAGGCTTTGAAATGCCGAAGGTGTCCGCACCGCAAATGGCTGAAAATCGCGGACTCAATCCTAGCTGGTCGAGCAGCGATTTTGACAGCCATTCCAGCTTGTTGGTGCAGACCGCGAGACGATATCCACGGGCAGCCAGATCGTCGAGCGCGTTCTCCAGGCCGTCAAACGGACGCGATTCCAGGGCGATATGCGCAGCGTAATAGTCGATGAAATCATGGGTTAGTCGGGTGATCTCTTCGAAGGTCGCCAGCCGCCCTTCGGCCTCCAGTCCGCGCTCGATGAGGCGCCGGGCGCCGCCGCCGATCAGGTTGCGCGCCGAAAGCAGCGGTACCGCGGGCAATCCTTCACGCGCGAGAACAAAATTGAGCGCGTTGATAAGATCGGGCGCCGTATCGACCAGGGTGCCGTCCAGATCGAAAATGACGATGCGGGAGGAAGTCATTCCGGATCGCTAATGGCCTCTTTGCGAATATGCAAGAACAACGGCGGTTCTCTGACGCCCGTTATGAGAAACTCGCGCGGAACACTGTTCCTTGCGGTAAGAGGACGATAAACAAGTGCCGACTATGCCGGTCATAAGACCGAGCTTGGAGCGCCTCGGCTCATGACGATGGATCAACTAAAAAGGCAGGCGGCCGGCCATGCACTGGAATACGTGCGCGACGGCATGAAGCTGGGCCTCGGCACGGGGTCGACAGCGAAACATTTCGTCGAGCTTCTGGGCGCGCGCGTTCGGTCCGGACTGAAGGTCATTGGCGTACCTACATCCGAAGCGACACGCGCCGATGCGCAGCGCTGCGGCGTGCCGCTCACCACACTGGATGAGATCGACCGGCTCGATCTAACGGTCGATGGCGCGGATGAAATTGATCCAGCCCTGAACCTCATCAAAGGCGGCGGTGGCGCGTTGTTGCGCGAGAAAATCGTCGCCGCGGCGTCTGATCGCATGATCGTGATCGCCGATGAATTCCAAGTGGGTAGATACGCTCGGACGATATCCATTGCCAATCGAGGTCGTTTCATTTGGTATTTCGGCGACGCAACGTGCTATGGAGCACGCGTTTACGCGGAGCGGCGTTTCCGGCCAAATGGTGCTCCGGAAGGGCGGGGATGGCCATGCTTTCGTCACCGATGGTGGTCACTGGATCATCGACGCTCACCTCGGAAAGATACCCGATCCGTCCGAACTTGGCAGGATTATTAACGTCGATCCCGGGTGTCGTCGAGCATGGGCTGTTCATCGGTCTGGCGAGCACGGCGATGCTTGCTGGTGCCCAGGGAATTCGTGTTGTTGATCGGCCGAAAGCGCCGCAATCGAGGAGAATGGAATGAAGAGATTTTCGAATGTGCTGGCTATCGCCGGACTGGTTTGTGGGTTGGCGCTGTCGTCCGCGGCTGCGCAGGCGCAACCGGCGCCACTCAAGCCCGCATCGCCCGCCGCGATTGCTGCTGCCAAAGAAATTCTGGCTTTGAAAAACGCGGGCGCAATGTACGCCAGTGCCGTTCCAAATATTGTTCAGCGCACCAAGGAAACGCTGCTTCAGAACAATCTCAATTATCAGAAGGATCTGAACGAGGTCGCCGTGATAGTTGCGCAATCCATGGCGGGACGCGAGAAAGAAATCGGCGATCAGATGGCGAAGATTTATGCCAGCGATTTTACCGAGCAGGAATTGAAAGACCTCGTTACATTTTACAAGTCGCCGCTAGGTCAAAAATTATTGGTTCAGGAACCGCGTTCAATCCAGGCCAGCATGGGATACATGAATCAGTGGGCTCAGGCTTTCTCTGAAGAGGTCAACGGTCACTTCCGAAACGAAATGCGCAAGCGCGGCAAGGAGATCTAAATCCTGACGGGCGGCAAATGACCGATTTCGACGTCGATCTGTTCGTCATTGGCGGAGGTTCGGGCGGCGTCCGCGCCGCTCGAATTGCCGCGGGTTACGGCGCGCGCGTCGTAGTCGCGGAGGAATACCGGTTAGGCGGCACCTGCGTGATCCGCGGCTGCGTGCCGAAAAAGCTTCTGGTTCTTGCGTCGCATATTCATTTCGAGATCGAGGATGCGGCCGGCTTCGGCTGGACCATCCCGCCGGTTACGTTCGACTGGCCGACGCTGATCGCCAACAAGGACAAGGAGATCGCGCGGCTCGAAGGCATCTACACCACCAATGTCGAAAAATCCGGCGCGCGCATCGTCAAGACCCGCGCGGTGTTCGAAGATGCCCATACGCTTCGGCTTGGAACGGGCGAAGCGCGTGACGGCGAAATATGTGATGATCGCTACGGGCGGCGCTCCCAATCACGGGCACGCCAATTCCCGGCATCGAGCACGTGATTTCATCGGACGAGGTGTTTCATCTGGCTGAGTTGCCGAAGCGCATCGTGATCCAGGGTGGCGGTTATATTGCGCTGGAGTTCGCCTGCATCTTCGCGGGCTTCGGCTCCGATGTCACCGTGGTCTATCGCGGCGAAAACATCTTGCGTGGTTTCGACGATGACGTCCGCGCCCATGTGCGGGCCGAGATGGAAAAGGAAGGCATCACCATCCTCACCGGCTGCACCGTCAACCGGGTCGACAAGGTAGATAAACGAGGCAAGGAATTCACGAGCCATCTGTCGAACGGCTCCAGTATTGCGTCGGACCAGGTGATGTTCGCAATCGGACGGCATCCCAACGTAGCCAATCTCGGCCTCGAAAAAGCCGGCGTCGCTATCAATCCGAAAAATGGCGGAATCGCCGTCGACGGCTTTTCGCGAACGTCAGTGCCCAACATCTACGCCATTGGAGATGTTACCCATCGCACCAATCTGACGCCGGTCGCGATCCGCGAAGGGCATGCTTTTGCGGATACTGTGTTCGGCAAGCGGCAAGTTCAGGTCGATCATGCCGATATTCCAACCGCGGTGTTCTGCCAGCCGGAAGTCGGCACGGTGGGACTGACGGAAGCGCAGGCGAGGGCGCATTTCAGTCATGTCGATATCTACAAGACCGATTTCCGGCCGATCAAGTCGACGATGTCAGGCCGCGACACGCGCATCCTGATGAAGCTGGTGGTCGATGGCACGACCGATCGTGTCGTCGGTTGTCATGTCGTAGGCGATGGCGCCGCCGAAATGGTGCAGGTTCTCGGCATCGCCGTCAAAATGAAAGCGACCAAGGCGGACTTCGACGCGACCATGGCGTTGCATCCCACCGCTGCGGAAGAACTTGTGACGATGCGAACGCCGACCGCCCGCTATGTTCGCGAAGCCGCGGAATAGCCTGCACTACTCGTTGGCCTGCAGCCACTCCGCGGCGCCTCTCCACAGCGTGTCCCGATGTTCAGGACGAAAAAAGCCGAAGTGGCCGATCTTGGGGGCTCCGGCATTCGCCGGCGTGATCGTGACGATCTCCGGTTTTATCGCGGTGAACCCTGAGCAGAGCAGCTCAACCGCCCTCCGCGTCGCCCATGGATCGTCGGAGATGCACAGGGCGCGAAGCGCTCCTTGATATTTCGGAAAATTCTCTAGCGCTTTCAGGTTGGGATCGTCGAACATATATCGCTCGCTCTTGACCCATTTTAACCACTGCTCGAATACGCCTTTCGGCAAGTCCTCTCCCAAACCGCTCCAGCCGGGCGTATAGCCCATCAGACGGGTAAGCGGGCTTCCAACGAAATTCAGCATGGCGTAGACGCGATAGCGTTCGGGAAAAGCCATCAGCTTCCAATATCCGGCCTGCGCGGCAATCAACAATGCGCGCGAGACTTCTGTGTTGTCAGGAAGCAATCCCAGCGCCTGGCCGCCGAATGAATGGCCCACATAATTCAGAGGTAGAGTTTTGTAGCGCTGGCGCATCCAGGCTACCGCGGCGGCGGCGTCAAGCACTGCCCAGTCGGACATTGAAGTCTTGAAGTCTTTCAACGACCGCGGCTGGTTGTAGCCTGTCAGCGATTTCTGCCGGGAGTCGCCCGTGCCACGGTAGTCATACGTCAGGACGGCGCAGCCACGGCCCGCGAGATAGCTCGCAAATCCATTGTACATCTTGCGCGGAACTGCCGTAGCCGAACTGATGAGGACGGCATGCCGCTTGGCTCCGCGCGGCAGAAAAAGTGTAGCGCCGAGCGGATATCCGTCGGTGGCGGGGAAAGTAATATTGTCGATGAAAACGTCGTCCAGTCCAGCCGCCGCCACTCGCGATTTTCCGATTCGTGCGCAAAAGCCAGCAAATGCGAATTCAGCTTTCGCGGCAAGGGCTTGTCTTGAACGGTCCAATGCAGCTAGCGGTCCGGCGGTAGCCTGTGTATAAACCGGCGCTTCACTGACCCTCTCTAACTAACGGTTTTTCTTCAGGAGTTGACGCCATGTCCGAGCGGTGGACACCCGACAGCTGGCGCGGCAAGCCCGTGCTGCAAGTGCCCGAATATCCCGACCCAAAAGCCTTGGGCGAAGTCGAGGCACAGCTTGCCACGTTTCCGCCGCTGGTTTTTGCAGGTGAAGCCCGCAACCTGAAGAAAGCTCTCGCCCGGGTGGCGGCCGGCGAGGCGTTTCTGCTTCAGGGCGGGGACTGCTCCGAAAGTTTCGCCGAGCATGGCGCCAACAACATCCGCGATTTCTTCCGGGTGCTGCTGCAGATGGCGGTGGTGCTGACCTATGCCGGCGCACTTCCGGTGGTGAAGGTAGGCCGCATCGCCGGGCAATTCGCCAAGCCGCGCTCATCGCCGATGGAAAAAATGGATGGCGTTGAGCTGCCGAGCTATCGCGGCGACATCGTCAACGACATTGCCTTCACCGCGGAATCCCGCACGCCTGATCCGCAGCGCCAACTGATGGCGTACCGGCAATCGGCCGCGACGTTAAATCTGTTGCGCGCCTTCGCCACCGGCGGGTTTGCCAATCTCGGCAGCGTCCATCAATGGATGCTCGGTTTCCTGAAGGATTCCCAGCAGTCGCGCCGGTACAAGGAGTTGGCGGACCGCATTTCCGATGCGTTGAACTTCATGCGCGCGTGCGGGCTCGATCTGGAAAGCCACCCGGAATTGCGGGCAACGGATATCTACACCAGCCATGAGGCGCTGCTGCTGGGCTATGAGCAGGCCTTCACGCGCGTGGACTTCGACCACCGGCGATTGGTACGCCACGTCGGGCCATATGATCTGGATCGGCGACCGCACGCGACAACTGGATCACGGCCACGTCGAATATTTCCGCGGCATCAAAAATCCGATCGGATTGAAATGCGGTCCGTCCCTTAAGCCCGATGAGTTGCTGCGGCTGATCAACGTCCTCAATCCGGACAACGAGCCTGGCCGGCTTACGCTGATCAATCGTTTCGGCTCCGACAAGATCGCCGATCATCTGCCGCAGTTGATCCGGGCGGTAAAGCGCGAAGGCCATGTTGTCGTGTGGTCGTGCGATCCGATGCACGGCAATACGATTACCTCGACCAGCGGCTACAAGACCCGCCCGTTCGACCGGATATTGTCGGAGGTGAAGTCATTTTTCACCATTCACGCCGCGGAAGGCACGCATGCCGGCGGCGTCCATCTTGAAATGACCGGCCAGGACGTGACGGAATGCATCGGTGGCGCGCGCGCCATTACCGACGAGGATCTCAATGACCGCTATCACACGGTGTGCGATCCCCGTCTCAATGCCGAGCAGTCGATCGATATGGCTTTCCTGATCGCCGAGTTGCTCAAGCAGGAACGCGGAGGCAAGCTCCAACCAATGCCGGTTGCCGCGGGGTTGTGAGTTGCTGCGGTTCTGGCGGGCCACCATCAATACGCGTAATGGCCTGGCCTTTGCGATCCGTTCGGAGCAGGCCGTTCGCGAGGAACTGATCGCGCTGGCGCTGGCGTTGCCGCTGGCGTGGCTGATCGGCGCGACGACGATGCGCCGGGTCGAACTCATCGCCGTCGTCGGCTTGGTGCTGGTTGTCGAATTGCTCAACACCGCGATCGAGAAACTCGCCGACCGGGTGACGACCGATCGCGATCCTCAGATCGGACGGGTCAAGGATATGGGCTCGGCCGCCGTAGGGGTCGCGATCGCGATGGCGGGCCTGTTCTGGCTGTTCGCCATCGCTGAGCGCATAGGCGCGATCTGAAGCAGGCAATTGAAGTTCGTCCGCGAGCGGGGCAACATCACCGCATGAACGGTACCTTGACTCAATTCACAATTACGCTCGCGCAGCTCAACCCGACCGTGGGCGATATCATCGGCAACGCCGCGAAAGCGCGCGCCGCACGCGCGCAGGCGAAGTCCGACGGTGCCGATCTCGTCGTGTTGCCGGAGCTCTTCATCGCGGGATATCCGCCGGAAGATCTGGTGTTGAGGCCAGCGTTTCAGGCGGCATGCCGTGCCGCCATTGAAGAGCTTGCGCGCGAAACCGCCGATGGCGGCCCGGCGATGCTGATCGGAACTCCGTGGGTTGATGATGGCAAACTCTACAATGCCAGCGCGCTGCTCGATGGCGGGCGCATTGCGGCCATCCGCTTCAAAGTCAATCTGCCGAACTATGGCGTGTTTGACGAAAAGCGCGTGTTTTCCCGCGGTCCGGTTTCGGGGCCGGTAACGATCCGGGGCGTGCGCGATCGGCGTGCCGATTTGCGAGGATACCTGGCTCGAAGAATCGGCGGACTACGAAAACGTCGTCGAGTGTCTCGCCGAGACCGGCGCCGAAATACTGATCGTGCCGAATGGTTCGCCCTATGCGCGCGGCAAGAGCGACATGCGGCTATCGATTTCGGTGGCCCGCGTCACAGAAAGTGGACTCCCGCTGGTCTACCTCAATCAGGTCGGCGGGCAGGATGAGCTCGTTTTCGACGGCGCATCTTTTGTATTGAACGCCGATCGGTCGCTCGCAGCACAGCTTCCGGCATTCACTGAAAACATCACCACGTTGCGCTGGACCAAGGAAGATGCCGGTTGGCGCTGCGCTGGACCGATCGCTTCGCTTGTCGACGGCGACAAGGGCGATTACGCCGCCTGCGTGCTGGGCCTGCGCGATTACGTCAACAAGAACGGTTTTCCGGGCGTGCTGATGGGCGTCTCCGGCGGTATCGATTCCGCGCTCTGCGCCGCGATTGCGGTCGACGCGCTGGGCGCAGACCGCGTGCGCGGCGTGATGCTGCCGTTTCGTTTCACCGCGCAGGTATCGCTCGACGATGCAGCGAAGCTCGCGAGCGCGCTCGGCATTCGTTATGACGTGCTGCCGATCGCGCAGGCTGTAAACGGTTTCGAAGACATTCTTTCCAGCACTTTTGTCGGACTGCCACGCGACATTACCGAAGAAAATCTGCAGGCCCGCACCCGCGGTACGCTGCTGATGGCTATCTCGAACAAGACCGGCATGATGGTGGTAACTACCGGCAACAAGTCGGAGATGTCGGTGGGCTATGCCACGCTTTATGGCGACATGAACGGCGGTTTCAACCCGATCAAGGACATCTACAAGATCGAAGTATTTCGCCTCTCGACGTTGCGCAATTCATGGAAGCCCGATGGCGCGCTTGGCCCGGCCGGGGAAGTCATTCCGGTCAATATCATCACGCGGCCGCCGACCGCCGAATTGCGGGAAAACCAGACCGATCAGGATTCGCTGCCGCCTTACGAAATACTGGACGCTATTCTCGAACGTCTGGTGGAGCGCGAGGAGCCGCTGGCATCGATCGTTGCTGCCGGCTTCGACCGCGAAGTGGTGGCGCGGATCGACCGGTTGTTGAACATCGCGGAATACAAGCGGCGTCAGGCGGCGCCGGGCGTCAAGGTAACGCGGAAAAACTTTGGCCGCGACCGGCGCTACCCCATCACCAACAAATTCCGCGATTCCGCCAAGTCGCTTCCTGAACCAGACCATGGCTTGATGTCGAACGCAGAGCGCGCGCTGCCGAAAGCGTTCGAGGGCTGATCGATCGGCGAAGTTTTAGCGCGCGGGAATAAAAGTCGGCCCAACCGAACGGATCGGCTTCTGCAGACGGCGAGCCTGTGGCAGCATCGGTATCAGCTGGAGCAGCACTCGCTGGAGCGGCGGCGGTTGTGCCAGTCGATGTAACAGGCGCTGCAGCTCCCTTTTTCCCCGCAGCGGCCGGTGTTAGTTTTGTCGGCGGCCGCGCCATCTTCTTCGCACTCTCTTCGGTGACGATGATGTCGCCTTGCTCGATAGCGGCCTTTTCGTCGATGCTCTTCAATGCATCCGACCAGGTTTGCCCAGCGGCCTTGCAGGCGCATGATGGATTGAATTCGGTGCGGAACTTGAACGCGTTCGGCGACGAGGTGTACGGCTGCCCGCTGATCGAAACCGCCTGATTGATGTCTTCACCGGGGTTTCGATAGGCGAACAAGTTGGCTTCGGTCGCCGGGCAGAGACTCTTGCAGGTCTTTTCGTCGTCCTGAAACCTTCCCGGCACGGTGGCGAACGAAATCGGAAAATAACCGCCGTCGCACGTTCGGACGCAGACCGTGCGGTAGGTGCCTGACGGCGGGCCGAGATCGCCTGCCGGCGCTGCGGGATTGTTGTTGCCGAACAGGTTGTCAAGAAAGTTGCCGCCGCTGCCGCGGGCAGCGTTGGCGTATTGCGGGCCGCAATTGTTCTGGGCGAGCGCCAGCAGGACCGAGCGACGCTGGTTGTCCCGTTCGAAGCCTCCGGAATCGCCACCGCGCAACCGTTCGAGACTGGTGTTAATCTGATCGAGATTGCCGCGCATCTGCTGGATCTGGTTGTTGACCGGGCCGCATTGTGCGGATTGCCCGGTGAACAACGAGAAGAATCCAGAACTGTCGCAACCCATGCGCCTTGCCTGGGCCGCGACGCGATCCAGTTCGCCTTGTTGTTTTGCCGCGGCTTCTTCGTAGCGCCTAAGTTGCTCGGCCTTTGCGGGATCGCCACCGCCGCCGCGGTCGATTGTCGCAAGCTGGGCTTCGAGCCGCGGACACATCGGATTGGCCGCGGGTCCTTGCTGTGTTGGGAGGCCGGGATTGGCTTGTGCAATGGCATCGCTGTTCAGCGCCATCGCGCCGAGCAGGGCGGCCCAGCACAGAGATAGTCTGACGAGAAGAGTAGTCGGCTTTCGAGGCATATCCGGCCGTTGTAGTGAAACGAAATGGAACAGGCGCGGCAAAGCCATCGCGGCAAATCCATAACCGTTTCTCACGGCAGCGTCACGTCGTTTCCGGGGCGCTGGTGTGGCAGCCGCTGGTCCGCGATTGTCTTAGCGCTGGCAGGTGATGGCGACGTATTCGTTACAGCCGCCGTGGGTACACGCAAGCCCGCCCGCTTTCGGGACCGATCCCGTAATTTCTTCGGGGTCGACCCGTCGATAGGAAGTAGCCTGGACAAAATCCCGCGATTGACAGTAGGAGCGGGCGGCATGCGCCCCGCATTTGTCGCCCTTGGCGAGGCACTGATCGACGCCGTAACCGTCGGATTGATTGGCGACGATAAAGACGCGGCTGTCCCCCAGGCGGCGGAGGCGATCGTAAGGACTGCGCAGGCCACAAATGGCGATATCGATCGCATGCTGCACCCGTGAGGCAGGGATTGCTCCTGCTCCAATAAGCCCGAAGCGTTAATTAATAATTCATCACGCCGTGACAGGTGGCGGCGCTGAAATGGCCCGTTTCAGGCTCTTGACGCCGCGCCCCGGCCTGCCGCATGGTGATGGCATGAACGGTCTCCTCGCCATTTGCTGCATTTGCCGCGAGATTATGAGCTAGCGATTCGCTGGCTGGAGCCGTCTTTTCTCAGATGAGATCACTGGACGCCCGGCCGGGAAGGTACGGGAAGTCTATGGACCTGAAACTCTACGATACCTTGACTAGGGAGAAGCGGCCGTTCGTGCCGATCGATCCGCTGAACGTGCGGATGTATGTCTGCGGGCCGACGGTCTACGACTTCGCGCACATCGGCAACGCGCGCCCGGTCATCGTGTTCGACGTGCTGTTCCGGCTGCTGCGGCACCTCTATGGCGCCGATCATGTCACGTACGTCCGCAACATCACCGACGTCGACGATAAGATCAACGCACGGGCGGCTCAGGAATTTCCGGGCTTGCCGCTGAACGAAGCGATTCGACGGGTCACTGAACTGACCGAGAAGCAATTCCACGACGACGTCGATGCATTGGGTTGCCTGCATCCGACCGCGGAGCCGCGCGCGACCGAATTTCGTGCGAGACCGCGGCCGGACGAGCAAAGCGGACATGGTGACGCTGATCAAGCAATATGATCGCGCGCGGACAGTGCTCTATGAAGCCGGCGGTGAGTGCTGTTCGAACTGCGTCAATGCCGCGACTACGGCATGCTGTCCGACCGAAAACTCGACGAGCAGATCGCGGGCGCGCGCGTTGCCGTCGAGGCGCACAAGCGAAATCTGGCCGACTTCGTATTGTGGAAGCAATCGTCGAAGATGGTGAGCCGGGGTGGGATAGCCCGCTGGGGCAGGGGCGTCCTGGCTGGCACATCGAGTGCTCGGCGATGTCGGCGGCCTATCTCGGCGATGTAGTTTGACATTCACGGCGGTGGCCTCGACCTGATCTTCCCACATCACGAGAACGAGCTTGCGCAGTCGCGCTGCGCGCACGGCACGCCCACGATGGCGAACTCTGGATGCACAACGGCTTCCTGCAGGTCGAAGGCGAGAAGATGTCGAAGTCGACCGGCAATTTCGTGACGATAAGGGAGTTGCTGGCGGACTGGCCGGGTGAGGTGCTGCGTCTAAACATGCTGAAGACGCACTATCGGTCGCCGATGGACTGGACGGTGAAGGGACTGGAGGAAAGCGCCAAGACCCTCGACGACTGGTACTGGGTCGCGGCGGACGACAAGGGAGGACATCCCTCAAGCGCGGTCATGGACGCGTTGTGCGATGACCTCAACACGCCGCAGGCCATCGCGGCGTTGCATGGCGTGCGCAATCTGGCCGGGGCCGGCGACGACAAGGCGCGCGGCAAGTTCGCGGCCTCGCTGCGCATGCTTGGCTTTCTGTCCGAGGGCGCAGCGGAATGGAGCAGCCGGAAGCAACGATCGATCGATATCGACGCAGTGAAAATCGACGGGTTGATCTCGGACCGCACCGCGGCTCGGGCGCGAAAGGACTTCAAGGAATCTGACCGAATCCGCGACGAACTCGCCGCGATGGGAGTTGCAATCAAGGATTCAAAGGAAGGCACCACATGGGAGATCGCGCGATGAGCCGCCCCGACACGCCGTTTCCAAAACACTGGCGCTATTACCTCGTTCTGAAATGCGCTGTCATCGCGGGTGCGGTGGTGCTCGCGTCTTGAAATTGTTCGGAGTGTTCTAGAGCCATGGGACAGGCGCTGCCCAAACCCGCATTGCGGCCGTTGCTAGCGGCGGACATTCCCGTGCTTGCGGCGATCTTCGCTGCTGCCATCGAGGAATTGACCGGGGACGATTACAGCGAGGCGCAGCAGCAGGCGTGGGCCAGCGCCGCCGACGATGAAGCGCAATTCGGCAAGCGTCTCGCCGGCGAATTGACGCTGATCGCCACGTTGCAGAATTCGCCCGTCGGGTTCGCTTCGCTGAAAGGGCGCCGATCATATCGACATGCTCTATGTTCATCCGAGTGCGGTGGGGCAGGGGGTGGCGTCGATGCTTTGTGATGCGCTCGAAAAGCTCGCCGGCGGACGCGGCGCGAAAAGCCTCACGGTGGACGCCAGCGACAACGCGACCGAGTTTTTTCTCAAGCGCGGTTATGCCGCCAAACAGCGCAACACCGTGACGGTCAATGGCGAATGGCTCGCCAACACCACGATGCAAAAGTCGCTTGCGACGCCTGACGCGCCGGGGTTGCCATCATGAGCCGCGAGCGGCTTTATCTGTTCGACACCACGCTGCGCGACGGCGCGCAGACCAACGGCGTCGATTTCACGCTGCACGACAAGCGCTTGATCGCGCAAATGCTGGACGAACTCGGCATCGATTACGTCGAGGGCGGCTATCCCGGCGCCAATCCGACCGACACCGAATTTTTCGCGACCAAGCCGAAACTTCGACCACGCGAAGTTCACCGCGTTCGGCATGACGCGCCGTCCCGGCCGCTCCGCGTCGAACGATCCCGGGCCTCGCGGGATTGCTGGAAGCCAAAGCCGACGCGATCTGTTTCGTCGCAAAGTCCTCGGCCTATCAGGTGCGAGTCGCGCTCGAGACCACCAACGAGGAGAACCTCGCTTCGATCCGCGACAGCGTCACGGCGGCTAAAAATGCGGGCCGTGAAGTGATGCTCGACTGCGAGCATTTCTTCGACGGCTACAAGGAAGATTCCGAATTCGCGCTTGCCTGCGCCAAGGCGGCTTATGAATCCGGCGCGCGATGGGTGGTGCTGTGCGACACCAATGGCGGCACGCTGCCGCACGAGGTCGAGCAGATCGTCGGCGAAGTCGTGAAGCACATCCCCGGCGACCACGTCGGCATTCACGCCCATAACGATACCGAACAAGCCGTCGCGAACTCGCTGGCCGCCGTTCGCGCCGGCGCGCGCCAAATCCAGGGGACGCTCAACGGTCTCGGCGAGCGCTGCGGCAATGCCAATCTATGCTCGCTGATTCCGACGTTGCGGTTGAAGAAAGAATATTCTGATACGTTCGAGATCGGCGTGTCCGAGGAAAAGCTGGCAACCTTGATGCGGGTGTCGCGCACGCTTGACGACATGCTCAATCGCGCGCCGAACCGCCACGCGCCCTATGTCGGCGAGAGCGCGTTTGTAACCAAGGCGGGTATTCATGCCTCGGCGATGGCGAAGGATCCGCAGAGTTACGAACATGTATTGCCCGAGGCCATCGGCAACCATCGCAAGGTGCTGGTCTCCGATCAGGCCGGCCGCTCCAATGTTCTGGCCGAACTCGATCGCGCGGGCATCCCCTATGAGAAGAACGATCCAAGGCTGAGCACGTCTGGTCGAGGAAATGAAGGAGCGCGAATCCGCGGGCTACGCCTACGAAAATGCCAGCGCCTCGTTCGATCTCCTGGCGCGGCGGACGCTTGGCAAGGTGCCGGAATATTTTCGGGTGGAGCAGTTCGACGTCAATGTCGAGCAGCGCTACAATTCGAACGGTCAGCGAGTCACTGTTGCGATGGCGGTGGTGAAGGTCGATGTCGCCGGCGAGACATTGATTTCTGCCGCGGAGGGCAACGGTCCGGTCAATGCGCTCGATGTCGCGCTGCGCAAGGACCTCGGTAAATACCAGAAATACATCGAGGGCCTGAAGCTGATCGATTACCGCGTGCGTATCCTCAATGGCGGCACCGAGGCGGTGACGCGGGTGCTGATCGAAAGCGAGGACGAGCAGGGCGAGCGCTGGACCACGATCGGCGTTTCGCCCAACATCATCGACGCCTCGTTTCAGGCGCTGATGGATTCGGTGGTCTACAAACTGGTGAAATCCAAAGCGCCGACGTAAAGAAAAGCCGCCCCATGATCGACCATGTTTCGCTGGCTGTGAGCAATCTGGAGCGATCGGTCGTCTTCTACGAGCGCGCGTTCGCTCCGCTTGGGTTATCGCGCCTCGTGACACGTCCAGCGATGGTCGGATTCGGCAAGGCGTATCCCGAAGTATGGATCAATCTGCGCAGCGGCATGCAGCCGATCCCGGCGGGCAGCGGCGCTCACATCTGCCTTCGCGCGAAAACGACCGATCAAATCGATGCTTTTCATGCCGCGGCGCTTGCGGCAGGAGGTTCGTCGGAAAGTTCGCCCTCGCTGCGGCCGCACGATCGCGTGCGCTATTACGCGGCGTTCATCGTCGATCCCGATGGCAACCGCATTGAAGCCGTGACATTCCCGAGCGACGAGACGACTTAAGTTGATCGCGGGAGCAGCTACAGGCGATGCGCCACTGCTGGCGCCATCTGCTTGGTGTCTTCCGCCATGCCGACCTGCGGCCGCGCGCAATCGCGGCAAAATATCCTCGACACGTTCGGCCTTGAGAATATCGACGGTCAGCGTGGGACGGATGAATTGCGTCGCGCGCATATGGGCCAGCAGCACCAGCAACGGTTCCCAGAAGCCGTCGATGTCAGCGAGCAGAATTGGCTTGGTGTGGCGTCCAAGCTGTTGCCACGTGAGTTGTTCGACCAGTTCCTCCAGCGTACCGATGCCGCCGGGCAGGGCGACAAAGGCATCTGAGCGCTCGAACATCAGCCGCTTGCGCTCATGCATGTCATGCGTGACGACCATCTCCTGAACGCGTGCCAGCGCGTTTTCACGCGACGTCAGAAAATCCGGGATGATCCCCGTCACGAAGCCGCCATGGTCGAGCACGGACGTGGCGACGGCGCCCATCAGCCCGATGGAGCCGCCGCCATAGACGAGGCCCACGCCGTTTTCCGCGAGGACCTTTCCGAACGCGATCGCCGCTTCGACGAATCGCGGATTTGTGCCGGGACCGGACCCGCAATAAACGCAGACAGTTTTGATCGTGCTCATGACGGGCGATGTGGCACCGGGCGGCGGCAGCGTCAAGACTTCACGAGCTTTGCGAAATCTATCCGGACTGTTTCAATGCCATTTCGCAGCACGAAAAGAATCGTGGCGCGAGGGTGCAAGCAGGGCTCAAAGGCTCTATATGACGAGGTGATATGCTTATTCACCAAGTAGCGCTGGCGACACCGATCGTCGCGCCGTTTGCTCCAGGCTCCATCAATGGCTCATACTGATTCGTCCGGTCTCGAAGAACCGGCGGAAACTCCCGTCATCGGCAATACCGCACGACGGGCGACGTTGCTTGGAACGCTGGTTCATCTGTGGCCATACATTTGGCCCGGCGATCGCGCCGACCTGAAAATGCGCGTGGTCTGGTCGGTGGTGCTGCTGCTGATCGCCAAGTTGGCGACGCTGTCGGTGCCGTTCACTTTCAAATGGGCGATCGATGCATTGACGGGCGCGGGCTACGGCGCCGGTGCAGCCGTCGAACTGGACGATGTGGCTGATCGCTTCGCCGCTCATCATGACAGTAAGTTATGGCTTCATGCGCGTGCTGATGGCGGTGCTGACGCAATGGCGCGACGGCATCTTCGCCAAGGTCGCGATGCACGCGGTGCGCAAGCTCGCCTATCTCACCTTTGTTCACATGCACGAACTTTCGCTTCGCTTTCATCTGGAGCGCAAAACCGGCGGTTTGACCCGCGTGCTTGAACGGGGACGCCTTGGCATCGAAGTCATCGTGAGGATGGTCATCCTGCAACTGGCGCCGACCATCGTCGAAGTCACTTTGCTGATGGGCGTGCTGCTGTGGCAGTTCGACTGGCGCTATGTGGTGGTCACTATGATCACGGTGGTGATCTATATGTACTACACCTACATCGCGACCGAGTGGCGCATCGAAATCCGCCGCCGCATGAACAATTCCGACACCGAGGCCAACACCAAGGCCATCGACTCGCTGTTGAATTATGAGACCGTCAAATATTTCAGCGCCGAGGAGCGCGAGGCGACGCGGTACGACCGCTCGATGGAGCGCTATGAGCGCGCCAGCGTGAAGACTTACACTTCACTTGCGCTTCTCAATACCGGTCAAGCCGTCATCTTCACCGCGGGCCTGACCGCGACGATGCTGATGGCCGCAATAGGTGTCCGCAACGGCACCAACACGGTTGGCGATTTCGTCATGGTCAACGCCATGATGATCCAGCTTTATCAGCCGTTGAATTTTATGGGCATGGTCTATCGCGAGATCAAGCAGGCGGTGATCGACATCGAGAAGATGTTCGGAGTTCTCTCTCGTAACCCTGAAGTCAAGGATATCGCCGGCGCTAAGCCGCTGATCGTGACGTCGGGAAACGTTCGCTTCGACGATGTGCGCTTCTCCTACGATCCGGAACGACCGATCCTGGAGGGGCTGAGTTTCGAAGTGCCTGCCGGCAAAACCGTTGCCATTGTCGGACCGTCGGGGGCGGGCAAATCCACCATCTCGCGGCTGCTGTTTCGGCTCTATGACGTTTCAGGCGGGCATATCCTGATCGACGGCCAGGATATCCGCAAGGTCACGCAATCTTCGCTGCGTGCATCGATCGGCATGGTGCCGCAGGATACAGTGCTGTTCAATGACACTATCCGCTACAACATTCGCTACGGCCGCTGGGACGCTAGCGATGCCGAGGTGGAAGAGGCGGCACGCATGGCGCAGATCGATGCGTTCATTCGCGTTTCGCCCAAAGGTTACGAGACTGAGGTGGGTGAGCGCGGGCTCAAATTGTCCGGCGGTGAGAAACAACGCGTGGCGATCGCGCGCACCGTTCTCAAGGCTCCCCCAATCTTGCTGCTGGACGAGGCGACTTCGGCCCTCGACAGTCATACCGAGCAGGAGATCCAGGACGCGCTGGAAAAAGTCTCACGCAACCGGACATCCCTAGTGATTGCGCATCGGCTGTCCACCATCGTCGGCGCCGATGAGATCATTGTGCTGGATCAGGGGCGGATCTCCGAGCGCGGAACGCATTCGCAGCTCTTGGCGGCGAACGGACTTTACGCCAGTATGTGGAACCGGCAGCGTGAGGCGCAGGAAGCGCGCGAGAAACTCGCACTGATCGCAGATGAAAACGCAGCGCCGAACCGTCTGCCGCCGGCTATCGACGACCAACTGGCAAGGTCCGACGCGGCGGAATGATCGTCAGAAAGACCAGTGAACGCATGTCCATCGCAAATTCCATCCGCGCGCAGATTCCTGCCCATCCATCCGGAGGGCTATCCCTTCATCGGCGGCTTCGCGCTGGTAAGCCTGATCCTGTTCTGGATCTGGACGCCGCTGGGTTGGATCGGAACGCTGCTGACTGTGTGGTGTGCGCTGTTTTTCCGGGACCCCGTGCGGGTGACGCCGGTACGCGAGGGCATTGTGGTTGCGCCAGCCGACGGGCGCGTCTCCATGGTAACAATGGTGCTGCCACCGGCCGAACTCGGCCTCGGCGATCAGCCGCTGCCGCGCATTTCGATCTTCATGAGCGTGTTCAACTGTCATGTGAATCGCAGTCCGGTCGCGGGCCGAATCGATCGCATCGCTTACCGTCCAGGGAAATTCATCAACGCGGAGCTCGACAAGGCGAGTGAGGACAATGAACGCAATTCCCTTGTGATCGCGACCGCTCACGGGCGGATCGGAGTTGTCCAGATCGCCGGCCTGGTAGCGCGGCGAATTGTCTCGTTCGTGCGAGAGGGGCAAACCATAGGCGCCGGCGAGCGGTTCGGATTGATACGTTTTGGCTCCCGGCTCGACGTGTACCTGCCTGTCGGCACGAAATCCCTGGTATCCGAGGGTCAGACGGCGCTGGCCGGAGAAACCATTCTGGCCGATTTCAGCCTGGACGACGGCGGCCGCACTTACCGGGCGGATTAACCATTTCGCTAGCGGCGTCGAGGCTCCTTCCTACAATGGCGGAGTAAGCGAGCGCCTGCTATATTGGACCAATGCAGATGCCATTCGATCCCAAATCGCCGGAGATGCGCCGCCGGCGATTTCGCCCGATCCCGGTGCGGATGCTGGTGCCCAATTTCATCACCCTGCTCGCGATTTGCGCGGGACTGACGGCGATCAGGCTTTCTACCGAAGCGCGAATGGAGCTCGCGGTGGGGGCCATCGTATTTGCCGCCATCCTCGACGGACTGGATGGCCGCGTTGCGCGGATGATCAAGGGGCAATCGAAATTCGGCGCCGAACTCGACAGCCTCGCGGACTTCGTCAATTTCGGCGTCGCGCCTGGCCTGATCCTGTACTTCTGGCAACTGCATCAGCTCAACAACGTCGGCTGGATAGCCGCTATGATCTTCGCCATCAGCGGTGGGCTGCGGCTTGCCCGGTTCAACGCGACAATGGACGATCCCAACAAGCCGGCATTTGCGGCGAACTTCTTCACTGGCGTTCCCGCGCCGGCCGGCGCAATTACCGTCCTGCTACCGGTTTACCTCGGGTTTCTGGGCGGCCCGATACCTCCGGCCACGCTGACCGCGTTCTACACTCTGCTGATCGCGTTCCTGATGGTGTCGCGACTGCCGGTATTTTCAGGCAAAAGCTCTCGCTTGCGAGTGTCGCCTGAAATGGTATTGCCGGTGTTCGTATCGGTGGTGTTCTTTATCGCTCTCCTGATCGGCTACCCCTGGTATATTTTGTCGGTAGGATCGGTGCTTTTTCTACTGAGCCTGCCGGTGGGTTGGAAATCGTACCGCGATCATGGACGCCGTGCCGCTGCCCAGGCTGCGACGCCGGTCGATGTCACGATCTTAGGTCCCGCGCCGCCGCTTGCGTCTCCTCCGCCTGAGTCAGAGCAGGACAACAGGCCGACGCGTTTGAATTGATGGGCGGGTTCGTACGCCGTGCGCTTGCGCTTGGCTTGCGCGCCAAACCCGGCGTACCTTCTACCAATCCAAAACATAAATGCCCGTGGAGAGAAATGCCGTGACAAATCCTGCCACCGCGCCGTTGCCGGCCTCGCTTCTTGAATCGCTTGCGCGTTACGATACGCCGACGATCTGCAATGCCATGGAAATTATCGCGCCCGAACGCCGCTTGATTGGCTACACGACGAAGCCGCTGGTGTGCCCGTTCCCCGATTTGCCACCGATCGTGGGTTATGCGCGTACGGTAACGATCCGGTCGGTCGTGCAATCTGGCTTGCCAGCGGCAGAGCAACAAAAACGACGGACGGCTTATTACGAATATGTCGGCACCGGTCATGGCCCGCGCATTACCGTAATCCAGGACATCGACGGCCCCGACGTGGGGTACGGCGCGTTCTGGGGCGAGGTTCAGAGCGCCGTGCATAAAGCGCTGGGATGCCTCGGCGTCATCACCGACGGTTCGATCCGCGACATCCCGCAGTGGGCACCGGGCTTCCAGGCGCTGGCTGGTTCTATCGGACCGTCTCACGCTTGGGTTCACGCCGATGGTTTTGGCGGCGAAGTCCGTGTTGCGGGAATGACCGTTCGTTCTGACGATCTCATCCACGCCGACAGTCACGGCGCTATCGTCATTCCGCTCGACATTGCGGCGAAACTGCCCGATGCCGCCGAGCTCTGCGGCCGGCGAGAGACACCGATTCTCGAGATAGCGCGGAGTTCGTCATTCACGCTTGAAAAGTTGAAAGAGGCCTTGGCTCGCTCGGCCGAAATTCATTGAGCGATCGATAGCGCCCAATTCGAATAAATCGAAAGGCGCAAGGGGAGGGGTCATTGACGAGATCATTGGTTGCGCTGGCGCTGACATTTTTGGCCGGCTGTGCTGTCGCGCAGGCGCAGAACTATCCATCGCGGCCGATTACGCTCGTGGTGCCCTTTCCACCGGGAGGATCGACTGACGCCGCGGCCCGGATCATGGCAGAGCGCATGCGCGCGCCGCTTGGGCAGCCGATCGTCATAGAAAACGTCGGCGGTGCCGGCGGCAGCATCGGCGTTGGGCGCGTCGCGCGTGCGGCGCCGGATGGCTACACCATCGACATAGGGCAATGGGACACGCATGTTGGCAGCATCATCTACAAGCTCGATTATGATCTCGAAAAAGATTTTGAGCCGATTGGCCTGATTTCCAACAACCCACAACTGATGGTCGCCAAGAACGACCTTCCGGCGAATAACCTGGCCGAGCTTGTGACGTGGATGAAGGCCAATCCCGGCAAGATCAATTTCGTCAACCAGAATGCGGCGGCGAACGTCAGCGGTGTGCTGTTTGAGAACCTGACCAAGCAAAAGGTGCAGTTCATTCCTTATCGCGGCGCGGGCCCGGCCATGACCGATCTCGTCTCCGGCACAGTGGACCTGCTCGTCGTTCAAGGTGCGGTCGCGCTGCCGCAAATTCGCGGCGGCAAGATCAAGGCGCTGGCAAATCTTTCCCCGAAACGCTCGGCATCGATGGCGGACATTCCGACAGCGGACGAGACCGGCGTACCCGGACTCTATATGTCGGGGTGGTTCGGATTTTGGGCACCGAAGGGAACGCCAAAGGACGTTATCGCCAAACTCAACACCGCGATGGTCGAGGCGCTCGCCGATCCGGCCCTGCAGAAGCGGTTCAGTGAACTCGGGCTAGACGTTGCCTCGCGCGAGGAACAAACTCCGGAAGGTCTGACGAAACTGCAGAAAGCCGAAATCGCCAAATGGTGGCCGATCATCAAGGACGCCGGAATCGGCGCGCAGGCGCAATAGGCCATCGCGATCAATCGCGCGCTTCCGTTCGCCTCGATATGGTTAGCAATGTATTGAGGGCGTCCGACCGCCCATTTTAGTCTGTTTCAGCACGAAATCTCCGCCGGAATCCGCGCGAATGGCATCCACTTCGCACGTTCCTCGCTGCGCCGCGGCTTAACCTTTACACGTCTTTAATGGCACCGAAGCTAGGGTGTTAACGCGCGTTCAGAACGACCGCGCCCGTCCAGGACGGACGGTTGCTGCGCGTTGGAGTTTTCCATGGATATCATGACGGGCGTAGGGCTCGTGTCCGGCATTCTTGTCGTGACGGTAATGGTGCTCATGGGAGGCGATCTCCACATGTTCATCTCTGAACATGCGATGATCATCATCTTCGGCGGCTCGATCGCCGCCACCATGATCCGGTTTCCGCTCAGCGCTATCCTGCATGGCCTTCCGCTCGGCGCCAGGTTTGCTTTTACCATGAGCCGGCTGTCGGCCCGCGATCTGGTGGATGAATTGGCGCGCATCGCGGAAATTGCGCGCAAGCAGGGCCCCGTCGGTCTTGAAAAGGTCGAGACCGATGAACCGTTTCTCGCCAAGGGCATCCGGTATGTAGCCGACGGCTACGACCTCGAATTTATTCGGGACAATCTCGAACGCGACCGCGACAATTTTCTCATGCACCTTGACGAAGGCGGAAAGATTTATCGCGCGATCGGCGATTGCGCGCCGGCTTTCGGCATGATCGGCACCCTGATTGGGATGGTGCAGATGTTTGCCAACATGACTGATCCATCCAAGCTCGGTCCATTCATGGCGACGGCGCTGCTCGCGACACTCTATGGAGCGCTGGTCGCAAACCTGTTCTGCCTGCCGATTGCCGACAAGCTGCATGGCAAATTGCTCGATGAAGAGACCAACCGCACGCTCATCATCGACGGCATCCTCATGATCCGGGATTCCAAGAGTCCGACGCTGGTGCGGGAAATGCTGCTGGCCTATCTGCCGGAAAAACACCGTCACGAAGAAGCCGAGCCGGCTTTGGCCTAAGCGGCAACTGGCGCTCCGGAAACCAAAATGGCGAAAAAGAAACGCGGCGATGCGCATGGCGGAGGGCACGGCTGGTTTGTGACCTTCGCCGATCTCATGGGCCTGATGATGAGCTTCTTCGTCATGCTCGTGGCGTTTTCCAACCAGGATCAGCAAAAGCTGAAAATCGTCGCGGGATCGATGCGCGAAGCGTTCGGTGTTCAGACGGAGGCGCGCTACTCCGGCATTATCGAATCCGATGGATTGCCGACGCGGCCGAAACTGAAAAACACCGCGCATATCCCGCCCGAGGAAGCGTCGAATACGCCTACGCCCGACGAACAGCAGCGCAGCCGAACGGCGGGCGCTCGCCTGAAGACCGACCGCGAGTTTGCGCTCGCTTCGGCGTCGTTGCGTCAAGCGCTTCAGGATATGCCGGAGCTGACCGAAGCATCCAAACATATCATGTTCGAGGAGACCAATCAGGGGCTCAATCTTGAGATTGTCGATCAGGATGGCCGCTCGATGTTTGCCGATGGCTCCAAAGCGCCCTACGAGCGCACCAGGCTCCTGATTCAAAAATTGGCCGCTCCGCTCAAGGCAACGCCGTTGCGCGTCTCTATCGTCGGCCACACCGCGGCCGGCTTCGTGCCACCGCGCAGCGGCTATGATGCCTTCGACTTGTCGGCCGATCGCGCAAACGCCGTACGGCAAATCCTGGAGCGGGAAGGCTTGCCGTCGAGCCATATTTTCGCAGTGTCGGGTAAGGCGGACAGCCTGCCGCTATTCCCCGATGATCCGTTCCTCGCTGCCAATCGACGGGTAACGATCACGCTGATGCGTGAGGATCCGCCGCTGCCTCCTGACCTGAAACCATAAGGTCGTCAACTACCATTTTACCTTAGACCGGCAGCGCTGTCTCAGCTATGGCCGGGCTGGAGAATGCTGTAGTTTACAGATACGACCATCTCGGCACGCTCTAGCCGGATCGAAACAACCCGCAGAATGTTTTCCAGGCATCATGGCCCTTAGCGACACCTCTACTGAAGCACCCGTGGAGCAACCGGCTTCGACGGGTTTTTGGTCGCTTACGCTGGGAAGCATCGGTGTTGTTTTCGGCGATATCGGTACGTCACCCCTTTACGCATTTCGCGAGGCGGTAGCAGGAGCTGCCCATGGACAACCCGTCACGCGGGCGATTGTGCTCGGCGTGTTGTCGCTGATCCTCTGGGCGTTGTTCGTAGTCGTCACCGCGAAATACGTTTTGCTGCTGCTGCGCGCCGACAATAACGGCGAAGGCGGGACGCTCTCGCTGATGGCCCTCGGACAACGGGCGCTGGGGCGGCGTAGCTGGCCGCTGCTGGCGCTGGGCGTGCTCGGCGCTTCGATGTTTATCGGCAATTCCATGATTACGCCGGCGATTTCAGTTCTCTCCGCGGTCGAGGGTTTGAAGCTGGCCGCGCCGGCTCTCGAGCACTACGTGGTCCCACTCACAGTGTTCATCCTCGTGGTGCTTTTCTCCGTGCAAAGCGGCGGTACGGCGCGCGTCGCGACGGCGTTTGGACCGGTGATGATAGTCTGGTTCAGCGCGCTGGCAGTGATGGGCCTTATTCACATCAGCGATGATCCTTCAGTGCTCGCCGCGATCAATCCCTGGTACGGAATTCATTTCCTGCTTTCTCACGGCACGATCGGACTGGTGACGCTCGGGGCCGTATTTCTGGCAGTGACGGGCGGCGAAGCATTGTACGCTGATCTCGGCCACTTCGGACGCAAACCGATTCAGGCCGGATGGTTGTATTTCGTGCTTCCTGCGCTGCTGCTGAACTATTTCGGGCAGGGTGCGCTGGTGCTTTCGAATCCCGCAGCGATCGAGAACACCTTCTATCTGATGGTACCGGAGATCGTGCTTTTGCCGCTCGTGGTACTCGCCACGGCTGCAACGGTGATTGCGAGCCAAGCTGTGATTACCGGCGCGTTCTCACTCATCAGCCAAGCGGTGCAACTGGGTTTGCTCCCGCGCTTTGAGGTGCGTTACACATCCGAGACGCATGCCGGTCAGATCTATCTGCCGCGCGTGAATACGCTTTTGCTCATCGGCGTCCTTCTGCTGGTGCTGCTCTTCCGCTCATCGAGCGGACTGGCGTCCGCGTATGGCATCGCCGTATCAACGACCATGGTCGCCGATGGCATCATGGGATTTGTCGTGATCTGGAAATTGTGGAATTGGCGTGCGGCCACAGCCGCGGCCCTCATTGTCCCCTTCGTCGTGGTGGACATGACTTTCTTCAGCGCCAATTTACTAAAGCTGTTTGAGGGAGCCTGGGTGCCGCTCTTGTTCGGCTTCGCCATGGCGTTGATGATCTGGACGTGGCGCCGCGGCGCGGCGATGCTTACGAGCAAAACGCGCCGCACGGAGGTGCCATTGAAAGACCTCATCAAGAGCCTGGAAAAACGGCCTCCCCATATCGTCAAGGGTACGGCGGTGTTCCTTACCAGCGATCCGAATTTCGTTCCCACCGCGCTGCTTCATAATCTCAAGCACAATAAGGTGCTTCACGAGCACAACGTGATTCTGACGATCGAGACAGCCCATACGCCGCGCGTCGATCCGGTCGAACGGGTACGAATGGAGAAAATCAGCGACAAGTTTTCAACGGTGCGCTTGCGTTTCGGATTCATGGAATCGCCGAACGTGCCCAAGGCGCTGGTTATCGCGCGAAAACTGGGCTGGCAGTTCGACATCATGGCGACGTCGTTTTTCGTCTCGCGGCGGTCGTTGAAGCCTTCCGCACAATCCGGCATGCCGCAGTGGCAGGATCATCTTTTTATTGCGCTGAGCCGTTCGGCCAATGACGCCACCGATTATTTTCAGATCCCGACCGGCCGGGTCGTCGAAGTCGGGACGCAGGTAACTATCTGACGGATTTCCGGAATCTGCCCCGTTATCGTTGCCATCCATGCTATTTGCGCCTATCGGAGCCGTTGCATGCGAGGCGACTTTAGGCTTTGAACCGCAAGCCGTGTTGATGGGCGGAGTGTGTTTCTGCCTCAATGACGGAATGGCTGGGAGGATATCGGGTGGCGGATCAGGGATACAACGTTCAAGATTTGACACCGGAAGAGGTCTCAAAGGGAATTTCCGAAGGGCGCTATCTGCTCGTCGACGTCCGGGAGCCGAACGAAGTGGCCGTGGAGGCTTATCCGGACGCGGTCGTTGTTCCCCTTTCGAGTTTCGATCCGCAGGCTTTGCCGGACCCTGGGGGCAAGCAGGTGGTGTTCGCCTGCCGTTCCGGCAAACGATCCGTCACGGCCTCGCTCGCCGCGCAGGCCGGTGGGCTCGCCTATGACAAGCATCTCGCAGGCGGCATCATCGGGTGGAAGGCCGCGGGCCTGCCAAGCAAGACCGGCGCGTGATCCATCCATGACATCGATGAACAAGGTTTTCGCGGACCTGCCCGTCACGATTTTCGAAGCGATGTCGCAGCTTGCCCGCGACAACAATGCCATCAATCTTGGACAGGGATTTCCTGACGATCCCGGCCCGGAAGATATCCGCCGCGCGGCGGCCGATGCTGTCATGGACGGCTACAACCAATATCCGTCGATGATGGGAATCCCGGAATTGCGGCAGGCGATCTCGGCGCACTATGCGCGCTGGCATGGCCTGACGCTCGATCCGATGACCGAGGTGATGGTCACATCCGGGGGCACGGAAGCGCTGACAAGCGCGATCCTGGCGTGGTCGAGCCGGGCGACGAGGTGATCGTTTTCCAGCCGGTGTACAATTCCTATTTGCCGATCATTCGCCAGGCTGGCGGCATTCCGCGTCTGGTACGGCTGGAGCCGCCGCATTGGCGCCTGACCGAGGAGGCGTTGCGCGGGGTCTTCAATCACAAAACCAAAGCTGTGTTGTTCAATAATCCGCTCAATCCCGCGGCGGTCGTCTATCCCCGTGAAGACCTCGAACTGTTGGCGCGATTCTGTCAGGAGTTCGATACCGTTGCGATCTGCGACGAAGTCTGGGAGCACGTGATCTTCGACGGCCGTGAACACATCCCGCTGATTACAATTCCGGGCATGCGCGACCGCACCATCAAGGTTGGCTCCGCCGGCAAGATTTTTTCGCTGACCGGGATGGAAGATCGGGTTTGTATGCGCTGCGCCGCCGCTGTTGCGCGTCGCCGCGAAGGTGCACCAGTTTCTTACCTTCACCACCGCGCCGAACCTTCAGGCTGGCGGTCGCTTACGGCCTTGGCAAGCCCGCCGAATATTTCCATGAGATGCGCAAGGATCTGGCGCGAAGCCGGGACCGACTGACCAAAGGACTGGAGAGCATCGGCTTCCCCGTCCTCAAATCCCAAGGCACGTATTTTCTCACCGTCGATCTTTCGCCACTTGGTCTCAACGAAACCGACGAAGCGTTCTGCAAGCGCATCGTGACTGATTACAAAGTCGCGGCGATTCCGGTTTCGGCTTTCTATGAACAGGACGCCGTGACCTCGGTGGTGCGGTTTTGTTTCGCCAAGAAAGACGCAACCCTCGACACGGCGCTGGAGCGATTGTCCGATGCGGTGCATCGCCGGGCGGCGCGATGATCATCTTGCGAAAGATTGCCAGCATGCGGTGGCGCTGCTGGGAGCTTTGATGTCGCCGGCGTACGCGCTGGAGCGCGTCGTTAATTTCTATCAACTGGTCGAACTACGTAGCGCCCGGCGTACTGGAAGATTTCACCAAGGAAACCGGCATCAAGGTCGTTTACGACACGTTCGATGCCAACGAGACGCTCGAAACCCGGCTGCTCGCCGGAAAATCCGGTTACGATGTCGTCGTTCCCACTGCCTATTTTCTGCAACGCCAGATCACAGCGAGCGTTTTTCAAAAGCTCGACAAGTCGAAACTGCCGAATCTCGCCAATGCCTGGGATGTGGTGACGCAACGGCTTGCCATCTACGATCCCGGCAATACCTATGGCGTCAATTACATGTGGGGCACCACGGGCATCGGCTACAACGTCAAAGCGGTGCAAAAAATTCTCGGCCCCGACGCCAGGATCGATAGTTGGGACATCGTCTTCAAGCCCGAGAATATCGAGAAGTTCAAGGATTGCGGCATTCACATGCTGGACTCCGCGGACGATGTTCTTCCTTCAGCGTTGAGCTTTCTCGGCATCGATCCCAATTCCACCAAACAGGCCGATCTCGAAAAAGCCGCCGCCGTCGTCACCAAGATCAGGCCCTATGTCCGCAAGTTTCATTCATCGGAATATCTGAGCGCGCTGGCGACCGGCGAAATTTGCCTCGTGCTCGGCTGGTCCGGCGATGTGATGCAGGCGCGCGGCCGCGCTGCCGAGGCCAAAAACAACATCGAGATCGGCTACGCGATTCCGAAAGAGGGCGCGCAGATGTTCTTCGACAATCTCGCAATTCCTGCGGATGCGAAGAATGTCGACGAGGCCTATGCGCTGATCAATTATCTTTACCGGCCTGATGTCGCCGCCAGGAATTCGGATTTCCTTTCCTATGCCAACGGCAATCTGGCGAGCCAGAAACTGATCAATCCAGCCATTTTCAATGACAAGAACATCTATCCGGACGAGGCGACGCTGCAGAAACTGTTTGTCATCACCGCACGCGATCCAGCGACGCAACGCATCATCAACCGGCTGTGGACGCGTATCAAAACCGGGCGCTGATCTCATCGCCAGCGGCGATGCAGCCACAGCCATTGATCCGGATATTCGCGGATCCATCCTTCGATCACCGACGTGACCGCCTGCATCGTTCCTTGAATGTCGATTTGACCGGCGGCGTCGCGCACCGGGAGCAACTTCCTCTGAAAGTTCGGCGCGGAAGCGATGGCCCGGCAAACGGATAATTCTGACGCCGTGGATGGGGCATTCGACCTGCCGCAGCAGCCGGGCGAGCATCGGGTTGGCCTTGGTCTTTCGGCCAAAGAATGTGACTTCGACGCCGTTGGTAAAATACTGGTCGACCAGCATGGCGACGTGCTGCCCGTTCTGCAGCGCCTGCGCCAGTTTCAACGGTGCATCGTGACTGGCCGGGATCAGCGTGCCCATGTTGACGGCTCTGAGCTCGTGGATCGCCCGATCGGCTGAGGCGATGTTGGGCCGGCGATACAACACGGCGGCGTCCAGCCCGTGTGCGACGGCGGCCAGCGCCGGCATCTCCCAGTTGCCGAGATGGCTCGCGAAGATCAGCGCGGGTTTGCCGTCAAGCCGAAGCTGGGCGAACAATTCATGGGTTCGCTCCTCGATTTCGATCCGGCTGTTTTCGGGATGCGCGCGGTCATGCTCCCAGATGTGATCCATATGCGCGAACTCAGCGCCGACGCGGCCGACATTGTCCCAGACGCCCGCGAGAATGGTCTCGATTTCCTCGGGCGATTTTTCCGGAAATGCCGCGGTAAGGTTGGCGCGTCCGATCCGCTGCTCGCGCATCATCGGGCCGATCATCCGCGTAAGCCCGCCGAACAAATTGGCGGTCTTGATCGGATCGAAATAGCGTGTGCCGCGCAGCAGTGCCGATTGTCAGCGCGCCGACCGCGGCTTCGACCGCCGGCTTGGTCGCGTCACGCACACGCGCCTTGGTGCGGAGCAGCAGACGGCGCATCAGAAATAGACAACGATCTTGCCGAACACCTGGCGGCTTTCCATGCGCTTCAGCGCGGTGGCGACATCGTCCATCGGCGTCTCCGTATCGATAACGGGACGCATGCCGCCAGCCATTTTATCAAGGCTCTCGGCGATATTGCGCATGGTCGCGCCGAACGAGCCGATGATGCGATACTGCTGCTGAAACAACTGCATCAGGTTCAGCGTTGTAGTCGGGCCGGATGTCGAACCACAGGTGACAAGTCGTCCGCCGCGCTTCAGCGTAAGCAACGAGCCGTTGAAAGTGTCGGCGCCGACGTGCTCGAACACGACATCGACGCCTTTCTTTTTGGTGATCTTGCGGGTTTCGTGTTCGAAGCGATCCTTACGGTAGTTGATCACATGATCCGCGCCCAGCGCTTTCACGCCTTCTATTTTTAAGTCATCGCCGACCGTGGTGATGACGGTGCATCCGATGGCTTTTGCCATCTTGATCGCGGCGGTGCCGATCCCGGAGCCTCCGGCGTGCACCAGGATGGTTTCGCCGGACTGCAATTTGGCATTGTCGAACAGCATGTGCTGTACGGTAGAGAACGCAATCGGCGCACAGGCGGCATCGCGGTCGCTGACGCCGTCAGGTACTGGGATCACCAGCCGCTCCGCTAAATTCATTAGCTCGCGCGCAAACCCATCTACATGAAAGCCCATAATCCCCGCGACATTTTCGCAGAGATTATCGCGACCCTCCAGGCAAGCCTTGCAATGCCCGCAGGTGAGGGCGCCGTACATGACCACCTGTTGTCCCGGCTTGAAGCGCGTGACGCCTTCACCGACGGCCGCGATTTCTCCCGAAGCCTCCGCGCCAACAACCAGCGGCAGCTTGCGCTTGGCAAAGGCCATTCCGCGATAGCCCCAGACATCGATATGGTTGAGAGCAACCGCTTTGACGCGGATCTGCACCTCGCCCGGGCCGGGAGGAGGGGGCGCCGGCATATCCGCAACGACTAGCTGGCGATCGGCAACAAGAGTGAGCGCGCGCATATGCCGAAATCTCCGCTAGAACGTTCGCGTCTAATTGTGTGCGTATCGCCGGTTCAAGCGATGACGTCAATCGCCGATGCGTTATCGATTAAACCGGCTCGCGCGTCAGAATCAATGAAGCATTCTGACCGCCGAACCCAAACGAATTCGACATCACGGCGGTGACGCGTGCGTCGCGGGCCTTGTTCGGAACCACGTCGAACGGGATCGCTGGATCCGGGATATCGTAGTTGATCGTGGGTGGAATTCGCTGATGCTCCAGTGTCAGCAGCGAGAACACCGCTTCGACAGCTCCGGCGGCCGACAGGGTGTGGCCGACCATCGATTTATTGGACGAGACGGGAATTTGCTTGGCGCGCTCGCCAAACACCGTCGAGATGCCAAGATATTCCATCTTGTCGTTTTCCGGCGTGCCGGTGCCATGCGCGTTGATGTAGTCGATCTGGTCGGAAACGACGCCTGCGTCCGACAGCGCGTTGCGCACGCATCCAATGATCGGCTTGCCGTCGGGGCTCGAACGCGTGCGGTGAAAGGAGTCCGCCAGTTCGCCGCACCCGGCGACGATGCCAAGGATTTTCGCGCCGCGCGCATTGGCCGCTTCGTAGCTTTCCAGCACGAGCGCACCGGCGCCTTCCGCCATCACAAAGCCATCGCGATTTTTCGAGAACGGTTTTGCAGCGGTTGCGGGATATCGTTCTGGGTGGATAGAGCTGATAGTAGCGAGAAGCGGATCAAAGCTTCAGGATTGACCGAGCCATCGGTTGCGACGCACAGCGCAGCGTCGGCTTCGCCGCGGCGAATGGCCTCGACGCCGAGCTGAATTGCGCTGGCGCCCGATGCACATGCCGTGGAAAGCGAAATCGGGGAGCCCTTGGTGCCGAACGTCTCCGCAACATGATCGGCCACCGAGCCGAACATGAAACGGTGATGATAGGCCGTGAACTTGCCACCGCCGGAAATGCGCAACATCAAGTCGTAGTTTTTCTCGGTGCCGGGGCCGATTGCGCGCGCCAGTTCCTGGCGTTGCGGCCATTCGACCTCGACAGGCGCCACGGCCAGAAACAGCGGGCCGGGAAAATCGCCTTTGCTGCCTATACCGGCCTGCGCGATAGCTTCTTCGGCCACGAGGTCGGCCAATTGTTCGCCAAGATCGGTCGAGGAAAAAGGCTCGACCGGAACGAAATCGATCGCGCCGGCCATCGTGGTTTTGAGGCCTTCGGTCGAAAAGCGCGTGATGGTGCGGATGCCGGATTCGCCGGCGCACAATTTAGCCCAGTTGTCGGCTTTGCCGGCGCCAAGCGAAGTCGCGACGCCCATGCCTGTGACGACGACAATGGGTCTGTCGAATTTATCGCGTGTTGGCTTCATGAGATGATCCCCACTCGTCGATCAGCTGATGGCTTCAACCAGCGCCATGCCTTCGCCGCGCCAGTGGCCGGCTCCGATGACAACTATCTGGGTCGGCGGCTTGGACATTTCAATCTCCAATCCCGACGAATCGTTTGGCGGAAACAGTGCGCCGCGCGAAAGCGAAAGCGCCGCAAGGCCAAGACCCAGCGGAAACTGTGTTTCCATAGTGTGTCCGAACATCGTGCCGGTCGCACGCACGGCGAAATCGGGATGCTCGCCGAGAAACGCGCGTTCTTCTGATGTAACAGGTTCGGCGCCGGTTGCTCCCGTGATGATAGCGCCCGCATCCTGAACGTTGCCGAGTTTCGACCACAGGCTTTGCAGCGTCGATGTAACTTCACCTGGGCGCTTGCGACGCGACTGATCGGCGACGACGTTGGTCAGGCGAGCATAGGGCTTAGCCCCGCGCGCCTGTGCATGCGCCTTGGATTCGATGACAAGAAACGCGCCGCCTGAACCCAGCGCGAAGCCTGCATTCTCGCCGCGCGCCCAGATCGGGGCAAACTCGTTCTTGAGATTGTAATCGCCGAACTCGTACAGCACGAGCAGGTCCTTGCGCTCGCCGTTGTGCGCCGCTCCGATCAGCGCGATATCGCTTTGGCCGGCGGCAATGCGGGCCAGCGCGATCCGTGCAGCATCGACGCCGGCGGGCTCTTCACCCATGAATGTGCGCGATGATCCCGTCACGCCGTGAACGATCGCAATGTTGCCTGCCAGCAAATTCGAAAGCTGCGCCAGAAAAAGCGTCGGCCGCAGATCGTTCATCAAGCGTTCGTTGAGAAAACCCGGAGCGGAATTGCCATGCGCTTCCGAATTCAGAATGCCTGAATCTACTGCGAGGTCGCGTTCGCCGCCGCCGGCGGCGACGATCATGTCCATCCGCGCCAGGATTTCCTTGTTGCCCTTGATGCCCGCGGAATCCAGCGCCAGCCCGGCGGCGTAGGTGCCGATCCGTTGCCAGGCTTCCATCTGGCGCTGATCGCCTTTTTTCGGGATCTGCGCATCAAAGCTTATCGCGGGCCAGGGATGGACGATGTACGGCGCGAAGCCTTTCTCATCGACGTTTATTCTGCGCGCATTGAGCGCGTCCCAATGGGCATCCAACCCTTCGCCAAGCGAAGTGGCAAGGCCGATACCGGTGATCCAGACTTCGGCCAGCTCCGGGGTCGATGATTTCGTCTCAGCCATGAGCCATTGCTTGTTGCGGGAAGCCGATGAGCTTGGCCATGTCTTCCATGTATCCGCGCAAATCATCATTCGGAAAGGGAACGTCGCGGAACGTCAGTGTGGCGTTGCATCGGAGCTTACCGGCCACGCTGACCCTGGCCTCGGTAATTTTGAAGCCGGAACCGTCGTGAACGACACTTGCATTTATTTCGAGCTTCTCGCCGGGTTCGACAAAGGTACGCATCTTGGCTTCCTTGACGGCGGCCAAGAACGGCATGCGCTCGAATTTCATCAGCGCAATGAGCAGCCAGCCCGACGTCTGCGCCATCGATTCGATCAGCAGCACGCCAGGCATTAGCGGATAGCCCGGGAAGTGCCCTTCAAAAATGGTGCTTTGCGTGGGAACTATTGCCTCGACCGTGATGGTGCCCGCGCCGATATCAAGGCTGGCGATGCGGTCGATCAGACGAAAGTATTCCAGCTGCATGGGAGGCGGTTACGCGCCCGCGCCCTTCGCCGCGACCAATTCATCGATGCGCGCGCTGAGATTTTTCAGGACGAAATATTGCTCGGTTGTCGCCTTGCCGTCATTGACCTCCTGCGTCCATTTTTCCAACGGAAGCTTGATCCCGAACGCCTTATCGATGGCGAACGCGATATCGAGGAAGTCGAGGCTGTCGATGCCCAAATCGTCAATTGCGTGACTTTCGGGTGTGATCGTGTCGCGTGGAATGTCGCAGGTTTCGGCGATAATATTGGCGACCTGATCGAAAGTAGAGGACATCGTTAAGCCTTTGATATCTGGCGTTAAATCTGGAGCGGCACGAAACAAAAGGGCAGTGCCCCGGAAATCCTTACCAATCGTGCGGAGTTGAGTGCCCGTATAACGGAGCGCCGCTCCGAGTTCAATGGCGTCAAAAGGCAGTTGAAGGCCGGAAAAAGTGAACCAGCGTCTTGGCCGAAATCCTAGCTATGCGGCGAGGCGATGTGCGCACAATCGCGCCGCCCCATCAACACGCAATCCTGAGTGTTGCGCAGATCAGCGATGCTCATCGCAAGCCAGATGCCGGCCGCCGTCAATGCCACAGTAAAGGCGAGCGCAGCCAGATTGGCTACCATGCGATGGCGGAAATCGTCGGGCTCGTCCTGCTTTTGCTCGTAGCGTGAAAGATCGTTCGGGTCCTTTGATCCGCCTTCGGGCGGGCTCCTCGGGTCATCCCGATTGTGCAGCTCAGCTGAAGTGCGCGCACGAAATTCGAGCACGCGATGCTCGTCGTCCGCCAGGATTGGCTGTTGGCTTTTCATCGGCTTCTTATCCGCAACTTGTCGCGCCTAGATTAGCATGTTTCGTGGCTGACCCTACAAATGATGCGCGCATTGCAGAGGGCGACCCTTCGCCTTCGGTAACGAACTCGCGATTTCCTGCGCAACAAGCGTTTTGATGTCGCTCACTTTGTTCTGGTCTCATCTTCGAGCATTATTCGGGATTGTCGTTCAAGCCGCCATACCATAACCAATAAGGCTCATAACGGTCTTTGCCAGCCGGGAGTAACATGCCATGGCCAATACCCGCGAACCTATCCTGCAACCCATTCCCATCCTGTCGCTGCGTCCGACGCAGATGACGGTTGGCATGAGAGAGGTCAAGGAAAAGCGCAAGCGCTGGCGGGAGCACAAGTCGGAGAAAAAGCAGGCCAAGCTGCTCGGTAAGCACATGATCCCGGTGGTGCTCGGACCAGACCAACGTCATTACGTGGTCGATCACCATCACCTTGCGCGCGCCCTGCACGATGAGGGTGTTAAAGACATTCTGGTCACAGTGATTGCCGATCTCACCATGGTCGATCAGGATGCGTTCTGGGGTGTCCTCGACAACCACAGATGGGCCTATCCCTACGACGCCAAGGGCGAGCGTCATCACTTCAAGGATTTGCCGAAAACGGTGGCCGATCTGAAGGATGATGTGTTTCGCAGTCTTGCCGGCGAGCTGCGCAGGGCAGGGGGTTATGCCAAGGATACGACACCGTTCAGCGAATTCTTGTGGGCCGATTTTCTGCGCCGGAGGCTGTCTCGCAAAGGGGTCGAAGCGGATTTCGAGAAGGCGATAGAAAAGGCGCTGGCGTTGGCCAAGAGCAAGGACGCTATTTATTTGCCCGGATGGTGCGGACCGGCATCGGACGATTAAGGTCTAAGTTGGCGGTTGAGGAATTATCGAGGCCTAGGGCGGTTCGGTTTGGTCGTCTCTACCGCCCAGTGTGCGGTGCAGCCAACGCTCGATGTAACCGCCTGCAATTAGAATCGCGAATACGATTGCCACAGCAACGACTACGATACGCCATTGTCCGGCGCCGCACATGATGCCGATGCAAGCTGTAAGCCAGGTGCACGCCGCACTGGTCAATCCGTGAACTCGCAGATTGTGCTCTGCATGAACGATAACGCCGGCGCCGAGAAAACCGATGCCGGTCAGAATGCCCTGAATGACCCGGCTGGTAGCGTCGGAGATTTTGACGGCGTCGCCGCCGGCGCTGACCAGCATGACGACCGCCGCTGTGGCAAGGCTCACCAAGCCGAGCGTTCGCAACCCAATGGGCTTGCCGAGAAGATCGCGATTGAGACCGATCAGGCCTCCGGCGATAGTTGCGACGCCAAGACGCAGGATGATTTCAGACCAATCAAGCAAGGTTTTGCCCTCTGCGTTGCTCGCTTACTTCGGCAGACGTCCCATTGCGTAGAATTCGTCATTCGGTCGCATGTCGGTCACGTTGGCCATCCGGTTCGATAACGCAAAGAATGCCGAGATCGCCGCGATGTCCCACGCATCGTCATTGCTGAAGCCATGGCTGGCGAGGTCGGTAAAATCTCGCTCTGAGATCATTTCCGCCTGCGCGCTCACTCTCATGGCGAAGTCGAGCATCGCTTTCTGCCGTGGCGTGATATCCGCCTTCCGGTAGTTGATCGCAATCTGATCGGCGATCTGCGGGATTCTTCGCGCGAATGCGAAGGATGGCGCCGTGCGCGATCACGCAGTAGTGGCATTGGTTGGCGCTGCTTGTTGCGACGACGATCATCTCGCGCTCGGCCTTGGTCAGGCCGCTATCCCTCTCCATCAGGGCATCGTGATAAGCGAAGAACGCCCGAAATTCGTCAGGCCGGTATGCGAGCGTCAGGAAAACGTTTGGGACGAAGCCGGATTTTTCCTGCACCGCCAGAATGCGGGTTCGGATATCTTCCGGCAATTGGTCTAGCGCAGGCGTTGGGAAACGATTGAAGACAGGTTGCGCCATGACTGATCCGGTCCCGAGCTGCTGCATGCAATCGCTAAGCATACTCGAAGCCGGTGTGTACGGAAAGCTGGGCCCTAGCGCGCCTTCACGTAGAGCTAGCTGCGCAAGACCTTAGCGCAGCGGCTTTTTCAGCAGCGAAAATCGATCCGGGTCGAGCCCAAGTGATGGCTGCAGCATCGGTGCTTCCACGGTGCGCGGCACCGGACGTTCCGCATAGCCGGGGTCGTTGGGCACGTCGCGATGGGACGTAGCTCCGCGCCAGCGTTCGAGGACGGCGCCGACGAATTGCATGTCGTGACCGCTTGCGACAGATGGCGCGGTTGAGATCGTAGCTTCGCTGCGCGGCAATTGATGCGCAGGCACTTCCTTAAATCGAAGGCGAGTGGGGAGCGCGACGCCTTCGCCAAAGGCGAGCACCTCACGGGTTCCCAACGACGGGACAAACGACAACAGATTGGCGGCGGCGTCGGAGACTGCGGAGCGCAGCAGCGTCTGGTCGCGCTCGTTGGCGAGGCGCATCGCGAACAGCGTATTGCATTGCGAAATGATGGTGGCGTCGAGCTCGGCAGGGCGCTGGGTGACGAGACCGAGATAGACGCCGTATTTGCGGCCTTCCTTGGCAATCCGTGACACTGCCTTTCGGGTTGGCCCAAAACCGATGTTGCGGTCAGCGGACGCGTAGCGATGCGCTTCTTCGCAGACGAACAGCAGTGGTGAAACACCGTCGCTCCACAGTCCGAAATCGAACGCCATGCGGCATAACACGGACACAACGGAATCGACGACCTCAGCAGGGAAGCCAGCCAATTGCATGATGGTCATCGGCTTGCCATTCGCAGGCAAGCGGAACAAATGGCTGATAACCTCCGCCATAGTGTCGCCGCCGACGTTGGCGTTGTCGAACATGAACGCGTAGCGAGGATCGTTGCGAACGGCCTCGATGCGGGAGATCAGCTTGTGATAGATGATGCGTGACGATCGGTTCTCAAGCTTGCCCATCCGCTCGTCGATCAGTGAAATCAGATCCACCAGACGAAAGGGAACGGGAGTGTCGACGGTATAGCCGATCGTCTTGGGATCAATTCGCTTCAATCCAATCCGATCGGAATTTTGATATTGCGTGTAGATGCCCTTGGCCATCGGAATGACCTCGGCAAGAATATCTAGTTCCTCAGGCACGCCGGGCCGGCCGGCGAACAGCACGTCGACGATTTCCTCGAAATTGAAAAGCCAAAATGGCAGCTTCAAATTGCGCGGATTAAGAACCAGCGCGCGGTCGCCGAAGCAGCGGCCATATTCGTTGTGAACGTCGAGCAAGAAGATACGCAGGTTCGGCCGCGCTTTTAAAATTTCATTGAGCAGCAGCGAGACGCCGCTTGACTTGCCGACGCCGGTCGAACCGAGCACGGCGAAATGCTTGCTCAGCATTTCCTCGACGTCGACATAAGCGATAACCGATTTGTCCTGCTGCAGCGTGCCGACGTTGATCTGGTCCGATCCGGTCGGCGCATAGACTGTCCGAAGTTCCTGATTGGTGATCAGGTCGACGGCATCGCCGATCGTCGGATAGTTCGTCACACCGCGCTGGAAGCGCGGCTTTTCACCACCCAGAATTTCTCCGAGCAAATCGACGGATGCATTGGCGATATAGACGTCGTTGGTCGCCATATTCTCGCATGACACTTCGGTGATCATCGCGACGATCGTGGAGTTTGCGCAACGGATGCTGATAAAGCGCCCAACTGTCGCCCGCACCTCCGACTGCGTCATCTGATGAGTCGGCAGCAAGCCAACGCGCGCAAGCGATCCGCGCACCGAAATCACGCGCCCGAATGAAGCTTCTGAAGATGTATTCTGCATCTCACCAATTTCGCGTTGCCGCGCCTTATTTCGGCAGACTATGCAGAGGCTTATTGGATAAACTGTTAAGGCGCGCGCTTCGGAATGCGTAAAAGCCGCGATCCCAAGAGGTCGATTGTCGCGAATCGGCTGGCTTAAGCCTTTGTTTACCAAGGGCGACGCGCATTCGGGCGCTCTGCGGCCTGTCAGCGGGCTGGTCTGGCCCCGCGGCAAGCTGTAAATCAAATCTTAACAACAACAGGGCGGAAACGAACGCGATGAACCGCTGGGTAGAATTTTGAGAAAGCTCGCTCAGTTTTCTGCGCTGGCACCCTTTCGCATCAGAAACTATCGGTTTCAGTGGCCCGCCGATTTGCTGACTTCGTGGGCGTTCGAGATGGAGACGCTCATTCTCGGCTGGTACGTGCTGGTCGAAACCGGCTCCGTGCTGCTGCTGACGCTATTTGCCGCGATGACCTACATTGGCGCGCTGATTGCGCCGATGCTCGGCGTCGTTGGCGACCGGATCGGACATCGAGATTTGCTCGCCGCCATGCGTGCGACCTATGCGTCGCTTGCGACGACGCTGATGGTCCTGGCGTTCAGCGGTAATTTGAATCCCACCTACGTCTTCATCATTGCTGCGATGATGGGTCTCGTGCGGCCGTCGGATTTGGGAGTTCGCGGCGCTCTCGTCGCGGCAACCATGCCGCATCACCAGTTGATCGGCGCCCTCAGTGTCTCAAGAACCACCATGGACACCGCGCGCATCGCCGGCGCGTTGAGCGGCGCTGGTTTGTTTGCCGCGCTCGGTATGGGGCCAGCTTATATCGTGATTGTCGGCCTCTATGTTGTTAGCACCATGCTCACTCTGTGCGTGAACGCGCCTTCGAAACCGCATCCCGTCGATGAAGCGGCCATCGGCATCTTGCAGCAATCGACGATGCGCGATCTGAAAGAAGGCATCGCCTACGTCTGGACGACGCCACGCATGCGGGCGGCGGTCTGGATCGCGTTTTTGGCCAACCTGACCGCGTATCCGCTGTCGAATGGGCTACTTCCATATATCGCGCGGGATATCTATGGGACGGACCAGACCGGGCTTGGATACTTGTCTGCGAGCTTCGCCTTCGGCTCGCTGGCCGGATCGATCACGCTCAGCATCGTGAGCGGAATCCGCGTCGCGCGTCTCATGATCGGCGCGACGGTTATATGGTACGTGCTGCTGTTGGTATTTGCGCAGCTACAGACCATGCCCGCTGCGATAGCCTGCCTGATGCTCGCCGGTTTCGCGCAGAGCCTCGCCATGATCTCTATCGCGGTGATCCTGATGCGCACCGCGAGCGAGCATTTTCGCGGACGCGTCATGGGCGTACGCATGCTCGCGATCTATAGCCTGCCGCTCGGTCTGCTCGCGGCAGGAAATCTGATCGGTGAGATCGGCTTCGTGGCAACGGCAACGCTTTACGCCGCGACCGGATTGATGCTGATGATGGCGATCGTGATGCACTGGCGCGCCGACCTATGGCACGTACACGCGCCGGCAAATGCAAGGTAGGCGTCCGGTTGAGAAAGGAAAGCAGTGGCAAAGACAGCATTGGTAGTTTCGGCGCATCCCGGCGATTTCGTCTGGCGGGCCGGTGGTGCGATTGCGCTTCACGTTAAGCGCGGATATCGCGTGAAAATCGTATGTCTTGCGTTCGGCGAGCGCGGTGAATCCCAGTTTGCCTGGAAGCAGCCCGGCATGACACTGGACAAGGTGAAGGCTGGACGACGCGACGAGGCCGAGCGCGCGGCAGCGATGCTGGGCGCCGAAATCGAGTTCTTCGATGCCGGCGACTATCCGCTGCGCCTGACGGACGCGCATATGGATCGGTTGATCGACATATACCGCGAACTCAACCCAAGCTTCGTGCTCACGCACTCCCTTGAGGATCCCTATAACGTCGACCATCCGGCAGCGGCGGCCTATGCCCAGGAGGCTCGCATTGTCGCGCAGGCGATGGGCCACAAGCCACAAGCCGACTATAATTACAGCGCGCCGCCGGTTTTTCTGTTCGAGCCGCATCAGCCCGAGATGTGCAATTTCAAACCGCAAATTATTCTCAATATCGATGAGGTCTGGGACCTGAAACGCCGCACCTTCGAAATTCTCGCGGCACAGAAGCATCTGTGGGCTTACTACGAGCGAGTCGCGCTGCAACGTGGCATGCAAGGTGGCCGCAACTCCGGGAAGGCCATGACCTATGGCGAGGCCTATCAGCGGCTGTTTCCGATGGCGGTGGAGGAATTAATATGAAGACGGTTGTTGTCCGCAACATCAAGCGGGCCGACGCGGACATCGTCAAACGGCTGGGCGTGCTGGGCGCGTCGACGGTGCACGAAGCCTATGGCCGCACCGGATTGATGAAACCGTATCTGCGCCCGGCTTGGGCAGGCGGCGAAGCGGCGGGGACCGCGGTCACCGTTTTGGTGCAGCCCGGCGACAACTGGATGATTCACGTCGCGGTCGAGCAATGCCGGCGGGGCGACATTCTGGTGGTCGGTTGCACGTCCGACAATACCGACGGCATGTTCGGCGATCTCCTTGCTACTTCGCTGATGGCGCGCGGCGTCACGGGTCTCGTCATCGACGCCGGCTGCCGCGATGTGAAGTCGCTGCGCGAGATGGGTTTTCCGGTGTGGTCCAGAGCGATTTCAGCCAAGGGCACGGTCAAGGCGACACTCGGTGCCGTCAACGTCCCGGTGGTATGTGCCGGGATCAACGTCGTGCCCGGTGATGTCGTGATCGCCGACGACGATGGCGTCGTGGTTGTCAGCCGGAAGGATGCGGTTGAGGTAGCAGCGAAAGCCGAAAAGCGCCATGCCGACGAAGAGGGCAAGCGGAAGCAACTCGCCGCGGGCGCGCTTGGCCTCGACATGTATGGCATGCGCGAACCGTTGGCCAAGGCGGGCCTCGTCTATGTCGATGAGCCGGAGTCCGAGTAAGTGATGATGCGATTGCGGACATTGCTCGGGGATCATCCCTGCACGGCCGCGCTGAAGAACGGGTCGATCAAATCCGATCTGGTCACGCTTGATTTCGCGGAGTATTCGCCGACCCATAAGGGCTTCAAGCCGATGGTACGCGAGCAGGCCTTCGATGTCTCCGAGATGGCGATCGTCACCTATCTGATGGCGAAGAGTTTCGGCAAGCCGATGGTGCTGCTGCCGACCGTAGTAATGGCGCGATTTCAGCATGCATATGCGCTGTACAATGCCAAACTCGGAACGCTGACGCCTGCCGATCTGAACGGCAAGCGCGTCGGTATCCGATCTTTCACGACCACGACCGGCGCGTGGCTGCGCGGAATTCTCGCCAATGATTACGGCGTCGATCTGAATTCGATCCATTGGACTACGTTTGAGGAAGCGCATGTTGCGGAATTTCGCGACACCACTGTGCGGGCCCCACCGGACAAGCAGATCGTCCAGATGCTAGTCGATGGCGAACTCGATGCGGTGCTCGGGGAGAAATCGGGCCTCCCGGGCCTGAAGCCGCTGTTTCCGGATGTCGTCGCCGAAGAGAAGAAGTGGTTTGCAAACGGAGGCGTGATGCCGATCAACCATATGGTGGTGGTCAGCGAGGCTTTGTCCAGAAAGCATCCAGAGGTGGTGCGAGAAGTCTTCCGACTGCTGCAGCAGAGCGCACAAGCTGCTGATCCCGCAACGTGCCGCGGTTCAGCACAGAGGAAATGCGCCGTTCACTGGAAATGATTATTCGATTTACGGCGGAGCAGGGGCTAATTCCGCGTGCCTTCGCAGTGGACGAACTGTTTGACGATACGACGCGAGCGCTGCGGTGAGATCGCCGTTGCAAGGAGAGACGCGAATGAAACCAGAACCGATTTTCGATCTCGCCCATCTCGGCCACATGGAACTGCTCACGCCGAAGCCGGATGAGAGCCTGAAATTCTTTGTCGACGTGATGGGCATGACGATCAGCGGCCGTCAGGGCGAGTCGGTCTATCTGCGCGGCTGGGACGACTACGAGCGCTACTCGCTCAAGCTGACTGCGTCGAAGACTTCAGGCATGGAGCACATGGCATTGAGGGCGCGCAGCCAGCAGGCGCTGGAGCGACGCGTTGCCGCGCTGAAAGGTTCGGAGTTCGCGATCGGCTGGACCGACGGCGATCTCGGTCACGGCCCCGCGTTTCGTTGCCGCGATCCCGACGGCCATACCATCGAACTTTATTACGAGACGCAATGGTATGAAGCGCCGCCCGAACTAAAGCCCGCTCTGAAAAATCAGGCGCAGCGTTTTCCTGCGCGCGGCATCAACGTGCGGCGGCTCGATCATCTCAATTGTCTCGCGGTCGATATCAAAGCCAACCGAATTTTTTTCGAGACCTATCTCGGCTGTCGGCTGACCGAGCAGATCGTGCTCAACGACGGCACCGAAGTCCGCGATGTGGATGACGATGTCGAACAAAAGCTATGATTTTGCCTACTCGCACGATCATTCGAATACGCCGGGACGGTTTCATCACGTGACTTACGCGCTCGATAGCCGCGAGGACGTGTTGCGCGCCGCCGATATTTTTCTCGAGAACGGCGTGTACATCGAAACCGGTCCGCACAAGCATGCTATTCAGCAGACGTTCTTCCTCTACGTCTACGAGCCCGGCGGCAACCGCGTCGAGGTTGCCAATGCCGGCGCGCGTCTCATCCTTGCTCCCGACTGGAAGCCGATCGTGTGGACTGAGGAGGAGCGCAAGAAGGGGCAGGCGTGGGGACTGAAGACGATCGAGTCATTTCACACCCACGGCACGCCGCCGGTGTCATCGAAATGATGCGATGCCGGTTCGAATCGGTTTGCCGTCGCGGCTAAGGGTCTGATTTATCGATAGGAATTGGCTGGGGAACTAGGATTCGAACCTAGACAAACAGAGTCAGAGTTTGTTGTGCTACCGTTACACCATTCCCCAAAAGATCAGTGATATCAAATGCTTGAAGCATGTCGTAGGCAAGTATTTTGCGATCGCCGGTTACGCGTCGCGTTCTACGCGCTGGGTCCCGACTTTGGCAAGCGCGGGGCGCGTCCTGCAATTCTTGCGGCGAACCCGTGACCGTTATGGGCAGGCTTTTCCGCGATTATGGCAGGGTGAGGAATGAGCGTGAACTTTGAAGAGCTGGATTTTCGTCCGACGGCGATGGGCACGCTTAGCCTGCGGCGCCGAAAACAGCCCTCTACTGGAGTCGACATCTACGAGATCAAGCTCGGCGACGAATTTCTGATGTCGAGTTTGTTCACTGTCGCCGAGATTGCGCTGGCGCGGATCGGACTGGGCGCACTGAGGGTAAGAATCTCGACGTCGTCGTCGGCGGACTGGGACTGGGTTATACCGCGCAGGCGGTGCTCGAGAATTCACGCGTCCGGTCGTTGATGGTGATCGATGCGCTCGCCGAAGTGATCGAGTGGCACGAGCGCGAGCTGATTCCGCTCGGCAAGACGCTGAACGCCGATCCGCGCTGCCGACTAGTAAACGGCGACTTCTTTGCGATGACGTTTTCTGAAACTGGCTTCGATCCGCAGAGTCCCGGCCGCCACTTCGACGCGGTGCTGGTGGATATCGATCATTCGCCGCGCAACCTGCTGCATCCCCGCCATGCGGCGCTATACGAAACTGACGGGCTGCGACGGCTTGCGCAGCATCTGCGTCCCGGTGGCGTTTTCGCGCTATGGTCAAACGACCCACCAGATGAGGATTTCAAGTCTGCGCTGGCGAATGTCTTCGCGATCTCGGACGCGCAAGTGGTGACGTTCGATAATCCGCTGCAGAACCGCAGCTCAAGCAACACCATTTACACCGGCATCAAGGCCCGTCTGCCCGTCGGAAAGGCATTCGCCGCCGAGCCGATTGCTTCCTGAGCCGGCGCTGCGTCAGGTCTGCGCGCGCTTGCGGCGGTAACTTGCCCCTGCGAACCCGGCATGCAATGCTGGAGCGCCAACAAATTCAATGGACGCGGCGGGCGATAATGTCCTTGCGCATCGTGGCGTCAGAGCTTGGCATCGGGTGAAGCGTTTTCGGAGAATATCAAACATGAGATTCAAGCATATCCTCGGGCTGCTTTGTGCCGCCTCGGTTTCCGTGATGCTGGCGGGTGCAGCTTCCGCGCAGGACAAGACCGTCAAGATCGGCGCGGTGTTTCCGTTGAGCGGCAACGCCGCCAGCGCCGGCGTCCACGCCAAGGCCGCGATCGAAACCGCGATGGACATCATCAACAATGCGCATCCCGAGCTCGGGAATTTTCCGCTCGCGAAGAATGCCGGGCTCGCCGGTCTCGGCGGCGCCAAGGTCGACGTCGTGTTTGCCGACAATCAGGGCAGTCCCGCCACCGGACAGAACCAGACGCTGCGGCTGATCACGGAAGAGAAGGTCGTCGCGCTGACCGGCGCCTATCAGTCCGGCATCACGCTCACCGCGAGCGCCATCGCGGAAAAATATGGAATTCCGTTCGTCAACGGCGAGTCGGTTGCAGCCAACCTCACCGAGCGCGGCTTCAAATGGTTCTTCCGGACAACGCCGGTAGCCGCGGATTTCGCCAAACTCTATTTCGATTTTCTCAAGGACATGAAGGCGAGCGGCGCGAAGACGGATAACGTCGCGCATCGTCCACGACAACACGGAATACGGCACTTCGGTCGCCAGCGTCGTCGCCAATGCGTTCAAGGAGAATGGCCAGACCATCGCGCATGGACGTGGCCTACGCCGTCAACGCCACCGACGTGCAGGCCCAGGTGTTGCAGCTCAAGGAGAAGAAGCCCGACGTCGTCATCATGATCGCTTACGCTTCTGATGCCATCCTGTATCAGAAGACCATGCAGTCGCTCGACTATAAGCCGCCGATGATGATCGCCGATGATTCCGGATATTCCGACGCGTCATTCATCAAGTCGGTCGGCAAGATTTCGCAGGGCGTGTTCAATCGCTCGGCATGGAGCGTGGGACCCAAGGGATCGCCGACCGCGATCATCGCCGAGATGTACAAGAAGAAAAGCGGCGACGAGATGGATGACACCGCCGCGCGGCAGATGCAGGGCTTCTTCGTGCTGTGGACGCGATCGATCGCGCTGGCTCGACCGAACCGGCCAAGATTCAGGCGGCGCTGAAGGCGACCGATCTGAAGCCCGATCAACTGATGATGGGATACAAGGGCGTCAAATTCGACGACAAGGGCCAGAACATTCTGGCGTACAGCCTGATGATCCAGTTGCAGGACGGCGAGAATTACGTCGCGGTCTGGCCGAAGAGCAGCGCCGAGAAGCCGCCTGTCATGCCTTACAAAGGCTGGTAGCAAAATCGAGGGCGGGCCGCAAAGCCCGCCTTCTTTTTGTGCTTGCCGAGGTCATCGTTCGCGGGGACGATAGGCTGACTTTGAACTCTCGATCGCTCCTGATCGCTGCAACCGCTGAAATCGAAAACGCGCGCGCTCATGTCCTTGGTTCTCGTTCAGGTGATCGTCGGCGGGCTGTTGCTGGGCGCGGTTTACGCGCTGTTCTCATCCGGCCTCACGTTGATCTGGGGCATGATGAACATCGTCAATTTCGCGCATGGCGATTTCGTCATGCTCGGAATGTACGTCGCGTTCATGGTCTTTACGCTGCTGGGCGCGGGTCCGCTGCTCGGCGCGCCGATCGCCGCGCTGGTGCTGGCGACGCTCGGCATCATCGTCTATTTCGGGCTGATCCGCAGCATCATGAAGGGGCCGATGCTGGCGCAGATTCTCGGCACGTTCGGGCTGGCGCTGCTGCTGCGCTATTCGGTGTTCTGGTGGTTCGGCGCCAACTTTCTGACGTTGCCGGAAAATATCGTCGGCGGCACCTACGACATTCTCGGCATTCGCATTCAGGCGTCGCGTCTGCTGGCGGGCGTCGTCGCGCTGGTGGTGACGCTCGGCTTGCACCTGCTGCTGACGCGAACCACGCTGGGCTCGAAAATGCTCGCGGTGGCGGAAGATTCCACCGCTGCGCAGCTGATGGGGATCCGTCCTGACACCATGCAGGCCATCGCCTGGGCGATTGCCGCCGCGCGTGACCGGCATCGCCGGCGCACTGATCGCGACGTTCTTCTACATCGTGCCGACGGTCGGCGAGACGCTCGGCATCGTCGCCTTTGTCACGGTGTCGCTCGGCGGCTTCGGCAGCGTACCCGGCGCGCTGGTGGCGGGACTTCTGATCGGCGTCCTCGAATCCCTGTCGGCGTACTGGATCGGCGCCGTCTACAAGGACATCGTCGTTTACTCGGTGTTTCTCGGCTTCCTCTGGTTCCGGCCGCAGGGCTTGATGGGCAAGATGTGATGCGGCGCGCTGTCTGGCTCTCGGTGGTGCTTGCGCTCGTCATCGCGTACCCGCTGCTGTTCTCGTCGCCATTCCAGCAACGGCTCGGCGCGCTGATTTTGCTCTACGCGATCGCGGCGTCGGCCTGGAATATCGTCGGCGGCTATGCGGGCCAGGTTTCGGTCGGGCACGTGATGTTCTTTGGCTGCGGCGCGTACGCGGCGATGGGCGCCTATTCACATTTCGCGCTGTCGCCGCTGGTCGGCATTCCCGTCGGCATCGTCGTCAGCGTGGCGATTGCCGCCGTCATCGGCGTGCCGACGCTGCGGCTGTCCGGGCACTATTTCAGCATGGCGACCATCGCGGTGGCCGAACTCGTGCGATTGATCGTCACCAACACCGAATATCTCGGCGCCGCCGTCGGCCTGAGCGGCCCGACGGTGCCGCGCAACGTGTTCGACCTCTCGTTCATTTCGGCGCTGCCTTATTATTATCTGTTCCTGGCGGTGCTGCTGGTGACGCTCGGCATCACCTGGTGGATGACCAACAGCCGCATGGGTTTTTACCTCCGCGCCATCAAGGATTCCGAACGCGCGGCGCGCTCGCTGGGTGCGCCCGCCAGCCGCATCAAGCTCTATGCCTTCATGCTGAGCGCGGGGCTGACCAGCGTCGCCGGCGCGCTCTACGCGATGATGTTCGGCTTCGTCGATCCCGAGTCCGGGCTGGGCATTCTGATCTCGGTGAAGATACTGATCATGGCCGCGCTCGGCGGCGCCGGGCTGTTGTTCGGTCCGCTGGTCGGTGCGGCGATCCTGGTGCCGCTGGAGGAGATTTCCAACAATCTGCTCGGCGGCAAGGGTGCGGGACTGACCTTCGTCGTCTACGGCGCGATCATCGTGCTGATCGCGCGCTTTCAGCCCGGCGGCATTCTGACGCTTGATCAACCGTCTCTGGGCGAACCGCCGCAAGACGCCGGATGCACCCGATAGTATTGTTGTCGCGGAAGGAGCAACCCATGCTCCTTGAAGCGCGCGACGTGACGAAAGCCTTTGGCAGCTTCAAGGCCGTCGACAGGGCCTCGGTAACGCTGGAGCAGGGCGATATCCTCGGCCTGATCGGGCCCAACGGCGCCGGCAAGTCGACGCTTGTTCAACTGCCTGACCGGCGATCTGCTTTCGACCTCGGGCAAGGTGCTGTTCGAAGGCCACGACATCACCGATCTGACGCCGGAAGCGCGCGCGCGACTCGGGCTGGCCCGCACCTTTCAGGTGCCGCAGACCTTCGAGGGCATGTCGGTGCTGGAGAACGTGATGATCGGCGCGTTCCTGCGCACGCCGCACCGCGCCGAGGCCGAAATCAAAGCGCGCGCGGTGCTGGAGCGCGTCGGCATGAGCAGGCTGGCGAATGCGCCGGCGCGCTCGCTGGGCACGCCCGGCCGCAAGCGGCTCGAAATCGCGCGTGCGCTCGCGACCGAGCCGAAAATTCTGCTGCTCGATGAAGCGATGGCGGGGCTGACGCTGCGCGAGGTGCAACTCGCGATCGATCTGGTGCGCGACATCCATCGTTCCGGCATCACGCTGGTCATCGTCGAGCACATCATGGAAGTCATCATGTCGCTGGCGACGCGCGTGGTGGTGTTTCATCAGGGCCGCGAAATCGCGCGCGGCAATCCGCGCGAGGTGACGCAGCAACCCCGCCGTGATCGCGGCCTATCTCGGCACGCGCGCCGCCAAGGCCGCGGCGGGCCACACGCCGGTGGAGTTGATGGGCGGGCCCGTCGCATGACCGCGCCGCTGCTGCGGATCGAGCATCTGGAGGTGCGCTACGGCGACCTGATCGGCGTGTCCGATGTTTCGCTGGAGGTGCCGCAGGGCAGCGTGGTGGCGCTGCTCGGCTCCAATGGCGGCGGCAAGACCACGACGCTGAATGCCATCGCCGGGCTGATACCCGTTCATTCCGGATCGATCCTGTTCAACGGCGAGGAGATCGGCGGCAAGACCGCGTTCTCCATCGTCCGCAAAGGGTCTCGCGCTGTCGCCGGAGGGCTGGCGGCTGTTCGTGCAGCAGAGCGTCGAGAACAATCTTAAGCTCGGCGCGACGCCGCTGAGCGACAAGGCGCGCATCGCGGCGCTGCTGGAGCGCGTCTACCAGATCTTTCCAAAACTCGCCGAGCGGCGCACGCAGCGCGCCGGCACCATGTCCGGCGGCGAGCGGCAGATGCTGGCGGTCGGCCGCGCGCTGATGAGCGATCCCAAACTGCTGATGCTCGATGAGCCGTCGCTGGGCCTGGCGCCGGCGATCGTGGAGTCGATGTACGAGACCTTCAGCGCGCTGCACAAGGAAGGGCTGACCATCCTGCTCGCCGAGCAGTCGATCGAGCTGGCGCTGGAAGTCTCCGATTTCGCCACCGTGCTGCAGGTCGGCAAGAGCGTGCTGTCCGGCACCGCCGCCGACCTCGCCAACGATCCGCAGGTGCAGAAGGTTTATCTCGGCACGGGGTGAAACTCGTCATTCCGGGGCGTGAGCGCCGAACACGTAGCCCGGAATCCATAACTACCACGGGGCGTACGTATTCCGGCCTTCGCTCAAGTCGCGCTCCGGAATGACGGTCATTGATTTACGTGCTACCAAAACAAAAAATCCGGGGAGGCCAAACCATGTCCACTCAACACGACGCGGAGCCATCGGTCGCCGCCGCCAATGCCGCGGTGCTCGGCGAATTGCCGTTCGGAAACCGCCAGGATTTTGTCGATGCCGAGCGCGGCTTCATCGCCAGCCTTCCCGACGCCACCGTCAAGCATGAAACCGGCCGCACCGTCTGGAGCATGGCGGACTATGCTTTCCTGAAGGACGATCACGCGCCCGACACCGTCAATCCCAGCCTGTGGCGGCAGTCGCAGCTCAACTGCCGGCACGGCCTGTTCGAGGTCGTGCCCGGCATTTATCAAATCCGCGGCTTCGACATCTCCAACATGACGCTGATCGAAGGCGACACCGGCGTGATCGTGATCGATCCGCTGGTGTCGATGGAAACGGCGAAGGCCGGGCTGGAGCTTTACCATCAGCATCGCGGCAAGCGGCCGGTGACGGCTGTCATCTACACCCATTCGCACACCGACCATTGGGGTGGCGTAAAGGGCGTCACCACGCAGGCGGACGTCGATAGCGGCAAGGTGCCGGTGCTTGCGCCCGAAGGTTTTGTGGAAGCGATCGCGCAGGAGAACGTGCTGGCCGGCACCGCGATGGTGCGCCGCGCGCAATATCAATTCGGCGCGCTGCTGCCGAAGGGCGTCGAAAGGGCAGGTCGATGCCGGCCTCGGCAAGACGCTGTCGCGCGGCACGGTGACGCTGATCGCGCCGACCGATCTGATCACCCATGACCTCGAAGAGCGCGTCGTCGACGGCGTGAAGATCGTTTTCCTGATGGCGCCGGACAGCGAGGCGCCCGCTGAAATGCACATGTTCTATCCCGGCGTTCAAATGCCTCAACATGGCGGAGAACTGCGTCGCATAATTTCCATAACCTGCTGCCGTTTCGCGGCGCGGAGGTGCGCGATCTCGCGCGCGTGGTCGCGCTACATCGACATCGCGTTGGAAACGTTCGGCGATCAGTCGCGATGTGCTGATCGGACAGCATCATTGGCCGGTGTGGGGCAGGGCGGAGATCAAGACCTATCTCGGCAAGCAGCGCGATCTCTACAAATACGTGCACGATCAGACGCTGCGGCTATGCAATCACGGCCACACGCCCAACGAAATCGCCGAGCTGCTGGAACTGCCGGACAGCCTCGCGCACGAATGGTACGCGCGCGGCTATTACGGCACCGTGCGTCACAACGCGAAGGCGATCTACCAGAAATATCTCGGCTGGTACGACGGCAATCCGGCGCATCTCGATCCGCTGCCGCCGGTCGAGGCCGCGAAGAAATTCGTCGAGTACATGGGCGGTTTCGATGCGGCGCTGAAAAAGGCGCGCGCGGATTTCGCCAAAGGCGAATTTCGCTTCGTCGCCGAGATCGCCAATCATCTGGTGTTCGCCGATCCCGGCGAACGAGCAGGCGAGGGCGCTCGCCGCCGACACCTATGAGCAGCTCGGCTATCTCGCGGAAGCCGCGACCTGGCGCAATGCCTATCTGTTCGCCGCGCACGAGCTTCGCAACGGCCTGCCGAAGATGAACGCGCGGCGGCGTCGCGCCCGACGCGCTGGCGGCGCTGCCGCTCGATACGTTCTTCGATCTGCTGGCGGTGCGTCTCAACGGCGCCAAGGCCGACGGCAAACGCGCCGTGCTGAACTGGGTGTTCACCGATATCAAGCAGACCTACGTGCTCAACCTCGAACATTCCGCGCTGACGCATCGCTCGGGCGCGCGCAATGAAAATGCCGATGCGACGTTGACGCTGACGCGCAAGACGCTGAACACGATCATGATGCAGCAGACGACGTTTCCGGAAGCTGTCGGCGCCGGCCACATCAAGATCGAAGGCAACGGCGCAAAGCTGCTCGAACTGCTGTCGCTGTTCGAAACCTTCACGCCGATGTTCGAGATCGTCGAGCCGAAGAAGCCGCGGGGGTAAGGGCCTCGCGGCGACGGCAAGGCAGCTTACTCGGCGGCTTCCTTGACCGCGCCGTGCTCTGTCATCGGCGGATCGCTCGCGACCTTGTTCGAGCGGCCCCAGCTGGAAAGCGTATTCGAAAGCTTGTCGAGATAGAGATACACCACCGGCGTCGTGAACAGCGTCAACGCCTGGCTGACGAGAAGCCCGCCGACCATGGCATAGCCGAGCGGCTGGCGGATTTCCGAACCGGTGCCGGTCCCAAGCATCAGCGGCACGCCGCCCAGCATCGCCGCCATCGTGGTCATCATGATCGGCCGAAAGCGCAGGATCGCGGCCTTGCGGATCGAGTCTTCCGGCGACAGATGTTCGTCGCGCTCGGCGGAGATGGCGAAATCCACCATCATGATTCCGTTCTTCTTGACGATGCCGATCAGCAGAATGATGCCGATCAGGGCAATCAGGCTGAAATCGAATCCAAACAGCATCAGCGTCGCGAGGGCGCCGACGCCAGCCGAGGGCAGCGTGGACAGAATTGTGATGCGGGTGGATGTAGCTCTCGTAGAGAATGCCAAGGATCAGATACACCACCACCAGCGCCGCCATGATCAGCAGCGGTACAGTGCCCAGCGATTGCTGAAACGCCTGCGCTGTGCCTTGGAAGCTTGAATTGAGTGTAGGCGGCGCGCCGAGTTCCGCCATCGCGCTCTGCACGGCGTCGGTTGCCTGGCCCAATGCCACGCCCTGCGCCAGATTGAAGCTGATCGTGATCGCCGGAAACTGCCCTTGGTGGCTGATCGAAAGCGGCCGCACCGGCACGCTGGTCCATTTTGCGAACGCTGACAGCGGCACCTGGTCGCCGGTAGTCGGCGACTTGATGTAAAGCTTGTCGAGCGTATTGAGATTTCCCTGCAGCTCCGGAAGAATTTCCAGGATCACGTGGTAGCTGTTGAGCTGGGTGAAATACTGCGCGACCTGGCGCTGGCCGAATGCATCGTACAGCGTGTCATCAATGAGTTGCGGCTGAATTCCGAAACGAGATGCGGCGTCCCGGTCGATGGTTAGCGTCAGCGTGGTGCCGGCGGTCTGCTGGTCGGTCGCTACGTCGCGCAGTTCGCGCAGTGTCTTCATCTTGTCCAAAATCTTCGGCGCCCACTCGTTCAACTCGCCGAGGTTTGCATCCTGCAGCGTAAATTCGAACTGGGTACGGCTCGGCCGGCCACCGAGGCGCACGTCCTGCGCGGCCTGCATGAACAGCCGCGCGCCCTGCGACCTTTTCCAGCTTTGGCCGCAGCCGGGCGATGATCTGCTGCGCCGAGGCATTGCGCTCGTTTCGCGGCTTCAACGTGATGTACATGCGGCCGGTGTTCAGCGCGCTTCCGCCGCCGCCGATGAACATCGCGATGCTCGCGACATCGGGATCGGCCTGCACGATCTCGCCAAGCTGCTCCTGATGGTGCTTCATGTCTGCGAACGAAATGTCCTGCGCCGCCTCCGACGCGGCCGTTATCAGGCCGTTATCCTGCTGCGGGAAAAACCCCTTTGGAATGACGACGAACAGATAAATCGACAGACCGAGTGTCGCAAAGAAGACGATCAAGGTCGTCAACCGCCAACGCAGCACCAGATCGAGGCCGCGTTCATAGGCGTGCAGCAGTGCGGTCGAAGCCGCGCTCGCTCCATTCGTAAAATCTTCCGTGCCGCGTCTCTTCGTGCGAGCGCAGGAAGCGCGATGCCATCATCGGCGTCAGCGTCAACGATACGATCAGCGACACGAAGATCGCCATGGTGAGCGTCACCGCGAATTCCCGGAAAAGCCGTCCGATGATGCCGCCCATCAGCAGCAGGGGGATCAGCACGGCGACCAGCGAGATGCTGATCGACACGATGGTAAAGCCGATCTCGCCGGCGCCCTTCAGCGCGGCGGCCATCGGCTTTTCACCCTCCTCGATGTAGCGGGTGATGTTTTCGAGCATCACGATGGCGTCGTCGACAACGAAGCCGACCGAGATCGTCAGTGCCATCAGCGAAAGATTGTCGAGTGTGTAGCCGAACACCCACATCAGCGCGCAGGCTCCGAGCAGCGCCAGCGGCACGGTGATGCTGGGAATGATGGTTGCCCAAAAGCTTCGCAGAAAAATGAAGATCACCATCACGACGAGCGCGATGGTTAGCAGCAGGGTGAACTGCACGTCTTCGACAGCGGCGCGGATGGTCGTGGTGCGGTCGCTGATAACTTCGATCTTGATCGCCGGAGGTATTGCGGCGATCAGCCCCGGCAGGCGCGCCTTGATCCTGTCGACGGTGTCGATGACGTTGGCGCCGGGCTGCTTGAAAATGACGAGAAAGACGCCGCGCTTGCCGTTGGCCCACGCCGCGGTCTTCGCATCCTCCGGGCCTGGGATCGCCTGGCCGATATCGCGGATCCGCAGCGGGCCGCCGTTGCGGTAGGCGATGATGACGTCATTCCAGTCCTTTGACTCGGGCAACTGGTCGTTGGCGTAGATCGTGTAGCTGCGGGTATCGCCATCGATGGCGCCTTTCGGGCTGTCGACGGTTGTGATCGCGATCTGGGCGCGGATGTCTTCCATCGACAGTCCCTTCGCCACCAGTTTGGCAGGGTCGATCTGAATGCGCACGGCGGGCTTTTGCTGGCCGCCGACGAAGACCTGCGCCACGCCGGAAATCTGGCTGAGTTGCTGAGCGAGCTGGGCGTCGGTATCGTCGCTCACCGTTGTCAGGGGCAGGGTGTCGGAGGTCGCGGACAGCAGCAGGATCGGCGAGTTGGCCGGATTGACCTTGCGATACGTTGGCGGCGACGGCAGGTTTTTTGGCAATTGCCCGCCGGCGGCGTTGATCGCGGCCTGTACGTCATTGGCCGCGCCATCGATAGCCCGGTTGAGGTCAAATTGAATAGTGACCGCGGCCGAGCCCAGCGAACTCGTCGATGTCATCTGCGCGATGCCGGGAATCTGCGCAAGCTGGCGCTCCAGCGGCTGCGCCACCGAGGAGGCCATGGTTTCCGGGCTTGCGCCAGGCAAGCTGGCCGAGACCTGGATGGTCGGGAAATCGACTTGGGGCAGCGGGGCTACCGGCAAAAGCGGAAACGCCACGAGACCCACGAACAGGATGCCCGCCATCAGCAACGAGGTCGCGATCGGGTAACGGATAAAAGGCGACGAAAGGCTTTGGCTGGTGCTTTCGTCCATGGCTAGTCGGCCTTGACCGGAGCTTGCCCGGACGTGGCTACGTTGGTAGCCACCGTCGTTCCCGGCTGCACCCTGTATTGCCCGGCGACTATGACGCGTTCGCCGACGCTCAGGCCCTTCTCGATCACGGTGCGCTGATCGATGGATTGGCCCACCGTGAGCTTGCGCATCTCGGCCTTGTTGTCGTTGTTGACCGCGTAAGCATAGAGCCCGTCAGCACCATGCTGAACCGCGTCGTCAGGAACGACGGTCGCGTCCTTGATGGTGTTAACGAGGAGCCGTGTCGAGATCGATTGGCCCGGCCACAGGTCATGGTCCTTGTTGTCGAACACCGCCTTGAGACGGATGGTACCGCTTGTCGTGTCGACCTGATTGTTGATCACTGACAGGAAGCCGTGCGCGAGCGTCTTCTTGCCATCGGTCGTGAGTGCGATGACGGCAAGCGGGCTTTTCGACTGCGCCTCGTTGATGTCCGAAAGCTGATCCTGCGGGGCGGTGAAGATCACCGCGATCGGCTCGATCTGCGCGATCGTCACGATGCCTGTTTGGGTCGAAGCATTGACGATGTTGCCCTGATCGACCTGGCGAAAGCCGGTGACGCCGGCGATCGGGGCCCTGACGGTGGCATAATCGAGCTGGGTCTGCGCGTTTGAGATCGCTGCATCGTCGGCGGCGATCTGCGCCGTGACCTGCTGCACCGTGGAGCGTTGGGTGTCGGTCTGCTGGCGGGTGGCGAAGTCGCCAAGCTTTGTGTAGCGCTGAAGGTCGAGGTTGGCGTTGGCGAGATTGGCTTGATCCTGAGTCTTCTTGGCATTGGCCTGATCGAGCGCCGCCTGGAATGGCCGGGGATCGATCTGGGCGAGTACATCGCCTTGCTTGACCAGCTGGCCCTCGGTGAAAGCAATCTTGTCGATCTGGCCGTCAACGCGGGTGCGCACCACCACGGTATTGAAGCCCTGTACGGTTCCGAGCCCGGTCAGATAGACAGGAAAGTCGGACTTCTCGACGGTGGCGATGGTAACCGGCACGGCCGTCGTTTGCGCAGCGGCGGGGCTCTTTTGGGCGTTGTCAGCTTGCGTATTTTTATCTGCGGAAAAATGCTTCCAGGCCGCATAACCTCCGATCAGGAGGAGTGCGGCGAGCAGGACGATGGTCCAGCGGGCGGTTTTCGACTTGGCCATGTGATCCAAAAACGGTGTATGTCATTCGAAAGCTTAGCGATCGACAGAAACCTTCCTGCAACGCCGAGTCGTCGTTCGAATGCGTACGCAGAGATCGCAGTTAAATATCAGCAATTGCTATGTAAACACACTAATACTTGAAACGGTCCTAAGTTGCCAAATCTTCATGTTTGGTGAAGGCGAAAGCATCCGGCGGCAGCGCCTGAAGCAGAAAGTTCGTCAGCCCGCGACTAGGATATATCTCATGGCGCCAGCCATTCGGAGCGCACGACGATGCTCGACCACGACCAGATAGCAGCCGCGGCAAAGATTTTGCTCGATCATTGGCAGGCCGGGAGCAAGATCGGCGCGCTTGATACGTCGCACCGTCCTTCCGGCCGTGCCGAAGGATACGCCGTGCAGGCCGCAATGGAAAAAGTGTCCGGGACAAGTCTGTTCGGCTGGAAAATCGCCGCGACCAGCGAAGCGGGTCAGAAGCACATCAACGTCGCCGGACCAATGGCAGGCCGCATCTATGCTGAACGCGTGATTGCCGATGGCGGCACGGCGCCGATGAAGGGCAACGAGATGCGAGTAGGCGAACCCGAATTTGCGTTTCGCATGGCACGAAGTCTGACGCCGCGACCAAGACCTTACGATGTTGGCGAAGTCCTGGATGCCGTGGCCAGCCTTCATCCGGCGATCGAGCTGCCGGACTCGCGCTTCGCTGATTTTGCCGCCGCCGGAGAGGCGCAGCTCATCGCCGACAATGCCTGTGCGCATCTTTTTGTGCTGGGACCGGCGACATCAACGGATTGGCGCGCAGTCAATCTTGTCGAGGAGAAACCGGTGGTCATGCTGCGCGGCCAGCGTTTCGTTGGTCACGGCAAGAACGTGCTTGGCGATCCCGTCGTTGCGCTGACCTGGCTCGTCAATGAGCTGCGGTCGCTGGGGGTCCCACTGCGCGCGGGCGAGGTGGTGACAACGGGGACCTGCCATCCGCCACTACCGATAGGGCCGGGCGATCGGTTCGAAGCCGACTTCGGCGCCTTCGGAAAGGTTTCCGTCGCGCTCGCTTGAGATGGTCAGCGCGGCGCTGAACGCGGCCTGCGATTCTGCGCCGGTATGCGCGCGCCATGTTGTAACCGCGGCGTCCGTCGTCCATATCAGGCCGCCAGATAACTACCGGGAGCGCATCATGGACGAATTGAACGGGCGCATGCTCGCATGTCAGATCTTGATCACGGGTCTCGTCGCGCGTGTTGCCAATAGCTCCCCTGATCCTCTGCGGTTTCTCACCGACTTCCGCGATGAAATCAAAGCTGTCGTGAACGGAATCAACATCGCTGGCACGGATGAGACGGATCGCGTACGGCATACCGCGCAACGCACGATCGATGAATTGTTCTCACTGATGAAGCCGCCGAGCGTAGATTGATTTTGCGTGACGATGCGGGCAAGCGCTTTAGAACCATTTCAATCTGTGGCTATAAAATCACGGCAAAGCACAATCATTCGCACCGCGCCCCATCTGATTTAGAATCGTATTTAGAACCGTTTTGATCTGGATAAATTCAAGGATTCCAACGGCGTAATTAGAGCCGTTCGCGTTGACCCCAAATTTTTCGCTCGATACCAAATCGCTCACGGTTCTCGCATTTGTGCGTGATCCGGTTTGGGTTGGGAATAAGCGATGGGCGGGGCAAAGATGCCGAGATCGTTGCGCGGGAACGCGACGATCCACGCAGTCAACGAAGCGGCCGACTATTCCGGCCGGAAGGTTTCCGCAGTCGCAAGCCTGATCGCGGTGGCTTCGTTTTCTGGCGCCGAAGCGCAGCAGTCGAACCTGCCGCCGGTGACGGTCGATGCCCCCGTCGCTCGCCCGCGGCCTGCCGTATCCAAGCCCTCGCCGGATCAGCTACGGGCGCGCACCGCGCTGCGGCGGGCGGCGCGCCGCGCCCAACCAGCGCGGGTCGCCGCAGTGCCTTTTCCCAATGCCGGTGGCTTGCGAGCGGACCGCGATCCCTATGCCGATCCTGCCGCTCCGTACAAGGGCGACCGGCTGCAGCAGTCGAGCAAATTCCCCGAGCCGCTCGTCAACACGCCGAAGTCGGTAACGGTTCTGACCAAGGAAGTTCTCGAAGACAAGAACGCCAACACGCTGAAGGAAGCGGTGCGGACCACCGCGGGCGTCACGCTCGGCACCGGGGAGGGAGGCAACGCATTCGGCGACCGCTTCTTCATCCGCGGCTTCGACGCGCGCAACGACATCTTCATCGACGGCGTGCGCGATCCCGGCGTCAGCGTCCGCGAGAATTTCTTCACCGAGCAGGTCGAGATTCTGCGCGGACCGGGTTCGTCGTTCGCCGGCCGCGGCACCACCGGCGGCGCGATCAATATCGTCACCAAGCAGGCCAACACCGAGAAGAGCTTCTACAATGCCGACACCCAGTTCGGCACGGACCAGACCAAGCGCATCGTGCTCGACGTCAATCAGGTCATCAGCCCGACATTTGCAATCCGCGCCGGCGGCCTGTTTCAGGACGCCAATGTGGCAAACCGCAACTACATCACCGACGATCGCAGCGGTGCGTTCGTCGCCGCGACGTGGAAGCCGGTCGATGCCATCAAGGTAACGGCGGGTTACATCCACACTGACCTCCACGGTCTGCCGGACTTCGGTGTGCCGTACTACAGGCCGAGCACGGCAACGACCGCCGGCGGACCGTTCACGGAATTCGGGGTCAACCGCAACAATTTCTACGGCTTCGTAAATCGCGATTTCCAGAAGATCAATCAGGATATCGGCTCGATCAACGGCGAGGTCGCGATCACGCCCGATCTAACTCTGAGCAACAAGTTCAGGGTGCAGGAATCCAAACTGAACTATATCGGGACATTGCCTGAAGCGCCCGTGCTCAAGACGCCGCTGTCGGCATCGACCCTGAGCGCCAATCCGCAGAGCCGCTACCAGGTCACCGACATCATCGCCAACCAGACCGAAGCGGCATACAAATTCAACCTGTTCGGCTGGCGCAACACCGCCGTGGCGGGCGTCGAAATCTCACGGGAGCGCGCAAGCATCGACAAATATGCTGGTCTGAGCTCGGAAGCGCTGCCGGGAGGATTCAGCGGCTCTGGATCGCTGACGGGTGTGAGCGTATTCAATCCGCAATTCACGTTCCTGCCGTTCGGCACCACACCGGCGCTGACGGGACTTCCGACCAAAATCGGTATCGATACCAAGAGCGGTTATCTGCTCGACACCGCCAACTACAACGATTTCATCATCCTCAACGGCGGCATCCGTTATGACGATTATTCCATCAATACCAGCGGCTACGGCACGGTGAATGGCACGCCTAATGTCTTCGGCACGCAGACCGGACATTTTGCGATGCCGAACTTCAACGTTGGCGCGGTGATTAAACCGGTGCCGATCGGCAGCATCTACGCCGCCTATGCGACATCGTCGAACCCTGTTGGTGCGGAGTTTGACGGGACGGCCGCGCAATATGGCGGGCTTGCGCCGTCGCTCAACGGCAACCCAAATCAAATTTTTGGGCCGGAGCAAAACAAGGCCATCGAAGTCGGCACCAAGTGGGAGTTGCTCGACAAGCATTTGCTCGCAACGGCCGCGCTGTTCCAAACCGAGAAGGAAAACGCGCGGGAGTCGCGAAACATCACTTCTGCGGCGGGCGCGACGGCTGCCTGTCCTTATCCCGCCGGCACTACCGGCAGCGTATCCTGCATCAGCGCAGGCGCGGCGTACCGCATTCAGGGCATCGATCTCGGCCTCGGCGGAAAGATCACCGACAAATGGAGTGTGTTCGGCGGCCTCGTGCTGATGCGTTCGGAAGTGACGAAGTCGCTGATTCCGCCGGCGAACACGACCTTGTTCACGTCCAATGTCGGCCTGCAGCTTGCCAACATCGCGCATCAGTCGTTCAACATCCTGACCAAATACCAGATCACGGACATTTGGGAGGTCGGCGGGCAGGCGACCTATCGCTCGAAAATCTACGGCGGTACGTTCCTCGCGGCCAATCAGGGAACCTCGCTGCCCGACTACTGGCGTTTCGACGCCTTTGTCGAGGCGAAGGTTTCGCCGAACTGGACGGCCAAACTGTTCGTCAACAACATCACCAACAAATTGTATTACGATGCCCTCTATCAAAGTGCTGCGCCGTTCGTACTGGTAGCGCCGGGCCGCAATGCGCAGATGGTGCTGTCGGCGCGCTTTTAGACCGAGCTTGGGGAAGCGAATTGAATGTTGATTTGCGTCCCCGGGGTGCTGAGCAAGGATGATGTGGCGGATTTTCGCCGCATCGTGGACGCTGCCGACTGGGAGGACGGGCGCTCGACCGCAGGCGCGCAGTCCGCACTGGTTAAAAGCAACGAACAGTTGCCGCCCGACAGCGAGGTATCGCGAAAACTCGGCAACCGCGTTCTGTCCGCGCTGACCTCAAATCCGCGCTTTGTGTCGGCGGCCATTCCGCTGCGAATATTTCCGCCGCTGTTCAACCGCTACACGGCGGCGCAAGGCCATCATTTCGGCGTGCACGTCGATAATGCCGTGCGTGGCGACCACCTGACCGGGCTGCGCATCCGCACCGATCTCTCAGTCACGTTGTTTTTATCGGAGCCCGACGAGTACGATGGCGGCGAGTTGGTAGTCGAGGACAACTTCGGATCGCATGAAATCAAGCTGCCGGCGGGCGATCTCGTACTTTATCCTGCGTCCAGTTTGCATCTGGTGACGCCGGTGACGCGCGGCATGCGCGTGGCGTCTTTTTTCTGGCTGCAGAGCATGATACGGGATGCCCACGCCCGCAGTCTCATTTTCGATCTCGACACCGCGATTCAAAATCTTGTCGAGCGCCTTGGGCGAGATGACCCTGAAACGGTCAAATTGACAGGTATCTATCACAACCTCATCCGCACCTGGGCCGAAGTATGAAGACGTACCTCTTTCGAACGGGATATGGCGTTGTCGCCGCGCTGGCGATGCTGTCGTTCGTGTCATCATCGTCGGCGCAGAACGCAGCGCCGGCGCCAGTGCAGACCCCGGCATTGTCACGGCCCGTATTTCAGGCCCCGGTTGCGGCGCCGGCGGCGCAAGCTCCGGCTTCTGCAGCGCAAACACCGACCACCATCACTCCACCCGCACCGATGTCGCTTGCGCCTGATGCAGCCACGACCGACACCGGCAACAAATCGTTGAGGGCCGCGACCGCGACGTTCCGCGAGCTGTCGCCGTGGTCGATGTTCCTGTCGGCGGACGTGCTGGTCAAGGCCGTCATGATCGGCCTGGCATTCGCCTCGCTGGTGACCTGGACGATCTTCATCGCAAAGCTGATCGAGCTTTCTTTCGCGCAGCGGCGGTTGCGCGGGGCGCTCAACCAGATCCGCGATGCCCGATCGCTTGCGGAAGCGCAAATGGCGCTCGGGCCGAAAAAGAGCGTGCTGGCGTCGCTGCTGGCGGCGGCAATGCGCGAGGCGCGGATGTCGGCGGGGATTTCCAGCGACACCGGCATCAAGGAACGGGCGGCATCGAGCTTTGGCGAAATCGTGCGCGCCGAAGCGCGGCGGGTGCGGCTCGGCATGGGACTGCTTGCGACCATCGGCGCGACATCCCCGTTCGTCGGACTGTTCGGCACGGTGTGGGGCATCATGAACAGCTTCATCGGCATTTCGAAGGCGCAGACCACCAATCTCGCGGTCGTGGCTCCCGGCATCGCCGAAGCGCTGCTTGCGACCGCCATCGGCCTCGTCGCCGCGATCCCGGCGGTCATCATCTACAATCACTTCGCGCGAGTGACGAAAGGCTATCTCGAACTGGTCGGACGCGCCTCCGGCGCGGCGGGGCGGCTGCTGTCGCGCGATCTCGATCGCACCCATGTCAGCGCTCCGCATTCGCGCGCGGCGGAGTAGGGGATGGGCGCGTCGATCTCCGAGGGAAATTTCGATGACGATGATGATTTCGGCGAAACGCATGAGATCAACGTCACGCCTTTCATCGACGTCATTCTGGTTCTGCTGATCATCTTCATGGTTGCCGCGCCGCTGTCGACGGTAGATCTGCCGGTCGATCTGCCGTCTTCGACCGCGACCCCGCAGAAGAAAGCCGGACAAGCCGACTTACGTAAGCATCAAGGCCGATCTTGCGGTCGCCATCGGCGAGAACATGGTCAAGCGCGTCGACCTCGTGCGCACGCTGGACGCGGCGCCCGATGCCAACAAGGATCGCTTCATCTTTCTGCGCGCCGACCGCGCCGTGCCCTATGGCGAGCTGATGGACGTGCTGGAGATATTGCGTGCCGGTGGCTATTCGAAGCTCAAGCTGGTGGCGCTCGAGGGCGTCCCCGAGAGCGCGCTGCCACCCCCCGCAACTTCAGAAATTCCCAAGCCGTAATTTTCATGTCGTCCATTGCGCACATCCAGATGTTCGACCCGGAAGCCTCAAGGCCATCGCGGAGCCTGTGGATTGCTGCGGGCATTGTCGCGCTGGCGCTTCACATCGGCTGCGCCGCGCTGGCTGTCGCGCATTTGCAGCCCGACGAACTCGATGATTCCCTCGGTGCGCCGGCCATCGAGATCGGCCTTGAAATGATGTCGCCGCATCAGGAGGCGACCGATCTGCCGCCGGGTCCGGACACCGACGCTTCCGTCGCATCGCCCGCGCTCGCCGAGCAGAAGGCGGTGGTCAAGGAAACCGAACTTCCGAAGGACGCGCCGACCGAGACCGAAGATCCGGATCGCGTAGTGACGACGGACGATACGAAAAAGCCCAAAGAGGACGAGCCGGAGAAATCTGCGGTGCAGACGTCCGCCTCTGTCGAATCCGTCGCAGCCGAAGCCACGGCCACGCCGAGCTCCGAAGCAATCAAGGAAGGACCACGTTCCGTCGCTCCCGCGCAAGGAACCGGCGAAAGCGCGCGCCGCATGCGCGTGACCTGGCAGAAAGAACTGGTCGCGCATCTCGATCGGCACAAGCGCTATCCCGCGGAACGCCAGCAAAAGACCGCCGAGATCGTCGTCAGTTTTGCGATCGATCGCTTGGGCCACGTGCTCGCGACCAGCATCGTCAAGGGATCGGGCGACAAGGCTTTCGACGACGCTGCGCTCGCGATGGTGCGCCGCTCCGATCCCATGCCGCCGCCGCCGCCGCTGGTCGCGGACGAGGGGTTGAGTTTCACCTTGCCGGTAATTTTCCGGGTCAAGGGGCGGGGCTAACCTTCGCCGCATCGCAGATCGGCGGCGCGCCGTCGCCGGAAAGTTCCCGCGACAATTTGGTTCGATTTCAGGAACTTCGCGAAGCGTCCGGAATTCTTCTCCTGCCTAACCAAGAACAGGAGCCTGACATGAAATACGCTTTGGTTATTGCCGCCGTCATCGGCGTTGCTACGCCTGCGTTGGCTGACGAAGTTGGAGTGAGGGTGGGCCCAGTGGGCGCCGGCGTAACCGTCGGAGAGAGCCACGACCGCGATCGTGACCGCGATCGCACGACGGTCATAAAAGAGCATGAGCCGGCGGACCGCACGACCATCATCAAAAAGGATCACGACCGTGATGACGGTGTGCGCACGAAGACCATCATCAAGGAGCGCGATTAAGCTTCAATCAAAAGGCCCCGGCTAGTTGTCGGGGCCTTTTTTTCTAAATTTTATCGTCGCCCAAGCACTAAGGGCATCTGGTCGTTTTTTGTTTAGCTAGTCTTCCCCAACGTACAGCCGTTCATCGCGGCGCCGTCTCGGGATGTTGCGGCAAACCATCAGCGAACTGCAGCCAGTTCGGCTTCTCGGTTGTCCAGATATGTTCGGTCGGCGCAAAGGCGTTGCGGTCATCGAAAGCGGCAAGGGCGACGCCTGCCGCGGTGCCGTGCCTTTGCCAGGCAAACAGCCGCGTCCCGCATGCCTCGCAAAAAACACGGTCGATGCGCTCCGATGATGGGTAGCGTCGGGTCTCGCCCTGAACCGTCAAGGCGCGCTGCTCGAAGAGCGCTCGCGCGAAGAACGGCGATCCCATCGCCTTCTGGCACAGACGACAATGGCAGACGCGGACGTTGATCGGCTCGCCCTCAGCCTTGAACCGGACCGCGCCGCAAAGACAACCGCCTTCCCTGATCATGACGTTCGCTCCATTGGTCGGTCGACGCGCGCATAGCCTTACGGCCAGAAATACCGGATGCCGACATAAACAACCACCAAACCGGCAAAGATCAGCGCGACCGGGAGGCGGGGCTTGGATCCGGGCTGACGGCGGCCGGAATTCGTTGGCCGAGGCGTGGGACGTTTGAAGGCGGTGACATTGTCCGCGACGGGATCGTTCGGGCGAGGGCCGATATCGGGGGGCGTTCCGAGGCCACCCATTTCCGCGTAATAATTCTTGTAGAGAAGACGGATGGTGGCATCGGTGGCGTCGGACTCCGTCATCTTTTCCAGCAGCGCCTTGTAACTGGCCAGACAGCTTTGTGCCTCGGCAGGCAAGGACGAAGTGCCGTTGAGTTTCGCCATCATCTTCCAGGTGGCAAAATCCGCGCGCGCCTTGGTATCGGCGCGGCGGGCAGTCATCTTGTCCGGTGCTTTGATCAATTTCGCCTCAGGTTTTTTCGCAGCCATGGCACACCCTACACGTTGCCGGTCACGACGAGCACTAGCCGGATCACATAGCTGGTTGCCGTGCGCATCACTGCCGAGACAACATCGAGGTTAAGCCCGAATTGCGTGCCCGCGATCGGCAAGACGATCAAAATTCCGATCAGGATCAGCATGCCATAGGGCTCCAGCCGGGAAAGCGGGACCGCCAGCACGTCGGGCAGCAATCCCACCGCTACCCGTCCGCCGTCGAGCGGCGGGATCGGCAGCATATTGAACACCGCGAGCACGACGTTGATGACGAGCATGTTCTTGAGATTGTCGGCAATCCATTGCGCGGCATTGGCCGGCACATAGTCCACCAGATGAAAAGCCGCCGCTGCGCTCAGCGCCAGAAGGATATTCGTGGCGGGTCCTGCCAGCGCGACCCAGACCATGTCAATTCGGGGATGACGCAAGGCGCGAAAGTTCACCGGCACCGGCTTGGCATAGCCGAACAGAAACGGCGAGTGCGACAATAGCAGGATCGCCGGCAGGATCAGCGTGCCCACGGGATCGATGTGCTTGAGTGGGTTGAAACTGACGCGGCCCAGTTCCCAGGCGGTGTTGTCACCAAAATGATGCGCGACGAAACCGTGCGCGGCCTCATGAAACGTAATGGCGATGAGGAGCGGCAGCACCCACACCGACACGTCGTACAGATTGAGGGTCAATCGCTGTTCCGTTCAGTTTTGACTGCGCGAAGGCTGGCACGGATACGACGTGCATTGAGCTTTAGTAAGTCGCGCGACCGCCGGAAATGTCGAACACCGCGCCGGTGGTATAGAGACAATCTTCCGAGGACATCCAGGCCACCAGCGAGGCTAGCTCTTCCACCTTGAGGAAGCGGCCGCGCGGGATCTTCGACAGCATGAAGTCGATGTGCTGTTGCGTCATCTGGTCGAAGATCGCGGTTTTGGCGGCGGCCGGGGTCACGCAGTTGACCGCGATGTCGGTGCCGGCCAATTCCTTGCCGAGCGATTTCGTCAGCGCGATCACGCCGGCTTTCGACGCCGAGTAATGCGACGCGTTGGGATTGCCTTCCTTGCCGGCGATGGAGGCGATGTTCACGATGCGCCCGTAGTTCTGCTTTTTCATCGACGGCACCACTGCCTTGCAGCAGATGAAGGGACCATCGAGATTGATGCGCATGACCTGCCGCCATTCCTCGAACGACAGGTCGGTGACCGGCTTGTTGACGCCCGCTATCCCGGCATTATTGACCAGGATGTCGATCTTCCCAAAGGCTTTCAGCGTCGCATCCCTCGCCGCTTCTACCGAGGCGGGATCGGCGGCATCGGTTTTTATCGCAATGACAGCGTCACCGATTGCCTTGGCGGTCTTTTGCGCCAACGCGTCATCGAAATCCCAGATCGCGACTTTGGCACCGGAGGCCACGAAGCGTTCGGTGATCGCGCGCCCAAAACCCTGCGCGCCGCCGGTGACGACGGCGCAGCGGCCGTTCAGATCGATTTTGTTCATTGGTTTTCCCTCTTTCTAACAAGCAAAATGTCGCCGTCATTCCGGGATGCGCTCTTGTAGCGCAGGCCCGGAATCCATACTCCCTGCAGGGGTTATGGATTCCGGGCTCGCTTGCTCCGCTCGCGTCCCGGAATGACGAACTAAAGCGTCCAGCCGCCGTCGATGATGTGAGCGACGCCTGTCGTGAACGCGCTCTCGTCGCTGGCCAGATACACCGCGAGCGATCCGATCTCGTCCGCGGTGCCGAGCCGTCCCATCGGCTGCCGCGAGACGAACATCTCGCGGCCCTGCGGCCCCGCGGCGGCGGCGCGGTTCAGCATGGACGGCGTTTCGATGGTGCCAGGGCAGATGCAATTGCACCTGATACCCTTGGTGATGAAGTCGGTGGCGACCGCGCGGGTCAGCGCCGCGACCGCGGCCTTGGTCGCGCCGTAGACGTAACGGTTGGGCGCTGCCTTGAAAACACCGGCGGCCGAGGAGATGTTGATGATCGAGCCGCCGTCGGCGTCTAACATGCTCGGCAGAAACGCGCGGATGGTGCGATGCATCGACTTGACGTTGAGATCGAATGAAAAATCCCAGTCATCGTCGGAACATTCCAGCACCGTGCCATGATGCACGAAGCCGGCGGCGTTGAGCAGGATGTCGACGGTGCCAACGCGTTTCGCCATCTCGGCGACGGCCTTGCTGTCGCGCACGTCGAGTTTCGCTACATCCTTCACACCATCCTTTGAAAGCAGCGCGAGGCCTTTCTCGTCGATGTCGGTGGCGAAGACGCTGGCGCCCTCGCGCGCAAAGGCAATCGCGCAGGCGCGGCCGATCCCCACCGCCGCTGCGGTTACGAATGCGCGTTTGCCTTTCAGGCGGTCGGACATGTGGTTTCTCCTTGAATTCAAATTGCGGTTGGAGGGCAAGTCGTCATTGCGAGGAGCGCAGCGACGAAGCAATCCAGTTCTTTCGATTGCCTCTGGATTGCTTCGCTGCGCTCGCAATGACGGCGAGAGGCATTTGCGCACATGCGGCTAATGATTATCCCGCGCCACACCGACGGTACCGGCGATGTCGTGGTAGCGCGTGGCGAGTTCGAGGCATGCGCCGGTGGCGTGCTGGCCAACGGTCGAGCGATACAGCTCCTGCCACGGTGTTTGATTTTTGGGATATTGGAAGCCGCCGCCCGCTTTGAGTTCGGCACGGCGTTTTTTCAGCTCATCCTCGGAGATCAAGATGTTGGCGCTGCCCTTGTTGAGATCGATGCGCACCATGTCGCCGGTCCGCAGGATCGCGAGGCCGCCATCGGCGGCGGCTTCCGGCGTCGCGTTCAGGATCGATGGCGAGCCCGATGTGCCGGATTGCCGGCCATCGCCGATGCAGGGCAGGGAGTGGATGCCACGCTTGATCAGCGCTGCCGGCGGCTGCATGTTCACGACTTCGGCGCCACCGGGATAGCCGATCGGGCCGGTGCCGCGAACGAACAGGATGCAATGCTCGTCGATATTGAGCGAGGCATCGTCGATGCGGTGGTGGTAATCCTCCGGGCCTTCAAACACGATGGCCCGGCCTTCGAAGGCGTCGAGATCGCCGGGCTTCGAGAGATAGCGCTCGCGGAATTCCACCGAGATCACGCTGGTTTTCATGATGGCGGAATCGAACAGATTGCCGCGCAGCACGATGAATCCGGCTTCCTGCACCAGCGGCCCGTCATAGGTCTTGATGACGTCGCCGTCCGGCTTCGGCGCCTTGGCGCAGTTCTCGCCCATGGTGTGGCCGTTGACGGTCAACGCGTCCTCATGGATTTTGCCGTGCGCCATCAATTCACGCACCACGGAGGGCACGCCGCCGGCGCGATGAAATTCCTCGCCGAGATAGAAGCCAGCGGGCTGCATGTTCACCAGCAGCGGAATCGCGTGACCGTGCTTCTGCCAGTCGTCGATCGACAATTCCACGCCCATGTGACGCGCAAGCGCGTTGATATGGATCGGCGCGTTGGTCGAGCCGCCGATCGCGGAATTGACGACGATGCAGTTCTCGAACGCTTTGCGTGTCAGAAAGTCGGACGGCTTCAAATCTTCCCACACCATCTGGACCGCGCGCTTGCCGGTTTCGTAGGCGATCTGGCCGCGCTCGCGATAGGGCGCGGGGATTGCCGCGCAACCCGGCAACGAAAATCCGAGCGCCTCTGCCAGCGCATTCATGGTCGAAGCCGTGCCCATCGTGTTGCAGTGGCCGACCGACGGCGCCGACGACGCCACGATGTCCATGAATTCGTCGTAGTCGATCTTGCCCGCGGCCATTTCCTCGCGTGATTTCCAGACCACGGTACCGGAGCCGGTGCGCTCGCCGTTGTGCCAGCCGTTCAGCATCGGTCCGCCGGACAACACGATGGCAGGAATGTTCACCGTCGCCGCCGCCATCATGCAGGCCGGCGTGGTCTTGTCGCAGCCGGTGGTCAACACCACGCCATCCAGCGGATAGCCGAACAGGATTTCCACGAGGCCGAGGTAGGCAAGGTTGCGGTCGAGCGCCGCGGTGGGCCGCTTGCCGGTCTCCTGGATTGGATGCATCGGAAATTCCATCGCGATGCCGCCGGCTTCGCGGATGCCCTCGCGGACGCGATGCGCCAGTTCCAGATGGTGACGATTGCAGGGCGACAGATCGTTGCCGGTCTGCGCGATGCCGATGATCGGCTTGCCGGACTGAAGCTCGTGGCGGGTCAGGCCGTAGTTGAGATAGCGCTCAAGGTATAAGGCCGTCATTCCCGGGTTGTGGGGATTATTGAACCACTCACTGGAGCGGAGTTTGCGTCTGGTGACGCCGGTTAGCGGCTTGTTCATTGTCTCTCCCGCAGCGCACATGCCTTGTTTTTGGGCGTGATTTCGTGCCTGCGACAGATGTTTACATGCCGACGCGGCGTTCGCAACGTTTGCCGGTAAGAGTTGCCGAAACGCGAATTTCTTACGACTTTGATCCAACGACAACCGCAAAAAAGTCTGTTATGAGACGCCTCAACCAAGAACAGGGCCGCGCCTTCGGGCAGACGGCGTGGGAAGATCGGGGAGGAATTGTATGGCTTCGGTACAGATTCACGACGTGCGAAAGTCGTTCGGCGGCTTTGAGGTACTGCACGGTGTGAGCGTTCCGATCGAGGACGGCGCGTTCGTCGTGCTGGTCGGCCCGTCGGGTTGTGGCAAATCGACCCTGTTGCGGATGCTGGCGGGACTGGAAAACATCACCTCCGGTACAATTTCGATCGGCGACCGCGTGGTCAACAACGTGCAGCCAAAAGAGCGCGACATCGCGATGGTGTTCCAGAACTATGCGCTCTATCCGCATATGACGGTTGCCGACAACATGGGATTTTCCTTAAAACTGCGCGGCGCCGGCAAGGACGAGATCGACAAAGGGGTAAAGCGCGCCGCTGAGATTCTGGCGCTGACGCCGCTGCTGGATCGCTTTCCGCGGCAGCTCTCGGGCGGCCAGCGTCAGCGCGTCGCCATGGGCCGTGCCATTGTACGTGATCCGCAGGTGTTTCTATTCGACGAGCCGCTGTCCAACCTCGACGCCAAACTGCGCGTTGCGATGCGCACCGAAATCAAGGAACTGCACCAGCGTCTGAAGACCACCACCGTTTACGTCACTCACGATCAGATCGAGGCCATGACCATGGCCGACAAGATCGTCGTGATGCATGACGGCATCGTCGAACAGATCGGCACGCCGCTCGATCTGTACGACCGCCCGGACAACCAGTTCGTCGCGAGCTTCATCGGCTCGCCGGCGATGAATTTCCTTAAAGGCCGGGTCAAGGTCAACGGGACGGCTACCTTTGAAGGCCCCAATGGCGTGTCACTGCCGCTCGCGAAGCCCCCCGCCAATTCCGACGGCAAGCCCATCGTGTACGGCGTGCGTCCCGAGCATTTCACCATCGCGGACGACGGCGCGGAGGCTGAGATCGTGGTGGTAGAGCCGACCGGATCGGAAACCCAGGTATTTGCCAAGCTCGGCGGCGAGCAGGTGGTCGCGGTATTTCGCGAACGTCATCAATTCAATCCGGGCGACAAGGTCCGGCTTAGACCAGATCCCGCGCTCGTGCATCTGTTCGACGAGACCACGGGTAAGCGACTAAACGCCTGATAAATCAAAAAACCTGAAGGGAGAAACTACGATGCATGACTTTACTCGCCGCACACTTCTTCAAGGCGGCACTGCGCTGGCTGCCGGCGCAGCACTAACGGGACCGGCACTTTTAGACTTTGCCAAGGCCTGGGCACAAGCCGCTCCATGGAAGGCGGAAAAAGGCGCCAAGCTTACCGTGATGCGCTGGAAGCGCTTCGTGCCGGCGGAAGACGATGCATTCAATGCAATGGTCGCGGCCTTCAAGGCAGCCACCGGCACCGAAATGAACGTTTTCTCGGAATCGTTCGAAGACGTGCAGCCGAAGGCTTCGGTCGCGGCAAACACCGGCTCCGGACTTGATATGGCTTGGGGACTCCACACCCTGCCGCAGCTATTCCCGACCAAAGTTCTGAAGATGAACGACGTCGCCGATTATCTTGGCAAGAAGTACGGCGGCTGGACCGATGCGGCGGCAAAAACCTGCAAGCAGGGCAACGACTGGCTCGGAATTCCCGTCGCGACCATCGGCGGCTACCTGACCTATCGCAAGTCCGCGGTCGACAAGGCCGGCTTCTCGAAGGGCGTGCCGGCGGATTTCCCGGCCTATCTCGAATTGTGCAAGGCGCTAAAGGCGAACAACACGCCGGCCGGCTTTGCATTGGGTCATGCCACGGGCGACGCCAACGCCTGGGTGCATAACATCCTCTGGGGTTTTGGCGCCTACACCGTAGACGAGCATGACAAGGTCATCATTAACTCGCCGGAGACGGTGAAGGCACTGGAATATGCCAAGGCGCTCTCTGACACCTTCATCCCCGGCGTCGCCTCATGGAACGACTCGTCCAACAACAAGGCGTTTTTGTCGGGCGAACTGTACCTGACCTCGAACGGCATCTCGATCTACGTCGCCGCCAAGGACGATCCGGCCAAGAAGGACTTGGCGGAGGACACTTATCACGCGCTGTGGCCGGTCGGTCCGATCGGCAAGCCGAGCGAACTGCAGCTCGCAGTGCCCATCCTGGCGTTCAACTTCACGAAGTACCCGAATGCCTGCAAGGCTTTCATCGCCTTCATGCTGGAGAAGGAAAATTTCGAGAAGTGGTTGTCCGGGGCGCGCGGTTATCTCACGCATACGCTCAACGCCTACGACTCCGCGCCGGTGTGGACCGCCGACCCGAAGAACCAGGTGTTCAGTCAGGCCAGCAAGCGCGCGCTTCCTGCATCGGGCATCGGCACGCCCGGTGAGAAGGCGGCGACTGCGATTGCCGACTTCCTGGTCGTCGACATGTTCGCGAACTATTGCACCGGACGCGAAGACGCCAAGGGCGCGATCGCGGTCACAGAACGGCAGTTGAAGCGTATCTATCGCTGATAAAAGAAATGGGCCGCGCCAGTCGCGGCCCATTTCATCTCTGCAGACAGAGTGGGGCGCTATGTTTTTGCGTCGACTGTGGTGACTGCCGCCAAACTATAATGGACCGCGCCAATGGCTGACATCGCCCTTCAAACTAGAGCCGCGAGGCCGCCAATTCGCGAGGCGACGAAGTGGGATCAGATCAGGACCAACCGCAACTGGCTGGGCTTTTGGTTCATGCTGCCCGCCATGGGCTTCCTGATATTTTTCCTTGCTTATCCGTTGGGCCTTGGGATCTGGATTTCCTTCACCGACGCCAAGATCGGACGCCCCGGCGAATTCATCGGCACCGAGAATTACGAATGGCTATGGGGCGACACCATCTTCTGGCTGTCGGTATTCAATACGCTGCTCTACACGACCATCGCCAGCGCCATCAAATTCGCCGTCGGGCTCTATCTGGCGTTGCTGCTGAACGAAAATATGCCGTTCAAGGCGATGCTGCGAGCGCTGGTGTTGATTCCCTTTATTGTACCGACCGTGCTCTCGGCGCTGGCGTTCTGGTGGATCTTCGATTCGCAATTCTCGATTATCTCGTGGTCTCTGAAGCATCTCGGCCTGATCACCCAGAACATTAATTTTCTCGGCGATGTCACCTGGGCCCGCATTTGCGTGATCTTCGCCAATATCTGGCGCGGCGTGCCCTTCGTCGCGATCACGCTCTTGGCCGGCCTGCAAACCGTGCAGCCTTCGCTTTACGAGGCGGCGACGCTGGACGGCGCGAGCAAGTGGGAGATGTTCCGCTACATCACCTATCCGTTGCTGACCCCGATCATCGCCGTCGTGATGACCTTCTCGGTGCTGTTCACCTTCACCGACTTCCAGCTGATCTGGGCGATGACGCGTGGCGGCCCGGTTAACGCCACGCATCTGATGGCAACGCTGTCGTATCAGCGCGCCATCATCGCAGGCCAGCTCGGCGAGGGCGCCGCGATCTCGAGCGCCATGATTCCCTTCCTGCTCGCCGCGATCATGGTGTCGTGGTTCGGATTGCAGCGGCGCAAGTGGCAGCAGGGAGAGAACAATGACTGACGTTCCCGCTCCCAAAATCGATCTCAAGGCGGTTTTGTCAGGCGCCTCGCCGACGGTGGCGAAAGACGATCACAGTGAGGGCATGAGTTATCTGCAGTCGGTGCCGCGGCGCATGGTTACTCTCTATCTACCGCTCGCGATCATCGTCTTCGTGCTACTGTTTCCGTTCTACTGGATGGGGCTGACGGCGATCAAACCCGACGAGCAACTGCTCGATCTCGACAAATTCAATCCGTTCTGGACCTGGAATCCGACCTTCAAGCACATCCACAAGCTGCTGTTTGAAAGCTACTATCCGTGGTGGCTGTGGAATACGATGTATGTGGCGGTCTGCGCCACCGTGCTGTCGATTATCGCTAGCGTGCTCGCGGCCTACGCGATCGTGCGGCTGCGCTATCGCGGCGCGCAGTGGGTTGGCGGCCTGATTTTCATGTCGTATCTGGTACCGCCGTCGATCCTGTTCATTCCGCTGGCGACCGTCGTGTTCCAGTACGGCCTGTTCGATTCGCCGATGGCGCTGATCCTGACCTATCCGACCATCCTGATCCCGTTCTCGACGTGGCTTCTGATGGGTTACTTCAAGACCATCCCGTTTGAGCTGGAGGAATGCGCGTTGATCGATGGCGCCAGCCGCTGGCAGATCCTGACCAGGATCGTGCTGCCTCTGGCGATCCCGGGGCTGATCTCGGCTTTCATTTTCTGTTTCACGCTGTGCTGGAACGAATTCATCTACGCGCTGACGTTCCTGCAATCGACATCCAACAAGACGGTGCCGGTCGCCATCGTAAACGAGTTCGTCGACGGAGATATCTATCGCTGGGGTTCGCTGATGGCCGGCGCGCTGGCGGGCTCGCTGCCTCTGGTCATCCTCTATGCGTTCTTCGTCGAGCACTACGTGTCGGCGATGACCGGCGCAGTGAAGGAATGAATGGCGAGGGCAGCCCCTCATCGTCATTGCGAGCGAAGCGAAGCAATCCAGTGATACGAAGCGAGACTGGATTGCTTCGTCGCTACGCTCCTCGCAATGACGAAAATATCGAATTGCGCCAATAATAAAAGGAGCATCCCATTGCATATTCTCGTTCTCGGCGCGGCCGGCATGGTTGGCCGCAAACTGACCGAACGGCTGTTGCGTGACGGTCGCCTCGGCAAGCAGGACATCACGCGATTGACGCTGCAGGACGTTGTCGCTCCGGCCAAGCCGGCGAAGGCGGGATTTCCGGTCGATACCGTGACCTGCGATTTCGCCGTGCCCGGCGCCGCCGAACCTTTGGTCGCCGATCGCCCCGATGTGATTTTCCATCTAGCGGCCATCGTCTCCGGCGAAGCCGAGCTCGATTTCGACAAGGGCTACCGCATCAATCTCGACGGCACGCGGATGCTGCTCGACGCCATCCGGCTGATCGGCGGCGGCTACAAGCCGCGCGTTGTATTCACCTCGTCGATCGCTGTATTCGGCGCGCCATTTCCCGACGCCATCGGCGACGAGTTCTTCCACACGCCGCTGCTGAGTTACGGCACCCAGAAGGCAATCGGCGAACTGCTGCTGGCCGATTATTCCCGCCGTGGCTTCATGGACGGGATCGGCATTCGGCTGCCGACCATCTGCATTCGCCCCGGTCTGCCGAACAAGGCGGCCTCCGGATTCTTTTCCAACATCCTGCGCGAACCATTGGCTGGCAAGGATGCGGTGCTGCCCGTGTCCGAGGACGTACGCCACTGGCATGCCTCGCCGCGCTCGGCGGTTGGCTTCCTGATCCATGCCGCGACGATGGATACGGAGGCTGCGGGCGCACGCCGCAACCTCACCATGCCCGGACTTTCGGCAACGGTAGGCGAGCAGATCGCGGCCCTGAAGCGGGTGGCGGGCGACAAGGTGGCGGCAAGGATCAAGCGAGAGCCGGACGCGTTCATTATGGGCATCGTTGCCGGATGGCCGCGCAACTTCGACGCCAAGCGTGCCGGTCAGCTCGGATTTACGACCGCCGAGAAGACTTTCGATGATATCATTCGTATCCATATAGAGGATGAGCTTGGCGGCAGTTTCGTCGCCTGACGCATCAGCAGGAGACCAACCATGACAGCCAGCATCGTCGGATGGGCGCACACGCCGTTCGGAAAATTCGATACCGAGACCGTCGAAAGCCTGGTGGTCAAGGTCGCCACCGACGCGCTAGCGGATGCAGGGATTTCCGCTGCGGATGTCGACGAGATCGTGCTCGGGCATTTCAACGCCGGCTTCTCGCCGCAGGATTTTACCGCCTCGCTGGTGCTGCAGGCCGATCCGCAATTGCGCTTCAAGCCAGCCACCCGCGTCGAGAATGCCTGCGCCACCGGATCGGCGGCGGTGCATCAGGGCGTGCGCGCCATCGAGGCGGGTGCCGCGAAGATCGTGCTGGTGGTTGGCGTCGAGCAGATGACGCGAACGCCTTCGGCCGAGATCGGGCGCAACCTGCTGCGCGCCTCGTATCTGCCCGAAGATGGCGATACGCCCGGAGGATTCGCCGGCGTCTTTGGGAAAATCGCACAGGCTTATTTCCAGAAATACGGCGACCAGTCCGATGCGTTGGCGATGATCGCCGCCAAGAACCACAAGAACGGCGTCTCCAATCCCTACGCGCAGATGCGCAAGGATTTCGGCTATGAATTCTGCCGCTCCGAAAGCGAAAAGAATCCTTTCGTTGCGGGACCGCTGAAGCGCACCGATTGCTCGCTGGTGTCGGATGGCGCCGCGGCGCTGGTGCTGATGGACGCCGAGAGCGCGAAATCGATGGGCAAGGCCGTCAATATCAAGGCGACCGCACATGCGCAGGATTTCCTGCCGATGTCGAAGCGCGACATCCTGCAGTTCGAAGGCTGCACGGTGGCGTGGCAACGCGCGCTGGAAAAGGCTGGAGTCACGCTGTCCGATCTGTCGTTCGTCGAAACGCACGACTGTTTTACCGTCGCCGAATTGATCGAATACGAAGCGATGGGCCTCACGCCACGCGGGCAGGGCGCGCGCGCGATCAAGGAAGGCTGGACCCAGAAGGACGGCAAGCTGCCGATCAATCCGTCCGGAGGATTGAAGGCCAAGGGCCATCCGATCGGCGCGACCGGCGTCTCCATGCATGTGCTGAGCGCGATGCAACTGATGGGGCAGGCGCCCGAGGGTATGCAGATCAAGGACGCGAAACTCGGCGGCATCTTCAACATGGGCGGCGCGGCGGTTGCGAACTACGTTTCGCTGCTGGAGCCCGCGCGGTAGGCGCATGACGCCATTAGGCGACAGCCCTTGATCTTGCAGACGCCCTGACGTTACTTGGATGCAGAAAAATTGCGCGCGCGCGACGGCGCGTGCCGCGCCGGGAGCGGACTGCACCATGGGACCACTGCAGGGCATCAAGGTCGTCGACATGACGACCGTGCTGATGGGGCCGTACACGACGCAGACGCTCGGCGATTACGGCGCCGATGTCATCAAAGTGGAGTCGCTGGATGGCGACGTCACGCGCCAGATCGGCCCGACGCGCCACCCGGGTATGGGCCCGGTGTTTCTGAACACTAACCGCAGCAAGCGCAGCATCTGCCTCGATCTGAAAAAGCCGGCGGGCCGCGACGCGGTGCTGCGCCTGATCGCTGCTGCCGACGTGCTGGTCTATAACGTTCGTCCGCAAGCGATGGCGCGGCTGAACCTCGGCTACGACGTCGTCGCCAAGATCAATCCGCGCCTGATCTATGCCGGCGTTTTCGGATTTGGACAGGACGGGCCTTATGCGGCGAAGCCGGCCTATGACGATCTGATCCAGGGCGGCTCGGCGTTGGCGCATCTGATGGCGGTCGGCGGCGACGACACGCCGCGCTACGTGCCCAACGCGCTGGTCGACCGCATCGTCGGCCTCACCGCCGTCGGCGCGATCTGCGCCAGCCTCTTGCATCGCGACCGCACCGGACGCGGCCAGCGCGTGGATATTCCGATGTTCGAAACCATGGCGGGCTTCGTGATGGGCGATCACATGGGCGGGCTTACCTATGAGCCGCCGCTCGACAAGGGCGGCTACCCCCGTCACCTGTCGCGCGACCGCCGCCCCTACAAAACGTCGGACGGCTACCTCTGCGTCATCGTCTACAACGACAAGCAGTGGGAAAATTTCTTCAAGGCGACGGGACGCGACGATCTGCGCAGCGATCCGATGTTCGCGACCTTCGCCGGACGCGCAACCAACATCAATACGGTCTACGCCGAGCTGGCGCGCATCTTCGAGACGCGCACCACGGCCGAATGGATGAAGCTGCTCGAAGACGCCGATGTGCCGGTCATGCCGATGCACGATCTCGAGAGTATTCTGACCGATCCGCATCTGGCGGAGACGAATTTCTTTCCGGTCGTCGAGCATCCCAGTGAAGGCGCTGATTCGCAGCATGAAAGTCTCTGCGACATGGTCCGAGACGGCAGCGGAGCCAACGCGGCTGGCGCCGAGATTGGGCGAGCAAAGCGCGGAGATTCTCGGCGAAGTCGGGTTCTCGGCGAGCGAGATCGACGCATTGGTGCGCGACGGCGCTACAAAAATCGCGGCACAGGATTGAACAATGGATTTTGCGCTGACCGCCAACCAGGAATTGATCCGCGACGCCATCCAGAAAATCTGCGCGCGCTTCGATGACGCTTACTGGCTGAAGAAGGACAAAGAAGGCGGCTTCCCCAGCGATTTTCACAAAGCATTCGCGGACGCCGGCTGGCTCGGCATCTGCATTCCCGAACAATATGGTGGCTCCGGCTTGGGGGTCACCGACGCTGCGATCATGATGCGCACCATCGCCGAATCCGGCGCGGGGATGTCGGGCGCCTCGGCTGTTCATATCAACGTGTTCGGGCTCAACCCCGTCGTGGTGTTCGGCAACGACGAGCAACGGATGCGCATGCTGCCGCCGATGATCGAAGGCAAGGAGAAATCCTGCTTCGCCGTCACCGAGCCGAACACGGGTCTCAACACCACGCAGTTGAAGACGCGCGCGGTGCGGACTGGCAATAAATACGTCGTCAACGGCCAGAAAGTCTGGATTTCGACGGCGCAGGTCGCGCAGAAAATTCTGTTGCTGGCGCGAACCACTCCTTTGGAGGACGTGAAAAAGCCAACCCACGGGCTCAGCCTGTTCTACACCGATTTCGACCGCAGTCGCATCGTCGTGCATGAGATCGAAAAGATGGGCCGCAAGGCGGTCGACTCTAACGAGCTGTTCATCGAGAATTTTGAAATCCCGATCGAGGACCGCATCGGCGAAGAGGGCAGGGGATTCGAATACATCCTGCACGGCATGAATCCGGAACGGATTTTGATCGCGGCGGAAGCGGTGGGCCTGGGCCATCTGGCGCTGTCGCGCGCCGCGGCCTATGCGAAAAGCCGCATCGTGTTCAATCGGCCAATTGGCAAGAACCAGGCGATCCAGCATCCGCTGGCGAAGAACTGGATGGAGCTGGAAGCGGCGTGGCTGATGACGCTGTCGGCCGGATGGCAATACGATCAGGGCCTGCCATGCGGGCCTGCGGCCAACGCCGCAAAATATCTCGCGGGCGAGGCGGGCTTTCAGGCGTGCGAGCAGGCTGTCATGACGCACGGCGGATTCGGCTACGCCAAGGAATTTCATGTCGAGCGCTATTTGCGCGAGGTGATGATCCCACGCATCGCGCCGATCAGCCCGCAACTGATTCTGAGCTTCATCGCCGAACGCGTGCTCGGCCTGCCGAAGTCGTATTGAGATGAACGCCGCCAGCGCGCCTTTCACATGAGCTACATCACCGGCGTCGGGCTCACATCGTTCGGCACGTCACGAGGGCTCCTCGACGCTCGATCTGATGAGCAAGGCCGCCGCGCTCGCTATCGCCGACGCCGGGTTGAAACGCAGCGAGATCGACGGCGTGCTGTGCGGCTATTCCACCGTGCAGCCGCACATCATGCTGGCCACAGTGTTCGCCGAGCATTTCGGCATCAAGCCTTCCTACGCGCATGCCGTGCAGGTCGGCGGCGCGACGGGTCTGGCGATGACGATGCTGGCGCACACCCTCGTGGAAGCGGGCGTCGCGCGGCACGTGCTGGTGGTGAGCGGCGAGAACCGCCTGACCGGGCAAAGCCGCGACGCCTCGATCCAGGCGCTGGCGCAGGTCGGCCATCCCGACTTACGAGGTGCCGCTGGGGCCGACCATCCCCGCTTACTACGGCCTCGTTGCTTCGCGCTACATGCACGAATACGACGTCAACGCAGGAAGACCTCGCGGAATTCGCGGTGCTGATGCGCGAACACGCCATCATGCATCCCGGCGCGCAGTTTCACGACAAGATCAGCGTCGCCGATGTGATGGCGTCGAAGCCGGTGGCGCTGCCGTTGAAATTGCTGGATTGTTGCCCGGTTTCCGATGGCGGCGCGGCCTTCGTCATCAGCCGCGAACGCATAGGCGAGACCGGCGTGCGCATTGCCGGTTGTGCGCAGGCGCATACCCATCAGCATGTCACGGCGGCGCCGGCTTTAAGCGAACTCGGCGCCGAGATTGCTATTGCGCGGGCAAAGGCCGCTTCGGGCGTGGCGATCTCGGATGTGCGCTATGCCGCGGTGTACGACAGCTTTACCATCACGCTGGCGATGCTGCTGGAAGACCTGGGGCTTGCCGGCCGCGGCGAGGCCGCGGCGCGGGTGCGCAGCGGATATTTCAGCCGCGACGGCGCGATGCCGCTGAATACGCACGGCGGACTTTTGAGCTACGGCCATTGCGGCGTCGGCGGCGCGATGGCGCATGTCGTGGAAACGCATCTGCAGATGACGGGGAGAGCCGAAAACCGTCAGGTGCGCGATGCATCGATCGCGTTGCTGCATGGCGACGGCGGCGTGCTGTCGTCGCATGTCAGCATGTTTCTGGAGCGGACGCGATGAGCGGCGAAGAGCGAGGCATGGACGACTGGATCGCCGGCGCGGAAGCGATCGTCTATCAGTCGTGTGCGGCATGCGGCGGCAAACAGTATTTTCATCGCAGCTTTTGCGCGGCGTGCGGTGCGCCCGATCCGATCGAGCAACGCGCCAGCGGCGAAGGCGTCGTCTACGCCGCGTCGCTGGTGTGCCGCGCTGCCACGCCAGAAGCCCGCGCGCATGTGCCCTATAATATCGTGCTCATCGACACCGCCGAAGGTTTTCGTATGATGGCGCATGGCGATAACGATCTCGCCATCGGCGACAGAGTGACAGCGCGGTTCGCGTCATTCGCCGGCCGTCTGGTGCCGTATTTCGAAAGGAGCAAATCATGAGCCGTCTCAAGGCCGCCCTCGATCCGAAATCCGTCGCCATCATCGGCGCTTCGGAAAATCCCAACAAGGTCGGCGGCCGGCCGGTGCACTACCTCGACAAGTTCGGCTTCAAGGGCAAGATTTTCCCGATCAATCCATCGCGCCCGGAAGTGCAGGGCTACAAATGCTACAAGAGCCTTGCCGACCTCCCGGAAGCGCCGGAGATGGTGATCGTCGCGGTGGCCGGCGACAATGCGATCGGCGTAGTGGAGGATTGCGCTGCGCATGGCGTCAAGATCGCGGTCGTGATGGCGTCGGGATTCGGCGAGGTCGATGCGGTCGAAGGCAAGGCCAAGGAGCGCCGCATGGTCGCGGCTGCGCAGAAAACCGGCATGCGCATCGTCGGGCCGAACTCGCAGGGCCTCGCCAATTTCGGCACCGGCGCGATCGCCAGCTTTTCGACGATGTTCATGGATATGGACCGCGACGCAAATGGTAATTCGGGCCACGTCGCGATGCTGAGCCAGAGCGGCGCGCTATCGACCGTGCCGGTCGGATTTCTGCGTCAGCGCGGCATCGGCGTGCGCCATACCCACGCCACCGGCAACGATGCCGACATCACCGTGGGCGAACTCGCGGTCGCCGTTGCCGAAGACCCGGAGGTAAAGCTCCTGCTGCTTTATCTCGAGAGCATCCCGGACAAGAAATACCTGGAAGAGCTTGCCGCCGTTGCGCTCGACCGGGATCTGCCGATCATCGCGCTGAAATCGGGCCGCTCCGAAGCTGGACGCGCCGCAGCGCAGTCGCACACCGGCGCGCTCGCCAACGAAGACCGCGTGGTTGAAGCGTTCTTCGAACATCACGGCATCTGGCGGGCGCCTGACGTGCGCGGTCTGTGCGAGGCGACCGAGCTTTATCTCAAGGGCTGGAAGCCGCAGGGCAGGCGGCTCGTCGCCATCAGCAATTCCGGCGCGGTCTGTGTCATGACAGCCGACGCCGCCACCAATGTCGGCATGCCCATGGCGAAGCTGTCTGCGGAGACCGACAAGAAGCTCAAGGGCATTCTGCCGAGCTTTGCCACCACAACCAATCCCATCGATCTCACCGCCGCGTTGTTGTCCAACGGGCGGCTGTTCGGCGATATCCTGCCGGTGATCGCGGAAGACCCCGCGGCCGATGCGTTCCTGATCGGCGTGCCCGTCGCCGGCCCCGGTTACGATGTCGAGGCGTTCGCGCGCGACACTGCTGCGTTCGGCAAGCAAACCGGCAAGCCGGTGGTGGTGGCTGCGACGCAGCGCAGTGTCTCCGATCAGTTTTCCGCCGAAGGCTGCACGGTGTTTCCCACCGAGACCGAAGCGGTGACCGCGCTGCATCAGTTTCTCGCGCACCGCGAATTGATGGCGCGGACACTGAAGCGCAAGGCGGTGCGCGTGAATCGGACACCACCGCCAGTTTCGTCCGACGCGATGACTATGCTGAATGAGGCCGATAGTCTGGCGTTGCTGGCGGCGCGCGGCATTCCCGTGGTGGCGCATCGTCTGTGCAGCTCGCGTGCGGAGGCGGTGGCCGCTTTCGCGGCGCTCGGCGGCCCGGTCGTGGTCAAGGGGTGCTCGGCCGATATCGCGCACAAGTCGGAACTTGGGCTGGTGAAACTCGGAGTCAAGACGCGCGAGGACGCCGGTGAGGTCTGGGCGCAGATGGAGCAGATCATTCGCAACAACGGCGCACGGTTCGACGGCGTCATCATTGCGGCGATGGCGGGCGGGCGGCGCGAAATCATGATCGGCGCGCACCGCGATCCCGTGTTCGGGCCGGTGGTTGCGGTCGGCGATGGCGGGAAGTATGTCGAAGTGTTTCGCGACACCGCGCTGCTACTGCCGCCGTTTTCGAAAGACGACGCGAAGCAAGCGCTGGGCAAACTGCGGATCGCGCCGTTATTTGCCGGCGTACGCGGTGAAGCCGCCGATGGATGTCGATGCGCTGTGCGACGCTGTCGTCAAGATCGGCGAGCTGATGCTCGATCCCAGCGTCAACGTGATGAGTCTCGACCTCAACCCGGTGCTGTTGGACAGCGCGGGCCGGGGATGCGTGGTGGTGGATGCGGTGGTGTTTAGAGCAAGTTAGACGGAGATAAGAATGAACTGGAAGCCGGAACTCGACGACCTCGCGCGGCGCGAAGCATTCGCGCGCGAAATGGGAGGCGTCGACAAGGTCAAGCGGCAGCGCGACCAGGGCCGGCTTACGGTCCGCGAACGCATCGACAGCCTGGTCGATGCGAAGACCTTTCACGAGATCGGCGCGGTCTCCGGTGTCGCCGAGTATGACGAGCATGGCGAACTTCAAAATTTGACGCCGGCCAATTGCGTGTTCGGCCGCGGCAAGATCGACGGCCGCACGGTGGTAGTGGTCGGCGATGATTTCACCGTGCGCGGCGGCTCCGCGGATGCGTCCATTTCCGCCAAGCCGCTGATGGCGGAAGAAATGGCGCACGATTTTCGGCTGCCGATCATCCGGGTGATCGAAGGCTCCGGCGGCGGCGGTTCGGTCAAGACCATCGAAACCAAGGGCGCGGCCAATCTGCCAGGCGGCATCGGCGGTACGCGCTGGTACTGGTACACGACGGCCAACATGGCACGTGTGCCGGTGGTCGGTCTCGGGCTTGGCTCGGTCGCCGGTCTGGGCGCCGCGCGTCTCGCGGCGAGCCATTATTCTGTCATGACGAAGGCGTCGGCAATGTTCGTGGCCGGCCCTCCCGTGGTGAAACGGCTCGGTCAGGATCTGACCAAGCAGGAACTGGGCGGCGCCGATATTCAGACGCGCGCCGGCGGCGTTGATGATGCGGTCGACACTGAAGAGGAGGCGTTCGCCCGCGCCCGGCAATTTCTCTCTTATCTGCCGTCGTCGGTTTACGAGCTGCCGCCGACGAGCGCCTGCGACGACGATCCGGAACGCGCCGAGGAATCACTGATGAAGGCGGTGCCGCGCAACCGCCGGCAGGTCTACAAGATGCGGCCGATCATCAACGCCATCGTCGACAAGGGTTCGTTCTTCGAGATGGGTGCGAATTTTGGCCGCTCCATCATCGCCGGCTTCGCGCGACTGGAAGGGCGCGCGGTGCTGCTGCTTGCCGGCGATTCCTATCACTACGGCGGTTCATGGACGGCGGACGCCTGTCAGAAGGTGGTGCGATATGTGGATCTGGCCGAGACCTTTCATCTGCCCGTGGTTTATTTAATGGATTGTCCCGGCTTCATGATCGGGCTGGAGGCCGAAAAGGCGGGGACGATCAAGCACGGCGTGCGCGCGATGGCCGCGGTGAACCAGACGACGGTGCCGTGGTGCACGATCATCATACGTAACGCATTCGGCGTCGCCGGCGTTGTGCACCAGCCGGCGGATCGTTTTTCGATGCGCTATGCGTGGCCCTCAGCGTATTGGGGATCGCTGCCGCTCGAAGGCGGCATCGAGGCGGCCTATCGCGCCGACATCGACGCGTCGGATGATCCGAAAGCGAAGCTCAGCGAGATCGAAGACCGCCTCAACAAATTGCGGTCGCCGTTCCGTTCCGCCGAACGTTTCTGGGTCGAGGAGGTCATCGACCCGCGCAAGACGCGTTCGCTACTGTGCGAATTCGCGCGGCTGGCCGAGCCGTTGCGCACACCGGGGCCGGCGACGAATTTCACAATCAGGCCGTGACGGAGACTAAGCCGTCGCCGCCTTCGGCTGCCGCGCGATCATGATCGCGACCAGCGCTGCGATAATGCACAGCACCCCGGCGAAGAAAAACGCCGGCAGATAGGTGGCCCACAGCGTCCGCGATAACCCGCCGCCAAGCGAGGCGGCGGCGGCGCCGAGTTGATGACCGCAGAAAATCCAACCGAACACCAGATTTGCCCGCTCCGCGCCGAAGCGCTGCGCCGTGAGGCGTACCGTCGGCGGCACGGTGGCGACCCAGTCCAGCCCATAGAATACCGCGAACAGCGACAGCCCATAAAACGAGAAGTCCGTCATCGGCAGCAGCAGTAGCGACAGGCCGCGCAGTCCGTAATACCAGAACAGCAGCCAGCGGTTGTCGTAACGGTCCGACAGCCAGCCGGAGACGATCGTGCCGATGAAATCGAACACGCCCATGGCGGCGAGCAGGCCCGCTGCCTGCACCTGCGGAATGCCGAAATCTGCGCACATCGGAATGAGATGCACCTGGACCAGGCCAATCGTGCTGGCGCCGCAGATGAAGAAAGTTGCGAACAGCGCCCAGAACACCAACGACTTTGACGCGTCGCGCAGCGCGGTAAGCGCGGCCGACAGGATGGGTCCATTGGAAGGAGGCGGCGCGGGCAACGGGTTCGTGCCGTCGTCGCCATAGGGCCGCAGGCCGAGATCGCTCGGGCGGTCGCGCATCACCATAAGTACTGCCAGCGCCGCGACGGCCAGCAGCACGCACAGCAAACCCAGAGCAGGACGCCATCCCACGCGATCAGTGATGGTTGCGATCAGCGGCAGGAAGATGAGCTGCCCGGTCGCGAAACTCGCAGTCATGATGCCGACCACGAGGCCCCGCCGCGCGGTGAACCAGCGGGTCGAGACGGTCGCGCCCAGCACGAGGGCCGTCATGCCGGTCCCGATGCCGCCGAGCACGCCCCAGAGCGCGACCATGTGCCAGATTTGCGTCATGCCGAGCGAGACGACCAGGCTCACGCCGACGCAAACCAGCGCCGTGAAGGACACGTTGCGCAGACCGTAGCGGTTCATCAGCGCCGCGGCGAAAGGCGCGGTGAGGCCGAACAGGAAAAAGCGGATCGACAGCGCCGACGAGATTTCAGCGGTGGACCAGCCGAACTCCTTTTGCAGCGGGCCGATGAATACGCCGGGCGCACCTGCGACGCCGGCGCTGACGAGCGCCGCAAGAAACGTCACGGCGACCATCGCCCAGCCGTAATGGATATTGTGCCGGGCGAGGCGCGGGGCGAGCCAGTTGGAGATCATTGGTCTTTTTCCGGCAATTGCGATAATGAGATTATCGTCATCATATGATGCAGTGCAAAATTTGCAATGGGGAGCTTACCGCTTCCGGTCGATAAACCCCTGCATGAGCCGACGCGGCTCGTCGCCCAGAAACGACTGCCCGAACACGCCGATGCTGAGGTTGACCGATTCTTTCAGCGGCAACTCTTCCCATTGTTTCAGCAGGGCTTTCTGCGCACGCAGCGCTTCCGGCCCGCATTCAAGCAGCATCGAGACGGTCTCCTCGATCGCGGCGTCGAGGCCGCCTTCAGGAGCAACGACATCGACAAGGCCCCACGCGAGCGCGGTCGGTGCGTCTATCGTCGCGGCGGTCATGATCAGCCAGCGCGCGCGTCCCCAACCGATCAGCCTCGGCAGCAGGGCGGCGTGGATGACGCTGGGAATGCCGACCCTGACCTCAGGCATCGCGAATTTGGCGTCGTGCGCGGCGACGCGAAAATCGCAGGCAGCTGCGAATTCGAGCCCGCCGCCGAGGCACCAGCCCGGCATCCGCGCGATCACCGGGCCCGGAAATGCCCGCACGGCTTCGCAGAGGTCGCGCAGGCCTGTAATGAATTTCTCGGCGGATGCCTGATCGAGCGTCACCATCTCCTTGATGTCGGCGCCGCCGATCATGCTCTTTTCGCTCTGGCCGGCGATCACGAGCACGCGGATGTTTCGTTCCGTCGCAAGAACCTGCAACCCGTCGCGGACGCCATGGATCACGGCCGAACCGAGGATGTTGAGGGAGCCGGCATTGCATATCGTCAACCGGAACACGCCGCGCGGATCGCGATCGACACCGCAGTAGGGATTGAGCATGTGCATGATGAAACCCCTGCGTTACGGCATTGTGAACGAGAAAGAAGCTTATTCCCGATCAAACCGTCGCCTTGTCAAGCGGTCGCGATGTCCTCGCATGGCTGCAGCCGTCATGTTTCCTTGCGATCATGCAAATAAATGCATCTTTTTCTGTCGGCAGCCGTTATTATATGATTGCAAACATCTTATGAGCCGCCGATGCGCTATTCCAAGGAACACAAGCTCGAAACCCACGCGAGGATCGTGAAGAAAGCCTCCGTAAGGCTTCGCGAGAAGGGCGCGCACGGGGTCGGTGTTGCCGATCTGATGAAGGAGGCCGGTCTCACCCATGGCGGCTTCTATGCCCATTTCGATTCCAGGGAAGCGCTCGTTATCGAGGCCTTCGGTTATGCGATGGACCGTTCAACCGACCGCTGGCGCAAGCTTGCCGAGCAGACGCCGCCGGAAAAGCGCTTCGTGACGATCGTGAATTCGTATCTGACGCCGACGCATCGCGATGATCCCGGCCATGGCTGTGCGGTTCCTACGCTGGGGGCGGAAATTGCCCGCGAAAGTCCCAAAACCCGCAAGGCTTTTGCAGCCAGGCTGGAACAGATGGTCGAGATGCTCGCGGACCAGATTCCCGGCGTCTCGCGCAAAACAGCGCGGAAGCAGGCGATGGCGTCGCTGGCGACGATGATGGGTACGCTGGTGCTGGCGCGGGTTGCCGGCAACGGTGAATTTTCCGACGATATTTTGAGCGCCGGGCGTGATGCGGTTCTCGAAGGCGCAGGGGCTGCGAAATCGGCTCCGAAAAAGCCGGCGTCCAGGAAAGCCGCTGCGTCCCCAGGCCAGTGATCTCCTCACGCGCGGACGACATAAGACGTTGGTTGAATGCGCCGGGAAACGCCGTGATGCCCGCGTTTTTCGCGGTTCCGCTCCGCGTAGAATCCCTTCCCAAAAGCCGTAAAGCCTGCAACATGCCGCAAAATCGGCCCTTGCAATAAGCTTCTGGAGGAACCCATGCGCTCAATCGGACATTTCATCGGCGGCCGCGCGGTCAAGGGCACGTCGGGGCGGACAGCGGACGTATTCCAGCCGATGACCGGCGACGTGCAGGGCAAGGTCGATCTGGCCTCCAAAGCCGAAGTGCGCGCCGCGGTCGAGAACGCGCTGGCGGCGCAGCCTGCATGGGGCGCCACCAACCCGCAGCGCCGCGTCCGCGTGCTGATGAAATTCCTCGAACTGCTGGCCAAGGAAAACGACTCGCTGGCCGAGTTGCTGGCGCGCGAGCACGGCAAGACCATTCCCGATGCCAAGGGCGATATCTTTCGCGGCGTCGAGGTCGTGGAATACGCGATCGGAATTCCAGAATTGATGAAGGGCGGTTACACCGAGGGCGCGGGCCCCGGCATCGACAGCTATTCGATACGCCAGCCGCTGGGTGTCGTCGCGGGGATCACGCCGTTCAATTTCCCGGCGATGATTCCGATGTGGAAATTCGCGCCGGCCATCGCGTGCGGCAATGCCTTCATTCTCAAGCCCAGCGAGCGCGACCCGGGCGTGCCGATGCGGCTGGCCGAGTTGATGCTCGAGGCGGGATTGCCTCCGGGCATCCTGAATGTCGTCAACGGCGACAAGGAAGCGGTCGACGCGCTTCTTGATGATCCCGACATATCGGCAGTCGGTTTCGTCGGCTCGTCGTCAATCGCGCAATACATCTATTCGCGCGCCGCAGCGACCGGTAAGCGCGCGCAGTGTTTTGGCGGTGCCAAGAACCACATGATCATCATGCCGGACGCCGACATGGACCAGTCGGTCGATGCACTGATTGGCGCTGGTTACGGCGCAGCGGGTGAGCGTTGCATGGCGGTCTCGGTTGCCGTTCCCGTCGGCAAGACCACGGCGGATCGGTTGATGGAAAAACTCATCCCGCGCGTGGAGAAGTCTCAAGATCGGTCCCTCGACCGATGAATTGGCCGATTTCGGCCCGCTCGTAACCAAGGAGGCGCTTGAGCGCGTCAAGAATTACGTCGAGGTCGGCATCAAGGAAGGCGCCAAACTCGCGGTCGACGGCCGCGGCTTCAAGATGCAGGGCTACGAGAACGGCTTCTACATGGGTGGCTGTCTGTTCGACAACGTCACCAAGGACATGCGCATCTACAAGGAAGAGATTTTTGGGCCGGTGCTGTCGGTGGTGCGGGCTAAGGATTTCGATGAGGCGGTGGCGCTGCCGTCGGAGCATGAATACGGCAACGGCGTTGCGATCTTCACCCGTGACGGCGACGCCGCGCGCGAGTTCACCTCGCGCGTTCAGGTCGGTATGGTCGGCATCAACGTGCCGATCCCTGTGCCGGTGGCGTACTACACCTTCGGCGGCTGGAAGCGCTCGGGCTTCGGTGACCTCAACCAGTATGGTCCGGATTCGGTTCGATTTTACACCAAGACCAAGACCGTCACGTCGCGCTGGCCTTCCGGCGTCAAGGAAGGGACGCAATTCGCCTTCCACAGTAAGTGACCGGATTGCATGCAGTTCGCCCTCAATGAGGACCAGATCGCGGTTCGCGACATGGCGCGAGATTTCGCCGCCGAAAAAATCGCGCCGCACGCGATCAGATGGGACGAGGAGAAGCATTTTCCCGTCGATGTGATGCGCGAAGCGGCGCAGCTCGGCATCGGCGGCGTTTACATCCGCGACGATGTCGGCGGCTCGGCGCTGACGCGGTTCGATGCGGCGCTGATCTTCGAGGCGCTGGCGCAGGGTTGCCCAACCGTTTCGGCGTTCATCTCCATCCACAACATGGCCTCGTGGATGATCGACGCGTACGGCAATGACTCACAGCGCCGCAAATGGCTGCCGAAACTGTGCACCATGGAATTGCTGGCGAGCTATTGCCTGACCGAGCCCGGCTCGGGATCGGACGCGGCGGCGCTGCGTACGCGCGCGGTGCTCGACGGCGATCATTATGTGTTGAATGGGCAGAAGCAATTCATCTCCGGCGCTGGCAAGGGCGACGTCTATGTGGTGATGGTGCGCACCGGCGCAGATGGCCCGAGCGGGATCTCAACGCTGGTAGTGGAGGGCGACACGCCGGGTCTCTCTATTGGTGCCAATGAGCGCAAGATGGGCTGGAACGCGCAGCCGACCCGCGCGGTGATTTTCGAAAATGCCCGCGTGCCCGTGGCGAACCGGCTCGGCGATGAAGGCATCGGCTTCAAGATCGCGATGGCCGGTCTCGACGGCGGGCGCATCAATATCGCGGCGTGTTCGCTCGGCGGCGCGCAGAGCGCGCTCGATAAATCGCTGGCGTACATGAAAGAGCGCAAGGCGTTCGGCAAACGGCTAGACGAATTCCAGGCGCTGCAGTTTCGCTTGGCCGACATGGCGACCGAGCTGGAGGCGGCGCGCACGTTCGTATGGCGCGCGGCGGCGGCGCTCGATCGCAAAGACGCCGATGCGACGATGCTTTGTGCGATGGCGAAACGGTTCGGCACCGATGTGGGTTTTGAGGTCGCCAACCAGGCGCTGCAATTACACGGCGGCTACGGTTATCTCAGCGAATACGGCATCGAGAAGATCGTCCGCGATCTGCGCGTGCACCAGATCCTCGAAGGTACCAACGAGATCATGCGGCTGATCGTATCGCGCAAGCTGATCGAGGGGGCGCGGTGAGTTTGTCCGCCGCGATCGACGCGACCCCTGAGCCCGACCTGATAGCGCGACGCGAAGGCGCGGCCGGCATCATCAGGTTGAACCGTCCGAAGGCGATCAACGCGGTCACGCTGGAGATGTTTCGCGATATCGACAGGGCGCTCGATGCGTTCGAAGCCGATCCCGCCGTGGCTTTGATCCTGCTGGAAGGCGCGGGCGAGCGCGGCCTGTGCGCCGGCGGCGATATCCGTGCGCTCTATGACAGCTCGCGGGAAGGCGGCGATCTCGGTAAAATCCTGTGGCGCGAGGAGTACATCCTCAATGCGCGCATCGCTGCGTTTCCAAAGCCTTACGTCGCTTTCATGGATGGCATCGTGATGGGCGGCGGTGTCGGCCTGGCCGCCCACGGCAGCCATCGCATCGTGACCGAAAAGACAAAACTTGCGATGCCGGAAGTGGGCCTTGGTTTCTTTCCGGATGTCGGCGGCACCTGGTTACTGTCGCGATCGCCGGGAGAGATCGGCACCTATTTTGGATTGACCGGGCAGACCATGAATGGCCCCGATGCGGTTTATGCTGGGTTTGCCGATGCGGTGGTGCCATCGAGCAAGTTGGTGGCCTTGCGCGATGCGCTCACCAAAGTTCGCGCGAATGCGAGCTCTGCGGATGTGCAAGCTGTGATCGATGGCTTCGCGACCGGCGAAGCCGCAGGACCGATCGCTGCGCTTCAATCGCAGATCGACGGTTGGTTCGGTCATGACCGGATCGAAGATATATTCGCGGCTTTGCATCGCGATGGCTCTGAACTCGCGCTATCGACGCTGAAGAAGCTAAACGAAAAATCGCCGCGTGGCATGGTGGTCACGCTCAAACTGTTGCGGCTGGCGCGTGCTTCGTCATCTCTGGAAGAGTGTCTGGTGCGTGAGTATCGTGCGGCGCTGGAAGTATTTGCCAGCGACGATTTTCGCGAGGGCGTGCGGGCGGCTGTGATCGACAAGGACCGCAATCCGAAATGGTCGCCGCCTGGAATTAAGGATGTCACGCCGGAAATGGTCGCGCCATATTTTGCAGAAATCGGCGCGGACGAACTGGTGTTCAACAGATAAAATTGGAACTCCTGATTGGGCGGAGAGTAAAACATGGCTGCAATCGCATTTATCGGTCTCGGCAACATGGGTGGCCCCATGGCCGCTAATCTGGTCAAGGCCGGCCACAAGGTGGTTGGCTTCGATCTGGTGCAGGCCTCGCTCGATCAGGCGAAAGCCGATGGGATAACGATATCCAGCAGCGCGGCTGCGGCCGTAAAGGACGCTGAGGTCGTGATTACTATGCTGCCTGCAGGCAAGCATGTCGTCTCAGTATGGAGCGACATCATTCCATCGGTCGCCAAGGGCGCGCTGATGATCGATTGCTCGACCATCGATGTCGAGAGCGCGCGGAAATCGCATGCACTCGCGGGCAAGGCGTCGATGCTTTCGGTCGACGCGCCGGTCTCCGGCGGTACCGGCGGCGCCAAAGGCGGGACGCTGACTTTCATGGCCGGCGGTGACGAGAAAGCATTCGCTGCAGCGAAGCCTGTGCTGGAGGCGATGGGCAAAAAGATCGTGCATTGCGGCGAGGGCGGTGCGGGGCAGGCGGCAAAGATCTGCAACAACATGATCTTGGGAATTTCGATGATCGCGGTCGGCGAAGCCTTTGCGCTTGGCGGAAAAGCTCGGGCTGTCGCATCAGGCGCTGTTTGACGTGGCCTCGACGTCATCGGGCCAGTGCTGGTCGCTGACGAGTTATTGCCCGGTGCCGGGTCCGGTGCCGGCATCGCCCGCCAATAACGGCTACAAGCCAGGATTTGCGTCCGCGCTGATGGTGAAAGACCTCACGCTGGCGCAGGACGCTGCCAAGGCGTCGGGCGCTGCGACGCCGCTGGGCAAGCACGCGCAGGAAATTTACCGGGAGTTCGACGCCGCGGGAAATGGCGGGGTCGATTTCTCCGGCGTCATCCAGCATGTTCGCGGCCTCGCGGGAAAAAGCTGACTACCAATGACCACCTTCCAGGAAGCCCGCGCGTTTCTGCTGAAGCACCGCACCGACTACGATGCGGCGATGAAGGGATTCCGCTGGCCCGATCCCGTGCCGTTCAACTGGGCGCTGGACTGGTTCGATGCCGAACTTGCAAAAAACCCCGACAGCAAGGACCGCGCCGCGCTGTGGATCGTCGACGCCGGCAGCAACCGGGAGACAAAACTTTCATTCGAAGCGCTGTCGTGCAGGTCAAATCAAGTCGCGAACTTTCTCCGCGCGCAGGGCCTGAAGCGCGGCGATCATCTATTACTGCTGCTCGGCAATGTCATTCCGCTATGGGAGACGATGCTGGCGTCGATCAAGCTCGGCGTCGTGGTGATACCGGCCACAACGCTGCTTACTCCGGATGAATTGCAGGACCGTCTCGACCGTGGCCGCGCCAGAGTTGTGGTGGCCTCACAAGAGCAGGTCGCGAAATTCGCGGGATTGAAGGCGGATGGTCTCACCCGCGTCGTGGTCGGCGCGAGCGCCGCGCATGACGGCTGGCTGCCGTTCGAACGCTCTGCCGATTTTCCGGAAGCCTTCACGCCTGACGGCGCCTACCCACGCCGACGATCCGATGCTGCTGTACTTCACCTCCGGCACCACGGCGAAACCAAAGCTGGTGCGGCACAGCCAGCGCAGCTATCCGGTCGGTGGGCTTTCGACGATGTTCTGGCTCGGGCTGCAGCCGGGCGACATCCATCTCAATATTTCCTCGCCGGGTTGGGCCAAGCATGCGTGGAGCTGCTTCTTCGCGCCATGGAATGCCGGCGCCACCGTGTTCGTCGTCAATCAGCCGCGCTTCGATGCCAAAGGTCTGCTCGCCACCATCGGGCGCTGCGGCGTCACCACGCTGTGCGCGCCGCCGACAGTGTGGCGGCTGTTCATTCAGGAGCAGCTTGCGTCGTTCAAGGTGTCGCTGCGCGAAGTCTGCGGCGCCGGCGAACCGCTCAATCCTGAAGTCATCGATCAGGTGAAGGCGGCATGGGGCCTGACCATTCGCGACGGCTACGGCCAGACCGAAACCACGGCGCTGGCCGGCAATTCACCGGGGCAAAAGGTCAAGGTCGGGTCAATGGGCCGGCCATTGCCGGGCTATCGCGTGCAAATCACCGACAGCGACGGCCAGTCAACGAAAGAAGGCGAGGTGACGCTGGTGCTCGGCGCTGACAGGCCCGCGGGTCTGATGCAGGGTTATCAGGGCGACGATGGCAAGCTGAGCGGTGCCGACGGCGAACTCTATCGCAGCGGCGACGTGGTGTTCTCCGACGACGAGGGTTATCTGACTTTTGTCGGACGATCCGATGATGTTTTCAAGTCGTCGGACTACCGGATCAGTCCGTTCGAACTTGAGAGTATTCTGCTGGAGCATGAATCGGTCGCGGAAGCGGCGGTGGTGCCGAGCCCCGATCCGATCCGGCTCGCGATACCCGAAGGCCTACGTGCTGCTGGTCGCCGGCAAGGAACGTTCTTCCGAAACCGCGCTGTCGATTTTCCGCCACCTGCACGCCCGGCTGGCGCCATTCAAGCGCATCCGCCGCATCGAACTGGTCACGGAACTGCCGAAAACCATCTCGGGCAAAATTCGTCGTGTGCAGCTTCGCCGTCTCGAGCAGGACAACGACCGCGAGCGATGCTCTGCGTGGCAAGGAGTTTCGGGAAGAGGATTTTCCGGAATTGCAAGCCGTGCGATCGGCGGGATCGGCTGGAAATTGACGAATGAATGAAGTCTGGAAAAAGCCGCCGATCTCGCTTGAGGCGTATCAGAAAATGGTTGGTCACGAAGTCGGCGTGTCGTCGTGGCATCTGGTCGATCAGAAACGGATCGATGTCTATGCCGACGTGATCGAGGATCATCAGTTCATCCATATCGATCCCGAGCGCGCCAAACGCGAAACGCCGTTCGGCACGACCGTGGCGCATGGGTTCCTCACGATGTCGCTGATGAGCATCATGTCGTACGAGGTGATGCCCGTGATCGAAGGTACGACGATGGGCGTGAACTACGGGTTCGACAGGCTGCGGTTTATTTCGCCGGTGCGCTCCGGCTCGCGCGTGCGCGGCCGTTTTGTCCTGAAGGAAGCGACGCTGCGCAAACCGAACGAACTGTTGTCGCGCACCAGCGTCAGCGTCGAGATCGAAGGCGAGGCCAAGCCGGCGATCGCTGCCGACTGGATCGGTCTGATTTATTTCGCTTAAGCTTAAGGAATCACAATGACCATCAGATTTGACGGACGCGTCGCCATCGTCACCGGCGCGGGCAATGGACTTGGACGCGCACATGCACTCGGTCTTGCGAGCCGCGGCGCGAAAGTCGTGGTCAACGATTTCGGCGGCGCGCGCGACGGCAGCGGCGGATCGCTGACGCCGGCCGAAGCGGTGGTCGAGGAAATTCGCAAGGCCGGCGGCGAGGCGATGGCTGACGGCGCCGACGTCTCGAACTTACGAGCAGGTCAAGGCGATGGTCGCCAAGGCCACGGAAAAATGGGGCAGCGTCGATCTGCTCTGCGCCAATGCCGGCATCCTGCGCGACAAATCCTTCGCCAAGATGGAGATCGCGGATTTCGCAAAGGTTCTCGACGTGCATCTGACCGGCTCGTTCTATTGCTGCAAGGCGGTGTGGGATGGCATGCGCGAGCGCAACTATGGCCGCATCGTCGTCACCACCTCTTCGTCGGGGCTGTACGGCAATTTCGGCCAGGCCAATTACGGCGCGGCGAAAACCGGCATGATCGGGCTGATGAACGTGCTCGCGGAAGAAGGGCGCAAGACCAACATTCGCGTCAACATGATTTCGCCGACCGCCGCGACGCGCATGACCGAGGAGTTGCTGCCGCCGCAAGCGCTGGCGTTGATGAAGCCGGAAGCGATCACGCCGGCGGTGCTGTTTATGCTAGGTGAGGACGCGCCGACGCGGACCATCATGGGCGCGGGCGCGGGATCGTTCGCCGTCATCAAGGTCTTGGAAACCGAAGGCGTCAATCTCGCCGAAGCCGACTGGACGCCCGAGGCAATCGCAGCGCGTTTCGCTGAGATCAGCGATATGTCAAAGGCGAAGGCGCTGGAGAACGCGTTTCAGCAGACGCAGAAATATGTCGAGCAGGCCGCGGCAAGAGCCGGCGTGAAGCTATGACATGACGACGGGCGTCGCCGTCATCGGTGCCGGTCCCGCCGGGTTGATGGCGGCGGAAGTGCTGGCGAACGGCGGGGCCGGTGTAACGGTCTACGATGCGATGCCGTCGGCTGGCCGCAAGTTTTTGCTGGCCGGACGCGGTGGGCTCAATCTCACGCACAGCGAGGCGCTGCCTGATTTTCTAAAACGCTATGGCGCTGCCGAGCCGCATCTTACTCCGGCGATCGCGGCGTTTCCGCCAGACGCGTTGCGCGTGTGGAGCGAAGCATTGGGCCAACCGACGTTTGTCGGCTCCAGCGGCCGGGTGTTTCCTGAAAGCTTCAAGACGTCGCCCTTGCTGCGCGCCTGGTTGCGTCGGCTCGACGCGATCGACGTGAAATTTGCGCTCCGGCATCGCTGGGCCGGTTGGGACGACGACGGACATTTGTTGTTTCAGAACACGAACGGACCAATCACAGTCGATGCCCACGCAACCGTGTTGGCATTGGGCGGCGCCAGTTGGCCACGGCTCGGATCAGACGGCGCGTGGGGAGAAACGCTGGCTGCAAGAGGCGTGGGTATTTCGCCGCTGCGGCCCGCAAACTGTGGCTTCAACGTCGACTGGTCTGGGATTTTCAAGGATCGCTTCGAGGGACAGCCGCTGAAGAATATCCTGCTGTCGTTCGGGCCGCACTCAGTGCGGGGCGAAGCCATGATTACGCGTGGTGGTATCGAAGGCGGCGCGATCTACGCGATGTCGGCGCATCTGCGCGACGCTATCATCGCGAGAGGCGAGGCGACGTTGCGTGTCGCATTGCTGCCCGATCTTGAATCGGGCCAACTGATCGCCAGGCTATCTGCATCGCGCGGCAAACAATCATTTTCCAATTTTCTGCGCAAGGCGGCGCACCTGTCGCCGGTCGCTATCGGGCTGTTGCAGGAGGCTGCAATTGCCTCGGGCATCGCGTTAACCGCCTTGCCTGCTGGGGAGCTTGCAAATCTCATCAACGCCGTGCCCGTTAAACTAAGCGGCGTCGCACCGATCGCACGTGCGATCTCGACCGCCGGCGGCATTTCATTCGACGAACTCGACTCTGATTTCATGATCCGCCGTTTGCCCGGCGTATTCGCAGCCGGAGAGATGCTGGACTGGGAAGCGCCGACCGGCGGTTATCTGCTGCAGGCTTCATTCGCGACTGGCGCGGCTGCGGGACGCGGCGCCCTGAAGTGGCTGGCACGCTAGCGCAGCTTGCCTCGGGCCGCGACCGATAGCGTGCCCAAAATTTCGTCGCCGCGCACCATCACGACCTCGTCGACCATGTTGACGACCACGCAGACATGGTTAGGCACGATCCGCACGACGTCGCCGACATTGGGCCGCGTGTTGCTGCGCGTCAGATCGAGGAACCCGTGTTCTTCGGCAAAGCGCGCGATTTTGGCCTCGGGATGTTCGAGGATCAGCCCGTGGCCCTCAAGCCCGCCGCCGGTGTCCGAGGTCAGCGTTTTCGAACCGGCATCGAGAATGCCGCGATCGGGACCAGCGCGGCTTACCACCGTCGAATAGATATTCAGCGCGCAGTCATCCCAGCTTGCGACGCCGGCCGCGACCTGCATGCGATCGTTGTAGATGTAGGTGCCGAAGCGATGTTCGGTAGCGCCTTTCAGCTTGCCGAGATTCCTGAGGTTCGGCGTGCCGCCGGTCGAAACCACTGGCGCGCATCGAGCCCGTGCGCGCGCACGCCGGCGAGCGCTTCATCATAGAAGCGCTGTGCGTCGGCCCAGCCGCTTTCCGTCGGGTACAGCATGAATCCCGCAAAGCTCAGGCCGTCCGACGCCGCGATTTCGCGCGCCAGCGCTATGGCCTCCGCAGGCGTTTCGACGCCCGCGCGTTTACGACCGGTATCGCATTCAACAACCACGGAAAGCCGACGCCCCGACACTGCGGCCGCCTGCGGCAGGCCCGCAACAACAACCGAATTGTCGGCGGCGACGGTGATGTTAGCTTTCGCCTGCAGTGCGCCGAGACGCGCCATTTTCTCGTCGCCGATGAGATTGTAGCTGATCAGGATGTCGTCGATCCCCGCGTCCGCCATCACTTCGGCTTCGCCAAGTTTCTGGCAGGTAATGCCTTTGGCGCCCGCGGCTATCTGCAGCTTCGCCAGCATCGGATTCTTGTGCGTCTTGATATGCGGCCGGTTGGCGATATCAGCCGCGTCGCAGGCGGCCTGAATGCGCGCGATGTTGCGCTCGACGCGGTCCATGTCGATCACTACCGCTGGCGTGCCGTATTCCCTGGCGATTTTTGCGGCGAGGGGAGTGGTCATCTCAGGCGCTCTCAATCTCTTCGCGGAGCATTTCGAGCTCCAGCCATTTCTCTTCGGCCTGCTCCAACTCCTTCTGCGCTGCTGAAAGCGCGGCGGAGGCAGTATCGAATTTCTTGCGATCCTTCTTGTAGAGATTGGGATCGCTGAGATGCCGCTGCTGCTTGGCGATTTCGGATTGCAGATGCGCCATGCGCTTCGGTAGCGTATCCAGCGCATGCTTCTCGTTAAAATTCAAACGGCGCTTCGAAGCGCCGGAAGGCGCACCACCTTTCGATGGCTTCCCTGCTTCGCTGACAACCGCTTTCACCGCCTCGCGCTTAAGGTCCGCCCCGCGCTGCTTGAGCATGTCGGTATATCCGCCGGCGTATTCGATCCATTTGCCGTCGCCCTCGGGCGCGATCACCGAAGTCACCACGCGGTCGAGAAAATCGCGGTCGTGGCTGATCAGGATTACCGTGCCTTCGTAGTCGCCGAGCATTTCCTCCAGCACGTCCAGTGTTTCGAGATCGAGGTCGTTGGTCGGCTCGTCCAGCACGAGCAGATTCGACGGCTTCGCCAGTGCGCGTGCCAGCATCAGCCGCCCACGCTCGCCGCCGGAAAGCTTTTCCAGCGGCGTGCGCATCTGCTCCTGCTTGAACAGAAAGTCCTTCATGTAGCTGACGACATGCTTCGGCTTGCCGCCGACCATCACGTTGTCGGTGCCGCCGCCGGTCAAGGCGTCGGCCAGCGTCGATTTCGGATCGAGGCTTTCGCGGTGCTGGTCCAGCGTCGCCATCTCAATGTTGGCGCCGAACCGGATCGTGCCGCTGTCGGGCGGATTGGCCCCCGTCAGCATTTCGATCAGCGTGGTCTTGCCGGCGCCGTTCGGGCCGACGATGCCGATACGGTCGCCGCGCTGGATGCGGATCGAAAAATCGTCGACGATTTTACGGTCGCCATAGGTTCGCCCGATGCCTTTGGCCTCGATGATGAGCTTGCCGGATTTTTCCGCTTCGTTGGCGGCGAGGTTGGCGTTGCCTTCGGCGCCACGATAGTCGCGCCGCTGCTCGCGCAGCGCAAAAAGATTGCCGAGCCGCTTGACGTTGCGCTTGCGGCGGCCGGATACGCCGTAGCGCAGCCAGTGCTCTTCCATGACGATCTTGCGATCGAGCTTGTGCTGGTCGCGTTCTTCTTCCGCCAGCACTTCATCGCGCCAGGTTTCGAAAGCGCTGAAGCCGCGATCGATCTGCTTTATTTGCCCGCGATCAAGCCATGCGGTCGCGCGCGACAGGTTCGACAGAAAACGCCGGTCATGGCTGATGATGACCAGCGCACTGCGCCGGCTGGCGAGATCGCCCTCCAGCCATTCGATGGTGGTGAGATCGAGATGATTGGTGGGCTCGTCCAGAAGCAAGATGTCCGGGGAGGGCGCCAGCACGCGGGCAAGCGCGGCGCGGCGCGCTTCGCCGCCGGATATATGCGCCGGGTCCTCGTCGCCGTGCAGCCCGAGCTGCTCCAGAACATAACGCGCCTGATAGATATCGTCGCCCGGTCCGAGCCCGGCTTCGACATAGGCCAGCGTCGTTGCAAAGCCCGCAAAATCCGGCTCCTGCGGCAGATAACGGATGGTCGCGCCGGGTTGCACGAAGCGGCTGCCGCTATCAGGCTCGACCAGGCCCGCGACGATTTTAAGAAGCGTCGATTTGCCGGAGCCGTTGCGGCCGATCAGGCACACGCGTTCGGACTGCGACACCGACAATTCGACGCCGGACAACAGCGGCGTGCCGCCGAAAGTCAGGGCGATGTCTTTCAACTGGATCAGGGGAGGCGCCATGTATTCTCAATTCAAACTTGGTTTTGCACGCGCTGGATGCGGCGAATGGTCTGGTCGAGGGCGGATAAAAACGCCGAGCGGTCGCGCGGCGCGAATGATCTGGGTCCGCCAGTGACTTCGCCCGACGAACGCAAATCCGTCATCAGGTTGCGAACGGCGAGTGTCATCCCGATCGATTGTTCGGTGAACGGCTTGCCGTTCGGCGCGATCACCTCGGCGCCGGCTTTGACGCAGCGGCTCGCGAGCGGAATGTCCGACGTGATGACGATATCGCCTTTTCCCGCGCGTTCCGCGATCCAGTCATCGGCAGCGTCCATCCCCGCGCCGGCCGCGATGCGCTCGATCAGCGGATCATGCGGGCACACGGATGAAATTGCCGGCAACCACGCTCACGGGCAGGCTATGTCTGCCGGCGACGCGGTAGATTTCATCTTTGACCGGGCAGGCGTCGGCATCGACATAAATACGTGTGGTGTTCAAGGGCAGCGTCATCGATCTGGAGTTGATTGATAAGAGCAGGGTGCGGTGCGCGTTGCGTGCGTGGTACTCCATAGAACGTGGAATTGCGAGGAAAACGCGGCGCAAACACGCTTGCCACGGCGTTTTCTTCGCGTACCATTATTGAGAAGCAGAGTTAGTGCCGGGGGAATAACATGACAAGCATCGAGGCTTACAGCGTCTCCGCCTACAACACGGCGAAAGCATCTGAAAACAAGATGCACGACGACACCGTGGCAAAGCGTTTCGGCTTCAGCGGCGGACTGGTGCCGGGAGTCGATGTGATGGCCTACATGACGCATCTGCCCGTGAAGAAATGGGGCCGTGCGTTTCTGGAACGCGGGTTGATCGAAGCGCGGTTCGTCAAGCCGGTCTATGACGGCGAGATTGCCATCGTGACCGGTGACGAGAAGGATGGCGTGCTGACAATCGCGGTCGAGAGCCGCGGACGGCTCTGTGCTACGGGGACCGCTTCGCTTCCCGGAGCCGCGCCAGCGATATCAATCGCGGATTTCAACGAGACCGCGCCAGTGGTCGAACGCAGGCCGGTCGATGGGTCTTCCTATGTCGCGGGCCAGTGGCTCGGCACGACGCCGCGCGCCTGGGCCGGCAACGCTGCCAGCGAATATCTCACTGACGTGCGCGAGGCCGATCCGATTTATGCGCGGGAAGGGCTGGGTCATCCCGGGCTGTTGCAGCGGATCATGAACAGGGTGCTGGTCGACAATGCCATCCTTGGTCCCTGGATTCATGTCGGCAGCCGGATGCAGCTTCTGGCCGCGGCACGTAGTGGCGACGAACTGACTGCGCGAGCGAAGGTGACCGGCAATTACGAAAAGAAGGGTCACCGTTTCGTCGAGCTCGACGCGATTGTCGTCGCCAATGGCAACACGCCCGTCGCGCATTGTCAGCACACCGCGATCTATCAGCCGCGTGAGCAGGCCGCGGCGTAGCGACGCGGCGCAGCGTTACGCTACCTTCTTGACCTTCGCGTCCTGAATGGCGCGCCAGACCCGCTCCGAGGTCAAGGGCATATCGATGTGCGTGATACCAAGTTCGGAGAGCGCGTCGACCACCGCGTTGACGATGGTGCAGAGGCTGCCGGCGCAGCCGGCTTCGCCGCAGCCCTTGGTGCCCAGCGGATTGGATTTCGCGAGCACCGGATGATCGCCGACCGCCATCAGCGGAATGTCTTCCGCCCGCGGCATCGCATAGTCCATGAACGACCCGGTGATCGGCTGGCCGCTCTCGTCGTAGCTGACCTGTTCCATGAGCGCCTGACCGATGCCTTGCGCGACGCCGCCGTGCATCTGCCCGGCGACGATCATCGGATTGACGATGGTGCCGAAGTCATTGACGCCGGTGTAGCGCACGATATGCACGACGCCCGGTGTCGGGATCGATCTCGACTTCCGCGACGTGACAGCCATTGGGGAAGGTCGAGGGCACTTCCTTGGTGGTGTGATCGACATCGAGCGACGACGGCACGCCTTCCGGCATCTTGCCTTCGCGCATTCGCCGCGACAGCTCCATGATATCGATGCTGCGATCGGTGCCGGCGATGGTGAATCGCCCATTGGCGAATTCGATGTCGCCCTCGGCGGCCTCCATCAGATGCGCGGCGGCCTTCTTGCCCTTCTCGATCACGAGCTTCGAGGCCTCGACGATGGCCATGCCGGACGCGGTGATGGACCGCGAGCCGCCGGTGCCGTTGCCGGTATGCACGACGTCGCTGTCGCCCTGTTCGAGCTTGATCGCTTCAAAGGGCACGCCGAGTTGCTCGGACATCACCTGCGCGAACGGCGTCGCGTGGCCCTGGCCGTAATCGAGGGTGCCGGTGATCAGTTTTACCGAGCCGTCATCCTCGAACACGATCTTGCCAAGCTCGACGCCTGGAGGTGCGGTGACCTCGAGGTAGGAACCGACCGCGATACCGCGCAGCTTGCCCTGCTTGCGGCTGTCTTTCTTGCGTTTAGCGAAGTTGGCGTGATCGGAAATCTCCAGCGCCTTGCTGAACACGCCCAGAAAATCGCCGCTGTCATAGGTGACGCCTGATGAGGCGGCGAACGGCATCTGCGCCGGCTTGATGAAATTGCGCTTGCGCAGCGTCAGCCGGTTGATGCCCATCTCGTCGGCGGCGCGATCGATCAACCGTTCCATGTAATAGTTGGCCTCGGGACGGCCGGCGCCGCGATAGGCGCCCATCAGCGTGGTGTTCGTCAGCACGGTCTTGATGTCGACCGTCATGGCGGGTGTGCGATAGACGCTCGACAGATTCTTGCCGACGTTCAGCGACAATGGGCTTGGCGCGACGCCGGTGATGTAAGCACCGAGATTGCCGTAGCCCTGGACTTTGACCGCGAGGAATTGGCCGTCGGAGTCGAGCGCTAGCTCGCAGTGAATCTGTTGCGCGCGGCCGTGGCTGTCGGACAGAAAACTCGTTGAGCGCTCGTCGGTCCATTTCACCGGGCGGCCCAGCGCCTTCGCGGCGTGCAGAATGCAGATGTATTCGGGATAGTTGATGTTCTTCATGCCAAAGGAGCCGCCGACATTGGCGGTCAGCAGGTGAACCTTGTCGCCTGGCACCTTCAGCAGATTCTTGGCGAGGTTGGCTTTGTTGCCGGCGACGCCCTGCGTCGGCACCTGAATCGTGTAGCGTTCGCTTTTCTTATCATAGGACGCCAGCGCGCAGCGCGGCTCCATCGCTACCACGGCGACGCGCGTATTAACGATATCGAGCTTGGTGACATGCGCGGCGGCGGCAAAAGCCGCGTCGACCTTGGCGGCGTCGCCGTAGTGATAGTCCAGCGCGACGTTGTTGGGGATGTGATCGTAGAGTTGCGGCGCGCCGGGTTTTGCGGCCTCTTCAGCGCTCGTCACCGCGGGAAGCGGCTCGATATCCAGTTCCACGGCTTCGGCGGCATCGCGCGCCTGCGCCAGCGTCTGCGCCACCACGAACGCGACGGGATCGCCGACATAGCGCACCTTGTCGGTCATCAGCGCGGTGCGATTGGTCTGCAGCAGCGGCGTGCCGTCGCGGCTCTTCAACGGCAGACCGCAGGTGTAGGGACCATAGCCCGCGGATGCCAAATCGTGGCCGGTCCAGACGCCGAGCACGCCAGGCATCGCCTTTGCCGCAGTGGTGTTAATACCGCGGATGACGCCGTGGGCATGGGAGCTCCTGACGATCCAGGCATAGACCTGCCCGGGCAGATCGAAGTCGTCGGTGTATTTGCCCTTGCCGCGGACCAGCGTGTCGTCTTCCTTGCGCCGAACCGGCTGTCCGACGCCGAATTTTTGCATTGCGATAGCATTATCCAGAGACGGTTGGTCTTGCATGAACTAGGTCCTAAACAGCGGTAATTGCGCGATTTTGCGGCTTGATCTTCAGATAAACCACCCTCATTCATCCGACAACGCCTGATTGAGCATGATCCGTGTGCACGGCTGTTGCGCCGCCCATTCGCGCTGCTAGAGTTTCCTCGAAACGACATTCTTCGCCGGGCGAAAGCAACCCGCGGAAAGACATTTTTTGATGAACGACGACACGCGGCTTCGCGCCGGCCTTCCCTGTGAAGGTCCTTCCCGCGAGGATATTGGATCGCGCGGCGCTTCCGGCGTTTACGCGGCGCTTGATCTCGGCACCAACAATTGCCGCCTGCTAATCGCATGTCCGACCGGCGACAGCTTTCGCGTGATCGACTCCTTTTCCCGGATCATTCGCCTCGGCGAAGGAGTATCCACGACGGGCCGCATCAGCGACGCTGCGATTTCGCGCGCCATCGGTGCCCTAAGTATTTGCCGTGACAAGATGCGCTCGAAGAGTGCCACGCGTCTGCGCCTGATCGCCACGGAAGCCTGCCGCGCGGCCGACAATGCCGATGATTTTCGTACCCAGGTCGCCACCGAGACCGGTATCGAACTCGAGGTGATCGACCGCGAGACCGAGGCGACGCTCGCCGTGATCGGCTGCTCGCCGCTGCTCGATCCGCGCGGACGTGGCGCCATCTTGTTCGACATCGGCGGCGGATCGACCGAATTGGTACGGATCGAGCGCGATCCGCAACAACCAAATGCAACGCCCCGCATCAGGGCCTGGATGTCGATTCCGCTCGGAGTAGTGACGCTGGCCGAGCGTTTCGGGGGCAGGGATGTGACGCCTCAATCCTATGCGCAGATGGTAGATGAGGTCGCCGAAGCACGTTGAACCGTTCGCGAGCGAATATGGCGGCGATCTCGCCGGCATGCATCTGCTCGGCACGTCTGGCACGGTGACGACGTTGGCCGGTGTGCATCTCAATCTGGCGCGTTACGATCGCCGCCGCATCGATGGCGTCTGGATGGATGATGCGGAACTAACAAGCGCAATCGCGCGGCTGCTGGGCATGAGCTATCAGGAGCGGGCTGCCAATAACTGCATCGGCGTCGAGCGCGCCGATCTGGTGCTGGCGGGTTGCGCCATTCTCGATGCGATCCGCCACGCATTCCCGCTGCCGCGGTTGCGGGTGGCCGATCGCGGCCTGCGCGAGGGCATGCTGGTGGAGATGATGCGCGAAGACGGCGTGCTTAGTGCGCCGTTATCTTAGCCCGCGTACGACGATCTCAAAAGCGACGAGCAACTGACATGGCCAAAGATACCACCGGGCGGCTTCGCGTCACCGTCAAAAGCGCGGGCCGGCTAAAGCTGTCATCGAAACTCTGGCTGGAGCGCCAGCTTAACGATCCCTACGTTGCCCAAGCCAAACGCGACGGACTGCGTTCGCGCGCGGCTTACAAGCTGATCGAAATCGACGACAAATATCATTTTCTCAAACGCGGCGCGTCGGTCGTCGATCTCGGCGCCGCGCCTGGCGGCTGGAGCCAGATCGCCGCCAAGCGCGTCGGCGCGGCCGACGGCAAAGGCAAGGTCGATCGCAATCGATCTCCTGGAGATGCCGGAGATTGCCGGGGTGACGTTCGCTCAGCTTGATTTTCTTGGCGACGATGCGCCTCAGAAATTACTGGAAATGATGGGAGGCCGCGCCGACGTGGTGCTCTCCGACATGGCCGCCAACACCACGGGTCATCGCAAGACCGACCAGTTGCGTATCCTCGGCCTCGTGGAAGGCGCCGCCGCGTTCGCCGCCGACGTGCTCAATCCCGGCGGCACGTTTGTCGCAAAAGTTTTTCAGAGCGGTGCCGATGCAACGCTTCTAACGCAACTGAAACGCGATTTCACCACCGTCAAGCATGTGAAACCGGCCTCGAGCCGGGCAGATTCATCGGAGCGTTATGTGCTGGCATTGGGGTTTCGGGGTCAGCCGAGCCGCTGATCCCGCGCCGTGGCGGTTTCGCTCGCCGCTTCTTCTTCCGCCTCAGCCTCGCGCGTCGGATCCGATATCACTACCATCCGACGGCCCGAGACCTGATGGCCGGCATCGACCGGCATCCTGTAGAAGAAATACGTTGAGATAGCCGAGATGATCGCAACCACCAGAAAGCCCGGCGCGAAATCCACCGCGCTTAGTTCACTGACATGACGCAGCATCATCGTCGATTCCACCGAGAACGCGCCGACCGCGACCCCCGCCGAGATCGCGAGCTGCTGGTTGACGCTCACCAGCGTGGTGGCCCGGCTCATCTGCGCCGGCTCGACCTCGGCGTAGGCGACGGTATTGATGGCGGTAAATTGCAGCGAGCGGAAGAAGCCGCCGACCACCAGGATGATCATGATCAAGAGCAACGGCGTGGTCACCGTGAACAGCGCGCAGGCCGCAAGAAAGACCGAACTCACCATCGCGTTGATGGTCATGATGTTGCGAAAGCCAAAAGTTCGGATGATGCGGGCGGCGAGCGTCTTCATGCCCATCGCACCTACCGCGGATGAGAAAGTCACAAGGCCCGACCGCAACGGCGACAAGCCAAATCCCACCTGCATCAAGAGCGGCAGCAGAAACGGAAGCGCGCCGATGCCCATGCGGAACAGAAAGCCGCCAATGATGCTGGCGCGCAAAGTCGGCAGCCGCAGCAGCGTGAAATCCAGCACCGGCGATGCCGTGCGTTTCGCATGGATCACATAGAGCGTCATCGAGATGGCGCCGACAGCAATTAGGGCGACGACGATGGTCCACGGCAAAAGGTTGAGGCCGGCGACCGAGAGGCCGAACGCGATGCCGCCAAGTCCGATGCCGGCCAGCACCAGCCCGTAGAGATCGAAGCGCTCAGGGTCCTCGCTGCGGATCGGATCGATGTAGCGCAACGCCATGAAGATACCGAGCATGCCGATCGGTATATTGATCAGGAAAATCCAGTGCCACGAGAAATAGGTGGTGATGAAGCCGCCGAGCGGCGGGCCGATCACCGGGCCGACCAGCGCCGGCACCGTGACCCACGCCATCGCATTGACCAGCGCGCTTTTGTCGATGGAGCGCAGCAGCACCAGGCGTCCCACCGGCGTCATCATCGCGCCACCCACCCCCTGCACGATGCGGGCGATCACAAAATCAGTGACCGAACTCGACAGCGCGCATCCGATCGAACCGATCATGAAGACCGCGATGGCGATCGAGAACACCGCGCGGGCGCCGAAACGATCGGCGGTCCATCCGCTCGCCGGAATGAAGACGGCAAGCGACAGCAGATACGAGGTGATGGCGAGCTTAAGCGTCAGGGGGCTGGTGCCGATATCGGCGGCGATTGCGGGCAGCGAGGTCGCGATGACGGTGGAATCCATGTTCTCCATGAACAGCGCGGTGGCCACGATGAGCGGGATCAGGCGTTCTTTGTTCATGGGAGGCTCTGGCACTTCCGTTCGAGAAGGATGAACCGGCGCTGTAGCATCCCGCAGTAGGTCCCGCTATTGCGGAACGGAGGAAACCACCTAAATCCAGCGTGACCGAACTCTGAGGTGCTGCGCCGGAGCTCCGACGATGATCTATATTCTCGCCGCCTTGTTGCCGCCGCTTGGCTTGCTCTTGAACGGGCAGCCGTTTGCGGCGATCTTCAATGTGATCCTGATCGTCTTTTGCGCGATTTTCGGGCTTGTCTTTCATATTCTGCTGCTGGTGCCCTCGGCGCACGCGGTGATCGCGGTCCACATGAAGCGGGAACAGCGCAGGCACCGCGAAGTGGTGGAGGCAATCCGGCAGCATGGTCCGCCATCGGGCTATCCGCGCTGATCCCGAGGCCCGCTTTTCGCTCGAAATGCCTGTGCATGGCCGCCAAACCCTTTGATTCCACAGGCCGCCATGCTATCGACCACCGCCAACCCCATCGATGGGCTTCGATTTCGACGGCGATGCCATTAGCGTCGCCGAAGGGTCCGTTCATCCCTGAGGTCATATCGCGGCGACGAGCTGCTGAATGGAGTTGGCGATGGCGAGGCTGCAGGGACTGAACGGGATACGCGAAGCCTACACGTTCGATGACGTGCTGCTAAAGCCAGGCCTCTCCGACATCCTTCCCTCCGCCGCCGATATCCGTTCCCGCGTCACGCGCTCGATCCCACTCAATATCCCGATCATCGCCTCGGCGATGGATACCGTGACCGAAGCGCGCATGGCGATTGCCATGGCGCAGGCCGGCGGTATCGGCGTGATCCACCGCAACTTCGATGTGGACGGCCAGGCCGCGCAGGTGCGGCAGGTGAAGAAGTATGAATCAGGGATGGTGGTAAATCCGCTGACCATTGGTCCGGACGCGATGCTTTCCGACGCCATGTCGCTGATGAACGATCATGGTTTCTCCGGCATTCCTGTGGTGACCGGCGCCAGCAAGGGCGTGCCGGGCAAACTGGTCGGCATTCTCACCAACCGTGACGTTCGTTTCGCTACCGATCCGCGGCAGAAGATTTCCGAGCTGATGACGCACGAGAATCTCGTGACGGTGCGCGAGGGCGTCAGCCAGGACGAGGCGAAGCGGATGCTGCATAAGCATCGCATCGAAAAATTGCTGGTGGTCGACGATCAATATCGCTGCGTCGGCCTCATCACCGTCAAGGACATGGAAAAAGCCGTCGCGCATCCGCTGGCCTGCAAGGATGCGCAGGGGCGGCTGCGGGTCGCAGCAGCGACGACGGTCGGCGCGGACGGCCACGAGCGCACCGAGCGGCTGATCGACGCCGGCGTCGATCTGATCGTCGTCGACACCGCGCATGGGCATTCCTCGCGGGTGCTGGAAGCCGTCAACCGCATCAAGCGGCTGTCCAACGCCGTGCAGGTGATCGCCGGCAATATCGCGACCATGGAGGGCGCGCAGGCGCTGATCGATGCCGGCGCTGATGCGATCAAGGTCGGCATCGGACCGGGTTCGATCTGCACCACCCGCATCGTCGCAGGCGTCGGCGTGCCGCAGCTCACCGCGATCATGGACGCCGTCGAGGCCGCGAAGAAGGCCGATGTGCCCGTCATTGCCGACGGCGGCATCAAATATTCCGGCGATCTCGCCAAGGCGCTGGCGGCCGGCGCAGACATCGCCATGGTCGGGTCGTTGCTTGCGGGAACCGATGAGACGCCTGGCGAAGTGTTCCTGTGGCAGGGGCGTTCCTACAAGGCCTATCGCGGCATGGGCTCGGTCGGCGCGATGGCGCGGGGCTCTGCGGATCGTTATTTCCAGCAGGACATCAAGGATACGCTGAAACTGGTGCCTGAAGGCATCGAAGGGCAGGTGCCCTACAAGGGCCCGGTCGGCAACGTGATGCATCAGCTCGCCGGCGGCCTGCGCGCGGCGATGGGCTACGTCGGCGCGAGAAACCTTGCCGAATTCCACGAGAAGGCGCAGTTCATCCGCATCACCGGTGCGGGATTGCGGGAAAGCCACGTCCATGACGTGACCATCACGCGCGAAAGCCCGAACTATCCCGGCGGCGCGTGATACGAAGGTTCTCAACTCACCTGGTAACGAGAAGCATTGGACACGATGGTTGACTGGACAGACGAAAGAGTTGCCGCACTTTCAGATCAGGATCTGAAAAATCTGCTGGTGAATGCGGAGCGGAAAAGCGCGACCGAAATCATCCTGCAGTGCCAGGCCGAACTTGAAAAGCGCAACGCCGCCAAACCGCGCAAGGGACCGAAGCCGCGCACGGAGGTCAAGGAATTCGAGCACGAGATGTCGGGCCAGCTCGCCGCTGTCGGCAAGCAAATGGCGGAAAAATACGACCTCTCCGAAGAAACCGCGAAGGCGAAGTCCGCCGGCGTGAAAGGTTTCAAGGCGCACCGGCTGCTCGACGCGAAGGGTTTTGCCAAGCTCGGCGGCATGCAGCGTGACGGCTCCGTCGCAATCGAGCGCTACATCTCGTATCGGCGGGGTACTGACATCGTCAGCCTCGGCGTGTTTTTGCTCAAGGACCAGCCGCTCGAAGCGCACGAGTTTCACGTGATTGCGCCGCAGGCCATGCTTGAGGGCGGCAAGCCCATCGCGGAGGTACGTCCGACGGCCACCGCCGCGCAAAAGCAGTCCGCCGACAGCGGGCTCGCATTCAAGGATCTGCCGAGCGCCGCCGCCGCATTCGACAAGGCGCTGAAAAAAATCACCGATTGATCCCGTGTACGATGACGGTCGCTTAACTAACGAAAAGACTTTGTCGGAGGAAACACTCATGTCGCAATCGGCCAAGCGCGTTGTTCTCGTCTCCCGTCCTGTCGGTGAGCCGAAGCCAACGGATTTCCGCGTCGAAGATTATGCCATGCCGACGCCGGGCGAGGGTCAGGTCCTGCTCCGCACCATCTGGCTGTCGCTCGACCCCTACATGCGCGGGCGCATGAGCGACGGCCCGTCCTATGCGGCGCCGGTCCCGATCGGCGGCGTGATGGAAGGCGGTACGGTGTGCGAGGTCATCGCCTCGAATAATCCGGGATTTGCGAAGGGTGATATCGTGCTGGCGCGCGCCGGCTGGCAGTCGCACGCGCTTTCGGATGGCAAGGATCTGCGCAAGGTCGATCCGAAACTCGGACCGGTCTCCACTGCGGTCGGCGTGCTCGGCATGCCCGGGATGACGGCCTATACCGGCCTGCTCGACATCGGCAAGCCGCAGGCGGGCGAAACCGTCGTCGTCGCCGCAGCCTCCGGCGCGGTCGGATCGGCGGTCGGCCAGATTGCCAAGATCAAGGGCGCACGCGCCGTGGGCATCGCCGGCGGCAAGGACAAATGCGACTACGTGAAGAAAGAGCTCGGCTTCGACGACTGCATCGATCACCGCGATCCCAACCTGGCGGCGAAGCTGAAGGAAGCCTGCCCGAAGGGCATCGACGTCTACTTCGAAAATGTCGGCGGCGCGGTTTTCGAAGCGGTGTTTCCGCTGCTCAATGCGTTCGCGCGCATTCCGGTGTGCGGCTTGATCGCGCAATACAACGACACCGAAGCGTCCGTGCCGAAATGGGCGGGCGCGATGATGCGCAACGTGCTGACCAAGCGGCTGAACATTCGCGGCTTCATCGTCAGCGATTTTGCTGCGCGCCATGGCGACTTCCTGCGCGACATGTCGCAATGGGTGCGCGAGGGCAAGGTCAAGCACCGCGAGTTTGTTACCGAAGGACTCGACAGCGCGCCCGGCGCTTTCATGGGGCTTTTGAAGGGCGCGAACTTCGGCAAGCAGTTGGTGCGAGTAGGGCCCGACAAGGCCTAACAAGGAGATCTCGATGTCGATTCAAATGGTGTTGCTGCCGGTGTTTGTGATGGTCGGCCTGACTTTCGCACTGTTCCTGGGCATGGCGACGACCCGCACAACGGCGCTCAAGGCAAGGGAAACCCGTTTGCAGGATATCGCGCTGGGACAGCCGAACTGGCCGCAGCGCGCGACTCAATTCGGCAACTGCTTCAGCAATCAGTTCGAGATGCCGGTACTGTTCTATTTTCTGATTGCACTGGCGCTACCGCTACGCCATGCCGATCTCGTCATCGTGATGCTGTCGTGGGTATTTGTCGTCACCCGCTTTGCGCACGCCGGAATTTTCGTGACTGGGAACGATGTTCGCCATCGCGGATTGGCGTGGTTTGCCGGCGTACTGGTGCTGTTCGCGATGTGGCTGTATTTCGCGCTGAAGATCCTGCTGCTGATCTGACCGCGCTCCTCTTCCAATCGAAAGTTCTGAATGACTCCTGCTGCCCGGCTGTCCGCGGCCATCGAACTCATTGACGCCATCGACACGCAGCGCGTCCCCGCCGCGAAAGCGCTCAAGGAGTGGGGCACCGCGCACCGCTATGCCGGCTCCGGCGACCGCGCTGCGATTTCAGGCCTGGTCTGGGACGTGCTGCGTCGGCGCGCCTCCAGCGCCTACATCATGGACGAGGATACGCCGCGCGCGCGGGTGCTGGGCATGCTCAAGGTCGAGCGCGGGATGCACGCCGACGCAATCGCGGCCTTATGCGATGGCGGACGTTTTGCGCCCGCACCTCTGACCGATCGCGAACGTGCCGCGCTGACGTCGCGTTCCCTGACCGAAGCGCCCGCACATATCGCGGGCGATTATCCGGAATGGCTCGACAATTATCTCGCGGAGGCGTTCGGCGATGATCGGGTCGCGGAAGCAACGGCTATGGCGAGCCGGGCGCCGCTCGATCTGCGCGTCAATACGTTGAAGGCGAAGCGCGAGAAGGTGCTGGGATCGATCGCGCATCTCGGCGCGAAGCCGACGCCATGGTCGCCGCTGGGCTTGCGCATCGAACTCGGCGCCGACGCGCGCAATCCCGGCATTCACGCCGAGGAAGATTTCATCAAGGGCGCCATCGAGGTGCAGGACGAGGGCTCCCAGCTCGCGACGCTGCTGTCGGGCGCCAAGCCCGGCGAGCAGGTCATCGATCTCTGTGCCGGGGCGGGCGGCAAGACCCTGGCTCTGGCGGCGATGATGCAAGGCAAAGGGCCGACTGATTGCGACAGATCACGACAAGCGGCAGCTCGCGCCAATCTACGAGCGGCTGTCGCGCGCCGGCGTGCACAACTGCGATGTCCGCACGCCGAAAGGTCCGAACGATACGCTGAGCGATATTCATGCTTCCGCCGATCTCGTGCTGATCGATGCGCCCTGTACCGGCACCGGGACATGGCGGCGCAATCCAGACGCCAAATGGCGGATGCGGCCAGGCGCGCTGGAGGTGCGGTTGAAGGACCAGATCGCGGTGCTCGATCGCGGCGCGGCTTTGGTAAAGCCGGGCGGGCGGATCGCCTACATCACGTGCTCGGTGCTGCCCCAGGAGAATGGCGAGCAGATCAGGGCCTTCACGGCGCGGCATCCGGAATTTGCGGTGGTGCCGCCGCAGCAGGTGGCATCCGTGCTATGGGATAAAGCGGACGACTTTCTAGGCGCGACGCTGCAGTCCGCCGAGGGTCTGCTGATGACGCCGCGCCGTACCGGAACCGACGGTTTTTTCGTGAGTGTATTGCTCAGAACGGCAACTTGAAAATCGTGTCATCGTCCGCGAAAGCGGATGACCCAGTGAACGCTGACGTCTGAGATTACTGGGTCGCCCGGTCCTTGCGCGCAATTGCGCTGGCCGGGCGATGACGTGAAAAACGCTCGGCAACGCCGCATAATCTGCCCGGCAGGCAATTTCCGGCATTGCGACTCCAACCCCCGTCGCGTAATTCCTTGCCATGACAGCATCCCCTACAGCCGCCGTTTCGCCCTCCGATCCGTCACCGCATGTGGCCTCGGCGCACGACAAGATTCTCATCATCGATTTCGGCAGCCAGGTGACGCAACTGATCGCGCGGCGCGTGCGCGAGGAGGGCGTCTATTCCGAAATCGTGCCGTTCCAGAAAGCCGAGGCCGCGTTCGCGCAGATGAAGCCAAAGGCGGTGATCCTCTCTGGCGGTCCGGAATCGGTGCATGAGGAAGGCTCGCCGCGCGCGCCGCAGGCGATCTTTGATTCCGGCGTGCCGGTGCTCGCCATATGCTACGGCCAGATGACGATGGCCGCGCAGCTCGGCGGCATTGTCGAGGGCGGGCACCATCGCGAATACGGCCGCGCCGATGTCGAGGTGAGAGCCCCGAGCCGGCTATTCGATTCAACGTGGGCCACTGGCGAAAAGCATCCGGTGTGGATGAGCCATGGCGACCGCATCACACAGATGCCGCCGGGGTTTGAAGTCGCCGGCGTTTCGACCAATGCGCCGTTCGCGGTGATCCAGGACGAGAAGCGCCGCTATTACGGGCTGATGTTTCATCCCGAGGTCGTGCACACGCCGGATGGCGCCAAACTGATCCGCAATTTCGTGCGCAAGGTCGCGGGCCTGACCGGCGACTGGACCATGCGCGCGTTTCGCGAGGAAGCGATCGAGAAAATCCGCGCGCAGGTGGGCCGGGGCAAGGTGATCTGCGGGTTGTCCGGCGGCGTCGATTCCGCCGTCGCCGCGGTGCTGATCCACGAGGCTATCGGCGATCAGCTCACTTGCGTTTTCGTCGATCACGGCCTGCTGCGCAAGGATGAGGGAAAGACTGTCGTCGAGTTGTTCCGGCACCACTACAATATCCCCCTGGTTCACGTGGATGCATCAAAGCTGTTTCTCGGCGAACTGGCCGGCGTCACCGACCCTGAACAGAAGCGCAAGACCATCGGGCGACTGTTCATCGACGTGTTCGATGCCGAGGCGAAGAAGATCGCAGCCTTAGGCAAGGATCGGCTGATTTCCTCGCGCAGGGCACGCTCTATCCGGACGTGATCGAAAGCGTGTCGTTCACCGGCGGGCCGTCGGTGACGATCAAGTCGCACCACAATGTCGGCGGCCTTCCCGCGCGCATGAACATGAAGCTGGTCGAGCCCTTACGCGAATTATTCAAGGACGAAGTGCGCGTGCTCGGCCGCGAACTCGGCCTGCCGGAAATTTTCGTCGGACGGCATCCGTTTCCCGGGCCGGGCCTCGCCATCCGCTGTCCCGGCGAGATCACGCCGGAAAAACTTGAGATCCTGCGCAATGCCGATGCCGTCTACATCGATCAGATCCGCAAGGCCGGGCTTTACGACCAGATCTGGCAGGCGTTCGCGGTTCTGCTGCCGGTGAAGACCGTCGGCGTGATGGGCGACGGCCGCACCTACGAATACGTGGTCGGCTTGCGCGCGGTGACATCGACCGACGGCATGACGGCGGATTTTTATTCGTTCGACATGAATTTCTTCGGCGCCACCGCGACCCGCATCATCAACGAGGTCAAGGGCGTCAACCGCGTGGTCTACGACATCACGTCAAAGCCGCCGGGCACGATCGAGTGGGAGTAACTTGGGATGACCCTTGTGCGCTGTATCACTGAAATGGGCATGGGCGTCGATGTTCACGGCCGCGATGCCACCAAGGCGGCGAGGCGCGCGGTCTCGGACGCCATCCGCCACTCCAGCCTTGGCTTCTTCCGGATGGTCGGAAAGACCGGCAAAGACATGTTCGTCGATGTCACGATCGGCGTGCCGGACCCAAGCGCGGTCGACACGGCGGCGGTCGCGAAAGAACTGCCCTATGGAACGGTGACGGTTACAGCGGTCAATGGCGGGCTGGAGATTCCCGCCGAAAGCGGCGGCGACGCCATCATCATCGCCAATGCAGCGGTCATTGTCAGTCTCGATGACGGTACGTGATTGGCATGGCATCGACGGTCACGCTCTACGGCATCAAGAACTGCGACACCATGAAGAAGGCGCGCGCATGGCTCGACAGCCGCGGCGTGGCGTATCGTTTTCACGATTACAAAGCCGAAGGCATTTCAAAAGAGAAGCTGAAGCACTGGTGCGACGAACTCGGCTGGGAGACGTTGCTCAATCGCGCGGGCACGACGTTCCGCAAACTGCCGGACGCGGACAAAGAAGGGCTTGAACGAGCGCAAGGCCATCGCGCTGATGCTCGCGCAGCCCTCCATGATCAAGCGGCCCGTGCTGGAGTTTGACGGCGGTAAGTTGGCGGTCGGTTTCAAGCCGGATATTTACGCCAAGGCATTCGGCATCTCTTGATCCGAGAGCGGTAACGCCGAGCCCCTCGGGATACCTCGCGCCATTCGACTAATGGCGAACTCGGCGGGTCATCAAGCCGCGCCCTGTGCCGCTTTGCATCTTGCGTAAACCCATCCATTGACGGCATATTCCGCCACGGAGGCGGCCGGTCCGGAATGCTCTTCCGAGCCATTGCGGACCAAAAGTTAGAACCCGGCCACGCGCGAACGACACATCGCCGCGAAGGCTGACAGGGGGAATTTGATTGGCTGATGAGTTCATTCTCGAAACCCAAGGACTGACCAAGGAGTTCGCGGGGTTCTTTGCCGTTCGCGACGTCAACCTGCGGGTTCGCCGTGGCAGCATTCACGCGCTGATCGGTCCAAATGGGGCCGGCAAGACCACGTGCTTCAATCTGTTGACCAAATTTCTGAGCCCGTCGGCAGGTCAAATTCTGTACAAAGGGAACGATATCACGGCGAAGGCGCCGGCCGACGTGGCGCGGCTCGGGCTTGTGCGCTCGTTTCAGATCTCGGCGGTGTTTCCGCATCTCACCGCGCTTGAAAATGTACGCGTAGCCCTGCAGCGCCAGCACGGCCAGTCATTCGACTTCTGGCGATCCAAGTCGGTGCTGGACCAGTACAATGGCCGCGCCCGCGAACTTCTCAACGATGTCGGCTTGAGCGAATTCGAGAAGACGCCTGCGGTCGAAATGCCTTACGGGCGCAAGCGCGCGCTCGAAATCGCAACGACGCTGGCGCTCGATCCGGAAATGATGCTGCTCGACGAGCCGATGGCGGGCATGGGCCATGAAGACATCGACAAGATTGCCGCATTGATCAAGCGCATCTCCGCCAAATACACCATCCTGATGGTCGAACATAATCTCAGCGTGGTGGCGAACCTGTCCGATATCATCACGGTGCTGACGCGCGGCCACGTGCTGGCAGAAGGCAATTACGCCGATCTCTCCAAGGATGAGCGCGTCAAGGAAGCCTATCTGGGGGCGGGTCATGGCTGATACTGAACATGACCGACCGGCTTTCAAACAATGCCGCGGGCGTCGCGACAAGTCCCGTGCTTGCGGTTGAAAATCTCGAAGCCTGGTACGGCAAGTCGCACATTCTCCACGGCATCAATTTCAAGGTGAACGCCGGCGAAGTGGTCACGCTGCTCGGCCGCAACGGCGCGGGTAAGACTACGACGCTGAAATCGGTGATGGGCATCATCGACAAGCGCACCGGCTCTATCCGCTTCAACGGCCAGGACATCACGCGGACGTCTTCGGACAGGATTGCGCGGCTGGGCGTGGCATTTTGTCCCGAAGAGCGCGGCATTTTTGCCAGCCTCGATGTTCGTGAAAACCTGATGCTGCCGCCGATGGTTCGCAGCGGGGGGCTTTCGCTGGACCAGATTTTCGATCTGTTTCCGAATCTGAAGGAGCGGCTGAACAGCCAGGGCACCAAGCTATCCGGCGGCGAGCAGCAGATGCTGGCGATAGCGCGCATCCTACGCACCGGCGCCCGCTTTCTGATGCTCGACGAGCCGACCGAGGGTCTCGCTCCCGTAATCATTCAGCAGATCGGCCAGACCATCGCGCGGCTCAAATCGGAAGGCTTCACCATCCTTCTGGTGGAGCAGAATTTCCGGTTCGCCTCCACGGTGGCGGACCGCTTCTACATCGTCGAGCATGGCAAGATCATCGACGGCTTTGCCAACTCGGAACTGCAAGCCAACATGAACAAGCTTCACACCTATCTCGGCGTTTAAGACTACGAAAACAAAACGGAGAACTACCAAGATGAAGAGTAAAATATCGGCCCTGTTGCTCGGAACTGCGCTTGTGCTTGCAGCCGGGAGCGCTTTTGCCCAGGACAAGAACGTCAAGATCGGCGTGTTGACCGACTTGTCGGGCCTCTATGCCGACCTCGGCGGCGAAGGTTCGATCCTCGCGGCACAGATGGCCATCGAAGATTCTGGCATGAAGGCCAAGGGCTGGACGTTGGACATGATCTCCGCCGACCATCAGAACAAGCCAGACATCGCGACGGGTATCGCGCGCCGATGGATCGATACCGACAAGGTAGATATCCTCGCGGACGTATTGAACTCCGGCGTTGCGCTTGCGGTGAACAACGTCGTGAAAGAGAAGAACAGCATCATGCTGAACTCCGGGGCAGGTTCCTCGGAACTGACCAACTCGCAGTGCACGCCGAACACCATCCACTTCACCTACGATACCTACATGCTGGCCCAGAGCACGGGTAAGGCGATGGTGAAGGCCGGCGGGGATACCTGGTTCTTCCTAACGGCGGACTACGCGTTCGGCCATGCGCTCGAGAACGACACCACCGCTGTCGTCAAGGCTGCCGGCGGCCAGGTGTTGGGAAGCGTCAAGGCGCCGCTGAACTCGGCGGACTTCTCCTCATACCTGCTGCAGGCGCAGGCATCGAAGGCGAAAGTCATCGGCCTTGCCAACGCCGGCGGCGACACCACGAACTCGATCAAGCAGGCGGCGGAATTCGGCATCGTCAAGGGTGGCCAAAAACTTGCCGGTTTGCTGATGTTCCTGTCGGACGTGCATTCGCTTGGCTTGAACGTGGCTCAGGGTCTGAACCTGAGCGAGACGTTTTACTGGGATATGAATGATCAGACTCGGGCCTTCTCGAAGCGCTTCGGCGAACGCCTGAAGACGCATGCGATGCCGACGATGGTTCACGCCGGCGTTTACGCGGGCCTGCTGCACTATTTCAAGGCGCTTGAAGCCCTCGGCGGCAATCCGCATGACGGCGCCAAGGTCGTGGCCAAGATGAAGGAAATGCCGACCGATGATCCCCTGTTCGGCAAAGGCACGATCCGCGTCGATGGCCGCGGCATTCATCCGGCCTACCTGTTCGAGGTCAAGAAGCCTTCGGAATCGAAGGGCGAGTACGACCTATACAAGCTGATCGGCACCACGCCCGGCGACCAGGCGTTCCGGCCGCTGTCGGAAAGCAAGTGCTCCCTGGTCAAGCACTAACGCTGCAATTCCCCCGACGGCATCTAGCCGTCGGGGCTTTATTACACACGGATTGAAACCGAAACTGAGACCGAGACCGCGATGTCGATCAACCTGCAGGCTCTGTTCGCTCAATTGCTGGTCGGGCTGATCAACGGCTCATTCTATGCGCTGTTGAGCCTCGGACTGGCCGTCATCTTCGGCATGCTCAACATCATCAATTTCGCGCATGGCGCGCTATATATGATGGGCGCGTTTTGCGCGTATTTCCTGCTCAACCTGACCGGCCTCGGTTACTGGCCGGCGCTGATCGTGGCGCCGATTTTGGTCGGCGTTTTCGGCATGGTGCTTGAGCGGACGATGCTGAAATGGCTGACCGGGCTCGATCATCTCTATGGCCTGTTGCTCACCTTCGGCATGGCGCTGATCATTCAGGGGGTGTTCCAGAATTATTTTGGATCATCCGGTTTGCCGTACGCCATTCCCGACGAATTGAAGGGCGGAATGAATCTCGGCTTCATGTTCCTGCCGGTCTATCGCGGCTGGGTCGTGATTTTCTCGCTCGTGGTCTGCCTCGCCACCTGGTATCTGATCGAGCGCACGCGGCTGGGCGCAAATCTGCGCGCTGCGACTGAAAATCCGACTCTGGTTCGCGCATTCGGCATCAACGTTCCGCGAATGATCACGTTGACCTATGGCCTCGGCGTCGGTCTTGCCGCGCTCGCCGGCGTGCTGTCGGCGCCGATCAATCAGGTGCGGCCATTGATGGGCGCCGATCTGATCATCGTGGTGTTCGCCGTGGTGGTGATCGGCGGCATGGGTTCGATCATGGGATCGATTATCACCGGGTTCGCCCTTGGCATCATTGAGGGTCTCACAAAGTATTTTTACCCCGAAGCTTCCAACACCGTGGTCTTCGTGCTGATGGTGCTGGTGTTGCTGGTGAAACCATCGGGACTGACTGGACGGGCGGCCTGACATGACAGCGATAACAGACGATACCATTCGAACCGAAACGGGTCGCGTAATCGGCGACGAGATGATCGCGTTCGTCATCATGACGGCGCTGCTGGCGATCGTGCCGCTAACGGGAATCTATCCGTTCTTCGTGATGCAGGCGCTGTGTTTTGCGCTGCTCGCCTGCGCGTTCAACCTGCTGATCGGCTATGGCGGCTTGTTGTCGTTCGGTCATGCGATGTTTCTCGGCACGGCGGGCTACATCACCGCGCACGCACTGAAAGTCTGGGGTTTCACGCCCGAACTGGGAATTATCGCAGGCGTCGTCGGCGCCGCGCTGCTCGGCGTCATCACCGGCCTCGTCGCCATCCGGCGTCAGGGCATCTATTTTTCGATGATCACGCTGGCGTTGTCGCAGCTCCTTTATTTCATCTATCTGCAGACGCCGTTTACCCACGGCGAGGACGGCATTCAGGGAATTCCGCAGGGTTATCTGTTCGGCATCTTCAATCTCGACCAAGCCGATCACGCTTTACTACGTCATCCTCGCCGGCTTTCTGTTCGGCTTTCTGCTGATCTATCGCGCCATCAATTCCCCGTTCGGCGAAGTGTTGAAGTCGATCCGCGAGAACGAGCAACGCGCGATTTCGCTGGGATACAAGACCGACCACTACAAGCTGCTTGCCTTTATTCTGTCGGGGACGCTGGCAGGGCTTGCCGGATCATTGAAGGTTTTTGTCGCGCAGAATGCTTCGCTGACCGACGTACACTGGACGATGTCCGGCGAAATCGTGCTGATGACGCTTGTCGGCGGTCTGGGAACGGTGTTCGGTCCTGTCGTTGGCGCGTTCGTCATCATCGCCATGCAGCAATACCTGGCCGGATTCGGCCAATGGGTGACGGTGATCCAGGGCGTGATCTTCGTGGTCTGCGTTCTGACGTTCCGGCGCGGCGTGGTCGGCGAAATCGCGCATTATTTCAAGCGATCGCTGTAACCTGCCGCATCTTTGGAACTTTTTAGCCTCTACAAAGCGGTGGATGATCTTGGCTGGCTCGCGCCGAACACGCCCTTTTCGCCGGAAATGATCTATGACAGCGGCGTGAAAGAACGCTGCTGCCTTCAAAACGGACTGATCGATGCTGCGATGGTTTAAAGCCTTCCTGCCGCGGGAGGAAAGGTTCTTCGAACTTTTCGCCCGGCATTCCCAGGTCGTGGTGAAAGGCGCGCTGGCGCTGCAAGGCATGCTGCTCGGCGGCGAAGAAACGCCGGTATTTTGTCAGCGCGTCAATCAGTTCGAAAATGACGCCGACAGCATCACCCGCGAAGTACTCACCGCGGTTCGCCGGACCTTCATCACGCCGTTCGATCGCGTCGACATCAAGAATCTCATCACCTCGATGGACGACGCCATCGACCAGATGCAGCAGACGGCGAAGGCGGTCATTTTATTCGAGGTTCGCAACTTCGAACCGCCGATGCGTGAAATCGGTACGCTGCTGGTGGAATGCGCCAATCTCGTCGGCCGCGCGCTGCCGCTGATGCAGTCGATCGGCGACAACGTCGCGATGCTGACCGCAATCACGGAGGAACTCGGCAAGCTCGAAGGGCGCGTCGACGATCTGCACGATATCGGACTGAAGGAGCTGTTCCTCAAGCACCGCAACGCCAACACGATGGATTTCATCGTCGGCGCCGAAATCTACGACCATCTCGAAAAAGTCGCCGATCGCTTCGATGACGTCGCCAACGAGATCAACAGCATCGTCATCGAACAGGTATAGGGCAGGGCCGCGCAGTGGACGCCACGCTTGGTCTTCCGATCCTGATCGGATTAATCGCAGTCGCGCTGCTGTTCGACTTCCTCAACGGGTTGCACGACGCCGCTAATTCCATCGCGACTATCGTCTCGACCCGCGTGTTGCGGCCGCAATACGCGGTGCTGTGGGCGGCGTTCTTCAATTTCGTCGCATTCGCGGTATTCGGACTCCACGTTGCCAACACCATCGGCACCGGGATCATCGAGCCCAGCATCATCGACGAGCAGGTGATATTCGGCGCGTTGATGGGCGCCATCGTCTGGAATCTCATCACCTGGGCGCTGGGCATACCCTCCAGCAGCTCGCACGCGCTGATCGGCGGTCTGGTCGGCGCGGGCATTGCAAAGGCGGGACTTTCGGCGGCTGTTTGGGGCGGACTATCGAAGGCATTGCTCGCGATCGTGCTGTCGCCGCTGGTTGGATTTCTGCTGGCGCTCGTACTCGTCGCGATCGTGCAGTGGCTGTCGGTGCGATCCACGCCTTTTGCCGTGGATCGCGCGTTTCGTATTCTGCAGTTCGTCTCTGCGTCGCTGTATTCGCTGGGACACGGCGGCAACGATGCGCAGAAGACCATGGGCATCATCGCGGTGCTATTGTATTCGCAGGGGCATCTCGGCGAGCATTTTTCGGTGCCGTTCTGGGTGGTGCTGGCGTGCCAGACTGCGATGGCGATGGGTACTTTGATGGGCGGCTGGCGGATCGTTCGCACCATGGGTCTGCGGATCACCAAGCTGACGCCGATGCAGGGATTTTGTGCGGAAACCGGCGGCGCGGCGACGCTGTTCATCGCGACCTGGCTCGGCGTTCCCGTCTCGACCACCCATACCATCACCGGCGCCATCGTCGGCGTCGGCGCCGCGCGGCGCGTCTCCGCGGTGCGCTGGAACGTGGCGAGCTCGATCGTCTACGCCTGGGTAATCACGATCCCGGCGTCGGCAATCGTCGCCGCGCTGGCTTATTGGGCGGTGGCGCTGGTGCGCTGGCACTAAGGCCCCTGCAATCCTTATATGAGAGGCGCGAGCGCCCTTGATTGCGCCCGTTTTCCCTGTCACAGGCCCGCTATGTCCGATGTTGCTACCGCTACCAAATCGCCGCTGCGTTCCCCGCTCGCCAATGAGGTGGCGCGGCGGCGCACCTTTGCGATCATCTCGCATCCCGATGCCGGCAAGACCACGCTGACCGAAAAGCTGCTGCTGTTTGGCGGCGCCATCAATCTCGCCGGGCAGGTCAAGGCCAAGGGCGAACGCCGCAACACACGTTCCGACTGGATGAAGATCGAACGCGACCGCGGCATCTCGGTCGTCACCTCGGTGATGACGTTCGAGTTCGAAAACCTGGTGTTCAACTTGCTGGACACGCCGGGCCACGAGGATTTCTCCGAAGACACCTACCGCACGCTGACGGCGGTCAACTCCGCTGTCATGGTGATCGATGCCGCCAAGGGCATCGAAGCGCGGACGCGAAAGCTGTTCGAGGTTTGCCGGCTGCGCGACATTCCCATCATCACCTTCATCAACAAGATGGACCGCGAAAGCCGCGACACTTTCGATCTGCTCGATGAGATCGAAAAGACGCTGGCGCTCGACACCACGCCGATGACCTGGCCGGTCGGCCGCGGCCGCGATTTTCTCGGCACCTACGATATCGCCACCGGCGGCGTGCGGCTGCTCGAAGGCGGCGGCGCCAAGACCGGCGCTGCGCAACAGATCGACATCGCCGATCTCGCGGGGCGCAACGCCAACCTCGACGTTGCCGCGATCAAGGACGAACTCGCGCTGGTGTCGGAAGCCTGCAAGCCGTTCGAGCTCGAGGCATTTCGTGAGGGCCATCTGACGCCGGTGTATTTCGGCAGCGCGCTGCGGAATTTCGGCGTCGGCGATCTGCTTGAAGGCCTCGGTAAATTCGCGCCACCGCCGCGTGCGCAGGACAGCAATCTGCGCAAGGTCGAGGCCGCCGAGCCGCGGATGAGCGCGTTCGTTTTCAAGATCCAGGCCAACATGGATCCGAACCATCGCGACCGCATCGCGTTTGCGCGGCTGTGCTCAGGCAAGCTGACGCGGGGCATGAAGGCAAAACTGGTTCGCACCGGCAAGAACATGAGCCTGTCGAGCCCGCAGTTCTTCTTCGCGCAGGACCGCGCGCTGGCAGACGAGGCCTTTGCCGGCGACGTGGTCGGCATTCCCAATCACGGCACGTTGCGGATCGGCGATACGTTGACCGAAGGCGAGGAGATCACCTTCGTTGGCGTGCCGTCGTTCGCGCCGGAAATCGTGCGGCGCGTCCGGCTGACCGATGCCATGAAGGCAAAGAAGCTGAAGGAAGCGTTGCAGCAGATGTCGGAAGAGGGCGTGGTACAGGTGTTTCGGCCGCGCGACGGCGCGCCGGCTTTGGTGGGCGTGGTCGGTCCGCTGCAACTTGACGTTCTCAAAGCGCGACTCGATGCCGAATATGCGTTGCCGGTGGAATTCGAGGTCAGCGAATTTTCGCTGGCGCGCTGGATTTCCTCCGACGACCGCAAGAAGCTCGATGCGTTCATCGCCGCCAACGGCTCCGGCGTCGCCGATGACGTCGACGGCGATCCGGTATTTCTCGCGAAGAACGAATTCTATCTCGGCTATACCAGGGAACGCGCCGAGGGCATTGCGTTCTCCAATGTGAAGGACGTGAAGAAGAAGGGGTGAGGCAATGCTGGCCCGCATCGCTATCTTTCTCATTGTCGCTATGGCGGCTGCGGCTCTCGCCACCTCGGCCGACGCGCGCCGGCGGCATCAGATCGATGCGACGCCGTTTTCGCATGCGCCGTGCAGCGTTCTGGATGGCCGTCCATGCACGCCGTCATTTTGCAGCGTGTTCAATCATGGTCCCTGCATTCCCGAGATCGACTATCCGACCGGCGAGAATTTGCAGCTCACCATCGAAAGCCGGCCCGTCGCAGAACGATGCCGCGAAATACGTCAAAGCCCGATCACGACCTCGACACGATAGGTGATCTGTTTGCCGCACTGCGCTCCTGCTGGTCGCCGCCGCCGGCAGACAACGCGCGCGAGGGCATGCAGATGTCGGTGCGTTTCAGTTTCAAACGATCCGGCGAGATCATCGGAACGCCGCGCGTGACCTATGCCACATCGGGCGTGCCGCAAAATACGCGCGAAACCTATCGCAAGGCGATCAATTCCTCGCTGGATGCCTGCCTGCCGCTAAAATTCACCGGCGGCCTCGGCGGCGCGCTCGCCGGGCGTCCCATCGCGATTCGATACGTCGACAATCGGGAATTGGGAAATCAGACCGCGAGGCCATAACCGCGGCGCTCACTCGATCCGTATATTCGCCGCGCGGATCACGTCGGCCCACAAATCTTTCTCGGCGTTCATCTTCTGACGCAGCTCTTCCGGCGACGAGGTGGCGGGCGCAATCATCTGCGTCTTCAGTTTCTCGATTACCGCGGGCTCAGCGAGCGAGCGGATCACTTCGGCATTGATCTGCATCACGAGAGCCTGCGGCGTACCGCCCGGCGCGATCAGCGCGTTCCATGCATCGGACTGCACGTCGATGCCGCTCTCCTTCAGAGTCGGAATTTCGGGCAGAAAAGGCGAGCGCTGCGCCGTCGAGACCGCAAGGATGGTCACCGCGCCGGTGGAAAGTTGAGGCGTTACCGCAATCGCGGGAAGGCATGCCGCCTGAACGTCGCCGCGGATCAGCGCGGTGACGGCATTAGGCGATCCGGCGTAGGGGATATGCACCATGCCGACGCCGGCCTTCTGCGCGATCGCCTCCATGCAAAGCTGCGACAGCGAACCGGCGCCGATCGAGCCGTATGCCAGGCCACGCTTGTCGGCCTTTAACCTCGCAACGAATTCGGCGACGTTGTGCACGCCGAGACTGCTGGGAACCGCGAGCACGCTTGGCAATTGCGTCAGCAGCGTCACCGGTGCGATATCGGTGTCGGGATTATAAGGCAGCTTTGCGAACAACAGCGTGTTGATAGCGAGCGGTCCGCCGAGAGAAATTCCAAGAGTAGCTCCGTCGGGCGCAGCCTTGGCCACGGCATCGGTCCCGATATTGCCGGAAGCACCAGGCTTGTTCTCGACGATGAAGCTCGTGCCGGGATGCCGCGCCTGCAGACTATCGGCCAGTACGCGGCCGACCATGTCGGGCGTCGAGCCCGGCGCGAACGGCACCACAATTCGCACCGTCCTGGGAGGCCAATGGCCGGTCTCGGCTTGCGTCTGCGCGGCGCAAGGAAGGAATAGCAGCGCCGCGAGCGCCAGCATGCCGCGGTACCGCCGTCTGGCATCGTTTCGCAGCACTGCACCTTTTCCTATTCAATGATACGCGCGACACATTCCGCAGCTTGCGGCAGTCGTATAGAGTGAAACGGCCAGTTTCGGAAACTGCGACTTACAATCCATAAGGAAGCATCATGGGACTGCTGGTGATGATCCTCGGACTGATCCTGTTCCTCGGCGTTCACACCCTGACCACGCAGCGCCAATTGCGTGCCGCGGTCATCGCGTCGTCGGGCGAGAGCGCCTACAAGATCGGTTATGCGGTGGTCTCACTCGCTGGTCTCGCGCTGATCGTCTGGGGCTTTGCGCATTATCGCGCGACCGGGTGGATCGATGTCTGGTATCCCCCCGTTGCTTTCAAGCACATCACAGTGGCGCTGATGCTGCCGGCGGTGATTCTGGTGGTCGCGTCCTACATCCGTGGCCGCATCTACACCACGCTCAAGCATCCGATGCTGGCGGGCGTGAAGCTATGGGCGGCTGCGCATTTGCTGGCCAATGGCGATCTCGGCTCGATCGTCCTGTTCGGCTCGTTTCTGGGATGGGCGGTATTCGATCGCATTTCGCTGAAACGTCGCGTGGATGCCGGCGCGCCGCCGATTCCGGTCGGCGGCACGGGCAACGACCTGATTGCCGTGGCGGTGGGCGTCGTGCTCTATCTCGCGCTGGCCTTCGTGTTCCATCCGGTGGTGATCGGCGTCCCCGTTGTCGGCGTATAAGCGTCGGCGCGTCATCGTTAACGATTTGCTGGAGCTTGTTTTGCCTTGCGGTTGCCATATCGCTAGGGTATCGCCGCCGCATACCAAGATCAGCAGGGCAGATCGGTCGCGCGGGGCGCGGACATCTGGTACGGGAACTGTTAAGTGTCTGAATTATTTAGTGAAGTCGACGAGGATCTTCGTCGCGACCAGCTCAAGAAGCTGTGGGACCAGTATTCGATTTTCATCATTGCCGGCGTGATCCTGATCATCGCCGCTGTCGGTGGCTGGCGCGGTTATCAATATCTCGAAGCCAAGAAGGCGGCCGAGGCCGGCGCGGCATTCGATGCGGCGACCGACCTGTCCGACCAAAATAAGCATGCGGAGGCCGAGGCGGCATTTACGAAGCTCGCCGCTACTGCGCCATCGGGTTATCGGATGCTGGCGCGGATGCGCGCCGCGGGGGAAACGGCGTTGCGCGATCCTCAAGCCGCGGCAAAAATGTACGACGATATCGCCGCCGATCGCAGCTTCCGTTCCTCCGATCAGAATCTCGCCAGGGTGCGGGCTGCGGGCTTGCTGGTCGACACCGCTACGTATCCCGAGATGCTGCAGCGCCTTCAGGCTGCCGCGGCGCCGGGCGAAACCTATCGTCACACTGCCCGCGAATTGCTGGCTCTGTCGGCTTGGCGGGCTAACGATTCCGTGGCGACGCGGCAATGGCTCGATATGATCGCCAACGACGGTGAAACTCCCGCGAGCCTGCGGTCGCGCGCTAAATCGCTGCAGGCGCTGCTTCCGCCGGTTGCCAAAAGTTGAAGTTGGGAAATACCTGAGTTGAACCAGATATCGACCATGCGTCGCGTCGCACCGTCTGATCGCCGCTACCGTTCTGATTGCCCTGTGCGGTGCATTGGCCGGGTGCGGCTCGTCGACCGGATTCGATCCCTCGGATCTGCTGGACTTCCTTGATACCAAAAAGCGTCTCCCGGGCGAACGCAAGCCGGTCTTCCCCGAAGGCGTGCCCGGCCTCGAACAGGGCGTGCCGAAGGAATTATATCGAGGCGCGCAAGAGCAGCCGCCGCAGGATGTCGGCAGTCCTCCGCCTGCCGAGGAGCCCAAGTCCAAGCGCGCTGCGAAGTCCAGAGGAAAGGGCAGGGGGCCGGCCACGGCTGCTGGCGCACCCAGAGAGGCCGAGCCTCAGGCCGCTACCGCGCCAGATCCGGATGCTGCGCCGGAAGAGGAAGGCAGCACCGCGGCCGCGCCGCCGGCTCCGAAGCCCAAGAAAATCGTACGCCGGCGAACCACCGCGCCACCACCTGATCAGCCGGCGCAACCCACGCAAAGCGCGCCGCAGGCAGCGCAGACCACTTCTCAGACGCAGCAATCCGGCGCACCATTCCCGGCGCCGCTGCCGAGCGGCAGCTTCTCGCGCTGATATTGTCGATCTATTTTATTTCATGCGCTCCGTAGTGGGCGCTGGGAATGCTCATGTCCTTCACGATTGCCATCATCGGCCGGCCCAATGTCGGAAAGTCGACGCTGTTCAATCGGCTGGTCGGGCAGAAACTCGCGCTGGTCGACGACACGCCCGGCGTCACCCGCGACCGGCGCGAGGGTCAGGGCAAGCTCGGCGATCTCGAATTCACCATCATCGACACCGCCGGCCTCGACCAGGGCGCCAAGGGCTCGCTGACGGCGCGGATGCAGGAGCAGACCGAAACCGCGATTAGCCTGGCCGATGCGCTGATGTTCGTGTTCGATGCGCGCGCGGGGCTGACGCCGACTGATCGTTCGTTCGCGGATTTCGCGCGCCGCGCCAACAAGCCGGTGGTGCTCGTCGCCAACAAGAGCGAAGGCAAGCACGGCGAAGCCGGTGCGATGGAATCCTATGCGCTGGGGCTGGGCGAGCCGATCCAGATTTCAGCTGAACATGGCGAAGGCCTCAGCGATCTCTACGACGCGCTGCGCGGCCTGATGCCGGAGCCTGTCGACGACGCCCGAAGAATTCGACGATGACGATGTCATTCTTTCCGACGAGGATTTGGCGAAGCGGCCGATCCGCGTCGCCATCGTCGGCCGGCCCAACGCCGGCAAGTCGACGCTGATCAATCATCTGCTCGGCGAAGAACGTCTGCTGACTTCAGCCGAGGCCGGCACCACCCGCGATTCCATTTCCGTCGAGATCAACTGGCAAGGCCGCGATTTCCGCGTGTTCGATACCGCGGGTCTGCGAAGGCGTTCGCGGATCGAGGAAAAGCTGGAGAAGCTTTCGGTGGCCGACGCGCTGCGCGCGGTCCGTTTCGCCGAAGTAGTGGTGCTGATGATGGATTCGCAGAACAGGTTCGAGGAGCAGGATTTGCGGATTGCCGATCTGATCGAGCGCGAAGGCCGCGCCTTGGTAATCGCGGTCAACAAATGGGATCTGATGGGAAAGCAGGGGAGCCTGATCGCAGCGCTGCGCACTGACGCCGATCATCTGCTGCCGCAGGTCAGGGGCATGCCGATCGTCGCGGTGTCCGGCCTGATGGGCGAGGGCATCGACCGGCTGATGAAAGCGATCGAGGACGCCTATGCAGTATGGAACAGGCGGGTGCCGACGGCGTCGCTCAACCGCTGGTTCGAGCAGGCGGTAGACGCCAATCCGCCGCCGGCGGTATCGGGCCGGCGGCTGAAGCTGAACTACATCACGCAAGCCAAGGCGCGGCCGCCAAGTTTTGTGCTGTTCTGTTCGCGCGCCGACGCCGTTCCGCAATCTTACCTGCGCTATCTCGTCAATACCATGCGCGAATACTTTGAGCTGCCCGGCACGCCGGTGCGCATCACGCTGCGCGAAAAGGCCAATCCGTTCGCCCACAAGCGCAAGCGGCCGAACTGAATTGATTATTCGGGGGGCGCACGCCCCCGAATAATCGGTGCTGCCCTTATTTCTTCACCAACGGGCACTCGCTTTGGGAGAGCGGTTTTGCAGCATCCTCCGGCGCGATGGTTGCGATCAGCTTGTAGTAATCCCAGGGATATTTCAACTCTTCCGGCTTTTTGACTTCAAACAGGTAAGCTGGGATCAGCCGTCGTCCGTCGGCACGTAGCGGTCCGTTGCCGAACAAGGGATCGTCGGTCGGCAGTTCCTTCATCTTGGCGACGACCTTGGCGCCATCATGCGGATTGCCGCCGAGCGCTTCCATCGCTTTCAGATAGTGCAGCACCATGGCATAGCTGCCGGCCTGGCTCATCGACGGCATCGCCCCCTTGGAAGCCTTCTCGGCGAAGCGCTTCGACCACGCGCGTGTCTTGTCATTCATGTCCCAGTAGAAGGATTCCGTGAATGTCAGGCCCTGCGCCGTCTTCAGGCCGAGCGAGTGTACGTCGTTGATGAACAGCAAGAGCGCCGCGAGCTTTTGGCCGCCCGCCACGATGCCGAACTCGGACGCCTGCTTGATTGCGGTCGTGGTGTCTCCGCCGGCATTGGCCAGGCCAACCACTTTCGCCTTGGAGGCCTGTGCCTGCAGCAGAAAGGACGAGAAGTCAGAACTGTTGATCGGATGCTTGACGCTCCCGAGCACCTTGCCGCCATTGGCCTGGACCACTGCAGTGGTGTCGCGCTCCAGTGCTGCGCCGAACGCATAGTCGGCGGTCAGGAAGAACCAGCTGTCGCCGCCTGACTTGGTCAGCGCCTTGCCGGTGCCGTTGGCCAGCATGTAGGTGTCGTAGGTGTAGGAGACGGTGTTCGGCGTGCAGGCCTTACCGGTGAGATCGGCACTGGCGGCGCCGGAATTGAGCAAGACCGCGTTCTTTTCCTTGACGAGATTGTTCACCGCCAGCGCGACGCCTGAATTCGGCGTATCCTCGATCGCGTCGACCTTGTCGTTGTCGATCCATTGCCGCGCAATGTTGACGCCGACATCGGGCTTGTTCTGGTGATCGCCGCTGATGACGTCGATCTTCCAGCCTTTTTTCAGCAGGCCGGAGTCTTCCACAGCCAGCTTGACGGCGACGACCGCGTTCGGCCCGCCGATGTCGGCATACAGGCTCGACATGTCGTTGAGCACGCCGATTTTGACGCTCTTGTCCTGCGCGAGCGCAGGCGTCGCAAGGCTTAAACCTGCAAGCGCGATGACCGCAGCGGAACGTCGCGTGATGATAGACTTCATACAAGTAGCTCCTTGTTGAGATGATGACTTCTTACTTCAACGCGTCCGACGTCAGCTTGAATTTCTGCACGCGCTTGGCGGTGTCGACCTCGGCGGTATAAACATTGCCCTGCTGGTCGATCGCCATTGCGTGTATCCAGTGAAACTGGCCGGCGTTGCGGCCGTTATGGCCGAACGTTCCCACCACGCTGCCGTCGTCGCGTTTGAGAACGCGGATTTCGTTATTCTCGCCATCGGCGCTGAGAAGATAGGTCTGCTTCGGATCGGGCCAGACCGCAATATCCCATACCGCGCCATTGCCGAGCGTGTTCTTCTCAAAGAACCACTCTTTCACAAACGTGCCATCCTTCTTGAATACCTGGATGCGGTTGTTGATGCGGTCGCAGACATAGACCATGCCATCATTGGTGACCTTCACGCAGTGCACCGGATTGCCGAACTGCTGGGACACCGCTGCTTTCGGGTCATAGGCGGGCTGCTTGTCGTCGTTCGGCGTATTGCCGTAGGCGCCCCAATGGCGCTTGTAAGCCCCGGTCGTGGCGTCGAACACGATGACCCGGTGGTTGCCGTAACCATCGGCGACGTAAAGCTCGTTTGCGTCCTTGTCGTAGGTCGTCTCGGCCGGCTTGCCGAGTTGCGTGGTGTCGTTGCTGCCTTTGCTCGGCGCGATCTTGCCGATCTGCATGACGAATTTGCCGTCGCTGGTGAATTTCATCGCGACGTTGTCGTTGTCGGCATTGCCGGTAAGCCAGACGAACCCCTTATCGTCGACTTCGATGCCGTGCTCGCGGCCGACCCATTCGTACCCTTGGCCCGGTCCGCCCCACGACTGCAGCAGGTTGCCATCGGAATCGAATTCCAGCACCGGCGGCGCCGACACGCAGCATTTCGAGCGCGGCGGCGTCAGCGCGGCGCCTTTCTCGTCGTCGGTCAGCGAGCGCGGGCGGTGAAAGACCCAGATGTGGCCTTTCGAGTCGGTGGTAATGCCGCCGACCTGGCCGATGATCCAGTTGTTCGGCAACGGCTTTGGCCAGGATGCGTCGACCGCGAAAGTGGGAACGTCGCCGGCGCGGGCGGCTTGCGGCAGCGCTAAAGCGCCGAGAAGGGCGGTGGCTGCAATCGCGGCAATGATTCTGGTCATATAGCCTCCCGAAATCTTCAGTGCGGATTTTCCGCTTGTCGCGCAGTCAACAGCGCGGAAGATAGGGAGTCAATCATGCCGCGGCCAACGGGGCGTCGCCTCACGCAGGCGGACGAAAACTCATCAGCGTTCGCGTCTTGTAATCATAAAACTTGCCGCTCTGGGTCCAGTCGGGCGCACACATCGGCACGATGAATTCCGCCGCCTGCTCCGGCGTGTCCAGCGTCAATGGATCTTCGCCGGGCATGACGATGGCGCGCATTTTCGTGCGGATCGGTCCGGGATTGAAAAGATTGACGCGGATCGGCGTCGATGCGGTCTCGTTGGCCCAGGTCCGCACCAGCGTTTCCAGCGCGGCTTTCGACGCCGCATAGGGGCCGAGATAGGCGCTGGCCTTGTTGGCGGCGCCCGAGGTGATGAACACCGCGCGGCCGGCGTCAGATTGCCGGAGCAAAGGCTCCATGCAGCGGATCAGTTGAAAATTTGCGGTGACGTTGACGGCCATCACGTCATTCCAAGGCTTGAGTTCGATATGTCCGAGCGGCGATGACGGCCCGGCGACGCCCGCATTGCCGACGAGAATGTCGAGCTTGCCATGGCGCTCATGCAGCGCCGCACCGAGCCGCGCGATGCCGTCGAAGTCGGTCAGGTTGAGCGGCACCAGCGTAGCGCTGCCGCCATCCCTGCGGATATCGTCATCCAGCTCCTCGAGGCCGCCCTGCGTCCGTGCCACGGCGATGACGTGCGCGCCCGCTTTCGCCAAGGCCCGCGCGGTGGCGTAGCCGATGCCGCGCGACGCCCCGGTGACAAGGGCGATGCGGGAGACCAGGGAAGGGGACATGACGGACTATCTATGTGTCGTGGCGGCTATGTTGCGGCCATATCGCTTATGCCAGCTTGCGAGGCAAGGCCATCGCAAAGGAACTTGGCTTGCCAAGTTGGATGTGATCCAAGCGCGCCTTGCCCAATTCAGCGACAAAGTTTAACCCGTCCCGATGGGAAAACGACTGATTCCGCCGGAACCGGCTGAAATTCACGAGGTGATGCTGCGCGACGCGCTCGAGGAGCGATATCTGCAGTATGCGCTCTCGACCATCATGCATCGCGCGCTGCCGGATGCGCGCGACGGCTTGAAGCCGGTGCATCGGCGCATCCTCTACGGCATGCGGCTGTTGCGGCTCGATCCCGGCACGCCGTTCAAGAAGTCCGCGAAGATCGTCGGCGACGTGATGGGCTCGTTCCATCCGCACGGCGACCAGTCGATCTACGACGCGCTGGTGCGGCTGGCGCAGGATTTTTCCTCGCGCTATCCGCTGGTCGACGGGCAGGGCAATTTCGGCAACATCGACGGCGATAATCCCGCGGCCTATCGCTACACCGAAGCGCGCATGACCGAGGTCGCGCGGCTGCTGCTCGAGGGCATCGACGAGGATGGCGCGGAATTCCGCCCCAACTACGACGGCCAGTCGAAAGAGCCGATCGTGCTGCCCGGCGGGTTTCCGAATCTGCTCGCCAACGGCGCGCAGGGCATCGCGGTGGGCATGGCGACATCGATCCCGCCGCACAATGCCGCCGAGCTTTGCGACGCCGCGCTGCATCTGATCGACAAACCCGATGCGAAATCGAAATCGCTGTTGCGATGGGTGAAGGGTCCGGACTTCCCGACCGGCGGCATCATCGTCGACTCCAAGGAGAGCATCGCCGAAGCCTACATGACCGGGCGCGGCTCGTTCCGCACCCGCGCGAAATGGAGCCAGGAAGAAGGCGCGCGCGGCACCTGGGTCGTAGTCATCACCGAAATTCCCTGGCTGGTGCAGAAGTCGCGGCTGATCGAAAAGATCGCCGAACTGCTCAACGAGAAGAAGCTGCCACTGGTCGGCGATGTCCGCGATGAATTCGCGGAGGATATCCGCGTCGTCATCGAGCCGAAATCCCGCGCCGTCGATCCCGAATTGTTGATGGAATCGCTGTTCCGGCTGACCGAGCTGGAAAGCAAGATCCCGCTGAATCTCAACGTGCTGGTGAAGGGCCGCATTCCCAAGGTGCTCGGTCTCGCCGAATGCCTGCGCGAATGGCTCGACCATCTGCGCGACGTGCTGCTGCGCCGCTCCAACTATCGCAAGGAGCAGATCGAGCACCGTCTCGAAGTGCTCGGCGGCTATCTGATCGCCTATCTCAACATCGACAAGGTGATCAAAATCATCCGCGCCGAGGATGAGCCGAAGCCGGCGCTGATCAAGGCGTTCAAGCTCACGGATGTTCAGGCCGATGCTATCCTCAACATGCGACTTCGGTCGTTGCGCAAGCTCGAAGAATTCGAGATCCGCACCGAGGACAAAAATCTTCGTGCGGAGTTGAAAGGCATCAAGGGCATCCTCGGCTCCGAGACCGAGCAATGGTCGAAGGTCGGCGAGCAAGTGCGCAAGGTGCGCGATCTCTTCGGGCCGAAGACGCCGCTCGGCAAGCGCCGCACCATGTTCGCGGACGCGCCGGAGCATGATCTCGCCGCGATCGAGGAAGCTTTCGTCGAGCGCGAGCCGGTCACCGTCGTCGTTTCCGACAAGGGTTGGGTGCGCACGCTGAAGGGTCATGTCGCCGATCTCTCGGGGCTGACCTTCAAAACCGACGACAAGCTCGACAAGGCGTTTTTCGCGGAGACGACGTCGAAGTTGTTGCTCTTCGCGACCAACGGAAAATTCTATTCGCTCGACGTTGCGAAATTGCCGGGCGGTCGCGGCCACGGCGAGCCGATCCGCATGTTCATCGACATGGAGCAGGACGCGGCGATCGTTTCGCTGTTCGTCAACACCGGCGGCCGCAAATTCCTGGTGGCGAGTCACGAGGGGCAGGGCTTCATCGTGGAGAAGACGATTGCGTCGGAAACACCCGCAAAGGCAAGCAGGTCCTCAACGTCGAAATGCCCAACGAAGCTTGCGCTATCGCGACCGTCAGGGGCGACACGGTTGCGGTGATCGGCACCAACCACAAGATGGTCGTGTTTCCGATCGACCAGATTCCGGAAATGGCGCGGGGCCGCGGCGTGCGGCTGCAGAAATACACCAGCGCCGCGCTATCGGATGTCACGACGTTCGATTCCAAGGCGGGTTTGGCGTGGAAGGATTCGGCGGGCCGCGATCAAGGGTTGTCATTGAAGGAGCTGTCGGACTGGCGCGGCAACCGCGCCGATGCCGGCCGTCTCGCGCACGGTTTGCCGAAGTCGAACAAGTTCGGAAGAGGCGTCGAGTAAACACGCAAGGTCTCGGGCGCGATGTAGGGGCCTTTTCGCGGATACATAGCTCTAAGTTGGATGCCGTAATAGTATTCGTGCGGCGGCGTCTGATATAATGCGTCATGGCCCATCATCACGATCATTCACACGCGCACGCTCATTCGCATTCTCAGCGCGGCGCACAGCCATGCGCCCGATGATTTCGGTTTCGCGTTTGCCGTCGGCGTCGCGCTCAATACACTGATCGTTGTTGCCGAACTGGTGTTTGGTTATGCTGCCAATTCACTGGCGCTGATGGCCGACGCCGCACATAATTTCTCCGATGTGATCGCCTTGCTGCTGGCATGGGGTGCGGCTTGGCTCGCGCGCAAGCGGCCCACGCAGCAACACACTTACGGATACCGGCGGGCTTCCATCCTCGCGGCCCTCATCAATGCGGGGTTGTTGCTGATCGCGGTCGGCGGAATAGCCGTCGAAGGTGTAAGAGCGTATTTTCGAGCCCGCAGCCGTCGCGGGCTGGACCGTGATTGGGTGGCGACACTCGGCATTGTCGTGAACGGCATTACGGCGTTGCTGTTCATGCGCGGCCGGCATGGCGACCTCAACATTCGCGGCGCATATCTGCACATGGTCGCGGACGCCGGGGTTTCCTTTGGCGTCGTCATCGCAGCGCTCGTCATCATGCTGACGGGATGGCTGTGGGTCGATCCGGCGATCAGCCTGTGCATCGCCGCCGCCGTGCTCGCGAGCGGATGGGGCCTCGCAAAGGACAGCGTCAATCTCGCGCTCGACGGTGTGCCGAAGGGCATCGATCTGCCGAAAGTGCGAACCTTTCTCGCCCAGCTCGACGGCGTCACCGAAATTCACGATCTGCACATCTGGGCCATGAGCACCAATGAGACAGCGCTGACCGCGCATCTGGTGCGGCCTGGCGGATACGACGATACGTTTCTGCACAGCGTATGCGACGAGCTCTCGCATCGCTTCAACATTCACCACGCGACGCTGCAGGTCGAAGCCGGCAGCGACGTGTGCAAGCTCGCACCGGCTGAGCTGGTGTAGCAAACCTGCGCACCGCTTATTGCTGCGCTTTGCTTGGAAGCATCGATAGCGCGCCCAGCGCCATCAGGCTGAGCACCGACGACACGATCAGCACGCGGCCGCCGAGGTAATCGATCAGAAAACTGAACGCCAGCGGCGCCATTGCCTGCGTCACGCGCGCCGGCGCGCCGATAAGCCCGAGCCGATACGCGTAATTTTCCGGCCCGAAGATCGCGAGCGGCAAGCGTACCTCGCGCGATCGTCAGGATGCCATTGCCTGCGCCATGAAATAGCGCGAAGGCGATCGAAGCGCCGCCGCCGGCCACGGCGATGACCGCAGCGCCGAGGGGATGGGTGAGACACGCAAGGCGCGTCGAGAACAGCGGATGGAAGCGGCTCAGCAAACTGGCTTCCACCATTCGCGCAGCGACTTGGGCCGGGCCGATAAAAGCGCCGGCGGTGACGGCCTGCACGCTGGTCGCGCCCATCGCCTCGAGTATTCTGGGAAGGTGCGCGGCCATCGCGCCGGTCACCGCCCACGCCGACGCAAAAGCAAACGCGAGCAACACCATGGTGCGGTCGATTGGGATATGCGGCTTGATCGCCGGGCCTGCGACCGCTTTCGGTCCTTTGACCTTCGGCAAAAAATAGAGATTGAGCGGCAGGCCAATCACGATATGCGCGGCGGCCCATGCAAAGCAGGTGTTGCGCCACCCGATGGTTTCCAGGCCCCAGGCCGTTAGCGGCCAACCCACGGTAGCTGGCGAAGCCCGCCAGTAGCGTGATGCCGGTGATCGCGCGGCGCGCCTTGTCGCCGTAGATGCGGCCCAGCGCCCCGAACGCGGCGTCGTACAGGCCCATCCCCATGCCGACGCCGAGCATCAGCCAGGCCGCGATCATCACAGGAAGCGAGTGGGCGATGCCCAACGCGACAAGCCCGATGGCGAGGGTGATGTTGGAGATCGACAGTACCTGCCGGCCGCCGACGATATCGATCTGCCGGCCGATGCGAGGCCCCAGCAGCCCGGAGATCACCAGCGCCGCCGGAGAACGCCGCGAAGATCCAGTTATTGGAGACGCCGAGTTCCCGTGCAATCGGATCGGCCAGAATGGCGGGCAGATAATAGCTCGATGCCCACGCCAGCGTTTGCGTGGTCCCGAGCGCCAGAATGATCGGCAACTGGCGCTCGCTCACAAATGCTCTCCAGGCGGGCAAGCGTCTCGGCGCTGGCCGTATTGTCATGCTGCTCTTGATTGAATCGGCAGCGCTGGTGCGCTGATAGCCGATAGCGCCGCGCTATTACAGCCTTGACCTAGCTTTTTGTCCGCATCGTGTAGAGCACGAGCGCCAGCAGCGAGGCCATCGTCAGTACGAGGCCGAGCGCGAACATCGCCTCGTGCGAGATCGTCGCCACGAGCCAGACGCCGAACGCCGCGCGTCATCATCTGCCAGAAGCCGACCAGGGCCGATGCGGCACCGGCTTTCTCGCCGAATGGCGACAGCGCCTGCGCGGTGCCGAGCGGATTGACGATGCCCATGCCGAGCAGGAATACGCAGCATGCCAGCGAGAAACGGAAGGAAGGTCGCGTGGAAGACAGAAACCAGCAGGATCGCGATGCTGCCGGCCGCCGCCAGCAACAGCCCTGCCTGGATCGAGCGGTCGAGTCCGAAGCGCGGCGCGAGCTTCGTCGCCAGCATGCCCGCGCTGAATACGACCAGCACCGTGCCTGCGAAGAACAGGCCGAGCTGGATCGGCGTGAATTGTAGCCCTTCGATCAAAACGCGGGGCGCTGCGGAAAATAGCGAGAACAATCCGCCCATGATCAGGCTGACCGTGGCGGCCGGAACGAGGAAGCGGCGATCGCCGATCAAGGCTGAAATAGGTTTTGGCGATCGCAACTGGATTGAGCGGCGTTCGCGTCGAGCGATGGGTTTCGCCGAGCACCGCGGCATAGGCGAGGGCTCCAACCGCTGCGAACAATGCGACGAAGACGAATTCGGAACGCCAGCCGAAATAATGATCGAGCGCGCCGCCCAGCAGCGGCGAAAATCCCGGCGCCGCCGCCATCGCGATCATGATCAGCGCCATCGCGCGCCCCAGCGCCGCGCCGCTGAAGAGGTCGCGGGCGATGGCGCGCGACAGCACCGAGGTCGAGCAAGCGCCGGCAGCCTGGACGACGCGGCCGATCAACAGCGTCGGCAGGTCATTGGCAAGACCGCACCAGATGCTGCCGGCGAGGAATACCGCGAAGCCGACGAGAACCGGCATGCGCCGGCCGTAGCGATCCGAAATGGGACCGACCGCGAGTTGCCCGACCGCGAACACGGCGAGGAATACGGTGATCGACTGGGTGACCGCCGGAGTCGAAACGTGAAGCGATGCAGCCATCTGCGGCAGCGACGGCAGGAGGATGTTGGTGGCGAGCGTTCCTGTTGCCGCCAGCGCGGCAAGAACCGCGATTTGCGTCACGGTCGAATTAGCCTCCGGGGCGAGCCGCTGCGGTAGCGGTGGAAAGCGTTTCGTCGGTCATGGCAGCTCCCGTTCGTATTACATGATGTATATCATATAAAAACGAGCGCGCGCCAGCGCTTACCAAGCGATTGTGGGGGTGCAGGGATGCTAAAAAAGAGGAAGAGACGAAGAAGTTAGCAGGATTTCAGAGCATATCCGTTGTCGGTCACCATTTCCGGCTGCCGCGTCAGCGCTACCGCGGGCGACATCAGGATCACCAGCGCCTGCGCGCCGAAGATCAGGACAGCCAGATAGAGGCACCATTCGGCGCCATAGAGCCCACCGACGACCGCGCCGAGCGCGGCGCCCACTGGACGCGCGCCATAACTCAGGATGTTGATCGCAGAAACGCGGCCCAGCAGCCGCGGCGGCGTCACCGATTGCCGCAGCGTGACGGTCGAGATCACCCACAGGATCGGGCCGACGCCGAGGAGGAAGAATCCGAAACCGGCAAGCGCGGCGCTTGGAATGAAGGTCGTCAACGCCAGCACCACCGCAGCGACGAAGCCGGTCACCGGTCCCAACGCAATGACCGTTCCGAATTGGAGCCGCTGCATCACCCGCGTCGCCAGCAGCGCGCCGACCACCATGCCGACGCCGTACATCGCCAGCGTCGTGCCGACGCCGGATGCAGAAAGCCCAAGATGCCGGATCGCATAGGGCACGAACACTGCAAGTACGAGAAACGATGCGGTGTTGAAGATGAATTGCGTGATGAACACAGGCCGCAACAGCGGATGTTGCGAGACAAAGACCGCGCCTTCCCTGATATCCTGCGCCGGATGCCGTTGTGGCGGCAGCTCGCGCGCGGGTTCGTAAATTCCAGCAAGCAGCACCACCGCGACAATCGAGAGCGTCGCTGCGAAACCGAATGCCGGCGCAGCACCTACCCATCCCACCAGCACGCCGCCCAGCGCGGGTCCGCTTGCGAAGGCGACCGTGCGCGCCAACTCGATCCGCGCATTGGCTGCCGGTAATGATTTCGACGGCACCAGCGACGGAACCAGCGACGGCGCCGCAACGCTGTAGGCCACCGTGCCGCATACCGCGATGAATCCCAACAGGGCGAGCAGCGGCAGCGTCAGCATGTTGAGCCAGATCAGTGCCAGGATTCCGAGCAGTGCTGCGGCGCGCAGCGCTTCTGAGCTCGCCATCAGCGCACGCCGCGAGATGCGATCGGCAAGCAGCCCGGCTGGAACAGCAAACAGGATAAACGGCAGCGTCAGCGCCGTTTGCAGCAATCCGGTCTGACCTTCGCCGACGCCCAGCATCAGGACGGCGACAATTGGAGCCGCAGCCAGCGCGACTTGTTCAGCAGATTGTGCGGCGAGATTCGACCACGCCAGCCGGTTGAAGCTCGATGGCAGCTGATTGTCGCTGATGTGGGTCACGGTGCCTCCTAAGTGCGTTTGATACGAGGACCATGAAGAGAGGATGCGCCATCGCCCACCCGATTGCCGAGCTCGCACATCGCGGCGGTCCGACTGCAACCGCCTTCATCAAGCTCCAAGCCACGTGAGCCAGCTCACCAGATGCAGTTGCAAATTAGTTGCAACAAACTCGCAAATAGGCCATTCTTACTGGAATGGACGCGATTTCTCCCAAGCTGGCTCCTGATCCCGTTGCCAAAGCTCCCACGCAGGGCCCTCTGGGCGTCTCCGGATGGCGCTCGGGCGATGGCGTGGACGGCGAGCATAGCCTTCCCGAAGTCAACGCCAGCGTTCCCGTTCCCATTCGCGGTCATTGGATGCGCCGGCTGCTGGCTTTCGCCGGTCCCGGTTACATGGTTTCGGTCGGCTACATGGACCCCGGCAACTGGGCCACCGATCTCGCGGGCGGCGCGCAGTTCGGCTACACGCTGCTGTCGGTGATCCTGCTGTCGAACGTGATGGCGATCCTGCTGCAGGCGCTCGCCGCGCGGCTTGGCATCGTCACCGACCGCGACCTCGCGCAGGCATGCCGCGACAGCTTTTCGAAGCCCGTCACTATCATGCTGTGGCTGGCTTGCGAGGCGGCGATCATCGCGTGCGATCTGGCCGAAGTCATCGGGACGGCGATCGCGCTGCAATTGCTGTTCGGGATTCCGCTGATCGGCGGCGCGTTGATCGCGGCGCTCGACGCGTTTCTGTTGCTGCTTCTGATGAACAGGGGTTTCCGTTTCCTCGAAGCCTTCGTGATTGCGCTTCTTATCGTCATCGCCGGTTGTTTCGCCGTTCAAATCATCGCCGCAGCGCCTCCTGTCGCGGCCGTACTGCACGGCTTCGTGCCATCCACCGCGATCGTGACCAATCCCGCGATGCTCTACATCGCCATCGGCATCATCGGCGCGACTGTCATGCCGCATAATCTCTATTTGCATTCGTCGATCGTGCAGACCCGCGCCTATCCGCGCACCGACGAGGGCCGTCGCGACGCCATCAAATGGGCGACGGCCGACAGCACCATCGCATTGATGCTGGCGCTTTTTGTCAACGCGGCAATCCTGATCGTGGCTGCGGCGACGTTCCATGACAGCGGCCACGCGGATGTCGCCGAGATCGGCAAGGCATTCGAACTGCTGTCGCCCTTATTGGGGCTTGGCATTGCATCGACGCTGTTCGCTATTGCCTTGCTGGCATCGGGGCTCAACTCGACGGTGACGGCGACGCTCGCCGGTCAGATCGTTATGGAAGGATTTCTGCGGTTGCGGATGCCGAGCTGGGCGCGCCGGCTCGTGACTCGCGGCATTGCCATCGTGCCGGTCATCGTCGTCACAGCGCTCTATGGCGAACGCGGCACCGGGCAACTATTAGTGCTGAGTCAGGTGATCCTATCGATGCAGCTTCCATTCGCTGTGATTCCGCTGGTGCGGTTCGTTTCGGATCGAAGGAAGATGGGCGATTTTGTCGTGCCGCGATCCGTAGCTGTCGCGGCGTGGATCGTCGCCGGCATCATTGTCATTCTGAATGTGAAGTTGCTGGTCGATACGATATTCGTAGCCTGGATCATGCGAAGCGGTGATCCGGAATTCCAGAAGGCCGGATACGGATCTCAGCTACGCTCCGTCCCGGGCTGACGTGAGGATCAATCCTGCGGCTCGCTGGCCTTTCACCGGATGCGTCGACGCGCAGCCAGCCGGAGGGCGCGAGACGCTGCTGCGGCAGGAAGCGGCCCTTGTAATCCATCTTCCTCGAGCCTTCGATCCAGTACCCGAGATAAACGTAAGGCAACCCCAGCCGCCGGGCGCGGGTGATGTGATCCAGAATCATGAAGGTGCCGAGCGAGCGGTTTTCCTCGGCGGGTTCGAAGAACGAATACACCATCGACAGCCCGTCGCTGAGCACGTCGGTCAGCGCCACCCCGATCAGCTCCTCGCCGCGGCCGGTGATGCCGCTGTCGACGCCGCGCCGGCGATATTCGACGATGCGGGTTTCGACGTGACTGTCCTCCACCATCATCGCGTAATCGAGCACGGTCATGTCGGCCATCCCGCCGTGACGATGCCGATGGTCGAGATAGGCGCGGAATACCGAATACTGCTCCGAGGTCGGCACGGCGCTGCGCTGTTCGCCGACGATGTCTTCGTTGCGCGCGAGGATTTTGCGGAAATTGCGCGACGGCCGGAATTCGTTGGCGATGACGCGAACCGAGACGCAGGCGTGGCACTGATCGCAGGCCGGACGATACGCGATGGACTGGCTGCGCCGGAAACCACCATGGGTCAGCAGGTCGTTGAGATCTCCGGCCTTGTCGCCGACCAGATGCGTGAACACCTTTCGCTCGTGCCGGCCCGGCAGGTACGGGCAGGGGGAGGGCGCAGTCAGATAGAATTGCGGGGTATCGCGGGAGTGCTGGGTCACGGGTCCCTGTGAATCTCCGAAGCAGTTGTGCCGAGCATCGCGCCGCGGAGGCGGACCGTCAATCGCTTTACCGGCGGTCAGTAGGTGCGAGCCGCCTGCGCCATCTGGTTGCGAACCGAGGCGTTGATCACCACGGTGCCGAGAACCATGTCGTGCAGCAACTGCCGGCGCGCGTTGAACAGGCCTACCAGCACGACGAACGGCGTCAGGAACGACACCGATGCCCAGAACAGCACGGCGTGCATGGCGCCGAGCAGGAAATAACCGCGCGTTCCATTCTGAGTGCGCATCTGCAGATCCAGCATACGCATGCCCACCGTGGCCGAATGCGGTCCGCCCAGCGACATGCCGTAATACACCACCGGCCATATCACGGTCGCCGGAGACACCAGCCAGAACAGCGACCAGCCAAGCCCGAGGGTGACGATCCCGAACAGGGCGATGAAGATGACCGCTGCTATAACGGGTATCGACAGCACCACCAGATCGATCAGAAACGCGAACAGTCTGCGCGTCAGCACGCCGCGATACAATTCCGGCTGCAGCCAGGGATCGAGGGCGTGCGGCATCGCGCTGGCCGGCTCGCCGTTACGCCAGGTCGTGCCGCCGGTGTTGCGCGTATCGGACATGGTGTTCTCCCGACTCTATCGACGTGCAGCAGATGGGAACGGGCCGCGCCGAATGCAAGGGACTGACGGCGATTACCCCTCCGCCTTCAGCTTCTCCGCCGCCTGCGGTGCGAAATAGGTCAGCACGCCATCGGCGCCGGCGCGCTTGAAGGCGAGCAGGCTTTCCATCATCGCGCGGTCGCCGTCGATCCAGCCGTTTTGCGCCGCCGCGGCGATCATCGCGTATTCGCCTGACACCTGATAAACGAAGGTCGGCATCGCAAAGGCATCCTTCACCCGCCGCACGATGTCGAGATAGGGCATGCCCGGCTTCACCATCACCATGTCGGCTCCCTCCGCGATGTCGAGTTCGACTTCGCGCAGCGCCTCGTCGGAATTGGCCGAGTCCATCTGATAGGTGCGCTTGTCGCCGGTCAGCGTTTTCGCCGAGCCGATGGCATCGCGGAACGGGCCGTAAAACGCCGACGCGTATTTCGCCGCATAGGCCATGATCTGCACGTCGAGGAATCCAGCCGCGTCGAGCCCTTCGCGGATCGCGCCGACGCGGCCGTCCATCATGTCCGAGGGTGCGATGATGTCGCAGCCGGCTTCCGCCTGTACCAGCGCCTGGCGCACCAGCACCGCCACGGTTTCGTCATTGAGGATTTTGCCGTCGCGAATGAGGCCGTCGTGGCCATGGCTGGTGAAGGGATCCAGCGCTACGTCGCAGAGAATGCCGAGGTCGGGAAATTCCTTCTTGATGGCGCGCACCGATCGGCACACCAGATTGTCCGCGTTCAGCGCCTCGGAGCCGTGCTCGTCGCGCAGCGACGGCTCGGTGTAGGGAAAGAGTGCGATGCAGGGGATGTTCAGTTTCACTGCGCGCTCGGCGTCGCGCACCGCCTGATCGACGCTGAGCCGCTCGACGCCGGGCATTGATGCGACGGCCTTGCGCTGATTGTTACCGTCGACGACGAACAGCGGCCAGATCAGATCGTCCGTCGTGAGAACGTTTTCGCGCACCAGCCGGCGCGCCCATTCCGCCTTGCGGTTGCGGCGCGGTCGAATGGCCAGGTCGAGCGGGGGAGTGGCGAGGGCAGGGTCCCGGCGGGGGGTGTCGCGCATCTCGATGGGGCGCCCGAACTTTATCGCCATAGAATGAAACTCCGAAGGCAAACGCGATTGTACCTCACCATAGCCTAGCATCTTGCCTTTATTGCGTCACCGCGCAGGCCAGCCACGTCCGGTTGATTTTACGTCCTCAAGGGGCCATGACTCGGGAGCGAACAACCGATCGCGAGCACCGCCCTGCATGTCTGAAATACCATCGCGCGAAAAGACGCCGCGAGACAACGCCATGTCGGTGGCGGCGATTTCGTCCGAACGGCAAGAATCCGACGACAACGCATGGACCAGGCGGCTGGTGCTGTTCCTGCGCATCATGGCCGTCATATCCGTGGTCAAGGGCCTCTATCACTGGGCGGAGGTCACTGGCTTCGTCGGCGGCGAGGACGAGGCGTTCGAAAACCAGAGCATGGCGTGGCAATCCGCAACCGTCTATTTCGCGGTGATAGAACTCGTCGCCGCCGTGGGCCTTTGGCTCGCAACGCCGTGGGGCGCTGTGGTCTGGCTCACCACCGTCGTTTCGATGGCGGTGATCGAGCTGATGTTTCCCGCGATCTATGGCGGCAGCCTGACCATCGTCGCACTGGAGATGCTGATGCTGGGCGCCTATCTCGCGCTGGCCTGGATGGCTGCGCGCGAACGCCCGCCATAGCTTTCTCATAAAATTTTTCGATTATTTTCGCGGTAAGATTCCGGTCACCCTAACGCGCCGGTCATCTGTGTTACGCGAATGTTTCGAATTCGAGCGGTCCTGTTCTCGAATGCGACACCTGCGCCAGCCAAAGCGTGAACAGCGCCGCCACGTCGTCAACGAAACGTTGCGAAAAGCCTTTATTGGCGGGCTTAATCGGCGATTTACTGTCTTAAATTCATGATCTCTTTATTGTCTTATTTAAGCCGATCTTCAAACGGCTCCCCTATGGTCATGCCTATCAGACGGGACACAAGTTTCGTCGAATAAGTCGATAAAAACGACAACAGGGGACGTGTCATGATGAAAGCCGTTGCAACGGCGGTGGAAACCGCTGAACGCACGCCCGGCCAGGCGCCGGTGCAGCCGCTCTATCTCGAAGCACTGACTTTGGTGGAGCGGCTGCATCGCCGCCTGCTCGACGTCATCAAGGATGAATTCGATCGCCGCGGCCGCGCCGACATCAACTCCGTGCAGGCGCTGCTGCTCTATAACATCGGCGACAAGGAATTAACCGCGGGCGAGCTGCGTACGCGCGGCTACTATCTCGGCTCCAACGTCTCCTACAATCTGAAGAAGCTGGTCGAACTCGGCTTCCTCGATCATCAGCGCAGCCGCGTTGACCGCCGTTCGGTGCGCATCCGCCTGACCGCGCAGGGCCAGGAAATCCGCAAGATCGTCGATGCGCTCTACCAGAAGCACGTCAAGACCGTGGAGCAGGTCGGCGGCATCTCGAACGACGAATTCGCGACCCTGAACAAGTCTCTGCATCGGCTGGAGCGGTTCTGGACCGACCAGATCCTGTATCGGCTTTGAAATATCGGCATGATCCCGAAAAGTGGATACCGGTTTTCGGATAAGATCATGCCCCAATAAGAAATTTTCGGCCAAGCCGGCCGTCTTAAAAGACCGGCAGCCTCTGTTAACAGCGCATCGGCCCTTGTGGCCGGTGCGCTTTTTGATTCGTTCAGCATATTGGGGAACCCTGCGGAACTTGTTCCGCTGGTACGGCTTATCAGTCCAATCGGAGGACTGGTATCATGTTGGTCGAGCGAGGCTTGCGGGTATTGAATGTCGAGGTCGTGGGTGACGCCTACGCCATCGCGTCGAACTATCTGCGCAAGACCGGCGTCATTTCGGACAACCTGAACACCAACGACCGGTTGCTCGAGATCATCGTGCAGATGTTTCACCGCGGCGAATACAACAAGATTCGGCTTGCCAACAAGGCGATCTCGCAGTTCGAAGCCGCACAACTCGTAGGCCTGACGTTCAGTTTTACAGAGGTTGTCATGGAAACCGCCATTGACCGCATCATGCATACTTATGGACTGCTGGTGAACCGAACCGCCGCGGCGAGCGCTGACACGCGCGCCAAGGTGACGGACTACGTGAACACGCTGTTTGAGGCCGGCGAAAAGGACCCGCATCGCCTCACCGTGTGCGGGCTGACTTATCTGCGCCAACTCGACGGCAGCAGCGATCCGGTGAAGGCCGGTTTTACAGGGCTTTAAGGCAGAACGACTAGTTGCCCGTCTGTCGTCCCCGCGAAGGCGGGGACCCAGTATTCCAGAGCTCAGCCATTTTATATTAAATCCTCGGACTACTGGGTCGCCCGGTCCTTGCCGGGCGATGACGCCGAAGTTCGTTCGAGCGCTTCCTGGATCACTTCCGATTTGAATTTCAAACAGCCAAGCATCCGCTTGATCGTAGCGCACGCGCGCGCGGGATTTATCCCGTTCGCGCCAATCAAGGAACGCCCGAGCTTTGCAGATAGTCCTCCCCTCAAAAGATGAGGGGCGGCGGCGCGCCTGCCGGCGCGGGGGTGGTCAGGTCGCGATCCGTTTTGTCGGCTGCGAAACCAACAAAACAAACCGCGCAACGCCGTCAGGCGCGCCACCGCGGCGATTTCTGGCTTCGGGGCCGTACTTCCGGGAACGGCTGAAGCCTTTCGGCTTCGGCCCGGACGAGCTTTCGCCCGCCTTTGTCCGTTCCGCGTCCAGCCATTGAAGGCAGACCTCCGTAGTGAGGTCGGACGGCTACCCAAAACCTCCCGAGTGCGCAGGGATACGTCCTCCCCACGCGCGCAGGCGCCGCATCCTGTCCCACTCCAAGACGCCTCATGAAGCGCCCCTCGTGAACAGGAATGGTAGGAATATAATCCATAAGATAAAATCTGTCAAGGGAATGTTTGGACGCCGGGTTGTGATCGGGCGTAAAAGCCTTCGCAGGCGTCAGGCGCTGGCGGAGTGGACGGCATGGTGGACAAGCAGGCGATGCGCGAGGAGGCCGAGCGGCTGATGCGCGAAGCGATGGAGCGCAAGGCGCTTGTCGTGAAGCAGGGCGACACCCGCATCATGGCCAAGTGCGGCAAGTGCGGCGCTGAGAACAAGATCAAGGCACCAAAGGACGCCACGCGCGTCGCGTTCACCTGCAAGGAATGCGGGCAGAAGCAGAAGACGATTTGAGGAATTCGGCCGCGTCATCCAGAGAAAAATCCCCATGCTCACGCTCCATCATCTCAACAACTCCCGCTCGCAGCGCATCCTGTGGCTGCTGGAAGAACTCGGCACGCCCTATGAGATGAAGCGTTATCAGCGCGACGCGCAGACGCGGCTCGCGCCGCCGGAGCTGAAGGCGGTGCATCCCCTCGGCAAGTCGCCTGTGATCACGGACGGCAATGTCACCATCGCGGAGTCAGGCGCGATCGTTGATTACATCATTCGCAAGTACGGCAAGGGCGCGATGATGCCCGCCGCTGGGAGTGCCGACTTTGAGGCGTATAACGAGTGGCTGCATTATGGGGAGGGCTCGGCGATGCTGCCGCTGATGCTGCATCTGTATGTAGGCAGGCTGAAGGAGGCTGGCGTACCGCTGCAGCCGCGCATCGATTCCGAGATGGCGAACCATCTCGGCTATGTCGACGGCGCGCTCAAGGGACGCGAATTCTTTATTGGCGATGCGTTGACCGGCGCGGACATCCAGATGAGCTTCGTCGGCGAGATGGCGGGGATTTTCGAGCGGCTTGGGCCGTATGCGAATTTGAGCGCATGGCTCAAGCGCATGCACGCGCGACCAGCATTCCAGCGGAGTATTGAAAAGGGCGGCGCGTACCGGTTTGCGAAGTAGCTCTTTTTTCCCTCCCCCTTGCGGGGAGGGTGGCCGGCCCATTCTTGGGCCGGTCGGGTGGGGGTGACTTCGAATTCACTGTGCCGACGACCCCCACCCCCGACCCCTCCCCGCAAGGGGGAGGGGAGAAGTGTCCCCGCGTGCGCGGGAAAGACAAATACAAAGCATCCCCTACATCTTGCATAAATTGCGGGCACAACCCGCAAGACCTTGGCCAGTCCCTGCCGATATGCTATCTCGCGGGCGCCGCTTCAGACCGCCACCCCTGACCGTCCGCAGCCCGCGAAAAGGGGCTGCGGCGGTGGAGATATCCGCCGATGAAATCCTCCCGCCCATGCTTCCAGCAGTGCCAAAACCGCTTCCGCGCCCGATTCGTTTTTCACCGCGACGCTGACGCAAGCCGATCCGGATATCGCCGCCGCCATCCGCGGCGAACTCGGCCGCCAGCGGCACGAGATTGAGCTGATCGCATCCGAGAACATCGTCAGCCGCGCGGTGCTGGAAGCGCAGGGCTCGGTGCTGACAAACAAATATGCCGAGGGCTATCCGGGCGCGCGCTATTACGGCGGCTGCGAATTCGTCGACGTGGTGGAGACGCTGGCGATCGACCGCGCCAAGAAACTGTTCGGCGCGGGCTTTGCCAACGTGCAGCCGAACTCCGGCAGCCAGATGAACCAGGCGGTATTCCTGGCGCTGCTGCAGCCCGGCGACACCTTCATGGGTCTCGATCTCGCTCGCCGGCGGCCACCTGACGCACGGTTCGCCGGTCAACATCTCCGGCAAATGGTTCAAGGCGTCGCATTACACCGTGCGCAAGCGAGGACCAGCTCATCGATATGGACGCGGTGGCAAAGCAGCGCCGAGCAGCGTGAAGCCAAAGCTGATCATCGCCGGCGGCTCCGCCTATTCGCGTCGCTGGGATTTTAAGCGCTTCCGCGAGATCGCCGACAGCGTCGGTGCGTATTTGATGGTGGACATGGCGCATTTCGCGGGGCTCGTCGCGGGCGGCGTGCATGCTTCGCCGGTGCCGCACGCGCATGTCACGACGACCACGACGCACAAATCGCTGCGCGGGCCGCGCGGCGGCTTGATCCTCAGCAATGACGAGGCGCTGGCCAAGAAACTGAACTCGGCGGTCTTCCCGGGATTGCAGGGCGGACCGCTGATGCATGTCATCGCCGCCAAGGCGGTAGCGTTCGCCGAGGCGCTGCAGCCAGACTTCAAGGTCTATGCGCGCAACGTGGTGGAGAATGCCAAGGCGTTGGCGGAAAGCCTGCGCGCGCAGGGGTTCGATATCGTCTCCGGGGGTACCGACAATCATCTGATGCTGGTGGACCTGCGGCCGAAGGGCCTCAAGGGCAACGTCTCGGAGAAGGCGCTGGTGCGCGCGGCGCTGACCTGCAACAAGAACGGCATCCCCTTTGATCCGGAAAAGCCGTTCGTCACCTCGGGGCTGCGCCTGGGCACGCCGGCGGCGACCACGCGCGGCTTCGGCGTCGCCGAATTCAAGCAGGTCGGCGCGTTGATCTCGGAAGTGCTCAACGGCATCGCGCAGTCGCAGGACGGCAGCGCGCCGCTGGTCGAGGCCTCGGTGAAGGAGCGCGTCAAGGCGCTCACCGACCGTTTTCCGATTTATCAGTAATGCGCTGCCCAAGCTGCAACAGCCTCGATACGCAGGTAAAGGACTCGCGTCCGACCGAAGATTCCGCCGTGATCCGGCGGCGGCGCGTCTGCATCGCCTGCAACTTCCGCTTCACCACCTTCGAGCGCGTGCAGCTGCGCGAACTCACGGTGATCAAGCGCAACGGCCGCCGCGTGCCGTTCGACCGCGACAAGCTGGTGCGCTCGCTGCAGATCAGCCTACGCAAGCGCCCGGTCGAGCCGGAGCGTGTCGAGCAGATGGTGTCGGCGATCGTGCGCGAGCTGGAAAGCGGCGGCGAGGCGGAGATTTCATCGGAGGCGATCGGCGAGATCGTGATGGAGCATCTGCGGAGCCTCGACGACGTCGCCTATGTGCGCTTCGCCTCGGTGTACCGCAATTTTCGCGAGGCCAAGGATTTCGAGGCGGTGCTGGGCGAACTGTCCGGCGAGGACGACACGCGGCCGGCGGTTGCGCGCAAATGATCTTCCGGATTCTGGAAGACCAGTACGCGGAAAAATCCAGAGAGTTGAAAGCTGCCGACCAACGCTACATGCAACTCGCGCTGACGCTGGGACGGCGCGGGCAGGGGCGCACCTGGCCTAATCCCGCGGTCGGCGCTGTCATCGTCAGGGACGGCGTCATCGTCGGGCGCGGCTGGACCCAACCCGGTGGACGGCCGCATGCCGAGGTCGAGGCGCTCAGGCGCGCGGGCGACGCCGCGCGCGGCGCGACGATGTATGTGACGCTGGAGCCGTGCTCGCATTTCGGCAAATCGCCGCCCTGCGCCGATGCGATCATCGCCGCGGGTGTTGCGCGCGTGGTCTCAGCGATCGAGGATCCCAATCCGGAAGTAGCAGGTCAGGGCCATGCACGGCTGCGCGCCGCGGGCATTGCCGTCGATGTCGGCTTGTGCGCGCAGGAGGCAGCGCGCGATCACGCCGGGCATATCAGGCGCATCCGCGACGAGCGACCGCATGTGATCCTGAAACTGGCGGTATCGTCGGATGACAGGATCGGCGCGGCCGGACGCAAGCCGGTGGCGATATCCGGCGAAGCCGCGAAGGCGCGCGTGCATCTCTTGCGCGCGCAGTGCGATGCCATCCTGGTTGGCATCGGCACGGTGCTTTCGGACGGTCCGCTGCTGACCTGCCGGCTGCCGGGCATGGAAGGCGCAATCGCCGGTGCGGGTGGTGCTGGACCGCGCCTTGCGAATTCCGGCGACAGCAGCGCTGGTGCATTCCGCGCGCGAGCATCCGCTGTGGGTGATGACCTCGGATATTTCGGAAGCGCCGGCTGCGATGAAGCTCGGCGCTGCCGGGGCGCAGGTGATGCGCGTCGCGGCGACTATGGACCCCCCGGGCCTTGATCTTCACGCGGTGCTGCGTGCGCTCGCGGACAAAGGCATCACGCGGCTGCTAGTGGAAGGCGGCTCGCGCGTGGCGTCTTCGTTCGTGAGCGCGGGGCTGGTCGACGAGGTCTGGCTGCTGCGCGGACCCAAAGCGATCGGCGAGGATGGGGTCGCGGCGCTGGATGCAATGCCGCTGAGCGCGATCACGCAGTCGCCCGAATGGCCCGTTCGTGCTAGCGAGAGTTTGGGCGAGGACACACTCACGATCTACGAGCGAGCGTAATGTTCACCGGCATTGTCACCGACATCGGCGAGATCGTCAGCCTGAAGCCGACGGCGCAAGGGCAGTTGCATCGGCTGCGCATCGCCTGCCGTTACGACCGCGCCGACCATCGCCGACGGCGCGTCGATCGCGTGCAATGGCGTCTGCCTGACCGTAGTCGCATCGGGCGTCGACGGCGGCAAAACCTGGTTCGAGGTCGATGCCGCCGCCGAAACGCTTGACATGACCACCGCCAAGCACTGGCGCGTCGGGCACGCGGCTCAATCTCGAACGCGCGCTGAAGATCGGCGATGAACTCGGCGGCCATATCGTTGCCGGCCACGCCGACGGCATCGCCACTATCACCAAGCGCGACGACCTGCCCGACATGGCGCGGTTTGAGCTTCGCACTACGCGCGAACTGGCGCGCTTCATCGCCGCCAAGGGCTCGGTGACGCTCGACGGCGTGTCGCTGACGGTGAATACCGTCGATGATGTCTCGTTTTCGGTGCTGATCATCCCGCATACGCTCGGTGTCACCACGCTCGGCGACTGGCGCGAAGGCGGCGAGGTCAACCTCGAAGTCGATCTGATGGCGCGCTATGCCGCGCGCCTGAGCGAGATGAAGTAAGCAGTGCCGTCATTCCGGGACGCGCGACTTGGCGCAGGCCCGGAATCCATAGCCCCAGTATTGGCGTCAGCATATTCAATCCCGACTGGGAGTATGGATTCCGGGTTCATTCGCTTCGCTCATGCCCCGGAATGACGACAATTTTGTTGCGACACGAACGCTTGGAATTGAGGATCGTGGCGACTACAACGCGCCTATGGCCGACCCCCGCCGCGCACAATTGAAAGACCAGACCGACATCACCGGCGCGCGCGTGCTGATCGTCGAGGCGCGCTTCTACGACGATATCCAGGATGCGCTGCTGGAAGGCGCGGTCGCCGAACTCAAAGCCGCCGGCGTGACGCATGAGATCATCACCGTTCCCGGCGCACTGGAAATTCCGGCCGCGATCGCGATCGCGTTCGACGCCGCCGAAAACAACGGCAAGCCTTATGACGCGGCGATTGCGCTGGGATGCGTGGTGCGCGGTGACACCATCCACTTTGAAATCGTCTCGATGGAATCCTCGCGCGCGCTGATGGACCTCGCGGTGAACAAGCACATTGCGCTCGGCAACGGCATCATCACCGTCAATACCGACGCGCAGGCGTGGGCGCGGGCGCGCGCCGGCGAACTCAACAAGGGCGGCGATGCCGCGCGCGCGGCACTGGCGATGCTGCGGATCAAGCGCCGTCTGGCGAAAAGCTGACATGGCTGAACCGAAAAAGACGCCTGACAAAAAAGCCAACCGGCGCGGCGCGGCGCGGCTGGCCGCCGTGCAGGCGCTGTATCAGATGGATATCGCGGGCGCCGGGCTGAACGAGATTTTCGCCGAGTTCGAAAGCCACTGGCTCGGCGGCGAGGTCGAAGGCGAGAAATATCTTCCGGCGGAAGCCGCGTTCTTCCGCGACGTCGTCTCCGGCGTGGTGCGCGACCAGGTGAAACTCGATCCGCTGATCGACGATGCGCTGTCGAAAGGCTGGCCGCTGAAGCGGATCGATGCGATCTTGCGCGCGGTGCTGCGCGCCGGTTCCTACGAGCTCGAGCATCGCAAGGATGTGCCCGCGCGCGTGGTGGTTTCGGAATATGTCGATGTCGCGCATGCGTTCGTCGAGAGCGACGAGACCGGAATGGTGAACGCGGTGCTGGATCAGATCGCGCGCCAGTTTCGCGGCGATGAGTTTACGCGCGGTGCACCGTCTTGAGGTGCGAATGAGTTCCCCTGAAGACTCCCTGATTGCGCGTTACTTCAAGCCGCTGGCGAGCGATCCCGGCGCGTTCGATCTCACCGACGACGCCGCGATCCTGAAGTCCTCTGCCGACGATGTCGTGGTGACGACCGACGCCATCGTCGAGGGCGTACATTTCTTCCGCAACGATCCGCCTGACACGATCGCGCGCAAGGCGCTGCGGGTGAATCTCTCCGACCTCGCCGCCAAGGGCGCCACGCCGGCGGGATTCGTGCTGACGCTGGCGTTGCGCGATGCCGACGATGCGTGGCTGGCGCCGTTCGCGCGCGCTTTGGGCGAAGACGCGGCGACGTTTGAGTGTCCATTGCTGGGCGGCGACACCGTGTCGACGCCGGGTCCGCTGATGATTTCGATCACCGCCTTCGGCCGGGTGTTGCCCGGCAGGATGATCCGGCGCGCCGGCGCGGAGCCCGGCGATCGCGTCGTCGTCACCGGAACGATCGGCGACGCAGCGTTGGGACTCGACATCCTGAAAGGCGGCGCGGCGGCTGCTGCGCTGGCTGGCGATGCCGCGGCAAGGGACGAGTTGGTCGGCGCGCTATCGCATTCCGCAGCCGCGCGTCGGCCTTGCGCAGGCGATCCGCGATCACGCTACCGCGGCGATGGATGTTTCCGACGGTCTGGCGGGCGATCTGGCCAAGCTGTGCGCGGCATCGGGCGTATCGGCTGTGATCGACGCGCCGAGCATTCCGTTGTCGGCGGCGTAAAAAAATTGCTCGCAGCGCGGCGCCGCAACCATCGAGGCGATCGTATCCGGCGGCGACGATTACGAGATTCTGTGCACGATCCCGGAGAATCGCTTCGAGGCGTTTGCCCAGGCCGCCGATCGCGCCGGCATCCAGATTACTTCGATTGGAACCGTGATCGCGGGATCGTCCATTCCCCGGTTTATCGACGCCAGCGGCGTTGAAATCGCGCTGCCGCGCCTGTCCTACAGCCATTTCTGAGATTTCGGAGAATGATCTTCGGGAGCGCTATGTGCGCTAAAACACGCGAAAAATCGTCGCGTTTAGGCCTTCGGCGGCGTTGCGCCGGGCATGCGATTTTGGCATGGTCCCGCCGATTTGAGGCCGTCCTTTTGGGCAGGGCAGGCCTCCTTTTTATGCGCCCGCCGCTTCCGCGGTGATGGCCGTCGTCTAAATCAGGATCTGAGGCAAATTCAATGACAGCATTATGGGTGATCGTGCTCTGCGGAGCGCTTTCCATCGTTTACGCCATCTGGGCGACGGCATCGGTTTTAAAGGCGGACGCGGGCAATCCGCGGATGCAGGAGATCGCGGCCGCGGTGCGCGAGGGCGCGCAGGCCTATCTCAAACGTCAATACATGACCATCGGCATGGTCGGCATCGTGATCTTCGCGCTGCTTTATTATTTCCTCGGCGCTCTCGTCGCTTTTGGCTTCCTCATCGGCGCGGTGCTGTCGGGTGCGGCCGGCTTCATCGGCATGAACGTTTCGGTCCGCGCCAACGTGCGCACCGCGCAGGCCGCGACCACATCGCTGGCAGGCGGACTTGAGCTTGCGTTCAAGGCTGGTGCCATCACCGGCATGCTGGTAGCGGGGCTCGCGCTGCTCGGCGTCACCATCTACTTCGCATATCTGACGCATTACCTCGGTCTTGCCGCTAACAGCCGCACCGTTGTCGATGCGCTGGTGGCGCTGGGCTTCGGCGCATCGCTGATCTCGATCTTCGCGCGGCTTGGCGGCGGCATCTTCACCAAGGGCGCCGACGTCGGCGGCGATCTGGTCGGCAAGGTCGAAGCCGGCATTCCCGAGGACGATCCGCGCAACCCGGCCACCATCGCCGACAACGTCGGTGACAACGTCGGCGATTGCGCCGGCATGGCCGCCGATCTGTTCGAGACCTATGCCGTGACCGCGGTCGCCACCATGGTGCTGGCCGCGATCTTCTTTGCGACCTCGCCGCTGCTGGTGAACATGATGACGCTGCCGCTGGCGATCGGCGGCATCTGCATTCTCACCTCGATTGCCGGCACGTTCTTCGTCAAGCTCGGCGCCAGCCAGTCCATCATGGGCGCGCTGTACAAGGGCCTGATCGCAACCGGCGTGCTGTCGCTGATCGGCGTCGCAGCCGTGATCTACTGGCTGATCGGGTTCGGTCCGCTGGCGGGCGTGAAATATACCGGCATGGCGCTGTTCGAATGCGGCATCGTCGGCCTTGCCGTCACCGGATTGATCATCGTGATCACCGAATACTACACCGGCACCGACTATCGCCCGGTGAAGTCGATCGCGGCCTCGTCGGTCACCGGCCACGGCACCAACGTGATCCAGGGCCTCGCCATCTCGATGGAATCCACCGCCGGTCCGGCGCTGGTGATCATCGCCGGCATCCTGATTACGTACAGCCTTGCCGGCCTGTTCGGCATTGCCATTGCGACCACCACAATGCTGGCGCTGGCCGGCATGGTCGTGGCGCTCGACGCCTTTGGCCCGGTCACCGACAATGCCGGCGGCATTGCCGAAATGGCTGGGCTGCCGAAGGAAGTCCGCAAGGCCACCGACGCGCTCGACGCGGTCGGCAACACCACCAAGGCCGTCACCAAGGGCTACGCGATCGGCTCGGCCGGTCTCGGCGCGCTGGTGCTGTTCGCGGCCTACAATGAAGACCTCAAGTTCTTCATCGCCAACGCCGCGAAGTACCCGTACTTCCAGGGCGTTCTCCCGGACTTCTCGCTGAACAATCCTTATGTGGTGGTCGGTCTGCTGTTCGGCGGTCTGCTGCCGTATCTGTTCGGCGCGATGGGCATGACCGCCGTGGGCCGTGCGGCCAGCGCCATCGTCGAAGAGGTGCGCCGTCAGTTCCGCGAGAAGCCGGGCATCATGCAGGGCACCGACAAGCCGGATTATGGCAAGGCGGTCGATCTTCTGACCAAGGCGGCGATCAAGGAAATGATCATCCCGTCGCTATTGCCGGTGCTCTCGCCGATCTTCGTCTACTTCGTGATCTATGGAATCGCGGGTGGCGGCGCGGCGGGCAAGTCGGCGGCATTCTCCGCTGTTGGAGCGATGCTGCTCGGCGTGATCGTGACGGGCTTGTTCGTCGCGATCTCGATGACCTCGGGCGGCGGCGCCTGGGATAACGCCAAGAAGTACATCGAGGATGGCCATTACGGCGGCAAGGGCTCCGACGCCCACAAGGCCGCCGTGACCGGCGACACCGTCGGCGATCCCTACAAGGATACGGCGGGTCCCGCTGTCAATCCGATGATCAAGATCACCAACATCGTGGCGCTCTTGCTGTTGGCGATCCTGGCGCACTAAGCGCGCGACGCGACGGAAATAAAAACCCCGCGGTGAAAGCCGCGGGGTTTTTTCTTGGAGCGTGACGACCCGTTCGAACACAGTAGGAGCGGACCCAGTGGCTCAGCAGCCGTGTTCGTCGATGACGCTTACCAGGAAGCTGGTGCGTGTCAGATCGCACACGACAGGTTTAAATAACCAGGTCCCGAACCATTTCCCCGTCAACGAACCGTTGTGTTCGATCCAAGGGATTGGTGGCAGAGTTGGCAGATAAGACGCATAAGGCAGCACTCTCGCGAGCATCGGCCTGACCATATATCTGTCGAGGAAAACCTCATTCATTCCGCCGTCCAGTCCGCTGTAGATTGGGGCGGCTGGCACGTCGTCTTTCACCAATCGCGCGAATTCGAGCCCGTCGGTACGTTGTTTCTCCAGCGCCCGGCGCGCGATTTGCGGATTCACGACAAAGGCAGGGCATGCCTCGGTGGGATTGAACACAAGCGGATACGGCGAATTTGGCGGAGGTTGCGCATCGAATACGTAGTGGCGATTGCACACGTCTACTTTGGGTTCGAGATGCGTGGTCTCAAAGTGATCGTTGCCGATCTTGAGCATTTTCCAGAAGGCCATATTCGGACTTTTTCGATGCCGAGCCAGGTTCGCCGGCGTCAGGCGAAACGGATAAGCCTGGACCTGGAATGACGGCGGGCCTCCGCTGAGCAATAAGTCGCGCGCCAGCGAATAGATCTCGCTGATCTGTTCGTCGGTCATCGCGTAGCAACCGCTCGACGAGCAGTCGCCGTAAATCATGAGCAGGCTGCCGTCGCGATTGTTCGCTTTATCGAAGCTGTTGGGGTAGCCGACGTTGATCGCAAGATAGTAGTTCGAGTTGGGGTTCATCAAATTGGGGGTAATTGTATAGAAGCCTTCGGCAGACTGACGGTCGCCTTCCTTCAACTTCGGCCCAAGATCGCCTGACCATCGACAGATCGGATAGGTTTTGAGGATCTGGAAACGGCCGGACGTGTCCTGTTTCCAGACTTCAAGCTCCGCCTCTTCCTTGAAAACCCGCATAATGATGGGTGAATATTTTGGCATCCTCTTTTGCCGCAGCAACGAGAGCAGCGCGGGCGGCAACTCCTTTGTTGCCTTGGCCGGCAACCCATTGCTGTTGGCGCCGACGCACGTGACCGGCGTCAGCGCGGCGGCAAAAGCCGCCAGCATCAGCGCACGGATGATCGTGGCGCGGATCATTGCTGTACCTGCGGGATGAAATTTTTCATATCTGGAGCCGCCGGATAGGGATAGGACGCGACCGCACGGCGGTTTTCAAGAGATGCCTAGTGGAAGCTCATCAGCTTGAACAGCGGCGTCAGGTAGCTCAGCTCCTGGCCGGATGTCGGCGTAGTCCGGCTGATGAAGTCGAAAATCCTGCCGTCCTGAAGCCCGTAATTGGCGAGACGCTGGACCTGACGCTTTTTATCGAAGTAGATCGCGATCACGCGCTGGTCGATGAGATTCTGATTCATGAAAGCAACGGGACGATTCGTGCGCTGCGAAATGTAATAGAACACTTCGCCGCTTAGCGTTGCCACCGTGGACGGCGTTCCCATCACGATCAGCACCTGATCCTGACTGGCGCCGATCGGAATTTGCTCAAGCGCGCCTTCCGGCAGAATGTAGCCTTTCTGGAATTGCTCGCCCGTGCATCCAGCCAGCACCGCGCACGCCAGCGCAGGCCGCCAGGCGCATGCCGCGCCAGCCCGCAGCGAAACCGCGCGGCGCCCGTAAAAGTGAGCGTGATTGATGCGAAAGTGTCATTGCAGAGCCGGCCTCATGCCCTTGCGTCGCGTGAGCTGTTGACGTACCGGGCAGCAACACGGATTGCAACATGCGCGCGTTCCAATAAGGAAACCTTTGGGGCTCGCCTGCGGAACCCACAATGATCTGGCCGTTCAAACACTTCGGAAAACCCCGGGCGCCCCTGCGCGGCACCATTGAGGTCATCTATGGCATGATCGTGGCGCAGGCGCGAGAACCCTTGTTTTATCAGGACTTGGGAGTGCCGGACACGGTTAACGGGCGCTTCGATCTCCTGGTGCTTCATCTGTGGATGGTGCTGCGACGGCTAAGATCGACGCCCGACGGCGTGAGCCGGTGCCAGGCGCTGTTCGATCACTTCTGCAACGACATGGACGCCAATCTGCGCGAACTGGGCGTCGGCGATCTGACCGTGCCGAAACGCATGCAGGCCTTCGGAGAAGCGTTTTACGGGCGCAGCGCGGCCTACGATCAGGCACTGGCCGAGGGCGTCGAGCCGCTCGCGCAGGCGCTTTGCAAAAACATCCTCAACGGCGAAGGGATCGGCAACGCGCGGCGACTGGCAAGCTATGTCGCGGAAACCATCGCGGTGCTGGACAGGCTCGATGAAGCGGCGCTGCGTGAGGGATCGTGGCATTTCCCTTCGCCCTTGCAAATGGTGGCCCCCGCATGAGCAAGGTCAGCAGCATGATCGACAAGGAAAGCCCCTGGAGCGTGCCGATTGTCGTGGCCCAAATTCCCGACACGGGTTTGCATCGTGATATCGAAGCCGGCGCAGCCGAGCGCGCTGCAATAGCCGCCGTCGGCGACTTGCGCGATGTGCTGTCGGCCAGCGCTTCGTTCGACATCATGCCGATCGGTCAGGGCCGCATCAGCGTTGTGGGTTCGGTCAAGGCGCGCATCGGCCAAACCTGCGTCGTCACGCTCGACCCCATCGAGAACGATCTCGATGAAACCATCGATCTGATCTTCGCACCGGAAGGGCAAATCCCGCAACTGGCCGACCTCATCGATGAGGCGGCAGAAGGCGAGGGCGAGGTTGCCGATCCGCCCGAGCCGATTTTGAATGGCATCATCGATCTCGGCCGGGTAGCCACCGATGCATTATTTCTCGGGGTCGATCCTTATCCCCGCAAGCCGGAAGCCGTATTCGAATCGCCAACGATTCCGGACGATCCCGCGGACCATCCTTTTGCCGCGCTCAAGGCGCTGCAGCTTGAAAACACGCCGGTTGATCCGACCAAGCCGAAGCGGATTCGGTAGAGACAAATCCGCCGAAGCGTGTTGGAATCGACGCACCGACCGCTATTGCATTGAATAGACAGTCATTTGTTGTATTCGCGGGGGTGCGTCGGCGGGTATGGCTTTCTCGAATGGCCCGTCAAGATGTTGTATCGGGGGCCGGAACCGCTATTGTCGCAGCGGGCCGGAGCGTGACGCTTCGCCAATCACTGCAGCCGCGGCAAAAGTGAAATCCGCGGGCCCAGCTTCAAGGCCGCAAGAGATCAGGTTTCCGGGACGTTCATGCCTCAAAAGGTTCGAAATCGCGCTTGACGCCATGGGTGGCGATGTCGGCGCATCGGTCGTCGTTCCCGGCGCCGCCATTTCGCTTCAGCGACATCCCGACACGGAATTCGTGCTGTTCGGCAACCGCGCCTTGATCGACGCGGAGCTTGCGAAGCATCCCGCCCTCAAAGCGGCGTCTCGCGTGGTTCACACCGATGTGGCGGTGGGCATGAACGACAAGCCTAGCCAGGCGCTGCGTCGTGGCCGCAAGACATCGTCGATGTGGCTGGCTATCGATGCGGTCAAGAAGGGCGAGGCCGACGTCGCGGTGTCCGCCGGCAATACCGGCGCGCTGATGGCGATGGGACGGTTCTGCCTGCGCATGCTGCCGGGAATCGAGCGCCCGGCCATTGCCGCGATCTGGCCGACCGCCCGCGGCGAGTCTGTCATCCTCGATGTCGGCGCCACGATCGGCGGCGACGCCCAGCATCTGAAGACGCTCGCCGTGATGGGTGGCGCCATGGCCAGCGTGCTGTTCGATCTGGAGCGGCCCACGGTCGGCCTTTTGAATATCGGCACGGAAGAAATGAAGGGCCGCGAGGAAATCCGCGAGGCCGCCGAATTGCTGCGCGCCGCCGATCTGCCGCAGCTGAACTTCATCGGTTTCGTCGAAGGCGGCGCTATCGGCCAAGGCGCCGCCGATGTCATCGTCACCGAAGGTTTCAGCGGTAATATCTCAATCAAGGTGGCTGAAGGCACGGCGCGGCAGCTAGCGGAATATCTTCGCGGCGCGATGGGACGCACCTGGCGCTCACGCATCGGTTATCTCTTTGCCAAGAACGCTTTCAAGGCGCTGCGCGACAAGATGGACCCGAACAAATCCAACGGCGGCGTGTTTCTCGGCCTGGATGGAATCGTCGTCAAAAGTCATGGTGGAACCGACGCCGACGGCTTTGCGTATGCGGTCGATGTTGGTTATGAGATGGTCCGCTACGACCTTCTGACCAAGATCAATCAAATGCTCAACCGGGATGGCAACGCACTCGCCTCGTCGCCGAACGCGCAGGAAGCCGTCTCGTGACGGTAACGCGCTCGGTGGTGCTTGGCTGTGGTTCGTATCTGCCGCAGAAGATCCTGACCAACGCCGAACTCGCGGCGCAGGTGGACACTTCAGACGAATGGATCGTGCAACGCACCGGCATTCGTCAACGCCACATCGCGGCGGCCGGTGAATTTACCTCTCACCTGGCGATCAAGGCCGCGCAGGCAGCCCTTGCCGACGCGGGCATCGACGCCCAGACGATCGACCTGATCGTGCTGGCGACGTCGACGCCGGACAACACCTTTCCGGCAACGGCGGTGTCGGTTCAAAGCGCGCTCGGCATCACCCACGGCGCTGCGTTTGATCTGCAGGCGGTCTGTTCGGGATTTATTTTCGCGTTGGCGACCGCCGACAATTTTCTGAAAAGCGGCGCCTTCAAACGCGCGCTGGTGATCGGCGCGGAGACCTTTTCGAGGATTCTCGACTGGACGGATCGCGGCACCTGCGTGCTGTTCGGCGACGGCGCGGGCGCACTTGTCATTGAAGCACAGCAGCAGCCGGGTGCAACCTCGGACCGCGGCATCCTGACCACGCATCTTCGTTCCGACGGCCGACACAAATCGAAATTGTATGTCGACGGCGGTCCGTCGTCGACGCAGACCGTGGGCCATCTGCGGATGGAAGGCCGCGAGGTGTTCAAGCACGCGGTGGGAATGATCACCGATGTGATCGTGGATGCGTTCAAGGCGACGGGCACGAGCGCGGACGATATCGACTGGTTCATTCCGCATCAGGCCAACAAGCGCATTATCGATGCGTCAGCGCACAAATTGCATATTGCGCCGCAGAAAGTCGTGTTGACGGTCGATCTGCACGGCAATACGTCGGCGGCGTCGATTCCGTTAGCGCTTGCTGCGGCTGTCGCGGACGGGCGCGTGAAGAAGGGCGATCTGCTGCTGCTGGAAGCGATGGGAGGCGGGTTTACCTGGGGCTCCGCATTGCTGCGGTGGTAAGCGCGACCTTAAATCTTTCGCCGCAATGCGAAGTTCTTTCATGCCCGTGCATGATGTGCACTGTTGACCGGGGGCCGGTAAGCCCTTAATTTCCGGGACGAATTGTTCGCCGGGAGTTGGGGCAGGCGATGAGCGCAGCAGGGAAAACGGTTACACGCGTCGATCTGTGCGAAGCGGTCTACCAAAAGGTGGGTCTTTCGCGCACGGAGTCGTCCGCCTTCGTTGAACTGGTGCTCAAGGAAATCACCGATTGCCTGGAGAAGGGCGAAACCGTCAAACTCTCGTCGTTCGGTTCGTTCATGGTGCGCAAAAAAGGCCAGCGTATCGGCCGCAATCCAAAGACCGGCACCGAGGTGCCGATTTCACCGCGTCGTGTCATGGTGTTCAAGCCCTCCGCCATTTTGAAGCAACGCATCAATGGCCACAGCGACATCAATGGCGCCGACGCCAAAGCCGGATAATCTTCATTCAACACGATTGAAAAAGGAGCGTGCATTTGGATAAGGCGCCGGATGCATTCCGAACCATCAGCGAGGTCGCCGACGACCTCGACATCCCCCAGCACGTCCTGCGTTTCTGGGAAACGCGCTTTGCGCAAATCAAGCCGATGAAGCGCAGCGGCGGCCGGCGCTACTACCGGCCCGACGACGTCGATCTGTTGCGCGGCATCCGCCGCCTGCTTTACGGCGAAGGCTATACCATCCGCGGAGTGCAGCGGATTCTGAAAGAGCAGGGCGTCAAGGCGGTTCAGATACTGAACGATGCATCTGCGCCATCGTTCGACGCGATCGAAGCGGGCGCAAGGCGCGATTTCCGCGCAAACGTTGAGAATGAAATCGCGGCCGCCGGCGATAACAGCGATGCCGGTATCCCCGCCGCCGCAGCCACGCCGGCGCATCCCGTCGAGATTTCCGCGCCGCTGCCGCGGGTGAATTTTCAGGCGCGGCCGCAGCCAGCAGACGTTGCCTCTGCCGGGAACGAAAACGCGCCCAAAATTATGGGCGGCAGCAGAAACCGCTCGCCCGACCTCGCAAAATTGCAAACCGTCTTGCAGGATTTGATCGCCTGCCGGCAAATTCTGGATGGCGCACTGAAGTAGGGGACAGTCGAATGTCCGCCGCGCACAGCCACGGTGTGTCGATTGAGGAGTTGCTTAAATCGACTTCGAGAAATTGGTCGGAGCGAGAGGATTTGAACCTCCGACCCCTAGTCTCCCAGACTAGTGCGCTAACCGGGCTGCGCCACGCTCCGATGCCGTTGCTGTAGCTTCGATCAGGCTTTTGCGCAAGAAGGCTTGGGCGCAAGAAGAACTGGCGCAACAAGCGCTGTTGGCGGCGCTGCGCAAATTGGCTACGTTCGCCGCAAAATCGACAAGGGGTAGGGCGCATGAAAGATTTTGCCGGAAAGATCGCAGTCATTACAGGGGGCGGAACCGGCATGGGCCGCGAACTCGCGCGCCAGCTTGTCGCCGAGGGATGCAACGTCGCGATGTGCGACGTCTCGATGGAGGCCATGGCGGAAACCAAACGGCTCTGCGAAGTCGAGCGGTTGCCGCAGGGTTTGCGCATCACCACGCATATCGCTGACGTCTCGGACGAAACGCAAATGCAGCGTTTTCGCGATGAGATCGCCGAGCAGCAGGCCACGGACAAGATCCATCTGCTGTTCAACAATGCCGGCATCGGCGGCGGCGGCAGCCTATTCACCAACACCCGTGAGCAGTGGGAGCGCACCTTCAACATCTGCTGGGGCGGCGTGTATCTCGGCGTGCGCACCTTCCTGCCGATGATGCTGAAGGCCGACGAGGGCCACATCGTCAACACGTCCAGCGTCAACGGCTTCTGGGCTTCGGTCGGAATGCTGCAATCGCATACCGCCTATAGCGCGGCGAAATTCGCGGTGAAGGGATTTTCTGAGGCGCTGATCAACGATCTCAGGCTGAACGCGCCGCATATCAAATGCTCGGTGGTGATGCCCGGCCATATCGGCACCTCGATCCTGTCGAATTCCCGCAAGATTCAGAGCGGCACCGATTCCGACGCGCTCAACGCCGGACGAGATCGCGTTGACGCGCAAGCGGCTCGCGATCGGGCTCAATATGGATACCTCGAAGATGTCCGACGCGGATGTGCAGGCCTTTGCCACCGAGCGCGCCCGCAGCTTTCGCGAGGAAGCGCCGACCTCGTCGGCGCAAGCCGCGACGATCATTCTCGACGGCGTCAAGGCGGGACGCTGGCGCATTTTGGTGGGCGACGATGCGCAGAAACTCGATGCGAAAGTGCGCGGCGCGCCGGAGCAGGCTTACGATCTCGAATTCTATCAGAGCTATGCTCAAGAGGTCGGCTGGAAGTTGGGGTGAGGCCTTATCCTGAGGAGCGGCGTCTCGCCGCGTCCGGAAGGATGATGCGCATCTCCTGCATGGTTCGAGACGGCGCAAGCAGCGCCTCCTCACCATGAGGACTTCACCCATGCACGACCGATTTCGCGATCATGCAGTGGATGCCTTTGGAGCCATTGACGGTCTGCGTCACGCGCAGGTCGGCGGCGAGGCTGCACAGCGTGTATGCGTCTTCGCGCGAAAGATTTCGTTTTTCCCCGAGCAGCACGATCATATCGCGCAGCGCCCGCACCACGCACTGGTCGAGATCGGGGTCCATTGCCATCGTGATGTAATGGTCCGGCGTCTCCGCGCGGGGATAGGTGAATTTCAAATCCTTGCGCACCGTCAGCCTGAAGCGGCCCTGCAGCGCGGTTTCGATCGCGGTGACGCAGACCTCGCCGTCGCCCTGGACGCCGTGGCCGTCGCCGCAGGAAAACAGCGCGCCCGCGCACGAACACCGGCAGATAGAGTTTCGCACCCGGCACCAACTCCTTGTTGTCGAGATTGCCGCCCATCGCGCGCGGAATGAGCGACGTGATGCGGCCCCAGGCCGGCGGCGGCGCCACTCCCATGACGCCGAAGAACGGTTTTAGGGGCAGGTCCAGGCCCCACGGCAACCGGCCGACCATGCGTTTGTCGTCGAGCGGAATGTTGAGCAGGCGCGTCTCATGGAAATCGTCGGGCAGGGTGCCGGCGAGCGGCCGGATCAGATTGAAGCCCCAATTCTGCCGCAGCCGCACGTCGAGAATTTCGACTTCCAGCACGTCGCCGGGTTCGGCGCCTTCCACGGCGATGGGTCCGGTCAGGATATGTCCGGGCAGCATCCGTTCGTTTTGGGCATGGACGTCGGCCAGTTCAGGCGGCACATGAAATTTGCTTTTGTCCGGCACCACGTCTGGGCCGCCGCTCAGCGTGTCGACGGTCACTTCGTCGCCGCTGCGAATGGACAGCACCGGCTTCAGCTTCGCTTCGAAGAAACCCCAATGGCAGGTTTCGGGACTGGCATGGAGATGGTGGTGCGTCATGGGTTCAATCCGCGCGTGACCTTCCCGTCATTGCGAGCGAAGCGAAGCAATCCAGAGGCCGCAAAGCAAGAGCTGGATTGCTTCGTCGCTACGCTCCTCGCAATGACGTACAATTTGCCGTCGCCTATGACGCTGATACACCTTTTAGAGGTATACCATATTGTTTTTCGCGCTTTCCAAAACGCTGGGGATCATGCTGCTGCCGTCCAATCTGCTGATCGGCATCGGTCTCGCTGGGTTGCTTCTGCTCCGCACCCGCTTTGTGTCCACCGGCCGGAAACTCGTCATGGCGTCGGTCGCGGTGCTCGCGATCTGCGGATTTTCGCCGCTCGGCATCTGGCTGCTTTATCCGCTCGAGACGCGCTTCCCGGACTGGGACGATGCGCAAGGTGCACCCGACGGCATTCTCGTGCTCGGCGCGTCCGTTGACGCTGATATTTCGGCTGCGCACGGCACCTCGGTGGTTCGCAGCGCGCCCGACCGCATCATCGCGGCGGCGGCGCTGGCGCACCGGTATCCGAACGCCCGCATCGTTTTCACCGGAGGCAGCGCGAACCTGATTTCGAACGATGCGCGGGAAGCGGATTTCGCCGGCGCCGTCTTCGAAAGCCTCGGCATTGGCAGATCGCGTCTGACGATGGAGCGGCGTTCGCGCAACACCGCCGAGAACGCGGAATTTTCGAAATCCCTGATTGCGCCGAAGCCGGGTGAGCGCTGGCTGCTGGTCACCTCGGCCTACCATATGCCGCGCTCGGTCGGCATCTTCCGAAAAGCCGGATTTCCCATTGAGCCTTATCCGGTGGATTGGCGCGTCGGCGGGCGTTCGGACCTGTTAAAGTTTTCAGCTTATTCCAACGACGGGCTTGGCCGGGTCGACATCGCGATGCGTGAGTGGATCGGTCTTGCTGCGTATTGGATGACAGGCAAGACCAGCTCGTTTTTTCCAGGGCCGGATACCGAATAAGTGTCCGCGCGGTCGCAAGCGCAGTACGAACCGGCTACAATGGCGGGTAAGCAAGCGCGGCCGATCGGTCTGCGGCTTTAACGGAGGGCCACGCCATGCAGCAGCAAGTAGCCGAGCAAGAGCGGCTCGATCTGCCGGCGATAGTCGCCGACCTCAATAACCTGCTTCGGCTGAAGACCACCGTGATCGGCATGAAGATGTTCGCGCGCGCCGACGAAATGGCCGCTATCCCGAAAATCAGGCGGCCGACCGCCGTGCACACCACCGATCAGATCGTCAGCATGGCATCGCGGTTGGGATGGACGGTCGGCATCACCGCGGACGATCTTGTCGGTGCGCAATGCCGCGCGGTGATCGGCCTGACCCCGCAGGACGAGAAATGGCTCGAAGGCGCCAATTACGTCGGCGTCTGGCATGGCACCCCTGAGGATGCGCGCGCGCGCCAGCACGCGCTCGACGTCGTGCCGTTTGGTCGCTACGAGGCGATGGTCGTCAGTCCACTTGCCAGCGGCCGGCTCAATCCGCCTGATATCTGTCTCGTCTACGCAACGCCGGGTCAGATGATCATCCTGATCAACGGGCTGCAATACACCGGCTACAAGAAATTCGAATGGGGCGTCGTTGGCGAGACCGCATGCGCGGATTCGTGGGGGCGGGCGCTCAAGACCGGCGAGCCCAGCCTGTCGCTGCCGTGCTATGCCGAGCGCCGCTACGGCGGTGTCCCCGACGAGGAGATGCTGATGGCGCTGTCGCCGCAGCATCTCGCCAAATCCATCGTCGGGATGAAGGCGCTGGCGAAGAACGGGCTGCGCTATCCGATCGCGCCTTATGGCATCCAGAGCGACGTACGCGCCGGCATGGGTGTTTCCTACGCCAAGTAAAACCTAGGCGTCAGAAGTGCCCGTTTTACGGAACTTATTGCGTTGTCGGTTTCGGGCTGTGTCGCTAGTGTGTCAATTAAAGGTCTGTCAGCTTCCGGTTCTTGTGCGTGGCCGTAGGTCCGCAATACTTGGCTCGCGTCTTTCCAACCGCCAAGTGCGCGACGGTCAGCACGTCGAGTCCGCGCCGCAGAAGGCCCGTGGCGAAGCCGTGACGCATGCAGTGAGGCGCGAGGCGCTTAATCCCCGCGCGCTTGATTGCATCTTCCCACGCGTGCTGAAAGTCGCCATAGGCCCGATAAAGGAGAACGCCGTCCGTTCACCTCGTGAGGTTTCCCAGCACGACGACAAGTGCATCCGGCAGTGAGCGATGCGCTCGGTGCCGCCCTTCGTCTCGCGGATCAAAGCCGTCTGATGATCTTTCAAATCGAGATCGCCCCATTGCAGATTGATTGCCTCACTCGGCCGGCATATCTTGAGGGGACGGTCGCAAGCCGCAGAGTAGAGAGTTGATCTTGATGGTTCCCGTGGATGTTACGAGGGAGCGCGCTCCTGTCCTCACAAATATTCAATTGCTCCGGTTCCTTGCGGCCCTTGGCGTTGCGATTCTGCATGCTCGCGGAATGACTGGCACCAAGCCGGAATTTTCGCTTGGCAAGGTTGGGGTCGATTTATTTTTCGTTATCTCAGGGTTCATCATAGTTCTGTCGTCGTGGCGGCTCTTTGGAAAGCAAGGAGCTGCGGTGCAATTTCTGATTCGGCGCTTAAGCCGAATTATACCCCTTTATTGGTTTGCAAATGTGGTTGTCTTTGCGCTGGTGAACGGCACACCGACAGCTCGGCTGCCGACACTAGCGTCAATGTTTTTCGCGCCACTCTACTCAAATGCGCCCAACCCGCTTTTAGCAGTGGGGTGGACGCTCAACGTCGAACTGGCATTCTATATGATATTTGCGTGCTTTGTTGGGTTTCGCGCAATAACAGCCGTTGTCATGGTCAGCGCGACCATATGCATTCTGTATTGGTCTCAATGGTTCCCGATCGCTTCAGCCGAGCAATACTGGAACAGCCCGAAGATGCTTGAATTTGTTTTGGGCGCTGGTTTAGGCCTAGCGTTTATGTACGGCCTTAAGCTGAATGCAACGATAGCCGCACTACTTACTGCGGCAGGCATCGGCGCGTTGGCTTATGTATTGGCATATCTTCCTTGGGAGAACATACCTCTCTCCGTGGGTCTCCCGTTGGCCGTTATCCTGTATGGTTCTGTCTGTCTCCCGCAGATCAGCACCGCTAACATTTTGGGCCGTATTTTCGTTCTTCTGGGCGATGCATCCTACGGCCTCTACCTCTTTCATTGGATTGTGGTTTGCTTTGTCCACGGCGTGCCGTGGACGTTATTGGTCGCAATGTCAGTTGCGATCTCAGTTATTGTGAGAATTTCAATCGAATTGCCCCTCATGAAGTGGCTTCGATCAAGATTGAGAAAACGTAGCCCGGGCGTTCCAGCGGAGATGGTCGCCTGAGGCCCCCACCCGATTTAATTTCCTTTCTGTACATAATTCCCGACCGCCTCCCCAGCTTTGGAGATGGTCGAAAGCCAGCTTTCCCGCTCTTGATAATCGCCGCAGCCTCCGGCCGGAAATTCTTGCGTTCGCAAACGACATATCGTTTCCGAGGCGGGCAGTCGTCGCAAGCAACAGTCCGTGACGACCTTCTTTGTAGGGGAGCAATCGAAACGTTGTTCGCTAGGCCACCACGGGCGATTAGTGTGATCGTCACCGCAGATTGCTCAGCCTGTCTGCGCGCGCGCCGTGAAGACATGATTTGAGTTCGCGGCATATTGGTGCGCGGCAGCGAACATGCCCCACATCATTCCCAGCATCATCCAGAAGTGCCGCCAGTGGTCGGTGTCGATGATGAAGCTCTCGCCGACCGTTCCCAGAAACGCGGTGAAAATCACGATATAGAAGCGCTGCCAGGGAACGCCGACGAAGAGGTGCCTGAACCCTAAGATGACGGTGATGAACACCAGCGCCGGATAGCAGATGCCGGAGATCCAGCCGCCGGACATGAACGCATTCAGGTACGAATTGTGGGTGTCCTCGGGAAAAAATCGGGTGAACTGCAGCGGCCCAATCCCGAATGGCAGATCCAGCGCCATCTTCGCGCCGAGCAGATGGCGTCCGAACCGGCCGAAGCGGCCTTCATCATAGCTTTGATCGAAGCTCGCGCGTTGCTGGAACAGATCGCCGATGGATTGGAATGAGAGCAAGCCGGCTATCAGCACTACGACGACGACGGCAGCCACCGCCGCGGTCAAGATGATGCGCGAGCGCTGCTTGCCCGAATTGCTGGTCAGCACCATCAGCACCAGCATGAAGACCGACGTGAAGACGAGTTGCCCCCAAGCCGCGCGAGAAAAGGCCAGCAGAAGAGCAAGACCCATGATGCCCAACGCGATGGCGCTGCGGAACGATTTTCCGAAGGAGTCCGAGACCACGCTCTGCAGCGCAAACAGGGCGGGCAGGATCAGAAACGCCCCGAGAACATTCGGATCCTTGAAGGTGCCGCGCGCGCGCGTGTACAGCGTGAGCGTATCGTAGCCGCCGGGCACCAGATGAAAGTAGCCGGCGATCCCAGCCAGCGAGGCGATGACGGCGCCGACGATCAGTCCGCGGCGCAGCAGGTCCAGCCGCGCCGCCGTATCGTCGGCGACAACCATCGCAAAAAAGATCACGGTGACGCCCATGTACCAGGAGGTCACGATCCAGTTCGTGATGGCGGTCTTGTCCATCAGATCAGCGGCGCAGATCGTGTAACCGATATTGAGGAGAAACAGCAGGATCAGCAGCGGCACAAAGACCAGTTGCAAGCGCATGCCGGTCGCGAAGAATACGATGATCGCAGCAAGCGTGGCGATCTCGTAAGGGCTGGGCTCGATGAAAACGATGGCGCCGCCGGCGCCGATCAGCCAGAGCAACGCACGCTGCAGCGTTACGACGGGGGGTGCGAGTCCGAGCGATGGTAGGGAATGATCGGCTGCTGCCGTATACGCCATGACACACCCGCAACTCTACACAACCAACGCGTATTCAATCGCCCCGATGCGATCCAAATGGATCGATATCAGTAAGCGTTCTCGGACTTGAGCAACGCCAGCGGCGTCTTGAGAAGAATATAGAGATCGAAAACCACCGACCAGTTTTCGATGTAGTACAAATCGAATTCGACGCGCTTCTGAATCTTCTCTTCGCTGTCGACTTCGCCGCGCCAGCCATTGATCTGCGCCCACCCGGTAATGCCCGGCTTGACGCGGTGACGCGCGAAATAGCCGTCGACGGCTTCGTCGAACAGCCGGCTCTGCAATTTACCTTGCACCGCATGCGGCCGCGGACCGACCAGCGACAGATTGCCCTTGAATAGCACGTTGAAAAGCTGCGGAAGTTCGTCAAGGCTGCTCTTGCGAATAAAGCGGCCGACGCGGGTGACGCGGCTATCGTTCTTGGTGACGACCTTGGTGGCCAGCGGATCGGCCTGATCGTGATAGAGCGAGCGGAACTTGAACACGTCGATGCGCTCGTTGTTGAATCCAAAGCGCTTCTGGCGAAACAGCACGGGGCCGGGGCTGTCCAGCTTGATGGCGAGCGCGACCAGCGCCATGACCGGCGCGACCAGTACCAGAATGAGTGCGGCGGCAACTCGGTCGAACAGCCATTTCATCACCAGATCCCAGTCGGTGATCGGCGCCTCGAAAACGTTGAGCGTCGGGACCTTGCCGAGATAGGAATAGGAGCGGGGGCGGAAGCGCAGCTTGTTGGTATGCGCGGACAGCCGTATGTCGACCGGAAGCACCCAAAGCTTCTTCAGCATTTCGAGAATTCGCGTCTCCGCCGAAATCGGCAGCGCGAACAGCACGAGATCGACGCGCGTGCGCCGCGCGAACTCGACGATGTCATCGACTTTGCCGAGCTTCTGAGCGCCGGCGCAGGTGTCTTGCGCGCGCGTGTCGTTACGGTCGTCGAACACGCCGAGGATATCGAGATCGGAATCTTCCTGATTGTTGAGCGCCTCGATCAACTTTTCGCCGGTCTCGTCGGAACCGACTACGATCGTCCGGCGATCGAGCCGCCCCTGACGGGCCCAGCGGCGAACCAGGCTGCGCAGCATCATGCGCTCGGCGATCAGAAGGCCCGATCCAACCAGGAAGAACGCTGAGAGCCAGAGCCGCGAGACCTCGTTGCCGAGCTTTGCGAAGAACGACGCACCAATGAACAGCAAAAACACAAAGGCCCAGGACGAGATCATCCGGGTCATTTGCCGGAGCTGGCCACGGAATATCTGGACCTGATAGATGTCGGAGGCCTGGAAGCAGGCCACCGCTGTGGCTGTCATGCCAACGATGGCTCCGACGTATTCCCAACTGAAGCCGTTGTTGCGCGCTACATAGCCGAGGTAGAGCGCAACACCGGTCAGGCTCAACATCACAAAATCGACGATGCGCGTGACGCCGGCAATCACGATTGGCGAGTAGGCTGCGCGCACTTTCTGATTGGTCACCGCGAGTGCAGCGGGAGATAAACGTCGGCGGCGTTCGGTTGCGGGCCGTTCGGGCGTGGCCACTGCCGCCGTCGCCGCGGCGGCCGCTATCATGGAGCGTGCGTTGATGGGTTCCACGTCGTTCAGGTCCGTTATCGCGCTCGCATATATATGCGCGCGCCAAGGCGGAAATGCCTCGTCACGGCTTAACGGACAAATCGGAAGATTTGGTTACGGGTAAAGAACGGTTAACGATTGGCAAATGCGTCGCGGTAACCCGCCATCACGCCTTCGACCATCGCCTTCTGGGAGAAATGCTGAAAGATGCGCTCGCGCATCGTGCGCGCGCGTTCCAGCGCCGCAGCGGGTTCATCGATTGCGGTTTCGATCGCATCCGCCATCGCACCGATCATATTGGGAGCGAACAGCGCGTCGCTATGCGGCCCGAAAATTTCGGGGATGCCGCCGACATCAGCGGCCACCATGGGAATGCCGGCGGCGGCAGCCTCGATCACGACATAGGGCATGGAGTCGCCGCGGGATGGCACGACGAGGAGACGGCCCTTGGAAAACCCGTAGCGGGCCTTGACGTGGCCGATGAAGCGCACGGCGTCGGTCAGGCCCAGTCTCTGGATCTGCGCTTTGAGCGCGCCGAGCTCTTCGCCATCGCCGCCGAGAGTAAGGGTAACGGGCCTGCCGTCGGCGCGCAGGCGTGCCACCGCGTCGACCAGAAGATCGGCGCCTTTGATGTGCCTGAACTCGCCGACATAAGCCACGTCGGTTGCGTCGTCGCTGACGACAATCGGATCGAATTCGCCTGCGGTCACGCCATTGAATACGCAGCGCACCAGCCCCTTCGGCACGCCGATCATCCTTTGATAGGCGTTGCGCGCAAATTCACTTTCGAACAAGAACAGATCGGTGCGGTTCATCAGCGCGCGTTCGAGCCGGCTATAAAAAGCGCCCTTCGCGGTATCGATCGGGAAATGCAGCGAACCGCCATGCGGCGTATAAACCCGGATGGTCTTCTTCGAATGCGCCTTCAATCGCACAAAGGCGCCGGCCTTGGCGCCATGCCCGTGCAGAACATCGGGCTTCAGGCGGCGGACCAGCAGACCCATTCGCGCCCACACCATGACGTCGGCCGGATGCGGGTCGCGGTGGATCGGAAGGCGGTGAACGCCGAGCTTCATTCGTGGCGCGATTTCCGCCAGTGCGGTGTCTGCGCGCTCGCCGCCCGTAAGACTGTCGGCAATGATGCCGACATGATGGCCGCGGTTGGCCTGGCCGTTTGCCAAATCCAGGATGTGGCGAATAATTCCGCCGACCGGTGCGCGCACTGCATGGAGAATCCGCAGCGGCCGTTCCTCTTCGCCAGCCATGATCAGAACCAGCGTTCGCTGACGAGAACGGTATCGCCGGGGCTGAGCGGCGTTCCCAGCGGCACGACGGTGCGAACCGGTCCGGAGGCATCGGCGTGCGTAAGGGTTACGCTGTCGCGCCGGGCGCGTGCCGAGAAACCACCCGCGATGGCGACCGCGCTTTCGACACTCAGGTTCGGCACGTAGGGATACTGACCAGGGGCGGCGACCTCACCGAGGATGAAGAACGGACGGTAGGCCTCGATCTCGACGGCGACGGATGGGTCGCGGATAAAACCGTTGCGGAGTTTGGCGGTGATCTCCGACGCCAGGCTGGAGGTCGTTCGTCCGCGTGCCGGCATCGAGCCGATCAGTGGCATCGTAATCGAGCCGCCGGCGCCAATGGCATAGGAATTGGTGAGGCCTTCCTGGCCGTAGACCACGATGCGCAGTCTGTCGCCGGCATCGAGCCTGTAAGCTTTGTCGTAGGCGACGGCGATAGGCGCTTCGGCATACACCACGGCCGGCGTTACAAGCGCGGGCCGAGGCCCCGCGAAACTGGCGCGGATGACGGTGGGTGTGCCTTCCATATTCGCCGCGATAGCTGGGGGGATAAGCAGGCCGCGCGCGCGTGGTGTGGCGGCCTGCGCGACAACTTCGGATGGTTGGCCGTAGGCGAGGTCATCCAACTGGCCCTGCGTAGCCATCCCGGCGACCGGCGCAGAGCGCCCCATGCAGCCCGACAAAGTGAGCGCACTGAGCAGATAAACAATGATGGCGCGAGGAGCGTGCATCGGACATCCATGCCGGTATGGAATCCGATTTAGGACTTTCATGGTTAACAAAACCTAAGCATTGCAGTCACAACTGCACGATTAAATTAACCCAGCAGCAACCTTAATCGAGTGTAATGGCCGTAGTGATCGGCTGTTCGTAAGCGTGGGAGTTTGCAATGCGTTTGGCATTTTGGCGTGCAGGCAAGGGCAACGCGCCTGCCGAGAGGATCAATTCAAAGCCCGCGCCGACATTTTCAAAATCCGCGTCACGGAATTTTGCCGCGGCCGCGCCCGTGTATGGCGGTCCGGACCTTCGTGCCTTCGGCGATGCGCTTCGCCGCAAGAAGGCCTGGATCATCGTTCCGACCGCGATTGTATTCGTGCTCTCCATGACCGCCGTCAATCTTGTTTCGCCGCGCTACAAGGCCGAAGCGCGCATCCTGATCGACGGGCGGGAGAACGTTTTTCTGCGGCCGAATGGCGAGCGCACTGATGAACGCACGACGCTCGATCCAGAGGCTGTAGCCAGCCAGGTTCAGTTGCTGCTGTCCCGCGATCTGGCACGCGACATCATCAAGAAAAACAAATTGGCGGAGCGGCCGGAATTCGATCCTGTACTGCAGGGCCTGACGCCTTTGAAATCGCTGCTGGCGCTGATTGGCATCGGCCGCGATCCATTCTCGCTGACGCCGGAAGAACGTGTGCTCGACGCTTATTTCGATCGTCTCACCGCGTATTCGGTCGACAAATCACGCGTCATCGTGATCGAATTCCAGTCGCGTGATGCCGAATTGGCCACGCAAGTCGCCAACTCGATTGCCGAAGGCTATCTGGTCCTCCAACAAAATGCGCGGCAGGAGCAGGCTAAATCGGCGGGACAGTGGCTCTCGGGAGAGATCGACAATCTGCGCAAGAAAGTGGCGGATGCTGAGCAGCGCACCGAGGATTTTCGTTCGAAGTCCAGCCTGTTCGTCGGCACTAACAACACCACACTCTCGAACCAGCAGATGGGCGAGCTCAATACGCAGCTGAACAACGCACGCGCCTTGAAATCCGATGCGGAGTCGAAGTCTCGCCTGATCAAGGAAATGCTGCAATCGGGCAAACCTATTGAAGCCACCGAGGTCGTCAACTCGGAACTGATCCGCCGCTTGTCCGAGCAGCGCGTCACGCTGCGCGGCCAGCTCGCCGAGCAATCGTCGACACTGCTGGATGCGCATCCGCGCATCAAGGAATTGAAAGCGCAGCTTTCCGATCTCGACCGCCAGATCCGCGACGAAGCGGGCAAGGTCTCGCGTTCGCTCGAGAACGATGCGCGCATCGCCAATGGCAGGGTCGAAGGTTTGAGTGCGAGCCTGGAGCAGTTGAAGAAGCAGGCGACCTCGACCAACGGTCAGGACGTGCAACTTCGCGCACTGGAGCGTGAATCCAAGGCACAGCGCGACCTGCTGGAATCCTATTTGGCCAAATATCGCGAAGCTGCTGCGCGGGAGAACATCTATGCCGCACCCGCGGATGGCCGGATCATTTCGCGCGCGATCGTCTCCAACACGCCGGCCTATCCGAAGAAGCTGCCGATCGTGCTGATCTCGACGCTGGCGACGCTGCTGCTCTGCGCCGGCTGTGTCGTGACCGGTGAATTGCTGCGCATGACGACGCCGGCTCCGTCCGCGCCATTTCGTTCCGCAGAACCTTCACCGCAGATGCTGATGCTTGAGGCTTCGCCGCCGCTCATGCCTGAATTTGACCGGACCGTCGCGCGTGAGCCGACCGAAATGGAGCAAATCGTCCGCGAACTGCGCGGTGCGGGTGAGGATGGGCGTAAAGTCACGATCCTCGGAACTGCTCAGGATGAGACCATTACGTTGACGGCGCTCACGCTGGCCCGGTTGCTGGCGCGCGAGGCCAAGGTCGTTGTTCTCGGCCTGTCGACGTCGTCAACGGCGATGGCAGTAGCGTCATCGGATCCCAACGCTCCGGGTTTGGTGGACCTGATGCTTGGCGATGCGTCCTTTGCGCAGGTCATTACGCGGGACCGGATGTCGCAGGTTCACCTGATCAGTGCCGGACGTGCGGGCGCCGACCGCGCCACCTTGCAGTCGCCGAGGATTGCGCTCGCCATCGATGCGTTGCTCAAGGTGTACGATCATGTTCTGCTCGATGCGGGCAAAGCTTCCGATTTGCCGTCCGACCTACTGGCTACGAAAGCGCGCGCCATCGTGGTGCCCGACGCCTCGATGACCAGGGAAGCCCGCAGGCTGATGTACGGCCAGCTCAAGGCGGTGGGTTTCGCCGCCGTGACGATGCTGAACAACCCGGCGCAACCCGTAGATGTTGCTCCGCGCGTGACCGTGGCGGCCTGACAAGGCCGCCACGTGAGCGGGATTTGAACGCGAATTAGTGCTGAAGGGCGTTTCGGACGATCTGCGCCATATGCATAAGCGCGGGATTCTGTTTCACCACGCGCTTGCCATGCGCAATCGATGCCATGCCGAGAGCAGCAAACTTGCCTCGGAACGTGAGCGGGATGAAGCTGTCGAATATCGCTTCATCGCTTTTGCAGAACAGCCGTTTGTAATCGTCTGATCCGATTCCGAGATCGAATGATCTATATCCAAGCCCGGCATAGCGATCGATGATCTCTCGCATCAGGATCAGCCCGGGGCTGTATTTTGAATTGCCCGATAAGCGTGTAGGTGTTGAACATCATCGAGAACCGGTTGCCATCGGCGACACCGGCGAAGATCGCGATCACTTCATCGTCACACTCGATCGCGTGGATTTCGATGGCATGGCCTCCCGCGGGAAGGGAAGCCATGCAGGTCGCGCGAATGAAATCTTCGACGCCGGGATCGGCGAACACGTTCGGAAGCTTCTGCTCCGCCATGCGCTGCGGCTTGATGGTGAAAAAAGCGTCGAGCGTGCGTTTGATTTCGGCTTCGGTCGCTGCGAGAAAGTACCGGTAGCCGGGCAACGCCTGCAGCTTGCGTTCCTTGCCCTTCAACCGGCGGCGGAACGAATTGCTGATGAGATCGGCAGCCGGAGCGCCGGGAATCATGGTGAGCAGCGGACAGTCGTTGGTCGACGTCTGGCTAGGCAGCAATGACATCGGGTTGGATAGGTCCATCCAGCGTTGTGGCTGGCGCGTCAAGGCGAGGACATCGACCTCATCGGTACGCCTGATGCTGTCGACCAGAAAATCGAGATCAGCCTTGCTGGCATTGGCCGCAAAGTCGTGCCGCCACAGCGGCATGTTGAACGTGACGTGCTTGCCGCCGAGATAGGTGGCTGTCTTGACGCCGTTCTGTTGTTTGACGACAAGCGGCAGCAGCATCAGCGGCCGATCAGCGGAATCATAGGCGATGACGATGAACGGACGCAGGTTTTCACGCGAACCGATATGCCGCTGCCAGGCGGACTGAAAATCAAAGCGCTGATAGGGCGTGGAGAGCTGTTCGGGATATTCCAGGCTGCGCCAGACCTGCTCGGCCTCTCGCATGTCATGAATGATTTCCACGCGGGCGATGGTTCGTGCGCCTGATGGCGCTTGCGCGGGCGCCGCGGGCGGATCGATCACGGCGGCCATGGTCATCGCGAACCTGCTTGCAGAATTTATTTACATTTTTCGGTTTCGGCCGACCTTTGCAAAGAAATGTCAACAAAGAGTAATGACTATGGCGGCTGCGACAGGGCGCAATAGCAGCACTTAGGGGACGGCCGGTGTCATCCGCGGACCGATTGTTGACGGGCGCAAAGTTGCGGTTGGCGTATTTCAGCGGTTTTGCGCGGCTGATGGCCCGCCGTCGGGGTGGCGCGGGCGTTATTCTCAGGTTTGAGCGGGTGCGGCCACCTCGCACGGTAAAGTTCCAGCCGCGGAAATCTCACGAAATAACGCCCCAGTTTCTCAACCGCGTCATCCGCGCATTGAAACGCTGGAAATTCGATATCGTCTCGATGGACGAAGCTTGCAGCCGCGCCGCCGAGCGCTCCTCGAAGCGCCGCTTCGTGTGTTTGACGTTCGACGGCGGCACCAAGGATTTGATGACGTCAGCCTATCCGGTGTTGTCGCGGCACGCGGTGCCTTTCACCGTCTACGTCCCGACGGCGTTTCCCGATGGCTTGGGAGAAGCATGGTGGCTCGCGCTGGAAGCGGTGATCGGGCGCAACGATCAGATCGCGCTCGTCATCGACCGCAGTGAACGCCGGTTTCGTGTGGCGGGGATTTCCGAGAAATACGAGCTCTACGATTTTCTCGACAACTGGCTGCGCACGCTGTCGCCGCCCGACTTGTCGGCTGCGATCAACGATCTCTGTACGCGCTATTCCGTCGATCTCGCCGCGTTGTCGCGCGATTTATCGTTGAGCTGGGAAGATTTGCTGAAGCTCGCCGCTGATCCCCTGGTGACGATTGGAAACGCGACGGTGAACTATCCCGTCCTCGCTGGCTTGAAAAATTCCGATGCGCAAAAGGAGATTGTGATGGGGCGCATGGTGACCCATGCCGCGCTTCACCGCGACATCAAACATTTTGCCTATCCGTTCGGGGATCGCGGAACCTATGACCGCAAGCACGTCGCGATGGCCGCCGAGGCCGGTTTCACAAGCGCGGTCTCGGCGCTGCCGGGCGTAGTGAAGCGTAGCGGACAATCGAATTTGCACGAGCTGCCGCGCATCGCATGGGACGGAAGGCAAAATTCGCTGCGCGTGATGCGCGTGATGCTCTCCGGCCTCATGCTTGATGACAGCGCGCCCGGAAGCTAAATCTAGACGTCCGGCCGCGCCATCCAGCTGATGATCGGCATGGCCGGCAAAACCCAGCCGATGCCGGCGACGACATAGAAGATCGCCTGCAGCAATCCGGAAGCCGCGAGCCACGGCGTCTGCGCCACCGTCATGCCAAGCAGCGACCACACCACCACCAGCAGCAGCAGGGCGATGGTTCCGATAAATTTGCGCGTGCGGATCGTCATGACGGAAATGTGCGGCTACCTGTGGGAGCGCGCCTTGCGCGCGTGAACGCCGCGACTATAAGGTGCGCGCAAATTCCTTCAAGCGACAGCTGATGATTTCTTCACAACAGGATTCTCGCACCCGCGCCGTGCAATTGTGGCTGCGCATCATTGCCGCGCTGATCGTCATCATGGTGCTGGTTGGCGGCGCGACGCGTCTCACCGAGTCTGGACTGTCGATCGTCGAGTGGAAGCCGGTCGCCGGGGCGTTGCCGCCTCTCACGCAGGAGCAGTGGGCGCAGGCCTTCGACGGCTACAAGACGATCCCGCAATACCGCGAGCTCAACGCCGGCATGACTCTGGCGGAGTTCAAGACCATCTTCTGGTGGGAGTGGAGCCACCGCTTTCTCGGCCGGTTCATTGGCATAGCCTACCTGCTGCCGTTCGTCTGGTTCATATGGCGCGGGGCGCTGGCTACGGATTTGAAGCGCCGGCTCTGGTTCATCTTCGGTCTCGGCGCGTTGCAGGGTGCGGTCGGCTGGTGGATGGTTGCGTCGGGCCTGTCGCAACGCGTCGAGGTTTCGCAAGTTCGTCTTGGGACCCATCTCGTGCTGGCGCTGGTGATTTTCGCAGCCATCGTCTGGACGTTGCGGCGGTTGGTCGATCGGCCGATGTTTGCCGCATCGGCGCGGCTCAGGATCACCAGTGCTGTGCTGCTGGTTCTGACATTCGTGCAGCTTTATCTCGGCGCTCTCGTCGCCGGCTTGCGGGCAGGGCTGGTGTACAACACCTGGCCGGACATTGACGGAGGCTTTATTCCGTCCGCCGCGCGGCTGTTTTTTGAAGCGCCGTGGTGGCGCAACCTGTACGACAACACACTGACCGTGCAATTCGAACATCGCATGGTCGCCTACACGTTGCTGGCGGGGGCGCTGCTGCATGCCGCCGATGCGGTGCGCGCGAAAGCGGCGGACGCTGTGATCAACGGCGCGCTGTGGCTGGCGGCCGCGATGATCATGCAGGCCGTGCTTGGCATTCTCACCTTGCTTCATCAGGTTCCGATTCTGCTGGCGCTGACGCACCAGGCCACGGCGATTGCAGTGCTGACGCTTGCGGTCCTGCAGGTGGAACGCCTGATGATCCGCCGGGTCACATCCGGACATGGAAAATTGGGTCTTTCGGTCGCACAGAACCGGCCGACTTGAACGATTCTAAGATTGCGCGCTTCCGTAAACCGGTTTACCGCGCGATATAGCGGGCATCTTCATGAGAGATCGTGCGATGTCTTCTGCCTTCATTCAAGCCGCCGTCATTCTGCTTCGTGAGGGGCTGGAGGCCATGCTCGTGATTGCCGCGCTTGCTGGCTATCTGACCAAGGCCGGGGCCGGTCACCGTATCAACGCGCTGTACGCCGGCGCACTCGCCGCGGTCGCAGCCAGCATCGTGGCTGCATGGCTGTTCGCGATGCTAAATTCCGGTAAGCACAGCGACATCATGGAAGGCATCATCATCCTGATTGCCGCGGCGCTGATGCTGTACGTCAGTGGCTGGCTGATGGTGAAGCAGGATCCGCGCGGCTGGCAGGATTACCTCGCGCACAAGGCGGACAACGCGCTGGCGCAGGACACCGTGTGGGCGGTGGGCGCGCTGGCATTTTTGGCCGTGTTTCGCGAAGGCGCGGAAACCGTGCTGTTCATCAACGCGCTCGCCGGTGCGGAGGGTGGCTGGAGCGTCGGGCTGTTCGCGGGCCTCGGTGCGGCGACGCTAGGCTTGGGCGTGTTATTCTATTTCATCAACTTGATCGCGCGGAAGCTTCCGTTGCGGCCGCTGTTCATCATCACCTCGGCGTTCCTGTTTGCGATGGCAATCAAGTTCATCGGCGAAGCCGTGCAGGAATTCCAGGAGCAGTCGATGCTGCCGTTCACGGAGCTCAAGAGCGCGACGTGGCTGGGGACGATCGGGTTGAACCCGACGCTGGAAGCGCTGTCGGCACAGATTCTGGTGATCGTGTTTGCGCTGGCAACCTATTCGATAGTCCAGCGCAGTAGCCGGCTGGCACGCGACGATAAGGCCGCGATGCGCGCGGTGAAGGGGTAAGCGCCGGCGCGCGCCACAACACACAAACATCATCACCCGCGAATGCGGGTGACCCGGTATTGCAGAGCGTTAGTGCTTAAGCGGAGTAAGCTTGGTGTACTGGGTCGCCCGGTCAAGCCGGGCGATGACAGCTGGCGGTTTGGCGACGTTAACTCGCCAACGCCTGCTCCAGATCTGCGATCAGGTCTTCCTTGTCTTCGATCCCGATCGAGAGTCTGACAACGTCCGGCCCCGCGCCCGACTTTGTTTTTGCGGCATCATCGAGTTGGCTGTGCGTCGTCGAAGCCGGGTGGATCACCAGCGAGCGGGTGTCGCCGACATTGGCGAGGTGCGAGAATAGTTTCAGGTTCGACACCAGATTGACGCCGGCCTCGTAGCCGTCTTTCAGGCTGAAGGTGAACACCGCACCCGCGCCTTTTGGCGCATATTTCTTTGCCAGCGCGTTGTATTTGTCGCTCGCCAAACCAGCATAATTCACCGCCGACACCTTCGGATGTTTCGAGAGAAACTCCGCGATCGCCAAGGCATTCTCGCAATGCTTCTGCATCCGCAGCGGCAGCGTTTCGATGCCGGTGAGGATCATGAAGGCGTTGAATGGCGAGATGGCAGGCCCGAGATCGCGCAGACCCAGCACCCGGCAGGCGATGGCGAATGCGAAATTGCCGAACGTCTCCTGAATTTTGATGCCGTGATATTCGGGCCGCGGCTCGCTCAGCATCGGGTATTTATTGCCTTTCGACCAATCGAAGGTGCCGGCGTCGACGATGATGCCGCCGATCGAATTGCCGTGGCCGCCAAGGAATTTCGTCAGCGAATGCACGACGATGTCCGCGCCGTGATCGATCGGCCGGATCAGATAGGGCGTCGCCAGCGTGTTGTCGACGATCAGCGGCACGCCGGCTTTTCGCGCGACCGCGGAAATCGCCGCGATATCGGTGATGGAGCCCGCGGGGTTGGCGATCAACTCGATGAAGATGGCCTTGGTGTGCGGCGTCACCGCGCGCTCGAAGCTGCCGATATCGTCGGGGTCTGCCCACATCACGTTCCAGCCAAAACTCTTGAAGGCGTGGGTGAACTGGTTGATCGAGCCGCCGTACAATTTGCGCGCGGCGATGAATTCGTCGCCGGGCTTGAGCAATTGCTGCATCACCACCACTTGCGCCGCGTGACCGGAGGCGACCGCAACCGCCGCGGTGCCGCCCTCAAGCGCCGCAACGCGCTCTTCCAGCACGGCCTGGGTCGGATTTCCGATCCGGGTGTAGATGTTGCCGAACGCCTGCAGCCCGAACAATGACGCGGCGTGATCGGCGTCGTTGAAGACGAACGACGTGGTCTGATAGATCGGCGTCACCCGGGCGCCGGTGGTGGGATCGGGCTGCGCACCGGCGTGGACGGCGAGGGTGGCGAAACCCGGAAGGCGATTGGTCATTGTTGATCCTTTCTCAGCGTTGGCGAACCATCGCGGCAGGCGCGTGAGCCGTCAAGGCGTCCCGGCCATTCCAGCGTGGTTCGGAATGACCGTGCTTCGAAACGCCGCGTTTCGAAACAAATCGTTTCGCAGTTGCGTCAAGCGAGATCGTTTTTGTTCTTCATGGCGCGATCGGATGCGCTCGTCTCACCGCCGCCGACGCTCATGCGGTTCAGCGACAGCCGCATGCCCTGGGTCGGTACCGGCGCACGTTTTGAACTGAGCGTGCGCGAGTTGACGCCCATCCACGAAATTTCAGATGACAGCCGCCCGTATTCGATCTTCGGGCAGCGGTTCATCACCACCTTAATGCCGGCGGCTTCGGCTTTCGCGGCGGCTGCATCGTCGCGCGCGCCAAGCTGCATCCAGATGATTTTTGGCAGCGTCGCTAGCGTCAGCGCTTCTTCTACCACCGGCATGATGTGGCTCGAGTTGCGAAAAATATCGACCATGTCGATGGGGTGGCCAATGTCGCGCAATGAGGCAACGAATGGTTTGCCCATCAGGTTTTTGCCGAGCTGGCCGGGATTGACCGGGATCATGTCGTAGCCGCGCTGCGCCAGATATTTGAAGGCGAAATAACTCGGCCGCACGTTGACAGGCGACGCGCCGACCATCGCGATGGTCTTCACGCCGTTGAGGATTTCGCGGATGTAGCTGTCGTCGTAGGCGTCGTGGTTCATTTCAAACTTTCGGCAGGCCGTTCCGGATCAAAGCATCGCGAAAGCGCACGACACCATTGCAACCGGCTTGCTATCGTTCGCGCTCGTGAGATCGACGCGGCCGAAGCTCATGGTGCGGCCGAGCCTGACGACGCGGGCATCCGCAAGCACGTCGGACCCAGCCACCGCTTTGAGAAAATGGGTGGTTTGGTCGACTGTTGCAATCGGCCGGAATTCCTTTGCCGCCGCACCAATGGCGAGCGCCATGGCGGTATCGGCCAGCGCCATCATGGCCTGACCGCAGACAATTCCGCCCACGCGACAAAGCCGTTCCGAAAAAGCCATGCGCACGATCACGCCGGGCTTCCAGTCCGCAGCATGGCCGGGCGGCGGGTCTGTTTCGACGCTCTCGATGCGGAGGCCGAGATCGAGAACCCAAGGCGCGAACATCGTGTTCAGAAAGCCCGTCGCTACCTCAATATTGAACTCCGCAGCAGGCTTACTCACTTGTCCTGCCACTTCGGTTCGCGCTTCTCAATGAACGCGCCGATGCCTTCTTCAGCGTCGCGCGCCATCATGTTTTCCGTCATCACTTGCGCGGTGTAGCGATAGGCATCGGCGAGGCTCATTTCCGCCTGGCGATAGAAGGCGGCCTTGCCGATCTTGACCGTGTAGGCCGACTTGCTGGCGACCTTCTGCGCGAGCGCAATGGCCGCCTCGCGTTCCTTTCCCGCGGCGACTACGCGATTGACGAGGCCGATGTCGCGCGCGGTCGCGGCCGAAATCGGCTCGCCCGTCAGCAGCATCTCCATCGCCTGTTTGCGCGGCACGTTGCGCGACAGCGCCACCATCGGCGTCGAGCAGAACAGCCCGATATCGACGCCGGGCGTGGCGAATGTCGCAGCTTCCGACGCCACCGCGAGATCGCACGTCGCCACCAGCTGACATCCCGCGGCTGTGGCGACGCCCTGCACGGCGGCAACAACCGGCTTCGGCAGTTGCACGATCGCCTGCATCATCGCGCTGCAGGCTGTCATCATCTGTTCGAAATAGGCGCGCCCGCGATCGGCATCGGCGCGCCGCGCGGTCAATTCCTTCATGTCATGTCCCGCTGAGAACGCCGGGCCATGCGCGGCGATCACCACAGCGCGCACGCTGGCATCGTGATGAATCTCGTCAAGCGCCGCATGCAGCTCGGCAATCAGGCTTTCCGACAGAGCGTTGCGCGCGGCCGGACGATTAAGCGTCAGCACCGCGATGTTTCCAACGCTCTCGCGCAATAGCGCTGACGCCGCTGAAGTCACGGCACGCGCGGATTGATTCATGGCAACATCCAATTGCTGGGCATGACGATCATCTTAATGTAACAGACGCCGACAGGCGAGAGCAGGGCGGTATGACCATTGCGAAAATGAGCGTGAGTGAACTTGAGCAATTCCTGCATGCTGAATTCCCGCAGGCGTTCGGCTTGGGCGATATCGCAATCGAAAGCGCCGACGGCGCCTCCTGCCTGCTGCGTCAGCGCTACAGCGAACAGATGCTGCGCCCCGGCGGAACGGTGTCGGGGCCGACGCTGATGGCGCTGGCGGATTTCGCCATGTACGTGGTGCTCCTGTCTGCGATCGGCCCGGTCGGGCTGGCGGTGACGACCAATCTCAACATCAATTTCCTGCGCAAGGGCCAGCCCGGACAGGATGTGCTGGCAGCGGCGAAGCTGTTGAAGCTGGGCAAGCGGCTGGCGGTCGGTGAAGTCGTTCTTTTGTCAGGGACATCGCCCGATCCGATCGCGCATGTGACCTCGACTTACTCCATTCCGAATACAGGATGATTTATCAGGTAATATAGCACCGTATTTGTAAGATATTGATATAGCTGTATTATTTTATCGCTTTTCGCGTTGACGTAGACGGTCTGCTTATCTAAAAACCCGGCTCAGTTCAGCGCCTTCCGCGCTAACCTCCTTTTCACGGAAATTTCTCATGAAAACGTTTTCGGCAAAGCCCGCCGAGGTGACGAAGAAGTGGGTGTTGATCGACGCCAAAGGTCTGGTGGTCGGTCGCCTCGCTATCACTTGTCGCGATGCGGTTGCGCGGCAAGCACCTCCCGACCTATACGCCTCACGTCGATTGCGGCGACCATGTCGTCATCGTCAACGCCGCGCAGGTGGTGCTGACCGGTCGCAAGCGCGACAACAAGGTCTATTACAATCACACCGGCTTCATCGGCGGCATCAAGGAACGCACCGCGAAGTCGATCCTCGAGGGCCGCTTTCCGGAGCGCGTTGTCGAGAAAGCCATCGAGCGCATGATTCCGCGCGGGCCGCTTGGCCGCGTTCAGATGGGCAATCTGCGCGTCTATGGCGGCGCCGAGCATCCGCACGAAGCCCAGCAGCCTGAGACTCTCGATATCGCAGCAATGAACCGCAAGAACATGAGGGCCGCATAAGATGTCCGATACCATGCAGTCCCTCGATCAGCTGTCCTCCTTGAAGACGGCCGCGCCGGAAGCGCCGCAATACGTCAAGAAGGTCGACAAGCAAGGCCGTGCCTATGCCACCGGCAAGCGCAAGGACGCGGTCGCCCGTGTCTGGATCAAGCCGGGCGCCGGCAAGGTCACCGTCAACACCCGCGAAGTCGAAGTCTATTTCGCACGGCCCGTGCTGCGCATGATGATTCAGCAGCCGCTGGTCGCCGCCGCCCGTGCGGGTCAGTACGACGTGGTTTGCACCGTCGCCGGTGGAGGTCTGTCGGGGCAGGCGGGTGCGGTTCGTCACGGCATCTCCAAGGCGCTGACGTTCTTTGAACCGGATCTCCGAAACATTTTGAAAAAGGGCGGCTTCCTCACGCGCAACTCGCGTGTGGTCGAGCGCAAGAAGTACGGCCGCGCCAAAGCGCGCAAATCGTTCCAGTTCTCGAAGCGCTAATCGCTTCGCTAAAATCTGCCGCGAATGCGGCGAATCTGAAACTTCAAAGGGCGCCTTACGGGCGCCCTTTTCGTTGACGGATTGCCGACGAGTTGATGCAGTTTTTCCCGAAAACTTGCACGCGCGCGCACACGGATTTCCAACCCGGCACGTGTATTTCTGTGGCCAGGACGGCTCCTTCATCACATCAGGAAATCCTGAGAACGGTGCGCTATGATTATTTCGCTCGATACCTCCACGCTCTATCTCGTCGCCGCACTGATCGCAGGATTGCTGGGCGGGATGCTGCTGTATTTCGGATGGCGCGACGATATCCGCGCGCCGAAGTGGTGGGGTCTCGCCTATATGCTTGGCGCAACGTCGGTTGCGCTGTGGACGCTGACCAGCGCTTTGCTCGGCGGCTTTTCGCTGGTGCTTGACGCCGTGGGCATGGTGGCCTGCGGCCTCGTGTGGAACGCCGCGCGGATATTCCACGGCCGTAAGCCGCATTGGCCCGGGCTGTTTCTGGGAGCGGCCGCATGGGCTGCCGCGTCGACGATTTTGCCGGCGGATGCCCATGCCATGCGCATTACGATCGGCGCGGCGATCGTCGCCGCCTATGCAACGCTCACCGCCACAGAACTCGGCTCGGAACGCCGCAAGGAACTGAAAAAACTTTGGCCGACCAGCGTGGTGCCTGTCATGCACGGCTTCGTGCTGATGCTGCCGATCCTGATCGGCGATCTCGTGGTCCCGCATGATGACGGATTCACCAGCAGCATCTGGGTCACTGCCTTCGCCATGGAGCTTGCGCTTTATTCGGTCGGCACGGTCTTCATCATTTTCATGATCGTGTCGGACCGCACCATCAAGGCGCACAAGACGGCCGCTTCGGTCGATCCGCTGACCGGCATGTTCAATCGCCGCGGTTTTGCAGAAGCGACCACGCGCCTGATCGAACGCGAGGCGAAAGCAGGTCGGCCGGCGACGGTGCTCGTTTTCGATATCGATCACTTCAAGTCCGTCAACGATCGCTTCGGTCATCCCGCCGGTGACGAAATCTTGAAAAAATTTGCGGCCGTGGTCGTCAACACGCTGCGGATGAGCGACCTCTCCGGACGTGTCGGCGGCGAGGAGTTCGCGGCCTTGCTGCCCTGTTCGCTCGAAGAAGCCTCGCTGGCAGCCGAACGTGTGCGCGAGGCTTTCGCGACAGCGGGGATCGCGGTCGACGGCGAACCGGTCGCTACCACCGTCAGCATCGGCGTGGCCGGCGGTCAGGCCGGGACCGAACTGGATATTTTGCTCGCCGCGGCCGATGGCGCGCTGTATCAGGCCAAGCGCAACGGCCGCAATCGCGTCGAAGCCGCGCCCGAGATCGAGCCACCGCCGGAACGCATTACACAACGGTCAACGCCGAAGATCAGGCCGTGGCGCAAGGTGGTCAAACACGCCTGAGCAGAGGCGCCCCGCTAATCGTCCGTTTACCATTCGCGGAGCAATATATCGGGCATGACGACCGCCCGTACCCGTGGTTCGAACGCTGCTCTGGTTTCGCTGGAAACCGCTGTGACGGCTACGCGGGGCGGGTTCGCCTGCATGTTCTCCACCTCGGACGAGTACGAGGCGGCGCTTATCGCCGAACGCCGCGCGCAGGGCCGTTACGATCGGCCGCGAAGCCCGTGGCCGATGCTGATGTTCATCGCCTGCGCCTTGGCAGTCGGGGCTTGCGCGCTTTTGTTCGGTTAGGCTTTTACAGACCTGGGTTTTGCGATACAGCCATTTCCGTTCAGGGAAAGGCCGTAACCAGATGATCACCGAAATCGCTCAGATCGACGTCAAGCCCGGCACCGAAAAAGACTTCGAGGCCGGCGTCGCCAAGGCTCGCGCATTATTTCTGCGCGCGAAGGGCGGCAAGGGTTTCGAATTGCACAAGTCGATCGAGAAGCCACAGCGCTATCGTCTGATGGCGAAATGGGAAACGCTGGAAAATCACACCGTCGATTTTCGCGGCTCGGAGGATTTCACCGCGTGGCGCGGATTGGTGGGGCAGTATTTCGCGTCGCCCCCGGAAGTCGAGCATACCGAGACGGTGCTGACCTCGGCGGGCTGAGCTTACGTTGAAGCGTTGGCGGTTGCGCGCTCGGCGGGTTCGCCGGCGCGGAAATGATCGATCACCACCTTGACGGTCGCCATCAGCGGCAGCGCCAGCGCCAGTCCCCAAAGCCCGAACACCGTGCCGAGCAGGATCTGCATCCCGAACATTGTCGCGGGCGGTATGGCGATGGCTTCGCGCTGAATCAGCGGCGTCAGAATGTAGCTCTCCAGCACATGCACGCCCAATAGCAATGCGAAGGCGCTGGCGACTGCGACCCATCCCGACGCCAGACTGGCGAGCAGGATGATGAGGCCGCCGAGCAGCGCGCCGACCGTCGGCACGAATGCCAGCAGCCCCGCCTGAATGCCAAGAATGAATGCGCCGGGAATGCCGATAATAGCTAAGCCGATCGCGGTCACGGCGAACACCACTGCCATGGTGATCATCTGCGCCAGTAGCCAGCGCTGCAACAAGGTGCCGATATCGTCGACGATCGTGGTGGCGCGCGCGCGGTGCTGCGACGGAAACATCCGCAGCAACCCGCGCCGGTAAACACTCGGCTGCGCCGCGAAGGCTACGCCAAGAAACAGCACGATGAAGAAATTTCCGACGGCGCCGACGGTGCCCAAGATCAGCTTCAGGGTCTGACTGACGATTGCGCCGCCACCGGATGCAATCGCCCCTGCGCTGGGCAGATTGTGCGACGGTGTCGTGGACGGGTCTGCCGTCGCCGGAATGGCGCCAAGATCGAGAAAAGAAGTGTCGATCCCGCGCCGGTCCAGAAAGCCCTTCACATTGCCGATCTGCGACTTGATCGTGTTGCTTAGAACGGTGGCTTGTTGGGCGATGGTGCCGCCGCCGAGCGCCAGTACGCCTGACAGCAACGCTGCCAGCATCACACAAACCAGCACCAGCCGCAGGCTATGCCCGCCGCCGATCACATGGCCCAGTCTATCGGTCACTGCATTGAGAAAAACGCCGAACAGAATTCCGCCGAAGATCAGGAACAGCGTCGCGGAGAAATACCAGGTGAAAGCCAGCAGGGTGGCAAACGCGATCGCGCCGCTGCCACCGACGGCAATCGCCCAGGCCAGATCGTTGCGGGCCGTATGCCGATCCTTTACCGAATTGGTCACGCTCGTTCCTTTCGATTCGTGGCACTGTTTCGCCAAACCGTTCCGGGATCAAGCGACACGGCGCCGCGCCAGCCCGGTCTAACGCTGTACGCTACGGATGCCCGCGATCGCCGGATAGCTGTGTGAGGCGGAGATTCAATGAACTTCAAATGGGTCGGCCCGATCCTGTTGCTGGCGGCGCTGGTGACCGGCGACCAGATTCGCATCAACCGTCCCGCGCATAAATATCGCTTGTCGGTCGAAGTCGATACTCCCGGCGGCGCGAAGTCGGCCTCGGGCGTGATGGCGGTGCAACCCGACCGAGGTTACAGCCGAGGCGGATCGACGCGCACCAAGGGCGATGCCGTGCTGCTCGATCTCGGCGGCGGCAAAAACCTGATCGCGCTGCTGGCACATCTGGATCCGTCGGTTGAGCTTGACGGAATGAATTACGTCGCGCTCCGCGCCTACAACGCCGCCGGGCAAAACGTGTCGTTCAAGGACATGGGCCGGATCACCGGCGTTGTCCCGGTCACCGGCGCGCTGATTCCGGTTTTGGCGACGTTCAGCGATATCAGCGACCCCAAGACCATGCGCGCCGTCAAACCCGACGATCTGCAAGCTCAACTCGGCGAGGGATACCGCCTGCACGCGATATCGGTGGAAGTTGTGCCGAACGGCCTGTGGCCGGTCGATTTCGGCGGTTGGCTGGGAGAGCCGGTGACGCGAGGTATCGAGGCGAAATTACCGTGGTGGAACGGGACGGCCGATCCGGCGGCGCTTGCTGTTAAGGCTGCCGGCCTGCCGGCGCCCGAGAGCCTCGACGCCAGGGAGATATTTACGCGGAAATAGCAATGCAGGCATCCATGAAGATGTGACTTGTTGATCCGACTCTCGCCGCGAGGCATGATCGTTGCATCGTGATTAATTCAATACGGTTGTCGTCAAGATGAGAGCCACGCGATGAGGAGACCGGTGGTCGGCGTGATCGGCAATGCGCATCGCATTGAGAACCGATTTCAGACCCAAATGGTCGGCGAGCGCAATCTTCGTGCGGTGGCGGACGTCGCCGGCGCGCTGCCGCTGATGTTTGCCGGCGCGCCCGACATTACCGACATCGGCGCGCTGCTGGACGCGGTCGATGGCATCGTGCTCACAGGCGCGCGCGCCAATGTTCATCCGACGAGGTTCGGCACCGAAGCGAACCCACGCCATGAGCCCTATGACGATGCGCGGGACGACGTGGCTCTGGCGTTGTCGCAGGCGTGCGTCGCACGCGGCGTGCCGCTGTTCGGCATCTGTCGCGGCTTGCAGGAAATGAACGTTGCGTTCGGCGGCTCGCTGCATCCGGAAATCCGCGAAATTCCGGGCCGCATGAATCACCGGATGCCGCGGCTGGAGAACGGCGAAATCCATCCGGACCCGGCGGTCGTTTTTGCCGACCGCCATGATGTTGCGCTGGTGCCCGGCGGCGCGTTCGCGCAGTTGCTCTGCTGCGAGACCATCCGCGTGAACTCGCTGCACGGGCAGGGCATCCTCGAACCCGGCGAACGCGTCGTCGTGGAGGGCGTGGCTGAGGACGGAACGATCGAGGCGATCCGGATTGCCGAAGCGCCGGGATTTGCGCTCGGCGTGCAATGGCACGCGGAATATGACCCGCAACACAATCCCATCAATCGCGCGCTGTTTCAGGCGTTCGGCGAGGCGTTACTGGCGCGCCAGCGCGCGGTGTAATTTGCGCAGATGGTCCCTCCGTACAAAAAGCCCCGGACTATGCCGGGGCCTCTGTTATCGGCGGGTCGTCATGAGGTGGATGTGACCTGCGACGTTGAATATCACTTCTTTTTGAGCCCATCGCGAAAGGCAATTGCGTCGAGTTCGACCCGGACGGCATCCTCGATGGGAATGACAGGGCGGGCCTCAAATACAAAAGCGGGAAGCATCGAGCAGAACTTGTGAACGGCTGTTGGATCGTCGCAGTCCACCAACATATATCCGCCCCAGTCACCGACGCGTATCACGAACAATTCGATCTTGAAATTGCCGGGCGCCTTCCACTGCGTGAAGACTTCCAGGATACGCTTCTGCGCATTTTCGTATTCGATAGGCGAACCCTGCGAACGTTCGGACCAGCTGAGCATATACTTCACGGCATCCTCCCTGTTTGACCTGAATTCCGAGAACGACGGCATTCTCAGACCGTCCAGCCTTGCGCGGCCTGTATCGTTTTATGTCCCTCAGTTAATCCGTTGACCCATGATCTGCCAAGGCCCGGGATTGAGCACGAGGCTCGTCGGCTTGCCCGTTGCATCGCGCAGGAAGGCAAGGCGGGTGTGGTCGCCGCCGTCCACGAAGAACTCGTCGCCTGACATGGGGACGACCGGGATCGTTGCACCTTTCTCAAAATCGAGGACCGGCAGGTCTCCACTTGCTTGGACCACCAGCCGGCCATCCTTGTTCACGACCTGAAGATCCGCGCCGGGCAATCGGAATTGGGCCCGGACGACCGACACCTCGATCGGCCGGTCCTGCCCCTTGCGGTCGATCCTCAGGCGAACCTTGGTATCGACAGGGCCGCGCAATCTGTCGAGCGCCTGATCGAGGGACAGGCCCTGGATCATACCATCGTCGACATGCGTGATGATATCTCCTGCGAGAATGCCGGCCTTGAACGCGGGCATGCCCCGGACTGGATACACCACCTTGAGGAGACCATCCTGCGTGGCCACCTCAATACCGAGGCTACCGAATCGGGGGGCGCTTGCTTGTCGCGTGAACTGGTCGTCGTGAACCTGAAGGTTCCCGCGAAGGCTGCAAGCGCCATTTGATCGATCGCCGCGTTCGACGATGCCGGCACGCCGCGGTCGGGAATCAGTAAGGCGCCGTAGGTCAGATTGCGAAAGGCAACCAAAAACGGGTCGTAGTTCTTGCCGGTTTGAATGAGCTGGATGGCGACCAAGCTCTCTGCGGGATCAACCCAGAAGTAACAGCCCCAGAGCCCGTTCCAGGTAAAGCTGCCGACCGATCCGGGCACCTTGCTTCTGGCGGCGTCAGCGCGGATCGCGAAGCCGAGACCCCAGCTCGCACCGCCCTGCGGACCCACGTAGCCGCCGCTATTGGCAATGCGGATTCCGGGTGGCAGAGAATCGTGGTCATCCGGCGAACGGTCGCCTGCGAGAGGATGCGTACCCCGTCGAGTTCACCACCATTGAGCAACATCTGGCCGAACCGCAGATAGTCGCCCGCGCGTCGATACCAATCCACCGCCGCCCGAGAACATCGTGGTCGGTTTGGTGACGTCGCGATCGGGATAAATCGGTACATCCGCCGGTGGATCGACCAGGCGGGTCAGCTTTTCCGGCGGCACCGAGAAGGCGGTGTCGACCATACCGAGCGGTTTGAACAGCCGGTTGTCGAAAAACTGGTCGAGCGGCTGACCCGATACCACCTCGATGACCCGCCCCAATACATCGAGGTTGAGAGCGTACTCAAAGACCTCGCCCGGCTGATAGGCGAGCGGAAGCCGCGTCAGGCCGGATACGAAGTCCTTCAATGTACTGTCGCGCGCGTAACGTTCGAAGTACCCTTGGGCGTAAAGTTTGTGCACGGCCGTGGTGCCCTTGTCGTAGTACACGAGGCCGGAGGTGTGGCGCAGCAGATCCTCGACGGTCATCGGCCGCTTCTGCGGCTCAAGCGCGAGAGTGACCGCACCGGTCACCGGGTCCTTGGTCTCGACGCCGACCATCATATCCCTGATCTCCGGAAGATACTGGTAGACCGGGGCCGCAAGATCGAGCTTGCCTTCCTCTACCAGCATCATGGCGGCCACGCTGGTGACCGGCTTGGTCATCGAGGCGATCCAGAAGATCGCGTCGGGCTGCAGCGGGACGGTCTTTGCCCGGTCGCGAAAGCCGACAGCCCGCAGATAGGCCAGCTTGCCATTGCGGGCGATCGCGGCCACCGCGCCCGAGAAGGCGCCGGCATCGACTTGCGTCTGCTGCCAGGCGGCGATCCGCGCCAGCCGCGATGCCGAGAAGCCGAGCGCCCCCGGATCGCTCACCGGCGCAATGCCATATGCGCGGGCGGCGGTGGCAAGACCAGGAGCCACAAGGCAGAGCATCAATAATGTTGCGAGAGGCCGGTGCTGGCGCTTCATTGGGGAGGTCCTTTCCAAGAGCGAGAAGATAAATCAGCTACCTATTGTAATGCTACTCATTGTAGCATTACAATACGTATACGCGGCAAAGCTTCGTTCATGCGGGGTCACGCTGTGCTCTTTCCTCACGGACCTTTGGCAATCGCCGTCAGGAAAGTTCGCGGATGTATTGGGCGGTCGACAAATTAAACGAGAGGATCGAATGCGGCGACGCCAGTTCATTTCACTTCTCGGTGGAGCTGCGCTGGCGCCGCTCACTACGTTGCCGGGGTGCGCAGACCCGCTCGACGGCTGCGGCATTCCCGTCGCGCGAGACGATGGCTGGCCCGTCGTCTCCGTCAACGAGGACAAGCTGACCGATCACACTGCGCTATGCAGGATGGCTGATCGGCTCGCCGCGAGCCAAGCCAACATACATTCCGTTGTGATCGCACGCAGTGGCAAGCTTGTGTTCGAGCGGTACTTCAAAGGTTCGGACGAGATACCGGGCCGTATCTTCGGCTACAACGTAAAGAACATCACCTTCGATGCCGATACGCTGCACAACATGAAATCGGTATCGAAGAGCATTGCGTCTCTCGCGCTGGGTATCGCGATGGATAAGGGGCTGATACCGAGCCTCGACGAGCCGATCTTCAGCTTCTTCCCCGAATTGTCCGATCTGCGGTCCGCCGAAAAAGACCGTATAAAGCTGGTGCATGCCATCACCATGTCGATGGGTTTGGCATGGGTCGAGGCGACTCCGGCCACGGGCGACTACAACAACGACGAAGCACGCATGAACATGGCGTGGGACCCATGCCGTTACGTCCTGAGCCTTCCGGTGACGGCCCCGGCCGGGCAGGAATTCTTTTACAACACCGGAGCGCTCAGGCTCATAGCTTCGATCATCCATAAGGCTACGGGTCGCCCCCTCGATGAGTTCGCTCGCGCGACGATATTCGAGCCTTTGGGCATCACCAATGCGGACTGGATCAGGGTCAGAGGCGATACCGATGCCGGGGGCGGGCTGCGTCTGCGGCCACGCGACATGGCCAAAATCGGCCAGCTTGTTCTTGCGGGCGGCCGCTGGAACGACCGTCAGATCGTTCCAAAGCCATGGATCGAGACCTCGACGGCCTTCAAGCTCAACGCCGAAGACGGTCAATCTTATGCGTACCTCTGGTGGCTCGATCAAACTCGGGTCAATGGACGTGATATCCGCTGGGTCGGCGCATTGGGCCGCGGCGGGCAGTCGATACGCATCGTCCCGGAGCTCGATCTCGTTGTCGTGGTGACCGCGGGGTATTACCAGGACTATAGCCCCCAAGCATTTCACCTGCAGTACGGCGTTTTCAGAGACGTCTTGCGGGCAATTCAGCTTCCGGCCTAAAACCGGACGCGTCGCCGCGCGGCGCAACACCGATCCGCTCGCAACGCTTGGCGGATTTCGCGCCATGTCTGCTTTCCTGAGGCATAAGATGCTGTTTGATGAAGTTATCCTGGGTCGCCGCAGCATCCGCGGCTACAAGCCAGATCCGGTACCCAGGGCGCTGATCAAGGAAATCATTGCTCTGGCGATGCGCGCGCCATCGTCGATGAACACCCAGCCCTGGAATTTTTACATCATCACCGGCGAACCGCTGGATCGCATACGCGCCGGCAATACTGAGCGGATGGTGGCAGGCGTACCGCAGTCGCGCGAGTTTCGCACCGGGCAGGGCTTTGCAGGTCAACATCGCGACCGGCAGGTTGGCGTTGCCAAGCAGTTGTTCTCCGCCATGGGGATCGAGCGCGATGACAAGGACGGACGTCAGGACTGGGTACTGCGCGGCTTCCGCCAATTCGACGCGCCGGTATGCGTGATCGTGACCTACGACCGCGTACTCAACGGCAGCGACGATACCCCATTCGATTGTGGCGCCGTGGCGACCGCCCTGGTCAATGCCGCGTGGTCGCGCGGGCTGGGCGCCGTGATCAACAGCCAAGGGATCATGCAATCGCCTGTCGTTCGTGAGCATGCTGGAATAGCCGACGACCAGGTCATCATGAAAAGTATTGCACTGGGCTGGCCGGATGAAAGTTTTCCGGCAAATGCAGTCGTGTCCGAACGAAAGTCTGTTGATGAAGCCACGGTGTTTGTTGGCTTCGACGATTAGAGTTGTAAATTTGATAGGCTGCCAAAGCGCTCGCATCTAATGTCTCGCGAACGTTGCGCGGCCGCATGGGTTCGGCGGGCGGTCATTTTTTGAGGGACGTAATCCAACGAATAATGTCCATATTGTTCATCAGATTGACTTTGAAGTGCTTTTTGACCGCGGCAACTTTTCTATGCCCCTGCGCCGCGCAGGCTACCTACTTTTTAGCGGGATTTTCAGCCGAATACGCCGTCGTAGCCATCGATAGTCGAATGCTGTTGGGCCGAACCATCAATGACCGCTACTGCAAGATTCGTCCTCTATCGAACAATGCATTTTTCTTTGCGCGGGGATCAACGTCCGCATTTGATGAAGAAGAAAAAAGAAATGTCTTTGATGCCCGCGATGTCGCACAGAGCGTTTTCGACAAATTCGGACCGGATGCAACTGCCCCGGAGCTCGCGCGTGGATGGGCAGACATGATGCGGTCCATTTATGAGAGACGTCCTGTCGAGTTTTCTCGTAGCGCCGTTGATGGTCTCATAACAGATGGTTTCTTTGTTCGGACTGATGCTCAGGGCAGCGTAACGTTTGCTGGCCAATCAATCAGCAACCACCGTCATGGCCGAACTCATTTCATCGGAAAACCAGAGCCCATCGTCTTTAGCGATCCTAGCGCCGGTCCGAAGTACGTCAGCGGCTACACCGACATCATCAGAGAATTCAGGAATGGCGGAAAAACACAGCGAGCGAAGAGAGTTCTTTCTCGCCTGGACCCGGCGCAGCAAGGGCCGGATGCCGTCGCCGGTCGCTATTCCGCTTTTGCGCGCGCCGTAAGAGATTGGACCGGTGATAAAGGGATTGGCGGAGAGATCGCGACGATCATTCTTGAGAAAGGCCGGGGTTGGCGTTGGTACAATCGCCCCGATTTTTGCCCGTAAGAGTTATACGAAGCTGCTCTGCCCCTTTCACTTGAAGCTGCACGTCAAGACAATCACCCACTGGGCGTCTCGCGCTTGTTGTTGTATCCTCGCGAGGAAACTGCGCCGCCGCCAGGAGGAGCCGACATGACCGTCGTCGTATTCGACCGCCGCAACCTCCTCGCCGCTGGCAGCTTCATCCTGGCATCCGGGATTTCCGGGCTCATATTGCCGGCCCGGGCCCAAGGCCTCGCACCGACACCTACGATGTCGGGCGGGTCCAACAACTACCGCAAGGGCGCGCCGACCGTGGATCGGATCGGCAAGGGTGGCTTTTGGATGAGCGGTACCGTGCGCCGCGCCGGCGACGGGGCTCCGCTTGCCGGGCAGCGCATCCAGATTTGGGCGCACACGACCGAAGGGCAGGAGCACGAGCCGCAGAGCCATGGGGCCACGCTCACCGACAAGAACGGCGCGTTCCGTCTCGAGATGCCGCAGATTATTCCGATCTTCGGCCAGCCGCACGGTCACCTCGCTTATGACAGCGGTGAATTCGAAACCGTCTTTCTGCGTCCCGTGATGCGGAGCGCAAAAGAGACCAGCCTTGAAGCGCACTTCGTCCTTCAGCCGGTCTGAGCAAATTAAGAACAACGTGAGTAGTTCGGCGAAGGGGACCCTGATCTGGGCCGCCCTCGCGGCCGCCGTGTGCATACCCGTCGCTGCTGCGTCGGCGAGTTCGCTGCTCGCGTGGCGCGGTCCGGTCTATATCTTGGCCGGATTCGCAGGAATTGCCGCACTGGGTCTGTTGCTCGTTCAGCCGCTACTGATCGGCGGATATTTGCCGGGACTGGCGGTGCAGCGGGGACGGCGTGCGCATCGCTGGATCGGAGGCGCGCTGGTCGCGGCGGTGGTGGTTCACGTCGCCGGCCTCTGGATCACCAGTCCACCGGACATGGTTGACGCGCTCCTCTTCGCATCTCCGACGCCGTTCTCCCCATTCGGGGTGATATCCATGTGGGCCATCTTTGCGGTTGCGCTGTTGGCTGCCTTCCGCTGGCGACTGCGACTGCGAACGTGGCGCATCGCTCATATGTTACTTGCGGCAATCATCGTCGTCGGGGCTGTAGTCCATGCCATGCTGGTCGAGGGGACGATGGAGACGGTGTCGAAAGCAGCTCTTTGCGTGCTGGTCCTCGCGGCGGCCGTAAAAGTCATGGCCGATCTGTTGATGAGGAGAAAGCGCGGAACGTTGCGCGCAGATAGTATCGCGCGACCGTAGGCGAAGCGGCAGTTCGGTCTTACGATTTCGCGTTTTCGCAACTCACTACACCCCAAAAAGATGGAATCCTCGCCTTGTCGGGCGAGGTGTTATGACCTTTAATCGCATCATTGTACTGGCTGGGAGGTATTTCATGAACTTGCGATCACTGACGATGCAGACCGCGGCAGCTCTGACAGGGCTGATGCTATCAACACTGGTGGCGGACGCAGCCGAGGTTAAAGTGTTTACCTCGGTCGCGTTGACGACTGCGCTGGGCGAGCTTGCGCCTATCTTCGAGCAGAAGACGGGCAACAAGCTGACAATCAGTTTTGACCTCGCCGCGGATCAGAAGAAGCGCATCCTCGACGGCGAGCCCGCCGACGTGATCATCTTGACGCGGGGTATGATGGATGACCTTGCCAAGCAGAACAAGCTGGCTCCAGGAGACATCGTCAATGTTGCCGGTACGCCGGTTGCCGTGGTGGTTCGTGCCGGCGCGCCGAAGCCGGATATCTCGACAGTGGACGCGTTCAAGCAAACTTTGCTGTCGGCCAAGTCGATCTCCTATGCGGATCCGGCCAAGGGAGGCCTGAGCGGCGTGGTCGCCAACCGCGCCATTGAGCGCCTAGGTATCGCCGATCAGATGAAGCCCAAGACGACGCTTGTGCCCGGTGCGCAGTCGCCGGAATTGGTGGCGAAAGGGGAGGTGGAGCTTGGCATCGGGCAGGCTTCCGAGATCGTGCCGGTTGCAGGGGTGCAACTGGTTGGCCCGCTACCGGGCGAGCTCGGCAGCTTGACGCAGTTCAGCGGCGGTGTCGGCGCGGGGTCGGCATCGGCAAGCGCATCGAAGGCCCTGATCGATTTCCTCGCGAGCCCGGAGGCCGGACCGCACTTCAAGACAAAGGGATTTGTGCCAGGAGGCTAGTTTATTTGCGCTTGGAGCATTCTTCGCAGGCTAGGCATCTATCCGCCATGAAACAAAGGGCGCTCCACCGGAGCGCCCTTTTCGTGATGATCATTTCGCGGACTAAAAGCCCGCGAACCCAGATCACTGCGAATAGTACATGTCGAATTCGATCGGGTGCGGCGTCATTTCATAACGCATCACCTCGGTCATCTTCAGCTCGATGTAGCTGTCGATGAAGTCGTCGTCGAACACGCCGCCGTTCTTGAGGAAGCCGCGGTCCTTGTCGAGATTTTCCAGCGCCTCGCGCAAACAACCGCAAACCGTCGGGATCGACTTCAATTCTTCCTTCGGCAGATCGTAGAGGTCCTTGTCCATCGCCGGTCCGGGATCGGTCTTGTTCTTGATGCCGTCGAGGCCGGCCATCAGCATCGCCGCGAAGCCCAGATAGGGGTTGGCCATCGGATCGGGGAAGCGGACTTCGACGCGTTTTGCCTTTGGAGAAGTGGTGTAGGGGATGCGGCATGACGCCGAACGGTTGCGCGCGGAGTAGGCCAGCAACACCGGCGCTTCGTAGCCGGGCACCAGGCGCTTGTAGGAGTTGGTCGACGGATTGGTGAAGGCGTTGATCGCCTTGGCGTGCTTGATGATGCCGCCGATGTAGAACAGGCAGGTCTCGGACAGATCGGAATACTTATTGCCTGCGAATACCGGCTTGCCGTCCTTCCAGATCGACTGATGCACGTGCATGCCCGAGCCGTTGTCGCCATAGATCGGCTTCGGCATGAAGGTGGCGGTCTTGCCGTAGATGTGCGCGACCTGATGGATGCAGTATTTGTAGATCTGCATCTGGTCGGCCATGTGGGTCAGCGTGTCGAACTTCATGCCGAGTTCGTGCTGCGCGGAGGCGACCTCGTGGTGATGCTTTTCGACCTTGACGCCCATGCGGGCCATCGCGCCCAGCATTTCCGAGCGCATGTCCTGCACTGAGTCCACCGGCGGCACCGGGAAATAACCGCCCTTGGTGCGGACGCGGTGGCCGAGGTTGCCGCCTTCATATTCGGTGTCGGAATTGGTCGGCAGCTCGGATGAATCGAGTTTGAAGCCGGTGTTGTAGGGGCTCGCGGAGAAGCGAACGTCATCGAACACGAAGAACTCGGCTTCAGGTCCGACCATCACGGTGTCGCCGACGCCCATCGACTTCACCATCGCCTCGGCCTTCTTGGCGATGCCGCGCGGGATCGCGGTTATAGGGCTCGCCGGTCGATGGCTCCAGAATATCGCAGGTGATGACCATCGTGGTCTCGGCGAAGAACGGATCGATCACGGCCGTTGACGGATCCAGCATCAGCATCATGTCGGACTCGTTGATCGCCTTCCAACCGGCGATCGACGAGCCGTCGAACATGGTTCCTTCGGTGAAGATGTCCTCGTCGATCATCGTGATGTCGAAGGTGACGTGCTGCCACTTGCCACGCGGATCGGTGAAACGCAGATCGACGTATTTAACGTCGTTGTCCTTGATTGACTTCAGGACTTCTTTAGCGGTGGTCATGAATCCCCCTCTTAACCGTTCGTCATATGGCGACAGGAACGCGCCCGGCAGGCATTATCCTGCGGTCGCGCAGCGGTTTTAAGGGGTGTCTCAGATGGCGTCCAGCCCGGATTCCCCGGTTCTGATGCGAATGGCTTCCTCGATATTGGAAACGAAGATTTTGCCGTCGCCGATGCGTCCGGTCTGGGCGGCACGCCGGATGGCATCGATGGCCTTCTCCACCAAATCGTCCGAGATCACGATTTCGATTTTGACCTTAGGCAGGAAGTCCACGATGTATTCGGCGCCGCGATAAAGTTCGGCGTGACCCTTCTGCCGGCCAAAACCCTTGGCCTCGGTGACGGTGATGCCTTGGAGTCCGACTTCCTGAAGCGCCTCTTTGACCTCGTCGAGCTTGAACGGCTTGATGATCGCTTCTATTTTTTTCAACTGTTGCCTCCCGGGCATTCCAAATCTGAGATTACGTGTTGTCGCTTCGAACCGCTGCCGTGACTTCGCAGGTGACGCCTTCCATTGCTCTCCCGGATCGAGACGCCGTTGCCCTCCGCAAAAGCAGGGTCCATGCCATTTGATAGATCGGCCGGATTCGGAAGCGTTACCAGACCGCCGTGTCGATCTTTACAGCGTTTTCTCGTGCTCTGAGAGCATAGGATAGCTTACCGAATAGGCAATACGGCTATCGGATAGGCAAAAGTCCGGAGAAACTATCAAGGCCCAACCGGTTTGCCTCTGGATGAGGCGTTATTGGAGCTCCCATGGAAGATTCTCTCAATCGCCGAAATGGAGCAGGCCGACCGACTCGCCATCGCCGGCGGTACGTCCGGCTTCGCCCTGATGCTGAGTGCGGGTCAGGCCGTGGCCGAGGCGGCGATGGACCTCGTCGAAACCGGCCCGATCCTGGTCGTCACCGGAAGCGGCAACAATGGCGGCGACGGCTTCGTTGCGGCGGCGGAATTGGCAGCGCGCGGGCGCGACGTCTCCGTTATCGCGTTATGCGAGCGCGATATCTTGCAGGGCGATGCCGCGCTGGCGGCGCGGGGATGGAAGGGGCCTTTGCTGCCGTGCAATCCGCAGGCGGTTGGAAAGCCCGCGCTGATCATCGATGCGCTGTTCGGCGCCGGGCTCAACCGGCCGGTGAAGGGCGATCCGCACGACATCATCGAAGCGATCAACGCCAGTGGCGCGCCAGTGCTGAGCGTCGATCTGCCGAGCGGGGTCAACGGCAGCACCGGGGCGGTGATGGGCGTTGCGGTCCGCGCCACTGAGACGGTCACGTTTTTCCGCCGCAAGCCGGGGCATTTGCTGCTGCCGGGCCGGCTCCATTGCGGCCGCGTGCGCGTTGTCGATATCGGAATTAGATGCTCAAGTATTGGACGAGATTAAGCCTATAACATTCGAAAATACCTCGGAAATGTGGAGAACACTATTCCCCGTTCCGCAGATCGACGGCCATAAATATGCGCGAGGCCACGCTGTCGTCGTGTCCGGCAATATTGCTGCGACCGGGGCCGCGCGGCTTGCGGCGCGCGGCGCATTGCGGGCCGGGGCAGGGCTGGTCACGCTGGCGTCGCCAACGGACGCGCTGGCGGTCAATGCGGCGGCGCTCACGGCTGTCATGGTCAGGCCGATCGATACCGATTCCGACTTCGCCGAGCTTCTAGCGGACAAACGTCACAACACCTGCGTGATCGGTCCCGGCGCGGGAGTAGGCGAGCACACCCGCGATTTCGTTCTGACTGCGCTATCGGCTGGTCCGGCGCTGGTGCTGGACGCCGATGCGCTGACGAGTTTTGCCGACGCGCCCGATCATTTGTTCGACGCCATCAAGGCAAAGACCAATCCGCGCGTTGTCCTCACCCCGCATCAGGGCGAATTTTCGCGGCTGTTCTCGCGACATGAGCAACAAGCATCCGCTGCGCTCGAAACTGGAACGGGTCCGCGCCGCGGCGGAGCGTTCAGGTGCGATCGTTCTGCTCAAAGGTCCGGACACCGTGGTCGCTTCACCTGACGGACGCGCAACCATATCGGCCAACGCGCCGCCCTGGCTCGCCACCGCCGGCTCCGGCGACGTGCTGTCGGGAATGATCGCGCGGCATGCTGGCGCAGGGCGTGCCGGCATTCGAGGCAGCGTGCATCGGGGTCTGGATGCACGGCGAGGCCGGCAACGAAGCGGGCCCCGGCCTGATCGCCGAAGACCTGCCGGAGGTGCTGCCGGCGGTATTCCGGCGGCTCTACGATGAATTCGGCATCGATTACTGACGGCTGAGAAATGCCTCGGGTTTGCCGCAAGCGTTTCACACCAGATATTTCTTCACCGCGGCCTCGTTCCAGTTCAGCCCCAGACCATGGCCGCGCGCGGTGATAGCGCCATCTACGATTTGCACCGGCTCGGCCAGGATGGCGCGGGCAAGGTCGAGATATTCCAGCCAGTGCGCGGTCGGCGTCACCGCGAGCACGTGAGCGCTTGCTTCCGCAAACAGGTGGCTCGACATCGGAATGTTTGCGGCCTCCGCCTGTGCGGCGATGCGCATGAAGCCGGTGACGCCGCCGGCCTTCATCAGGTCCGGCATGATGAAGTCGCTGGCGCCGACGGCGATCGCTTCGGCGAAGCCGCGCGGAAACCACCAGTTCTCGCCGGCCTGAATCGAGATCGGCGAAGTCGCACGGACCTGTGCCATGGCCCTGCAGGTTTTCCTGCGCCACCGGTTCTTCGACCCAATGCAGATCGTAAGGCGCGAGGCGTTCGATGCGGCGGCTTGCCTCCGCGGGATCGAGCGACTGGTTGAAGTCGATCATCAGCGCGATGTCGGGACCGATGATGCCGCGCACCGCCTTCACCACGCGCTCGTCGTTGGCGGCATCGCCGTCGCCGCCCTTGATCTTGATGCCGCGAAAGCCCTGATCCAGCGAGCGCTTCAGGTCCTTCTTATCGGCCTTGGGATCGACTACGCCGTAGCTGTCATAGGCCTTGATCGGCCGCGGCGATCCGCCGAGCAATTCGGCCAATGGCCGACCCGCCGCTTGTCCGAGCGCATCCCAAAACGCCATGTCGAGGCCCGACACCGCCATGCCGACGAGACCTTGCCAACTGAGCAACCTGAATTTCGCGTCCATCTGCGCCATCAGATCGAACGGCGCGACGGCCTTGCCGATCAGATCGCTGCCGATCTCTTCGATCAGATGCACCAGCGGCTTCAGCGTCAGCGAGGCATAAGCGAAAATGTAGGCGCGTCCGGTAACGCCCTGATCGGTCGCGACATCGATCAGCACCAGCGGCGCGGACTCGATGACGCCAAAAGCGTTCTTGACCGGCCGCGAGATCGGCGCGACGACGGCGCGGGCCTTGACGCTGCGAATGGCGGGGGTGGTTGCGCTCATGGTGGCTCCTTATTCGACACTGTACCATCGCACGAGACGGGGCGCGGCCCAATCGGTCGCCATGGCCTCGATCAGCCAATGGCCGACGTGCTCGGCTGCAAAGGCGATGCGCTGGGTCTGTCCGGCATCGACGCCAGCGTATCCAGCCAGAACGGCTTCCAGCCGTCGTCGAGGCGGTCCAGCAGACGGAAGTGATGGCCGTGCAGGTGGAAGACCGTCGGGATTTCAGCGCGGTTCGTCAGGGCCAGAACCACGGTTCGTCCGCGTCTGGCCTGAAAAGCCGGAGCGAGCGTTGCCGTGAAAGTTGCGGGAGCGATCCAGTCCGGCGGGCTGCCGGACGCGCTCAGCGCCAGATCGATGCGCAGCGCGTTTTTAAGGTCGAGCTTCGAGCGGCAGGCCGTTGGACGGCAGCGCAGACGCGGCAGGAAGGGGTGTGGTGCGAACGGGCGGTTCGCCGCTGTAAACCAGCCGGGCGATCGGACGGGCTCTCCTTGCCGTCATGCAAGTAGGATCTGGGAGATCGAGCCCGGCGTTCCCGTCGCGTCGATGAAGGCGTCGATCCTTGTTCCCGGCGCCAATACCAGCTGGCCGTCGCGGGCCAAAAACGGCTCGGCGGGCTGGCTGTCGATCGCCATCACCCGAACATCATGGTCTTCAATTTTTAGAGCTATAACAGCTCGTTGGCATCCATTGATAAACCGAAGTCTCAGGCGGTCATTGGCCCCGACCGCGAATGTCCGACGAGGCTTTGCCGTTGGCGGTATATAGTGGCGCGGCGTCCTTGGCGTCGTTGCCCGGCGCGATCGCGGCGCCATCGGGACGCAGCCGCCAGTCTTCGATCAGCAACACCTCGTCGCGATCGACGGCGACGGCTTCGCTTTCCTCGACGACAAGCGCCCGCGCCGGCGACGGCCGCTGCTCTGCCATCGCCGAGCAGCCGGAGGTCGCAGAGACATCGTTCCGGCATGGCGCAGCGGCAGCGACAAAGGTGTCCTTGGCGCCGGGCGCCAGCGGAGGCCGCGCCGTCAGCGGTTCGATGCCGCGGCGCGCCGTCGATGCCATGCCAGTTGAGGCTCACCGGCACCGGCAGATCGTTGTCGAACGTGACCTCGACCTCATCGCCGCGCTTGAAACGCATGGGCGCGTCCGGCGTCCTGCAGCGACCAGACCGGCGTCTCCGGCTGTCCCGGACGCAGCGAGGCGACGCCGGGTTTGGCCTGCAGCGTCAGCGTCGGACGGCCCTGGGCGACGGCGTGACGGCGACAGCGACGGGGCTCACGACCCGGCGCCAAGCCGGCTTAGAAGGTCGCGTCGCGTTCAGAGCAAAAAGCGCGGATCGGCCATTGACGATGCGGAACATTTTCTGGCTGATATGTCCACTGGCCGCCTGCGACATCGGCGCGCCGGAAGACGGGCCATTTTTTTGCTGCGAACGGCGAGCCCATGTTATAAGCCCGCCGCCCGCGGCATCGCGGCCAACATGATGCTGCTTGCGGGCGTGGCGGAATTGGTAGACGCGCTGGATTTAGGTTCCAGTGACGAAAGTTGTGGGGGTTCGAGTCCCTCCGCCCGCACCAGACGCTGACAGCGTTTGCGAATGAATTCCGGAGAACCTGTTCCGAGAAGGATATGGTCGACCGCACCACCGGCGCAGGCTATACGGTCGCGCGCCTTATCGATTGATAATGATCCGGCATTCGCCGGACCAAGCTGAGAAGAAGATTGACGCCATGCAGGTGAATGAAACCCTCGCCGAGGGACTGAAGCACGAATTTCAGGTCAGCATTCCCGCTGCGGATCTCGATGCCAAGGCGGACGCCCGTCTCGTCGATCATGAAGGACAAGGTCCGGCTCAACGGCTTCCGTCCGGGCAAAGTGCCCGTTAGCCATCTGAAGAAGGTCTATGGCCGCTCGGTGATGGCGGAGACCGTCGAGCAGACGATCCGCGACACCAATTCGCAGATTTTCACCGAACGCGGCTTCCGTCTGGCAACCGAGCCGAAGGTCACCATGCCGACCGAGGAAAAAGAGGTCGAGGACATCCTCGCCGGCAAATCCGACCTGACCTACACGGTCTCCGATCGAAGTCGTGCCAGCGATCCAGCTCGCCGATTTCAAGAGTTTTACCGTCGAGAAGCCGGTCGCCGAAGTGACCGAGACCGACGTGGACGAAGCCATCAAGCGCATCGCCGACCAGAATCGCACTTACGCCGCCAAGGGCGAGGGCGCGAAGGCCGAAACCGGCGATCGGGTGACGATCTCCTTCAAGGGCACCATCAACGGCACGCCGTTCGAGGGCGGTACCGGCGAAAATATCCAGGTCGCGATCGGCTCCAACACGTTCATCCCGGCTTCGAAGAGCAACTGATCGGCATCGCCGCCGGCGAAACCCGCAACCTGAAGGTCCCGTTTCCGAAGAACTACGGCAACGAGAAGCTGGCGGGCCAGCCGGCGGAATTCGAAACCACCGCCACGCTGATCGAAGTCTCCGCAGGACACCGCGATCGACGACGAGTTCGCCAAGACCCTCGGGCTGGAATCGCTCGACAAGCTGAAGGAGGCCGCGCGCGAGCGGCTTGACCGCCGAATTCGCCGGCGCGACGCGGCAGCGCGTCAAGCGCATGCTGCTGGACCGTCTCGATGAAACCCATCGCTTCGAGGCGCCGCCTTCACTGGTCGATGAAGAATTCAATCTGATGTGGAATTCGATCAAGGCCGAGATGGAATCCGGCGGCAAGACCTTCGCCGACGAGGACACCACGGAAGAGGCCGCCAAGGAAGAATATCGCAAGATCGCCGATCGCCGCGTCCGCCTCGGTCTCGTGCTGTCGGAGATCGGCGAAAAGAACAAGATCACGGTGACCGAAGACGAAGTCAGCCGCGCCGTGATCGAGCGCGCGCGTTCGATGCCGGGCCGCGAAAAGGAAGTTTGGGATTACTATCGCAGCAACGCCAACGCGCTCGCCCAGCTTCGTGCGCCGATCTACGAGGACAAGGTGGTCGATTTCATCCTCGAACTCGCCAACGTGACCGAGAAGAAGGTGACGCGCGAGGATCTCTACAAGGACGAAGACGAGAAAACCGCGGCCTGATCGCGATTTTCGGCGTTAAGCATGGATCGGGACCGGCGGCTGGCGACGCGATGCATCGCTAGGCGCTGTCGGGCGAATCAGCTTCAACTGCAGCGAATGTCGCTCTTGTTACCGGTCGATTGGCCCATATCTGTGGCCTGCTTAAGTCCTGCATCACGGGACGTCGTCCCGCCCGGCAATCCGCTCTGCTTTGCCGATGGACGTTCGTCTCTGCCAACCCTTGGGTGATCTAATGCGCGATCCCGTCGAAACCTACATGAACCTCGTGCCGATGGTGGTCGAGCAGACCAATCGCGGCGAGCGGGCGTACGATATTTTTTCGCGCCTGCTGAAGGAGCGCATCATCTTCGTCACCGGCACCGTCGAGGACGGCATGTCGACGCTGGTGGTCGCGCAGCTGCTGTTTCTCGAAGCCGAGAATCCGAAGAAGGAAATCTCGATGTACATCAACTCGCCCGGTGGCGTGGTGACGTCGGGACTAGCGATTTACGATACGATGCAGTTCATCCGTCCGCCGGTGTCCACGCTGTGCACCGGGCAGGCGGCGTCGATGGGCTCGCTGCTGCTGGCGGCGGGACATAAGGACATGCGCTTCTCGCTGCCGAATTCGCGCATCATGGTGCATCAGCCCTCCGGCGGCTTTCAGGGCCAGGCCACCGACATCATGCTGCATGCCCAGGAAATCCTGAATCTGAAGAAGCGGCTGAACGAAATCTACGTCAAGCATACCGGCCAGACCTTCAAGGCGATCGAGGATGCGCTCGAGCGCGACAAGTTCCTGACCGCCGAGATGGCGCGCGATTTCGGCATCGTCGACAAGGTGATCGACAAGCGTTCCGAGGAGCCGACGGCGAAACTGCCGTAACTAGAGCGCCGTCAGGACTGTCCCAAACAGTCCGCGACGCGGCAATTCTTGCCCTGCGGCGCCAGATTTGCCCGGGAATATTCCGCAGCAGTTCTGCTTTCGTGCTGTTTGCACGGCGTGGCAATCGGGCCACGCTCGGCTGATTTCGGCGGTTAGGCTCGCATGCATCGCCGCAAATCACGCTATTGTAACGGCTTGCGGTGCGTTGCCGATTAGCGAATTCTTGATAGTCGGGTGGCACCATGGTTGGCTGAGGCTGAACGGTTATGGTGGCGGGAGATTCGAGTTGGCCGCAATTCGTGCGGTATTCAGAACGAAGGGTCTTTTCTGGTACGGATTTTGCTCTATCTACGGCATAGCGCCGGCAGGTGCCGGAATGGAGCAGTCGAGCGGATGAGATCGAACGGCGGACGGAGACAGGAATGAGTAAGGTCGGCACGAGCGACTCGAAGAACACGCTGTATTGCTCGTTCTGCGGCAAGAGCCAGCACGAAGTCCGCAAGCTCATCGCCGGGCCGACGGTGTTCATCTGCGACGAATGCGTCGAACTCTGCATGGACATCATCCGCGAGGAAAACAAATCCTCGCTGGTGAAGTCGCGCGACGGCATTCCGACTCCGAAGGAAATCTGCAAGGTTCTCGACGATTACGTCATCGGCCAGAGCCATGCCAAGAAGGTGCTCTCGGTCGCGGTCCACAATCACTACAAGCGTCTCAATCACCAGACCAAGCACAACGACGTCGAGCTTGCGAAGTCGAACATCCTGCTGATCGGACCGACCGGTTCGGGCAAGACGCTGCTGGCGCAGACGCTGGCGCGCATCCTCGACGTGCCCTTCACGATGGCGGATGCGACGACGCTGACCGAAGCCGGTTACGTCGGCGAGGACGTCGAGAACATCATCCTGAAGCTGCTGCAGTCGGCCGACTACAATGTCGAGCGCGCGCAGCGCGGCATCGTCTACATCGACGAGATCGACAAGATTTCGCGCAAGTCCGACAATCCCTCGATCACGCGCGACGTGTCGGGCGAGGGCGTGCAGCAGGCGCTGCTGAAGATCATGGAAGGCACGGTTGCTTCCGTTCCGCCGCAGGGCGGCCGCAAGCATCCGCAGCAGGAGTTCTTGCAGGTCGACACCACGAATATTCTGTTCATCTGCGGCGGCGCGTTCTCGGGCCTGGAGAAGATCATCTCCGCGCGCGGACGCTCGACCTCGATCGGCTTTGCCGCGCAGGTGCTGGCGCCGGAAGACCGCCGCACCGGTGAAATCTTCCGGCATGTCGAGCCCGAGGATCTGCTGAAGTACGGCCTGATCCCGGAATTCGTCGGCCGCCTGCCGGTGGTCGCCACACTGGAAGACCTCGACGAAGCTTCGCTGAAGAAGATCCTAACCGATCCGAAGAACGCGCTGGTGAAGCAGTATCAGCGGCTGTTCGAGATGGAGAACATCGAACTCACCTTCGCCGACGAGGCGCTTGGCGCGGTCGCGCGCAAGGCGATCGAGCGCAAGACAGGCGCGCGCGGATTGCGTTCGATCCTGGAGAGCATCCTGCTGGAGACGATGTTCGATCTTCCGGGGCTGGAAGGCGTCGAAGAAGTCGTGATCTCGCGCGAAGTGGTCGAAGGCACCGCCCGTCCGCTGTACATTTACGCGGACCGTTCGGATCGGGCAGAGACCAGCGTGAGCGCCTGATTCGCGAACTGCGTCCGATTGGGTGAAGTCTTAGCGAGCGGCGATTGCCGGATCCTGCCGGCGATCGCTTCGTCAGGCCATATCGCGACTTCGACAGCCATTGGTGGGCTTTTCTTGCGGCTTGACACCCCCATGGCCGATAGCCACCTAATGCACATCGACGACGAAACTTGTGCGAAGATTCGCCGCCTTTTACGGTTCGAAGGTCAGGTCTGACGCGGCCTGAAACTCCGGACCATCCAGGCACCTTGTGGCGGTTGCGCAAATAAGCGGGCTGCGTGCAAGGGGGCACAACAAAAGGACCAGGCCATGACTGCTGCTAAACCCCGGCCATCTATCGTTCACGGCGAAAGCCATTCCTACCCGGTGCTGCCGCTTCGCGACATCGTCGTTTTCCCGCACATGATCGTGCCGCTGTTCGTCGGCCGCGAGAAATCGATCCGCGCGCTCGAAGAGGTGATGAAGAACGACGCGCTGATCATGCTGGCGACGCAGAAGAATGCGTCGGACGATGATCCGAGCCCGGACTCGATTTATGAAATCGGCACGCTCGCCAGCGTGCTGCAGCTCCTGAAGCTGCCCGACGGCACCGTCAAGGTGCTGGTCGAAGGGCTCGAGCGCGCCAAGGTCGAGAAATATTCCGACCGCGCCGAATATTACGAAGCTACCGCGGTCGCGCTCGCCGATACCGACGCTAAATCCGTCGAAGCGGAAGCCTTGTCGCGTTCGGTGGTGTCGGACTTCGAAAGCTATGTGAAGCTGAACAAGAAAATTTCGGCCGAAGTCGTCGGAGTCGTTCAGGCGATCACCGATTTCGCCAAGCTCGGCGATACCGTCGCGTCGCATCTCGCCGTCAAGATCGCGGATCGGCAGGGCATTTTGGAAACGCTGTCCGTCACCGCGCGCCTGGAAAAGGTGCTGGGTCTGATGGAGAGCGAGATCTCCGTGCTGCAGGTCGAGAAGCGCATCCGCTGCGCGCGTCAAGCGCCAGATGGAGAAGACCCAGCGCGAGTATTATCTCAACGAGCAGATGAAGGCGATCCAGAAGGAACTCGGCGACGACGAAGGTCGCGACGAGCTGGCGGATCTCGAAGAGAAGATCGCCAAGACCAAGCTTTCCAAGGAAGCGCGGGAGAAGGCGCAGCACGAGCTGAAGAAGCTGCGCCAGATGTCGCCGATGTCCGCGGAAGCCACCGTCGTGCGCAACTATCTCGACTGGCTGCTATCGATCCCGTGGAACAAGAAGTCCAAGGTCAAGAAGGACCTCGCCGCCGCGCAGGCGACGCTGGATGACGATCACTACGGACTCGAGAAGGTCAAGGACCGCATCGTCGAGTATCTCGCCGTGCAGTCGCGCGCCAACAAGCTGACCGGTCCGATCCTGTGCCTCGTCGGCCCTCCCGGCGTCGGCAAGACGTCGCTCGGCAAGTCGATCGCGAAAGCGACCGGCCGCGAGTTCGTGCGCGTTTCGTTGGGCGGCGTGCGCGATGAGGCGGAAATCCGCGGTCACCGCAGGACCTATATCGGCTCGATGCCTGGCAAGATCATCCAGTCGATGCGCAAGGCGAAGACTTCGAATCCGCTGTTCCTGCTGGACGAGATCGACAAGATGGGCGCCGATTTCCGCGGCGATCCCTCGTCGGCGCTGCTTGAGGTTCTGGACCCCGAGCAGAACTCGACGTTCAACGATCACTATCTTGAGGTCGACTACGATCTCTCCAGCGTGATGTTCATCACGACCGCGAATACCCTGAATATTCCCGGACCGCTGATGGACCGCATGGAGATCATCCGGATCGCCGGCTATACCGAGAACGAGAAGGTCGAGATTGCTCGCAAGCATCTCATCCCGAACGCGATCGCCAAGCACGGCCTCGATTCCAAGGAATGGTCGATCGACGACGATGCCTTGTTGCTGATGATTCGCCGCTACACCCGCGAAGCGGGCGTGCGTAACCTTGAGCGCGAGCTTTCGACACTCGCCCGCAAGGCGGTGAAGGATCTGATGATCTCCAAGAAGAAGTCGGTGAAGGTCACGGAACAGTCGCTGGAGGAATACCTCGGCGTTCCGAAGTTTCGCTATGGCGAGATCGAATCCGAGGATCAGATCGGCGATCGTCACCGGCCTTGCCTGGACCGATGTCGGCGGCGAGTTGCTCACCATCGAAGGCGTCATGATGCCCGGCAAGGGCAAGATGACCGTCACGGGCAATCTGCGCGACGTGATGAAGGAGTTGATTTCGGCGGCGGCGTCCTACGTCCGCTCGCGCGCGGTCGGCTTCGGAATCGAGCCGCCGCTGTTCGACCGGCGTGACATCCACGTCCATGTGCCGGAAGGCGCTACCCCGAAGGACGGACCTTCGGCCGGCGTCGCGATGGCCACCGCGATCGTCTCGATCATGACGGGCATTCCGGTGCGGCACGATCTCGCCATGACCGGCGAGATCACGCTGAGAGGACGCGTGCTGCCGATCGGCGGCTTGAAGGAGAAGCTGCTGGCCGCTGCCCGTGGCGGCATCAAGACCGTGCTGATCCCGGAGGACAACGCCAAGGATCTCACGGAAATTTCCGATGCGATCAAAGGCGGCATGACCATCATTCCGGTCGCGCGGCTCGACGATGTCGTGTCCCAGGCTCTGATCCGGCCGCCGGTGCCGATCGTGTGGGAAGAGGACACCAAGCTGCCGGTCAAGGCTGATGTAGCCGACGCCGATGAAGCGCCGGGCGGCCTCACGGCGCACTGAACTATCGAGAAAAATTAAGCGGCGTCCTTTCGGGACGCCGCTTTTTTGCGGGCTGATCTGATGGCTTGCGCAGATGGGCGATGCGGCGCTAGACAGGTGGCGAGGGCGGTTAGCTCAGCGGTAGAGCATTCCCTTTACACGGGACAGGTCGGCGGTTCGATCCCGTCACCGCCTACCAGTTTCTCGGCATAATCAACGCAGCCAAACTTTTCTGCTTGGTCGTGATGCGCGCCGCTTTACTGGCGGGCATCGAGCCTGAATTCCGACTGCGTGAGCTGGCATGACTTTCCGCTTGCACAGTCCGCTAGAGGCATGACCTTGGCGTTTCTCACTGCATGCTCCTTGGTATCCTCCGAGTGGTTCGGCGTCAGGATCGACATGGCGGTGCGCAGAGATCCGTAATCTCCGCATTGGCGGCAGGACTCTCGTTACCCGTCAGAATGACGATATCGATGAGGTCATGATCGCGTATGTCGATGTCGATAAAAACCAGCCCGATCGGGAGCGGCTGCAATGCGACGCCGGGAAATTTGCAGGTAAACGCGTTCTGGCAGAGCGAGAAAAGCCGGCGGCCTTCCGGACGCCAGATACAATCGGGCTTCGCATTCGCCTTGACGACGCATACCGCGATATCGGGTGCCGCATCGATATTGGCCCTGGAATTGCCGAGCGCCGCGATGCCGTCCCACGGACTGCCATTGGCCTTGGTGCCATCGGCCTTTACGGTGATGTCATAGGTGGCATCGCCGGCATGAGCTTTGGCGGGTGCAAGCAAAACCAGCATGGCGATGGCAAGCGATTTTCATAATGTGCTTCACGCCCGCTCCTCCCAGATCATCGCCAGATGGACGATGGTCTGCACCGCCTTTTCCATGTCCTGAACGCTGACCCATTCCAGCCGCGAATGGAAGGCGTGCTCGCCGGCGAAAATGTTGGGGCAGGGCAATCCCATGAATGACAGCCGCGAGCCGTCGGTGCCGCCGCGGATGCTGCTCTTCCGAGGTGTCAGACCCGCGCGCCGGATCGCCTCCATGGCATTCTCGATCAATTGCGGATGCTGGTCGATCACCTGTTTCATGTTGCGATATTGAGGCTTGATCTCCAGCCGGTACGACGAGCGCGGAAAATCCTTCATCACCCCTTTGACGATATTGTCCAGCAGTTCTTCTTTTTCCCGCAAACCCTCATCCGTGAAATCGCGCACGATGAAGCTCAGCGTCGCCTGTTCCAGCGCGCCGGATAGGCCGATCGGATGCAGAAAACCCTCCTTGCCCTCGGTGGTCTCCGGCGAGCAGGTGTCTTTCGGAAGCCGCTCGACGATGGCCGCCGCGATCTTGATGGCGTGCTCCATCTTGCCCTTGGCATAGCCGGGATGCGTGCTGACGCCTTCGATGGTGATGACAGCGCCGTCGGCTGAGAAAGTCTCGTCCTCGATACTCCCCGCAGTCCCGCCGTCCATCGTATAGGCGAAATCGGCGCCGAGCTTTTTCAGGTCGGCCTTGTCGACGCCGCGCCCGATCTCCTCATCAGGGGTGAACAAAATCTTGATCGCGCCGTGCTTGATCTGCGGATGGCTGATCAGGAACTGCGCCGCATCCATGATCTCGGCCACGCCGGCTTTATTGTCGGCGCCGAGCAGCGTGGTGCCATCCGTCGTGACGATGTCATTGCCGATCTGGTCCGCAAGCGCGGGATGTTCTGCTGCGCGAATGATCTGTGACGGGTCGCCTGCCAGCACGATATCGCCGCCGCGATAATTCCGCACGATCTGCGGTTTGACGTTAGTGCCGCTGCAATCCGGCGAAGTATCCATATGCGAGCAGAAGCAGATAACCGGCACGCGCTTGTCGGTATTGGCCGGGATGGTCGCGTAGACGTAGCCGAACTCGTCAAGATGAGCATCTTTGAGGCCCATCACCTGCAGCTCGTGTGCAAGCAGGGCGCCCAGATCTTTCTGTTTGGCCGTGGAGGGACAGGTGGGAGACGACGGGTCGGACTGCGTATCGATGACGACGTAGCGCAGGAAGCGCTCGGCGACCGTGTAGGTGTATTGGGAAACGGGGTTCATGATCTCAAACCACTGGTGCGGTCAGAGATATATCGCAGAACATCTGTCAAAGAAAATCCGCAAAGAAAATCCGCCATCCCGGCGTCGCAGATAGCGACACGAGATGGCGGATGATTTCTCAGAGAAGCGTCGTGAAAGATCAGACGGCTTCCTTCAGCTCCTTGGCGGCGCGGAAGGCCACCTTCTTGCTGGCCTTGATCTGGATTGCTTCGCCGGTGGCGGGGTTGCGGCCCATGCGGGCGGCGCGCTTGCGCACCTGGAGAATGCCAAGCCCGACGATGCGAATACGCTCGCCCTTCTTCAGGTGCTTGGTGATCTTGGCGACCATATCGTTCATGATGGCTTCCGCCGTCTTCTTCGACAGCTCGTGATCTTCAGCCAGCGTTGCTGCGATATGCTTGAGCGTGACGGTGGTCGGGGTCGCTGCTTTCTTCGCCATATTGGCCCTCCTCGTTGTTGGTGGCTTAGGAACCTAAGACACAGCAGGCCTTAAATGATTTGGGTGCCTTCTGACTATGCTGTTTTGCCTGTAAACAGGCTATTATTTGCATCGACACACAGAAAACGCCCAGATGACAGGGGGATTCGCGACAACCTTGACTTGGAATGGTCGCAGCCTTATTCCACGTCCACTGCGGGATTATGCGATCCACGCGGGAGTAGCTCAGTTGGTTAGAGCGCTGCCCTGTCACGGCAGAGGTCGCGGGTTCGAGTCCCGTCTCTCGCGCCAGTATTTCGCGAGCCATGTAGGGGCCACGGTTGCCCGGCTGACGTCGCTGATCGTGGTGCCATCGCGTGGCTATTTTGATCGAACCCGCAACCCGAAGCTGACGGTATTATCCCTCAAATTACCTTGTCTTGCGCGCCTTGTTGCGCTGCGCTAAGCCTCTCGAACTATTCCAATGTTCAGCGAATCTGCGGGCAAAATCCGCGTGACAAGGCATCGCCGATGACCGGCATTTTGCAGAATTATCTACCGCTGGTGGTGTTTATCGGAGTCGCCGCCTTGATCGGCGCGGCGCTGCTGATCGCGCCGTTCATCGTCGCATTCCAGCAGCCTGATCCGGAGAAGCTTTCCGCTTACGAGTGCGGGTTCAACGCGTTCGACGACGCCCGCATGAAATTCGATGTGCGCTTCTATCTGGTGGCGATCCTGTTCATCATCTTCGATCTCGAAGTGGCGTTCCTGTTTCCCTGGGCGGTTGCGTTCGGAAAGCTGGGAGCCACAGGCTTCTGGTCGATGATCGTGTTCCTCGGGGTGCTCACCGTCGGCTTCGCTTATGAATGGAAGAAAGGCGCGCTGGAATGGGACTGAGCCCCGTCGTCATCTCGCATCAGCCGACGCCTTCGTCTCAGCCTGTCGGCGCGCAGCCCCTCGTAGCGCCGGCTGCGAGCGGCATCCTCGATCCTTCGACGGGCCAGCCGGTTGGCGCCCGCGATCCGTATTTTCTCGAGGTCAACCACGAACTGTCCGACAAGGGGTTCTTCGTCACCGCGACCGACGATCTGATCACTTGGGCGCGTACGGGGTCGCTGATGTGGATGACATTCGGCCTGGCTTGCTGCGCGGTCGAGATGATGCAGATGTCGATGCCCCGATACGACGCCGAGCGCTTCGGCTTTGCGCCCCGCGCTTCCCCGCGGCAATCCGATGTGATGATCGTCGCCGGTACGCTTACCAACAAGATGGCCCCGGCGCTGCGCAAGGTCTACGATCAGATGCCGGAGCCGCGCTACGTGATCTCGATGGGATCCTGCGCTAATGGCGGCGGTTATTATCATTATTCGTATGCGGTGGTGCGCGGATGCGACCGCATCGTGCCGATCGATATCTACGTGCCCGGCTGTCCGCCGACCGCGGAGGCACTGCTGTACGGCGTAATGCTGCTGCAGAAGAAAATCCGGCGCACCGGCACGATCGAGCGTTGAGGGTGAGGAGCATTAAGCGTGACTGACCTTGCCGCTCTCGGCGAAACCATCAAAGCGGCGTTGCCCGGCGCGGTCACCGGCTCGTCTGTGGCGTTTGACGAACTCACTTTGGCTATTGAGGCATCGCGTATCGTCGAGATCGCCACCTATCTCAAAACCGATCCCGCGCTGCGTTTCGTCAGCTTCATCGACGTCACGGCGGTGGATTATCCCGGCCGCGAGAAGCGCTTCGACGTGGTCTGGCATTTCCTCTCGCCGACGCTGAATGCGCGCGTCCGTTTGCGCGCAGAAGCTGACGAAACCACTCAGGTGCCGTCGATCATCGAAGTGTTTCGCGGCGCCGACTGGTTCGAGCGCGAGTGCTACGACCTTTACGGCGTGATCTTTACCGGCCATCCCGACATGCGGCGGATATTGACCGACTACGGCTTCGACGGTCATCCGCTGCGCAAGGATTTTCCGCTCACGGGTTTTGTTGAAGTTCGATACGACGATCAGGAGAAGCGGGTGCTTTACGAGCCGGTGCGGCTCAATCAGGAATTCCGCAAGTTCGATTTTCTCTCGCCGTGGGAAGGCGCCGACTATCCGATCCTGCCCGGCGACGAGAAGGCGGGGCCGAAGGTCTGACCATGAACGAAGCTCCCGCGCTCCGCAATTTCACGATCAATTTCGGCCCGCAGCATCCGGCGGCGCATGGCGTGCTGCGCCTGGTGCTGGAGCTCGATGGCGAAGTGGTCGAGCGCGTCGATCCGCATATCGGGCTTTTGCATCGCGGCACCGAAAAGCTGATTGAGGCAAAGACCTATCTGCAGGCGATCCCTTATTTCGATCGGCTGGATTACGTTGCGCCCCTGACGCAGGAGCATGCGTTCTGTCTGGCGATCGAGCGGCTGCTTGGCATCGCCGTGCCCAAACGGGCGCAGTACATTCGCGTGCTCTATTTCGAAATCAGCCGCATCCTGTCGCACCTTCTGAACGTCACCACGCAGGCCATGGATGTCGGCGCGCTAACCCCGCCGCTGTGGGGGTTCGAAGAGCGCGAGAAGCTGATGGTGTTCTATGAGCGCGCGTCCGGCTCGCGCATGCATGCGAATTATTTCAGGCCCGGCGGCGTACACCAGGACCTGCCGCCGCAGCTGATCGAAGACATCTGGAACTGGTGCGATCCGTTTCTGGGGGTTGTTGACGATCTCGACCGGCTGCTGACCGGCAACCGCATTTTCAAACAGCGCAATGTCGACATCGGTATCGTCCCGTTGGACAAGGCGTGGGAGTGGGGCTTTTCCGGCGTGATGGTGCGCGGCTCCGGAGCGGCGTGGGATTTGCGCAAGGCACAGCCTTACGAATGCTACGCCGAGATGGATTTCGACATTCCGATCGGCAAGAACGGCGATTGCTATGATCGCTATCTGATCCGCATGGAGGAGATGCGGCAGTCGGTTCGCATCATGAAGCAGTGTATCGAAAAGCTGCGCTCGGCCGACGGGCAGGGGCCGGTCGCAATCGAGGACAACAAAATCTTCCCGCCGCGCCGCGCCGAGATGAAGCGCTCGATGGAATCGCTGATCCATCATTTCAAGCTTTATACCGAGGGCTTTCGTGTGCCTGCTGGAGAAGTCTATGCGGCGGTCGAAGCGCCGAAGGGCGAGTTCGGTGTCTATCTGGTCGCCGACGGCACCAACAAGCCGTACAAGTGCAAGATCAGGTCGCCCGGCTTCGCGCATCTGCAAGCAATGGATTATCTCTGCAAAGGCCATCTGCTGGCGGACGTCTCGGCGATCCTCGGCTCCCTCGATATCGTGTTTGGAGAGGTTGATCGGTGACAGCACAGGCTCCCATTCGGTTTGACCGGGCCACCGGCGCGCTCGAAGGCGCGAATGCCTGGGAGCGCGTGGCCGCGCTTGCCTTGTCGACGGGTTCGAAGGTGTCGTCGCTGTTTTCGCACCGCGGTTACATCGATTGCGCCAATCTCTTGCGCAAGACGCTGCCCGAGCGCGACATCGCGATCAAACTCAATCGCGATGCCACGTTCGCGTTTCCCTATGGCGACGGCTACTGGAGCAAACTGCTCAACCTTTCGTATTCCTATGAGGACGAACTGGAATTGCTGTTCCGGAATTCGGCTGACGTCGACTACACGCTGCTCGATTGCGGCGCGAACTACGGCTACTGGTCGGTGCTGGTTTCCAGCGCGCCCTATGGGTCGCACCGGGCGATTGCGATCGAGCCGTCATCGCAGAATTTCGCCAAGCTTTCGAACAACGCCGCCATCAACGGCAATCGTTTTGAGGTGATGAAGTGCGCGATCGGAGCCTCACGCGGGAGCGCGCGCCTGTCAGGCACCAAGCATGAGGCATTCAGCATTGCCGGAGCAGCGGACGCCGGCGGCGAGGAAGTGCCGGTCATCGCGCTCGACAATCTGCTCGATGACGGCAAGATCGCGCCAGATGGCAAATACCTGATCAAGCTCGACGTCGAAGGCGTCGAGATCGAGGCCATCAAGGGCGGCGCGCGACTGTTGCAGGGCGACTCGGTCATTCTGTGCGAGGAACATGGCAACGATCCGAAACATACGGTTTCGCGCTTCATCCTCGAACAGACGCCGCTCAAGCTGATCGTGCATGACCCGCGCAGCAACCGTTTTGAGACCGTGACCGATCTTTCGATTCTCGATCGCATCAAGGTTTCCAGCCACATTGGTTACAACGTGTTCGGCACCGCCAGCGCGTTTTGGCAGAATCGCATTCAGTGCGCTGAATGCAAACGCCGCGCGCAAAGCTTCGTGAGAAAACCGAGATAATGTCCGTCCGTCGCCTGGCACCGAAAGAGCAGCAACCCGCGAACTTTGCCTTCAGCGAAGAAAATCTCGCGTGGGCCAATGCGCAGATTGCGAAATACCCGCAGGGACGTCAGGCCTCCGCGGTGATCCCGATTATGTGGCGGGTGCAGGAACAGCACGACGGTTGGGTTTCGGAAGCGGCGATCCGCGCGGTCGCCGATCTCCTCGATATGCCCTACATCCGTGCGCTGGAAATCGCCACGTTCTACACGATGTTTCAATTGCAGCCGGTCGGCAAAAAAGCCCACGTTCAGGTTTGCGGCACCACGCCGTGCAGGCTGCGCGGCGCCGCCGATCTGATTGCGATGTGCCAGAGCCGCATCCACCACGATCCGTTTCACTTGTCGGTCGACGGGGATTTCAGCTGGGAAGAGGTCGAGTGCCTCGGCGCTTGTGTGAACGCCCCCATGGTGCTGATCTGGAAGGACACCTACGAAGACCTGACGGCGGATAGTTTCGGCAAGGTGCTGGACGGTTTCGCGTCGGGCAATCTGCCGAAGCCGGGCCCGCAGGATGGCCGGCAATTTTCCGCGCCTATGGGCGGACCCACCACGCTGCTCAACGGCGGCGGCGAAGCCAAGAACACTTCCGGCGCGCCGAAGGGGCCGGCGCTGACGGATGCCGAATCCAAGAAGCCGGGTGCGGCCGCCAACGTTCAGGAACGTCCGGCTCCGAAACCGCCGGGCGATGACGCGACCCGTAAGGATCCGCCATGAAGCCCAGTGATGTCCAATCGCTGATCGGAAAAGCTTAAGTCATGCTCGACGACAAGGACCGCATCTTCCGCAATCTCTACGGCCTCGAGGACTGGGGCCTCGAAGGCGCGCGCCGCCGTGGCGCGTGGGACGGCACCAAGGGGATCATCGACAAGGGCCGCGACTGGATCATCAACGAGATGAAAGCGTCGGGCTTGCGCGGGCGCGGCGGGGCGGGATTCCCGACCGGGTTGAAATGGTCGTTCATGCCGAAGGAATCCACCGACGGCCGGCCGAGCTACCTTGTGGTCAATGCTGACGAGTCCGAACCCGGCACTTGCAAAGACCGTGAGATCATGCGGCACGATCCGCATTTGCTGGTCGAGGGTTGCCTGATCGCGAGTTTCGCAATGAACGCCCACGCCTGCTACATCTATGTGCGCGGCGAGTTCATCAGGGAGCGCGAGCATTTGCAGGCGGCGGTCGATCAGGCCTACGAGGCCGGATTGATCGGCAAAAACAATGAAAATGGATGGCCATTCGACCTTTATGTGACGCACGGCGCCGGCGCTTATATCTGCGGTGAGGAAACCGCGCTGCTCGAAAGCCTCGAAGGCAAGAAGGGCATGCCGCGGTTGAAGCCGCCATTCCCAGCCAATGTCGGGCTTTATGGATGTCCGACCACCGTCAACAACGTCGAGTCGATCGCGGTGGCGCCGGACATCCTGCGCCGCGGCGCGGCATGGTTCGCGGGCATCGGCCGGCCTAACAATGTCGGCACTAAACTGTTTTGCATCTCCGGCCACGTGGAGCGACCCTGCAATGTCGAAGAAGCCATGGGCATCCCGTTTCGGGAATTGATCGAGCGCCATTGCGGTGGCATTCGCGGCGGCTGGGACAATCTGAAGGCGGTCATTCCCGGCGGCTCGTCGGTACGCATGGTGCCCGCCGAGCAGATCATCGACACGCCGATGGACTTCGACAGCTTAGGGAAACTGCGCTCCGGTCTTGGCACCGCCGCCGTCATCGTGATGGACAAATCGACCGACCTGATCGCGGCGATTGCGCGTATCTCTTATTTCTACAAGCACGAGAGCTGCGGCCAATGCACGCCGTGCCGCGAAGGCACCGGATGGATGTGGCGGGTACTGACCCGCATGGCGGAGGGCCGCGCGCACAAGCGCGAGATCGACATGCTGCTGGAGGTGACCACCCAGGTCGAGGGTCACACCATCTGCGCGCTCGGCGACGCTGCGGCGTGGCCGATCCAGGGGCTGATTGCGCATTTCCGTCACGAGATTGAGGAACGTATCGACGCGTATTCGCGCAAGGCGGATGTCGACGACCAAGGTGTGCTCGATCCCGTGCACATGGTCGCGGCGGAGTAGGGTGATGTCGCAACCGAGCATCTTCTGGTGGCAGAAATATGGGACGCTGGCGCAGATGGCGCAGGCGACCGTGGCGCTGCTTGGCTTTATTGCGATCCTGTTTCAGATCAATGAAATCCGTTCCAATGCGCGGGCCGTCAGCGCGCGGCAGGCCTTTCTGGGCTACACCGATCTTGCGTTCAAGAATCCGAAATTCTCGCTGCCTGAATACGATGTGATCAAGGCTGGTAGCCGCGACGAGCAGGTGCAGTACGAGAACTTCGTATCGTATTTTCTTTACGCCTGTGAAGAAGCCACCGCCGCTTTCGCCGACAGGCGCGAGTGGCTCGCCTCATGCGACTACGATCTGAAGCCGCATCTGCCGTTCCTGTGCGAAAAGAACTTGGCGGAGCCGGCCTATCTTATGACCTACAGCACCGACACCCAGCGATGGGTCGCTGCGTCCATGAAAGCTGCCAGCGTTACACCGCCCGACTGCAAGCTGGGAAAGACTTGAGAAAGCGATGACCAAACTCATCATCGACGGCAAAGAGATCGAGGTTCCGGCGGAGTACACGCTGCTGCAGGCGTGCGAAGCCGCGGGTGCGGAAATTCCGCGCTTCTGCTATCACGAGCGGCTGTCGATCGCCGGCAATTGCCGGATGTGCCTGGTGGAGATCAAGGGCGGGCCGAAGCCGGTCGCAAGCTGCGCCTGGGGCGTGCGCGATTGCCGCCCCGGTCCCAAGGGCGAGCCGCCGGAAATTTCCACGCGCTCGCCGATGGTGAAGAAGGCGCGCGAAGGCGTGATGGAATTCCTGCTGATCAATCATCCGCTGGATTGCCCGATCTGCGATCAGGGCGGCGAGTGCGATCTGCAGGACCAGGCGATGGGCTACGGCGTCGACACCAGCCGCTTCGCGGAGAACAAGCGCGCGGTCGAGGACAAATATCTCGGCGTACTGGTCAAGACCTCAATGAACCGCTGCATCCAGTGCACGCGCTGCGTGCGCTTTGCATCGGAAGTCTGCGGCGTTCCGGAGATGGGCGCGACCGGTCGCGGCGAAGACATGGAGATCACGACCTATCTGGAAAGCGCGTTGACTTCGGAATTGCAGGGCAACCTCGTCGATATCTGCCCGGTCGGCGCTCTGACTTCAAAACCTTACGCTTTCGCAGCGCGGCCTTGGGAGCTTGGCAAGACGCAATCGATCGACGTGATGGACGCGGTGGGCTCGGCGATCCGGATCGATACGCGCGGCCGCGAAGTGATGCGCATTCTGCCGCGCGTCAATGAAGCCGTGAACGAGGAATGGATTTCCGACAAGACCCGCCACATCGTCGATGGCCTGCGCACGCAGCGGCTCGACCGGCCCTACATTCGCGAGAACGGCCAGCTCCGCGCGGCGACATGGGGCGAGGCATTCGCTGCAATTGCCGCGAAGGTAGCGGGCGTCGACGGCAAGCGGATCGGCGCCATCGCCGGCGATCTCGCCGCGGTCGAGGAGATGTTCGCGCTGAAGGAGTTGATAGCGAAATTCGGTTCGTACAATCTCGCCGTTCAGGGCGCCGACGCCTTTAATCCGAAGGCCGGACGCGCGTCCTATATTTTCAATCCGACCATCGCCGGCATCGAGCAGGCCGATGCACTGCTGATCGTGGGTTCGAACCCGCGCAGGGAAGCCGCCGTCCTCAACGCGCGCATCCGCAAGCGCTGGCGCTCGGGTGCGCTCAAGATCGGCGTGATCGGCGAGAAAGCCGACCTGACTTACGCCTACGAGCACATCGGCGCCGGCACGGATTCACTGAGCGAATTCGCAGCGGGCAAGCATTCCTTCGCGGAAGTGCTCAAGGGCGCAAAAAATCCGATCGTGCTGGTCGGCGCGGGCTCCACGGCGCGGCGTGACGGCGCGGCGGTTCTCGCGATGGCGGCCAAAATGGCCGGCGATATCGGCGCGATCAAGGATGAGCTGGAACGGTTTGGGCGTCTTGCATAGCGCGGCTTCCGCCGTCGGCGGCCTCGATATCGGCTTTGTATCCGAGAAGGGCGGTCTCAACGGCGCGCAGATGACAACGGTTGGGATGCTCGACGTTCTGTTCTCGCTCGGCGCCGATGAGATCAAAGTGCCGGAGGGAACCTTCGTCGTTTACATCGGCACCCACGGCGACCGCGGTGCGCACCGCGCCGACGTGATCCTGCCCGGCGCGGCCTACACCGAGAAACAGGGCATTTACGTCAACACCGAAGGCCGCGTGCAGATGGCCAACCGCGCCGCGTTTCCTCCCGGCGACGCCCGCGAGGACTGGGCGATCATTCGCGCGCTATCCGATGTTCTCGGCAAGAAGCTGCCCTATGACTCGCTGGCCGCGCTGCGGCAGGCGATTTTCAAGGCCGTGCCGCATCTGATGCGCATCGATCAAATCGAACCCGGTAGCGCCCGCGCAGTTGGGACACCGGGGAGGGGTGGCAGCGTGGAGAAGACGCCGTTCAAAACTTCCGTAGAAGATTACTACCTGACCAATCCGATCGCGCGGGCATCGGCTGTCATGGCGGAATGTTCACGGCTGGCTTCGGGCCATATGCTGACGGCAGCGGAGTGAGCGCAACCTGATGGCTGAATTCTTTGCTAGCTCCTTGTGGACCGGCTTTCTCTGGCCGCTGATCGTCATGATCGCGCAGAGCGTTCTCTTGCTTGTCGTGCTGCTGATCGCGATCGCCTACATCCTGTTGGCGGACCGCAAGATCTGGGCGGCGGTGCAGATCCGCCGCGGGCCCAATGTGGTCGGACCATTCGGCCTGTTTCAATCGTTCGCCGATCTTCTGAAGTTCGTTCTGAAAGAGCCGATCATTCCATCGGGCGCCAACAAGGGCGTGTTCCTGCTCGCGCCGCTGGTAAGTTGCGTGCTGGCGCTCGCGGCATGGGCCGTGATCCCGATGAATCTGGGCTGGGTGATCGCCGACATTAACGTGGGCGTGCTCTATATCTTCGCGATCTCGTCGCTGTCGGTCTACGGCATCATCATGGCCGGCTGGTCGTCGAATTCGAAATACCCGTTCCTCGCCGCGCTTCGATCGGCGGCGCAGATGGTATCTTACGAAGTCTCCATCGGTTTCGTCATCATCACGGTGTTGCTGTGCGCCGGCTCGCTGAACCTCTCCGCTGTCGTCGAAGCGCAGAACAGCAAATGGGGACTGCTCGGCTGGTATTGGCTGCCGCTGTTTCCGATGTTCGTGGTGTTTTACGTATCGGCGCTGGCCGAGACCAACCGACCGCCATTCGATCTCGTGGAGGCGGAGTTCGGAACTGGTGGCGGGCTTCATGGTCGAATATGGCTCGACGCCCTACCTGTTGTTCATGCTCGGCGAATACGTCGCGATCACCACGATGTGCGCGCTGGCGTCGATCATGTTCCTGGGCGGTTGGCTGCCGCCGATCCCCTATGCCCCGTTCACCTGGGTTCCCGGAATCATCTGGTTCGTGCTCAAGGTATTTTTCATGTTCTTCCTGTTTGCGATGGCGAAGGCGATCGTGCCGCGCTACCGCTACGACCAGTTGATGCGGCTGGGCTGGAAGGTGTTTCTGCCGTTGTCGCTGGCGATGGTCGTGATCGTTGCCGGCGTGCTGCAGTTCGCGGGATTGGCGCCGAAATGAGGATGTCATGGGAATAGCGGCGGCAGCCAATTCGCTTTTGCTGAAGGAGTTCGCGTCGGCGTTCGTGCTCGCCATGCGTTATTTCTTCAAGCCGAAGCCGACGATCAACTATCCGTTCGAGAAGAACCCGATCTCGCCACGCTTTCGCGGAGAGCATGCGCTGCGCCGCTATCCCAACGGCGAGGAGCGCTGCATTGCCTGCAAGCTGTGCGAGGCGGTCTGTCCAGCGCAGGCCATCACCATTGAGGCCGGGCCGCGCCGCAATGACGGCACCCGTCGCACCGTGCGCTACGATATCGACATGGTGAAATGCATCTATTGCGGGTTGTGCCAGGAGGCGTGCCCGGTCGACGCCATCGTCGAAGGACCGAATTTCGAATTCGCGACCGAGACCCGCGAGGAGCTTTATTACGACAAGGCGAAGCTGCTCGCCAACGGCGACCGCTGGGAGCGCGAGATCGCGAAATCCATCGAACTCGATGCGCCGTACCGGTGAGATGAACCATGATCGTCTCCGCGCTGTTCTTTTATCTTTTCGCCGGCATATGCGTGGCCTCTGCCGTGATGGTGATTGTCTCGCGCAATCCCGTGCACTCCGTGCTGTTCCTGATCCTGGCATTCGTCAACGCATCCGGACTGTTCATGCTGCTGGGCGCGGAATTTCTCGCGATGATCCTGATCGTCGTTTACGTCGGCGCCGTCGCGGTGCTGTTTCTGTTCGTGATCATGATGCTCGACGTCGACTTCACGCAGCTTCGCGAAGGCTTTCTGGAATATCTTCCGATCGGCCTGCTGATCGGTGCGGTGTTTCTCGCCGAACTCTTGCTGGTCGCCGGCGGCTGGGTGATCAACCCCGCGATCACGAAATCGATCACGTCGCCTATCCCGACGGATATCAGCAACACCGCGGCGCTCGGTCTCGTGCTCTACACGAAGTACATTCACTATTTCCAGATCGCAGGCATGGTTCTCCTGACCGCGATGGTCGGCGCGATCGTGCTGACGCTGCGCCATAAGGTCAACGTCAAGCGCCAGGACATCACCGTCCAGAATGCCCGAACACCCGAACTCGCCATGAGCGTGCGCAAGGTTGCGTCGGGGCAGGGACTGCAGGAAGCCGACGCGCCGGAGTGGGTGCAATGACGATCGGGCTCGGGCACTATCTGTCGGTCGGCGCAATCCTGTTCACGCTCGGCATTCTCGGCATCTTCCTCAATCGCAAGAACATCATCGTCATCCTGATGTCGATCGAGCTGATCCTGCTGGCGGTTAATATCAATCTCGTCGCGTTTTCGAGCTTCCTCGGCGACATCGTCGGCCAGGTCTTCGCGTTGCTGGTGCTCACCGTCGCCGCGGCGGAGGCTGCGATCGGCCTTGCCGTGCTGGTGGTGTACTTCCGCAACCGCGGTTCGATCGAGGTCGCAGACGTCAATATGATGAAGGGCTAGCGCGTGATCCAGGCTATCGTTTTTCTGCCGCTGATCGGCGCCGTGCTCGCAGGGCTCATCGCCGTGTTCGGCGCGCATGCGCGCAATCCAAGCGGCGATATGGTCGAGCATCACGACGATGCGCACGGCCAGGTCGCTCATGGCATATCCGCGCCTGTTGGAGGCGACGCCGCGGTTATTCATGTCTCGCACGACGAGCCGATGAGCCACGACGCTCATGGCCACGACGATCACCATGTAAGCGAGCCGCCGGCGGCGGGCTCGCGTGCGGCCGAACTGATCACCACGATACTGCTGCTGATTTCGGCCGGGCTGTCATGGGTGGTGCTGACCGACGTGGGCTTGATGCATCACGATGCGCGCATCGCACTGTTTCCATGGATCAATTCCGGCGATCTTCAAGTCACTTGGTCGCTGCGAGTGGATACGCTCACGGCCGTGATGCTGGTCGTGGTCAACACCGTCTCGTCGCTCGTGCATCTCTATTCCATCGGCTACATGGACGAGGATCCGTACCGGCCGCGTTTCTTTGCTTACCTCTCGCTGTTCACCTTCGCGATGCTGATGCTGGTGACGGCGGACAATCTGGTTCAGCTCTTCTTCGGATGGGAAGGCGTCGGCCTCGCGAGCTATCTGCTGATCGGGTTCTGGTATCAGAAGCCATCCGCCAATGCCGCAGCGATCAAGGCGTTCGTCGTCAACCGTGTCGGCGATTTCGGATTTTCGCTCGGTATCTTCGCGGTATTTATGCTGATCGGCTCGATCGACTTCGATACCATCTTTGCGGGCGCGCCCGGTCTCACCGGCAAGACGATCGACTTCTTCGGCTGGCATGCCGACGCGCTGACGCTGACGTGCCTGCTGCTGTTCATGGGGGCGATGGGCAAGTCGGCGCAATTCCTGCTGCACACCTGGCTGCCGGATGCGATGGAAGGCCCCACGCCGGTATCGGCGCTGATCCACGCTGCAACCATGGTGACCGCCGGCGTCTTCATGGTCGCACGGCTATCACCGCTGTTCGAACTCGCGCCTAACGCGCAGGCCTTCGTGATGTTCATCGGCGGGACGACGGCGTTCTTCGCCGCCACCGTTGGTCTCGTGCAGAACGACATCAAGCGCATCATCGCCTATTCGACCTGTTCGCAGCTCGGCTACATGTTCGTTGCGATGGGTGCGGGGGCTTATTCAGTCGGCATGTTCCATCTGTTCACGCACGCCTTCTTCAAGGCGCTGCTGTTCCTGGGCTCAGGCTCGGTGATCTACGCGATGCATCACGAGCAGGACATCCGCAACATGGGTGGGCTGAAGGACAAGATCCCGTTCACCTACGTCGCTATGGTGATCGGTACGCTGTCGCTGACCGGGTTTCCGCTCACCGCCGGCTACTTCTCCAAGGATGCGATCATCGAGTCCGCATACGTGTCGCAAAATCCGTTCGCATTCTACGGTTTTCTGATGACGGTGATAGGCGCGGGTCTGACCTCCTTCTATTCCTGGCGTCTGATCTTCAAGACCTTCCACGGCGAGCCGCATGATGTCGAGCACTACGAAGCCGCGCATGAAGCCCCACTGTGGATGCTGGTGCCGCTCGGAGTGCTGGCGGCGGGGTCAATCCTGGCGGGCTTTCCGTTCAAGGAATTGTTCGCCGGTCACGGCGTGGAGGAATTCTTCCGCGAGTCGCTGAAGATGCATCCGCACGTTATCGAAGAGATGCACCATATCCCGGAGACAATCGGCTTCCTGCCGACGGTGATGATGGCCTTGGGATTTGTGGTGTCGTGGCTGTTCTACATCCGCCGGCCCTACATTCCCGTCGAGCTCGCGAACCAGCACCAGATGCTCTACAAATTCCTGCTCAACAAATGGTATTTCGACGAACTCTACGATCTGATTTTCGTCCGTCCCGCGAAATGGCTTGGGCGCTTCCTGTGGAAGAAGGGCGACGGCACCGTGATCGATGGGTTCGGTCCTGACGGCATTTCCGCGGGAGTCCTCGATGTCACCCGAGGTGTCGTCAAGCTGCAAACCGGCTATCTCTATCACTACGCCTTCGCGATGCTGATCGGCGTCGCCGGGCTGATCACCTGGTTCATGTTCGGCGCGGGAGGGCAGTGATGACAAGCTGGCCCATACTGTCCGTCGTCACTTTCCTGCCGGTGGTTGGTGCACTGCTGATCTATATCAGCCGCGGCAATGACGACGCCGCCAAGGGCAACGCGCGCTGGATCGCATTGTGGACCACGCTGATCACCTTCGCGGTGTCGCTGATTCTGGTATGGCGCTTCGACCCCGCGCAACCGGATTTTCAGTTCGTCGAAAAAGCGCCCTGGCTTGCCAGTGCCATCACCTATCACATGGGTGTCGATGGTATTTCGCTGCCGTTCGTCATTCTCACGACCGCCCTGATGCCGTTCTGCATCATCGCGAGCTGGAAATCGATAACGGTGCGCGTGCGCGAATACATGATGGCGTTTCTGTCTATTGGAAACGCTGATGGTCGGCACGTTCTCGGCCCTCGACTTCGTGCTGTTTTATCTGTTCTTCGAAGGCGGCCTGATCCCGATGTTCCTGATCATTGGCGTGTGGGGCGGCCCGCGCCGGGTCTATGCCAGCTTCAAGTTCTTCCTCTACACGCTGCTCGGCTCGGTGCTGATGCTGCTTGCGATCATGGCGCTGTACCTAAACGCCGGTACGACAGACATTCCGACGCTGATGCACACCGCCGTGCCGCGGTCGTTGCAGACCTGGGCGTGGCTGGCGTTCTTCGCTTCGTTCGCGGTGAAGATGCCGATGTGGCCGGTCCATACCTGGCTGCCGGATGCGCACGTCGAAGCGCCCACGGCCGGCTCAGTGGTGCTGGCCGCGATCCTGCTGAAAATGGGCGGCTACGGCTTCCTGCGTTTCTCGCTGCCGATGTTTCCAGCGGCGTCGCATGATTTCGCGCCGCTGATTTTCTCGCTCTCGACCATTGCCATCGTCTACACCTCGCTGGTGGCGTTGATGCAGGACGACATCAAGAAGCTGATCGCCTATTCCTCGGTGGCCCATATGGGCTTCGTCACGATGGGCATCTTCGCCGGCACCACGCAGGGCGTCGCCGGCGGCGTGTTTCAGATGGTCTCGCACGGCATCGTTTCCGGTGCGCTATTTCTGTGCGTCGGCATCGTCTACGATCGCATGCATACCCGCGAAATCTCGGCCTATGGCGGGCTCGTGAACCGCATGCCGCTCTATGCGCTGGTGTTCATGGTGTTCACCATGGCCAATGTCGGGTTGCCCGGTACGTCCGGCTTCGTCGGCGAATTCCTGACGCTGATCGGCACCTTCAAGGTGAGCATTCCCACCGCCGCGTTTGCGACGCTCGGTGTTATTCTTTCGGCGGCCTATGCGTTATGGCTTTATCGCAAAGTGGTGTTTGGCGCGCTGGTCAAGCCGTCGCTAGCAACCATCAAGGACCTTACATTTCGTGAGAGCCTGACGCTGATGCCGCTGGTGGTTCTCACCATCCTGTTCGGCTTCTACCCGAAGCCGGTGCTCGATATGTCGGCGGCCTCCGTGCAGCAACTCGTCAACAATTATGCCGCCGCAGTAACTGCCGTGAAAGCGGCCGCGCTGCCATGAGCGCCGCAGTTCGGGATTACGCGCTATGACTTTCGAGACCTCAGGGTATGCGTTGCTGCCGGTGCTGCCGGAGCTTGTGCTCGCGGCCGGCAGCATGGTGCTCTTGATGATCGGCGCGTTTCGCGGCCCGCACACGACAGGCATCGTGACCACTCTTGCGGTATGTTTGCTTGTCATTACCGGCGTTCTGGAATTGATGTTGCCGGCCGGCAAACTCGTGACCTTTGGCGGCAGCTTCATCGTCGATGATTTCGCGCGCTTCCTGAAGATCCTGGCGCTGGTCGGTTCAGCGGCGACGCTGATCCTGTCGGCGGAGTTTCTCGCCGATCAATCGCGCCGCATCTTCGAATATTCGGTTCTGGTGCTGCTCTCGACGATCGGCATGATGGTGCTGATCTCGGCGGGCGACCTGATCATGCTCTATCTCGGGCTGGAACTGATGAGCCTCGCGCTTTACGTCGTCGCGGCCAGCAATCGGGACAACGCGAAATCCACCGAGGCAGGCCTGAAGTATTTCGTGCTGGGCGCGCTGTCGTCCGGCATGTTGCTTTATGGCGCCTCACTGATCTATGGCTTCACCGGAACCGTTGGCTTTGCGGGGATAGCCGCAGCGGCGAAAGCGGGCAGCGTCGGCATCATATTCGGACTGGTGTTTCTGCTTGCGGGTCTGTGCTTCAAGGTCTCGGCAGTGCCGTTCCACATGTGGACCCCCGACGTCTACGAAGGCGCGCCGACGCCGGTGACGGCGTTCTTTGCCTCCGCGCCGAAGGTCGCGGCGCTCGCGGTGTTCACGCGCGTAGCGCTGACGGCGTTTCCCGGGATTATGCCGCAGTGGCAGCAGATCGTGGTGTTCGTCGCCATCGCCTCGATGGTGCTGGGATCGTTCGCTGCGATTGGCCAGCGCAATATCAAGCGCCTGATGGCCTATTCATCGATCGGCCATATGGGTTTCGCGCTGGTCGGCCTTGCTGCAGGCACCGTCGAGGGCGCGCAGGGCGTGCTGGTCTACATCGCAATCTACGTCGCGATGACGCTCGGCAGTTTCGCCGTGATCCTGACCATGAAGCGCAACGGGCAACACCTCGAGACCATCAGCGATTTCGCCGGACTGTCGCGCACCAATCCGCTGCTGGCGTTTTTCTTTGCGATGCTGTTGTTTTCGCTGGCGGGGATTCCGCCGCTCGCAGGATTTTTCGCGAAATTCTACGTGTTCGTCGCGGCGATCAAGGCGGGGCTCTTCACGCTCTCGGTGGTCGGCGTTCTCGCGAGCGTCGTAGGCGCGTATTATTATCTGACCATCATCAAGGTGATGTATTTCGACGAGCCGCTCACCCAGCTTGACCCGATGCGCGTGGAATTGCGCACGGTGCTGGCAGTCGCGGGTCTCTTCAACATCCTGTTCTTCGTCTACCCGGGACCGCTGGTAAGCGCGGCAACGGTCGCGGCGAAGTCGCTGTTCTAAATGGTATTTTCGCTCGGCTCGCGGAGCTATAGCTGCCGGTTACAGGCTCGCTTCCTTCGATAGCATCGGTTCGACCAACGCCGAAGCCGCAGCGTCGGCGCGCAACGGCGAATGCGGGCCGATGTGGTTCGTGACCTCCGAGCAGACCGCCGGACGCGGACGGCGAAATCGGCCATGGATCGCACCGCGGGGCAATCTTGCCAGTAGCATCCTTGAAGTGATCCCTGTATCGCCAGCGGTTGCGGCGACGCTCGGCTTTGCCGCCGGGCTCGCGCTGGAGGCGGCATTGCGAAATGTGAGCGCCGAGGCGTCGGCTAGGATCGGATACGATGAACTTCCTGCTGAAATGGCCGAACGACGTGCTTGAGGGGCGAAACAAGCTCGCCGGCATCCTGCTGGAAGCGGAGACCATCGGCGATGACCGGCTTGCCGTGGTTGTCGGCATCGGCACCAACGTCGTTGCCGCGCCTGAGGGCACGCCGACTCCCGCGACGTCGCTGGCGAAGTTAGGCATCAATGTCAGCGCGGAAAAGCTGTTTGCCGAGTTGTCGGATTTCTGGACTGAGTATCGCGGCATCTGGGATGATGGCCGCGGCTTCGCCGAGATCCGCCTGAAGTGGTTGGAGCGTGCGGCGGGGCTGGATCAGCCGGTGTCCATACAGTCCGGCGCTTCCACCGTGGAAGGGATATTTGAGACGATTGATGAGTCCGGTTGCATGATGGTGCGAACATCCGGTGGTAAGCGCGTTCCGATTGCGGCAGGCGACGTCTATTTCGGCACCGTCGCGTCCGCAGGAGCAGCGTGATGGCACGCCCGGATGAATTGACGTTCGCGCCGCTCGGCGGCGTCGGCGAGATCGGCATGAACCTGTCGATCTATGGTCTTGGCAACCGGCATCAGCGCAGTCTGGCTAGCCGTCGATCTCGGCGTGTCTTTTGGCGACGAGGAGCATCTGCCGGGCATCGACCTGATCATGCCCGACATCCGTTTTCTCGAGAAAGAACGCAAGAACCTCGTCGGCCTGGTGCTGACGCACGCCCACGAGGATCATTTTGGTGCGATTATCGACCTGTGGCCGAAGCTGAGATGTCCGATCTATGCGACGAAGTTCAGCGCCGCATTGTTCGAGGCCAAATGCGCCTCCGAACGCAACCCGCCGAAAATTCCGGTGACGGTAGTACCGTCGGGCGGCCGTATCGATCTCGGTCCGTTCAGCGTCGAATTCATTCCGGTCGCGCATTCGATCCCGGAATCCCACGCGCTGGCGATCCGCACTGAAGTGGGCACCGTGCTGCATACCGGCGACTGGAAAATCGACCCGACGCCGATCATCGGCGTGCCGACCGACGAGCGGCGGCTGCGCGAACTCGGCGATGCCGGCGTGCTGGCGCTGATCGGGGATTCCACCAACGCCGTGCGGGAAGGGCGCTCGCCATCGGAGGCCGAAGTTGCAAAGACGATCACCGAGCTGGTGAAAGCTGCCAAAGGCCGCGTCGCCGTGACCACGTTTGCCTCCAATGTCGCGCGGCTGCGCGCGGTTGCGGATGCGGCGAAGGCCGCGGGACGCGAGGTCGTCGTCGTCGGCCGCGCCATGGAGCGGGTGTCGCAGGTCGCGCGCGAGTGCGGATATCTCGACGGCGTGCAAAGTTTTCGTAGCGCCGACGTCTATGGACATCTCCCAGCGGACAAGGTGTTGGCGTTGTGCACGGGAAGCCAGGGCGAGCCGCGCGCGGCGCTGGCGCGCATCGCCAATGACGATCACCCGGAGGTGACGCTCAACAAGGGCGACTGCGTGATTTTTTCCTCGCGCACCATTCCCGGTAACGAGAAAGCGGTCGGCGCGATCATCAATGGCCTGGTGACGCAGGGCGTCGAAGTCATCACCGACCGTACCCATCTCGTGCATGTTTCCGGACATCCGCGCCGCGACGAACTGCGCGACATGATCTCGTGGGTGCGCCCGCAACTGCTGATACCCGTTCACGGCGAAGCGCTGCATCTGTTCGAACATGCCAAGCTGGCACGCGCCGCGGGCGTGCCAAAGGTGCTGATCTGCCGCAACGGCGATCTGGTGAAGCTCGGGCCGGGCGATCCCTCTGTTATCGAAGAGCTGCCTTCGGGGCGCCTCTACAAGGATGGTTCGATTCTGGAAGACTCGCGGTCGCGCGCCGTGGTCGAGCGGCGGCGGATGGCCTTTGCCGGTTGCGCATTCGTGGCCCTCGCGCTCACCGACAAGGGCGAACTGGCCGACGATCCCGAGGTCGATCTCGTCGGCATTCCGGAGAAGAACAAGGCGGGGGCGCTGATAGACGATATCGTGTTCGATGCGGTGGTCAGCACGGTGGAAGGCCTGCCGCGCGCGCGCCGCCGCGATGCGGATGCGACGGCGGAATCGGTGCGCCGCGCGGTGCGCGGGACGATCAACGAGCAGTGGGGCAAGAAGCCGCTGTGCTATGTTCACGTTCTGATGGTCTAGGTAGCATAGCGTTTTGAGCGAAGTGGAACCGACGCGTCGAACGAAATGGAGATAATGCTGGGCCGGCTGAACCATGTGGCGATCGCGGTGCGCGACGCGGAAAAAGCCGCCAAGATCTATGGGGCTGCATTCGACGCCGACATCTCCGCCGGCGACTCCGTTGCCTGAGCACGGCGTCATCACGGTATTCGTTACGTTGCCGAACACCAAGATCGAGTTCATCCAGCCGCTCGGCGATGCCAGCCCGATCGCCAAATTTCTTGAGCGCAATGCCGACGGCGGCATCCATCACATCTGTTACGACGTGCCCGACATCATTGCGGCGCGCGATACCTTGATCAAGGCCGGTGCGCGCGTGCTCGGCGATGGGCAGCCGAAGATCGGCGCGCACGGCAAGCCGGTATTGTTTCTGCATCCGAAGGATTTTTCCGGCGCACTCGTCGAAATAGAACAGGCCTGAGTCGATGGCGGCCACAATCTCCACGATGTTGGCGATCTACTTCGTGCTGTGGTGGATCGTGCTGTTCATCACGCTACCGTTTGGGGTGCGCAGCCAGCACGAGGAAGGCGAGGGGACAGACGGTACTGATCCCGGCGCGCCGATGGCGACCCAGATGGGCCGCAAAATGATCTGGACGACGGTGATCTCGACGGTGATCTTCGCCGTCGCGATGGCGGCTTATCACGCCGGCTATCTGAACATCGAGCGGTTGTCCAAGCTGATGGGCATACCGCTATAATTTTTCGCGACGCATCGGTTTCTCAAAGCAGTTCACAAAAAAAGAGCAGGGCCAAAACCCTGCTCTAAAAATTGTGTCGACCCTATTTCCCCGAAAAATTAAGATTTGTCTTTGATTGACGGGGCGACGCTGCTTGTGCGCGCCAGGGCTCCTCCCGAGACTCGGACCAACAGACTTTAACCTCTCGGCTAGCCTGAGCCGAACCAGTAGCCGATCTTTTTTGTCTTGTCATCATTTGCAGCAACGATTGTTCAAAATTCGGGCAATTTTCAAAATGATCGGTAATCTGCCCGTCCGGAGCGCATCGCTTCGCGCCGCTTGAGTGTTGAGAGAACTGTCTCCACCGGAGCGCCAAGGCGTGTGAAACACCGTCCCGAGGCGGTTATTTCACCCGAAATCGTGCAATCGGCCGAAAATATTTGACCCTCTATGACGGATTGGCTGCGAGCCAAACTCGACTTCCGACAGGCTGCATGATTAGCTGGCAGTCGGGGAGACGGTTCGATCATGCGCCGGCGGCTGGGGAAATTTCTTCCGATTGTTCTGCTTGCCTTGGTGGTGCAGATATTGGCGCCGGTTGCGGCCTGCCTGGCCGCGAGCGCGGCTGCTTCCGATCCGCTTCAGGGCGCTGTCATCTGTCACGGCGCCGCGACCACGACGCCGGGTTCCTCCGATCAGCCCGGACATCGCGCGCATGACGGCAGCTGTTCGCTGTGTTGCGTGGCTCAATGCGCCGCGCCAGTCGATACGCCGCGTGTCGCGTTCACGATACCCACTCGCGAGCCCGAGCGCGTGGTTTGGCTTGCGCTCGCGCTGGAGTTGTTCAGCGCCCGGGCCGGCTCTCACGCGCAGGCCCGCGCGCCTCCTACTATTTCCTGACCTAGCAATATCCTCACGATTGGTGCGGCCCTGCCGCGCCGTTGATGCCGTTGAGCAGGCTGGCCATCGCGCCGGCGTCAGGATTTTCAGATGTTTCGTCGTCATGCCCTCGGTGGCGTGAGCGTTTTGGCGCTCATGCTTGCGCCGGCAACAGTTGCAACCGCCAATCATGATTTGCCGGCGGTCACGGTCGATGCGCCGGCGCCGGTCAAGCGCGTGACGCGGAAACCGGCGCAACGCCGCGTCTTCAATAGCGCGGCGACCGCGCATTGCCGCGACTGCGCCGAAACGGCAAGTTCCTATTCTTGTCGTCAACGCGGCGGGAAGCGGCCTAGCCGTACCCGGAAGCCCGCCGATCAAGCAGAAATACCAGCTGCCGCAGACGTCCGAGAGCGTCACAGCCAGGGACATCCAGGAGAAGGTCAACGTCATCGACACCGAAGATTCGGTCAAATATCTTCCGAGCCTGTTCGTGCGCAAGCGCAACAACGGCGATACGCAGCCGACGCTGGCCACCCGCACTTCCGGCGTCGGTGCGAGCGCGCGCAGCCTCGTCTACGCCGACGATATCCTGCTCAGTTCGTTGATCGCCAACAACAACACCATCGGTGCGCCGCGCTGGGGCCTTGTCGCGCCGGAAGAAATTCAGCGCGTCGATTTTCTGTACGGTCCGTTCGCGGCGGCGTATCCGGGCAATTCCCTCGGCGGCGTGTTGCTGATCACCACCCGGATGCCGGAAAAGTTTGAGATGACAACGAAACAGACCGAGGCGTTTCAGACCTTCGATCGCTACAACACGAAAGGCACTTATCGCACCGACCAGACCAGCGTTACCGTCGGAGACAAGAAAGACAATTTCTCGTACTTCATCAGCGGCAATTTCCAGAACAGTTTTAGCCAGCCGCTGGCGTGGATTACCAGCACCACAACTCCCGCCGGCACGTCGGGCGCCATTCCGCAGCTCAACAAACTCGGCGCGCCGGCCAACGTGGTAGGCGCGGGCGGCCTTCTGCATACGGAGATGGCCAATGTGAAAGGCAAGTTCGCCTGGGATATCACCCCTTGGGTGAAGGCCACGTTCATCACTGGCTTCTGGTCCAACGATCAGGATTCAAACGTGCAGACCTACCTGCGCAACGCCGCGGGCAATCCGACCTTCGGTGGCGTTGCAGGCTTTGCCAGCAATTATTTCACGCTCAGCGAAAAGCACCTCGCCAATGCCGTCTCGATTAAATCCGACACCAGAGGGTTCTTCGATTTCGATCTCTCGGCATCGCGCTACGATTATCTCGAGGACATCCAGCGCAATCCCTATGGCGTGATCGCGGGCACTGCCGGCTTCACGACCAATGGCAAGATCGCGCGGCTGGACGGCACCAACTGGACCAACGGCGACGCGAAAGGCATTTGGCGGCCGAACGACGCGCACGAAGTCAGTTTTGGCTTTCATGCCGATCGTTATTTCCTCAACAATCCGACCTATGCGACGCCGACCTGGAACGCCGGGCCTGATTCCACGGGAACGCTCTACACCAACAGCCGCGGTGCGACGGAGACGCAGGCGCTGTGGGCGCAGGATGCGTGGCGCTTTGCGCCGGATTGGAAATTGACGCTCGGCGGGCGGCTGGAAAATTGGCAGGCGTCGGAAGGCTACAATCTCGCCACGCTGCAGACTGCGTCAGGGGCCATTACCGGCACCACCATCACCAATCAGCCTGGTATTGGAGCCAGCGGCTTCTCGCCAAAGGGGTCGCTGAGCTGGACGCCTGCTCGCGAATGGGAGGTTACGGCCTCGATCGGCCAAGCCAATCGCTTTCCGACGGTTGCAGAGCTTTATCAGATCGTGACGACCGCGACGCAGGTGGTCGTGCCCGATCCTAACCTGCGGCCAGAGAAAGGGCTGAGTGAGGAAATCGCGATCGAAAGAAAATTCTCCGACGGCAAGATACGGCTTTCGCTCTTCAACGAAGATGTCCACGACGCGCTGATTTCGCAAACCACGGTTTCCGGCAATACGCTGGTCACTGCCTTCAGCAACGTCGAGGCGATCAGAAACCGCGGCTTTGAGCTGTCCGCGCGCAAGGACAACGTGATTGTGCACGGCTTGGAAACATTCGGCAGCGTCACCTATGTTGACTCCGCGCATCCTGAGCGACCCAGCCTTTGTGAGCACCACCGGCACGACGGCGGTCGGAAAGCACGTTCCGAACATACCGGACTGGCGGGCGACACTGGGCGCGACTTATCGGCCCAACGCGTATTGGTCGTTCACGACGGCGGCCCGCTACAGCGGCAAGCAATATTCGACGCTCGACAATACCGACAAAATTCCGAACGTGTTCGGGGCGTTCGACCGGTTCACCGTGGTCGACATCCGCGCGCAATACCGATTTTCCGAGACCGCAACGGCCGATTTCGGCATCGATAACGTCGGCGACCTCAAATATACCGTGTTTCACCCTTTTCCCGGACGAACCTACGTCGCCGACGTCAGAATCAAGTTCTGATACCGGCCAATCCCTCGAAAGAATAATCAGATGACATTCCACATTTGCCGTATCGCGCTCGTCGCCTTTTGTTCGCTGGTCTCTGCTTCGCTCTCGAACGCGCACGAGATCAAAGCCGGCGATCTCTTGCTGACGCAGCTGTGGGCTCGGGCCACACCTTCGGGTGCGAAAGTCGGCGCGGCGTATCTGACGATCGAGAATAACGGTTCGGCGCCGGATCGGCTGGTCAGCCTTTCGACTCCACTTGGCAAAGCTGCAGCTTCACGAGATGAAGACGCGTAGACGGCGTGATGACGATGCGGCCCCTAGAGAGCGGGCTGACGATTGCGCCGGGACAGAAGGTCACGCTGGCGCCGGGCGGAATCCATCTGATGCTGACCGACCTCAATGCGCCATTGAAGGAAGGCGAAATGCTGCATGTCATTCTGCAGTTCGAGAAAGCCGGTCAAGTCGACGCCGGGTTTCACATCCGTCCGGTCGGGGCTCAGGGACCGGACGGCGGCCCGGCCAAACCCGGCGCGGCAGATAAGTCCGGATCGGGCGCACACCCCGGAATGAAGATGTAGATCATCGCCGATACGCGGACTTCGGCTAGCGCGCTGCGCCACGGTTAGCGCCGGAAACGCTTGTGTTTTCGCACCCGATCCGGTTTCACTGCAGCTCTTCCCGTTCCCAGCGATTCCCCAGGGCGTACCCATGCGATTGTCGCGTTTCTTTCTGCCCATTCTCAAGGAAACTCCGAAAGAAGCCGAGATCGTCTCGCATCGCCTGATGCTGCGGGCCGGGATGATGCGGCAGGAGGCGGCCGGCATCTATGCGTGGCTGCCGCTCGGCCTGCGCGTGCTGAAGAAGATCGAACAAATTGTCCGCGAGGAGCAAAATCGCGCTGGCGCGATCGAGCTGCTGATGCCGACGCTGCAGCTTGCGGACCTGTGGCGTGAAAGCGGACGCTACGACGCCTATGGCCCGGAAATGCTGCGCATCCAGGACCGGCACAAGCGCGAATTATTGTATGGGCCGACCAACGAGGAAATGATCACGGAGATTTTCCGTTCGTACGTACGATCCTACAAAAGCCTGCCGCTCAATCTCTATCACATCCAGTGGAAATTCCGTGACGAGCAGCGCCCGCGTTTCGGCGTGATGCGCGGCCGCGAATTCCTGATGAAGGATGGGTATTCGTTCGATGTCGACGAGGCCGCCGCGCGGCGCTCCTACAACAGGATGTTCGTCGCTTATCTGCAGAACCTTCGCGCGCATGGGATTGAAGGCGATCCCGATGCGCGCCGAGACCGGTCCGATCGGCGGCGATCTCAGCCACGAATTCATTGTGCTCGCGGAGACCGGCGAGTTCGCCGTCTATTGCGACAGCGACGTGCTCAATTTGCCGGTGCCCGGCGAAGAGATCGATTATGATGCCGATCTCACACCTATCATCCAGCAATGGACCTCCGTCTATGCCGCGACCGAAGACGTTCACGACGCCGCTCGTTTCGACCGCGAGGTGCCGACCGAGAAGAAATTGCATACGAGGGGCATCGAAGTCGGACAGATTTTTTACTTCGGCACCAAATATTCCGAACTCGATGAAAGCGGCGGTAACCGGCGCCGACGGCGTCGACGCTCCGGTTCATGGCGGCTCCTACGGCGTCGGAGTTTCACGTCTGGTCGGCGCGATCATCGAGGCCTGCCATGACGAGAACGGCATCCAGTGGCCGGAAGCCGTGGCGCCGTTTCGCGTTGCGATCCTGAATCTGAAGCAGGGCGCCGCCGAAACCGACGCCGCCTGCGAGCAGCTTTACCAGCAGCTCGTCGCCAAAGGGGTCGATGTTTTGTACGACGATCTCGATCAGCGTGCCGGCGCGAAGTTCGCCACCGCCGACCTGATCGGCATTCCCTGGCAGATCATGGTTGGACCACGCGGGATTGCCGAGGGAAAGGTCGAGCTCAAGCGGCGCAGCGATGGATCGCGCGAAAATCTCAGTCCGGCCGACGCGATCGCCCGATTCACCTCGTGATTTATCCACCGTGTGTCCGTGAAGATGCGATAGCACGGCTAGAATTAGCCCGAATCGTGTGAAAATCGAACTATGGATGATGCCATGAGCGAGCCAGTTCGAACTCCACCTTTCGCGCCGTTTGAATGGCTGCTGTCCGGGCGCTATTTGCGGGCGCGGCGCAAGGAAGGCTTCATTTCCGTCATCGCCGGATTTTCCTTTCTCGGCATCATGCTCGGCGTCGCCACATTGATCATCGTGATGGCGGTGATGAACGGTTTCCGCAAGGAATTGCTGGACAAGATCCTCGGGCTCAACGGCCATCTTCTGGTGCAGCCGCTGGAATCGCCGCTGACCGACTGGAAAGATGTCGCCGACCGCATCAACAAGGTTGCGGGCATCCGGCTGGCGGCCCCGGTGGTGGATGGTCAGGCGCTGGCGTCGTCGCCGTTCAATGCATCCGGCGTATTGGTGCGCGGCATCAGGGCGGAAGATCTTAACAATCTCACCTCGATCATGAAGAACATCAAGCAGGGCACGCTCGAAGGGTTCGATCAGGGGCAGGGCGTTGCGATCGGCCGAAGGCTTGCCGACCAGTTGTCGCTGCATGCCGGCGATAGCATCACACTGGTGTCGCCCAAGGGCGCGGTGACCCCGATGGGCATCACGCCGCGCATCAAGCCCTACAAGATTGCCGCCGTTTTCGAGATCGGCATGTCGGAATATGATTCTACCTTCGTGTTCATGCCGCTCGCGGAAGCGCAGGCTTATTTCAACCGCAACAACGACGTCTCGGCGATCGAGGTATTTACCAACAACCCCGACAAGATCGACACCTTTCGCAAGACGGTGACCGAAGCCGCCGGGCGGCCGGTATTCCTGGTGGACTGGCGGCAACGCAATTCAACCTTCTTCAATGCGCTGCAGGTCGAGCGCAACGTGATGTTTCTGATCCTGACCATGATCGTTCTCGTCGCGGCTTTAAATATCGTCTCCGGCCTGATCATGCTGGTGAAGGATAAGGGTCAGGATATCGCTATCCTGCGCACCATGGGCGCTTCGCAGGGATCGATCATGCGCATCTTCCTGATCACGGGTGCTGCGATCGGCGTCGTCGGTACGCTCACCGGTTTCTTTGTCGGCATGCTGATCTGCCTGAACATCGAATCCATCCGGCAATTCCTGTCCTGGCTGACCAGCACCGAGCTGTTTTCGCCGGAGCTGTATTTCCTCTCCAAACTGCCGGCCGAAATCGATTTCGGCGAGACCAGCGCCGTGGTGATCATGGCGCTGACGCTGTCCTTCCTTGCCACGCTGTATCCCTCGTGGCGTGCCGCGCGCCTCGATCCCGTCGATGCGCTCCGGTATGAGTGAGGGACAGATGGAGCAGGAGGCTGAAGATGTCCCGGTTATCTATCTCCACGAAATCAAGCGCCAGTACATACAAGGCGAAACGACGCTGACAATTCTCGACGGCGCGAAGCTCGCGCTGTGGCCGGGTCAATCCGTGGCGCTGGTGGCGCCGTCGGGTTCCGGCAAATCAACCCTGCTGCACATCGCAGGCTTGCTGGAGAGCCCGGACGACGGCGAAGTCTATGTCGGTGGGACCGCAACATCGGGCCTGACCGATGCCGATCGCACGCAGATCCGGCGCACCGACGTCGGTTTTGTCTATCAGTCGCACCGGCTGCTGCCGGAATTCACCGCCTTGGAAAATGTCATGCTGCCGCAGATGATCCGCGGCCTCAAGCGCGCGGAAACGGTCAATCGAGCCAAGGAAATACTGGCATATCTCGGTCTTGGCGATCGTATTACGCATCGGCCGGCCGAGTTGTCAGGCGGTGAGCAACAGCGGGTGGCCATCGCGCGCGCCGTTGCCAACGCGCCGCGGGTTCTTTTCGCGGACGAGCCGACCGGCAATCTCGATCCACACACCGCGGATCATGTTTTTCAGGCTTTGATGCAGCTTGTTAAAGCGACGCGGGTCTCGATGCTGATCGCGACACATAACATGGCGCTAGCGGACCGCATGGACCGGCGCGTGTCGCTGCAGGACGGTCACGTCATCGAACTCGACTAGTTCTGCGGGCCGCCGCATGCCGGGATTAAATTTGGAATCATCGCTTTATCTGCAGCTTGTCATGCAGAACCGCGTTTAGCAGCGATGGGTGAACTTCGATTTTTCCGTTGTAGCTGACAAAGCCCAGCCTGCGGAATTTGTTCATGAAGAAGCTTACCCGCGACCGCGTCGTTCCGATCATCTCTGCAAGAGTTTCCTGGCTGAAGGTAACGGGCACGATTGCAGCGCCGGCCTCCTTTCCATAATTCGCAAGCAGGAGCAAAGCACGGGCGAGACGCTTCTCACTCGAATTGAAAAGCTGATCGATTACATCTTCTTCAATGCGGCTGTTGCTGTTCAGAAGATGCGCCATAAACATCTCCGAGAACTTCGGCTGATCACGCAGAGCACTCAGCATCGCGGTTTGCGTGATCGAGGTTATGCGACAATCCAGCATGGCCTTCGTGGTGTAGGTCCGTACGCTGCGCCCGATGAGACAACCTTCGCCAAAAAACTGCCCTTCCTCCAACAATCCAACGATTGCCTCCTTGCCTTGCGAGGAAGCGACGGTGGCTTTTACTTTTCCCTTCTGGATAAAGAAAACCGAACTTGCCACTTCTCCCTGGCCGAAAATCTCCTGATTTTTTTGGTAGTCGGCCGTCGATCTGCCCCATCCCACATGCGCAAGAAATTCGTGGGACTCGCTGCGGGCCGGTCTGAAATGTTGGAAGTTGTTTTTGCACGACGATTCCGTTGGAGAGACGGGAGCGCACGCTCGCGGTCACGGGTTCGCGTTGCCTCGCTGTCGTGATTCGCCCTCGGAGCTTATAAGTTCTAAAAACGACGGTAAATAAAATAATACAATTTATACGTGTGCTACGGCAGTGGAAACGTGCCTCTTGACTTATTAGAACAAAAAAGGAACAATGTTCCTCTTATGTTCTAATGGGAGTCGAGCATGTTGAAGACATTCGTGGAAGAGGCCGCGGCATTGGCGTCCATCGTGCTTTTCGTCGGGATGATCGCGGTTTGGGCGCAGGTGATCCCGCAATTGTAGAGGCCGAAAGCCCGACGATGTTCCGCTTCGGAAAGCGGGGACGTTTTTTCGGTGCCTTCGGTTTGGCGTGGACAGCGACGCCTTGAGCTATCACCATCGGTCGCGCGAGTCGGCTATGCCGCCGCGATCCAATGATAGCTCCAGCTCACGATTGAAAGCCTTCGGCAAACATGTCCAACGCCGGATTCGTCCATCTGCACGTTCATTCCGCCTATTCGCTGCTGAAGGGATCAATCAAGATCCAAAAGCTCGCGGAACTGGCAAAGGCGGACCGGCAGCCGGCATTGGCGCTGACGGACACCGACAACATGTTCGGGGCGCTGGAATTTTCCGATAAACTGGCCGGCTATGGCATCCAGCCGATTATCGGTTGCGAGCTTGCGGTTGATTTCGGCGATCAGGACCCGAACGCGCGCAATGCGCTGGGACCGGCGCGGATTGTGCTGCTTGCGGCGCGCGAGGCCGGGTACCGCAGTCTGATGCGGCTTAACTCCCGGGCATTCCTCGAGACTCCGGTCGATCAGGCCCCGCATATCAAGTTCGACTGGCTGCAGGATGATGCCGGCAGATCTTATTGCTCTGACAGGCGGACCCGAAGGACCGATAGCTTTAGCCTTCTATGCCGATCAGGCGGGTCTTGCTCGCCTGCGCTGCGAGCGGTTGGCCCAATTGTTTGACGATCGCCTGTACATCGAATTGCAGCGCCACGGTATCGAGCGAGAGCGGCGTGCTGAAAGCGCGCTGATCGATCTCGCCTACGACAAGGGCATTCCGCTGGTTGCAACCAATGAGCCGTATTTTGCCACCGTCGATGATTACGAAGCGCACGACGCACTACTTTGTATCGCCGGTGGACGCCTGATCGCCGAGACCGATCGCCATCAGCTTACTCCGGATCACCGTTTCAAGACGCGCGCGGAAATGGCCGTTCTGTTTGCCGATTTGCCGGAGGCGTTGGCGTCGACTGTCGAGATTGCGGAGCGCTGTTCATTCCGCCCGACGACCCGCAAGCCGATCCTGCCGCGGTTCACGGTGGGTGCAGGCGCTCAGGCGGAAGGTGCCGAAAGCGATGAAGCCGTTGAGCTGCGCCGTCAGGCCGAGGAGGGGCTCAACAATCGCCTGAAAATTCATGGTGTGGCCCAAGGCGAGACCGAGGAGACCTATCGCGCGCGGCTGGCGTTCGAAATCGAAGTCATCACGCGGATGAACTACGCGGGCTACTTCCTGATCGTTGCCGATTTTATCCAGTGGGCCAAGGCCGAAGGCATTCCTGTCGGGCCGGGGCGCGGCTCCGGCGCTGGTTCGCTGGTGGCTTATGCGCTCACGGTCACCGACCTCGATCCGATCCGATTTGGACTTCTGTTCGAGCGCTTTCTCAATCCGGAACGTGTGTCGATGCCGGACTTCGACATCGACTTCTGCCAGGACCGGCGCGATGAAGTCATCCGCTATGTGCAAAGCCGATACGGCCGCGATCAGGTCGCGCAGATCATCACCTTCGGAACTCTGCAGGCGCGCGGCGTTCTCCGGGACGTCGGCCGCGTACTGCAGATGCCCTACGGCCAGGTCGACAAGCTCACCAAGCTGGTGCCGCAAAATCCTGCAGCGCCCGTGACGTTGGCGGCGGCGATCGCGAGCGAGCCGAAGCTGCAGGCGTTTCGTGACGAAGACCCGGTAGTGGCGCGTGCCTTCGATATCGCGCAGCGCCTTGAAGGTCTGACACGGCATGCCTCGACCCATGCCGCGGGCATCGTAATCTCAGACCGGCCGCTGAGCGAGCTGGTGCCGCTCTACCGCGATCCAAAGTCAGACATGCCGGTCACCCAGTTCAACATGAAATGGGTCGAGCCTGCGGGTCTGGTTAAATTCGATTTTCTCGGCCTGAAAACTCTGACGGTGCTTGATCTGGCAGTGAAGTTGCTGAAGCAGCGCGGCGTGGAAGTCGATCTGGCGACGCTGCCGCTCGATGACGCGCCGAGTTATCAGATGCTGGCGCGGGGCGACGTGGTCGGCGTGTTCCAGGTTGAAAGTCAGGGCATGCGCCGCGCGCTGGTGGATATGCGCCCCGACCGTTTCGAGGACATCATTGCGCTGGTGGCGCTGTATCGCCCCGGCCCGATGGCGAATATCCCGACCTATTGCTTGCGCAAGCACGGCGACGAAGAGCCCGAATATCTGCACCCGATGCTGGAGCCGATCCTGAAGGAAACCTTCGGCGTCATCATCTACCAGGAACAGGTGATGCAGATCGCGCAGGTCATGGCCGGCTATTCGCTCGGCGAAGCCGACCTCCTGCGCCGCGCCATGGGCAAGAAAATTCGAAGCGAGATGGAAGCGCAGCGCAAGCGCTTTATCGAGGGAGCGGTCAAGAACGCCATCACGAAGGACCAGGCCGACACGATTTTCGAATTGCTCGCAAAATTCGCCGATTATGGTTTCAACAAAAGCCACGCCGCGGCCTACGCACTGGTGTCCTATCATACCGCTTATATGAAAGCGCATTATCCGGTGGAATTCCTGGCAGCGTCGATGACGCTCGACATGAGCAACACCGATAAATTGTCGGAATTCCGCGCCGAAGCTCAACGGCTCGGAATTAAGGTCGAAGCGCCCAGCATCAATCGCTCCGGCGCCAGCTTTCGAAGTCAGCGACGGGCACAATTTACTACGCGCTGGCGGGACTGAAAGGCGTCGGTGCGCAGGCAGTCGAGCTGATCGTCGCTGCGCGCAATGACGGTCTTTTCACATCGCTGGCCGATTTCGCCGCGCGGGTAAATCCGCGCGCGGTCAATAAGCGCGTGATCGAAAGTCTGGCGGCCGCGGGCGCATTCGATGCGTTGGACTCCAGTCGTGCGCGGGTGTTTGCGGGCGCTGAAGCCATCCTGGCGGCGTGCCAGCGCAGCCATGAAGCGGCGACGCTTGGGCAGAACGATATGTTCGGTGGAGCGGCCGATGCGCCGACGATCATGTTGCCTCAGATCGAACCATGGCTGCCGGCGGACCGGTTGCGGCGCGAGTATGACGCGATCGGTTTCTTTCTTTCCGGCCACCCGCTCGACGATTATGCGGTCGCGCTGAAGCGGCTACGGGTGCAATCCTGGGCGGAATTTTCCCGCGCCGTGAAGACCGGCGCGACCGCAGGAAAAGTCGCAGCGACCGTGGTGTCGCGCATGGAGCGTCGCACCAAGACCGGCAACAAGATGGGCATCATCGGCCTCTCCGACCCGACCGGACATTTCGAGGCGGTACTGTTTTCGGAAGGGCTTGCCCAATACCGCGAGGTGCTGGAGCCCGGTGCCGCAGTGTTGCTGCAGCTTGGCGCCGAACTGCAGGGCGAGGACGTCCGGGCTCGGGTGCTGCATGCGGAGCCGCTCGATAGTGCTGCTGCAAAAACGCAGAAGGGGCTGCGAATTTTCCTGCGCGATACCAAGCCGCTGGAATCCATCGTTAAGCGGCTGCAAATTCCGGAAGCTGTTGGCCCAGCCGGCGCGGCTCGCAATCCGGCGACCAAAGCTCCTGCTGGCGGAGATGGCGACGTATCGCTTGTGATGATGCTTGATCTGGAAACCGAGGTCGAAATGAAGCTGCCGGGGCGCTTCAAGGTCTCGCCGCAAATCGCGGGGGCGATCAAGGCCGTTTCAGGCGTAGTGGATGTGCAGACCGTGTAGGGCCATATTGCCAGCCAGGCCGATCACTCGTCGGGCAGCCCCGCCTTGCTCAAGCCGTCGTAAATTCTTTCACGCTGCGCCAGGAACATCGCATTGCTTGACGGCTCGCGCGCTTTGAAGCGCTTCAGCGTGAAGCCGGGATTCAGTCGAATAAATTCGCGCATCTCGGTTTGCGCGTCAGCGTCGCGGCCCGCGAGCGCAAGAGCGCTCGCCAAAAACAAGCGGGCTAACCCGGCACGAGGATTGATCTGCTTGGATTTCTCCATCCATTCAATTGCTTTTTCATCATCTCCAAGATGCAGGTAAGCTGCCCCCTTGTATAGATACCAGACGGGAGTTGCCGGATCGCGCGGACTGAGCTCCAGCGCCCTGTCAATGTATGCGAAAGCTTGTGATGGTTGACCCAGAAGAACTTTCGCAGCGCCGATCTGGCTCCAACATGCTGCGCAATTGCGATCTAGCGTTAAGCTCGTCTCATCGCTTTCGATGGCGTCTTTGATGTCGCCAAGTTCATAGTCCAGCATCGCTTTCGCGTGAAAGGCGGCTGCATTCTTTGAGTTCAGCGTCAAGGCGCGCTCGACGGCGTACGCGGCATCGCGCAGATCGGCATCGCGTGTGGCGCTCAAGCGCGACTCCTGCAGGTAAGTAGTCGCGAGACCGCTCCAGGCCGCAGAGAGGCCGTCGTCCCGATCCAGCGCACGCCGGAAAAGGTCGCGAGCCGGCTTCTTGTCTTCGCCCGGTCGGGTCCGCGTCCACGCGGCGCTGGCTTGCATTAACAAATCAATAGCGTCGGGATTGTCAGGCCGCTCTCGGCGAGCGCGTGTGCTCTCGGCGTCCACCAGTTCAAGGGAAAGCTTTCGTGCGAGGCGTCCCGTGACAGTGTCTTGCAATTTAAGCAGATCGCTCAGCTTGTTATCGAACCGCTCTGACCAGAGATGCCCGCCAGTTTCGGTATCTATAAGCTGCGCATTGACGCGGACCTGGTCGTCGGCACGCTGCACGCTGCCTTCGAGCGCGTAGCGCACGCCAAGTTCATTTCCGATCTTCCGCACATCGATCGCCTTACCCTTGTAGGTGAAGGCCGTGTTGCGGGCGATCACGAAACTTCCGTTAATGCGTGAGAGGTCAGTCGTGAGGCTTTCGGTGATCGCATCAGCAAAATAATCTTGTCCCGGATCGCCGCTTAGATTGGAAAAGGGGAGCACAACGATAGACATGCGGGCGGCGGTCCTGGCGGGCGCGAGGGCTTGCGCGGATGGGGGCATCGCAGACTTGGAGGTGACGCCGGTTCTTAAGTACCACGCGCCGCCGACTAAAACCGCTGCGAGAAAGAGAAATTGATGCCGCAGCCATCGCTTTAGATCGCGAGCTACTTTTCGAGCGCGGCAATTCGGCGTTCTCGTCGACGTGGATATCGAATACCTGCACCGGCTCGGCGATGTTCTTCAGACGCAGTTGACCCCGGTCGTGCATCGCAACGGCAATCTTGCCCCTTACCTGATCGTAGGCCGCACGCGACAGGCATACGCTTCCCGGGGACGCGATGCTCTCAAGGCGCGCGGCCACATTGACACCATCGCCCATGAGGTCTCCGTCGGATTCCACCATCACGTCACCGACATTGATGCCAATTCGGAAATTAATCTGCTTGTCCGCCGCGAAATAGGCATTTCGTCCAAGCATTTGACGCTGCAAATCAACGGCGCAGCGAACAGCATCGACCGCGGATGCGAATTCGACCAGCATCCCGTCTCCCGTCGTTTTGACGATGTGACCGTGATAAGCGACTATGGTTGGATCGATGAGGTCCTGCCGCAACTCCCTGAGCCTTGCGAGCGTTCCTTCCTCGTCGGCCCCGGTCAGTCGACTGTAGCCGGCAACGTCGGCGGCCAAGATCGCAGCAAGTTTCCGCTCAAGACGTTGCCCGACCACAGCCCGTTCCCCGTCGATTTAAGGGAACTCTAGCACAATGAGGGTCAGGAGCCGCACTTGACCTAGATGGACGACTGACGGCTAACTTCCACGACCAAAGGGTCCCATCGGGCGTCAAAAACGGTTTGGATTTCCTTGCTTCTGGTGGGAATCCCGCTATATAGCGCGCTATCTCACACGGAAACATGGCTCAAAAGGCCGTCCGGTGGCAACCGGGCCGCAAGGCAGTTTATCTGCTCCAAGGTCTGTCTGCTCACACGTTTCCGGAGGAACCAACCGGAGAATTTGACTATGGCGTTACCTGAATTTTCTATGCGTCAGCTGTTAGAGGCTGGCGTTCACTTTGGTCACCAATCGCACCGCTGGAATCCGAAGATGGCGGATTACATTTTCGGTGCGCGCAACAACATCCACATCATCGATCTGGCCCAGACGGTGCCCTTGCTTCACCGCGCACTTCAGGCGGTCAGCGATACCGTCGCCAAGGGCGGCCGCGTGCTGTTCGTCGGCACCAAGCGGCAGGCGCAGGATGGCGTCGCCGAGGCTGCCAAGCGCTCGGCGCAGTATTTCGTCAATTCGCGCTGGCTCGGCGGCACACTGACGAACTGGAAGACGATTTCCGGTTCGATCAAGCGGCTGCGCCATCTCGAAGAGATGCTCGGTTCGGGCGAAGGCGCGCAATACACCAAGAAGGAGCGGCTGACATTGCAGCGCGAGCGCGACAAGCTCGATCGCTCACTCGGCGGCATCAAGGAAATGGGCGGTCTGCCCGACATGATTTTCGTGATCGACACCAACAAGGAAGACATCGCGATTCAGGAAGCCCAGCGGCTGAACATTCCGGTCGCGGCGATTGTCGATACCAATTCCGATCCGAAAGGCATCACCTATGTCGTGCCCGGCAATGACGACGCCGGTCGTGCCATTACGCTGTATTGCGACCTCGTCGCACGTGCGGTGATCGACGGCATTTCACGCGCACAGGGCGATTCCGGTCATGACGTCGGTGCATCCGCTCATCCGGTGCGCGAGGAAATCCCGGTTGTGCCGGAAGCCGCCGGATTCCAGGGCCTCGCTGGCCCGCGCGGCGCGGCGGACGATCTCAAAAAGCTTACCGGCGTATCCGGCGCGATCGAGAAGAAGTTCAACGATCTCGGCATTTTCCATTATTGGCAGTTGGCCGAACTCGACCATGCCACCGCCCACAAAATTGGTGAAGAAGTCGGCTTGCCCAGCCGCGCCGATGGCTGGGTGGCTCAGGCCAAGGCGATGACCGCGGAAGCGGAATAACGTTGGCGCGTTGTGACCGGCGTCAGCTCGTCCGCCACAACGTTCGTTTTCAATTTAAGCAATTCCTGATGGCGGGCGGCGGCGAAGCAGCGATGCTCCGCCGCCCTTCGAGCCTCTACAGGCAAAGGACCGATACGATGACTACAATCACGGCAGCGATGGTCAAGGACCTGCGCGAGACGACCGGCGTCGGCATGATGGATTGCAAACAGGCGCTCACTGAAAATGCCGGCGACATGGAAGCGGCGATCGACTGGCTGCGAAAGAAGGGTCTGTCGAAAGCAGCGAAGAAGGCCGGCCGCATCGCGGCGGAGGGCCTGATCGGTGCGTTGACGGCGGGCACGAAAGGCGTCGTGGTCGAGGTCAACTCCGAGACTGACTTCGTCGCGCGCAACGAGCAGTTTCAGGGGCTGGTCAAGATGATCGCACAGGTCGCGCTCAAGGTTGGCGCCGACGTCGAAAAGATCAAGGCCGCCAAGGTTGGCGATACCACGGTCGAGAGCGCCATTAGCGATGCCATCGCGACCATCGGTGAAAACATGACGCTGCGTCGCGCCGCCTCGCTGGAGGTCGGCTCGGGCGTGGTGTCGAGCTATATTCATAATGCCGTCGTCGCGGGCGCGGGAAAGATGGGCGTGATCGTCGCCTTGGAATCAACGGGCAAGATGGACGAATTGGCGCATCTCGGGCGGCAGCTCGCCATGCACGTCGCTGCTGCAAATCCGCAGGCGCTGGATCCCGCCGCACTGGATCCGGCCGTCGTGCAGCGCGAAAAGGACGTGTTGGCCGATAAATATCGTCAGCAGGGCAAACCTGAGAACGTGATCGAGAAGATCGTCGAGTCTGGTTTGAAGACCTACTACAAGGAAGTTTGCCTGATGGAGCAGGCTTTCATTCATGACGAAAAGGGCAAGTCGGTGGCCCAGGCGGTGAAGGAAGCTGAGGGCAAGATCGGCGCGCCTGTGAAGATCACCGGATTTGTGCGCTATGCTCTGGGCGAAGGAATCGACAAGCAGGAATCCGATTTCGCGGCCGAAGTCGCGGCCGCCAGCGGTCAGAAGAAGCCGCCGGGAGACCCCGCGACCGTGTCGTAACGAGGTTGCCGCGCACGATGAGGAAGCAATCGCACCATGGCTGAGCCGATCTATCGTCGCGTGGTGATCAAGCTTTCGGGCGAATATTTCGCCGGGGCAGCAGTCATTCGGTATGGATCAGCCGACGATCGATCGCATCGCCGCCGATCTGATCGCGGCCAAGCACCTCGGAGTTGAGATTGCGGTCGTGGTCGGCGGCGGCAACATGGTCCGCGGTGTCGAGGTATCGTCGCGCGGCGTATCGCGCCCTACCGGCGATACCATGGGAATGCTCGCCACGGTTATGAACTGCCTCGCGCTCGAAGCTGCGCTTGAGCGCAAGGGACAGCCAGCTCGAACGCTGTCGGCTTTCGTAATGCCGCAGATCTGCGAACTGTTCACTCGCGGGGTGGCCCACAAATACCTTGCCGAGAATCGCATCGTGTTGCTCGGGGGCGGGACAGGCAATCCATTCTTCACCACGGACACCACAGCAGTGTTGCGCGCAGGCGAGATCGGCGCTCAGGCCGTCTTGAAGGCCACCAACGTCGACGGCGTGTACAGTGCCGACCCCAAGAAAGACCCATCCGCCAAACGCTTCGACCGTTTGACCCACTCGCAGGCGATCGAGGGCAACTACAAGGTTATGGACGCGACTGCTTTCGCTCTTGCTCGCGAGACGTCGCTGCCTATCATCGTATTCTCGATCGCCGAACCGGGCTCGATCGGCGCCATTCTTCAGGGTGCGGGCCGCGGAACGATCGTCGCCGGCTGACCGCGAGCAAACGCGAGAAGCAGCGGGACGAGAAAGTTTTGAGAGGGAGAGCATCATGCCTACGGGCAGTTTTGATATCAACGAACTGAAACGCCGTATGCAAGGCGCGACCCAATCCCTCAAACACGAACTGGGCGGTTTGCGCACCGGCAGGGCTGCAGCGTCCATGCTGGAGCCGGTCCAGGTGGAGGCTTACGGCACCCATATGCCGCTCAACCAGCTCGCAACCGTCAGTGTGCCGGAGCCGCGCCTGCTATCCGTGCAGGTATGGGACAAATCGATGGTTAAAGCCGTCGAGAAGGCGATCGTCGATTCCAATCTCGGCTTAAGCCCGGCGACCGAGGGTCAGGTGCTTCGGCTCCGTATTCCCGAACTCAACGAAGATCGGCGCAAGGAATTGGTCAAGGTCGCCCACAAATACGCCGAGGCGGCCAAGGTCGCCGTGCGGCACGTTCGTCGTGATGGGCTCGATACGGTCAAGAAGCTTGAAAAAATCACGAGATTTCCGAGGACGATCAGGAACGCCTTGCTGCCGATGTGCAAAAGGCGACCGACGGCATGATTTCGGAGATCGACCAGTTGCTGGCGGCGAAGGAAAGGGAAATCCTTACCGTCTGAGTCCTATTATCGTGGCACGGAGTGATTACTCAAGAAGACGAGCGTAACCTGTTAATCCGGAGCATCTCTCAACCAGGCTCACCGTTCCGCTGCGCCCCGGGATTTTATGATGTCGAACGTCGCCATGCCTGCAACCTCCGCGTCGGATCGAGCCGACGCGCCGTTGCACGTCGCGATCATCATGGACGGCAATGGACGTTGGGCTGCGGCGCGTGGATTGCCGCGCGCGGAGGGCCATCGTCGCGGCGTCGAGGCGCTGCGGCGGGTTGTCCGCGCTTCGAATGAACTGGGTATTCAGTATCTGACGATTTTTTCCTTCAGCGCCGAAAACTGGTCACGTCCGCAAAGCGAGATTGGCGATCTCTTTGGTTTGCTGCGGCGTTTCATCCGCAACGATTTGGCGACGCTGCATCGTGACGGCGTGCGGGTGAGGGTGATCGGCGAGCGCGACGGGCTGGAAGCGGACATTTGTTCGCTTCTCAACGAGGCAGAAGAACTGACGCGGAATAACACGCGGCTCAGTCTCGTCGTCGCTTTCAACTACGGATCGCGGCAGGAAATCGCCAATGCCGCGCAACGGCTGGCGCGTGAAGTTGCGGATGGAAAGCGCGACCCGGCCACGATTACCGTCGACACAATTGGCCGATACCTCGACGCGCCGGATATCCCTGATCCTGACTTGATTATCCGCACCAGCGGCGAGCAGCGTTTGTCCAATTTTTTGATGTGGCAGGCGGCCTACAGCGAATTGGTGTTCGTGCCGATCCACTGGCCGGATTTCGATAAGGCAGCTCTTGAGGGCGCTATTGCCGAATATGCCAGACGCGAGCGCCGTTTCGGCGGTCTGATCGCGAAAACCGGATCGTGACCGGAGCGACCGAGGGTAGGGCGGCGCCCGCACCGGCCCAAGGCGAATCGAAAAACCTCTTGTTGCGTGTCGTCGCGGCACTGGTGCTCGCACCTGCCGCTATCGCGATTGCCTATGCCGGGGGATGGTTTTGGCCCGGACTGGCGACGCTGGCTGCGATTGGAATGTTTGTCGAATGGCTGATGATTGTGCGTGCGTCGCACGAAACTCGAGTCGGCGCCGCCGGGATCGTTGCTCTTGGCTTCGCTGGAATATGCCTGGCATCTGGCCGGATTGATGCCGCCCTCTTTGCCCTGCCGCTCGGTGCGCTCGGCGTTGCATTGCTATCCCCACGCCTTCGCGGCTGGAATGGACTTGGCTTTTGCTACGCTTTCGCCGTGCTGTTTGCGTCTGTGCTGGTCCGCGTCGATCAAACTCTGGGGTTTCGACGCGCTGATGTTCGTTCTGCTGATCGTTTGGGCGACGGACATCGGCGGCTATTTCGCCGGTCGCGGCATCGGCGGACCGAAACTCTGGTCACGAATCAGCCCGAAAAAAACCTGGGCCGGCGCAATCGGAGGCTTTGTCGCGGGCCTCCTGGTCGCCGCAGGATTCACAGCTTTGGGTTTCGGCAAACTGGTCCCTTTGCTCGTTCTTGCTGCGGTGCTTTCAATCGCCTCGCAGCTCGGCGATCTCTTCGAATCAGCGGTAAAGCGACGCTTCGGCGTAAAAGACTTCAAGCCAGATCATTCCCGGGCATGGTGGGCTCCTGGATCGTCTCGACGGATTCGTTGCCGCGGTGGTCCTGGCCACAATGATTGGAATTCTCCGCGGTGGTGCCGATGGCGTCGGGCGCGGTCTTATGGTTTGGTAAATCCATGAGTCCAGTTCCCCTGCGTAAAAACCCGGCACGCCGTCTACGGTTCGAAGCGTTACAGTGCTCGGTGCGACCGGCTCCATCGGCGACAGCACGATGGATTTGCTGAGGGCTTCCCGCGACCGCTACCAGGTTGAGGCGCTTACCGCACATAGCAACGTTGAAGCGCTGGCCAAGCTCGCCCGGGAATTCGGGGCGCGCTTCGTCGCGATTGCCGATCCCAATCGTCTCGGCGAACTCAAGACGGCCTTGGCCGGGACGGGGATCGATTGCGGCGCCGGCGAGAGCGCCGTGATCGAGGCCGCTGCCCGTCCGGCCGATTGGGTGATGGCTGCCGTGAGCGGCGCGGCGGGTCTTAAACCCGCACTCGCGGCGGTCGATCGCGGCGGCACAATCGCGCTTGCGAACAAAGAGTGTCTCGTTTGCGCGGGCGACTTCTTCATGCAGCGCGCGGCGAAAGCCGGGGCATGTATCCTTCCCGCGGATTCCGAACATAACGCGCTGTTTCAGGCGCTGGGATCTGGCAATCGCGAAGAACTGGTGCGGGTTATCATCACGGCATCCGGCGGACCGTTTCGCACCTGGGCGGTTGCCGATATCGAACAGGCGACCTTGGCGCAGGCGCTAAAGCATCCGAACTGGAGCATGGGGCAGAAGATCACCATCAATTCGGCTTCGATGATGAACAAGGGCCTCGAGGTGATCGAAGCGTCATATCTGTTTGCGCTGACGCCGGACGAAATTGACGTGCTGGTCCATCCGCAGTCGATCATCCACGGGATGGTCGAGTTTTCGGACCGCTCGGTCGTCGCGCAACTCGGCTCACCTGATATGCGCACGCCGATTGCGCATTGCCTTGGCTGGCCCGAGCGCATCGTCGGGCCTGCGGCCACGCTGGATCTTGCCAAGATCGGCCAACTCACTTTCGAGGCGCCGGACTTCGATCGCTTCCCCGCGCTTCGGCTCGCCTACGATGCGCTGCGGACCGGCAAGGGAGCAACCACGGTCTACAACGCCGCAAATGAGGTCGCAGTCGCCGCCTTCATCGCCAACAAGATCAAATTCGGCGCGATCGCGCGGCTCGTTGAGGCGACATTGAACGACTGGATTCGCTCGGGAAATCTCGCTCCATTGACTTCAGCGGACGACGCGATTGCCGTTGACCATAATGCGAGAAATAAAGCTGCCGCCCTCTTGCCTCAAATTGCCTTAAAGGCATCCTAGACGGTCGGGGACAGGGCCCACGGCTCTGGTTAAGGGGAATTGGATGGCCGAGTTTTTTCTACATAGTTTCAATACGTTGAGTCATGGCCTTATTGGTTACGTCCTCCCTTTCCTCTTCGTCCTAACGATCGTCGTTTTCTTCCATGAACTTGGCCATTTCCTCGTAGCGCGCTGGGCCGGCGTGAAGGTGTTAACGTTCTCGCTGGGATTTGGACCGGAACTGGCGGGCTTCAATGACCGCCACGGCACGCGCTGGAAGCTCTCGGCCGTACCGCTCGGCGGCTACGTCAAGTTTTTCGGCGACGAAAGCGAAGCCAGCACACCATCAAGTGCGACCTTGGCCAGCATGACGGCACAGGAGCGCGAAGGCAGTTTTCACCACAAGAAAGTGGGTCCGCGTGCGGCAATCGTGGTCGCAGGCCCAGTCGCAAATTTCATTCTGGCGATTGTCATTTTTGCCGGTCTCTTCACGTTTTTTGGCAAGCCTAGCACGACTGCGCGGGTCGATACCGTTCAGGCCGGCAGCGCTGCTGCCGCAGCCGGCTTTCAGTCAGGCGACGTGGTCACCTCCATCGACGGCAGTGCAATCGGCAGTTTTTCGGACATGCAACGGATTGTCGGAATACGCGCTGGCGACCAGCTCGCGTTTTCCATCAAGCGCGGCGATTTTACGCTGGAGTTGCGCGCCACTCCTGAACTCAAGGAAGTAAAGGACAGCTTCGGCAACGTACACCGGCTCGGTGTACTCGGCATTACCCGTTCTACCGCGGCGGGCGACGTGACGACCGAGCGGGTTAATCCGGCCACCGCGCTTTGGCTTGGCGTAAAGGAGACCTGGTTCGTCGTTGATCGAACCTTGGCCTATATCGGCGGCGTCTTTACCGGTCGCGAAGCTGCCGATCAGGTCGGCGGCCCGCTCAGGATCGCCCAGATATCTGGCCAGGTGGCGACGATCGGTCTTTCAGCGCTGATTCATCTTGCCGCGGTATTGTCGATCTCGATCGGCCTGCTCAATCTCTTTCCGGTTCCACTGCTCGATGGTGGTCACCTTTTGTTCTATGCGGTCGAGGCTGTTCGCGGCCGGCCCTTGTCGGAACGGGCCCAGGAGATGGGTTTCCGCATCGGGTTAGGCCTCGTGCTGATGCTGATGGTGTTCGCGACCTACAATGACATCCTGCATCTGGCGGCGTCATGAGTGGCTTTCGCGGCGCCGTGGCTATTGGGCAACGTCTTGAAATGAATTCAAAATTGCACTGCGAAAGCCGGTTTGCCGGTCCGCCAAAATTGGCTACAAGCGGGGCAACAAATGGGAATCTGCAGGCGCGTAGGGGTGCGGGCCGGCATTGGAATAACAGAGGCGCTTTGCGCATGAATGTTGGAATGCGAGTACGGGGAGGCTTGTTCGCCGCCCTGATCTTGGCCGCTATACCGCTTGCCGTCTCGGTAACCGCGGTGGTCATGTCCTCTTCGGCTGTGGCCCAGACCGCGTCCTCGATTGCCGTGCAAGGCAACCGGCGGGTGGAAGCGGAAACCATTCGTTCCTATTTCAAATCGGGCCCCGGTGGACGCCTTGATCAAGGAAATATTGATGACGGCTTGAAAGCGCTGATTGAAACAGGACTGTTTCAAGACGTGAAGATCAATCAGGCCGGCGGCCGGCTTGTGGTGTCCGTGGTTGAAAATCCCGTGATTGGCCGCATCGCCTTCGAAGGCAACAAGAAGGTCAAGGACGAGCAGCTTACGGCTGAAATCCAATCGAAACCGCGCGGTACCCTGTCGCGTCCCCTGGTTCAGTCCGACGCGCAGCGGATCGCTGAAGTTTATCGTCACGCGGGGCGTTACGATGTGCACGTCACTCCTGAAGTCATCGAGCAACCGAACAACCGCGTCGATCTCGTATTCACGATTACCGAGGGCGGAAAAACCGGCGTCAAGTCGATCCAATTCATCGGTAATGTCGCGTATTCGTCTTATCGGCTGAAGGACGTTATCAAGACCCGCGAATCGAATTTGCTGAGCTTCCTGGGCTCCGGCGACACTTACGATCCGGATCGGGTCGAAGCGGATCGCGATCTCATCCGCCGCTATTATCTCAAGAACGGTTTCGCCGACGTTCAGGTGGTGGCTGCGCTGACGGAATATGACCCGGGCAGCAAGGGATTCATGGTCACATTCAAGATCGAGGAGGGGCAGCAATATCGCGTCGCCTCGGTCGACTTCCGCTCGACGATTTCCACGCTTGACGGAAATTCGTTACGCGGTTTCTCGCGCGTCCAGGTTGGATCGCTCTACAACGCCGAAGCGCTGGAAAAATCGGTCGAGGAAATGCAGATCGAAGCATCGCGGCGCGGATATGCGTTTGCCACGATACGTCCTCGCGGGGATCGAAATTTCGAAGCGCATACCGTCTCGATCGTGTTCGGTATCGATGACGGACCGCGCAACTATATCGAGCGCATCAACATACGCGGCAATACCCGCACCCGGGATTACGTGATCCGTCGCGAGTTCGATCTGTCCGAAGGCGACGCCTACAATCGCGCGCTGGTCGACCGCGCCGAACGGCGCCTTAAGAACCTGGACTTCTTCAAAAGCGTGAAAATTTTGACGGAGCCGGGATCGTCGAGCGATCGCGTCGTTCTAGTGGTGGATATCGAAGAAAAATCGACCGGCGATTTCTCGGTTTCTGGCGGCTATTCGACAACCGACGGCGCGCTTGGTGAAGTCAGCATTTCCGAACGCAACTTTCTCGGTCGCGGTCTGTACGCGAAGGCTTCGGTGACCTACGGCCAGTACGCACGTGGAGCGTCGCTGTCGTTTGTCGATCCCTATCTGCTTGATTATCGCATCGCACTCGGTACTGATCTTTTTTATCGGGAGCAGCTTTCCAACAGCTACATCTCCTACAATACGAAAACCATCGGGTTCTCAGCCCAGGCTGGGCTTTGGTCTGCGGGAAGATCTGTCGTTGCAGCTTCGCTATTCGATCTATCAGCAGCAAATCACGCTGCCGTACACGCTCGATAACTGTAACAACATTCCATTCATTGCGGATGCTAACGGCAATCCCATCCCAAATCCGGCCTTCAACCCAAATCCGGGGTATGCGGCGGCTAACGGCATCAGTCTGGCCTCGACCAACGGGCTGGGGTGCTTCTCCGACGGCGAGGCGTCTCTCCCCGTTCGGAAAGAACTGCTGGATGGAAGGACTCTAACGTCGCTGGTTGGCTACACGCTCAATTACAATACATTGGACAACAACAAAAATCCGACAGACGGTCTTTTGATTGATTTCCGTCAGGACTTCGCCGGCGTAGGCGGCGATGTCTCCTATCTGAAATCTGCGGCAGATGTGAAATACTACACGCCGCTGGTCGCCGATATCGTTGGGCTGCTGCATTTCCAGGGCGGAATGCTGAACTCAGGTCGGCAACGATAACATCCGGATGCTCGACCATTTCCAGATGGGGCCAAATCTCGTTCGAGGCTTTGCTCCAAACGGAATCGGTCCGCGAGATTTTACATTTGGGACCTCCAACGACGCCTTGGGCGGCACAAAATATTGGGGCGCTTCCGCCGAGCTTCAAATGCCGTTCTGGTTCTTGCCGAAGGAAGTGGGAATCAAGGGCGCGGTCTATGCCGACGCGGGCTCATTGTGGGACTACAAAGGGCCGACTTCATGGGCCGCAACCGGCGAAGTTAACGTCCCCGGATGCATCCCGGGCACCCCAACGACGCCGGGCACATGTGCAGGCATGCAATACGACAACTCCAACACTATTCGCAGTTCGGTGGGCGTTGGTTTGATCTGGCAGTCGCCATTCGGCCCGCTGCGCTTCGACTACGCCTTTCCGCTCACCAAAGGTCCGTATGACCGCGTGCAACAGTTTAGGTTTGGCGGCGGTACGTCGTTCTGAGAGAGCAATCGGAGTCTGATTTAGTTGCAAAATCAAACTCGGCGCAGTCTTTATATTCAGGCATGATTGTCAGAAGCCGGCTGTCATTTTTCACGATATAGCTTGGCCGGACCGCGATGGGTGGAATGGCGCAGCCGAGTTTCTTCAAGCAACCGCCAATGTCGACGCTGGCTGAAATCGCGGCATTGACGCAAGCGAGTTTGCTCGATCCATCACAAGGCGGCGAACAAATCCGCGGACTGGCTTCGCTGGATGAAGCCGGCCCTATGCATTTGACGTTCTTCGACAATCTCCGATATGCCGATCAACTGGCATCGACGCGGGCAGGCGCCTGTCTCGTCAGCGAACGTTTCGAAGCGCGTGTTCCCTCGCATGTTGCCGTCTTGCGCACCGCGCAGCCGTTCCGCGCTTTTGTGGCTATCGCACGCGAACTCCACGGCGATTCGCTGCGGCCGCAATCGTGGTTTGGCAGCGACGGTATCTCGCCGTCCGCCGTCATCGACCCGACGGCGCGTCTCGAGGATGGAGTAGTTGTCGACCCCCTTGCGGTGATCGGCCCCAACGTTGAAATAGGGTCTGGAACAATCATTGGGCCCGGTGCTGTCATTGGCGCCGGCGTTACGATTGGCAGAGATTGCAATGTGGGCGCAAACTCGTCGATTCAATTTGCGCTGATTGGCAATCGTGTCGCGATTCATCCTGGTTGTCATATTGGCCAGGATGGCTTCGGCTTTGTGTCGGCAGCCGATGGGCATAGCAAAGTTCCGCAAACCGGCCGGGTGCTCATTCAGAACGACGTTGAAATCGGAGCCGGATCGACGATAGACCGCGGCAGCTTGCGCGACACGGTGATCGGAGAGGGCAGCAAGATCGACAATCAGGTTCAGATCGGCCACAACGTCACCATCGGAAGGCAGTGCCTGATCGCCGCCCAATGCGGGCTGGCCGGCAGCCTGTCGCTCGGGGACAATGTTGCGCTGGGCGCCAAGGTCGGGTTGAACAACCACATTCACATCGGCGATGGCGCGCAGGTGGCGGCGACGAGCGGCGTCATGGACAGTATACCAGCTAACGCGCGCTGGGGCGGACCTATAGCCAAGCCGACCAAGCAATGGTTTCGTGAGGTGCTGGCGCTTGAGCGTCTGGCGCGCGGCGATACGTCCCGTCACGGACCGAAGCCGCGGACATCGAAAGACGAGGGGCATCAGTGATGGAGGAGCCACCGATCACGGTCGAGGCCGTCGATATCAACAGCATTCTCAAGATACTGCCGCACCGCTACCCGTTTTTGCTTGTCGATCGAATCGTGAATATTCGCGGCGATTCACAGGGCATCGGCATCAAGAACGTGACGATCAATGAGCCGGTTTTTCAGGGGCATTTCCCGGAAAGGCCCGTCTTCCCAGGCGTACTAGTAATCGAAGGGATGGCGCAAACCGCCGGCGTCATCGGGCTTCTTTCGATGGGCGAAGAGGCCGCGACCCGGATCGTGTACTTTCTCACGATCGACAAATGCAAATTTCGCAAGCCTGTTTTCCCCGGGCAGACCATTGAGTATCACATGCGCAAGGTGAGCCGACGGCGGGACATGTGGTGGTTTCACGGTGACGCCAAGGTTGATGGCGTCACTGTCGCGGAAGCCGACGTTGGCGCGATGCTGACGGATTGACAGGCTGATGAACAAGATCGATCCGACCGCGCGAATTGAGGATGGCGCTGTCATCGGCGATGGCACTTCGATCGGCCCGTACTGCCTTATCGGACCTAACGTCGTGATTGGCCCGGGCTGCAAGCTGATCGGCCATGTCCATATCACTGCCGAGACCACGATCGGCGCGGGTTGTATACTCTATCCGTTCGTTTCGCTGGGAACGCCGCCGCAGTCGCTGAGCTACCGTGGCGAACTCACAAAGCTTCAAATCGGCGCAAACTGTACGCTTCGGGAATCCGTGACCATGAACGCCGGCACCGTCGCCGGCGGCGGCATCACGCGCGTCGGCGATCGCGGTTACTTCATGAATTGCAGCCATGTCGGTCACGACTGTCAGGTTGGCAATGACGTGATCTTCGCCACCTCCGCGACCCTTAGGCGGTCACTGCGAGATCGGCGATTTCGTGTTCCTGGGCGGGTTGTCGGCGGTGCACCAGTTCACGCGCGTCGGCGCGCAGGTGATGGTCGGCGGCATCTGCGGCGTGCGTGGCGACATCATTCCGTTCGGACTCGCCAACGGTCAGTACGCGACACTGGAAGGCCTCAACATCATCGGCATGAAGCGCCGCAAATTCACCCGCGAGCGCCTCGCTACGGTTCGAGCATTTTATCAGAAGCTGTTTCATGGCCCCGGCGTTTTCGCCGATCGGCTGGCGAGCGTTGCGCCGATGGCCGATGACGATCCGGCGATTGCGGAAATCCTGGAATTCATCGCCAAAGGTAAACATCGCGCGCTGTGCTTGCCGGGCAATAATGGTACCGCCCCGTGACTGCGAAAGTATTACGAGCACGATGACGGATTCCGATGCGGCAGCGTTTGCTCCGATCGGTCTGATTGCCGGGGGCGGCGCGTTGCCGTTCGCGGTTGCCGATGCGCTCATTTCGCGTGGCCGGCGTCCGGTGCTGTTTGCAATTAAGGGCACCTGCGACGCCGATGCGGTCAAGCGTTACGCGCATCATTGGATTGCGATCGGCCAGTTCGGACGGTTGTTCCGGCTTTTGCACGCCGAGGAATGCCACGAGCTCGTCTTCATCGGCACGATGGTCCGGCCGGCCGTGTCGGAGATCCGCATGGACTGGACGACGCTGAAAGCAATGCCGCGATTGCTCGCCGCATTCCGCGGCGGCGACGATCATCTGCTGTCCGGCGTGGGCCGTGTCTTCGAGCATGAAGGTTTGCGCCTGCTCGGAATCCGTGACGTCGCGCCGGATCTGCTGATGCCCGCGGGCGGCATAACTCGCGCTGTTCCAGACGATGGCGCACAGGCGGATATCGCGAAGGGCCTCGAGGTGCTGCGCGCGCTGAGCCCGTTCGATATCGGTCAGGCCTGCGTGGTGATCGATGGCCATGTGGTTGGGATCGAGGACATCGAAGGCACCGATGGCCTGCTGGAGCGCGTAAAACGTCTGCGGGGGGAGGGCCGTATTCGCGCCAAGTCCGGCCGTGGCGTGCTCGTGAAGGCACCAAAGGTCAGGCAGGACCTGCGGTTCGATCTGCCGGCTGCGGGGCCCCGTACTGTTGAAGGCGCGGCCGGAGCGGGCCTCGCCGGCATTGCCATCGTCGCCGGTCATACCGTGGTTGCCGAGCCGCAAGCCATGACCGACGCGGCCGACAAGGCTGGTGTCTTCATCACGGGTTTGACCGGATGACGGCCCCGACAGCGGCGACCGAAGTTTCTCGAAAAGTATTCCTGATCGCCACCGAGGAATCCGGGGACCGGCTCGGCGGCGGCCTGATGAAGGTTTTGCGCCAGAGGCTTGGGGGCGCAGTGCGGTTCGAGGGCGTCGGCGGGCAGTCGATGGCGCGCGAAGGACTGTCGTCGATATTTCCGATCGAGGATTTGTCGATCATGGGATTTGCGGCCGTCGTGCAGAAGCTACCGACAATCCTGCGCCGTATCCGCGAGACCGTGGATGCCGTGCTCACGGCTGACCCGGATTTGCTGGTCATCATCGACAGTCCTGATTTCACGCATCGCGTAGCGCGCCGGGTTCGCTCGCGCCGCCCGGAAATTCCGATCGTCGACTATGTCTCGCCATCGGTATGGGCGTGGCGTTCCGGCCGCGCGCGGGCCATGCGTGCATACATTGATCACGTGCTGGCTCTGCTCCCGTTTGAGCCGGAGACACATCGCCGCTTGGATGGCCCGCCCTGCACCTATGTCGGCCATCCCTTGATCGAGCAGCGAGCAGCGCTTCGCCCTGGCGCCGAAGAACAAATGCGACGCGATGCTTCGCCGCCGGCTCTGCTGGTCCTGCCGGGCAGCCGACGCAGCGAGATCAGACATCATCTGGCGATATTCGGCGAAACGTTGGCGCTGCTGCGCGAACAGGGCGTCGCCTTCGAGCCTGTCCTCGCTACAACGCCGCATTTGCACGATGCCGTCCAGGAAGGCCTCAAAAAATGGTCATTGCAGCCGCGCGTCGTCGTCGGCGAAAGCTGACAAGCATGCGGCATTCCGGATCGCGCATGCGGCGCTGGCGAAGTCGGGCACGGTGACGCTAGAGCTGGCAATTGCCGGAGTGCCGATGGTAGCCGCGTATCGGGGTGGCACGGTCGAAGCCTTAATCGCAAAGCGCGTCGTGAAGCTCTCCTCGGTCATTCTCGCCAATCTTGTGATTGGCGAGAATGTCGTGCCGGAATTTCTTCAGGAAAATTGCACGCCGGAGAAATTGATGCCCGCGCTGCGTGACGTGCTGGCGAATACGCCACTGCGGTCGCGGCAGGTTGAGGCGTTCGCGCAGCTCGACGAAATCATGTCGACCGGCAACGAGACGCCCAGCGCCCGCGCCGCTGAAGTCGTACTCGCACAGCTACGAAAACCTCGGAGCTGAACGACTTAAGAATCTTCAGCCACGCTTGGCGATATCGACATAGTCGCGCTGGGCGACGCCGGTATAGAGCTGCCGCGGGCGGCCAATCTTCTGATGCGGGTCTTCGATCATCTCGCTCCACTGGCTGATCCAGCCGACGGTGCGGGCGACAGCGAACAGCACGGTGAACATCGAGGTGGGGAATCCCATCGCCTTCAGCGTGATGCCCGAATAGAAGTCGACATTCGGGTACAGCTTCCGGTCGACAAAATACTCGTCATGCAGCGCGATTTTTTCCAGTTCCAGCGCGACCTTCAGCATCGGATCGTCGCCATGGCCCGTCTCGGCCAGCACCGCGTGACACATCTTCTGCATGATCTTGGCGCGGGGATCGTAGTTCTTGTAGACGCGATGGCCAAAGCCCATCAGGCGGACGGTGCTGTTCTTGTCCTTCACCCGCTTGATGAAATCAGGAATCTTGTCGACCGTACCGATATCGCTCAGCATCGCCAGTGCGGCTTCGTTGGCGCCGCCGTGGGCCGGACCCCACAGGCAAGCGATGCCGGCGGCAATGCACGCGAACGGATTGGCGCCGGACGAGCCAGCGATCCGCACCGTCGAGGTCGACGCGTTCTGCTCGTGGTCCGCATGCAGGATGAAAATCTTGTCGAGCGCGTCCGCGAGAACCGGGTTGATCTTGTAGTCCTCGCAGGGCACGGCGAAGCACATGTTCAGAAAATTCTCGGCAAAGCTCAGCGAATTCTTAGGGTAGATGAACGGCTGGCCGATGGTGTACTTGAACGCCATCGCCGCCAGCGTTGGAATCTTCGCGATCATGCGCATCGACGCGATCATGCGCTGCTTGGGGTCGTTGATGTCGGTGGAGTCATGGTAGAATGCTGCCAGCGCTCCGACCGACGCCACCATCACCGCCATCGGGTGGGCGTCACGGCGAAAACCCTGGAAGAACCGCGCCATCTGCTCGTGCACCATGGTGTGGTGGATCACGCGCTGATCGAAATCGGTCTTTTGCGCCTTGGTTGGAAGTTCGCCGTAAAGAAGCAGGTAACAAGTCTCAAGGAAGTCGCCTTTTTCCGCCAGCTGTTCGATCGGGTAGCCGCGATATTCCAGAATTCCGGCGTCGCCGTCGATATAGGTGATTTTTGACTGACAGCTTCCAGTGGAAGTGAAGCCGGGATCGTAGGTGAACATTCCCGATTGAGCGTAGAGCTTGCTGATATCGATGACGTCGGGTCCGATGCTGCCGCTCAAAATCGGAAAATCGTAATTTTTGTTGCCGACCGTTAGCGTGGCGGTTTTGTTTTGAGTTTTTGCGTCCATCGTGAAGTCCTCGTTGCGAGGGCCAGTGCCCCGCTGGCGGCATATTTAGGAGCAGGTAAGCCGGTTTTTGGCGCTTTAAAGATGGGTATCGTATTGCTGTGTGCACTGCAAGATGGCGTGAATAACTGGGATCTGCGCCTCTAGGCAGGAGCCTGATCGGCCAGTCGCGCCAGGCATTCCTCCCGGCCAAGCACCGTTAAAACGTCAAAAATCCCAGGCGAGGTGGTCCGTCCGGTAAGCGCGACGCGCAGAGGTTGCGCCACCGATCCGAGCTTGATGTTACTCTGTTCGGCGACAGCGCGCACCGCTGCTTCGGTGCTTTCGGCGCTCCATGCCGGAATAGCCTTGAGCGCGAGCCGGAGTTTGCCGAGCAAACTTCGATTTTCCGGCGTCAGCAGCGCTGCAGCTTTCGCCTCTATTTCGAGCGGACGGTCGGCGAAAATAAAATACGAACTATCGATCAGTTCGATCAGAGTCTTGGCGCGCTCCTTCAGGCTGGGCATCGCCTGCAGCAGTTGTGCGCGCGTGGTGTCGTTGAGTTTGGCCTTCAGGCCTGGACCGTCAGGTATGTAGTTCAACAGATCTTCGAACATGGTCACGAGAGATTGATCGTCGTAATGGCGGATGTAATGGCCGTTGAGATTTTCCAGCTTGGCGAAATCGAAACGCGCGGCCGATCGACCGATCGCCGGCAGATCGAACGCGTCGATCATTTCCTGCGTTGAAAATATCTCCTGATCGCCATGGCTCCATCCGAGCCTGACCAGATAGTTGCGGAGCGCCGCCGGTACGTATCCCATGGCGCGATAGGCCTCGACGCCAAGAGCGCCATGACGCTTCGAGAGTTTTGATCCGTCAGGACCATGGATCAGCGGTATGTGGGACATGCTTGGGATATCCCACCCAAGCGCGTCGTAGATCTGCTTTTGCCGCGCGGCGTTGATCAGATGATCGTCGCCCCTGATAACGTGGGTGACGCCCATGTCGTGATCATCGACCACGACGGCAAGCATGTAGGTCGGGTTACCGTCGCCGCGCAGCAGGACGAGGTCGTCTAACGTCTCGTTCTGCCAGACCACGCGGCCCTGGACTTGATCGTCGATAACCGTCTCGCCGCTTTCCGGGGCCCTGAGCCGGATCGTCGGCTTGACACCGGACGGCGCTTGCGATGGCTCGCGGTCGCGCCACAAGCCGTTGTATAGCCGCTTGCGCCCGGCGGCCCGGGCTTCTTCACGCATCGCGGCGAGTTCTTCCTGAGTCGCATAGCAGCGATAGGCTTTGCCCGCGGCGAGTAATTGCTCGGCGATTTCGCGGTGGCGGGCGGCGCGCTGGAACTGGTAGACGACATCGCCATCCCAATCGAGACCCAGCCATTTCAAACCATCCAAGATGGCGGCAATTGCCGGTTCGGTCGATCGCTCACGATCGGTGTCTTCGATCCGCAACAGCATCTTGCCGCCGCGCCCTCGCGCATAGAGCCAGTTGAAAAGTGCGGTGCGGGCTCCCCCGATGTGAAGAAAACCGGTGGGTGAGGGCGCAAAGCGAGTGATGACTTGATCGGGCATTGGACTGAGTTGTGGGACAGGGGATACGACCGAGAGGGCGCGCAGGGTGTATAACAGGAACGACGTATAATCAAAGCATCGCGCGGCGATGCGGGCTTGGCTCAGCCCGATGGATTTGGCAGAAGGACCACTAGATCCCGAACAGGAAACTCAAATGACGGCGGAACTTGCGGCGGCGGAAACGGGACGCGATTTCATTCGCGATATCGTGCAGGCCGATCTCGACACAAAAAAGCACAAGGAGATTGTGACTCGGTTTCCGCCGGAGCCGAATGGCTATCTGCATATCGGTCATGCCAAATCCATCGCGCTTAATTTCGGCATTGCCCAGGAGTTTGCCGGCCGATGTCACCTGCGCTTCGACGACACCAATCCGACCAGGGAAGAGCAGGAATACATCGATTCGATTCAGGCCGACGTCAGGTGGCTCGGCTTTGATTGGGGATCGAACCTGTTTTACGCGTCAGATTACTTCGACCGGCTTTACGACTGGGCGGAGGGCCTGATCCGTGCCGGCCACGCTTATGTCGATGACCAGTCGCAGGAGGAAATCCGGCTCAAGCGCGGCACGCTGACGGAGCCGGGTCAGAACAGCCCGTTTCGCGAGCGATCGGTCGAGGAAAACCTCGACCTGATCCGCCGCATGAAAGCCGGCGAATTTCCGAATGGCGCGCGGGTGCTTCGCGCCAAAATCGACATGGCGTCGGGCAATATCAACCTGCGCGACCCCGTGCTCTATCGCATCCTGCATGCCGTCCATCCGCGCACCGGCAAGGCTTGGTCGATCTATCCGAGTTACGACTACGCGCACGGCCAGTCTGACGCCATCGAAGGCATCACGCATTCGATCTGCACGCTGGAGTTCGAGGACCACCGTCCGCTTTATGAGTGGCTGCTCGACAAGCTGCCGGTGCCATCGAAGCCGCATCAATACGAATTCGCGCGGCTGAATCTGACCTACACGCTGTTGTCGAAGCGGGTGCTAACCGAACTGGTGCGCGGCGGCCATGTCGCCGGTTGGGACGATCCGCGCATGCCGACCATCGCCGGATTGAAACGGCGGGGCGTGCCGCCGGCTGCGATCCGGGAGTTCATCAAGCGCATCGGCGTCGCCAAGGCCAACAGCGTCGTCGATGTCGGGATGCTGGAGTTCTGCATCCGCGAAGAGCTCAATAAGACGGCGTTACGCCGCATGGCGGTGTTGCGGCCGCTGAAGGTCGTGATCGAGAATTATCCGGAAGGCCAAACCGAAGAGATCGAAGCCATCAATCATCCCGACGATCCCTCGGCCGGCAAGCGCAATCTTGCCTTCGGCCGCGAGCTTTACATCGAGCGTGATGATTTCATGGAAAATCCGCCGAAGAAATTTTTCCGGCTCTCGCCGGGAAAAGAGGTTCGGTTGCGATACGCCTATTTCATCACCTGCCGGGAAGTCTTGAAGGATGCCGCCGGAGAAGTCATTGAACTGCGCTGTACCTACGATCCCTTGACCAAGGGCGGTAACGCGCCTGATGGCCGCAAGGTGAAGGCGACGATGCACTGGCTCTCCGCCGTGCAGTCGATGCCGGCCGAAATCCGCATCTACAACCAGCTGTTTGTGAAACCGACGCCCGATGCCGCTAATTTCGCGGCCGATCTCAATCCGCAGTCGTTGGAAATCCTGAGCGACGCGCGGATCGAGCCCGCGATTGCCGAAGCCACTTCGGCTGAACCGATGCAGTTCGAACGGCAGGGCTATTTTGCGCGCGATCCAAATTCGACGCTCGCTCGTCCGGTGTTCAACCGCACGATCGGCTTGCGCGACACCTTTGCGAAGGAAGTCGGCGGCAAGGGCTGACGTACATTTTTCTCTGACATTCTGCATCCGTTCCGCTGTTCGTTGCGGCGTCCCCTCCGATAGCATCACGGTCTCCTGGGGATCGTTGGGTGCGGCCGCATGGCGGAGCAGGGCAGGTCTCGAAGCGGAGCGGGGGGCTACGCCGGCACTTGGCCGGGCGAAGCAGCACGTGCGCGCGGCGTCGGGCCGACAGTCTCAGATACGTGGCCATTCTTCGCAGCGAAACTGCAGGAATGGGTGCGTTCGGAAGCCGGCGCCGGGCGGTTGCTGCCTTGGACTTCCCGTCGCGTTCGGCGCTGGAATCGCTTTCTACTTTACCGCCGAGCGCGAACCGGTTGCCTGGGTAACGGCGGTGACGGCTGCAACGTTTTGCGTGGCGGCGTTTTTGTTGCGGCGGCAAAAGATGTTTCCGCTGGCCTTGATGATCGCCGCGCTTGCAGCAGGCTTTGCCACGGCGACCCTGAAAACATCGCGAATTGCCCACGAGGTGCTCGCGAAGCCGCATGTATTCGGTGTCCCTGAAAGGTTTCGTCGAGACCCGCGAGGAACGCGAGCGCACCGATCGTTTCGTGTTGCGGGTCACGCACATGGAAAGTTTGCGCTCGAAGCTGAAACTGGAGCGGGTACGGCTATCTGTTAAAAAAGGCACCGCGCCTGCGGTCGGCAGCTTCGTTGAATTGAAGGCGCGCTTGCAGCCGCCGCTCGCGCCTATGCGCCCGGGCAGTTACGATTTCGGCCGCGACCTGTATTTCCAGGGGATCGGCGCGTCCGGCTTTGCGATGGGCGCTATCAAAACGGTTGATCCGCCGGTTAGCGGCGGGCTTTCATTGCGCTACGCGGCGTTCATGCAGGGACTTCGCGACGCGATCGATGCCCGCATCCGCACGGTGTTGAGCGGCGATGAGCGCGCGATCGCAACCGCGCTGCTCACCGGCCGCCGCGACGCCATCACCACGCCTGTGAACGACGCCATGTTCATTTCGGGATTGGGACACGTGCTCTCGATTTCCGGCTACCACATGGCCGTCGTCGCCGGCGTCGTGTTCTTCGCGGTCCGCGCGCTGCTGGCGCTGATCCCCGCGCTGACCGTGACGTTTCCGATCAAGAAATGGTCGGCGGCGGCGGCGCTGGCCGCGGCGGCATTTTACCTGCTGTTGTCCGGCGCCGAGGTAGCGACGCAGCGCTCCTTTTACATGACTGCGGTGGTGCTAATCGCGGTCATGGTCGACCGCCGCGCGGTGACATTCCGTACGCTGGCGGTGGCAGCGATGGTGGTGCTGCTGATAGCGCCGGAAGCGCTGGTACATCCCAGTTTTCAGATGTCGTTCGCCGCGACCCTAGGACTTGTAGCGCTGGTGCAGATCGGCATGCCGCGCCTGTTCGCGTCCGCCGACAGCACGGCGGCGGCGCGGGCTGCGTTGTGGGGCGGACGCGAAATCGCGATGCTGGCGCTGGCGTCGCTGGTGGCAGGGCTTGCGACGACGCCCTATGCCGCCTTTCATTTTCACCGGGTGACGCCCTACGGCGTGCTCGCCAATCTTGCGGCGATGCCCGTGGTGTCTGCGCTGGTAATGCCGGCGGGACTGCTGGGGCTTCTTGCGATGCCGTTCGGCTTCGACGGCCCGTTCTGGCGGCTGATGGGACTAGGCATCGACTGGATGATCGTGGTGACGCAATGGGTCGCCGCGCTTCCCGGCGCGATCGGGCGCATGGCGGCGTTCGGGACCGGGCCGCTGATTGCGGCGACCGCAGGGATTATCCTGCTGGGGTTGCTGCGAACGCCGCTGCGTTGGGGCGGCGTCGGTATCCTTGCCTTCTCGATTATCTGGGCGGTGACGACGCCGCAGCCGGATGTTCTGATATCCGGCGATGGCCATAACGTCGGCGTGCGCGGCAGGGACGGGCGTCTGCGTGTGATGCGATCCGGCAAGGACACCTTCTTGCTGAAGGAATGGCTGGCGGCCGACGCGGATGCGCGTTTGCCCGGCGATCCAACACTTGGCGACGGGGTCTCATGCGACGAGGCGGGTTGCGTGGCGCAGTTGCGTGACTGAGCGTTGGCCGCGCTGGCGCATCGGCCGGAAGCGCTGGCGGACGATTGCGAGCGCGCCGCGGTGATCGTCACGGCGAGGCAAGCGCCGGCAAGCTGCGCGGCGCTAGTGATCGATCGCGATGAGGTGCAAAAACGGGGCGCGATGGTCTTGCGGCGAACCAGCGGCGGATTTGTGACGGACGCCATCAGGCCGAAAGGAGTGGATCGGCCTTGGTCGCCCGCGGTGGATCGTAAGATCGACGCGGAGATGGCCGCTACGCGCCCGGGGATTTCACGTCCCGTCGATGCCACGCCGGCGGATACCGACCTGCAAGCCGAAGATTGACCGATAAGATTTAGTAGCGCCGATACAGCCCGATCAACTTGCCCTGAATCTTGACGCGATTGGGCGGCAGGATCCGCACCTCATAAGAGGTATTGGCGGGCTCGAGCGCGATGGAGGCGCCGCGCCGCCGAAACCGCTTCAGCGTCGCTTCTTCTTCATCGATCAGCGCCACTACGATGTCTCCGGTCTCAGCCGTCTCGTTGCGCTGGATCAATGCCATGTCGCCATCGAGAATTCCGGCGTCCACCATGGAATCGCCGCGCACTTCCAGCGCGTAATGTTCGCCCGAACGCAGCATGTCCGGCGGCACGCTGATGGTGTGGCTGCGCGTCTGCAGCGCCTCGATTGGCGTGCCGGCCGCGATCCGTCCCATCACCGGTACGGAGACCGGGCGGGTGGCGTCATCCTCGGAGCCGCCATTGCTGCTGTTGCGGACCTTGCCAAGCGTGCCTTCGATGACGCTGGGCGTAAAGCCGCGGCGGCCGTTGCCGCCACCGCCGTTCGATCCAAGTTCGGGAAGCTTGATGACCTCGATGGCGCGGGCGCGATTGGGCAGGCGGCGAATGAAGCCTCGCTCCTCCAGCGCCGTGATCAGGCGGTGGATGCCGGACTTGGAACGCAGGTCCAGCGCATCCTTCATCTCGTCGAACGAGGGGGGAACGCCGGATTCCTTCAACCGTTCGCTGATGAAACGCAGCAGTTCATATTGTTTGCGCGTGAGCATTTCGAGCAATCCCCAGTGTGACCGTCTGTCCGCTGATCCTTCAAAACGCGTGTTCGATTCCGGACACCGCTTCGAAACAAATCATGAACGAACACTATATGTTCCATATGTGTTCCGCAACCACTTAATTTCGCGTCAACGCAAAGCCGATTCGCCGAGGCGCTGGGTCAGAGCGGCAATCGCAGGATCGTGCAGGGCGAGCCCTCGGCCGCCGCGGGGGCAAACGGCGAACGGATCACAAGCGCCTGTGCCGCAGCGAGATTTCCCAGCAGCGAACTGTCCTGATGCTGGACGGGCGTTGCAATGAGAACGCCGTCTTCACGCTGCTCGAGCCGCGCGCGCAGATAATCCTGCCGGTGGTCGTTGGCGGCGAGACTGCGCCCGAGCAACGCCGGTTCAGGCACGTGATGAACATCCGAGCGTCCCAAAAGCGCGCGAATCAGCGGCACCAAAAATAGCCACGCGCAGACATAGGACGACACCGGGTTGCCGGGCAGGCCGATGACGCGCAGGGCATCGTGCCGTCCGTGCATCATCGGTTTGCCCGGGCGCATCGCAATCTGCCAGAACGCCATCTCGACGCCCTCGGCCTCTAGCGAGGGCTTGACCAGATCATGATCGCCGACGGAGGCGCCGCCGGTGGTGATGAGGATATCGGCGCTGGCGGCGCGCGCGCGTCGGATCGACTGCCGCGTCGCCTCCATGGTGTCTGGGGCGATGCCGAGGTCGATGATCTCAGCGCCCTCGGCACGGGCAAGCGCGCGCAACGCATAGCCGTTGGAATACACAATCTGGCCGGGGCCGAGTTTATTTCCGGGCATCACCAGTTCGTCGCCGGTTGCGAACAGCGCGACCTTCGGTCGGCGGCGCACCACCAGCTCGGGATAATTCATCGCGGCGGCAAGCGAGAGGTCACGGTCGGAGAGCCTGCGCCCCACGGCAAGCAAAACATCTCCCGCGCGAAAGTCGGCGCCGGGGGCGCGGATATGGCGGCCCGCGACCGCGGCCTCGGTGATGACGATGCCGTCGCCATCCACAGACGTATCTTCCTGGATGATAACGGCATCCGCGCCATCGGGGATGACGCCGCCAGTAAAAATCCTGACAGCTTCGCCCGCGCCTACTGTTCGGTCGAACGGGCGCCCCGCTGCGACCTCGCCGACCACCTTCAGTCGCGCATCGATGTTCGCGACATCCACCGATCGCACCGCGTAGCCATCCATCGCCGACATCGCCTGCGGGGGTTGAGTCCGCAAGGCGGCGATGTCGCGCGCCAGCACGCGACGGTGTGCGTCATCGAGCGCGACCGTTTCTTCGGACAGCGGCACGACGCCGGCGAGGATGGCGGCAAGCGCGTCAGCAACCGGCAACAAGCCCATCGGTTGGTCTCCTACATTCCCAGCGCGTCGAGCACGGTCGCCACATCAGCGCTCGATGTCACGTGGACGGCTTGAAGGCCTCGCGCTCTTGCACCCTCGACGTTTTCAATCATGTCGTCGAAGAAGACGATGCGCCCGGCTGGTACGCCGATTGCTTTGACGACATGATCGTAGGCTTGCGCGTGGGGTTTACGAAGTCCGATCGTCGACGACAGAAAAAGCGTGCGGAAGTGGCGCAGCACTTCCGCGTGATTTGCGAGAAATACGCGGCGTGGGCAGGGTTGGTATTAGAGAACGCATAGAGCGGAAGATGACGCGCCGCCCGCGCCAGCAAGTCCGGCGATGCCAGGCATCTCGCCGATGAAAGTAGCGTTCCATCCCTCGAGAAGCTGCGCGTTAGTAAGCTCTATTCCGAGCGACGTACGAAGGCCGGAAAAGAATTCGGCATCATCGATCTTACCGGTCTCGTAGCTCCAGAAGAAATCGTCGCGGACAAACCGCGCCGCGATGTCGGCGGGCGCGCAGCCCGCCTCGACGGGCCCAGTGCTCTGCGGTGCGTTGAATATCGAAATCGATAACGACGCGACCGAGGTCGAACAGCAGCGCATCGGCTGAGCCGGGAGAAATAAGGGGTGCAGACATCGCTATCGTGTACGAAAATCGGCGGCGGCGGGCAACGGCCCTACAGCGCCGCAGCCGCAAGCGCCGCCAGCAGCGCAGGGGGCATAATCACAATTCCGAGTTTCAGAAATTGCCAGGCGGTGACGACTTCGCCTTCGCGGCGAAGCGCGATCAGCCACAGAATCGTCGCCAACGAACCGGTCACGGAAAGATTGGGGCCGAGGTCGACGCCGATCAAAATTCCGCTGGTTACGCGCAGCGGCACGTCGGCGCTCTGGCTGACGGTGGCGGCGAGCAGCCCGGTCGGCAGATTGTTCATCAGGTTCGATACGAACGCGACAATGACCCCGGCGCCAAAAGATGTTGTGTCGGGCGAGGTCGTTGCGGCATCGTGAAGGAGCTGCGTAACCTCGCGCAGCACGCCGGTCTGCTGGACGCCCTCGACCAAAATGAAAAGACCGGCGACCAGCGGCAGCACGCCCCATGAGATGTCCCGCAGGACCGGCATCGGCGATTGCCGGCTGATGACGAGAACGACGATCGTTACGATGCTGCCCGCGATGAATGTCGGCAACCCAAGCTGGCGATCTAGCGCCGACGCCGCCAGGAGCACGATGGCGGTTAGGGAAATTCCCGCCGCGACACATTTGCCGCCAAGTGACAGCGGACCGGTCGAAAAGTCTTGGGAAATTTTTTGATGCAGTGCGCCGCGCTGGGTGAAGCGCAACACCAGATACGTCACCAGGATAGAGACGATGGACGGCAGCGTGAACTGACGAAGCCACTCCGCGAGCGGCGGCATATGAGCCCCAAAAATAACGAGGTTCGCGGGGTTGGAGATCGGCAGCACGAAGCTCGCCGCGTTGGCGATGAAGGCGCAGATGAAAAGATACGGCAACGGCTCGACGCGCGCGGCGGTAGCCGCGGCGTAAACCGCGGGGGTTAGCACCACGGCGGTGGCGTCATTCGACAGAAAGATCGTGACCAGCGTGCCGACGAGATAGACGATCAGAAACAGCCGTTTCGCCGATCCCTTGGCGGCGCGGACGGCGTGGGCCGCCAGCCAGTCGAACAACCCTTCCTGGCGCGCGACTTCGGCCAGCAGCATCATTCCGATCAGGAAAAGGTAGACGTCTAATCCCCTTGCCGCCGCGGCGAGCGCGTCGCGCCATGGCAGAAGTTGGAAGACAACTAGCGCAGCCGCCCCGAGCAGCGCCCAGATATATTCGGGTAACCGCAACGGGCGTGCGATCACGCCGAGCGTCGCGAAGGCGGCGATAACGAGAATGATGAAGCGCTGATCCACTTGTTATGAGCTGTTTTCGATCGCGTCGGCTTTGACTGAATTTTCGGTTCGCGAACTTTACCTCCCGGTGAAAGTTCCACATGATATTGCATACACTATCTGAGCCGACCGAGTGATGGCCAATGAACGAACCGCTGCTGTTTTCACCGCTCAAAATCAGGGGCGTCGAACTGCGCAATCGCATCGTGGTGCCGCCGATGCATCAATATTCCGCGGTGAAGGGATTTCCCAACCGACTGGCATCTTGATGAATGCCGGCAAGTTCGCGGCCGGCGGCGCGGGGCTTGTCGTGGTCGAATCCACCAAGGTGGAGCGGCGCGGCTGCGGCACGCTCGGCGATCTCGGCATCTGGGACGACGCCTTCGTCGAGCCTCTGGCGCGGCTGGTCAAATTCATCAAGCAGCAGAACTCGGTGGCCGGAATCCAGCTCGGCCATTCCGGCCGCAAGGCGCGCGCGACGCGGCCCTGGGAAGGCGACCGGCCGCTGCAGCGGACGCCTGACATCGACGACTGGGACGCGTGGCAACCGGTTGCGCCGAGCGCGATCGCGCACAGTGAGAAATGGCCGGTGCCGCAGGCGCTGGAGCGCCGCGAGGTGAAAGATCTGGTGCAGGCGTGGGGCAATGCGGCGCGCCGCGCCAACGAGGCCGGCTTCGACGTGCTGGAGCTTCACGGCGCGCACGGTTATCTGGTGCATCAATTTCTGTCGGAGCGATCCAATCAGCGCACCGACGAATATGGCGGCTCCGAAGCCAACCGCATGCGCTTCATCACCGAGGTGACGGAAGCGGTGCGCTGCACTGGCCGAAAGACAAGCCGCTGTTCGTCCGGCTGTCGGTGGAGGACAATGCAGGCTGGGGCCCCGAACAGAGCGCGCGGCTGGCGTCGATCCTGAAAACCAAAGGCGTCGATGTCATCGACTGTTCGTCGGGCGGCATCACGGACTTCGCGCCCATTCTCGGCAAGGAAATCAAATACAGTTATCAGGTGCCGCTATCGGAATATGTGAAGCGCCATGCCGGCATCATGACGATGGCGGTCGGGCTGATCATCCACGGCGATCAGGCGGAGCAGATCCTGCGCGACGGGCAGGCCGATCTGATCGCGGTCGGCCGCGAGATTCTCAACAATCCGAATTGGCCGATGGATGCGGCGCTGAAGCTCGGCATCGAGGGCCCGTTTCGCAACGTGCCGCCGCAGTTCGGCTATTGGCTGGGTACGCGCGCCAAGCGCGGTTTCGGCACGCAGCCGTCGACGTGGCAGAACGGTCTCGACGAGGGCAGCAAGGCGCCTTGAGTTTAGCGGTACGACCGCGCTCTACTGATTGTTCATGTTATTGATCATCTGCTGCTGGTCCTGCTGAAACTGTTGATCGTTGAGCATCTGCTGGTTGTTGAGCATCTGTTGATTGTTGAGCATTTGCTGCAGGTTGTCCTGGTCCTGCTGATGCCGGACCCAATCGTCGTTCGATGAATTGTCAATCGGGGGACCGCTGTCACTGCTGGATCCACGCGCGTAATGCGCGCGGGCGCTCGGGTACGACGTAATCGAGCGTCCAGCCACGGGCCGCCATGCAACTCTGGAACGCCGAAACGTTCTCATCCTTGAAGGCATTGTTTCGCGCGCCGCATTTGCGGCCGTCCGCGAGCTTGACCGCCATGCTGCGGTCATGGCCGTTCGGCCGCTGGATGTCCCTGAACACCCAGGTATCGGCGGACGCCGCGTTCATCATTCCGCTGAGGATCAAGATCGTGCCCAGGATAACGCGCTTCATTGTCGTCTCCATGTCCGCAAGGTGTCGCATACATGGGTCGTGACCAACGGCGCGTCTGGGTTCGACGATGGCCAATTACAAATTGGACATGAAGCGCAGAGATCAAACTGGCGTAGTGTTCCTAAGATGCTCGGTAGTGGCCGGACTTGCCGCCGCGCTTCTCGACCAGATGAATGCTTTCGATGCGCACCCCGCGCTCCACCGCCTTGATCATGTCGTAGATGGTGAGGCAGGCCACCGCGACCGCGGTCAGCGCTTCCATCTCGACGCCGGTCGGTCCGGTCACCTTGACGGTGCTGCGAACGATGCAGCCCGGCAGCTTTTTGTCCGGCGTGATGTCGAGCGTGACTTTCGACAGCGCCAGCGGATGACAGAGCGGAATGAGGTCCGAGGTTCGCTTCGCTGCCATGATGCCGGCGATGCGCGCGGTGCCGAGCACGTCGCCCTTCTTGGCGTTACCGGAAACGATCATCTCAAGCGTCGCCTTGCTCATGACGACGCGGCCTTCGGCGACCGCCGTGCGCTCGGTGGCGGGTTTGGCTGACACGTCGACCATCCGCGCCTCGCCCTTGGCGTCGATGTGGGTGAGGGCGGGCGGCTTTGCTTTACGGGGCATGCGCGGCATCTTCACGCTTCAGCAGCGCCCGCGTCGCCGCTGTAACGTCGGCCTGCCGCATCAGGCTTTCGCCGACCAGGAAGGTCGACATGCCCGCGCGTGCGAGCCGCGCCAGATCATCTGATGCGAAGATGCCGCTCTCGCCGACCATCAGCCGGTCTTTCGGAATCAGCGGCGCCAGCGCTTCGCTGGTGGCGAGCGTGGTCTCGAACGTGCGCAGGTTGCGGTTGTTGATGCCGATCATCGGCGAACGCAGTTTCAGCGCGCGATCGAGTTCGGCGCGCTCGTGGATTTCGATCAGCACATCCATGTCCAGCGAGAGCGCGGCGTCTTCGATCTCGGCCGCCGCGCGAGTCGTCAAGCGCCGCCATGATGATCAGGATGCAGTCGGCTCCGTAAGCGCGGGCCTCGACGACCTGATAGGGGTCGTACATGAAATCCTTGCGCAGCACCGGCAGCGAAGTCGCCCCGCGCGCCGCGACCATGAAATCGAGATGCCCCTGAAACGATGGCGTATCGGTCAGCACCGACAAGCAGGCAGCGCCGCCTTCTTCATAGGCGCGCGCCAGCGCCGGCGGATCGAAGTCGGCGCGGATCAAGCCCTTCGACGGCGAAGCTTTCTTGATCTCCGCGATCAACGCGTAGTCACCGGCGGCAAGTTTCGCGCGGATGGCGCGAACAAACCCGCGCGGTGGTGACGCCGCCTTCGCCATGGCTTCCACGTCTCGAAGCGGGCGCGCGCGTTTGGCCGCGGCGATCTCGTCGCGCTTGTAAGCTTCGATTTTGGTCAGGATGTCGGACACGCTGATCCCTCAGGCGTTGGAGACCGCAATCAACTGCTTCAGCTTCGCCGCCGCCGCGCCGCTGTCCAGCGATTTGGTGCCAAGCTTCACGCCTTCCTTCAAATCCCCGGCGCGGCCGGCCACGATCAGCGCCGCCGCCGCATTCAACAGCGCGACATCGCGGAATGCGCCGGGTTTGCCGTCGAGCACGCCTTGCAGCGATATCGCGTTTGCATCTGCAGTCCCGCCTTTCAGCGCATCGCCATCGACGCGCGAAAGCCCGCCGTCTTCAGGCGTTACCTCGAAGGTGCGGATGTTGCCCTTCTCCAGCGCCGCCACGAAGGTCGGGCCGGTGAGGGTGATTTCGTCCAGTCCATCGGAGCCATGCACCACCCAGACGGATTCCGCGCCAAGATTTTTCAGCACCTGCGCCAGCGGGTGCACCCACTGCCGCGAAAACACGCCGACCATTTGCCGCGTCACCCCGGCCGGATTGGACAGCGGGCCCAACAAATTGAAGATCGTACGCGTCGCCAGTTCGACGCGGGTCGGGCCGACGTTCTTCATCGCCGGATGATGCGATGGTGCGAACATGAAGCCGATGCCTGCTTCAGCGACGCAGCGGCTGACCTGATCCGGCGTGATGTCGATCTTGACGCCGAGCGCGGACAGCACGTCGGCGGCGCCCGAGCGCGACGACAGTGCGCGATTGCCATGCTTCGCGACGGGCACGCCGGCACCCGCCACGATGAACGACGCGCAGGTCGAGACGTTGACCGAGCCCGAGCCATCACCGCCGGTGCCGACCACGTCGACGGCACCAGCCGGCGCCTTGACGCGCAGCATCTTGGCGCGCATCGCGGCGACCGCGCCGGTGATTTCCTCGACGGTCTCGCCGCGCACGCGCAAGGCCATCAGCAGCCCGCCCATCTGCGACGGCGTGGCCTCGCCCGACATCATGCTGTTGAAAGCCGACGATGCCTCATCGCGCGACAGCGTCGCGCCGGTCGCGACCTTGCCGATGATCGATTTGAGGTCGTCCATCACACGCTTTCGGGAACAGGGGAGAACGGCATCATCGTAACATCAATTGTTCGCCGCGCCGGTCACCTGCGCCACGGCCGCCTCGTTGATGGTCGTGCCGATGTCGGTTTCCAGCTTTGAAACATACTGCGCGACCTGCTCGTCGCTCAGTCCGCGCTGCAGGGTCTCTTTCAGTTTCTTGGTCTCTTCCGACGCCATATCGACCGGCGGCACGTTTACATCGGTAACGCGAAAAACGATCCACTCGCTGGAAGTTGCGCCCTGCGCCTGGCCCGCGGCGCCCTTGGCGGTCCGGAATGCCGCCTCGATCGCGCTGCCGGGCAGGCCGGGCACCGATCCGTCGCGCTTGACCGCGGCGGCGGTTTCAACCTTTAGGCCCAAAGCCGCGGCCTCGTCGGCGAGCTTGCCGTCCTGTCCGAGCTTTTGAACCATTTCGGCCGATTTGGTGCGGAGCTGACTGGTGATCTGGTTTTCGCGCCAGCGCGCCTCGACCTGGTCCTTTACTTCATCGATGCCGCGCTCGCGCGACGGCGTGATGCCGAGCACGTCGAACCAGACATAGCCGCCATTGAACTGGATCGGGTCGTTATCGACGCCGACGTCGCTGGCAAAGGCCTGCGATACGACATTGAGGCCTTGGGGAATGGTGGCTACCGGCTGACCATTGGGCGCGCGCCCTGATCGATCGACGGCATCGATGGTGACCGCGGTTAGACCGAGCTTCTGCGCGGCCTCGACGACGCTGGCGCCGCCGCCGCGCTCGTCTTCCATCTTGTTGTGCAGGTCGGCGACCGAAGCGCGGGCGCGCTCTACCGCGATCTCGCGCTTGAGATTGGCGGCAACGCTTTCGTAAGTCGGGTTGAATCCCCGGCCACGATCTGGCCGACCTTGACCAGGGCAACGCCGAAACGGCCTTGTACCGGCTGGCTCACGTCGCCCGTTGGCAGCGTGAACGCCGCATCGGCGATTGCAGGATCGATGATCTCGGATTTCGTGATGGAGCCCAGATCGACGTCGGCCGGATTGAGGCCGCGCTCTTTCGCCAGATCGTCGAATGACATCCCGCCCGCAATGCGTTCGCGAGCGGCAGCCGCCTCCTCGACGCTCGGAAAGATCATCTGCGACACCTGGCGGCGTTCGGGGGTTGCGAGTTTGTCGCGGCGTTCCTCGAAGACTTTTTTGGCGTCGTCGTCGGATACGTTCAGTCCATTTGCCGACTTCTTCGGGATTGATCACGACGAAAGAGAGCTTGCGGTATTCGGGCGCGCGGAACTGGGTCTTGTGTTCGTCGAAATATCCGAGGAGCGTCTCTGGCGAGGGCGGATCGATCGCGCCTACCTGCGCCGCATCGAGCTTGATATATTCGATCGTGCGCTGTTCGTTCTGGAAGCGGCTGAGCGCATCGATCAGCGTCTTCGAAGGCTCCAGTCCTGCCGTTACCGTGCCGGCGATCTGGCGGCGCAGCGATACCTTCCGCTGGTCAGCGATATAGCGTTGTTCGCTGTAGCCGAACTGGCGGATCGTGGCCTGGAAGCGCGCGGCGTCGAACGTGCCGCTCATTCCCTTGAAGTTCGGGTCGCTGTAAATCATCCGCATGGTCTCGGCGTCGGACTGTCCAAGCCCCATGCGGCGCGCGTTTTCGTCCAGCGCCGCCTCGGCAACCACCGTCTGCAGTACCGAGCGGTCGACGCCGAGCGCGCGCGCCTGGTCCATGGTCAGAGGACGTCCGAACGAGCGTCCGATCTGCTGCAGCTTCTCGGTATAAATCTGCCTGAATTGTTCGGTCGAAATCTCGGTGCCGGCCGATCTTGGCCAGCGTCGACTGTCCGAAGCCGCGGAAGATGTCCGCGATGCCCCAGACGCCGAAGCTGATGATCAGAAACCCCATCACGACGCTCATGATGGCTTTGCCGAGCCAGTTCGATGAGGCTTTGCGTAGTCCTCGAAGCATTAAATCCAACTTGTTCGCAGGAGGGAACCGGGTTCGCGCCGCAGCGATGTTCGCAGAAGGGCGTCAGCCGGTTGATGCCGCATCATAAAGTGGCAGCGGCCCGCTCGCAACCCTCGGCATGGAACGATCAATTGACGCCGCTGGACATTCCGAGCTCTGATCTGAGCTTATGTTGCAGGCTCAATTCATTGCGGCAGGAAACTGGAATGCGTGCGGTTTTTCCGATGGCCCTTATCGTCGGCCTGACGATTGCGGGATTTGCCTCCGCGCAAGCACCGCAAGATCAGCCGCCGTCGCAAACGGCGCAACCGGAGTTCAGATGCGGCCGGATCGGGCGACGTCAGCCTCACCATCTCCAGGCGCCAACAGCTTTGCCGAAAGCCAGGCCAAGAAGTTGATCGAGTCCAAGGGCTACGAAAATGTTTCGCCGCTGGTCAACGACAGCCAAGGGATTTGGCATGGCACTGCGACCAAAGGGCAAGCCAAGGTGGAAGTCAGCGTCGACTATAAGGGGCACGTCAATGCGCGTTAGGATGCTGAGCACTGCGATATTTCAATTCCAGCGCGGGAGTGTCGTGACGTGACGGTCACGATCTCAGGGTTGTTCGATGATTACGCCGACGCGCAGAAGGCGGTCTTATCATCTCAAGGAAGCCGGCGTGGATGAGGCCGACATCAGCCTTGTCGCCAACAATTCCGAGAAATGGTATTCGCCCGATTACGTGGCAGGCGCCGGCAAGGGCGCCGCGATCGGTGCGGGTTTTGGCGGCTTCGGCGGGCTGCTGGCCGGGCTTGGGCTTCTTGCCATTCCCGGTCTGGGTCCCGGTGGTCGCGGCGGGATGGCTTGCGGCGGCCGCGGCAGGCGCCATCGCCGTTGGCGCGGCGGGCGGGGTGATCGGCCTGTTGGCTGAGGCGGGTGTCGCCACCAACGACGCGGAAATCTATGCCGAGAGCATTCGCCGGGGCGGCAGCCTCGTCAGTGTCCGCGTCGCTGAAAGCGACAAGGAGCGACTCGAAGCGATCCTGCATCCTTCGTCGGTGGACATCGTCGCAACGCCGCGCCACGTTGACCGCATCGGGATGGACGGCGTTCGATCCCAAGGCGCCTGATTTCACCAAGGAAGAAGTTGCCCGCGAGCGCGAGCTTCGCAAGGCTGCCGGAGCGGCCAGGGTCACTTCATGACGCAAGCCATTCGGCCGTTGGTTGCTGGCAACTGGAAGATGAACGGCCTCAAGGAACAGGCCGCGGAGTTTGGCCAAATGATCGCCGGCGTCGGCGATCTCTGGCGCAAGGTCGATCTGCTGATTTGCCCGCCGGCGACCATTGATCTACACCTTCGCAGCCATTGCCTTGGGATCGCGGATCGCGATCGGTGCGCAGGATTGCCACCCCAAGGCCTCCGGCGCCCATACGGGCGACATCTCGGCCGAGATGCTGGCGGACGCTGGCGCCACCGCCGTCATCGTCGGTCATTCCGAGCGGCGCGCCGACCATGGCGAGACCGACGCATTGGTGCGCCAAAAGGCGGAAGCCGCCTGGCGGGCGGGACTGACCGCGATCGTCTGCATCGGCGAAACGCAGGAACATCGCGACGGCGGGCAAACGCTGCACATTTGCGGCGCGCAGTTGAAAGGTTCGCTCCCCGACGGCGCCACCTCGGCCAATCTGGTGGTGGCCTACGAGCCGGTCTGGGCGATCGGAACGGGGCTCACACCGACCGTCGAAGATATCGAGGAAGTTCATAGCTTTATACGAGATCACCTCATGGAACGGTTTAATGCCGAAGGCGGTAAAATCCGGCTGCTTTACGGGGGTTCGGTCAAGCCGTCGAACGCAGCGGAACTGATGTCGATCCCGAACGTGAACGGCGCGCTGGTCGGCGGCGCCAGCCTGAAAGCGTCAGATTTTCTTGCGATCGCGGCCGCGTGTCCCTAGCTAAAGAGCACCAGCCTTTCCCGGGGCGGGGGTGACAACGGCCCGTTTCGTCGTGTAACACCGCGCGACTTCAAATCCCGCAGCAACGACAAGCCGCGCCAGCCGGGCGCCTTCGTTGTGCGATGGAAGGTTTTCAAGATGCAGACTGTCATTATCGTGATCCACCTGATGATCGTTGCGACGCTGATCGGCGCGGTACTGCTGCAGAAATCCGAGGGCGGGGGCCTGGGCGCTGGCGGGGGTGCGGGCTTCATGTCGAGCCGTGGCACGGCCAACCTGCTTACGCGCACGACAGCCGTGCTTGCGGCGGGCTTTTTCCTCACCAGCCTGCTGCTGTCCTGGCTCGCAAGCTACGACCGCAAACCGAGCTCGATCATCGACAGCAGCCCGGCGTCGCAATCCCAGCCGGCGGGGCCGGTCACGCCGATCTCGCCGCCGACGAGCGGCGGCATTCTGGATTCGCTCAAGAAATCCGACGAGCCGGTGCAGACTCCGGGAGGTCCGCAGGCGCCGCGGTCGCAATAAAGCAGTGCGGCTATGCGTGGCACGGATCTGCCAAATCAGCGGCAGGGATACCCATCAATACACTGATGCGCGTTGCTTTCCGAGTAACCCACAACCACACAAGTTGTCAGCCGAGTGGCGCGATTCGTTTGGCGAATCGCGCTGGCAGGCTTAAAGGTTAGGCCCCATGGCGCGGTATATTTTCATCACCGGCGGCGTGGTTTCCTCGCTCGGAAAAGGATCTGGCTTCGGCGGCGCTGGGCGCTTTGCTGCAGTCCCGGGGGTACAAGGTTCGGCTGCGCAAGCTCGATCCCTATCTCAATCTCGATCCCGGAACGATGTCGCCTTACCAGCACGGCGAAGTGTTCGTCACCGACGACGGCGCGGAAACCGATCTCGACCTCGGGCATTATGAGCGCTTCACGGGCCGTCCCGCCACCAAGCAGGACAACATCACGACCGGGCGCATTTATCAGGACATTCTGACCAAGGAACGCCGCGGCGATTACCTCGGCGCCACCATCCAGGTGATCCCGCACGTCACCAACGCGATCAAGGATTTCATCCTCGACAGCAATGACGAATACGATTTCGTGCTGTGCGAGATCGGCGGCACGGTGGGCGATATCGAAGGCCTGCCGTTCTTCGAGGCGATCCGCCAGATCCGCAACGACCTGCCGCGCGATCACGCCATCTATATCCACCTGACGCTGCTGCCGTTCATACCCAGCGCGGGTGAGCTTAAGACCAAGCCGACCCAGCATTCCGTCAAGGAACTGCGCTCCATCGGCATCCAGCCGGATATCCTGCTGTGCCGCACCGACCGGCCGATTCCTGCTGGCGAGCGGGCCAAGCTGGCGTTGTTCTGCAACGTGCGCGCGAGCGCCGTGATCGAGGCGCGCGACGTCGATAACATCTACGCCGTGCCGGAGGCCTATCACGACGCTGGCCTGGACGACGAAGTGCTGGCCGCTTTCGGCATCACGCCGAAAATACCGCCCGCGCTCCAGAGCTGGCACGTCATCAACGAGCGCGTGCGCAATCCCGAGGGCGCGGTCACGATCGCGATCGTCGGCAAATACACTGGGATGAAGGACGCGTACAAATCGCTGACCGAGGCGCTGTCGCACGGCGGCATCGCCAACAAGGTGAAGGTCAATCTGGACTGGATCGAGAGCGAGGTTTTTGAAAACAAGGATCCAGCGCCGTTTCTCGAACACGTCAACGGCATCCTGGTGCCGGGCGGCTTCGGCCAGCGCGGCGCCGAGGGAAAAATACGCGCGGCGCAGTTCGCGCGGGAACGCGATGTGCCGTATTTCGGCATCTGCTTCGGCATGCAGATGGCGGTGATCGAAGCGGCGCGTAATCTGGTGGGCATCGAAGAGGCGAATTCAACCGAGTTCGGCCCCACGCGGGAGCCGCTGGTCGGCCTGATGACCGAGTGGCTGCGCGGCAATGAACTGGAGAAGCGCACCAAGGCTGGCGATCTCGGCGGCACCATGCGCCTCGGCGCCTACGATGCGACGCTGCGGCGTGGCAGCCGCGTATCGGAGGTTTATGGCGGCGCGACCGAGATTTCGGAGCGCCATCGTCATCGCTACGAAGTGAATACGGCCTACAAGGACCGTCTGGAGCAACACGGCTTGCGGTTTTCAGGTCTGTCGCCCGACGGCGTGCTGCCGGAGATCGTCGAGTACGAGGATCATCCCTGGTTCATCGGCGTACAATTTCACCCGGAATTGAAGTCGCGCCCATTCGAGCCGCATCCCCTGTTCGCGTCGTTCGTTCAGGCTGCGATGGTGCAGAGCCGGCTTGTTTGAGCTCGTTCATTTTTGACGAGATCATCTATTCTTGCAACAAACCTTGCCCAAGCTTCAAAGAACAATCAGGGAGAAACCAATGATCTGCGAAATGCGCGTTTATCGCTGTTTGCCCGGCAGACTGCCGGCATTGCTGAAGCGCTTCGAAAATACGACGCTCAAGCTTTGGGAAAAGCATGGCATCAAACAGGCCGGCTTCTTCACCACGCTTATTGGCGAGTCCAATCACGAACTGACCTATTTCCTGGCTTGGGACTCACTCGCCGACCGCGAGAAGAAGTGGAACGCATTCCAGAGCGATCAGGCATGGATTGATGCGCGGGCGAAGTCTGAAGCGGACGGCCAGATCATTGGCAATATCGTCAGTCAACTGCTGGTGCCCACCGCGTTCTCGTCCGTGAAGTGAGGGCGGCTCGGCGTTTCAAACGCAACGCTGATATTCGAGACGCCTTGAAGGGTTGATCCTGCAGGCGCTGCCCGGCATGGTCGCGCCGGAAAAGGATCGCATCTTGAACGCTGATATCTCAGCCGCGCCGGTGGTCGCCGCCGGCTCAGTCAAATTCGGCAACGACCTGCCGCTCGCGGTTATCGCCGGCCCGTGCCAGCTGGAGAGCCGCGCGCACGCGTTGGAGGTAGCGGCTGCGTTGAAGGAGATTGCGGCGCGGCTGAAGATCGGCCTCGTCTACAAGACCTCGTTCGATAAGGCCAACCGCACCAGCGCGTCGGCGGCGCGCGGGATCGGACTGAAGCAGGCGCTGCCGATCTTCGCCGAAATCCGCGCATTGGGATTGCCGGTACTGACCGACGTGCATGAAGCCTCGCAATGTGCGGAGGTCGCGCAGGCCGTCGATATCCTGCAAATCCCGGCGTTTCTTTGCAGGCAGACCGATCTGCTGTTGGCCGCGGCGGCGACAGGCAAAATCGTCAACGTAAAGAAAGGCCAGTTTCTTGCGCCCTGGGACATGGCGAATGTGGTGGCCAAGATCACCGCAGGCGGCAATCGCAATGTGCTGGTGACCGAGCGCGGCGCTTCGTTCGGTTACAACACGCTGGTGTCGGATATGCGCGCGCTGCCGATCCTGGCGCGAACCACCGGCGCGCCGGTGATTTTCGACGCGACGCATTCGGTGCAGCAGCCCGGCGGCAAGGGCACGTCATCCGGCGGCGAACGCGAATTCGTGCCGGTTCTGGCGCGCGCCGCGGTCGCGGTCGGCGTCGCCGGCGTTTTCATCGAGACTCATCCCGACCCCGACCATGCGCCTTCCGATGGGCCGAACATGGTGCCGCTGCGTGAATTCGAAGCGCTGGTGCGGACACTGATGGCGTTCGACGCGCTCGCCAAGGGCGTGGCGCATTGATGGAGGCAGGCAGGGCTGCCGCTGCATGAAGCAGCACTTACCGCCGGTTCTGAACATTATCGCGCTGGCGACTTTTGCCGCGAGCCTGTCGGCACGCGCGCTCGATCCTGTGCTGCCGCACGTCGCCGACGATTTCGGGGTGACCATCGCCACCGCGGCCGCGTTCGCGTCGGCGTTCGCGTTTACGTTCGCTATCGTACAGCCGGTGCTGGGCGCTGCGGCCGACCTGTTCGGCAAGGCGCGGCTGATGATCGTGTGCCTGGTGCTGCTGGGTCTGGCCAATGTTCTCGGCGCGCTGTCGACGTCGTTTTCAATGCTGTTCGTCACGCGCATTCTCGCCGGCGTGGCTTCGGGCGGCGTGTTTCCGGTCGCACTTGGCCTGACCAGCGATCTCGTTTCAGCCAGCAAGCGACAGGTTGCGTTGGGGCGCACGCTGGCCGGGGCCATGACTGGCAACCTGTTGGGAGCCTCTGCCTCAGGCTTTATCGGAGATTTTCTCGGCTGGCGCGGCGTGCTGGCCGTGCTTGGCGTCCTCGTTATCGTGGCATCCGTGGCTGTCGCCGTCGGCTTTCGCGGAGCGGCGCTGACGCACAATCCAACGAAGATGGATTTTGGTTTGTTGCGGCATGGCTACCGCACCATCTTCGCCAATCCGAACGCTAAAATTTGTTATGGGGCCGTGTTCATTGAAGGCTGTTGCGTACTCGGATTGTTTCCGTTCGTCGCGTCGTTCCTGTTCGAACTCGGTGTCACCAGCCTTTCGATCAGCGGTCTCGTGATTGCCGGCTTTGCCGTCGGCGGCCTGTTTTACACCATGAGCGTGTCGCGGTTTCTCCCGCAACTCGGCGTCAAGGGCATGATGATTTCAGGCGGGCTTTTGATGGGGCTTCAATTCGTCCTCGTCGCATTTGGACCGGCATGGCAATTTCAGTTCGCCAGTTTCATCCTGATGGGCTGGGGCTTTTACATGCTGCACGGGTCGCTTCAGGTATTTTCGAGCGAACTCTCGGTGGAAGCCCGCGCCACTGCGCTATCGCTGCATGCGTTTTTCTTTTTCATGGGGCAGACGGTGGGCCCTATCGCCTATGGGTTCGGCATCCTGAACCTCGGCAAGATACCGACGTTGCTCGCGAGCGCGGTCATCATTGCGTCAGTTGGTTTCGGCTGCGCGCGGTGGCTGCGCCAGACCAGACCGGCCGATGCCGCGTAGTCAGCGCGTGCTTCTCACCGTACCGTTGCCTGTCCCGACCCCTACGCTGATGCTTCCGCCGAGCTTCGCACAGGTCGATGTGCCCGCTACCGGAACGAAACCGGCGCCGTATTCGGCGCAGGGATTGCGTTGCCGACCCGGCATTTTCGGCTGCATTTGATTGCGGTCGCGCAGCTTGGCGCCATCGAATTTTCCGGTTGCCTGCGCAAAAGCGCTTCCCGGCAACCCCAGGACTGCAGCGGTGACTACAAGAACGAGAAGTCGCATTGTCATCCTCTCCCGCGGTAGGGCGCGACGCCCTGATCGGGAATCCACAAGCCCTTCGGCAGCTTGCCGGTCTGCCAGAATACATCAATGGGGATGCCGCCGCGCGGATACCAGTAACCCCCGATGCGCAGCCATTTCGGTTTGATCGCGGCCGCGATGCGCTTGCCGATTGCGACCGTGCAATCTTCATGGAATGCGCCGTGGTTGCGGAAGCTGGCGATGAAAAGTTTGAGAGATTTGGATTCCAGCAGCCACTGCTGCGGCACATAGTCGATCATCAGGTGCGCGAAATCGGGCTGGCCGGTGACCGGACAAAGCGAAGTGAATTCGGGCGCCGTAAATCGCACCACATAGTCGGTGTCTTTTTGCGGATTGGGAACACGGTCAAGCTTCGCTTCATCGGGTGTGCGCGGCCAGTCCACTGAGCGGCCAAGCTGAAGTTCCGATGATTTCGACGACGAGCGGGGGCTTTTCGACATGTTGATCTCCGATGGCAATGATTAGCCAAAGGGATCGCGCAGGTCACGCGGCCTTTTCCCTTTGGATGCGTTGCGGTAGAAGCAGCGCCAACCCAACTCCCGCGTTCAAGAGGCTTTTCATGACCGCCATCGTCGACATCATCGGCCGCGAAATTCTCGACAGCCGCGGCAATCCGACCGTGGAGGTCGACGTGGTGCTGGAGGACGGCTCGATGGGCCGCGCCGCGGTGCCGTCGGGCGCATCGACCGGCGCGCATGAGGCGGTGGAGCTGCGCGACGGCGACAAGGCGCGCTATCTCGGCAAGGGCGTGCAGAAGGCGGTCGAGGCAGTCAATGGTGAAATCTTCGACGCGCTCGGCGATCTCGCGGTCGAGCAGCAGGTGTTGATCGATCAGATCCTGATCGATCTCGATGGCACGCCGAACAAGAGCCGGCTCGGCGCCAACGCCATACTCGGGGTTTCCTTGGCGGTGGCAAAGGCCGCGGCTGAGTCCTTCGACATGCCGCTGTATCGCTATGTAGGCGGCACCTCGGCGCGGACGTTACCGGTGCCGATGATGAATATCATCAATGGCGGCGTGCACGCTGACAACCCGATCGACTTCCAGGAATTCATGATCATGCCGGTCGGCGTAAAAACCTTTGCCGAGGCGCTGCGCTGCGGCTCGGAGATTTTCCACACGTTGAGAGGCGAACTGAAGAAGGCTGGCCACAATACCAATGTTGGCGACGAAGGCGGTTTCGCGCCGAACCTGCCGTCCGCGGATGCGGCGTTGGAGTTCGTCATGGGGGCGATTGGCAAGGCCGGCTACAAGGCCGGCGGCGACGTGATGCTAGCGCTGGACTGTGCCGCCACCGAATTTTTCAAAGACGGCAATTATGTTTACGGCGGCGAGAACAAGACGCGCAGCCGTTCCGAGCAGGCAAAATATCTCGCCGATCTCGCCTCGCGCTATCCGATCGTCTCGATCGAGGACGGCATGAGCGAAGACGATATGGATGGCTGGAAGGAATTGACCGATCTGATCGGGGCTAAGTGCCAGCTCGTCGGCGACGATCTGTTCGTCACCAATGTGACGCGGCTTGCCGATGGCATCAAAAATGGCCGCGCCAACTCCATTCTGGTCAAGGTCAACCAGATCGGCACGCTGACGGAAACGCTTGATGCCGTCGAGATGGCGTACAAGGCCGGCTATACCGCCGTTATGTCGCACCGCTCCGGCGAGACCGAGGATTCCACAATCGCCGATCTCGCGGTCGCTACCAACTGCGGACAGATCAAAACGGGATCCCTGGCGCGCTCCGACCGTACTGCTAAATACAACCAGTTGCTGCGCATTGAGCAGGAATTGGGCACGCAGGCGAAATATGCGGGCAGGGCGGCGCTGAAGGCTTTGGCATAAAGCCGCCGCTTCGATAATCGGCTTCAATGCGGCAGCCTGACGTAGAGCGGATCGCCGGGAGGCGGTGACAGTATCGGCCTCCAATTCGTCAAAGCTTGCACGCTGTAGGTATCGTACCGCACCCCGCGCCAGATCAGGTCGACATCTTCTACCGGTTTCAGGACCGCTGTCGTCGGTTGCAGAATCGTTGCGTTTTTATCGTCCGCGCGTGCGACCAGCAGGCCAACGGGACCGAACGCTTTCTCGCTCGTTTTGAAATCGAGATATCTGCTTCGTTCATTGATCTGAACGACGGGATAGCGATCTCTGAGATGCCATCGGAGTATCGCGGTCGTTCGGTAGTCGACGGTTGCAAGCCAGTTCGCACCGGTTTTGTTTAAATCCTGTTCTACGGCTGTGGCGAGTGACCCGAACCCTGCCTCGTTCCCGATGGGATCGTGCCGCCCCAAAAAATTCGCGCTTCCCACCAGATAATAGAGCGATACGCAGGCAACAATTGCCAGGCCGGAGACTATCGAAGGAGCGATCGGCGTCAGCCACGACGAAGGGTTTTTTTGTCGCCACGTTTTCAGATTGACGATCGCCGCGGCAAATCCAAACGGCCACACGAACAGCGGCCAGCTATCGCCGATCCGCAGGGAGAACGATCGCCAGACGAAGAATCCCAGCGGGAATAGCACGCACGTCGAAAGCAGGATCGCGATTGGCTCTCTGTCCCGGTACCCGCGCCACGCCAGCATCCCCGTGCCCATCATCATGACGGGAAACAGAACGGGTCCGATCAGGGCAAACTGTTGACCTAGCAGATCGATCAGAAATTTCGGCGACCATTCTTGAAGTTGTGGTGTGCGATCGAGCTGAAATCGAAAGGAGACCCAGTCATGCGTCGCATTCCAGTAGATCACAGGCGTGAAAATAATAAGTGCGATGAGGCCACCGGACCAGAAATAAGGGCTAGACAAGATGTTTCCCTCGCCAGGGCGGGACGACCACAAAAGCCAAGATCGCGGGTACCAAAAGAACAGCCGTGTATTTCGACAGCAGCGCGAGGCCACCGAAGACGCCCACCGCGAGCCACCAGCGCAAGTCGCCGGATAACGCCAGCCTGACCAGCGCCCAGACCAGCGCGAGCGCAAAGGGAATGAGGGGCGTATCTGGCCCGACCTTGGCCATGAGCAGTCCGTAGTCGACCGCGGCTTCCGGCAAGAGCACCACGGCGATGACATAACGAAAGTCGCGCACGGTCCGCCACACGATGTCCGCGAGCAGCAGCTGCATCAAAGGCATTGCCAGGAGGCCGGTAAACCGGACTCCAAAATTTGTATCGCCGAACAGGAAGGTGCCGAAACGAACCCACCACGCAATCATGGGCGGATGGTCGAAATAGGAAATGACGTTTTCTTTCGACCACGTCCAGTAGTAGGCTTCGTCGACGCGGAGTTCGACCCTCGCTGCAAAAATAGAGCGCAGCACCGTAAAGCCTACGATGACGGCCACGCAGATCGCGAACAAGACGTACGGATTTTCGCGTCGCGAAAAAAAAGAAGGACGCGATATCATCGTGCAGGACCAGGCAGAACAAACCGTTGCATCATTAAGACGTGTTTCTCAAATTCAATACGATAAGCCAACAGGAACGGCGGTCATCAATTCCGGCACCATTTCATATCGGGTTTGAGGCGCCAATCGGCGAAACTGCGGATATCACACGTTTACGGCTTTTGCCCGCTGGAGTAACAAGGTGATCCTGCGGCGTTGCCATTTATGCGCCGGGCATGACGCAGTTGCCCCTGAAATGAAGATTTGTGACCGCCAATGACAGCTTCGCTTCTCGGAGAGATCGTTTGGGCCGTTGGCGTGGTCGGCTGGTTTGTGATCCGCTATCCCTTCGTGCGCAGGGCAGGGCGGATCGCCATTCTACGCCGCGAGGGCTCGACCCGCGAGAAGGTCCTGCTTGCCCTTAGCGCCGTTGGTCTGTTTTTTATTCCAGTAATTTATTTCGTAACGGGCTGGCCGAGCGCCGCCGACTACAATCTGAATTATGCGGCAGTCTTGGTCGGCGCAGCGGTGTTTGCCGGATCGCTGTACTTGTTCCGTCGCTCTCATAAAGACCTCGGCCGCCAATGGTCGGCAGCTCTGGAAATACGCGAGAGCCATCAGATCGTGCGCACCGGCGTCTACCGCCGCATTCGCCACCCGATGTACACATCATTCTGGCTGTGGGCGCTGGCGCAGGCCTTTTTGCTGCCGAATGCAGTCGCGGCCTTGAGCGGTTTGGTGGCGATCGCGATCATGTACTTCGCGCGTGTCGCTCATGAAGAGCAAATGATGATCGACTTTTTCGGCGACGATTATCGTCGCTACATGACGGAAACCAAGCGGATCATTCCGGGCATCTATTAGGCGCCATTCCGGCGCGGCGACGTTGTGCAAGAGGCCACCGATGAATTCTCAAAACAAAACCGCGCTGGAGCTTCGCTCCCTGATCAAGAAGAGCGGCGAACTCGAATTGTCGCTTGTGAGCGTGCCCGTTCCCGAACCGGGCGCCGACGAAGTCCTCGTTCGTGTCGAGGCATCGCCGATCAACCCATCTGATCTGGGCCTTCTCGTGGGAGCCGCCGATATGGCGACGGCGAAGGTATCTGGCACCGGCGCCGCGACCGTTGTAACGGCCAAAGTGCCGGAAGCCGCGATGAGGGCGATGGCCGGGCGTCTCGATGAATCGATGCCGGTTGGCAACGAGGGCGCCGGCGTGGTCGTGAAGGCCGGCGCGTCCGAGGCTGCGCAGGCGCTGATGGGCAAGACCGTGGCGATGATCGGCGGCGCGATGTACGCGCAATATCGTGTGATGCGCGCGAAAGACTGCCTGGTGCTTCCAGAGGGTACGACGGCTGCGGAAGGCGCGTCGTGCTTCGTCAATCCTCTGACGGCGCTGGGCATGACGGAGACCATGCGCCGCGAGGGCCACAAGGCCCTCGTGCATACCGCGGCGGCCTCGAACCTCGGCCAGATGCTCAACAGGATCTGCCTCAAGGACGGCATCGCGCTCGTCAATATCGTCCGCAATGGGCAGCAGGCGGAAATCCTTCGTGGCATCGGCGCAAAGCATGTTGTCGATTCCAGCGCATCGACATTCATGGATGATTTGACGGACGCGCTGGTTGAAACCGGCGCGACCTTGGCCTTCGACGCCATCGGCGGCGGCAAGCTCGCCGGGCAGATCTTGAGCTGCATGGAAATCGCTGCCAACAAGACCGCGAAGGTCTACAGCCGCTACGGATCATCAGTTCACAAGCAAGTTTACGTTTACGGCAGCCTCGATCCCCGGCCGATCGAATTGAACCGCGCCTTTGGCATGGCCTGGGGCGTCGGCGGTTGGCTGCTGTTTCCGTTCCTGCAAAAAATCGGCGCGGCGGACGGCGCGAAGTTGCGCCAACGCGTCGCTTCGGAACTGAAGACGACGTTCGCCAGCCATTACACGCAGGTAGTGTCGCTGCAGGAGGCGCTGCAACTGCCGAACATCGCCGCTTACAGCAAGCGCGCCACCGGCGAGAAATATCTCATCAATCCGAACAAGGGTGATTGATATCAGCGGAGACGCACCATGACCAAGCCAGAGTCGGGCATCGACAAGCGCATCCCCCTGTCTTCCTCTCGACGAAAATTCCTGCGCGACGGTGGCACCGTGGTTGGCGGTGCATTGGCCGCAGGTCTCACGGGCGAGACTGCTGCCCGAGCGGCAACCGCAACGGACAATCTGCCGCCTAATATTCCCGAATGGATGAAAGCGCCGGGCGATCCCGTCGGCAGTCAGCTTTACGGGACGCCTTCGGTGTTCGAGAAAGGCGTGACGCGCAACGTGCCGAAAAATGCTCCGCAATACATCTCGGCATCGAGCCGTTCGCCGCTGCAGGAGCTTGACGGCATCATTACGCCGAACGGGCTGTTTTACGAGCGCCACCACGGCGGCATTCCCGACATAGATCCGGCGCAACATCGGCTGATGATTCATGGCCTGGTGGACAAGCCGCTGATCCTGACCATGGATGACATCAGGCGCTTCCCATCGCAGTCCCGAATCCACTTCCTCGAATGCTCGGGCAATCCCGTCTACACCAAGCCCTATGGCAAGACCGCCTCGGACCTCGTCGGACTCGTCAGTTGCGCGGAATGGACCGGTGTCAACCTCAAGCTGGTGCTGCAGGAGGCGGGATTGCAGCCTTCCGCCAAATGGGTCGTTGCCGAAGGAGCCGACGCTGCCGCATTGACGCGGAGTATTCCGATCGAGAAATGCCTTGAGGATGCAATGCTGGTCTACAGCCAGAACGGCGAGCGGCTGCGACCCCAGCAGGGCTATCCGCTGCGCATATTGTTGCCCGGCTTTGAAGGCAACATGAACGTGAAATGGTTGCGCCGACTGAGGGTCGCCGACGCGCCGACTTATTCGCGTGAAGAGACCTCGAAATATACCGACCTGATGCCTGACGGCACCGCGCGGGAATTCACCTTCTACATGGAGGCGAAATCGATCATCACGCGTCCGTCTGGCGGGCAAAGAACCGTTCCCGGCTTTCAGGAGATCACCGGAATTGCCTGGAGCGGTCACGGCAAGATCAAACGCGTCGACGTGTCAGTCGATGGCGGCAAGAACTGGCAAGAGGCTAGCGTTGCAGGAACCGGTTCTGACTCGGGCCCTGACGCGGTTCAGGTTTCCCTGGCAATGGGACGGCAAGCCGACCGTCATCATGAGTCGCGCCACTGATGAGAAAGATTACGTGCAGCCGACATTCGCCGAGCTGGTGGCAGTGCGCGGTGTAAACTCGTTCTACCACAACAACGCAATCCAGCCGTGGCGGATCGATGCGCAGGGGGAGATCACCAATGCGAACGCGTGATCTTCCATTCGTCGCAGCAGCCGTTCTTTTCGCAGCGATGGTGTCGGCGAGCGCGCAAACTCCGTATGGGTTCGGTCATTTTGCGACGCCCGCGGAAATAGCAGGTTGGAATATCGACATCGACCGCGAGGGTCATAACCTCCCGCCGGGCAGCGGCACCGTTGTTCACGGACGCGAAGTATTCGCCGAGCAGTGCGCGGCATGCCATGGCGCGCAGGGCGAGGGTGGGATCGGCGACCGGTTGGTCGGCGGTCAAGGGACGCTGGCGAGCGCAAAGCCGATCAAGACCGTCGGCAGCTACTGGCCGTATGCGCCGACGCTATTTGATTACATTCGTCGGGCGATGCCGCAGAATGCACCGCAATCCCTCAGCAATGACGATGTCTACGCGGTGTCAGCCTATGTCCTCAATCTCAACGGCTTGCTGCCGGCCGACGCCGCGCTTGATGCCAAGACGCTGCCGGCGATCAAGATGCCGAACCGCGAGATGTTTTCTAACGACCCGCGCCCGGACGTGAAGAACCCGGCGTGCATGAAGGATTGCTGACAGCGATACGACAAATCCATGGAGAAATGCATGACTGGGCCGCTTGCGGGCATCAAGGTGATCGAGATCGGGCAGGCCGTTGCGGGGCCGATGGCCGGCATGATCCTCGGCGACATGGGCGCGGAAGTCATCAAGATCGAGAAGCACGACGGCGGCGATGACGCGCGGGCATGGGGACCGCCCTTCATCGACGGCGACTCCATGCTGTTTCATTCGATGAACCGCAACAAGAAATCGGTCACGCTCGATATCAAGAATCCCGGCGACGTCGCGAAGTTGAAGGAACTGGTACTAGACGCCGACATCCTGATTCAGAATTTGCGTTCCGGCATCGTCGCCGAACTCGGAATCGGTCCGGACGTGATGTGCGCGCTCAATCCGCGGCTGATCTACTGCTCGGTGTGGGCGTTCGGCAAGAACGGTCCGCTGCGCAATGCGCCGGGTTTCGATCCGCTGCTGCAAGCCTATGGCGGCGTGATGTCGCTGACCGGCCGGCCCGACGATCCGCCGACATTCTGCGCGCCCGCGATCAACGACCGCGCCACCGCGCAGTGGTGCGTGATCGGCGCGCTCGGCGCGTTGCAGGCACGGCATCACACCGGCAAGGGCTGCGTGATCGACACGTCGCTGTTCGACAGCGCCGTGGCGTGGGTCGAGGGTCCGCTCAACGGCTACAATTACAACGGCAATGTGACCAAGCGGGCAGGCGGCGCCAGCTTCACGCTTGTGCCCTATCAGGTGTTCGAGACTTCGGACCGGCCGATCTGCATCGCCGCCGGGAACGACCGACTGTTTGTCAAATGCGCCGGGGTGCTCGGCCATCCCGAATGGGCCAGCGATCCCCGTTTCGTTCTGGTGCGCGACCGCGCGGCCAATCGCACCGCGCTGATCGACCTGATGAAGCCCGTACTCACGACACGCGGCCGCGCGGAATGGATGGCGGTGCTGGAAAAGGTCGGCGTGCCCTGTAGCCCCGTCAACGATATCGCCGAACTCTCGCAAACCGAGCAGCTCAAGGCGGCCGATCTGCTGCGCAACCTGCCGGGTACCGAGCTCAATGTGGTCGGTCTTCCCATCGTCTTCGACGGCGAACGCCCGTATCCGCGCGCCGATGCACCTAAATTAGGCGAGCACAACGACGAAATACTTTCTCAGTGGCGGGCTACGGCAGCCGAATAATTCTCATTTTCGCTTATTCGCTACCTCGCCGATCCATGCACTTGCATCTTTCTCAGACGTAGCTAGGTTGGAACGACCGAGCTTCTTCCGGCATCAATGATTGAGGATCATCCCATGGCCACACCGCATAATATTGCCGTCATCGCCGGCAGCCTCCGCAAGGAAGCCTATACGCTCAAGATCGCCAATGCGTTCGCGCGGCTGGCCCCGGATTTGCTGAAGCTGAATGTCGTGACGCTGCATGGCCTGTCCTTTTTCAATCAGGATCATGAAACCGATCCGCCCGCCGACTGGCTGAAATTTCGCGAAACGCTGCATCAATCGAAGGGCGTGCTGATCGTGACGCCCGAATACAACCGCTCGATTCCCGGCGTGTTGAAAAACGCCATCGACATCGGTTCGCGGCCGTACGGCAAAAGCTCGTTCCTGGGCAAGCCGATGGGCATCGTCAGCAATTCGCCGGCGCCGCTGGGAGGGGTGAATGCCGCCAAGCATCTGCAGCAAATCCTGCCGGGTATCAGCGGGCCGATCCTGCAGCAGCCGGAAATCTATCTGAACAATGTCGGCGATGGGTTCGACGACAAGGGCAACCTGATCAAGGAACCGCTGCAGAAGGTCATGAAGCAATACATCGACGCCTATGCGGCCTTTATCGAAAAGTACCACGGATGATAGCGACCGTTGGCGCGCACCTTTGTTAGGCTCGCATTAACCGACCCGTCGCATCCTGCGGCATGGTCTCTCGCAGCCGGCTCAAATCCCTGCTTACCGGGCTCGCCCTCTATACGTTGGCGGCGGCCATGGTCGGCTATTTCGGCGTCAACGCCTATACCGGCAAGTACGGGCTGAACGCGCGGCAGGAACTCGATCAGGACATCATTGCCCTGACGTCCGAGCTGGTGCGGCTGAAGAAAGAGCGTACCGAAGGCGAACAGCGGGTCTCGCTGCTGCGGTCCGACCGGGTCGATCCCGACATGCTCGACGAGCGCGTGCGCTATCAGCTCGACTATGTCGATCCCCGCGATCTGGTTCGTATCATTAAGCCGAACTGATCGGCCACAACTGTGCCGTCCGCGGAGCACGGCGATTATTGTGCAGTTGAACGTTACTCCACCTTGCAGGCGTAGCTGATATTTCGATGGCTCGACCTGTCGCACGCCGTCTTGCCTAGGCCATATCAGTATGCTCATTTCTCAGAAATGATCGCGAAAACACCGCGGGACAATACTGCGCGTTCCGCTGAAGGTACTGAGATTGAGCGATCTGACGCTTCAGCAAATCGTTCAGGCTCGGGCGCACGGCAAGGCCTCCGATAAATGGTCAAGCTATCTTCCGATCTACGACGCTCTTTTCGCTGAGTTCAGGCATCGGCCCGTCCGCGTTCTGGAAATCGGCGTTCAGAACGGCGGCTCGCTCGAAATCTGGGCTCACTACTTTAAAAACGCGCGGGCCATCGTGGGAGTCGACATTCTGGATGCTTGCGCGGCACTGGACTATCCCGATCCGTGCATCTCGGTCGTCGTCGGCGACGCCATGCAAGCTGGCGTGGAAGCGGTCGTTGCCGAGTCGGGGAAGTTCGACATCATCATCGACGATGGTTCTCACCACTGCGGCGATATCGTCCGCACATTTGTAAAATATTTCAGGCATCTCGAAGACGGCGGTATTTATATCGCTGAAGACCTGCACGCCAGTTATTGGCAGGAATTTGGCGGTGGTCTTTACCATCCATATTCGTCGATCGCTTTTTTCAAGCGGCTTGTAGACGTTCTAAATGGTGAGCACTGGGACGTGGCTTTTCCGCTGATTTCTGCGCTCGACGGATTTGCGCGCGACCATCAGTGCTCCTTTGCAGAGGCCGCGGCTGGATCACGTCCGCTCCGTTACTTTCGCGAATTCGCTGTGCTATCTGCGCAAAGAAAAATCTTCCGAAAACGTTCTCGGCGCACGGTTGATCAGCGGTAACGCACAGCCGGTCGCTTTTTTAAATCCGCAAGACACTTTCCGAGCATCGACCCAGGAAAGCAATGAGTGGTCGAGCCCGGGATCGATCCGAGCAGGCTTTTGTTCAACTCCTGCAGGACCAGAGTCGGGTCGCGGCCGAACACGACCGGTTAGAACAGAGCTATACAGCGCTCACGGAAAAACACCTGGAACTGGTCGAAAGCTACGAGAGATTGCAGCAGGAACTACAAGCAGCCCTCGATAGGGAGGAGCATCGGCAGCGTCTTCTCTGAGGCTTTGCTAAAAGCGGATTTCTAGGCCCCATAATCGATAAAGCTTCGCTTAAAATCATCTGCGCTGCACTGCGGCATACGGAATTTGCCCTCTCGCCACGCGGTCCTTTCATGGCGATTTGAGTTGGGGTAGAGAGGACCATCAACTCACATCGGACTGACTATGGCCGCACCGAAAAAAATCGCCACAAAGGAGTCCGGAAACGGATCTCGCGATCCTTCCGCTGTCGAATTCACCAGGGAACAAGAACTCAGCGCTTTACGCGACATGCTGCTGATCCGGCGTTTCGAGGAAAAGGCCGGCCAGCTCTACGGCATGGGGGCGATCGGCGGTTTCTGCCATCTCTACATCGGGCAGGAAGCAATCGTTGTCGGCATGCAGATGGCCTTGAAGAAGGGCGATCAGGTCATCACCGGCTACCGCGACCATGGCCATATGCTCGCCTGCGGCATGGAAGCCAAGGGCGTCATGGCGGAGCTCACTGGGCGCTTTGGTGGCTATTCCAAAGGCAAGGGTGGCTCCATGCACATGTTCAGCAAGGAGAAGAACTTCTTTGGCGGACACGGCATCGTCGGCGCACAGGTCTCGCTCGGTACGGGTCTCGCCTTCGCTAACCGCTATCGCGAGAACGATTTTGTCAGTCTGGCCTATTTCGGCGACGGCGCGTCTAACCAGGGTCAGGTGTACGAAAGCTTCAACATGGCGGAGCTTTGGAAGCTGCCGGTGATCTACGTCATCGAGAACAACCGCTATGCCATGGGCACGTCGGTCACGCGCTCGTCAGCACAGACCGATTTCTCCAAGCGCGGCGTCTCCTTCAACATTCCCGGTGAAAAGGTCGACGGCATGGACGTTCGCGCCGTCAAGGCGGCGGCCGACAAGGCCGTGACATGGTGCCGCGCCGGCAAGGGACCGTTCATTCTGGAAATGCAATACCTACCGCTACCGCGGCCATTCGATGTCGGACCCGGCGAAATATCGTACCCGCGAGGAAGTCGACAAGGTTCGCCACGATCAGGACCCGATCGAGCAGGTGCGCAATCGTCTGCTGGCTGATGGCACGACCGAGCAGGATCTCAAGGCAATTGATGCCGAGGTGCGCGAAATCGTCAACGCCGCCGCGGATTTTGCCCAGCACGATGCTGAACCCGATCCTTCCGAGCTTTACACCAACATCTATCGCTGAGCGCGCAAGCTTTTAGTTCTGGAGTCACTATGCCCATTCAAGTGCTGATGCCCGCGCTGTCGCCGACCATGGAAAAGGGCAACCTTGCGAAATGGCTGAAAAAGGAAGGCGAGGCGATCAAGTCGGGCGATGTCATCGCCGAGATTGAGACCGACAAAGCGACGATGGAAGTCGAGGCTACCGATGAAGGCACCCTCGGCAAGATACTGATCCCGGAAGGCACTGCCGACGTCGCAGTGAACACGCCGATCGCGACGATTCTCGCCGAGGGCGAAAGTGCCGCCGATCTCGGCAAGGCAAGCGCGCCCTCAAATCAGGAGAAGGCTGCGGAATCCGCGCCGCCTGCCGGTGCAAAATCAGAAGCGCCTGCGCCCAAGGATGAGCCGGCGTCCGCGAAGTCCGCGCCCTCTGCGCCGAAAGCCGTCGCCGAACCCGATCCCGAAGTACCTGAGGGTACCGAGATGGTCACCATGACCATTCGCGACGCGTTGCGCGATGCGATGGCGGAAGAAATGCGGCGCGACCCCGATGTCTTCATCATGGGCGAGGAGGTTGCGGAATATCAGGGCGCCTACAAGGTCACGCAGGGGCTGCTGCAGGAATTCGGCGCGCGGCGCGTGATCGATACGCCGATCACCGAGCACGGCTTTGCCGGCGTCGGCGTCGGCGCAGCGATGGCGGGCCTCAAACCCATTGTCGAATTCATGACCTTCAATTTCGCCATGCAGGCGATCGACCAGATCATCAACTCCGCGGCCAAGACGCTTTACATGTCCGGCGGGCAGATGGGCTGCGCGATTGTGTTCCGCGGGCCTAACGGTGCTGCCTCGCGCGTCGCCGCCCAGCACAGCCAGGATTACTCGTCGTGGTATTCGCAGGTGCCGGGACTGAAGGTGATCGCGCCGTATTCGGCCGCCGACTACAAGGGCCTGCTGAAGGCTGCGATCCGCGATCCCAATCCGGTGATCTTCCTCGAAAACGAAATGCTGTACGGCCAGTCCGGCCCGGTGCCGAAACTCGACGACTATGTGATCCCGATCGGCAAGGCGCGGATCGTGCGCACAGGCGGCCATGTCACGCTGATCGCATGGTCGAACGGCATGAGCTACGCGCTGAAGGCCGCTGACGAGTTGGCCAAGGAAGGCATCGAAGCCGAGGTGATCGATCTGCGCACGCTGCGCCCGCTCGATACCGACACCATCATCGCATCCGTGAAGAAGACCGGCCGCGCGGTGACGGTGGAGGAGGGCTGGCAGCAGAACGGCGTCGGCGCCGAAGTCGCGGCGCGCATCATGGAGCACGCCTTCGACTATCTCGATGCGCCGGTGGCGCGGGTATCCGGCAAGGACGTGCCGATGCCCTACGCCGCTAATCTGGAAAAACTTGCACTGCCGTCGGTGGCCGAGGTGGTCGAAGCCGCCAAGGCCGTTTGTTATCGGTGAGCGATGACTGGTTCGAAGATGTCTCCTTCCAAGATGACTGGTCCGAAGGAACAGCCGCTGCCGCCGGATGTCGCGGGCCGCGAGGACGCGACCGAGGTGCTACGCGCGTTCGTGCTGGATGGCGGATTGTCCATCGCGTTCACGCGCGCATTTGAAGAGCCGGACATGTGGGGCATGCTTCTGGTCGACATCGCGCGCCACGCCGCCCGCGCTTATGCGCGCGAAAGCGACTATTCCGAGGACGAAGCGTTAGCGCGCATCGTCGAAATGTTCGAAGCTGAAATCGCGCGGCCGACCGACGTTGGCAAAACCACGTCGCGCTCGCAACAAGGTCACTGACAATGCCGATCAATATCCTGATGCCCGCGCTGTCACCGACAATGGAGAAGGGCAATCTCGCCAAGTGGCTGAAGAAAGAGGGCGACAAGGTCAAGTCCGGCGACGTGATCGCGGAGATCGAGACCGACAAGGCGACCATGGAAGTCGAGGCGGTCGACGAGGGCACGATCGCGAAGATTCTGGTGCCCGAAGGCACGCAGGACGTGCCGGTCAATGACGTGATCGCAGTGCTCGCCGGCGACGGCGAGGATGTAAAGGCGGCGGGGGCAGCTCAGCCGCAAAAGGCGGAAGCAAAGGCAGAGCGCCAAGGCCGCGAGCGCCAAACTCTGCAAGCGCGGGAAAAGAAGCAACCGCCCGCGCGCTTCGAAACAACCTGAGGCGTCGCCGGCACCAATCGCCGCCGCGCCAAGGGTGGGGAGGGTGGCCGACGCCCGACAGAGGGGGGCTGCGCCACAAACCAACGGCCACGCGCGCACTTTCTCATCGCCGCTCGCACGGCGCCTGGCGAAAGAAGCCGGCATCGAACTCACGCGCATCAACGGCTCGGGCCCGCACGGCCGCGTCATCGCGCGCGACGTCGAGGAAGCCAAATCCGGCAAGGGCCTGAAAGCACCCACTGCTGCGCCTTCGTCCGGCGCGGCTGCGCTGTCGAGTGGGCCATCGCCGGCGATGTCGGATCAGCAGATTCTGGCGTTGTACGAAGAAGGTGCCTACGAGTTGATTCCGCATGACGGCATGCGTCGCACGATCGCGCAGCGGTTGACCGCAGCGACGAATTCGATGCCGACGTTCTACCTCACGATTGATTGTGACATCGGCAAGCTCTCCACCGCGCGCGAGGAGATCAATGCGGCTGCCGGCAAAAACAAGGATGGCAAACCGCTCTACAAGCTTTCGGTCAACGACTTCGTCATCAAGGCGATGGCGCTGGCGTTGCAGAAGATTCCGGAAGCAAACGTGTCTTGGACCGAAGCCGCGATGCTGCGTCACAAGCATTCCGACATCGGTGTCGCCGTAGCATTGCCGTTCGGCCTGATCACGCCGATCATCCGCAACGCCGAGACCAAGTCGCTGTCGGCAATTTCGAACGAGATGAAAGACCTTGCCGTGCGTGCCAAGGGCAAGAAACTCAAGCCGAACGAATATCAGGGCGGCACCTCGTCGGTGTCCAATCTCGGCATGTACGGCATCAAGGATTTCACGGCGGTGATCAATCCGCCGCAGTCGTCGATATTGGCGGTCGGCACGGGAGAGGAACGCGCCGTCGTGCGTAACGGAGTGATCGTGCCTGCGACGATCATGAGCGTGACGTTGTCGTGCGATCACCGCGCCATCGATGGCGCGCTCGGCGCCGAGCTCATCACGGCGTTCAAGAAGCTGATCGAAAATCCTGTGATGATGGTGGTGTGACGGCGCGCGATTTTCCGTCCTTATTCCCTGGAGATTTACAATGTCCCGCTTGATGTCTTTGGCCTTGCGAGCATTTGTAGTCGCGTCGATCTGCACGTCGGCAGCCATGGCCGATCCGCAGATAAAGCCGAAAGTCGTCAAACTTGATGAGGTGCCGAAGACGGTCCTCTACATCGGCAACAGCTTCTTCTACTACAACAACAGCCTGCACAATCATGTGCTGAAGCTGATGCGTGCGGCCGATCCGTCGACCGATTATCACGCAACCTCTGCCACGATCAGCGGATCAGGCCTGGATTGGCATGCTGTCGAGTCGCTGTTCTCGACGGCGGGAATGGCCTCCTACTCATTCGACTCGAACAACAACGTCGTTCCGACCAAACGCAATAAGAAATTCGACGCTGCGATCATGATGGATTGCAGCCAGTGCCCGGTCCACCCCCAGCTCAAATCGCTCTTCTTCGAATTCGCTGCCAAGGATGCCGCGATCGCGCGTCAACACGGCGCGGATCCGGTGCTGTTCATGTCGTGGGCATATGCCGACAAACCCGAGATGACCGAACAATTGGCGGAGGCCTATACGAAGGCGGGCAACGACAACAACATGCTGGTTGTCCCCGCTGGATTGGCCTTCGCGCGCGCGAAGAAAGAAAAACCCGAACTCGTTCTCAACGTCGAGGACAAACGGCACCCGACGCTTGCAGGGACTTATCTGGCCGCCTGCACGGTGCTTGCCACCGTCTATCGCCAATCGCCAGTCGGCAACAGCTACCGCGCCGGGCTCGATGAAGCGACCGCCGCCTTTTTGCAGAAAGTCGCTTGGGATACCGTGCAGGAATACGACCGGGAATAAGCCTTTTCCGAATCAATTCGTGAAGTTTGAAAACCGAGTACAGCGCCAATGCCCGACACCTCCTTCGACATCATCATCATTGGTTCCGGTCCCGGCGGCTATGTCGCCGCGATCCGCGCGGCGCAGCTCGGCTTCAAGACCGCAATCATCGAGAAGCAATATCTCGGCGGCATCTGTTTGAACTGGGGCTGCATTCCGACCAAGGCGCTGCTGCGCTCGGCGGAAATCTATCACTACATGCAGCACGCCGGGGATTACGGGCTGTCGGCCGAGAAAGTGTCGTTCGATCCGGCCGCGGTGGTGAAGCGCTCGCGCGGCGTCTCCAAACGCCTCAACGATGGCGTCGGCTTCCTGATGAAGAAGAACAAGATTTCCGTAATCTGGGGCGAAGCGACCATCGATGCGCCCGGCAAAATCACGGTGAAGAAATCCGCCGTCGAGGCGCCGAAGGGTGCGCTGGGCGAGGGCGCCTATCAGGCCAAGCATATCGTCATCGCCACCGGCGCGCGGCCGCGCGTGCTGCCGGGGCTGGAGCCCGACAAGAAACTGGTCTGGACCTATTTCGAGGCGATGGTGCCGGACAAGATGCCGAAGTCGCTGCTGGTGGTAGGCTCCGGCGCGATCGGCATCGAATTCGCGTCGTTCTTCCACACCATGGGCGCTGACGTAACGGTGGTCGAAGTGCTGCCGCAGATTTTGCCGGTGGAGGACGCCGAGATCGCAGGCCTGGCGCGCAAGCGCTTCGAGAAGCAGGGCATCAAGATTCTCAGCGGCACCAAGGTGACAAAACTCGAGAAGAAAAGCGACAGCGTGGTCGCCACCATCGATGACGGCAAGGGCAAGCCGCAAGCGGTCGAGTTCGACCGGGTGATTTCCGCGGTCGGCGTGGTCGGCAACATCGAAAATCTCGGGTTGGAAAAACTCGGCGTCAAGATCGAGCGCGGCACTGTCGTGATCGACGGCTACGGCAAGACCAGTGTGCCCGGCATCTACGCCATCGGCGATGTCGCGGGACCGCCGATGCTCGCGCACAAGGCCGAGCATGAGGGCGTGATCTGCGTCGAGGCCATCAAGGGCCTGCATCCGCATGCGATGGACAAGAACCTTATTCCCGGTTGCACTTATTGTCAGCCGCAGGTCGCCTCCGTCGGCCTCACCGAGGCCAAGGCGAAAGAGGGCGGTCGCGAAATCCGCGTCGGCCGTTTTCCGTTCGCCGGCAACGGCAAGGCCATCGCGCTCGGCGAGGATCAGGGTCTCGTCAAGGTGATCTTCGACAAGAAAACCGGACAGCTACTCGGCGCGCACATGATTGGTGCTGAAGTCACCGAGCTCATTCAGGGCTACGTGGTTGCCATGAACCTCGAAACAACAGAAGAAGAGCTGATGCACACCGTCTTCCCGCATCCGACGCTGTCCGAGATGATGAAGGAAGCGGTGCTGGATGCGTATGGCCGGGTGCTGAATATGTAACAAACGAAAGCACCCCGTGAAAGACAACGATAATCTGACCATCGAACGCCCGACCTTTGTGACGCATCTGGAATGCGCGATGGAGGGCGATCATTATCCCGCCGACCAGATCCACAATCTGTCGAAGGCCGGCAAGCCGTTGCTGGTGCGCTACGATCTTGCCGGCGTGAAGAAGGCGCTGACCAAGGACGCGCTAGCGCAGCGGCCTGCGGACATGTGGCGCTACCGCGAAATGCTGCCGGTGCGCAAAGTCACCGACATCGTCAGCCTCGGCGAGGTGACGACGCCGCTGATCCGGCTGCCCAAGCTTTCGAAAAAAATCGGCGGCGGCGAGATCATCGTCAAGGACGAGGGACGGTTGCCGACCGGTTCATTCAAGGCGCGCGGTCTTGTCATGGCCGTGTCGATGGGCAAGGCGCTTGGGCATCAAGCACATGGCGATGCCGACCAACGGCAATGCCGGCGCGGCGCTGGCGGCCTACGCTACCAGTTGCGGCATCAAGACCACGATCTTCTGTCCGGCCGATACGCCCGAGGTGAATGTCAGCGAGATCGAGCTGCAGGGCGCCACCGTCTATCGCGTCAATGGCCTGATCGACGATTGCGGCAAGATCGTCGGCGAAGGCAAGGCCAAAGCCGGCTGGTTCGATACCTCGACGCTGAAGGAGCCGTACCGGATCGAAGGCAAGAAAACGATGGGCCTCGAACTCGCCGAACAGCTCGGCTGGGACGTGCCCGACGTGATCTTCTATCCGACTGGCGGCGGCACCGGCTTGATCGGCATGTGGAAGGCCTTCGCCGAACTCGAAGCCATCGGTTTCATCGGCAGCAAACGGCCGCGCATGGTTGCCGTGCAGGCAACAGGTTGCGCGCCGATGGTGCGCGCTTACGAGAACGGCACCGAGCATGCGACGCGCTGGGAGGATGCGCATACCATCGCGTCCGGCATTCGCGTGCCGCAGGCGATCGGGGATTTTCTGATCCTGCGCGCGGTGCGTGAGAGCAAAGGTTTCGCCATCGCGGTGACGGATGAAAAGATCACGGCTGCGCTGAACGAGGTGGCGCGCGAGGAGGGGCTGTTGCTGTGTCCGGAAGGGGCGGCCACCTACGCTGCCTATAAGGATAGTCTTGCCGATGGCCGCGTGACCAAAAACGACCGCGTGATGCTGTTCAATTGCGCGACCGGGCTGAAATATCCGCTGCCGCCGGTGACGCGGACGCTCGATCGGCATCAGCCGATCGACTACGCGAACCTTTAAGCAATCCGTAAGCGTCGGCGATATGGCGCGATAGGGAGAAAGCGATGAGAAAAACAATCGCGGCCGTCTGTGTTGCGATAGCTGACATTCGCGGGCCATGCGTCGGCGCAGAATTTCCCGACGCGCCCCATCACTATTATCGTGCCGTTTTCTGCGGGCGGTCCGTCGGACGCCATGGCGCGCATCCTGGCCGAGCGCATGAAGACGACGTTGGGCGAGGCGGTTCTGATAGAGAACGTAACAGGCGCGGGCGGTTCGCTCGGAGTCGGACGCGCGGTGCACGCGCCGCCGGACGGTTACACGATCAGTTTCGGCCACCTCGGCACCCACGTCGCCAACGGGGCGATCTACAAGCTCGGCTACGATCTCGTTGCCGATCTTGAGCCCGTGGTGCTGCTTCCCAGCAATCCGATGATCATCGTCAGCAAGAATGCCGTTCCGGCGAAGTCGCTGCCGGAGTTGCTGGCCTGGCTGAAGTCGAGGCCGGTCCCGGCGGCGGCTGGGACCGCCGGCGCGGGCTCGGGAAGCCATATCGCCGGGCTTTATTTCGAGAATATCACCGGGATCAAATTGCAGTACGTGCCGTATCGCGGCACGGCGCCGGCCATGAATGATCTCGTCGCCGGACAAATCGACCTCATGATCGATCAGACCTCCAATTCCATCAACCAGGTGCGCGCCGGCACCATCCGCGCCTACGCCGTTACTGACGGCAAGCGCGTCGAATCCGCCAAGGAAATCCCGAGCACCGATGAGGCGGGCCTGCCGGGATTCCACATGACGCTGTGGTCCGGCCTGTGGGTGCCGAAGGGTACGCCGAAGGATGTCATCGCCAAGCTCAATGCCGCGGCGGTCGAAGCGCTCGCCGATCCCGCGGTTCGTAAGCAGCTGGAAAACCTTGGGCTCGCCATTCCTCCACTGGATCAGCAATCGCCGGAGGCGCTCGGCGCATGGCAAAAAGCTGAGATCGCGAAGTGGTGGCCGATGATCAAGGCCGCCAACGTCAAAGTGGATTAGCCGGCCCGCCGTTCGACAGGCGGACAGACTTCGCCGCAATGATGGTTGCCGCAGGGCCACGAATGTTGCCAGCCCGCAACACTTACGGAAGATTTGAGCGTTAAGTCCGCCGGCTATTGCCCGCGCCGCTATTTAGCCACACCGCTCTATGAAATCATTTTGCAGAAGTTGAAAGCCACGGCGGTCGCGAAAGCGATGGGAAATGAAGCTTTCCCAACGACGAAAGGCGATGCCGGGGAAACTATTCGCGATGGACGCCAAGACCAATATCAAGAAACGATTGCCTAGCCGCCACGTGACCGAGGGTCCGGAACGCGCGCCACATCGCTCTTACCTCTATGCCATGGGTCTGACCACCCAGCAGATTCACCAGCCGTTCGTCGGCGTGGCATCGTGCTGGAATGAGGCGGCGCCCTGCAACATCGCGCTGATGCGCCAGGCCCAGGCGGTCAAAAAGGGCGTGGCCTCGGCCGGCGGTACGCCCCGCGAATTCTGCACCATCACCGTTACGGACGGCATCGCCATGGGCCATGACGGCATGCGCTCGTCGCTGCCATCGCGCGAATGCATCGCCGATTCCGTTGAATTGACCATTCGCGGTCATGCCTACGACGCGTTGGTCGGCATTGCCGGCTGCGACAAGTCTTTGCCGGGCATGATGATGGCGATGGTCCGGCTCAACGTGCCCTCGATCTTCATCTATGGCGGCTCGATCCTGCCCGGCAATTTCCGCGGCCAGCAGGTCACCGTGCAGGACATGTTCGAGGCGGTCGGCAAGCATTCCGTCGGTGAGATGTCCGACGAGGATCTCGACGAAATCGAACGCGTAGCGTGTCCTTCGGCGGGTGCGTGCGGCGCACAATTCACCGCCAACACTATGGCGACGGTTTCCGAGGCCATCGGGCTTGCCTTGCCGTATTCGGCCGGCGCGCCTGCGCCTTATGAAATTCGTGATGCGTTCTGCATGACCGCCGGCGAGAAGATCATGGAGCTCATCGCTTCCAATATTCGTCCGCGCGACATCGTCACGCGCCGGGCGCTGGAGAATGCCGCGGCTGTCGTGGCGGCATCCGGCGGTTCGACCAATGCAGCGCTGCACCTGCCGGCGATTGCCCATGAATGCGGCATCAAGTTCGATCTGTTCGACGTGGCGGAAATCTTCAAAAAGACACCGTATGTCGCGGATTTGAAACCGGGCGGTCGTTATGTCGCCAAAGACATGTTCGAAGTTGGCGGCATACCGCTTCTGATGAAAACGCTTCTCGATAACGGCTTCCTGCACGGTGACTGTCTGACGGTCACCGGGCGAACGATCGCCGAAAACCTGAAGAGCGTGAAATGGAATCCGCACCAGGACGTGGTGCATTCTGCCGACAAACCGATCACCGTCACCGGTGGCGTCGTCGGCCTGAAGGGCAATCTCGCGCCAGAAGGCGCGATCGTGAAGGTCGCGGGGATGTCGAATCTGAGGTTTACCGGACCCGCCCGCTGCTTCGACTGCGAAGAGGATGCCTTCGAGTCGGTGCAAAAGAAGACCTACAAGGAGGGCGAAGTCCTCGTGATCCGTTATGAGGGGCCGCGCGGCGGCCCCGGCATGCGGGAAATGCTTTCAACCACGGCAGCGCTGACCGGGCAGGGCATGGGCGGCAAGATCGCGCTCATCACCGACGGCCGCTTCTCGGGCGCCACCCGGGGATTCTGCATCGGCCATGTCGGTCCTGAAGCCGCGATCGGTGGCCCGATCGCGCTCCTGCAAGATGGCGATATCATCGAAATCGACGCCGTGGTCGGCACGCTTAACGTAAAATTGACCGACGCCGAGCTGGCCGAGCGCAAAACCAAATGGAAGCCGCGCGCGACCAATCATACGTCCGGCGCGCTCTGGAAGTATTCCCAGCAGGTCGGACCCGCGGTTGATGGCGCCGTTACCCATCCGGGCGGGGCGCACGAGAAACAGTGTTATGCGGATATCTGAGCGTATCGTTGTAGCGTTGATTTTGGGCGTCACATCGTTGGCGTTGCCGGCGCTCGCCTTTGACGGCGCGCCGGTCGGTCCGGAGGCCCCGATCCCGGTGGTTTCGGCGCAGCCGGGCGCTGCAGCCGCGCTCAAGAAGGCGGTTCCGCCAATTGCTTCCACCACCTCCCTGACCTCGCTGCAATACGCTGCCGAAGGTGGGCACCCCGTGGCCCAGTGGAAGCTCGGGCGGATGTATGCGGACGGCGATGGCGTAACGCAGGACAATTTGCGGGCGTTCGAGTATTTCAGCCAAATCGCGAATGCCCATGCCGAAGACAGCCCGTCGGCGCCCCAAGCGGCGATTGTCGCCAACGCCTTTGTCGCGCTGGGCCGATATTACCTCGACGGCATTCCGAACTCGAAGATCAAGGCCGACTCGGAGCGGGCGCGCGAAATGTTCTCGTACGCCGCGTCCTATTTCGGCAATGCCGATGCGCAGTACGATCTGGCGCGGCTTTACCTCAAGGGCGTCGGCACGCCCCGCGATTCCCGCTACGGCGCGCGGTGGCTTGGCCTTGCCGCCCAGAAGGGCCAGCACGAGGCACAAGCCATGCTCGGCCAGATGCTGTTCAACGGCGAGCAGTTGCCCCGGCAGGCGGCGCGCGGACTGATGTGGCTGACGCTGGCGCGCGACAGCGCGGCCCCGGACGAAACCTGGATCAAGGAAAGCTACAACAAGGCGATCGCCAAGGCGTCTGAAGACGACCGGGCAATGGCGCTGCAGATGCTTGAACACTGGGTGCAGGGCCGCAAGGACTAATCAAGCCGTCTCCAGATCCAGGTCGATCCAGATCGGCACATGATCGGACGGCTTTTCCCACGCCCGCACGTAACTATCGATGCCGACATTGATCAGCCGGTCGCTGGCTTGCGGGGACAGCAATAGATGGTCGATGCGAATGCCGTGGTTCTTTTGCCATGAGCCGGCCTGGTAATCCCAGAACGTGTATTGACCCGGGGCGTCGGTGACTGCGCGCAATGCATCGGTCAGCCCGAGGCCCAGCAGCGATTGAAAGCTCTCCCGGGTCTCCGCCTTGAACAGCGCGTCGTTGACCCACGATGCCGGATTGTGAACGTCGCGCGGCGCCGGAATCACGTTGAAATCACCGGCGAGAATCAGCGGCTCCTCGGTTTTCAATGTCTGCTTCGAATACTCAAGAAGTCGCGACATCCATTTGAGTTTGTAGGGATATTTATCGGTACCGACGGGGTTTCCGTTCGGCAAATAGAGGCAGGCGACGCGGACCACGCCTCGCTTGAGCGAAACCACGCCTTCAAGGAAACGCGCGTGGGTGTCCTCGTCGTCACCGGCCAAGCGCGGGTTGGCCTCCTCAAGCGGAAATTTCGAAAGCAGCGCGACGCCGTTGAAGGTCTTCTGGCCGTGCGTCACGACGTTGTAGCCGAGCGCTTCGATGGCTTCGCGCGGAAACGCCTCATCGACGCATTTGATCTCCTGAAGGCAGACAACGTCGGGCGAGCAATCCTTCAGCCAGGTCAGGAGATGCTCGAGCCGTTGCCGAACGGAATTAACGTTCCAGGTAGCAATTCGCATGGCGTGGTCCGGTAAGAACGATGACAAAAATTTGGTCGCTGGCTTACCATGATCGGCGAGGCTGTGATAAGTCATTAGAATAAGGCGGAAATAGCCGGTCAGGACAGGAAACGGGGCAGTCGCGGTCTGCATGGAGGACCGACGGCGCGAAATGTGATGAAAAAAGGTACTTTGGTCATTGTCGGCGGGCTGTTGTGCGTCGCTGCGCTTGGCGCATTCGTAACGCGTTCGTCCTGGATGGGCGGCGGCGCCAGCGCGCAAGGGCCGCAACGCCCGCGCGTCGTTTCGGTCGAGCTGGCCAAATCCGAACGAAAATCTGTCCCGGTCGACGTCGATTCGATCGGAACAGTGACGCCGATTTCAAGTGTGGCGCTGAAGTCGCGGGTGGAAACCACCATCGTTTCGGTGCATTTCGAAGATGGCGCCAAGGTTAACCAGGGCGACCTGCTTTTCACGCTGGACGCCCGCCAGATCGACGCCCAGATCGAGCAAGCCGAAGGTATGATCGCCAGAGATCAGGCCCAGCTTGCCGGCGCGCAACGCGATCTCAAGCGGTTTAGCGATCTGATCGGCAAAGGCGCCACTACGCAGGTCAACGTCGATAACGCCAAGACCCAAGCCGATATTCTTATCGGCACAATCCAGGCCGATCAGTCGGCGCTCGACAATCTAAAAGTTCAAAAGAGCTTCACAATCATCCGCGCGCCATTTGCCGGCCGCATCAGCGCTGCGAATGTGAAGATCGGCAATTTCGTGCGCCCCGCCGATACGGCGCCGTTGGCTGTCATCAACCAGATGGCGCCTGTCTACGTGACTTTCGCCATCCCGCAGCGCGTGCTGATCGATCTGCGTGACGCCATGACGACCGGCGCTTCGAAGGTGATCGCAACAATTCCCGGTCACCAACGCTCCGAGGAGGGCAAGGTGGCGATGGTCGAAAACTCGGTGGATTCGACCACCGGCATGGTCACCGTTCGCGGCATCATGGACAATGCGAACGAGACGTTATGGCCGGGCATACTCGTGAACACCAAACTGATCGTCCGGACCGAGGACGCTGTGACGGTGCCGTCGGCCGCCGTACAGCGTAGCCAGAATGGCAACTACGTATTCGTCATGCAGGAGGGTAAAGCCCACGTGCAGCCGGTAAGTGTCAGCCGTACCTTTCAGGGTCTGTCTGTTATCGCCAAGGGTTTGTCGGGCGGCGAAGATGTGATCACCGACGGACAATTGCTGTTGTCGGAGGGCACTCTCGTCGCGCCACGCGCCGCTAAGGCCGGAGCATAACCGCGATGACGCTCTCGGAGCTGTGTATCCGGCGCCCGGTCATGACGACGCTCATGACGGCATCGATCATTGCCTTCGGCGTATTCGGCTTTCGGCTGTTGCCGGTTTCGGCGCTCCCAAAGGTGGATTTTCCGACTATCGCCGTTACGGCAACGTTACCGGGCGCCAGCGCGGACACCATGGCGGCCTCGGTTGCCGGCCCCATCGAACGGCAGCTTTCGACCATTGCCGGCATATCGTCGATGTCTTCGACATCGTCGCAAGGCACAACCGCGATCGTCATCCAGTTCGACCTCAATCGAAACATCGATGCGGCCGCGCTCGACGTTCAGACCGCGCTGACCATCGCGCAACGCCGCCTGCCGATCGAAATGACGATTCCGCCGAGTTTTCGGAAGGTCAATCCGTCTGACTTCGCTATTCTTTTTATCTCGCTCAGTTCGGAAACATTGCCGCTGTCGGCTGTCAACGAATACGGCGACATCACCATCGGGCAGGCACTGTCGCAAATCCAGGGTGTCGCCCAGGTTGTGATTTTCGGCAGCCAGAAATTTGCCATCCGAGTGCAGGCCGATCCTGAAGCCGCGGCGGCGCGGGGCATATCGCTGGAAGACGTCCGCGCCGCGGTCTCGCGCGCCAATTCATCCACCCCGGTTGGCACTTTGAACGGGCCGAAACAGGACATCGCCCTGCAGGCCTCCGGCCAAATGGACAAGGCCGCTGATTATCGGCACGTGATCGTAGCCTGGCGCAATGGCTCACCGGTCCGGCTCGACGAGATAGCGAAGGTCCTCGACAGCGTCGAAAATGACAAGACGGCGACCTGGTTGAATGGAGCGCGCTCGATCGTTCTCGCCATCTACAAACAGCCGGACGCCAACACGGTCGCGGTCGTCGACGGCGTGCTGGCGAAGCTGCCGTCGCTGCGGGCGCAGATTCCGCCTTCGGTCACCATCAGCGTCACCATGGACCGGTCGCAGTCGATCCGCCAATCCGTGACCGACGTTGAAGAGACGCTGCTGATCGCCATTGGTCTCGTCATTATGGTGATCTTCCTGTTCCTGCGCTCGGCTTCGGCAACGATGATCCCCGCGCTGGCGGTGCCGATCTCGCTCTGCGGCACCTTCGCCGTCATGTACATGCTGGATTTTTCCGTCAACAACATGACGCTGCTGGCGTTGACACTGTCGGTTGGCTTCGTGGTCGACGACGCCATCGTGATGCTCGAAAATATCGTGCGTCATATCGAGCACGGTATGCGGCCTTTCGAGGCGGCGCTTAAGGGCGCGCGTGAAATCGGCTTTACCATCATTTCGATCACGTTCTCCCTGATCGCGGTATTCATTCCGGTGCTGCTGATGGGCGGCATCGTCGGGCGCGTGTTCCGCGAATTCGCGGTGACAATCGCGGTTGCCATCGTGGTCTCAGGTTTTGTGTCGTTGACGCTGACCCCCATGCTGTGCGCGCGCGTGCTCAAAGCGCACGATCCAACCAAGACACCGAACATCGTGCTTCGCATTTTTGAACGAATGTTCGATGCCTGGCTGCGGGCTTACGAATGGGCGCTCGACCGGGTGCTCGCCTACAAGGCGATCACGCTCCTGGTGACGCTGGCCACGCTCGCCGGCACCGTTGCGCTCTATATCGCCGTGCCCAAAGGATTTTTCCCGCAGGAGGATACCGGCTTTCTGACCGGGATAACGGAGGCTGCGACCGACACGTCTTTTGAAGCGATGTCGATCCGGCAAAAGGCGATCACCGATATCCTGAGCGCGGATCCCGCGGTCGACTACATCAACAGCACCGTCGGCGCAGGCGGCCCCAATCCAACGGCCAATTTCGGGCGGCTGTTCATTGCGCTGAAGCCGAAGAAGGAGCGGGACTCGGCGGCGGTCGTGATGGCGCGCTTGCGCCAAAAGGCCACGCAGGTTCCGGGCATGCAGGCGTTTTTCCAGAGCATCCAGAACCTGAACATCGGCGGCCGGCCCTCAAAGAGCCAGTACCAGTACACCTTGCAGAGCGGCGACATCGAATCGCTGTATCGGCTGGCGCCGGAAATGCGCGACAAGATCGCGAAGGTGCCGGGGCTGCTCGATGTCACCACCGATCTCTACATCAAGAACCCGCAGATGACGGTTGATATCGACCGCGAGAAAGCCGCGGTCTACGGCGTCACCGTCGATCAGGTGCGCAACCAGCTCTACAACGCCTATGGCGCGCGTCAGGTCGGCACCATCTACATGCCGTCGAACGATTACCAGATCATCCTGGAAGCACAGCCGCAGTTTCGCGTCGACCCCTCCGATCTTTCCAAACTTTACGTAAAGACCGCGAACAACCAGACCATTCCGCTCGACGCGGTGGCAAAACTGACGCCGACGGTTGGACCCCTGCAGATCAACCATCAGGGGCAGCAGCCGGCGGTGACGATCTCCTTCAACCTCGCGCCGAACGTTTCACTTGGTTATGCCGTCGATCAGATCACCGCGATCGAACAGGGCTCAAATCTGCCGGCGACCATCGCCACCGGCTTTTCCGGCACCGCGCAGGTGTTCCAGGATTCGCTGCGCGGGCAGGGCGTGCTGATCCTGGCCGCGGTATTCGCAGCGTTCGTGATTCTCGGCATTCTCTACGAAAGCTTCATCCATCCGATCACGATCATCTCCGGTCTGCCATCGGCAGGCATCGGCGCGATCCTCACTCTCATGCTGTTTAACATGGAGTTGTCGGTGATCGCCATGATCGGCATCGTCATGCTCGTGGGCATCGTCAAGAAGAACGCCATCATGATGGTGGACTTCGCGCTGGAGCGCCGTCGTGTGGGCCTAAGCGCCGAGCACGCCATTCGCGAGGCAGCACTGCTGCGATTCCGCCCCATCATGATGACGACCTTCGCTGCGATCTTCGGGACGCTGCCGATCGCCATCGGCGCCGGCGCGGGCGCGGAATTGCGTCAGCCGCTCGGCGTCGCCGTGGTCGGCGGCCTCTGCGTCTCGCAACTGCTGACGCTGTTCATCACGCCGGTGATTTACATCTATCTTGACCGCATCGACCGCCGCCTCAAGCGCCGTCTTGAGCCGCAGCTTGAAGAAATTGAAGGGCTGGAGCGGCCGCACGCGGTGGCGGCGGAGTAGCGCCTAAGCGCTCAGATCGAAAAACTCGTTCCGCAGCCGCAGGAAGCCGTGGCGTTGGGATTGACCACCCGGAACGACGCGCCGATCAGATCGTCCACGAAGTCGACCTCCGAGCCCGCCAAAAACGGCACCGAGGCGGGATCGACCAGAACCACGGCGCTGTCGCGCGCGATGACGAGGTCATCCTCGGCCTGCGCGCGCTCCACATCGAACTTGTACTGAAAACCGGAGCAGCCGCCGCCCTCGACGCTGATGCGCAGCATGGCGCCGTCACCCTCGGTCTTGAGGATTTCCCCGATGCGGCGAGCTGCGCGCTCGCTGATGGTGACGTTTGCTTCAGCCATATTCAACTCCGAGGCATTGTGCGGGATTCTCAAGGGTTTTGAATTGCCCGCAAGCCGTAGTTAAGTGCGCAGGGCAGTAGAATCAAATGGATAAGGACTAAAATAACGTGTCGGTTGGAATGGCTGCTCCACGCGCGCTCTATGCCTGCGATCCGGATCGCAGCCGCGGCCGGCTCGTGGCTCAGCCTCCCAGCCAGACCCGCAGCCCGTTCCGGCGCGACTGCGACCGGGTGATTCACTCCACGGCGTTCCGCCGCCTCAAGCACAAGACCCAGGTGTTTGTGTTTCATGAGGGCGACCATTATCGCACCCGGCTGAGCCACACCCTCGAAGTCGCCCAGATCGCCCGCGCGCTGGCGCGTCAGCTTGGCCTCGACGAGGATCTGACGGAGACGCTGGCGCTCGCCCACGATCTCGGGCATCCGCCGTTCGGCCACGCTGGCGAACGCGCACTCGACGCCTGTCTGAAAGACCACGGCGGCTTCGACCACAACGCCCAGACCTTGCGGGTCGTGACTTCGCTGGAACATCGCTATCCCGGGTTCGACGGACTGAACCTGACGTGGGAATCGCTGGAAGGCATCGTCAAGCACAATGGGCCATTGACCGACAAAGCCGGCAAGCCGACCGGCCGCTATCGCGACCGCGGCGTCCCGCTTGGCATTGCTCAATTCAACGAAACCTACGATCTGGAACTGTCGAGCTTCGCTTCGCTGGAGGCGCAGGTCGCGGCGATCGCGGACGACATCGCCTATGACGCCCACGATATCGACGATGGCCTGCGGGCTGGGTTGTTCGCGATCGACGATCTCAAAACCATGCCCGTGACCGCGCAGATGATCGAAGATATTGCGAAACGCTATCCTGGGCTGGATGAAGATCGTCGCGGGGCAGAGCTGGTGCGTGAGCTGATCTCGTACCTGATTTCAGCGGTGTTTTCGGAATCGCTTGAACGGCTCGCGGCCGCAGACCTGAAATCCGTTGAAGAGGTTCGTAGCCACGGCAGCACCGTGATCGCATTCCCGGCGGAGGCGGCGCGCGCCGAGGCCGGCATCAAGGCTTTCCTGAAGAAGCGGATGTACCGCCACCTGCGAGTGATGCGCGTCATGGTCGATGCGGAATCGATCATATCCGATCTGTTCGCGCGCTACCTAAAATCGCCCGGTGATCTGCCGGCTGAATGGCATGCACCGGCCAGCGGGGCTGCCGAAACCGAGTCCGACCGCGCGCGCCGGATCGGCAATTTCATCGCGGGAATGACCGACCGCTTTGCGATAACCGAGCACCAGCGGCTTTTTGACTCGACCCCCGATTTGCGTTAGGCGGCGATCTCAGCCGCAGCAGTCGGCACAATCTCGGCTCGGTTTTTCCCCATGGTCGAATTCCAGTTCATCGCCACATCTGTTCGCCGACGTGCTGGCACGCGTGCACGCGGTTTGCAGCGCGCTGGCGGCGGAAGGCGGATGGCCCAATGCCGATCTGTCCCGCGTCGTGGTCGAGCCGCCCCGCGACGCTTCCCACGGCGATATGGCGACCAACGCCGCGATGGTGCTGGCCAAGGATGCGAAAGCCAAACCGCGCGATCTCGCCGAACAGATGGCAACCAGATTGCGCGCAGATGAGCTTATCGAGTCCGTCGATGTCGCCGGACCGGGGTTCATCAATCTAACCCTGAAGGCGTCGGTGTGGGGCGACGCACTACGAACCGTACTGCGTCAAGGCGAAGCCTATGGCCGCAGCGGGGTAGGCGGTGTTGAAAAGGTCAACGTTGAATACGTCTCCGCCAATCCAACTGGGCCGATGCATGTCGGACATTGCCGCGGCGCGGTGTTCGGCGATGCGTTGGCAAGCCTGCTGTCTGTTGCGGGCTACGATGTCACGCGCGAATACTACATCAATGACGCCGGCGCGCAGGTCGATGTGCTCGCGCGCTCGGCGTTTCTGCGCTATCGCGAAGCGCTGGGTGAGGATATCGGTGCGATCCCGGAAGGGCTTTATCCCGGCGAATATCTGAAACCGGTGGGAGAAAGCCTGGCCAAGACTTACGGCGCCTTATTGAAGGGTCAGCCAGAGAGCGAATGGCTGCCCGTCGTGCGGCCCATCGCCATCGATGCGATGATGGCGATGATTCGAAGATGACCTTGCTTCCCTGGGAATAAGCCAGGACGTTTTCTTCTCGGAGCGATCGCTGATCGAAACCGGAGAGAACCGCGTCGCCGCCACCATCGACTACCTTCGTTCGAAGGGCGACGTCTATGAAGGCCGCCTGCCGCCGCCGAAGGGAGCGCCGATCGAGGACTACGAGGATCGCGAGCAGACGTTGTTTCGCGCCACCGCCTATGGCGACGACATAGACCGGCCGCTGCTCAAATCCGACGGCAGCTACACCTATTTCGCGTCCGACATCGCCTATCACAAAACCAAGTTCGACCGCGGCTTCCGTAACATGGTCGACGTCTGGGGCGCCGACCACGGCGGCTACATCAAGCGCATGCAGGCCGCGGTGAAGGCGGTCACGGCCGGCAAGGCGGCGCTCGACGTGAAGATCGTGCAGCTCGTCAAGCTGTTGCGTAACGGCGAGCCGGTGAAGATGTCGAAACGCTCCGGCGATTTCGTCACGCTACGCGAGGTGGTGGACGAAGTCGGCCCCGACGCGGTGCGCTTCATGATGCTGTTCCGCAAGAACGATGCCGTGCTGGATTTCGACCTCGCCAAGGTGCGAGAGCAGTCCAAGGATAATCCGGTGTTCTATGTCCAGTACGGTCACGCTCGCGGTCATTCGGTGTTCCGCAACGCCCGGGAGGTGGTTCCCGATCTGCCGGGCGACACCGTCGCGCGATCGGCCTTCCTTGGGAACGCCGCGGTGGAACGCCTCACCGACAGCGCGGAACTGGACCTTCTGCGCCGGCTGGCGGTGTATCCCCGGATCGTCGAGGCGGCGGCGCTCGCACATGAGCCACACCGAATCGCTTTTTATCTGTATGATCTTGCCAGCGAATTTCATGCGCTGTGGACGAGGGGGCGCGATTTGCCTCATTTACGCTTCATTATCAATAATGATGTTGATGTCACTAAGGCGCGATTGGCTTTGGTCCAGGGCGTCGTCTTGGTTCTGGCGTCGGGCTTGGCCGTTCTGGGCGTCAACGCGCCAGATGAAATGCGATAGGCAGAGATATGCCGCGCATGTGGGACTCTTCGACGGTGTTGATGCGGCGGTTTGATCGTTTGCATGACGCGTCGGCCGTTTTCCCGAAGGGCACGCGACACCACGATGGCTGATCGGTATCAAGGCAGGCCTCCAGCGGACGACGAATTCGATCGCGGCGATCAGCGTGCGCCCGCTCGAAAGAGCGATCCACTCGCGGAGCTTGCGCGGCTGATCGGCCAGACGGACCCGTTCGGCAATTTGGGGCGGGCCAATCAGCCGATGCCCGCGCCTCACGTTGAAGAGAATTACGAGCCAGAGCCTGCATTGGAAGTTGAGGAGAGTGCACCTGCAGCACGGCCAGGCTGGATGCGACGCGTCTTGCGTCAGGAGGAAACGCCGGCGCAGGATTTCCCAAGCAGCGTGCATCCGCTCAAGGGTTATGCGGCAAGTCACGCCGCTCCCGAGCCCGACTATCAGCAAGAGGTGCGGTATAGCGACGATGAGCGATTGGCTGATCCGTCGCGTTATGACGATGCACCCTATAGCCAACTCGATCACGACGCTCAGCACGCTCGGTACGACCCTGCTTACTCCGATGATCCTTATGCCTATGAGGAAGACGGCGAAGAGAACTTTGATCACGGCTTGAAGAAACGCCGCGGCGGAATGGTCACTGTTGCTGTGGTGCTGGCGCTGGCGGTGCTCGGAACCGGCGGCGCATTCGCCTATCGCACCTATTTGGGTTCGCCGCGCAGCGGAGAGCCCCGATCATCAAGGCCGATGCGACACCGACCAAGGTCATTCCGCCGGCGGCCGACAGCCCAGCCAAAACGCCGGATCGGCTTGCGACTGGTGAGGTGGCGGAAAAGATTGTTCCGCGAGAAGAACAGCCGGTCGATGTCAACGGTGGGCCGCGCATAGTGTTGCCGCCGCTGATCGCAAATCCGTCGCCGCCAGCGCTCACGAGTGTGGTTCCCGTTGCGAAGCCGGCCGCCAGTGCTTTGCCGGGTGAGGAGCCGCGTAAAATCAAGACATTCACGGTGAAGGGCGATCAGGCGGATATCGCCGCGACCCCGGCGCCAAAACCCGCGCCTCGCTCTCCGGCCCGCACAGCGGCTGCGAATGCCAATGCGTCCTCAGGAAATGCGCCGCTATCGCTATCACCGCAGGGCGGGGCACCGGTTGCGCCGTCGCGCCGTGTTGCGGCAAACAATCCCGTTCAGGCCGGTGCGGGCGGTGGCGGCTACGTAGTGCAGGTTGCCTCGCAGCGTAACGAAGCCGACGCACAGGCTTCCTATCGCGCGCTGCAAGGCAAATACCCGTCAGTGCTGGGTTCACGCGCACCTCTGATCAAACGCGCTGACCTCGGCGACAAGGGTGTCTTCTACCGCGCCATGATCGGGCCGTTCGGATCTCCCGACGAGGCCGCCCAACTCTGCGGCAGTCTGAAAACCGCCGGCGGACAGTGCGTCGTCCAGAAGAATTAGCGGCCGCTTCCTTGACCGACTCTTGGTGGGGAGTTTAAGCCGCGCCATGAGCTCACGCGCATTCATCACAGGTATCTCGGGTCTCGTTTTGACCGGCGAAGATCGCGAATTCATGCGCGCCCAGCGGCCTTGGGGATTTATCCTGTTCAAGCGAAACATTGAAATCGGCTCCTCAAGTTATTCGATTAGTTGAACAATTGCGCGAAAGCATCAGTGATCCCTCGGCGCCTGTTCTGATCGACCAGGAGGGTGGACGGGTTCAGCGTCTCGGACCGCCGCACTGGCCCGTGTATCCCGCAGGAGCAATTTTTGGCGCGCTCTACGATAGCGATCAAAAGCTGGGGCTCGCAGCCGCGCGCCTCAGCGCGCGCTTGATCGCAGCCGATCTGGATGACCTCGGAATAAACGTTGACTGCCTGCCGCTGGCTGACGTTCCCGTCGAGGGCGCGGACGCCGTGATTGGCAATCGCGCCTACGGTATCACCCCGGACAAGGTCGCGGCGATCGGACGGGCGGTGACTGAGGGTCTGGAGCAGGGCGGAGTATTGCCCGTGCTCAAGCATATCCCGGGTCACGGCCGCGCCACGGCGGATACCCATTTTAAGCTTCCGGTAGTCGATACGCCGAAGGCTGATCTCGACCGCATTGATTTCGCGGCATTCAAGCCGCTGTCGGACCTGCCGATGGCCATGACCGCGCATGTTGTGTTCAGCGCGATAGATCCCGCCCAACCGGCGACGACTTCTGCGACAATCATCGAGCAGGTGATTCGCGGCACGATTGGATTCCAGGGATTATTGATGAGCGACGACGTTTCCATGAACGCGCTGGCGGGCTCCATCGCGCAGCGTACGCAAGCGAGCATCGTGGCCGGCTGCGATATCGTCCTGCACTGCAATGGCAAGCTCGAGGAAATGCGCGAGGTCGCGCGCGAGGCGCCGTGAGTTATCGGGCAAGGCGTTGGACCGCGCCAAGCGCGCGCTGGCATCGCGGAAAACTCCGCAGCCGTTTGATCGTGCCGCTGCGCGAGCGGAACTGGATGAACTGGTTAGCCGCGCTGGGGTTACAGTCGCATGAGCGCGGAAATTCTCTCGTTTGAAACCGGACGGCCGGCCGAGCTTGCCGACAACGAGCCGGCCTTGGTCGTCGACGTCGAGGGCTATGAAGGGCCGCTCGACCTGCTGCTGGCGTTGGCGCGGCAGCAGAAGGTCGACCTGCACAAGATTTCCATTCTGGCGTTGGCCGACCAATATCTGGTCTTCATCGAGGCGGCGCGAAAAGTGCGCCTCGAGCTTGCCGCCGACTATCTTGGTGATGGCGGCATGGCTTGCCTTCCTCAAATCGCGGCTGTTGCTGCCGGAGCCCGCAACCGCGGACGGACCCAGCGCCGAGGAGATGGCGACTGCGCTGGCGCGGCGGCTGCGCCGGCTGGAGGCCATTCGCGAGGCGTCGAACCGCCTGATGAATCGCCCGCAATTGCAGCGCGACATTTTCCCGCGCGGCCAGTCGGAGGCCATTGCGGAAATCCGCCACCCCCGCTTCACCGCGACGCTATTTGATCTGCTGACGGCGTACGCCGCGCAGCGTCAGCAGCGCGTGCTCGCGACAGTTCATCTGGCAAAGCGCACGGTGTGGTCGCTGAACGAAGCGCGGGCTTCGCTGGAGCGCTTGGTCGGCCTCGCCGAGGAATGGAGTTGCCTGGACGAGTACCTGCTGCATTACGTCGTCGATCCCTCGCAGAAGGCTACCGTTTTTGCATCCAGCTTTGCCGCCGCATTGGAAATGGTGCGTGAGGGCGAGGTCGAACTGCATCAGAAGGAAGCGTTTGCGCCGTTGTATTTTCGCAAACGTCCGCCGCAAACAACATCCGGTGCGATGGCCGCGCCGGATGTCCCGGCAGGATAGTTGGAAGAAGGAAACGCCATGGCAAGCCTGGCTGAAAAACGCATCATGGATACGCAAGCCCCGCCCGAAAATCCGGATGCGCGGCCGGAAGAACTGCGTCTCCTTGAAGCGCTGCTTTTCGCCTCCACGGAGCCGCTCGATCAGGCGGCGCTCGCCAAGCGAATGCCCGATGGGGTCGACATAAAAGCAGCGCTATCGCAGCTGCAGGCGGACTATGCGCTGCGCGGCGTCAATCTGGTTCGCGTCAATAACAAATGGAGTTTTCGCACCGCGGGCGATCTGTCGTGGCTGATGACTCGGGAAAGCACCGAGACAAGGCGGCTTTCGCGCGCGGCGATCGAGATGTTGGCGATCATCGCCTACCACCAGCCGGTGACGCGCGCAGAGATCGAGGAGATCAGGGGCGTCATCACATCGAAGGGCACGCTTGATGTGCTGCTGGAAACCGGCTGGGTGCGGCCGCGCGGCCGCCGCAAGACGCCGGGCCGGCCGCTGACATTCGGCACGACAGAAGCGTTCCTGTCGCAGTTCAGCCTGGAGGCGCTCGGCGATTTGCCCGGCCTCGAGGAGTTGAAGGGCACGGGGCTGCTGGATTCCAGGTTGCCCTCGGGCTTCAGCGTTCCCAGTCCGTCCGATGATCCCACACTTCGTGACGACGAGGATCCACTGGAGATCGAAGATCTGCAACTCGCGCTCGCGCCAGCCGCCGAGCCCGAACAGGATGGCGGCAGCTAGTTACGGCACGTCTCGCGCGTCATCGGCCGGTTAACAATAGCGTCAACGCGCCGCGTCATCTGCGCGCCCTCGCGGCTTAAGTCCTTGTTTTTGACACCTCCTGCGCCTAGTTTCCGGAAAGAAACTGGGACCGGGCCTAATGGCCGCGTGTTGGAGGATTGCAGGATGGGTTCGCTTAGCATTTGGCACTGGATCGTCGTCATCGGCGTCGTCCTGTTGCTGTTCGGGCGTGGCAAGATTTCGGATCTGATGGGCGACGTCGCGCAGGGCATAAAAGCCTTTAAGAAAGGCATGCAGGACGATGATAAGACTGCGGAAAAGGTCGAGCCCGTGAAGACGCTCGATCATACTGCTGCGCCATCTCCTGCGGCGCGCTCCGATATCGGCAGCAAGGTAGTTTGATCGCATCGTCGCGCGCGATTTCTTGCGGCAAACCCAAGGCAGTTGTCGCAGCGCGATTTATCTTGCGGCAGACTTGTGGCAACAGCGACCAAGCGCCGGGGAGAGCCGCGAGCCGCCGGAATTCAAAATGAGCCGGCCTCGCGTGAGCGGAATTTTCCATGTTCGACATTGGGTGGAGTGAGTTCCTCGTCATCGCGGTTGTCGCGCTGATCGCGATTGGCCCGAAGGAATTGCCGGGCGTGCTGCGCATGGTCGGCCAATGGATGGGCAAGGCGCGCAAGATGGCCGCCGAATTCCAGGGCCAGTTCAACGAGGCGATGCGCGAGGCCGAAATGGCCGACGTCAAGAAAGCCTTCGACGAGGTCAAGGAAGCCGCCTCGCGGTTTCGGCAGCGGCAACATCATGACCTCGCTGCAAAAGGACGTCAGCAACGCGATGAAGATCGACGACATCGACGCGCCGACCCTGCCGAAAACACCGGAGCCGCCGACGCCGGAAACCTTCGTCGAGGCGGAAACGCATGCGGCCGCGATGGAGCCGCTGGCGATCACGTCGGAAGTCCACGCGGCTGCGCCGGATACGCTGGCCGCTCAGGCAGCTATCGACCAGCCGATCCCCTCGCAAAATCCCGAAATTCTCAAGGACGCTAAAGCGTCATGAGCGCGGAGGATATCGAGGCCAGCAAAGCGCCGCTGATGGATCATCTGATCGAGCTGCGCTCGCGGCTGATCAAGGCGCTGCTGGCGTTCGGCATCGCCTTCATCTTTTGCTTCTTCTTTGCCAAGCAAATCTACAACGTGCTGGTGTGGCCGTTCGTCTGGGTCGCCGGCCCGGAGAATTCAAAGTTCATCTACACCGCGCTGCTGGAATATTTCCTCACGCAATTGAAGCTGGCGCTGTTCGGCGCGGGCTTCATCTCATTCCCGCTCGTCGCTGGCCAGATCTACATGTTCGTGGCGCCCGGCCTCTACAAGCACGAGCGCGGCGCGTTCCTGCCGTACCTGATCGCGACGCCGTTCTTTTTCGTGCTCGGCTCGATGCTGGTGTATTTCGTCGTGTTTCCGATGCTGATCCGGTTTTCGCTTGGCATGCAGCAGGCCGGCGGCGCGGAAACCGCGCAGATCGCGCTGTTGCCCAAGGTCGGCGAATATCTGTCGCTGATGATGTCGCTGATCTTCGCGTTCGGCATCGCGTTCCAGTTGCCGGTGATCCTGACGCTGCTAGGCCGCGTCGGTATCCTGACCTCGAAACAGCTTCGCGAGAAACGGCGCTGGTTCATCGTGCTCGCTTTCATTATCGCTGCGGTGCTGACGCCGCCTGACGTCATCAGCCAGGCCTCGCTCGCGTTTCCGCTTGCTGGCTCTCTACGAGGGCTCGATCATCGCCGTGCGCATGGTGGAGAAGAAAGCCGCGGCGGCCAAGACGGCCGGGACCGTGCCGCCGGCGGCGGCCCCGCCGCCCGATCCCACGCCGGCGGAGTAGGGGCCGAGAGTGCACAGCGCTCTCCCACGATGACCGTCATACTCCGCGAAAGCGGAGTAACCAGTACGCCGCGCGTCCATCTTTAACTTGATGCTCGTAGAATACCGGGTCACCCGCTTTCGCGGGTGATGACGGCTATCTTGGCTTGCCGCCGGTGTTCCATTTAACCCGCATTCGGGTTACTGGATGCGCGCTTTCGCGCTCAGGACTATCCACCATGCACGACATCAAATTCATCCGCGAAAACCCTGGGGCATTCGACGCAGCGCTGAAGCGGCGCGGGCTGGAGCCGCTGTCGGCGTCGCTGCTCGCGATCGACGAGAAGCGCCGCGCGGCAATTCTGGCATCCGAGCAGGCGCAGGCGCGGCGCAATTCCGCATCGAAGGAAATCGGCGACGCCAAGAAGACAAAAGACGACGCGCGCGCCGCGAAGCTGATGGCTGAAGTCGCCGAACTGAAGACGACGATGCCGCAGATGGAAGCCGCGGCGAAGGCGGCGGATGAAGAGCTTGGCAAGGAGCTCGCCGCGATTCCGAATCTGCCGCGGATGACGTGCCGGAAGGAGTCGATGAGCACGGCAACGTGCAGCGGCACGTGTTCGGCAAGATACGCAACTATGCGTTCAAACCGAAGCCGCACGACGATCTCGGCGAAGCGCTGGGCTTCATGGATTTCGCGACCGCGGCGAAACTATCAGGCGCGCGGTTTGTGGTGCTGAAGAAAGGCCTCGCGCGGCTGGAGCGCGCGATCGGGCAGTTCATGCTCGATCTGCACACCAACGAGCACGGCTACACCGAGATCAATCCGCCGCTGCTGGTGCGCGACGATGTGATGTTCGGCACAGGGCAGTTGCCGAAATTCGAAGACGACCAATTTGTCGCTCTTAGCAAGCGAGACCTATCGGAATTTGCAACTTGAGACGAAGTGTTCGATGAAGCGACGCTCAAGTTCTCGATTACGACGACGAGAAGAATTGCGGACGCAGCTAAGTAAGCTTCATGACGAGACTATGCAAGCGGCCACAACTTACGCGTCACTGGCTCATCCCCACCGCCGAAGTGCCGCTGACAAATCTCGTCCGCAAATCCATCCTCGACGAAAAAGAATTGCCGATGCGCCTGACCGCGCTGACGCCGTGCTTTCGCGCCGAGGCGGGCGCGGCGGGGCGCGACACCCGCGGCATGATCCGCCAGCATCAGTTTCAAAAGGTCGAACTGGTCTCGATCACCACGCCGGAGACAGTCGAAGGACGAGCATGAGCGCATGCTGTCCTGCGCCGAGGAAGTGCTGCGTCAGCTCGACCTGCATTACCGCGTGATGACGCTGTGCGCCGGCGACATGGGTTTTTCCGCGCAGAAGACCTACGACATCGAGGTGTGGATGCCGGGGCAGGGCGAGGACGGCGCGTACCGCGAAATCTCGTCTGCTCGGTGTGCGGCGATTTCCAGGCGCGGCGCATGGACGCGCGCTATCGCGGTCCCGATGGCAAGCCGCGCTTCGTGCATACGCTGAACGGCTCCGGCACCGCGGTCGGCCGCGCGCTGATCGCTGTCATGGAAACCTATCAGCAGGAGGACGGCTCGATCGCCGTGCCGGATGTGCTGCAGCCCTATATGGGCGGACTGAAAGTGATCGCGAAAAGCTGACGCTCGTTAAAGATCGCGAAACGTCCATCAGATAAAAAGCCCCGGTCGATCCGGGGCTTTCACGCATCGCAGGATGAAACAGGCGACTCAGTATCGCGCGACTACCGGGCCGCCCCAGCCGAACTTGTAGTTCACGCCGACGCGGACCATGTCGTCTCTCAGGCTGACGTTGCGTGCAATAAAGCCGCCCGCTCCCAGGCCCGTTGAGTTGGGAGCGAAGGCATAGGCTGTCCTGCCAAAATCCGCGTGAAGATATTCGAATTTGGCCGACCAGTTGTCCCAAAACATATACTCAGCGCCGACGCCGGCGGTCCAGCCCGTCACCGTTTTAGACGAACCGCCGAAGCCGGTGACAGGGTCGACGAGCTGGAATGACTCATCGGCGAAGGCGACGCCGCCCGTCCCGTAAACCAGCAGCCGGTCGAAGGCAAAGCCCAGCCGTCCACGCAGCGTGTCGATCCAGCGTTCGCGCGTCGACGCCGTTTCGGTGGTGTTGAACGGCAGGATCAAGGGCGCAGAGCCCGACTTGTTGGTCCAGGAGATGTCGTTCTCGATGCCGATGACGATATTGCTGAACTGATAGTTGCAGCCAACCGTGCCGCCCGCCATGCCGCCGCTCAAGTCGATCCCATCGGTCTGAGCAAGGCCAAAATTGTTCGGATTGGCGGGGTTGTTCTGGTAGTGCTGGCTTTGTCCCCAGTTGCCGCCGCCTTCCACGCCGATGTAGCAACCGGTCCAGTTGTAGGTTGCGACCGGCGCGGGCGCCTTGGTGTAGCGCGGTGTCATGTCGGCGGCGCTGGCGGCGCCCGCCGTCGCAAAAGCAATTGCTGCAAGCGCAGCCGGAGCAATCAATTTCCGAAAAGGGCATTTCACGTTGTGAGCTCCGAAACAGGTGCTGATTCCAGGTGCCTAACTTGCACAAGAAATTCGGCCGCTCACTTCACGTTTTTGCCGTGACAATGCTTTTCGGGAAGATGTTGCAAAAATAGCGCAAGCAAGGTCTCGCTCTGCGCGAAGGCTGCGTTGCGATGTCGCTGCCTCAGGCGCGGTTTGCGGAGACCAGCGAGCATTTGCCGTCAGACGCCAACACGCGTGACGAAACCCATCAACGTGGGCGGCAATGCTTTGCTGCTTTTTGGCTTGATGGTGCGGTCGATCGTTCGCATGCGCTCTGTCGAAATCACCCCGTCGCGGCTCTTGAACGCGCAGCGTACCTCGACATCTTTGACGGGATAGTCGTTGGCGTTCTCAGCACCAGCGTCGCCATCGCGCGCGAGCCGAGACCGGCGCGGCGGATCGATTGCCTGACGATGCTGAGCCCGTCGATTGGTGGCGCATCCGGGGCAGCGGCTGTGGCATCCGGCGCTCCCGCTTGATCTTGTGCGGAGGGATCGACGAGCGACGCAGGTTCAATCTGGGCCGCCTGCGCCATCATGAAGGGCCTCGTGCCGGAATCGGCGGCCCGAAGATCATGTCGATCCCTGCATCCCGGCCCAAGGCCGGAGCGAGATCGTTATCGTGAGCCTGGCCCGGCTCCAGCGACCAGGTCGCAAGCCCGGCCACCAGAGCGGCTGAAAATGTTGCTACTGCGAAGCGATTGATCGTCATGACCGCCGCCTTTTGCCCGCCGCTCCCGTAAGTATCGAAAGCGTTCCATGACAAGAAAACGGTACTGCGGGCCGAATGTTCCCGAGCGATCAGGCAGAGGTGTTCTTGTGTCTTGTTAGGTTAATTTCTCTGACAGGCATTGTGTGCCGCACAATCTGATCTGGCGGGACCAAACCGATGTGCTATCAGGCACCTCCACCCCAACTCGGCAAAATCCACCGCGACATGCGAATTCTCTGCACCAATGATGATGGCATTCACGCGCCGGGTCTAAAGATCGTCGAAGAGATTGCGCGCGCATTGTCTGATGACGTCTGGGTCGTGGCGCCGGAGCTCGATCAGTCCGGCGTCTCGCATTCGCTTTCGTTGAACGATCCGCTGCGCCTGCGCGAAGTCGGCCCGCGGCATTTCGCGGTGCGGGGCACGCCGACCGATTGCGTCATCATGGGCGCGCGGCACATCCTGGGCGAGAAGCTGCCCGACCTCGTTCTGTCGGGAGTCAACAAGGGCCGCAACGTCGCCGAGGACGTGGTCTATTCCGGCACCATCGCCGGCGCGCTGGAGGGCACCATCCTCGGGCTGCCGTCGTTCGCGCTGAGCCAGGAATTCGGCATGGACAGCCGCAACAATCCGCACTGGGAAACCGCGGTGAAGTTCGGTCCGCAAATCCTGCGCCGGGTGATCGACGCCGGCGTGCCGAAGAACACCGTGATCAATGTCAATTTCCCCGCCTGCGCGCCGGAGGATGTCGCCGGCGTTCTGGTAACGCGGCAGGGCAAGCGCAATCTGGGATTTCTGAAAGTGGATCAACGGCGCGACGGCCGCGGCAATCCTTATTTCTGGATCGGTTTTGAGCGCGCCGCCACGCTCGATCCCCCGGCCGAAGGCAGCGACCTCGCTGCGCTGGCCGCGCGTTATGTGTCGGTGACGCCATTGCGGCTCGACCGCACCGACGATGAATTTTCGCAAGCGCTGACGAAGACCTTGGAGTAGGGCGCTTCGTTCTTAAACCGCCGCATCCTTGAGCGCGGTCTCGATCATCTTCGCCAGCGTTTCCAGCTGGAAGGGCTTTTGCAGCGCGGGGCGGTCGCGGTACTCTTCCGGCAGGCCCTGCGAGCCGTAACCGGTTGCGAAGATGAACGGCCGGTTCTTCGCCTTGATCAGTTCGGCAACGGGCGAGATCACCTTCCCGTTGACGTTGACGTCTAATATCGCCAGATCGAATTCGGTCGATTGCGCCAGCCGCATCGCCTCGTTGATTTCGCCCGCCTCGGCCGCGACGGTGTAGCCGAGCTCGTCGAGCATATCGGCGACCATCATCCTGATCATGACTTCGTCTTCAACAAGAAAAACAGAACCGCCCGTCGCACCCGACGCCGCCATGATGAAATCCTAAAAAATGTCCCGGCCCAGACCGCAAATAGCTCGCTGCTGCGCAATGTCAAGATTGTTCCCGGGCTTTGCCCCAACATGAACAGATTGCGCGAAATTCCTTAGCAAAATCGCCTTAATTACGCGTTGGCGTTTTTCTGCGAATTGTTCGCAAGCCGCGTTAGATAGACCCACCCGTCAGGAAGACCCCATGACCACCGATCATGCGCCGCCGCAAAAGATGATGTTTCAGCTCAACCTGCGCCGCCGCGGCATCAGCGACCAATCCGTGCTGCGGACCATGGAAGAAATTCCGCGCGAGGCGTTCGTCGAAGCTGGCGACCGGGACGCCGCCTATCGGGACTCGGCGCTTGGCATTGCCTGCGGGCAGACCATCAGTCAGCCTTTTGTGGTGGCGTACATGACCGAGCAACTGCAACTGCGTAGCGACCATCGCGTGCTCGAGATCGGCACCGGCTCCGGCTACCAGGCCGCGATCCTGTCGAGGCTCTGCAAACAGGTCCTGACCATCGAGCGCTACCGCACCCTTGCCGACAGCGCACGCGCGCGGTTGCAAAAGCTGCGATGTGACAATGTCGAAGTGCTGCTCGGCGATGGCTTTAACGTTCCGGCCAGTGCCGGCGCAGTTCGACCGCATCATCGTCACCGCGGCGATGGAAGAAATTCCGGAAGCACTCATCGCGCGCCTTGTGCCGGAAGGCGTGTTGATCGCGCCGGTCGGTCCGCACAACGGGGTGCAGACCTTGATCCGCGTCCGGCAAACGGAGGCGGGGCCGGAGCGCAAGGCGCTGGTCGACGTGCGCTTCGTGCCGGCGCTGCCCGGAATTGCGAAGGAGCTATAAGGGAATCGAGGACTCCGTAACCTTAAAGGGTTATTTACTGACAGCGTGTTTACTCAATTTATAAGTTGTGTTGCGTACCAGTGAGTAACCATGCCCCGTATCGTCGCGATGCTTTGCTCGCGCCGTGCACCGCAGACTGCGGTGCTGGCGCTGATGTCGATTGGGTTTGCCGGCTGCAGTTCAGATATGCAGACGCGCTTTGCGCAAAACCCCTCCGCTAATCCCTACGCGCAACAGGAGGCGACCGGCTCGGTGCCGATGGCCGCGCCCGCGCCGCAGGTAGAGCAACGCGAATTGCCGCAATACTCGCGCCCGCGTTATCAGTCGCAGTACCAGTCCTCGGAATTGCCGCCGCCGCTTTCGGCGCCGCAATCCTATCCGGCCGCCGGCACGTCAGGTCGCGGTGTCGCTTCGTATTCGCAGCCCACCCACAAGCCGTTGGAATCCACCGGCACGGTTGCGCCGCGCTCGGTCGCCGCGGCCCGCGACGGCTGGAATCACAATGGCAACACGACGATCATCGTCGGCACCAGCGATACCATGGAAACCCTGTCGCACCGCTATGGCGTGTCGACCGCCGAGATCCAGAAGGTCAATGGCTACAAAGGCCCGCGCGCGCTGCAGCCCGGCCAGCAACTGGTAATCCCACCGCGTATGCCGGCCGTCGCTGCCGCGCCTGCAGCCGCTCCGAAGGCGGTAGCCGCGCCGAAGGTAGCGGTCGCGTCAGCACCGGTGGCCGCGCCTGTCGCGGGAGCCAACGTGCATGTCGTCAATCGCGGCGACACGCTGGCAAGCATCGCGCACCGCAATCACGTTCCGGTCGCAGAACTCGCGCGCGCCAATAATCTTGCTGCTGGCGCGCCGTTGAAGCTCGGCATGAAGATCGCGGTGCCCGCGAAGAGCGCCGCCGCGGTTGCGCCGGTTGCAGCGCCGGTTGCCGTTGCCGCACAGCCGGCTCCCGTCGCAGCTCCCGCCACCAAGGTGGCTGTCGTCACAACCGAACCGGCGCAAAAGGCGCGGCTCGCTCAGGCCACCACCACGCCGGAAGAAGCCAAGCCCGAAAGCCCGGTGAAGGCCGCCGATGCCACGGGTGCGCTGCCGACGTTCCGCTGGCCGGTCCGTGGCCGCGTCATCACCTCCTACGGCGCCAAGACTAACGGCAAGTCCAACGACGGCATCAACGTCGCGGTGCCCGAAGGTACGCCGGTGAAAGCAGCCGAGGATGGCGTCGTCGCCTATTCCGGCAACGAGCTCAAGGGTTACGGCAATCTCATCCTGGTCCGGCATTCCAACGGGTATGTCACCGCTTATGCCCACGCCAGCGAGCTGATGGTGAAGCGCGGCGATACCATCAAGCGCGGCCAGGTCATCGCCAAGTCCGGTCAGTCCGGTGAAGTCGGATCGCCGCAACTGCACTTCGAGATCCGCAAGGGCTCGTCGCCGGTCGATCCGCTGCAATTCCTGAACGGCGCGTGATCAGGCTACTGCGTCGCTCATGAAAAAGAGCACGGTGAAGAAGAGCGCAGCGGCCAAGGGCGCGCCGGCGAAGACTTCGCCGGTTAAGGATGCATCGAAGATCGGATTGCCTTCGCGCCTGATCGACGGCAGGATCAGGGAACTCGGCGACTGGCGCGGCAAGACGCTCGCCCGTGTCCGCGCGCTCATCAAGCAGGCTGATCCCGAAGTAGTCGAGGAGTGGAAGTGGCGCGGCGTTCCCGTGTGGGAGCATGCCGGTATCATCTGCACCGGCGAGAGCTACAAAAGCGTTGTGAAACTAACGTTCGCCAAGGGTGCCTCGCTCGGGGATCCTTCGGGTCTGTTCAACTCCAGCCTCGAAGGCAATACCCGCCGCGCGATCGATATCCACGAAGATGATAAAATCGATGAGGCCGCTTTCAAGACACTGATACGGGCGGCAATTGCGCTGAACACCGCGAAGAAGCGAAAGTAGATTTCAGCCCGCCTTGATCCGCACGCCCAGCCGGCCCGCCAGTTCCTGCGTGAACTGCCAGGCAACGCGGCCGGAGCGCGCGCCACGCGTGGTCGACCATTCCAGCGCCTCGCGTTCGAGTTCGGCTTCATCGAGCTTGATGCCGAAATGGCTGCAATAGCCTTTCACCATCGCCAGATATTCGTCCTGGCTGCATTTGTGAAAGCCGAGCCACAACCCAAAGCGATCCGACAGCGAAACCTTTTCCTCGACGGCTTCGCCGGGATTGATCGAGGTCGAGCGCTCGTTCTCGATCATGTCGCGCGGCAAGAGGTGCCTGCGGTTCGACGTCGCATACAGGATCACATTCTCCGGGCGGCCTTCGATGCCGCCTTCGAGCACCGCCTTCAGTGACTTGTAGGACGCATCGTTGCCGTCGAACGACAGATCGTCGCAAAATACGATGAAGTGAAAATCCGACGCGCGCAGCAGCGTCATCAGCACCGGCAGGCTTTCGATATCCTCGCGGTGGATCTCGATCAGCTTCAGACGGCCGGCGATCTTGCTGCCGGCGTTGACGCTGGCATGCGCCGCTTTCACCAGCGACGATTTTCCCATGCCGCGCGCGCCCCACAACAGCGCGTTGTTGGCGGGATATCCGTTGGCGAACCGCTCGGTGTTCTCGATCAGGATATCGCGCACTTGCTCGATGCCCTTGAGCAGGCTGAGATCGACGCGGTTGACTCGCGGCACCGGAATCAGCCGTCCACTTGAGTGCCAGACGAAGGCATCGGCGCCTGAAAGCGACTCGGCGTCTAGCGACGTGAGCCGATGCGGCAACATGCGCAACGATGGCCTCAAGCGCGTCGGCAATACGCTCCTGCGTGCCCGGTTTGGACTGCGATGGCAGACGTTTTGTCGCGGCCCTCGCGGCTTTGATGGCCGCCGCCTTGGATGGCGCACGAGGGGCGGTTTTCCTGCTCTTTTTCGACATCTTTCGAGTTCCTGACCGCGCAGCCATATCGGGCCCCGCGACAGGCTGCAAGCCGCGCCTTTAGAGCCGCATTCGCGGGTCTGGCGGCGTTGCAATTGGGGCCGTGGCCGCTATAGTCCCGCGCGAATTTGCCCGAACCGGCCGAACGCCGATGCGTCGCCGGCTCGCCCCCGTTTTTAAAGGATCGTCCGAATGCTGATTACTCCCGCGTTTGCCCAGGCCGCGGCCGGCGGCGACACCAACAGCATGCTGATGTCGCTGCTGCCGTTCGCGCTAATCTTCGTCATCATGTACTTCCTGATCCTGCGCCCGCAGCAGAAGAAGGTGAAGGACCACGGCGAACTCGTGAAGAACATCCGCCGCGGCGACACCGTCGTCACGACGGGCGGCCTCGTCGGCAAGGTTACGAAAGTGGTCGATGACGACCAGATCGAGTTTGAAATTTCTGACGGCGTTCGCGTGCGGCAGATGCGGCAAATGATTTCCGGGGTGCGGGCCAAGGGTGAGCCGGCGAAGGAAAAGGTCGAGGTCGTCAAGGACGATACTCCCGCGAGCTAGCGCTATCATGTTCGCGAGACTTCGCGGCGTTGCGATGTCATCCCTCAGTATCTCGCTGCGCGAATCCAGAAATCTGACGGGTCAACTCGATGTTGTATTTCACGCGGTGGAAGGCGCTGGCGATCATCCTGACGGCGCTGGCGGTGTGCCTGTGCGCGGTTCCGAATTTCTTTCCTGAAGCCACCGTCAAGGGCTGGCCGAAATGGGCGCAGCGTCACCTCGTGCTGGGGCTCGATTTGCAGGGCGGCTCGCATATCCTGCTGGAGGTCGATTCCAATTCGGTCAAGAAAGACAAGCTTGATCAGGTGCGCGACGATATCCGCCGCACCCTGCGCGACGCCAAGATCGGCTACACCGGCCTCACCGCGCGTGCCGACAGCGTCGAGGTCCGCGTCAAGGATGCCGATCTGCAGAACGCATTGGCGAAGCTGCGCGAGCTGTCGCAGCCACTCGGCGGCCTGCTCGGCTCCAGCGGGCAGCGCAGCCTCGAAGTCAGCGACGCCGGTGGCGGATTGATCCGTCTCACCGTTCCCCCGGCCGCGATCAACGACCGCATCCGGCAATCCGTCGAGCAGTCGATCCAGATCGTCGAGCGCCGCGTCAACGAACTCGGCACCGTTGAGCCATTGATTCAGCGCCAAGGTTCCGACCGCATTCTCGTGCAGGTGCCGGGTCTGCAGGATCCGACGCGGCTGAAAGAATTGCTCGGCAAGACCGCAAAGCTCGATTTCCGCATGGTCGACCAAACCGTGCCGGCGGACCAGGCCGCGCAGGGCAGGGTGCCTCCCGATTCGGAAGTGCTGATGAGCGCGCAGGCGCCGAAAATACCCTATGTCATCAAGAAGCAGGTGCTGGTTTCCGGCGGCGATCTGACCGACGCGCAGCCGGGCTTCGATCAGCGCACCAGCGAGCCGATCGTCAGCTTCCGTTTCAACACATCTGGCTCGCGCAAATTCGCGCAGGCCACCTCCGAGAATGTCGGACAACCCTTCGCGATCGTGCTCGACAATGAAGTGATTTCCGCGCCCGTGATCCGCGAACCAATCACCGGCGGCTCCGGCCAGATTTCCGGCAGCTTCACCGTGCAGGCCGCCAACGATCTCAGTATCCTGCTGCGCGCCGGCGCGTTGCCCGCGCCGCTGACGATCATCGAGGAACGCACCGTCGGCCCCGGGCTAGGGCAGGACTCGATCGAGAAGGGCGAACTTGCCGCTTACGTCGGCTCGATCCTCGTCATCATCTTCATGCTGCTGACCTACCGACTGTTCGGCGTCTTCGCCAACATCGCGGTCGCGATCAACGTCGCCATGATCTTCGGCGTATTGTCGCTTTTGAACGCCACGCTGACGCTGCCGGGCATCGCCGGCATCGTGCTCACCATCGGCATCGCGGTCGACTCCAACGTCTTGATCTACGAGCGCATCCGCGAGGAGCTGCGCGGCGGGCGCACCGCCATTTCGGCGATCGACGCGGGGTTCAAGCGCGCGCTATCGACGATCCTGGATTCCAACATCACCACCTTCATCGCCGCGGCGGTGCTGTTCTACATCGGCACCGGTCCGGTGCGTGGTTTCGCCGTGACGCTCGGCATCGGCATCATCACCACGGTTTTCACCGCGTTCACGCTGACCCGCCTCATCGTCGCGGGCTGGGTGCGGTGGAAGCGGCCGCAAACCGTGCCGATCTAGGATTGCAGGAACTGACGTGACGCACTTCATTCTCATAGCTCTCGGCGTTGTCATTCTGGTGCTGACCGTGGTCAGCGCGCTGGGCATGCTGCCATCGCTGCGCATCGTGCCGGACAACACCCATTTCGATTTCACCCGCTTTCGCCGCATCAGCTTTCCGATTTCGGCGCTGCTTTCGATCGTCGCCATCACGCTGTTCTTCACCCACGGCCTGAATTTCGGCATCGACTTCAAGGGCGGCACGTTGCTGGAAGTGCAGGCCAAGTCCGGCACGGCCGATATTGCGGCAATGCGCTCGACCCTGAACGGTCTTGGGCTTGGCGACGTGCAACTGCAGCAGTTCGGCGGTCCCGCCGACGTGCTGATCCGGGTGGCCGAACAACCCGGCGGCGATGCCGCGCAACAGTCGGCGGTGCAGAAGGTGCGTGGCGCGCTCGGCGACGCCGTCGATTATCGCCGTGTCGAAGTGGTGGGGCCGCGCGTCTCCAGTGAACTGTTGGCTTACGGCATGCTCGGCCTGATGCTGGCGATCTTCTCGATCCTGATCTACCTCTGGTTCCGGTTCGAATGGCAGTTCGCGCTGGGCGCGATGATCGCCAACGTCCACGACATCGTGCTGACGATCGGCTTCATGTCGATCTCACAGGTGGATTTCGACCTTACCAGCATCGCCGCACTGCTGACGATCCTGGGCTATTCGCTCAACGACACCGTCGTGATCTACGACCGTATTCGCGAAATGCTGCGCCGTTACAAGAAAATGCCGATGCCGGAATTGCTCAACGAGTCGATCAATTCAACGCTGTCGCGCTCGATCATCACCCACGTCACGGTGACACTGGCACTGCTGGCGCTGCTGGTGTTCGGCGGCCACGCCATTCACAGCTTCACTGCGGTGATGATGTTCGGCGTGGTGCTGGTCGGCACCTACACCTCGATCTTCATCGCGGCGCCGATCCTGATTTATCTCGGCGTCGGCGAACACCGCGAGGATGCCGACGAGAAATCCGCGAGGCCGGTTGCCAAGCCGGCTGCAGCACGCCCCTGATGGCGGCCGATCCGGAAGCTCCGCATCTTCCGAGGTCGGCGCCGATCGAAGCCTACGGCCAGGGCGGTTTTCGCTTCGATGCGATGTCACATCGCGGTTCGCTACTGTGCCTGCCCGATGCGATCTGGGCGTGGCCGGTCACGAAGCCCGAAGACATCGACCGCGCTTCGCTGGCGCGCGTGTTCGCAGATGCCGCGCATATCGACACGCTGATCATCGGCACCGGCACCAATGTGTGGCAGCCGCCGGGGGACTTGCGCAGCGCGCTGCGGCGTCTGCATGTCGGCATCGATACCATGCAGACCGGTCCGGCAATCCGCACCTACAACATCATGATCGGCGAGCGGCGGCGCGTCGCGGCGGCCTTAATTGCTGTGCCATGAGCGCGGTGACGTGCGACTACGGATCCGCGGCCTTCTGCGCCGAACTGGTGCGCAATCACGATTTCGACCGCTACGCTTCGACACTGTTTGTATCGCCTGAAAAGCGCCGCGCGCTGCTGGCGCTATATGCGTTCAACGCCGAGATATCTCGCGTGCGCGAGCAGGTGAGCCAGCCTCTCCCGGGCGAAATCCGCCTGCAATGGTGGACCGACATGCTCGCGGGCGCCGGACACGGCGGGATCGAGGGCAATCCGGTCGCCGCCGAATTGCTGCGCGCGATTCAAACCTGCAACCTTCCGGTCGAGCCGCTATCGCACCTGATCGATGCGCATCAGTTCGATCTCTACAATGATCCAATGCCGATCATGGCGGCGCTGGAAGACTACATCTCCGGCACGTCGTCGGCGCTGTTCAAGTTCGCCGCGCGAATCATGGGGCAGCAGTCCGACGAAATCGATCATCTGGCGCGGCACGCCGGTCTGGCGCAGGGCATCGTGCGGGTAATTGAGGCATTGCCGCGGGATGCCGCGCGGCGGCAGCTTTTCGTGCCGCTGCAAACTCTGGAGCAGCACGGCAGCGGCGCGGAAGAAGTGTTTGCCGGCAAGCAAACGCCGAAACTGCGCGCCGCGCTGGATCAGCTGATCGGCGAGGCGGGGTCGCATTTGAAAACGGCGTATGCCTTGCTAGTGAACGTGCCTCGCGAAGTGCGGCCGGTATTTCTGCCGCTGGCGCTGGTTCACCGCGATCTCCAGCGCATGTCGCGCGCAGACGCGGATCCGTTCGCGCCCCACGCCAAAATCGCGGCTCCGCACATTATGGACGCTGTGGCGGGCATCGCGAGGCAGCGAGTTCTCATCAGGATGACGGCGCTGGGTGATCCGCCGATTCAAAATTGAATCGGTCGCGCAAATTCTTGCGCGATTCCAGGATGCCGCGCAGGAACGCGCGGTCGGTCTCGCCGGTCATCATCGGCTCGATCAGGTCGAGCTGGTTCGTCGCCACAAGTTGCAATATCTCGATGCGCACTCTACCGGCGCTGTCGCGCGGCAGCGCCTGCACCACCTGAATATGCTCCGGCGGTTTCGCGCCCTTCGCCGCCGCCAGATCGGCGTGCAATCGCGCTTCCAGCGCGGTTTGTCGGCTTCGACGAAAGCGTAGAGTCCGACGCCGCTGCGCCGATCGGCGAACGCGACGATAGCGGCGTCGCGCACATCCGGATTTTTGCGGATCAGATCGAGCAGCACCGGGGCGTCGTTGACGAGGCGCCGCCCACCGCCCTCGCGGTCGGTGAAATTGAATACGCCGCGCGTGATGCCGCGGTACACCTTCTTGCCGGTCGCAAGCCAGGTGCGCGCCACCAGGGATTTGCGCGCCAGTATCTTGCGCTCCGCAGGCGTTAGCGCTTCCGGCGCATAGCTGCGCTTGTGTTTCAAGAGATGACGCAGATCCTCATAGGCGGCGATGCGAAACAGCCGCCCGCGATTTTTGAAACACACCGCGAGCTGAAAGTCGGTGACGTAAGCGCGGCCGTCGGTGCCGCGCAGCCAGTTCTGCTCCTTGGCGAGATCGTTGTGGCAGATGCCGGCGCGATGCATTCTGCGCAGCGCGGCCTTGGCGGAGCGGAAATACGCCGCGTCGCCAAATGGCTTTGCGAGATGCAGCGCGACGCCCTTGATAAAGCCGCGCACCAGCGCCTGCCGTCCGGCCCACAGCAATGCCGGTCCGACGTCGAGTTCGCGCGCCAGCGCGAGCGCGCGGCGCTCGCGGGTGAACAGATGATATGCCGGCGATGTACGACCACCACGGCACCTGATCGAGCCGGCGCAGCACCGCATCCACCTCGCCGGATTCGGTGCGATAGCGGCCGCGCTCGACGGTCGAGAACACGTCGCGCTTCAGCAGCACGCCTTCGGTCCATTTCTCGGACAAATTGGTCGCGTCGTCCCGGGGCAGCGTCATGCCTTCACGCGGCGGCCGCGACGTGGAGATGGTCGGCGATCCAGCGATCGAGATCGGACAACGCGCGCGCGCTCATTGCCTGTTTCTTCGCGATGGTCTTTTCGTTGCCGCGCAGCCGCGAACCGTCGGGCTTTTTGGTCGGCGCATGGCTAAGCGGCGGAAACAGTCCGAAATTGATGTTCATCGGCTGGAACGAGCGCGGTCCGGCATCGATGGTTTCGATATGGCCGCCGGTGATGTGACCGAGCAGCGCGCCCAGCGCCGTCGTCGCCGGCGGGCGCCAAGCGATTGCGACCGCGCATCGGCGGCTGCGTAAAGTCCCGCGATCAGACCAATGCTCGCGGATTCCACATAGCCCTCGCATCCCGTCATCTGTCCGGCAAAGCGCAGCCGCGGCTGCGCGCGCAGGCGCAACTGCTGGTCCAGCAGCTTCGGTGAATTGAGGAAGGTGTTGCGATGCAGCCCGCCGAGCCGCGCGAACTCCGCGCGCTCGAGCCCGGGAATGGTGCGGAATACGCGCTGCTGCGCGCCGTGCTTCAGCTTGGTCTGGAAGCCGACCATGTTGTAGAGCGTGCCGAGCTTGTTGTCCTGACGCAGCTGCACGATCGCGTAGGGTTTCACCGTGGGATCGCGGGGATTGGTGAGGCCGACCGGCTTCATCGGCCCGTGCCGCAGCGTCTCGCGGCCGCGCTCCGCCATCACCTCGACCGGCAAACAGCCATCGAAGTAGGGCGTGTTGGTTTCCCACTCCTTGAAATCGGTCTGCTCGCCCGCAAGCAGTGCGTCGACGAATGCGCCGTACTGTTCTGCGGTCATCGGGCAGTTGATGTAGTCCGCGCCGGTGCCGCCGGGGCCGACCTTGTCGTAGCGCGACTGAAACCATGCCACCGACATATCGATGGAATCCTTGTGCACGATCGGCGCGATCGCGTCGAAGAACGCCAGCGCGTTTTCGTCGGTGAGTTCGCGGATGGCATCGGCCAGGGACGCCGAGGTGAGGGGACCGGTGGCGACGATGACGTTGCGCCATTCGGCCGGCGGCAGCCCGTCAATCTCAGCGCGACGGATTTCGATCAGCGGATGATCGTGGAGCGCTTTGGTGACGGCGGCAGAAAATCCGTCGCGGTCGACCGCGAGCGCGCCACCGGCCGGCACCTGATTGGCATCGGCGGCGCGCATGATCAGCGATCCCAGCCGGCGCATTTCGGCATGCAGCAGCCCGACCGCATTGTTGGCCGCGTCGTCGGAGCGAAACGAATTGGAGCATACGAGTTCGGCGAGGCCGTCGGTGCGGTGCGCCTCCGTCATCCGGTGCGGGCGCATCTCGTGCAGGACCACGCGGACGCCGGCATTGGCCACCTGCCATGCGGCTTCCGAGCCGGCGAGGCCGGCGCCGACGATATGAACGCTTTCGAAGGAGGATTTCGTGCCTGACATGGCACAGAGGTAGCTTGTTTTGCGCGCCGGTGGAATCCGGTTTCCGCGCAAAGGGCAGATACGACAACGCCCGCTACGAGGCGGGCGTTATCCGATCAATCTTAGGCGGAGGGCATCAGGCGTTGTAGTAACCTGCAGCTACGCGCGGAATGTCCGAGCGATCGAGGCCGATATCGGCCAGTTCGCGATCGCTAAGCTGGGACAGTTCGCTGACATTGCGCTGATAGTCCCGGAACGCCTGGATCATGCGGATGAGCGAGAGCAACATGGGTAGTCTCCTTGTATTGACAATTCAGCTCTTGGAGGAAGCCGGATCGTTGAAGTGAATATAGAGAAGCATGCCGCAGTGCAGAAGTTCCGATGGTGCGATGCAGCTAAGTCGAATACGCATGGCTTGGGTAATAAATGCGTAATCTTTCGGCGGAGCCTGTCCTAGAGATCCTCTGGAAATGATAACGGCACAGTTAGGTAGCGCAGCTTTATCAAGCGGTACATGGTACTTGTTCGACAATGAGCATACTGGATCAGTCGCTCAGACAGCGATGCGCGATTCGCATGCAGCTTGCATGCGAATCAATGTTCATTGTTTGAGGCGAGTTGTTCTGAAAGGACAGCGGCAAAGCTGGTTAAGCTTCCGCGATCTGCATCAGGATTCGCGCGCGAGCCGGCTCGCGAAAAACCCTATGGTTTTGGCGTAGACTTCGCTCTTGTTCCATTGCTGGATCACGGCGAAATTCGCGCTGCCGGGCTCCCAGCCCTGTCCCCGCTGCCAGCCATAGCTCGCCAGATAATTCGCGGTCGACGCCAGTACATCCGGCGCGCTGCGCAAGAGATCGCGGCGGCCGTTCTCATCGAAATCGACCGCGAATTTAATGTAGGAGGAGGGCATGAACTGGGTCTGGCCAATCTCTCCCGCCCACGCGCCGCGCATTTCCGCCGGACTGAGGTCGCCGCGCTCGACGATGCGCAGCGCGTCCATCAGTTCGGCGCGAAACAGCTCGGAGCGGCGGCAGTCGTAAGCCAGCGTCGCCAGAGAGCGTAGCGTTGCGAATTTTCCGATGTTGGCGCCGAAGTCGGTTTCCAGCCCCCAAATCGCGACGAGCACCGCGCCCGGCACGCCGTAGCGCTGTTCGATGCGGAAAGTGCGGAGCCGTATTGCTTCATCATGTTGGAGCCGCGGGTGAGGCGGGGCGGCACCATGCGCCCGGAGAATTGCTCAAAACTTTGCTGGAAAACCTGTTGCCCGCGATCTCGCGACAATACGCTCTGGTCCAGCGTGACTCCGTTGAGACCGGCGGCGATAGCCTGCGGCGCGATGCCTTTGGCGGCAGCTTCGGTTTTGAATTCGCTCGAGCCAGGCATCGAAACTGCCGGTGCCGCAGGTCGCTGCCTGTGCCGAAACAACTGGAGTAAGCAATACAACACTTGCCAGGATGGCTCGGCTGAGAAAACGCGGAAGCGTCGGTGCAGTCATTTTAATCGATTCGCGATTGGAGAGACCGGCGGCCACGAAGAGTGTCCTGGGAAAACTGCCGGGATACCTGTCTTGGGAACGCGGCCAAAACAAGATTTCGGCGGCTCAATTTCGTGCCAAGTCTTATCACGCCGCGATCAATTATCCCGGCGTCCCCAAGGGAAAAGATTGGCGGGAAAATCCACCGCCGAGCGCCGTTCGCGCGGAGGGGGGATATGTGGGCGCGCATTGGGGTCCGGCTCGATCACCTTGCGGTAGAGATGCCAGGTGGCGTGGCCGAGCAGCGGGACGACAATCGCCAGCCCGAGGAAGAACGGCAGCGAGCCCAGCACCAGCAGCGCCGCGACGATCAATCCCCATGCCGCCATCGGCACTGGATTTTGCGCAACGGCTTGCAGCGACGTCGCGACGGCATCGCCAACGCCGGCATGGCGGTCGAGCATCAGCGGAAAGGACACGACGCTGATGCACAGGGATACGACGGCGAACAGGAAACCGACGCCGCAGCCGACCGCGATCAGCGACCAACCCTGCGGGGTCGTCAAAACCCGGCGCGCGAAATCGGGCATTCCTGCCGCGGCTTCATAGCCGAACGTCGCCACGTAAATCGCCTGCGCGGTCGCGATCCAGGTCACGAACAACGCCAGCAGCAGCGAGCCCAGCCCGAGCATGGCGCCGAACGATGGCGAGCGCAGCACCTCGGTTGCGTGCCATGCGGAGGCGTCCTCACCGCTTTCGCGGCGGCGGCTTAGTTCATACAGCCCGAGCGCCGCGAAGGGGCCAAGCAGGGCAAAGCCCGCGGCAAGCGGAAACAGCAGCGGCAACACGGAGTAGCCGAGCACGGTGCGCGCCAGCAGCAGTCCGAGCACCGGGTAAATCGCGCAGAGCATGATGGCGTGGCTGGGCACGGCCTTGAAGTCTTCCCAGCCGAGCCGCAGTGCGTCCTGCAGGTCGGCAAGGCCGATGGACCGGATCACAGGTGGCGTCGCGATATCGGGCCCGGATTGAATGAGCGGCGTGACATTGCCGGGAAATGAAGCGGCCATCGTCATGTCTCCCTTGTCGCTGCGGCACATCCTTGCGCGGAAAAGGCGCGTTGCCGCTTGCAGAAACGAACGCGACCGGACGCGAAGCATAGGAAACGGGAGCGAGCCAGGTCGCCAACGGGACTGATGCTACTCCTGATCCGCGGAGATGTCGCTCACGCTTAGGTGAGTGAGAGCGGGGGGCCAGTCGGCACGATCGGCGGCCGTCGCAAACCGCTTCCGGAATCGATGCTGGAATTCGCGCCTTGGAGATGACACGGTTCGACCGCATCAAGCACGTCGCGCGATGATCTTCAGTTCGCCAATCAGAGTTTCAGGGAGCCATATCAATGAGCATTTTCGGAAAAATCATGGGCGCGATCTTCGGTACCCACGCAGACGCTGCGACGCCGGGTACGCCATCCGGCACAGGCGGCGCGGGCGGTTCGGCATCTTCTGCCGCGGGCGCAAGCGGCACTTCCGGCTCGGCATCGTCGACCGCTGCAAAGAGCGTCGATGTCGCGCCGATCCTCGACAAGGCCGTCGCCAAGAAGGGCGAGAAACTGGAGTGGCGCACCTCGATCGTCGATTTGATGAAGGCGCTCGATATCGATTCCAGCCTCACGGCACGCAAGGAACTGGCGAAAGAGCTGGGCTACACCGGCGACACCAACAATTCCGCGACCATGAACATCTGGCTGCATAAACAGGTGATGAGCAAAATGGCCGCCAATGGCGGCGTGCTGCCGGCAGACATGAAGCACTGATCTCGATCCGACATCGACACTGAAGGCCCACTTCGCAGTGGGCCTTTTTGTTTCAGCAACAACAAAGAGCGTTTGGAGAAACCATGAACAGCATCGATCGCAGGACATTGCTCGCCACCGGAGCGGTGGCTTTGGCGGGCGCGGGAGCCCAGAGCACGGCTGCTTCCGCGCAGACGGCGCCGAAAACCATTTTTACGCTTCCCGCGATCATGATCCCGATCGCCGGCGAGAGCCGAAATGTTTCCGGTGCGCCGCATCTACTGCATCGGCCGCAACTACGCGGCGCATGCGATCGAGCGGGGCTCCGACCCCACCCGCGAGCCGCCGTTCTTCTTTCAGAAGCCGACCGATGCGATCCAGAATGTCGCAGAGGGCGCGGTCGCGGATCATCCCTATCCGTCGCTGACCAAGAATTATCACCACGAGGTCGAACTGGTGGCGGCACTGAAATCCGGCGGCAGCAACATCGCCCCGGAGCAGGCGCTTGAGCATGTCTACGGCTACGCGCTCGGGCTCGACATGACACGGCGCGATTTGCAGAATGAGATGGCTGCGATGAAGAAGCCGTGGGAAATCGGCAAGAGCTTTGACCACGCCGCGGTGCTCGGCCCGATTCATCCCGCCGCCAAGACCGGGCATTTCACCAAGGGCGCGATCTCGCTCGCGGTGAACGGCACGGTGCGCCAAAACTCCGACCTGGACAAGATGATCTGGAGCGTCGCCGAGCAGATCGCAAAACTGTCGGAGGCCTTCGAGCTGAAGGCCGGCGACATCATCTATTCCGGGACGCCGGAGAACGTCGGCCCCGTCGTCAAGGGCGACGTGCTCTTGTGCAAGCTGGACGGCCTGCCGGACATGTCGATCCGGATCGTGTGAGGCGAAGCATCACCCCGCTAGATCCCTGAACTCCGGATGCTGGCGCAAATAGTCCACCACGAAGCCACAGCCGGCGACGACCTTCATGCCGTCGGCGCGGATCAGTTCGAGCGCGCCCTTGACCAGCTCCGAGGCGATGCCGCGCCCGCGCAACGCCCGCGGCGTCTCCGTATGCGTAATGATCACGGCCGAAGGCGCCAGCCGGTAATTCGCAAACGCCACGCCGCCTTCGACATCGAGTTCGAAGCGGGAGAGGGCTTTGTTATCGCGGACGGCAAGCGTGGGAGTGGAGGACATGGCGTTCATTCATTCGGCTGGGGCTGCCGCTGAATGCGGCTCTGGTTATGCAACCCTCAGCGCGCCTGATGGTTCGCGCCGTCAGGCCGCCCGGTGGTCGGCATATACCGCATCGACAGCAGCGCGAACAGCAGCCATGCGCATGCCAGCCGCGGTGCACCGTGGACCAGATAGATGGAGGCAGCGATCGCGACCGAAACCAGGCCGAGCATCGGCCGCCAGCCGAATCGGCGATGCAACCACGCGGCGGGCGCGCCGGCGACGGGATGACCGTCCGCAATGATCTGCGCGTAGGGGTCTTGCTGCTCGCGGTGCCGCCAGATCCGCCGCGCCGCTTCCTCGTCGCGCAGATTTTGCGAGGTGCGCTCGGCCAACAGCGCCAGCATAGCGTCGGGAAGCCTGCCGCGCAGGAGATCGATGACGTAACCGTTGGCGTTGAACAGCGGAAACAGGAAATGGAACGGGCTCGCGCGCGAGAGTTCGAGTTCGGCGAAGATTCGGTCGGCGTAGAACCGGATGTGAATCTCGTTCAAGCCGTTGTTATGGGGGCAGACGAGACCGCCGATCTGACCGTCATAAATCAGTTGCCATCGGGTCTCGACGAAGCCGCAGCGGAGCAATTCGGCATAGATCGGCCGGCAACCATGGTCGCGCATCGCCCGGCCCCGACAAATGTCCGGAGCGAACAACCCCCAACCCATGAGCTGCCGTTTCATGGCCCGGGAAGCATAGGCCTGTGTTGGCCGCCGTCAACGGTTCGGCCGATCACGCTCGCGTTGACGAAACGCTGGGATTGCCGCGAAGGATGTTAGGATGACGCGGAAGCTCGGCGGATGGAGGAAACGCGATGGCCAATGAAAAAGGCCCGAACATCAAGAAGAAGCAGAAGTGCAAGAATTGCGAAGGCAAGGGCTTGCTGAAGAAGGGCGACAGGGTGGTGAAGTGCCAGCGCTGCGGCGGCACCGGCGTGCGGTGATCGCTTTGCGAGATATCCGCGCGCGTCGGCATCATATCTTCCGGCTGTCATAGGCCCAGTGCAGCAGCGCCTGGCGCTGGCGCTTGCGGCAGGTGAGGTCGCCCGGCTCGCAGTTCTTGGTGATCTGGCCGATGTGGCGGCGGATCGCCTTCCAGCGTCCGATCTGGCGGCGATCCTCGTCCGGCATGCGGCGGCCCATATAGTAGCGGCAGTACCATTGAAACCAGCCGCGCGGATCGTCTTCGTGCAGCCAGCCCTTGCGCCGCCATTCCGCCAGCGGCTGGCTGGCTCTCACGCCGAAGAAATTCAGTGAGCAGTCGGGCTTAGCCGCAGCGAGTTTGGCGCGCGCAAACCAGCTCTCGGGAAATTCGCGGCGGCAGTCGGTCATGTACTTGCCGCAGAAGATGCCGAGCGAAAGCATCTGCGCCGGCGTGAGCTGCGGCTGAAATTCGGGATCGAACGAACGCCCGACCGCAGCGACGCGCTCATAGCGGTAGCCGCGCTGCATCTTGTCGTTGACGGTGATGATTTTCTTTTTTGTCGGCATCGTTCTCACCTTATGCAGCGGCTGGGCGTGGCGATCAACGCTGCCATCTGCAAGCCGTCATAGCCGCGATAGCGGGTATCCAGTACGCCGTGACGTATGAGGCCGTGAAAGCGAGCTCTCTGCGATACTGGATCGCCGCCTGCGCGGCGATGACGATTGCGAGTGCGACGTCGTCGCGCATAGACACCGCACACGGCTCGCGCCATTGCAGCGCTCGCTGCGGCGGCAACATGCGCGCCGGCAGAGCAGGGCGGCGTAATGCGCGAGTGCTGCGCGTTCGGCGCGGCGGCGCGCAGCCGGTCCGAGCACGCCAATTCATCGCAGCGTCTCCTCGATGCCGTCCAGAATCCTAGCGCGGATGCGTCAGATCTCGCGGGCTTCGAGATCGTCGTCGGCGAGTGGCAGATGCCGCTGGCCGGATGTGTTCATTGGTCAAATCCTACTGCAATGAATGGAATTGCGAATGCGGAAGCGCGTCCGCGCACTCGCCGCACGATGCGTGCGCAAGCGGCGAACAAATACCCTCGCAGACACGAGGGGGCGACGGCGCGCCAGTGTCGGCGCGGAAGTTGTCGTCTAGCGCAGCCTCTTACGAGACTGCGGCGCCTTCGGCGCGCCGTCCGGCGTGTTTGACGATGGGGGCCGCGCTTTCGTCAGGCTGCCGCCCGTGCCCGTTCCGGTCCGTGACGCCCCACCCCACAGGGATGAAAGGCGCCCGACAACCGGCTGACAGCGAGCCGCCCTCGGACGACAAGCGTCGTCCTTACGTCAGCGAGCTCCTAGCGGGGGGTCGTAGTGCCCAAGAATAACCAAGACGGCGGTGCTCCCCATCGCCCGGGACTTATGCTTGCGAGGCACAAGCCGCGGACGCCGGTCCTGCTCCGCCAAAAGACGCCTCTAGCTGGCGCCCCCCGTCGAGCAGGACGGGAGGGTGTAGCAGGGAATAGGAATATAGTCAGGAGTAAGATTTCAATGCAATGCGCCGAGAGATGCAAGGTTTGATAAGGAGCTTACACAAGAAAGAGGTGATAAGGTAGGAGGTGGCAGTTGTCGCGCCGGAGCGAGTTGCAGAATGCAAGCGGGTTTTCTATGATCTTCCAAAGCTAACGGAACGAGCTTGATGCGTTCGCTAATGCGCGACAACTGGTGTAGCGAAAGCGGACAAATCATCACCGAGGCTTGCTTGGGATCAAAATTGAGCATCACTCTGAGGCAGTTGGCGATGGTGTGTTCGATGCTGCGACCATCGGACAGCAAACTGTCCAAACTTTTGAAATTCTTTTGGCGAGATGATCTCGCTTCAAACCTGTATGGCGTAGCGATCATGAGGACACCGGGGACCGGCCAAGCTTGAAGAAAATTCTACATGGAGCCTTCGCGGGTCCTCGACGTCACTCAAGGATAGCGGACCTAAAGATCATCTTCCTTCAATCCAGTATGCTTCGCAATGCGCGCGAGCATACGCGGGCCGATCTCATCGCGGTCGTGAAATGCAAACACAAAGTCTGGCCAACCCAAACGTTGCAGGGTGCGGTGAGACCCGCTTTGCCGTTTAATGCTCCAGCCAATCCGCAAGAGTGTGGACAGTACACGGTTTGCTTTTGCGGATGGCCAGCGGCTCATGCCTGAGCGAACATACCCGAAAGTTCTTTTGGCAGCGGCTCGCCATTTTCGATGCGCTCGGCGACGATACGCAGCGCAAGCGCGGTGACTTTGGCGCGCGCCTGTTCATTCGTGTCGCCATAGCTCATTACGCCGGGCAAGGCGGGCACTTCCGCGAGCCAGCGGCCGTCTGTTTCGCACTCGGTTTCGATCGTGAGCATGAATGCGATAACGTAGTTCGCATTTCGGCTACAGCGCCTTCGGCAACATAGATAAGACGTGGATGGCCGGGTCGAGCCCGGCCATGACGGCGGTGAGAGGGTCGCTTAGATGTGTGACCGCACGTCCGCTACTCCGCCGCCTCGCTCGCACTCCCGCTCCGCTTCCGCTTGCCCGCCCGCCTTCGCCAGCACCGGCGCCAGAAATTTCCCCGTGTAGCTGCGCGGCGCCTTGACGATATCTTCCGGCGGACCCCAGGCGACGATCTCGCCGCCGCCGTCGCCGCCTTCGGGGCCGAGGTCGATCACCCAGTCCGCCGTCTTGATGACTTCGAGGTTGTGCTCGATCACGACCACCGTGTTGCCCTGCGCCACCAGCTCGTGCAGCACCTCCAGCAGTTTCGCGACGTCGTGGAAATGCAGCCCGGTGGTCGGCTCGTCCAGGATGTAGAGCGTGCGGCCGGTGGCGCGCTTCGACAACTCCTTCGCCAGCTTGACGCGCTGCGCCTCGCCGCCCGACAGCGTGGTGGCCTGCTGGCCGACATGGATGTAGTCGAGGCCGACGCGGTGCAGCGTCTTGAAGGTCTCGCGCACGCGCGGCACCGCCTTGAAGAACTCGGCGGCTTCCTCGACGGTCATGTCGAGCACGTCGGCGATCGACTTGCCCTTGAACAGCACCTCCAGCGTCTCGCGGTTGTAGCGCTTGCCGCGGCACGCATTGCAGGTGACGTAGACATCCGGCAAAAAGTGCATCTCGATCTTGATGACGCCGTCGCCCTGGCAGGCCTCGCAGCGGCCGCCCTTGACGTTGAACGAAAACCGCCCGGGCTCGTAGCCGCGCGCCTTGGACTCCGGCAGGCCGGCGAACCATTCGCGGATCGGCGTGAACGCGCCGGTGTAGGTCGCGGGATTGGAGCGCGGCGTGCGGCCGATCGGCGACTGGTCGATGTCGATGATCTTGTCGATATGCTCGAGGCCCTCGATGCGGTCGTGCGGCGCGGCGCCTTCGCTGGCGTTGTTGAGCTTGCGCGCGATGGCCTTGTAGAGCGTGTCGATCAGCAGCGTCGACTTGCCGCCGCCGGAGACGCCGGTGACGCAGGTGAACAGGCCCAGCGGAATTTCCGCCGAGACGTTTTTCAGATTGTTGCCGCGCGCGTTGATCACCTTGATGGTGCGGCGATGGTTCGGCGGCCGCCGCTCCGGAATCTCCACCGACATCTCGCCGGTGAGATATTTTCCCGTCAGCGATTTCGGATTGTTCATCACGTCCGCGGGCGTGCCCTGCGCCACGATGTGGCCGCCATGCGTGCCGGCGCCGGGGCCGACATCGACGACGTAATCGGCGAGGCGAATGGCGTCCTCGTCATGCTCGACCACGATCACGGTATTGCCGAGATCGCGCAGCCGCTTCAGCGTTTCCAGGAGGCGCGCGTTGTCGCGCTGGTGCAGGCCGATGGAAGGCTCGTCCAGCACGTAGAGCACGCCGGTCAGACCCGAGCCGATCTGGCTGGCGAGGCGGATGCGCTGGCTCTCGCCGCCGGAGAGCGTGCCGGAGGCGCGCGCCAGCGTCAGGTAGTTCAGGCCGACATCGAGCAGGAACGATAGCCGCTCGCGGATTTCCTTCAGCACGCGCACCGCGATCTCGTTCTGCTGCGCGTTGAGCGCTGCTGGCACGGTCTCGAACCATTCGCCGGCGCGGCGCACCGACAGTTCGCTGATCTCGCCGATGTGCTTGCCGCCGATCTTGACGCACAGCGCTTCCGGCTTGAGGCGATAGCCGTGGCAGGCTTCGCAGGGGACATCGGAAAAATATTTGCCGAGTTCTTCGCGCGCCCACTCGCTCTCGGTCTCGCGGAAGCGGCGGTCGATGTTGGTGACGACGCCTTCGAACGGCTTCTTGGTGTCGTAGGAGCGCACGCCGTCTTCGTAGGAGAATTTGATCTCGTCGTCGCCGGAGCCGTGCAGCAGCGCGGCCTGCGTTTTCTTCGGCAGATCCTTCCACTTGGTGTCCAGCGTGAACTTGTAGAACTTGCCGAGCGCCGTCAGCGTCTGGATGTAATAGGGCGACGACGATTTCGCCCATGGCGCGATCGCGCCACTTGCGCAGCGTCAATTCCTTGTCGGGAATAACAAGCTCTTCGTCGATGTGCTGCTCGACCCCCAAGCCGCCGCAGGCCGGGCATGCGCCGTAGGGATTGTTGAACGAAAACAGTCGCGGCTCGATTTCGGGAATGGTGAAGCCGGACACCGGGCAGGCGAATTTCTCCGAGAACAGGATGCGCTCGGGGCCGGATTTGTCGTGAATTTTGGCGGCTTTTTTTGAGGCAGGAAGCGCCGCAGTCTCGGCGTTAGCTTGCTCCCTCCCCCCTTGAGGGGGAGGGTTGGGGAGGGGGGTAGCTGTGAGGCACGAGATTTACCCCCCTCCCGGCGCTTTGCGCCGACCTCCCCCTCAAGGGGGGAGGTGGAAGAAGGCGCATCGGCATATTCGATCACCGCGAGGCCCTCGGCGAGCTTCAGCGCGGTCTCGAAACTTTCCGCCAGCCGCTGGCCGATGTCGGCGCGCACCACGATGCGATCGACGACCACGTCGATGTCATGCGGGAATTTCTTGTCGAGCACCGGCGCTTCCGCGAGCTCGTGAAAAGTGCCGTCGATCTTGACGCGCTGAAATCCCTTCTTGAGATACTCCGCGAGCTCCTTGCGGTATTCGCCTTTGCGTCCGCGCACGACAGGCGCCAGCAGATACAGCCGCGTGCCCTCGCGGCAGCGCCAGCACGCGATCGACCATCTGCGAGACGATCTGGCTTTCGATCGGCAGACCCGTCGCGGGCGAGTAGGGCACGCCGACGCGCGCCCACAACAGCCGCATGTAGTCGTAGATCTCGGTGACGGTGCCGACCGTCGAGCGCGGATTCTTCGAGGTGGTTTTCTGCTCGATGGAGATCGCGGGCGACAGGCCGTCGATCTGGTCGACGTCGGGCTTCTGCATCATCTCCAGAAATTGCCGGGCATAGGCCGACAGCAACTCGACGTAGCGCCGCTGTCCCTCGGCATAGATGGTGTCGAATGCCAGCGAGGATTTCCCGGAGCCGGACAGCCCGGTGAACACCACAAGCTTGTCGCGCGGAATCTCCAGATCGACGTTCTTGAGATTGTGCTCGCGCGCGCCGCGAATCGTGATCGCGCGCTGTGCCAACGCCGCGGCCTGCTGACGCTTCGCCCTGATGATTTCGTCCATATCGGCATTCCCAGCGCAACGCGCCGCGTTCGGGCGCGCATCGCCGGAAGCCGGGATCAGACGCCAATGGGTGTGGTTGGGAACGTAGGAAGAACGCGGGCTGATTTCCAGTGCCGCGTCCAAGCCATCAACGGTTTGTTGCAGCGGATGGCCGGGAATCGCGAATCGCGCCACCGGTGCGCCGTCACACAGCAAAAAGGCCCGCGCAAGCCGGCCTTTCCGAACAATTCAGGCTGATATCAATACTTCCCGATCACCGGGCCGCCCCAGCGATAGTTCACGCGAACAGTGACGAGGTCGGTGCTGGCGCGAACGCGCTCGGTTGACGCCAGGACACCCGGAGGAGGGACGGTGTTGAAACCCGTCAGGTGGTCGGGCAGGAACAGATGATTGTATTCGACCGCAGCCGACCAGTTGGTGGCAAAGCCGTATTCCATGCCGACGCCGGCGACGCCGCCCCAACTGCCCTGATCGAAAGCCGCTGTCGAGAACGGGACGTTCCCCACAGTCGTGAAGACATCGTAGCGTGCATCGGCTACGGCGCCGCCGCCCTTTACATAAAGCAGAGCGTTATTCCAGGCATAGCCAATTTGCGCGGTGAACAATCCCAACGAGTCGATCCGCGAGCGGTTCGTTGTAGCCGGCGCATTGGGATTAACATTGGAGCCGCGAATACCCGCCCAGTCGCCTTGCGCGTCCAGACCGAACACCCAGGAGGCGGCCTGCCAGCGATAACCGATCTGCGCGCCGGCAACGCCACCAGTCGAATTGTTGCAACCTTCGTGCGCCAGAAACGCGCCCGTCAATGTATCGGCAGAATCTCTGCAGCTGTGATTGCTACCGTAACCGCCGTTGGCGCCGACGTAGAAGCCGCTCCAATCGTAAAGCGCGGGAATATAGGAATACACGGGCGCGTAAGGATGAGCTGCCACGTCGGCGGCGCTCGCCGGTGCTGCCAGTCCCCAGGCAGCAAGGCCGATCACGCCCGCCAAAAACTTCTTCATCAACATCTCCGATGTCGCCCGCTTCGTTTCGTTCGAAGCTTTTATTTTTCAATCAAACAAGCGCCCAGCCACCCCTGGCTGTGGCTGTAATGTAGCCGGACTCAGCGCGGAATGCCGTCTCCGAAATGCAACACTTACGAGCAAAGTGAGATTTAGAAAATCGCAAGTGTTTTCAATGACTTGAAAAGGTTCGTGGTTAACTATCGCAGCTGGCAGAGATGTCACGTCCGTCGGGGGAAATGGTCAAAAGATGAAACGCCCATTTTGCCCTTTCCAAAAGAACAAAAGTGGAACATAATCGGGCCGATCATGTGGATAACGAGGGATCGGGCGTCTCAGCGGTTGAGCGAGTGTATAGGCTCGGTTTAACCGGGCCGATACGGGTCGAGGCTCGTCCGGGAATGTCGGCAGCAATCAGCACGAGATAGTTCGGTACTTAGAGTGGAGAGCGGTGATGGCGGGTAGCGTGAACAAGGTTATTCTGATCGGCAATCTCGGAGCCGATCCGGAAATCAAGCGGACGCAGGACGGACGACCGATCGCCAACCTTCGGATCGCTACGTCCGACACGTGGCGCGACAAGAATACCGGCGAGCGCAAGGAAAAGACCGAGTGGCATCGCGTGGTGATTTTCAGCGAAGGCCTTTGCAAGATCGCCGAGCAGTATCTCAAGAAGGGCGCCAAGGTTTACATCGAGGGGAGCTTGCAGACCCGCAAATGGACCGACCAGGCCGGCGTGGAAAAATACTCAACGGAAGTCGTGCTGCAGAATTTCAACTCGACGCTGACGATGCTCGATGGCCGCAACACTGGCGGCGGCGGCAATTTCGGATCGGACGATGGCGGGTGGCGATTTCGGGTCCGGCGGTCCCTCCGGCGCGCCGCGCCGTGCGGTAGCAGCCGGTGGCCGCAGCGCTGACATGGACGACGATATTCCGTTCTGAGTCACGCGCGTTGCAGGGCGGATCCAATCGGGCACCGCCTTGCAATGCGGACCATTTGCGCTTCATCAACGACAGCCGATTCTTGCCTCACTGCGGCGTCCCGCCGGGATTGTAAGTATCTGGGAAAACAGCAGGAAAAACGGGCGTTTTCGGCGCACGAAGGGTGGTTTTTCGACCCCTCATACGCTATATGATTCCTGAGTAAAACCTGACCGGAATCAGCCTTGTCCGACACTGAAGATAACAACTCCGGGGAGCCGCCGGCTCCTTCGGATATCAGACCCGTATCCATCCTCGACGAGATGAAACGCTCCTACCTCGATTACGCCATGAGCGTGATCGTGGCGCGCGCGTTGCCGGATGCGCGTGACGGATTGAAGCCGGTTCATCGCCGCATCCTCTATGCGATGTACGAGAACGGCTTTGAATGGAACAAGCCTTATCGCAAGTCGGCGCGCACCGTCGGCGACGTGATTGGCAAGTATCATCCGCACGGCGATCAGTCGGTGTACGACGCGATGGTGCGAATGGCGCAGGATTTTTCCATGCGCGTGCCGCTGATTGATGGGCAAGGTAATTTCGGATCGGTCGACGGCGATATGGCAGCCGCGATGCGCTACACCAAATCGCGGCTGACCAAGATCGCGCATTCGCTGATCGACGACATCGATAAAGACACCGTCGACTTCCAGCCGAACTATGACAATTCCGAACGCGAGCCGCGCGTTCTTCCGGCCAAGTTTCCCGAATCTGCTGGTCAACGGCGCCGGCGGCATCGCCGTGGGCATGGCGACCAACATCCCGCCGCACAATCTCGGCGAAGTGATTGATGCCTGCATCGCGCTGATCGACGATCCCGCACTCGGCATTGACGATCTCATCAACATCGTCCCCGGCCCGGATTTCCCCACCGGCGGAATCATCCTGGGACGTCAGGGCATCCGCTCGGCTTATCATCTCGGCCGCGGGTCGATCGTGATGCGTGGCAAAGTCTCCATCGAGCCGGCTCGCAAGGACCGCGAAGCGATCATCATCTCCGAAATTCCCTATCAGGTGAACAAGGCGACCATGGTCGAGCGCATCGCCGAGCTGGTGCGCGACAAGAAGATCGAGGGCATTTCCGATCTGCGCGATGAATCCGACCGCGATGGTTTCCGCGTCGTCATCGAGCTCAAGCGCGACGCCGTGCCCGAGGTCGTGCTCAATCAGCTCTACCGGTTCACGCCGCTGCAGACCAACTTCGGCGCCAACGTGGTAGCGCTCGACGCTGGGCGTCCGCAGGTGATGAACCTGAAAGACTTGCTGACGCTGTTCATCGCCTTCCGCGAACAGGTGGTCACGCGCCGTACCAAGTTCCTGCTCAACAAGGCCCGCGACCGCGCCCACATCCTGGTGGGCCTTGCAATCGCGGTCGCCAATATCGACGAGATCATCCGCGTTATCCGCACCTCGCCCGATCCCAATAGCGCGCGCGAAATCCTGATGTCGCGCGATTGGCCGGCCAAGGATGTCGCGGCCATGATCACGCTGATCGACGATCCCCGCCACCGCCTCGCTGAGGACGGCACCGCGCGGCTGTCGATGGAGCAGGCGAAAGCCATCCTCGACCTGCGCTTGGCACGGCTGACCGCGCTCGGGCGCGAGGAAATTTCCGAAGAGCTCGACAAGCTCGCGTTGGAGATCGCCGACTATCTCGACATCCTGCGTTCGCGCGCCCGGGTTCAGACCATCATCAAGACCGAACTATCAGCGGTGAAATCGGAATTCGCCACGCCGCGCAAAACCGTGATCATCGAGCATGAAGGCGAGGTTGAGGACGAGGACCTCATCCAGCGCGAAGACATGGTGGTGACGGTTTCGCACGCCGGCTACGTTAAGCGCGTGCCGCTGTCGACCTATCGCGCGCAGAAGCGCGGCGGCAAGGGCCGCTCGGGCATGGCGACGCGGGAAGAAGATTTCGTCTCCAGGCTGTTCGTGGCTTCGACGCACACGCCGGTGCTGTTCTTCTCGTCGCGCGGCCAGGTCTACAAGGAAAAGGTCTGGCGTCTGCCGGTGGCGCCGCCGAACGGCCGCGGCAAGGCGTTGATCAACATATTGCCGCTGGAGCAGGGCGAACGCATCACCACCATCATGCCGCTGCCGGAGGATGAATCCTCCTGGTCTGCGCTCGACGTGATGTTCGCGACCACAGGCGGCAATGTTCGCCGCAACAAGCTATCCGACTTCGCGGACGTGCGTCGCTCCGGCATCATCGCCATGAAGCTGGACGACGGCGAGGCCATCGTCGACGTGCAGATCGCCAGCGAAAAGGACGACGTACTGCTGACGTCTGCCGATGGCCAATGCATCAGATTTGCGGTGGACGACGTCAGGGTATTCCAGGGCCGTTCCTCGATGGGTGTGCGCGGAATCAACCTCGGCGAGGGCGATCGCCTTATTTCGCTTTCGATTTTGCAGCACGTCGACGCAACGTCCGACGAACGCACGGCCTATCTCAAAAAGGCAAATGCCGTGCGCCGGAGCGGCAATGCGGATGCAGAAGAGGCGGTTGATGCCGAGCCTGAAATCGAGGAGACCTCGGGTGCGATCGAACTGGGCGAGCAGCGCTATGTGGAGATGTCCGCGGCCGAGCAGTTCGTTCTCACCGTGTCCGACCGCGGTTACGGCAAGCGGACGTCGTCCTACGAATACCGCACGACGGGGCGGGGCGGTAAGGGCATCGTCGCGATGGACAATCGCGAGAAGGACGGCAGCATCCGTGCGAAAATCGGCCGGCTGGTGGCGTCATTCCCAGTGGACGAGTTCGATCAACTGATGCTGGTCACCGACGGCGGCCAGCTCATCCGCTGCGGTGTGTCCGATGTCGGGATCAAGGGCCGCAAGACGCGTGGCGTGATCATATTCGACACGGCTGAGGACGAACACGTCGTGTCCGTCGAGCACATCGGCGAAGAGGGCGAAAACGGAAACGGAGGCTAGGCCTGTTGGCCGAGCCTCCGTTTGGGTCACTGCAAAGGTGCATTCGGAGCTTCGTCCGTCCTCAACAGTGGAGTTGGTCGCGCCTTACTGCATGCGGTTGGCGGTCACCAGGCGAACTTCACGGATCGCGGTCTTGGTGCCGGCGACGCGCAAGCAGGACGCCTCGAAATTCGGCCATGCCTGCTGGGAGCAATCCTTGCCCACCGGGTGAATATCGAGCCGGTCGGCCTTGGCGAGCGCCGTCGGTACGCCGGCTTCAACCTGCGGAGCAAATCCGGGAAGAATGGTAAGCGCGGCTGCCATGAAGGCAGCGATCGAAATGGCTGAAAGAGCTTTGATCATGACGGTCCCCTGTCATTGGGCCTTGTGGCCCGTTCGTCGTTTCGTTGGTTAATGACTACCCAGCGCCGGTTTCAGGCAGTCTTCACACCAAGCCGAAAATGGTTTCGTCCCGCCGCAGATTTGTTTCGTCGCCGCCCACGGGACGAAACATTGTCGGCTTGCATAGGAGACGCGCTGACCCCCGAAACGGTTCAAAGTCGCGTAAAAAAAACCTGCTGGGGCGCCTGATTCTGGGATGAGGGCGCGGCTTGCCGGGCCGTCCGGGGCAGGGTAGACGGGGTTTATGCCCCGTATCGCGCTCTATCCCGGCTCGTTCGATCCCGTCACCAATGGCCATGTCGACGTGGTGCGCCACGCCGTCCAGCTCTGCGATCGCCTGGTTGTTGCGATAGGCATCCATCCCGGCAAGAAACCGCTGTTTCCAACGGAGGAACGGCTGGCGATGGTGGAGGCGGTTTTCGCGCCGCTGGCTTCCGCCGCTGGCTGCGCCTTTGACTGCACCACCTATGATAACCTCACAGTCACAGCAGCCCAGAAGTGCGGGGCGACCATCATGATTCGCGGACTGCGCGATGGCACCGACCTCGACTACGAGATGCAGATTGCCGGCATGAACGAGACCATGGCGCCCGGCGTCCATACGGTATTTGTGCCGGCATCGGCGGCCGTTCGCCCGATCACCGCCACACTGGTGCGCCAAATCGCAGCGATGGGTGGTGACGTCTCGGCATTCGTGCCGCAATCCGTCGCTGTGGGCCTCAAGGCCAAATTCGCCGGTTAGCGCGGTACGCGCGACTTAATGCTCTTTCATCTTCTGATCTGGAGTTCTCATGATCCGAGTCCTAGCCGTTATAGCCGCGCTGATCTGCGCGGCCCCCGCGCTCGCGCAACCGTTGCCCGCCAACCTCGACAAGGCAAACGCCATCGTGATCGACACCACCAAGGGCCGCATCGTGTTCAAGCTGCGGACCGATTTGGCGCCGAAGCATGCCGAGCGCATGAAACAGCTCGCCCGCGAAGGCTATTACAATAACGTACCGTTTCATCGGGTGATGGACGGCTTCATGGCGCAGACCGGCGATGGCCAGAATTTCAACGGCACTGGCGGTTCGAAGTATCCGAATTTGAAGGCTGAATTTTCCAGCGTGCCGTTCAAGCGCGGCATTGTCGGCATGGCGCGCAGCGCGTCGGAGGATTCCGCCAATTCGCAGTTCTTCATCATGCTGGCCGAGAATGCCGGCTTGAACGGGAAGTACACCGTGGTCGGTGAAGTCGTCTCCGGCATGGACGTGGTAGACAAGCTCAAGAAGGCGCCGGCGGGCTCGGCGAGCGGTGCGGTGACCGATCCCGACAAGATGGTGAAGGTGCAGGTCGCATCCGACATCAAGTGATCGATGGCGTGGCGGCGGACAGCGACAATAAGCCTTGCGGCGTCGCTTGCACTGGCGTGGTTTTCATCAGCGGGAGCCGAGCCGGATCGGGTCGATACCATCCGGGACGTCGTGGCAAGACTGAAGACATGCTGGAAGCCGCCGCGGCGCTCCAGCGTCGCGATGGACATTACCGTGCGGGTGAGTTTCACCCGCGACGGCAACATTCTGGGCCATCCGAAAATCACCTACGAAACTGAACAGGCCTCCGATAATGATCGGTTGGCGTACCGGATTGCTGTCATGGAGACATTGCAACGCTGCACGCCGATGCCATTTACAGAAGGACTGAGCGGCGCCATCGCCGGACGCCCGATCGCCCTTCGTTTTTCACGTAAACTCCCACCGCAACCCGCAGAGAAGAGAGCATGGCTGACACCGACAACACTTTGATTCTGGAAACCACCCAAGGTCCCGTCACTATTGAAATGCGCCCGGATCTCGCGCCCGGCCACGTCGCACGGATCAAGGAACTGGTGCGGGAAGGCTTTTACGATGGCATCGTGTTCCATCGCGTCATCGACGGATTCATGGCGCAGACCGGCTGCCCGCAGGGCACCGGCACCGGCGGCTCCGGCAAAAAACTCAAGGCCGAATTCAACAAGGAGCCGCATGTGCGCGGCACCACATCGATGGCTCGTTCGTCGAGCCCCGATTCCGGCGACAGCCAGTTCTTTATCTGCTTCGACGATGCCTCGTTCCTAAACAACCAGTACACGGTGTGGGGCAAGGTCACGTCCGGCATGGAGAACGTCGACAAGATCAAGCGCGGCGAGCCGGTGAAAAATCCCGACAAGATCGTCAAGGCGCACATGGCTGCGGATGCGGCTGCGTAAAGTCGTCGTTGCGAGCGAAGCGAAGCAATCCAGGGCTACAAAGCAAAACTGGATTGCTTCCTCGCTACGCTCCTCGCAATGACGAGAAAAATTGCGTACAGCCTTTTGCATGCGCACCGATCTTTTCGACTTTGAACTGCCCTCCCAAAGCATCGCGCTGCGGCCGGCGAGCCCGCGCGATTCGGCGCGGCTGCTCGTTGTGCGGCCCAGCGCTGCGCTGGAGGATCGTAGCGTCGCCGATCTTCCAAAATTGCTGCAACCGGGAGACCAACTTGTCGTCAACGATACCAAGGTGATTTCAGCGCAGCTTAGCGGCCGCCGCATCGGCCGCGAGACCGAACCGAAAATCGACGCGACGCTGATCAAACGGCTCGATGGTTCGCGCTGGCAGGCTCTGGTGAAACCCGCCAAAAAACTCTCGCAGGGCGACACCGTTCGTTTCGGCAATGAGGGGCGAGTGTGCCTGCTCGGCCATCTCGATGCGCAGGTCGAGGCCAAAGGCGACGACGGCGAGATCACGCTATCGTTTTCGTTTCATGGCCCGACACTCGACCAAGCCATCACCGATCTCGGGGCGCCGCCGCTGCCGCCGTACATTGCCTCAAAGCGACCGCCCGACCAGCGCGACGCCGACGATTACCAGACCATGTTCGCGGCGAACGAAGGCGCCGTAGCCGCGCCGACTGCTGGCTTGCATTTCACTCCGGCGCTCGGAGCCGCCTTACGTGACGCCGGCATCGGCCTGCACAAGGTGACGCTGCACGTCGGCGCGGGAACGTTCCTTCCGGTCAAGGCCGAGGATACCGCTGCGCATAAGATGCACTCCGAGTGGGGCACGATTTCCCGGGAAACCGCTCGATGCGCTGAACGAAGCGCGCGGGAACGGCGGGCGCATCGTCGCGGTCGGCACCACCTCGTTACGTTTGCTCGAGAGCGCGGCCGACGAGGACGGCGTCATCCAGCCATTCGCGGGCGACACCTCAATCTTCATCACGCCCGGTTATCACTTTCGCGCCGTGGATATTCTCCTGACCAACTTTCATCTGCCGCGCTCGACGCTGTTCATGCTGGTGTCGGCATTCACAGGTCTCGATGCGATGAAGCGCGCCTATGCCCACGCGATCGCGAGCGGCTACCGGTTTTATTCGTATGGCGATGCCTGCCTGCTGTTTCGCCAGAGCGAGACATCATGAGCCTGCCGAATTATTTTGAACTGCTTGGCAGCGACGGCGACGCGCGTGTCGGCGCACTGACGACGCCTCATGGCGTCGTGCGAACGCCGGCCTTCATGCCGGTCGGCACATCAGGCGCGATGAAGGGCATGCATTGGCGGGACGTCCGCGACGCCGGCACCGATATCGTACTGGGCAACACCTATCATCTGATGTTGCGGCCGGGTGCGGAGCGCATCGCGTCGCTTGGCGGCCTGCAAAAATTCACCGGCTGGAACGGCCCGATGCTGACGGATTCCGGTGGCTTCCAGGTGATGTCGCTGGCGCAACTGCGCAAGGTCAGCGAACGCGCGGTGACGTTTCGCTCGCATATCGACGGGGCGAAAATCGAACTGTCGCCAGAGCGTGCAATCGAAGTGCAACGCCTGCTCGGCTCCGACATCGCGATGCAGCTCGATGAGTGCGTCAGGCTGCCGGCGGAACGCGGCGACATCGAGCGCGCCATGCAGCTTTCGCTGCGTTGGGCCGAGCGATGCAAGCGCGCGTTCGAGGACGCGCCTCCCGGCACTATGCTGTTCGGCATTGCACAGGGCGGTGACGTGCCGGAGTTGCGCCGGGCCAGCGCCCGCGGCCTGATCGACATCGGCTTTCACGGATATGCAATCGGTGGCCTAGCGGTCGGCGAACCGCAGCAGGTCATGCTGGCGATGATCGAGGAAGTCGCGCCAATCCTGCCGAGGGACCGGCCGCGCTATCTGATGGGCGTCGGCACGCCCGAAGATCTACTGGAAGCAGTTGCGCGGGGTATCGACATGTTCGATTGCGTATTGCCCACCCGCAACGGACGCCATGGCATGGCATTCACGCGATATGGTCAGATCAACATGAAAAATGCGAGGCACGCCGACGATGCGCGGCCGCTCGATGCAGAAAGCTCTTGGCCTGCAGCGCGAAGTTATTCGCGCGCCTATCTGCATCATCTCACGAAGTCCGGTGAAACGCTGGGGGCGATGCTGCTGTCGGAAATCAATATCGCTTATTATCAGGGCTTGATGCGCGATATGCGCGCCGCCATTTTGGGCGGTACCTTTCAACAGTTTCGCGAACAAACCCGCGCGGGCTGGGCGCGTGGCGACATTGAGCTGGCGGTGTGACGCAAAAAAAATCGCCACCGGTTAGGGTGGCGATTTGATTTCGAAAAAATCTACATCTTCTTCTTCTTTTTCATTTTCTTCGACTTCTTGCTCATCTTGTCAGACATGTCGCCAGATTTCGACATGTCGCCACCTTTCGACATATTGTCGCCGCTCTGAGCGGCGGGGCCCGTCGTTGCTGGGCCTTTGGTGGCATCCTGCGCAAGGGCGGCGGAGGACAGCAGGACGGCGGCCGCAAGCGGCAGCAGTAGTTTACGCATCGGGTTTTTCTCCTTTTGACACCGGCGCGACATAAAGGCGCACCGCGGCCTTAGGTTCCGCGCGTGATCGAGATGTGATCATTGTCGTTGTCGATCAGCGGCCGGTTGTGTTGTGCGCGGCGGCGGCGGTGCCGTAACCTTTGAGGCATTGCCGATACCGCTGGGATCGTTGATCGAGTTGTTGGTGCCGCCGACGCTGCCGGGACCGGCTGGCACGCCGCTTACTCCGGTGGTGCCAGCGCCGGCCGACCCGGCGTTGGGAGTGCCGATCGGGCTTCCTGCAGCGGCTCCCTGAGCCGATGCGCTGACGGGGGCACTCAGCGCTGCAAATAGTGCAAGCGCGGCGATCGTTGAAACTCTGAGCATGTGCATCTCCTGTGGAAAACATGGTGCCAACCGCCATGGCGTGCCACTGGTTCCGGCGCGTTATCGACGCGGCGCCATGATTTGACTAAATCGTGAGTTGGACTCTGCAGCCGCTAGCAGGCTGCTCATCAATACGGACGAACCACATGAGGATTACGCTCGTCGGCTCCCGTCACTTCGGCGTGACCACACTCGACATGCTTCGCAAACATGGCGTCGAGATCGTCAGGGTAGTGGTTGCTGACGGCGAAGACCGGCTCGCCGCCGCGGCGCGCGCGCTCGGCATCGACGTCAAGGTGCAGGCCAATCCGAAACTCGTGGTCGCATCCGAAATTGCTGTGGGTACTGACCTCATCGTGACCGCACACAGTCACGCTCGTATCAGCAAGGATGCGCTGGCTGCGGCGAAGCTTGGCGGCATAGGCTACCATCCCTCGCTGCTGCCGCGGCACCGCGGAATTGCCGCGGTCGAGTGGACCATCAGGGAGGGCGATCCCATTGCCGGCGGCACCATCTACCATCTGGCTGACCGAATGGATGCCGGCGCGATCGCTGCGCAGCAATGGTGCTTCGTCAAAAAGGGCGAGACCGCGCGTGAGCTATGGGAGCGCGCACTGGCTCCGCTGGGGCAGAAGCTGCTCGCCCAAGTCATCGATCACGCCAAGGCTCACAACAGCCTGCCGGCCACCGCGCAGGACGAGCAGTTCGCAACGCTGGCGCCCGAACTTTCGGCTTGATTGCGCTGGCGCGTACTAGCTTCTCGGCTTTGGTTTTGCCAAATGGTCGGCCGTTTGTTTCATTGTCTTTGCGACCAGCAAGGCCTGCTCCTTGCTGAATGCGAAGTCCTGCACGCCTTTGTGGGTCGTCAGTGACAGAACCATGAGTTCGGGTTGGCCTTCAGGCCATCCCGTGGCGAAGGCCGTTACGTAATCTGCCGAAGTAGCTCGTTGCGTCATAAGGTGAATCCTGCTGGTTTCAAATGTATCGGTCGCAGATAGCTATGCCGACGGCACGAAAGCCGTGACCTCGATTTCGACTTTAGCGCGCACGTCGACCAGGCCGGAGATGTAGAGCAGGGTCGCGGGCGGAAAATTCTTACCCAACGTCTCGCGCCAGGCGGCGCCGATCCCTGCGCCCGCGGCTTCATACTCGGCGCGGCTCGTCAGATACCAGGTCAGGCGAACGATGTGCTCCGGGCCGGCTCCGGCCTCGCCAAGCAGCATTACTATCCTGCGCAGCGCGGTGCCGATCTGGCTCGCCATATCGCTGGCGTATTCCCCCTTCTCGTCGCCGCCGGTCTGGCCTGCAAGCACGACCCATCGTCCCGGACCATCCATCGCAACGCCATGGGTAAAGCCGCGAGGTTTTGTCCATTGCGCAGGTTGCAGCGTTTGCATCGAGACCCTCCCGGATGGTTTTGCGGACGGGCAGGGAAACCGGCCCGGTCGTCACTTTAGTACCATCGGTGTCTTTAGTTGGGAAATGAGACCACGCAAGGCAGAGCTACAGATTCACGCGTTGCAAATCCGGCTGAGGTCGCCGATACGGACCATCCCCAAAACTTTAGATGATGATGCAAGACCCAACTACACCACTGAATAGAAGGCCTTCCAATTTCAGAGCCGCGCTTTGGATGTCGGGCTGGCTGACGCTGATGCTAATCGTCGCCGTTGCCGGCCGCGAAACGACGCGCGAACTCAATGTCTTTGAGATCATGGAGATCCGCTGCGTGCTCGGCTTCTTAATGCTGTATCCGCTGATCCATGCCAGCGGAGGGTTTGCGGCGATGAAGACCTCGCGGCCGCTCCAGTATCTCGGGACGAAACCTCATCCACTACGCGGCACAGCTCGGCTGGTTCTTCGCGCTGACGCTGATTCCGATAGGGCAGGTGGTGTCGATCGAATTCACTATGCCGATCTGGACAGCAATCCTCGCCGCAGGCTTTCTCGGCGAACGCATGACGGCGTGGAAAATTGTGGCGATCGTGCTGGGACTGGTCGGCGTCGCCGTCATTGTTCGTCCCGGGACTAGCGAAATCAATCCCGGACAATTGATTGCGCTTGGCGCCGCCGTCGGGTTCGGAATTTCGGTTGCGATGATGAAATCGCTGACGCGCACCGAATTCACGGTGAAGATCATCTTCTGGATGATCGTGATCCAGGGCGCGGCCGGCTTCTTTCCCGCGCTCTATTTGTGGCAGTGGCCGTCCGCTTACGCCTGGGGCTGGATGGTCGTGATCGCGTTCTGCGGCACGTTTTCGCACTACTGCATGGCGCGGGCGATGCTGCATGCGGACGCCACCGTCGTTGTGCCGATGGATTTTCTGCGCGTACCATTGTCTGCCTTGGCGGGCTGGCTGCTCTATGCGGAGCAACTCGACATGTTCACGGTGCTCGGCGCACTTTTGATTCTCGCTGGCAATCTTTTGAACCTGAAGGGTGCCCAAGCGGACGGCGGCCTTGCCGGACGTTGCTGTGTCGAAGATGGGATAGCTATTTCTTGATGGCCTCTCGGAGGGTGTCGTTGAGCCGCTCCTGCCAGCCGGGGCCGCCTTCCTGGAAATGCTCAAGCACGTCCTGATCGATCCGCAGCGAAACCAACTCCTTCACATTCGGTAGCGCGGGCTTTTTCGCCGGAGCTTCCGGCGCCTTGGTTGTGGTCGCCTTGAAGGCAGCTTCCGCCTCGGTTCGGGCATCGTTCAATGTTCGTGGGCGTCGTGGCGGCTGAGACATGCGTTCTCCTTCTCATTTTCGTTAGATCGAAATGCTCACAAATCACATCATTGTGCCTCGCTGCATTGCAAAATCAAATACCCCTAAAAGGAACGCATTTGTGTTGCGACATCGTCAAACAGTCGAGTGTATGTTTGCTTCACTGTCTCAGATCCCGAAGGAGGTCTCGATGCCAGCAAGTGCTGCCGCGCTGTCGACCAACCCGACCCGATCCGCACCGCGCGGGAGCGATCTGCCGACTTGCCGGGTTTGTGCCGATTCGATGGTAGCCGCCGAGGCCTCGGCTTTTCTGGCTGACGATGTCGTGAGTTATCTGTGGACGTGCGACAACTGCGGTTATGGCTTCGTGACCCGGCATGCGTTCCCGCGTATCGCGTGCAACTGAACCCGGGAATATAACTGGCGGCGATACTGTGCGCTCGGAGCGCCGTATTGCTGACGTTGACGGCACTTTAGATCAGGAACTTTTGCCCCAATCGCTGCTTGTTGATGCAGCGACAAAGCCGGTACCGTAATCAAAGTCGTTTGGTTTTATTGCCGGCCGGCTTTTATTGGTGCGCAAGTGATTGATCCATCCGACCCCGAGTTGAGCTTGATGCTTGCGCGCGCTTTCGATCGCGCCTGGGAGCGTTATTATGCTGCGGGTCGCGCCACGATCGATGCCGAGATCGCACGGCCGGCATTGGCAAACCACTTGGTGGAAATGGCCCGCGACGGCGTAGTCGAGGAAGGTCCGCTTGCTGCGGGTGGATTGCTGCATCTTATTTCGCTGACGCCAGAGGCGCCGGATATCGGAGCCTGACGGCCGATGGCCGCCCCCACTTTGCCTCAATGAAAAACCGCCCCCAGCGTTAGCCGGAGGCTGTTTCAAAAAATCAGATAAAACTTAATGGCCGGTGCCGGGCTTGGTGGTCTTTGGCGCCTTGCCGTCTTCAACGCGGCCCTCGTTACGCAGATCGCGGCCTTCTTGAGCCTTCTTCTGGCTCTCAGAGGATTTGCCGTGTTCGTTCATTTCTTCTTTCACGAAACCGGCAGCTTCCTTTGCCTTGCCTTCTACACTCATGGGAATCTCCTTTTGCATGAGGACAACTCGCGTGAGCGGATGCAGTTCCGGTTCAGTGCAGTTCAAGCACCTCTCGGGAGCGCGGAACTTATTGGTCGGTCAGCTCCTCCGAAGCTATTCGCCCGGTAGGGAGCCTTTTTAAGCACAACATCCTGTTTGTAAAAATCGCCGGAGCTGAGCGCGACCTTTAGTTCCTGCGCAGTCTTCGCTCTTGTGCTCTCCAGTCGGCCGGACGAGAGGCGACGCAGCAACATTTCGAACACCGACAACATCCAGTCCAGGTCGCTGCTCGAAAGGTGCGTCAGTTCGACCAAGGCTGCAAAGTCCGAAAGATCGGGGAGAGCATTTTCAAGACCACGAAGCACAGCGGTCTCATAACCTTCAACATCAATTTTACATAGCAGGCGCGGCGGCCCGTTCAGCCGCTCATGGACAAGCGAAGCCAGCGTCACCGACGCAACGTCTATCCTCTCGATCGTATGGTCCTTCCACTCGGGGTGGTACGGCATCGCCGTCGACAATCCGGACCAGGTGCGATCAGTGTTCAGAGTGAGCGTGCCCGCGCGATCGGAAATCGCGGCTTTCACAACCTCGATATCGAGTCCGGAGTCAGCGACCGTCGCGCGAAGGTAGGACAATAAGTGCGGATTGGGTTCGACCACCAGATAACGGGCGCCGGGGACTTCCACAGTCATCTCGCCATAGTTTGCTCCGACGTCGATGACATGGGTCCAATTCCCGGCCGTGCAGAGTTCACGCCACATCGACAGCGTCGTCGGATTAAGGTCGCCGCGCCGGTCGATCAGCAGCTTTGCCCGCTGGTCGCCGGGATCGACATACAGCTTCAGTCCATCTGAACGCTCGATCACCTTGTAAGGGAGATCGCGAAGGTGGGAGCGGGCCTGACAACTAATAGAGTTCTTATCTTCCAAGCGTCACGAACCTGCTGTGGCAACCATAAAGACTGTAGTCAGCAAGGTGCACCTATGATGATGAGAGCAGCATGGTGAGCGCGGAGGGACTCGAACCCTCGACCCCATGATTAAAAGTCACGTGCTCTACCACCTGAGCTACGCGCTCACTTCCGCGCTGTGTAGGGGTCGGGTTCATACGGGTCAATAGCGCCGTAATTGATAGGATTCACGCATGCCCGGCGAGTGGAACAACAGCAGTGCGGCTCTTTTTATGAATTCAACCGGCTTCCTGATGAATCTCCGAAGCAACGGGTTGCGGCGCGCTGTTCGTGGCCGGGAGCGCCACCGGCCGCAGGCCGATCAGCTCGGCCGTCCGCACGCGGGTGTTGCGCCAGAATGCAAAATCGTTGACGCGCGAATTTTCCAGAATCGCAATCGCAACCGCCGACAAAAATGGCAGGCTCTCCAGCACCAGCACCGCGGCAAATATGTAGATCTCGTGAACTTCCTTGAAACTGTTTGTCGCGATGAGAACTCCCGCGCCGACCAGCAGCAGCACACCGATCACCGCCTCCCAGAACGCCTGAAATTCGACCGACATCAGCGAGAAGCCGCCTTTGGAGGTTCGTGCGAAGGCGAGATGTTCAGTGATCAGGCCCTGCGCCACCGCGCGCGACACCGTCCACTGCACCGACATCGCGGCCACCATGGCGCCCAGCATCTGCGCCGTTCGGACGGGCACACGAAGCCGGTACAGCGTGACGAAATGGATCAGCGATACGAGGAACGCGGCGATGATCGGCAGCGTCAGAATTCTGTCGGGAATGGCGATGTCGGCAAAAGCGACGATCGGCACCCAGATCAGATTGAGGATGGCCACGACAACGCCAAGACTTTCGGCGCCAAGCCAGTTCAGCCAGCCCAGCGCGAATTCGCGTTTCTGGTCCTGCGATAGCCGGCTGGCGCCGGGCAGAAAACGCCGCCAGTGTTTTTTGACGATCTGGAAGCCGCCATAGGCCCAACGATGGCGCTGCTTCTTGTAGGCTTCATAGGTGTCCGGCAGCAGGCCGTAGCCGTAGCGGCTGTTGGTGTAGTGCGTCACCCAGCCATGTTCGATGATGGCAAGGCCGAGGTCGGTATCTTCGCAGATGGTGTCGCCGGCCCAGCCGCCGGCCATGTCCATTGCCGCGCGGCGTATCAGGCACATGGTGCCGTGAACGATGATCGAATTGGTCTCGTTGCGCTGGACCATGCCGATGTCGAAAAATCCGGCGTATTCGCCGTTCATGACGTAGTGCATCAGCGAGCGGTCACCGTCGCGGTGGTCCTGCGGCGCCTGCACGAGGCCGACGCGGGGGTCGGCGAAGGCCGGCACCAGTTCCTTCAGCCAATCCGGCTGCACGGCGTAGTCCGCGTCGATAATGCCGATGATTTCAGCATCAGCGGCGGTGCGGTCCATCGCGATGCGCAGCGCACCGGCTTTAAACCCCGAGACCTTCTCGGCATTGATGAACTTGAAACGCTCGCCGAGCGTGCGGCAGTGATCCTGGATCGGCTGCCAGAATGCCGGATCAGGCGTGTTGTTGATGATGACAACGCATTCGAAGTTCGGATAATCGAGGCGGGCGACCGCATCGAGCGTCAGCTTGAGCATGTCAGGCGGTTCGAAATAGGCCGGTACATGGATCGAAACTTTTGGAAAAGCCTCGGCGCCTTCGGCGAGGGCAGGGAGTCGCCTTTCCTCTGACCAGAAAGCCGCCGCGGAGCCCGGCCGAAGGCAATTGCAGCGATCTCCTCGATGCGCGCCATGGCGATCAGCACCAGCGGCACAAGCAAGATCAGACCGAGCGTCAGCGCGAAGGCTGAACCGAAAACGAAGTAGTGCCCTGTCCAATACGCGAACACGGTGGCGACCCACGCGCCGACGCCATTGGCGGCGGCCGACAGCAGCAGCGATTGCATCAGCGTGGGAGATGCCAGCCGCAGGATCGGCAAGGACATCAAAATTCCGATCATCAACGCGATGCCGGCGAGCTTCCAGTAGGCGGGATCGACGACGGGGCCGCTCCACGCGAATTTTGGCTCGCGCGCGGCGTTCAGGATGCCCCAGTAAGGACCGACGCCGCCCTCGAAGAACTTCCAGGGCTGGTCGATCGCCTCGACGATATTGAATTCCATACCGATGGCTTCGGCGCGACTGACGAAAGTGCGCAGCGTAACGGCCTGTTCGAACGGACCCGGCACCGCGGCTTTGAGATTATAGCCGGCGCTGGGCCAGCCGAATTCGGCGATGACGATGCGCTTGCCGGGGAATGCGTCGCGCAGTTTCTGGTAGATGATCAGCGCCTGCTCGACCGCCTGCTTGTCCGAAAAACCTTCCCAGTAGGGCAGGATGTGCGCGGCGATGAAATCGACCGAGGACGCCAGTTCGGGATGCTCGAGCCAGATGTTCCAGATTTCGCCGGTCGTGACGGGGACATTGACCGAGCCTTTAACGCGCTGGATCAGCTTGATCAGGTCATCGATCTTCTGTTCGCCGCGATAGATGGTTTCGTTGCCGACCACGACGCCGTTCACGTTTCCGTTGTGCTTGGCGAGATCGATCGCCGCCAGCATCTCGCGCTCGTTGCGGTCGACGTTCTTGTCGATCCACGCGCCGACGGTGACCTTGAGGCCGGCTTCGTTGGCGATCGGAGGAACCAGTTCCACGCCGCCGGTAGAGGAATAAAGCCTGATCGCGCGCGTCACCGTCGCGAGCTTTTTCATGTCAGCGCGAATTCTCTCAGAATTTGGAATGTTGTCGACATCGGGATGAGCAGTTCCTTCGAACGGCGCGTAGGAAACGCTCGGCAGGATTCCGTTGAAATCAGGGGCTTGCTGTTTTTCGCGTAATACACCCCAGAGCCCGGCATGAGCGGCGGTGACAAACAGCAAAACGGCGACGACGGCGCGCATCGCGACAGAACATCCGGGGGATCAAGACACGGCAGCGGACCCGTCCCTTAGGTCCGACCGAAAACGGCGGCAACTCAAACATAGTTCGACCGCGCTATTTAACAACTCATATGACGGCATGGCGTTTTGAGGGCGGCACTCATTCCCGCATCAATACTTCCAGCAGTGCGACGGAAAATTACTTTGCTGGAGCAGCCGGAGCGGGAACCGCGGCTGGCGGCGTTGTCGCGCCGGTCGTTGGAGCCGCCGGTTGAGCGGCTGCGGCTTGCGGTTGCGCGTTCGGGTTGACCCAGCAGGCATGAACGCGGCCGCTCAGGCTGTCCGGCGCCTTGGGATCGATTGCGCCGAACCGAACCAGACATCGGAAGGTCGCCTGGACGTGACCGCCGGGGCAGCCGAACCGGTCATAAAGATCAAGGTGGCGAAACGCCGTGTCCAGATCGTCGCGCCACATCAGGACGACAACGCGCCGTCCCAGCCAGACGCATTCCGGATTTCCGGCGGGGCCGCTGATCGCCTGTGCCGCCTCGACGAATTCATCGGTCTTGCGCTGATTGTCTTTTGCCGCGTCGGCCGGCGTGGTGGCAGCAGGCTTGCTCTGATCCTGAGCTCTGAGATCGCCGCTCTGCGCAATGGCGCTGCCGACGCCGATCAACAGCGCAAATCCGGTCGTGGAGGCGCAACGCACGATAGTCTTACGGAACTCAGATACTCGTCGGCGCATACAGTCCCCGATAATGCCGCTCACCGCTACTCACTCACGTTCAATGCCGCTGAAATAGGTCTCCAATACGGCAGAGCCAAGCTGGATTCCATGACGGACATTTTGGTTTTTGTCCAGCAAAGCCGTAACTTTATCGCTTCGTGGTAAAGTGACCCTCTCGCTTGAGCCGTGCCCGACGGGGATTGGGCTCTTGGCATAGGGCCGGTGACCGGCTAATCGACAGACCCTTCACGAGGACGGAACCGATTTCTTTTCGCACGCCTTTGGCGCTTCTTTTGATATCCCTGAGCCTGATTGCCGCGGCGTGGTGGTGGCTCGCCACGCCCGTTACGCTGGCGCGCGCGCCGATCGATCCGAATGCGAAGCTGGTCTGCGTGTCGTACGCGCCGTTTCGCGATACGCAGACGCCGCTTATCGCAACGACGCAAATCAGTCCGGAGCAGATTGCGCAGGATCTGGCCCAGCTTGCCAAGATTTCAGACTGCGTGCGGACCTATTCGGTAGACAACGGCCTCGACAAGGTCCCGGGTCTTGCCGAGAAGGTCGGGCTGAAGGTCATTCAGGGGATCTGGCTCGGCAGCAGCCGTCTGAAGAATCTCGCGCAGATTGCAACCGTGGTCGGCCTGACCAAGGAATATCCCGGCGTCATAACCGCAGTCGTTGTCGGCAATGAAGTGCTGCTGCGCGGCGAAATGACCACGGCCGACCTCGCGGCCAATATACGGTCGGTCAAAGCGCAGGTTACGGTCCCCGTCACTTATGCGGACGTCTGGGAATACTGGCTGCGCAATCGGGAAGTGTATGACGCCGTCGATTTCGTCACCATCCACATCCTTCCCTATTGGGAGGATTTTCCGATCCGCGCGAAATATGCCGCTTCGCATGTCGACACTATCCGCAAACGCATGGCGGCAGCCTTTCCGGGGAAGGAAATCCTGATCGGCGAAACCGGATGGCCGAGTGCTGGGCGAATGCGCGAAGGCGCATTGCCATCGCGCACCAATCAGGCGCGGGTGGTTTCCGATATTCTCGAGTTAGCGAAGCGGGAAAATTTCCGGGTCAATCTGATCGAAGCCTTCGACCAGCCGTGGAAGCGTCAGCTCGAAGGGACGGTCGGCGGCTATTGGGGCCTGATCGATTCGGCGAAACGCGCCCTGAAATATCCGCCGGGCCAAGCCATCAGCAACTTCCCGTTCTGGAAGGTGCAGATGGGATGCGGAATGATCTTAAGTGCGCTCGTATTCGGCGTAGCTTCGTTGACGTTGCGGCGCCGGCCATGGTCGCCACGTCGGACGGCGTGGATAGCTGTTGCGGTATGCGCGACCGCGAGTGGCATTCTGCTCGGCGTTGCCGCCGACAAGATGCTGTATGAGAGCTACGGCTTCGGCGGATGGCTGCAATGGGGCGCGCTTCTTGCTGCCGGAATAACCGCGCCGCTGCTTTGCGCCAATGCGTTGATGTCCGGCCGCGCGCTGCCGACCTTTTTGGAGGTGCTGGGCCCGCGCGAATATAGAAAGCGTTCCTTCCTGACGATAGCGTTGGGCCTGACGCTTATTTTGGCGACACTGATCGCGGGCGAAACGGCGCTCGGCTTTGCGTTTGATCCGCGCTACCGCGACTTTCCATTCGCCGCGCTATCGATGGCGGTGCTGCCCTTCGCGGCGCTGATGCTGCTCAACCGTCCGCAGCAAGGTATCAGGCCGATCGCTGAAGCCGCGTTTGCAGGCCTTCTCGCGTGTGCCGCCCTTTATACCCTGTTCAACGAGGGGCTGGAAAACTGGCAGTCGCTGTGGACCTGCGCGATGTATTTCCTGCTCGCCATTACGCTGTGGCAGGCGCGGGCCGTGCAAATCCCAGGATAAGCAATCCGATCGCCAGACCTGACAGGACAATGTTGTAGAGCACGATGCCTGCTCCGGCTGCAATCAACCCGGCAGTCAGCAACACGATGGATGGCCGCAGCACGTGGAGCGTTGCAATAATCAGCGCGACGATGCCGAATACCGAGTTGTGGAACAGGTAAGTCGCCAGAATCCGGGTTTTGCACATCACGGTCTGCAAGCCAGTATCGCAGGCCAGCGCCACCGGCGAAAATTCAATCGCGAGGTAACGCAAATAAAGCGCGTAACCGACGGTGACAAAGCCGACGATCAACAGCCATTGCACCTGGAAAGGCGTCAGCCGGAAGGGTTGTTTTTTCATATGCCGAATATGGGTTGGATCGCGCGGCGGAGCAACCGCCTATCGGACTACTAGTGCCCGAAGAATGACAACGTTGACGGCGGCGGTTTTTTGATGATGCGCCGGTGGCTCGGCCGCACCGCCACTGCAGGATTGCCCTTCAGCGCAAGGCGCTGTCCGTCGAACACCGTCGTCTCGCAGGCGCGGTTGCTTTCACTGAGCGTCGCGCAGATCTTCGCCGCTGCCGCTGCATCGCCGATAGGCCCGGCAACCAGCCGCAACTGCATGCCGAGGCCCGTGGTGTTTTCCTTCACCACGACAATCGGCTGCAATGGCTTCAGGGCATTATTTGATTTGAGCAGCACCCGCCAAAGGGAGCGCAGACCTTCGAGCGAACTGGCGCCGCCGACATCGACGGCGAAATCGGTGCGCTGGACGGCGATATCGGCCACGGCTGGCGAAGAATTAAGTGCCTCAGCTTTCGGCGAAGTATTCGAAGCAATGACTTCCGGCGAAGCTGGTGCGCTGTCGGATATCGGTTCGGCCGGTTTTGTTACAGCAGGCTCGGGGGATGCCACCACCGATTTGGAAGTTGCAGCCGACGTTGCCGCCGGCGGCGTCGAGAGCACGGGTGCTGCTGTTTGCGCAACCGCTTCTGACTGAGCTGGCATTTTCTCGGTCGATTTCACAGGGGAGGGGGAGGCAACCGGCGATCTTGGTTTCGCCGACCCCGGTGGTGCTTCCGGTCCCGCTGGATGGCGCGGCGTTCGCCTGCGCAAGTTCAGGCGTGCGAATTTGGCGGCTGATCGAGCCGGTGACGGTGTCTAGACCCTGCTCCAGCACGGTGACGCGCGAATAAAGCCGGTCGCGATCCGCGTTCAACGTATCGATGGCCGAGGAAAGCCGTCGGGTCTCGGTCTGGTTGTCCCCGACGAGCGATTTGACCTGCTGCGCCTGGCGCGTGAGATCAGCGGAGGCCAGGGCATCGTGCCGAAATCCGATCGACGACTGGTTGATAAGTACGGCGAGCGTTACGGCGCCGACGGCGCCGCATCCCCAGGATGCAAGGCGCCACAGCACGTAGCGGTCGAATCCGCTCTCTTCCGCCAACAAGCCGATCGGCTCGAGGTCATTCTCCGAGATCAGGGCCGTCGGGCAACTGGTCGCTATCCTCAGCCATGCGACTATGACGGCCCTCCCGCGGCCAATCGAATCAGATGGGGAACATTATCAGGAAATCGCCCCGCATCTTGCTGGATGGACCGAGCATTAGCCCCGAAACGGTTTCCACTTCGGCCCAAATCGCTTTATGACGGCGGCGCTACGCCTTACTCCTGCGCTTGAAGGATTCGGATGAGCGGCAGAACCAGCCTTACGATCGTGCTCGCGGCCGGCGAGGGCACGCGCATGCGCTCGTCGACGCCGAAAGTGCTGCATGCTGTCGCCGGCCAGTCGTTGCTGGCGCATGTGCTGGCGGCCGCGCCGCAAGGCGCGGACGCGTCGCTCGCCATCGTGATCGGGCCGGATCAGCAGGCCGTGGCGGACGAGGCAAAGCGTGTCCGGCCGGACGCTGCGATCTTCGTTCAAAGTGAGCGGCTTGGCACGGCGCATGCCGTGCTCGCAGCTAAAGCCGCACTGGCGCAAGGCGCTGATGACGTACTGGTGGTGTTCGGCGACACGCCTTTGATTTCCGCGCAGACGTTGGAGCGCATGCGCATGCCGTTGCAAAATGGTGCGGCGTTGGCGGTGCTTGGTTTCCATGCCGCCGATCCCACCGGCTATGGCCGCCTGCTCGTCGAAGGCCAACAACTCATGGCGATCCGGGAGCACGCGGACGCCACCCCAGGGGAGCGCGAGGTCACGCTTTGCAATGCCGGCGTGATGGCCTTCGACGGCCGCCGCGCGCTCGAGATCATCGAAAAAATCGGCAACGCCAACTCTAAGCGCGAGTATTATCTCACCGACGCCGTGGAAGTGGTCCGCGGTCTGGGATTGCAGGCAACGGTGATCGAAACTAGCGAGGACGAAGTGCGCGGCATCAACACCAAGGCCCAGCTGGCCGAAGCCGAACAGGTCATGCAGTCGGGTTTGCGCAAGGCGGCGCTCGACGCCGGCGTCACGATGATCGCGCCGGACACTGTCTATCTCGCCGCCGACACCACGTTCGGCAAGGACGTGACGATCGAACCGTTTGTCGTGATCGGCCCCGGCGTCACCATCGCGCGACGGCGCCGTCATTCACGCCTTCTCGCATATCGTGCAAGCGTCGATCGGCAAGAACGCGTCCGTTGGTCCCTACGCGCGGCTGCGTCCGGGGACGTCGCTGGGCGAGGGCGCGCGCATCGGCAATTTCGTCGAGGCCAAGGCGGCGACGCTGGAAGCCGGGGTCAAGGTCAACCACCTCACCTATATCGGCGACACCCATATCGGCGCGGGGGCCAATATCGGCGCGGGCACCATCACCTGCAACTATGACGGCTACAACAAGCATCGCACCACGATCGGCGCTGGCGCGTTCGTCGGATCGAATTCGTCGCTGGTGGCGCCGGTGAAAATCGGCAGCGGCGCCTATATCGGCTCGGGTTCGGTGATCACCCGCGACGTGCCCGACGATGCGCTCGCCGTGGCGCGCGGCCAGCAGGCCGTGCGCGAAGGCTGGGCGGCTCGGTACCGCGAGATGAAAGCGCGCGGCAAACCGTCAGACAAGGGTTGAACGAAGGAATCGTTTGCAATCGGAAGGTCGCTCGCCTGCCATGGCAATCAGCGGACAGGAATCATCGGCGGATAAGAACGACGCCGCCAACTAAAAGAGCGACTCCGATCAAGCGCGAAAGATCAATCGGCCGCTGCGGTATACCGAGCCATCCATAGTGGTCAAAGACCAACGCGGCAATCATCTGTCCAGTCACCAGCAATGCAATGAAGGCTGCGCCGCCGAGCTGCGGTACGAGGACGATTGAAAGTCCGATGAACAGTGCACCGAGGATGCCACCGCTCCAGGCCCACCACGGAACGCGCGCGATCACCGCGGCCGATGGGATTGGGTCTCGCAACGCGAATGCAAGGCCAAGCATACACCCCAAGCCCAAAGCGTAGCTTGCAACGCCGGCCCAAGACGCGGAATTGATCTGCATCCGCAGGTTAGCGTTCACAATCTGCTGCACGAGCGCGCTGACACCGGCTGCGATGGCGAGCAATGCTGGCAGGATGGCAGTTTGCATGGAAACGGTCCTTGTTGGTAAAATGCCTGCTTACCCAAGCCCGGCAAAACACACCACCATGGGTTACGCACCGGAGCGGTGGTCGGCAATCGATTGCCTCTGGGGGAAGCGCGCGGCAAAACGTCTGACGACGGCAAATGACCTGATTTGTTAAGCTTTCGGCTTAACGCTGTCTCAATTCGCAACATTTATTGAGTATCTCGGGCGTCAGCGTTTCTCGTTAAGAGAGGCGCGGGCGATAGGACGATCTGAGGAATTCGATCCGCATGTGCGGCATTGTCGGAATTTTGGGGAGAGGCCCGGTTGCGGATCAGATCGTGGATTCGCTCAAGCGGCTGGAATATCGCGGCTACGATTCCGCTGGGGTCGCCACGCTGGAAGGCGGTCAACTCGAGCGCCGCCGCGCCGAAGGCAAGCTTCGCAATCTCGAAAAGAAACTAGAGACCGAACCGCTGGCGGGTCACCTCGGCATCGGCCATACGCGCTGGGCCACGCATGGCAAGCCGACCGAAAACAACGCGCATCCGCATGCCGCCGCCAGCGTCGCCGTGGTTCACAACGGCATCATCGAGAATTTTCGCGAGCTGCGTCTGAAGCTCGAAAAAGACGGCGCGAAATTCACAAGTGAGACCGACACCGAGGTCGTCGCGCATCTTGTCAATTCGTACATCCTCAAAGGAATGTCGCCGCAGGAAGCGGTGAAGGCCTCGCTGCCGCAACTGCGCGGCGCGTTCGCGCTGGCGTTCGTGTTCAAGGACCATCCGGACCTGATGATCGGCGCGCGCAAAGGCTCGCCGCTTGCGGTCGGTCACGGCGACGGTGAAATGTATCTGGGCTCGGACGCGATCGCGCTGGCGCCGTTCACCGACACCATCAGCTATCTCGAAGACGGCGACTGGGTGGTGCTGACCCGTGAAGCCAGCGTGATCTATGACGAGCACGGCGACGTCGTGAATCGTGAAATGCTGAAATCCGGCGCGTCGTCGTTTCTGGTCGACAAGGCGAACTATCGCCACTTCATGGCGAAGGAAATCCACGAGCAGCCGGAGGTAGTCGGCCACACGCTGGCGCGCTATGTGGACATGGCGTCTGAACGGGTAATGCTTCCCAAGGCGCTGCCGTTCGATTTCAAGGACATCCAGCGCATCTCGATCACCGCCTGCGGCACCGCGAGCTATGCCGGTTACATCGCCAAATACTGGTTCGAACGGCTCGGCGCGCGTCCCTGTCGAACTCGATGTCGCCTCCGAATTCCGTTACCGCGAGGCGCCGCTGCGCAAAGGCGATCTCGCGATCTTCATTTCGCAGTCCGGCGAAACCGCCGACACGCTCGCGGCATTGCGCTACGCGAAAGAGCAGGGGCTGCACACGCTGTCGGTCGTCAACGTGCCGACTTCCACGATCGCGCGTGAAAGCGAAACCGTGCTGCCGACACTGGCGGGGCCGGAGATCGGCGTCGCCTCGACCAAGGCGTTCACCTGTCAGTTGATGGTGCTGGCGGCCATCGCCGTCGCCGCCGGCAAGGCCCGCGGCGAACTGTCCGATGCGGATGAAGCCAAGCTCGTTCATGGCCTCGTCGAAATTCCGCGGCTGATGGCGGCGGCGCTAGCAACAGAGCCGCAGATCGAGAGGCTGGCGCGCGACATCGCCAAATGCAAGGACGTGCTCTATCTCGGCCGCGGCACCAGCTATCCGCTGGCGCTGGAAGGCGCGCTGAAGCTGAAGGAAATTTCCTACATCCACGCGGAAGGCTACGCCGCCGGCGAGCTCAAGCATGGGCCGATCGCGTTGATCGACGAGAAGATGCCGGTTGTGGTGATAGCGCCGTTCGACCGCGTGTTCGACAAGACCGTTTCCAACATGCAGGAAGTCGCAGCGCGTGGCGGCAACATCATCCTGATGACCGACGCCAAGGGCGCGGAGGAGGCCACCGTCGATTCGCTGGTGACGATCATCCTGCCCGACATGGGCGCGATGTTCACGCCGATTGTCTACGCCATTCCGGTACAGTTGCTGGCCTATCACACCGCCGTGGTGATGGGGACAGACGTGGATCAGCCGCGAAATCTGGCGAAATCGGTGACGGTTGAATAAGCCGCTGGCGGCAGCACGGGGGCCCTTCAAAAGTCTGCTAGGATGCTTTAGCTGACAGTCTGAAGCGCTGCCTGGGACGACCTGGAATTCTGATGAACCGAACCGATTTGCCTCTGATGCCGCCTCCGGGTGAGCTTCCACCGGACGCGCCGCGCGGGTTCATGGCCCGGTTCCGGAATTACTTTCTGACGGGCCTGATCGTTGCGGGTCCGATCGCGATCACGTTTTATCTGACCTGGTGGTTCGTGACCTGGGTCGACGGTCTGGTGCGGCCGTTCGTTCCCGTCGCCTATCGGCCGGAAACTTATCTGCCGTTCGGATTGCCGGGTTCGGGACTGGTCGTCGCCGTCATCGCGCTCACGCTGCTCGGCTTTCTCACCGCCAATCTGATCGGGCGAACGCTGGTAGACCTCGGCGAAAAATTGCTCGGGCGCATGCCGGTGGTGCGCGCGATCTATCGCGGCCTCAAGCAGGTATTCGAGACGCTGTTTTCAGGTTCAGGATCGAGCTTCCGCCGCGTGGGAATGGTGGAATTTCCCTCGCCGGGAATGTGGTCGATCGTGTTGATCTCGCAGTCGCCGAGCGTCGAGATCGCGGCGAGCCTTCCCGGTCAGGAAGAATATATCGCGGTGTTCCTGCCCTGCGCGCCGAACCCGACTACGGGCTTTTTCTTCTACGTGCCGAAGAGCAAGATCATCGAAGTTGAAATGAGCGCCGAGGACGCCGCGACCCTGATCATGTCCGCGGGCGTGGTGCAGCCCGGTACCGATCCGCAGAAGATCGCCGCATTGGCGGAAACCGCAAACGCCGCGCGCGTCGCGAATACGCCGCCGTTGAGCCCGGTGCCGGCGAGGGTGGACTAGCCGCCGTAGCTTTGCACGAGGCTTCCTGCCACCAGCGACCAGCCATCGACCAGCACGAAGAAGATCAGCTTGAACGGCAGCGAGACCACGACGGGCGGCAGCATCATCATGCCCATCGACATCAGCACCGAGGCGACAACGAGGTCGATGATCAAAAACGGCAGGAACAGCAGGAAGCCGATCTCGAATGCGCGTTTCAATTCCGAGATCATGAACGCCGGGACCAGAATCCGCAGCGACATATCCTCAGGGGTCGCCGGCGGCGGCTCGCCCGACAGGTCCATGAATAGCTTCAGATCTTTTTCGCGCACGTTCTTCTGCATGAAACCTCGCAGCGGCACCGACGCGCGCTGCAGCGCCTCCTCGACACTGATCTGATTGGCGACCAGCGGCTTGATGCCGTCGTCATAGGATTTCTGCAGCACCGGTCCCATCACGAACGCGGTGAGAAACATCGCCAGCGCGATGATGACGGAGTTCGGCGGCGCCGTCGCGGTGCCCAGCGCCGTGCGCAGGAGCGACAACACCACGACGATGCGCGTAAACGACGTCATCATGATCAGGATCGACGGCGCGATCGACAGCACCGTGAGCAGCGCGATCAATTGGATCGCGCGCTCGGTGACCCCGCCATTACCCTGGCCGAGATTGATGCTGATATCTTGCGCGAACGCCGGATCGATCAGCGATCCGGCGGTGGCTATCAGGGTGAGGAAGAAGAGAACTCTACGCGGGACGACAATCGATCTCACGAAAGGTTCTTTGGACGACCCAGCAACGACGCCATTTCGTCTTCGAGATTCTCAAAGCCGCCCTTCACCGGGGAAGAAGCGCTTGGAGAGTTTGCCCCTTCGCCGCGAGAAGGTGGACGGCCGGAAGGGGCTTCCGGTGCGACCGGCGGCGCGCCGATCCGCGGTTCGCCCTCGTCGGCACGGCCGTCGCCACCGGGCCGGCGCAACGCTGCTTCAAGGCGGTTCGCCATGTCGGCCAGATTCTGATCCGCCGAAACCGTGGGAGGCGGCGCCATCGGCACGTTCCGGCGCCCGCAACGGCGGCGCTCGCGGCGGCGGTTCGCTCGGGCGCATCGGTGGACGCGGCATCATTGGCTCGCTGCGCGGCGGAGCCCGTGGAGGCATCGGTTCGCTGCGCATCTCGGGGCGCGGTTCCGGGCGTCCCATTGGTTCAGGGCGGCCTGGAGGCTCCGGCGAGAATCCCGCCAGCGGATCGCGTCGCTCCGCAAGTGCCGGGCGACGAACTTCGTCGGCGAAAGGCGGCCGCGACCGCTCCGGAATTGGAGCTTCATCGCTGTCGCGCGGCGCATCGCCGTCGGACCAATTGCTGGAATCGGGGAGGGGCGGAATCCGTCCCGTTGTTTCGGGGCCGCCGACGTTCTGCCGTGGCGGCATCTGATCGCGTGCCGGCATGGCCCGCACGATGTTGGATTCCACAACGATATCGGTCGGACCGCCGATCATCAGCAGATGTTCGATATTGTCGCGTCGGACCAGAACGAGCCGTCGGCGTCCATCCACGGCGGCGGCGTCGATCACAGCGAGCCGCGGCATTCTTCCGCGGCTGCCGTTGGCCTTCAGGCGATCACCGGCGAAACGCCGGACCAGCCATGCGGCGGCGCCGATCAGCGCCAGAACGACCACGAAAGCAAAGATAAACATGTATGGATTCGACATGCCGTGTCCCCGGTAGGTAGTGCCACTTCAAGTCCAGTTTGTGGAAACTCAATACCAACAAACGCCGATGAACTGGAGCCGCCTACTGCTTAATTCCCCACGGCAAAAGTTGCCGCCCGATGCTTATTAACCCAAGAATCAGTAGGGCCACAACGACTTCTCCAACTTTTGGCTAAGCCTGCCGGTGGATAACCGGCGTCTTCGCTACGTTTCGGGTCCTGTTGGCATCCGCCGAAGATGGCCAAAGGCGGGTTTTAACCTGCTGTTAACCATACACACGGCAAATTCTGCCCACCTTGCGCAAGGCCGCGCGCAACGAGGCAGAGAGCAGCCGATGTCCATCAGCGATCTTCCGGTTCTATCGGCGCTACGCACCAAAATGCAGTGGCATCAGGAGCGCCAGCGCGTGCTTGCGGAAAATATCTCGAACTCCGACACACCGAATTTCAAGCCGCGCGATCTGGCCGAGCCGAAGTTCGATCGCAGTGGCGTCAACGCGTCCGGTCCGATGGGATCGATGGCGATGATGCGAACCAGCGCAGGCCATATCGCTCCGTCCGGTAGCGGACAAAGCTTCGCGGAGAATCGCAAAGCCGGTTTCCAGACCCGGCCCGCGGGCAACGCGGTCAATCTCGAAGACGAGATGCTCAAAGTGTCCGCCAACCAGATGGACTACGCCGCGGTGACGTCGCTCTACAGCCGCAGTCTGCATCTTCTCAAGACCGCGATCGGCAAGGGCTGACGCGGTGAGATCAGGAACAAAACACCATGGCGGATGACGGCGCGGATTTTCTGCGATCAATGAGCATCGCAACTTCCGGCTTGCGCGCGCAGGCGGGGCGGATGCGGGTAATTTCGCAAAATATCGCTAACGCGGACTCGACGGCGACCACGCCGGGGGGAGATCCCTATCAGCGCAAGATACCAACGTTTTCCTCTTCGCTCGACCGCGCACTCGATGCGCAGGTCGTAACCCTAGGCCGGGTTAAGCCGGACACCTCGGCCTTCCGTATCAAGAATGAGCCCGGCAATCCCGCTGCGGATGCCAATGGCAACGTCAAATATCCCAACATCAACCCGCTGATCGAAATGACCGATATGCGCGACGCGCAGCGATCCTACGAGGCGAACCTCAACATCATCAGCGCCACGCGCCGGATGATCCAACGCACGCTCGATATCCTCAAGGCCTGAACAGGAAACGCCAAGCCATGGCTACACCGACAGTCGCAGCAAATGCCTATGCCAGTCTTGCCCGCATCATGGACTCCGGAGCCGGACTTGGCGCCGGCAAGGCATCCGAAGCCGGCGGCGCTTCGTTCGGCGCAATGCTCAAGGATGCACTCGGCAGCGTCATGGATGCCGGGCGCAAATCGGATGCGCAGACGGTGGCGATGGCGTCCGGCAAGGGCAATGTGATGGATGTGGTGACGGCGGTGGCGGAAACTGACGTCGCGGTGTCGACGCTGGTATCGGTGCGCGACCGCGTCATCCAGTCCTACGAAGACATCATGAAGATGCCGATCTAGGCGTCGCTCATCCTGAGGAGCGGCCGCTTGGCCGCGTCTGCGAAGCGAAGCGAAGCAATCCAGAGCCACAGGTTCGAGACGCGACGCTAAGACGCTTCGCTCCTCGCAATGACGGAAAGTAAAAGGAATTCAAATGACCGGCCCTGAAACCCTCGACGTCGCCCGCGATGCGATCTGGACCATCGTCGTGGTGTCGTCGCCGCTGATGATCGTCGGCCTCGTTGTCGGCGTAGTGATTTCGCTGATCCAGGCGCTGACGCAGATTCAGGAACAGACGCTGGTGTTCGTTCCGAAAATCCTCGCGATCTTCGTGACGCTGCTGCTTGCGCTGCCGTTCATGGCCGACGCGCTGCAGGGGCACATGATGCGGATATCGTCGCGAATTATCGGGGGCTGATGCACAGTCGGGGTCCATGCGCATCGACGTCTCACTACTGCCGGCACTCGCCGCCGCCTTCATGCTGGTGTTCGCCCGGATTGGCGCGATGGTGATGCTGCTGCCGGGGTTCGGTGAAACTAACATCCCCGTTCGCATCAAGCTTGCGATTGCGCTGGCGCTGACGCTGATCATGCTGCCGCTGCACCGCGCCGCCTATCACATCGACATGCAGTCACTGGCGCCGCTGCTGGTGCTGCTGGTCCACGAGATCGTCATCGGTGTGGTGCTGGGCGCTACCGCCCGCGTCACGCTCTCGGCTTTGCAAGTGGCGGGTTCGATCATCGCTCAGCAAATGGGACTTGGTTTCGTTACCGCGATCGACCCGACGCAGGGCCAGCAGGGCCTGCTGATCGGCAACTTCCTGACCCTCCTCGGGCTGACGCTGCTGTTCGCAACCGACACCCATCACCTTATCATCGCAGCACTCAACGACAGCTACGCGATCTTTGCGCCCGGCGAGTTCATGCCGAGCGCCGATGTTGCCGCGCTTGCTACCCGCGCATTCGCGGCAGCTTTCAGCATCGGCATGCAGCTCGCGGCGCCGTTTCTGGTATTCGGTCTTGTCTTCAACATGGGGCTCGGCGTGCTTGCGCGGCTGATGCCGCAGATGCAGGTATATTTCGTCGGTGTCCCGCTCTCGATCCTAGCGGGCTTCCTGATCTTCGCCGTGGTGCTGACCGCGATGATGGGGACCTACATGGATTATTTTGTCGGCGTCCTGCACAGCCTCATTCCGCGGAGCTAATGGAATGGCCGACGAGAACGACGCAGCCGATAAAACAGAAGACCCTACGCAAAAACGTCTCGACGACGCCCATGACCGCGGCGACGTCGCCAAAAGCCAGGAGGTCAATACCTGGTTTCTGATCGCCGGCGCAACGCTGGTGCTTTCGACCTTTTCCGGCTCGATTGCCGGCATCCAGACGCCGCTTCGCAATGTGATTGCAAATTCCTGGATGCTCCGCGCCGACGGGCCGGGCTTGTTGGCGCTGGCGAAACACCTTGAGTTCGCGGTGATCGCCGCGCTGGGCGTGCCGCTGCTGCTGCTGGTGCTGGCTGCCATCGCCGGCAATATGGTGCAGCATCGACTGGTATGGTCCGGTAAATCGCTGAAGCCGAAGTTCAGCAAGATTTCGCCTGCCGCCGGCGCCAAGCGCATCTTCGGCAAGCAGGCGGCGGCGAATTTCGCCAAGGGTATTTTCAAGGTCGCGGCCTTGGGCGCGGTCATGACGGCGGTGCTGTGGCCCGAGCGTCATCGTCTGGAGTCGATGATCCGTTTCGATCCCGCGTCGATCATGGGGGTCACCACTACGCTGACGCTGCAATTGATGGGTGCTGTCGTGGCGATGCTCGCCGCCGTCGCCATCGCGGATTATTTCTTCCAGTACAGGCAATGGTTCGAGCGGCAGAAGATGTCGCTGCGCGAAATGAAGGAGGAGTTCAAACAGTCGGAAGGCGATCCGCATATCAAGGGCCGCATCAGGCAGTTGCGCCATGCGCGCATGAAGAAGCGCATGATGGCGGCGGTGCCGAAGGCATCTGTCATCATCACCAACCCGACGCACTACGCTGTGGCCCTGTCCTACGAGCGCGGCATGGCAGCGCCGATTTGTGTGGCCAAGGGGGTGGACAACATCGCGCTGAAGATCAGGGAAGTCGCAGGCGAGCACGATATTCCCATCATTGAGAACGTGGCGTTGGCGCGCGCCTTGCACGCCACCGTTGAAATCGATGACGAAATTCCGGTCGAGCATTACCACGCCGTCGCCGAAATCATCGGTTACGTCATGAAGTTGAAGCGAGGACTGTCGGGACACCGCGCATAGCCGGTTCCGCAGAGCCGCTGAAATCAGCGGATTGAATGCAAATAGCTGCAGGAGGTGCTTGCGCTTGCGGGGGCGATTCAGGCACTCAGGCGTTGGTGTGCGTAAAGCGTTATAACTCTCTCGACAGGCCGCAATCCGTTTCATGACCGCCAAACGCAATAGCGAACCGTCGCGCGAGCCAATGACTGCGCCCGAACCGGCGCGGCGCAGCGGCAGCATTGTGCTGGTGCTATTGGTCGCGGCCTCGATCGTCGCAGCGGCGATCGCATTCATGACATTGGGACGCGCGCAGGCGCAGCCGTACATCATGGGGTTGCTGGCGCTCTTGGCGATGATAGGGCTGTTCAACCTGTTCGCGTTCGCGGCAGGGATCATTCGCTTCGCCGAGCGCGGCGGCGCCGACGATCCGATCATGCGCCCGATTGCCGATCACGCCTTCGACGGTTTGGCGGTGACCGATTCCAGCGGCCACGTCGTCTATACGAACGCTGCCTATCTCGCGCTCACCGGTGCGGCGACGGCGGCGGAAGCGCGGCCCGTGGAGCGGGTATTCATCGGCAACCCCGATGTGTCGGAGGCGGTGTTTCGCCTGCTCAAGGCGGCGCGCGAGGGCAAGCGGCAGCAGGAAGAAGTCCGCATCGCCGGCACCGACGCTGGCCACGGCCGCTGGCTTCGGATGCGCGTGCGCCCGCTGGGGCAAAGCAAGCGTCAGGCAAAATACGCGGTGTGGTCGATCGCGGACATCACGCGCGACCGCGAGCGGCAGGAAGATGTGTTTCAGGAACTGCAGCACGCCATCGAATATCTCGACCATGCGCCGTGCGGGTTCTTCTCGGTCAATCCGGCCGGCGACATCGTCTACGTCAACGCCACGCTCGCAAACTGGCTCGATCAGGATCTTGCGGAAGTCGGCAACGGCGGACTGAAGCTCACCGATATCGTATCGGGCGACGGCGCTTCGCTACTGACTTCCATTGTGGCGGTGCCGGGTGAGGTCAAGACCGAGGTGTTCGACCTCGACCTGCGGATGCGCAGCGGCAAGACGATGCCGGTGCGGCTCTATCACAAGCTCGCCTTTGGCGCCGACGGCGTACCCGGCGCGTCGCGCACGCTGGTGATCAGCCTTGCGCGCGACGAGCGCGCCGATCCGCAGCGCGCGGCAGAAGTCCGCTTCATGCGCTTCTTCGACCACACCCCGATGGCGATCGCCACGGTTGATCGCACAGGCGCGGTCATGCGAGCGAACGCGCGGTTCGCCAAGCTCGCGCAAAGCCTCAGCGCCGACGGCGCGGTGAACGCGTCGATTGTTGCGGCAATCAGCGAACGCGACCGTGGCCGGCTGATTGCCGCGATCAACCAGGCGGCGGAAGGGCAGGGCGATATCCCGCCGGTCGAGGCTTTGCTCGAAGGGCCGAAGGAGCGCTGGGGCCAATTCTTCGTCACCGCGGTCGAGGAAGAAGAGCGCGAGGCCGAAGCCGCCATCGTCTACATGCTGGAGACGACCGAACGCCGGGCGCTGGAGAACCAGGTCAACCAGTCGCAGAAGATGGATACGGTCGGCCAACTCGCCGGCGGCATCGCGCACGATTTTAACAACGTGCTCTCCGCGATCATGATGGCGACCGACTTCCTGCTGAGCGCGCATCGGCCGACCGATCCGTCGTTTCAGGACATCATGCAGATCAAGCAGAACGCCACGCGCGCCGCGACGCTGGTGCGGCAATTGCTGGCGTTCTCGCGCAAGCAAACGCTGCGTCCGCAGGTGCTCGATCTCGGCGAGGCGTTGTCTGACATCGACCGGCTGTTGAAGCGCCTGATCGGCGAAAAGATTACGCTTGAGGTTCAGCACGGCCGGGATCTCTGGCGCGTCAAGGCGGACCTATCGCAATTCGAGCAGGTGATCGTCAATCTCGCCGTGAATGCGCGCGATGCGATGCCCGATGGCGGCAAGCTTACGGTGCGCACTGCGAACGTTTCCGCTGATGAAGCCGAGAAGCTTTCGTACAAGGGCATGCCCGCGGCGGACTATGTGCGCATCGACGTCACCGATACTGGCACCGGCATTCCCTCCGATATCGTCGACAAGATCTTCGAGCCGTTCTTCTCGACCAAGGAAGTCGGCAAGGGCACCGGCTTGGGATTGTCGACCGTGTACGGCATCGTCAAGCAGACCGGCGGTTTTGTTTACGTCGAGTCGGAGGAGGGCAAGGGCACCACGTTCCGGATCTTTCTGCCGCGGCACCACGCCGAGAAGGAAGCCGCGCAGGAAATCTCAGCCGGCAATGGCGCCGCAAAGGAAATCCCGGCCGAGACGAAACCGCGTACCGATCTGACGGGGCAGGGCACCATCCTGCTGGTCGAAGATGAGGAAGGATTGCGCTCGCTCAACGCGCGCGGCTTGCGATCGCGCGGTTACACGGTCGTCGAGGCGGGTAACGGCATCGAGGCGATGGAAGCGCTGGAGGAACGCGACGGCGCGATCGATCTCGTGGTGTCCGACGTTGTGATGCCGGAGATGGATGGGCCAACTCTTCTAAGAGAAATGCGCGTGCGCAATCCCGATCTGAAGATCATCTTCGTGTCGGGTTATGCCGAGGAGGCGTTCGACAAGAGCCTGCCGGAAAACCAGCAGTTCGCGTTTCTCGCAAAGCCGTTCGCGCTGAGCGCGCTGATCGCCAAGGTCAAGGAAACCATGGCGCCGAACTAGCGCTTTGCTTGTTGTGCTCCCCGACCCGCCGATGGCAAGCCAACAGTTGTCCACAGTCGAAGTGGCAATTTCGTAACGCTCACCGGAAAAGCGCGCGGCAGCGGCTGCGAGCCGCGGTTCCAGATTGATCGGCTCCACCTCGCCGCTAGTCTTTAACGAATTGTTAAAGAATCTTTTTGCGGCGGGTTGTTATGAACAAATTCGTTGGACGTGGCGTGGACATTCGCAAACTATCGGTCTTGCGCGGCCAAAAAAATTTGTTGGCCGGGAGGTCTGGGCCGGCATTGCCGGATTTGTTTTGTGCATCCCCAATCTGGCGACACTGCTCTTCACTGCCAGCACGCTCGCCCTCACCTTGCTTCTGACGTCGTCGCCCGCTGCAGCGGGGTGCAATTCGGGCAGCACCCCTGACAGCAATCTGCTTTCTGATCCAGCTTGCCAGGCATCAGCCACGGATAGCCGCGCCACGGCGGTCGGCACGGGTGCATCTGCCGCCTATAATGGCACCTCAATAGGAGATAATGCCGGAGCTTCTTCAATTCCGAATTTAGTGGGTGGTAGTGGATATAACGAAAACAGCACTTCGGTTGGCGTAGGCGCGGGCAGCGGGTCGGGAGGGTCTTATAACACGTCCGTGGGCCTTCTCGCCGGAGCCGGACTGACAGGAGCCAGCAACGTCGCGATCGGAGTATCGGCAAACACTTTCATCTCTACTCCAAACGCTGCGAGCCAGACGACGGCGGTCGGCGGTAGTACGACCGCAAGTGCTGATCGCGCCACGGCTGTTGGCGCGCAAGCAGACGCATCCGCGCAGAATGCCAGCGCCTTTGGCTCGGGTGCAACGGCAAGCGGCACTGGCACCACCGCGCTCGGCATCGGCACAACAGCGTCCTTTAATTCGGCAGTCGCTGTTGGCCAAAACGCTGGGGCAACAGGGAATGCCTCGATCGCTATCGGGGGCGCGCTGTCTGCTACTCAAGCGGCAAAAGCCAATGGAAATTTTGCAACCGCCATCGGCTTTGAATTCGAGCGCGGCGGGATCGAATTCCCTCGCTTTCGGTACCACATCGAACGCAACTCAAGCCGGCAGCATTGCTATCGGCAGCAGCAATTCCGGCTCCGTTGGCGCTGGCGCCCAATCGACAGGTACCGGCGCTATCGCGCTGGGTTCGACGGTGGGCACTACGGCCGGCGCCGTAGCCAGCGGATCGTTCAGTATATCCTTGGGCACGGGTAGCACGGCTTCTCTTGCGAACAGCATTGCTATTGGAGCCGGGGCGAACGCCACAGTCGCAAGTTCCGTCGCGCTAGGGGCGGGCTCGATCGCCAACGTCGCCAACACCGTGTCGATAGGCGCGGTGGGCGCCGAGCGCAAGCTCGTCAACCTCGCTCCGGGGACGCTATCGGCAACCAGCACCGATGCTGTCAATGGTAGTCAGTTGGCGACCGCCAACGAACGCGTCGCGAATGCGTTCGGTACCACCCTTAACGCGGCCGGCCAGATCGTTGCGCCGAGCTTCATTATCCAGGGCACGACGTTCAACAGTGTCGGCGGCGCGTTCACGGCCGTCGACAATGTCATCACCGCGGCAAACGCCACCGGTGCGGCGCTGGCGACGCAGGTGGGCATGAACACCACCAACATCGCGACCAATACCACGAACATCGCCACCAAGACACGACAGCCACTCAACACCATCAACACGACCGGCACGAAATACTATCAGAGCAACAGCACCGGACCCGGCGCTTCGGCAACGGGCGCCAACGCGACTGGCAATGGGCTCGGGCGCACAGGCCACGCAGGCCGGCTCGATCGCGATCGGCTTGAATTCGGCTTCCACCGGCGCCAACGCGATCGCGATCGGCACCGGCGCTGTCGCAACTGGCTCCGTCGCGGTCGGCGTCGGCGCTTCGGCCGCTAATGGCGGCGCGGCGTTCGGCGACGGCGCGGTGGCAACCGGCGCTACCTCCACGGCGGTCGGACCGAACAGCAGCGCGACGGCGGCCAACTCGGTCGCCATCGGCTCGGGCTCGACCAACACTGTCGCCAACACCGTATCGGTCGGCGCTGCCGGTGCAGAGCGCCGCATCACCAACGTCGCGGCGGGCGTCTCTCAGACCGACGCCGTGAATTTCGGCCAGTTCAACAGCATGGCGACTGGCATCCAGGGACAGATCGGCGGGCTGCAGAACCAGATCACCTACAACAACTCAGTCGCCCGCGACGGCGTGGCGATTGCGCTCGCCGCCGGCGGTTCTCCCGCGCTGATGCCGGGCCGAAGGTTCGCGCTAAGCGCCAACGTTGGCACCTATGATGGCGCCAGCGCGTTCGCGGCGGGTGCAACGTTGCTGCTGGCTGAAACCAAGCAGTATGCGATCGTCGCCAACGGCGGCGTTGGCGTCGGCTTCAACACCAACAAGGTCGGCGGACGCGGCGGCGTCTCGCTGCAGTGGTGAGGACGGAGAGACTATTCGCTGACGCGCATCAGTTTGGTTGGCGTCATCAAACGGCGCCGCTTATTGAAGCCGCGCCGTTTGGCGTTAGTTCAACGCGGTTGCGGCAGTAACCGCATCGTTCCCTGCGGCAATTTCGCAACGGTCTCAGAAATAACGACCGCCATACGCTGAAAAGCGCGTGTGGCAACCTGCCGCAGTATTGCGACCGGCGGAGGCGTCCCGATAGGTTGGTTAAAGATTTATTAACGCATTTGTGGGGCAGGTCATGATCAGTCTCTTGCGCGGCTTAAAATCGGTGATGGACAAATCGCAGCGGGGCCGAGCCGGCGTCGCCGCCGTTTTCGTGACTGCGGTTGGCATCGCGGGTTTTACTGTCGTTTGCGCACCGACCCCCGCAGCGGCGTTCTCGGATCAATTCAATTGCTATAATGCGGTTAGCGGGGACTCGGACGGCGCAACAACTTAAGCTGGCGACCAGATGGCATGCGGTCACAACGCGACCGCCAATGGCGAGGGCACAACAGCTGTCGGAGGTTCGTCGCAAGCCTTGAACTCAGGCACGACGGCGGTAGGCTCGGGCGCCTTGGCTACGGGCAATTTTTCCTCCGCTTTCGGATCAGGTGCAGCCGCAGGCGGTGAAGTGCCCGGTGGTCCTGGAAGCTCGCCCACCTTCACAAATACAAACAACACAGCGATAGGCAATGGCACCTTCGCGGGCGCCGCGGCCGCGGGACAAAACTACAACACGGCATTGGGTACGACGTGCCGTTTCGAACGCACTCGACAGGCACCGCGTTGGGATCCTTGTCGAGCGTCACATCCACGAATTCGGTTGCGATCGGCTATGGCTCGGCTAACACCCGCGACAACACCGTGTCGGTGGGTCGGAGGCCTGTCCGTCAATCGCCAAATCACCAACGTCGCCAATGGCACGCAAGCCAACGACGCCGTCAACTTCAGTCAGTTGAGCGCCGTCATGGCCAGCGTCACCTACGTGCCGTTTGTGGCCAACAACGCCAACGCGCGCCTGACGCCATTCGCAACCGGAACTGATTCTCGCGGGCGGGTACGGAGCGATCGCCAGTGGAAATTCCAGCACGGCAATAAGGCAACGCTGCCAGCGCGGCAGGTGTCAACGCCACGGCATTGCGGCTACAATACGGAATTGGGCAATGTTGCCGAGCGTTACCCAAATCGGCGCCAATGTCGGCGACATTGCAGGGGCTGGTATTTATTCCACCGCAATTGGTGCGGGATCCCGACGCTAACACCGCAGCCTCAGCTAACGGAAAATATGGCGATGGCGCTTGGCGGCGGCGACGGCACACTGTTTACGCCGACCAGTGGCTTTACGTTCACAGCCAATGGCGCGGTGGCATCCGGTGCCGCATGGCACGGCGGTTGGCGTCAGCCTCGCAGGCCTTCGGCAATTCGAGTTCGGCATTCGGCGCCAACGCAAACGCGATCGGCACCAATTCGGTGGCGATTGGTGTTAGCTGCCAACGCCACCGCCAACAACAGCGTGGCGCTTGGTAGCGGCTCGGTAGCCAACGTCGCAAACACCGTATCGATCGGGGCGGCTGGCGCGACGCGCAACCTGGCCAACGTCACGGCGGGCACGGTAACCGCAACCAGCACCGACGCCATCAACGGCAGCCAGTTGTTCACCGCCAACCAGCGCGTCGCCAATGCGTTCGGCGGTGGCGCTGGCGTCAATGGCGCCGGGCTGCTCACCCCGCCGAGTTACACGATCCAGGGCACGACATTCAGCAATGTTGGCGGCGCGTTTACGGCTGTCGATAACGTCATCACGATGCAAAACGCTACCGGCGCAGCCTTGGCCACGCAGGTGGGCATGAACACCACCAACATCGCGACCAACACGACCAACATTGCAACCAACACGACCAATATCGCGATCAACACCACCAACATCGCCACCAACACGGCTGCGATCAACACCATCAACACCACAGGCACGAAATACTATCAGGCCAACAGCACCGGTCCCGGCGCTTCGGCGACCGGCACGGACGCGCTGGCGATGGGCTCGGGCTCTCAGGCGACGCAAGCCGGCTCCATTGCCATCGGCTTGAACGCGGCCTCGACCGGCGCCAACGCGATCGCGATCGGCACCGGCGCTGTCGCAACTGGCTCGGTTGCGGTGGGTGTCGGCGCATCCGCTGCCAATGGCGGCGCGGCATTCGGCGACGGCGCGGTGGCGACCGGCGCGAATTCCACGGCGGTGGGACCGAACAGCAGCGCGACGGCGGCCAACTCGGTCTCTATCGGCTCGGGCTCGACCAACACTGTTGCAAATACCGTGTCGGTCGGCGCCGCCGGTGCAAGGAGCGGCGCATCACCAACGTCGCGGCCGGCATCTCGCAAACCGACGCCGTCAATCTTGGCCAGTTCAACAGCATGGCGACCGGCATCCAGTCGCAGATCGGTGGTCTGCAGAACCAGATCAATGATAACAGGTGGGAAGCGCGCGGCGGTATCGCGCTCGCCCTGGCGTCAGGTGGGCTGCACTTCGACAACCGGCCGGGTAAACTGTCGGTCGCGGGCTCCTACGGCAACTTCAAGGGCGCGTCCGGACTTGCGTTCGGTGTCGGCTACGCCGCAAGCGACCGGCTTCGCTTCAATGCGACAGTGTCAGGTTCGCCCGATCAGGGCAGCTTCGGCGGCGTCGTCGGAGGGTCGTTGACACTGAACTGAGTTCGGCGCCGGCCGCTTCGCGAGACCACCGAAGACATCAGTTCGTCCCATAGCCGCGACGCAGGGCCGCAGCGCCGCGGCGTCATGGACGCTTTCCTTTCAAGCTGACATACCCATGTTAGCAACGCTTCCCCGTGCCGGGGAATGAGGGAATAGCCATGAAACTAGCGCAACGCACACGCGGCATCGTTCAGGCGATCGCCGTGGTCCTATCGTTGGCGTTACCATTGATGCTCGCGATATCGTCCGCCGACGCCCGGATCGGGGGCGGCGGCAGCTCCGGGTCGCGGGGAGGGCGGACGTTCTCTGCGCCACCTGCTACCTCGACCGCGCCGAGTGCGGCGCAGCCGTTCAATCGCACCATGACTCAGCCCGGCACCGGCATGGCCGCCGGCGCCAATCGCGGCGGCTTCTTCAATCGCCCGGGAATGGGCATGCTCGGCGGGCTCGCAGCCGGCTTCCTGGGCGCGGGTCTGCTCGGAATGTTGTTTGGCGGCGGGATGTTCGGCGGCCTCGGTGGGATATCGTCGATCTTCGGCCTGATCCTGCAAATCGGTTTGATCGTCATTGTCGTCCGGCTTGCGATGTCATGGTGGCAGCGCCGCAATGGGACCGCGTCCGCCTACGCGGGACCCGTACCGGGACCAGCAGTGGCACCGGGCGCACAGGCCAGCTTCCGTACCGGCACCGGGTTTGGGCTGGGATCGGGCAGCGCGCCGCTTGAGATCGGCCCGAGCGATTACGAAGCTTTCGAGCGCCTGCTCGGGGAAATCCAGACGGCGTGGTCGAATGAGGACATCGCCAAGTTACACACACTGGCGACCCCGGAAATGGTCTCATACTTCACCAAGGACCTCGCGGAAAACGATGCGCGCGGCGACGTCAACAAGGTCTCCAGCGTCAAGCTGCTGCAGGGCGATCTCGCGGAAGCCTGGCGGGAAGGCGATACCGACTACGCCAGCGTGGCGATGCGGTTCTCGCTGATCGACAAGACGCTTGAACGCACGACAGGGCGCCTTGTCGGTGGCAGCGAACTGCCGGTGGAGGCGACGGAAGTGTGGACGTTCGTGCGGCCGCGGGGCGCAAGCTGGGAGCTTTCGGCCATCCAGCAGACGTGATCTGGCGCGAATCTGAAAAAGGAGCGCTGCGGCTGAACCCGCGGCGCTTTTCTTGTGACGGCATCCATCATGTGCCGGAATAAAGACGGCTGCTGCTTGTTTGATTTCAGGATCGCCGGCGATAACAAGGCGGCAAAATCCAGACAAAACTCGGAGGACTCCATGCCTACTTTTGCGACGATCATCTCGCGCGGATTCATTGCAGCGGCGGGCGGCGCCTCGATGATGCTGATGCTCTCCCAAGTGGCTAACGCGCAGGCAGCCAACACCAGTTTCTTTGTGACAAGCAACGGCATCGGCAATGGTGGCAATCTCGGCGGTCTCGCTGGCGCCGACAACCAGTGCCAGACGCTGGCGCAGGCGGCCGGCGCAGGCGCAAAGACCTGGCGCGCCTATCTCTCGACGCAAGCCGCCGACGGCAAGCCCGCCGTGAACGCACGTGACCGCATCGGCAAGGGACCGTGGCAGAATTCCAAGGGAGCTGTCGTCGCCAAGGACGTCGCCGAGCTTCATGGCACCAACAACGTCAACAAGGAAACCGCGCTGAACGAAAAAGGCGAAGTCGTGAATGGTTTTGGAGACAAGCCGAACCGGCACGATGTGCTCACGGGCTCGCAGCCCGACGGTACCGCTTTCAGCGGCGCTGATGACCGGACCTGCAAGAACTGGACAAGCAGCACGCAGGGCGCGGCAATGGTCGGGCATTCCGACATTAGCGGCCCCCCGACAAATCCGACGGCGAAATCCTGGAACGCGGCTCATCCGTCGCGCGGGCCGGATGGCGGCTGCAGCCAGAAGGATCTGATCAGCACCGGTGGCGATGGCCTGCTGTACTGCTTCGCGTCCAATTGAGAGGCTGATCCCTCCCCACAAGGGGAGGGATCACAACTATGCTGCGGCGACGGCGCGCGCTGGCTCGCGAGCAGAAGTGTCTTCCTCGCGGACGAATTTGGCGGCAGCGCCGATGACGGCCGGCAGGTTGGCCAGCGAAACGGGTTTTGCGAACAGATAACCCTGACCCTTGGCACAGCCTTCTCGCGCGAGGAATTGCCACTGCGCTTCCGTCTCGATGCCTTCGGCAAGCACCGGTATATCGAGAGTCTTTCCGAGCGCCAGCACTGTGCGCACAATCGCGGCCGCCGAGCCGTCGGCAGGCAATCGCTTGACGAACGATTGGTCGAGCTTGATCTTGTCGAAGGGAAACGAGTGCAGCATCGCAAGCGACGAATAGCCGGTGCCAAAATCGTCCATCGCCACCGAAATTCCCATCGATTTTAATTTGCGCAGCGTGTGGAGTCCGCCGGTCTGATCGGACATCAGCGTCGATTCCGTGACCTCGACCTCCAGTCGTTTCGGAGACAGACCAGTTTCCAGCAGGATGGCGTGAATCGTCTCGGCCAGGTCGTCTCGGCTGAACTGGATCGGCGATAGATTGACCGCGACGGTGCCGGGAATCCGGCCTTCGGCTGCGTCGCGGCACGCGGTGCGCAGCGCCCATTCGCCCATTGGAATGATGGCTTCAGTTTCTTCCGCCAGCGGAATGAACTCGGCCGGCGAGATCATGCCGCGCCTGGGATGCCGCCAGCGCATCAGCGCTTCGGCGCCGCAAATCGTTCCATCGCCCAGCCTAGTCTGTAATTGATAGTGAAGCTCCAGCTCATTTTTTTCGGCTGCGGTCTGCATGTCACGCGCTAACGAACGGCGAGCGCGCGCGGCATCGTCCATGGCTTGCTCGTACATGCATATTGCCCCGCGCTGCTTGCTTTTGCCGCGATGCATTGCAAGCTTAGCGTTGCTAAGGAGTTGGTCTCGCTCGGGCGTGTCGGTAGGAAATATTGAAAAGCCGATCGATGCCGTGAGAGCGACAGGCTGGTCCCCGACGAAAAATGGATTCGCGAAGGCTTGTGCGATTCGCTCGGCAAAGGCTTGCGCTTCCACCGGGTGATTACCGGACATCTGCAGTCCCAGAAACTCGTCGCCGCTTTGACGCGCGAGAAACTCACCCGATGCCAGCGCCTTGCGCATACGGTCGGCGGCCTCGATCAGTACGATATCGCCGGCGCTGTGACCGAAGACATCATTGACGTCCTTGAAGCCGTCAAGATCGATCGAGAACACGGCCACTCTATGAGCCTTCTCGTGTGCGTCTGAAACATCGAAGGCGAGTCGCTCATTGAAGGCGATGCGGTTTGGCAGTCCTGTCATGACATCGTTGAACGACAGCTGATGGATGCGCTCCGCGGCTTCGGTCCGCGACCGCAGATCGATAATGTAAGACGAGAAGCCGCTGCCCATCACCAGCAGCACCGCGGCGACGACGCTCACGCCGAGCATCTTGGCAGGGATCAAGTCGGGCGACAGCAGGACGGAAGCATCGGGTATCGCCGTCGATGAGGCCGTCAGCGCGTAGTGCATCACGCAAATCATAAAGGCCATGACGATCGACGCGCCGTGGCGACACCAGCGCGTCACCGGGCGATTGGCGCGGTTGACCGACAGCGCGCTAAGGCTGAGCCCGAGCACGAAAGTTACCGCCACCCCGTAGCCGTTCCACTCCGTCGTGCCGGTCATATGCCAGGCTTGCAGCCCGATGTAATGCATCGCGATGATGCCGACGCCCATTACCAGGCCGCCGGCCTCAGGCGCCAACGTAAAGCGGCGCGTTCCGATCTCGAAGCCAAGCAAGCATGACACGATGGATACAATCAGCGTGGCCGCGGTAGGAATGAGGTCGAAGCCACTGTTTAGTGATGTATCAAGTGCGAGGATGGAGATGAAAGTGGATGCCCACAAGGCCGCACCGGTGCCGACCGAGGCCATGAAGAGCCAGCCATATCGCGTCGACCCCTCGGTGGCGCGGGCGCGGGCGAAATGGCGCATTCCCACCCAGGTGCCGAACAGGCAGACCAGTACCGCGACGAACACGAGCATCTGGTGATAGACGAAAATTTCGGTCGGCTCATGCAACATGGACGGATTCTCCACCACCTCGCATAGTACGAGCGGGCGCGTTAATCGGGGGTGTTGCGGAGCCCTGGTGTTGCGACAAGGCTTACAATTGGTGAATGGGAACCGCAGCTATTGCGAACCAATGCCGTGATGATTTGTTGGCACGGTAAATCTGGCGTCGGTAATGAAACGCGCCGTCAAGGAAGCGTTGCTATGAGGTACGAACTCTACTACTGGCCTACCATTCAGGGCCGCGGCGAATACGTCCGGCTCGCGCTGGAAGATACCGGCGCTGACTATGCCGATGTCGCGCGGCGTGGCGAACGCGGCGTGTCGGCCATGGTGAAAATGATGGAAGCGCGACAAGGGACGCCCTCGTTCGCCCCGCCATTTTTAAAGGCCGGCGCACTCGTGATCGGGCAAACCGCCAATATCCTGCTCTACCTAGGTTCGCGCCACGGTCTTGCGCCAAAGGCGGAAGCCGGGCGGCTATGGGTGCATCAGTTGCAGCTGACGCTCGCCGATCTCGTGCTTGAAATTCACGACACGCACCATCCGCTCGGGCCATCGCTGTATTATGAAGACCAGCGCGCGCCCGCGAAGAAGCGCAGTGATGCATTCTGGAAGGAACGCGTCCCGAAATATCTCGGCTATTTCGAGCGGCTACTGGATACCAGCGGCGGCGCTTTCATCACTGGGCGCCGAGCGACCTATGTCGATCTGTCGTTGTTTCAAATCGTCGAAGGACTGCGCTACGCGTTTCCCAAACGGATGAAGACATTCGAACGGAAAATCCCCGCGCTTGTGGATGTGCACGATCGCGTTGCGCTGAGACCAAACATCAAAGCCTATCTGGGCAGCAAACGGCGAATAGCCTTCAACGAAGACGGCATCTTCCGCCACTACAAGGCGCTCGACCTGTAATTCGCAGCAGCACTCTAGTCTACCGAGACGCCTGCGAATTCCACCACCTTGCGCCACTTCTGCGTCTCGTCGACGACGAGTTTGCCGAACTCTGCGGGAGTCATTGGTTTCGGAATCCCGCCGATCTCGGATAAGCGCGCGACGAGTTTTGGATCCTTCAGGGCTTCGCCGACAGCTTTGTTGAGGGTGTCGACAATCTCCGGCGGCGTGCCTTTCGGCGCCGAGATGCCATAGAAACCTACAGATTCGAACCCGGGCACCGTCTCGGCGATCGCCGGAACGTCGGGGACGCCCGGCCAGCGCTGCGGCGAGGTGACCCCGAGCGCTCTCACCGTGCCGCCCCGCGACTGCTCGAGCGCCGACGGCAAATTGTCGAAGATCAATTGGACCTTATTGGAAATGATATCAGGGAATGCGACCGCCGATCCGCGATAGGGCACATGGACCATGTCGACTTTGGTCAGCGCCTTGAACAGCTCGGCCGACATGTGCACCGACGTTCCGTTGCCCGAAGAAGCGTAGGAGACCTTGCCCGGGTTAGCCTTGCAGTAATCGATGAACTCCTGAACGGTCTTGACCGGCATCGCGTTCGACACCACCAGCATGTTGGTCAGCTGCATGATGCTGGCGACCGGAACGGTGTCGCGGATGAAGTCGAAGGGCAACTTCTTGTAGAGCGAGGTGCTGATGGCGTTGTTGGGCGCGACAAATAATATGGTGTAACCATCGGGCGGGGACGTGATCGCCGCAGCGGCGGCGAGGTTACCGCCGGAGCCCGCGCGGTTTTCAACGATGAACTGCTGATGGAAATAATCAGAAAGCCACTGGCTCATGATCCGCGCGACGATATCGACGGGACCACCAGCGGCAAAACCGATCAGCCAGTGCACCGGGCGGTTCGGATAATCCGCGGCAAGCGTAGGCACGGTGACGGCGGTTAAGCCGGCAAAACAGATCATGCCGATGATCGCAGCGCGCACATACCGGATCATGAAACCCCCATTTATTTTCTAGTTGCGGCAGCGCACATCAGCTGCCTTTCACGCAGCGCATGCTTTCATAGAAACCGCTGTTTGCAAATTGCCTTTGAGCGAATAGTTTGCATTGGTTGCGAACGCATGCCCGTGCTTGTCGCGACGGTGCTGCGCATCTCAGGGGCAGGCCATGAATGTCGTTCACCTAATTTGCGCGACCTTGTTGTTGCTGGCCGGCAGTGCGATGGCGCAAGACGGAGGAAAAGCCATACCGAAGACCACGATCAGTCTGGGCACGGCGACGCCGGGCGGCGGCTTTCCGCTTTATGGCAACGCCTTTGCCGAGGTTCTGAATGAGGTCGATCCGACATTCGCGATCGAGCCGCGCAACACCAAGGGCAGCAACGAGAATATTCCGCTGCTCGAAGCCGGCAGCATCGATCTTGGGTTGGTCGCCGGTGAGCCGGCCTACGAAGCGTTCATGGGGATCGGACGGCCCCGTACCAGCGCGAAAATCCTGTCGGCGATATATTCCAACCCCGGAATGTTCGTCGTGCGCGCGGACAGCCCTTACAAAACGATCCGCGATCTCGTCGGCCAGCGCTGTTGCGTTCGGCGCCAAAGGCTCGGGTTTGCCGATCCTTTCGCGCTACATGCTCGACGGTCTCGGGCTGAAACAAGACGAGGATTTTCAATCGATCTATCTTGATCGCGCCGGCGACGGTCCTGCCATGGTGCTCGACGGTCGCGCCGCCGCATTATGGGGGGCGGGGATTGGCTGGCCCGGCTTCGCCACGATGGCCAATAGTCCCGGCGGCGCGCGATTCATCGCACCTGATGCCGAGGAGATCGCGCGCATCCGGACCAAGCACACCTTCCTCAAGCCTCTGATCGTCGCTGCCAACAGCTACCCGAACCAGACCGCGCCGATCCATTCGCTGGGGTCCTGGAGTTTTATTCTGGCGCGCGAAAACCTCCCCGACGACGTTGCCTATCGCCTGGCGCGGTCGCTGCATCAGGCTGAAAGCACGCTATGCAAGAAGCTGCCTCAAGCCTGTGAAACCACGGCCGAGAATACCGTCGCTGCCGCGCCGAACCTTGATCTCATCCATCCCGGGGTGCTGCGCTATCTGCGCGAAATCGCCATCGCGAAATAAAGTTTGAGAATTGGGGATGGATTGCGCCTCGATTGGTGCGCTGCAAAATCCTTCACACGCGACTTTTTGCCTATCGACATCAGCGGGCCCTTCTGCCCCAACTCACTCTTCTTCGTACCGCGGAGGAGGAGTCGTGCCGCAAGCATGGCAAGTCTTTTGGGACGGCTTTCACAAGCAATCGACACCGGCTGAGGCATATCAGGCCGAATCAGGTGTTAGATTGTCGAATGCGCTTTGCGATCCCGGCGCATTTCGAATTGCGGGGCAACAATGGGTCTGTAGCCGGAATACGGCGAAGGACCCTGAGATCGGGATTATGGGCGGCAGATAGACCCGAAAAGGGGCTACTGCAGGGAGGATAACGATGGGTTTGATGTCATTTCTTGATCGCGAGCATACCGTCGCTGAGCCGGGATATAGTCGCTGGATGGTGCCGCCGGCTGCGCTCTGCGTCCATTTGTGCATCGGTCAGGCGTACGCCCTGAGCGTGTTCAACTTGCCGATGACCAAACTGCTCGGCATCACACAGTCGACCCCGGACGACTGGAAGCTGACCGATCTCGGCTGGATCTTCTCGCTCGCGATGCTGTTCCTTGGCGGCTCGGCAGCCGTGTTTGGCCGCTGGGTCGAGGAAGGTGGTCCACGCAAAGCGATGTTTACCGCGGGCTGCCTTTGGGCCGCGGGGTTCTTCATCTCCGCCTTTGGCGTCTCGATTCATAACCTCTGGGTGATCTACCTCGGGTATGGCGTGATCGGCGGCTGCGCCCTCGGCATCGGCTACATCTCGCCGGTCTCGACGCTGATCAAATGGTTTCCCGACCGGCCCGGTATGGCCACCGGCATGGCGATTATGGGATTTGGCGGCGGCGCTTTCATCGCCTCTCCGCTTTCGGTCTGGCTGATGGCCAAGTTCACCACCGCAACGCACATCGGTGTGATGGAAACCTTCGCTATCATGGGCGCGATCTATTTCTGCTTCATGATGGTGGGCGCCATCATCGTGCGCGTGCCTGCGCCTAACTGGAAGCCGGAAGGCTATGTCGCCCCCACCCAATCCGTTGGTCTCATCACCAGAAACGACGTCTACGTTTACGACGCGATCAAGACGCCGCAGTTCTGGCTAATCTGGTGGGTGCTCTGCCTCAACGTGACCGCCGGTATCGGCGTGCTCGGACAGGCCTCCGCCATGAGCCAGGAAATGTTCCCGGGTCATATCACGCCGATCGCCGCCGCCGGCCTTGTCGGCCTGATGAGCCTGTTCAACATGGGCGGCCGCTTTGCGTGGGCTTCGACGTCGGACTATATCGGACGCCGCAACACCTACTTTGTATTCATGGTGCTCGGTTTCTGCCTCTACTGCACCGTGCCTTACGCCGGTTCGATCGGCAGCGTGCCGCTGTTCGTCATCTGCTTCCTGATCATCATCTCAATGTATGGCGGTGGGTTCGCGACAGTGCCGGCCTATCTGCGTGACATGTTCGGCACGCGCTACGTCGGCGCCATCCACGGCATGTTGCTCACGGCGTGGTCGGCGGCGGGCATCTTCGGCCCTGTCATCGTCAACTACTTGCGTGAGTACAACATCACGCACGGCGTACCGAAGGCGCAGGCGTACAACAACACGATGTACATCATGGCCGGGTTGTTGGTGATCGGCTTCCTGTGCAACCTCATGATCAAGGCCGTCAACGCCAAGTATCATATGAGGGATGACGCCGCCGAGCGTGCGCAAATGAATGTCGGCGCCGTCGGCAAGCCGGCCGGCGCATAGGGGAATCGAACATGAATACAGCAAATCAAGACAGCTCGATGAAGGTGAAGCTCTTCCTGGCGTGGGGCTTTGTTGGAATCCCCCTGGTATGGGGCGTTCTGCAAACGCTCAGCAACGCGATGAAGCTATTCCAGTAAGTCAACGCGCTCACTGGCGCACGGCGAAATCCTGGCAGCACCGTTCGCCTGAATGCGAACGGTGCTGTTTCACGTTTGCAATCATCCGCGCAACCGATTGAATGGAACTTTCGAATGCCGTGAATATTGTTTTCGCGCGTAACGGGAGAACAATATTCATGGCACGCAAATACTCGAAGAAAGCATCCGCCAAAGTCGGACGCGCGATGAAGAAACGCAAAGCTGGTACGTTAAAGAGCGGCCGCTCCGGCAAGAAGGTTACGAGCCGCAAACAGGCGATCGCGATCGGGCTTTCCGAAGCAAGGGCCGAGGGCAAGAAGGTCCCGAAGAAGAAGACCGCCAAGAAAAAGACTGCCAAGAAAAAAACCGCCAAGAAGTCTAAGCGCAAATCGTCAAAAAAATAATTGGGATCACTTGACGGGGCCCCTTCTAAATCGATCCTCCCCCAATCCCCGGTCTTTCCTTTCGATAGCAATTTTTGGCGGCCTCGAGTTAAGTCGAGGCCGTCAGGCTTTTACAACCTCAAACACTGCGCGGCGTCAACTCGCTTTGCGGTGCCGCGCGGGCGAGCGATGCGCTTTCTTGGAGGCGCGGCGTGCCGGCGCGTGACGGGCCGGAGCATGCGCGCGTTTCGCCGCTGATTTGCCGTGGAGGCTTTGCTTCAGCGCGTCCATCAGGCTGATCACATTGTCAGATCGCTCCTCCGGCTCGGCAGCCTTGATCGGTTTGCCCGCCGCCTTTCGCTTGACCAGCGTCTTCAGCGCGTTCTCGTATTCGTCCTTGAACTTCGAAGGATCGAAGTGTGAGGCCTTGCTGTCGAGAATGTGGGACGCGAGTTCGACCATATCCTTTGTGATCTTTGGATTTTTGATATCCTCGAAATAGTCCTCTTCGTCGCGCACCTCATACTCGTAGCGCAACGTCGTGCCGAGCAGCCCTTTGCCTAGCGGTTCGATCGCGATGATATGTTCGCGGTTGGTCAGCACGATGCGTGCCAGCGCGACGCGGTCCTTGTCCTTCATGGCATCGCGGATTACCGCGAAGGCATCGGCGCCGGCTTTGCCATCGGGGGCGATATAATAGGGGTTGTTGAGGAAGCGCTTGTCGATCTCGTCCCGCGGCACGAAGCTGTCGATATCGATGGTGTGATTGCTTTCGATCTGAACAGCCTCCAACTCTTCCTTTTCGATCTCGATGAACTCGCCCTTGCTGACTTCGTAGCCGCGTCCCTTCTGCTCCTTTTCGACGACGTCGCCGGTCTCGGCGTCGACCATCTGCTGCTTCAGCCGGTTGCCGGTTTCGGTATTGATCATATGGAAGCGCGTCTTCTCGACCGTGGTCGAGGCGGGGTAAAGCACGACCGGGCAGGAGACGAGGGAAAGTTTCAGAGAGCCTTTCCAATAGGCGCGGGGAGGGGCCATCGAAGTCTCCAACTCATTGCTGTCTAAGGGAATTGAGTACAAACAGATTCGGGAACTTCAACCGAAACTGCGGGTTTTGGTTCCGGGCAATCTGCATCCGGTTTACCTTCCGTCGCAAGGCATCGCCGTGAGAGGGGACAGAGCGTGGCACTGAAAAATCTATCCCTTTATCGCAAGAAGCGTGACTTCGAGAAAACCGCGGAGCCGAGCGGCGAAGTCCCTGTAACCGCGTCCAAGCGCCGGCGATTCGTGATCCAGAAGCACGATGCGACGCGGCTGCATTACGACCTACGGCTTGAGTATGGTGGCACGTTCAAATCCTGGGCGGTAACGAAAGGTCCTTCGCTCGATCCGCATGACAAACGCCTTGCGGTCGAGGTGGAAGATCATCCGCTCGACTACGGTGATTTCGAAGGCACTATTCCGAAAGGACAATATGGCGGCGGCACGGTTCAGCTGTGGGATCGCGGTTATTGGGAATCTGATGATCCCGAGCGCGGATTCAAAAAGGGCGATCTGAAATTCACGCTAGAGGGCGAGAAGCTTCATGGCAGTTGGGTGCTGGTGCGAATGCGCAATGACCGCAACGGCGGCAAGCGCACCAACTGGCTCCTGATCAAACATCGCGACGACTATTCGCGAGAAGATAAGGGCGACATCATTCTCGATGAGGACAAATCGGTCGCGTCAGCACGTTCGATGGAGCAGATCGCAGCGGGCAAAGGCCGCGCACCCAAGCCATTCATGATGGCGAAATCTGATAGCACCAAGGCCGATGCCGTGTGGAATTCGAACAGAGGCAGCGCCGCTGATGCGCGCGCGGGAGGAAACGGCGCGCCGGCGAAGGGGGCTCGCGCGCCTGCCGCGAAGCCAAAGCAAGCCGCCAAGAAGCAGGCAGCTAAGGTCCAGCAGCGCGGCAAGGCCGTCGCGATGCCGGATTTCGTTTCACCGCAGCTCTGCATTTCCGTCGAACGTCCACCGGCGACCGACGGCTGGTGCCACGAAATCAAATTTGACGGCTACCGCGTCCAACTCCGCGTCGAAGACGGCAAGTCCACGCTGAAGACACGCAAGGGTCTCGACTGGACCGACAAGTTCAGCGCCATCGCCAAGGAGGCAAATTCGCTGCCCGACGCGCTGATCGATGGCGAGATCGTCGCGCTCGATCACAACGGCGCGCCGGATTTCGCAGGGCTGCAAGCGGCATTGTCGGATGGCAAGACCAGCAATCTGATTTTCTTCGCATTCGATCTTCTGTTCGCCGACGGAGTGGACCTTCGACGTATGCCGCTCGGCGAGCGCAAGGAGCAGCTCAAGGCGTTATTGGCCGATCACGGCAAGAAGGACGGCCTGATCCGCTACGTCGAGCATTTCGAAACCGGCGGCGATGCCGTCCTGAAATCGGCCTGCAAGCTCTCACTGGAAGGCATCGTCTCGAAAAAACTCAGCGCGGCCTATCATTCGGGCCGGTCCGAGAATTGGACCAAGGCGAAGTGCCGGGCCGGGCATGAGGTCGTCATCGGCGGCTGGAAAACCACCAACGGCAAATTCCGGTCGTTGATGGCTGGCGTCTACCGTGGCGATCATCTGGCGTTTGTCGGCATGGTCGGCACCGGCTTCGGTCAGGACAAGGTCAAGCGCATCATGCCCGCGCTGAAGGCCGCGGCAGCGGACAAGAGTCCGTTCGGCGGCAAGGACGCGCCACGCAAAGCCGCCGGCGTGCATTGGCTGAAACCTGAACTGGTCGCAGAGATCGAGTTCGCCGGCTTTACCGGCGCTGGCAATATCCGGCAGGCGGCATTCAAGGGTTTGCGGACAGGACAAGCCCGCGGACGAAGTGGTCGCGGAAAAGCCGGCGCGAACGAAATCGCAAAACCCACGCCGAAGAAGGCCGCGGCCAAGAGCGGCAAGGCAGCCAATGCGCCGCCGAAGCCAGGACACGGCAAATCCGCCGAAGTGATGGGCGTCATCCTCTCCAAGCCCGACAAGGCGTTTGTGGCCGGACGCCGGCGACGGTGAGCCCGTCACCAAGCTCGACCTCGCGCAATACTTCGAGGCCGTCGGCGACTGGATGATCGGCTATCTCAAGGGACGGCCGTGTTCGTTGGTCCGCGCGCCCGACGGCATCGGCGGCGAGACATTTTTTCAGCGCCACGCCATGCCCGGCACATCCAACCTGCTCGAACTGGTCTCGGTGTCTGGCGACAAGAAGCCATACATTCAGATCGACCGCGTCGAGGGTCTGGCTGCGGTGGCGCAGATCGGGGGTCTGGAGTTGCACCCCTGGAATTGCGCGCCAGACGCGCCGGAGATTCCGGGTCGGCTGGTGTTCGATCTCGATCCCGCGCCCGACGTTGAATTTGCCGAGGTGGTCGATGCCGCGCGGGACATGCGCGAGCGGTTGACCAGCATCGGACTGGAGAGTTTTTGCAAGACGACCGGCGGCAAGGGTCTGCACGTGGTGACACCGCTGATCAACGGCGCAAAGGACAAGGTCGACTGGAAGGAGGCCAAGGCGTTTGCGCAGGCCGTGTGCCAGTGGATGGCAAACGACGAGCCCGAGCGCTACCTGCTCAACATGTCCAAGAAGCTGCGCAAGGGCAAAATCTTTCTTGATTACCTGCGTAATGATCGCACGGCCACGGCGGTCGCGGTGTTGTCGCCGCGCGCGCGGGAGGGAGCGACGGTGTCGATGCCGGTGACTTGGGCGCAGGTGCGCGGCGATCTCGATCCCAAGCGCTTCACGATAAGAACCGTGCCGGCGCTGCTTAAGAAAACGAAGGCTTGGGAAGGCTACGACGAAGCGGCTTCGTCGATCAAAGCCGCCATCAAAAAACTGGGCACCCGGTAGTTCAACCAGCAAAAATAGCGCCGAATCAGCATCGCTGATTCGGCGCCGTCTAAATGAGACCCGTTGTTACAGCTTACCGAGCAACAGCAGGATCAGCAGGATAACGATGATGAGGCCGAGACCGCCGCCGCCGTAGTAACCCGTACCGTAGAATGGTCCGCCGCCGATGCCGCTGAAACCGCCCAGCAATGCGATGACGAGAATGATGAGAATGATCGTTCCGATTGACATTTAGCTCTCCTCAGCCGGGGCAGTAGGCACCTGCTGCTCTGCCTCTGCCGTGGAAACGTGATGGAACTCGCAAAGTTCCATCATGAAACCGCTGTTCTGTACCGGCCCCTTCTTTTTGAAGATCGAGCAACTAGATACGCCGCAGACGAGGATTTCAGAATGTCAGCTCCGCTTGTCGTTTCGCTCCCGCATCGGCTCGGCCGAGAGGAAGCGCGTCGCCGTTTGGCAACCGGGTTAGCGAGTGCCGCGGCCAGCATGCCGATACTCAGCGTCGACGAGGAGCGGTGGGTCGGCGATCGCATGATCTTTCGCGTGCGCGCGCTTGGGCAATCCGCGGCCGGTCATGTCGATGTCGCGGAAGATCATGTACGGGTGGAAGTGACGCTGCCCTGGCTGTTGCAGAAGTTTGCAGAAAAGGCCCAGGCGGCGATCAAGAGCCGGGGCAATCTGCTGCTGACAAAACGCTGACCGCCGTTGCGACACGGCAACAGTGCTGAAAAGTTAACTGCGCGGTCCGGTTGATTAGCTTGAAGTTAACCGAATTCGTCTGGATATTTGGTGTTGCGGGGGAGGGAACCGACCTCTTGTTGAGTCGGCACGACATCCGCTAAGGCCGTCCGGCCATCGATTGATCCCGGGCGGCCTTCTCATTGGATGGTCTCGAGCTCAACTTTTCCGGCGCGCTTGCCGCGCGGCGCCGGACCTGGTCCCGCCCTCGAATGTAGCTTTCAGGACTGCGACCGGCAGGTTTTTGAAGAGACCAGCCACCGGCAATTCGACAACGCCGCCAAATCCTTCAACTGAATATCCCTTGGCGGCAATCACGGCATCGAAGCCATCCGCGCTGGGCCAGTTTCGGCCCCCCTGGGTCAGCGGCGCAAATGATTTTCCGACCGCGACGATGGCGGCGTCGCTGCCGCGGCGCCTTGCGAAGGCAATGATGTGGTCGCGCTGCGGACCGATTACTTCCAGCGGCTGATAGTCGCCGTCCGTGAACACTTCGGCCATCTCGTTACGCAGTTGCAAAAGGTGCCGGGTCCAGGCGAGTTTGATGTGGCCGTCCGGCCAATGGCGCGCGAGGCCCTGCCAATCGGGATTTTGCATGGACGCAAGGGCAGAGCGCCGCGCCGCAAAATCCACCGGCCGGCGGTTGTCGGGATCGACCAGCGAGCAGTCCCAAAACTCGGTCCCCTGATAAAAGTCCGGCACGCCGGGAATCGTCGCCTTCAGAGTGATTTGGCTGAGCGAATTCAGCGCGCCCAGCAGCGAGGTGCGCCGCGCGAAGGCTTCCAGTGAGTCCAGGAATTCGGCGGAGACTGAGGGATCCAGGATTCGCTGCAGAAACTGCTCCACGCCCTTCTCATAGGCAGCATTGGGATTGAGCCAGCTAGTTTCCTGCTTGCCCTCGCGCGCGGCTTTCAACGCGTAGGCTTGCATGCGTTCGAGAAATGTATTGTCGTTTTTGTCGGCCGGCCATGCTCCGAGCAGAGCCTGATACAGCATGTACTCGAACGCCGCCGACGGAGCGCGCATGTCGCCATCGATCGCCAGATGTGGCGCGTTGAGGATTTTCCATCGCGCCACCGCGCTGGCCCATTCGCCGGGAAGCTCGGCCAGCGCCAAGAGGCGCGTGCGCGCGTCCTCGCCGCGCTTGGTGTCGTGGGTGGCTGTCGCGGTCATGCCATGCGGCCACTCTTTGGCGCGCTGCTGCATCATGACGTGAAACGTATCAGCGGAAAGTCCCTTCGCGGAGGCGTCGCCGCCGACTTCGTTGAGCGCGAGCAGGCGGTGGTAGCGATAGAATGCCGTGTCCTCCAGCGACTTCGCCATCATTGGGCCGGTGAATTGCTGAATCTTCAGCGCGAAGCGGCGAACGCGGGGCTTTGAGTGCAGCACGCGGTCCGGCTTGATCAGGTCCATGGTCAGCGTATCGCGCAGAAAATCGAAAATTCCCTCGTCGGCGGCAAACCAATCGGCCCGCGCCTTTTCGATGGTCTCCGAAATCAGTGCGCGGTCGAGCTCGGACGGGCCGCTGGATGTGAGGTAGGTTCGGTACACAGGAAAATGCAGCACATAGAGCTCAAGCGCTTGCCGCAGGCTGTCCGCGGAAAAATCGCGAGTCGTGTAATGTCCGGCCGCGATCCGCGCCAAGAGCCGGCTTAAAACGGTGAATTCGCTGGTCAGCAGCGTCTCAAGAACGCGGCGCTTGGCTTCTTTCAACACCGGATCCAGCTTGGGTGAGGTGTTGCTGACCTGCCGCCAGATTTCGTCGAGTGGCTCCAGCCCCTTGTCGTCGACCAGCACCTGCGTGATCGCGTTCAGCCATTCGTAGCCGGTGGTGCCGTGGACGCCCTTGAAATGATGCAAGGCTTCGTCTTCGCCGAGTATTTTTTCGATCACCATGTAGAATGGCTTCGCCGCCTCGCCCTGCGCGTCGCGGACTACCCGCTGCAAGCGCTGGAAATACTGTGCGGGATCGCGCAGGCCATCGATGTGGTCCAGCCGCAGGCCTTGCAGCTTATCCTCGTCGATTAACTTTTTCACCAGGCGATGAATTGCTTCGAACGTACCGGCATCCTCGACGCGCAGGCCGGCCAGCGTATTGACGTCGAAGAAGCGGCGATAGTTGATTTCGCTCGACGCGAGCCGCCACTGTCCGAGCTTGTAGTTCTGCCGCTCCAGCAAATGGTGCAGCATCAATGTCTGCGCGGCGCGATCCTTGCCGGCGCGGTAGGCGTCGAGCCCGCGCGCGATGACGTCGGCGCCCTCCGGAAATTTCCTTCAACTCGTTTCTGAACGCTGGCGCCTCGGCGCGGTTCGGATGACGCAGACTTTTGTGGCGCGAGGCGAGGGCGAGGATGCGCTGGCCGGCAGCGTCATTTTCGGCGCCGGCTTCTTTCACGATGGTGCGAAGAATTTCACTGTAGCGTTCAAGTGCGATCGGCAGGCGATGCTCGAAATACCAGGCCGAAAAACTTCCCTGCTCGGCATCATAACGCAGGTCGATCTCGCCATTTTCAAGCGCCTGGCCATACGACGATCCGATGATCGGCAGCAAAACGCCGCCTCGCGCACGATAGGGCAGCATGTCCCAATCGATATCGAATGACGCCGCATGCGGGGACGAAGGCCCCCATTCCAGCACGTCGAGCCACCAGGGATTGTCGGCGAAATGCACGCCGACGTGGTTCGGCACAAAATCCAGTATCAAACCGAGATCGTGCCGCTTCAGCGCCTGGCTTAACCGCTCGAAGCCGGCTTCGCCGCCGAGCTCGGGATTGAGCTTGGTGTGATCGACAATGTCGTAACCGTGCGTGCTGCCCTTGCGCGCCTTCAGGAACGGCGAGGCGTAGAGATGGGTGATCCCCAGCGCTTTCAGATAAGGGACAACGGCAGCTGCGGCATCGAAGCCGAAATCTGCAGTCAGTTGCAGTCGATAGGTTGCAACGGGAATGGCGGGCGGCATCAGGATTGTCCGATGTGCCAGAACACCGACCATGGCGCGAATTGAATCGCCCGGCGTAGAGCCCCAAATGCTGGAGCCGGGAATTTCAGCATCCTGTTCAATGGTTTCGCTGGATAAGTTCGCAATTAAGTTGAGCGTTGTGCCATCGCCCATCTTCCAATTTGCGGACAAAAAGCCGTTGTCCTGCGCGGAGGCTTCGCCGAAATGCGCGCCCGCCAACCTAGGCACGATCTGTTGCCGGCGTACCGACAGAAGTTGTTGCACCAATTTCAGCCGCGCCTTGCCCGCTTGTTCGTCGCGCGTATCCCAATCGAGCACCGCAGACTGCACCGTCGAATGATCCAGGGGATCAGGCACGTCGTCGCCATATTTTTCGTAGGCGCCGGCAAATTCCTTGCGCCGTCCGTTGCGCACGGCGTCCGCGAGCTCACCATGAAAATGACAGAAGAACGGGAACGGCGCCTTCGATCCCCATTCCTCGCCCATGAACAGCATCGGCACCATCGGTGCCAGCAGCGTGATCGCCAGCGCGGCCTCGACTGCTCTGGGGTCGGCGATGCTTTCGAGCCTGTCGCCCAGCGCGCGGTTGCCGATCTGGTCGTGGTTTTGCAGGAAGTTGATGAAGGCGGTCGGCGCCAGTTCGCCGCTTGGCTCGCCGCGCGGTTGTCCTTCGCGATGCGCAGAGGCCTCGCCCTGGTACACAAAGCCTGACCCGAAGCGCGCGCGCGATATCTTGTAGCGGCGATTGTGCGTAGTCGCCGTAGTAGCCGTGCCTCTCACCGGAGATCAGCACATGCCAGGCGTGGTGATAGTCGTCGTTCCACTGTGCGCGATATTTTCCGCGTGGCGGATTCTGGTCGGCATCGAGCAGGCTGGCAAGATTGTCGTCGTTCTCCAGCACCAGATGGATATGGCGGCCGGTTTCGGTTGCGAGTTCGCCGACGGCGCGGCTAAGTTCATCGAGCATCGGAACGTCGCCCTGCTCGGGGATCGCGTGCACAGCGTCCAGCCGCAGCCCGTCGAAGCGATACTCGCGTAACCAGTACACGGCGTTTTCGATAGCGAAGGCGCGCACCTGCGCCACGCGATAATCGATGGCGCTACCCCAAGGCGTATGTGCATCGGTAAAAAAGCCCGGCGCGTACTGGCTAAGAAGATTTCCTTCGGGACCGAAGTGATTGTAGACCACGTCGAGAAACACCATCAGCCCGCGCAAATGCGCTTCGTCGATCAGGGTTTTCAGATCATCAGGACGGCCGTAGGCGCTGTCGGGGGCATACCAGAAAACGCCGTCATATCCCCAGTTGTGATTGCCGGGAAAATCCGCGAGCGGCATCAACTCCAGAGCGGTGAAGCCGGTCGCCACGAGATGATCGAGCTTGTCGATCATCGCGCGGTAGGTGCCTTGCTCGGTGAAGGTGCCGACGTGCGTTTCGATGACGACGGCGTCTTGCCACGGACGTCCACGCCAATCCTTTGCGCGCCATTGATACGCAGCATGATTAATGACTTCGCTGGGACCGGAGACATCCTGCGGCTGGAATGCCGATGCAGGATCGGGCACCTCCTTGGTCTCGTCGAGCCGGAATTTGTATAACGCGCCGGCCGTCACGCCGGGGACATCGCCTGAGAACCAGCCGTCACCCTCCGCGCGCAAGGCATGGGGCTCTTCAAGCAGCACATCGACACGCTTCACCGCCGGCGCCCATATTCCGAATGTCGCGCCGTTTCGGGTAAGTTCGGCACCGAATTGCCGGTGCTTCATGCCGCACCTGCAAAGGCAAGAACGGAGCGGGGAGCCGCTTGGGTCTCAGCACCCGAAGCAAAATCTGCAGCTCTTCTGCGTCGCATCGTCGGTGTTAAGCAACTGCTGCCACTTTTTATATTCCGGCAACTTCGGAAGCTTGAACTTGATTGCTTCCGGCGCGGCGTTGAGGACAATGAATATCGGTGCCGCACCCTTCTCGACTGGCCCCAGCACATACGCAAGGAACCGGCCTTCAGGAAATTTCCAGTCCGCCTCTTTCATATCGTCAGCGGACGGCGTCAGCCACAGCACGCCGAACGATCCATCCTCACGCCGACCCTCCGCCCAGCGCTTTGTGCGTATTTGCGGAAATCGCCCTCGCAATTGCGTCATGTGTCCGACAAAGTCGGTGAGATCGTCACCTTCGCGATTGAGACCCTCCCAGCCGACCCAGCCGATCTCGCTGTCCTGGCAATAAGCGTTGTTGTTGCCGTTCTGGGTATTGCCGACCTCGTCGCCTGCCAAGATCAGCGGCAGGCCCTGCGCCAGCAGCAGGCACGCGAGCTGATTTTTGCGAAGCCGGCGCCGCAGATCGATGATCGCTTTATCGTCGGTCGGACCTTCGTGCCCGCAATTGTTGCTGTGATTGTCGCTGGAGCCGTCACGGTTGTCCTCGCCGTTCGCTTCGTTGTGCTTCTCGTTGTAGCTGAACAGATCGGCTAGCGTGAAACCGTCATGGACCGTGACGTGATTGACACCGGCGCGGGGCGTGCGGCCATCGTGATTGAACAGGTCGGATGAGCCGGTCATGCGGCTCGAAACTTCGCCGATCAGGCTGCCTTCGCCGCTCCAGTAACGCCGCAGCGCGCTGCGATAGCGGTCATTCCATTCCGACCACTGCGAGGGAAAAGCGCCGACCTGGTAACCGCCCAAGCCGAGATCCCAGGGCTCGGCGACCAGCTTGACGGACGCGAGTACAGGATCCTGCCGGATCGCGGTGAGAAAAGCGGTGTTCCGATCAAAACCATTTGGTCCGCGTGCCAGCGTAGTGGCGAGATCGAACCTGAATCCATCGACGTGGCAGACCTCGACCCAATAGCGCAGGGAGTCCATCACCATCTGCAGCACGCGCGGATGGGTCAGGTTGACGGAGCTGCCGCAGCCGGTGAAGTCGTCGTAGTAGCGCGGGTTGTCCTTCATCAACCAATAGTAGGACGCGTTGTCGATACCGCGGAACGACAGCGTCGGGCCCATGTGGTTGCCCTCGGCCGTGTGATTGTAGACGACGTCCAGCAACACCTCGATGCCGGCATCATGCAGTCGCGCAACGGTCGTGCGAAACGCATCGAGCGCATTGTCCTGCGCGTAACGCGGTTCCGGAGCGAAGAACGAAAGCGTGTTGTAACCCCAGTAGTTCGAGAGTTTCCTCTCGACCAGATTTCGGTCGTCGACGAAACCATGAACGGGCAGTAATTCGATGGTGGTAACGCCAAGGCGCTTGAGATGATCGATCATCGCGGGCGAGGACAGGCCGCCATAGGTGCCGCGCAAACCCGGCGGCACGTCGTCGCGCTTCATCGTCAGTCCCTTGACGTGCGCTTCGTAGACGATCGTGTCTTCCCAAGGGATATTCGGCCGAAGTTCGCGACGCCCCCAGTTGAAGGTTTCATCGACGACGACGGCCTTCGGCATTCCCCGTGCATTGTCGCGCCGGTCGAATGACAAATCTTCGCGCGCGCTGCCGGTGCGGTAAGCAAAATGCGCGTCGCTCCATACCAGCCGCCCCGACAGGCGCTTGGCGTAAGGGTCGAGCAACAGCTTGTTGGCGTTGAAACGATGACCGTGTTCCGGCGCATAGGGGCCGTGGACCCGATAGCCATAGAGCTGTCCCGGCGAAACGTCATTCAGATAGCCGTGCCAGACGTCTTCGCTGCGCTCCGGCAACTCGATGCGCTCGAGCTCGCGCCGGCCGATGCTGTCGAAAAGGCAAAGCTCGACCTTTTGCGCGTTGGCGGAGAACAAAGCAAAGTTAGTGCCCCTGCCGTCCCAGCTTGCGCCGAGACGAGAGGAGGTTCCGGCGGACAAACGCATCGATCAACTTTCCGGTACGAGAAAAATGGCGGCGAGGGGAGGCAATGTGAGATTAAGTTGTGGAACCAGGCCTTCCAACGTCCGGACCTCGCCGACGTTCCCGACGTTGCTGCCGCCGTAGTGTGCGGAATCCGAATTGAAAACTTCCCGCCACTTGCCCGTGAATGGCACGCGGACGCGGTAGTCGCGATAGACGTTTGGCGAGAAGTTGACGATGACGAGACACCGCGCGCGCGCCGCATTGCCCTTGCGCATCCACGCGAAGACATTGCCTCCCGCATCGTCGGTAACGATCCATTCAAAGCCTGACTGGTCGCAGTCCATTTCGTGCAACGCCGGCTGCGCGCGATAGAGTTCGTTGAGGTCGCGGATCAGCGATTGAATGCCGGCGTGTTTTTTCTGATCGAGCAGATGCCAATCGAGCGAGCGATCGTGATTCCATTCCCGTTCCTGCGCGAATTCGCACCCCATGAACATCAGCTTCTTGCCGGGATGCCCGAACATGAAGGAATAATAGGCGCGCAAATTGGCGAAGCGCTGCCAGTCGTCGCCGGGCATGCGGCCGATGATCGAACGCTTGCCGTGCACGACTTCGTCATGCGACAGCGGCAGGATGAAATTTTCGGAGAAGGCGTATTGCAGCCCGAACAGGATATCGCCGTGGTGATGCTTGCGATGGATCGGATCCTTGCTGACATAATTCAGCGTGTCGTGCATCCAGCCCATGTTCCATTTGTAGCCAAAGCCCAGTCCGCCGTACTCGACGGGGCGTGACACCTGCGGCCAAGCAGTTGATTCCTCCGCTGCAGTGGTCGCCTGCGGAAAGCGCGCGAAGACTTCGGTGTTGAAACGCCGCAGAAAATCGATCGCTTCGAGATTTTCGCGGCCGCCATATTTGTTGGGAATCCATCCGCCCGCAGGCCGGCTGTAATCGAGGTACAGCATGGAGGCGACGGCATCGACGCGCAGCCCATCGATGCCGTATCGCTCCAGCCAGAACAGCGCGTTCGACACCAGGAAATTTACGACTTCGGTGCGGCCGTAATTGTAGATCAAGCGTGCCCCAGTCGAGATGCCGTCCTTGCAGCGGATTGGCATGCTCGTAGAGCGCCGTGCCATCGAAATTACCGAGCCCGTGCGGATCGTCCGGGAAATGCCCGGGAACCCAGTCCAGCATCACGCCGAGGCCTTCGCGATGGCAGGCATCGACGAGCGCCGAGAAATCCGCCGGCGTGCCGAAGCGGCTGGTCGGCGCGTACATTCCCGTAGGCTGGTAGCCCCAGGAGCCGTCGAACGGATGCTCGTTGACGGGCAGGAATTCAACGTGCGTAAATCCGAGGTCCCGCACGTAGCGCGGCAGCACGTCTGCCAACTCGCGATAGGTCAGCCATTCGTTGTTGTCCTTGCGCCGCCACGAACCGAGATGAACCTCGTAAATCGACATCGGCGCGCTCAGCGCATTGATGCCCGTGGGCGCGTTGCGCGGATGCGGCAGCTTGGTCTCATCGAGCACGATCGAGGCGGTGCTAGGCCGCATCTCGGCGGCGAACGCCATCGGGTCCGACTTCAACGGAAGCTCACCTTGCGGCCCGATAATATCGAACTTGTAATGATCGCCGGCACTAGCGCGCGGCACAAACAATTCCCAGTAGCCGTTGCCGCGGACGCGCATCGGATGACGCCGCGCATTCCAGAAATTGAAATCGCCGACGACGCTGACGCGGCGGGCATTCGGCGCGAACACCACAAAAGCGACGCCATCGACGCCGTCCAGCGTCATCGGATGCGCGCCGAGCTTGTCATAGAGCCGCTGATGGGTGCCTTCACCGAGCAGATACAGATCGAAGTCCGTCAGCACAGGTGGAAAGCGGTAGGGGTCCTCAAGTTCGACGACGTTATCGCCAAAACGGGCGCGCAGTTGGTAGCGCTTGGAGCCATTAGGCAGGGCGCCAGCGAAAAGTCCGGCGTCATGAATGCGCACGAGCTTCGCCGTTTCGCCGTGTTCGTCGACCGCGTCGACATCGGACGCCTCGGGAAGAAAGGCACGCACAACCGTTCTGTCATTCTCGGTGTGAAGGCCGAGATAATGAAATGGATCAGAATGCCGGCCTTCGACGATAGCGTAGGCCTCTGCGGATAATTTCGTCATGAGGCCTCTTCGGTGATGATTTGAAAGAATTCGAAGCGTGCCCATAAGCGGAACGCGCAGCCAATCCGGCCGGTGGGCAAGCTCGTACTCGATTTCGTAGAACGCCTTTTCCAGCACGAAAAAGTTGAGCATCCCCTCGGCGGCCCCAGGGTCCGCTGGCCAGAGCCGCGCGTTCGTCATGGTCTCGCGATAGGCCGTCAAAAAAGCCGCGGTTGAGCGATCACGCCATTCATCGAGCGCCGCCGCGAGCTTGCCTTGTTCATCGGGCCCCATCTTCAAGGCGCGGTCCAGCGCTGCGGTAGCTGAATAATCAATTGACCGGACAAGGCCGGCAACGTCCCGCGCTGCAGGCGCCTTACGGCGGCGCTCGTCGAGGGGGCGGCGCGGTTCGCCCTCGAAGTCGATGATGAAGATGTCATCCCTGACGATCAGCATCTGTCCGAGGTGGAAATCGCCGTGGTGACGGATGTTCACGGCATCGATATTATCCGGAAGCAGCTTGCGCAGGCGCTGGTGCAGCGTAGCGCGCATAGTCAATAGCTGATCGATCAGTATCCGGTCGCCGTCCTTCGCTGCCGCCCGGCGCTGCTCCAGCGCTTCGAAGATTTGCCCGGCACGAGATTCGATCTTCGCCGATCCATAGCCTCACATCGGTCGGCGTCGTCGGCTCCGGTTTGAAATCGGCAATATCCTCGCGGCTGGCAAGAGCAAGGTGCATTTCCGCAACGCGACGGCCGGTCTGCGACATGTAGCGCAGGTAGGGCGCCTGTTCTTCACTTCGCGCTTGCACCTCGCCATCGGCAAGCAGCTTTCAGCTCTTCTACGAAGCGGTCGATGTAAGCCGACGTCACGGTCCAGGCATCGCCCTGGTTTTCAACGAACGCGTGGACGATCGCGACTGCGCTGGTGCTCTCGCCTTCGACCAGTTCAACGCTGCCCAGCAACGCCGGTGTGTTGGCAAATCCGGCAACATCGGTCAGGAAGCGGCTGACCTCGATCTCCGGATTAATGCCAGCCTGCAGCTTGCGGTAGAGCTTGATCACGTAGTCATTGTCGACCAGCGCCGTGCTGTTGGACTGCTCGGTCTCGACGGCACGGATGTGTTGCAGCGGCTTGACTGGCAATTCGAGCAATTTCCTGGTCGGGCGGAACTCCAGCCTGCGCGCCCTTCTCCTCTTCAACCACCACCTCGCGGCGCAGATTGTAGAGCAGAAGCTCGATGAAGATTCGATCGCTGGCGACATCCAGCAGCGTGCCTTCGCGCGCGCCTTGGCGCACGGCGGCGAAAGCTCGCGGATTGTACTTTTCGCGGTCGAAACGCGTCCATTCGATACGCATCGGCAGTACGTACCGCGTGGTCGTGCCGCGTTGCGTGGTTTCGAAAAAAGCCAGCCACGGGCGGTTGTCGCCGATCTCAGCGAATGGCACCGCCGACGTCAGCTTTGCGTGAATTGCCTTGGCGGAACGTTCCGGATACCACCGCGTCCGCGCCAGAAACGCCGGCAGCACATCGCGTTCGAATACGCTGCGTGTTCTGCCGAGCGACATCCATGTGGCGCCGACCGGCACCACCAGCGTTTCGAATTCCGGGACGACGCTCGGTGCATATTTCGGATTGCTCGCCGGCGCGCAACTGAAACCAATAGAAGCCGTACGGCGCCAGCGTGATCATGTAGGGCAGTTCGCCGATCGCCGGAAAACGCGTGCGGCCCAGCATTTCCAAGGGAATGCGGTCCTTCCAGGCCGACAGATCGAGTTCGGTGGCCTGCGCGGAACGCGAAAGATTGGCGACGCAAAGAATGACTTCATCGCCGTATTGCCGGACATAGGCCAGCACCGAGCGATTGACCGGCCGGATGAACGTCATGGTGCCGCGGCCGAACGCGGCGGTCGATTTGCGCACCGAGATCAGGCGTTTGGTCGCGCTCAGCAGCGACGACAGGCTGCGCGACTGCGCCTCGACATTGACGGACTCATAGCCGTACACGGGGTCCATGATGGTTGGCGCATAGAGCCGCGCGGGGTCGGCGCGGGAAAATCCGCCGTTGCGATCCGGGGTCCACTGCATCGGCGTGCGCACGCCGTTGCGGTCGCCCAGATAGATATTGTCGCCCATGCCGATTTCGTCGCCGTAGTAGATGATCGGCGTGCCCGGAAACGACAGCAGCATCGAATTCATCAATTCGATCTTGCGCCTGTCGTTGTCCATCAGCGGCGCCAGCCGGCGGCGAATGCCGACATTGATGCGGGCGCGGGGATCGTTGGCGTAGGTCGACCAGAGATAGTCGCGCTCGACATCGGTGACCATTTCAAGCGTCAGCTCGTCGTGGTTGCGCAGGAACAGCGCCCACTGGCAGTTGCTCGGAATATCCGGCGTTTGCCGCAGGATGTCGGTGATCGGAAAACGGTCCTCCTGCGCGATCGCCATATAGATGCGCGGCATCAGCGGGAAGTGATACGCCATCTGGCATTCGTCGCCCTGGCCGAAATATTCCTGCACATCCTCCGGCCATTGATTGGCTTCGGCCAGCAACACCTTGCCTTTCGCATAGGCATCGAGTTCGGCGCGCAAGTTCTTGATGACCGCGTGGGTCTCGGGAAGGTTCTCGTTGTTGGTGCCGTCGCGCTCGCACAGATAGGGGATGGCATCGAGCCGGAAGCCGTCGACGCCGGTATCGAGCCAGCGCTTCATCACCTGCACAACGGCGCTGACGACGCGCGGATTGTCGAAATTCAGGTCTGGCTGGTGCGAGAAAAAGCGATGCCAGTAAAATTGGCCGGCCTCGGCATCCCAGGTCCAGTTCGACTTTTCGGTATCCGTGAAGATGATCCGCGTACCCTGATATTTCTGGTCGGTGTCGCTCCAGACGTACCAGTCGCGCGCCGACGAGCCTTTCGGTGCTGCGGCGGGCGCGCTTGAACCAGTCGTGCTGGTCGGAGGTGTGGTTGATCACGAGTTCGGTGATGACGCGCAGGCCCCGCCGCTTCGCCTCGACGATGAAGCGCCGGAAATCCTTCATCGTGCCGAAATCGGGATTGATGGCGCCGTAGTCGCCGATGTCATAGCCGTCGTCACGGCCGGGCGAGGGATAGAACGGCAACAGCCACAGCGCGGTGACGCCGAGGTCCTGGAGATAATCGAGCTTTTCGGTCAGTCCGGTGAAATCGCCGATGCCATCGTTGTTGCTGTCGGCGAAAGCCTTGACGTGAAGCTGATAGATGATGGCGTCTTTGTACCAGAGCTCGTCCTCGGCGCTGGTGGCAGCGGCAGGCAATGCGGTTTTGTCGATGGATGACATCACATTCATGGCAGCAACCGTTACGCCAGGCAGCGAAAGAGCAGCGCGGGATCGCGAACCGGATCGATGCGCAAACGAATGCCGCCCCATTCAACGGGGTGCCGCTCGCCGGTAATCAGATTTTCAACGGCAGCGACATGGCGCAGCTCGCCGTTCGCGCTGACCTGAATATCGCCGATCGGAAACCAGAATTCATGAACTTCACGCGAAAGCGCAATCGCAGCCACGACCGTATTCGAGCGATCGACTGACTCTTTGACGAATCCGATCACGTTGACGTCGTCGATCCCGATGAAGCGCAGATTGCTGGTCTGCTGCAGCGCTGCGTTGGCGCGGCGGGCCTGGTTGATATCGCGGATATAGGTTTTGATATTGCCGGGCTTGTCCCAATCCCGGACCTTGATCTCGTATTTTTCAGAGTCGAGATATTCTTCCTTGCCGGCAATGGCTTCGTGCTCGATCAATTCGAAGCCGCTGTAGACGCCGTAGGTGCTGGACAAGGTGGCAGCCAGCGCGACGCGCGATTTGAACATCCAGGTCTCGCCGCTCTGTAGATGATAGGGCAGGATATCCGGGGTATTAACGAAGAAGTTCGGCCGATAAAAGTCCCGTTCGGGATAGCCGGCGAGTTCGTTCAGATACTGCTCGATTTCCCACTTCTCGCGTGCGCCAGGTGAAGTACGTGTAGGACTGCGTGAAGCCGAGCTTTGCCAAGCCCTTCATCAATTTCGGACGGGTGAAGGCTTCTGCCAGAAAAATAATCTCCGGGATGGAGGAGTTGAACTTCGTGAATCATCCACTCCCAAAACCGGAACGGCTTGGTGTGCGGATTGTCGACGCGGAAAATGCGCACGCCTTGATCGATCCAGAACAGCACGACATCGCGCAGCGCATTCCACAGCGCGCCGGCGTCCTCTGAGGCGAAATCGGGATTGACGATGTCTTCGTATTTTTTCGGCGGATTTTCCGCATAGCGCATCGAGCCATCAGGCCGCTTCTTGAACCATTGCGGATGCTGCTTCAGCCAGGGATGGTCCGGCGAACACTGCACGGCGAAATCGAGCGCGACTTCCATATCGTGCTGACTTGCACGCCGCGACACAAGGCGCGAAAATCCTCCAGCGTTCCCAATTCGCGGATGCACCGCGTCGTGGCCGCCTGAGGCTGCGCCGATGGCATAAGGGCTGCCGGGGTCGCCCTCGGCGGCTTTCACCGCATTGTTGCGGCCTTTGCGGTTGATCTCGCCAATCGGATGGATCGGCGTGAGGTAAACAACATCGAAGCCCATAGCGGCGACGTCGGGCAAACGCGCGATACAATCCTTGAACGTGCCGTGCTTGCCGGGAACGGTGCCTTGACTGCGCGGCACCATCTCATACCAGGCGCCGTCGCGTGCCCGTGGGCGATCGACCATAAGCGGAAACAGTTTCGAGCGGGTCAGATCGGCTCTGACCTGGCTCATTGCCATGGCGTCCTGTAAATTCGGCGCCAGCAGCGTTTCTACGTCACCGCTTTGGAGATAATCCTCGCATTGCTTTAGAATGATCGAAGCCGCGGTTTTGTCATCCGGCTGCGCCTTGGTGAGCATGCCGGCGCCTTCGATGGCGTCGAGCGTGAGATCGGTGCCGGCCTTCTGCTTCAACTCAAAGCCGTGCCGCCAGGTGGCGAACTCGTCGGTCCAGGCCTCGATGGCATATACGTAACGGCCCGGCGATTGCGGCATGAACGATCCGCCCCAGCGATCATTGGTACTCTCGGATCATCGGTTCACGATGCCAGTCGCGGTCTACCTCCAGCCGCCATACCAGCGCGGCGGACGTGATATCGTGCCCGTCGCGATAAATGTCCGCCCACACCTCGATGCGTTCGCCGGCAATGCGCTTGACCGGAAAGCGCCCGTCGTCGATGCGAGGATAAACGTCTTCAATGTGAAAAGCGCCGGCTGCGGCGTTTTGCGTTATTTGAGTTGTCTTGTTCACGATAATGCCAGCATGGGAAATAGCGCCTCCGTTCAATCGAGCTGAAAAAGAGACGGCTTGATCATATATAAAAGCCCGGCAAGAGCGTTAGTTCCATTTGGAACGGACCTTTGGCAGGTGCGTTAAACGCCGCTATCCTATTCTCCGGTTTCATCTTTTCCACAACGCTTTCGTTAGCCTTTGCAAACTGCGTGCCGAATGGACCTTCTCACGAAAGCTAGGGAATTCGGCATCCAGACCGAATTTGTGGACGCGCAGGGCCACCACCGGACGACGGATGCGGCGGCTTTGCAAGTGGTGCTCGACGCCTTGGCGACGCAGCCTCCGCGCCGGCTGCTGAAATCAGCGGTCGCGGTCCGCGCGGGTCAGCAATCTATCACCGAACTCGGCGATCTGGCCGCGCTTCCGATCAAGTGGGAAGTGCGCTCAGGCAAAAAGACTGTTGCGAAGGGTGAGGCTGCTAGCCGAAGCATTCATTGGCCAAGCGATTTGCCCGTCGGTTCTTATCGGCTGCGTCTGACCGATTCTTCATCGATCCGCGAGGAGGCGCCATTCGTTGTCGCGCCGTCCAAGGCCTTCGCCGGAGATTTCGACCGAAGCTGGATATTGGCGGTTCAGCTTTACAGCCTGAAGTCCGAGCGAAACTGGGGGATCGGCGATTTCACCGACCTTGAGCAGTTGGTCGAAGTAGCGGCAGATCTTGGGGCAGGGGGCATCGGTCTCAATCCGCTTCACGCGCTTTTCGACGATCGCCCTGGCGATTGCAGTCCCTACTCGCCGAACAGCCGGTTGTTTCTCAATGGGCTTTACATCGACGTCCGAACAGCTTCCCGAATTCTCAGGGCTTGAAAAGGCGGTCGATAAGGCCGTTATTGCGCGCCTGAAACAGAAGGACATTATCGACTACGCCGCCGTCGCCGAATTGAAATGGCGCACGCTGCGTGATGCGTTTGGCGCCTTCAAAGCTAATGCGAAACCGGAAAGGCAAACAGTCGTTCGAGCAGTTTCGCGATGCGCGCGGAACGTTGTTGTCTCGCTTCGCCTGCTTCGAAGTTCTGCGCCACAAGTTCAAGTCGCCCTGGTGGGAATGGCCTGGGGAATGGCAGCAACCCGACGATACGAAGTGCAAAAGCCTGCGCGACGGAGCCGATGCTGCCGAGATCGAATTCATTGAATTCGTGCAATGGTGCGCGGACGACCAGTTGAAGCGTTGCCAAGACCGCGCGCTGGGGCTGGGCATGGACGTTGGACTGTATCTCGACGTGGCCGTGGGAGTGCAGCCTGATGGCTTCGACGCATGGAACGATCAGGTGGCGATCTCCCGCCAGCTCTCCGTCGGCGCGCCGCCCGATATCCTCAACACCGCCGGGCAGAACTGGGGTCTCGCCGGCTTCAATGCCGCCGGTCTTGAGGCCCGGTCGTTCGAGCCGTTTCGGCAAATGCTGCAGGCGTCGATGCGCCATGCCGGCGCGATCCGGCTCGATCACGTGCTCGGCTTGATGCGGCTCTATCTTATTCCCCGGGGATTCGGCGCCGACCAGGGCGTCTATGCGCCAATGCCGTTCCAGGCTCTAATGGCTGTTACAGCGCAGGAGAGCGCGGCCAATCGTTGCGTGGTGATCGGCGAGGATCTCGGCACCGTGCCGGAAGGCTTTCGCGAAGAGATGGCCGATTGGGGCATCTGGTCTTATCTCGTGATGATGTTCGAGCGCGACTATCACAATGGAAGATTCAACGGCGTCGATCGGTACACGCCAAATGCGCTGGTCACTTTTAACACGCATGATCTATCCACCTTTGCGGGATGGAAAGGATACCACGATCTCGTTCTGAAGCGATCGCTGGGAATTGACCCCGGTGAGAACGACGATGCGCGGCGTCATGCGCTTCACATGCTCGCGGATGTCCTGCGTTATCATGGCATCGATCGCGATGATTTTTACGGCGTCGTGAAATTTCTGGCGCGGACCAAATCGCGCCTGCTGGCCGTATCGCTTGAGGATCTGCTGGGGGTCGTCGACCAACCTAACATTCCCGGCACCGTCGATGAACATCCGAACTGGCGGCGGCGCTTGCCGGTGACGGTTGACCAGATAGCGAGTGCCATCGACATCGAAGCGCTGAATGATGCGACACGCGAGCGAATGCAGGAGAAGAATTTCTGATGTCAGCCAATCGAACGACAAAAAATGCCCTGCAACATTGAGGACTACGGCCTGATTGGCGACTGCGAAACGGCGGCGCTGGTCGGCCGCGATGGCTCAATCGACTGGTTGTGCTGGCCTAGTTTCGAGTCCGATGCGTGTTTTTCCGCTCTGCTGGGAAATCGCGAGCATGGTCGCTGGCTCCTCGCTCCCGCCGGCGAAATCACCAAGGTTTCGCGCCGATATCGCGGCGATTCATTGATACTGGAGACCCGGTTTGAAACGGCAGACGGCATCGTCACATTGACAGATTTCATGCCGCCCCGCGGCCAGGCGTCCGATATCGTCCGGCTGGTTCGCGGCGAGCGCGGCCGCGTCAAGTTGCAAATGGAATTGATCATTCGCTTTGGTTTCGGCGCCGATATTCCCTGGGTGAAACGCACCGACGGCGCGCTGCTGGCCATTTGTGGTCCCGACATGACCGTGCTGCGAACGTCAGTCGAAACGCGCGGTAAGGACATGACGACGGTCGCCCAATTTGAAGTCGGCGAGGACGAGACCGTTCCCTTCGTCCTCACTTACGGTCCGTCGCATCTGGAAATTCCCGCCGCGATCGATTTCCAAGGGGCACTAAGCGAGACCGAAAAATATTGGGCTGAATGGTCCGGGCGATGTACCTACGATGGCGGAAATCGCGATCTGGTCATGCGGTCGTTGATTACGCTGAAAGCCCTAACCTACGCGCCGACCGGCGGCATCGTCGCAGCGCCGACGACTTCGCTGCCGGAAAAACTCGGCGGCGACCGCAACTGGGACTATCGTTTTTGCTGGCTGCGCGATGCTACTTTTACGCTGCTCGCGCTGATGAACAGCGGTTATACAGAAGAAGCGCTGGCGTGGCATAACTGGCTGTTGCGCGCGGTGGCCGGCGCGCCGGCCAAAATGCAGATCATGTATGGCATCACGGGACGGCGGCGGCTGCTCGAATGGCAGGCAGATTGGCTGCCGGGCTACGAGGGCGCGAAACCGGTACGGATCGGCAACGCAGCGCATGCCCAGCTGCAACTCGATGTCTACGGCGAACTGATCGACGCGTTTCATCAATGGCGGATGGCGAAGCTGGAGCTCGACGCGGGTACATGGGATCTGGAATGCGCGGTGCTCGATCATCTAGCCAAGATATGGGATCAACCCGATTGCGGCATTTGGGAAAGGCGTGGCGACGGCAAGCACTACGTCTCTTCCAAGGTGATGACGTGGGTTGCCTTCGACCGCGCCATCAAGAGCGCGGAAAAATTCAACTTCAAGGCACCGCTTGAGCGATGGCGCGCGCTCCGCGAGACGATTCATCGCGACGTCTGCGATAAGGGCTTTGACGCGGGCGAAAATACGTTCGTTGAAATCCTACGGATCGCGGGTGCTTGATGCCAGCATTTTGCTGCTACCATCGGTGGGCTTTCTGCCGGCGACAGATCCGCGCGTGCTGGGAACACTCGCAGCCGTCGAGCAGCATTTGATGCGTGACGGTTTTGTGTTGCGCCACGACCCCCGCGAAATCCCGAGCGATCAACACCCGGCCGAAGGGGCCTTTCTGGCGTGTAGCCTATGGCTGGCCGATGCCTACGTAATGGCCGGGGAGAAAGGCAAGGCGCAAGCGTTGTTCGATCGGGTTGTCGGCATCGCCAACGATCTCGGCTTGCTCGCGGAGGAATACGATCCGATCGCGCGGCGTCAAACCGGGAATTTCCCGCAGGCGCTGACGCATATCGCGCTGATCAACACCGCGCACAATCTTACCGGCACCAAAAAGGAGGCTGAAAAGCCGATGACGCAGCGGACGAAGTAGGGCCGCGGTTAGTGCGCGCTGTTGATGCCCAGAATAATATCCACCGCGCCGGCAAAACCTTCCTCTTCGTTCGAAGTCGTCACATGCGTCGCCTGCTTCTTGACCTCGTCGGTGGCGTTGCCCATGGCGACGGAAACACCACTTTTGCGAAACATCGCCAGATCATTCTGCATGTCGCCGAAGGTCGCGATGGCATCTGTCGAAATGCCGAGTCGCTTCGCCATCGCCTCCACGAACGTGCCCTTGTCCTGCCCGGGCGGCGTCACGTCGAGATAATAGCTTTGCGAGCGCACGGCGGAGGCTTGCGCGCCTAACGCTTTCTGCATCGCGGCCTCGCAGCGTTCCAGCAGCGCCGCATCCGGACTGGCGCCGACGATCTTGCAGGCGTTGGCGACAAATGGCGTGAGGTCCGCAACAACGGTTGGATCGAACTGGATCGTGTGCTTTTCGTGGGGCACGTACTTGCCGTCATCCCGGCGAATGAACCATTGATCGTTGGTGAACAGCCACGCGTCCACCCCGAACTCCGCGAGAACTTCAAGACTTCGCTGCGCGGCTGCTTTCGGGATCAGATGCTGCTCAACGAGCTTCAGCTGCGCATCGACGATCGTGCTGCCGTTGAACGGACCGACCGGCAGCGTGATCCCAAGCGGCTCAATCAGAAACCGCATTCCGGACAGGCGGCCGGCTGCTGGTGATGGTGAAGCCAATGTTGGCGTCGTGTAGCCGCTGAACCGCGCCCCTGGCGCCGTCGGTCAATACCTTGTCCTTGGTCACCAGCGTTCCATCGACATCCGAGACGACCAGAGCGATGCGCGTCATCGACGATTCCCAAGTCCGAGTTTGCTGACGATATCGTCGACGATTGCATCCACGGAAGCGTCAATGGACACGGCAATCGGATTTTCATCGGCAGCCAGGCGGCTCCAGGGTTTTGAACTGACTGGCAAGCAACCCCGCCGGCATGAAGTGATCTTTTCGCTTCGCGAGCCGACTCGCAATCAGTTCCTGCGTGCCGTCGAGATAGACAAACCGTACGTCGTTGCGGCCGTGTACCAATATATCGCGATACGCGCGCTTCAAAGCGGAGCAGGCAATGACGGGATGCCCGCCGGCTTTGCAGACGCGGTCGATCTCGTCGGCGATCGCCTGTAGCCAAGGCCGGCGATCCTCGTCGGTGAGCGGATGCCCGGCGCTCATCTTCTCGACATTGCTCTTGGGATGAAACCTGTCGCCATCTTCATAGGTCCAGTTCAGCCGTGCGGCGAGTTTTTCGGCAATGGTGCTTTTGCCGGAGCCGGACACGCCCATGACCACGAGAGCGCAGGGCGGCTTGCGGAGTTCGTCAGCCACGATAATTCTCCGGCAATGCCGCCTGGTCCACCAGCCACACCGTCTCAACAGAAGCACGCGCGCGATTTGCGGGCAAATCCTCCCCTGACAGCACACGAGTCAGGATCGCGCGCTTGTCCTTGCCGCCGACTTCGAAAAGCATTTCCCGGCAGGAGCCGAGCGCTTGCAGCGTAAGGCTGACGCGCGGCACGAATGGCGCGACATGGGCTTGGGGAATGCCGACCACCCAATGCGCTTTTTCCTCGATAGCGGGATAGCCCGGAAACAACGACGCAATGTGACCGTCGGGGCCGACCCCAAGCAGCACCAGATCGAACAGCGGCTTCGCCGCATCCAGGTCGCCGGCGCCGTAGAAGGTTTTCAGTTCCTGCTCGTACCGGCGGGCGGCTTCGTCAGGCGTCGCTGTGTCGGTCGGGATCGGATGAATGTTCGCGGCTGGTGCGCAACGATCGAGAAATGCCCGACGCGCTGCGCTCATATTGTTAAGTGGATCGTCGGCCGAAACGAAACGCTCGTCGCCAATGAACCAGTGCACGCGGTCCCAGGGAATACGTTCTTTGTAAGCATCGCTCCCCAGCAATTTATAAAGTTGGGCGGGGCTCGATCCCCCGGTCAGGCAGATGGCAATGCGGCCGTCATTCGCTGATATCCGTGCCATGACACGGTCCGCCGCAGTCTTGGCGAGTTCGACCGCGTCGGCGACCACGATGAGATGGCGATCCTCGCTCGGTGCCATCGGCTACCCGAGTTTCCGCCAATTACGGCCGTCGCGCTTGAGAAGCTGTTCCGCGCCCGGCGGGACCTTCGCTGCCGGCTTTGTATGGCTCCAGACCGTCCGCACCCGCCTTCTTCCACGCATCGAGAAAGGGCTGCACCGCCTGCCAGCCGGCTTCGACGCTGTCGGCGCGCTGAAACAGGATATTGTCGCCGATCATGCAGTCGTAGATCAGCGTCTCGTAGCCGGTGCTTGGCTCGGCCTTGAAGTAATCCTTGTAATTGAATTTCATCGCCACGCCTTCAATGGCGATCGCCGGGCCGGGCACCTTGGTGTTGAACTGCAACGTGATGCCTTCGGTCGGTTCGATTGAGATGACAAGATAGTTCTGCGCCAGGTGCTCCACCGGAGTAGCCATGAACATCGTGAACGGCGCCTGCTTGAACTTGATCGCGACCTCGGTGCGTTTGATGCCGAGCGCCTTGCCGGTGCGCAGATAGAACGGCACGCCGGCCCAGCGCCAATTGTCGATGGTTAGTTTAAGCGCGGCATAGGTTTCGGTGGTGCTGTCCGCTTTGACGTCCTCGGTCTTGCGGTAGTCCTCGATTGCAGCGTCGCCGATCTTGCCGGCCTGGTATTGTCCGCGCACCGAATTTTTAATGGCCTCGGCTTCGCTCTGGGTCTGGATCGCCCCGAGCACTTCGGCTTTTTCGGAGCGCACGGCGTGCGCGTCGAAACGGGCAGGAGGCTCCATCGCGATCAGCGACAGCAACTGAAACAGATGGTTGGGTACCATGTCGCGCAGCGCGCCGGTGGCATCGTAGAAACTGCCGCGATGGCCGACGCCGAGCTTTTCGTCGACCACGATCTGCACGTGATCGATATGATTGCGATTCCAGATCGGCTCGAACATGCCGTTGGCGAAGCGCAGCACAAGGATGTTCTGGACGGTTTCCTTGCCGAGATAGTGGTCGATTCGGTAGATCTGCTGCTCTTCGACAATCTTCAATAGTTCAGCGTTGAGCGCCTTGGCGGATTTGAGATCGGTACCGAACGGCTTTTCCACGATCAGCCGCCGCCACTTGCCGTCATGCTCCTTCAGCAAGCCGACGCGGCCGAGTTCGCGACTGATCGGCGCAAACGCGTCGGGCGGCGTCGCCAGATAAAACAGCCGGTTTCCGCCGGTGCCGCTGCTGGCCTCGTGCTTTTCCAGCTCCTTGCGCATTTCGTCGAACGATGCCGGGTCCTTCGGATCGGCCTCAATACAGGTGACGCATTCCAGCAAACGGTTGGCGATGCTGTCATCAACCTTCCGGGTGGCGAATTCACGAAGGCCCTTCATCAGGCTGTCACGCAACGCCTCATCGGCCATCTTCTTGCGCGCGATGCCGACGACGCAGAATTTGTCAGGCAAAAGCCCCGCCACTGCCAGGTTGTAAAGCGCGGGGACCACCAGGCGGTGGGTGAGATCGCCGGTGACGCCAAAGATCACAAAGGAACATGCGTCCGGCTTTTTCGCGTTCTCGGCATCGGTCACGCGCGATCCGCCCTGGGCTTGACCAATTCGGGCGCGACCTTATGGGCGGCATCGGGATGCTGCTGCGGCTCCTTGTGCCCGCCGAAGCCGTCGCGCATCGCGGAAAGGACTTTGTCGGCGAAGGTGTGATCCTTGCGGGAGCGAAATCGCGCGAACAACGCAGCAGTCAGGACCTCTGCGGGGACTGCCTCGTCGATCGCGGCATTGACGGTCCAGCGGCCTTCGCCGGAATCCTCGACAAATCCGGAATAGTTATCCAGCGTATGATTTTTCGCGAGCGCGGAAGCTGCGAGATCGAGCAGCCATGACGGAATCACGCTGCCGCGCCGCCACACTTCCGCGATGTCGGGAATGTCGAGATCGAAGCGGTGGTCGGACGGTAGCGCATCGATATTGGCATTCTTGAGAATATCAAAGCCTTCTGCATAGGCCTGCATCAGACCGTATTCGATGCCGTTATGGACCATCTTGACGAAGTGACCGGCGCCGACTGGTCCAGCGTGAAGGTAGCCTTGTTCAACACGGGGATCGCGGCTTTCCCGCCCGCCGGTGCGCGGGATTTCGCCGATGCCCGGCGCCATCGCGGCGAAAATCGGGTCGAGGCGATCGACCTGCGCCTTGTCGCCGCCGATCATCATGCAGTAACCGCGATCAATGCCCCACACACCACCGGATGTGCCGACGTCGATGTAGTGGATGCCCAGTTCTTTCAGCGCCTTGCCGCGGCGGACATCGTCCTGCCAGAAGGTGTTGCCGCCATCGATGATGACGTCGCCGGCTTGCAGGAGTTTCGACAGCGCGTGAATGGTTGTCTCGGTGATCTTGCCGGCCGGCAGCATCACCCAGATTGCTCTTGGCCGCTCGAGTTTGCTGACGAAATCTTCCAGCGCAGCGGCGCCGACAGCGCCGTCGGCAGTCAGCGCCGTTACGGCCTTCGGGTCCTTGTCGTAAACGACGGTGCTGTGTCCATGCTTCATCAAGCGGCGAACAATATTGCCGCCCATCCGGCCGAGGCCGATCATGCCGAGCTGCATCTGGGATTCCCTAGTTCAAGGCGCGCTGGATCGCGCTGTCCAGCATCGCAAGGCCAGCCTTGAGGTCGCCTTTCAGATGCACGCGTAGCGCGCGCCGGCCGCGATCGGTAAGCACGTCGAAATCGCCGCGTGCCTGCGCCGCCTTGATCACGCCGAAGCTGGCTTTCTGGCCGGGCACGGCGAGGTCGTGTGCGTCATCGGCGGTGATTTGCAGGAACACGCCGCTGTCCGGACCACCCTTGTAGGCTTGCCCGGTGGAATGCAGGAAGCGCGGGCCGAATTCGGCGCACGTCGCAACGTGACGCTTATTGCGAATAGCGAGCCGCATGTGCTGCAGCATATCGATGTGAGCGGGATCGCGTTCGATATAGGCGAGCAGGGCGGCGTAATCGCCGGTACCTGCCCGTGCGAGATGCGCCTTGAACCATGAGCCGAGATCGCCGTCGGCACCGGCCTTGCGCAACGCGGCGGCATTATCGTCGTCGGTATAGATATCTGCTTCCGCGGTCGAGATAACCGGGTTTTCCGGAGGCAGAGAGCCTGTCTTCTCGAATGATGCGGTGAGTTCGCGAGTCTTGATCTTGGCATCCTCGACATCGGGCTGGTTGAAAGGATTGATGCCCAGGATTGATCCGGCCACCGCCGTCGCCATTTCGAACCGGAAGAATTCCTGGCCGATATGATCTGTTGATTTCATCGTGATGCGAACGACGGGATGCCCGGCTTTTTCCAGCGCCGCGAGTTTAGCGTCATGATCCGCGTTGTCCTCGCCATCCGTGCGCAGATCGATGAAAAAGCGGTCGTTGCCGTAGACGTTCGGCTCGCCGAGCGGTTCGCCCTCGATGGGAATGAGACCCTTGCCTTCTTTGCCGGTGGATTCCGCGATCAGTTGCTCCGCCCATGCGCCGAAATCCGCAATCTCGGGTGATGAAAAGATCGTTACCTTGTCGCGGCCTTCGAGGCCGGCAAGTCCCATCGCGAGGCCAAGCTGCACACCGGGATTTTCCTGCGGCGGCACATCAGGCCCGCAGGAGCGCACCATGGACATCGCCAGCTTCAAGAGGTGGCCGACATCGATGCCCGCGACCGCGGCCGGTACGAGCCCGAACGGCGACAGCACGGAATAGCGTCCGCCGATGGTCGGATCGCCGTGAAAGACGCGGGCGAAGCCTTGCCTGAGCGCCGTCTTTTCCAGCGAGGAACCGGGATCGGTCACCGCGATGAAGCGATGGCCGGCCTTGTCGGCGCCAACAGCCTCCGACACGCGCGCGAAGAAATAATCCTTCATCACGTTGGGTTCGGTGGTGCCGCCGGATTTGCTGGAGACGATGAACAGCGTGTTGGCGAGGTTGATCGAAGCCTGCATCGCGCGCACCTGCGCGGGATCGGTGAAGTCCAGCACGTGCAGTTTCGGGAAGCCGGGCTTCTTCTCGAAAGTCTTGGCCAGCACTTCCGGCCCGAGGCTCGATCCGCCCATGCCGAGCACCACGGCATCGCTGAAGTTCTGCGCCTTCACCTTGCGCTGGAAGTCCTCGTAATCCCAGACATCCGCGGCGGCGACGCTGGTCAACCAGCCCAGCCATTTGTCTTCGTCGTCGCCACTCCAGACCGATTTGTCCTTTTGCCACAGGCGGCGAATTTTCGCCGAGGCACGCCACTCCTCGGTGCTTTTCTCGACGGCTTTGCCGACGCTGTCGCCAAGCGAAAGTTTTTGAGCATCGACCGCATCAGCCAGTGACGCCGCGCGCTTGTGCGCCACCGCGCCGTACAGCTTGTCGGCGGCATCAGCGAACTGCTTGACGCCGTCCTTCACTAGATCAGCGGTGATCGTCTCGAGCGAGATGCCAGATTTTTTCAGGTCTTCGAGTACACGCTTGGCATCGTCGATATTTTCCTCGAGGCTGTCGCGCGGCTCGCCGTGCTCGCGGAAAGCGTCGAGGGTCGCAGGCGGCACGGTATTCACCGTGTCGCGGCCGATCAGTTCCTCGACATAGAGCGTGTCACGATAATCCTTGTTCTTGGTGCCGGTGGACGCCCACAGCAGGCGTTGCGGTTTCGCGCCCTTGGCGGCGAGCTTGTCCCAGCGCGCGCCGGAGAACAGCCGCTTGTAATCCTGATACGCCATTTTGGCGTTAGCGATGGCAACCTTGCCCTTCAGCGCGGCCAGGCGGGCCTTCTCGGTCGGGTCGTTTGCCTTTGCAATCTTGTCATCGAGCTGCTTGTCGACCACGCTGTCGATGCGACTGACGAAAAAGCTGGCGACGCTGGCGACATGCGAGGGATCGCCGCCATCAGCGACATATTTTTCCAGGCCTGCCAGATAGGCCTCGGCAACCATCTTGTAGACTTCTTGCGAAAACAGCAGCGTGATGTTGATGCTGATGCCTTCGCCGATCAGATGCTGGATGGCCGGCAGGCCCTCGGCGGTGGCCGGGACCTTCACCATTAGATTTTCGCGGCCGACCGCTTTCCAGAGCCGTTCGGCCTCGACGATGGTGTCCTTGGTGTCCAGCGCCAGATAGGGCGAAACCTCGAGGCTGACGAAGCCGTCGCGGCCTTTGAGTTCATCGTAGACCGGACGCAGCACGTCAGCGGCGTGCTGAATGTCTTCCACCGCGAGCCGCTCGAACAGATCAGCCACCGGGCGATCGCCGTTCTTCAGCGCGGTACCAATCGCGCCGTCATATTCATCCGAACTGCCTATCGCCTTTTCGAAAATCGACGGGTTGGATGTGACGCCTTTGACCCCGTCGGTATCGATCAGCTTCTTGAGGTCGCCCTTGGCGACGAAACCGCGGGCCAGAAAGTCCAGCCAAACCGACTGGCCATGCGCTTCGAGAGCTTTGACAGGATTCATGATGCTTGTTTCTGTTGGATCGAGTGGGTTCGTAACCGGCAGGTCGCAATTTCGAGGGAAAGGCAACCCCCGCAACCTACCTCAACAAACATAGTCGCAAAACGTTGCGCGCGCGATACCGCGCCGATGATCCTCAGCAGGATATCGAGCGCAACACTTTGTGACAATCGGCGAGAGGTTAGCGCAGGCCCGCGTTGATCTTGTCCAGCGCGGCAGAGCCGGGACAGAGTGCGGCCTCGCCAAGCTGATTGAGCGGCGTCGCTACGGTGTTGCAGTGGGTGTGGAGGTCTTCGGCTTCGTCCTCGACATAGAGCAGGCCGGTGACGATCTGGCCCTGCGCGGCGTGACGCTGCAGAAAATTCATCGCCGCAAGCCGGTCGTGCGGGTCGTATTCGCTGTTCAGCTTGCGCAGGTTGAGAAACGTGCCGTCGTGCTGCTCGACGGTAGCAACCTTGCCGGGCGCATAGTCCACCACGATCGGATCGCGTCCGACCATGATGTCGAGCGCGTTCACCGCTTCATTGTGGGCGCGAACATAGTCGAAGCTCTTGGTCGAGCCGGCGTGGTTGTTGAACGCGATGCAAGGCGAGATCACGTCGATGAACGCCGCGCCCTTGTGCTGGATCGCCGCCTTGATGATGGGGACCAACTGACCCTTGTCGCCGGAAAAGCTGCGCGCCACGAAGGTGGCGCCGAGCTGTAGTGCAATCGCGACGAGATCAATCGAACTGTCGCTGTTGAGCGCACCCTTCTTGGATTTCGAGCCCCGGTCGGCGGTGGCGGAGAACTGACCCTTGGTCAGTCCATAGACGCCGTTATTCTCGACGATGTAGACCATGTTGACGGCGCGGCGCAGGGCGTGCGCGAATTGCCCGAATCCGATCGATGCGGAATCGCCATCGCCCGATACGCCGAGATAGATCAGGTCGCGGTTGGCGAGGTTGGCGCCAGTCAAAACCGACGGCATGCGTCCGTGCACCGAATTGAAGCCGTGGGAGGCGCCGAGAAAATAATCGGGGGTTTTCGAGGAGCAACCGATGCCGGAAATCTTGGCGACGCGGTGCGGCTCGATGGAAAGCTCAAAGCATGCTTCGATGATTGCCGCCGAAATTAAATCGTGGCCACACCCTGCGCATAGCGTCGAGGTCGAGGCTTCGTAGTCGCGCCGAGTGAATCCGACGGCGTTCTTCGGCAGCGAAGGATGATGGAATTTCGGCTTGGTCAGATAGGTCATGACATCGCCTTTCGCAGCGGTGTGACTTTGAGCGCATCGAGCCGGTCGCCGACGGCGCCCGAGATGAAACGCGCGGTAATCGACGTTCCGTCGTAATGCAGGATCGGCACCAGCCTGACCGGATCGATTCCCAATTCGTTGACGACGAGCGAACGCAACTGCGAGTCGCGGTTTTGTTCGACCACGAAAACGAAGTCATGGTCGGCGATGAAGCTCGCAACGTCCTGATGGAACGGAAACGCGCGGATGCGCAGCAGATCGAGGCTGTGACCGCGCTGCGAAAGGATTTCCGCCGCTTCGGTCATCGCCGGCGCGGTCGATCCGTAATAGATCACGCCAAAACGCGTCGCCTTTTCGGCGTTGGTACGAAGCGGCTTCGGCAGGATGTTCTTGGCGGTGTCCTGCTTGCGCAATAGCCGCTGCATCCCCTCGGCATAGATAGTGCCGTTTTCGGAATAGCGCGCACGCGGGTCGTGCGAAGTGCCGCGGGTAAAGAATGTGCCTTTTGTCGGGTGCGTTCCCGGGTAGGTGCGATAGCCGATCGCATCGCCATCGATATCCATGTAGCGGCCGAAATCGCGGGCCTTGTCGAGGTCATCGGCTGACAGCACCTTGCCACGGTCGTATTGCTTGGCGTCGTCCCATTTCAACGGTCGGCACAAGCGGTGATTCATGCCGATGTCGAGATCCAGCATCACGAACACCGGCGTCTGCAGACGATCCGCGTAGTCGAATGCGGCGGCGCTGAATTCGAAGGCTTCGGCGGCGTCTTCCGGCAGCAGCAGAATATGCTTGGTGTCGCCATGCGAGGCATAGGCGCAGTTGATCAGGTCGCACTGCTGGGTCCGCGTCGGCATGCCCGTCGAAGGCCCAGCGCGCTGCACATCGATGATGACGGCCGGAATCTCCGCGAAGTAGGCAAAGCCGAGGAATTCCTGCATCAGCGAAATGCCGGGACCCGAGGTCGCCGTGAACGCGCGCGCGCCGTTCCAGGATGCCCCGATCACCATGCCGATCGAAGCGATTTCGTCTTCGGCCTGCACGATGGCGTAACGCGCCTGCCGCGTCACCGGATCGTGGCGGAATTTCTCGCAGTATTTGGTAAAACCTTCCGCGACCGATGATGATGGCGTGATCGGATACCAAGCGCAAACCGTGGCGCCGCCATAGACCGCGCCGAGCGCGGCGGCGGCATTGCCTTCGATCAAGATTTGGTCGCCGACCTTGTCGGTGCGCTGCAGACGCAACCCGATCGGGCAATCGAAATTCTTCTTCGCGTAATCGCGGCCGAGATGCAGCGCATGAATGTTCGGGGCGACCAACTTGTCCTTGCCGCGGTACTGCTCGCCGATCAGCTTTTCGAGTTCGGGGAGGTCCATCCCGAACAGCGCCGACAGCGCGCCGATGCAAATGATGTTCTTGAACAGCTGGCGCTGGCGCGGGTCGGTGTACTCAGCATTGCAGATCGCGGTGAGCGGGACGCCGATGACGTTGATGTCGGACCGCAACTGAGCCGGGCGGCAGCGTACGCGTCGAATCGTACACCAGATAACCGTCGGGCTCGATCGAAGCCACGTCGGCATTAAAGGTCTGCGGGTTCATCGCCACCATGAAATCGGTGCCGCCGCGCGCGCCGAGATGGCCGGCCTCGGTGACGCGGATTTCGTACCAGGTCGGCAATCCCTGAATGTTGGACGGAAAAACATTGCGCGGCGAAATCGGGATGCCCATGCGCATGATGGCGCGCGCGAACATTTCGTTGGCGCTGGCGGAGCCGGAGCCATTGACGTTGCCAAAGCGGATGACGAAATCGTTGACGGCGCTTATCGGCATGCTGAACCTGCGTGCGTGACTTCGAGATAGAATTTGTTCATGTCCCACGCTCCGGTCGGGCAGCGCTCGGCGCATAGTCCGCAATGCAGGCAGACATCCTCGTCCTTTGCCATGATGCGGCCGGTCTTGAGGCCGTCGGCGACATAGATGTCCTGTGCGAGATTGAGCGCGGGCGCGCGCAGCCGCGCACGAACCTCAGGCTCTTCGCCATTCTCGGTGAAGGTGATGCAATCCATCGGGCAGATATCGACGCAGGCGTCGCACTCGATGCACAGCGGCGCGGCAAACACCGTTTCGACATCGCAGTTCAGGCAGCGGCCGGCTTCGGCCAACGCGAGCTTTGCGTCGAAACCAAGCTCGACCTCGGCCTTGATGTTGTTGAGCGCGGTGGCGTTGTCGCGATGCGGCACCGCGTAGCGCTCATCGAGCACCACCTCGCTTTTGTAGCTCCACTCGTGGATGCCCATCTTCTGGTTGATCACGGTGACTGCGGGCAGGGGACGATGGTTGATGTCGCCGCCATGCATCAGCTTGTCGATCGATACCGCGACTTCGTGGCCATGCGCGACCGCCCAGATGATGTTCTTCGGACCGAACGCGGCGTCGCCGGCAAAGAACACTTTTGGATTGCTGGACTGGAAGGTGATCGTGTTAACGACCGGCATGCCCCATTCGTCGAAAGCGATGCCGCTGTCACGCTCGATCCACGGGAAGGCGTTTTCCTGCCCCACCGCTACCAGCACGTCGTCGCATTCGAAGAGAATGTCCGGGTCGCCTGAGGGCACCAGTTTGCGGCGGCCCTTGGCGTCGTATTCCGCCTTGACCTTCTCGAACACCACGCCGGTCAATCTTGCCGCCGTCGTGCTTGAATTCTTTCGGAACCAGAAAATTGTGGATCGGAATGCCTTCGCGTTTAGCATCGTCCTTTTCCCACGGCGACGCTTTCATCTCGTCGAAGCCGGAGCGCACCACGACCTTGACGTCTTCGCCGCCGAGCCGACGCGCGGAACGGCAGCAATCCATGGCGGTATTGCCGCCACCGAGTACGATGACGCGCTTGCCGATCGAATGGATATGTTCGAACGACACGCTGGAGAGCCAATCGATGCCGATATGGATATTGGCAGCGGCTTCCTTGCGGCCGGGAATATCGAGATCGCGGCCGCGCGGTGCGCCGGAGCCGACGACGATGGCGTCATAATCTTCCGTGAGCAGCGCCTTCATACTCTCGACACGTACGCCCGCGCGAAACTCGACGCCGAGGTCGAGGATGTAGCCGGTCTCTTCGTCGATCACGCTGTCGGGCAGACGGAATTTCGGAATCTGCGTGCGCATCATGCCGCCGGCGCGATGGTCGCCGTCGTAGACCACACAGGTATAGCCAAGCGGCGCGAGATCGCGCGCCACCGTCAGCGACGCCGGACCCGCGCCAATCAGCGCAATGCGCTTGCCGTTCTTTACCGATGCAGGGCGGGGCAGCCGCTCCTTGATGTCGTCTTTGTAATCGGCGGCGACGCGCTTCAGCCGGCAGATTGCGACCGGCTCATCTTCGACGCGCACGCGCCGGCAAGCCGGCTCGCACGGCCGGTCGCAGGTGCGGCCGAGGATTCCCGGAAACACGTTCGATTTCCAATTGATCATGTAGGCGTCGCTGTAGCGGCCTGCGGCAATCAATCGGATGTATTCGGGAACAGGCGTATGCGCGGGACAGGCCCATTGGCAGTCGACCACTTTATGAAAGTAGTCGGGTGCCGAAATATCAGTCGGTTTCATTCCACCTTGTCCGCGCGTCAGAGAGCGGCGCGGCCTTTTTGTTTCTTCCCCGGAACGCACGATTGGCGTTCTTGTCGAGTTGGATCATAGGGTTATCGTATTAGAGCGATTCAGGTCGTGCACAAAGCCATTTTTAGTTGAATGCGAGCTTCATCCCTCCTCGGTGCTATAAACCCTAATGCGGATGCGTCTCATGCGGCAGTGCAGCATACAGAAGCCGATCATGCCACCGCGATATCGCTCCTCGCCAGATCCCACATCAAACGGTAGATCCCGGATGACACCGGGGCTGCGAGCTTGAACGAGGCAGCGTCCGAAAAACGTGCCGCGATCGCGGCGGAAATCGAAGGCACGTCAGTGCCGTCGATCAGCACATACCAATCGCCTGCACCGGTTAGCGAAGCCTCAGCACCGACGCCGAGCGGCTTCGAAAGACTTGGATCGCTTTCGATCAGGTGCATGGAAATGATGCCATCGAGTTCGGCGGGATCGAGCCGATCCCTGAGATCTGCGCGGAGCACTTCTTTGCCATCGGTCGCAGGCCGGATGCGAACGATACCAAGCGCGGCGCCGCGGCCATATCCACAGCTGATCGTGATCCGCGCGACGGCGCGGATCATATTCTTGAAGCGTGCGATATTCGCTTTCGACCATTCGGTCTGGTTCGCCAGCGCGGTGCGGTAGGGGGCGCTTTCCAGCACCTCAAAGGTTTCGGTCGAATACAGACTGAGATATTTCGGTTGACCCGCGTGGGCGACGTAGCGTCGGGCTTCGAGGAAGCCTTCTATCGCGACGCGCTCGAGCAGATGTTCGCGATCGTACCAGCGATTGAATTCGTCCTCGTGCAGCAGGATCGATGTCCATCGACGTCAGCAGCATTCCCTTTCCTGCCAGCGGCATCGCGATATTCCCTTCAGCCGGTTATTTTGGAGGCGATGTCGGCAATCGCTTTCATCACAGCGTCCCGGATGCCCGGATCGTACAGCGAATGACCCGCGCCCTCGACAATACGAACTTCCACGTCAGGCCAGACCTTGGCGAGCGCATGGGACGTTGCGGGAGGGCACAAAAAATCGAAGCGGCCCTGCACGATGATGCCGGGAATACCATTGAGCTCGCCGGCCTCAGCCATCAGTTGTCCCGGCCGCATGAAGCAATCGTTTTGAAAATAATGTGCTTCCATGAAAGGCGTCGAGGGCAGGGTGGTTGCCGATGTGAGCGACGCCAGATCAAGTCGCGTGCGCTTTGGGGCATGTTCGGACAGGATGCTTTCGGTGCCGTACCATGCCCGCGCCGCTGGGCCATGCACGGCAGAGATCGGGATCGAGAATGCGGCGATAATAGTTTGCGAGCGGAACGGATCGCTCTTCGGCAGGCAGCACGCTCAGGAAATCCTCGTGCAGTCCGGGATAGTGGCGCGGCAGCACATCGAGAAACGCGCCGTCGAGTTCTTCGCGCGTGCCGAGAAACGTCGCGCGCAGCACGATGCCCGATAACGTGCGCCGGATGCGCCTGCGCATAGGCTAGCGCCAGCGTCGCGCCCCAGGAACCGCCGACAATCAGCCAGCGCTCGAAACCGAATTTTTCGCGGATCGTTTCCATGTCGGCGATGAGATGCGGCAGCGTATTGGCCTCGCGGCTGCCTTTGGGCCGGCTGCGGCCGGCGCCGCGCTGATCGAACAGCACCGCGTGAAAACGCTCTGGATCGAACAGCCGCCGATGGTCGGGCTGGCAACCGCTGCCGGGACCGCCGTGCAGATAGACGGCGGGTATCCCATCCAACCGGCCAATGGTCTCGACATAGAGTTCATGGCCGTCGCCGACCGGAAGATATTGCGAAGTCAGCGGCGCAAACGGATCGGAGCGATGACTGGATTTACCGGCGTCGGCATCAGGCGCCATATTCGCCGCCCGTCTCGAGCGTGCCGCCAGCAAAATTACGATAGACGAAACGCCGCGAACCTTCCGCGGATTCGGTTTCGGCCATTTTGAAAACTTGCTCATGCACGGGCGACAATGTGCACGCCGGATCGGTATTCGCCGCATCGCCGGTCAGCGCGAAGGCCTGACAGCGGCAGCCGCCGAAATCGATTTCCTTGAATGCGCAGCTTTGGCAGGGATCGGGCATCCACGCGGTGCCGCGGTAACGATTTAAGGCTTCGGAGTTTTGCCAGATCCACGCAATCGAATGGTTCGAGCGCACCGACTCGAATTCAAGGCCGGTAATGGTTTCGGCGGCGTGGCAGGGCAGGATCTTTCCCGTCGGCGAGATGTTGAAAAACTGCCGGCCCCAGCCACCCATGCATTTCTTCGGGCGCAACGCGTAATAGTCTGGCACCACATAATCAATCGCGAGAATGCCCTTCAACCTGATCTCGGCTTCCTCGACGATGCGGCTGGTTTCGTCGATCTGCTCAATGGTCGGCATCAGCGCGGCGCGGTTCTTCAGCGCCCAGCCGTAATACTGTACATTGGCGACCTCCAGTCGGTCCGCATCGAGATCAACCGCCATCTGGATGATGTCTGTGAGCTGATGCAGGTTTTGCCGGTGCATCACAGCATTGACCGTGAGCGGCAGATCGAGTTCGCGGGTCCACTTCGCGACCTCAAGCTTTTTCTCGTGCGCGTTCTTCAAGCCGGCGACGCGATTGGCGACGAGGGGCTCGTTGCCCTGGAAACTGATCTGCACATGACACAGCCCGGCGCCGGCCAGCGCTGTCAATTTCTCTCTGCTCAGCAGCACCGCCGAGGTGATGAGATTGGAATACAGCCCGACGTCGCTGGCGTGCTGAACCAGCTCTACCAAATCCTTGCGCGCGGTCGGCTCACCGCCGGAAAAATGAATTTGCAGCACGCCGATTTCGGCGAGTTCGCTTAAGAATTTTCTTCCACTCGTCGGTGGTCAGTTCATTGCTCGCTCGCTCCAGCTCGATCGGGTTGGAACAATACGGACATTGCAGCGGGCATCGATGAGTCAGTTCGGCCAGCACCGCCAGCGGAATGCCAAACGTTTCCGCCGCCGTGCCATCCGATGACGTGCTCGCAGGATCGCGTCGCCTCAATCCGTCCGTGGGATTGGCGACAACGCGGACTCTGCATCTGACAGCGGACGGAAGCTCATCGCGGACTTTTCCTTCGCCTGCGTCAGAAATCCCTTGTCGGCGAGGTCCTGCAGCATCGCGATCACATCAGCGCCGATTGCATCGCGGTCGGCGGTGTATTTGGCAGCAAGCAGATCGATCATCTCGGCAACGCTGCGCGCGCCATCGCAAAGCTGCAAAATTTCCACCGCGATTTCGTCGGGCGCGAGCACACGTTCCGGCGCGAGAATGACCCAGACCTTTCGGACTTCATCGAACCTGAGCTTGGCATGCCGCGGCAACACCGGCCGGCTGACCTCGGTGACGCTGATATTACGACTTCGCAGGTCTGCCATAGTTGCCTTCAGTTCGCCTCAAGCTTTTCGGGCACGAATGCGCCTGGCGGCACATGGCCGTCGACATAGGCATGATACAGCGCGTCGAGCTGAACCCACAGCACGTTGGTCTTGAAAATCAGCGCGTTGCATACGGCCTCGCGCTCGGCCGGCGTCGTCGCGTGCTGCTTGACGTATTCGAGCGCGAAGTTGGCGTCGCGCGGCGCCTGCTCCATGCGGCGGCTGAAGTAGCGCATGATCTCCGGGTTGACGAAATCGTAGTGCTTCAGCATTCCCGAGATGCGCTCCTCGTGCAGGTTCGGCGCAAACAACTCCGTCAGTGAAGACGCGATGGCTTCGAGCGGCGTCTTGTCGCGCACGAAATGGACGTAAGCATCAACCGCAAAGCGCGTGGCCGGCAGAATGCCCTCGGCGGATTCAACGTAGGCGCTGTCGAGGCCCAATCCTTCCGTCAGTTTCAGCCAGCGCTCGATGCCGCCCTCGGTGCCGACATCGCCGTCATGATCCTCGATGCGATGCCGCCATTCCAGCCGGGTGGCGCGGTCGCGAAACCGCGAAATGACGACGGCGTCCTTGATAGGAATCGTGCTCTGATAATAATAGCGGTTCAGCGCCCACGCCTGCACCTGGCCCTTGTTCAACTTGCCGCCGTGCAGCAGCCGATGAAACGGGTGCAGATTGTGATAGCGCGTCGCCCCGATGTGACGCAGCGCGGCCTCCAGCTCTGCCGCGTTTTGCAGTCGGGTATTCGCGACGAGCGAAAAGGCCTGTGGTTGCGTCACAGCATGATCTCCATCCCGTCCGCAGCGATTTGCCAGCCGGCGCGCTCAGCCGTTCTTCGCTCAGCGGAGTTGTACAGCAGCACCGGGTTGGAGTTGTTGATGTGCAGAAAAATTTTTTGCTCGATGCCGAGATCGGCCAGCGCGGCGATGGCGCCGCTGTTGCCCGACATCGAAATGTGCCCCATGCCCTGACCTGTCTTGCCTCCCAAGCCGCCCCGGATCAATTCATCGTCCCGCCACACCGTGCCGTCGAAAAAAATCAGCGGCGCACCCGCGATGCGCGCTTTGAGATCGTCGGTCACTCCAGTGCAGGCAGCGACGAAATAGAAATACTTTCCGGTGCCTTTGCTCTCGATTCGAAGGCCGAGGGTATCGCCCGTGCCAGCGTCGCCGGCGGGATGCGCCTGACCTTCCAGATACCAAGCAGCTTTGCCTGATACGGCGAACGGTAAAATCTTTATTCCGGAGACCGAACCGTCCGGCAGCGTCGGCTCAAACGGCTGGTCGATGATGATGGGCTGACGGCGCACATTCTTCTCGCTCAGCACATTGAAAATGCTGTTGGCCCTCAGGATTGAGAGCACGCGCTCGTGCGCGTAGATCGTAAATGGCGAGCCTTCGCGCATCGACAGGAGACCCGCCACCGCATCGACCTCGCCGTTGGTCAGGATCACGCCCACGATCGGACTATGACGCAAACTGCCGGAGTTCGGATGAAGCTGCCGCGTCGCATTCAGCTGCTGGCGCAAATCCGGCGACGCATTTATTAAAAACCAATGTCGGCCATCGGCACTGACGGCGATCGAAGTCTGAGTGCGTTGAAGCTCAGGCGAGACAGTCCGAGCTGCCTTGCACACGTCGCAGCCGCAATTCCATTGCGGCACCCCGCCGCCTGCAGCGGCGCCCAAGACGACGATGCGCAGCATATTCGTGCCCGGGGTCTTTCAATGCATGCGGAGGTGGCCGCGTAGGCGGTCCACCTCCGTTGAATGCGAATTAACGCAGCTACTTATTTGCGCGCCGCGCAGGCATACATGTTGATTTCCATGCCGACCGGCACTTCAACGATCTTTGGGGTCTTCCAGGCCATTTCGGCTCTCCTTATCAGGCGGGACGATTTCGTCCTGTTGGATAAGGTAATACAGCTGGAAAAGTTCGCCAGTGTTTATTTGTCAATCAATCGCGATGTTGCGCTGCAGCGCGAAAGAGGCAGGCTCGTAGATTTGACAGAAAGGAAGCGTGGCCCGTGCCACGATATTACTTCAATACCCGCATGGGCAAAGAGCTGATCCTGGATCCCGAAGGCGAGGAGCTGCCCGATCCCGATCGCGCTTGGGAGGCCGCACGCCAAACGGTCCGCGCGGTCCTGAAGACGGAAAGCACGCCTGAGCTGATGAAGGCCATCCTCGAAGTAACCAATGACGAAGGCGAAATCGTCCTTGAGTTGCCGTTCGCCGAAGCGTTGCTCGATGCACCGGATGAATCGCCGACCCGACATTGATCGCGTATCGATCAGGCGCCATTGATCTCGATCGGAATGCCGCTACGCTGGCGACAGACCTATAAACACCGGTCCCATGGAGTTCCTTATGGACGATCTCTGGCGTCTTTCGGCTGAAGACCTTGCATTGCATATTCGCGCCCGCAGGGTTTCGGCGAAGGAAGCCGCGACCGCGGCACTGGCGCGGCTCGACGTCGTCAATCCCGCAATCAACGCGGTGGTCGATCACCGGCCGGAAGAGGTGCTGGCTCAGGCAGACGCCATCGATGCCGCGCTTGCGCGCAAGGAAAACCCTGGTCCGCTGGCAGGCGTGCCAGTTACGACCAAGATCAACGCCGATCAGAAGGGCTTTGCAACAACCAACGGCGTCAAACTGCAGCGCGACTGGATCGCTCAGTATGACAGTCCGGTGGTGAGCAATCTGCGCAAGGCCGGTGCGGTGCTGCTCGGGCGCACCAACGCGCCTGCGTTTTCCTTCCGCTGGTTCACCACCAATCTCATCCATGGCGACACCAAAAATCCGCGTGACCCCGGCATCACGCCGGGCGGCTCGTCCGGCGGAGCGGGTGCAGCCGTCGCAGCCGGTATTGGCCAGATCGCGCAGGGCTCCGACATCGCCGGGTCGATCCGTTATCCCGCCTATGCCTGCGGCGTGCATGGATTGCGGCCAACGCTCGGACGCGTACCTTCTTTCAACGCGTCATCACCCGAACGCGCGATCGGACCACAGATATCGGCGGTATCAGGTCCGCTTGCGCGCACCATCGGCGACCTCAGAATTGCACTCGCCGCGATGTCCGGTCAGGACACGCGCGACCCCTGGTGGGTGCCGGCGCCCCTGGAAGGGCCGCCGATGGCGAAGCGCGCTGCGCTATGTCTAAACCCCGATGGCCTCGAAACATCGGCCGAGGTGAAAGCCGCGGTCGCCGACGCCGGAAAACGACTGGAGCGGGCGGGCTGGACCGTCGAGGAAATCAAGAATACGCCGCCGCTGCGCGAGGCTGCCGAACTCCAGACCAAGTTGTGGCTGGGTGACGGCTATGACGCAATGCTCAACGCTGCAGAGCGTGAAGGCGATCCCGGCGCGCTGGCATGCCTACGTGGCAACAAGGACAAAGTGCAGCCGCTCGACATGGGCGCGTTCTCGAAAGTCCTGACGCGGCGCGCGACGCTGACGCGCGAATGGCAGCTGTTCTTCGAAACCTACGCCGTGTTGCTGATGCCGGTATCCGGCGAACTGCCGTTTCCGGTCGGCCTCGATCTGCGCGACGACGCATCCTTCGAGCGGGTGTGGCGAGCGCAGATACCGCAAGTCGGCATTCCCTTCATGGGATTGCCCGGGCTGACGGTTTCGACGGGGTTGGTCGGTCGCGTGCCGGTTGGCGTTCAGGTTGTTTCCGGCCGCTACCGCGAGGATTTCTGCTTACTGGCCGGCGAAGCCATCGAAGCCGGCGGAACACCGTCGACACCGGTCGATCCCGTCGGCTAAACGAACGCTGATCTGGGGCATGAAGACAAATATGACGAATGTCTATGACTTTTCTGCCGAGACGCTGACCGACGGCGAAATCTCGCTGAAAGATTTTCAGGGGAAGGTTCTGCTGATCGTCAATACCGCGAGCGCCTGCGGTTTCACGCCGCAGTACAAGGGCCTTGAGGCGCTCCACAAGGCGCTGTCGCCGCGCGGCTTTTCCGTGCTCGGATTTCCGTGCAACCAGTTCGGTGGGCAGGAGCCGGGGAACGCGAAACAGATCGAGGAATTCTGCTCCAGCAACTATTCGCTGACCTTTCCTATGTTCGCCAAGATCGACGTCAACGGCGACAACGCGCATCCGCTGTATAAATATCTCAAGAGCGAAAAATCGGGATTGCTGGGATCGTCGATCAAATGGAATTTCACCAAATTCCTGATCGATCGCAATGGCAAGGTGGTGGCGCGGCATGCGCCGACAGCGAAACCCGAAGGCCTGAAAAAAGAAATCGAGGCACTGTTATGAACGAGAACAAGCGACACAATGGCCGACGCTTTACCCGACCGGCTGTCGACCGATCCAAAAAGCCCGCACTACAACGCGGAGGTTCTCTCGCGTGATGTCGGCATCCGCTTCAAGGGCGTCGAGAAAACTAACGTCGAGGAATATTGCGTCAGCGAAGGCTGGGTCCGCGTCACGGCCGGCGCGGCCAAGGACCGCTATGGTAATCCCCTCACCATCAAGGTGCACGGTCCGGTAGAGCCATATTTTCGCGACAAGGTTTGACGGATGTCCGTCCGCATCCTTGACGTCCGCGAAGTCACAAAACCGATCTCGTCGCCGATCCGCAACGCCTATATCGACTTCACGAAGATGACGACCAGCCTCGTGGCCGTCGTCACCGATGTGGTGCGCGACGGCAAGCCGGTGGTCGGTTATGGCTTCAATTCGAACGGCCGCTACGGGCAGGGCGGGTTGATCCGTGAACGTTTCGCGCCGCGGCTGCTTGATGCCGATCCGAAGACGCTGCTTGATGACAATGCCGACAATCTCGATCCGGACAAGGTCTGGGCCGCGATGATGTCGAACGAGAAGCCGGGCGGTCACGGCGAACGTTCGGTTGCGGTCGGGACCATCGACATGGCGGTGTGGGATGCGGTGGCGAAGATCGCGGGCAAGCCGCTGTTCCGGTTGCTCGCCGAGCGCCATGGCAGAACCGCGAACCCGCGCGTGTTCGTTTACGCCGCCGGCGGCTATTATTATCCCGGCAAGGATCTGTCGGCATTGCGCGGCGAAATGCGCGGCTATCTCGATCGCGGCTACAATGTCGTGAAGATGAAGATCGGCGGCGCGCCGATTCTGGAAGACGCACGACGTATTGAAGCGGTGCTGGCCGAGATCGGCTCGCAGGCGCAACTCGCCGTCGATGCCAATGGCCGCTTCGATCTGGAAACCGCGATCGCCTATGCCGGAATGCTGCGCGATTTCCCGCTGTTCTGGTATGAGGAGGCCGGCGATCCCCTCGATTATCAATTGCAGGCCGCGCTCGCGGAGGTCTATCCCGGCGCGATGGCGACCGGCGAAAATCTCTTCAGCCATCAGGACGCGCGCAATCTGATCCGCCATGGCGGAATGCGCTCCGACCGCGACTGGCTGCAATTCGATTGCGCGCTCTCATACGGACTGTGCGAATACCAGCGCACCCTCGCGATGCTGGAAGCGCACGGCTGGTCGCCAAGCCGCTGCATTCCGCACGGCGGGCATCAGATGTCGCTGAATATCGCTGCGGGTCTCGGACTCGGCGGCAATGAAAGTTATCCCGATCTGTTCCAGCCCTACGGCGGATTTCCGGATGGGGTGCGGGTCGAAAACGGCCACATCACCATGCCGGATCTGCCGGGCATCGGCTTTGAGGGAAAATCCGATCTTTATGCGCAGATGAAAGCGCTGGCTTCCTGAGCAGGAGGTACCCCGCGCCGATCAGCGGCACTGCCTCGTCGCGCTCGAACAGATACAGCAGACATCGCAGCGCCTCGCCGCGTTCTCCGGTCAGCGTTGGATTGTCTTTCATGATGCGCAGTGCTTCGTCGCGCGCCTGCGTTATAAGCTGCGCATGCACATCGGAGCGCGCGATGCGATAGCCGGGCAGGCCGCTCTGGCGGATGCCGAGCACGTCGCCTTCGCCGCGCAACTTCAGATCTTCCTCGGCGATCCTGAAACCGTCGGTGGTTTCGCGGATTACTTTAAGCCGGGCAGTGGACATCTCGTTGAGCGGCTCCTGATACAGCAGCAGGCAGGTTGAGGCTTCCGAGCCTCGCCCGATGCGACCGCGCAACTGATGCAATTGCGCAAGTCCAAACCGCTCGGCGTTCTCAATCACCATAATGGTGGCTGCGGGGACATCGACTCCGACTTCAACAACGGTGGTTGCCACCAGCAAGCCGGTTTCGCCGGACGCGAACTGCGCCATCGCCCGGTCCTTGTCGGCACCTTTCATCTTGCCGTGGACGAGGCCGACCTTGTCGCCATAGCGCTCGCGCAGACTTTCGAAGCGTTGTTCGGCGTTCGTGACGCGCACGGTTTCGGATTCTTCCACCAGGGGGACGATCCAGTACACCAGCTTGCCCTTGTCGAGCGCGCGGCCGACGGCGTCCATCACTTCGTTGAGGCGGCTGTTCGGCACGGCGCGGGTGTCGATCGGCTGGCGGCCGGCGGGCTTTTCGCGCAATTCCGAGACGTCCATGTCGCCGAAATAAGTCAGCACCAGCGTGCGCGGGATCGGCGTCGCGCTCAGCACCAGCACGTCGACGGCTTCGCCCTTGTCGGTCAGCGCCAGCCGTTCGCGCACGCCAAAGCGGTGTTGTTCGTCGACCACTGCCAGGGCGAGCGACTTAAAGACCACATCGTCCTGAATCAGCGCATGGGTGCCGACCAAAAAATCGATCTCGCCCGCTTCAAGCCGCATCAAGATATCCCGCCGCTCTCGGCCCTTTTCCCGTCCCGTCAGGATCGCGACGCGCAAGCCGGCACGTTCCGCAAGCGGCGTGATGGTCTTGATGTGCTGACGCGCGAGAATTTCCGTCGGCGCCATCAGCGCCGCCTGCTTGCCAACCTCGGCCACCGCAGCAGCGGCGAGCAGCGCCACCACGGTCTTGCCGGAGCCGACATCTCCCTGCAGTAGGCGCAACATGCGCACCGGTTGCCGTAGATCGTTCGCGATCGCGGCGGCGGCTTGTTGCTGCGAAGCCGTCAGCGAATAGGGCAGCGCGTCGATGATCTTCTTGCGCAGATGCCCGTCGCCGGCGTGGCGGTCGCCGGCGGGACGGCGCAATTGCGCGCGCACCAGCGCCAACGCGAGTTGACCGGCCAGCAGCTCATCGAATGCCAACCGCGACCAGAATGGACCATCAGGTAGAATGTCGGTCATCTCGACGGGCACGTGGACGCGGTTCAGCGCCTCGGCGATCGGCGGAAAGTGGCTGCGGCGAAGAACTTCCGGGCTGATCCACTCGGGCAGGTGCAGGCAATTTCTGCAGTGCCTGCGCCATCGCGCGTCGCAATGAGCCCAGCGCCAGTCCTTCGGTGAGCGGATAAACCGGATCGATGCCGGAGAGCTGCGCGAAGCCAGCTTCGTCCACCACGCGGTCGGGATGCACGATCTGCGGGATGCCGTCGAACATTTGGAGAGTGCCTGAGACGTAGCGCTTGGCGCCGACCGGCAGCAGTTTCTCGACGTAGCCGGGCTGCGCGCGAAAGTAGGTCAGCACCACATCGCCGGTGTCGTCGCTGGCATAGACCAGATGCGGCGCGCGGGGATTGCGGCCCGGCACCGGACGATGGCGGTCCACGGTCACTTCCAGCGTCACGATGGTGCCGGGAACGGCGTCGCGAATTTTTGGCCGCGCGCGGCGGTCGATCACGCTGGCGGGCAAATGCAGCAACAGATCGACCAGCCGCGGCGTCTCTTCGCGGCCGAGCAGATAGCGGAACAATTTGTCTTGCTTCGGTCCGACGCCGGCAAGGCTGGTGACCGGCGCAAACAGCGGATTGAGCAGAGCAGGGCGCATGGAGGAAACCTAAGACCGTTCCGTTTGTCATGCCCAGGTTTATGCAGGACATCCACGGCTTTTTGCAGCATGACGTACTGACATTCGCCATCGCGAACGTTATATCAACCGCGCCCGGCACGTCCGGGCTTTCTGCGTTCGAAGAGAAAGCGACATATGACGGGATCGACACGATCAAGCAGCGGCCTCGACGACCGACGCAAGCGACTTCTCTTTCGCTGCTGGCATCGCGGTACCCGTGAAATGGACCTTATTCTCGGCCGTTTCGCGGACGCAGAGATCGCTGACCTTAGCGATGCCGATATGGCCCAGCTTGAGCATTTGATCGAGCTGCCCGATCCCGATCTCTACGCGGCGTTGAGCAGTGATGCTTTGCTGGCCGTCGAATATCGCACGCCGTTGTTCGACCGCATCAAGGCGTTTCGCGCGGGACACGCCGCATGAAATCGCCGGTCAAATCTCCCGCGGAGCTATTGGCTCCGGGCCGCGCGCTGACTTTTGCCAATGTCGCCGAGGGTGCGGAAGGTCTCGTGGTCTCCGACCTCGCGCGCGCGGTGGCGGCGCGGCCGAAACCGTCCGCCGTCAGCCTCGCAGTGGTTTGCCGCGACGGACCCCGCATGCAGCAATTGGCCCGGGCGCTGGAATTCTTCGCGCCCGATTTGTCGGTGATGCAATTCCCGGCGTGGGATTGCCAACCCTATGACCGCGTCTCACCGCATGGCGGCGTACTGGCGCAGCGGCTGACGACGCTTGCTAGGCTCTCGCGCCTCACGGGCAGCGCCAAGCCGCTGATCGTGCTGACCACGGTCAACGCCATCGTGCAGCGGGTGCCGGCGCGGGAGGTTATCGCGGCGCAAGCGTTGTCGGTCGCCCCGGGACATGTGGTGCCGATGGATTCCATCATCACCTGGCTGGAGCACAACGGCTACAACAGGTCCTCGACGGTGCGCGAGGCCGGCGAGTACGCGGTTCGCGGTGGCATTCTTGATCTGTTTCCGGCGGGACTCGACCAGCCCGTGCGGTTCGATTTCTTCGGCGACTCGCTTGGAATCGATCCGTACCTTCGATGCGGAAACCCAGCGCACGCTGCTGGACATGCGCGCGCTTGATCTAGTGCCGATCTCGGAATTCCAGCTCGTCACCGAAACCATCAAACGTTTCCGCATGGGCTATGTCGCGCTGTTCGGGGCGCCGTCGCCCGACGATCCATTATATGAGGCCGTCAGCGAAGGCCGCCGTCATCCCGGCATGGAGCACTGGCTGCCGCTTTTTGCCGAGCGGATGGATACCTTGTTCGACTATCTCGGAAACGCGCCCGTCGCCATTGAGCCGCAGGCCGAAGACGCCGCGCGCGAGCGATTCAAACAGATCAGCGACTATTACGACGCGCGCAAGGAAGCGATGGGCATTCCCGGCGGTGGCGCGGTGTACAAGCCGCTGCCGCCTGACCGGCTGTATCTCACCGAAGACGAATGGAACAAACGTCTCGACGAAGCCGCGCTGGCGCGACTGACGCCGTTCGCCGTGCCAGACGACGCCGCCAGTGTATTCGACGCCGGCGCGCGGCAGGGGCGCAACTTCACGCCGGAACGCGCTGATAGTTCGGTCAACGTCTTCGAAGCGGTCGTCGCGCATGTGCTGGCGCTGCAGGCGCAGCGCAAGAAGGTGGTGATCGCGTTGTGGAGCGAAGGCTCGCGCGACCGCATGGGCAGCATGCTCCGGGATCACAAGCTGCTCAATCTGACTAGCGTCAATTCATGGCGCATGGTGCAGGCGACGCCGCGCAACGAGGCAATGCTGGCCGTCGTTGGCATGGAATCCGGGTTCGAGACCGACAATGTCGCCGTCATCAGCGAGCAGGATATTCTCGGCGACCGGCTGGTGCGGCCGCGCAAGGCCCGAAAGCTCGATAATTTCATCTCGGAGGTGACCAGTCTCGCAGCAGGCGACCTCGTCGTGCACGTCGAGCACGGCATTGGGCGTTTCATCGGGCTGCAGACGCTCGACGTCGCCGGCGCGCCGCATGACTGTCTTGAGCTGCACTACGCCGCCGACACCAAGCTGTTTCTGCCGGTCGAGAATATCGAACTGTTGTCGCGCTATGGTTCCGATCAGGCCAATGTCGAACTTGATCAATTGGGCGGCAGCGGCTGGCAGGCGCGCAAGGCCAAGCTCAAAAATCGCATCCGCGAGATCGCCGGCGAACTGATCAAGATCGCCGCGGAACGGCTTATGCACGAAGCGCCGAAAATGCCGGTGCAACCGCAACTCTATGACGAATTCTGCGCGCGCTTTCCTTATGACGAGACCGAGGATCAGCTTGGCGCCATCAACGCTTCGCTGAAGGACCTCGAAACCGGACGTCCGATGGACCGGCTGATCTGCGGCGACGTCGGTTTCGGCAAAACAGAAGTGGCGCTGCGCGCGGCATTTGCGGTCGCGCTCGAGGGCAAGCAAGTGGCGGTGGTGGTGCCGACCACGCTGCTGGCGCGACAGCACACCAAGACGTTCACCGAGCGGTTTCGCGGCTTCCCCGTCAACGTGGCGCAGGCGTCAAGGCTGGTCCCGGCGAAAGAACTGACTCAGGTCAAGAAGAACCTCGCTGACGGCAGCGTCGATATCGTGGTCGGCACCCACGCGCTGCTAGGAAAATCCATCAAGTTTCGCGACCTAGGACTTCTGATCGTCGACGAGGAGCAGCATTTCGGCGTCAGCCACAAGGAACGGCTAAAGGCATTGCGTGCCGAGGTCCACGTTCTGACGCTCAGCGCGACGCCGATACCGCGCACGCTGCAACTGGCGCTGACGGGCGTGCGCGATCTCTCGATCATCGCATCGCCGCCGGTCGACCGCCTCGCAGTCCGCACCTTCGTGGCGCCGCACGATCCGCTGATGATCCGCGAAGCGCTGCTTCGCGAACGCTATCGCGGTGGCCAGGCCTTCTACGTCGTGCCGCGGATCGAGGACCTCGCAGGCGTCAAGGATTTCCTCGACAAGCATGTGCCGGAGATGAAGGTCGCCGTCGCGCACGGGCAGATGCCGCCGACCGTGATCGAAGACATCATGTCGGCCTTCTATGACGGCAAATACGATATCCTGCTGTCGACCACCATCATCGAATCCGGTCTCGATATCCCTTCAGCCAATACACTAATCGTGCACCGCGCCGACATGTTCGGGCTGGCGCAGCTCTATCAATTGCGCGGCCGGGTAGGGCGCTCGAAACTGCGCGCTTACGCGCTCTTCACGCTGCCGGCGCAGGCGAAGATCACCGCGCAGGCGGAGCGGCGGCTGAAGGTTCTGCAATCGCTGGAAACGCTCGGCGCGGGATTCCAACTGGCCTCGCACGATCTGGATATTCGCGGCGCGGGTAATCTGCTCGGCGAAGAACAGTCCGGTCACATCAAGGAAGTCGGCTTCGAGCTCTACCAATCGATGCTGGAGGAGGCGATCCTCAATCTCAAGGCCGGCGGCAAGGAGCCGGTCGCCGACCGCTGGTCGCCGCAGATCACTGTGGGCATGCCCGTACTTATCCCGGACGATTTCGTGGCCGACCTTTCGGTGCGGCTGTCGCTCTACCGGCGGCTCGCCGATCTCGACAACGACGACGAGATCGACAATTTCGCCGCCGAATTGCGCGACCGCTTTGGCGTGTTGCCGGATGAGGTGCGCTATCTGTTCAAGATCGCCGCCATCAAGGGCTATTGCCGCCGCGCCAATGTGGAGAAAGTTGACGCTGGTCCAAAGGGCGCTGTCATCAGCTTCCGCGACAACAGTTTTGCGCAGCCTGACCGGCTGGTCTCATTCATCCGGCAGCATGGCCAGGCGGCGAAGGTGCGGCCCGATATGAAAGTCGTGTTCTTCCAGGATTGGGAAACGCCGGAGGAGCGGTTGATGGGGACAACCGAGATCATGCGGCAGCTCGCCCATCTTGCGGAAGATCGCAAGGCGGCATAGGGCGTTTCAAGTTTGCACTGAAATTGCAATAAGCTCATCTTCACCTCTCCCCGGCGCGGTGATCCGGGAAAACAATGTCGAGATGAGATGACAAAAGCTGCCCATGACCTCAAAAATGCCGTCGAGGAAATCGCCGACGAGATGGCGCAGCGAACCGACCGCGGCGAAGTTGCGAGCTACATTCCGGAACTGGCAGGCGTTCACAACAAGCGCTTCGGCCTGGTGGTAATCGACGGTGCCGGCAACGTTGCGGCGGCCGGCGACAGCGAGATGCCGTTTTCGATCCAGAGCATCTCTAAGGTTTTCACGCTGACGCTGGCGCTTGGTCTTGTCGGCGATAAACTATGGCAGCGCGTAGGCCGTGAACCGTCGGGCAGTCCGTTCAACTCCATCGTCCAGCTCGAATATGAGCGTGGCAAGCCGCGTAACCCATTCATCAATGCCGGCGCTATCGCTGTCACCGATGTGATCCTGTCGGGACACCAGCCGCGAGAAGCGATCGGCGAAATACTCCGCTTCATGCGTTTCCTTGCTGACGATCCTTCGATCGCGATTGATGAAGCCGTCGCGGCGTCCGAACAGCGTACCGGGTTCCGCAATATCGCGTTGGCTAATTACATGAAGTCGTTCGGAGTGCTCGAAAATCCCGTCAACTTCACGCTGGGCGTCTACTTCCATCACTGCGCTATTGCGATGTCATGCAGGCAGCTCGCGATGGCCGGGCGCTATCTCGCCTGGTCCGGCGTCAATCCGTCCACCGGCCACTCCGTTGTCTCGGTCGAGCGCGCGCGCCGCATCAACGCGGTGATGTTGACGTGCGGTCACTATGACGGCTCCGGAGAATTCGCTTTTCGGGTTGGACTGCCGGGAAAGAGCGGCGTGGGTGGCGGCGTCCTCGCAATCGCGCCGGGCAAGGCTTCCATCGCGGCGTGGTCGCCGGGCCTCGATGCCCACGGCAACTCGCATCTTGGCCGCGTTGCGCTGGAAGCACTAAGTAAGCGGATGGGCTGGTCGATCTTCGGCGTGTGAGCCTGCGTCGCCGCCGGTCACATCAGCGCGCTCAGCCGTTGCGCGATGTCTCGGCTTCCTGGATCGCCGCTTCGTGATACCAGCCGCTGCTGGCCACGGTCCTCACAACCTGCTTCGGCTCGACGGAGGTCCTGTTGTCGTTCCGAGCATTCAGCGCGAAGCGGCCCCTTGGCGGGAATTGATAGATCTGGGCGGACCCAGTCGAAATATTCGTTGTCATCGATCGTCTCCGTTCACGCGCGCTACTCGAACGCGCGAGTCGTTACGTCGATCCAATATAGGCCCGTTGCACTCGCTTTGCTCAGTTTGCCTGCTAAAAAGCCGGTCAATGCATACAATATCAGCAGCGTCGGTTTTGCATCTTGCTCTGGCATCGTCGATGCTGCGCCGCGGCGGCGCTGCTCAAGGTCTGTCCATCGCAAAGGCTTTGCTGAATTGATTGGCATGTTTAGTGCTTCGGCGGAAGCGTTGCGGAGACCAAAATCTTCGCGTCATCAGCTCATGAGAGATAGGTAATGACAAAATACAAACTCGAGTACATCTGGCTCGACGGCTACACGCCGGTCCCCAACCTTCGCGGCAAAACGCAGATCAAGGAATTCGCGTCGTTCCCGACGCTCGATCAGCTTCCGCTATGGGGTTTTGACGGAAGCTCGACGATGCAGGCGGAAGGCCGCAGTTCGGATTGCGTGCTCAAGCCGGTTGCGGTTTATCCCGATGGCGCGCGCACCAACGGTGCGTTGGTGATGTGCGAAGTCATGATGCCCGATGGCGTCACGCCGCACGCGACCAACCGGCGCGCCACCATTCTCGACGATGAAGGCGCCTGGTTCGGCTTCGAACAGGAATACTTCATGTACAAGGACGGCCGCCCCCTTGGCTTCCCGGCCTCGGGTTATCCTGCGCCGCAGGGCCCATATTACACCGGCGTCGGCTACAGCAACGTTGGTCCGGTCGCGCGTGAGATCGTCGAGAAGCATCTCGATCTGTGTCTCGCCGCCGGCATCAACCACGAAGGCATCAACGCTGAGGTCGCAAAGGGCCAATGGGAATTCCAGATCTTTGGCAAGGGCTCCAAGAAGGCCGCCGACGAAATGTGGATGGCTCGCTACCTGCTGCAGCGGCTCACCGAGACCTACGGCATCGACATCGAATATCATTGCAAGCCGCTCGGCGATACCGACTGGAACGGCTCCGGCATGCACGCCAATTTTTCGACCGAACATATGCGCACGGTCGGCGGCAAGGCTTACTTCGAGGCGCTGATGGCGGCCTTCGACAAAAATCTGCATGATCACATCGACGTCTACGGTCCTGACAACGACAAACGCCTGACCGGCAAGCACGAGACCGCGCCTTGGAACAAGTTCAGCTACGGCGTCGCCGACCGCGGTGCCTCGATCCGCGTGCCGCACTCTTTCGTCAAGAATGACGCGTACAGGGGCTATCTGGAAGATCGTCGCCCGAACTCGCAAGGCGACCCCTACGCCATCGCTTCCCAGATACTGAAGACGATTGCGGAAGTTCCGACCGACACGAAGAAGATCTCGGCCGCAGCTTAAACTGTAGTTTGCTCTGAAAATAGAATGGCCGCCGGCATGCCTGCCGACGGCCATTCTTATTTCAGGCAGTACAAGAACTACTTCGGATATTTGAATTCCGGCGCGGCCTTCAACGCATCCTTGGTGGTGTTCATTGTCGCCATCCACTTGTTGTTCTTGTCGTCATAGCGAACATTGACCGAGGCCGGCGACACGGCAACGTAGTGCTCGCCCATTCCGAGAAAGCCGCCGACCGACAGGATCATGGCGTCGACCTGGTTATTCTTGATGGCGAGATCGCTGATCTCGCCGATCGACTCATCCTTCTGGTTATAGACATTCAGGCCTTTCAGCTTCGAGCTGAACATCTCTTCCTTCGAAACCGTCGAGAACTTCGCTTCGGCAGGTGCGCTTCCCGTGGTTTTTGACTGCGCGAGCGCCGGACCTGCGAGGACCGCCAACGACGCTGCGATAAGTGCGAGTTTCTTCATATTGTTTGCTCCATTGCGGAATTGATACGTCCGTACAATGCAAGGCAGTAAAAACCGTTCCTGGGACGGGAACGAATTACGATGCAGCGCGGCGCGGCTCGCCGGTCAGCCGCGCCAGAATCGATTTTGCGGAATCGGACGGCAGTAGCGCGGTCACTGTAATTTCCGGAGCATGCGACTCGCGCTTGGCGTGAACCGTATGTTTCATGACACTCGATAGCCGTCGTGCGATCATGCGAGCGTTGCGCAGATCGGTTTCCACCAACACCACGAGAATCGATCCGTCTTCCTGCAGGGCGCCAAAGTCCATCTGGCGCATCAGGCGACTGAGTATGCGTGCACCATCGAGTTGCGCGCGCTCCTGTTGTGTAGGAAAAACAAAACGCGCCACGGACAACCCGCCGCCCCGCATCGATATCTGATAGATCGCGGTAGCAAAGTCGCGATTGAACGCCTCAAGCGTCAGCAGGCCCGTGCGAGGATCGAGTAGCCCGCCCGCTTCGATCGACTTCAGCGCACGGCTCAAGCGGCTTTCGAACGCGTGCTGGCGTATCAGCGGGAAGGCGTGCGAAGCGACGTGCTCGGGATTGCCGGAGCTCAATTCGACATTTGGCAGATCGTAAGTCGAGGACAATCTGTCGATGGTTACGATTACCGGCAAATGCCGAAACCGCGCGTCTTCGGCGAGCACGGTCAGAAATCCATCTACGACCCGGGGGCTGAAACCTTCGCCAAGGATGATGCCGTCGATGTCGCGCGAATTCAGATGTTTGGCCGCGGCTTCAATACTGAAGGCGCCGATCACGCCGCACGCGCTCCCCCAGCGCCACCGAGAGCGCAGGATAGGCGGCGCCTCGGCCAATCAGCAGGACCGTCGCATCGTTGATCGGATCGCCCTCGTTCATGCGCCTTTGCATGGTCGGATCGTCCGTCGTTCGGCGCAGCACCGTCGAATGCAGAGTCCGGACACGGAGCGCCGCGCTCAAGCGCGCGTTCAAGCGGTCAAAATTTCCATCGCTTTGGGAAAACGGAATGGCATTGATGGGAAGCGACCCCTTGGGATCGATGACAACAAGGGGAACGTAGAGTTGCTGGGCCGCAATCTGTAACGCGAGCGCTTCCAGCGCGTGCTCGGCATCTGCGGGGGTAGCGACGAGCACAGCGGCCGGCTGTATCTGCTCAACGGCCCGCGGTGCCTCGGGCCAGTTTGTCTCGATGACCGGGAACATGTCGCCGAGCGATGCCGCGAGCGGAGTTGTGCCGGACGACACGACAATGATCGGACCTTGCGACGGCATTTCAAAACTCGATGGATTTGTATGCGGTGTACGTCAGCCTAATTTGCAGCCCTTAAGGGCGCGTCAACGCCGCACCGATTGGATCAGGTCGCGTTGGGTGAGCGATCTCGAAATGCCTCGACCATCAAAGGGTTTAGCCCGAGTTCTGTAAGCGCTTCGCGAGCTCGGGCGTTGTTCTGGGCACGCCCCGCAAGGCGATAACCGCTGAGCCGATCGGGTAGCCCTGTCAGCAGCGCGCCTTGTCCCAGCCGCCGCGCCCATTCCTGCAAATCCTGCAGAAGGAACCGGTAGCCCCCGACCGTCATAAGCCCCGGAGGCGGCGCGGTGATCATGATTCCACCGGTGGCCTGATCGAGCCGCGCGAAATAGCCCGTGTTGACGTAGTCCGTCGGAGCCTGCTCAACGAGCGCAGCGGCGCTCGACGAGCCCTGCAGCGCATAAGCCTCGAGGGCAACCATCGGCCCGCGCAGCGCCAGCATACCCTTTGCCGTGAGCAGCGTTTCGCCCACAATGGTCGAGTCGGCTACGTGACGAGGCGCGCCGTGCGGTCCGGGAAGAATAGGCATCGGAACGCCGCTTTCCAGCCGCCGCACGCCGAACAGGCCCGCTTCGCCAAACAGGTAAACATCGGTCAGCGTTGCTTGCCCGCTGGGCCAGGGGGCGCTCGAAGATACCTGTTCCGGGGAGCGCCACAGGCCAATGACGTTGCGCAGCGATGGCAGTCGCGGCAACATTGCGGTCTCAGCCAACCGCAATGCCATCCGTGCGGGCGCCATCAAGGTGTCGCAGCGCTGCTCGTTGATCTGCTGTTCGAGGATTGCGGTATCGAACGGGTGATGAAGCGACAACGTGCCGCCGCTCAGGAGCCACGTCACCATCGAAGAGGCCAAGCCTGCGAAAGATGACGGTGCAAATGCCGAAAGGATATTGGAACCCTGCGGCACGCCACTCTCGAGGAATATCGCAAGGCCGCCCGCAATCAGATTCTGATGCGTGCGCGGTACCGCCTGAAAACCATCAACGGTAACATCGAAAGAAATAACCGCCGCGCGCCCGGCATCGTGGGAAGCAAAAGTAGATGTGGGGGTTGCACCGGCGAGCACCGCATCCAGCGAAGCCATGCCTTCCGGCAAATTTTCACCGAAGCCACAGACGTGGCGAACGGAAAAGGCTTCAGCCGCCGCGTTCATGGCGAGATCGGCATGATTGACGCCATCGATACGGTTCATGGCGACGACCGCACGCGCGCCAGTGCGATTGAGCGCCACCGTCAGTTCTGTCTGACGCCAGAGTTGCGGCAGTAGCGCGACGACAAGACCCGCGCGATGCGCCGCAAGCACCGTCAGCATGAATTCGACGGTATTTGGCAATTGTACCGCGATCACCGAATTGGGCAGCAATCCAGCGTCGATAAAATGCGCGGCCAAAGCGGAAATGGCGCGATCGGCCTGCGCGAACGTCAATCGCTTCGGCGCCTGCATATTGATGCGGAATTTATCGAGAGGATCGACCAGCGCCAGCGTGTTCGGCTGCCGCGCCAGGATGCGGCGAAACAATCCGTCGAGCGTTGGCGATTCGCTGGTTAGGATCGGATTCACTTTTGCTGAGCCTCCGGTCGCCGCCACCAGGTCTCCGGGAGGTATCCCGACAACGACGTGGTTGAGGGACGTTCTATCCGATTCCATCGCGCGATCCATTGCTCTGCGGCACTGTAAAGTGGAATGGCGTAGAACCCTGACATCAGGACCCGATCAAGCGCGCGCACCGCGGACACAAATCCAGGGCGCTCGCGCGCCTCCAGCATCGCAGCAATCAAGGCGTCGATCGCGGGATCTTTGGCGCCCATGTAATTTCGCGTGCCTTGGTTGTCAGCCGCTTCGCTGCCCCAGTAGAAGGATTGTTCGTTGCCCGGCGACAGCGATTGATCCCAGCGATTCGGGATCATGTCGAAATCAAAGCCGAGGCGGCGCTGATCGAATTGCACAGCGTCGACCGCGCGCACCGAGGCTTCGATGCCGGCGCGCTTGAGATCGCGCGTAAAGGCCAGCGCGATGCGTTCCTGATCGCGCGTCGTCACCAAAATTTCAAAGGTGAGGGGAGTTTTGGTCAACCGCTGGCGCAGCAGGGCGCCATCGAGTTCATAGCCGGCCTGCGATAACAGCGCCAACGCGCTGCGAAGCGTGGCGCGGTCACGCCCCGAGCTATCACTGACCGGAAGCCGATAGCTTCCGTCGAGTATCTCGGGCGGGATGCGAGTGATGTAGGGCTTGAGCAATTCGCGCTCGCGATCATCGGCGACACGTGTGTAGGCCGATAATTCGGAGCCGGCGAAATAACCGGCGGTGCGAGCGTAAAGACCGAAAAAGTAGTTGCGGTTGATCCACTCGAAATCGAACAACAGCGTCAGCGCCTGGCGTACGCGAACGTCGGCAAAGACCGGACGCCTGGTGTTGAAGACCAGGAATTCCGATGGCTGCGGAAGGCCGGTTTTAATAACGTCCCGGATCACCTCGCCGCTTCGTGCCGCGGCAAAGTCGTAGCCCTCGTGCCAGCGCAGCGGCTCGGTCTCGACGCGAAAATCATAGAGGCCGCGCTTGAACGCTTCGAACTGGCCATTGGCCTCGCGATAGAAATCGAGCCTGATCTCGTCGAAATTCCACAACCCGCGATTGACGGGGAGATCGCGCCCCCAATAGTCGGGATTGCGCGTCAGCGTCACGCTAGCGCCGGGTTTTACCGCGGTCACGCGGTAAGGTCCCGATCCGATCGGCGCCGACATCGACGTCTCCTCGAACGTCGCGACATCAATGGCGTGTTTCGGCAGTACCGGCATCAGGCCAAGGATCAGAGGCAGTTCTCGGTCAGCAGCGCCGCCGAAGTCGAACCGCACGGTCGAAGCATCGAGCGCTTCGGCCTTGGCCACCTTGGCATAGTACAGGCGGTGATTGGGTCGTCCCTTGTCGCGCAGCAGGGCCCACGAGAACAGCACATCCTCGGCGAGCACCGGCTGGCCATCCGAAAACCGCGCCTGCGGATTGAGCCTAAATGTAACAAAGCTTCTGGCGTCATCGGTCTCGATGGTCTTGGCCAGCAAACCATAAAGGGTGAACGGCTCGTCATTGCCTCGCGCCATCAGGCTTTCGAGCACAAAACCGCGGACTTGCTGGACGGCAAGTCCCCTCACGATCAGCGGATTGAGGCTATCGAAAGTACCTAGGATGCCTTGCACCAGCCGGCCGCCCTTCGGTGCGTCGGGATTGGCGTAGGGCATGTGAGCGAAGCCGGGACCCAAAGCTGGCGCACCATGCATCGCGATGGCGTGGGTTGGCTCCGCGCAGGCGCGGTGATCAACCGCCAGCGACAGGCCCCAAACCGCTGCGACCGCACCGGCGAAGCGCCAGCAACGCGCCAAGGCGCAGGACGCCGGAGAGGGCGGAGCTGATTGATTCGGCGCGGTTCACACCGGGATTTTACCACACGGCATACATTCGTTTTGCGCCAAGCCCGTCAGGGACGGTTGCCGGCATTGATCTTTTCGTCCGCCGCTGTATTGAAGGCGGACGGTTGACGAGGATGTTCCCGGTCTGTCACGTAACTGCCTCATTTGATACCGAGATAACCGCCAAACGGCTGAGGTCCGCCTGCATGCGGTCGCTGCCGTTCAAGAAAGGGTTCCGCATGAACTTTCGTATTTTGGCTGCGCCGGCCCTGCCGCGCGGACGGGGCTTGGCCCTGTCGGCAGCGATGGCCTTGAGCGCCGTGCTCGTCGCGCCTCTGGCACAAGCCCAGGCGCCGAAAGCCGCTCCCAAGGCAGCGCCGAAAGCGGCACCGAAGGCTGCGCCGGCGGCGCAGGCTCCTGCCGCACCCGCCGCCGGTGCTCCTGCCGCAGGCGCCGCCGCCCGCCGATCAGGTTCAACTGATCTACGCGCCGTGGACCAAGTTCTGCCTGAAGGGCCAGGATGCCAACGCCAAACAGGTTTGCTTCACCGGCAAGGATGGACGTATCGAGTCCGGCCAGCCCGTGATTGCGGCCGTGATCATCGAACCCGAAGGCGAAGCCAAGAAGATTCTTCGTGTGACGTTGCCGTTGGGCATGCAGCTCGTCCACGGTACCCGCGTGATTGTCGACAGCAATCCGCCGGCGCAGAGTCCATATGTGATCTGCTTCCAGAATGGCTGCATGTCCGATTACGAAGTCACCCCGGAATTGCTCGCCAACCTGAAGAAGGGTCAGAACCTTGTGGTGCAGGCGATCAATTCGAACGGCGCGCCGCTGACGTTGCCGCTGCCGCTCGCCGAGTTCGCCAAGGCGTATGACGGTCCACCGACCGACCCGAAGGTATTCGAAGAAACCCAGAAGAAGCTGCAGGAAGAGCTGCAGAAGCGCGCGGCCGAAGCGCGCGCTAAACTCGAAGCCAACCCGCCCGCGGCAGCGGCACCGGCAAATCCCGCGGCCAAATAATTCAGGCCGTTCCGAAACAATAAGGGCGCTCCAATCGAGCGCCCTTATTTGTTGTGCAATTCTAAAAGAACCAACGCTAGTTCAACGACGGATTGCGCGGGCGATAGCCGCCCGACTTGTCCTTTACGAATATCTCCGCAACCTGCGAATGCCGGATCGGCTCGCCGGATTCATCCGGCAACAGATTTTGCTCGGAAACATACGCGACATATTCGGATTCAGAATTTTCAGCGAGCAGGTGATAGAACGGCTGATCCTTATGCGGCCGGACTTCTTCCGGAATCGACAGCCACCATTCCTCGGTATTGTTGAATATCGGATCGATGTCGAAGATGACGCCCCGGAACGAAAAGATCCGGTGCCGCACGACTTGTCCGATTTGGAATTTGGCGTTGCGCATCTCTGTCATATCGGTCGATTAGACCATGATTGTGGCCGATGCTAGGGGCAAAGGGGCGCAGTCCACGGATTGCATCGATGCCAACTCGGTCTGACCGGGGCGCGCCTAACCGAGAAGACGTTTCATGATCGATATCCTCAATCTCGCGCTGCCATATTTCGGCGTGATCTTCATCGGATTTGCCTGCGGCAAGGCAAGGGGCCTGCCCGAGACCGGCTTGCCTTGGATGAACTTCTTTCTGCTGTACGTGTCATTGCCGGCGCTGCTGTTCGGCATCATGTCGAAGACGCCGTTCGAGGAATTGAACAACCCTCCGTTTTTGATTGCGACCACACTAAGTACCGCGGCGGCTTTTGGCCTCGCTCTGTTGGCTGGCCGGCTTATCGGAAGGCTGTCGATGCGCGAAGCGACGCTGGCCGGATTGGCGGGCGGCTACGGCAATATCGGGTATATGGGGCCGGGGTTAGCGCTGGCTGTCCTAGGCTCCAAGGCAGCGGCGCCGACTGCATTGATATTTTGCTGTGATAGCATTTTTCTGTTTTCCATCGTGCCCATCTTGATCGCCGCAACCGATAGCGAACGCCGGTCGCTACCGCATACATTCGGCCTGATCGTCCGACAGATTGTTACGAATCCGCTCATCATGTCGGCTGCTGCAGGCGCGGCTGCTGCCGCGATGCATCTGCATCTGCCCGTTGCCGTCGACAACACGCTACTATTTCTTCAAAACGCTGCGGCCCCCGTCGCGCTGTTTGCCTTGGGCGTCATCGTTGCTCTCAGGCCCTTCGGGCGTGTACCCTGGGAGGTTTCGGCAATCATCATAGTAAAACTATTGCTGCATCCTCTCATCGTGTTCGGCCTGATGCTGCTGCTCGGGCCTTTCGCGCAGCCCTGGGCCGCGACCGCAGTGCTGATGGCGTCGCTGCCGCCGGCTCTCAACGTGTTTGTTATCGCGCGACAACACGATACCTGGGTCGAGCCGGCTTCTGTCGCAGTGCTAATCGGGACTTTCGCGTCGGTTGTTACGCTGACCAGCGTGATGTGGCTGATCCAGACGGGCCGGCTGGCGTTTCCCTATAGGTGCGATGGCCGCGCCATGACGGCGCCAGTCCCTCGCGCATTGCGAGGCGGCGAAACGGCGCGAACGAACCGAGCAGATGCAGGCCGGCGGCGCGCAGCCCCTGCACGGGAAGAAAGTCCGACAGCAGCGAACGGTTGGCCATGTCGATCGCGAACGTCCGGCTGGCGACATCGACGCTTCGCGCCGAATTGAAGCGGGACAGAACCTGATCCGACCCGGGATCGGCTCCATTCGCGATCGCTTCGCCGGCGACATCGGCAATGTCAGCGGCATCGCGCAGCCCCATGTTGAGACCCTGCGCGCCGATCGGCGGCAGCACGTGGGCGGCTTCGCCCACCAACGCAATCCGACGTTGCGCAAACCGCTTGGGCTGTTCGATCGCCAGCGGAAACAGATGGCGGCCGGGTTCGACAGTGGTACGGCCGAGGATGAAATGCGATTGCCGTTCGGCGGCATCGGACAATTCAACGTCGCTCAAAGCCATCAGCCGCTCCGCTTCCGCCGGAGACGCCACCCACACCACGCTGCAGCGATTGCCGGGCAGGGGAACGAACACGCAGGGGCCTTGCGGCGTGTGAAATTCGGTGGAGATATTCCGATGCGGCCGCGTATGGCCGACGTTGAAAGTCAGCGCAGCCTGGTTGAGCTCGCGGCGCTTGACATCGATGCCGGCGGCCTCGCGGCAAATCGAATGCCGGCCGTCGGCGCCGACTACGAGGCGCGCGGTCAATCCCTGGCCTTGCCGGGTGCGAATTTCCGCGAGTTCGTCGTCAGGCACGATGCTTGTTGCTTCGTCATCGATCCTGACCAGGTTGGGCAATTCCGCAGCGCGCTCCTCCAGCGCTGTCATCAGCACGCGATTCTCAATATTATAGCCGAACGCGTCGAGACCGATTTCATCGGAAGAAAATCGAACCTCCGGCGCCCGGATCAGGCGGCCGGTATCGTCCACCAGCCGCATTACTTGCAGCGGCGCCGCCTTGTCCTCGCAGCGCTGCCAGACATCGAGACGACGCAGCAGATCGACGGAGCCGCCGAGCAGGGCCGTGGTTCGGTTGTCGCCGTAGGGCGCACGACGGGCAAGCAATGCGGTGCGCGCGCCGGCGTCAACCAGCGCGATGGCTGCCGTCAGTCCGGCGGGTCCGCCGCCTATCACGGCAACGTCGTAACTATCCTGGGGCGCGTCATCCATGGTCGAGACCATCGACGTTCGCGGCAGGATTTTCAAGTCCGCAGCGGCGGTCTGATTGTTCCGGCGCTTTACGCGGCCGAACGCCGCAAGCCCCGAAGTGCATGCAGTGCAAAATCCTGATAGGTAATGGCACTGCAATGACCGAGTTTAATCAGCCAAAATCATCCGTGGTGTCATCACGTATGCGCGCCGCCGCCTTCTGCGTGCATATCTTCACGGCGCTGGGCGCCGGAATCGCGTTGCTCGCGCTGCTGGAGGCGGTGCGCGAACACTGGGCCGCGATGTTCGGATGGCTGGGGTTGGCGCTTTTTGTTGATGCGCTCGATGGTCCGATCGCGCGGCGCCTGAACGTTTTCGACGTGCATCCTGATTGGTCCGGCGAAGTGCTCGATCTCGTGGTCGATTTCGTGACCTACGTGTTCGTACCTGCCTACGCGATCACCGCGAGCGGGCGGCTGTTGCCAATCGCAGCACCGCTGCTGGGGATCGGTATCGTCATTTCAAGCGCGCTTTATTTCGCCGACCGCCGGATGAAGACGGCCGACAATCATTTCCGCGGATTTCCGGCCTTGTGGAATGCGGCTGCGTTCTATCTCTTCCTGCTGCACTGGCCGCCGGCAATTTCTAGCTTGGCCATAGCGCTGCTGATTGTGCTGACATTCGTGCCCTTCAATGTCGTTCATCCCGTCCGCGTAACACGCCTTCGTGGATTAACGCTGTCGTTGATCGCCATTTGGGCAATGCTCGTCATCGTCACGTTGTTCTACGATTTCAACGTCGGCATGCCCGTCATCATCGCGCTGTGCGCGATCGCGCTCTACGTTGTTGGCTAGCGATTCCGTAATCCGGCTAATCAGACCGGCCAACCCATGATCGAGTTGCTTACCAGCCCGGAAGCCTGGGCGGCGCTGCTGACCCTGACGGCGCTTGAAATCGTTCTCGGCATCGACAACGTGATCTTTCTGTCGGTGATCGTGTCGCGTATTCCGGAACGTCAGGCGGCACGGGCTCGCCAGATCGGCCTCGCGTTGGCGCTGGTGTTTCGAATTTTGCTGCTGAGCTTGCTGGTTTGGCTGATCGGCCTCACGGCACCGGTTATTACCGTGAAAAGCGTCGCGCTATCGTGGCGGGATATTATTTTGATTGGCGGCGGGCTGTTTTTGATTGCCAAGGCGACGCACGAAATTCACACCGAGGTCGAGGCAAGCGACGAGCAAATCAATACTGCGCCCAAGCCCAGCGCTTTCTTCTGGGTGATTGTGCAGATCATCATCATCGACATGGTGTTCTCGCTGGACTCCATCATTACAGCCATTGGCATGGCGCAGGATCTCGAGATCATGATCGCCGCGGTCATCATCGCCTGCGCGATCATGTACCTGTCGTCGGGCCCGGTCGCAAAGTTTGTGGCGGAACATCCGACGACCAAGATGCTGGCACTGGCGTTCCTGGTGCTGATCGGTGTGGCGCTGGTGGCAGATGGATTTAAATTCCATATTCCGCGCGGCTATATTTATTTCGCCATCGCGTTTTCGGCGGCAGTCGAGGGCTTCAACGTTCTCGCCAGGCGTAATCGCAAGAAAGCTGTTTGATCCGCATTCAGTCATTCAGTTGACAATCTCGGCCCGATAGCTTTCGCTCACGCCAAGAGATCGTCGAGAAATTTCAGGAGGAAAGAACATGACCAAAGCGGTACGCGTGCACAAGGTCGGTGGACCGGAAGCCTTGGTGTACGAGGCCATTGATTTGCCGGCCCCGGGACCCGGCGAAGTCCGCATCCGTCAGCATGCCGTCGGCCTGAATTTCATCGACGTGTATTTCCGCACCGGCCTCTACAAGGCGCCGTCGCTGCCTTTCATCGCCGGCAACGAAGCCTCGGGTGAGGTTGTGACTGTCGGATCCGGCGTCACCAATTTTCATCCCGGCGACCGCGTCGCCTATTATTTCAATCTCGGAGCCTACGCGACCGAACGGAATATCCCGGCAGATAAGCTGGTCAAGCTGCCCGACCACATCACCTACGAGCAGGGCGCTGTGCTGATGCTGAAGGGGCTGACGGTCTGGTACCTCCTGTTCAAGACCTTCAAGGTCGAGCCGGGTCATCGCGTCCTGATCCACGCCGCAGCCGGCGGCATCGGCCTGATCGCTTGCCAGTGGGCCAAGGCGCTCGGCGCCAATGTCATCGGCACCGTCGGCTCCAAGGCAAAGGCCGACCTGGCACTCGCCAACGGCTGCGATCATGTCATCCTCTACAACGATGAGGATTTCGTTGCGCGCGTGAAACAGATCAGCCGCAACGAACTGTGCGATGTGGTCTATGATGGCGTCGGCAAAACCACGTTTCCGGGCTCGCTGTCGTGCCTGAAGCCGCGCGGTCTGTTCGTCAGTTTTGGCAACGCATCGGGCCCGGTGCCGCCTTTCTCGATTGCCGAACTGAACAACCACGGCTCGCTGTTCGCGACGCGTCCGAAGCTGAACGACTACGTCGGCACGCGAAAGGAATTGCTCGAGGGCGCGGACACGCTGTTCTCGGCTGTCATCAACGGCAAGCTGCACGTGCCGATCAATCACGCCTACGCGCTGAAGGATGCCGCGCAAGGCGCACATCGATCTGGAAAGCCGGGTGACGACGGGGGCGTCGATTCTAAAGCCGTGAGGGCTTCTACCCTCCCCTGGAGGGGGAGGGTCGGTAAGCATGAGCGAAGCGAAATGCGAGACCGGGTGGGGTGCGGGGCATAAGTGAAGTTCACCCCACCCGGCCGCTCATTTCATTCGCGTCGACCCTCCCCCTCCAGGGGAGGGTAGGACTAAAACCCCGCCACGCTGCCATGCAGATCGTATTCATCCGCACGTTCGATTTTGGCTGTGACGATCTCGCCCACACGCAGCGGGCGACGGCTTGAAAGATAGACCGCGCCGTCGATCTGCGGCGCGTCGGCTTTCGAACGGCCCTTTGAGACGCTCGGACCTACTTCATCGATGATGATCTGCTGCCGCGTGCCGACCTTGCGCTTCAGCCGACGCGCCGAGATTTTCTGCTGCCGCGCCATCAGCGCGTCCCAGCGTTGCTGCTTGATCTCTTCATGCACGGGATTGCCGAGCGCATTCGAGGTGGCGCCCGCGACCGGCTCGTATTTGAAGCAGCCGACGCGATCGATCTCGGCCTCGTCGAGCCAGTCGAGCAGATAGGCAAAATCGGAATCGGTCTCGCCGGGAAAGCCGACGATGAAGGTCGAGCGCAGCGTCAGCTCAGGGCATTCCTCGCGCCACTTCTTGATCCGCGCTAGCGTCTTGTCCTGCGCCGCCGGGCCGCTTCATCTGCTTCAGCACCTCAGGGCTGGCGTGCTGAAAGGGTATGTCGAGATACGGCAGAATCTTGCCTTGCGTCATCAGGCCGATGACTTCATCGACGTGCGGGTAGGGGTAGACATATTGCAGCCGTACCCACGCGCCGAGCTCGCCGAGTTCGCGCGCCAGATCGAAAAATCTCGCGCGGACCTCGCGGTCCTTCCACGGGCTCGCGGCATATTTCAAATCGACGCCATAGGCCGAGGTGTCCTGCGAGACCACCAGCAATTCCTTGACGCCGGCGGCCACCAGCTTCTCGGCCTCGCGCAGCACGTCGTTGGCCGGGCGCGAAACCAGATCGCCGCGCAGTTTTGGAATGATGCAAAAGCTGCAGCGATTGTTGCAGCCCTCGGAAATCTTCAAATACGCGTAATGCCGCGGCGTCAGCTTGATGCCATGCGGCGGCACCAGATCGAGATGCGGATTATGCAGCGGCGGCAGCGCGCGGTGCACGGCGTCGAGCACGCTCTCATATTGCTGCGGGCCTGTGATGGACAACACGCCGGGATAAGCCGCCTCGATCTGCTCGGGCTCGGCGCCCATGCAGCCGGTGACGATGACCTTGCCATTCTCGGCCATCGCTTCGCCGATCGCGCCCAGCGATTCCCGCTTGGCGCTATCGAGAAAGCCGCAGGTGTTGACGATGACGAGATCGGCGCCGTCATGCTTGCGCGCGAGTTCATAGCCTTCGGCGCGCAGCCGCGTGATGATGCGCTCGGAATCCACCAGCGCCTTTGGGCATCCCAGAGACACAAAGCTGACTTTAGGCGCGGCGGCCTGTTGCATGGTCTGATCTGCCTGATTGATAGGCAGGAGCTAGTCTTAATTGCTCAAAATTACAAGGATTTAACGGCGTTCGCGCGTTCGCAACGTTGCAGCAGGAGCTCGATTCGACAACACCGGCCTTGACGATAGCAAGTGACGGATCGCAGCGAAGCCATCGGCTAATTTTTAGGCGTCCACCTCGAAAGCTTGGCTCGTGGTCCCGACCTGCGAAGATGGCATAAGCTTAGTATCTGAACTCATTGATCGATTTCTGGGTTGCCGAGCTGGCATATCATTTGAATGGAGTGCTGCGGCCGCGCCACCTATGTGCGAAGCGCGCAGGAGCTCCAACGTCGTACTATGAAAATCGAAAATCTTTCCGTCGACTTCTCTGACGAGCAGAAGCGCTACCTCGAAGGTTTTACGTCAGGTCTGCAAATCAGCCGCGTCGGCCGCGGTCTTGGTGGCCCCACCACGCCTGGCAAAGCCGAGCCGACTGGACCCGACGCCGCGCACATCAAGGCGCAGGATGGTGTCATCGCCAGCGGCAAGAAGCTCTCCGACCCGGAGAAATTCAAGCGCGAGGAACATCCCTTCGACGCCTATCCGCGCCTGACGCAACAGGCGCTCGACAATGCCCCGCCGTCGCCCGCGGATAATTTCCGCTGGCGCTACTACGGGTTGTTCTACGTCGCGCCGGCGCAGGACTCGTACATGTGTCGCTTGCGCATCCCCAACGGCATTTTGAAGCATTGGCAATTCGCCGGTCTGGCCGATCTGATCGAGCCGCTCTGCGGCCCGTTTTGCCATGTCACCACGCGCGCTAATCTTCAAGTGCGCGAAATTCCACCGAAGCACACCGTCGCGCTGATCGAAGGCATCCAAGACCTCGGGCTTTGTTCGCGCGGATCCGGCGCCGACAACATCCGCAACGTCACGGGGACGCCGACCGCCGGCATCGATCCGCAGGAATTGCTCGACACTCGCGAATACGCGCGAGCGTGGCACTACCACATCCTCAACGATCGCTCGCTGACGGGGCTACCGCGCAAATTCAATGTCGCGTTCGACGGCGCCGGCAAGATCGCCGTGCTCGAAGACACCAACGACATCGCTTTCGCGGCAGTTGAGGTGAAGGATTGCTTCGGCGTCGAGCCCGGCATCTGGTTTCGGCTGGGGATCGGCGGCATCACCGGCCACAAGGATTTCGCCAAGGAGCTTTTGCTGACAATAGTTGCATCATCGTCAAGCCGGCCGATGCCACCAAAATCGCAGACGCCATCGTACGCGTCTTCATCGATCTCGGCGACCGCACCAACCGGCTCAAGGCGCGGCTGAAATACGTCATTGACGGCATGGGGATGGAGAAGTTTCTCGTGCTGGTCGAGGAAAAGCTCGGGCATGCGTTCACGCGTGTTCCATCCGAGGCGCTAGTGCCGCGCCCCATGTTCGACCGCATGGCGCATATCGGCGTGCACAAGCAGAAACAACATGGCCTGAACTGGATCGGCGTGTCGCTTGCCGCTCGGCAAGGTGACCTGCGATCAGATGCGCGGACTGGCGAAAATCGCACACGATTTGGGCGACGGCGATATTCGCCTGACGGTCTGGCAGAATCTGCTGATATCAGGCGTGCGCGACGACAATGTTGCGCTGGCGACGGCGGCGATTGAGGCGCTGGGGCTAGCGGTAAAGACGACTCGAAATCCGCGCTGGCCTCATCGCGTGCACCGGCCGCGCCGGCTGCAAATTCGGCAATGCCGATACCAAGCGCACGGCTGCCGCGATTGGCGACTGGTGCGATACCCGCGTCGAAGTCGACACGCCGATCAATATTCACCTGACGGGCTGTCACCATTCCTGCGCGCAGCATTTCATCAGCGACATCGGCATGATCGGCGCGCGCATTGCCGTGGATGACAGCGACGACACCGTGGACGGCTTTCATATCCTGACCGGCGGCGGCTTCGGTCCCGCAAGCCGATATCGGGCAGGAAGTCTATCGCGACGTGAAATCCGAGGACGCCCCAGTCGTGGTTGAGCGTTTGCTGAAAGCGTATCTGTCGCACCGTACATCCGCGGAAGAAACATTCCTCACTTTTGCGCGCCGCCACGATGGCGAGACGCTGCGTAAACTCGCCGAAGCGGAGGTCTCGTCATGAACCAGATGACGCCGCCGCCTAAAATCGAAGTCATTCCATCGTCGGCACCGTTTTCGGAAGCGCAACGCTCCTGGCTGAACGGCTTTTTTGCGGGGCTGTTGTCGAGCGATGGGTCTCTCCGATGCCGGCGGGGCAGGGTGCTCCAACGCTGCAAGGTCCCGCAGGCGACGGCGACGACGGTGAAGCGCCGTGGCACGACCAGACCATGCCGATCGGCGAGCGCATGAAGCTCGCCGAAGGCCGCCCGTTGCGGCGGCGCATGATGGCGGCGATGGCGCAGCAGGATTGCGGCCAATGCGGTTACAACTGCAACGACTACTCCGATGCGATCGCTTCAAAGGCCGAACCGCGGCTCAATCTCTGCGTCCCCGGCGGCAAGGAAACCGCGCGGATGCTGAAAGCGCTGAACGAGGAGCTGGAAAAGGCACCTGCCAGCGCCGCAAGCGCGCCGCAGCACCTGTGCCTGTCATGGCCACGGTGACGATCTCCGAACCCGGCCGCTCCCGCGACAATCCCATCGCGGCCACGTTCGTGTCGCGGCAGCTTCTGAACAAAGCCGGCTCCGAAAAGGAAACCTGGCATGTCGATTTCGATCTCAGCGGGTGCGGCCTGGATTACGTCGTCGGCGATTCCTTCGGCATTTTTGCGAGCAACGATCTCGGCCATGTCGACCAGATCATCGCGTTGCTCGGCGCATCCCATACCACGGAGGTTCGCGGCAAGACGCTGCGCGACGTGCTGCGCGACGATGTCTCGCTTGCGCCCGCGCCGGACAGCCTGTTCGAGCTGTTGTCGTACATCAGCGGCGGCGCCATTCGCGAGAAGGCGCGCAAGCTGGCGCAGGGCGACGATCCCGACGGCGACGCAGCGACGCTCGACGTCATGGCCGCGCTGCAGAAATTTCCGAGCGTGCGGCCGCATCCGGAAGCCTTTGTCGAGGCCTTGGAGCCATTGCAGCCGCGGCTGTACTCGATCTCGTCGTCGCACAACGCCACGCCGGGCAAATTATCGCTGACGGTCGATTGCGTGCGTTACGTCATCGGCAAGCGCAGGCGACACGGTCTGGCGTCGACGTTCCTCGCCGAGCGCATCCAGCCGGGCGATCAGCTCAAGGTATATGTGCAGAAGGCCCATGGTTTCGCGCTGCCGCAGAATCCTAACACACCGATCATCATGGTCGGGCCGGGCACCGGCATCGCCCCATTCCGCGCCTTCCTGCATGACCGCAAGGCGACGAACGCCCCCGGCAAGAACTGGCTGTTCTTCGGCCATCAGCGCAGCCAGACGGATTTCTTTTATGCCGACGAACTCAACGCCATGAAGGCGTCGGGTTTCCTGACGCGGCTATCACTGGCGTGGTCGCGCGATACCGGCCAAAAATTCTACGTGCAGGATCGCATGCGCGAAGTCGGCCGCGACCTGTGGACGTGGCTCGCCGAGGGCGCGCACGTCTATATCTGCGGCGATGCTCAGCGCATGGCCAGGGATGTCGAGCGCGCGCTGGTCGATATCGTCGCCCAGTTCGGTGCGCGGTCGACCGATGAAGCGATAAGGTTTGTCGCAGATCTCAAGAAGAGCGGCCGCTTCCAGACTAAGGACGCATCTACTAGAACAGGCTCCAAATTTCTGCAACGCTAAGCAAATCCATGCGGCTTGCTCGCGAACGATTCTTTATCGTGCTGCTCGCGATCGGCGATGATTGCTCGCGGTCGTGTCCGGGACGGCGTGATCGAGCGCTTACGTCCATTGGCATGAACGTGAATTCGGCACGCTGTAGTTCAGTTCTGGCTTCTTGAAGGGCGCGACGTCGATGCCGGCGTCCTTCAGCGCCTTGCGCACGCCGCGCGCGATATCGACCGCGCCGGGCGTGTCACCGTGAATGCATACGGTGTCGGTGCGCATCTTGATGACCTTGCCGGTCACGGAAACAACCGCGCCGTCCTGCACCATCCGCACCACGCGCTGCGCGATTTGATCGGCATCGTGCAGCACCGCGCCCGGCTTGCGGCGCGACACCAGCTGGCCGTCATCTTCATAAGCGCGGTCGGCGAACACTTCATGCACCATCGGAAGATTGGCGGCTTCGCCGGCCTGCACCAGACGCGAATTCGCCAGCACGACAAAAACAAGATCGGGATCGACCGCCTTGATTCCGTTGGCGATCGCGTGCGCGGTCGCGTCGTCCTCGCAGGCGACATTCGACAATGCGCCATGCGCCTTCACGTGCGTGACCTTATGTCCGGCCGCCGTCGCAATGGCTTGCAATGCGCCGATCTGATAAGCGACGAGGTTCTCGATCTCGGATGATTTCATGCCCGGCACCGGACGGCGTCCGAAACCATGCAGATCGCGGTAGCCGGGATGCGCGCCAATGCTGACACCGCGCGCCTTCGCAAGGTCTACTGTCTTGCGCATGATGTCCGCATCGCCGGCGTGGAAGCCGCAGGCGATGTTGACCGATGTTGCGAGCTCGATCATGGCGGCATCGTTACCCATTTCCCAAGCGCCGAAACCTTCGCCGAGATCGCAGTTCAGATCGATGACCATGCTGTTCGTCCGTTTTTGAAGGAGTTCCGTTAGTCGTGGGTCCGCGTCTCGGCAGGCAGCTGAGTTTGCCACGTCCTCGCGTCGAATGCATTCACGGCAGCACCGGCGACATTCGCATTCCGCAGGGCTTCAAGGTTGAGTTCAAAATTCTCGATGTCGCGGACGCGGTCGGGCAGGGTACGCAACAACTCAGAAAACTTCCGCGCCTCCGCCTGCGCTTCCGCCATCGCGATGGCCTTGAAACGAAAACCACGGCCCGCCGACGTCTGGGCAAACCGGCCAAGGTCCGCTGTAGATAACCGTCGCGATCTTGGGGTAACCGCCACTGGTGCCGCGGTCAGGCATCAGCACGATCGGCGCGCCGTTGCCGGGCACCTGGATGCTGCCGTTCACCGTGCCATCGGAGACGATGTTGTGCCCATGCAAATGCTTGATGACGGGCCCTTCGAGACGATAGCCCATGCGGTCGCTGGTCGCGGATATCTTCCATTCGCTGTCAAGAAACAGCGCCTTGCTTTCATCGGAAAATTCGTCGTCCTGCGGGCCCATCACCACGCGAATGGGCGCATGCGCAATGTCCGGAAGATCGATACGGCGCTCGGTGCCGCCGCTCGCGGTCGCCGCCTGCAATTCGTCGCCCGACTGCAGCGGGCGCGGATAGGGGCTGCCAAGACCAGCGCGGGCATTCACGGCAAGGCTGCCGAACATCGCCTCGCCTGGACGCCACCTTCTATCGCCAGATAGCTGAAAACACCCTCGCGCGCGAAACCCAGTGTCAGGCTTTCACCATCCTCGAGCGTCGCCGAAGTATTAAGGGCGACGGCGCGTCCGGCGATGTCGGCGTTGCGCGCAGCCCCCGTCAGCGCGATCCGCACCGCGCCGTCGCGCGCGGTGAACACCGCATTCAACGGACCTACTTCGACAGCCGCAGTGAAGGGCCGGTTTCCCAGGAGAAAATTTGCAGCGGCCAGCGCGAGCCGATCCATCGCGCCGCTCGGCGTCAACCCGTAACGCTGCGAACCGTAGCGGCCGCCGTCCTGTACGGAGCTGGCGGGGCCGATCGCCGTGATGACGAGCCGGCTCATGACGCGATCAACTCGGCTACGATCTCGCCGGCTTCCGCGGCGCGATCCTGTTCGGCGAATGTCCTGGCGTCGACCGCAGAGAATGTCACGCCGTCGCCCGGTTCCAGCAGAAAAATCGGGTCGCGATGCAACTGATAGGTGCGGACGGCGGTGCGGCCGAGCAGGTGCCAGCCGCTCGGTCCAGCCAGACATTGAACGCCAGTCTGTACCCCGCCGATCGAGATCGTGCCGGCGGGTGTAAGCAGGCGCGGATTTTGCCTGCGCGGCATATGCAGAGAATCTTCGAGACCGCTGAGATACGACCATCCCGGCGTAAAGCCGATCATGGCGACGCGGTAATTGCCGGCCGTATGCCGCGCGACGATATCGTCCGGCGTCGTATTGAGCGTCCTGGCGACATCTTCGAGGTCGATGCCGTGCTCGCCGCCATAGGCAACGGGAATGCGCCAGCGGCGCGAGCTCGTCTTGGCGGGTACCGGCAGTTGCGCAAAAGCGGTGAGCTTTTCGCCGAGCGCGTCGAAACCGATCTGCACCGGATCGTAGTGCACCAGCAGCGATCGATAGGTCGGAACGGTTTCGGTGACCCCCGCAATCGCTTCGCGCGCCAGCGTCTGGTCCAGCGCCAGCACGCGCCGGTTTGCTTCGTCATCGATGTTGCGGCTGAATTCGACCGTGATGGCGCTGTCGCCGCTTGCCAGCAGGCGAGGCGCAGCCAGTTGTCGGAACTCATCGGTGGATGCGCAGCCATTCTCCCGTTTTCGCTCAATAGGTCGCGCTTGTCACGCGGCTGCACGGCGTTCACGGGCCTTGACGAGCAGCCCTTGCCCCGCAAGATGCGCCAAGCAAACGCAACGGGAAGAACTACTCCATGCCGCTTACGCCTGAAGCCACCGCAACGCTGTCGCGCGTCTCTACCGCGACCATCACGACGGTTCTCCTCAAGAAGGGCCTGCGAAACGTCTGGATGCGGGGATCACGACCGCTTCGGCCGGGACAGCCGCGGCTGGTGGGACCGGCCTTCACTCTGCGTTTCGTGCCCGCGCGCGAGGATCTTGCCACGCCGGAATCCTGGTCATCGCCGATCTCGACGCGCACTGCGATCGAAGCGATGCCGGAAGGCTGCATCGCCGTGGTAGATGCCATGGGCATCACGGATGCCGGCATCTTCGGCGACATCCTCTGCGCGCGCATGGTCAAGCGCGGTGTCGCCGCCCTGGTCACAGACGGAGTGGTGCGCGATCTCGAAGGCGTGCTGGGAACCGGGATGCCGGTGTGGTGCGACGGCTTTGCCGCGCCTCCCTCTGTCGCGGGGTTAACCTTCGTGGGATGGGGCGAGCCGATCGGTTGCGGCGGCGTTGCAGTTTTTCCTGACGACGTCATCGTGGCCGATCAGGACGGCGCGGTCGTGATCCCTAAGGCTTTCCTAGACCTCATCCTGGCCGAGGGCGCAGAGCAGGAGCGGATGGAGGCCTGGATCGTCGATCAGGTCAACGGTGGCGCAGCGTTGCCCGGCCTGTATCCCATGAACGCCGATACCAAGGCACGCTACGCCGCTACAAAAAAGCAATAAGCTTACACACGAGAGGACATGCGATGGACATTCTTCCGGCAGGCTCACGGCCTACACTGCGCGCATCGAGCGACTGGTTCACGGGTACGGTTTGGCAGGATCCAATCAACACGGCGCCGGCGCCGGCAAGGGTCAATTCCGCGCGCGTGGCATTCGAACCGGGCGCACGCACGGCATGGCACACGCACCCGCTAGGCCAGACGCTGTTTGTCCTATTCGGCGTCGGCAGGGTGCAGACCGAAGGCGGGCCGATCCGCGAAATTCGTTCTGGCGATACCGTGTGGATTCCGCCCAATGAAAAACATTGGCACGGAGCCTCTCCGACAAGCGGCATGGTTCACGTTGCGATGCATGAATCGCTCAACGGCAAGCATGTAAACTGGATGGAGAAAGTGACCGACGAACAATATACAGCAAAATCAGATAAATGAAGGCACTTGGTAACGTATTAGGTAAGGTACTATCAGTTGACGCGGCTCCAGGATTGTCCACCGCAGAACATACCGCCGAACGCGCAACCCTGCACGCGAAGGCCATCGGAGCCTTTCATCGCGATCGTTAAGTCATAGGTGCTGCCGCTTTTCGGATCGAAAATCTTGCCGCTCCATTTTTCGCCGCTGACCGGCTTCATGTTGATCAGGATCTTTTCACCGTTCTGATCCGACTTTTCGTTTACGGAATATCCGCAGAGGTTGGCGCCGCATTGTTCGATGCGGACCTTGCCCTCCTTTTCTTCCGTCAACCACACACCGAGCGGGGTTGTGGACGACGAGGAGGCCTGCCGAACCGGCGCCGGTACAGGCGCGGTGGTGGTGACAGGAACGGTTGTGGTGACAGGAGCACTTGTGGCGGGCGCGCTTGCAACGGCGGGCTCGGATGGCCTCAGGCCTGTGATGATATCGTGCCTCTGTCCGGCACGAGGGGGTGCGGAAGGCGCGGGGTCCCTAGGCGCAATATTCGCCGAGCTAGAAGATGGAACCGCCACATTGTTTGAAGGAGCCTGCTGCTCGGATGAGGGCTGCGGGTCTACGTTAGCCTGGGAAGGAGACGTTCTGACCGGAGCAGCCTCGTCGGAATTAGCGCGCGAGCGTTTCAAGCGCATTGGGCCGGACTCATAGACGCCCGGTATTGATACGATGCCGCGATCAGGATCGATATGAATTGTGTGTCCGCCAATGTCGAAGTTATAGGTCTCGCCGGCGTGCGCGGCAGTACTTGCCAGCAATACAACGGCGACCGCAAAAAGCCTTCTCATAATAATCTCCTGAACAAGATGCGTATTTGTTTGGGATATGCTCCTAAGGCAATGTGCGGCACCGTGATCAACATCACGTTTCCAGGATAAGTCGCTCACGACTGCCTTTGGTTCAACAACGCACAGACCATTCTGATTTGCCGGGGACATGGTCTCGGCGACCGGGCTTTCCCGGCAAGATCGAGCCCGCGATAAGATCCGAAGCATCGGGTCTCACAGGTCTTTTCGATTTCCGGTCATTTCATCTTTGATCAGATCAAAACGCCGCCGTGCTTCCTCGTTGTGCTCATCCACAAAGCGGATTGCCGCCTCTTTCGACATCGGTCCGCTCGTGATGGGCCGCGACCCTTCGCCAACCGTTTCGTCGACAAAATAGTCGTTGCGGCTTTCGCGCCGGACCGTCCATTTGAAACGCATCGCAGCTACGGGGCCGGGCCCGAATTTCGAGTAGCCCTCGGCATCCTCGACTTCCGAGGCGGCCGCCTTTTCGTCGACAGCTGGTTCTTCAAAGTCGACATCGGGCTGATCGAGGATGCTCGCGATAGCCGCAAGCACGTGATCGGTGGGGTCATTTTAACTCAAGATGCGATCTCCAAAACGAACGCACGCCGTTCAAGCTCGTTAATGCTTCCCGTCCTTCAATATTCTAGTTGCCCGTGGCTATTTTCAAGCGCAAACACTACCGATCCTGGAAACGGACGTTCGGATGCGGATCAGCCTAACACGTCCTGATTGATGACATTCTGCCGGATCGGTTCGCCATCGAGGGCGCTGAGGATATTGCGGGCGGTTTGCTCGCTCATCCGGTCCACCGCCTCCCGCGTCACGCCAGCTACATGCGGCGCGATGATGACGTTCGGCAGTTCAAACAGTGAGTGACCAACGGGCGGCGGTTCCTGCTCGAAAACGTCGAGCCCAGCGCCGGCGAGTTGGCCGGATTTTAGCGCATCGTACAAAGCCGGTTCAGCAACGATGCCACCGCGGGCAGTGTTGATCAGATAGGCCGTGGGTTTCATACGCTTCAGGCGTTTGGCATTGAACATGCCAACCGTCTCGGGAGTTTTCGGACAATGGATGCTGACAAAATCGGCCCGGGGCAGGGCAGCATCGAGATCGGCAACCGCCTCGCAGCCAGCGGCCGTTATCTCATCCGCAGGCTTGTATGGATCGTAGACGAGTACGTTCATTTCCATGGCAAGGCAGCGCTTGGCTGTCCGCGTTCCAATGCGCCCGAAACCGACAATGAGAACGGTCTTGCCGTAAAGGTCGAACGGCAGCTTGCCGAGGCGCGTGCTCCAATTGCCCTCTTTCACCAGGGCATGCATCTCGTTCGCGCGCTTGGCCAGCGTCAGCATCATGAACATCGCCTGTTCGGCGACGGATGGCGAGTTCGCCGTCCCAGCGGTCATCAGCGGCACCTTGCGGCGGCTCAGGGCGGGAACATCGACGGCGTCATAACCGACGCCGATGCGCGTCACGACCCGCATGTCTTTTGATGCTTCGAGCTCGGCTTCCCCAAAACTGGTTGCGCCCAATGCCACGCCATGAACCGGCGCATGCTCCTTGAGCATGGCCTCAAAACCCGCCGGCTGAAATCATATTGGGGAATTCGACGAGATCGATGTCGTCGCGGTCCTTGAAAAGCTCTCGTCCCGCCGGTGAAAAGGATTCAGTGATCAGAATTTTCTTCTTGTTGGTCGCCATTCCCTGCACCTTTGGCTTTTCTTGTAGTGCACCGTCAGATCACGGCGCCAGTGACCTCGTTTAGCAGGTGCATATTGTTGAGGTCCATCGCCAATCGAAGCGGCTTTAAAGCCTGCGCATTGACGTTGGGATTAACTTTTCCGCAGATCTGAGCGCCTTCCAGCGTGAAATAGACCAGCGTCTCCATGCCCATCGGTTCGATGACGTCGAGCACCGTTTCAAATTCTTCATGACCCGGCTCGGGATGCGCACTGGCTTCGGCGATATGCTCCGGGCGTAAACCCAGCAGCAGCTTTTCATCGCGGCCGACAGACTGATATCGGGCCGCGCGAGCGGGCGGCAGCGGAAGGACAATTCGATCGCTCAGCCGAACGTGAAGCTTTCCGGAAACATCCTCCAGCCGGCACGACATGAAATTCATTGCCGGCGAGCCAATGAAGCCGGCGACGAAGCGGGTGGCAGGATGGTGGTAGAGTTCTGTCGGCGCGCCGACTTGTTCGATACGGCCGTTGTTCATCACGACCACGCGATCGGCCAGCGTCATCGCCTCGACCTGGTCGTGCGTCACGTAAACCGTGGTCGTGCGCACCTTTTGATGAACTTTCTTGATCTCGATCCGCATCTGCACGCGCAGCTTGGCGTCGAGGTTGGAGAGCGGCTCGTCGAACAGAAAGACCTTGGGATGGCGCACGATCGCGCGTCCCATGGCGACGCGCTGGCGCTGGCCGCCTGACAAGGCCTTCGGCTTGCGTTCAAGAAGCTCGGTGATGTCAAGAATTCGCGCGGCTTCATCGACACGCTGCTTGATTTCCGCCTTCGGGAAGCGCTTCAGGCGCAGACCGAACGACATGTTTTCTGCGACCGTCATATGCGGGTAAAGTGCGTAATTCTGAAACACCATTGCGATGTCGCGATCCTTCGGCGGCACATCGTTGACGACATTGCCGTCGATCGTAATCTCGCCGCCCGTGATCTCTTCGAGACCGGCGATCATGCGTAGAGTGGTGGACTTTCCGCAGCCGGACGGGCCCACCAGAACCACGAATTCGTGGTCCGCAATATCGAGGTCGATCCCGCGCACCGCCACGACATTGTCGTACATCTTCGCAAGTTTGCGCAACTCCACGTCAGCCATCGTTAGTTCACCCTTTCGTCGCGCCCGCGGTTAGTCCGGAAATGTAATAGTCCATCAGGAAGGCGTAGATGATCAGCGGCGGCGCGGCGCTTAGTAGCGCACCGGTCATGATCTGCCCCCAGTTGAAGACGTCACCCTTGATCAAAGTCGTTATGATGCCGACCGGGAGCACGAGTTCGCTCGTCGATGTCGTGAAGGCGAGGGGGTAGAGAAACTGCGACCAGCTTACGGTGAAGGCAAAGATCGTCGCCGCGATGATGCCGGGAAAAGCCACCGGCACGAAGATGCGCAGCAACGTCTGCATCCAGGTGGCGCCATCGACGATCGCCGCCTCATCCAGCTCCTTCGGAATGGACGCGAAGTAACCGATCATGATCCACGTCGCAAACGGAACCGTCAGCGTCGGATAGACGATGACCAGAACGTACCAGTGATTGAGAAGCTGAATGCCGGTATAGTCGTAGAACACGGCAAACATCTTGAACAGCGGGATGAACAGCAGCGAGTCCGGAATGAGGTAAGTCAGGAACACGCCGGTCGCCAGCGTTGCCGAGCCCCAGAACTTCATGCGCGCCAGCGCAAACGCGGCCGGAATCGAGATCAGCATGGTGATCACTACGACGCAGCTCGAAACCATCGCAGAGTTAAGGAAGAAACGGAGAAACTGGCTGGACGACAATAACTCGGCGTAATTGGATAGCGTCGGATGGTAGACCCACCACGGATTGGTAGCGGCAGAAATCTCCCGGCTGGTCTTGAGCGATGTGATCAGCGTGTATATCGGCGGAAACAGAAAGAAGATCGCAAATATCGTGAGAAAAACATAAGACCATCTGAGCGCCCATTTGCGGTCGTGGCTCATGCTCCTCAATTTGACGTTGCGGCGCGGACCTGCCTTGTCGATCGTCGTGGCCATGGTCATGATGCTTCATTTCCCCGCTGGTTGATGTCGCGCAGGATGAAGACCGCCGCGATTGCCAGGATCGGGAACATGAACAGCGAGACGCTGGCGCCCAGCGGAATATCGCTACTCTCGATCCCGAGCTTGAACGCCCACGTCGCAAACAGGTGCGTCGAGTCGAGAGGTCCGCCCGAGGTCAAAATGCGCACGATGTCGAAGTTGGCGAAGGTAACGATCAGCGAGAACAGTATGGTGATGGAGATGATGTTGCGCATCATCGGAAGCGTGATGAACCAGATCCGTTGCCACCAGTTGCATCCGTCAATGGCGGCCGCCTCGTACAGTTGCTCGGGAACCGACTTCAACGAGGCCAGATACAGGATCAGGAAGAAGGGCGCCCCATACCAGATATTGACCAGGATCACGGAGAACCGCGCCCAGTCCGCATCGCCGGTCCACGGGATGGCGCCCATGCCCAAATGTACCAATATCCAATTAAAGGCACTGTAGGATGGATCGAACAGCCACAGCCAGGTCAGGGTTGTCATCGCTGGCGGAATGACCCACGGCACCAGCAACATGCCGCGCCATCTGCGCTGTTTGTTGGCGGGAACGTTATGAACGAGATGGGCAGTAATGAATCCGATAAGCGCCTTGAAAATAACTGCGGTAATGGCGAACAGGCAGGATTGCCGGACCACCATCCAGAAAGTTTCGCGGGTAAACAGGAACGTGAAATTTCCGAATCCGACGTATCGCTGCATCGACTTGTTAAGAGTCGCGAGATGCACCGAATAGACCGCGGGATAAACCACCAGGATCGCAATCAGCAAAATCAATGGCAACGCCATGAAGAATGCGATCGTCGATTTCTTCTGAAAAAATCTGCGGAAGCGGGAAACAGGTTGCGGGCGCGATTTCGCTTTCGCTAAACGCGGTGTTGTGTTGATTGCGACGTCTGCCATTTGTCCCCTCGCGGTTGAAATGCCCGGGCGCCTCCACGCCCGGGCATGCACTTGCGAATTGAAGGACGTCAGGTTCGCATGAAACCTTGGACCTCGTTCTCGGCCCAGTCGAGCGTCTTTTCCATCGACTCGCCCTTGAAGTACCGTACGCACATCTTGGTGAGCGTCGCCTGCGAGTAGATTTGCTGCGCGATTTTAGGCGGAGCAGGAGAGGCTGCGATCGACAGAGTCTGCGTGTGATAGGGATCGGGATAGCTGAACAGCGTTCCCTTCGGCGGCCCTTCCTCTGCCCAGGTCTTGAAGTCGAGCAGCTTCTCGAACGAGGGCAGGTCGTAGCCGCCGCTGGCGGCGACCTGTTGCTCGACTGACGAGCGCTGCAAAAGGTGAGTCAGCAGGCTCTTGGCGCGGACTTGTTCGGCGAGAAATTCCAGACCGTATTGATGAACGGAAGGAACGGCGCGAAACGGCCCTTCGGTCCGGACGGGAAAGGATGAGTCCAGCATTGCTCGGCGATTTGCGGCGCATCCCGCTTGGCAACGGCCCAGGCGCTCGGCGGGTTCATGATCAACGAGCCATTGCCCGAAACCAGCCACTTGTTGTTTGAGGCGTCATCCCATGCCGGAACATCGGGCGGCATGAAGGACTGCAGTTTCTTGTAGAACTCAAGCCACTGCCGAACCGCGTCGGTCTTGACGGTGACGTTGCCCTTAGCGTCGACCAGTGCGCCGCCGAAGGCCAGCAGGAAAGCGCCCGCCGAGTCGACCAGTGTCGGTCTCGCCCATGCCGATGCCGAACGGGTTGCCGCCCTTGAGGCAGGCTTCAGCCGCCTTGAGGAAGGTGTCGGTGTTCCAGTTGTCGGCCTTTGGCGGACTGCCGGCTGGGAACATCTCCTTGATATCGATATTCGCGTGTTTCTTCAGTAGATCGATGCGAGAGCACGGGCCCTTGATCTGGCTGCCGGTCGTGCAGGGAACGCCGATCCACTTGCTGTCCAGCTTCGCCAGATATTCGACAGTGCCGTTCACCTTGCCATTCGTGGCGATCAACGGATCCATGATGTCGTTCATCGGCTCAAGCAGTTCCGCATTGGCATGCGGCCACCACGTCGGCATCGTAAGGATGTCGTGACCCGACTTCGCCTGGCCTTCCGCGGCGGTCGTGAACAGGTGCTTGTTGCCCTGGGATGTCACGTAGTCGATCGTGACGTCGACCTTTTCCTTTTCCGCCCATTCGTTGACCAGCTTGGTTGTTACACCGTTGGCGCCGGGGACCCAATGATCCCAGAAGCCATCGAGAGTTTACCGGCCGCATAAACGCCGCGCACGTAAGGCGCCGTGATCAAGGCCGCGGAGGTCGCGGCTGTTGTCGCTAAAAATTGCCGTCGAGAAAGCTTCTTGCGAGACATAAATTCTTTCCTTTGAGCTGTCGCATTGACAAGACTGGCTTATTATTTTTTGTCCGCTTTCCGGTGGGAAACCGTGCTGAGCGAGCATCGTTGGGGCGATCAGAGCAGAATTGTCGGCGTCTGTCGAGAAATCAACTTGTCACAAGTTCTAGAACTTAGGTCGCGTGAGAATTCTGACGGGATGTGCGATTGCGCCGCA
>CAVRRK010000006.1:0-154664 GCA_963723625.1 uncultured Alphaproteobacteria bacterium
ACGAGTGCACGTTCAAGCGCCGGTGCAAGTTCGGCGGCGGCACTGACGCGCACCGCTTCGCAGCCGAAACCTTGCGCGATCGCGACGAAGTCGATGCCGGGCAATTCCAGGCCGGGCACATTGCGCACCTGCATCACCTGGCTGAACGAGCGCATCGCGCCGTAGCCGCCATTGTTGATGACCACGACGGTCAACGGCAGCTTGCGTTGTGCGGCGGTCCACAGCGCCTGAATCGAATACATCGCCGAACCATCGCCGATCAGGCAAATCGTCCTCACATCGGGACGCGCCAGCGATACGCCAACGGCTGCCGGCAGGCCGTAGCCGAGGCCGCCGCTCGCCATGGTGTAGAAACTGTCCTGCCCGCGCATCGGCAGGTATTTGTTCATCAGAAGCCGGTGCGATGGCGCTTCCTCGACCAGAACTGCATTCGCGGGCATGACGCCCGAAATCGTGTGCATCAGGAAATCGGCGGGTATCGGATCGCCGGATTTCGGTGCAGGCAGCTTGGCGCGGCCCTTCGGCATCGCGCGTTTGGTATCCGGCAGCAGATCCAGCAGCATCGACAGCGCAGGCTTCATGGTGGCGACGATGCTGGTACCTGATGGGGTGACCGCCGCGGCGCCGGCATCGTCGGTGATCTGGAAGATGGTCGTCGCGCCATCGAAGATCGAGGCATGGCCCTCGACGTGAAAGGTGAACACCGGCGCGCCGATCACAACCACCACATCGTGCTCGCGCAACGCGTCCGATAATTGTTCGGGCGAGGCGTGCAGAAACCCTGCGAATTGCGGATGCCGCTCTGGAAAGCTGCAGCGCGACGAAAACGGACTGATCCAGACCGAGGCTTTCGTCTTCTCCGCGACTTCAACCATCAGATCGACGGCCCGCGCGCGGTCGATGCCGGGACCGACCACGAGAGCAGGGCGCTTGCTTTTGCTCAGCGCCGCGACAAGGGCGCGCATCGCTTCGGGGTCTGGCCCTAATTCACGACTGATTCTGCGGGCTTCGATCGGCTGGGTCTGATGGGTCCAGTCATCGATGGGCACGGAGACGAAGGTGGGCCCGCACGGCGGCTGCATCGCGACATAATAGGCGCGTGCAATCGCTGCCGGCACATCCTCAGCGCGGGCCGGCTCGACGCTGAACTTGACGTAAGGCCGCGGAAATTCTGAGGCGCGTTCCGCGTAGAGGAACGCCTGCAGCGGCAGCAGGCTGCGCGCCTGCTGGCCGGCGGTGATCACCAGAAGGGGTCTGATTGCGGTGCGCGGTGTAGATATTGCCCAGCGCGTTGCCTAAGCCCGCCGCCGAATGCAGGTTGACGAACCCCGCGTTGCGCGTGGCCTGCGCGTAGCCGTCGGCCATGCCGATAACGGAGGCTTCCTGCAATCCCAACACGTAGTCGATATCGTCGGGCCAGTCGCTGAGGAACGGCAGCTCGGTCGAGCCGGGATTGCCGAATACTTTTTTAATGCCGAATGCGCGCAGCAGATTGAGCGTCGCGTCCTTGACGCTGACGGTCGCAGTGCTGCCCTTTGAAGATTTACGCGACAACGATTTGTCCCTCACCACGTCGCGGTGCCCTTCATGGTCGGCTCACCCTTTGAATTCGCGGTCCACAATTCCATGCCGTTGCCGCGGTCTCATTCGCATTGACGCTGAACTCGCCGCCGGCAAATAGCGGCTGCACGCCGCGATAGGCGAATTTCTTGGGCGCTGTGCCGCCGTGCAGCTTGGCGGCGAATTCCACCAGAAAAGCCGCCTGCATCGGGCCGTGAAAGATCAGGCCGGGATAGCCCTCGACCTTGGTGACATAGTCGCGGTCGTAATGGATGCGGTGGCCGTTGAAGGTCAGCGCCGAATAACGAAACAGCAGCACCTCGTCGGCCATGTGGCTTTCGCGATGTTTTGCCGGAGGCGGCGGCGCGGCGGGCTTGATAGGCGCCGCCGTTTGCGCGCCCTTGGGCACGTCGCGATAGACGATGTCCTGCCGTTCCCGAATGGCGATGCCGCGCGACGTCGTAACCTCATGCTGCACCGAGACGAAGCACAGCGTGCCGGTGCTTCCGGTCTTCATCGTCACATCGGCGATGCGCGAGCTTCGTTTCATCTCGTCGCCGACGCGCAGCGTGTCGAAAAATTCCAGTTCGCCGCCGGCCCACATCCGGCGCGGCAATGGCACCGGCGGCAGGAAGCCGCCGCGCGTGGGATGACCGTCGGGGCCAAGCTCCGACATCGGATAGACCGGCTGCGCCAGGCACCAATGCGCCGTGAACGGCGCGGCGTCGCCCGGTTCGGGATCGCCGATTTCCATGAACAGGGTCGCACGAAGACCGCGCACGAGATGCGCGGTGACCACGTCGGTTTTTTCTTCCGAGCGTCCGATCCATTGCCGCAGATGATCGAGATCGAGCGTTTCGGGAGCGGGCGCGGCCGTCATGGCGATTTTGTCCCGGTGCGGATTGGTTTGGCATCGGCATCGCGGCGGCCGCCGATCGCAGGCACCGCGCCGTAGTGCCTGGCTTGATCGACCACGATCGCGGCGGGTGCTGGATAAGTCACCGCACCATTCGGCGTATCGACCTCGATGCGGCGCAGATGCGGATGTGCGGCGAGATCGGCCATGGTGTTGACTTCGGCAAAGGCAATGTCGGCGTCCGACAGCCGCTGCAGCAGATCGTCGCGCGTCATGCTCGCAAAACTATCGCCGACGGTCTTGTCGGTCAGACGCGCGGTTGCGCACGCGCTCGACCATGTTTGCGAACCGCGGATCGTCAGGGAGTGCCGGCTGACCCAGCACGTCGGCGCAGAGCTTCTTCCATTCGCGTTCGCTCTGGATTGAAATCAGAATGCCCTTGCCATCTTTTGAAGTAAAAACGCCGTAGGGCGCGATGGATGGATGCGCGAGGCCCATCCGCTGCGGCGGATTGCCGGCTTCGGCATTGAGCAGTGGCACCGTGAGCCAGTCGGCCATCACGTCGAACATGGATATGCGGATATCCGCGCCTTCGCCGTTGCGTCCCCGCGCGATCAGCGCTTCCAGAATCGATGCATGCGCGGTGGCGCCGGTGGCGATGTCGACGATCGAGAGACCGACGCGGGAGGGACCATCGGGGCCACCGGTGATCGAGGCGAGCCCGCTCTCGGCCTGGATCAAGCAGATCGTAGGCCTTGCGATGCGCGTAGGGGCCATCGTCGCCATAGCCTGAGATGGTGCAGCAGATCAGCGCGGGATAGTCATTGCGCAACCGCTTCAGCGTGAAGCCGAGCTTGTCCATCGAGCCCGGTTTCAGGTTCTGGATCAGCACATCGGCGGTGGCGATCAAGTCCTCAAGCGCCTTGCGGCCTTCCTTGGTGGCGAGATCAACCACAACAGAATCCTTGCCGCGGTTGAGCCAGACGAAATAGCTGCTCTGGCCCTTGGCCGCGGCATCGTAACCCCTGGCGAAATCGCCCTCGGGACGCTCCACCTTGATGACATGCGCGCCGGCGTCGGCCAGCCGCGAACTGCAGAACGGTGCGGCGACCGCCTGTTCGACGGCGACGACGGTCAGTCCTTCAAGCGGCAGCATCAGATGCTTCTCAATACGACCGGGGCATGCCCAAGCACATGCTCGGCGACATAAGACAAAATCAGATTGGTCGAGATCGGCGCGACCTGATACAGCCGCGTCTCGCGAAACTTGCGCTCGACGTCGTATTCTTCCGCGAAGCCGAAGCCGCCATGCGTCTGCACGCAGGCGTTGGCCGCTTCCCAGGAGGCGTCGGCGGCAAGCATCTTCGCCATGTTGGCCTCGGCGCCGCAATCCATCCCGGCTTCATATCTGCGGGTGGCTTCCTTCACCATCAGTTCGGCGGCGCGCATCGACGCGTAGGCCTTGGCGATTGGAAACTGCACGCCCTGGTTCTGGCCGATCGGGCGGCCGAATACCGTGCGTTCCTTGGCATAGGCGCTGGCCTTGGCGATGAACCACTTGGCGTCGCCGACGCATTCCGCGGCGATCAGGATGCGTTCGGCATTCATGCCGGACAGGATGTAGCGAAATCCCTTACCCTCTTCGCCGATCAGATTTTCCGCGGGCACGCGCAAATCCGTAAAGAACACCTCTGTGGTGGCATGGTTCATCATGGTGCGGATCGGGCTGATGGAAAGCCCGTGACCCTTGGCGGCCTTCATGTCGACGATGAAAACCGACAATCCATCGGTGCGCTTCTTGGCCTCTTCCTTCGGCGTGGTACGCGCCAGCAGGATCATCAGGTCGGAATACTCAGCGCGGCTGGTCCAGATCTTCTGGCCGTTGACGATGTAGCTGTCGTTGCCTTCCCGTTTGGCAAAAGTTTTCAGCGAGGAGGTGTCGGTTCCGCTGGTGGGCTCGGTGACGCCGAACGCCTGCAGTCGCATTTCGCCGCTGGCGACTTTCGGCAGCCATTGGGCCTTCTGCGCTTCGCTGCCGTGCCGCAGCAGCGTGCCCATGGTATACATCTGCGCGTGGCAGCCGCCGCCATTGCATCCCGCGCGCTGGATTTCTTCGAGGATCGCGCAGGCGGCTGACAGTTTCAGGCCGGCGCCGCCATATTCTTCCGGGATCAGAACCGAGAGATAGCCGGCCTGCGTCAGCGCATCGACGAACGCACTGGGATAGGCCATCTCGCGGTCGAGCTTGCGCCAGTATTCGCCGGGAAACTGCGCGCAAAGTTTTGCGACGGCTTCGCGGATGTCTTTGTAGTCGTCGTCAGCTTCGTGCTGCTCCGCGGCCTGGTGCGTCATCGGCAAAACGATACTCTGTTAAATCAGGAGATTCGAACGGGCAGGCTCTCATAGCCTTTCACGAAGCTCGAATAAACCCGCTTCGGCTCGCCGACCACCTCGATCTTGTCGAAGCGTTTCAGCATTTCCTGCCAAACGATTTTCAACTGCAGTTCCGCCAGCCGCATGCCCACGCAACGGTGAATGCCGAAGCCGAACGACAGGTGCGTGCGCGGCCGGGCGCGGTCGATAATGAAGTCATTGGGATTTTCGATGACTTCCTCGTCGCGGTTGCCCGAGACGTACCACATCACCACGCGGTCGCCTTTCTTGATGGTCTTGCCGCCGAGTTCGGTATCGGCCAACGCGGTGCGGCGCATGTGCGCCAGCGGCGTCTGCCACCTGATGACCTCGGGCACCATGGTGTCGATCAGCGCGGGATTTTCACGCAGCTTGGCGTATTGATCGGGGTTCTCGCTCAGCGCCAGCACCGAGCCGGTCATCGTGTTGCGCGTGGTGTCGTTGCCGCCGACGATCAGCAGAATCAGATTGCCCATCAGATTGTCGGCGTCCATGTGGCGGGTGGCGTCGCTGTGCGCCATCATCGACAGCAGGTCATTGCGCGGCTCGGAATTGACGCGTTCGTTCCACATCTTGGTGAAATAGGCCGCGCATTCGTCCATTTCGCGCCGGCGCTCCTCAGGCGAGGAGACGACGCCGCTTTTCGGCAGCGCGGTGGAAACATCTGACCAGCGCGTCAGCTTGGCGCGGTCTTCCCAGGGAAAGTCGAACAATGTCGCCAGCATCTGCGTGGTCAGTTCGATCGAGACGCGTTCGACGAAATTGAAGGTCTCATTGCGCGGCAGGGCATCGAGCACCTTGGCCGAGCGCTGGCGTATGAGAACTGCCAGTTCGTCCAAATGCGTCGGTGTGAACATCGGCGACACGGTCTTGCGCTGCGCGCTGTGCAGCGGCTGATCCATCGCGATGAAGCTCGGCCAGTCATAGCCGGGCGGCACGTCGCGGATCGAGATGCCGCCATTCCGGACGTCGGAGGAAAATACGCCATGGTTGGTGTCGACATGCATGATGTCGTTGTATTTGGTGACCGACCAATACGGCTCAATCGGCGCATTGGTGCAGTAATGCACCGGCTCCTCGTTGCGCAGGCGCTCGAAATACGGCCACAGCGTATCGTTTTGGAATAGTCTGGGCGCGCCCGGATGAAAATCCCTGAGCGGCGTCGCATACGCCTCCTCGCGCGCGGCGCGCTGGCGCGCTTCCTTGTCGGACGGGATGGCAGTGTGGATGTTCATTGCTGATCCATCTCAATTAAGTTCGTGGCTTGTTAGCCGGCGATGCGGACCGGCAGCGTCTCATAGCCCTTGACGAAGCTCGAATATACCCGCTTCGGCTCGCCGACCACCTCAATATTGTCGAAGCGCTTGAGGATTTCTTCCCAGACGATCTTCAGTTGCAGTTCGGCCAGCCTGATGCCGACGCAGCGGTGGATGCCGAAGCCGAACGACAGATGCGTGCGCGGCCGGGCGCGGTCGATGATGAAGTCGTTCGGATTTTCGATGATGTCTTCGTCGCGGTTGCCCGAGACGTACCACATGATCACCTTGTCGCCCTTCTTGATCTGCTTGCCGCCCAAGCTCGGTATCTGCAGCGCGGTGCGGCGCATATGCGCCAGCGGCGTCTGCCAGCGGATGATTTCCGGCACCATGCTGTCGATCAGATCAGGATTGTCGCGCAGCTTCTGGTATTCGGCGGGAAACTGGTTGAGCGCGAACACGCCGCCGGACAGCGAATTGCGCGTGGTGTCGTTGCCGCCGACAATCAGCAAAACGATGTTGCCGAGGAAATTCTGCGAATCCAGATTACGCGTGGCGTCGCTGTGCGCCATCATCGAGAGTAGATCGCTCTTCGGCGGCGCGTTCAGCCGCTCTTTCCAGAGGCCCGCGAAATAATCGCCGCATTCGATCAGCTCGGACTGGCGCTTCAGTTCGGCTTCCGGCGTCGGCGGCAGGGTGGTCGCGACATCGGACCAATGCGTCAGCTTGCGGCGCTCTTCCCAGGGGAAATCGAACAGCGTCGCCAGCATCTGAGTGGTGAGTTCGATCGAAACCCGGTCGACCCAGTCGAAGGTTTCATTGCGCGGCAACGCGTCCAGCACCTGGCCGGCGCGCTCGCGAATGGTGGCGGCGAGTTGATCGAGATGCGTCGGCGTAAACATCGGCGCGACCGTCTTGCGCTGCGCGCTGTGGGTCGGCTGGTCCATCGCGATGAAGCTCGGCCGCCGGTAGTCCACGCCGGCGTCGCGAATGGTGATGCCGCCCAGAGATGCGGCCGACGAATACGCCTGATGATTGGTCTCGACATTCATGATGTCGTTGTACTTGGTGACCGACCAATACGGACCGAACACGCTATCCCGGCAGTAGTGGATCGGTTCTTCCTTGCGCAGCCGCTCAAAGTACGGCCAGAACGTATCCGTGCGAAACAGTTCGGGATCGCCGGGATCGAACTGCTCGAGTGGAATCGAATAGGCCCGCTCGCGCGCCGCCGTTTGGCGGACATCCTCAACGCGATCGATCGTTCCGTGCATTGTCATCTCCCGGATCGTCCATCCGTGATAAGGCCCGGATGGTCATGTCGCGGCGCGAATTACAGCCCGTTACGAACGGCAGAGCAAGGGAGTTTTATGCCCTTCTCAGCCAGTTGCGCCCGTGACATTGTTTATACCAGAATAAGATTAAGCCAGCGCGCAAACCGTGCGATGTCCGGAGGCGGCCCGACCATGATTCCCAATGCGCAACGGATGTTCAATTTCGATCTCGGCGAAACCGCGGACGCAATTCGCGAAACCGTCCGCGACTTCTCGACGCATGAGATCGCGCCGCGCGCCGACGAGATCGACAAGAGCAATCAGTTTCCGCGCGATCTATGGCCGAAACTCGGCGCGCTGGGCTTGCATGGCATTACCGTCGAGGAAGAATATGGCGGCTCGGGATTGGGTTACCTCGAGCATTGCATCGCCGTGGAGGAAATCTCCCGCGCCTCGGCGTCGGTTGGCCTCTCCTATGGCGCGCATTCCAATCTTTGCGTCAATCAGCTCCGCCGCAACGGCAGCGATGCGCAGAAACGAAAATATCTGCCGAAGCTGATCTCGGGCGAGCACGTCGGCGCGCTGGCGATGTCGGAGCCAGGCTCCGGCTCCGACGTGGTCTCGATGACGACGCGCGCCGAGAAGAAGGGCGACCGCTATGTCATCAACGGCAGCAAGATGTGGATCACCAACGGTCCAGTTGCCGAAACGCTGGTGGTCTACGCCAAGACCGATCCGTCGGCGGGGCCGCGCGGCATCACGGCGTTCATCATTGAAAAGGGCATGAAGGGGTTTTCGACCGCGCAGAAGCTGGACAAGTTAGGCATGCGCGGCTCCGACACCGGCGAACTGGTATTCGAGAACTGCGAGGTGCCGGAAGAGAACGTGCTCAATGAGGTCGGCCGCGGCGTCAACGTGCTGATGTCCGGTCTCGATTACGAGCGCTCGGTGCTGGCGGCCGGTCCGCTCGGGATCATGCAGGCCTGCCTCGACGTGGTGATGCCGTACGTGCATGAGCGCAAGCAGTTCGGCCAGCCGATCGGCACGTTTCAATTGGTGCAGGGCAAGATCGCCGACATGTACACCACGATGAACGCGTCACGCGCTTACGTCTATGCGGTGGCGAAAGCCTGCGATCGCGGCGAGACCACGCGCGAAGACGCCGCCGGCGCCATTCTCTACGCCTCGGAGAAGGCGACGCAATGCGCGCTCGACGCCATTCAGTTGCTCGGCGGCAACGGTTATATCAACGACTATCCAACGGGCCGGCTGCTGCGCGACGCCAAGCTGTATGAAATCGGCGCGGGCACCAGCGAAATCCGGCGCATGCTGATCGGCCGCGAGTTGTTCGACAAATCGGCGTAGAATGGTCGCAAGGACGGCGCGCTATCAGCCCGCTCTAGCGCGCCAGCGAAACGACCTTCAATGCAGCGGGCATGACCGCCGCGGAGCGCGCGCGGGTGAGGGTGTTGAGACAATAAAGTCCACGGCGCTCCGGATAGGGTTTGAGCGCATCGGTCATGCCGACCATGGATTCGGCCGCGCCGAGCACAAGAAAGCTCTCGGGATCCATTGCCTTCGCGATGCGGTTGAAGACGCCGATTTTAGTGCTCTGGTCGAAGTAGATCAGCACGTTGCGGCAGAAAATCACGTCGAACTTGCCGAGGCATGAGAAGTCTTCCAGCAAATTCAGTTGGCGGTGCTGGACCATGGCCCGGATGTCTGAATTGAGCTGCCACAACTCGCCGTTCTGTTTGAAGTACTTGATCAGCAGCTGGATCGGCAGCCCGCGCTGAACCTCGAACTGGCTGAAAATGCCGGCTCGCGATTTTTCCAGGACGCCGTGTGAAATATCCGTCGCCAGGATTTCGATCCGCCAGTCCGAAAGCGCGGCGCCAAATTCCTTCAGACACATCGCAATCGAATAGGGCTCCTGTCCCGTTGACGAAGCCGCGCACCAGATGCGCAGGTTTCGGCGGCTCGCCCTGACTTGCAGCAGCGCCGGCAAAACCGTATCGCGAAAATGCTCGAACGGTGTCTTGTCACGAAAAAAGAAGGTCTCGTTGGTGGTCATCGCCTCGACCACGTCAACAGCGAGATCCGAACCGGATTTGATTTTCTGGACCAGCTCCGTGAGCCCGGCGAGGCCCTCTTTTCGCGCCAGTGGCACAAGCCTGCTTTCAACCAGATATTGCTTGTCGGCGGACAGATCCAGACCGGATCGCTGTTTCAGGAATTTCCGCAAGAACTCGTACTCGGAAGGTGTCACGATCGATCTCCCGAAAATAGCCGAACCAGTTTCGGTGCGATCTGACCGAGCGGAAGCACGGCCGCGCAAATTCCGGCATTCGCCGCCGAACCCGGCATACCCCAAATGACGCTTGCTGGCTTCATCCTGGGCGATAACGCTGCCCCCCGCCGCTACGATGTCCTTGCCGCCGGAGGTGCCATCCGAGCCCATGCCGGTCAGCACCACCGCGAGGACGCCACTCTGCCAAATTTCGACCGCAGACTTGAACATCGGATCGATTGCGGGCTTGCAAAAATTGATCGGCGGCCCATCGTCGAGCTCGATCACATTGTTCGTACCATGACGAGCGACCTTGATATGGCGGCCGCCGGGCGCGACATAAACATGGCCGGCCTTTATCACTTCGCCGTCGATCCCTTCACGCACCGGACGACCGCTGACGCGCGCCAGATGCTCTCCGAGAATCGTCGTAAAGGTGGGCGGCATATGCTGGGTGATCAGCACGGGGAAACGGTCGATCACCGGGCCGATTTGGCCGATCAAGGTCATTAGCGCCTGCGGCCCACCTGTGGAGGCGCCGATCAGAAGAACGCGCGGCGGCAAAATGCTGAATGGTCGGCGCAGGAGTTGCGGATGGGCCATCGGCGCCAACGCCGGGCGTGCGAACAGTTCGCGCGTGCGGCCCGCCATTGGCGCCAGCGGCGGACTTGTCAGTGACGGGATCGGGCGGCGCAGCCTGGCACCGAGATGGCGAATTTTCTGAATAAGATCGTGGCGGAAGGTGGCGGCGGCGTCAGCTTCGCGCGTACTTTCCGGTTTTGGAACGTAGTCTGAGGCGCCCAGCGAGAGTGCTCGAAAGCTGATCTCCGCGTTGCGGCGGGTCAGGGTAGAGGCCATGATGATGATGAGATTGCGCTTCTTCGCCAGCAGCAGCGGCAGCGCGGATATTCCATCCATATCGGGCATGTCGATGTCGAGCACGGCAACATCCGGCTCGATACGCTCAACCTGGTTTACCGCATCGAGGCCGGTGCGCAGCGAGGCGGCCACGACCATATCCGGCTCGGCTTCGATCCAGCCGCGAGATCAATCCGCGAATGACGGCGGAGTCATCGACCACCATGACGCGCAGCGGTTCAAGCTGCGCCGAATCCCGGGCCGAAGAGGCCGTTAGAGCATCACTCATTACTTACCGCACAAACTCAAGCACGCAACTGAACCAATGACCCGTCGTAGCGTTCGGCCGACCGCCAATCGCGCTTAGATCAAACCGACTTCATGAAATTTCGCCGTGACGATTTCCTTGTCGAACGGCTTCATGATGTACTCGTTGGCGCCGGCGTGCAGCGCGCGCGCGATATGAGCGACATCGTTTTCGGTGGTGCAGAACACCACCTTCGGCTGATCGCCGCCGGGCATGCGGCGAAGATTGCGAAGGAATTCATAACCGTCCATCACGGGCATGTTCCAGTCGAGCAGGATGGCATCGGGCAATCCGCGCTTGCAGACTTCCAGCGCTTTTTCGCCGTCCTCAGCTTCGGCGATCTGGAAATCCAGTCCTTCCAGAATACGTCTCGCCACTTTCCGAATGACGCTTGAGTCGTCGACCACCAGACATGTTTTCATTTTAGCCTCTGTTGTTCTTCTCGATCGGAATACAAAGTTCGCCTTGAGCAAGTTATCGCATTTGTGTTGATTCTTAGGCGGCCATCGCGTCCGGCCTGATTTCAAGAACGCGGTCGACGTCGAGGACGACCATCAACTGGTCGTCAAGCCTGTGAATGCCGGCGGCGAGCTTGGCCATCCGGGAATCGAGATTGACGGGTTTTAATTCCAACCCGTGGTCCGCGAGTTTCAGAACCTCGCCGATCGAATCGATCAAGAGCCCGTACGACTCGCCGCGCAGATCGACACCTATCGCCATCAGCGGATGATCGGTGTCGCGTTTTGGCAGGCCAAGGCGCGCGCGCATGTCGACCGCGGTCACGATGCGACCGCGCAGATTGAGAACGCCGGCGACGTCGCCAGACGCCAGCGGCACTCTGGAAAGCCGCTCCGGCATAAACACATCCTGAACGCGCGAGATCGGCAGTCCGAACAGCTGTCCGCCGACAAATGCGGTGACATATTCGGTAACGGCGCTCTCGGAACTCTGGTTCACGGTCATCATCTCGTTCTTCAGGCCGCCTGGTTGACTTCAGCCGTCTGCTCTTTCAGCGCGGCAATCAGGCCGGGCCGATCGAACTTGGCAACGTAGTCGTGGAAACCGGCTTGCCGGCCGCGCTCGATCGCCGCCGGCGATATCAGCGAGGAGAGCGCGATGATCGGCATGGCGCTGAGCCGGGCATCGGCTCGTATCGTCTCGGCGAATTCGAAGCCGTTCATGTCGGGCATCTCGATATCGGTCAGCACCGCATTGAAATCCTGCCCCGAGCGCAGAGCGACGAGGCCCTCCTGCGCATTGGTGGCGACCCGGACCCGGTAGCCGGCCGCTTTCAACACCGGCGCCAGCATGTTCCGGAAGAAAGCCGAATCATCGACCAGCAAGACCGACTGCGCGTTGTTCGATGGGCGCATTTCCTTGCGGCTGAACCAGTCGGCAAACGCCATCGGCAGGAAATGGCCGATATCGATCACTTCCGTCGCCTGTCCCTTGATGACCGCCGACCCAAGAATGCCTGCATGGCTGCCGGCGACCTCGATGTTCAGCCGTTCTTCAACGATATCGACGATCTCATCGACTACCAGACCCATGGTGCGTCCGTCGTCGGCGAATACCAGCAGCGGTTGCGCGCCGGTGACGCCGACCTTCACCCCGTCCATCTGAACCAGCGGCATCAACGTCTCGCGGTACTGGACCATGTAGCGGCCGTTCGAAAACTCGATCTTGTCCGCCGCGATCTCCTCCAACCGCGTAATCAGCGCCAGCGGCACCGCCTTGGGATGCGGAGATCCGGCGCGGAATACCAGAAGCGGGGTCAACTCTTCGGCTGCGCCGGGCCGCATCGCAGCGTTCTCATCGGCGATTTCGTGATGCGCGTCGAGCGAGGCGCCGAACGCCTTTGCGATGCCGTTGGGGTCGATGATCATGATCACCGCGCCATCGCCAAGAATGGTATTGCCGGAGAACATCTCGATGTGACGTAGCTTCGTCGACATCGGCTTGACGACAATTTCCTCGGTGTGAAAAACGCAGTCCACCACGATGCCGAAGGTCTGGCTGCCGACCTGTGTCACGACGATGAAAGCGTTTTCCGGATCGCTCAACGTGCCATCGCCGATCTTCAGCAACGTTTTCAAATCCAGCAGCGGCAGCAACTTGTTTCGCAGCCGCAGCACCTGCGTATCCTTGATGCGCTCGATGCGATGTTCGGAATTGGCGCGCGCGCGCACCAGTTCGATGACCGCGAGCTGAGGAATGGCAAAGCGGTCGCCGGCCGACTCGACGATCAGCGCGGAGATGATCGCAAGCGTCAGCGGGATTTTGACGGTGACGCTTGAGCCTTCGCCCGCAACCGATTTTATATCGATCGTACCGCCGATCTGATCGATGTTGGTCCGCACCACGTCCATTCCGACGCCGCGGCCGGAAACGCTGGTCACCGCGGCGGCGGTAGAAAAGCCCGGCGCAAAGATGAATTTGTGAATCTGCGCTTCAGTCATTTTCTCGAGTTCGGCCTCGGTCACGAGACCGTTCGACAGCGCCTTGGACCTGATCCGGTCGGTGTTGAGACCGCGGCCATTATCGGCGATGCAGATGACGATGTGACCGCCTTCATGATGGGCGGAAAGACGGATCGTGCCTTGCTCCGGCTTGCCGGCCGCAGCGCGCTCGGACGGCGTTTCCAGCCCGTGGTCCGCAGAGTTGCGCACCATATGGGTCAGCGGATCCTTGATCAGATCGAGCACCTGGCGATCGAGTTCGGTGTCGGCGCCGTGCATCTCGAGTTCGATCTGCTTGCCGAGTTCGCTGGAGAGATCGCGCACGATGCGCGGAAGCTTCTGCCAGGCATTGCCGATCGGCTGCATCCGCGTCTTCATCACGCCTTCCTGCAGTTCGGCGGTAACGTTAGACAGGCGCTGCAGCGGAACGTTGAATTCCGTGTCTTCATGATGGCGGCCGATTTCGAGCAACTGGTTGCGCGTCAGCACGAGCTCGGACACCATCGTCATAAGGTGTTCGAGCGTATCGATCTTGACACGGATCGACTGATTCGCGATCCGCTCGCCTTCCGGCGCATCTGCCTCAGCTGTTTCTTTTGAAGGTGCCTTCGGCGCGGGTTTGCCGGCCGCGCTTTGCTTCGCGGCGGTTTCGGCCGCAGTGTCAGGCTGTGCTGCCGGCTCATCCGCCGCTGGGGCTGCCTCGGCTGCCGCCGCCATCGCCTGTGATCCGCCTTCGGCCATCCGGTGAAGGGCTACGATCAGATCCTGGTCGTCACCCTGAGGCTCGGCCTCAGTTGTCTCAAGCCGGCGCAGGATTTCCTTGATCCGGTCGATGGTGGTCAGGATCAGGCTCACCGCGTCGGTCGCGACCGGCATCCCGTCGCGAAATTTTCCCATCAGCGTCTCCGCGGCATGGGTCAGCGCTTCCAGGCGCGGCAGACCTATAAATCCGCAGGTACCCTTGATGGTGTGAACCAGGCGGAAGATGTTGCCCAGAATCTTTGCGTTGTTGGGTTCCTGTTCGAAGCGGACCAACTGGTTATCGACGACGTCGAGACTCTCATTGGTCTCCGTCAAGAACTCCCGCAACAACTCGTCCATGGAACAGGCTTTCGAATACACGGGCGCAAGACACTGATGTGCGCCTTTCGAAGTTGGCCAGTTTCCATGCAAAGCGTTTAAGTTTGATTGAGTAAACGCAAATGAATGCCCTCAACAAAGAGATAATGACGCGCACGGTAACCGTGCATTAACCATAAAAAATGCGAGCGGCGATCAGGACGCCGTAATGACGACGGCGTCGCCGTCGGGCGCCAGAACCACGTTCAGCCCGCAGGCCTGCGCCAGCAGCCGCGTGTAATATGGCTGCACCGCATGGGCATCGACCGCGCCGGTATGGCCCGAACTCAAGAGATCGGCGATGTTCTGCGGCATCCGCGCGTTGAGTCCGGCCGCGTTGACGCGAAAACTGGTCGCCTCGCCTTCGCCGATGGGATCGACGGTCAGTACGCCACCGCGCGGAATCGTCTGCTGCGCGATTACCATCATGTTCAACAGCAGTTTGACGCGGTTTTTCGCCAGCAGGATGCGCGGCAAATTCCACACGATCTGCGTTTTATTGTCTTCGAACTGGCCTCGGGCCATGGTCTGCGCGTCGCCTATATCGATCTGCGCGCCGGCCGAACCCGCCGCGCCGAACGCCAGCCGGCAGAATTGCAGCCGCGCCGACGCCGTCTTGGCGCTCTTGCGGATCAAATCCAGCGCAAACTCCCGATCGTCCGGCTTGGGATTGTCGTCGAGAACTTCCAGCCCATTGACGATCGCACCGACCGGACTGATGAGATCGTGGCAGACGCGCGAACACAACAGCGCCGCAAGCTCAAGGGCATCGGGGGCAGGACCGGATGACGAAGTGTCAGACATAAGATCTTCCCGGAAGGCGTCACGGCGCGGACGCGCGCGAATCGGCATGCTTTGTGGCTTGATACACCGGCATTCCCTGTGCTGCCACTATGGGTGCAGGTCGGCTGAGATGCGGATGATGGCAAACGACGGCAAACACGATGAGGCTCTGCGGTGAGTGAGGTGCCTTTACGCGAAGCGGTCGTGGACCGCGAGCGCGCCGCCCGGCTTATGGAACCGTTGACCGGGCTGGTTGCGCGGGCAGGCGCGGCCATTCTTGCGATCAAGCGCGGTGCCATGAGAATAGATGGCAAGGCCGACGGATCGCCGGTGACGGAGGCCGATCTGGCGGCTGACCGGGTCATTGCCGACGGACTGGCCGCACTGATGCCGGAAATTCCAACCCTGTCTGAAGAACGCAGCCATCTCGCTGCGTTGCCCTACCGGGGCAGTTTCTTCCTGATCGATCCGCTGGATGGCACCAAGGAATTCGTGGCAGGCCGTAACGAATTCACGGTCAATCTGGCGTTGATGACGAACGGTGTGCCGCTGCTTGGCATAGTCGGCGCGCCGGCGCTGGGCTTGATCTGGCGCGGGTTGGTGGGGCAGGGCGCCGAGCGACTGACGATGAGGCAGGACCAATCGGTCCAGACCTCCAATACGATTCGCACGCGACCATGCCCCGATGGTGGCCAACCGTGGGTCGTCGCGGTCAGCCGTTCTCACGGCGATGCACGAACGGAGGCATTTATCGCAAGCCGGCCTGGGGCCGTGAGATCGGTGCTCGGCTCGGCGCTAAAATTTTGCCGGGTCGCGGAAGGTGCCGCGGACATTTACCCGCGGCTGTCGCCAACCTGCGAATGGGACGTCGCCGCCGGACACGCCGTTTTGGCCGCGGCGGGAGGCAAGATCACGGATGCCCTGCGGGGCCGACTTGCGCTTTGGCAGCGGACGTACCGGATTTATCGTGCCGGAGTTCATCGCCTGGGGTGACCCGGCGGCGGCGCGGTAGCCAGATCAGCCGGTCTGATCCGCGGCTATTGAGCCAACGTTTCCTGCAGGCTCGGCCAGCGCCGGTTCGCCTCGTCCAAAAATCGATCCGGCGTTGCGACTAAATGCGTCGCGGCTTTCCTGATGGCCAAACAGATAAAGCCGTTGTCCGAAGATAGCCCAGAGCCGCGGATTGCCGGCAAAGGTGACGCCCCGAGCCAGGTCGACCGGGTCATATCCGCCGAATTGCGGCCCGTAAATATCGGGATGGCCAAGGAAAACAACGCGATTGCCTTCATTGCGGAAGCGCCAGACGGCACCCGCCTCAGCGGCCTCGAAGCCGGATTGACCAGCGACGGGATGGCCTTCGGTGAAATACGCGACGGGATCGAAGCCCTGGATGGCCAGCCCGGTATGGCGGTCTACAACCACCCGCTCCGTCGTCCCGGCCTCAGCCAAAAATCCCGCGCTACCCTGCGCCGCAGCAACGGTCAGCAGCGCGATTGAGGCCCTGCGAAGGCGCCAACCTTTTCTTTCCTGCCGTGGTGCCGTCATAGTTGATGCCGATAACATTCAAGTCGGGGGACACTGGGCGCAACCTAAATCGTGCTGGTCAGCATTCGGTTAAGGGGAGCGGCCAGAAATTCGATACCTTTTCGATACCTTGGGGATTGCTTCATGACTTTCGCTTCACGTCTTGCGGGACTGAGCGTCGCCGCCATGATGGGCTGCATGGCGCCAGCGTTCGCGCAGCAGCTGCAGCCGTATCCGCCAGCGCAACAGCAGCCTTATCCACCGCCGCAGCAACAGCAGCAACCGTATCCACCGCCGCAGCAGCGGGTAACACCCCCGAACTCCTACGGCGTGGATGAGCTGGCAGGCGCCGGGCATCGCTTCTTCGGCAATGTGTCGCGCGGTCTGGCGTCGGTGATCGAACGCGCGGTCAGCCAGTGGGGCCTGCCGAACGGCTACATTCTGGGCGAGGAAGGCAGCGGCGCCATTGTGGCCGGGCTGCGGTATGGCGAAGGTACCCTTTATACCAAGAACGCGGGCGATCTGCGGGTGTACTGGCAGGGCCCATCGGTCGGTTTCGATTGGGGCGGCGATGGCGCGCGCACCATGACGCTGGTTTACAACTTGCCGGCGACCAACGCGATCTACCAGCGTTTCGCCGGTGTCGACGGCTCCGCCTATATCATCGGCGGCTTTGGAATGACGGCGCTGACTGCCAACAATATCGTGCTGGTGCCGATCCGCTCCGGTTTGGGTCTGCGGCTTGGCGCCAATATCGGCTATCTCAAATACACGCCGCGCGCGACCTGGAATCCATTCTGATCGCCGACGTGTAGCTGGGGCGCGGTGTCTGGTTACGGATTCACGTTAACGTCGCAATAGGCTGGCGTTTTTCCCGCACGTTATGGCATTGTAAACCACAACAGTTCTCGTGCGGGAGTAACAGCTATGGTCGAACCGATCATGTATGCGGCGATCGGTTTTCTGGTCTCGATGCTGTTCGGGCTGATGATCGTGCCGCTGGTGCATAACCGCGCGGTTCGGTTGACCACCAAACGGCTGGAAGCGGCCACGCCGCTGTCGATGGCTGAAATTCAGGCCGACAAGGATCAGCTGCGCGCCGAATTTGCGATGTCGGCCCGGCGGCTCGAGATGAGCGTCGACCAGCTCAAGAACAAGACCACCAGCCAGCTTGCCGAACTCGGCAAGAAATCCGACGCCATCAATCGCATGAAGCTCGAGCTTGGCGAAAAGAACGCCACCATCTTTTCGCTCGAAGCGCGCGAGAGAGCCAACAAGGAGCAGTTGCGGGCGACCGAAGAAGAATTCACCACCAAGACGCAGGCGTTGCGCGCCGCCGAGCAGGCGCTGACCGACAAGCAAAGCGAGCTTTTAAAACTCAATACCGAATTGTCGGATCGCTCGCTGATGGCGGAGAGCCGTCAGGTCGAACTGGTCGCGGTGCGCACGCAGATCGATGCGCTCAAGGACCGCGTTGACGATGCCGAGAAGGAATTTGCCACCACGCAGACGCGGCTGGAGCATCAGCGCGGCAAATCCGACAGCGCGAGCCGGGAGCTGGCCGACGCGCGCAGCCGCGTGGAGAATTTGAGCCAGCGCGTCACCGAACTCGACCAGCAGCTCATCACTCAGGTCAAGGAAGCGGAAATGCTCAACAACCGCGTCGGCGATCTGCAAAGCCAGCTCGCGGTGCAGGGCAAGTTGCTCGCCGAGCGCGACCATGAAAACCACCAGCTTCGCCAGTTGAACGAAACCGCCGCGCGGACCGAGAAGGAATTGCGCGAGGAGATCGCCGCGCATGACGCGGCGATCAATCGCCGCTGGTCACAAAACTGCGCGCCGACAAAGCCGCGGCCGAAGAACAGCTCGCCATCGCGCGCGAAGAGCGCGGCAAGGTGCAGCGCGATCTCAACGCCATCCAGCAACAGGCCGAAAGTTCGTGGGCGACCGAGCGGATGGAGAACGCGCTGCTGCGCGAGCGCATCAACGATATCGCAGCCGAAGTGGCAAAGCTTGCGATGACGCTTGAGGGCGCCGAATTCGCCGATCGAGGCGATGCTGGCCGAAGACGCCATATCCGCGACGGCTGCATGGGCGGCCAATGGCACGATCACAAACGGCACGATCGCCAATGGCGCTTACGGCGAATCTGGCGGCACCCTGGCGGAGCGAATCCGGGCGCTGCAATCGCATGCCTCACGCGCCCGCCAACCGAGTTGATCGCGCGACAGGCGTCCGGCGCGCTTGACACCGCCGCCCCGCATTCCGTAAATCCGCTGGCATCACGGTGTTGTCGAGGCCAATCCTCGACCTTAATTCCTGAAATCCCGGACGCATAGCTCAGCGGGAGAGCGTTCCCTTCACACGGGAGAGGTCCAAGGTTCGATCCCTTGTGCGTCCACCAGCATTGCGCCTAGATTTCTCTCCATGAAGCGGCGCGAATTCATCCTGGCGATCAGTGGTGCTGCGACATGGTCGCTCGGCGCGCGCGCGCAGCAAGGCAAGATGGCAACGCTCGGCTTGCTCGCGAGCGGGAGCCCAAATCCGGAACCGTTTTTTGCGGGATTTCGGGAAGGGTTGCGGGAATTCGGATATGTCGAGGGGCAGAATTTCCGATTGGAGCTTCGGTCGGCGCAGGGAGATGTAGTGCGCCTGCCGGAATTGGCAGCCGAACTCGCGCGGCTGAAGGTAGACATCATTGTAGCGTTCCAGACGCCGGCGGCGACCGCCGCCAAACAGGCGACGCCGGACATTCCGATTGTGATGGCTGGCGTCGGGGATCCCGTCGCCACCGGTCTGGTGCAGAGCCTTGCCAAACCGGGCGGCAATGTCACCGGACTTTCCAATGCCGGGGCCGAACTTGTCGGAAAAAATGTCGAGTTGCTCCACGAGATTTTTCCGAACGCGCGGCGTGTTGCGGTGCTGATCAACGAAACCGATCCCTTCACCAAACCTTTCCTGGCGCAAGTCGAACGCGGAGGCCAATCGTTGGGCATTGAAATGCAGCCGATCGTGATGCGGCAGAATCAGGAATTGGACACGGCATTCGCCCGGATGCGCAGCAATGGCGCGGATGCGATGATCGTGCAGCCCAGCCTGTTAGGCGATGGCGTCGTCGTCGCGCGTGCGCTCAGGGAGCGCCTGCCGATTTTTTCCATCACAAGCTGCTGCCCGCATCGGGAGGGCTCGCCTCGTATTCGGCGAATGTCGCGGAGCTTTATCGTGAGAGCGCCCGTTACGTTGACAATATCCTTAAAGGCCGAAAACCCGCCGATCTGCCTGTCGCGCTGCCGACAAAGTTCGAGCTTGTGATCAATCTCAAGGCGGCAAAGACCTTCGGCCTCGACGTGCCGGCGGCGTTGCTCGCCACCGCCGACGAGGTGATCGAATGAAATTTCGCATCGAGCGTCGGCAATTTATCGCGCTTGCGCAGGCGCCCCGATGTTAAACCGCGTTACAGCGAACGCTGCATCTCGCGCATAACAGGTCCATTCCACGGACAGTTGCAAGGAGCTTGAAATGCAGGTGTCCTTGCGCGGGCGGCGGTCGCTTCGACAACCTAAAGGAGACCCTGCGAAAGATTGCGGGATAAAAGATGATCAACGTTGCACAGTCGATTTATATTTCGTCCCCTGATCTTTGCCTCGATAATTTTGAGCAAGACGCGCCTTTTCGCGACGTTAGGGCCACCGCCGCTCCAGTAGACGGCGCCGATATGATCGACGGAGTGAGTGTCACTCCTTTAAGTTCGCACGCGGATAGGCGGGGATCGCTTTGTGAGCTGCTCACGACGCGCGATGGCGCGATTGAGCCGATCGTGCATGTCTATCAAGTTACGTCCGGGGCGGGCTCCTGCCGTGCGTGGGTTTACCACCGGTTGCAACATGATCGGCTGGCTTTCCTGAATGGAAGCTTCAAGATAGTGCTCTACGACATCCGGCCGGGCAGCCCAACCTTTGGCCTGCTCAACGTGTTGATGCTCGGCCGCGATCAGCCGGGACTGTTGCGCATTCCGCCTTTTGTCGTTCATGGCGTGCAGAATATGGGCCGGGAGATGGCGGCCTTCATTAATCTTCCGACTAAAGCCTGGGACCCAAGCGCGCCCGACAAGTTCAGGCTGCCAAAAAACGATCCTCGAATTCCTTTCACCTTCGATGAATGAGCATCCGTTCTTCTCGGTTATCATGGCCACATACGGACGCGGTCGGCATATCAAGCCGACCATCGAGGCTGTGCTGGGACAAAGGTTTAGCGGCTTTGAACTTATTGTCGTCGGGGACGGCTGCGTGGACGATACGGAGACCGCCGTTCGGTCATTCAGCTCTGAACGGATCAAATGGCTGAAATCTGCCGCACAATACCGGGAGCCAAAGCTTTCCCAACAACGAGGGAATACTTTCCAGTCGCGGGAGCTGGATTGCGCTATATCGGCCATGACGACATTTGGTCGCCAAGTCACCTCGAACGAATATTCCAGACCATAAATGCTGCGACTGAAGCGCCCGATTTTGTGGTCAGCGGGTGTGTGTTTTACGGGCCCGAAGGCAGCGAAGTGGAGGATGTCACGGGCCTGTTCGAAGAAGCCGACGCGCCATTCAAACACTTCTTTCCACCGACGTCGTTTTCACACCGGCGCGATGTTACGACGCGCGTCGGTTACTGGAGGGACCCACGCAAGTTGAAGGCCATGGTGGATAACGACTTCCTGCTGCGCGCGGCTAATGGTGGAATGCGCTTTGTCTCGACGGGCGAGATCACGGCTCACAAGTTCGCAGCCGGACATCGCTATTTATCCTACCTGCGCCCAAGCAGCGACGAGCAAGATGCCTTTTTGCGCGCTCTAACAACCGCGCCGGGCATCGATATCGATGGCATCATTCGAAGGGCCAAGGAAAACGGCGGGTACATGATCCTCCGATATCCCGATTTTTCAGCTTTTCAGGAAGGATATCTCACCGGGCAAAGTAAAAAGAGAAAGGGACTTGATCGCCCTGCGTTACAGCCGCTGCTCGGCCGTGCGGTGATCGAGCAGACCGATGAGCCCCGCGGACTGGATTGGCACCAGAAGGACTCGCAGGACCTGCGGCACCGCTGGTCCGGTCCCAACCCCCGTCCCAAAATCTTGATCCCTTACACAGGCCATTGTGCGCGCCTGTCAGTCGAAGTGATTTCGAAAAATCCGGATATTTCGGCAGAGGAGTTGCTGCTCTACGTCGAAGGCCAACTGACCGATAGCAGAATTGAAACCGATGCTAGAGGCGTTTATCAGCTTGTGGCGGACATCCCGCTGCGGTCGGCCGACTATACGGTGCTGACACTTTATGCGCCCATCTTTCGTTCGGCCGGCGAGCAACGGCGAAAGATCGGGATCGCGGTCGGCGATATCGTCCTGGAGCCCATTTAGTTTGGCCCTGAGCTCCGCCTCTGACGATTGGTAGTCATCTAAATGCCGGATAAGGTACGTCTCAACTGGTCCAGTAACCGAAGCTGCAATTGATGTCTGAAGAGATTGTCGGTCTGAACGATTTGTTGGCCAAACGATCAGCGGTGAATGACCGCGGAATATTGAGCCAGGAACTTATTCAAGGCGTCGAGTTCCGGCCAACGCGGCCGGTTCCTCACGAGGACGGTCATGTAACCGAGGTGGCTCGATCAAGCTGGGAGACGCTGCATAGTCCGATAGTCCAGGTTCACATCACGACGACGTTCCCCGGGCGGGTGCGCGCGTGGGGCTTGCATGCCCTGTCGACCGACCGGCTTTTCGTGGTTGCTGGCTTAATCAAGATAGCTGTGTTTGACGGTCGGAAGGGGTATCCGACGTTCGGGAGGCTAAACAAATTCACGGTGAGCGAAAAGAACCCCGGGCTGCTGACGATCCCGCCAAATCTATATCACGGATGGAAGAACATCGGCGTATCCGAGGGCATCATCATCAACATGCCTGACAGACTGTACGACTATAAATCGCCGGACGCGCTCGATCTTCCGTGGGACAGCGAACTTGCGGAGAAACTCATTCCATATCGATGGTAAATGACTCTATCGCGTTGTGCCATTGATGAGGCTCAATACCGCGAAGGCGCTTGGGATCGACGTCGCGCCGACACTGTCCGCGGCTGCCGATGAGATGATCGAGTGATCCTGCCGCACTGCCGCAGAGACAACGCCGCCCGTTCTTGCTAAATTGAAGCAGATGAGCATTTCCCTGCATCCCGACACGGTTGAAAGTCGAGCGCTGGCAGCGCCGCCCGTGGCCGGCGCGGGACCGACGCCTGGCGCTCCCGCAACGAAAACGCGCAGCCGACTGTTCACCAAATACGTGGCGCTGTTCGTCGCGGTCGTGGGCGTCGCTCTTTTATCCAACGGGATATTCGAGGTTTTCTTTTATTACCGCGAGCACAAGGTGGCGCTGATCCGCATTCAGCGCGAACAGGCCGAGGCGGCGGCGGCAAAGATCAGCCAGTTCATCAAGGAGATCGAAAGCCAGCTCGGCTGGACCACCCAGTTGCCGTGGTCCGCCGGATCGATGGAGGAGCGCCGGTTCGACGCCCTGCGCCTGTTGAAGCAGGTCCCGGCCATCACCGAACTGGCGCAGATCAACTCCACCGGCAAGGAGCGATTGCGGGTGTCGCGCCTGGCGATGGACGTCGTGGACAGTGGCGTCGATCTTTCCAGCGAGCCGAAGTTCACCGAAGCCGTCGCGCACAAGGTGTATTACGGGCCGGTCTATTTCCGCCGCGAATCCGAGCCGTACATGACGCTGTCGCTCGCCGGCACGCGCAAGGATGCCGGCGTCAGCATCGCCGAGGTCAATCTGAAGCTGATCTGGGATGTGGTGTCTCAGATCAAGGTCGGCGAGCGCGGGCATGCCTACGTCGTCGGCTCGCAAGGCCGGCTGATCGCGCATCCCGACATCAGTCTGGTGCTGCGCAATACGGATATGTCGAAGCTCCTGCAGGTGCAGGCGGCCAAGGCGGGTAACCCCGGCGCGGAATTCGAGGAGACAAAGAACATCCAGGGGCAGGAGGTACTGACGGCATCCGCGCCGATCATGCCGCTGGGCTGGACGATGTTCGTCGAGCTTCCCGTCGAGGAAGCCTACGCGTCGCTCTATCAGGCATTGCAGCGCCTCGCCGTGGTGCTGCTGGGCGCGCTGGTATTTGCGATGCTGGCCGGCATGTTTCTGGCGCGGCGCATGGTGGTCCCGATCCAGGCGTTGCGCGCCGGCGCGGAGCGCATCGGCGGCGGCGATTTCGCGCAGCGCATCTCGATCAAGACCGGGGACGAACTGGAAGGCCTCGCCAACCAGTTCAACGACATGGGCGCGCGGCTGCAGGAATCCTACACCGACCTCGAAAAGAAGGTTGAGTCGCGCACCGCTGAACTAAGCGAGTCCTTGCAGCAGCAGACGGCGACGTCCGAAGTCCTGCAGGTCATCAGTAATTCGTCAGGCGACCTTCAACCCGTCTTCGACACGATGCTCGCAGAATGCGACGAGGATTTGCGAAGCAAAGTTCGGGATGATGTGGCTGATCGAGGGCGATGCGGCGCGCTGCGTCGCTCTGCATAACGCGCCGCCCGCGTTCGTCGAACTTGCGGCAGCGCGAGCCTGTTATTCGCCCGGGTCCCCAGACGGCAATGGGCCGGCTTGTGGCGACGAAGCAGGTCGTTCACGTCGAAGACGCCATGGCGGAGCGGGCTTATATTGAGGGCGATCCCGTTCGCCGCGCGAATACCGATCTGGCCGGTGCGCGTACCCTGGTCGCGGTACCGATGCTGAAAGACAACGAGGTGATCGGCGCGATCGGCATATTCCATCAGGAGGTCCACCCATTTACCGAAAAGCAAATCGAGCTCGTCACGAACTTCGCCAGTCAGGCTGTCATTGCGATCGAAAATGCGCGGCTGCTGAACGAACTGCGTGCAGCGCACCGACGAACTGAGCGAGTCGCTACAGCAGCAGACCGCGACCGCCGACGTGCTCAAGGCCATCAGCCGGTCGGCGTTCGATCTCGAGACCGTGCTGGATGACGTTGGTCAGTCGGCGGCCGTGCGCTCTGCGAAGCCGATCACGGCGATATCTTTAGGCGTGAAGGCGATGTCTATCGTATGCGCGAGCCAGATGACGGCGATCCGCCCGACTAGCAACATGATGCGAAAGGCGAATCCGATCAGGCCAGGGCGCCGAACGGTGATCGGACGGGTGGCACTTGAAGAACGAGCGGTGCATGATCGATGACGGCATGGAAGGACCCGGAATACGGAGAAAAGGACTGCGGCAAGCTCGGCAAGGTAGCGCGCGATGCTCGGGGTGCCGCTGCTGCGCGAGGCGAACGCCCATTGGCGTACTTCGCCTTGACGCGCCGACGAGGTCCGCTCCTTTACGCGACGCCAGGTCGAACTGGTGAAGACGTTCGCCGACCAGGCCGTGATCGCAATCGAGAATGCGCGACTGTTCAAGGAGGTCCAGGAACGCACCAAGGAACTCGCCGCTCTCGCTGGAAGAACTGCGCACCGCGCAAGACCGCCTGGTGCAGACCGAAAAACTGGCATCGCTCGGTCAGCTCACCGCCGGCATCGCCCACGAGATCAAGAACCCGCTGAATTTCGTCAACAATTTTTCCGCGCTGTCGGCCGAGTTGGTCGACGAACTGAACGACGTGCTCAGGCCTTCCGCGCTGGACGACAAGACGCGCGAGGAGATCGACGAACTGACTCACATGCTGAAAGGCAATCTCGAAAAGGTAGTGCAGCACGGCAAACGCGCCGATTCCATCGTCAAGAACATGCTACTGCATTCGCGCGAAGGCTCCGGCGAGCATCGGCCTGCCGACATCAACGCCATCGTCGAGGAGAGCCTCAATCTCGCCTATCACGGCGCGCGCGCCGAGAAATCGGGGTTCAACATCACCTTGCAGCGAAACTTCGATCCCGGCGCCGGCATGATCGACCTCTACCCGCAGGAAATTACGCGCGTGTTCCTCAATCTGATTTCCAACGGCTTTTATGCAGCGAGCAAGCGCAAGGCCGATGCCGACGATGGCTTCGAGCCGGTGCTGAGCGCGACGACAAAGAGCCTTGGCAACAGCGTCGAAATTCGCATCCGTGACAACGGCACCGGCATTCCGCAGGCGGTGAAGGAAAAGATGTTCAATCCCTTCTTCACCACCAAACCCGCCGGCGAGGGCACCGGTCTTGGCCTGTCGATGAGCCATGACATCGTGGTGAAACAGCACGGCGGCAAAATCGACGTCGATACGCAACCCGGCGAGTTTACCGAATTCGTCATCACGCTACCCCGAACCGCCGCGGCGCATGCAAAGCCTGGAGAAGCAACTTGAGCGTTTACATTCTCGTTGTCGATGACGAACCGGACGTCGAAGCCCTTTTCCGCCAGCAGTTCCGGCGTGACATCAGATCGGGCCGTTTCACCATGGAATTTGCGGCATCGGCGCCTGAAGCATTGGCGCGGGCCGCGCGACGTTGCCGACCCTTCGCTGATCCTGATTTTGTCCGATATCAATATGCCCGGCATGAGCGGCCTTGAGATGCTGCCGAAGGTGCGTGCGGAGCGGCCGGATGTTCCCGTCATCATGATCACCGCCTATGGCGACGCCGAAACGCGCCGGAACGCCATCGAGCGCGGCGCCGTCGGCTTGCTGACGAAGCCGATCGATTTCGCGTTGCTGCGCCATGAGATCGATAACCGGGTCGGGCAGGCCGCATGACCGCAACGATCCTGGTCGTTGATGACGAGCCCGACCTTGAGGCTCTGGTTCTGCAGAAATTCCGCAGGCAGATCCGCGACGGCGCGGTCGCGTTCGTGTTCGCCCATGACGGCATCGAGGCGCTGCAATCGATCGAAGACCATCCGCACGTCGACATGGTGGTGTCCGACATCAACATGCCCAGGATGGACGGCCTGTCGCTGCTCGCGAGGCTGCAGGAGGCCGAGGAAAAGAAGTCGACCATCATTGTTTCCGCCTATGGCGACATGAGCAACATCCGCACCGCGATGAACCGCGGCGCCTTCGACTTCCTGACCAAGCCGATCGATTTCGGCGACCTCGAAATGACGATCGACAAGACCATCCGCCATGTCGAGATGATGCGCGATGCGCGCCGCCGCCAGGCCGAGGCCGAGCGCGCCCATGCCTCGCTGTCGCGCTATTTCTCGCCGCAGATCGCCAGCCGGCTGGCGTCCGACGCCGAAAGCAACGGCATGGAAGTGCATCGCCGCGAGGTCGCCACCATCTTCACCGACATCACCAGTTTCACCTCGCTGGTGGAAACCACCGCGCCGGAAGTACTCGGCGAATTGCTCAACGAATATATGGGCGGCATGACCGACGTCGTGTTTGCGCATGAAGGCACGGTGGCGAAGATCATCGGCGATGCGATCCAGATTCTCTTCAACGCGCCCGGCGATCAGCCGGATTACGCCACGCGCGCCATCGCCTGCGCGCACGATCTCGATGCCTGGGCGCAGGCGTTTCGCGAACGCTGGAAAACCAAGGGCGTGAATTTCGGCGCCACCCGCATCGGCGTTCACGCCGGCCCGGCACTGGTCGGGAATTTCGGCGGCAGCCGGTTCTTCGACTACACGGCCTACGGCGACACCATCAACATCGCCGCGCGGCTGGAGGCCGCCAACAAGTTTCTCGGCACGCGCATCTGCGCCAGCGCCACGGTCGCCGACAGCGTCGACGGATTTCAGGGACGCCCCGTTGGCGATTTGATGCTGCGCGGGCGCAGCGAGCCGCTTCGCGCCTACGAGCCGCTCTCGGCGGAAGCTTTTGCGGCTGCTGCCACCGCGCAATATTCCGAGGCTTACGCCAAACTCGCGGCTGAAGATGCCGGCGCGATGCCGGCCTTTGCCGCGCTGGTCGGATCGCACGCCGAGGACGCGCTGGCGGGTTACCATCTTCGCCGGCTGCTGAACGGCGCCAAGGGCGCGCGAATTCAGCTCGAGGCGTAACGAGCAGCGGGCCGCAATTCATGACAACCAGCGAAGAGAGTTTGATCGTGCGACTGGCGATGCGTCATTCGGTATCGCCGGACGCGGTTCGCACTGTGCTTCACGCGTTGCGCACCGGCGGCGGAATGGCGCAGTTCAGTCATCCGGATTTTGGCGGCATGTCGCAATGGTCCACCGGCATGACTATGGTCGGCGACATGTTCAACGACGATCTGAAATCGAAACTCAACGCGCTGTGCACGGAGCTGTCAGCCTATCTGGTCGAGAGTGGCACAACCGATCAAGCGAGCGTCGCAGGCGACGCTCCAGTGAGCTATCGTTCACCCGGCGCTCGCGACGACTGGTTTCCCGCGGAATTTGGCCCGCCGAGCGCGGTCGGCAGTCAGAACAGTCTTCGCTATGCGATTTTTCCTGCGCAGCGCCGGCTGGTGATTGATGACGGGGGACGGATCGAAACCTACGACACCGGCGATCATCAGATTTACGGCATTGCTCAAGCGCAAAGCAGCGATCAGACGCTGACGTTTACCAGTCAGGATGGCCTGGTGCGCGTCGCGGATTTGCGCAAGGTCTAGCGTGCCTTCGCGGAGACGCCGTGAAAAGCATCCTGAGAACTCAGACGCCGAAATGCGCGACCAGTAGCACCGCGCCAAGCGTCGCGACGATGCTCGTGATCCAGCCGGTGAAGTAGCCGCCGTCGCCGAACCCGCGCATCGCGTCCGCACGGGGGGTATCATGCCGCCAATGATTAGCCATAGCCATCGCCGTCGCCTTCGTTGCCAGTCGCAGCGATAACGGCAGTTCTCACTCGCAGTTCCGTGGGCGGCACCTGAAAGCGACATAATTCCGCAGGCGTTGGCCTACATCACCACTTCGATCAGCCGTGGGCCCTTCTCCGCTATGCCCTCGGCCAGCGCCTTGTTGAAATCGTCGACATTGGCAACCGATCGGGCGCTGACGCCCATGCCCTTGGCGAGTGAAACCCAGTCGAGCGTCGGGTTGTCGATCTTGAGCATGTCCAGCGCCTTGCTTCCCGGTTCGCCCGCGCCGACGCCGTCGAATTCGCCGCGCAGGATCTGATAGATGCGGTTTGCGAACACGATGGTCAGGACGTTGAGCCCCTCGCGTGCCTGCGTCCAAAGCGACTGCAGCGTGTACATCGCGCTGCCGTCACCGACCATGCAGATCACCTTGCGATCGGGGCAGGCGACCGCCGCTCCAGTGGCGACCGGTGTCGAGAATCCGATCGAGCCGCCCATGTTCTGCAGCCAGTCGTGCGGCGCCGCGGCCGATGTAGGCGGAAAGAACGCGCGGCCGGTGGTGACGGATTCGTCGACTACAATGGCATTTTCCGGGATCGCCATCGCGATCGCCTGTGCGATCGAAGCGTGGGTGATCGGCCCGGTCGGTTTCACCAGTTCAAACTTCTTCTGCGGTTTCACGTCCGATGGCTTGGCGCCGAGCGCGCTCGCTAGTGCTTCCAGCGCCGCGACCGAATTTTCGCCGCCCGCGGTCATGCGATGAACCTCGCAACCTTCGGGCTTCAAGAGGCTCGGCTTGTTGGGATAGGCGAAGAACGCCACGGGGTCGTTGGCCTCGACCAGCACGATATGGCGGAAATCCTTGAGGATCGGCAGCGCCTGCTCGATCACGTAGGGAATGCGGTCGATGGCGAAGCGGCCGCTGCCGCGCGCCATTTTCGGGTTGTAGGTCTGCCCCATCACCTTGCATCCGGTTTTGCCGGCGATCTGAGCGGCCAGCGCGAGACCGTTTTCCGTCAGCGCCGCGCCGGTGAGCAGCAGCAGCGTCTGCTCGCCGCCTTTGAGAACCTGCGCCGCGTTCTCCACCGCCTGCGAGGAGTAGCCGGCGCGCTGGGATTGCGCCGGCACCTGCGCAATGCCGTCGGCGTCATTCCACGCGGTGTCGGCGGGCAGGATCAGCGTCGCAATCTGTGGCGGCGAACTTTTTGCCGCGGCGATCGCGGCGGCGCCGTCTTTTGCGATCGATTTGGCGTCCGGCGAGGTGCGCACCCATGCCGACATTGGCCGCGCGAGGCCTTCAATGTCGGAGGTCAGCGGCGCGTTGAAGCCGATGTGATAGGTCGCGTGCTGGCCGACGATGTTGACGATGCCGGAATTCGCCTTCTTGGCGTTGTGCAGATTGGCCAATCCGTTGGCGAGGCCGGGTCCCAAGTGCAAAAGCGTCGAGGCCGGCGTGCCCTTCATGCGGAAATAGCCGTCGGCCGCGCCTGTCACCACGCCTTCGAACAGGCCCAGCACGCAGCGCATGCCTTCGACCCGGTCGAGCGCCGCGACGAAATGCATCTCCGAGGTGCCGGGGTTGGCAAAACAGACATCCACGCCGCCCGCGACCAGGGTTCGCACCAGACTTTCCGCGCCGTTCATCGTTTGCTCCCGCTCTCGACATTTCCTTATGTGAGGAAGACCAATCATCCTTCGCGGTTCCCGTCAAAGGGCTGGCTGCGCATTGCTGCCATCCGAGTGGGGAACTGCGACCGGTACTGTTGCCGATTTTCCCATCTGCGGCAAAAACCGCCGAACTCACGCGGCAGTGGCTTGCGAAATCAAAGGAATTGTGGACTGTCGCCGCCAAGTCAGGACGATTTGCGAGGATATGATGAACCGGATTTTTATGCTGTTTGCCGCGGTAATTGCATTGCTTGCCGTCGCCGAGCCTGCCGATGCGCGGGTTCGCCAGAAGCAGCAGCCGAGGCCGGATTTTCAGGTCAACAACGCACCGTCTCTGGCCAATTTCTTCTCCAGTTTCCGAATGGGATCATCCGGTCCGATCCCCCGCACGCTGGTCGGATTCGAGAGCCGGTACGCGCCGGGCACCATCGTCATCAGCACCTCGCAGCGGCGGCTCTATCTGATCACCGGCAATGGACAGGCTCTGGCTTACGGCATCGGGGTGGGCCGCGATGGTTTCCGCTGGGGCGGCACCCACCGCATCACCGCCAAGAAGGAGTGGCCGGCCTGGACTCCGCCCTCTCAGATGCTGGCGCGGCGGCCTGACCTGCCGCGTCACATGGAGGGGGGTATTGAAAATCCACTCGGCGCGCGTGCGATGTATCTCGGCTCGACGCTCTATCGCATTCATGGATCGAATGAACCGGACACGATCGGTCAGGCGGTTTCGTCGGGTTGCTTCCGCATGACCAATGAGGACGTCACCGACCTCTATAACCGCGTGCCGGTCGGCACGACCGTGGTGGTCAAGAACTAAGTCTCGATCCCGGCCGAGCTTGCGCGGACCTGCCGATTGCGGCAGCGTGTTTTATGCCTCCGCCGTTCACTTCGTTGCGCTTGCTGCAAATTCTCGCGGTTGCTTGGGTCGGCATTCTTTCTGACGCCATCGTCCAACCGCAGCTTGCATCTGGCGAGGTTGCGGGCGTGGCGACACGTCAGCGGAGCGAAAAAAAGACCTTCACCGACAGTGAAATAACAGACGGGTTTTTCAAGACCGCGTTCGGCGCCGAATATCATCTGGCCGGCCGGGTGGACCGCATCCGAAAATACAATGCGCCGGTGCGCGTCTTCGTCGACGGCAATCCATCCAGCCGCAAAATACAGCTCGCCAAAGTGGTTTCCGACATCGCCGGGCGCATCAAGCATCTCGACATCGCCATGGCCAACGCGATCGACGACGCCAACGTGCTGGTGAAGCTGGTGCGCGATCGCGATCTCAACCGGACCATATCGGCATTCTATGGCGCCGACCGTGCGCGCGAGATCAAGACCTCGCTCGATCCGCAATGCCTGTCCGGCTTTCGCAAGAACGATCAATACGAGATCGAACATTCCGACGTCATCCTCACCGTCGACAACGGCGACTTCACCTTCCTCGATTGCGCCTACGAGGAATTGCTCCAGGCTCTGGGACCGATCAACGACACCAGCTCGGTGCCGTGGACGATGTTCAACGACAACGTGCATATGGGATTCTTCGATGTCTACGATCAGTACATTCTGAATATTCTGTACGATCCGCGCATCACGGCGGGGATGACCATTCCTGAAGTCAACGCGGTGCTGCCGCAGGTGCTGGCCGACGTACGTCTGTGGGTGGCGAAGGTAAATGGGCTGCCGCAGTGAAATCCAGAGTTGGACGGGTCGGCACGCGCAGCACGTAACCGCTGCCCCAGACAGTCTCGATGAATTGCGGCTCAGCTTGTTTGAAAGCCGTTCGGACCACCATGTCTGCTTTTGAGCCATTGAGGCACTGGCTCATCTGCTGTTTCGCCTGAAGGTCTACTCACTAGCCGACCTTCTTGCAGGCCTTATGAGTACAATCAACGCGGCTGCGATTTGCATTGCCGCGGCCAAGGCGAACGGCACCACGTAGCTCGTCGAAATGTCCCGAAGCACGCCGAGGACAGCAGGAGACAACGCAAAGACAGCTTGATTGAACGCCACCACGAGCGCGACGACCGTACCGACGTCGGCCGCGCGAAACTCATGTTGCGCGATAAGCGGGGGGAGGGAAACAACGTTACCGACGCCGAGACCAAACAGTACGCAGCCCGCCAGTACAACCGTGGGCGCATCTGAGACGATCATCAATGCAACGCCGACGCTTTGGAGGAGAAAGTTCGCGGACGCAGCCAGGCGGCGATCACGGTCTCCGATCGTCCAACCTAGCAGAGTGCGGCCCAAAACAGCAGATGCCGTCACCATACTGACTGCGGCGGCAGCCCCGTTCTCGCCGAGCAGTGGGGATATTCGGGTCAGCAAGTGCGTTAGCAGTCCGACTTGAGCGAATAGGGCCAACGCGAAGGCCACTGAAAGTGTCATGAAACCCTTGGTCTTGATGAGGTATTTGCGAGGACTACGCGTTAGTGGGGTAGCGACGTGGGGCTGGCTGTCGATAAGCAGTCCGTCGGGCGCCAGACCGAGTCCTTTCGGATCACGGCGCAGGTAAAAAATCGAAAGAGGTATTATCACCAGCGGCATGGCGATACCTACCGCGACTGCCGCCGCCTCAACCCCAATCTTGGCGATCAGCAAAATAAGCAGGGGCGGAAACACGACGCCGCCGATGCTTGCGCCGTTGAATGCCAGGCCGATTGCCTTTGGTCGATCTCGATCGAACCATGGAGCGACCATCGCGTTGATCGCCGCACCGCTCGTCGCTGCCCAACCGCTCCCCGAGATTGCTGCCGCCACGAACAATTGCCACGGAGCTGACGCGACTGACCAAGCCACGATCCCTGCACCTGCGAGAACCGCGCCGATGATCGTTGTCTGGGCCAACCCAATTGATCTGTGAGCTTCGGGTAAGTACACAATCAGTGCTGCCCCGATCAGGAAGTGCGCAGTGATCGCGCTAGAGATCATTGCGACCGGCCAGCCCTTGGAGGCGTGCAACGTCAGCAAGAGCACTCCCGGACTATAAAATCCGACACCCCATCCGAAAACCGCGATTACAAATGCGACCCAAACGACGGACCACCCCTGAAATCGCGATTGTCGAAGCTCGGGGATCTGCAAAGTTGGGTGTCCTGATCTGAGGGCAGGGCGACAACTTGCCAAGTACGCGCCGTATGCGCGATCAACCGCGCGTTTGCTCGTAGGCCTTCAGATGCGTGTAGGCCGTGCGTAGCCGGGGCACCGGAATTTTTGCGGCGTCAGCGCGCGCAATCAGGTCGCCAATCACATGATCGGCTTCGACCGGGTGGCCTGCCTTAACGTCGCGGAACATCGATGCGGTGAGCGGCGAGCCTTCCGTGGTCAACATCCCTGTCGCGCGTTCCAGCGCAGGCGCGCGGGGCGGATAGCCCTCCGCGGTCGCGACCGCCCTGCATTCGTCGAGAATGCCAAGCAGGAAGTCCTTGCCGCCGGGCGCCGCCAGGATCATGCCGATCGGGGCGCGCATCAGGCTAGTCGAGGCCGCGTTCGATGCGAGGAAAACCCATTTTTCCCACATGTCCTGCAGGATGGTCTCGCTCGCGGCGCCGTCGAAATTGCAGCTTCTGACGACGTCCGCGATGGCGCGAACCCGGTCTGACATTTTGCCATCGCGCTCGCCGAAACCAAGCGACTGCAGCGGGCCCAGCTGGACCACTTCGCGCTTCTCGTTCAGTGTCACCGCAGTCAGGCAGAGCCCTCCGAGCACGTGGCTCGCGCCAAATTTTTTTTCCAGAACGTCCAGATGGCGCATACCGTTGAGCAGCGGGATGATCGCGGTCCTCTCGCCTACCGCCGGCGAGAACGACTTGACCGCATCGTCGAGGTCGTAAGCCTTGCAGCTCAACAGTATCGTATCAAACTTGTCCTTGATGGTGTCGGCCTGGATGACCGGCGGATTCTTCAGCGTTACGTCGCCGTTCGGGCTTTTGATCACGAGGCCTGCGGCGGCAAGCTCCGAGGCACGGCGCGGCCGCACCAGAAAGGTGATGTCGCGGCCGGCTTGAAGCATCCTGCCGCCGAAATATCCGCCAATGGCCCCCGCGCCAACCATGAGAACGCGCATCTTTCAATTCCTCTTGTTGTTGGATACCGGACTGTCCAGAACGTTGCTCATCCGCGGCTTCCGTGTTCCTGGACATCTACATACCAGAAGGGGCACTCTGTGCGCTCGCCGGAATCGGACTCCGTCGCCGGCAATCCTCGAGGGCTTGATGCTCGATATCGAAGAATGCGAACGGGCACGCGTTAGGCGGGATCGTCGCTTCGACGGCCTATTCTTTTCTGGCGTTCGCACGACACGTATCTACTGCCGCCCTGTCTGTCCGGTGCGTCCTGCCAAGGCGGCCAACGTAATGTTCTATCCATCGGCAGCGGCGGCTGAACTTGCGGGTTTCCGACCGTGTCTGAGGTGCAGGCCGGAGGCTGCTCCTTTCTCGCCTGCATGGAAGGGAACACGCACCACTGTCGAACGTGCGCTCCGGCTCATCTCGGACGGCGCACTTGATGACGGCAGTGTCGAGGCTTTGGCCGATCGTCTCGGGATCGGTTCGAGACATTTGTCCCGGCTCTTCCAAAGGCACCTCGGTGCAAGCCCGGTTCAGGTCGGCCAGACGACACGCGTGCAGCGGGCGAAGCGGTTTCTGGACGAGACCGATCTTGCGATGTCCGAGATTGCGGTGCGCGCAGGCTTCGGTAGCTTGCGGCGATTCAATACGGTATTTGCTGAGGTTTATCGGCGACCGCCAACGCAGATCAGGCGTGCCCGCAAACCGAGCGCCACGTAAACGTTGGCTTCCGATTGAAGCGGACAGATCGTCAGCCGAGCGGACACGTCTCTTGTTGGCACAAAGCTTCCCCCAAACAAAAACCCCGCCTCGCGGCGGGGTCTGCCTTCCCAGGCTGATGTACATCCGATCAGGCGGGAATGCGTTCTTCGACCTCATGCGGCTCGCGCAGGACGTAGCCGCGGCCGCAAATGGTCGCGACCAGACGAAGCAAATTAAAGACTCTCAATTACTGCCCTCACGTCGGACGGGGTAGCGCCGTAAAGTCGGCGAAAAGTCCTGTTGAAATAGGACAGGTCATTGAAGCCGAGCTCGAACGCGATCGCGCTGATCTTGCAGTGAAGATAGAGCGGGTTTCTCAGAAGGCCGTAGGCGCGCGCCAAGCGTTGGCCGAGCACGAATTCCGAGTAGGTGACGCGCTCGCTTTGGAACAGCTTGTGCAGATAGCGCTCGGACACCGAATTGCCTGCCGCGACTTTCGCAACGTCCAATTCGGAATCGTGAAGATTGGCAAGCACGTAGGCCTTGATCGCTGCCAGCCTGACCGCGCGGACGGTCGCAGTCTCCGCAAGCTTGTGGCTTGCGCCCTCACTTCCAAGAGCCAGAGCCATCAGATCGTAGAGGTGACCGGTGACGACGCGCTGCGAAACCGCATCCGATAGGACCTCGTCATCCACTATAACCCCGAGATACTTCCGCAGTAATCTAAGTGCCGTTGCGTCCCCAGATATCCGGCGCATCACGGCATCGTCGATGTTGGGCAAGCGCGCCGCCAGCGCGGAGCGGGGTACGCGTATTCCCGCGATTCTAACGAGGGCCCGCGAGGCTTGTGTGACCGGCGCATCCCGCGCGCTCATTAGCACCGCGTCGCCGCCGCTCAGGACGACCTCCCGGTCCCGCCGACGAACCAGGCTGGTTCCCCTTAGAGCTAGCGTTAGGTAGAGGTGGCTCTCTTTGTTCGGCATAGGCTGGCGGGTGACGCCAGCGTAGGAGCCCACAACAACACGAAGTCCGGGCATGATGCGGTTGGTGAAATTGACCGTCGGAAGCGACTTGCCATAGGGCGAAAACCTGAAACCCAAAAGACCGCGTTCATGCAGCTCTTCTATTGCTCTGCCGCGCCCTTCCTTCGGTAAATCGCGACTGGAAAAGCGGACAACCGTATAACCGGGCGTCACCATCATCCAACCTTTCCCAGCGGGAGGACGCGACCATTTCAGTCAATTTCGACGAAGTCTTGGGCAGCTTAGTCCAAGGCTCCGTTCCCTACAATCCAAGACGACGGTCCGAAGCCTTTCTAAGGTATCGCTATGGAGATCGCGCGCGACACGATTGGGCAGACGGGCCATGCGAAGTCGTCACACCGGTCCGCGCATTGAAAGGGATGCAGCATGAAAAAATCCACGATGTTCAATCTGTTCGTGATCGCCATACTGGGTCTGGTCTTGGCGGATCGCGCCTTCGGTCAGCAAAAGCCGCTAAAGGACTTACTGGTCGGCACCTGGCTTCAGGTTTCCGTCGATGTCACGTCCACCGACGGCACCAGGCGAGGGCTGTTCGGCGACAATCCAAAAGGCATCGTCATCTATACTAGTGACGGGTACTTTTCCCTCATGCAGGCCCGCAGCGACTTGCCCAAACTAGCCTCCGGTCGCCCTGCAACAGCGACTATCGACGAAGCCAAGGCAGTCGTCGTCGGTTCTATCGCATACTTTGGAAGATACTCGCTCGACGAAGCGAGCAAGGTTCTCAGTGTGAATATCCAAGCGAGTACGTTCGCCAATCAAGTCGGCGACCCGACGGAAAAACGCACCATAACCTCGCTGACCGAAAGCGAACTGAGGTTTACCAGACCCGGGCTCGTTCCCGGCACAACGCTTGACGTCCTGTTCAAGCGGGCGAAATGAAGGTTTGGCGAGAATACGAAGACAATTGCGGACGGCTTAGCAAGACCAAAAATTTGCGTAGTGATAATCTGCTGCTGCGGCTAACCCGCAAAACAAAAACCCCGCCTCGCGGCGGGGTCTGCCTTCCTAACTGATGTACATCCGATCAGGCGGGAATGCGTTCTTCGACCTCATGCGGTTCGCGAAGCACATAGCCGCGGCCCCAGACGGTCTCGATGAAGTTGCGGCCTTCGCTGGCGTTGGCGAGCTTCTTGCGCAGCTTGCAGATGAAGACGTCGATGATCTTCAGCTCGGGTTCGTCCATGCCGCCATAGAGGTGGTTGAGGAACATTTCCTTGGTGAGGGTAGTGCCCTTGCGCAGCGAGAGCAGCTCCAGCATCTGGTATTCCTTGCCGGTCAGATGCACGCGCTGGCCGCCGACTTCCACCGTCTTGGTGTCGAGGTTGACGACGAGATCGCCGGTCTGAATCACCGACTGGGCGTGGCCCTTGGAGCGGCGCACGATCGCATGGATGCGCGCGACCAGTTCGTCCTTGTGGAAAGGCTTGGTCATGTAGTCGTCGGCGCCGACGCCGAGGCCCTTGACCTTGTCCTCGATGCCGGCGAGGCCGGAGAGGATCAGAATGGGGGTTTTGATCTTGGAGACGCGAAGCTGCTTGAGGACATCGTAGCCCGACATGTCCGGCAGATTGAGGTCGAGAAGGATGATGTCGTAGTCGTAGAGCTTTCCGAGATCGACGCCTTCTTCCCCGAGATCGGTTGTATAGACGTTGAAACTCTCGGATTTCAGCATCAACTCAATCGACTGCGCAACGGCACTGTCGTCTTCAATCAGCAATACGCGCATGCCAGTCCCCTATCGTCGCCGCACCGGGCGTCAGGTCGGCCGCACTTGCGGCACACTAAAACGCCTTTGCACAACTGATTCGAATCCTGACGACATATGGTTAACAAAACCTGATTCGTGTCCGCAAGCTCTATCCGTGCAATTTTTGTCGAATTGCCGTAAGATATTGCGAGTCCGCAGCTTTTGTATCCGTGCTCGTTTCAAGTTCTACTTTAAGGGCCGGGTCTAACCGACTCCCGCGACTCGCCTTCGTTTTAAGGCAAGTGCAATCTCAGTCACCAAAGACAGTGACGTAATGATTAACGATGCGGGTAAACACGAAGTTAAAGGCGAGCCTGCACCGCGCAGAAACTTAAGGTTTTCGCAATGAAAGCGCTCGCCGAGCAGATCAACGACCTCGACGGCGTCAATATCTATGGACGCGTCGTCGGCGTGCGCGGGCTGATGGTGGAGGTCGCAGGGCCGGTCCATGCCATGTCGGTCGGCGCCCGCGTCGTGATCGAGACCGGCGGCAACCGCTCCATCCCTTCGGAGGTGATCGGCTTTTCCGGCAGCAACGCAGTGGTGATGCCGTTTGCGGGACTTGAGGGCGTGCGGCGCGGATGCCGCGCGGTGATTGCCAACGCCGCCAGTCAAGTGCGGCCGTCGCCGTCGTGGCTTGGGCGCGTGCTCAACGCGATGGGCGATCCGATCGACGGCAAGGGGCCGCTGATCCAGGGTCCGGCGCCGATGCCATTCCGCAATTTGCCGCCTCCGGCGCATTCGCGTCGGCGTGTCGGCGCGCCGCTCGACCTTGGCGTGCGCGCGCTCAATACCTTTCTTACCTGTTGCCGCGGCCAGCGGCTCGGCATCTTCGCAGGAAGCGGCGTCGGCAAGTCTGTGCTGCTGTCGATGCTGGCGCGCAATGTCGACGCCGACATCACCGTGATCGGCCTCGTCGGCGAACGCGGCCGCGAGGTGCAGGAATTTTTGCAGGACGATCTCGGCGAGGAAGGCCTGGCGCGCTCGGTGGTCGTAGTGGCGACGTCGGACGAGCCGGCGTTGATGCGGCGGCAGGCGGCTTATCTCACGCTGGCGATCGCGGAATATTTCCGCGACGAGGACAAGGACGTGCTGTGCCTGATGGATTCGGTGACGCGCTTTGCGATGGCGCAGCGCGAAATCGGGCTGTCGGCCGGCGAGCCGCCGACCGCCAAGGGCTATACGCCGACGGTCTTCACCGAATTGCCGAGACTGCTGGAGCGCGCCGGTCCGGGAATGGGCGAGGGCACCATTACCGGAATATTCACCGTGCTGGTGGATGGCGACGACCACAACGAGCCAGTAGCCGACGCGGTGCGAGGCATTCTTGACGGCCACGTGGTGATGGAGCGCGCGATTGCCGAGCGCGGCCGCTATCCCGCGATCAACATCCTTAAGTCGGTGTCCCGCACCATGCCGAAATCAGCCGATCCGCTCTATCTGCCGGCGATCATGCGGGGGCGTCAGGTGATGGCAACTTACGCGGACATGGAAGAACTGATCAGGCTTGGGGCGTACCGCGCCGGCTCGAGCCCCGAAGTCGATGAGGCGATCCGGCTGCATGAGCCGCTCGAGGCCTTTCTGCGCCAGGCCAAGGAGGAAACGACCGGGATGGGCGAGGGTTACCAGCAATTGGAGCAAATCGTAGTGAGCTTGGAAACGGAAAGCTAACTTTGTCAGGCCATTATCCGCACTGCATTGAGTTTTGCCGGTGCAGCCATTCCGGTGCCGGCTTGGTCCCACGTTCAGTTCGGGACTTCTGGGGAGTATGAGTTGATGAAGTCACGTGAAACGCTGATCCGCCTGAAGAGGTTTCAGGTCGACGAGAAGCGCCGCAGGGTAAGCCAGATTGAAGGCATGATCGCCGACTTTCAGCGCATGTCGGTCGATCTGGAACGCGAGATCAATACGGAGCAGGAGCGGGCCGGAATCAACGATCCCAGCCACTTCGCCTACCCGACCTACGCCAAGGCCGCGATCCAGCGTCGCGAAAATCTGACCCGCTCGGCCGACGAACTTGCGCATCCAGCTTGAGGACGCCAAAAGCCTGCTCGGCGAGGCCTTCGACGAACTCAAAAAGGTTGAACTGCTGGACGAGCGCGATCAGGCGCGCGAACGCGCTGAAGAAAGCGCACGCGAACAGGCCGATCTCGACAGCATCGGTCTGATGCGCGCCCGCATCGGGGCCGTCGCCTAAAGCGCAATACTTCATCATTGACCGGAAGATGAATGGACCCGGGCCGTAAGGCTCGGGTTTTTTCTTTGGGAGTTCCGGCACTTGGCGCATCGGGCCGGCGCAGATTATGATACGAAAATGTTTGGAATGCCGCGGGAGCTGAAATACCCCCGCGGCGGGGGATCGCTAGTGGGGACACCGAAATGCTGACGCCAGCGGAGCTGGTCGGGCTGATTGCCGCCGTTGCGAAGGGAGACGAGGTCGCCTTCGAGCGCCTCTACGCCGCGACGCGCGCGAAACTCTTTGGCGTGGTCCTTCGTATCTTGCGGCGACAGGATCTCGCGGAGGAAGTCATTCAGGAGACGTACGTCAAGATCTGGAATAGCGCGGGGCGTTTCAATCCCGGCCTGGCATCGCCGATCACGTGGATGGCCTCGATCGCCCGCAACCGGGCCATCGATGTCGTTCGCAAGCGAAGCGAGGTTTCGATCGAAGAGGAGCCGACGGCGATGGAAGTAGCTGCCGATACGCCCGACCCGCTGGCGCGCCGCGAGATGACCGAGGAACTGAAGCGGTTGCTGGAGTGTGTGGGCCGGCTCGAACCGGAACGGCAGAAGCTGGTGCTGCTGGCTTACTATAACGGCTGGAGCCGCGATCAGTTGGCGTTGAAATTTGAGACCCCGGTGAACACAGTGAAGACGTGGCTGCGCCGCAGCATGACGGACATCCGGGAGTGCCTGGGATTGCAATGATGGCCTACAGTGAAGACGATATCGCGCTCGCCGCGGAATATGCGCTCGGCACCCTGGATGCCACGGAGCGCGCGCAGGTCGAGACCATGATGTCCACCGACAAGGACTTCGCGTCGATCGTCGAAGCATGGGAGTACAAGCTCGGCGTTCTCAACCAGATGGTGGGATCGGTCGAGCCTCCCGCCGAGGTCTGGAGCAGGATCAGGACAACGCTGGGTCATTCCGAGCAGCCAGCGCCGCAAGTGCTTCCAGAAGCGCCGCCGCCGCCCGTCGTTCCCATTGTAGGTGAGGCTCCTGTCGTCCAGGTCTCTCCCGTTCACGCACCTGCCGTTCAGTCGACATCCAATGTCGTTGCGTTTCCCGGACCGGCGCGGCGCTGGGGCACACTCGCGGCGCTGTCGAGTGCGATCGCCGCAGCGCTGGTCGCCCTGGTCGGCATGCAGATTTATCAGCCGGAAATGCTGCCTACGGGCCTTCGTCCGAAGCCGCGCACGCAGATGGTGCAGATGCAGGCTCAGCCCGCTCCGACACCGGCGCAATACGTCGCCGTCTTGCAGAAGGAAGGCGGCGCACCTGCGTTCATTCTTACGGTCGATGGGGCGACGAAGAATTTTACTGTCCGAAAGGTCGGCGCCGTCACTGAGCCCGGAAAGAGTTACGAGCTGTGGATCGTTTCCGACAAGCTGCAGCGGCCGCGATCGCTCGGCGTGATCGGCGGCGGCGATTTTACGACGCGGCCGTTGCTCGCCTCTTACGACACTGACACGGTGAACAAGGCGACCTACGCCGTGACTGTTGAACCGGAAGGCGGTTCGCCGACCGGCGTCGCGACGGGCCCGATCGTCTATACGGGAAAACTGATCGAAGCCGTTCCGCCGGCGGCCGCCCGCTCTGGCAAGTAATCTCCGCGCGTCCGATTAAGTGAAGTCGAGGCAAAAGAAAACGCCCGTGGGGGGCGGGCGTTTTCGTCGTCTTAGTCAACTTGGGGTCTTGGGTCTTCTACGTACTCACGTGGCGACTTTGGGGGGCTGATAAAGAGCCGCGTGAATTCCTGAAACTGTTAGCGAACCAGCGAAGCGTCTGAACTTGTGATCGCGATAGGCTTTCCGGCTTTGATGACGCGCGCGGTCTGTGTAAATCCTTCATCCGACGTATTGCGGGCCGAGATGCTGAACCCTGCCACGGCGATACCTGCGACCAGCGCCACGACCACGATCTTCAAGTGGGTCGCACGATCGGCGCTGTAGATCGAATGGTTCATCGAAGCCTCCTGGCGTTGCTGCCTTGAGAGTGGGTATGTGTCACCCCTCCGCCGGTTCAACGTCTCGTGGCAAGAAACGTAAAGACTTGGATTTATGTTCCCAAGAGGAGGTCACAAAGCAGTGATCGGACTTGATATTTCGCGACTGGGAAGCAGACCTAGAGGCATTTTTGAGGTGATTTGTCAGTTTTAATAACAGCTTAGAGCGAGCGCGAATTGGATAGATGCCCGAGTGGCAGCGGAAGCCGGATTTTAACAAATCATTTGTGTGTGGCTCGGAAGCCTCGGCGCCGACCGACCGTGAAAGTCGAACAGAGCGGCCCGATTGAGCGTCAAAAAAACTGGCGGCTGCCTTCAGCCAACAAAAAAGCCGGCGTCGCCGCCGGCTTCATGTCTTTTTGTTCTACGACGGCGCGCGTTGCAGCGCTTCTGCTCGCCGCAATCAATACGCGGCGTGCAGCGTGGCTTCTTCCTGCCGCGCGATCGTGGTCTTCACCGCCGACTGCACCTTCTCGAACGCGCGCACCTCGATCTGGCGCACGCGCTCGCGCGACACGCCGAACTCGGAGGCGAGATCTTCCAGCGTCATCGGATCGTCGGCCAGACGCCGCGCCTCGAAGATGCGCTTCTCGCGCGGATTGAGCACGCTGATGGCGCCGTTCAAGGCCTCGCGGCGATGATCGAGCTCCTCATGCTCGGCCATGATGGCTTCCTGGGTGGGCGAGTGATCGACCAGCCAGTCCTGCCATTCGCCGGCTTCGCCGTCGTCACGGATCGGCGCGTTGAGCGACGCATCGCCGCCGAGGCGGCGGTTCATGTCGACAACGTCCTGCTCGGTGACGCCGAGGCGTTTTGCAATCAGCTTCACCTGGTCGGGGTGCATGTCACCCTCTTCCAGCGCGGAGATCTTGCTCTTCGCCTTGCGCAGATTGAAGAACAGCTTCTTCTGGTTCGCGGTGGTGCCCATCTTCACGAGCGACCACGAGCGCAGGATGTATTCCTGGATCGAGGCCTTGATCCACCACATCGCGTAAGTGGCGAGCCGAAAACCCTTGTCGGGCTCGAATCGCTTCACCGCCTGCATCAGGCCGACATTGCCTTCGGAGACGACTTCGGAAATCGGCAGGCCGTAGCCGCGATAGCCCATGGCGATCTTGGCCACGAGCCGAAGATGGCTGGTGACGAGATGGTGCGCCGCATCGCGATCGTCATGCTCGCGCCAGCGTTTGGCGAACATGTATTCCTGCTGGGGTTCCAGCATCGGAAATTTGCGGATTTCGGCAAGGTAACGGGAAAGGCCGGATTCCCCATTGAGGATCGGCAGGGTAGCTGTACGGGCCATTTGAGCGCCCTCCAGTGGTTCAGGCTCCCGATAGCGGCGAGCCAGGCAGACGGGCGCTTCGTTAAAGCCGACCGCGCTGCGATGTTCCGCGTTGGATATTCAACGCAGGTGCAACATACACTAAACGCAGGACGGTTTGGAAGGATATCCAGCGTCACGTCAGCGTGTGGCTGGCATAACCGGCTGACATGGCTAGAGTTATTCGAGCTGCCTGCGTCATTGCGCCGCTCTCAGCGCGCTCTGCAGGAGAAGCAAATCCTGCGGCAAAGCCGCCTCCCAGTGCAGAATCTCTCCGGTTCTGGGGTGCTCAAGCACCAGCAGATAGGCGTGGAGCGCCTGCCTTCCCAACGCCGCCAGCGAAGCTTGGCTTTCCGGTCCAAGCGCCGCCGGCCTTGGTCTTGAAATGCGCCCCATAGACGCCGTCGCCCAGCAGCGGATGCCCGACATGGGCGAGATGCACCCGGATCTGATGGGTGCGGCCGGTCTCGAGCTGGCAGGTGAGCATCGCCGCGACCGGCTTGCCGTCGCGGCTATTGAAGGACTCCACGACTTCCCAGTGAGTAATCGCCTCGCGGCCGCTGTCCCGGACTGCCATTTTCTCTCGCGCATGGGGATGGCGGTCGATCGGCGCATCGACCGTGCCACGCTGACGGTTGGGCACACCCCATGCGAAGGCCTTGTAGCCGCGGCGCATCGCGCCGGTCCGGCCGTGATCGGCGAACTGCGCCGTCAGCGATTGATGGGCGCGGTCGTTCTTCGCCGCCACCATCAATCCGGTGGTGTCCTTGTCGAGACGATGCACGATGCCGGGACGTCGCACGCCGCCAATGCCGGAGAGCGAAGCCCCGCAATGCGCGATCAGCGCATTCACCAGCGTGCCGGTCTCGTGCCCCGCCGCCGGATGCACGACGAGTCCCTTGGGCTTGTCGATGACGATGATGTCGTCGTCCTCGTAGACGATATCGAGCGCGATATCCTCGCCCGCGGGTTCAGGATCGATAGCCGGTGGCACATCGATTGTGATCGTATCGCCGGCGGCGACATGATAAGCGGGGTCGCGAAGCGTGGCACCCGCGATCGTGACATTGCCTGCAAGGATCAAGCGCCTTCAGCCGCGAGCGCGACAGCTCTGCCGCGCGCACGGCGAGCACGCGGTCGAGCCGGACCGATCCCTCGTCGCCGGCCACGACGACTTCCAGCTTCCGGGCGCCATTCGAAGGGGCGTGTTGTTCAAACTTAGCGTCTTTTTTCAATGAAGAATCTTGCATGACCGAAACTGTTGTACCTGACCCCACTCCCGAACAGGCCGCGCTGTTTGCGCGGGTGCGGCGGATGATGCTGATCGCCGGTCTTACCACGGCGCTGGCGGTCGCGGCCGTTCTCGTTGCCATCGGCTATCGGCTTTTTCGAGCCCAAGGAAATGCGCCCGCCACCGACATCACGGCGACGCTGCCGAAAGGCGCCCGCATTGTTTCGACCGCCGCAGCCGGCGACCGCCTTGTGGTGACATTGGATATAGGCGGCGCGACCGAAATTCTCACCTTCGACGCCCGCACGCTAAAGCCTGCGGGCAAGCTCAAATTCGTCAGCGAACCCTGACCGCCAAGGCTGCTCCATCACCTTCGCTGCACCTTGCAGCGCCGGGATTTCGCGGCTATTCCCTCACCCACACGCTCCCTTCGTCTAGCGGTTAGGACGCGGCCCTCTCAAGGCTGAAACAGGGGTTCAATTCCCCTAGGGAGCGCCAACTAATCTAACGCGCAGCTCTTCCACGCCTGGAGCAGCGGACCTTTGCCGCCGTAGACGGGGTCTTTGCGCGGCCGTCCTACCCTGGGAATGGTCTTGAGCGCGCGCGCGTGATCTTCGCTGCTGGTGCATTCGTCGTATTTGCCGGAAGGCGGATAAGCGCCGACCACGAGGAAATCACTGCTCGCCGACAAACATTGATGACCGGTGCCGGCCGGCAGCATCGGCGACATCTCCGGCCTTCAGTTCGAGCGTGCGTCCGTTGATGCCGCCGAACTGCACCTTGCCGCTGCCGCGCGCGATGCCCAGCACTTCGTGGATGCGCGAGTGGTAGTGCACATAATCATAAATTCCGTTGCGCCAGGAATCGCCCCAGCCATTGCCAGCGAACAGCTCTTCGAACACCGCGGCGGGATCGAGCCCTTCTGCAAAGCGTACGGCGCCGCGATAGATCACCAGCGGCCACCTGGGGTGATTGGGAATGATGCCGTCGTCCTTGAACCGGAAGGTGTTGGCCTTTCGCGTTCGAATCAGCGCTGCAAGGTCTTTGCGCGAAGGCCGCGACCAGCCGGTGATTTGTTCGGCGATCTTCTTGACGCTTTCCAACGCGGGCATGGCGTTTGTCCTGTGTGGTGTCAAAGACGCTCTATGGTCGACGCGCGGATAACGATTTCATCCTGCGCAAATTCTTTCTCAAGTGTCTTTCGGTAGGCGCTCCACCAGTTGCGATCCAGCTCTTCGGTCATCGCCTCGATAACGACGATGTCGTCATGGACGATGCGTCCCTGATCCTTGTTGAGACCTTCGGCGGGCGCGCGCGTAAAGGCGGTCACGCCGCCGAATTTTTCAGTCAGCGTCTTGCGGACGGCACCGATTTTGTGGCTTTTTTCGCCTTGCGGTGACCGGCAGCAGGATTTCAATGAGATGCATGGTCATTTCGAAACCATCGTACGAAATGTGATGGAGTATCGCGGCGTCTCGACCGGCGGGATGCTGTGCTCCCAAACTTGGCGTGCTTCATCCGACATCATGTAGAGTGAGCGGGGCTGCGCATCGAGCGTATATCTTTCCCATCCTTCGCCGCTCCTGCGGCGAAACCGGAATTTACAAGCCGAGCCCAGCGACAAGCCAAAGACTTGGTCAAAATGGCGTTTGTCGCGATGCCAGCCAATGCCCGCGCTGACATCGTACTCCGTACAGAGAACCTGCTGCACCATGCCCTTCGGCAGATCGCCGTATTGCTCAACGCGGCCGATCAGCGGTGCGAGCCATGGCGGTATAGTTTCGGCCGGCTGAAGTTTCTGGAGGTTGTAATCGTAACGCCAACCGAAAGACGCGACGCGTCGCTTGCCTTCGAAGGCGCCAAACTGGAAAGGGGCCAGCGGCAACTCACGAATATGCGCAATGAGATCCCGCTCGATTTCCGCCGGAATGAAGTTCGGCTGGTAACGCAATCCCTGGGGTGCCTGCGCATCGGCCGGAAATAGAGCTAGTTGCGCAGCCACCGCGCTAGCTTGCCTTCTTTTCGCGGCGGACACCCTTGAACTTTTTGGCAGTGGGACTTTTCTTCTGATCGATGAACTGGCCGCTAGCCTTGCTGCGTTTGGTCCAGTGCTCTTGACCCTCGATCTTGGTTTTCAGCTGCGTGCGCTTTTTGACCGCGCCTTTTCTGGCGTTGTCTCCGACGGGCTTGTTGACGGCCATTGGTCCTCTCCTTGGATGGGTATTCAGGAAACGTTGCAGCGTTGGCGTGGTTCCGCCGCTGCCCTTCCTTATGTATTTTGCGCCACCACGTTCTTTCGAATAAGAAGCGGTTCGTGTTTCTCCGCCACAGGACTAGCTCTGGCATGACCGACTTCCACGGCGTCTTTCCCTATCTGGTCTCGCCGCTCGATGCCGACGGACGGATTCGCACCGGTGTATTGGGCCGCCTCTGCGATGATCTGATCGGCGCGGGCGTGCATGGGCTGACGCCGCTCGGCTCGACCGGCGAATTCGCTTATCTGAGCCGCGAGCAGCGCAGCATCGTCGTGCAAACCACCATCGATGCCGCGCGAAAGCGCGTGCCTGTCGTGGCTGGCGTCGGCCTCGACCTCGACGGCGGATGCGGTGGCGCAGGCGCAATCCTATCAGCAGCTTGGCGCCGACGGCATCCTGGCTATTCTCGAGGCCTACTTTCCGCTCAAGGATGCGCAAATCGAATCCTATTTTCGCGCCATTGCGGATGCGGTCGATATTCCCGTGGTGATCTACACCAATCCGCAATTTCAGCGTTCGGATCTGACGCTCGACGTGATCGCGCGGCTCGCCGAGCATCCGCGCATTCGTTACATCAAGGATGCCTCGACCAATACCGGGCGGCTGCTCTCGATCATGAATCGCTGCGGCGACAACATCGGCGTGTTCTCGGCGTCGGCGCATATTCCCGCCGCGGTGATGCTGATCGGCGGCGTCGGCTGGATGGCGGGTCCGGCGTGCGTGGTGCCGCGGCAGAGCGTGGAACTGTATAATCTTTGCCAAGCCGCATGCTGGGACGACGCCATGAAACTGCAGCGGAAGCTGTGGGCCATCAACGAAGCCTTTGCGCGCTATAGTCTCGCGGCCTGCATCAAAGCTGGGCTTACCATCCAGGGTTACGATGTCGGCGATCCCGTTGCGCCGCAGGCGGCCCTCACCGCAGATGAGCGCAAGGTCGTTGAAGCGGTCTTGCGGAACATCGGGTGACGGGTTGCTACTTGCAGCAAAATCGTTACGTCGTCATTCCGGGGCGTGAGCGAAGCGAAACGAGCCCGGAATCCATAACCACGGTAGTGAGTTATGGATTCCGGGCCCACGCCAAGAGGCGTGTCCCGGAATGACGAGCTTGAACAAGAAATTCGAGAGACACCGCGATGAACATCCTTCCCCCTAACATGCGCTTTGGCGCCGGCCAGCCGGTGAAGCGCCTCGAAGATCAGCGGTTGTTGACCGGCATGGGGCAGTTCATCGACGACAAGCCGGAAGACGGCGCGTTGTGGCTGTATGTCCTGCGCTCGCCGCATGCCCACGCGAAGATCGTGTCGGTCGATACGCAACCCGCCGCGACGGTGCCTGGCATCATCGCCATCTATACCGGCGCCGATCTGATTGCCGACGATATCGGCACCATCCCGACACTCTCGATTTTCCAGCGGCCCGACGGCTAACCGATGACGGTGCCGCCACGGCGGCTGCTGGCCCACGAGATCGTGCGCTTCGCGGGCGAACCCGTCGCCGCCGTCGTCGCGACATCACGCGTCGCGGCGCAAACCGCCGCAGAGGCAATATCGATCGACTACGAGGTGTTGCCCTCCGTCGTCGATCCCATCGAGGCGACCAAGCCCGGCGCGCCTGTCGTGTGGCCCGATGCGCCCGACAACATCGTCGCAGCGATGAGCTATGGCGACGCTGACAAAGTCGAAGCCGCCTTCGCCGGCGCTGCCCATGTCGTCTCGCTCGATCTCCTTAGTCAGCGGCTAGTCCCCTCCGCAATGGAGCCCCGCAGCACCATCGCGGAAGTCGACAAGAAATCCGGCCGGCTGATCCTGCATGTGCAGTCGCAAACGCCCGGCTCGACTCGCGATGTACTCGCCGAGGCGGTGCTGAAGCGGCCAAAGGAAAGCGTCCGCGTGCTGGTCGGCGACATCGGCGGCGGTTTCGGCATGAAGACGAACCTCTATCCGGAAGATGGCATCGTCGCTTATGCCGCCATCAAACTCGGACGCAAGGTGCGCTGGCGCGGCGAGCGATCAGACGATTTCATCGGCGGCACCCATGGCCGCGACCTGACCTCGACCGGCGAATTCGCGCTCGACGCCAAGGGCCGTGTGCAGGCCTATCGGGTGCGCTCGGTCGGCGGCACCGGCGCTTACATGACCGGCGCCGGCAATATCATTCCGCTGGTGCTTGGCCCCTTCGTGCAGAGCGGTGTCTACGATCTCCCGCTGGTGCATTACGAAATCAAGTCCGTGATGACCAACACCGCGCCGGTCGGCGCCTATCGCGGCGCGGGTCGGCCGGAAGGCGTCTTCATCGTCGAGCGGCTGATGGATGCCGCCGCGCGCCAGATCGGCATGGATCCGCGCACCATCCGCAAGGTGAACTACATCAAGCCCGCGCAACTGCCATACACCAACGCGGTCGGACAGGTTTACGACAGCGGCGCCTTCGCGCACATGCTGCAACGCGCGTCCGAGCTTTCGGACTGGGATGGCTTTGCCGCGCGCAAGAAGGCTGCGAAGAAAAAGGGGCTGCTCTATGGCCGCGGTCTCACCAGCTACATCGAGTGGACCGGCGGGCGCGCGCACACCGAGAAGGTCAGCCTGCATGCGACTGCTGAGGGCCGCATCATCCTGCACTCCGGCACGATGGCGATGGGGCAGGGGCTGCAGACCACCTACACGCAGATGGTCGCGGCATCGCTCGGCATAGCCATGGACAAGATAGATATTGTGCAGGGCGACACCGATCTCGCCACAGGTTTCGGCAGTGTCGGTTCGCGCTCGCTGTTCGTCGGCGGCACCGCGCTGGCGGTCTCCGCGAACGATCTCATCGTCAAAGCGCGCGAGAAGGCATCGCACATGCTGGAAACCTCGATGGAGGATATCGAATATAGCGACGGCTGGCTCACGGTGGTCGGCACCGACAAACGCGTGGGATTGTTCGAGGTCGCGGCGGCTGAAAAAGGCGCGCGCCTTAGTGTCGACAGCGAGGGCGAGGTCGACGGTCCCAGTTGGCCGAACGGCACCCACATCTGCGAAGTCGAGATCGATCCGGAAACCGGCATTACGCGCGTCGTCAAATACACCACGGTCGATGATGTCGGTGTCGCGATGAATCCGATGCTGGTAGCAGGCCAGGTGCATGGCGGTGTGGCGCAAGGCATCGGCCAGGCGCTCTATGAGGGCGTCACTTACGACGCCGAAGGGCAGCTTCTGACCGCGAGCTATCAGGATTACTGCATCCCGCGCGCGGACGACGTCCCGCCGATCGCAGTCACGCTCGATGGTTCGGCGCCGTGCAAGACCAATCCACTGGGCGCCAAGGGCTGCGGCGAATCCGGCGCCATCGGGGGCCCGCCCTGCATCGCCAATGGCGTGATGGATGCGCTGAGCGACCTCGGCATCAAGGGGTTGAATACGCCGCTGACGCCGCTGAAAATCTGGCAGGCGATCAGGGATGCGAAGGCTTGATGACGTGAACCGTCAAAGCGGGTCGCGCGACTAATCAATCGAGACGATGATAGGGGACAATTCGATGCGAAAATTATTCACGGTGCTGGCTGCGCTGGCGACGTTGAGCCTGACCAATTGCGGCTACAACGCGATTCAGACCAACGACGAGCAAGTCAAGTCAGCGTGGTCCGAGGTTGTCAACCAGTATCAGCGCCGTGCCGATCTGGTGCCGAACCTCGTCAATTCGGTGAAGGGTTTCGCGCAGCAGGAAAAGGACGTGCTGCTCGGCGTCACCAACGCGCGCGCCAAGGTCGGCAGCCTTCAGGTCTCGCCCGACGTCGTCAACGATCCCGCTGCAATCCAGAAATTCCAGGCGGCGCAGGGCGAACTTTCCAGCGCGCTGTCCCGGCTCCTGGTGGTGACCGAGAATTATCCGCAACTCAAATCCGATGCGCTCTTCAGCAACCTGATGGCGCAGCTCGAAGGCACGGAGAACCGCATCACAGTCGCGCGCAACCGCTACATCAAGACGGTGCAGGATTACAATGTGACGGTGCGCTCGTTCCCGACCAACCTCACGGCGATGGTGTTTGGCTACAAGCAGAAGGCGAACTTCACCGTCACCAACGAAGGCGAGATATCGACCGCGCCGAAGGTTGATTTCAATCCGGCTCCTGCAGCCCCAACAGTGCCTGCGCCGGCGAAGTGAGCCGGTGATAGTCGGCGGGCCATGCCGATGAGAGCTCGCGCGCACGTCATTGGTTGCTCTGCTGCTGTGCTGGGCTTTCGCCGCCCTCGCCCAAGTTGCGATCGCGCAAGTCGCGGTGCCGCCGCTGACCGGGCGCGTGGTCGACCAGACCGGCACTTTGACTAGCGAAGCCGCTGCGCGGCTTGAGCAAAAGCTCGGGGATTTCGAGGCGCGCAAAGGCAGCCAAATTGCGGTGCTGATCGTGCCGACGACGCAGCCCGAAGCGATCGAGCAATATTCGATCCGCGTGGCGGAGGCCTGGAAGGTCGGCCGCAAGAAGGTCGACGACGGCGCGATCCTGCTGATCGCCAAGAACGACCGCAAGCTGCGGATCGAGGTCGGCTACGGCCTCGAAGGCGCGCTCAACGACGTTACCGCCAAGCGTATCATTGATGAGATCATCACACCGAAATTCAAGAACGGCGATTTCAGCGGCGGCATCGAAGACGGTGTCGACCGCATGATCGGCGTGATCGACGGCGAACCGCTGCCGAAACCGAAACCCCAGCATGAGTGGCAGGACCAGGGCTTCGATCCCGGCGCTCTGTTCAATCCTTTCTGTCATCGTGGCCGCGATTGTACTGAGCGGCTTTATGCGGGGCATCTTCGGCCGGCTGTTGGGCTCGCTCGCCACCGGCGGGATCGTCGGGCTGATCGCCTGGGTCGTGATATCTTCGTGGATCGCTGCGGGGATCGCCGGCGTGATCGCGTTTTTCTTCACGCTTTTGAGCAGCAGCGTTACCTCCGGAAGTTCGGCAGCGGCGGCTGGTCCGGCGGCAGTGGCGGCGGATCGTGGTCGAGCGGTTCAAGCAGCTCGGGCGGCGGGTTCAGCGGCGGCGGAGGCAGTTTTGGCGGCGGCGGCGCGTCGGGGAGCTGGTAGCATGGGCATCAAGCGCATCGGCAGACATCTCGTTCAGCACCGCTGGGGCGTGCGGAAATATTTTCCGCCGCGCGTGCTCGCCGCGATCGAGCAGGCCATCAAGGCCGGCGAAGCCACGCATTCCGGTCAGGTGCGTTTCGTGGTGGAAGGCGCGCTCGACGGCAAGCCGCTGTTTCGCGATCAGCCCGCCCGCGAACGCGCGCTGGATATTTTCTCAAAGCTGCGGATCTGGGACACCGCACACAATAACGGCGTGCTGATTTATCTGCTGCTGGCCGACCGCTACGTGGAGATCGTCGCTGACCGCGGCATCGACGCCAAAGTCGGTACGGCCGGCTGGGAGAAAATTTGCGCCGACATGGAAACCGATTTTCGCAGCGGCAATTTTGAGACGGGGGTCATCAAAGGTATCGAGGCCGTATCGCGGCAACTGGCGCGGCATTTTCCGAAGCATGGCAGCGGCGTGAATGAACTCCCGGATGCGCCGGTGGTGATGTAGTGGCGTCATGACCCGAAATCCATAACCTAGGTAGCGAGCATCCATACATCATCACGGGGACTATGGATTCCGGGTTCATCGCTGCGCATGCCCCGGATGACGCGTGATGCTTAAGCCTTCGCCGAAGGCCGCTGCGCCACGCGCGCGAACCATGCAACGATATTCGTATTGGCCTGATCCAGCGGCTGACCAACCTGACCGGCGAAGTCGAGCCAGCAGTACAGAAGGATATCCGCCAGCGTGAAGCGCGCGCCGCAGATGAAATCCTTGCCCGCCATCTGCCCGTTGAGCCACTCCAGCCGGTTGGCGGCGATTTTCTTCAGGCCGGGCGAGGCATCGGGCGCCACCGGAATGCGCTTCTCGAAAAATTTAAGCGCCTCGCCGAACCGGTAGCCATTCCCCATCATCTCGCAGATGTTGAGGTCGACGCGCCGGGTCCACATCCGGCACTCGGCGCGCTCCTCGGGCGTGCTGCCGATCAACGCAGGCTTGGGATTTTTCTCTTCGAGATATTCGCAGATCGCGGTGATCTCCGACAGATAGCTGCCGTCATCGAGTTCGAGCGCCGGCATCTGGCCATGCGGGTTGCGCTTCAGATGCTCCTCTTGCCGGTTCTCGCCGCGGCGCAGATCGACGGCCTGCTTCGGAATGTCGATGCCTTTTTCCGCTGCGAACATCCGGACGACATGCGGATTGGGTCCGATCGAATCGTAAAGCTTCATTCGTTTCTCTCCCGTTTTTCTTTATGCGGCTATTCTCTTGGCGCGATGCTTCAGGAATCGTCCAGCTTGTTGAGATCGCGTACCGATTGCATGATCGGCTCGAAATTCGAGCGTGCGTCCAGCGCGTCGAACAATTGGGCGGTGTCGAACAAGAGCGCGTGCGACCGCTGGATCGCGATCCGCACGTCGTCCTGCGGCGTATCCGAGAGACGGCCGTGGCCGGACAGCAAGATTTTCGAATTCAATCCCTTCAGCCGCTCCAGCGACTGGATGTAGTCGCTAATGCTGCCCGATCCGAACACGCCGCCCATCACGCCGCCTGGCATCAAGGTGTCGGCGGCAAACAGCAGCCCCTTGTCCTGCTCAAACAGGCTGATGCACGCCGAGGTATGACCGGGCGTGTACATTACATGAAGGCGAAAATTGCCGAGGTCGATCAGGTTTCCCTCTTCGAGCCAGATGTCGACATTGATAGGCACATCGGGCTCGTTGAACATCTTGCGCAGAATCGAGAAATCGTCGCGCAGCATGATCTTGTTGGCGGCCAGCCGGTGCGCGGCGATGATCGTGCGTCCGCTGAAATGATACGTCGCGCCGATGTGATCGAGATGCTCATGGCTGAGGATCACCATGTCGATCTCGTCCGGCGGACAATCAAGATACTTGAGACATTCCAGCAGATAGGGGTAATTCGACGACAGCCCGACATCGACCATGATGGTGCGCGACGATCCGCGCACCAGATACGCATTGGCTGCGCGATTTTTGAAACGGACTTGGTAGACATTCTCCGCCGCCTGAATGAGCGAACAGACGTCGTTGTCGAGCAGGATCGGAAATGGGCTCGGCTTGCGATCACTCATGGCGTGACGGCTCTGAAATTGACGGCGTTGGACGCGCGCAGCCGTTTGCTCAGCGCATCCATGATCATCAGCGCGAAAGCGGGTTGCTGGCTGACCAGATAAACGAATCGAGCGTGGTTGATCCGCATCACCCGCGTATTCGGCGCGGCGGCGATAGCGGTCGCCGAGCGCGACGAGCCATCGATCACGGCCATTTCGCCGAAAAATTCGCCTTTGCCCAGGCTGACGATGACGGTTTTGGCTGCGCCGGCGATCCTGACGATGTCGATCTTGCCGTCGAGCACCACGAACAGTTCGCGGCCGTCAGACCCTTCCTCGAATATGACGTCGTCCACGTTATATTCGTTGATGCATTTTTCGATCGCCATGGCGCACCTACGCCTCCCGGGCCGTCTCATTGCGGCCATGTTAGTCGGGAAATCCGTGTCCCGGTAATCAGTCATTTGGATTAGAAAGCCGCTCGGTCAAAACCCTAAAATTTCCGTAACGCGCGCTGCAGTAACGAATTCGCAAGCAATAAAAGTTACCAAATAGTCAACCTTTGTTGGAGAATTGTGCCGTGAGCGAACAAGTAGCCGATCAAATCAGCGGTGAACCCAACGCTAATCCGGTGGGAACCGGACCGGTCGATCCCAGCGCGGCCGTCGTGTCAGGTGCGCTGGCGCAGGCCGAGGCGGTCATCGCCGGTTCTCCGAGCGCGCCGGCAAGCGTTGCGGCGCCAACCGATATCGCCAAGGACACGCCCAATGTTGACGTGCCCAAGGTGGACGCCAGCAATACCGAGGCGCCCAAGCTTGGGGCTTATACGGCCGACACGCCCAAGATCGACGCCGCGAAAATACCCGGCAAGATCCTGGTGATGTCGCCCTCCCGCGACAATACATGGAGCGAGCAGGCCGAACCCGAACCGGCTTCCGCCGCACGCAAATCCGGACTGTTCGGCAAGCGCCGGGCCGGGGCTCTTGCCGCGGTGATTGCGCTCGCCGCGGTGGCCGGCGCCCTTGGCGGCGCGTTGGCGACGGCAGGATTTGGCCGTCCGGCCCATGATGAAACAAAAGCGGCAAGTGCACGCGCGCTGCAGGACTCGATGCAGCGGCTGGAGACCGACGTTGCGGCGCTGAAGGCGAGCTACGAACACACCTCCAAGCTCAGCGTCACGCAGCTCAACAAGACCAGCGAGCGTCTCGACAAGGTCGAGAAGGCGCAGGCCGAACCCGCCGCCAAACTGGCCAAAATCAGTGAGGCCATGGAAAGACTTCGCGCGCCAGCATCTGCAGCCGCACCTGCTGCAGCGGCACCCGTAGCGTCGCGGGAAACGACCGCTTCGCTTTCCCCTCCTGCAGCTTCTGCTTCCGCGACGCCCATCCCGGTGCCCGCGCCGAAGCCGGAAATTGCCCGGTTGCCGACGGTGGAAGGCTGGATACTGCGCGATGTCGCCGATGGCGGCGCAGTGATTGAGGGACGCAGAGGCGCGTTCGAAGTATTCGCCGGCGATACCATTCCCGGGCTCGGCCGTGTCGAAGCCATCAGACGCCAGGATGGCCGCTGGGTGGTGGTGACCAGCAAGGGACTTGTCGTCGCGCGCTGAGCGGACACTAACGTCATTCCGGGATGCGCCCTGGCGCAGGCCGAAATCCATACTCCCTGTTTTGGCGTACGGATGCTGAACAGAGCCACAGGGGCTATGGATTCCGGGCTCGCGCTTCGCGCGCCCCGAAGACGATCTCTCAAATGCCGCGACAGGCCGCATGCTTTTCGGCTAACTTCGCCGGCGTCTTTGCCAAAAGAGGCCGCTCGTGCGCTTCGTCGTAGCTTTCCTCGCCTTGCTATGCGGGCTGACTTTGCCGCAGATCGTGTTGGCCGCGGCGCTGGAACGCGGGACTTCCGTCGTCGATCCCTACGCTTTGCGAGAATTGGACGCGGGCAGATTCGGTCTTGGCCGCATGCTCGATCCCGGGGCAGCCGCTGACACGCCAATCGCCAATGACGCACTGTTCGCATTGCCTGGGATGATCGGAGTACGCAGGGCTATCAATGCCGAGTTCGATCGCTACGTTCTCCGGCACAAAGCCGATCGCTCAGATGTAACGATCGGCGTCGGCCCTTCCTTCGATTTTCAGCTGTTCGATCGCGCGCTGATTTATTCCGGCCAATCGCGTTTCGTCCTGGCCGGAATCGTCAACCGGATGGACCGCGCCTACCTCTCGCCGAGCACCTGCGGCGAAATCAGACTGATCTACCGGCTGGTGCGAACCGCAAGCGCGGAAGGCGAGGGCGCTATCCCGCCGCGGCTGCCGATGACGTTGAGCGTCGTGCTAAAGGCCAGAGGCGATAGCGCGGTGGATGTCGACGCCGCCAGTTGTGGCGAGATCGCGCGACGATGGCTTGATACCGGCGATTGGCCCCTCACCGGCGCAGGTCTCGCATCAGAGTTGGTGTCCCTGAATGGGCCGCTGGCACTGATCAAATCCGAAAACATCGACCGCATCGAAACCAACCTTCAGATTGCGCATGCGCCGAAATCGGCGATCCGCGATTTTCGCACTGACTATCTGCTCAAGCAGTTTCGCTACAACGCGGGCGCGAAGTCATTCGAGGAAGCGCCGCTCGACAACCAGATCGACCGCGACAGGATTTTGGGCGATGCAAATCTTGCGCGCGAATTCCGGACCTGGCTGCTTGATCCAACTCATTTCAGCGAACTGGATCGTGGCACGGTGGTGATCCCCGAGAAATTTCTCGCACGCGACGCAATCGCCGCCACTCCTGCCGGATTTGCCCGCTCGAACTTGCAGCCCGCGTTTGGCCTCTTGCAACCGGACACGTCAGAGGGCGCCGTCCTCAGGGAAAGCGACGTTGTCGCGGTATTGAAGCGAGCGGCGGACAGCGGCATCGTGCTGCAGAACATCCGCTCGCTCGCGGGCTTCGAGCGCAGGCTAAACGACGTAACCTGCTCAGGCTGCCATCAAACCCGCGGCATCGGCGGTTTTCATTTCGCAGGCGTCGACTGGCTGGCGGCGAAGCCGTCGAATTCTACTGTCGTGCCGGCGTCACCGCATTTCTTCGGAGATCAGGTCCGCCGCCGCGATATCCTGACAGCGATAAGCAATAATAAGCCGCCGGATTACTCGCGCGGCTTCTCCGATCGCCCGCAATTGCGTGGCAGCGCAGAACTGGCCGGAACCAGCTACGACGACGGCTGGGGCGCGCATTGCTACCGGCAAAATCCTGGAGCTGCGAACAACGACAAGAGTTTTAGCTCATGGACCTGCGCGGAGGGGCTTTCCTGTCAGGCTATCGACAAGGGATCTCGGATCGGCATGTGCTTCGTCGAAAGCCGATAAGCTCTGGAAACTGGTCGTGAGGCGGCGTATCGTTGCAATCGGACGCAAGCGATGGATGTGACGCGATGAACCAGGCGGACGAGAAGAGCAAGGTTCGCGATATCAAGATCGCGAGGAATGAAAGCAGGATGCAGGCAACCGGAGACGCCCGCGTCAGCCTTTGGGCGATCGCAGCCGCGGTGGTGATCGGCGTCGTTGTGTTCGGCTGGGTCTTCCTGCATCGCTAGACGGAAAAGTCAGGCCACCGTTCCCGCTGTCCGCAGCTGCCGGATCGATGCTTCGTCATAACCGGCGCCGCGAAGAATCTCGTCGCTGTGCTCGCCCAAGCCGGGCGGATGCCGCGGCCGAGTTTTGCTCGCTCCGTCGACCCAGATCGGGCTGTTGATGGTCAGCATGTCGGTGCCTTCGAAGGGCACCAGCACTTCATTCTCGATCATCTGCCTGTCGTTCGGAATGTCATCGAGAATGCCGACGACGCCGAACACCAGTCCGTTGCCGTCCAGCCTGGCGCGCCATTCACTGAGATCTCTGGCCGCAAAAAGCTCGTCAAAAATTCCAATCAGTTCCAGCGATCGCGCGTGCCGGTCCAGCTTGGTCGCAAACCGGGGGTCGTCTTTGAGGTCTTCGCGTCCGAGGCACCTCGTCAGCGCCGGCCATTGCTTGTCCTCGTTCAACAGCGAGAGAATGATCCAGCGTCCATCCCGGCATTTGTAGTGATTGGTCACGGCATTGAGCGCGCGTTCGCGCGGCCGCCGTTCCTGAAATTTCGCGCCGCACAGCTTGGCCTGCGCCAGAACGCTGCCAGCCCATACGCCATTCGCCATCAGGTTCGAGCTGACGTGGGATCCTTTGCCGGTGCGTTCGCGCTTGTACAACCCGGTGACAATGGCGCCGTACAGCGCCATGGCGCAGGGATGGTCACCCATGCCGGCGACGGACCGCGCCGGGGTCGTGTCGGTGTCGGCGCGCACCAGGTCCATCAGGCCCGAACGTGCCCACCACGCGTTGCTGTCGAATCCCGGCTTGTTGGCTTCCTCGCCTTTCTCGCCGTAGCCGGTGAATGACGCATAGATCAGCCGCTCATTCAGCGGCGCCAATTCCTCGTAGGTGATGCCGAGCCGCGCGCGCACCGCGGGCGGAAAATTGGTGATGAAGACGTCGGCTTCGGCGACAAGGCGGCGCAGCACGTCGCGCCCATCTTGCCTGGCAAGATCGAGCGCGAGGCTCTTCTTGTTGCGCGATTCCAGCATCCACGCATAGTTGTGCGGACTTATAGGATACCCGGGTAGATTCGGCAGGTTGCGATAGGGATCGCCGAGCCCCGGCGGCTCGATCTTGATCACGTCGGCTCCGAAGTCCGACAAGACCGTCGCAGCCGCGGGCGCCGCGATGAAACTCGCGCAGTCCAGAACCTTCAGGCCGTCAAAGATGCCGCTTTCCATGGCGCCGCTCCCGTCATTTTATTGATTTTTCGCGATCTATTAGATCGATGTTTTCGGGCGATGCAACGCCCGACGTATTTCAAATCGCAGTGTCTATCACCGCGCCTTGTCTTGGCATCGCGCAATGGCTGCGATAGTTTTTGCCAAAATTCGGGGCTGTGACAGCTTATGAGCCTTATCTGGAGACGGACCGAACGGGGGTGGGGGCGCGCCAAGTTTGCGGCGCGCGGGCTTGCCTTCGGCCTTATCTGCCTAGGTTTGTTCGCGGGGCCGCCGTCTGTTGTTGCGCGTGAACTCAGCCCCCCCATAGCCGCACTGTACACCAGCGTCTCGATCTTCCCGCCTTCATCCAGGGCGATGACGGTCTGCTACGGTTTTGTCTGCCGGCGCCGCGAGATGCTGGACTTCACTCCGCGCGACCGCAGCGCGCTGACGCAGATTATGGCCGCTGGCCGATCGTCGGCCGCAGCCGAACGGGCGGCGGTGCAAAAAGCCGTGATCTGGTTCGATCGCCGCATGGGACCGATCATCGGCACCGACAAACGTGTTGCGCATGCCGACATCGGTAAACTTGACGCCAGCCACAATTTCGATTGCTGGGATACCACCCGCAACACGACCAGCCTGCTGCTGATGCTGGAGCAGTGGGGCCTGCTCAAATATCATGTGGTGGGCGACCCGCGTTACCGCGGCAATCCGTTTGCTTGGCAAGGGCCGCACAATACGGCGGTGCTGGTCGAGCGTGGGAAAAAAGGTGAATGGGTCGTCGACATGTGGCCGCGCGGCTACGCGCAGGCGCCCGACGTCATGACGGTCGAAAAATGGGAGCAGGAAAAGTGAGCGCAAAGAATGCATGGACGAGCAGTAGTTGCTCTCGCCTGATGCGCTCGTAGTTTTTTATCGGGATCTTTCGGAAAGCCCCACCCTCGGATTTTGTCCGAGAGCGTGCTGTTCCAGTCCGCTTCGCGTCAAACCTTGAGGTTTTCCGCCGAGGTCTTGCCGCGATTGGCAACCTCTTCATATTCTACGGTCTGTCCTTCGTTGAGCGAAGAAAGACCAGCCTTCTCGACCGCCGAAATATGAACGAACACGTCTTTGCCACCGCTGCTCGGCTGAATAAATCCGAAGCCCTTGGTCGCGTTGAACCACTTAACAGTACCCTTAGCCATCACGTCGTCTCCGCGGGATCAAAAAACGATAACGAACTGCCTCTCCCGCAAACCGGCATATTCGACGGCTGCACGATACGCGGTATGGGCGGAGCTTGATAGCGGAAATGATCTTCCGATCCGGGCGAAATCGAAGGATATTCCGATCCATTCGTGGGGTTTTACCAGTTTTGCGGTCATTTGGGGCGGCGGTAGCCCCCGGAAACACCGACTCAATTTTATTGGAATGGGGCACGCATTGTCTAGATTGCGGACGGGCATCTCGGTTTGCGGATCACTCGAAGAATATGCGGTCGCTCTCAGGGGGCCACGAAATGAAGGACAAACGCCACGACGACGCATGTCGCAACGGCAATGATTCCGCCTTTCAGCGTATAGGGGAAAATGGCGGCGGTAAGTAGCAGCAGGACACCGCCCAGAGCGATTTTGCCAAAGTTCAAAATCATCATCTTTCTCCCGATTTGGCTGGAGAGAATTCATTGTCGCGCTTGCCCAGAACCAGAAGGGCTAAAAGTGCCAACGGGCCAAAGAAGAGCGCTATGTTGAGCCACACCGTCGTCGATCTACGGCGGTGGCGAGCCATGTCATACGCAGCCGGCATCGAGGCTATCAAGACGAGTTGAATGATCAGCCACATCGACATGGGAGGATCCGCTTTCGCTCGCTGAGCATAACACGAACGAGGTTCCCGTGTTGTTGCTCCGCGAAAAGTGAGAATCGCGCAGGTCCCGGCGTCTTGGGCTTTTTCTGCCGATTAAGGGGCTAAAAGCACACTCTCGACGCTACTTCCCGTAGGTCTCGCGCATTTTGGCCTGGATTTTGGCCATGCCGCCAATCCAGCGATCGTAATTCTCGGTCTTCTTGCGCATGTAGTCGGCGACCTGCGGATGGGGCAGGATCACGAAGGTCTCCTGTTCGATTCCCCGCAGTGCATCCTGCGCGACTTGCTCGGGGCTGAGGTCGCCGTCGCCGGATTGCGGGCCTTTCGGGATCGAGCGCAGCATGTTGGTGTCGACGCCCTGCGGACACAGGATCGAGACCTTGATGCCATGCGCGCGGTGCGAGATCGCCAGATTTTCCGCAAACCCCACTGCGGCGTGCTTGGTGGTCGAATAGGCGGGGCTGCCAACCTGCGACAACAGGCCAGCCGCGGAAATCGTATTGAGAAAATAGCCGCCGCCACGCGCCTTCATCAGCGGAATAAGATGCCGCGCGGCGTAGACGTGCGCCATCACATGAATGGCCCAGCTTCTGGCCCACGGCTTCATCCGACGTGCCGCCGGCATTCTCGGACAGCGGATCGAAGCCGCCGCCGATACCGGCGTTCGAACAAAACAGCGCGATCGGACCAAACTGCCGCTCGGTCTGTTCGATGACGTGACGGATATCCTGCTCGCGGCCGACGTCGCATTTGAACGCCGCGCCATCGATCGAGGCGGCAACAGCTTGCGCGCCCGCAAGATCGAGATCGGCCACGACGACCTTTGCCGCGCCCGCCCGGTGAAAGGCTTCGCAAAGCGCGCGGCCAATGCCATTGGCGCCGCCCGTGACAACGACAACCTTCCCGGCAACCTGCATCGCGACGCTCCGTTGCCGAAAGGGTTAGGTCAAAACGAGATCGAGCACGGCGGTGTAATGGCAGGCTGCGCCGAGCAATACGAAGGAATGCCAGATAGCATTTTGAAACCGCAGCCGCTGCCAGGCATGAAAGATGACGCCGAAACTGTAGAGCAAACCGCCGGCCGCGATAAACCACAATGTCAGCGTCGGCAATGTGGTGACGACGGCATCATAGACCATGAAGCCGCTCCAGCCCATCGCCAGATAAAGACCGACGGAAAGCCGGTCGAACCGCCCCGGCAGCGACAGCTTGAGCAGGATACCGACGATCGCCACGCACCATACGCCGATCAGCAGCGCAACGGCGAATACGCTGTCCTTCACCTCCATGATGATCGGGGTATAGGTTGCCGCAATCAGCACATAAATCGCGGAGTGATCGAAGCGGCGCAGCACCCATTTGGCGCGCGACACCGGCCACAGATTATAGGTTGCCGATAGCACAAGCATGGTCAGCAAACCGGCGACATAAACCGAGACCACCGCAATTTCGAACGGCGTAGCATAGATGGCAGTCAACACGACCAGCACGGTCGCTGCAATCAAACCGCAAAAAACACCGACCCCGTGCACGACACCGTCAGCGATCAGCTCGGCCCGGTCGTAATTCCAATGGATCGCACCCGACGCCAAGGATGCTTTCGCGAATTGCTTCACTTTGAAGATGGTCATGGATCGATCCGGCAAGCCCAAAAGCGATAAATCATACCCGCAGGCGGTAAACGAAGAACAACGCTTCTGGTTGCAAAACGCGTCCGAACTATGAACTTGATTTCTACCGGATCGTCGCCACTTTTCAGATAGTTGGCGCAAATTTCCTCCATCGGATCAAGCTCAATTTTAAGCATGGCCTCCGCGTTTTCCGACATTCTCGATGAAGCGCGGCTTTCCGCGCGAGCGCTGCTCGATTATGGCGACAATTTTTTCAATCCGACGGTTCGGCTTGGTGTCACCGGACTGTCACGGGCCGGCAAGACGGTTTTCATTACGGCGCTGATCCACGGCCTCAGGCGCGGCGGGCGCTTTCCGATTTTCGAATCGCTGTCGACCGGACGGATCGCGCGCGCGCGACTCGAGCCGCAGCCTGATGACGCAGTTCCCCGCTTTGCCTACGAAGATCATGTCCGCACCTTGATCGACGAGCGGCGCTGGCCAAACTCGACCGTCGATATCAGCGAACTGCGTCTGGTGATCGACTATCAGCGCAAAAACGGCGCCGACCGCACTCTCACCCTCGATATCGTCGACTATCCCGGCGAATGGCTGCTGGATCTGCCGCTGCTCAACAAAAGCTACCAGCAGTGGTCGGCGGAAAGTCTTGCACTGTCGCGCGTCGAGCCGCGCGCGCATCTTGCGTTGGAATGGCACGCGCATCTCACAACGCTTGACCCCCAGGCGCACGAGGACGAACAGGCGACACTGGCAGCATCGCGGCTGTTCACCGATTATCTACGCGCGTGCCGCGACGAGCGCTTCGCCATGAGCCTGCTGCCGCCTGGCCGCTTCCTGATGCCGGGCAATCTCGCAGGCTCGCCGGCGCTCATATTCGCGCCGCTCGATCTGCCGGAGGACGGCACTGCCGCGGCAGGTTCGCTGTGGGCGATGATGAGCCGTCGCTACGAAGCCTACAAGGATATCGTGGTGCGGCCGTTTTTCCGCGACCACTTTTCGCGGCTCGATCGCCAGATCGTTCTGGTCGATGCGCTCGCGGCGTTCAACGCCGGACCGGAAGCGCTGCGCGATCTCGAAGCGGCCTTGGCTGGTATCCTGGATTGTTTCCGGGTCGGCCGCGGCACGTTCTTTAGCGCGTTGTTTCGCCCGCGGATCGACCGCATCCTTTTCGCGGCAACCAAGGCCGATCACCTGCATCATACGAGCCATGATCGTCTCGAGGGCGTGTTGCGGCGAACCGTGGGCAAGGCTGCCGCAACAGCCGAAGTTGCCGGAGCTGAGATCGACGTGGTTGCGCTCGCCGCCGTTCGATCCACCCGTGAGGCTCAGGTGCAGCGCGGCCGTGAAAAACTGCCCTCGATTCTCGGTACGCCGGCGCGCGGTGAAGTCGCCAATGGCGAGACCTTCGACGGCGAAACTGAAGTGGCGACCTTTCCGGGTGACCTGCCCATGAATGCCGACAGCCTGTTCAGCGACGACGGTGCGTTCCGCGGGCTCTCCAGCGCGAGCGCGGACAAATCCGATTTTCGTTTTCTTCGATTTCGCCCGCCGCTTCTGATGAAGGACGAGGTGGATGGCCCCGCGCTGCCTCACATCCGCCTCGACCGCGCGCTCCAGTTCCTGATCGGAGACAAACTGCAATGAGCGAGCGATCAACTCCTCGCCGCCCGGCGACTTTCAAGCTCGACGATCCCCGCGTCATCGTGATCGACCCGTACGATGATCCTTCGCGCCCGGTTCGCGGCGCGGTGCACGTCAGGCCGGAAGCCGATCCGATGGCGCTGCCGGTCGTGATCGAAGACCCCATCATTCCCGTGCGGCGGGGAATTCGCTGGAGCACGCTGTTCTGGACGGCGCTGGCCGGGCTCGTGTTGCTCGGGCTGGGCTTAAGCGTGACGCATTTGATCGAGGATTTGTTCGCGCGAAGCGAGAGTCTCGGCGTTTTCGGCGCAAGTCTGGCGCTGCTGGCGGCACTGGCGCTGGCGGTGATCGCAGCGCGTGAGGTGATCAGTTTGGCGCGCCTGGCGACAATCGAGAAACTGCATCGCCGCGCCATCGATGCCTTGCTCAACGACGATCGCGCCCAGAGCCGCGCCATCGTGCAGGACTTGCTGCGACTGGCGCATCGCAATCCGCAACTGGCGCGCGCACGAACTACGCTTGCAAACCACGCCGACGATATCATCGACGGCGCGGATATGATCCGGCTCGCCGAGCGCGAATTGATGACGCCGCTCGATCAGGAGGCGCGCCGGCTTGTCTCGGTGGCGGCGCAGCGGGTCTCGATCGTCACCGCCATCAGTCCGCGTGCGCTGGTCGACGTGCTGTTCGTGTTCGCGGCGTCGCTGCGGCTGGTGCGGCAACTCGCACGGCTCTACGGCGGGCGGCCAGGCACGCTCGGCATGATCAAGCTGATGCGTCACGTGATCGCGCATCTCGCTATCACCGGCGGCATGGCGGCAAGCGACAGCCTCATACAGCAAGTGCTTGGCCACGGCGTCGCGGCAAAGCTCTCGCAACGGCTGGGGGAAGGCATTCTCAACGGATTGCTGACCGCGCGCCTAGGATTGGCCGCGATCGACGTCACGCGCCCGCTGCCATTCACGGCTTTGCCGCGGCCGGCGCTCGGCGATCTGGCCAAGGATTTGGTGCGCAAGCGCGATGGCGACGAATAGCTTGCAGCACAAAGCCGCCCGAAAAAATCCGGGCGGCGCTATTACGTTGGCCATTAAGCCGGTTTGTGGTTCTTCTCTTCTTCCAAGGTTACGGCGACGGCGGCGTTCGCGGACAACCGCACCTTCTGGCCTTCGACATCGGCTACCAGGCCGAGTTCGATGAAATGATGGTGGCCCTTGTGCTTGCCCTCGCCGCTGTCAGCCTTGGTGAGCTTGATTCTGTTGCCTTCGACCCGGTCGACCTTGCCTACATGCACGCCGTCAGCGCCGATCACTTCCATATGCTCTTTGATCTTGTCTTTCATCTGAATGTTCCTTGTGGACCCGCCTAACGCGCGGGACCGGTTTTAGTTCGGAGCCAGTGCCGCAATGGAAGAGTTTGGGAATCCATCAATTCCGGGCTCGCCAAATTCGCCCGCCAAAACGCGCCACCAATACAGCGGCGAGCCCGGCGGCGGAGCAAGTTCAGGTGTCCAGTTTGTGAGTTTTTCCAGCGTATAGACGTCCATCACGTCGCCGCGCCACACGCGTTGCACGCGCTCCAGCGGCTCACGCAGGGCTGTCGTCGCTTCCCAAACCGGATTGCGGCTGTCCGCGCCGCGCGCGACGTACAGTCCCGTGTGGTCTTTCATTAGAGCGATGCCGGGATCGCGAAAGCCCATGAACCGCCCACGCTCGTTGATCTGAATGACGGGTACGCGATTGTTGAAATACCACCGCAGCATCGCGTAGGTGCGATAATCCGTCGTTGCGATCCACGTCGCGCCAGTCTTCTGCAGGTCCACTTCCACGCGATCGACCAGCTGCTCATAGCCTGCCTCGCCGCCCACCGGGTCGGTGTGGCCAATGAAATTCCACGGACTGACGACGTAATAGAAAAACACCAGTATGACGATCGCGATCCCCGATCCGATTGCAGCGTAAGCCCATACGATGGCCGATTTGACGGTCCTTGCCTGCCAACCTTCCTGCGAAAGCCTGGCGAGATTGATGGCCGCTGCGGCAAACCCGACCGGCCACATGAACATGGGCCACGTATCCCCAATCCGCAGCGACAGCGACTTCCAGAAAAAGTAACCAAAGGGCACTAGCACGCAGGTCGAAAGCAGAATGGAAACCGCCTCGCGCTGGCGATAGCCGCGCCATGCCGTCAGCACCACGCCCGACATCACCACCGGCAGCAGGATGGGTCCGACCAGTCCGAACTGCAGCCCGATGAAATCGCCGACGGTGCGCAACGAGAGCCCATGCGTTGCGACCGCGCGGACGAACTGGAATTTGAACGACGCCCAGTCATGTTGCGAATTCCAGATCAGCACCGGCGAAAACACCGCAAGCGCGATCAGCGCGGCAAGCCACGGATAGGGGCTGGTCAGCCAGCGCCGGCGCCAGTCCGGCACCAGCATGAAGGCCAGTACAGCCGGCACCAGCAACACCGCGGTGAGCTTCGACAAGAGTGCCAGTCCGCCGAACAATCCCGCGGCGAGCCACCAGCGCCCGTCGCCGCTCCCTGCGAGCCGGACCAGTGCCCATACCATCGCCACCGCGAAAGGTATCATCGCAATATCGGGCGCCACCTTTGCCATTAGCAGCCCGTAATAAACTGCCGCTTCCGGCATCAGCACCGCGATAATCATCGCACGCCGGTCGTGCGTCGCGCGCCGCACGATATCGACAAGCAGCAATTGCATGACGAGCATCGCGAGGATGCCCGCGAACCGCACACCGAAATTGGTATCGCCGAAAACAGCGGTGCCGAAGCGGATGAACCAAGCGATCATCGGCGGGTGATCGAGGAACGAAAGCACGTTCTCCTTGGACCAGGTCCAGTAATACGCCTCGTCGGTGCGTAACTCCGTCACGCAAGCGTAGACGATCCTCAGCGCGGTCATCGCCGCGACCAGCGCAACTGCGCAGTACAGTTGGCGCGTGGCCGCATTGTCCGTCTTCAGGGCACGTTGATCGGGCGGGGCTGTGGTCACGCCGGTTTCTTGCCTAGCCCGAAACGAGTGTCAACGTGGCGCACGCAGCCTCCCAAAGGATGGCCTTGGAAAGGAATAAACTCTACCATCAATGATGAAAATCTACGGGCTCACGTGGCAGAAATTACTACAAAGCAACTCCGCAAACTCATCGGCGGAATCGGCATCCGGCAGGTCAGGCTTGCCTGCGGATTGATCCTGTTTGCCTATCTCGTCAGTCATTTCCTCAATCACGCGCTCGGCAACGTTTCCGCGGACGCGCTGGCGGCCGGCGTCTATTACCACACCACCGTTCTGGCAATTCCTGCCGATCGCAATCCTGTTCTACGCCGCCGCGACGGTCCACACCGGACTCGGCGTCTGGGCGGTCTACGATCGCCGGCAGTTTCGCTGGAAAGCGATCGAGCCGCTGCAGCTCGTGCTTGGCCTCAGCATTCCCGCATTGATCATCGCCCACCTCGTTGGCGTGCGTCTCGGCCAGACGCTGTTCGACCATGAAAAGCTCTACCCGCAGGTGTTCTACGCCTATTGGGTCGCATGGCCGTACAAGATGTGGCTGATGTTCCTTGTCCTGCTTGTCGCATGGACCCACGGCTGCATCGGCCTCTATTTCTGGCTGCGCATGAAAACCTTCTACAAGCACGCGGCGCCCTTTCTGCTGGCTGCGGCGGTACTCATTCCCGCAGTCGCCATGCTCGGACTCTATCAGGGCGGACGCGCCGTGGTGCAGGACAGCGACACCGCGCAATGGAAAGCGGAAAATCTTTCGCGGCGTCAGGTCGGCACTGCCGCGGAGCAAGGCGTGCTGGACGACATCGTCGACTATTTCCTGATTGGCTATGCCGGCCTGATCGGATTGGCGCTGGCCGCGCGCGGCGTGCGCGCACTCACCGAACGCCGTGGCGGCATGATCAAACTGTCCTACGGCAACGGCAGGACGATTCGCGTGCCAAGGGGACTGAGCGTGCTCGAAGCGAGCCTACGCAACAACATCCCGCATGCGAGCGTCTGCGGCGGCCGCGCCCGTTGCTCGACCTGCCGCATTCGGGTGGTGGGGGACGCCGCTTCGCTGCCCGAGCCGTCGACGCGCGAAGCCTTCGTGCTGGACCGAGTCGGCGCGGGCGGCGATCCCGCGATCCGGCTCGCCTGCCAGCTTCGGCCGCAAACCGACCTGGCGTTTTTCCAACTCTTCATGCCGAACACCGCGTCGGCGAATGCGCACGCTGGCAATCCGGCCCGCATCGGCCGGGAGCACTATCTCGTCAGCATGTTCATCGACATGCGCGGCTCGACGCTGCTCGCGGAAAAACGCCTGCCGTTCGATACCGTCTTCATCGTCAATCGATTCCTCGCCGCGGTTTCCCTAGCGGTGATCGAAAGCGGCGGGCAGCCGAACCAGTTCGTCGGCGACGGGATGCTGGCGCTGTTCGGGCTGACCACCAACCCGGAAACCGCGTGCCGTCAGGCCATGCGTGCGGCGGCGGCGATCGCTGTCAACATCGACGAGCTCAATCGATTTCTGAGCCATGATCTGCCGGAGCCGATCCGCTTTGGCATCGGCATTCACGCCGGCGAAGTCATCATCGGCGACATCGGCTACCGCAATCACATGGTATTCACCGCGCTGGGCGACGCGGTCAACGTGGCCTCACGCCTGCAGGACATGACGAAAACCATCGGCTGCGAGGCGATCCTGTCGGAAGAGGTTCGCGCCACCGCGGGAGCGCCGCCCGACGCGCTGCCGCAACGCGACCTCGCGATCCGCGGACGGGCGGAGCCGATCAGCGTCAGGATTGTCGCCGATGCGCGCGTGTTGTCGGCAGTGGTCACTCCAAAGTTTTCCCCAGCCGATCCCACCTGATCCCGCCGTCTCCGTAGGAAAACCAGATCTGGCGCGCATTGCCGACGAGGTCGGACAGCGGGACCGTGCCGAACTGGCGGGAGTCGGTGCTCAGGTCGCGGTTATCGCCGAGCAAAAATATCTGACCCGGCGGGACCGTAACATCGAAGTCGCGGCTGGAGCCGGTCTTCTTCCACTGCACGCGCCAACTATGCTGTTTGGATTGTTCGGTGACCACGACAAAGTCGCCCGCATCGGTTTCGGAATGTGAAAGACTGCGGCCGTTGACCATGACGTTGTGCGACGCGATCGAGACGCGGTCACCCGGCAAGCCGATCACGCGCTTGATATAGTATTGCGTGCGGTCGTTCGGGAAGACGAAAATTCCGATGTCGCCGATAGCCACGCGCGTCTTGCAGCCGGGGCAATTGTATCGCTTGTCGGCAAACAATCGGTCACCGCGCAGAATTCCCGGCTGCATGGCGGCGGTCGGGATATCGAAGGCTTGCACCATCCGTTGCCGGACGTCGGCGACCAGCGCCAATATCAAAGCGTTGCCGGCCAGAAACAACAAAATATAAAGCCCGCTGACTTGCCACTCGCGACGGGTGTAGACCTGCCGCCGCGCTGCGCCGCGCCAGGCGTCGACGATCGAAAACCCCCAAATCCCCAGCGTTGCCGCGGTACCAATCAGCAGCAGCGGCAGCATCAGCACCGCCGGCACATAGAGCGCGGCAATCGCGACGCCCGGAAAGCAGCCGATCAACACGAAGCCGAGAAACAGCCAAAGCGCCTTGTTGAGATCGCCATTGTAGAGCTGGCCGAGGCCCGGCAATCCCAGAGAAAGCAGCGCCGCAATCCACCGGTTACGCGGATGAATGTCGCCTGAAGCTGTGGAAATCTGTGTCATGAAGGACTCCGTGAGCGAAGATCGAGGTGGGTCATTGCGCACCGGCGGTGACAAAGGCGGCGAATACGAATTCGCAAAGCAACAGCGCTCCGATGCTCGCTCCCGCGCCGAGCGAAATCCACTGCCATGGGCTGAAGCTTCGCGATGGCTCATGCGTCTGAGGCGTGGCGCGCGCCAACGCCGTCAGGCGCGCGGCGAACTCGGGCGGAGCATGGAGCGGCGCTGCCGTCAGCAATGCGTCGATATCGTCATTCATGGTCTGCCTCCAGAATTTGTCTCAGACGCTGCCGCGCGCGGTGCAGGCGCACCTTGGCAGCGCCAATCGAGCAGCATTCGATCCGTGCGATCGCGGCCAGGTCGAGTTCGTCGATGTAGCTGGAAGACAGCAAGCTCCGATCGGCGGCACTTAGAGAGGCCAGCGCCGCGTGGAGTTGATGCCGGCGCTGCAGCGCTACCAGTTGCTCGTCCGGCAGCGGCGCATCCGACGCAATTTCCAGCGTTTCCGGACTGACGGGCGTTTCGACACGCCCCTGTGGTAACGACAGCCTGGTCAGCGCTGCATTTCGCGCAATCGTCAAGATCCAGGTCGTCAGACTGCCGAGCCGTGGGTTGTATTTTCCGGCATGCCGCCAGACCCGAATGAACGTCTCCTGCGCGATGTCTTCGGCTACCTCGCTGCTCAGACCCATCCTTCCCAGGTAGGCGAATATCCGGTCCTGATGCGCCATCACGATCCTGCCGAACGCCAGATGGTTGCCCTTGGCGGTCTCGCTGATGTCCGCGTCACAGTTCAAGGTGTCGCTCCGGTTCTGTCCTGTATACTTGCGCTGGGCCCAATGGTTACAGCGCATGAAAAGCCTGGAAGCGAGCCGCGGCGCTAAGCTTCATTTCGCAACGCAGCGATGCCGCGGCGCTGTCGAGAGATCGACCCACAATCCAAATGACAATTGACTTGCGAAGGCGGGGTGCGACACTTGCAGCCAACGAATCCGGTGATGACCGGTTTTGACAAAATGCTTCGGAGGAAGCCCATGCTTCGACAGACGAGAGATCATCAAGCGCGCCGGTATGGCGGCGCTTGGCGCCGCGACCGGCCTGAATTCCGTCAGGGCGTTCGCGCTGGATTCGGTGACGTTGCCGTTCGACAATGGCGAACGGCCGCTGGTGAAATATCCGCAGAAGCGCCCGATGATCGGCCAAACCAGCCGCCCGCCGCAGCTTGAGACGCCGTTTTCGGTTTTCAATGAGAAGCGTCATTACGCCGAACGATGCTTTCTTCGTTCGCTATCATCTGGCGGATATTCCGCTCAATATCGATCCCGACAAGTTCACCGTGGAGATCAAGGGCAAGGTCGACAAGCCGCTCAAGCTGTCGCTGCAGGACATCAAGAAACTCGGCTCGGTCGAGCTCACAGCCGTCAATCAATGCTCGGGCAACAGCCGCGGGCTTTCCAATCCGCGCGTCGCCGGCGGCCAGTCCGGCAACGGCGCCATGGGCAACGCGCGCTGGCGCGGCGTGCCATTGAAAACCGTGCTCGACAAGGCCGGCGTGCAGCAGGGCGTCAAGCAGGTCACCTTCAACGGCATGGATGGCCCGGTCAGCGACAAGACGCCGGATTTCGCCAAGGCACTCGATATCGACCATGCCCGCGACGGCGAGGTGATGCTGGCCTACGCCATGAACGGCGCGGATTTGCCGGTACTCAACGGCTATCCGCTACGCCTCGTCGTGCCCGGCTATTACGGCACCTATTGGGTCAAGCACCTCAACGAAATCACCGTCATCGACAGCGTGCTGGATAATTTCTGGATGAAGACCGCCTATCGCATTCCGGACAATGACTGCCATTGCGTCGAGCCGGGCACCGCGCCGAAGGCGACGATCCCGATCAACCGCTTCACGGTGCGCTCGTTCATCACCAGCGTGGCCGACGGCGCAAAACTCAAATCCGGTACGACCAACCTGAAGGGGATCGCGTTCGACGGCGGCAAGGGCATCAAGGAGGTCGCGATCTCCATCCGATGGCGGCAAAAACTGGATGCCGGCAAAGCTCGGCAAGGATCTGGGCAAGTACTCGTTCCGGGAATGGACGCTGCCGGTGAAACTTGCGGCCGGCGCTCACGAACTCAAGGTTCGCGCCACCAACAATGGCGGCGACGTGCAGCCGATGGAGCCATTGTGGAATCCGGCGGGATATCTGCGCAACGTCGTCGAAACCGTCCGCGTCACGGCAGCCTGAAGGAGAATGATCATGACTCGTTCCGTTCTCCTCGCACTGGCTGCAGCCGCTGGCCTGACCGCCGGCTCCGGCTTCATCGCCGCCGGCGCCAAGCCGATCTCCTATGCGCTCCCTGAAGAAACGTCGTCATTCAAGCCGGGGCCCAATGTCGACGTGGTCAAGAACAACTGCACCGCCTGTCACTCCGCGGACTACGTTCAGACGCAGCCGCGCGGCGCGAAATTCGGCAAGGATTTCTGGCAGGCCGAAGTGACCAAGATGATCAAAGTCTACGGCGCGCCGATCGACGATGCCGACATCGGCAAGATCGTCGACTATCTCGCCGCGACTTACTGAGGCCTGATCGGACCGATGATCGAGTGGTTCGAAGACTTGTCAGTGGGGATGCGTTTCAAGAGCGAGCCCGTCCAGATCTTAGAAGCCGATATCAAGGAGTTTGCGGCCAGATTCGATCCGCAGCCGTTTCATCTGGACGATGAAGCCGCCCAACGAACGATCTTCAAGGGTCTGGCGGCATCGGGCTGGCACACCGCAGCAATAGCCATGAGCCTTGCCGATAAAGACTCGCCCGTTCGGCCCTCATCCGCTGATCGGCCTGGGCGTTGACGGTCTTCGCTGGATGTTGCCGGTAAGACCCGACGACGTCCTGCATATCGAAGGCGAAGTCGTCAGCCTGACGCGCTCGAAGACCAAGCCTCAGGGGACCGTCCTGGTGAAGTGGACGCTCTATAACCAGAAGGGCGAGGCGGTTTATACGTTTACGCCGATCGGCTTTGTGCCGTCGCGGACCGTGAAACCGATCAGGAGGCGTCAAGATTCATTCGTGCGCGAAAGCAGACCGACGTCACAGTTCAGGTTCGTCCGGCTTCGCGATCGATGGAGGAAAAGATCGTCTTTTTGATCGCTCAATGGTTCGCTGGATTGGGGTTCGCGCGTTAAGTCTGGCTGTTGCTGTGAATTCAAGAGATGACCAAGCATTCCTTTTTGAACCCAACTGTTGTGCTTCGCCAAATAATCAATGAACAGTTTTGCAAATCTCGGCTGATCGCGAATCGCCGTAAGCATGGCCGCTTTCGTGACCGACGTAATGCGGCAGTCACCTATAGCTGTCGCTGTAACGAGCCGCACGGCCACGTCATGAAGGCACGCTTCCCCGAAGAATTGTCCTTCCTGCGCTATACCGACCACAACCTCCACGCCCTGCCGCGGCGCGACGCTAAGCTTCACACGGCCTTCTTGAACGAAAAAGACAAAGTCGGCGTCTTCGCCCTGGTTGTAGATTTTTTGATTATTTGCGTAGTTCGCGGTGTCTCTGCCAGTACTCACCTGTGAGAGCAAGCGATGAGCGTCAACCTGATCCGGCCAGAATGTCGGTTGCGTTATATCGTGCTCCCTTGGGAGGCGAGGGAGCACAACACTCCCGGTCACCGATACAGCCAAAGGATGCGGTGATGCGACGCCAACCCCTGAGCCTGGGTTACGTTCCCAATTCGCTTTGTTGAAACCTTTGTTGGTTAACCAAATATTTCGCAGGCTTCCGCGTGGGGCTGATGCAAATGAATCAAAGGCCGTCCGAGCGGGGCCTACTTCATTGGCGGATTGGGCTTTTTCCTGAACGGGTCTGCCACGTCGTCATGGCCGCTGCGGCTACTGAAGAACATCAGGGCCATAAGTCCGCATCCGATGAGGAGCGAAAAAAAAGTCCCGAGACCGAGCGCGATCCAGCCGTGCTTGCCCATCACGACATCGCTGGTCGAGTTCCAAACCGACACGGCCCAAATTCCCGTGCCGATCAGCAACAGGGCCAGGACGACGATGATAGCGATTTGGCCCGGGCTGAGTTTTTTCATAACGCGACCTCTGGGTTCCAAATGAGCGGGATGCCGGGTGAACACCTCAAAAGAGGCCACGTTCCTCGATCCACCTTTGTTTTCAAATAGGCGGCTGACGGGCAAAGAGCGCCGTAAGATCGAGCTCAAGGCAGAGCAATACGGATTCGGCCCCGGCAAATGCCGGGTCCCGCCTACCGCGTCGCCAACTAAGGCGGCCTCTCTCCTTATTTAGCGGCTTCTCCCGGGTCCCCCTTCGGACCAGCAGGTCCCGGCGGTCCTTCTTTCCCTGCTGGTCCAGCAGGACCTGCAGGACCTTCTTTCCCTGCAATTCCCGGAGCGCCATCTTTGCCGGCAGGTCCGGGCGGACCTGCCGGGCCCTCAAAGCATCCGGCCAAAGTGACCGCTGCGACGCTCAAAGCAATCCATGTTGGAAATCGCATTCTCGCCTCCCTATGACTTGCGATGAGAGTCCTGCCATAAAAATCAGACCAGGCCACTGCGGCTTTCTGATTAGCCACCGCGTAAAACGCGGCAGCACCAATGAAATGGTGCTGGCCGAAGGCCGCAACCGAGGCGGCCTCGAAAATTACCGGCTAACCTCCGCGATCAGCGAGGCTTTAGCATATGGTGTCGTTTTGCTCTGTGGACTGCCCTCTCATATCTGGTAGCGCCAGCTTGGGTTCGGCCGCTACCTTTGCCATTCATTGCGTTGGCGTAAACCTTGGTTGAAGCAATTGGATTTAGCGCAAGGTGCGTTACGCTGTACGTCTTTACGACGACGCCATGAGCAACGCGGTTGGTGAAGGCGTCACGGATGGCGTTGCGATAGGGATGGTAGCCGTCCGTCGAAATCTCAGGCGTACCGATCACACGCTGGCGCAAATCCTGAATGAACTGTCCGTATTCTCCGCTGTCGCTTGCCGGTGAGGTAGGAGACGATGGCGCGCGACGATGCGGATAGAGCAACGTAAGTGTATTGATCTCCGGTAACGGGGCCGTCCGCACCGGGCTTTTGATGCCAGCGGCGCTTACGCTGCACAAATGCCCAAGCTCGTCCAATTCCAAACGGTAGGTGCGAACGCCGACGATCATGCGGTCGTGCAACTCGGCGCAGCCACGCCCGACGCGAAGCGCCAGACTGGCAACGGTGCCACGGTTGACGCCGGTAATGCGGGACACGGCACGATGGCCTAGACCGTCGCAAAGCGCGGCAATGACTTCGATCTGCTTTTCGCGGGAGAGGGCCGCAAAGGCTGTTGAAGGCAATTCAAGCCAACTTGCTCTATTGGGCGATGATGACGAAGAGGCCGCCAACTGAGGCGGCCTACTTCAAAACCGAGAAAATCACGGCAGCCGCCCCCAACGCACCGAATGCCAGAATGATCGGCGGGTAAAGCACCAGTGCCGCGTCGAATCGCAAGAAGCTCGGATGGGTGCCCGCCTTATTAGGACGCCCGATCCAGATCAGGCCCACTGCAATCGCGAGCATCGCAAAGCCAGTCCATAGGTTCATGGCGGTCCCTCGTCAGGATCGCAGATCAAACCTAAAGAGCCGGATCGGCAAGCTAACCAATGGTCGCAGCTACGAGTAAGGGCCGACTTAAAAGACGTTCCCGGACGGAGCGACGTGGACCATCCACAAGACGAACGCAAGGAACGTTACAGCCAAGGCCAAATCGAAATAGGAAAATCCGAAAAGCCGCTTCATGCAGTATTGAATAGCAAGCGAATCTTGACGAAAAATGAAACACAGCGGCGACTGAGGCGGCCTTACTTACTTTTTGAATCTCAGGGCGCGCCTTGCCTGAAAATCAAGTTCCTGCTGCGCCAACTGCCGTTCTCCTTCCGCCCAGCAAGATCGAGACTGTTCGCGAAGTTCAATTGAATTATCTATCGTGCGTTGCGCGCGTTCCAATAATTCGAGTGTATCTTGGCTAATAGGGTGCAGCACAGCACGCTCCTTTTGCCTTAGCAGGCGGGAGCGTTACCGAACTCTCAGTCACCGACGCCTACGGGCAAAGCCGAAGCCGGTGATGCAGGGGCAATGATCCATCGGGTGGAAGGTTGCAATTCAAATTAGGCCACTGCCGTTTTCAAATTAGGCCACTGACGGTCAAAACAGGCCAGCACCCAATTAAATTTTGAGAACATATTGCGAACTGAGAACAAATAGAGTACAGTCTCTCAGAGCCTCAAAGCGCCGCCTGTTTGTCCCGTCAGCGAATCCCCGCCATAAGGAGCACGACCCATGCCCGTTTCCGCCCTGCGTATCGTCGAAGGACCCTCCATGGACAAAACCAAGGCCCTGGCGGCCGCGCTGTCGCAGATCGAGCGGCAGTTCGGCAAGGGCTCGGTGATGAAGCTGGGCAAGAACGACAAGTCGATGGACGTCGAGACCATTTCGTCCGGCTCGCTGGGGCTCGATATCGCGCTCGGCGTCGGCGGTCTGCCGCGAGGGCGGGTGGTCGAGATTTACGGGCCGGAATCCTCAGGGCAAAACCACGCTGGCGCTGCACACAGTGGCGGAAGGCCAGAAGAAAGGCGGGATCTGCGCCTTCATCGACGCCGAGCACGCGCTCGACCCGGTCTATGCCCGCAAGCTCGGCGTCAACATCGACGAACTCCTGATCTCGCAGCCCGACACCGGCGAGCAGGCGCTGGAAATCTGCGACACGCTGGTGCGCTCCGGCGCGGTCGATGTGCTGGTGATCAATTCGGTGGCCGCGCTGGTGCCGCGCGCCGAACTCGAAGGCGAGATGGGCGATGCGTTGCCCGGCCTGCAGGCGCGGTTGATGAGCCAGGCGCTGCGCAAGTTGACGGCGTCGATCAACAAATCCAACACCATGGTGATCTTCATCAACCAGATCCGCATGAAGATCGGCGTGATGTACGGCTCGCCGGAAACCACGACGGGCGGCAATGCGCTGAAGTTCTACGCCTCCGTGCGATCTCGACATCCGCCGCATCGGCGCGATCAAGGAACGTGACGAGGTCGTCGGCAACCAGACCCGCGTCAAGGTGGTGAAGAACAAGCTGGCGCCGCCGTTCAAGCAGGTCGAATTCGACATCATGTATGGCGAAGGCGTCTCCAAGATGGGCGAGATTCTCGATCTCGGCGTCAAGGCGGGCATCGTCGAGAAATCCGGCGCGTGGTTTTCCTATGACAGCCAGCGGCTCGGGCCAGGGGCGTGAAAACTCAAAGGCGTTCCTCAAGGCCAATCCCGACATGACCGCGAAGATCGAGGTTGCGATCCGGCAGAACTCCGGTCTGATCGCGGAGCAGATTCTGGCAGGCTCGCCGGAACGCGATGCCGACGGCGAAGAGCCGGAGGAATGAGTTGATGAGGTGTCGTTGCCGGGCTTGATCCGGCAAACCATCTTCTTCGAAAAAAAAATTGAGATGGATGCCCGGGTCAAGCCCGGGCACGACAGTTTGTAAGCTTCTTTGGTCCTATTCCGCCGCCTGCGCGTAGTCCTCGATCGGCGGGCACGAACACACCAGATTGCGATCGCCATAGACGTTGTCGACCCGTCCCACAGGACACCAGTATTTATCGTGGCGCGAGGTGCCGGCGGGAAAGCAGCCTTCCGCGCGGGTATAGGCCCGCGTCCAGTTGTCGTCGGCGATGTCATGCACCGTATGCGGCGCGTGGCGCAGCGGCGAGGCCTCGACTTTCCAGCGTCCCGATTCGATCTCGGCAATCTCGCGCCGGATCGCAATCATGGCGTCGCAAAAACGATCCAGCTCAGCTTTCGATTCGGATTCGGTCGGCTCGATCATCAGCGTACCCGGCACCGGGAAGCTCATGGTCGGTGCGTGGAAGCCGTAGTCGATCAGCCGCTTCGCGATATCGTCGACGGTGACCCCGCTGCTCGTCTTCAGGCCGCGCGGGTCGACGATGCATTCGTGCGCGACGCGCCCACGGGCATTGCGATACAGCACCGGAAAATGCGGATCGAGCCGTGCCGCGATGTAGTTGGCGTTGAGGATGGCGATCTCGGTGGCGCGGGTGAGGCCCTCGCCGCCCATCATCAGGATGTAAATATAGGAAATCGTCAGGATCGATGCCGAGCCATACGGCGCCGCCGATACCGGGCCGACTTTTGCCGCGTGCACGCCATCGGTCACGGGGTGTCCCGGCAGGAATGGCGCAAGATGCGCCTTGACGCCGATCGGTCCCATGCCCGGGCCGCCGCCGCCATGCGGAATGCAGAAGGTCTTGTGCAGATTGAGATGGCTGACGTCGGCGCCGTAGTCGCCGGGTCGTGCGAGGCCGACCTGCGCGTTCATGTTGGCGCCGTCGAGATAAACCTGCCCGCCATGCGCATGCACAATGTCGCAGATCTCGCGGATGTGTTCCTCGAACACGCCGTGCGTGGAGGGATAGGTGATCATCACGGCGGCGAGAGTTTTCGCGTGCTGCGCCGCCTTGGCGCGGAGGTCGCCGACATCGACGTCGCCGCGCTTGTCGCAGGCAACGACGACGACATCCATTCCGACCATGCTCGCAGAGGCGGGATTGGTGCCGTGGGCGGACGACGGAATCAGGCACGTCAGGCGATGCGGTTCGCCGCGCGCGGCGTGATAGCCGCGAATCGCCAGCAGCCCGGCGTACTCGCCCTGCGCGCCGGAATTCGGTTGCAGCGAGATCGCGTCATAGCCGGTGATCGCACACAGCCATTGCTCGAGCCGCTTGAACATCGCGTGATAGCCGGCAGCCTGATCGTCCGGCGCGAAGGGATGCAGGCTGCCGAACGCCGGCCACGTCAGCGGGATCATTTCGCTGGTGGCGTTGAGCTTCATGGTGCAGGAGCCGAGCGGGATCATGGCGCGATCAAGCGCGAGATCGCGATCGCTGAGCTTGCGCATGTAGCGCAACAGCTCGGTCTCGGAGCGGTGCGCGTGGAAAACCGGATGGGTGAGAAACGCGCTGCCGCGTTTGAGCTCCGCCGGCATCGCATCGTCGGTGCTGGCTTCCACATCGGCATACGCGAAATCACCACCGAACGCGCGCCATACCGCCTCGACGATCTCAGGCGTCGTCGTTTCATCCAGCGCAATACCGATCGCGCCCTTGTTGTCACCAAGACGCAGATTGATTTTCTCCGCAAGCGCGCGAGCAACCATCTCGCCTTGCTTCGCGCCGGCGTCGACCGTGACTGTATCGAAGAACGCGTCGCTCTTGAGCGCAAACCCGAGCTTGCGCAAACCAGCCGCCAGGACGGCCGCGCGGCGATGCACGGTGCGCGCGATCTGCGTCAGACCTTCGGGGCCGTGATAGACCGCGTACATCGATGCAATCACCGCCAGCAGCACCTGCGCAGTGCAGATGTTCGAGGTCGCCTTCTCGCGCCGGATATGCTGCTCGCGGGTCTGCAGCGCCAGCCGATAGGCCGGCTCGCCGCGCGAATCGATCGACAGCCCGACGATTCGGCCAGGCAGCGAACGCTTCAGCGCATCGCGCACCGCCATGTAGGCCGCATGCGGCCCGCCATACCCCATGGGAACGCCGAAGCGTTGCGCCGAGCCGATGGCGATATCGGCGCCGAGTTCGCCCGGCGATGCCAAAAGCGTCAGCGCCAGCAGATCGGCGGCGACGACGGCGAGCGCGCCCTTGGCTTTGAGGTGTGCAATGGCCGGGCGCAAATCGCGCACCGCGCCTAATGTGCCCGGATATTGCAGCAGCGCTCCGAACACTTCCGATGTGTCGAGGTCGGTGAGGGGATCGCCTGATATCAGCGTCCAGCCCAGCGGCTCGGCGCGCGTGCGCAACACCGCAAGCGTCTGGGGATGCACTTCATGATCGACAAAGAACGCTTTGGTTTTCACCTGTGAGGCGCGCTCCGCCAGCGCCATCGCCTCAGCGGCAGCAGTGGCTTCATCCAGCAACGACGCGTTGGCGACGTCGAGCCCGCATAAGTCGCAGATCATGGTCTGGAAATTGAACAGCGCCTCCAGCCGCCCTTGGCTGATTTCCGGCTGGTACGGCGTATAGGCCGTGTACCACGCCGGATTTTCCAGGATGTTGCGCTGGATCACCGCGGGCAGGATGGTGCCGGAATAGCCCTGGCCGATCAGCGAGGTGAACACCTGATTTTGCGCGGCGAGGTCGCTCATATGCGCCAGCGCCTGCGTCTCGCTCAAAGCGGCCCCCAGATCGAGCGGCGCGCTTTGGCGGATTGATGCGGGCAGCGTCTCGCTCATCAAAGCTGTCAGGCTTTTGGCGCCCACGGTTTCCAGCATCGCCTCGAATGTCGCGCGGCGAGGGACCAATGTGCCGGCGCGCAAAGGTTATGGCGGGCTCAGCGGTAGGCTTTCGATGCGCGCTCATGTTCGTCTCCTTGGTCTCACGCCGTGTGTGTCTTGTAGGCGGCTTCGTCCATCAGTCCGTCGAGTTCGCTCTTGTCGGAAATCTTCAGCTTGAAGAACCAGGCCTTGCCGCCGGCATCTGAATTTACCAGCGCCGGTTCGGCGACAAGCGCGTCGTTAACCTCAAGCACTTCGCCCGTGATCGGCGCGTACACGTCCGACGCCGCCTTGACCAATTCGACCACAGCGGCTGCTTCAGCCTTTTTCAATTGACGGCCGACCTTCGGCAATTCGACGAACACCACGTCACCGAGCTGCGACTGCGCGTAATCCGTGACCCCGATGGTGGCGACGTCACCCTCGATGCTTAGCCATTCATGATCTGCGGTAAACAAAGTCGGCATGATAGATCCTCTAGCGTTTGTAGGTGTTGGGAACGAAAGGCATCGGCGACACGCGCAGCGGCAATCGTTGCCCGCGCACTTCCGCAAAGACTGTAGCGTCGATCTTTGCGTGCGGCAGCGGCAGATAACCCATCGCGATCGGCGCATTGAGACTGGGGCCGAATCCCCAGATGTTACGGTTCCGATCTGCTCGCTGGACGAAGCATCTGCAAACAGCGGCGCGCCCTCGCGCACGGGCGCGCGGCCTTCGGGTTTCAGACCGATGCGCCGCCGCGGCGCTCCCGATGCAAGCTGCGAAAGAATAACATCAGCACCCGGAAATCCGCCGGCGCGCGCGCCGCCGTTGCGGCGGCTTTTTTGTATGGACCATTCCAGCGCGCCTTCGGCTGGCGTGGTTGCCGTATCGATGTCGTGACCGTAGAGGCAAAGTCCGGCTTCGAGGCGGAGGCTGTCGCGCGCGCCGAGCCCGATCGGCATCACGTCGCCGTTCTCAAGCAGCGCGGTCGCGAGCGCCTCGGCGCGATCGGCGGGCACCGAAATCTCAAAACCGTCTTCGCCGGTATAGCCGGATCGGGACACGAAACAGTCGATGCTCATGATCTGATGCGGTCCCGCATCCATGAAGCGCATGCCCGGCGCATCGGCACATAGTTTTGCCAACACCTGCTCAGCCTTCGGGCCCTGCAGCGCGAGCAGCGCGCGATCCGGCAGTGGCTCGATGCTGCAAATGTCCGACAGATGCGCGCGCAGGTGCGCCTCGTCCTCGGCCTTGCAGGCAGCATTCACCACCAGAAACAGATGGCTGCCGAAATTCGCGACCATCAGATCGTCGAGAATGCCGCCGGCGTCATTGGTGAATTGCGCGTAGCGCTGGCGTCCCGGCGCAACCGCGACGATATCCTGCGGCACCAGCCGCTCCAGCGCGCGCGCGGCATCCTCGACCTTGCCGGATTTGGCGTGAAGCGCGATCTGGCCCATGTGGGAGACATCAAACAGTCCGGCGCTGGCGCGGGTATGCAGATGCTCCTTCATCACCCCGGTGGCGAACTGCACCGGCATGTCATAGCCGGCAAAGGGTACCATTTTGCCGCCGCGGGCGACGTGCAGCGCGTGCAAAGGGGTACGTTTCAATGAAGGCTGCAAAGAGGATAAATCGTCGCGCACTGACATCACGAGGCCCTCGCGGTTCGCAAGGAGAAATCCCCGCAAACTCGCAAAGCCCCATCTGTCGCTGTGCCTGAGAGTATTATCCCGTCGGCGGATGCGCTCCGGCCCATCAGGGTCCGCGCGCGTCTCTTTCCAGATGCTAACAAGTCACGCGGTCCGTTTGCCTGAGAGTTTCCGGGGCGGTTGCTCCTTCGGCGCCGGCGCTTGAGCCGATCTCTCCCGACGCGACTTTACTCAACAGACGGCAAGAAACCACGGCCGCACCAAAGCTGTCAACGGAACGGTAACAGCTATCAACGGGCGACCTTGCTGACGCGGCAACCCACTGATTTGGTGCTCATTTTCTGGACAGCGCCACCACCCCCGTCTAAAAGCGTTCGCCGGATAATCCTTAAGGCGTCCTGGCTGCATCTTGCGCGTGATGGAATTGATATGAACGGCGTTAACGAAATCAGATCGGCGTTTCTGAATTACTTTGCCAAGAACGGCCACGAGATCGTGCCGTCGTCGCCGCTGGTGCCGCGCAACGACCCGACGCTGATGTTCACCAATGCCGGCATGGTGCAGTTCAAGAACGTCTTCACCGGGGTCGAGAAGCGGCCCTACCAGCGCGCTACCACCTCGCAGAAATGCGTCCGCGCCGGCGGCAAGCACAACGACCTAGACAATGTCGGTTACACCGCGCGCCATCACACGTTCTTCGAGATGCTCGGCAATTTCTCGTTCGGCGATTATTTCAAGGACCGCGCCATCGAGCTTGCCTGGAATCTCGTCACCAAAGAGTTCGGCCTTCCCAAGGACAAGTTGACGGCCACTGTCTACATCGACGACGATGAAGCCTTCGATCTCTGGAAGAAAATTGCGGGCTTGCCGGAATCGCGTATCATCCGCATCGCGGGTTCCGATAATTTTTGGCAGATGGGCGACACCGGCCCGTGCGGCCCATGCTCCGAGATCTTCTACGATCACGGCGACAAGATTCCTGGCGGACCTCCGGGCTCGGCAGATCAGGATGGCGATCGTTTCATCGAGATCTGGAATCTCGTGTTCATGCAGTACGAGCAGGTCGAGGGCGGCGTGCGCAATCCGCTGCCGAAGCCTTCGATCGACACCGGCGCAGGACTGGAGCGCGTCGCGGCCGTGCTGCAGGGCAAGCACGACAATTACGACATCGATCTGTTCGTAGCATTGATCCGCGCCATCGCTGAATTGACCGGCGCTGATCCGCACGGCCCGCATGAAGGCGTCGCTGCGCGTCATCGCCGATCATCTGCGCGCGTCGTCATTTCTGATTTCCGACGGCGTGCTGCCCTCGAATGAAGGCCGCGGCTATGTGCTGCGGCGGATCATGCGACGCGCGATGCGCCACGCGCAGTTGCTCGGCGCCAGGGAGCCGCTGATGTATCGCCTGGTGTGGGCGCTGGTGCGCGAGATGGGCCAGGCCTATCCGGAACTGACGCGCGCCGAAATCTTCATCGAGGAAACGCTGCGGCTGGAAGAAACGCGCTTCCGCAAGACGCTGGAGCGCGGGCTGACCATTCTCGACGAGAAGAGCAGCGCGTTGAAAAAAGGTGACATGCTCGATGGCGAAACCGCCTTCACGCTCTATGACACCTATGGCTTTCCGCTCGATCTGACGCAGGACGCCCTGCGCGCCCGCGGCATCAGTGTTGATGTCGCCTCGTTTACCGGTGCGATGGAACAGCAACGCGCCAAGGCGCGTGCGGCGTGGGCCGGCTCGGGCGACACCGCGACCGAAAACATCTGGTTTCCGTTGCGCGAAAAATTCGGCGCCACAGAGTTTCTTGGCTACGGCACCGAAACGGCGGAAGGCGTCGTCGCCGCGGTGGTGAAGGACGGCAAGGAGGTCGACAGCCTCAAGACCGGCGACACCGGCGCCATCGTTTTGAACCAGACGCCCTTCTACGCGGAGTCCGGCGGGCAGGTCGGCGACACCGGCGTGCTGACCGGTGAGGGCGTGCGCTTTCGCGTCACCGATACGCAAAAGAAGGCCGGCGATCTGTTCGTGCATCTGGGCACCGTGGAGCAGGGCACCCTAAAACCGGGCATGGCGCTTGCGCTTGAGGTCGATCACGCGCGCCGAAGCTCGATCCGGGCGCATCACTCTGCGACGCATCTGCTGCATGAAGCGCTGCGGCAGGTGCTGGGCGATCATATTGCGCAACGCGGCTCACTGGTGGCGCCGGACCGGCTGCGCTTCGACTTCCTGCACAACAAGCCGATCACCCCTGATGAATTGCGCCGCGTCGAGGACATCGCCAACGATGTCGTGCTCGAGAACGACGAAGTCACCACGCGGCTGATGGCGGTGGACGATGCGCGCGACGCCGGCGCGCGAGCGCTGTTCGGGGAAAAATACGGTGACGAGGTCCGCGTCGTGTCGATGGGTCGAAGCGACCGCGAGCACGGCAGCAACGCGCTGGGATGGTCGGTGGAGTTGTGCGGCGGCACCCATGTGCGGCGCACCGGCGACATCGGGCTGATTTCGGTCACGGGCGAAAGCGCGGTATCGTCCGGCGTGCGGCGCATCGAAGCGCTGACGGGAAATCATGCCCGGCATCACGCCAACGAAACCATTGCCCTCGCAAAAACCGCCGCCGGCGAACTGCGCACCACGCTGGACGACATGCCGGCGCGCATCGCATCGCTGATGGAAGAGCGCAAGAAGCTGGAACGCGATCTGTCCGAGGCGCGCAAAAGACTGGCAATGGGCAGTAGCGCTGCGGCGGCGAACGGCTCGTCGGCAGGTCCCGCCGGCGTGCGTGAGGTCGGCAACGTCAGATTGATGGCGCGCGTCAGTCGAAGGCATCGAGATGAAGGATCTCAAGAGCCTCGCCGATGACGGCAAGAAACAGCTCGGCTCCGGCGTCGTCGCCATCGTGGGCGTCACGGAAGACGGCAAGGCCGGTATCGTGGTCGGCGTCACCAGCGATCTGACCTCGCGGTTCAACGCGGTCGATCTGGTGCGAAAGGGCTCGGAAGCACTGGGCGGCAAGGGCGGCGGTGGCCGCCCCGACATGGCGCAAGCCGGCGGTCCCGATGGGGCGAAGGCGAACGCAGCGCTCGATGCTATCGCCGCGGCGATGGGCGGCTCCTGACGAGCGGCTGCTGGCTTCACGATCACAAGTGATGGCGTTTGCGCTGCGCGGCTTGAAAAACGCCTCGATAACGCCGATGATGCGACGGGATCGGATGAGGCGCGCATGATCAGGCGACTGGCGATTATTTTCGGCGTGATCGGCATGGGGCTCGTTCTCAACGGCTGCACCAAATGCGGCCCGATCTGGGACGATTGGCTGCAATCGCCGAAATCCTGCAAGGCTGACCGTTTCTAGCGGGAGACCGGGTCATATACGTCCACAGACCCAGTGATATTCGGTCGACAGACGCAAGGAGAGCACCGGTATGAAAGTCTTTCGCGTAGCCGCGATAGCCACAATGCTGACGGGGCCCGCGTTCGCGCAAATGCCGAACATCAACCTGATGCCGGAAGTCGTCAACAGGACTCCGGAGCAAAAGGAGCAGGATGCGATCAGGGATAAAGCCTACAAGGAATCGTTGAGGAAGATCCCCGACTGCCAAAGGAGGGTCCGATCCCTGGGGCACTGTGCGTACGACGGTCCCAAGAGCGCAGCAAAACAGGTGAAGCCGCGGACCAAGACCGGGAGCGTCGCGCCTAACTGATCTCCGCGGGAACGGCTGCAGGCGATTCAAGCACCTTTTTTTAACCGCATGAACTGTTATATTGAGCCTGTCGCAAGACGATGGCGCTGAACCTCATCGCGGACTGCGGGCAGACCCGGGGGCAGTACCCGGCGCCTCCACCCCAGCAGCCAATTCCGGGCTGCTAGGGCGGGGGCGAACCAGGATCGATGGCCGCGAAGAAGTGATGAATTGTGCTCGGCATGATACCGCCGTTATCGGGTCAAAAACCTAAATGCAAACGATAACGTTGCATTGAACGACGTGCGCCTCGCGGCGTAACTGTTCGGGGTAGGTCCACCTGGCAACAGAACGGCCATGGCCGCGTCAACCTTCGGGTTGGCGCGGCTTTTTACATTGGTGGCGAGTGTGGGTCTTTGCTGTACAAGTCCTGATCTCTTCCGAGGCCATATCGATGCCTGGCAAGCGCGCCTACACCAAAAGAGAGAAGACTCGGATAAGTGCCGGAGCGGTGGCGTCGCTGGTTATTGTGGGGTGGCTCGTCGTGCTGGCTATCGTATTTTTATCGATGCGGTGACAAAGGCAGCGGTTAAGGAACGACTTCACTCATGGCGACAAACAGCGCGACATCGGAGAGCCCCGCGAGTTCGCACGGCATTGTTGGGACGCTCAAGACCCTGATGGTCGAGCATTCGCTGCCGCTGTGGTCGCGCGAGGGCTGGGATCGCAGCACCGGCGGATTTGTCGAGCGGCTTGATGCGCAAGGCCGCGCCGACCGCGAAGCGGCGCGCCGCGTCCGGGTGCAGGCGCGGCAGATTTACTGCTTCGCCAAGGCTGCACAGATCGGCTGGTATCCCGAAGGCCGCGAGATCGCGCTGAAAGGACTCGAATATCTTTTGGCGACGGCCAAAAGCCCTGACGGCCAGCCCGGTTTCGTCCATCTGCTCGCGCCGGACGGCAGTGTGGTCAATCGCGCTGCGCGACAGCTACGACCACGCCTTCGTATTACTCGCACTTGCCAGCGTTTATGCTCTCGATCGGGATGCACAGGTTCGCGCCGAGATCGACTCGCTGCTGGAATTTCTCGAACTCGAAACTGCGATCGCCTAATGGCGGCTTCCTCGAAGGATTGCCCGCATCGATGCCGCGGCGACAAAATCCGCACATGCACTTGTTCGAGGCGATGATCGCAGCGTTCGATGCCACCCACGACGCGGCGTTTCAACAGCGCGCCGGCGAAATGTTTGCTCTGTTTCTTTCGAACTTTTACGACAAACAGAAACACGTTCTTGGCGAGTACTTCGAAGAAGACTGGTCCAAAATCGAGCCCGTCAGCGTCGAGCCTGGGCATCAGGCCGAATGGGTCTGGCTGCTGCTGGGCTTTGAGCGGATCACTGGCTGCCCCACCGCACGGTACCGCGGCGAATTGCTCACCTCAGCGCTGCGCTATCGCGATGATGCCAGCGGATGCCTGATCGATGAGGGCGATGCCAACGGCAATATCAAAAAACACACAAGGCGCCTTTGGCCACAGACCGAGATCGCCAAGGCATGGATAGCGCAGGCCGAGGGCGGCGAGGCCGGCGCCGCCGATGAAGCTCGCGCTGCGCTGGTGCGCCTGCAGCAGAATTATCTGCGGCATCCCGTGGCCGGTGGCTGGTACGATCAATTCGATCGCGATGGCCGTTCGCTGGTGGATACGATTCCAGCGTCGTCATTTTATCATATTCTCTGCGCGGTCACCGAAGCGGATCGCGTGCTCGGTTAGGCCGTGTTTGCTAGCTTCGATCGCTGGCAGGCTTGGCCTTGCTGTTCTTCGACGTGGCGGTATCGCCGATCACGCCATCCTCCCGCAATTGCGCGATTTCCTGCCGGCTGAGCCGAAGCAGCCGGCTCAAAACATCTTCGTTATGCTCGCCAAGCGTGGGCGCGAGATGCTCGATCGCGTAAGGCATCGGGGAATCGCCCTCGCGATAGGCTACTGACGGCAGGAGATGCGGGCCCATGAAAGGCCGATCGACAGCCTGCCAGTGACCGACCTTCACAAGATGCGGATCGCTCGCCAAATCCACCGGCAACCGCGCTACGCCGGCAGGAATTCCAGCCGCCTGCAGCGTCACCATCGCCAGGTCCGGCCGCACTGTTTCGGTCCAGTGCCGGATCGCAACCTCGATGCGGTCTTCTTCGCGGCGGCGTCCGTCGGCGGTGGCGAGTGCCGTGTCGGCAGCCAGATCGGGCCGACGCATGATCGTGCAAAGCGATTGCCACTCCTCGTCGGTCCGCACCGCCAGCGTGATCCATTGGTCTTCGCCCAGACAAGGAAAGCAGCCGTTCGGCACGAATAGCGGATGGCGGTTGCCGATGCGCGGGCCAGTTCTGCCGCTGATCGATTGCTCGATGATCGACGGCGCCACCATCGGCAGCAGGGCTTCGACGGCGCTGAGGTCGATGTGCTGGCCTTCGCCGGTGTTCTTCTGGTGCATGAAACCTAGCATCAGCGCGGCGGCGGCACTCAATCCGCCGACGGGATCGCCTAGCGCGGCGTGCAGCATCGTCGGCGGGTCGGTCTCGCGGCCGGTGACCGAGGGCAGGCCCGAGGCCTGCTCCAATGTCGAGCCATAGGCGCGGCAGCCGCTCCAGGCTCCGGTCATTCCGAAGGCCGGCATCGTCACCACAACAAGGCGTGGATTGATGGCGAGCATCTTCGCCGCATCGAGACCAAGACGCGGCAACACGTCGGCGGCGTAGTTGTCGATCACCGCGTCGGCATCCGCGATCAGACGCTTCAGCATCGACAGGCCGATTTCGGACGTGAGGTCCAGCGTGATGCCGCGTTTGTTGCGGTTCATCATCATGAACCAGTAGGTCTTCTCGTAGGTCCGCTCGGGATGATAAGGGCCGCGCGGGTCGGTGCCGCGAAACCAGTCGGGATACTGGCATGACTCGACCTTGATGACTTCGGCGCCAAGGTCGCCCATCTGACGGGTCGCGGTTGGGCCGGCCCATCCCATGGTCAGGTCGATGATGCGAAGCCCTTTCAGCGGCAGCGGATCGCCGGCGCTTGAGGCGCGGCTTGCGAGGCGTTTGTGCGCGGGCAGGGTGTCGTCATTGTCTGCGCCGGCGAACGGCGCACGTCCGTTGGGTTTCGGCGGCGAGCGCGTGAGATGCTGCGGCAGCACCGGCGCATCGAACGAAGCTTCTCCGATCAGAACTTTCGCGAATGCGCCGCGCTCACGATAGACCTTTTGCTCGAGCAATTCGGCCATGTCCGGCACCACCGCCAGCGGCAACCGCAGCTCGATGCCCTTCTCGAACCATTCCATCGCGCTTTTTTGCATCAGCACCGGCTCGATGATGCGTTTCAATTCTTCGGCGTGCAGGTATCGCTCCGCGGTGGCGGAATAACGCGGGTCAGGTCCCAGTTCCGGCAGCCCGATCATGTTGCAGAATGACACCCATTGCGCCGGGGTGACCACGGTGACACCAAGCCAGCCGTCTTTGGTCGCAAAATTTCCAACGGGAAAACCGCGACCGAAGCGGTTGATGCCGATGCGCGGCCGGGTGAATCCCGCTTCCAGCGCCAAGCCGGTGTCGAACTCGCTGATCTGCAGCATCGCCTCGTGGGCGCTGACTGCAAAACGCCGCGCGCCCTGGGTTTCGCGCGCGAAAAGACCGGCCAGCGTCGGAATGAACGCCGTGAGCCCGGCGACAACGCCGATCTGACCGTCGCGCGGCAACACCGGCGGTCCTTCCAGCGGGCCGACCAGTTTCACCAGGCCTGCAAGGCTGCGGCAGACCGAATCCGTTGCGTGATAGTCGCGGTACGGCCCACTTTCGCCGAACCAGGAGATTGCAGTGATCGCGAGCCCGGGTTCGGTTCTCCGCAAGTCGCGATGCGAGAGCGCTGACGCCGCGATCGCCGTCGGATGCCGCGCATCGAGCAGAAGGTCGGCATCGGTCAGCAACGCGCGAACTCGCTCAACGTCCGCGGGCTTGTCAAGATCGGCGGTGATGCTGCGCTTGTTGGTGTTGAGCCAGGCGAAAGTGCCGCTCTCGCGATGTCCGCCGCCGGCATCAGCGAGCGGCGCGATCTTGCGGGCCGGGTCGCCGCCCGGCGGCTCGATCTTGATAACCTCGGCGCCGAAATCGGCAAACAATTTGCCGCAATAGGCCAGCGCATCGCCGGACCCGATTTCCACGACGCGAAATTTCGACAACGGCAATTCTGGCATTTCCACCCGACCTGATTTTCGTTGACGGCATCATGTCCGTAGCCGCAGGCGCGTCAAGCCATCAGGATGTGGCGGCAGAGCGAGGAGCTTTGTTGCCCAGCGCCTTGGACATCGCAGCTATCAGCGGCTTCATGAAGAAGGCTTCGTTTGCCGGATAGATATCCGCGCGCAAGCCGTGAGACTTCAGTTCTTCCGAAACCACCGGTCCGACCGCTGCGATGGGCGTGCGCGCCAGTCCGTCACGCAGCCGGTCTTCACAACCATGCGCGCGCGCGACTTCGACAAGGCGCCTTACCTGTCCCGAACTGGTCAGCGCAATGGCGTCGATGCGGCCCTGCGCCATCTCATCGATCGCGGCGATGATGTTGGTGTCGGCGGTCTTCGCATCATAGACATAGGGCAGCACCGTATGGACTTCCGCGCCTTGTGCTTCGATTGCGGCGATCAGCGCGCCGTGATCCTTATCCGGATAGAGTTGCAGGCCAACGCGATGCGCTCTGAGGTCGAAGCGCGACAACATCTCCGCAACGCCTTCGGAGGTCGGCTTCTCCGTGGTGATGTCGGCCTGCAGACCGATTTCGCGCAGCGCCCGGCCCGGTTTGGGACCGCGCGCGAATTTTCGGGTCTTGCCAAGTGCGGCGATAAAGCGCTGGTCGACCTCGATGCGCCGCGCGACCTTCATCAGGCGTCGCAGGCCTTCGCCGGTCATGAGCACCAGATCGTCGCAAGGCCTTTCAATGAATCGCTTGATCCAGTTCTCAACCGGGGCTGGGTCCGGCGCGTCGTGGATGGTGAACATCGGACATTGCAGAACGTCTGCACCCTGCTCGGCGAGCAGGCGGGAGAACTGCGCTTCCTCGCGTGCTTCAAGAATCAAATGCGGTAGCCTTTAAGCATCGCTGCTCATCTCGTTTCGAATTCAATCAAACAGCGGATGGAACGCTCGCGGCTTCCAGCCAAAATCCCGCGCGGCCGGTGCCGGATCGAACACCATGTCGTCCATCATCCGGGTACCCATTGCTGAATTGGCGGTAGGAAACAGCGGCTTCGCGAAAACAAATGCTGCTTTCCAAAGAAAAGCCGGCACGGAAACGGTGCGCCGTGGCCGCCGCAATCCATCGAAAATCCGGCCGATCATTTCCCGGTAGGTGAGCGTTTCGCCTCCGGGCAGCGCATAAATCTTGTTGGCGGCCGCATCGCTAGATGCCGCCGATATCGCGCCGATCGCCAGATCCTCGGCATGCACCGGTTGCCGCAAGCCCCGCGCACCGCCAACCAGCGGCATGAAACCAAATCGCCGGATCAGCCGGGACAGCGGCGTAATGTTTTGATCGCGCCCCGCATCATAGATCAGGGTAGGGCGCAATATCGTCCACGCGATGCCACGCTGTTCGCAGATCGCCATGATTTGCTGTTCGGCGGCGGCGAGATTTTGCATCGCTTCGCGCTCGGCGGCAATTTCGCTGTTCATTTTTGTAACGATGCTGGTCGAAGAAAATACAATGACCCGATTGAGTGCGGAACCGCCAAGATGCGGAAGGGCATTCGCCAGCAGATCCGCACTGGCAGTACAGTAGAGCGTCGAAAACGCTGGAAAATCCAATGCAGCGGGCCGAGCCAGGTCGCCCTGAAACCAGATCGCGTCCGGGTCATTCCGAGGCGATCTTGACAGGGCCAGCGGCTGCTCTCCCGCGCGCCGGAGATGCTCAACGATATAGCCGCCGACCAGGCCGGTAGCGCCGATCACCAGGCTTTTTGCGCGATGAGGCTCGGCTGTCACGCGCACGCAGCGCCGCTCGCGGTCGCTTTCCTCAGAAGATTGTTACTGCGGTACCGCCTCAATGGACGGCGTCCAGCGACGGCGATGAGGATTCGCTTGCGCCTGCGCCCGCGCGTTCGCGTTCTCGCTCGGCGGCAGGTAGCTGGCGCAGGCGTTCGCGTTCCTGCATGTAGGCATCATATTTGGCAGTGCCGGGACGCGGCGGCGCATCCGGGGGAAGGCCGCCGGCCCATTGCGGGACATAGTCGCCCATTCCCGCGGCAAGATTTGAATTGATCGTGCCGCAGCCACCGAGACCGCACGCCATCAGGGCAAAAGCTGTAATTATCGACCGGCGAGAAATCATATTTGGCACGAAGTGCAAGACGGAACCTTGGGTAAGTACATATCGCGAGGTATTAGCGAAGGCCATCGAACATCCGCTGACAGGATGTTCAATTTACGACCTTAAGGATTATGCCTTTAATACATTGAGATAGCACGTCTTTTGAGATAATGCGCGGCGCGGTTGCCGCCTTCCCTGATCGCGATTCGGTTGGCCGTATTATCGTTGATGATGAGACGATCGATGCGGCTAAATCACTAGGCCGCACCGATATACGATGCTCGAAATTCGGATATGGTGGACGGCAAGGACCGGGCAAGTCGGCCAAGGGAAACAATCAAGGGGAAGGGCGCTTATGTTCGATCGCATGAAATCATTTTTGGCTGCCGCGGCCGGTGTTGGGCTGGCTTTGGCGTTGGCTTCCGCGCCGGCTCGGGCGGACGACGCCGTGAAGATCGGTTTGGTCCTGCCGATGACCGGTGGTCAGGCTTCCACCGGCAAGCAGATCGACAATGCGGTTAAACTGTACATGCAGCAGCACGGCGACACCGTCGCAGGAAAGAAGATCGAAATCATCCTGAAAGATGACGCTGCAGTTCCCGACAACACCAAGCGCCTGGCGCAGGAACTCATCGTCAACGACAAGGTCAGCTTCATCGCCGGATTCGGCGTAACGCCCGCAGCGCTGGCGGCAGCCCCGCTTGCGACGCAGGCCAAGGTGCCCGAAATCGTGATGGCCGCAGGGACCTCGATCATCACCGAGCGGTCGCCCTACATCGTGCGCACGTCGTTCACGCTGGCACAATCGTCCACCATCATTGGCGACTGGGCGGCCAAAAACGGCATCAAGAAAGTCGCGACGCTGACGTCCGATTACGCGCCGGGCAACGATGCATTGAACTTCTTCAAGGAGCATTTCACCGCCGGCGGCGGCCAGATCGTCGAAGAGGTCAAGGTGCCCTTGGCCAATCCCGACTTCGCGCCGTTTCTGCAGCGCATGAAGGACGCCAAGCCGGACGCGATGTTCGTGTTCGTGCCGGCCGGGCAGGGCGGCAATTTCATGAAGCAGTACGCCGAGCGCGGACTCGATAGATCCGGCATCAAAGTGATCGGCCCCGGCGACGTGATGGACGACGATCTTCTGAACGGCATGGGCGACGCGGCGCTGGGCGCCGTCACCGCCCATCTGTATTCGGCGGCGCATCCCTCGGCGATGAACAAGGATTTCGTTGCCGCTTACAAAAAGGCGTTCGGCACACGTCCCGGCTTCATGGCCGTGAGCGGCTACGACGGCATCCACCTGATCTACGAAGCGCTCAAGAAAACCGCCGGCAAGACCGATGGCGATGCGCTCATCGAAGCGATGAAGGGGATGAAGTGGGAGAGCCCGCGCGGCCCGATCTCGATCGATCCGGACACCCGCGATATCGTGCAGAACATCTACATCCGCAAGGTCGAGAAGGTGGACGGCGAACTCTACAACGTCGAATTCCAGACCTTCGAGGCGGTGAAGGATCCCGGCAAGACAAAGAAGTGAGCGACCGCTTGCCGTCATTGCGAGGAGCGATAGCGACGAAGCAATCCGGTCCGCGCTATGTGACGCTGGATTGTTTCGCTTCGCTTGCAATGACAAAGTAATTCATGACCACGCTCCTGACCATCCTCTTCGATGGCGTTGCCTACGGCATGCTGCTTTTCGTGCTGGCGTGCGGACTGGCGGTGACGCTTGGATTGATGAACTTCGTCAACCTCGCGCACGGCGCGTTCGCGATGGCTGGGGGATATGTCTGCGCGGTGCTGGTCAATCAGGTCGGCTGGCCGTTCTTCGCGGCGCTGCCGATGGCTTTCGTTTCCAGTGCGCTGATCGGCGCGGTGCTTGAGCGCTCGCTCTATCGGCATCTCTATAGCCGCCCGCACCTCGATCAGGTGCTGTTCACCGTCGGCCTAGTTTTCATGTCGGTAACCGCGGTCGACTACATCATGGGCTCATCGCAGACCTTCATCCATCTGCCTGAATATCTGCAGGGTCAGATCGATCTGTTCGGTATCGGCGTCGGCCGCTACCGGCTGATGATCATTGTAATTTGCGGACTGCTCACCGTCGCGCTGCAGTTGACGCTGGCGAAAACGCGCTTCGGCAGCCGGTTGCGCGCGGCGGTGGACGATCCTCGCGCCGCCAGCGGACTCGGCATCAATGTCCCGCAGGTGTTCGCCTTCACCTTTGCCTTCGGCTGCGGCCTGGCGGGCCTCGGCGGCGCGCTCGGCGCTGAAATCCTCGGGCTCGATCCGTATTTTCCGCTGAAGTTCATGATCTATTTTCTGATCGTGGTGACGGTCGGCGGCTCTTCCAGCATCACCGGACCGTTTCTGGCCTCGCTTCTGCTCGGCATCGGCGACGTCGCCGGCAAATACTATGTGCCAAAACTCGGCGCGTTCGTGATCTACACCATGATGATCGTGATCCTGCTCTGGCGTCCCAACGGCCTGTTTGGCCGCACCGCCGCGCGATGAATCCGTCGGACGTATCAAGCCATGCGATAGCCCGCGCGCGGTGGCGCTGGAGCGAAATCGTGTTCTGGCTGCTGGCGCTGGCCTGCGTCTTCCTGTTTCCCAATCGCTATCTGATCCTGACCGAGATCGCGTGGCTCGGACTGTTCGCGCTCTCGCTCGATCTGATCCTGGGCTATGCCGGCATCGTCTCGCTAGGTCATGCCGCTTTTTTCGGTGTCGGCGCCTACAGCGCGGGATTGCTCGCCGTGCATGGCATCGTCAAGGAACCCATGTTGGCGTTGATCGTCGCGGGCTTCGCGGCGATGGCGCTCGGTTTCGCCACGAGCTTTCTGGTGATACGCGGCGCGGACCTGACGCGGCTGATGGTGACCCTTGGCATTGCGTTGTTGTTGCGCGAACTCGCCAACAAATTCTCAGACATCACCGGCGGCTCCGACGGTCTGCAGGGCATCGAGATGCAGCCGGTGCTCGGCCTGTTTTCGTTCGATTTGTTCGGCAAGGTCGGCTTCATCTATTGTCTGAGCGTTCTGTTCGCGCTGTTCCTGCTGGCGCGACGGATCGTGCATTCGCCGTTCGGGCTGTCCTTGCGCGCCATCAAGAACAACCCGCTGCGCGCGGCTGCGGTCGGCATTCCCGTCAATCGGCGGTTGATCGCGATTTATTCGATCGCGGCATTCTACGCGGGTATCGCCGGAGCGCTTTCGACGCAAACGACCGCGCTGGCATCGCTCGATGTGTTTTCGTTCGAACGCTCCGCCGATCTGCTGCTGGTGCTGGTGATCGGCGGCACCGGTTATCTCTATGGCGGATTGATCGGTGCGGTCGTGTTCAAATTGCTACAGGAATTTTTCTCCAGCCTGACGCCGCAATACTGGCAGTTCTGGATCGGGCTCGTCCTGGTGATCATCGTGCTCGTCGGTCGCGCGCGCATGCACCGTTGGGCGCTGTTGGTGCCCAACCTTCTGATCGCGCAATTCGCCGGAAAGAAAGCCGTTGTTGCCGTTCCCGAAAGGGACGCGCCATGAGCGCCGCACTGGAAACCATCGGGCTCGAAAAGCGCTTCGGCGGCCTCAAGGTCACACGAGATCTTTCGCTTAAGGTCGAGACCGGCGCGCGCCATGCGTTGATCGGTCCGAACGGCGCGGGGAAAACCACCGCGATAAATCTTCTCACCGGCGTGCTCAGGCCGGATGGCGGTCGCATCCTCCTCGAGGGAAACGACATCACGAGTCTCGCGGTGCATACGCGCGTGAGGCGCGGGCTGTCGCGCACGTTCCAGATCAATCAGCTCTATGCCGATTTGACGCCGCTGGAGACGATTGGCCTGGCGGTATCTGAACGGCTCGGCCGCGGCGGCGACTGGTGGCGCCGCATGGGCACGCGCGGCGACGTCAACGCCGAGATCGCCGAAAATCTTGCGTCGTTTTCATCTGCTCGATGTGATGAACGAGCCGACGGCGACGCTGCCTTATGGCAAGCAGCGCCTGCTCGAAATCGCCGTGGCGATCGCGAGCAAGCCGCGCGTGCTGCTGCTCGATGAGCCCGCCGCCGGCGTTCCTGAAAGCGAGCGCCACGACATTCTGGCCGCGGTAGCAGCGCTTCCTCGCGACGTTACCGTGCTGCTGATCGAGCACGACATGGATCTGGTGTTCTCGTTCGCCGACCGCATTTCGGTGATGGTCAATGGCGCGCTGCTGGTGGAGGGGCCGCCAGACGAAGTGGCCCGCGATCCGCGCGTCAAGGCCGTCTATCTCGGCGAGGCCGCGGATGCCTGATCTGCTGCGCATCGACAACCTTCGCGCCGGATATGGCGAAGCGATCGTGTTGCCGAAACTTGTGCTCACGTTGCCGAGGGTCAGGCGCTGGCGCTGCTCGGCCGCAACGGCGCCGGCAAGACCACGCTGATCAATTCCATCGTCGGGGTTGTCAGGCGTTTCAGCGGTACCATCACGCTTGGCGGGCAGAGACATCACCGCGATGCGGCCGGACCAGCGCGCACGAGCGGGCATCGGCTGGGTGCCGCAGGAGCGCAATATTTTCAAATCGCTGACGGTGGAAGAAAACATGACCGCGGTGGCGCAGCCGGGACATTGGAGCATCGCAAAGGTCTACGAGATGTTTCCGCGCCTCGCGGAGCGAAAGAACAATTTCGGCAACCAGCTTTCCGGCGGCGAGCAGCAGATGCTGGCGATTGGTCGTGCGCTGACCCTCAACCCGAAAGTGCTTCTGCTGGACGAGCCGACCGAGGGCCTGGCGCCGATCATTGTGGAAGAATTGCTGGCGGCGCTGGGGCATATCACCCGCGCGGGCGGCATCTGTTCCATTATCGTCGAACAGAATGCGCAAAAGATTCTGAAGCTGGCCGATCGCGTTGTGATATTGGAACGCGGCGCGATCGTGCATGATGCGGCGAGCGCCGAACTGAATGCTAATCCCGCGGTGCTGGAGCGCTTTCTTGGCGTGGCGGGCAAGTCATAAACATACACGGAGCGATGCAATGCAACGAACCAAGGCCCCTTTCCGCGCTGACGAAGTCGGCAGCCTGCTGCGGCCCCCGCGCATCAAGCAGGCGCGCGCCAGGCTGGAAGCAGGCGAAATCACTCCAAACGATCTGCGCGCCATCGAGGATAGCGAGGTCGAAAAGGTCGTGCACAAGCAGGCGTCGCTCGGCCTCATGCTGGCCACCGACGGCGAGTTCCGGCGCTCGTGGTGGCACTTCGATTTTCTGGCAAAGCTTACGGGTTGCGAGCTGTTTCATCCCGACGAGGGCATTCAGTTCGCCGGCGTGCAAACCCGACATGACGCCATCCGCGTCATCGGCAAGATCGATTTCCCTGCCGATCACCCGATGCTCGACCATTTCCGCTTCCTGAAGAAGCACTGCGACGCAGCGGGCGTGACGGCCAAGATGACGATTCCCTCGCCGGCGGTGCTGCATTTCCGCGGCGGGCGCAGGGCGATCTCAAAAGAGGTTTATCCCGATCTCGAACCGTTCTTCGAAGACCTCGGCAAAACCTATCGCAAGGCGGTGAAAGCCTTTTATGACGCCGGCTGCCGCTATCTGCAGTTCGATGACACGGTGTGGGCTTATCTGTGCTCGCAGGACGAGCTGACGAAGGCGCGGGCGAGGGGCGACAACCCCGATCATCTTCAGGAAATCTACGCGCGCATCATCAACTACGCGATTGCGGAGCGTCCCGCCGACATGACCATCACCACGCATGTATGCCGCGGCAATTTCCGCTCGACCTGGATTTCGTCGGGCGGCTACGAGCCAGTGGCGGAAACCATGCTGGCCGGAACCAACTACGATGGCTACTTCCTCGAATATGATTCCGATCGGGCCGGCGGCTTCGAGCCGCTGCGATTCCTGCCGAAGGGCGACAAGATCGTGGTGGTCGGCGTCATCACCTCGAAGACCGGCGACCTGGAGAACAAAGGCGACATCAAGCGGAGGCTGGAGGAAGCGGCGAAATTCGCGCCGCTGGAGCAGCTGGCGGTTTCGCCGCAATGCGGATTTGCATCGACCGAAGAGGGCAACATCCTCACCGAGGACGAGCAGTGGGCCAAACTGAAGCTTGCGGTCGATGTCGCGCAGGAAGTGTGGGGGAAGTCAGGCAGCCGAGAGCAACGTTTTCTGCCTCATCCTGAGGGGCGCGCAGCGCCGTCTCGAAGGATGGATGATATATGGCCTGATGGTTCGAGACGCGCGCAAGAGCGCGCTCCTCACCATGAGGTCTGCATCACGGTGCGATAAACACTCGCAGACTTCTATTACGCTAATCGATAAACGCCGCCCATAACGCGGCGTTCGCCAAAGTCCCGACTTCATTCATGTGGCAGCCATCGAAGCGGATTGCGGCCGTCGTTGCCAATGACGTCGGTGTCGGGCCCTCGTCGGATATTCAAAGCCACATCGACCGCGGCTTCCTGAGCCGCGCGGATCGCAGCGCTATTCTTCGGATTTTCAACATCGCATTTGGTGCTCCGGGAAAGATAGAAGGGCGCCTGAAGACCCGCTGCGCGGAAGCGTATCACCAACTGATGGAGCAATGGACACATATTGCTCGCGGCTTGTCGTCAAAATCGCGTCTTTCTCGCCTTGCTGAAACAGCAGATGCGTCGGCGTTAGCTGCGCCGCCTTGAGCTTCCGAACCGCATTGTCGATCCGCTCGGCATATTTGCCGTTGAGTTCCGATAGCGACGCGCCCTGGACAGCGAGCGGCACGATGACGACGCGCTGGTACTTTCCCGTTTCGATCAGAATGTCGCCGAGACGCGTCGCGAAATTGCCGCCGGCGCCATCGGCGCCAAGCAGCGGGTCGACGGCGGCGAAGCATTTTCCGGATTCGGGATCGAAATTATCGACCGCTCCGCGCGCGGTGTATCGGCTCGATCCGAAATTGGCGGCGTTGCTTTGACCATGAACGACAATAATTGCGGTTCGGTCGATGAGGGATCGCAGGGTTTTTCAACCCGCACGGGCTGCGGCAGTGCGGTCAAATCGATCTGGCGCGGGCCGCGTTCGCTGATCTTGATGGCGAGGGCGCCGATCAGTATTCCGGCGACCAGAAGTCCTGCATGGCTCCGCAACTGGAGGGACCTCACGGAGTGCGCCGGCAAGTCATCGCACTAAGCCGATTGCAGCAGGTGGCCGCGCTCAAATCCAAGCTTGCGGGTTTTGAGCCTGCTTTGCCGCCACACGTCGACAGGTTTTTCGACAAAATGATAGAGCGCGGCGGACATCACCAGCGATAGGAAGAGCGCCAGGTATACGGCTTGAAATGTGGTGGGCAGCAACAACCATCCGAACAGGAAATGGCAGATGTAGAGCGGGTAGGAGAGTTCACCGATGTATTTATCCCAGGCCAAATTCCTGGTGACTTCGAACAGCTTCGGCACTCCGACAACGACCGCGGCCAGAAGCGATAGCGACGCGAGACGTGGGACGCCTTCCCATCGGTTGACGGCGAGACACGCGAACAGCAAAACGGCGACGATGGATCAAAAGCGTTTTCGCCTGCTTGCGTTGCGCGTCGTCCGTGGCGGCGTAGACGTAGTAGCCGAGCGACCCCGTCAGAAACAGCGCGATCTCCGACGGAAAGAAACGAAACGACCATGGATTGCCGCTGAAGCCGAAGGCCCATTGCAGCGCCATTCTCGCGACGAGACTCGCCGCAATCACGCTTGCGAGAAATACCGGTCCGCGCCGCACCAGAAACGGCGCCAGCAGATAGAAGTAGATCTCCAGCCCGAGCGTCCATGCCTGCGGGATCGGGGCGAAGCCATACAAGGGCGCGCTCACCTCGGCGTAATGCGCTGTGAAAGCCAACGCGCCTTCGTGATTGACGAACAGAAAGAGATAGAGGTCCTGACCGACGATCAAAATCTGCGACGCGATGAAAAACCACAGGCCGAGCCAGTCCAGCGCAGCGATCGACTGCCAGTTGTCGGCCACGCCAAGCGACAGGATCAGCACAACGAAATAGGTCGGCCACAATCTCAAGAGACGGTTTGAGATAAACAGCCAGTACGAGCCGGCGCCGTATTTTTCGTTCAGCACCAGGGCCATGTAAAATCCGGAAATGACGAAGAAGCTCTGCACGGCGATATCGGCAGTTGGAAAGCTCATGGGCACAGCGAGGTGCCCATAAGCGACCGACAGTGCGAGAATGAACCGGAGGGTGCCCATGCCGGTATATTGGCGCGCGGACCATTGACGATTCATTGATAATTCGCGTGAGGGCCCGCGCATTTGGCTCTCCGTCGCTTCGACGGGACGCTCGGGAGGCCCAGATATCAATCGTGGGCAGATGATGGTAGGACAGGCTTATCCACAGCCGCTGCCCACTAACCATTCCCAAGTCTTCGCCCGTGAAAAACGATCAGATCGTCGCGCAAATCTCGGACTATTGCCGCCGCAACGACATGGCGGAGTCGACCTTTGGGCGCCACGCGGTCAACGACGGCAAGCTGGTGCACCGTCTTCGCGAGGGCAAGAAGATCACCATCGACACGCTGGACCGCATCCTGGCCTATATCGCCGCGTCGACACCGGACGGCGTACCGCCTCCGCCCCGGTTACTCGATGTTGCACCGGAGCGGCGCGATCCTCGCGGCAATTTCCGCTTCTTTGAGAACCGGCAGAAATATCTGCTGTTTGTCCACACCTGCAGCGAGAAGCGGGTAATCGCCGAGCGGGTGGCGCTGGAACTTGGCAGCATCCATCCGCGCCCACCGGCGCTGCGAGTATTCGACGCAGGCGTGGGCGACGGCACGGTGCTGGCGCGGGTGATGCGCTCGATGCACGGCCGGTTCCCGCATATGCCGTTCTACATCGCGGGCAAGGAACTCAGCCTGGAAGATGTGCGCCTGACCTTGGACAAGGTGCCGGACCGGCTGTTCGAGCATCCGTCCACAGTATTCGTCCTGACCAACATGTATTACGCCGAGGCGCCTTGGCTGACCCCGGCGTCGCCAGCCGCAGCAGCGGGCATGATCTGGCACGAAGTAGCCCTGAGAGGCAGTTCCTCCGGTGAATTCGAGGCCCAGATCGCCGAACTTGGACCATTTCTTGAGGATAACTGGCGGGCCAATATCAGCCCGCGGTCGGGCATGCCGGTTTATGAACGGCCGGTCGCCATCGTGCTGTACCGCGAAGACCACCGGTTCCTGCTCGATGCCATTATCCCCCGCGCGGGGCGTACCGAGGCCAATTTCGACCTGATAATCGCCTCGCAGCCCTATCGCGCGAAATCCTCGGTCAATTTCCGCGCCAAACGGATCATTGCGCCGCTGGCGCGGGCGTTGCGGGCCGGGGGCCGGCTGATCGGGATTCACTCCCACGGTCAGGACCCGGGACTGGAGATTATTCAGTCGGTCTGGCCAGGAGAAAACCCTTTCGCCGTGAGCCGTCATGAGCTATTGCGCGCAGTGAAATATGAGCTGGGTTCGGCCGGGCGCGACCTAAACTTTAACGCCTACGCCGATAACCGCTCGATCTTTCGCTATGATATGGAAGCGCTGCCCAACGAGGTCACCGGGTCTATCGGCACCTCGACGGCCTTCGCAGCGTGGAACGCGGCGGTCTACGTCGCACAAATCGAAGATGACCGGTTGACGGAAATGACCAAGGACGGCCAGGCGCTCGATGCCACCAGAGAGATTTTGCGCAAGCATAACGGGCTCTGGTTCTACGACAAATCCTACATCATCTCGCGCCGTCGCGATTGAATCCAAAGACATTCAGGAAAGGGCCGCCGGTGTCCGGCGGATAAGAGGTTGATTGATGCGCGGATCTTACATGTTCACCAGTGAGTCGGTTTCGGAAGGCCATCCGGACAAGGTATGCGACCGGATTTCCGACGAAATCGTCGATCTGTTTTTTCGCGAAGGCCCGAAAGCGGGTATCGATCCCTGGGCGATCCGTGCCGCCTGCGAGACGCTCGCCACCACCAACAAGGTGGTGATCGCCGGGGAAACCCGCGGGCCGAAATCGGTCACCAACGACCATATCGAAAGCGTGGTTCGCGCCGCTATCAAGGACATCGGCTACGAGCAGGACGGCTTTCACTGGGAAAACGCCGACATCGATATCCTGCTGCATCCGCAGTCCGCCGACATCGCGCAGGGCGTTGACGCACATCAGCCGGGCGCCAATCAGGAAGAGGGCGCGGGCGACCAGGGCATCATGTTCGGTTACGCGACCAACGAGACCGCCGAACTCATGCCGGCGCCGATCCACTACGCCCACAAGATCCTGCGGCTGATTTCTGAAGCGCGCCACTCCGGCAAGGAGAAGGTGCTGGGACCGGACTCCAAGAGCCAGGTCACCGTGCAATATGAAAACGGCAAGCCGGTCGGGGTACGCGAGATCGTCGTGTCGCATCAGCATCTGGTGGAAGACATGACGTCGAATCAGGTCCGCGAGCGCGTCGAGCCGTACGTGCGCCAGGCGCTGCCGGAAGGCTGGATCAACGACAAGACGATCTGGCATATCAATCCCACCGGGAAGTTCTTCATCGGAGGTCCCGACGGCGATTCAGGTCTGACCGGCCGCAAGATCATTGTCGACACCTATGGCGGTGCGGCGCCGCATGGCGGCGGCGCGTTTTCCGGCAAGGACCCGACCAAGGTGGATCGCTCGGCCGCTTACGCCGCACGCTATGTCGCCAAGAATATCGTCGCCGCCGGACTAGCTGACCGCTGCACGCTGCAGCTCGCCTATGCCATCGGCGTCGCGCGGCCGCTCTCGATCTATATCGACACCCATGGCACCGGAAAGGTGGCCGAGGAAAAACTCGAGAAGGCCGTCGCCGAGGCGATGGATCTGACGCCCCGCGGCATCCGCAAGCATCTCGATCTCAACAAGCCGATCTACGCGCGCACCTCGGCTTACGGCCACTTCGGCCGCACGCCGGACAAGGACGGCGGCTTCTCCTGGGAGAAAACCGACCTCGCCGACGCGCTGAAGAGGGCGGTGTAAAAAGGACTGCCATATTGATGTCATTCCGGGATGCGCTTCTTGGCGCAGGCCCGGAATCCATAGTCCCTGTCGTGGTTATGGATTCCGGGTTCGCTCGCGAGAGGCTCGCGCCCCGGAATGACGATAGTTTGTTTCAGAGATAGCAATCAGGAAATCACATGACCGCCACCGCCAAGAAGCCCGCCTTCACCGACTACATCGTCAAGGATATTTCGCTCGCCGAATTCGGCCGCAAGGAACTCTCGCTCGCCGAAACCGAAATGCCGGGCCTGATGGCGACGCGCGAGGAATATGGCCCCAAGCAGCCTTTGAAGGGCGCGCGCATCGCCGGCTCGCTGCACATGACGATCCAGACCGGCGTGCTGATCGAGACCCTTGTCGCGCTCGGCGCCGACGTACGCTGGGTCTCCTGCAACATCTATTCGACGCAGGACCACGCCGCAGCCGCGATCGCCGCGGCCGGCGTTCCCGTGTTCGCCATCAAGGGCGAGAGTCTGCAGGACTACTGGGACTACACCGCCAAGATGTTCGACTGGCACGGTGGTGGCTTCCCGAACATGATCCTCGATGACGGCGGCGACGCCACGATGTACGTCCATCTCGGCTTGCGCGCGGAAAACGGCGACACAGCGTTCCTCGACAAGCCCGGCTCCGAGGAAGAGGAAGTCTTCTTCGCGTTGCTGAAGAAACAGTTGAAGGAAAAGCCGAAGGGCTACTTCGCGGAGATGGCCAAGAGCATCAAGGGCGTTTCCGAAGAGACCACCACGGGCGTGCATCGTCTCTACGACATGCAGAAGGCCGGAACGCTGCTGTGGCCCGCCATCAACGTCAATGACTCCGTTACCAAGTCGAAGTTCGACAATCTCTATGGCTGCCGCGAGTCACTGGTCGACGGCATCCGCCGCGGCACCGACGTGATGATGTCCGGCAAGATCGCGATGGTCGCAGGGTTCGGCGACGTCGGCAAAGGCTCAGCCGCCTCGCTACGCCAGGCCGGCTGCCGCGTCATGGTTTCCGAAATCGATCCGATCTGCGCGCTGCAGGCCGCGATGGAAGGCTATGAGGTCGTGACGATGGAAGACGCCGCGCCGCGCGCCGACATCTTCGTCACCGCCACCGGCAACAAGGACATCATCACCATCGAGCACATGCGCGCGATGAAAGATCGCGCCATTGTCTGCAACATCGGTCACTTCGACAATGAGATACAGATCGCGCATCTGAAGAACCTGAAGTGGGACAACATCAAGCCGCAGGTCGACGAAATCACTTTCCCCGACGGCCACCGCATGATCCTGCTGTCGGAAGGCCGCCTGGTGAACCTCGGCAACGCCATGGGTCATCCGAGCTTCGTGATGTCGGCATCGTTCACCAACCAGACGCTGGCGCAGATCGAACTTTGGGCGAACAACAAGGACGGCAAGTACAAGAAGGAAGTGTACGTGCTGCCGAAGTCGCTGGACGAGAAAGTCGCGATGCTGCATCTGAGCAAGATCGGCGTGAACCTCACCAAGCTGCGTCCGGACCAGGCGAGCTACATCGGCGTCAAGCCGGAAGGCCCGTTCAAGGCGGATCACTACCGGTACTGATCCTTATCGCTCCAGCCTATCGGAAAGCCCCCTGCGAATGGGGGCTTTTTGCTTCAGGCTATATCCGGGTAAGAGATATATGGCGGTGCGATGCGCTCGTTGCGCAGCCGCTGATCGACATCGAGCCGAATCCGTTCGAACGCGTCTCGCACGATTTCACCGACGTCTCGCTCCGCTCTTTCATAAATCGCACGGAAGGTCGCACTCGCTTCGGCGGCAGCGGCTATCAACTCCGGCTCCCAGCCCCATACCAATCCGGCTCCTCCGAACCGCAACTGATACGTGGCTTGATTGAACGTTCGATTGGGTATGCAAATCACGGGGCAGCCGCATGACAGCGCTTCGTAGATTGCCGAAGTCCGTTCCCAAGTCACCATCGCCTCACTCGTTCGATACAAATCTCCGAGTTCGGCGTGAGAACGCGGCGTCTTGCGGGAAACAACCAGACAGGGTTGCAGCCATTCCGGCATCGTCGAGAGGTCCGGGTCGGCATGGTTCATAAAAGCGATAAATCCGCGTCGCCTTGCCGGGCTGTATGGCGGGAAATACACGTTGCGGTCCACCAGCGGAATGAACAGGTCAATGGCGGAGATTGCCGCAGGCGCGTGCTCGGGCGCATAGGTGATAAAATAGTCTCGAGGCCCGAAGGCCAATTCGGCGCCCGGCACCAAAAGGCCGGGCGCGTTCAACAAATAGCGCGCCACGAATTGCGCGTAGTATGGATTGCCAATTACGGCTTCCGGATAAACCATGATCGGGATGCGGCCGGTCCGCGCATGTTCGAGGCGGATCGATGGCGTGAGATACGGTACCGGGAACGGCGATTTCGCATAGCGGGGATCAAGGGTCGTGAATGCTTCAAATCCCTGTCGATTGAGATGATGGACCAGCAGGTTCAAGACCCGGATGCCACCCGATAACGGATCGTACGCCGGTGCGAAGACATAGAAGACGTAGTTCCTGGGGCGGAAGCGTCTAAGGAAGGCAGTCGGCGAAAACATTGCAGCGTCCGAAGCGAAATCTTCAGCGGTTGGCCGACTATCGGCAGAGCTTGCGGTGGCGGCGTTCGCTTTGATCCTTATCAGATCTGGCGAACAAAGCGCGCCGGGTTTCCTGCGACTAACGCGCCATCGGGCACATCCTTGGTCACCACGGCGCCAAGACCGACAACGCTGTAACGGCCAACCGTTGCGCCTTCACGAATGATTGCGCCCGGTGCCACACAGGCGCCTTCCTGCACGGTAGCGTAGCCGCAGACAACTGCATTGAGTCCTATCGAAACGAAATCGCCAATCGTGCAGTCGTGGCTTATCTGTGCACCTCCGCGAATGGCGACGTGATCGCCGACGCGGGCGCCGGGCATTACACAACATCCCGCTTGGGCAAAGACGCCGAGACCTCGAATGACGTCGGGCGCAACGATCGCCTGCGGATCGATGACGTTCGTCCAGCGTTCATGGGAAATGCCCAACTCGCGAACGCGCCGGGTCCGCTGCCGCATCTCCTTAGCCTTGTGCAGCGGCGCGATAAATCTGGTTGCGGGAGGGAGCGATTGCCAGTTCGCAAAGGCCCCCAAAACCGGATATCCGCCTATCATCGTGCCCTCGGCTTCGAAATCGTTGAGAAAGCCGATGCACCTCTGGCGCTGCGCAGGCGCCATCCTTTCGATCGCGAAAGCGGTGAGTAAAGCGCTACCCCGGCCGCCGAAGATGACAATCGAAGTTGCTGCATCTGTCGCGATCTTTGATGCGCTGGACAAGGCAATGCTTCTCGATTTAAAGCCGATGGCTTCGGCGCCAGATGCAGAATAAGCGCTCTGATAAGATCTTCAAAGCGCCGGAGTGGTTCATGTCGAAGGTCCCTTTTAATCGCTTTGTCGCCATCGGACGAGAACTCGACTATCTCGCGCAAGCCCTTGCGAGCAGCCATTTCGCGAGCGACGGGCCGTTCTCGGCGCGTTGTAAATCTTGGTTTGCGTCGGAGATCGGCGCTCCCCACACTCATCTGACCAATTCGGCCACCGCGGCAATCGAACTTGCGACGATATTGGCAGCACTGGAGCCGGGTGACGAAGTCATCATGCCGGCTTTTACTTACGTAACTTGCGCAAATGCCGTGGCTCTGCGCCGCGCGATTCCGGTTTTTGTCGATATCTGTCCCGATACGCTAAATATCGATGTCAACGCAGCGGCCCAAGCGGTCACGCCGCGCACACGGGCCTTAATCGTGGTGCACTACGCCGGGATTCCTTGCGACATGGATGCGGTCATCGCGCTGGCAAAACGTCATGACCTGATTGTGATCGAGGATGCCGCGCAAGCCTTTCTATCTCGCTATCGCGGTCGACCCGCCGGGACTTTAGGCCATCTCGGCGTGTTCAGTTTTCATCATACCAAGAACGTCACGTGTGGCGAAGGCGGCGCGCTGCTGGTCAACGATCCGCGCTTCATCGACCGCGCCGGCATAGTTCATCAAAAGGGCACCGATCGCATGGCTTTCGCGCGCGGCGAGGTCGCCGCTTACAACTGGACCGACCTCGGCTCGTCATTCGCGCCGAGCGATTTGACCGCGGCCGTTCTTCTCGCGCAACTTGAACACGCGGTGGCGACCACCGATCGCCGTCGTGCGCTTTGGGATCGATACCATGCGGCCTTTGCCGGCATCGAGATGGCAGGTGTGGTACGGCGGCCGCAGGTTCCACCCGATGCCGTTCACAACGGGCATCTCTACTATCTTTTGCTGGCGGATGAGCGCGCACGAAACGAATTCATCGCGCGCTTGGCGCAGGTTGGTGTCGATGCCCGGTTTCACTTCATGCCGCTGGACCGCTCCAAGGGCGGACAAAAGTTCGGCCGTTCGGGAGGCAGGTTACCGGTGACGCATGCAATGGCGGCTCGGCTGGTGAGATTGCCGCTATGGCTCGACATGAAAGATGCGCAGGACCGCGTGATCGAGGCTGTCCTGTCGCTGGCTACTCGCTGACAACGTCTGCAGGCGCCGGCGCGGAGATAGGCCGGCTATATCGGCGCCGCTAAAAAAGGCCGCCTGCCTCGCGTTAAAATCCCGGGGATTCCTGCCGAATTGGCTAGGCTGGTCCAGCATCGGGCGGTACTAGGATTGCCCATCATGCGCGATAATGCGCTACGATGGGGCACTTACGATGACCGACACCGATTCCAGCGGTTCATTCACCTCGTCGGATTCGACGGATTCATTCACGGAAACCACCACGACCTCGTGGTTCTCGCGCATCCTCGCTTCGATCAAAGGCGTGTTGTTCGGTCTATTATTGCTCATCGTGGCGTGCGTGCTGCTGTTCTGGAACGAAGGCAGGGCGGTACAGACAGCGAAATCGCTTGCGGAAGGCTCCGGACTCGTTGTCGATGTCACGCCAGATACGCTCGATCCGGCGATGGAATCAAAACTCATTCACGTCAGCGGCGACGCCAAGGCGCAGACGGCGCTGACCGATCCAGAGTTCGGCGTCACCGCATCCGCGCTGAAGCTCGATCGCAAGGTCGAGATGTATCAATGGAAGCAGGAAGAACACTCTGAGACCCACAAGAATACCGGCGGGTCGGAAACCACGACTACGACCTATACCTACAGCAAGGATTGGTCCGACCGGCCTATCGACTCGAAAGAATTCAAACAGCAATCGGGCCATTCCAATCCGCAGATGCGCTACCGCGGCTCCAGCATCGAGGCGCGCGATGCCGTGATGGGCGCGTTCCGGCCCGGGCCGCCGGTGCTGGCGAAATTGATCCGCCGACGAAGTCGTGCGCGCGGACGATGCGCTGGCCGACCGGATCAAGACCAGAACCAAAGGTCCGGCGCAGATCAATGACGGCCAGATTTATCTCGGCGACAGCGCCGGCAATCCTGTTATCGGAGACTTCAGGATCAATTATCGCGCGGCTCCCAACGGTCCCATCAGCGTCGTCGGCCGTCAGACCGGCGCGGATTTCACGCCCTATCAGACCAAGGCGGGTGACCGTCTTTTGATCGTGCGCTCGGGGACGATGTCCGCAGCCGATATGTTTCGCTCAGAAGAACAGCTTAACGTCATCATCACCTGGGCCCTGCGGTTGCTCGGCGTCATATTGATGTTCGCCGGATTTGCGATGATCCTGGCGCCGCTGGTGGTGGTAGCGGACTTCGTCCCGCTGATTGGAACGATATTGGGGGCGGGAACATCGTTGGTCTCGCTGGCGCTGACGGCGGTCCTCGCCACGCTGATCATCGCACTTGCGTGGCTGTTTTACCGGCCAGTGGTTGGCATCGCGGTACTCATCGCGGGAGCCGCGCTTGCCTTCGTATTCCATACGCTGGCGGCGCGCAGAGCAGCGGCGCGGGCTGCCAAGGGGCTGCCTCCCTCAGCAAGGCCAGCGGCGAGCGTAGGCGCGGACGCCTACCAGCCTTCCAGTACGATCTTGCCGCGCGATTTGCCGGACTCCAGGAGCGCATGCGCGCGCTTGAGATTGGCGGCGTTGATGGTGCCGAAAGTCTGGTCGAGCGTCGTGCGCAACACGTCCTTGTCGATCAGGTCAGCGACTTCGTTGAGGAGCTGATGCTGCGCGATCATGTCCGGCGTCTGGAACGAGCTGCGGGTGAACATCGATTCCCAGTGGATTGAGACGGCCTTGCCCTTGAAAACGCTGACATTGAATTCCGGCGGATCGTCGATCAGCCCGAATTGTCCCTGCGGGGCGATGATTTCAGCGAGCGCTTTATAGTGCTGATCCGTATTGGTCAGGCTGGCGATCAACGCGACCGGCGGGAGCTTCAGCTTCTCGATCTGCTCCTTCATCGGCTTGGCGTGATCGATCACGGCATGGGCGCCGAGGTCGAGGCACCATTTCTGCGTCTCCGGCCGCGACGCGGTTGCCACCACCGTCAGGCCGGTCAGCCGCCGCGCAAGCTGAATGAGGATCGACCCCACGCCGCCGGCGCCGCCGACGATCAGCAGCGTGCGCGGATCGGTTTTCTCGCTGCGCGCAGCACCAAGCCGATCGAACAACAGCTCCCAGGCTGTGATCGATGTCAGCGGCAGCGCCGCAGCCTGCGCAAATGAAAGCGATTTCGGTTTGCGGCCGACGATGCGCTCATCCACCAGATGAAATTCGGAGTTCGTACCCTGACGCTGGATCGAGCCCGCGTAAAACACTTCGTCGCCGGCCTTGAAGAGCGTGACGTCCGGCCCGACGGCATCGACAATCCCCGCGGCGTCGAATCCAAGGATTTTGGTTTCGCCCTCCGGTGGCGCGGCGCGCTTGCGAACCTTGTAATCGACAGGGTTTGCCGAAACAGCCTTCACCAGGACGCGGATATCGCGGCCGGCCGGTTCCGGTTTCGCAGCCTCGAAATCGATCAGCGACTGCGGATCATCGACGGGAAGAGATTTTTTGTAACCGACCGCCTTCATCCGGCGTTCTCCTTCGTTTTGGTGGCAACCCATGCGGCACTACGTGCGTTTCCGGGCACAATTGCAAGCTCCGCAGCCGGCCAAAAGCGGCGTTATTGAGCCATTTAGCTGATGCCGCGTCACTTCTATTCGTGTGGCCGAAAGCCTATATTCGCGGAGTAAAACCGGGAATCTTTTTCATGATCGCACTTCGCATTCTCACGGCAGTTTTGGTCTCGATAGCCGCTATGGCTCAGGCCGGCGCGCAAGACCGGCGGCTGCCTGCTTCGCCCAGCGAACTAAGGTTGTCCTACGCACCGATCGTCCAGCGCGTGCAGCCCGCGGTCGTCAACGTTTACGCGGCCAAGGTCATCCAGAACCGCAATCCGCTGCTCGACGATCCGATTTTTCGCCGCTTCTTCGGCGTGCCCGGGCAACAACCCGAACAGATGCAGCGCTCGCTCGGTTCTGGCGTGATGGTTGACGCCAGCGGTCTTGTGGTGACGAACAACCACGTCATCGAAGGCGCCGATCAGGTCAAGGTATCGCTGTCGGACAAGCGCGAGTTCGAGGCCGAGATCGTGCTCAAGGACAGCCGCACCGATCTCGCTGTGTTGCGCCTGAAGGACGTCAAGGAAAAATTCCCGACTCTTGATTTTGCGAATTCGGATGAACTGATGGTCGGCGACGTCGTCATTGCGATCGGAAATCCGTTCGGCGTTGGTCAGACCGTGACGCACGGCATCATCTCGGCGCTGGCGCGCACGCAGGTAGGGATCACCGACTATCAGTTCTTCATCCAGACCGACGCCGCGATCAATCCCGGAAATTCCGGCGGCGCGCTGGTGGACATGACCGGCCGGCTCGCCGGCATCAACACCGCGATATTTTCGCGTTCCGGCGGATCGCAGGGCATCGGCTTTGCGATTCCGGCCAACATGGTCCGCGTTGTCGTTGCCTCCGCCAAAAGCGGCGGCAAAGCCGTGAAGCGGCCGTGGCTCGGCGCGCGGCTGCAGGCGGTGACGCCGGAGATCGCGGAGACGCTCGGGCTTCGCCTGCCGACCGGCGCGCTCGTGGCCAATGTCACGCCAAACAGTCCCTCGGCGCGGGCTGGGCTGAAACTTTCCGATCTGATTGTCGCCATCGATGGCCAGTCGGTCGACGACCCCAACGCGTTCGATTACCGGTTTGCGACGCGGCCCCTCGGCGGCACCGCGCAGGTGGACGTGCAGCGTGGCGGCAAGACCGTAAAACTGACGATCCCGCTGGAAACCGCGCCGGACACCGGTCGCGATGAAATCACGCTGACGACGCGTTCGCCCTTCCAGGGTGCCAAGGTCGCCAACATCTCGCCCGCGGTTGCCGATGAGCTGCATCTCGATGCAAGCACCGAAGGCGTCGTGGTGACCGGTCTGGCCGATGACGGCACCGCGGCCAATGTCGGATTCCAGAAGGGCGATATCATCCTCGCGGTCAACAACCAGAAGATCGCCAAAACCGGCTGACCTCGACCGCATCACGCGCGAGACCAGCCGGCTCTGGCGCATCACGCTGGTGCGCGGCGGCCAGCAGATCAACGTCACGCTCGGCGGATGAGCCCAAAACGCCCACGCGAAGCCGCGAACCTGTTCGTCGCAGCGGGACTGGAGCGCGATGCGCCGCGTCCGCTGCCGGACCGGCTGCGGCCGCGCAGCCTGTCGGATGTCGTCGGCCAGGATCATATCCTTGGAGCCGACGGCGCGCTGACGCGCATGCTGGAAACGCGCACGCTGGGCTCGTTGATTTTCTGGGGACCGCCCGGCACCGGCAAAACGACCGTGGCGCGACTGCTGGCCGATGCCACCGAACTGCATTTCGAACAGCTCTCGGCGGTGTTTTCCGGCGTCGCCGATCTGAAGAAAGTGTTCGACGCCGCGCGGTCGCGCCGCGAACTGGGCAAGGGCACGCTCTTGTTCGTCGACGAGGTGCATCGCTTCAACAAGGCGCAGCAGGATTCATTTCTGCCCGTCATGGAAGACGGCACCGTGGTGCTGGTCGGCGCGACCACGGAAAACCCGTCGTTCGAACTCAACGCCGCTCTGCTGTCGCGCGCACGCGTGCTGGTGTTTCATTCGCTCGATACCGTCGCGATTGAAAAACTTTTTGCGCATGCGGAGGCGATCGAGGGCAGAAAGCTGCCGCTTGATGACGAAGCGCGCGCGGTGCTGGTGCGGATGGCCGATGGCGATGGCCGCGCCGCGTTGACACTTGCCGAAGAAGCCTGGCGCGCGGCGCGGCAGAACGAAAATTTTCAGTGCCGAGCAGCTGCAGGAGATTTTACAGCGGCGCGCGCCGATCTACGACAAGTCGGCCGACGGCCATTACAACCTGATATCGGCGTTGCATAAATCGGTGCGCGGCTCCGACCCCGATGCGTCGCTGTATTATCTGGCACGAATGCTCGATGCCGGCGAGGACCCGCTATTTCTGGCGCGGCGCGTGGTGCGGATGGCGGTCGAGGATATCGGCCTCGCAGATCCGCAGGCGCTGGTGATCTGCAACGCCGCCAAGGACGCCTATGATTTTCTAGGGTCACCCGAAGGCGAACTCGCGATCGCGCAGGCGGTGATTTATCTCGCCACCGCGCCGAAATCCAACGCCGCGTACAAGGCCTATGGCGCCGCGATGCGCGCGGCAAAGGAAGGCGGCTCGCTGCTGCCGCCGAAACACATTCTCAATTCGCCGACCAAGCTGATGAAGTCGGAAGGCTATGGCGGCGGCTACGAATACGATCACGACACCCCCGAAGCATTTTCCGGTCAGGATTATTTCCCGGAAGCGATGGGCCGGCAGCAATTTTACGATCCACCGGATCGCGGCTTCGAGCGCGAGCTTCGCAAGCGGCTGGATTATTGGGCCAAGCTGCGCCTCGAGCGGCGCTGAGCCAATTGGCCCGCCTGCTCGGCGAAGGTAAAAATTTCCGACGTCAGTCGGGTATCGTCGGTATTGATCGAATAGACTTCCGACATGTGGCTGTGCTGGGGGAGTAGACCGGCGGTGATGCATCCGCTCGGACGTTTGCAGGCGGCATCTCTGAGAAGAACGAACTGTTGCACGAAATTCGGCGGATCGAGTTCGGCCGCTGCGATCATCAATGGCGTGTTGGTCGTCAGTAGCCCCTGCAACGACGATCGTTCGGCATAGCGGGCAGGATCGGCGCCGAAATAGGCGATTTCCGGATCGGTAACCGGCCTTGCGGTCAGATCGTAACTTCCCGACAGCATGATAGCGCCGGCCAAGCCGCCGCCCTTGACCTTGTAAAACTCGGGATGTGAAACATAGCTGGCGACATGAACGGCGCCTGCCGAATGTCCCATCAGAAAAATGCGGGAGGGGTCGCCTCCGCGTTCCGTTATGTTTTCAGAAACCCATTGAACCGCGGACGCAAGGTCTTCGGCGCCAGCTGGCCACGGTGCCTGTGGCGCCAGCCGATAAGTCGCATTGACCCCAATGAAGCCATTCTTGACGGCCCACAGCATCACATTGTCATAGAATGGGCTGCCAGGCGCGTGTTTGTTTCCGGCAATGAAAGCGCCGCCGTGAACGAAGATCAGGACAGGCCGGAATGCCGCGCCTGCTTCCGGCATGAAGACGTCAAGCTGATTGCGGTCGGCGGCGCCATATTTGACATCGCGGTCGATCTTGACGTGTTCATATGGCTCCTTTGCCTGCAATGGCGCGTAAAGCGGAGCTGTCTGGGGAAGATCGACGACACGGCCGATTTCCAACAATTTCGTAGCGATCTCGGCAGGCATCGGACTTTGCTGCGCCCAGGCTGCCGACGTTGTCATGGCAGCTATCGCCGCGAGAACTGCCGGTTTCATCGATGCCATCGCGAACGCTCCCGTTATCTTCATTTTCTTAGCCGGTAGCCCGACTTTTCCAGGGTCGATCCTGCGCGAAATCTGTACCGATTTTGCCGTGACGATAAGTGACTTTTACGCTACCTAGCGGTGCACTTTCGGAGCTGGATCATCATGAGCCGCCGCGTCAAGAGGCCCCTGGCGAAAAGAATCGCGGGCGATCGTCCCAAGGGAGCGCGGCCATATCGCGGCTCCCGCACCGAGCGTGGCGCGAAAGCCGAGCGCGGCGGGTCTGCTCCCCTCTCCACGCGAAGCGAAGCGAAGCGGCCGGGAGGGGTCGGGGCGGGGGGCCAGCTTTCGACACGCCGACTTTCAACCTCGCCGCCGGCGACGATCTCTGCCCCGCATGCGCCGTGAGCATATCGAGCCGCCGCCGCTCCCCACAAAAGTGCAGACCGTCGTCGTCACACCTGACGAAAACAACATGCGCGTCGACCGCTTCCTGGAATCGCGTTTTCCCGGCCTGTCGTTTTCCCACATCCAGCGCATCGTCCGCAAAGGCGAGCTGCGCGTCAACGGCAAGCGCGCCGACAGCAAGGATCGGCTCGAGGAAGGGCAGAGCGTCCGTATTCCGCCGCTGAAGCTCGATCCCATCAAGGCTGCCGGAAGCCTTTCGGAGGCCGCGACTAAAACGCTCGATGCGCTCAAGGCCATGATCCTGTTCGAGGACGCCGACGTGATGGTGCTGAACAAGCCGGCGGGGCTTGCGGTGCAGGGCGGCTCTGGCATCACGCGGCATGTCGATGAAATGCTGGAAGTGATGCGCGACGCCAAGGGCCAGAAGCCGCGGCTTGTGCATCGGCTCGACCGCGAAACATCGGGCTGCCTGCTGATTGCGAAAACGCGATTTGCGGCGACCGCGCTGACGGGATCATTTCGTCACCGCTCCGCGCGCAAGATCTACTGGGCGCTGGTGGCGGGCGTGCCCAAGCCGAAGCAGGGCCGCATCTCGACGTATCTGGCCAAGGAGGAAAGCGAGGACGACACCATCATGCGCGTCGCCGCGCATGGCGACGAGGGCGCGAGCCACGCGGTGACCTACTACGCGGTGGTGGAAACATCGGCGACGAAACTGGCATGGGTATCGCTGAAGCCGGTGACGGGGCGCACGCACCAGTTGCGCGCGCACATGGCGCATATCGACCACGCCATCGTCGGCGATCCCAAATACTTCAACAAGGAAAATTGGCAGTTGCCAGGCGGCCTGCAGAACCGGCTGCATCTGTTGGCGCGGCGCATCGTGATTCCGCATCCGCGCGGCGGCACGATCGATGCCACGGCGCCGCTGCCGCCCCACATGGTGCAGTCGTGGAACTTGCTGGGTCTCGAGGCCGACCGCTTCGATCCCATCGAGAATGCGCCGGAAGAGTGATGCGCCTTACGCGTCCGCTTGCTGGTCCATCACGCCATGTTTTCTTCACATGGCTGGTTATCATGCTCTGAAGCCGATGCCTTCTGGAAGAAACAAGTCAAATTCTGATGCGCGAACTATTTGATGAAGTTGCCGGCAAGTCTCCGCTCGACCCGCACGAGGCGGTACGGCGCACGACACGCGGGCCGCAGCGCAAGCGATTCTATAAATCCGCCGGGTTCATCGAAACGCCGGAAGGCTTCACGGTTGTACTCGACGGCAAAGCCATCCGCACGCCCTCGGGAAAGGCGCTGCTCCTTCCGGCGCGCGCAATTGCCGATGCCATCGCTGTGGAGTGGGATGCACAGAAGGAAATCATCGATCCGACATCGATGCCGCTGACGCGGCTCGCCAACAGCGTGATCGACGGCGTTGTGGACCGCGTCGATGCGGTGACCGACGACATCGCGAAATATTTCGGGTCTGATCTCCTGTTCTATCGCGCGGGCCATCCCGACGCCTTGGTCGCGCGAGAAGCCGCGGCGTGGGACCCCGTGCTGTTCTGGGTCGCGGACACGCTCGGCGCCCACTTTATTCTCACCGAGGGCCTTGTGCATGTGCGCCAGCCCGATCCGGCCATTGCTGCTGCGCGCGCCGCATTGCCGGATGATCCCTGGCCGATCGCGGCGCTGCATATGGTGACGACGCTGACCGGCTCGGCGCTGCTGGCGCTGGCGCTGCTGCACGGCCTGCTCGATCAGGATCAGGTCTGGGCTGCGGCGCATGTCGACGAGGACTGGAATATCGAGCAATGGGGAGAGGATGCCGAGGTTGCGGCACTCCGTGCGGCAAGGCTGGTCGACTTCCGGGCCGCTGCATTTGTACTCGAAACGCTGAAACCCCACCCCAAGGAGACTTGATCATTGTCCTTATCGATTAATCGCCGTCATGCACTGGGCATCCTCGCCGCTGCGAGCATGGTTCCTGGGCGCGCTTTCGCCGATGTCGCGCCCCAGCGCAGCGAAATTCGCGAAGGCCTCGCTAAACACTTCGCGGAAGATGGCACATCGGGCACCTTCGTCGGCTACAAAACCGACGAATATCTGATCATCGCCAGTGACAAGGATCGCTCCGGGCAGCCGATGCTGCCGGCTTCGACCTTCAAGATCGCAAATTCGCTGATTGCGCTGGAAACTGGTGTGGTCGGCGATCCGGACAAAGACGTATTCAAATGGGACGGCGTCACGCGTCCGATCGAGGCGTGGAATCGCGATCACACGATGCGCTCGGCGATCGCGGCGTCCGCCGTGCCGGTTTATCAGGAGATCGCGCGCCGCATCGGGCAAGAGCGCATGCAGAAATACGTCGACCTGTTCGAATATGGCAATTGCGATATCGGCGGCGGCATCGACCAGTTCTGGCTGACGGGAAATCTGCGCATCGACGCAATTCAACAGGTCGATTTCGTCGATCGGCTGCGGCGCGGCGTACTTCCCGTCTCGAAACGCAGCCAGGATCTGGTGCGGGATATCCTGCCGGTGACGAAGGTTGGCGATGCCACCATCCGCGCCAAGAGTGGATTGCTCGGCGCCGAGCTTGGCAAGCCATCGCTGGGATGGCTGGTCGGCTGGGTGGAGAAGGGGAGCACGCAGACCGTGTTCGCGCTCAACATGGATTGTACCGAGCCGCGCCTGATCCCGGACCGCATGAAGCTGACGCAGCAATGCCTCGGGGATATCGGCGCGATCTGATCGTTCGGCTGGCGCGATGCGCGGGGCTCGACTAGCGTTCGCCCGCTCAAAAAATTAACAGAGGAAATCATGAAATCAGCTTCGCTCTGGATGTCCTCGGCGGCGCTGGCGGCGCCCAGTGATGGTTCGGCGCGATGAAGATCGCGCCAGGGACGGCAAGCAAAGAACCACGCTTTCCGCAGCTTACCATGGACCAACTCGATGAGAAGCAGAAGCCGCTTGGCGAGCAGGTGATGAAGGTCTCGAGCGTGGGGCTTGCAGGTCCGTACAATCCGCTGATGCGCAGTCCTGTGCTCGGTCAGCGGGTGCTCGATCTGTTTCATTACCTGCGCTGGGAGACCTCGGTACCTACCAAGCTCAATGAATTCGCGATTCTGATCATCGGACGGCAATGGCGCTCGCAAGTGGAATGGTACGCGCATGCGCCGCTGGCGCAGAAGGCGGGGCTGTCGCCTGATATCATCGCCGAGCTGAAAGCCAGCAAGCGTCCCTCCAACATGGCCGAGGATGAGGCTTTGGTGTATGACTTCGTCACCGAGCTCACCACTACACAGAAGGTTTCCGACGAAACCTATGCGCGCGCCAAGAGGGTCTTCAACGATCAGCAGATCGTCGATCTGACGGCGGTGGTGGGCAGTTACGTCATGGTGGCGATGCTGCTCACCATGGCGGAGGAAAGCACGCCTCCCGGCAAGGAGCCGCCATTCAAGGTCGGCGAAAAATAACCTACCATCTGGACGGCTCGGATTATAACCTTGGTCGGCCATGTCGCGCGGCCGGGTAGGAAAATCGAATGAAACACATCCTCGACACCCTTGAAGAACGCCGCGCCGGCGCGAAACTCGGCGGCGGCGACAAGCGCATCACAGCCCAGCATGCCCGCGGCAAGCTGACGGCGCGCGAGCGCATCGACCTGCTGCTCGACAAGGGCTCGTTCGAGGAATTCGACATGTTCGTCGAGCACCGCTCGGTCGAATTCGGCATGGAGAAATCGAAAGTGCCGGGCGACGGCGTCGTCACCGGCTGGGGCACCGTGAACGGCCGCAAGACATTTCGTGTTCGCCAAAGACTTTACGGTGTTCGGCGGCTCGTTGTCGGAAACCCACGCGCAGAAGATCGTCAAGATCCAGGACATGGCGATGAAGGCGCGGGCGCCGATCATCGGCCTTTACGACGCCGGCGGCGCGCGCATCCAGGAAGGCGTCGCCGCGCTCGCGGGCTATTCCTACGTGTTCCGCCGCAACGTCATGGCGTCCGGCGTGATCCCGCAGATATCGGTCATCATGGGTCCCTGCGCCGGTGGCGACGTCTATTCGCCGGCGATGACCGACTTCATCTTCATGGTGAAGAACACCAGCTACATGTTCGTCACCGGGCCCGACGTGGTGAAGACCGTCACCAACGAGGTCGTCACCGCGGAAGAACTCGGCGGCGCCTCGGTGCACGCGACGCGCTCCTCGATTGCCGATGGCGCGTTCGAGAACGATGTCGAGACGCTGCTGCAGATGCGGCGGCTGATCGACTTCCTGCCGGCGAACAACACCGACGGCGTGCCGGAATGGCCGAGTTTCGACGACATCGAACGATCCGACATGTCGCTGGATACGCTGATCCCGGACAATCCGAACAAGCCTTACGACATGAAGGAGCTGATCCTGAAGGTCGTGGACGAGGGCGACTTCTTCGAGATTTCCGAGACCTTCGCCAAGAACATCGTCACGGGCTTCGGCCGCATCGCCGGGCGCACGGTCGGCTTCGTCGCCAATCAGCCGATGGTGCTGGCGGGCGTGCTCGACAGCGACGCTTCGCGCAAAGCCGCGCGGTTCGTGCGGTTCTGCGACGCCTTCAACATTCCCATCGTCACGTTCGTCGACGTGCCCGGATTTCTGCCGGGCACCGCGCAGGAATATGGCGGGCTGATCAAGCACGGCGCGAAACTGCTGTTCGCCTATTCGCAATGCACGGTGCCGCTGGTCACCGTGATCACGCGCAAGGCCTATGGCGGCGCGTTCGACGTGATGGCGTCAAAGGAAATCGGCGCCGACATGAATTACGCCTGGCCGACCGCGCAGATCGCTGTGATGGGCGCAAAGGGCGCGGTGGAGATCATCTTCCGCAGCGACATCGGCGACGCGGAAAAGATCGCCGCGCGCACCAAAGAATATGAGGACCGTTTTCTGTCGCCGTTCATCGCCGCCGAGCGCGGCTACATCGACGACGTCATCATGCCGCACTCGACGCGGAGGAGGGTGGCGCGGGCGCTCGCGATGCTGCGCGACAAGCACGTCGAGATGCCGATGAAGAAGCACGATAATCTGCCGTTGTAGAAGACTCCGAAGTGTTCAGGCCCGATAACCTTTCCGAATGGCTTGACGAAAATACTAACTGACGTTTCCGTAAACGGAGCAAGTTGCCATGCCTCACCTCTTCGTTGTCCGCGCCACCGTCTCCGATGCCGCCAAGCGCGCGGCGTTCGATCGTTGGTACGCCAACGAGCACATGCCCGATGCCATGAAGACGTTTGGCGCCAAAAAGGCGTGGCGCTGCTGGAGCGTCGATGATCCCAGCGTTCACTTAGCGACCTATCAATTCACCGACAAAGCTTCGCTCGACCGTGCCGTGAACGGCGAGGAGATGAAGCGCCTTGTCGCGGATTTCAACCGCGACTGGCCTGGTGTGACCCGGACGCGCGAGATTCTGGTGCTGGCGGAAGAGGTCGTAGCTTCCTGAAGCCGATATGGTTCATTGACCATTCATCTGCGCGCGGCCAAACTCCGCACATTGGTCCAACCACATGCCAGAGGAGGCCGAGATGGAACGCCGGGACTTTTTGAAACTCACTGTTGGATTTGCCGCGGGCGCTGCCGCGCTTGCCGCAAGCGCGCAGGCCGCGCCGCTGCCGCCGGTTATGCCGACGCAAGATCTCGCGCCGCCGCGCGGTGAAGACGCGCAATCTGACGCGCAGCCCGCCGTCGTCACGCAGGACGATGTCGATCATCTCAAGCCGGAAGAAGTGCGGTGGGGCCGCCGCCGCTGGGGATTCCGCCGCCGCCGCGTCTTCGGATTCCGTCGTCGGCGTTTCTGGGGGGTCCGCCGCCGTCATTGGCGCCGCCGCCGCTGGTTCTGGTAACGAAAAAGGAAACCCCGCGAAAGCGGGGTTTTTTTATATTGGCGTTCAGCTTCGTATGAAACGGCATCGCCTTATTTCGCGAGGAACGCCAGCATCAGCTCGTTGAATTTCGCCGCCGCTTCCAGAAACACGAGATGCCCGCTGTTGGGTATAACCTCTACTCTTGCGCTCGGCATTTTTGCCGCGAGCGCCTTGGCGAGCTCGGCGTTTTGCCCCATTTTAGGCCGCAACGCTTCGGGCGCGTTGGCTTTGCCCGGCGCGTTGTGATCGTCCTCGCCCATCACGAACAGCGTCGGCTGCGTGATAAGCGGAATCTGATCGACCATTGGCTCGCGATAGATCATCTGCGCCGAATTGACGAAAGCGCGCAGCCAGCGCGGATATTCTGAACTACCCTTGATGTTGAAACGCGCGTCGATGAAGGGTGTCACCTGGTCCGGCTGCAGCTTCAGCGAATAGTTGGTCTCAAGCTGTTTCCGATAGGCTTCTGCGGTGAGCTTGTCCTCATTCTCGATGATTTTCTCGGTCGGCGTCGGCGGCACATAAAGCCGGTAGTCTTCAAGTCCGATGGGCGCCGTGAACAGCAGATGCTGCACGCGATCGGGATAGGTGCGCGCGATGCGCACGGCGAGCATGCCGCCCAGCGAGTGCGCCACGATGTCGGCCTTCGGAATCTGCAAGCTGTCCAGCAGCGCGATGGTGTTGCGCGCCAGCGTCTCGAAGTGCAGCTCGCCGGCAGGTTTTGAGGATTTGCCGAAGCCGATCTGGTCCGGCACCACCACGCGGTAGCCAGCGTCGTTCAGCGTTTCGATCACGCCCGCCCAATAGCTCGACGGAAAATTGCGGCCATGCAGCAGCACCACGGTGCGGCCGTTCGGCTTCGGCGACGGCACGTCCATATACGCCATCCGCACCGGCTCGCCGTCGTTGACCAGCGGCAACATGTGGACGGGATAGGGATACAGAAATCCTTCCAATCCGATGCCGTAGGGTTCGCGAACCAGTTGAGTCTCCCCGACCGGTTGCGACGGACCCTTGTCGCCATCCGCTGCCAGCGCGATCGCGCAAGGCAGAATCGCCAGCAGGAGCGAAACAAGTGCGCGCTTCATCATCGTCTCCGAGACTCGAGTATCCGCGCTCAGAGATGGCAAGGAATTCAGTCGGGAGGATGGCGTCGCGCAGGCTATCGTCATTAGTCGTCATTGCGAGCGGAGCGAAGCAATCCAGTGAACCAAGCAAGACTGGATTGCTTCGTCGCTTCGCTCCTCGCAATGACAAGAACTACAGCTTCGGCGCGGTGCCCTTCGGCGTTGCGTTCAGCCGCTCGTTCTTTTCTGCCGCCAGAGCGTCGCTATCGATCGCGGCCGCGCTGACGATGCGCTTGAAATCCACCAGCGTGAATTCGGCGTTGCCGACGCGGTCGGGGGTGATGCCGGGCTTGAGCTGTACGCTGAGCGCGCCATCGCAATTGGCGCCCTTGGCTTCGCCGAGCATCGCCTCCAGCGTTTTTTCCAAAGCCTGCGCGCGCTTGACGCCGGCGACGCAGCTGCCTTGGCCGTTTGCGCCGTTGAGCTTGACTGCGATCCGGGAGTCGAGCGGCTGGTCAAGCGCATCGAGCGCCACGGCCTGCTTGTACTTGACGCTGGTGGTGACGATCTTGCCGCCGCGATAGATGTAATAAAGATGCTGATCGCCGACGATGGTCGGCGCGCCGTATTTGTCCATGACCTCTTTGACCATATCGGTCTTGGGCGGCTGCTGGTCCGGTGCAAACGTCAGATTGCGCGCGATGTAGTAGGCGCGGTTGGTGCTCGCGGGCGAGGTGAAGCTGCTCAATAGCGCTTCGCCATTTTGTTTTTCTCGAGGACGAAAGTTTGAAATCCAGCGCCGAGGTATAGCTGACCGCGGTGCCGCCGAACTTCTGCTGCTTGATGTCGGTCTTGGCTTCGGGATGCCCCTTGAACGCCGATTCGAAGATCGCCCGCGCGGAGTCCGCCGTGGCATCGGTGGAAATGCCGAGAATATCAGGCCGCAATTTGGAGAACGCCGTCTCGGAATTCTTCGGCTTGATATCGTAAGCCAGGGAAATTGTGGAAAATGCTGCCGGCGCGATGGCGACAATTGCAATCAAGACGCGTCGACGCATGAATCACCCCTTAAAATCCGTTGCGGAAAGCTGCGCGATTACGCCAATTTTTACAGCGCGTTGTCAACACCGCCGTTCGCGGCGGATTTGCCTTCGCCGTCACCGAACAGCGCCTTGAACTGCTTCTCGCCATTGCGGGTGAAATTGACGATGCGGCTGCCGGGCGAAGGGTCGCGCGCGGCCCATTTCAATTCCGCAAATCGTGCCATGATGGCCGCGCCGACCGAGCCGGCAAGATGATGGCGTCGCGCGCTCCAGTCGAGGCAAGCCTTGCATAGCGGACGGCGCGGATGGACGATCGTCGCCGCGTCGATCTGCAGCGCCTGCGCCATGAAACGCTTGCCCTCAGCGGTCAACTCGATGTCCTGTTTGCGCTGCCGCACCAGTTTTTGCCGCCTCATGCTGTCGAGCATCTGCACGCCCAGCTCGCCGGCGAGGTGGTCGTAGCAGATGCGCGCGCGGCGCAGCGCCGGATCCTTCGGCCCAGTGCGCACGCGCATATGGCCGGCGCGCGCGGCAAGGTCCATCAATCCCTCCAAGGCCGTCGCGACGTCGGGCCCGGTAAGACGATAGTAGCGATGGCGGCCCTGTTTTTCCGGCTCGATCAGGCTGCCGGCTTCCAGCTTCGCCAGATGCGAACTCGCGGTCTGCGGCGTGATGCCAGCCTCCTGCGCCAGCTCGCTTGCGGTCAGCGCGCGGCCGCTCATCAGCGCCATCAGCATGTTGGAGCGCGCGGGATCGCCGACCAGTGCTGCGACCATCGCGATATCGGGACCTGTTTTCATACTTCGATGGTAGCTGAAACGTCGCCGTCGATCAAGTGGTATGGTTCGAGTGCAAATTGCAGGAGGTACCCGTGGCCATCACTGTTTTCATTCGCTATCAGATCGATCCGTTCAAGCGCGCCATGTTCGAGGACTATGCCCGGCGCTGGCTCGCCATCATCCCGAAATGCGGCGGCGATCTCCTGGGCTACTGGATGCCGCACGAAGGCACCAACAACATCGCATTCGCGCTGATCTCGTTTGCCGGCCTGGCCGATTACGAACATTATCGCGCGCGGCTGCGCGCCGACGACGAAGGCATGGCGAATTTCAATTTCGCCGAGGAGCATAAATTCATCCTGGCGGAGGACCGCACCTTCCTGCGCAAGGTCGAGGCGTAGCCTGCGCACTGGCGCATTCCGTAATGCGCCGCTTATTCTTGCGTGCAAGAGCGAGCAACGGAGAGGAAAAACCGATGGCTGTATCGACCGCAGACAAGCGCGCCACATTTCGCAAGATGCACGAGCAGGGCTGTTTCGTCATGCCGAATCCCTGGGATGTCGGAAGTGCACGCGCGCTTGCGCAATCAGGGTTCAAGGCCCTCGCGTCGACCAGCGCCGGTTTTGCGTGGTCGATCGGAAAATCCGACAACCGCGTCACGCTCGAGGATGTGCTGACGCATTTGACCGCGCTCTGCGGCGCGGTCGATCTGCCGGTCAATGCCGATTTCGAGGGTGGTTTCGCGCACAAGCCGGAAAAGGTCGCAGCCCATGTGGCACGCGCGGTGGCAACCGGCGTCGCCGGTCTTTCGATCGAGGACTCTACCGGCGATAAGGATAAACCGCTTTACGAACGCGCGTTCGCCGTCGAGCGCATCAAAGCTGCGCGTGCCGCGATCGATGCCGACAAGAGCGGCGTGCTCCTGACCGGACGGTGCGAAGGGTTTCTGGTGGGACAGCCCGACCTGGCGATGGTGATCGATCGTCTGACTGCTTACGCCGAAGCTGGCGCGGATTGCCTTTATGCGCCGGGCATCAAAACAAAAGAGCAGGTCGCGGCGGTGGTGAAGGCGGTGCACCCGAAGCCCGTCAATCTGCTGATCGGTGCACCCTTCATGACGGCAGCGGAAGCCGCCGATCTCGGCGTTCGCCGCATCAGCGTCGGCGGCTCACTGGCACGCGTGGCGTGGGGCGGTTTTCTTAAAGTGGCGCGGGAGATCGCGGAGCAGGGGACGTTCGATGGACTGGGCACCGGGCATCCAGGCGGCGAGTTGAACAAGATGTTCACCAGCTAGAATAAATCTCCGGAGCTCATATCGTGCTTCGAAAGCGCGCAAACGAAAACGCAGCGAGCGGAGCTCGCTGCGTTTTATGTTTATCCGAACAGAGTTACTTAACAGACGTTACTTGGTTGTCGGCTCAGGAGTCGGGCTGCCCGAGCGATCCACTTCGGTGCCGGTCGGGCCGGCCTTCGGCGGCGCTACGGGCGCTGCGGGGGCGGCGCCCACTGTCGTGCCGGGCGCGGTGTTGTTACGCGGCGTCACGTCGCGCATGCCCGCTGGAGCCTGTGGCGGCGAAGTCTGCGCCGTGGTCTGATTTGCCGGACCGGTCGCGGTCTGGCCGGTGCCAGCGGGATTCATCGACGTATTGTTCAGTCCATAGAACACCGCGCCAAGGACAAGCGCAGCCGCTAGCGCGTACATGGCGATACGTCCGTTGCTGGCGGGGCCTTCCGCGAGTTCCGGATCCACCTGCATTTCGTTGTCTAGCCGTTTCTGTCGATTAATTTGCTCGTCAGACAGATTGGGCTGAAAGGGATCGTTGGGATTGGGTTGGTAGGCCATAATGGCACCTCCTTGTGCAACCTTACCAACCCTTGAAATTCGCGGGGGTTCCCGAAATTACCCCGGGGTTCCACAGCATTCTGAGGCAATCGCCCGTATAACGGGCATGACGCTCTACTTCCGCGCCTTTGCCACCTGATCCGGCGTCACCGCCGGTGCGATATTGCCCCAGGAATTGCGGACATAGGTGGCGACATCGGCGATTTCCCGATCTGAAAGCTTTGCTGCATAGGCCGGCATCGACCCCGTATTAGGCGCGCGCGCCGTGGTCATGGTCTCGGCGCCATCGAGGATAATCCGCAGCGTGCTGGAGGGATCGGCGGACTGCAGATTGGCGTTTCCGGGCAGCGGCGGATAAATGCGCGGCGCGCCGGCGCCGTCGGCCTCGTGGCAGGCGATGCACGCGCCTTTGTAAACCCGGGCGCCATCGTCCATCTGCGCCGCCGACGGCGGAGAAACCTCGGGCTCCGGCGCGCCAGCCGCAAGGTCCTTGAGATACACCGCCATCGCGCGCACGTCGGCGTCGCTCATCTTCGAGGTGGAATTGGCTACGACTTCCGCCATCGGACCGCCGGCATTGCTGTGGCCGTTGCGGCCGCTCTGCAGATACTCGGCGATATCCTCGACGCTCCACGATTTGAGCCCGCTTCGTTGCGCGCCGTCGAGCCTCGGCGCGAACCAGCCATCGATCAGGCCTCCGCCATACAATCGATCGCGTTTGTCCGCGCCCAGCATGTTTTTCGGCGTATGGCACGCGCCGCAATGTGCGGCGCCTTCGACAAGATACGCGCCGCGATTCCACTCGGTGCTTTTGTTCTGATCGGGCTCGAAGACGCCCGGCCGGAAAAAAAGCCAGTTCCAGCCGCGCATCAGCACGCGATAGTTCAGCGGCCAGCGCAGTTGCGGCGCCGGTGGCTCGTTGCGTACCGGAGTCAGCGTCGCGAGATAGGCCCAGATGGCGAGCATGTCGTCGCGCGCCAGCTTTGTGAAGCTCGGATAGGGAAACGCCGGATAATAGCGCGAGCCGTCGGGCGCTATGCCCTCGTGCAGGGCACGGGTGAAATCCCGCTCGTTCCACATGCCCAATCCCGGTCTCGCGGTCCGGCGTCAGGTTCGGCGAATAGATGGCGCCGAAGGGCGTATCGATGCGCTTGCCGCCGGCGAACGGCTTTGCCGGATCGGCGGTATGGCAACTGTAGCAATCGCCGGCGTCGGTCAGCGCCTTGCCGCGGGCAATGATGTCCTCGGAGTTTTGGTCGGCTTGCGCCGGTCCAATGAATGCACTGCACAATAACGCGGCAACGAAATCGATCTGCGTTGCTGCGTGGCGACAAGTCATGTCCTCTCCAGCGCGCCGGGACACACGGTAAGGTCACGCCGTTTCGCCGTCGAATAAGCCGGACATAACACGCAAGTCAAGGGGCCGCATTTCGAATCAAGTTGCGTTCTCCCCGCGCGGGGCTCCATTGCCGAGATTTATGGTGTGTTAGGCTCGCAAACCGACATAGAGTGGTTCTAACCAGTAACGATGACTACGTAAAAGCGCCGCGCGGCTCAGGCCGCTGCCGCTTGAAGAGGGTGGAATGGGAATCAACCAGGGTCCGATCAGCCTCGATCAGAAATACACCCAAGGCTCCGGCCACGTCTTCATGACCGGGATACAGGCGCTGGTTCGGCTGCCGATGGCGCAGATCAGGCGCGACCGCGCCGCGGGCCTCAACACCGCGGGCTTCATCTCGGGCTATCGCGGTTCGCCGCTCGGCGGCTACGACCAGCAATTGTTCGCCGCGCGCAAACACCTTGAGCAATACGACATCAAATTCCAGCCCGGCGTGAACGAGGATCTCGCCGCCACCGCGATCTGGGGATCGCAGCAGCTCAATCTCTCGCCCGGCGCGCGGCACGATGGCGTGGTCGGCATCTGGTACGGCAAAGGCCCGGGCGTCGACCGCTGCGGCGACGTTTTCCGGCATGGCAATTCGGCGGGCTCGGCGAAAAACGGCGGCGTGCTTTGCATCGCCGGCGACGATCACGGCGCGAAATCCTCCACGGTGCGGCATCAGTCCGACCACGCCTTCATCTCCGCGCTGATGCCGTATCTTTATCCGTCATCGATCCACGAGATGATCGAGATGGGGCTGCTCGGCATCGCGATGTCGCGCTATTCCGGCTGCTGGGTCGGCATGAAGGTGATCACCGAAACCGTGGAAACCACGGCGGAGATCGATCTCACCGACGAGATGAAGCCTTTCATCATTCCCACCGATTTCGAGATGCCGCCGGGCGGCCTCAATCTGCGCTGGCCCGACGCCTCCTACGATCAGGATCGCCGCTTGCAGGACTACAAGGGCTTTGCCGCGGTCGCCTTTGCGCGCGCCAACAAGGTCAACCGCATCACCATGGATTCGCCGAATGCGCGCTTTGGCATCATGGCATCCGGCAAGAGCTACGAGGACATCCGTCAGGCGCTGCGCGAACTCGGCATCACCGACGAGGTCGCCGCCAAGATCGGCCTGCGGCTCTACAAGATCGGGATGCCGTGGCCGCTGGAGCCGGAAGGCGTGCGCAATTTTGCCATCGGGCTCGAGGAAATCCTGATCGTCGAAGAGCGCCGCGAGATCGTCGAAAATCAGGTCAAGCAGGAGTTGTTCAACTGGCGTGACGACGTGCGCCCCCGCATCATCGGCAAGATGGACGATCACGACAAGCGCTTCCTGCCATTCTCGGACGAACTCAGCGTCTCCTCGCTCGCAAGCTCGCTGACCGAACGGCTGCTGCGGCTCAACCTCAATCCCGAAATAGCGGAAATGCTGCGCGCCAAGGCCGACTGGTTCAATGGCCGCGAGGCGAGCCAGATGCAGCCGGTGGCGCCGGTTACACGCACGCCGTATTTCTGCTCGGGCTGTCCGCACAACACCTCGACCAAGGTGCCGCAGGGCAGCCGCGCGTTCGCCGGCATCGGCTGCCATTTCATGTCGATCTGGATGGACCGCAACACCGAAACCTTCACCCACATGGGCGGCGAGGGCGTGCCGTGGGTCGGCATCGCGCCGTTCACCGACGAGAAGCACGTGTTCGCCAATCTCGGCGACGGCACGTATTTCCATTCCGGCAGTCTCGCGATCCGTCAGGCGGTCGCGTCGGGCGCCAACATCACCTACAAAATTCTCTACAACGACGCGACCGCAATGACCGGCGGCCAGCATGTCGATGGCGATCTGTCGCCGCAGCAGGTCACGTTCCAGCTGCACTCAGAAGGCATCCGCGAGATTTATCTGGTGTCGGAAAATCCGGACGCCTATCCCGCAGCCGATATCGCGCCGGGCACCAAGACCGCGCACCGCGACGAACTCGACGACGTGATGAAGAAGTGCCGCGAGGTGAAAGGCGCCTCCGCGATCGTATTCGTGCAGACCTGCGCCGCCGAAAAACGCCGCCGCCGCAAGCGCGGCACGATGGAAGATCCGCAGCGCCGCGTCATCATCAATCCCGCGGTGTGCGAAGGCTGCGGCGATTGCTCGGTGCAGTCGAACTGCATTTCCGTCGAGCCGCTGGAAACCGCGATGGGCCGCAAGCGCACCATCAACCAGTCCAGCTGCAACAAGGACTATTCCTGCCTCAAGGGCTTTTGCCCGTCCTTTGTCACCGTCGATGGCGGCAAGCCGCGCCGCCGCGCGCCGGCCGATCTCGGCCCGATCGAGGGATCTGCCGGAGCCAGCGTCGCGTCCATCGCTCGACCGGCCCTACAACGTCGCGGTCGGCGGCGTCGGCGGCACCGGCGTGCTGACCATCGGCGCGCTGCTCGGCATGGCCGCGCATATCGAAGGCAAGGCCAGCATGATCCTCGACATGTCGGGCCTGGCGCAAAAGGGCGGCGCGGTGCTGAGCCATGTCCGGCTGTCGGAAAATCCCGCCGATGTCACTTCGTCGCGCATCGTCACCGGCACCGCCGATCTGGTGATCGCCGCCGACGAAGTGGTGGCGGTCGCCAAGGACACCATCACGCTGTGCGAAACCGGCCGCACCCACGGCGTCATCAACACGCATCTCATTCCGATCGCGGATTTCATCCTCAACCGCGACTTCGATTTTCAGGATCGCAAGGTCAGTCACGTTCTCGAACGCGCGCTGCACCAGGATTCCTCGTTCTTCGATTTCACCACGCCCGCCGAAGCGCTGCTCGGCGACGCCATCGCCACCAACATGATGATGATGGGTTATGCCTATCAGCGTGGCTTGTTGCCGCTGTCGGCTGCCGCGATCGAGCAGGCGATCGAGCTCAACGCCGTCGCCGTCAAGATGAACACGCAGGCGTTCCGGCTGGGACGCCTCGCCGCGGCCGATCCCGCGAAACTCGCGTCGATGATGAAGGGCCATGACGACGCCGTGCCGGTGAAGGTGCTGGATGAGATGTCGCTTGACGAGATCATCGCGCACCGCAGCGCACTTCTGACCGATTACCAGGACGCGGAGCTCGCGCAGCGTTACCGCGCGTTGGTCGAGAAGGTCAGGGCCGCCTCGTCGGACGAATACGGCGAGGGTCTCACCCGCGCGGCGGCGGTAAGCTACGCCAAGCTGCTCGCCTACAAGGACGAGTATGAGGTCGCGCGGCTTTATACCGACGGCCGGTTTGAAAAGCAGCTCAAGGAGCAGTTCGAAGGCGATTTCAAATACAGCTTCAATCTGGCGCCGCCGATTATGGGCGGTGGCGTCGATGCGCATGGGGCGGCCGCGCAAGCGGCAGTTCGGCCCGTGGATGATGACGGCGTTCCGGATGCTGGCGAAGATGAAGGGCCTGCGCGGCACGGTGTTCGATCCCTTCGCCGGCAGCCCGGACCGCAAACTCGAGCGCAACCTGATCGCCGGTTACGAAAAGGACGTGGCGACCGTGCTCGAAAAGCTGTCGCCGCAGACGCATCGACACCGCGGTCGAATTGCTGTCGCTGCCGGATCGCATTCGCGGCTACGGGCCGGTCAAGGAAAAATCGGTGCAGGACGCCAAGGCGCGCTACGCGCAACTGGCGGCCGACCTCGCCAATCCGCCGCCCGGTGCCACGGCAGCTCGCGGCGGAGTAACAGCTTTTCTTAGCCTCATGCTGAGGCGAGCGCGCATGCGTCGGCTCGCGTCTCGGCGAGCACCCGACGGCCTCCGTTCGAGAGCCGCAACCGCGAACAGCCGGTCCTCGCAGGCGAGCGAGTGTGCGCACCTCGAGACGCAATGCGTACGCTCGCATCGCTCGACGCTTGCCAAGCCTGCTCCCGACAGGCCACAAAACCGCTGGGAAGAAACGTAAAAGAAACCGCCAGCGGAGAGACGTATTGAGTATCCGAGGAAAAGCCTACCTCGCCGGGATCTATGAGCACCCGACCCGGCACGCACCCGACAAATCCACCGCACAGCTCCACGCCGAAGTCGCCAAGGGCGCGCTGGAAGATGCCGGGCTGACCAAGGCCGATATCGACGGCTATTTCTGCGCCGGCGATGCGCCGGGCGGCGTCATGGCGATGGCCGACTACATGGGCCTGAAGGTCCGCCATCTCGACTCCACCGACACCGGCGGCTGCTCCTATCTGATCCATCTCGGCCATGCCGCGGAAGCCATCGCCGCCGGGCGATGCTCGATCGCGCTGATCACGCTGGCGGGCAAGCCGCGCACCGGGCCGATGCCGCCGCGCGCCGTCGGCGCCGAAGCCGATTTCGAGGCCGCGTATAACGCCACCACGCACAACATCTACGGCATGTGCGCGATGCGCCACATGCACGATTACGGCACCACCAGCGAGCAGCTCGCCTGGATCAAGGTCGCGGCGTCGCATCACGCGCAATACAACGAGCACGCGATGCTGCGCGACGTCGTCACCGTCGAGGACGTGCTCAACTCGCCGATGATCTCCGATCCGCTGCATCGGATGGATTGCTGCGTCGTCACCGATGGCGGCGGCGCGCTCATCGTCACCACGGAGGAGATCGCGCGCAGCCTGAAGAAGCCGCTGGTGCGGCTGATCGGGCAGGGCGAGGCGCTGAAAGGCCCGCGCGGCGGCAAGGATCTCGATCTGACCTATTCCGCCGGCGTGTGGTCGGCGCCGCCGGCGTTCGCCGAAGCGCGGCGTGACGCCGAAGGACATCAAATACGCCTCGATCTACGACAGCTTCACCATCACCGTGCTGATGCAGCTCGAGGACATCGGCTTCTGCAAGAAAGGCGAGGGCGGCAAGTTCGTCGCCGACGGCAATCTGATTTCCGGCGTCGGCAAGCTGCCGTTCAACACCGACGGCGGCGGGCTTTGCAACAATCATCCCGTCAATCGCGGCGGCATGACCAAGATCATCGAAGCGGTGCGGCAATTGCGCGGCGAGGCGCATCCGAAGGTGCAGGTGCCGAACTGCGATCTGGCGCTGGCGCACGGCACCGGCGGCTTGCTCGGCGTTCGCCACGCCGCCTCGACCTGCATTCTGGAGCGCGTGTGATGGCCGAAAAAGAAAAAGCGAAATATCCGGCGCCGCGAGGGCAATCCGGAGACCAAGCCGTTCTGGGACGCCGCCGCACAAGGCAAGTTCCTGATCAAGCGCTGCACCGCTTGCGGCGAGCCGCATTATTTTCCGCGCTCGATGTGCCCGTTCTGTTTCTCCGACAAGACGGTGTGGGAGGAGAGCTCGGGCGAGGGCGAGATCTATACGTTCAGCCTGATGCGCAAATCCGCGACCGGGCCTTACGCGATCGGCTACGTCACGCTGAAGGAAGGCCCGTCGCTGCTGACCAATTTCGTCGACTGCGACATGGACAAGCTGAAGATCGGCCAGAAGGTGAAGGTGGTGTTCAAGCCGACCGACGGCGCGCCGCTGCCGTTCTTTACGGCGGTGTGAGGTCTTACCCTCTCCTGAGGGGGAGGGTCGGCAGCATCGAGCGCAGCAAGATGCGAAGGGGTGGGGTGCACATCACGGAAAATCGCCCCACCCCGCCGCTCATTTCATTGCGCGTCGACCCTCCCCTCGAGGGGAGGGTGACAACAGCGCCGCAAGAATAATGGGAGAAACGCCAATGCCGATCAACTACGAACGACCTGATGGGCCTGAAAAACCTCGGCCAGAAATACGCCTACACCGACCGCGAGGTGATGCTCTACGCCGTCGGCATCGGCATGGGCGCCGACCCGATGGACGAGAAAGAACTGGCGTTCGTCAATGAGGGCACTGCCGTGCCGCGCGACGCTGAAGGTCGTGCCGACATTTGCGTCGGTCGCGGCGTGGGGCGCCGGTCCCGGCGAGATGAATCTCAACCGCGTGATGGTGGTCGACGGCGAGCGCGACATCACCTTCCACCGGCCGTTTCCGGTCGCCGCCCATATCACCGCCGAATTCCAGCGTTCTCGTCGGTGTTCGACAAGGGCAAGGACAAGGGCGCGGTGATCCTGCACAAGACCGTGCTGCGGAACGACAAGGGCGAGGAGCTGGCGACGCTGGTGGCGTCGCGGTTCGCGCGCGGCGACGGCGGTTTCGGCGGCCCGTCCGAAGGCCAGCCCGAGCCGCACAAGGTGCCGACGCGCGCGCCCGACCGCTCCGTCGATATTTCGACCGCGCCGGGACCAGGCGCTGGTCTACCGGCTGTGCGGCGACCGCAATCCGCTGCACAGCGATCCCGAATTCGCCAAGCGCGCCGGCTTTCCCGAAGCCGATCCTGCACGGCATGTGCACCTACGGCATCACCTGCCGCGGCGTGCTGCAGACCTATGCCGATTACGATCCCGGCGCCTTCAGGCAGCACGTCGCGCGGTTCTCGTCGCCGGTCTATCCCGGCGAGACCGTGACGATGGAGATGTGGAAGGACGGCAACGTGATTTCGTTCGAGGCCAAGGTGAAGTCGCGCAACGTCACCGTGATCAAGAGCGGCAAGACGGTGCTGGGTGACACTAGGAGAGAGACACCATGGGACTGCTCGACGGCAAGGTCGCGATCATCACCGGCGCGGGCGGCGGGCTCGGCGAGGCCTACGCAAAACTGTTCGCGCGCGAGGGCGCGGCGGTCGTGGTCAACGATCTCGGCGGGCCGCGCGACGGCAGCGGCGGCGACAAGTCGATGGCGCAGAAGGTGGTCGATGCGATCAAGGCCGAAGGCGGCCGCGCGGTCGCCAACGGCGCCGACATCTCCACCATGGCCGGCGGCCAGTCGGTGTTCGACGACGCCATCAAGCATTTCGGCCGCGCCGACATTCTCGTCAACAATGCCGGCATCCTGCTCGACCAGACCTTTGCCAAGGCCACCGAAGCCGCCTGGGACAAGGTGCTCAAGGTGCATCTCAAGGGCACGTTCTGCGTGACGCAGCCGGTGTTCCGCTGGATGCGCGAGAATGGCGGCGGCGTCATCGTCAACACGTCGTCGACCTCGGGCCTGATCGGCAATTTCGGCCAGACCAATTACGGCGCGGCCAAGGGCGGCATCTGGGGCCTGTCGAACGTGCTGGCGATCGAGGGCCGCAAATACAACATCCGGCATCTGGACCCTGGCGCCGGGCGCGCTGACCCGCATGACCGCCGATCTGCCGCGCTATATCGAAAATCCCGGCATGGCGCTGGGCCCTGACGGCATCGCGCCGGCGGTGCTATACATGGTCAGCGATCTGTCGGGCGACCAGACCGGCAAGATGCTGGGCGTTTCCGGCCCGCGCGGCGTGCGCGAAATGCGGATGATGGAAAAGGCGGGCTGGAAACCGCCGCAAGCCGGCTGGAAGGCGCAGGATATCGTCGAGCACGCCAGGGAGATTTTCTTCTCCGAGGAAGAGATCAAGATGGGCGCGCGGCGGTTTTGAGCTTCGTCATTCCGGGGCGTGCGAAGCATGAGCCCGGAACCATACCACGGGAATCTGGATTCCGTCGCGCTGACGCATCCCGGAATGACGAAGCATGAGGCACACCATGAAACTCACCCACAAGGCCGCCGGCACCTTCGCCATCGCGCCGACGCCGTTCCACGACGACGGCCGCATCGACGAGAAATCGATCGACCGGCTGACCGATTTCTACGCCGAGGTCGGCTGCGACGGCGTCACCGTGCTCGGCATTCTTGGGCGAGGCGCCGAAGCTCGAAGCCTCCGAAGCCGAGCAGGTCGCGACGCGCTTCGTCAAGCGCGCCAAGAACATGCAGATCATCGTCGGCGTCTCCGCGCCGGGATTTGCCGCGATGCGCTCGCTGGCGCGGAACTCGATGGACGCCGGCGCTGCCGGCGTCATGATCGCGCCGCCGCCGCATCTGCGCACCGACGACCAGATCACCGGCTATTTCAAGCAGGCCGAGGAGGCCATCGGCGACGACATTCCCTGGGTGCTGCAGGATTATCCGCTGACGCTACAGTGGTGATGACGCCGGCGGTGATCCGCAAGATCGTGATGGACTCGAAATCCTGCGTGATGCTCAAGCATGAGGACTGGCCGGGCCTGGAAAAGATTTCGGCGCTGCGCGGTTTTCAGAAGGACGGCTCGCTGCGGCCGCTGTCGATCCTGACCGGCAATGGCGGGCTGTTCCTCGATTTCGAGATGGAGCGCGGCGCCGACGGCGCGATGACCGGCTACGCCTTTCCGGAATTGCTGATCGACGTGGTGAAATTGTCGAAGGCCGGCAAGCGCGACGCCGCGCACGATCTGTTCGACGCGCATCTGCCGCTGATCCGTTACGAGCAGCAGCCCGGCGCGGGGCTGGCGGTGCGCAAATACGTGCTGCAGAAGCGCGGCGTGATTGCTTCGAGCGCGCAGCGCAAGCCGGGCGCCGCGATCACCGCTACCGCGAAAGCCGAGGTGGATTATCTGCTTGTCGCGGGTGGCGCGGGTCGACAAGCGCGCCAACCTGCAATCGCAGCATCCAGCGCGGCAGGTTAAGCCGATGCCCATCGAAGCCGTCAAACCGCCGCGTCCCGCGTCCACCATCCTGTTGCTGCGCGACATTCCGCGAGCGCGAAGCGAAATCGAAGTCTTCATGATGGTGCGCCACTATGAGATCGATTTCAATTCCGGCGCGCTGGTGTTTCCCGGCGGCAGCGTCGATGCCGGCGACAAGGACATCGCCGCAAAGCCTGAACTGCACGCAGGCGGCGAGGGCTCGACAGCGAGGCTTGAATTTCCGCATCGCCGCGATTCGCGAGACGTTCGAGGAAAGCGGCATCCTGCTGGCGCGGCCGCGCGGATCGAAACGATTTGATCGACGCCAAGCGCGCAGGCGAGATCGGCGCCGCGCATCGCGCCGCGCTTTGCGAAAGCAAGATTACATTCGCCGAGATTCTCAGCGATCACGAGCTGGTGCTGGCGCTCGATCTGCTGGTGCCCTACGCGCACTGGATCACGCCGGAGGGGATGCCGAAGCGCTTCGACACCTGGTTCTTCCTCGCCGCCGCGCCGCACGAACATATCGGCGCGCACGATGGCAAGGAATTCGACCGACTCGATCTGGGTGTCGCCGCGCGAGGCGCTGGAGGGCGGCGAGAGCGGGCGCTTTAAGCTGCCGTTTCCGACCACGCGCAACCTGATCAGGCTCGGCAAGCACGCGACGGTGAAAGCCGCGCTCGATGACGCCAGCGGCAAGGCGATCGTGACGGTGATGCCTGTCATGACAAGGCTCAATGGCGGCCGCCAGCTACGCATCCCCTTGGAAGCGGGCTATGACGGCGACGTATTCGAGGTCGGGGCGGTAGTAAGCTAACGGCGCTCGGCGGTCGCGCGGATGTTCCCCTTCGAATAGAATACGTCGTATATATCCGGCGTCTGGAGTCCGGCCCCGATCATCATGCCATCCGTATTCGACGAAATTCCGCGACGGCTACGGTCGTTCTCGCTCTCGATCGGTCAGTTGACCTTTGGCAGCTTCCTGCTCGTGCTGGCGATGACCTTGATGACCAGCATCGCCAGCGTGGTTGCGATCCGCCACATCGATTCGACCTTCGCCGAATTGCAACGGCTGCAGAGCGTCGGCGATCTGGCCGAAGAGATCGACAGACGGATGAACGAATTGCGGCTTGCCGCGCGGGATTTCGTCACCGATCCCGGGCGCACGAACCGACCGCGTCGTGGAATGCCGCGTCATCGCTGGCAGAACTCCTCAAGGAGACGCGGCTCAAGCTCGCGCCCGAACAGCAGGGCATGATCGACGGCGTGACGGCGCGGCTCGCGAGCTACCGCGAAGGTTTCGAGCGGGTCACCACGCTGATCGCGCGGCGCGTCGGAACTAACCGCCGCATTGCCGCCGCTGCGGGACAAGTTCGAATCGGCAATCGCCGATGTGCCCGACCGCATGACCGCCCGCAGCCTGTTCCGGGCACAAAACCAGATCGCCGCCGCGTTGCTCGCGCACAATCCCACGGAAGTCGCGGAGGCCGCGCAGCGCATGCGGACGCTGGCGAATGAGCCGGCGCTTCGCGCCGCGGTTGACGCCTACGCCAATGGAATTGTCGCAATATCAAGCACCGAAGATCAGATCGCCGGTCTCGACAAGGATGTATTGGGCGCCGAAGGACGACTGATCGGGCAGGTGACCGAAAAGCTGCGCGAGACCAGCACGCGCCAGGGTCATATCCTTTCCGACGATTTCGCCAAGACGCTAACGGAAGCAAAGTGGCAAAGTATTTTTCTGGGCGCCATGGGTCTCCTGATCGGGTTGTTCGCCGCAGTGTTCGTGGTGCGCAAGACCGTGCGTCCGCTTGCCTCCATTGCCGCCTCAATTCGCGCGCTGGCCGGCGGGGACAAACATGCTTCGATCCCGGCCACCGATGTGAATAATGAGATCGGTGACATCGCACGCGCTGCGGAAGTGTTTCGCCGCACGCTGGTCGATGCGGATGCCGCGCGGGAGGCGGCGGTTCGCGCCCTGGGCGAACAGCGCCTGGCCGAGGAAAGTTACCGCAAGCTGTTCGAAGACTCCGTCGACGGCATTTACGTGACGACGCCGGGCGGCGCGTTGCTCAACGCCAATCCCGCGCTGGCGCGAATGATGGGCTACGACACGCCTGCCGACCTCATTCGTGGAGTCACCGACCTCGCGCATACCATCTACGTGCATCCGGCGGCGCGCGCCGAGTATGAACTGATCATGGCGCGCGACGGGACGGTCCACGACTTCGAATATCAGGTGCGCCAGCGCGACGGCGGCATTCTCTGGCTTTCCGACAGCGCCACGACAGTGCGTGACGATAACGGCGCGGTGGTCCGCTACGAAGGCACGGTCCGCGACATCACCGACCAGAAACGCGCCGAAGATGCAGTGGCAGAAAGCCGGCGGCTGCTGCAGGAGGTGATCGATACCGTCCCGGCCGTCATCAACGTCAAGGACAGGAAGCTTCGCTACATTCTGATGAATCGCTACATGGCCGGGATTTTCGGAATCGAGCCCGTGGATGCGATCGGGCGCACGACCAGCGACCTGATGTCGCGCTACGGCGCGGAGAAGACCGACGTGAATGACCGGCGGGTGCTGGAAGCGGGCAACGAACTGGGCTTTTACGAGGAGGAATACATCGACGCTTCCGGCGTCATGCGGCACTGGATCGTCAACAAGCTGCCGCTGCACGACGCGGATGGCGAGATCGAGCATATCGTCACCGTCGCGCTCGATATCGGCGAACGCAAGCGCGGCGAATTCGAAATGCGCAAGGCCAAGGATTCCGCCGAAGCGGCGCTGCGCAACCTGCGCGAAACCCAGAACTCGCTCATCGAGGCGGAAAAGCTGGCCGCACTCGGACGGCTGGTCGCGGGCGTCGCCCACGAAGTCAACAATCCCGTGGGCATCGGCCTGACAGTCGCGTCATCGCTCGAGCGTAAGAGCGCGCTGTTCGCCGCGGAAGTCGCGCGCGGCGATCTGAAGCGCTCCAGTCTCAATGAGTTTCTCGAGACCAGCCGCGATGCTTCCGCGCAACTGGTGGCCAATCTCAACCGCGCGGCCGAACTCATTCAATCGTTCAAGCAGGTGGCGGTCGACCGCAACTATTCGGACCAGCGCACTTTCGACCTCGGCGATTTGACCGAGCAGGTAGTGATGAGCCTGCGGCCGGGTTTGCGAAAACACAATCTGACGCTCAACGTCGACTGCGCGCCCAATCTCGCGATGAATTCTTATCCCGGGCCATACGGACAGGTGCTCACCAATCTGTTCCTGAATGCGGTCGCGCATGCCTTTCCAAACGGCAGGGCGGGCACCGTGGACATTGCGGTCCGGGCGTCCGGCAAGGATGACGTCGAGATCCTGTTTTCCGATGACGGAATTGGCATGAGTCTCGATGTGAGACGGCGGGCCTTTGATCCGTTCTTCACCACGCGGCGCAATCAGGGTGGCACCGGCCTTGGCCTGCATATCGTTTACAACATCGTGACCAATCGCCTTGGCGGGCGGCTCGACCTCGAACTCGGAGCCGGGCAGGGCACGCGCATACAGATCCTGTTGCCGCGCGTGGCGCCGCTGGAGCAGGCGGCGGAATGACTGCGCTTTAGTCCATCCCTTCCAGCAACCGCATCGTCGCCCTGAAGATCACGCTGGCTTTCCCCACCAGGGCTGTTCCGTTCATGGCTGCCTCGGTGTCGGTGAAGGTGCCGGTGACGCCGATGCCGACCGGATTCGGCCCGCCGAACAAGGGGTTCACCTCCGGACTGCGGGTGTGATGCTGCACCAGGACTTCGCCCTTGAAGGTGTCATCCTTCACCGAATAGCTGCCGGTATAGTACAGGTAGGCGTCGCCGCCGAAAATCTGGCCGTCCCGAAAAACAATCACGCCGCTGCCCTTGCCCGAGCGCCCGTCGAGCAGGCCGACATGAATGGAATACAGGCCGTTCTTCATGGAAATCCAGACGCGACCGTCCCTGATCGCGCAGCACCCACGCCTACTATGACAAATCCGAGGGTGTAGCGTCAACGCGGCGCTTTGGCGCCGGCGGGAATAGGCTTCAAATTTTGCGCAGTTTTTAACGACTGTGATCGACCGATTTCGGCGGGCGGCAGCGTCACATGTACTTCTTGTCGCGCTCTAGCAATTCGATCGAGATGCCCTGCGGTCCGCGGATGAAGCATATCCGCACCCCCGGCCGGATGGTGAACGGCTCTTTCGTGAACTCGACCCCTTTTGCCTTGATCTCGGCTGCGACTGCGTCGATGTCTCTTACCGCCAAGCCGAAATGATCGAGCCCCTGATAGGGCGTCACGGGGGGGTTATTGACGCCGTCCCCCGGGGCGACCGGCGCGATGAAGATGTTGGCGCCGCCGAGTTTGACGTCGATCCGGCCCGGCCCCCGGATGATGACGCCGCCGAGAATGTCGGCAAGCCAGGCCGCGGTGGCTTCGGGATCGGGGCTGCGCAGATGAACGTGGTCCCAGGTGACTGCAGGCATCTCATCCTCCCGTTTTCGTGAACGGCATTGCGCGCATTGAACGTTTAGCGGCCGTGCTCATACAAATCCAAGTCTGAAAAAGTAAGTCTCGAAAATTTAAGTCTCGCAAATCCACAACTTGCCGATAAGGCAACTGACTATGCAGAGACAAACGTAGCGTTAGAGTTCGGCTTACCACGTGGAACAGGAACTAATCGCGTCATCTGCGGTTACGCAACTGGAAATTCGCCGCGTGGAAACGGATCGGAATAGAACATGCCTTGGGTGCGGTACTTTTTCTTCGCCGGAGCGGCGCTGCTCGCACTTATATTCATTTCCGACGCCTATTCTCCGAAGGAAATCGTAGCGAATGGCTCCAGCTGCCAGCGCGGAGCGGCCGACGGTGCGCATTCAGTCCGACCAGCGATGGCCGGAGCGCATCGTAATGGATACCAGTCAACCGACGATCTCAGCGCCGGCTACGCTGCCCCAGCTCGCCGCGGTCGCGCCAAAAGCGGTTGCGGATATCGACACCACGACGGCGCCCATGGAAGCGTATGCCCAGGTGCAACAAGCGCAACAGGTGCAATCGCCTGAGCCGAAAAAGCTGCAACATAATGTAGTACGCAAGCAGCGCGTCGCCAGGATTCACCGCCACCCCGCGACGGAGCGCCAACCTTCCATGGCAAGCGCGCAACTTCCGGGTTTCGATTTCTTTGCGTGGCGGTAACGCCGGCGCTGATTTATTCCAGGACGCCCCGTAGCCCTGCGCGGCCGGCTCTGCTAAGCGGAACCGCACGCGCTCGTAGCTCAGCTGGATAGAGCATCGGACTTCGAATCCGAGGGTCGGGAGTTCGAAATCTCTCCGAGCGCGCCAGCGTCCAGCCGCGAATCACCCGCATCAGTTACAGGGATGCCTTCGGCCATCCTGGCCGCGATAGGCCGCCGCACTCTGCGCGCAATAGCCCGCGGTCGAGCCGTCGTAATAGGTATAGGTGCCGGGAAGCGGTCCCGGTCCGTAATTGTGAAGATAGCTGATGCCGAGCAGGTGGTGCGATAAACCACAATATGGGTCCGCGCATCCGCGGTCAGCGGCGCCGCCGTTACCGCCGCGAGAACGATGGCCGCCGTTGAAAAAAGCTTGATCCTGTTCATTGCGATTTTCCAAAATATGTTGAGAAAACACTTTTGCGGGCCGGCTGTTCCATATCCGACGTGACCATCGAGCGGTCGCGCCCTCATGATTGAGGCGAACGAGACCGGCGTTCTGCCGAATTTTGGCCAGACGCCGATGCTTAACGGAATTCAAACACAGTGAGGCCAGAGTCGCGCACGCTGTTGCTTCCCAAAAGGATGGTTCCGGTTCCAGTATGCGTATCAAGCCTCTCGTTCTGCTTCTGCCATTACTTTCATCGCTGGCCATGACTCCCGCGAGGGCCGATCTGCATATCACGCGCGATCATGGCGGCTATATGCTGGAATACAAAGCGAAATACGAGCGCATCCGCGACCGCCACGAGCGCGTCATCATCGATGGCATCTGCAATTCGGCATGCACGCTGGTGTTCGGCATCGTGCCGCCGAACAAGATATGCGTCACGCCGCGCGCCAGCCTCGGTTTCCACCAGGCCTATTACGACAAGGCCTTCACCTTCGGCATCAAGATCAACAGCGCCGAAGGGACGGAGCAGCTGATGTCCTATTATTCCGAGCCGGTAAAGGACTGGATCCGCCACAATGGCGGGCTAACGCCCGAGATGAAGAAAATCAAGAACGGCCCGGACATGTGGAAGATCGTCGATCCCTGTCCGGAAGAGTTTTAGAGTAACGTCCTCATCCTGAGGAGCCCGCACTTGCGCGCGTCTCGAAGGATGCTCGCTTTATTCTCTCATGGTTCGAGACGCGCGAAGACGCTCCTCACCATGAAGATTAGCATGGAGTTCCCCGATTTCGCGTTGCATCGCGGCGGTGCGGATGTTCTGATGCTTGCGTGAATCGTAATCGTCATAAGCCTGTCACGACCCATGCGAGCCGCCGCCTTGAAAGTCAGCTGGTGCACCGCGCTCGTCCTGATTGCCCTGTCGGCCGGCGCGGCGATCGCGCAGGAAGACAAGAAGACCGACGACCTGAAGCCCGCCGATCCCGATACGGGTGAAAGCACCGTCGAGGAATCCACGCTCGGCCTGTTGCCAAATCCATTCCAGAAATACGGCATCAAGTTCGCGGCGACCTATATCGGCGAAACCCTGGGCAATGTTTCCGGCGGCTTGAAGCAGGGCGCCGTCTATGACGGCCGGCTCAACCTCGCCGTCGATGTCGATCTGCAAAAACTCGCCGGGCTGCAGGGGCTGACCTTTCACGCCAACATGTTCCAGACCCATGGCGACGGGTTGTCGCGCGAGCTATCTGAAGAATTATCTGGTCGCGAGCGGCATCGAGGCGCTGCCTTCGACGCGGCTGTATGAAATGTGGTTCGAGCAGAAGTGGGGAGACAAGGACAAGTACGACGTGCGCGCCGGGCAGCTCGCCGCCGACACCGAATTCATCAATTCCAAATACACCGACGTTTTCACCAATGCCTCGCTGGGCTGGCCGGCGATCACGTCGGTCGATTTGCCGAGCGGCGGGCCGTCGCCGCCGCTGGCCGCGCTTGGCGCGCGGCTGCGCGTCAATGTGAACGACAACCTGACGCTGGTGGGCGGCATCTTCGACGGCAACGCCGCCGGACCGGGGCCGGGCGATCCGCAATTGCGCGACAACGCCGGCATCAATTTCCGCATCAACGATCCGCCGCTGGTGATCGGCGAAGCCCAGTTCATCTGGAACGGCGAGAAGGGCGATCCGGGCCTCGCCGGAAAATTCAAGATCGGCGGCTGGCGGCATTTCGGCGAATTTTCGGACCAGCGCTTCACCGCGCAGGGCGTCTCGACTGGCCGACCGCGCCGAGTCCGGGAATGCCGGCGAACCTGTCGGGAGATTTCGGCGTCTATTCGGTGTTCGAACAGAAGACTCTATCGCGTCGGCAACGATCCGGACCGCGGCATCGGAATCTTCGCGCGCGTTTCGTCAAGCCCGTCGGATCGAAACCTGATCGATCTCTATGCCGATGGCGGCATCGAATTCGTCGGATTGAGCGACAGCCGGCCAAAGGACAAGTTCGGCATCGCCTTCGGCTACGCCCACGTCTCGTCGCGCGCGCGAGGCCTCGATGTCGACTTCCAGCAAGTGATGGGCTCGGGCTGGCCGGTGCGCAGTTTCGAATCGCTGTGCTGACCGCGGTCTATCAATACGAAGTTCGCGGCGGCTGGACGCTGCAGCCGAACTTTCAGTATTTCGTGCATCCCGGCGGCGGCGCCACCGATCCGCCGGCCCCAATCCGGGCAAGCTGCTGAAGGATGCCGCGGTGTTCGGCCTGCGGACCGTGCTGAAGTTTTGAGGCATTCCCCGCTTTTGCAGGGACGAGTCGATGTCCAACGCACTTCAACGCAACTCAATTGTGCCCGACATCACAGGGCACGCATCGGCCGCCGATGAAGGTGTCCGTGACGACGGAATTCTGTTTCGTGGCCTCTGCATACAAGAGGCTCGGGCGGCCCATCTCGAAACCCTGCAGGATAGTTTTCGACAACGACAGATCTGCTTCCGGCGCGAGCTTCGCCAGCAACCCGATCAACGCGACATTGGCGCTGCCGGTGGCGGGGTCTTCGGGAATACCGTGATGCGGCGCGAACATCCAGCGCGGATGTCGATGCCGTCTTCTTCGACCTGCGTATAGATCAAGATGCTGGTGACCGGATATTGCGAAACCTCGCGGTGAAAAACATCGCTGCGAGCGGTTGCCGAGGCGAGCGCGGCGCGGGTCTTCACCTCTGCGAGAATGAAAGCGGCGCCGCAGGACGCGATGCAGGGCCGGTGATTGCCGGTCTCAATGTCGTCGATGGAGAGCCCGCAGGCGGACGCCACAAGCTCGGACGGGACTTCCCCACCGACCGAGAGCGTTGCGGCGAGGCGAGCGGGCGCCAATGACCGATGCGCCATTCGTCAGGATGTCGATCGGCACGAGGCCTGCCTTCTCCTCGAACAGCACGCGGTCTTTTGCTACGGCGCGTCCATAGCTATTTCCTGCGCGCGCAAGCACAAAAGCAGTTCCGATATTGGGATGGCCCGCGAACGGCATTTCCATGCGGGGCGTGAAGATGCGGACCTCAGCGGTATGTGCGGCATCTTTCGGCGGCAGCACGAATGTCGTCTCGGCCAGGTTGAATTCGGCGGCGATGGCCTGCATCTGCCCAGTCGACAAGCCCTGCGCGTTCAACACCACCGCGAGCGGATTTCCGCTGAACTGATCTGACGTGAACACGTCGACGGTTTCGAATTGCAGGCGCATGCCAGACATTTCCTAAAACGTCACCACGCCGCGAATGGATTCGCCGCGCTTCATCAACTCAAATGCGTTGTTGATCTCGGCCAGCGGCATGACATGGGTGATCATCGGGTCGATCTCGATCTTGCCGTCCATGTACCAGTCGACGATCTTTGGCACGTCGGTGCGGCCGCGCGCGCCGCCGAACGCCGTGCCCTTCCAGACCCGTCCGGTGACAAGCTGAAACGGCCGCGTCGAAATCTCCGCGCCGGACGGCGCTACGCCGATCACGATCGACTGGCCCCAGCCGCGGTGACAGGCTTCCAGCGCCTGCCGCATGACAGTGACATTGCCGGTGCAGTCGAACGTGTAGTCCGCGCCGCCGATCTGGTCAGCGCCTGATTTGGTCATGTTGACGAGGTGAGGGACCAGGTCTTTGCCGAGATCGTTCGGGTTGACGAAATGCGTCATGCCGAAACGTTCGCCCCACGCCTTGCGGTCGTTGTTGATGTCGACGCCGATGATCATGTCCGCGCCGGCGAGACGAAGTCCCTGCAGCACGTTGAGGCCGATGCCGCCGAGGCCGAACACGATGGCCTTGGCGCCTTGCTCGACCTTGGCGGTGTTGATGACGGCGCCGATGCCGGTGGTGACGCCGCAGCCGATGTAGCAGACCTTGTCGAACGGCGCGTCCTCGCGGATTTTCGCCACCGCGATCTCCGGCAGCACGGTGTAGTTCGCAAACGTCGAGGTGCCCATGTAGTGGTGGATAGGCTTGCCGCCGATCGAGAAGCGCGAAGTGCCGTCGGGCATCAGGCCTTGGCCTTGGGTGGCGCGGATCGCGGTGCAGAGATTGGTCTTGCGCGACAGGCATGACGGGCACTGCCGGCATTCCGGCGTATACAGCGGGATGACGTGATCGCCCTTTTTCACTGACGTGACGCCGCGCCCGACATCGACCACGACGCCCGCGCCTTCATGGCCGAGGATCGCCGGGAAAAGTCCTTCCGGGTCGGCGCCCGACAGCGTGAATTCGTCGGTATGGCAGACGCCGGTGGCCTTGATCTCGACCAGCACTTCGCCTTCACGCGGGCCGTCGAGCTGGACGGTGGTGATCTCCAGCGGCTTGCCGGCGGCAACGGCTACGGCGGCGCGAACGTCCATGCGGTTCATCCTTATTCTCGTTATGTGCTGCGCAGCGGACCGCTGCGCGTAATTCATCATTGCCGCGTATCATATGATCGGGCACTCAAAGCGGCAAATGAGTCCCGATTTCGAAAAATTTGCCGCGCGCGCGGCGCCGGCGATTTTCGTGGTGCTTTGGAGCACCGGGTTTATCGCCACTAAATATGTGCTGGTGGGCGCCGAGCCGCTCACCTTTCTCACGATCCGGATGATGCTGGTGGTGGCGCTGATGGCGGTCATAGCCGCGATCGCGCGCCCGCGATGGCCGGACCGGAAAGGCATTTTGCACAGCGTCGTCGCCGGCATTCTGGTGCACGGATTTTATCTCAGCGGCACCGCGATCGCGATTGCGCATTCGATTCCGGCCGGCCTGTCAGCCCTCATTCCCGGCCTGCAGCCGATCCTGACCTCGACATTGGCGAACCGCTGGCTGGGAGAACGGGTCACGCCGCTGCAATGGGGCGGGTTGCTGCTGGGCTTAGCCGGCGTAGTGCTGATCCTGCATGACCGGACGATGAGCGGCGACGCCGGGTGGGGATGGTTCGCTTCCGGCGTTTCGTTGGTCAGCATTACGCTGGGGACGCTATATCAGAAGCGCTTTTGCGGTGGGATCGACTGGCGCGCCGGCAACCTCGTGCAATTCATCGCCGTCGCGGTCTTCTTCGCCCTTGGCGCGTGGCTGTTCGAGACCAACACCGTACGCTGGACAAGCCAATTCATCCTCGCGGTACTTTGGCTCGCGGTGGTGCTGTCGATCGGATCGATCGGGTTGCTGTACTGGCTGATACGCCGCTCAGCGGCAACCGCGGTCGCGAGCCTGTTCTATCTCGTGCCCGCGGTGACGGCGCTGATGGCGTATCTGCTGTTCGACGAACGGCTCGATACCGTGGCGATAACAGGCATGGTTGTCTGTGCCGCCGCGGTGTTTCTGGTCAACAAAAGTGCACGAGCCTGAAGTGCAGATCGCAGTCCAAAGCCACTCGCATGAGCAGCTTTGAATGCTGAGATCAACGCTTTGATTTCTTGGCTTTTTTCTTCTTTTTCGGCATCATTTTCTTCGCGGCCTTCTTGACGGCCTTGACCGCCTTCTTGACCGATTTTTTCACCGAAGATTTCTTAGCCGTCTTGGCCTTGGATTTCTTGGCCTTGGACTTCTTGGCTTTGGATTTCTTCGCGGGCGCCTTCTTCGGCGTCACTTTCTTCACGGCGCGCTTGGCGGCCTTCCTTGCTTTTTTGGCTACCGATTTCGCCGCGTCAACAGTCGCGGTGGCGGCGCTGCTTACCGCGTCGCCAGCCTGCTCCATCATGGATTTATCGTCGTCCATATCTTCCCCCAGGGTTTTAGAAGCGCTGACGATAGCGGGATTCGACGTTAGGTAAAAGAGTAAGCGCTGCAACTTTATGCAGTCTGAAGCGTATCTAGGATCGATTGCAATAGGCGGGAGAGCAAGGTGAAGCGCTACGCGATTTTGTATCTGGCGACGTTGATAGTGCTCGTTCCCATCGATTTCCTGTTTCTCGGCACGGTGGCCAAAAGCTTCTTTACCGCGCAGGTGGGGGACATGCTGGGAGAGGTCAGGCTGGTTCCCGCTATCCTGTTCTATCTGCTTTTCGTCGCGGGGATTTTGATCTTCGTCAACGGCTCGCCGGATGCAACGTGGCAATCGGCCTTGCTATATGGCGCGCTGTTCGGGTTCTTTTGCTATGCGACCTTTGAGCTCACGTCGATGTCGCTGCTCAAGCACTGGACCTGGGGCGTTGTTGCCCTCGATATGTCGTGGGGCACTTTCGTCACGGCGCTGTCCTCGACGCTGGGCCTGCTGATCGCGAATTGGATCGCACCCAAGGTCGGATAGGATTATTCAAGCACCCCGTCGTCATACTCCGCGAAGGCGGAGTATCCAGTACATGCAAAGTCGCGAGAGTATTTGAGCTCGCGAATACTGGATCACCCGCATTCGCGGGTGACGACAACTTAAAGCGCGGCGCTGCTACTTCGGTTGCGGCACAATCCGGATATAAGGTTTCGGCGACTTCCACCCCTGCGGATAGATGGTCTTGGCCTCGTCGTCCGTGACCGAACCGGAGATGATGACGTCTTCGCCTTGTTTCCAGTCGGACGGAGTCGCGACGCGGTGCTTCGCCGTCATCTGCAGCGAGTCGATGACGCGCAGGATCTCCTGAAAGTTGCGCCCGGTAGTCATCGGATAGACCAGCACCAATTTGATCTTCTTGTCGGGCCCGATGATGAAGACGTTGCGCACGGTGGCGTTATCAGCGGCAGTGCGGTTGCTGGCATCGCCTGAGGTAGCAGCCGGCAGCATGTCGTAAAGTTTCGAGACCTTGAGATCGGTGTCACCGATCATCGGAAAATTCGGCGCGGCACCCTGAGTTTCCTTGATGTCCTCCGCCCATAGCGAGTGCCTGGCGACGGGATCGACGCTCAGTCCGATCAGTTTGACGCCGCGTTTATCGAATTCGGGCTTCAGCCGTGCGAGTGCGCCGAGTTCCGTAGTGCATACCGGCGTGAAATCTTTCGGATGGGAGAACAGCAGCGTCCAGCTGTTGCCGATCCAGTCATGGAATTTGATCTTGCCATCGGTGGTCTCGGCTTCGAAATCCGGAGCCACGGAGCCAATCTGGAGAGCCATGTCGACCTCATGTCGTTCAAGTTAAGCTAAAACCGATATTTGAGTATAGGAGCTCATACGGCCGGGCGGAATGGGATACGCCAAAGGATATGATCATTCTTCAGCGCGCGCGCATACTCGGCATCTTCTGTTCGCTACGATGCTTGAAATCAGAAAAAACATAGCGATCGCAAAGGCAATTGCCCCGATATTGCCGCTTGTGTGCCGCAACGCTGCCGGACCGGCTTGGCACACACGCTTCCATACGGGCCACGGCGATTTTGATTAACGATCCTCGTAAAAAGACGCGACTTGAAGTTTCGAACTATTAACCAACCGTTTACGCCCGCATGGAATTGCTGGGACCACAAAAGCAAAAGAGAAGAGTAGCAATGCCTGCCGAACTATCCGCCGAACGCAACGGCGCTCCCGAGCCTTCCAGCATTCTCGATCGCACTTCCGCCGCCCAAGCCCTCACCATCGTGCGGGATGGCGTCATCACCGGAGAAGGTCCGACCGCCAAAGGCCGTATTCATTTTTCACGCGCGCTGGACTCCGATGACGCCGCCTGGTGCGAACGCATCCTGACGGCGACCGCGGTCGCGCACCAGCCGGTCAGCCGCGCCGAAGCCGAAGCGCTGTTCGAAATCAACGATGCCGCCTCCGAGCGCAGCGACGATGGCCGTTTCGACGATCTGTTCGCAAAGGCCGTCGTGCATCACGCCGCCGCGGCGTCAGGTTTGCCGGTGCCCTCGCGCGCCGTCGCATTGTCGCCCGACACCGCTATCGAAAGCTGGGCCCCGACCAGAGCCATCGGCGTCAACATCGAAGTGCTGGAATGGATCGCCAGCCAGATGCGCGGCAAGCGCCGCAGCAATCGCACGCTGATGCGGCTGGTCGCCACCATCATCGGCGCGGCAACCCTGCCGCTGGCGCAACTGCCTGGCATGTTCGACATCGGAATGTAAGGTTCGCTCGATCCGAAGATGAGAAGCGGCGGGCTATTTTCCCGCCGTTTTTTGTTTGTCGCCGTCAGCGTCAAGGCCCAGCGTGCGGCCGGGAAATCCCGCCGCATCGAAATAGCGCTGCGTCAGCACCCGCTGGAAATTCAGCACGGTGCGCAGGCCGTTGGCTGATGGCTTCGGATTTAACCGTTTCGGATGAGGCTTTTGGCGTGACGCCGTTGGGCATGGCTTCGGTCATCACCCGTCCGATCAGATTGCCCTTCGGCTTCTGCACGAAGCCCATCAGCTTGGCCGCGGTGGCGCCGACATCGGCATTGCTGACCGGCAAAGCGTCGACGTAGCCGGCCTTGAAATCCGGGCCGATCGCCGCCGTGAAATTCATGGTGTCGCCGCGGCTGAAGCTGCCGTGCATGCCCTGACCTTGCCGTAGCACCGTATCGGCGACGGCGACTGAGCAGTTGGTCGGTTCATCGCAACCCGTCGTATAGGAACGGAAATTGACGACGATCGCCGGATGCGGCGTGACCGCCTTGCCGCGCAGGCCAAGCAACGACAGCGGCAGCGTGCCGGGAAATTTGCCGAGGTCGTCTTCGACAAAGAGGCCGCTGACGTAATCCTGCTCCAGCAGTGCCTTGATCGTTCGTCCGGCCAACTTGCGATCGCTGTTCGGCAGATAGATCAGGTCCGATCCGCCATTGGTAGCGACGACGAGGTCGGGCTTGGCGGGATCCTGGCCGAGCAGCCCGTTGCCGGCTCTTGGATGCGCGTTGTCGGCGACACGGCGCGTTCTTGTCGTTGGGATCGAACAGCGGCAGCTTCGAGCGCCTTCGCGAGATCGATCGCAAGAAAGCCCATGGGGAGAAAATCTTTCGGCGTATCCTCATAGGATATTTTCGCCGCCGGGCTGGTCTTGCTTTCCTTTGAAATGGTCGAGAAGCCGTGGTCGGACGAGATGATGATATTGGTCGATGCGGCAAGGCCGAGATCGTCCAGCGCCTTGCGCAGCTGCGCCAGATTGTTGTCGGCATTTTTGATGCCGGCGAGCGAGGTCGGGCCGTTGATGCCTGGCGTGACGGTGTTGAGGCTGTCGCCGGTGTTGTGCTGGCTGCCGTCGGGATCGCGCGACCAGAACACCAGCACGAAAGGCTTGTTGCGGTCCTTGAACATCGGCAGCACCACTTTGGTCGCAACGTCGACCATGTAAGCCTGCTGCGGGATGTTGGCCGACGTGGTGCCCGGCGTTTTGGCGTCGCCGGACTTGCCGTTCTCGCCGCGCGACGGCGTTGCGAGCGGAAGACCGGCCTTGGTCAGGGCGGCCTGCATCTCCTGCGATAACGGCACGCCGTTCTTGCCGCCGGTGGCGTCATCGATCACGATCGAATGCAGGCCGTCAGCGCCGATCTTGTCGGTATGGTCGAAGATCAGGGTGGGCCCGAGCTTGCCGATGGCCGCTGTGCTGTAGCCCTGACCGCGCGCCATTTTCAGGAGGGTCTCCTCGTTCAGATAGTCGCCGCCGAAATGCTCGTCGACATCGAGAATGACTGGATCGACTTCAAGAAACGGCGTTACCGTGCCGTTGGCGTGCGCGACGGGATAACCGGTGTAGATCGTGTTGCTGAAATCCCCGGTGTCGCCGAGATAATGCCCGGTCGCCATGGCCGAGGCGTTGGCGGTGGTGAAAGTCGGAAACAGCGAGTGCGAATTCCTGAAATTGACGCCCTTGTCGCGGACTTCGGCCATCGCCGGCGCGGTCTGCGGCGTGACGATGCGTCCGCGCAGACCGTCCGGCACGAACAGAATGAGATTGCGGGGAGGGTTGGTCTGGGCGAAAGCGGCAGCGGCGTTCAGCACTACCAGGCCAGCGGAAAGCATCGCAATTTTCAGGCGCATCAAATCTCCCCCTGTGAGACAATTCAGCGGATACAGCCGTTGTCTCTCTTTAGTTTTTCTGTACGACGGAATTGTTACATCCGCCCGCGCATGCCAGATTGCAGCCGCGTCCTGCCACGACTGACCCTGCCTCAAGGTTGCAAGTAAACAAGCCCATGTTCAAACGAATTCTGATCGCCAACCGCGGCGAAATCGCCTGCCGGGTCATCAAGACGGCCCGCCGCATGGGAATCGAGACCGTCGCGGTCTATTCCGAGGCAGACCGCGATGCACTGCACGTCGAGATGGCCGATGACGCGGTGCTGATCGGCCCGCCTGCGGCGGCGGACAGCTATCTGCTGATCGAGAAGATCGTCGAAGCCTGCAAGAAGACCGGCGCCGAGGCGGTGCATCCCGGCTACGGATTCCTGTCGGAGCGCGAAGCGTTTCCGCGCGCGCTTGAAGCGGCCGGCATTGTCTTCATCGGTCCCAATCCCGGCGCCATCGCCGCGATGGGCGACAAGATCGAATCCAAAAAGGCTGCGGCGAAGGCCAACGTTTCGACGGTGCCCGGCCATCTCGGCGTCATCGAGGACGAAAAACACGCGGTGAAGATCGCCGACGAGATCGGCTATCCCGTGATGATCAAGGCTTCCGCGGGCGGCGGCGGCAAGGGCATGCGGATCGCGCATTCGACTTCGGAAGTCGCCGAGGGTTTCAATCTCGCCAAGGCCGAAGCGAAATCGTCGTTCGGCGACGACCGCGTGTTCATCGAGAAATTCATCGTCGATCCCCGCCACATCGAAATCCAGGTGCTCGGCGACAAGCACGGCAACGTCATCTATCTCGGCGAGCGCGAATGCTCGATCCAGCGCCGCAATCAGAAGGTGATCGAGGAGGCGCCGTCGCCGCTGCTGGACGAAGCCACGCGCCGCAAGATGGGCGAGCAGGCCGTCGCGCTGGCAAAGGCGGTGAATTACGATTCCGCCGGCACGGTGGAATTCGTCGCGGGGCAGGACAAGAGCTTCTATTTCCTGGAGATGAACACGCGGCTGCAGGTCGAGCATCCCGTCACCGAACTGATCACCGGCATCGATCTGGTCGAGCAGATGATCCGCGTCGCTGCCGGCGAAAAGCTTTCGATCGCGCAGAAGGATGTCACGCTCACCGGCTGGGCGGTGGAATCGCGCGTCTACGCGGAAGATCCGTTCCGCAATTTCCTGCCGTCGATCGGGCGGCTGGTGAAATATCGCCCGCCGGTCGAGAGCAAGGTCGACGGCATCACCGTGCGCAACGACACCGGCGTGCAGGAGGGCGGCGAAATCTCGATCTATTACGACCCGATGATCGCCAAGCTTGTCACTCACGCGCCGTCGCGCGCCGCCGCGATCGAAGCGCAGGCGACCGCGCTGGATTCGTTCTATATCGACGGCATCCGCCACAACATTCCGTTTCTTTCGGCGCTGATGCATCATCCGCGCTGGCGCGAGGGCAATCTCTCCACCGGTTTCATCGCCGAGGAATTTCCCCGGGGCTTTGCGGTTCGCGTGCCCGAAGGGCGAGATCGCGCGCCGTCTCGCCGCGGTCGCGGCGGCGGTCGATCATGTGCTCGGCGAGCGCAAGCGGCAGATTTCGGGGCAGATGATCGGGCGCGCCGGTGCAGCGCGAACGCCGCCGCGCGGTATGGCTCGAGCGCAACGAAATCGCGCTGGATGTCGAGCGCGAGGGCGAGGGCATCGTGATCAGGTTTGTCGGAACTGATGGCGCGCTCGGCAATCCGCATGCGCTGGTATCGCCGTGGAAACCCGGCGATCCCGTCTGGCAAGGGACCATCGACGGCCACGCGGTCGCGATGCAGGTGCGGCCGATGGCGAACGGCATCAGGCTCGCGCATCAGGGCTATGACGTCGCGGTCAACGTGTTTACGGAAAATGAGGCCGCCGCGGCGCGTCTGATGCCGCTCGACGTCAAGGCCGACACCGGCAAGAAATTGCTGTGCCCGATGCCGGGGCTGGTGGTGTCGATCGCGGTGACGGAAGGACAGGAAGTCAAAGCCGGCGAAACGCTGGCGGTGGTCGAGGCGATGAAAATGCAGAACGTGCTGCGCGCCGAACGCGACGGCGTCGTCAAGAAAATATCCGCCACAGCCGGTTCGACGCTGGCGGTGGATGCGCTGATCCTCGAATTCGCGTGAGCAGCTGATGTCTTTTCGCAAACGCCGCGAAGCCCTGCGCGCCATCCTCTCAGGCTCGCAATGCATTCGTCCCGGGTCGGTCCATGACGCGATTTCGATTCGCATCGCCGAAGACCTCGGCTTCGAGGTCGGCATGTTCGGCGGCTCGGTGGCGTCACTCGCCGTGCTCGGCGATCCCGACGTTACGCTGATCACGCTGACCGAACTGGCCGAGCAGATGCGCCGGATGTCGCGCGCCGCGTCGCTGCCGGTGCTGGTCGACGCCGACCAGGCTACGGCAACGCGCTCAATGTTCGCCGCACTGTGCAGGAACTTGAGACGGCCGGTGCGGCCGGCCTCACCATCGAAGATACGCTGCTGCCGCAGGCGTTTGGCGAGGCGAAAACGCAGTTGATCTCGCTGGAGGAGGGCGTCGGCAAGATCAAGGCGGCGCTGGACGCACGCAGCGATCCCTCGCTAGTGATCGTCGGCCGCACCGGCGCGGCGTCGATCAGCCGGCGTTGACGACGCGATCGCTTCGCGCGAAGGCCTATGAGGCGCTCGGCGTCGACGCGCTGATGTTCACCGGCGTCAAAACGCGCGCCGAACTTGAAGCCATCGCGGCCGCGACCACACTGCCTATCGTGCTGGGCGGCCCGACCGAGGAAATGACCGACTGGGATATCTCGCAAGTCAGCGCGTACGGATCGCGGTGCAGGGCCACGCGCCGATAGCCGCGGCGACGCAGGCAGTCTACGAAACGCTGAAGGCGGTTCGCGAAGGCGCGGCGCCGAAAGAATTGAAGGGCCTCGCTTCCTCCGAACTGATGGGCCGCGTCACGCGCGATGCGATGGTCAAACAGCGCGCTGCGGATTTTCTCGGACTGAAGCGATAGTGAGCGGCGAATCCGTCAGGTCACGATCCGCGGCCGGGTGCAGGGCGTCGGCTTTCGCGCTTGGGTGGAATACGAGGCGACGGCGCGCAATCTCGAAGGCTGGGTACGCAACCGGCGCGACGGCAGCGTCGAGGCGCTGTTCGCGGGACCGGCCGACGTTGTCGCGGAAATGGTAGCGCTTGTGCCGCCGCGGGCCGACGTCGGCGCGGGTCGAAACCATCACGGAAGAAACCGCCAATCCGGACGCGCTGAAACTGCGAGGGAGGCGAACGGTTCGCGCTGTTGCCGACGCTTTAAAGCGCGTCCGTGGTCTGGTGCCGCACTGGATCGTCGCTCCGAACACTTCCTCAAACGCCTGCCGCAGCGCGACATCGACATCCGCCATCGTCACCGGATGTCCGAGATCGGCCAGACTGGTGACGCCGTAGCGCGGATCGGTCACGCCGCAGGGCACGATCGCGGAGAAATGCGCAAGATCCGGCTCGACATTGATAGAGATGCCGTGGAACGACACCCAGCGCCGCACGCGTACGCCGATGGCGGCGATCTTGTCCTCGAAGCCTGGGCCTTTGTCGGGACGCGCGACCCAGACGCCGACGCGGTCCTCGCGCCGTTCGCCGCGAACATTGAAGGCTGGCGAGCGCGCGGATGATCCATTCTTCCAGGCTCGCGACATAGACCCGCAGATCGGGACGCCGCCGCTTCAGGTCCAGCATCACATAGGCAACGCGCTGGCCGGGGCCGTGATAGGTCGTCTGCCCGCCGCGGCCGGTGGCGAACAGCGGAAAGCGGGGATCGAGCAGGTCGGTTGGACTGGCGCTGGTGCCTGAGGTGTACAGCGGCGGGTGTTCCAGCAGCCAGACCAGCTCCGGCGCGTCACCGGTCGCGATCGCCGCGACCCTTGCCTCCATCGCCGCCACGGCCTCGGGGTAGGGGACAGGCGCATCGGAGATCCGCCATTCGACCGATCGCCGCCGGCGACGGCGCGAACGGCTTCAGATCGAGGCTTTGGCGGTCATTAACCATTGGCTAACCATAACGTGGTGATCTGCAGCTTGGCGAATTGCATTTGTGAGTTCAGGTACCCAGTGCCAACCCTCGATAAAGTCACCGTCGATCTCATGGTGGTCCTCGGGACCACATCGATGCCGATCCATCAGGTGATGCGGCTGAGCCGCGGGGCGATTATCGAGCTCGACGCCACCGAGCAGGACGAGGTCAAGATGCTGGCCAACAATATGCCGATCGCCAGCGGCGTGGTGCTCGTCGATCGCAACCGCATCGCGGTCGAAGTCAAGCAGATGCTGCCCCGGACGCCCGGCCAGAACGCGTAAGCGGGCGCGCGGGCTTGTCCCTCCACCCCTGATTTGTTACATCGGCGCCGTCGATCGGTCGGCGCCGGCCCATGCCAGCTTCCGATCGACCTATGCGCTCGTGGCGGAATTGGTAGACGCGCTGCCTTGAGGTGGCAGTGAGTAAAATCGTGGGGGTTCGAGTCCCTCCGAGCGCACCATCAAAGGCTTCCCGCATTAGAAACGGCCTTACTGGCTGCGGTGGTTGATAACCGCTACAGCGGCCGACAACGGCGGTTGATCTTTCGGCCAGAAAGCAGAAGTGAAAAAAGTCTGACCTGGCGTGGCGCTTGCATAAAGACGGTAGTTCGTCCGAGCAAAGTGAGGGGACCCATGTCCGTTACCAGCTACACCCGTCCCGGCCGCGATGGCTTCCACCACCTCATCGACGCGTTGGATTTAGCTCGTGCTTGGTCTGATCGCGATGATGTCGATTTCGAGCCCCAGTATGTGTGGACACTATTCACAAAATCCTTTCAGGAGAACCTCCACACCACCCTTCCGGCGGTCCAGATTACCTTTTCGGTCCTGATCGTTTTGCAGACATGGCTG
>CAVRRK010000007.1:0-66416 GCA_963723625.1 uncultured Alphaproteobacteria bacterium
CATTTTTCTGTCGCTGTGCGTTTTGCTTGCTGTTGCCTATTTCACTGCGAGCAAATGGGCCATCCGGCATGAGACGCTCGCTCTTCTTCACGATCCCGTCCGGGACAACCGTCTGGTTGCTGTCGATGTTGCCGTGCGGCGCGACAAGGAGATGCAAGCCAACGGCGGTATGATCAAATTGCCGGTTGCGATCCTTAATCACGGCAATACCGTCAAAAATACCGAGTACTCGTTTCTCGCAAACGTCTTTGCTGCGCGTGGCTATCTTGCCATCAGTCCTCAGCATGACCTGCCGACCGATCCACCGATGGTGACAAAGCCCGGTGAACTCTATGTCGGCCGTCTGCCGCAGATTCAGCGTGGCGCGGACAACATCCATTTTGCCATCCAGGAAATGAAGAAAGTCCAGCCGAACGCCGATTACCGCCAGGTAACAATGGTCGGACATTCGATGGGCGGTGACATCTCGATGTATTTTGCCAAAGAATATCCAGACGAGGTGAAGAAGGTCGTCACACTTGATAACTTGCGCGTGCCGTTCATGACCAACGGCAAGTTTAAAATCTTGTCGTTCCGCTCCAACGATCCCGTCTTCAAGACTGATCCAGGTGTGATGCCTGACGAGGACGTCCGCAAGAAGGCCGGCATTACCGTTGTCAACACCGACTTCCAGCATAACGACATGCGCGAACCGGTCCCGATAGCGCCAAGACGTCGATCGAGGATACCTTGAACAAGTTTCTCAGCGATGACAGCGCGATAGGGCCGGTTCAAACCGACAAGCCTAAAATCGCTGAGCCTGAAACCCAGACGAGCACGCCCAAAGCCCTGAGCCGGGAACGGTGGCGCAATACAAATCGGAGCGTTGAAGCGCGGCTTTCATCCCACCACGGACGTGATGTTTCTGCGTAGCCGACGCCTGATCGGCAAACTCCATGCGAGCGTCCATGTCGCGCGAGCCCACAAAATCGAAATCTGCGGATCAGACGTCGGTCGCGCAATCCGAACCGTCGGCCGCGGCAGATATCGCAGCTTTCGTCGCGAAAGCGCGAGCGATGTCCACATACGCCGGCGACAAGGGCCGTCTCGTATTTGCTCTCGATGCCACGATGAGCCGACAGCCGACATGGGACATGGCCTGCTCATTGCAGGCCGATATGTTTCGCGAAGTGGCGTCTGTCGGGACGCTTGATATCCGGCTCGTCTATTATCGCGGTCTGAACGAATGTCGCGCAACGCACTGGATTTCCGACAGCACACAATTGGCAAAGCTGATGAGCAAGATCGATTGTCAGGGCGGCAATACCCAGATCGGCAGGGTGTTGTCTGAAACGCGGCGCGAGGCGGTTGCCTCTGGCGTGCGCGCGATGGTGTTCGTCGGCGATGCCATGGAGGAGGCGGTTGATGAGCTCTGCACCAAAGCGGGCGAACTTCGGACTGCTGAAGGTGCCGGTGTTCATGTTTCAGGAGGGTCACGACGCCGTTGCCGAACAGGCCTTCCGCGAAATTGCGCGGCTGACAGGCGGCGCCTGGTGCCGGTTCGATCCCGGAGCTGCGGCGCAATTGCGTGAGCTGCTTCGGGCGATCGCGGCCTATGCCGCCGGCGGCCGCCAAGCCCTGGTGCGCCTAGCGAAGACCACGAGCGGCGCCGCGAAATTGCTCGGCCAGATGGGCTGCGGATGGGGCGCTTTCCGCGACTGCCGACAACGTACTATCTATCATCAATGCCCACGCTGATCGCCGGCGCTGTCGCCGTTGTTCTTCTTTACTCGCTGCTGCAGATGTTCCGTGCTGCCAATCCAGTCGTGCTGGCACGCGCGGTCAAAATCGGTGGTGGTGTAGTCGCGCTTGCGGTCGCCGTATTCACGGGCATCAAGGGCGAGCTTGCGGTAGCGATTCCGCTGGGCATTTTTGGCGCAGGATTGCTTGGCTGGTCGCCGTTGGGAATGTCGGGTTTTAGCAATATCGGAGGACTGTTCGGTTCGCGCGCCAACCGCTCCTCAGGACAGACGTCTCAGGTCCGTTCGCAGTTTCTCGACATGACGCTTGACCATGACAGCGGTGAACTCGCTGGCCAAATTCTAGCGGGACCGCACGCAGGTCATGCGCTTGCCGAGTTCGATTTGCCGCCGCTATGGCGATGATGACCGCTTCGATGCCGAAAGCTGCGCCTTACTTGAAAGCTATCTTGACCGCAGATTTCCCGCCTGGCGTCAGGACCCGGATAGCAACGGGGCAGGGGGGCAGGCCGCTCGGCGACGCGCGGCAAAATGACGGCTGAGGAGGCCTATCAGATCCTCGGCCTGCAGGCCGGGGGCGGGACGCGACGAGATCGGTCGGGCGCACCGCTCCCTCATGAAGAAACTGCATCCCGATCAGGGGGGGTCGACGTACCTGGCTGCCCGTGTAAACGAGGCCAAGGACACTCTGCTTCGCACTCATCGCTGACTCCAGCACGCTACTTGACGCCACAAACCGCGAGTTGTGGATCCAGGATCTCTGTCGGACTGCCCCATCGCCCGCCGTTGCTCCGGCGTGGCCCATTGCTGGTGTTTCCTTTGTACCGCTTAAGTCTTGACGAGAAGTTTTCAGCAGGCATTTTCGTGCAGCCGGAGGCACGGACTAGTATTATCATTCCGATGTTTGAGGCTTTCAAACGCAAAAATGGCCGGATGTTGATCCGGCCATCGAGCAACAATTTTATCGGAAGTCAGTTCCTGATGGTAATGCAGGAGATGTCAGACCGCTCAGCGTTCGACAGGCGGCCTCCGCTTGACTGCGGTCGAGACCGGCGAAGCGGGCCCGAAACAATTTCCTCTCGCCCTTGGCCACGACGGCCTCGGTGAATGGATCGGCCTTCCCGAGCAGCTCTCGTGCCTGCGTGCGTGCGACTTCGATGCGTTGTCGGGCTTCGCCTTCGCTCTCCAGCGCTCCCACCTGAATGATCCAGCCGGTATGGACTGCCGCAGGTTTTATGGCGCCGCTCTGCTGAACGGCCTGAGGCTGAATGCGAGCAGGTGGATTGACGGAGGCCATCGCCTGAGAGGTAGCCGAACCGCTTTTCGAACGCATCACGCCGAGAATACCGTGCCCGGTACCGTGACTGGCTGGCTGCGCCATCTGCTCCCTGGTTAAGGTTGCGTGGGGAGCTTCTTCATCCGCGCTATCAGAAGCATTGGCGCTCGTAGCGGGCGTGAACGGCTGCATGGCGCCGGCCGAGGCCAGCTTGATTTGACCAGCCTTGACTTGCACGGTCTTGACCTTGACCGGCTTCATAGGTTCGGACGAGCCGGGAATGGCGCCGGCTTGCTGGCTCTGGATAACTCCGCTGGTGAACAGAGCAGGCTCGGGGCTCGCTGGGGGCGGCAGGGCGGCGGTTGCAGCAGCGATGACCGATCGCTGGACCGGGAGAGCCATGCGAGTAGGTGGAACCGCATCGCCGTCGGGCACCGCCGACGCGACCTGCATAGCGCCTTGAACCTGAACAGTCTGCGTCGGTCGCGACCGGGCCTGCTCTTCCGCTACGTCGGCATTGGCTTCTGATGCATTGCGCTCGGTGATCGCGGCGACGGTGCGCGTGGTCGCTGCCTTCTGCAGATTTTCTGCAAGGAGATTGCGCATGATCGCGTCGCGCGAACCTCCGCTGCGGCCTCCCATCACCACTCCGACCAGATGGCGGTTGTTGCGACGCATCGAGGTAACAAGGTTGAAGCCGGAGGCGCGGATGTAACCGGTTTTGATGCCGTCGACGCCTTCCACGGATCCGAGCAGGTGGTTATGGTTGCGGATCGAGTGGCCATGATAGTTGAAAGCGCTGGTGGAAAAATATCGGTAATAGCGCGGGAAGCGGTCCTGGATGGCACGTCCCAAGGTCGATTGATCGCGCGCCGTGGTCACCTGATCGTCGTCCGGAAGACCGGAAGCGTTGCGGTACACCGTGCGGGTCATGCCAAGCGCACGCGCCTTGCGGGTCATCAGCTTGGCAAAGTCGTCTTCATCGCCGGCAAGGGCTTCAGCGATAACAACGGCCGCATCGTTGGCCGAGCGCGTCACTAGTCCCTTGATCGCGTCCTCGACGCGGATGGTCTGTCCGGGGCGCAGCCCTAGCTTTGTCGGAGCCTGTTCCGAAGCGTGCTCGGAGACATCCATTTCCGTATCGAGTCTGATCTTGCCGGCATCGAGACGCTCGAACAGCAGGTAAAGCGTCATGATCTTGGTTAGGGAAGCGGGATGACGCGAAGCATCCGAATTATTGGACGATAGCGTTGCCCCGGAATTGCCGTCGACGATGATTGAGGAAAAAGGCGGATTATAGCTCTGGCGCGCTTCGTGATGACGCACATGATGACGATGCCTGTAGCGGCGCGCATCGGCGGAATTGGTTGTGAAAATAACGGCAGTCGCGATTGCAGCCAGCCCCAGAGCGTATGTCCGAAGGACGCGTGAGGAGCCCAAACTCGTGCGAAGCATTAAACGTCCCCGTCCAATTTCAAGTTAGATCACCGGTTCGTGAGGCTAAATTATGCCCAACGGCCGACGAAGTCCTAGCCAGCCGACGCATTCAATACGGCGAATTCTTCCCTCGCAACCGCGGTCGTCTGCCGGTTCATCGTAAGGAGTTGAATTCGCACGTATTTCGGTTCAGGCAGATACGCTCGGTACCGCGGATCAGGGTAGGCGGCGCCGGTTGCCAAAAGGTTAAACAAGCCTTTTCGCATCGTCCGGCATTTTTGTTGATTCACGTTGACCAGAACCTCTTAAACAAAAATCCCGGCCAAATGGCCGGGATTTCGAATGCCTCGATCTGAATGTTGCTTACCGCGAGACACGCAGTTTGGAGAGCGAGGTGCCGATTGAATTGAAGGCCGTGAGGGTTTGGCTTGCCGATTTGACCAGATAGAAATTCTGCGATCCGCTGGCGCAGTACTGCAGCACGGCCGAAGTCGGGTCCGGATTGGACGTGCTGGTATTTAGCTGGATCGTATAGATCGTGACGCCGGCCGCCTTGGCGTTATCGCAGAGGATTTTCTGCCGGTCGTCGATAAGCGTTCCGTTCTGGCTGCTGCCGTCGCCGTAGGATGGCCACCGGTTCTCGGTGTTCAAGCCATCCGACAAAATGACGATTGCACTTTTGTAGGTATAGTTCGGATCCATGGCAGGCGCATAGACGGGCGCCGCCGTTGACAATGTTTGCCAGGCGACCGCCAGACCGATGGGCTGGTTGGTGCCGCCCGTGGGCTCCATGGCGTCAATTGCGGACTTGAGCGCCGTCCAGTCGTAGCTAAGCAGCGTCAAGGGTTGGAGTGGGGGGTTATTGCCTGGCTTGCAATAAGATTTGCCGTTTTCGTAGTACTGCTCAGCCGGGAACATGGTGTCCGGTGTCGATGTCGGTGACGTATTTTTTGTATCGTAATCTTGGGCTCGATCCGTAATGCATCCCGACCATGTATTGTGGTTGTTTGGCGTCCATACGTGGGTGAAGGCTGGTTGCTTGCAAGCCTTGCCGCTGCCGCTGCCGGTGCAGGTGCAGCTGTTGCTGTAGTTATTGCAATTGCAGGACGAGCCGGTGCAGACATTGGCCTGCGTGGATCCAGCCACGCTGGTGTAGCAGCCGTTGACCAGGTAGTGGTAGGCGAAACCATATCTGGACGATGGGTCCGGCCCCGGACAGATTTGGCCGTTCGATGGAACGTCCGACACAACCGTTGTGCTCGCGGCTCCGCTCAAGCAAGTAAAGCCATCGTTTTGCATAGAGAAAGGACATGGCGATCCCGGTCCGACTTGCGACCAGTTGCTCGGCTTGGAGCCTTGTAGGTCGACGGCCTCTGCTTCCCAATCGCGCCAGTCGATCCAGCTTTGGGTATACAAGGAGGCTCCGATATTCACATCCTTGGCAAACGGCACGATCGAGATATAGACGTCGCCTGGATTTTTGGCGAGCGCGCTCAACTGATCGACCAAGCTTTTGGCGGCCGTTTGCAACGCAGGCATCTTGCCGTCCTGCGCCATCGATCCCGTATTATCGAGCGCCATCGCAACGCGCATCCGCACATTGCCCCACGCAGCCGTCGAACTGGTATTGAAGCTGAGCGTTGGAAAGCCTGCGACCTTCATGAAGTCGGTCGTCACCTGGCCGGAGCCGACGACCTGGATCGTCGATCCGGAAGTGCTGTTGGCCGTATAGGTGGCGCTGACCGCAACCGACTTGGCGTCTGGATTGGTATAGAGTGCGGTGAAATAGGCTTGCGCTGCTGTCGAAACGTTCGCCGTGGTGATGAGGCCTTGTGAAAGGTCCTTCGAGACCATCAGTGCTGTCGAATTGAGCGCGGCCTGCATCGCCGAGCGCGCGCTGTTGGCCCGCGTGTAATCGATGGCGGCACCGACAAATGACAGAAGCGGCACCAGTGCGATCGCGAAGAGCACCGCAATATTGCCCTGATCGGCTCTGATGAAGCGCTTAGCCGTGCTACAAACAGGGTCACGAAATGGCTTACCGAACATAACTATCACCGAGGGTTGGTTTCTCACGCCATTTCGTCGGTTCCGGATAAACAGGTGGTAAAGCTAAACAGAGAAAACAGGTAAATTGCCGCGGAAACCGTCCATCCCGGCGGAAGCCTGCTGCCATCGTCAACAGACGTTAAACAAAAAGGCAGGGCCGCCTTGGCAATTGGTTAGGATAGATTAACTTTTCGATTTGGGCCGACCGCGAGCTCCTGCAAGACCCACACCGACAGGCCCACGTGCTTGCAGCCAAGCAGATTGGAACCCATATTCAAGTTGGGGCCGCCGCTGAGCGGACGCGGTTTGGGATACAGCTTCAATCGGCCGCAACGCGATTGCCTGGTCGCCGGCGATGCCGAGGGGATTTCGAATATCAGAGCCATGGTGCAAACGTTTTCTAATTCCAATCGATCCGGTGAACCTGCGATATCGTCTGTGCGAATGGGTCCGGAGGGAAGCCGTAGTGGTCCCGGGGGCCCGAGCACTTCCGTCATCACCAAAGTCAAGCCAAAGACAAAACGTCCGAACTTGTATCGGGTACTCATTCTGAATGATGATTACACGCCGATGGAGTTCGTCGTTCACGTCCTGGAGAAGTTTTTTCAGAAAGACGCCGAGGCCGCCACCACCATCATGCTCCACGTTCATCATCACGGCATCGGCGAGTGCGGGGTATTTACCTATGAGATTGCCGAGACCAAAGTTACCCAGGTGATGGATTTTGCGCGCAAGCACCAGCATCCCCTGCAATGCGTGATGGAAAAAAAGTAGGCATGACGAGTTGCTCGAAGTGGGAACGGGTCTTGCTCCGAAATAACCCAGCACCACGTGCGCCGATAATGACCTGCGGTATGGTAGTGCGTGCGAATCGAATGTTGGCAAGGAACAAGGCCTTTCGTCGAGAGCGCGCGTAACTATATTAACAAAGGTTGCTGTTGCCTCGGCGGGTAACGACGATCATGATGGCTGGGGCCATAGAGGACGCGAATGCCTACTTTTTCTCAAAGCCTTGAACAATCGCTTCATCGCGCGCTGTCGATAGCGAACGAACGTCATCACCAGTATGCGACGCTGGAGCATCTTCTGCTGTCCCTGGTGGACGATTTCGATGCAGCTGCGGTGATGCGTGCCTGCAGCGTCGACCTCGACAAGCTGCGCGGCAGCCTGGTCAACTATCTCGAGACCGAGTTCGAAAATCTGGTGACGGACGGCGCCGATGACGCCAAGCCGACCGCCGGATTCCAGCGGGTGATTCAGCGCGCGGTGATCCATGTGCAGTCGTCAGGCCGCGAAGAAGTCACCGGCGCCAATGTGCTGATCGCGATATTCGCGGAGCGCGAAAGCCATGCCGCGTATTTCCTGCAAGAGCAGGACATGACGCGTTACGACGCGGTGAATTATATCAGCCACGGTATCGCCAAGAGGCCCGGCGTCTCGGAAGCGCGCCCGGTGCGCGGGGTCGATGAAGAGACCGAGACCAAGGGCAACGAGGATTCCAAGAAGAAGGGCGAGGCGCTCGAGACCTATTGCGTCAACCTCAACAAGAAAGCCCGCGATGGCAAGATCGACCCGGTGATCGGCCGCAATGCCGAGATCAGCCGCGCTATTCAGGTGCTCTGCCGCCGGCAGAAGAACAATCCGTTGTTCGTCGGCGAGGCCGGTGTCGGCAAGACGGCTATCGCCGAGGGCCTGGCCAAGCGCATCGTCGACAGCGAAGTCCCGGAAGTGCTGGCGGCGGCGACGGTGTTCTCACTCGACATGGGCACGCTGCTCGCAGGGACGCGCTACCGCGGCGATTTCGAGGAGCGGCTAAAGCAGGTCCTGAAAGAGCTCGAGGCTCATCCGAACGCGATCCTGTTCATCGACGAGATTCATACGGTCATCGGCGCGGGCGCCACTTCGGGCGGAGCGATGGACGCCTCGAACCTGCTCAAGCCTGCGCTGGCCTCGGGCACGATCCGCTGCATGGGCTCGACCACCTACAAGGAATACCGGCAGCATTTCGAGAAGGATCGCGCTTTGGTGCGGCAATTCCAGAAAATCGATGTCAACGAGCCGACGGTTGAAGATGCCATCGCCATCCTCAAGGGTCTGAAGCCGTATTTCGAGGATTATCACCGTCTGAAATATACCAACGAGGCGATCGAGGCCGCGGTGAACCTCTCGTCGCGCTACATCCATGACCGTAAGCTGCCTGACAAGGCGATCGACGTAATCGACGAGTTCGGGCGCGGCGCAGATGCTGGTGGCCGAGAACAAGCGCAAGAAAACCATCGGCATCAAGGAAATCGAAACCACGATCGCGACCATGGCGCGGATTCCGCCCAAGAGCGTATCCAAGGACGATGCCGAGGTGCTCAAGCACTTGGAGCAGACGCTGAAGCGCGTGGTGTTCGGCCAGGACAAGGCCATCGACGCCCTGTCGGCTTCGATCAAGCTGGCGCGCGCCGGCCTGCGCGAGCCGGAAAAGCCGATCGGGTCTTATTTGTTTTCCGGCCCGACCGGCGTTGGCAAGACCGAGGTGGCCAAGCAGTTGGCGGCGTCGATGGGCGTCGAACTGATCCGGTTCGACATGTCCGAATACATGGAGCGGCATACGGTGTCCCGCCTGATCGGCGCGCCTCCCGGCTATGTCGGCTTCGACCAGGGTGGTCTACTCACCGATGGCGTCGATCAGCACCCGCACTGCGTGGTGCTGCTGGACGAAATCGAGAAGGCGCATCCCGATCTTTACAACGTGTTGCTGCAGATCATGGATCACGGCCGGCTCACCGACCATAACGGCAAGCAGGTGAATTTCCGCAACGTCATCCTGATCATGACGACCAATGCCGGTGCCGCCGACATGGCGCGTGCGGCTTTCGGGTTCACGCGCAGCAAGCGCGAAGGCGACGATCATGAGGCGATCAATCGCCAGTTCGCGCCGGAATTCCGCAACCGGCTCGATGCCATCGTCTCGTTCGCGCATCTCAATCCAGATGTGATCGGCATGGTGGTCGAAAAGTTCGTGCTGCAGCTTGAGGCGCAACTGGCCGACAGGGACGTCACCATCGAACTGTCCGAGCCTGCCAAGGCGTGGCTGGTCAAGCATGGCTACGACGAGCAGATGGGTGCGCGGCCGATGGCCCGCGTGATCCAGGAGCACATCAAGAAGCCGCTGGCGGACGAGCTGTTGTTCGGCAAACTCAAGGGCGGCGGTCATGTCCGCGTCGTGCTGATTCCGGACGAAGCCGTGCTCGGCGTCGAGCAGGAGCGGATCGGCTTCGAATATCTGGAGGGACCGGTTGTTCCGAAGCCCGAAAAGCTGCCCGGTGCACGCAAGCGAAAGCCGAAGCCCGGAGGTCCTGACGGCAACTCAAAGGGGCCGGTCTCAAGAGGCCCGCTGGTTAAGGCCTGAGCGGTCACCAGTCAGAAGAAAGCCGGCGCGTCGCAGGACCGCCGGCTTTTCTGTTGGATGCTATATTGGCCAGATATTCGCCGCGCGATGCCTCAGCCTTCGCCGATCAGCTGTTTGATCTGGCGCTGAAGCTGGCGTTTCTTCGCTTCGCTCTTGCGCAGCCGCTCTTCCAGATCGGAGACCGGTGCGATGAACGGGACCTCGTTGCTGAATGCGATGCCGACGAAATTGTCACGCCACCAGATCACCTTCGCCAGAAAGGACCGGCCTTTGCGCGCAATAGTCAGCGCCATTTCCTTTTTCGGCAGTTTGACGACGTTGCTAAATTCAAGGCTGGCGCCATTTTCTGAAATGTTGCGCACGGTGCAATCCCGCACCGAGCCACGCTCGCCGATCTCAGCGACGCCACCGTAGATCACCTTGTCCCGCACGCTTTCGCGACGTTCGATCATCTTGCAGCCCTCGCCCGAATAGGGGTCCAACTGTAAGGAAAGATTGGAAAGATGGAACCCAATGACCTCCAAGAAAACAAATTAACGTAAACCGAGCGTTGTCCAAACCTGATTCAAATCCTGCTTGCAACCCTACGCGGCGCTTTCGCGGAGGCCGCGCGCGATCTCCTTCTGTGCGTCGAACTCGCGCCGCCGCCGCGCCAGTTCGTCGGCGCTCAACAGCGCGACGTTATTGTAGTCGCGTTTCCACGATGCATCAGTGCTCCAGCGCAGCGGCGATTGCACCGTGGTTTGCGGCGCCGGCGCATGCTCCAGCAGTTTCAATGCCAGCTCCAGTGTGAAAGCTTGCGATTCACTATCGTGCGGCTTGCCGGCTGAATTGCCCAGCGGAAAGTCGCTGAACAGGAAGCGCGGCACCGCGGCGTGCTCGACAATATCCTTGGCGCAGCCCATCACCACGGTAGGAATGCCATTGGTCTCCAGATGTCGCGCGATGAGGCTGATCGTCTGGTGACAGACCGGACAGTTCGGCACCAGCACCGCTGCGTCGACATCGTCGGCGCGGCAGCGCTCCAGAATTTCCGGCGCATCGGTATCAAGGGTTACGCGGTGGCTGCGGTTGGTCGGCGCGCCGAAAAACCGCGGTGCAACGTCGCCGATCCTGCCCGCGGCCGCGAGCCGCTGCAATTGCGGCAGCGGAAACCAGGTGCCGCTGTCGTCGGCGGTAGTGTGAACGCGGTCGTAAGCGATGTGCGAAATTCGCAGGTCGTGCGGTTTCGAATGTATCGCCGGAATAGACTGAATAGAATTTGGCGCCGCCATTGTATTTTGCGCCCGGTCCCTGATCGCCCTTTGCGGGATCGAACGGCGCGGCGGTGGTGATAATCGCAACGCGAGATTCGGCGAGCGGCTTTCGCAAGGGTTGAAACGGCGCCGTCGACGTGATGCGCCCAGCGATACGGCGTGGTGTATCCGATCGCCTGATAGTATTCGCGTGTCCGCGCCATATAAGGAATCGGTACGTCGTCATCGGCAGCGAAACCGGCCTGTTCATCAAGTAGTGCGCTCATGTCTTGCGCTCCCGGGCGCGCGCCCTCATGCTTGAATAGCTAGCCGGTTGGTTTTGGGTGTCAACAGGGTCTGCGGGAACAGATATGCCGCTGCGAAAAATTTGTGCCGCCGTTATCATGCTTTTGGCGGCGACTGCAGCGATGTCGGCCGAAGAGGCACCGCCGGCTTCGCCTGCCACGGAGGCCGCAAAGCCCGATGCGGTTGCTCCCGCTGAAACAAAAGCGAATCCGGATGAGAAATCAGAACCACGTAAGCCAGAAACCGCAGGCGAAGCTGACACCCGGGAATCGACATGCTTGATGATCGAGTCCGCCGCGAAAGCCAATGATCTGCCGGTTGAGTTTTTTGCGCGTGTGATCTGGCAGGAGAGCCGATTTCAATCCGATGCCGTGGGGCCGGTCACCCGCAACGGCCAACGCGCGCAGGGCATCGCGCAATTCATGCCTGGCACCGCCAACCAGCGCCGTCTGCTCGATCCATTCGATCCGGTACAGGCGCTGCCGAAATCGGCGGAATTTCTCAAAGAGCTGCGCGATCAATTCGGCAATCTCGGTCTTGCGGCCGCGGCCTACAACGCCGGCCCTAAGCGGGTGCAGGATTGGATCGCGGGTACCGGCTATATGCCGCAGGAAACGCGCAACTACGTTTCTGCCATCACCGGGACGACTGTCGATGATTGGGCGGTCACCGGACGAAACGCCAAGACGATGAGCCGCGCGCCGACGTCGAGTTGCCGTGAATTGATGGCCTTACTACGTCGTGCGCCCAACCCATTCGTTGCTCAGCTCGAACAGCACATTAAGTTTGCGGCTGCCAAAGAATGGGGTGTTCAACTCGCCGCCGGGTTCAGCAGGGATCGAGCGCTGGCGATGTATGCCCGCGCGATAAAACGGCTGAGTGCGGTGATCGGCGATCGCGACCCGAGCTTACTGGGGAACTCATTGCGCAGCCGCGGCGCTCGGCCGTTCTATCAGGTGCGGATAGGCGAAGACACGCGTTCCGCTGCCGATCAATTATGTGCCCGCATCCAGCACGCTGGCGGCGCCTGCTTCGTGCTGCGAAACCCAAGAGCCAGCTAACTGAAATCATATGCAGGGCTGCTGTGAGGCCGGTGCCAGTTGACTAGCGCTGCTTTCGGCAGGTTATTGGAGACGGATTCTTGCCGTTTGGACGACCGTGCTGATTTCTGATGCCAACGCTTCCACCCAGTTAGGCTACGCGCGGACGTTTGCATGGGGCATGCGCTCGGTCGGCTCAACGGTTCTGGCCCTTGTGCTGTTTGCGACCTATCTTGGCATCGGCGCGCTGGCGCACGACTCGCATTTCAGCCTTGGATGGGTGCTCGCGAGCACAATTTTTGTCTGGGCCGGACCCGCGCAAATCATTCTGATATCGACGCTGGGCTCCGGCGCGACCGCGCTGCAGGCGGCAATCGCCGTCACCGTCAGCGCCATCCGGCTGTTTCCGATGGTGGTGTCCGTGCTGCCCATGCTGCGCACACCGCATACCAAACGGCGGCACCTGGCATTCGCAACTCATTTCATAGCGGTCACCTTGTGGGTCGAATGTTTTCGTCTGCTGCCGCAGGTGCCGCGCGAACGGCGCATCGCCTTTGTTCACGGGCTGGGCTCAGGTCTGATGTCGGTCTGCCTGGTCGCCACCGCGATCGGCTACGGTCTTGCTGCCAACCTGCCGCAGCTCTTCGCCGCCGCGATCCTTCTGCTGACGCCGCTGGCTTTTCTGCTCTCGACCGCGCGCAACTGCCGGCAGCTTGCTGATATCGTCGCGTTGGTGCTGGGCCTCGCACTGTATCCGCTGGTCGCAATGTTGAATACCGGCGTGGACATTCTGATCAGCGGCGTATCGGCCGGCACCATTGCCTACGGCGTGCATTATTGGCGGGCGCGCACATGAGCGATTTCATCGGCGATTGGCACGCGTTGCTGGTATTGTTGCTCGCCGGATTTCTTCCGAACGAGATTTGGCGGATGATGGGCCTATGGTTCGGCGGCGGCATCGACGAGGGTTCTGAACTTTTAGTATGGGTTCGCGCGGTTGCCACCGCAATTCTGGCCGGCGTCATTGCGCAAATTCTGGTTTATCCGCCCGGCGCATTGGCGAGCGTGCCGGATCTTTTGCGGTATGGTGCGGTTGCTGCTGGACTCGCCGTCTTTATAGCCACCCGCAAATCGATCTTTGGTGGCGTCCTCGCCGGCGAGGTCGTTATGCTCGCTGGCAAATGGTGGCTGGGCTGACAGGCTCGCAACGTGAAAGCCGGCGCGATGGTCCATGAAAACGAAATTCGTGCAGGCGAAATTGCCGTCCGAGCCGCCAACTGCGCGAGACGCTGGTCTTGTATTCATCGGCCGTATTCGCACGCCCTGGACTTCGCGGCTCGATACTCCGCGGCAGGGCCGGCTCGACGGACCGGTCTGCCGACTTGAGATTTTCGAGCCGTGGACGCAAGCGCTACAGGGGCTCGATCTTTATTCGAGCCTTGAGGTTATCTACTGGCTGCATCTGTCGCGCCGCGATCTTGTGCTGCAGAGCCCCAAGAACGATGGCTTAGCGCGTGGAACGTTTTCGCTGCGGTCGCCCGTGCGACCGAATCCGCTGGGCACGTCGATGGTCAAGCTCGTCGGCATCGAAGGCGCGACTGTATTCGTACGCGGTCTCGACTGCCTCGATGAGACGCCGCTGCTCGATCTCAAGCCGGACCGCTGTCAGTTCACGCCACTTGCGCCCCCACAGCCCGGTGATTCTCAGACGGAGTAGCCAACATCAAGCGCCCTGCAACGCCGCGATCAACCTGGCCGCGTTGTCCTCCAGCACCTTCGCATCTTCCTTCCGCGTCGCCGGCGGAAGCAATGCGACGCCCTCGTGCCGCGGCATCACATGCATATGCAGATGGAAAACCACCTGGCCGCCGGCGGCCTCGCTGAATTGCTGAAGGGTGATGCCGTCGGCCTTGAATGCCGTCATCGCCGCACGCGCGATGGTTTGTGCACCGCGCGCCACATGGGCGAAATCATCGGGCTTGATATCGAGGATGTTGCGCGCGGGCGCCTTCGGAATCACCAGCGTATGGCCGGGCGCACGCGGCATGATATCAAGAAAGGCGAGGACATGATCGTTCTCATAGACCTGATAGCAGGGAAACTCGCCGCGCAGGATCTTTGCAAAGATGTTGTTGGTGTCATACGTGGTCATGGTTGCTCCTGCCCTGATCAAGCCGGATCGTTCGCCGTTTTGCGGAACGGGCCGGCCTCGGTGAGTTCGCGTGCCGCTTCCGCGACATAGACACGTTCGTGCTTGAGATAATCGCGCACGGCGCGGCGAAAATCCGGATCGACGATGTAGTGCGCGGAGTAGGTGGTCTGCGGCAGGTAGCCGCGCGCAATCTTGTGCTCGCCCTGCGCGCCTGCCTCGACGGTTTTCAAACCGCGCCTAATCGCAAAGTCGATCGCCTGATAATAGCAGACTTCGAAATGCAGAAACGGATGATGTTCGACCGCACCCCAGTTGCGTCCGAACAGCGTATCCGAACCGATGAAGTTGATCGCGCCGGCAATCCAGCGGCCGTTACGTTTGGCCATTACCAGCAGGATGCGATCGGCCATGCTCTGTCCGATCAGCGAATAGAACTCGCGGGTGAGATAAGGCCGGCCCCACTTACGCGAGCCGGTTTCCATGTAGAATTCGAAGAAAGCATCCCATGCGTCTTCGGTGATGTCGCTCCCGGTCAGCGGGTGAATACTGATGCCGTTTGCTAGCGCGTCGCGGCGTTCGCGCCGGATCGCCTTGCGGTGGCGCGAGGCGAGGGTGGCAAGAAAGTCATCGAACGTGGCGTAGGCGTCGTTGCGCCAATGGAATTGCTGGTCGTTCCGTTGCAGAAATCCTTGAGTGGCAAGAAACTTCCATTCCTCTTCGCGCGCGAAGGTAACGTGAACCGACGAAGCTTTCGTGGCGTCGCACAACGCTATCAAACCATTGGCCAGCACGGTCTCGACGCGATTCCGGTCCACGCCGTTGCGTATCAAAAGTCGCGGCCCTGCCGCAGGCGTGAAGGGCACCGAGGCCTGTAATTTCGGATAATAGTGGCCGCCGGCGCGTTCGTAGGCGTCCGCCCAGCCGCGATCGAAGACGTACTCACCTTGCGAATGCGATTTCAGATAACAGGGTACGATGCCGGCAATTGCACCGTCGAGCCGGGCGATCAAATGGCGCGGTCCCCAGCCCGTTCGCGCGCATGCCGAGCCGGATTCTTCCAAGGCCGAAAAAAAGGCGTGCGATACGAACGGATTGTAACCGCAGCCGAGTTCTTTGTCCGGATTCGCGCACGCGTCCCAGTCTTCACATGCAATCTGACCTACGGACGCCACCGCTTCGAGGGTAATTTCTGATGACGCCATCGACGATCTATGCGGTCCCGTTGCAATCAGCCACTGCGTGTGGCGATCGTCTATAAAAGATCGTGCATCGCAGACATGACTTCAAGGCCACTGGAGTTCAGTCTTGCGGCCGGAACCCTTCAAAGATCATTTGGTCGGCATAGCGGGCGGCGCGTGCTCGTTGTTCTGAAGTCCGAACTGTCCAGGTCAACAGCGCGCAGCCAAAGATGTTGCGCGCGATCCAAGGTGCCGGTGCGGGCAGTTCATCGACCGAGTAGGCGATGAAATGCGGCTGAGTACGAAAAGCGTGGCGCAAATGCAGCATGCCGGCTCGCTGTGCCGGCGTCGCTTCGGGCCAATCAGCCGCTTCATAAGTGCGCTCGGCGACGATGCCGCGCGTGAGTGAGGGCATAAGTTCGCGCACGACCATTATGTGATGCGGATCGAACGACATCACCGCGGCGGGCCCACGATAGGACTTCAGCACATCGACCGTTCGCGCCGCGAGCTTGCGATCGCCATCGAAGTGCGTTTTCAATTCAAGCACCAACGGCACGCGGCCCTCTACCAGCGCGCAGAGGTCGCCCAGCGACATCATTTTTTCAGGCGTATCCTTGAACGCGATCGCCTTAAGTTCGGCTGAGGTCTTGGAGAGCAGGGTTCCGCTGCCTTCGGTCAGACGGCCTAACTCGTCGTCGTGATGCACCATCGCTTCGCCATCGACGGTAAGTTGCAAATCAACCTCGATGGCAAAATTCGCCTCAACCGCAGCACGGACCGCGCCCGGCATATTCTCGACGACCCCGCGGGCGTTGTTATGCAGACCGCGATGCGCAACCGGCCGCGCCGTCAGCCAATCGGGAGCACGCATTTGCGGATCCCTTCCTACGAGACCTCGAAGATTCCTTCGACCTCCACCGCAGCGTCGCCGGGAAGCGAAGCGACGCCAACCGTGCTACGTGCGTGCCGGCCCTTGTCACCGAAGGCCGCGACCATCAGATCAGACGCGCCGTTTAGCACCTTGGGTCCATCGACGAAGTCAGGCGCGGAGTTGACGAAGCCGCCGAGGCGGACCACGCGGACAACCTTGTCGAGATCGCCCAGCGCGGCCTTGATCTGGGCGAGAAGGTTGATGGCACAGCCGCGTGCCGCGGCATTGCCTTGCTCGACGGTGACGCCGGCGCCGAGCTTGCCTTTTGCTATCAGCTTTCCCTCGGGATTGACGCACACCTGGCCGGACACAAACAGCAGATTGCCGGTGCGCACGAAGCCTACATAATTTGCAATGGGGCTTGCGGGCTCATGCAAGACGATGCCCTGTGCCTCAAGCTTCTGCTCAATCGCTCCTGCCATGCTTCTCCCCGATGAATCCCACGCCTGAATTGTTTCGTTGTCGGATCAGGCCAGCCCTATTTCGCCTATCGTTCGTTCTCGCGCAAGTGATCGCGACTACCGTCGCGCGCTTACGGGGTGAAGCCAATAACAACAAAAAACATGCATTTCCTGTGCTTTCGGCCCTAGTTGGGGCGCATTGGCGCGATCATTATTGATCAATTCCCCGTTCGAGGAGACGATATGGGTCGCTTTGCTCCGATATGTCGCCCTGCGCCACGCTCTGGTTTTACACGGCTCGCGCTCGCGTTCGTGACCGCCTCAGTTTCCTTGATAAGTGGAAACGCAGTTCATGCAGCCGCAAGCGGGCCGTTTCTCGCGCATCAGGCACTTTACGATCTCAGTCTGGTGAAATCGCGCGGCGGCGCTGCTATCAACGATGCACGCGGCCGCATCCTCTACAATTTTTCCGGCAGCGCGTGCGAGGGCTACACGTCGGAATTTCGCCAGGTTTCGGAACTGGACAGCGGCGAAGGCAAGGTAACGTTGAGCGATCTACGATCGACCAGCTGGGAAGACGGCGCCGGAAAAAGCTACCGCTTCAAGATCGATACGCGAATGAACGGCGCCGATCCCAGCGCGGTCGACGGCGTTGCGGAGCGAACCGGAGATCAGGTCACGATCAAGCTGAAACAGCCGGTCGCCAAGACCTTCACGCTCGACGGCAACACGGTATTTCCGACCCAGCAGATCCGGCGCATCATCGCCGCGGCGCGCGAGGGTAAATCCGTGCTGGAACTGGTGGTCTATGACGGTTCGGACAATGGCGAGAAAGTCTACAATACACTCGCCGTGATTGGACAGCCGATCCCCGGCGATCGGACGCCGGCAAACCCTGATCCATCGACCTCAAGCGATGCCTTGAAGCCGCTGACGCGATGGCCCGTCACCGTCAGCTATTACGATCGCGACGCCAAGGCGAAAGACGGTGAGCAAACGCCGGTCTATGCGATGTCGTTCGAGCTTTACGAGAACGGCGTCTCGCGGGCGCTGGTGCTGGATTACAATGATTTCGTCATCGCCGGCGCGATGGGGAAGTTCGACGTCAAGGATTCGAAGCCTTGTAAGTGAGTCCGTCATTGCGAGCGGAGCGAAGCCATCCCGAATTACAAAGCTAAGACTGGTTGCTTCTTCGCCATCGCTCCTCGCAATGATGAGTTTTTAGTGTTTCTCTACCTCGCCTTTTCCGGCCCGTCATAGGCGATGCCCCTGATCACGGCAGCGTTGCCAAATTTCTTGCGCAGATCGTCTATGGCGCGTTCGGCATGCGCCGAGCGGCGCTCGAGCATGTCGGTGTCGTCATGGTGCGATCCTGACCTGAGCGCGCTGACGCCGGTACCCATCAGACGAAAAGCGGTGCCGTCGATTTCCTTTGCCAGCATCTCGCGCGAGGTGGCGAAAATCTTCGCCGCCAGTTGCGTCGGCGCATGTATCGATTGCGAGCGGGTGCGCTGCCTGAAGTCGGCGGTCTTCAGTTTCAGCGTGATGGTCAATCCCGCAAGATCGCTGTTCTTGAGGCGCGACGATACTTTTTCCGACAGCCGCCATAGCGTTTTTTCCAGCGTCGCGAAATCGCGGATGTCGGTCTCGAACGTGGTTTCGCTGGAAATGGTCTTGGCGCCGCGATCCGGCACCACGCTGCGATCGTCGATGCCGCGCGCCAGCCGCCACAGCCTGCGGCCTTCGGTGGCGAACTGCTTCATCAGTTCGGTTTCGTCGGCGCGCTGCAGATCGCCGATGGTGCGATATCCGCGCTGCGACAGCCGCTCCTGCGTCGCCGGTCCGACGCCGAAAATGAATCCGACCGGCTTGTCGGCGAGCAAAGCGCGCGCCTCGTCCTGATCCAGCGCGGCGAAACCGCGCGGCTTGTCCAGGTCGGAAGCGATCTTGGCCAGGAATTTGTTGCAGGATAAGCCGACGGAAACGCTGATGCCGATGGTGCGTTCGACCTCGCGGGCGAACCGCGCCAGCACCTTGGCAGGGATCATGCCATGCACGCGCTGCGTGCCGCTGAGATCGAGAAAGGCCTCATCGATCGACAACGGCTCGACCAGGGGCGTTAGCGCCTGCATGGCGCGACGCACCTCGCGCCCAACCCGGACATATTTCGCCATATCCGGCGAAATGACGACGGCGGAGGGACACAGCGCCAGCGCCTGGAACATCGGCATCGCCGAGCGGATGCCGAACGTCCGCGCGATATAACAGGCCGCAGCCACGACGCCGCGTTTGCCGCCGCCGATGATCACCGGCTTGTCGGCGATCTCTGGATTGTCGCGCTTTTCAACGGTGGCATAAAACGCATCGCAATCGATGTGCGCGAGCGTCAGCGCGGGCAGGGCGCGGTGACGCACGAGCCGAGGCGAACCACATTCGCCGCATCGCCTGACGGCGAAATCCTGGTCACACAGGCAATCCCGGCAAAAGCACCGCGGTCCTTCAAGCTCCGGCGTGCTCGCGCTCACGGAACATCGCGCTCCCATTGCTCATCGCCGAGCGCCTGACGCGCTGCCGCGATGTTGGTGGGATGAAGCTGCGAAGAGCTTGCAAACGCCTTCACGGTGGCGTCATCGCGCATCACGAAGTCCAGCACGCTGCCCAGAAAATGCGGGTCGGCGGCCGCCGAACGCAAAGTCTCCGGGCCGATGCCGCTTTCGGCGAGAAACGCCCCCAGCCGTTCGGGATCACCGGCGACAAAGGAAAGCGCCTGAACTCCAACGATTTCAGCTACTTCGCGAGCATTGTGAGCGCGCTTTGCCATTGCCGGTGCTTGCCTTTCGGAAACTTTTGGTCACTATTTTAACCATCATGCCCGAGTCCCCGATGCATGTTCAAGCAAGTGCGAATGGGTTCGCGTAAAGAAGCCGCCCGGCCTTAACGGCTTGGAACGGATTTTAGCGTACAATCCAGTTTGTTTTTAAGCGTGTGGGCGCTGTGGGCTGTTCGCTTGTCGGCGCTGGGGCTTAGGTCTTTTGAGGATGGGAGGGACGGGATGGCAAAAACCGTCCTGATCGTGGAGGACAACGAGCTCAATATGAAGCTCTTTCGCGATCTGTTGGAAGCGCATGGCTATCAGACTACAGGCACCAGCAACGGCTACGAGGCGCTCGATCTCGTCCGCAAGCTTCGTCCCGATCTGATTCTCATGGACATCCAGCTGCCGCAGGTCTCCGGACTCGAAGTGACGCGCTGGATCAAGGACGATCCGGAGTTGCGCATGATCCCAGTCGTTGCCGTGACCGCTTTCGCGATGAAGGGTGACGAGGAACGCATCCGCGAGGGCGGCTGCGAGGCTTATCTGTCGAAGCCGATTTCGGTGGGCAAGTTCATCGAAACCGTCAGACGGTTTATCGGGTAGGAAATTTCGATGTCCGCGCGTGTACTGGTCGTTGATGACGTCTCTGCCAACGTGAAGCTTCTGGAAGCGCGGCTGTCGGCTGAATATTTCGATGTCCTGACCGCGTCCAGCGGCGCGCAGGCGCTGGCGATCTGCGCGCGCGCCGAATGCGACATCATCCTGCTCGACGTCATGATGCCGGACATGGACGGCTTCGAGGTCTGCCGGCGCCTGAAATCCAATCCGGCGACGCATTTTATTCCCGTTGTCATGGTGACGGCGCTGGACAGCCCGGCTGACCGCGTGCGTGGTCTCGAGGCCGGCGCCGACGATTTCCTGACCAAGCCGGTTGCCGATGTCGTGCTGATCGCGCGGGTGCGTTCGCTGACCCGGCTGAAGATGATGACCGACGAACTGCGCATGCGGGCGCTCACCTCGCGCGAAATCGGCGTGCAGGCGCCGGAGCGCGACGCAGTGACCGACGCCGGCAAGGGCGGACGCATCCTGCTGATCGACGACCGGCCGTCGTCGTATGAGCGGCTGGCGCCGGTGCTGAGCATGGAGCATACCGTCGACGTCGAGCCCAATCCCGCCGAAGCGGTGTTTCACGCCGCCGAGGGCAATTACGATCTGCTGATCGTTTCGTTAGGCCTGGAGAATTTCGACGGCCTGCGGCTGTGCAGCCAGGTGCGCTCACTGGAGCGAACGCGGCAGGTGCCGATCCTCGCCATTGCCGATGCCGACAACAATACGCGGCTGCTCCGCGGCCTCGAAATCGGCGTGAACGATTATCTGCTGCGCCCGGTGGACAAGAACGAATTGCTGGCTCGAACGCGCACCCAGATCCGCCGGCGCCGCTATACCGATCATCTGCGCGACAACGTGCAGAACTCGATCGAGGCGGCGATCACCGATGGACTGACCGGGCTGCATAACCGCCGCTACATGGAAAGCCATCTCGGCACGCTCGCCGAGCAGGCCTCGATGCGCGGCAAGCCGCTGGCGCTGATGATGCTCGACATAGACTTCTTCAAATCGATCAACGACAATTACGGTCACGATGCAGGCGACGACGTGTTGCGCGAGTTCGCGGTGCGGGTTCGCAAATCGATCCGCGGCATCGATCTCGCCTGCCGCTACGGCGGCGAGGAATTCGTGATCGTGATGCCGGAGACCGATCTGCACGTCGCGGGCGTCGTCGCGGAACGGCTGCGGCGCTCGATCGCGGGAGAGGCCTTCGCGATCCACAAGGGCGCCGACCGAATCGAGGTCACGATCTCGATCGGGCTGTCCACGCTGGAGATCAAGGGCGAACCGGTCGCAGACGTGCTCAAGCGCGCCGACAGCGCGCTCTACCGCGCCAAGCATGATGGCCGCAACCGCGTGGTTGCCACCGCGGCTTGAGTGCTTTTGATTGAATTGTCGCCGAACCGCGCCAACCTGCGCGGGGACGACGCCGAAGCGACTATTCCGGCTTGCCGATCGTCACCTTCAAGGTGCCGACGCCGTCGATGCCGCATTCGATCTTGTCCCCGGCGATAACGCCGCGACGCCGGCCGGCGTGCCGGTCATGATGATGTCGCCCGCGCCGAGCGCAACCTGCGCCGATAGTTTCGCGATGATCTCCGGCACGCTCCAGATCAATTCCGAAAGATCGCCTTTCTGCTTCTCCGTGCCGTTGACGGAGAGCCAGATTTTCCCCTTGCTGGGATGACCGATCTTCGAGGCCGGTTGCAGCGCTCCGCACGGCGCGGAATGATCGAACGATTTGCCGATCTCCCACGGCTGCTCTTTCTTGCGCGAGGCGATTTGCAGGTCGCGCCGCGTCATGTCGATGCCGACACCGTAGCCGTAGACATGATCTAGCGCCTTATCGGCTGAAATATTGAGGCCGCCGCTCTTCATCGCGACGATCAGCTCCACCTCGTGATGCAGATCCTTGGTCAGCGGCGGGTAGGGCAGTGTCGCGCCATCAGGATCGATCATGTCGGCATGTTTGGCGAAGAAGAACGGCGGCGCGCGCTCGTCGTTCCCCATCTCCCGGATGTGCTCGAGGTAATTGCGGCCGACGCACCAGATGCGGCGAACCGGAAACGATTTCGTTTCGCCGGCAACGGCGATCGAGGGCTGTACGGGGGCGGGGATCACGAAGGATTCGGTCATCATTCTCTCTCGGGTGCGCAATAGAACAAAAGGGTGTTTACGCCGTCGCGCTGATGGGGGCCAGCGTTACCGGTCCGATTTCGCGATGTTGCAGCCGGAAGAAGGAAGCATAGCGGCCGCCGCGACGGAGCAAATCGTCATGCCGTCCGCGTTCGGTGATCTGGCCGTCTTCGACCACCAGAATGGCATCGGCATGCATGATCGTATGCAGGCGGTGGGCAATGACGATAGTGGTGCGGTTCTGACACAGATGCTCGATGGCTTCCTGCACCTGCTTCTCGGATTCCGAATCCAGCGCCGCGGTAGCCTCGTCGAGCAGGATGATCGGCGCGTTCTTGACCAGCGCGCGCGCGATGGCGACACGCTGGCGCTGGCCGCCCGAGAGCTGAGTGCCGTGCTCGCCGACCGGCGTGTCGTAGCCGAGCGGGAAGCTCATGATGAAGTCGTGCGCGCAGGCTGCTTTGGCCGCTGAGACGATCTCGGCTTCCGTTGCGCCGGCTTTTCCGAACGCGATGTTCTCCCGGATGGTATCGCGGAACAGGTAGATATCCTGCCCGACATAGGCGGTCTGCTGCCGCAGCGACCTTCGCGATACGCTTGAAATCTCCTGACCATCGATAAGGATGCCGCCTTCGTTTACCTCATAGAGTCGCAGCAGCAGCGCCAGCACGGTGGATTTCCCGCCGCCGGAGGGGCCGACCAGCGCGGTTACTTTTCCGGGCTCGGCGACAAAGCTCATGCGGTTGAGTACCTTTTCGCCGGCGCGATAGGCGAACGTTACGTCGCGCAATTCCACCCGCGCATCGCTGAGTTTCAGCATCGGCTTTTCGTCATCGACGTGCTCGCTGGCGGGGCTGTCGACGATTTCAAGCAGCATGCGCGCGCCGACGAGGCTGCTGTTCAATTCGATATTGAGCCGCGCGAGCCGTTTCGCCGGTTCATACGCCAGCAGAAACGCGGTCAGGAACGAAAAGAACTGGCCGGGCGTGGCGCCGGTTTCGAGCACGCGGTAGCCGCCGTACATCAGCGCGCCCGCGATCGCAAAGCCGCCCAACGTTTCCATCAGCGGGCTGGAGCGATTGGAAACCCGCGCCATCTTGTTGGCGTTGCGTTCGACCGCAACGATGCTGGCGTCCATCCGCTCGATCATGGTCTGCTCGAGCGTGAATGCCTTGACCGTGCGGATGCCCTGCAACAATTCCTGCATCGTTTCGAGAATGTCGGCCGTGCCGGTGAACTGGTTAAGCGCGAGACCCTTGATCCGTTTAACCAGTTTGCGCAGGAACAGCATTGCGGGCGGCGCGATCAGGAAACCCAGCATGGCCATGTAGGGATCCTGCGTCACCATGACGGTGACCAGCGCTATCAGCGATAGCAGGTCGCGTCCGACCGCGTTGATCAGGAGACTGAGCACTTGCGTGACCGAATTCGCGCCTGCGGTCAGGCGCGCGAGAAATTCGGAGGAGTGCCGCTCCGAGAAAAATCCCACGCTTTCGCTCATCAGCTTGGCGAACAGCCTGCGCTGATTGTTGGCAAGGATGGCATTGCTGATCCGCGACAGGATTACCGAGTGCCCGTAGGTCGCCGCGCCCTTGATGGTGAAGATCACAATAGTGACAAGCGACAGGGCGATGATGCCGCGAATGTTCTTGTCGACGTAAGCCTGGTTGATGACTTGGCCGAGAAGATAGGCTGATCCCGCCGTCGTCGCCGCCGAAACCGCCATCAGCAGAAATGCAACGAGATAGCGCCGCCAATAAGCGGCACCCTGTTCCGTCACCAGACGACGCACCAGGGCTGCTGCGCCATAGGGGTCGTCAGTGATCTTTTGCGAAAGTTCGGTCAAACGGCGTTCCAATGACGGCAATGGCGTAATACGCCCGCGCGTCAGGGTTGCGAAACGTCCGTCTCCTTGCCTGTAACTGCCGGATTTTTCAAGCCAAAAACAGGCTTGCTTTACGCTGATGCGGCCTGCCGCTCGACGCCTTGACGTTCGAGCATCAGCTTCTGTTCCCATGCCAGCGCATGGGTGGCGATGGTTTCGAGATTGTCGTATCGCGGCGTCCAGTCCAGCGTGCTGCGGATACGGCTGGTGTCCGCGATCATGGTCACGATATCGCCGGGACGGCGCGGCGCGTATTGAATGGCGAAGTTGCGTCCGGAGATGCGCCGCACGGCTTCGATGGTCTCCAGCACGGAATAGCCGTGGCCATAGCCGCAATTCAGTGTCGTCGAACCGCCGCCGTTGCGCAGATAGGAAAGAGCGGCGCGATGCGCCTGCGCCAGATCGCTGACGTGAATGAAATCCCGCACGCAACTTCCGTCCGGCGTGGGGTAGTCGGTGCCGAACACGTCGATCTTGATCCGTTGCCCGGTCGCGGCTTCGACTGCGATTTTCATCAGATGCGTGGCGCCTGCGGTGGCGAGGCCGATGCGCGCCAGCGGATCGGCCCCGGCGACGTTGAAGTAGCGCAGCACGACGTAGTTCATGTCGTGCGCAGACGCAACGTCGTGCAGCATGATTTCGGTCATCAGTTTTGAAGAGCCGTAGGGCGACATCGGCCGCGTCGGCGCATCTTCGGAGACCGGCATCTGGTCGGGATTGCCATAGACCGCCGCGGTCGATGAAAAGATGAAACGGGTGACGCCGCATTTCACGGCCGTGTTGAGCAGGTTGCGAGTGGTCATGGTATTGTTGCGATAGTAACCGAGGGGATCGCGCATCGAATCCGGCACCACCACCGAGCCCGCGAAATGAATGATGCTGTCGACACCGTGCGCGGCGATGACGCCCTCGACGAGATTTTCATCCCCGGCGTCGCCGATGAAAAGCGGCACACCCTCGGGCAGGAATGCGGAGAAGCCGGTGGACAGATTGTCGATCACGACGACGCTTTCGCCGGCTTCGGCCAGCGCCTGAACCATGTGACTTCCGATGTAGCCGGCGCCGCCGGTGACAAGCACGGTCATGATTTCAACCCATCCCTTTAATCGTTGGGATAAGGCTATCCGCATCACGGTGAAGAGTGCGTTTCAGCGTCCACGAACTGGCCTCTATGCTTAATGTTGCGTATAGGGAATGCGCGAAACGGAGCACATTTGTGCCGATCGATAACAACTCCACGCGCGATCTGCAGTTGATCGTACCGAATTTGCACCGGCGCTATTCGGGCGTGACCGCGACCAATCGCATGGTTGCCCCAAAACTTGCAAAAACGTTCCACGCGGCCTGGCTGGGGCCCGACGCGCCTGAGGGCATCGCGCGCATTGGCGTGGGCGCTTTGTTGAAGTTGTGGCGCAGGCGGGCGCCGCTGATATGGCACGCGCGACGCAACAACGAGATGATCGCCGGTGTTGCGTTGCGAACGTTCGGCTGGCCGCTCAAGTTGGTATTCACTTCCGCGGCGCAACGGCACCACACCTGGATTACGCGATGGCTGATCGCGCGGATGGACGCCGTTATCGCCACCAGCGATGCGTCGGCATCGTTTCTCAAACGCGGCGCGACCGTCATTCCGCATGGCGTCGATACTGATCGTTACGCGCCGCCTTCGGATCGCGCGGCGGCGTTTGCCGAGGCGGGGTTGCCAGGGCGCTACGCGATCGGATGTTTCGGTCGCGTCCGGTTTCAGAAAGGCACTGATGTTTTCGTCGACGCGATGTGCGCCCTGCTGCCGCGCTATCCGGATTTCACGGCCGTGATCGTCGGCGCGATTACGCCCGATCAAGCCGCATTTGCAGACGGCTTGCGTGCGAAGATCGCCGCCGCGGGTTTGCAGTCACGCATCGTCATGACCGGCGAACTACCGATCGAAGAGGTTGAGCGTTGGTACGCCCGGCTCACCATCTTCGCCTTCACCTCCCGCAACGAAGGTTTTGGCCTCACGCTGATCGAGGCAATGTCATCGGGAGCGGCGTTAGTAGCTTCGCGTGCGGGGGCCGCCGAACTTGTGGTCGAGGATGGCATCAGCGGCGTGCTCGTGCCGCCGGGCGATGTCGATGCTTTGGTTGCCGCGCTTGAGCCGCTGATGCGCGAACCGTCTGCCGCGGCAGCTATGGGCCTGCGCGGCCGCGCGCGCGTGGTCGCGCAATTCAGTCTCGACGCCGAAGCCGATGGGATTGCCGGGGTCTACCGCGCCTTGATCTGAGCCAGGATGCCGGCAACGAAGGCATCGAGATCGCCGCCCGCAAACAGAAAACCCGGCAGCCCTGCCGCCTCGGCAGCCTCGATATCCGTGGCGCGGTCGCCAATCACGAAACTGCCTTGTGTTCTGCACCGGCCAGTGCCGCATCAGATCGTGGATCATGCCGGGGCTCGGTTTTCGCCAGTGGTGGTCTTCCAGATATCCGGCGACCGATCCATCCGGGTGATGCGGGCAATATCTGACGTCGTCGATGTTAGCGCCGTTCGCGGCGAGTTCGGCGCGCATCCATGTATGCAGCACGCCCAATTCCTCTTCGCTGAAAAATCCGTGGGCGACGCCGGATTGATTGGTGAACAGAAACACGAAATATCCGGCGTCGTTGAGGCGCCGGATCGCTTTCGCCGCATTCGGCATCCAGCGGATGCGGTCCTGCGTGCCCAGATAACCGTCGTCGTAGTTGATGACGCCATCGCGGTCGAGGAACGCGGCCGGTTTGGGCAGGCCTTTCGAATTTCCGTTCACGACGTTGCGCCCGTTGTCGATGCGGCTTCGCGCATCACGCGCTCAACTATCGCAGCGACGTCGGAAGCCGGGATGTCGCGCATGCAGCAGTGATTGTTCATGGTGCAAACAGGCCGATGGCAGGGCTGGCAGGGCGGCGGCGTGCTGGTTTGAATTGTCGCGGCCAGTCCGTTCAGCGGCGCCCAGTGATACGGGCTGGTGGGGCCGAAGATGCCGATGGTCGGCGTTCCCGTTGCGGCTGCGATATGCATCAGGCCGGAATCGTTGGAGACCGCGACGCCGGCGGCGGCCATCGCCATGATGCCGTTGCGCAAATCGTTGCCGGTGAGATCGCGCACGCGCGGACCGCCGACGGACGCGATTTCCGACGCCATGGCCTTCTCCGCAGGGCCGCCGACCACCCAGACATCTAGCCCGCGCTCGGCCAGTTGCCGCGCGGCGTCGGCATAGTAGGTCCAGCGTTTGGATGGCCCCACCGAGCCCGGAGCCAGCGCCACGGCGGACTGATTTCCGAGGCCATTGTTCTGTCGCCACCGGCCGATCTCCGCAGCGGGAACATCAAGCTGCGGCACCGGCCATTCCGTCGGCACAGTCATGTCTGCCGGCAGCGCCAGCGCCGCGTTCTTGTCGATGAAACGCGGCAACGCCTTCTCGCCCCAGCGCCATCGGTTGATGAGGCCGAAGCGCGCCTCGCCCACGAATCCGACGCGCTCGGGTATCCCGGCCAGCGCCGGAGCAATGGCGGATTTCCACGTGCGCGGCAGAACCAGCGCGGTGGCGTAGCCTCCTGAGCGTAGCAGGGCGGCGAGGGCCCATTGTTGTGCAACCGCAAGCCGGCTGCGGGGCAGATCCCAGACCACCGGTGCGCGGACGCCGGGCATGTAGTCCACCAGCGGCGCGCAAAGCGACGTCGTAAGAATATCGACGGGACGGTTCGGCCAACGCTGCTTGAGCACCCGGACCACCGTGTGGCCCCTTACGAAGTCACCGATCCACATGTAGGGCACGATCAGGATCGGGCGGATATCATCCGCATCTTCCACTGCTATGGTTTGGGGTGAATCGTTATTCATTTCTTAAATGGCTGCTGACGACGGGCATTTCTCGGTATCTGCTCCACGACGGCACGTAAAGCCACCCATTCGTCCTCCTGGACGCCGCAATCTTCACCACACGGGGCCGTACAAGTTGCCCGCGAGACAGGACTAAGGCAAAGCTTGCCGCACACAACTTCAAGGCAAGCGTCATGTTGCTGGTGACCGGAGGCGCCGGTTTTATCGGATCGAACCTCGTGGCTGCATTGAACGATGCGGGGCGTTCCGACATCGTGGTCTGCGATACGCTCGGCGATGACGGCAAATGGCGCAATCTGGCCAAGCGTCAGCTCGTGGATATCGTACCGCCCGCGCAATTAGAGACCTGGCTGCAAGGCCGCACGCTCGATGCCATCGTCCATCTCGGCGCGATTTCTGACACCACGGCGAGCGATGGCGATCTCATCATCGAAACCAATTTTCGGCTGTCGATGCGGTTGCTCGAGTGGTGTACCGCTACTGCTACGCCGTTGATCTATGCATCGTCGGCGGCGACCTACGGCGACGGCGCACAGGGATTTGAGGACGATCCCTCCGTGCGCGCACTGAAGCTTCTGCGGCCAATGAATTTGTATGGCTGGAGTAAGCACTTGTTCGATATGGCCGTCGCGGAACGCGCCGCCCGAGGCGAGAAATTGCCGCCGCAATGCGTCGGACTGAAATTCTTCAACGTGTTTGGCCCCAATGAATATCACAAGGGCGCGATGATGAGCGTACTTGCCAAGCGCATCGATGACATCAGTGCCGGCCGCTCCGTGCAGTTGTTCAAATCGCACCGCGCTGGGATCGCCGACGGCGAGCAGCGCCGCGATTTCATTTGGGTCGATGACGTCGTGCGGGTGATGATGTGGCTGCTGGCGACGCCGTCCGTGAGCGGCCTGTTCAACGTCGGAACCGGGACTGCTCGAAGCTTCAAGGATGTTATGCTGGCCGCCTATGCTGCGCGCAGCGCCAAGCCGAACATCGAATATATCGATATGCCCCAGGCAATCCGCGGCAATTACCAGTATTTTACGCAGAGCAAAGTCGATCGCCTGCGCAATGCCGGTTACAACGGGGGCTTCACGGCGCTGGAGGAAGCGGTCGCGGCTTACGTGAATGGCTTTCTCGACCGGCCTGATCGTTTCCGCTAACCTTGCAACACACGAGACCCGATGTTCGATTTCGATGCACTGTCAAATGCGATCGCCCGCCAGACGGTGCTTTGTATCGGCGATCTGATGCTCGACGAATTCGTTTACGGCGAGGTGGCGCGCATTTCGCCGGAAGCGCCGGCGCCCGTGATTGCCGTCCAACGCACTGAAACCAACATCGGTGGCGCCGGTAATGTGGCGCGGGGTATCGCAGCGCTGGGCGCGCGCTGCATCTTCGTCGGTCTGATCGGCGAGGATGACGCCGGCAGAACCCTGACGGCCGAGATGGCAAAGGAAAGCCTGATCGAAAGCACGCTGATTTCAGATCGGGCGCGGCCGACCACGCGCAAAGTGCGTTTCGTATCCGAGCACTTCTCGACCCACATGCTGCGCGCGGACTGGGAACTGGCATCGCCGGCTGCGGCCGATATCGAGCAGAAGTTGATCGGTGCCATCCTGCCACTGCTTCCTCGCGCCGATATCGTGCTGCTGTCCGACTACGCCAAGGGCGTCTTGACGCCGCGAGTGATCCGCAATGTCATCGACGCCGCACGAAAACTCGGCAAACGCGTGATCGTCGATCCGAAGAGCGCCAACCTGGCGATTTATCGCGGCGCGACGCTGCTGACACCTAACGCCAAGGAATTCGTCGAAGCCACCCGCATCCGTGGCGAGAGCGCAACAGAGTTTTCAGCAGCCGCTCAGGATGTAATGCAGCTCGCCGATTGCGAGGCCGTCCTGATTACGCAAGGCGAGCACGGCATGACTCTGGTGCCGCGTAACGGCGAGGCCATTCACGTCCCGGCCCTCCCGGTGAAAGTTCGCGATGTTTCGGGAGCCGGTGACACCGTTGCCGCGGTGCTTGCGGTCGCGCTTGCCGCGAGCGCAGATTGGGAGACCGCGTTGCGTGTCGCGAATGCAGCAGCGGCGGTTGCGGTCAGCAAACAGGGCACCGCGATCGTATCGCTCGCCGAATTGCGGCGAAAGATGCTGCCGCATGCGTTTCTTGCCGCCGAGGAAAAAATCGTTTCGGCAATCGGTCTCGACGCCCAGCTTTCAGAATGGCGCAAGCAGGAACTGCGCGTCGGATTTACCAATGGCTGCTTCGATATTCTGCATCCCGGTCACGTGAAGATATTGACGGCGGCCCGCGCGGCCTGCGATCGATTGATCGTGGGTCTCAACAGTGACGCTTCGGTGAGGCGGCTCAAAGGCGAGGGCCGCCCCGTTCAGGACGAACAAGCGCGGGCGGAGGTGCTGGCGGCCTTGGAGGCGGTTGATCTGGTCGTTATTTTCAACGAAGACACGCCGCTCGAACTGATCGCCAAGATTAAGCCAAGCGTATTGGTCAAGGGCGGCGATTACAGTCGCGAGCAAGTGGTCGGGCGCGACATTGTCGAAGCAAGCGGCGGGCAGGTATTACTGATCGATCTGCTTCCGGGATTCAGCACCACGTCGCTGGTCAAGCGCGCGCGGGCATGACGCCAAAAAGACGCCGGTCACGTCATGATGCTGCCCGACAATTCGCCGTTCCCAGCGCTGGTTCGCATGCGCAAGATAAGCTATCAGCAGCCTTCATAACTGTCATATCGCTAAAAATTAAATACCGGCCCAGTCTATGATGCGGTTCTCAAATTTAACGTTGCGCAATTATTTGAATGCCCTTCATGACGCGCTTGCGACAACGCTTGCGGTATTCGCCAGCTTCTATCTGCGCTTCGAAGGCGAACAGTTTCACGACCGCCTGCCGCTATTGCTGCGGATCCTGCCCTATTTCATCGCGCTCAGCGTCGTCGTTTGTTATGCCTTCAATCTGACCACCACGCGATGGCGTTTTATTTCGCTGCCCGATGCGCTGAACATTCTGCGCGCGGCGACCGCCTTGAGCGTTGCGTTGCTGGCGCTGGATTATATTTTCGTCGCGCCGAACGTGTACGGGACGTTCTTTCTCGGCAAGGTTACCATCATTCTCTATTGGTTTTTCGAAGTTCTTTTTTTGAGCGGATTGCGCTTTGCCTATCGTTATTGGCGCTACACGCGCGTGCGTCATCACGCTCGGGCGCAGAATGCATCGCCCGCCTTGCTGATCGGTCGCGCTGCTGATGCAGAAATCCTTTTGCGCGGAATCGAGAGCGGAGCCGTCAAACGGATCTGGCCTATTGGCTTGTTGTCGCCTTCCCCGGCCGACCTTGGACAACTGGTTCGAAATATTCCCGTGCTGGGTGGCATCGGCGATATGGAGGATGTAATCCGCGATTTTGCGGACCGCGCCAAGCCCATCACGCATGTGGTCATGGCTCCCTCGGCATTTGACCCCGACGCGCATCCGGAAGCCGTTCTGGTTCTGGCGCGTCGGCTTGGATTGGTCGTCAGCCGTCTTCCCTCGCTTGAGAGCGGGGAAATCCCGCGGTTAACCGCGGTTGCGGTGGAAGATTTGATGTTACGCCAAAGCGAAAAGATAGATTACGGGCGTCTTGAGGCTCTCGTGAAGGGCAAAGCCGTCATCGTCACCGGCGGCGGAGGATCGATCGGCTCGGAAATTTGTGACCGGGTTGTGTTGTTTGGCGCGGCAAAGCTGCTGCTGATCGAAAGTTCGGAGCCGGCACTCTATGCGGTGGTCGAACGCCTCACGGCGCAGGGAACGAGCGCCATAATTGAGGGGCGGATCGCCGACATTCGAGACCGCAATCGCATTCGGCGGTTGATGAACGAATTCAGGCCGGACATCGTTTTTCATGCGGCCGCCCTGAAGCACGTTCCGGTTCTCGAGCGCGACTGGAGCGAGGGGGTCAAGACCAATATTTTCGGATCGATCAACGTAGCCGACGCGGCACTGGCGGCTGGCGCCGGCGCGATGGTGATGCTGTCGACCGACAAGGCGATCGAGCCGGTTTCAATGCTGGGCCTCACCAAACGGTTTGCCGAGATGTATTGCCAGGCGCTGGATCGTGAGCTGGCCTCTCGAAGCAACGGCAAGCCGCCGATGCGTTTGATCTCGGTGAGATTTGGAAATGTGCTGGCCTCGAATGGGTCGGTCGTGCCGAAATTCAAATCGCAGATCGAAGCCGGCGGACCGGTCACCGTTACCCATCCGGACATGGTGCGGTATTTCATGACCATCCGCGAAGCATGCGATCTGGTGCTGACCGCGGCAACCCACGCTCTGACGTCGCTCCATCCAGACGTATCGGTTTATGTTCTCAACATGGGGCGGCCGGTCAAAATCGTCGATCTTGCTACGCGCATGATCGAACTTTCAGGTCTACGGCCCGGTCACGATATCGATATTGTTTTCACGGGAATTCGGCCTGGCGAGCGATTGAACGAAATCCTGTTTGCGACCGAAGAGCCTACGGTTAAGATCGGGATTGCCGGGATCATGGCGGCCAAACCCAATGAACCGCCGATGGCGGAATTGCGGAACTGGATCGAGGAGCTGGAAAAAGCGATCGCGCGGGACGATCACGCGACAATCAACACGGTGCTCAAGGATGCCATTCCCGAATTTGGCGGCAGCAGCGCGCGAGAGAAAAACCTAAACGAGACGACGCGGCCGGCGCCGGGAAAAGCGCCACATCAGGGTAGCGACGCCGCAAGCCCCGGCAAATAAAAGCGATATCCTGATCGCATCCGAAGCGGTCATGACCGAGGCGATGGCGAGCGCGGCGAGGCCGAGATTGAGCGCGAATACCTCGCTTACGACTTGCAAGACCGTAAAGCCATTGTCGGTTGCGCGCTGATAAAAATGAGATCGATGCGCGGTCCAGACCGCTTCATGCCTCGCCAATCGCCGCACCAGCGTCACTGTGGCATCCGCAAGATAATACAGCGGCAGCAAAAGCGCCGCGACGATCTGCTGGTGATAGACGAGCTCCAGCAAGCACCAGCCGAGCAGCAGGCCGATCGGCAAGCTACCGACGTCGCCTAGGAAAACCTTGGCCACCGGCCGATTGAACGGGGCAAAACCAGCCATCGCGCCGCCAAGCGCGGCCGCGACAATGGTCGCCGATGTCGGCAATTCGCCGGCAGCGCCTAGCAGCACCAGCGCGGCGGTGACCGGAATGACTTCTGCTGCGGTCATCCAATCCAGCCCATCCATGAAGTTGACCAGGTTTACAAACCAGAGACCTGCGAGCAGCAGCAATCCGACTTCGATCCAGACGGGAAGGGTAGCGACAATTCGGAAATCGCCGGAGACCGCAATCAAAATCGCGCCCACAGCCAGCGCCTGCAGCATCAATCTCGGAATGACCGGAATGAACCGGATGTCATCGGCAAGCCCGACCACGGCGATAAACAGCGTTGCACCGAAGATCAGGTACGGGAACTCCGATTGCACTGAACTGGAAAGAAGGATGATGGCGGCTGCCACCACAAGCGTTGCAGAGATAACGGCAATGCCGGCGCCCTGGGGACTAGGGGTGCAATGCGAAGATCGCGCTGTCGGCTTCGCCAAAGCGTAGCGCAGCAGCAATGGTCTGATGGCCCATATGATTAAAGCGCAGAGCATCGCCGCGAGAAAGGCCGCGATCAGCGCTTGCAATAGTTTGGAGACAACCATTTCGTTGACGCGTTGAGAATCACGGGACGCTTGTCGAACATCGCGGTTACGAACGTTGGCAATGCCCGATATTGACGATGCATGGTGCATTGGCGGCGATCTGGCAATACCGTGGGACCGGCTATTGTGGCATGATCGCCGCCGCGGCTATGAAGCCCAACGCTTAGCTGGCGAAACGCTGGCCTTAATCGTCGCTCAGGGAAGGCAATGTCCGATCAGGCAATTTTGGTCACGGGTGCAGCGGGTTTCATCGGCTTCCATCTGGCGCGGCAGTTGCTGACTGACGGCCGGGATGTCGTGGGTCTGGACAATGTCAACAGCTACTATGACCCCGCGCTGAAGCGCGCACGTCTAAACATGTTGAGCAAAAACGAGCGCTTCACTTTTGTACACACCGATCTCGCCGATCGCCCGGGGATGGCTGCGCTGTTCGCGAAGCATCGGTTCCGAACCGTCATCCATCTCGCCGCGCAAGCCGGCGTGCGCCATTCGATCAACGATCCCCACGCCTATGTCGATGCCAATCTCGAAGGTTTCGTCAACGTGCTGGAAGGATGCCGGCATGGCGAGTGCAGACATCTGCTGTACGCATCATCGTCCTCGGTGTACGGCGCCAACGCCAAGCTGCCGTTTTCGGTCGGCGACCCCACCGACGCTCCCGTCAGTCTCTACGGCGCGACAAAAAAGGCCAACGAACTGATGGCCTACTCCTATAGTCATCTCTATTCCCTGCCGGTGACGGGCTTAAGATTTTTTACCGTTTATGGGCCATGGGGCCGGCCGGACATGGCGATGTTTCTGTTTGCCGAGGCCATTGTCGCGGGAACGCCGATCAAGCTGTTCAATCATGGCAAGATGCGCCGCGATTTCACGCATATCGACGACGTCACCCGTGTCGTGCTGCGCCTAATCGATCATATTCCCCGGCAGTCCGACAGCGGCGCGCCGGCGCGTATCTACAATGTCGGCAATCACCGTCCGGAAGAGCTTTTGAATGTGGTAGCTCTCCTGGAGAAGGAACTGGGCCGCACCGCACTAAAAGAAATGTTGCCGATGCAGCCCGGCGATGTGGCGGAAACATTCGCGGATATCGAAGATCTCAAGCGCGATATCGGTTTCACACCGCAAACCTCAATCCAGGACGGTGTTCGCGATTTCGTCGCGTGGTACCGGTCCCATTACAATGTTTGAAAACGAGATTTACGCGCGATGAGCGGCCAGCGAATTGTTCCACTGATCATGTGCGGCGGCGCCGGAACGCGGTTGTGGCCGGCTTCGCGCGAGGGCCGTCCGAAGCAGTTTCTGTCGCTGTTCGGCGCGCGGTCGACGTTCCAGGATACGCTGCTTCGGGTGTCCGACGCATCGTTGTTCGCACGACCGATCGTCATCACCAATATGGCTTACCGGTTCATGGTGCTTGAGCAGATCGCCGAAATCGGGCTTGAGGCCGATATATTGCTGGAGCCGATGCGGCGGGATTCCGGCCCCGCCATTGCAGCCGGTGCGGTCTTTGCGCAGACGCGCGATAGCGAAGCGGTGGTCCTGGCAATGGCTGCGGATCACGTTGTGCGCGATACCGCCGCCTTCGTTGCCGCCTGCCGGCAGGGACTTGTTGCGGCCGATGCAGGCCATATCGTGACCTTCGGCATCCGGCCTGAGCGTGCGGCGACCGAGTATGGCTATATCAGTCCCGGCAAGGTCATCGCCGGCGAGGTTCGCGCGGCTGCAAAATTCGTCGAAAAGCCGGATGCCGCGACGGCGGCTGAGTATGTCAAGGACGGCTACCTCTGGAACAGCGGTAACTTCATGTTTCGAGCGAGCGATGCTGCTTGATGAATACCGGAACGTCGACGCCGGAAGCATCGATGCCGTGACCGGTGCGGTGACGAAAGCCGAACGTGATCGCGATTTTGTGACGCTCGATGCCGAAGCATTCGCGCGGGCGAAGCCGATCTCGATCGACTATGCCGTGATGGAAAAGACGTCGCACGCCGCGGTGGTGCCGGTGATGTGCGGATGGTCCGACGTCGGATCCTGGCGCGTGGTGTGGGAATTGTCCGACAAGGACGAACAAGGCAATGCGGCGCAGGGCTCGGCTGTGTTCGAGGATTCGCGCAACTGCAGCGTCTCGACCGACAAGGCGCTGGTCGCGCTGGAGGGCGTCGACAATCTTGTCGTCGTGGCGACGCAGGATGCCATTCTGGTTTCGAGCCAGAAGGACGCTAATGGAATGAAGCGCCTTATCGCGAAATTGCAAACCGCCGCGCCGGAAGTGACCCGGGAGCATGTCAGGGTGCACCGGCCGTGGGGATCAACCCAATCGCTGGACATGGGTGACCGCCATGAGGTCAGGCGAATCGCGGTGAAGCCGGGCGAGCAGCTCTCCGGGGATACGCATCAGCATCGTTCCTGGCACTGGATCGTGGTTCGCGGCGCAGCGCGGGTGACGGTCAGTGATGTGGTCAGGACAGTGCAGGAGAACAAATCGATCTATGTTCCGAACGGGGCGGTGCACCGGCTCGAAAATCCGGGAGAGACACTGCTTGAACTGATCGAGGTCCGAACCGGAAGCGAGCGGGGGGAAGGATGATCTCAGCCCACGCCAAGATGATTCGTGCCTCCGATAGACGACTTCGGAGAGGGCGCAAGTGGTTTTGGAGGATAGGTTCCTGTCGCAAAAACGTGTAATCATTTGAATCAAAACGTGTTTGGGATTTGTTCGCAGCATTCGCCACACCTGTGACGGCATGTTAGGACAACCGCAATGCGGTCTGGTTGGCGTTGCGCCGCAGCTATCGGGATGTGATCTAAATGGGATTTAAAGGCTCTGTGACAGAGATGGCGTCCACGCGCTCGCTGCGTGTCGGCGTGATCGGCGCCGGCATCATGGGTACCAATCATGCCCGTGTACTGGCGGGGTTGCCGGGTATCACGCTGGTTGGAATCGTCGATCCGTTGCCCGCGCACCGCGCACGCGCGACGGAGTTGGCGGGTTGCCAGACCTTTGCAAATCTCGAGGAGCTTATCGCCGAAGGGGTCGATGCGGTGACGATTGCCGCTCCGACACATCTGCATCATGACATCGCACTGAGTTGCATCGCCAAAAATATCCACGTGCTCGTTGAGAAGCCGATTGCATCCACGGTAGAGGAAGGCAACGCCATCGTCGCTGCGGCGCGCGGCGCCGGCGTGACGCTGATGGTGGGGCATGTGGAGCGTTTCAACCCGGCCGTCGCCGCGATCAAGCAGGCGATATCGGGCGAGGATATTCTTTCGATCGCGATCACCCGCGTCGGACCGTTTCCGCCGCGCATGTCGAACGTCGGCGTGGTCATCGACCTCGCCGTTCATGACATCGATCTGATCCGCTGGTTTACCGAGTCCGATATTGTCGAGGTGCAGCCGCAGCTCTCCAGCGCGGTCGCCGAACGCGAGGATATCGCGCTGCTGCAGTTTCGTACCGCCTCGGGCGTGCTCGCGCATATCAACACCAACTGGCTGACGCCATTCAAAGCGCGAAACGTCACCGTCGCCACTCGCGGCAAATACGTGATGGGCGATCTTCTGACCCGGCAGGTCACCGAATGTTTTGGCTTTAAGCCGGACGGCAGCTACTCGATGCGGCATCTACCGGTCGGTCACGACGAGCCGTTGCGTGCCGAATTGATCGCCTTCCTCGACGCTGTGCGCACCGGTGGGCAACCCGCGGTCACCGGCGATGAAGGCGTTGCCAGCCTCGAAATTGCGATCCGCTGCCTCGAAACTCCGGCACGGCCTGCGGCCACTTCCGCCGTCAAAGCCCCACGCCGCGTTGCCGGCTAGGCGCGCTTCGATGCCCAACGCTCAATCAATGCAAGGCTCCATGAATCAGCACTTACGTTTGGCACCTGTACCCTTCATCGACATCGCGGCACAGCGCCGCCGGCTCGGCAAATCGATCGACGACGCCGTCGGACGCGTGCTCACGCATTGTCAGTTCATCAACGGTCCCGAAGTCGCTCAGCTCGAAGCTGAACTCGCGGCGTTCAGTGGCGCCAAACACGTCGTGACCTGCGCCAGCGGCACCGACGCGCTGCTGATGGTGCTGATGGCCAAGGGCGTCGGCCGCGGCGACGCGGTGCTGTGCCCCTCGTTCACGTTTAGCGCGACCGGCGAGGCCGTGGCGCTGACCGGCGCCACGCCGGTGTTCGTCGATGTCGATGAAGCGACGTTCAACATGGATGCGCAGGCATTGAAGCGCGGCATTGCCACCGCGAAGGTCCATGGTCTGAAGCCGAAGGCGGTGATTGCCGTCGACTTGTTCGGGCAAAGTGCTGATCATGATGCGATCGGCGAGGTCGCGGAAGCCGAAGGCCTGTTCGTTCTCGACGATGCCGCGCAGGCGTTTGGCGCAAGCTACAAAGGCCGGCGTCTTGGCACCTTCGGCCTCGTCACCGCGACCAGTTTTTTCCCAGCCAAACCGCTTGGATGTTTCGGCGACGGCGGCGCGATTTTCACCGACGATGCCGAACTCGCGGACGTGCTTCGCAGCATTCGCGTGCATGGTCAGGGATCGGACAAATACGACAATGTCCGCCTCGGGCTGACCGGCCGGCTCGATACCATGCAGGCGGCGATCCTGATCGAAAAACTCAGGATATTCGAGGATGAGATCGCCACCCGTAATCGGATCGCGGAGCGTTACGCGCGGGGCCTCGGCAACGTCGTGACCGTGCCCTATGTTGCCAGCGGATGCACGTCGATCTGGGCGCAATACACCATCCGGCTGCCGCAGGGCGTCGACCGCGACGGTTTTGCGGCATCGCTGAAAGAGCAGGGCATCCCGACCGCGATTTATTATGTGAAATCGATGCATCAGCAGACCGCCTATCGTGGTTTCCCGGTGGCTGAGGGCGGCCTGCCTGTCAGCGAAAAACTATCCGCCGATGTCATCAGCCTGCCGATGCATGCCTATCTCGATGAGCCGACGCAGGAGCGGATCATCAAGGCGGTGCGGGATACGCTCGGGGCAAACTAACCGGGCATTTTGCCCCGCCTCCCGCTTGCTGTAGAAGCGGCGAATGCTCGGACGTATTTTCACCGTCGGCGGCTATACGCTCCTCTCGCGGGTAACCGGGTTCGCGCGCGATATCATGCTCGCCGCCATTCTCGGCGCGGGGCCGGTGGCGGACGCGTTCTTCGTGGCGCTGCGGTTGCCCAATCACTTCCGCGCCATTTTCGCCGAAGGCGCGTTCAACGCGGCCTTCGTGCCGGCCTACGCGCACGTCCACGGCAGTCAGGGTCAAGCCTCGGCGCGGCTGTTCGCCGATCGCATCTTCACGCTGCTTTTCGTATCGCAACTAATCTTGCTGATCGTCGCCTGGCTGTTCATGCCGCAGGCCATGAGCATTCTCGCGCCTGGGTTCACCGACGACGCCGAGCAGCGGCGGCTGGCGATCGAACTGACCCGGATCACTTTTCCATATCTGCTGCTGATCACGCTCGTCACCCTCTATGGCGGCATGCTCAACGTCATGCACCGCTTCGCCAGTGCTGCTGCCGCGCCGATTTTTCTCAACCTGTCGATGATGGCGACGCTGGCGCTCGCGGCATTCTTTCCGAGTGCGGGCCACGCCGCCGCGTGGGGCGTTTTGATCTCCGGTTTTCTGCAATATTTCCTGCTGGCCGGCGACCTGGCGCGCCACGGCGGCCTGCCGCGATTCGCCTCGCTCAAGCCGGATGAGGAAGTTCGCGCATTTTTCCGCACGCTGGGTCCCGCGACATTGGGATCGATGGGGACGCAGGTCGCGCTGTTCGCCGATACCATCATCGCGACATTCCTGCCGGCCGGCGCGCTTTCCGCGCTGTACTACGCCGATCGCCTCAATCAGTTGCCGATCGGGGTAATTGGCATCGCCATCGGCACGGTGCTGTTGCCGGAAATGTCGCGCCGGATCACGGCGGAAGACCACGCCGGAGCGATGGCATCGCAGCGCCGCGCCTTCGAATTCACGCTGCTATTTTCGGTGCCATTCGTGGCGGCGTTCCTCACGGTGCCCGATGTCATCATGCGCGCGATGTTCGCGCGCGGGGCCTTCTCCAAGGCGGATGCCGCGGCGGCTGGCGCTACGCTCGCCGCCTATGCGGTCGGATTGATTCCATTCGTCCTGATCCGCAGCGCGGTTGCCACTTTCTATGCGCGCAAAGATACCGCCACTCCCGTCAAGGCGGCTATCACGGGAGTCGTGGTCAACGTCGCGTTGAAGCTGGCGCTGGTGGGATCGCTGGCGCAGGTCGGTCTGGCACTAGCCACCGCAGCAGGGGCATGGGTCAATCTGCTGATGGTGATCGGCTTCGCGGTGCGGGCGCGCTTTCTTGAATTTGACCGAACATTCGTGATGTCGCTCTCGAAATTCCTTGTCGCCGGTATCGTTCTTGCGGCGGCGTTATGGTCCAGTGCACGTTTCGCGGCGGTGCAATTCGCTCAGCTCAGCGCGTTTCGCGACGAAGCCGCGCTTTTGCTGCTGATCGCGGTCGGCTGCCTTGTCTATGGTGGCCTGATCCTGGCCCTGTTTGGCAGGGGGTGGTTGAGGTCTCTGGTGCGCAGCTAGGCGGATTTGCGCTGACAGACGATCCACTGCAATATAACCGAAATCACGTTTGGAAATCGGAGATATGATGGCCCCCATCAAATTCGGCGTCGGTCAGAGCGTGCTTCGCAAGGAAGACGACGCCCTCATTCGCGGCAAGGGCCGCTACACCGATGATCATGCGCCGGCGACGCTTCATGCGCTGATGCTGCGCTCGCCGCATGCCCGCGCGAAATTTACCATCGACGCCACGCGCGCGCGCGGGTTGCCGGGCGTCGCGGCAATTTTTACGGCGGACGACATCAAGGATCTCGGAAATCTTCCGTGCCTGTTCAATCTGGAAGTCGATCCGTTCACGGGTCCGCCCTATCCGATCCTGGCCGCCGGAGAAGTGCGCCATGTCGGCGACGCCGTGGCCTTTGTCGTCGCACAAACCGTCGACCAGGCCCGCGACGCCGTCGAAGCGATCGAGGTAAACTGGACGCCGTTGCCCGCCGTGGTCGGCGTCGCCAACGCGGTGAAAAAGGGCGCGCCGCAGGTCTGGCCGGATCACGCCGGCAATGTGCTGTTCGATGTGCCGATCGGCGACAAGAAAGCGACCGAGGCCGCGTTTGCAAAGGCGCATGCCGTTGCTGAAGTGTCGATCGTCAACCCGCGCGTGATCACCAATTACATGGAAACGCGCGCGGTGGTCTGCGAGTACGACGCCAAGCGGGATCATCTGACGCTGACGATCGGCAGCCAGGGCAGCCACCGCCTGCGTGACATCCTGTGCCAGAACATCCTGAAGATTCCGGTCGAGAAGATGCGGGTGATCTGCCCGGATGTCGGCGGCGGCTTTGGTACGAAACTGTTTCCTTACCGTGAATACGCGCTCGCTGCGGTCGCCGCGAAGAAGCTGCGCAAGAACGTCAAGTGGACCGCCGACCGCGCCGATCACTTCATGGGCGACGCGCAGGGCCGTGATAACGTCACCGTCGCGCGGATGGCGCTGGCGGAAGACGGCAAGTTTCTCGCGATGGATGTCGATCTGATGGGCGACATGGGGGCGTATCTGTCGACCTTCGGCCCCTACATTCCGCATGGCGGCGCCGGCATGCTGCCGGGGCTTTACGACATCCAGGCGTTTCATTGCCGCGTCCGTACCGTGTTCACCAACACCGTGCCGGTCGATGCCTATCGCGGCGCCGGACGCCCCGAAGCGGCGTATGTCGTCGAGCGTCTGGTGGACGCTTGCGCGCGAAAACTCGGGCATGACGCCGGACGCCATCCGCCGCAAGAATTTCGTCTCGCCGCGCGCGATGCCCTACAAGACCGCAACCGGCAAGATCTACGATTCCGGCGACTTCACCGCGCATATGAAGCGCGCCATGGAGATCGGCAACTGGAAGGAATTTGCCAAGCGCGCCAAGGCCGCGAAGAAGCAGGGACTGGTGCGCGGCATTGGCCTTGCCACCTACGTCGAGGTTTGCGGCACCATGGGCGAGGAGACCGCCAATGTAGCGCTCGATCCCAATGGCGACGTGACGATCCTGATCGGCACGCAATCGAGCGGGCAGGGCCATCAGACCGCCTATGCGCAACTCGTCGCCGAACAGTTCGGGCTTGCGCCGGAGCGAGTGCATATCTTCCAGGGCGATACGGATCGGATCGCTACCGGCCTCGGCACCGGGGGTTCGGCTTCGATCCCGACTGGCGGTGTCAGCGTGGAGCGGGCGACGCGCACCCTTGGCACGAATCTGCGCGAGATCGCCGCGGACGCGCTGGAGACCAGCGCATCGGATCTTGAGATCAGTGACGGCACGATTCGTATCGCCGGCACCGACCGTTCGATTTCGTTCGCCGATCTGGCCAAGCGGCCGGGCGTCGATCCGGCAAAGCTCAACGCGAGCGCGACGTTTACCAGCGCCGACGGTACCTATCCAAACGGCACCCATCTCGCCGAAGTCGAGATCGATCCCGCCACCGGAAAAATCCAGATCGTCAACTACGTCATCGTCGACGATTTCGGCGTCACGCTGAATCCGCTATTGCTTGCGGGCCAGGTGCATGGCGGGGCCATGCAGGGCATCGGTCAGGCGCTGATGGAGCAGGCGGTTTATGACCCGAAGGATGGCCAGCTCGTAACCGGGACCTTCATGGATTACGCGCTGCCGCGCGCCGCCGATGGCCCGTCATTCGTGTTCGAAACCCACAACGTGCCCTGCAAGACCAATCCGCTGGGCGTGAAGGGCGCGGGCGAGGCCGGCGCGATCGGTTCATGCCCGGCCGTGGTCAATGCGATCATCGACGGGTTGTGGCGCGAATACAAAATCGACCACATCGACATGCCTGCGACGGCGGAGCGCGTCTGGATCGCGATCCGCGAGCATCAGCGGCGGCATAGCCTCTGATTTCGCAATGTTGGCGCGGAATGAAATGCCCGACGTGGGGTTGCAATGACGACGGCCGGAGCAGGTGATACGTGGACCGGTTGAGCAGGGGAAGCCGATGTTGCGGACTATCGTCGTACTAGGGGCGTTGCTGCTGGGGATTAATACCGTTGCCGCGCAGCAGGAAATCGCGGTGCAGCAAGACAATTTAATGAGAGCGCAATCCAAGGCTCTCTATGGCGTCATCTTGAAAATGGTAAAGGGCGATACTCCCTACAAGCACGAATCGATCGATGCTGCTCTGACGCAGCTTGAAGAAAGCGTCGGCAAGATTTCGTCTGTTTTCGGACCCAACCCCAAAGAGGATGTGGTGAACGCCACTTACGGAGCGTCGCAGAAGATCTGGCAGAACAAGGCGGATTTCGAGTCAAAGATACCGCCCGTCGCCAAGGCGATCGCCGATGCCAAGGGCACGATAAAGGATGCTGCCACCTTGAAAGTCGCGTACAACTCCATCAACGGCAAGTGCAACGAGTGCCACGAGACTTATCGGCTGAAACTCAAGTAGCCGCCGTTGCGGAAATGCGCTGAGCATTACCGGAGGGCGCAGGCTGCTCGTCGAGAAGGCTGGTCAGCAACGTCGGATCGGTTACCGTGCAGACCGTCATTGGCTCATCGCGACCGCGGATCGCTACTTCGGCCTGTGTGAACCTGTCCGAAAGGATCCCGGCGGTCTTCCGGACCTCCTCCGACAGGACCACCGTGCAGTTCAGAGCCTTTGTCATGTCCTGAAGCCGGGCCGCGACGTTGACCGCGTCGCCCAACGCTGTGAACACTGTGTGGCCGCGAAAGCCGATGTCTCCGATGATGACTTCACCTCCGTGAATTCCGATGCCGAACCGGATCGGCTCGCGCAATTCCGAAGCGTATTCGCGGTTCATGCGCTCCACGTTAAAGGCAACAAGGGCGGCGGCTCGCATCGCTTGCCGGCAGGCGGTCGCCGGATCGGCATTCAGCCCGAACAGCGCGAGCAGGCCGTCGCCGACGAACTGGTTAGGCTGGCCGCCGGCATCGATCACCGCCTGGGACGCCGCCTCCAGGAAACGATTGATCAGGAATACGACGTCGAAGGGCAAACGCGCTTCGGCCAGCTTGGTCGATCCGCGCATATCGACGAACATGCTGACAACGTACCGCTCATCGCCGATATTGACGCGATTTCGATTTCGAACAAACTCCGCGCCGACATTGGCGGGAAGCACGGGAATTACAGCCACATCGGTCTGGGGCCGGAGTTGGCACGCCAACCGGATAGCCGGATTGCCTCTGACTCCTACGCGCGCCAGTACAAAGGCCTCACGGCCTGACGGCAGCGGCAACGCATCGAGGTCGCTGACGACACGAACGCGGCAAGTCGAGCAACGGGCCCTGCCTCCGCAAACGCTGGCATGCGGCAGGTTGAAGCGCAGGCTCGTCTCCAGAACGCTAAGGCCCCGGGGTACACGAACAGCCCGATCAGGATATGAAATCCTTATCGATCCGCGCCTGCTTTCGAGCAGGGCGCGGACGCCGCGTGCCGCGAACACCAACACGATCGCCGCGCCGTAGAAAATCGGAAAGTAAAACAGCGTAATGTCCTCGATCACCGTTCGCTGCGCGGGTGTCATCGGCTTAATATGCTCGGCGCGCCATTGCGGTTGAACGGCCCTTTCAGTCACCTCATGGCCTCCGCGATGCGTACCGGTCATTGCCAGTGGCGGCAGCAGCACGGCGATTGCGAGCAACAACGGCGAAGCCCATTTAAAGAACGGTTTCAGGCGCAGCCAGAAATACAGCCCAATGCAGGCGTGGGTCCAGGCGACAGTCAGCAGAAGAAACTGCACGCCGGCCATGTAGGGGCGGGTGACCCAGTAAGCGAACAGGGGGCCCGCATACATGGGAGCTCCGCGTCCATAGAGGCCACCAAGCCGCATGATTCCCAAATGACTTGCGATCAGCAGCGGAATGCTGAACCCCAACAGAAGTTGGGCGATCTCAATCACTGTGTAGCGAAAGTGCCGACGCTGATAGAGCGCCCAAAGTCCCAATGACAAATGGACTGTTGCCGCGGCGTACAGCGCAAAATTGACCACCGGGATTCGCCACCACCAGATGTGGAAGCGAAGCCATGCTTCCATGGTGTCGTAAGAAAAATTGCCGAGCGCGTGATTGAAGAAATGCGAAAAGATGTAAGCGAACATGATGAGGCCGCACGTCAACCTCACTTGACGAACGCCTATGCCACGCAGCCATGCGGTGCCAGCGCTGGCGTTCAAACTTGGCGGCGGCACAATGACCGTCGCTGGCAATTCCAATGTCATGGGACGATCCGGCTGCCCCGACGCAACGGTAGAATAAAACTTTTTGGCGTCAAAATTCCGGGACGACCGAGTCCGACATTACGAATCTACGCGTTATGCTATTCGACCCGTTCGGGCATCGGCAAGGCCCCTTGGCAAAGCAAGGGGATCTTCCGGCCGCTCAAACGCGAGTCCGACCTTTCAACACTTTTCCGGCCTGAATACGCTAAGGGGGCGAACGCCGAAACGTCCGCCCCCTTCTAACGATAGATATGATTTTGGAAGCTTACTTCATCACCTGGCCGCGGATTTCGCCGCCCGGATTGGCCGCGGTGTGCACGTTGATGTACATCTTGCCGGCCATCAGGTCGGCGGCCTGGGCGTCCGTCAGCGTAGCACTGCCTTCGGCCGGGCTCGAAGTTGCACCCGTGATCGGCACCATCACGCCGGCGTTCTTTCCGGCCTCAGCCGGGCCATGGAAATGCGCCGCGGTGGCAGGGCCGCTCAGCCCTGAATAGGTCAGCTTCCAGGACATCTTTTTGGACGCGGCATCGTAATCGATATCGGCGGTGCCTTTGCCAGCCGAAGTGTTGGCCGGAACTTCGGACTTGCCGTCAAGGGCTGCCTTCATCTTGTCGGCGGAAGCCGGACCGGCAAGCGCAATGGCCGCCCCGAATGCGAATGTAGCGAGGGCGACGGACGTTTTTGACATGGTTCTCTCCCTGTTGATGATTATTCTGAACAACACGATATCGGGTTTATTCCCGAGTTCGCCCGGACGGCTTAAATCTATTAGATCTGCCGGTATCGGCCGCAGCTATACTAGCCCTAAAGCTGAGCTTGTTAGCGCCGGAATTTCCAATGTTACGACATTTATTGCTCGCCGTCGTTACCGCCGCCGCTGGGGGCGTCGGTATTTTCTGGTGGCTGACCATCCCTGCGACCGTTCCGGCGAATGCACTTCCTGCCTACAGGGCTGACGCCGGCAACGGCGAGACGGTATTCAATGCCGGCGGGTGCTCGTCCTGCCATGCTGTCCCAGCTCAGCCCGATCGGACGAGGCTTGGCGGCGGGCTCGCGATTCCATCGCCATTCGGCACGTTCTATGCCCCGAATATTTCACCCGATACGGCCGACGGCATCGGGCGCTGGAGCGAGGCCGATTTCGTCACCGCGCTGACGAAAGGCACCTCACCGGCGCGAACGCACTATTTTCCGGCGTTCCCTTATACGTCCTACCAGCATGCAAAAATCGAAGACCTCCGCGATCTCTTCGCCTACCTGAAGACGCTGCCGCCCGTGGCCGGCAGGGTTCGCGACCACGACATACCCTTTCCATTCAATATCCGGCGCAACCTCGGCATCTGGAAGCTGCTTTTCATGGACGGCAAGCCGTTCACGCCCGACGCTTCACGCTCGGCACAATGGAATCGCGGCGCTTATCTGGTGAACGCTCTCGGGCATTGCGCCGAGTGCCACAGCCCGCGCAATTTTCTCGGCGGCATCGTCGAGAACAGGCGCTTTGCCGGAGGACCAAATCCCGAAGGCGAGGGATGGGTGCCGAACATCACGCAAAAAGGTATCGCGGACTGGAGCGAAAAGGATATCGCCTATTTCCTCGAAACCGGAGAGATGCCCGATGGCGATATGGCCGGAGGATCGATGGCGCGCGTGATCAGGAACACGTCGCGCCTGAGCGCCGAGGATCGCGCGGCGATGGCAGCTTATCTGAAATCGCTGCCGCCGGTGGACGGTCCGCCGCGGCCCAAAACCGGCAAGAGCGGCTAACCCGAACCGAACGCCTTGAAGGTGATGATGGTGTGGGTGTCCTGGATGCCGGGAATCACCTGCACCTTTTCGTTGACGAAGTGACCGATGTCGGTCTCGTTATCGACGTAGAATTTCACCAGCAGATCGTAATCGCCCGCCGTGGAGTAAATCTCCGACGCGATCTCGGCTTCGGCGAGCGCGTTGGCGACGGCATAGGACTGGCCGAGCTTGCATTTGAACTGCACAAAGAAAGGGACCATCGCTGTCGTCTCCGAAAAGGGCGCGTTGGCACAATACAGCCGGAAAGCGTGCGCGATGGCAAGCGAACTTGCCCCTCATGTTGCGGCCTGCGGAACGCCGCGCTAGGACAGCAACATTCGCCCTGTAGGGTGCGGCGCGAGCACGACAATGACAATCCCCATTGCGTTGACCATCGCCGGATCGGATTCGTCTGCCGGTGCCGGCATCCAGGCCGACCTTAAGACGTTCGCCGCGTTCGGCGTCTACGGCGCCTCTGTCATCACGGCGCTGACCGCGCAGAATACGCTTGGTGTGCGCGCGATTCATCATGTACCGGCGGAATTCGTGACCGCGCAGATCGACGCGGTGCTTCAGCGATCTCGACGTGAGCGCCGTGAAGATCGGCATGGTCGCTGACGGCGTGGTGATCGACGCCATTGTTTTAGGTCTGGATCGCTGGTCGCCGAAGCATATTGTGCTTGATCCCGTAATGGTCGCGACATCAGGCGATCGCCTGCTGGCGCCTGACGCTGTGGAGGCGCTGCGCACCAAACTCATTCCGCGCGCGCGCATTGTAACGCCGAACCTGCCGGAAGCCGCGGCGCTGCTGAATGAATCCGTCGCGGAGACCGAAGCCGATATTGAGCGGCAAGGCAGGTTGCTGCTGTCGATGGGTTGCGACGCGGTGCTGATCAAGGGCGGCCACGGACAAGGCGCTGAGAGCGTGGATTATCTCGTCAGCGCTAACGGCGTCATGGCATTCCATTCACCGCGCCTTGCGACCCAAAATACCCACGGCACCGGATGCTCGTTATCTTCGGCTGTAGCGGCAGGGCTGGCGAAAGGCGACAATCTCGAAACCGCGGTAGGACATGCCAAAACCTATGTCAGCGCGGCGATTGCGGCTGCCGATACGCTTGGCGTCGGACACGGTCACGGACCGATTCATCACTTTCATGGATTCGATCGCCGCGTCTGATCGAGCAGGACGTGATGTCCTGATCTGCGGCTGCCTCTCTTGTCGGCGCTGAAGAGAACAGCGATACAAGGTTCGGATGAATGCCACGACCAAACCCCCTGTTACTTCCGCGGACGTCGACGCCGCTGCGCGGGTCATCGCGCCCTACGCGGTGCGCACGCCGCTATTATCGTCGCCCGCCCTAGACGAACGCACGCGGCGCAAAAGTTTTTCTGAAACCGGAAATGCTGCAGCGAACGGGCTCGTTCAAGTTTCGCGGCGCGTTCAACAAGCTGTCATCGATTCCGCAAAGCGCGCGCGGCGGCGGCGTAGTGGCCTTCTCGTCGGGCAATCATGCCCAAGGTGTGGCAGCGGCGGCCCGGCTTCTGAACATGCAAGCCACCATCGTGATGCCATCGGACGCGCCGCTCTCGAAGCGCGAACGAACCAAGGGTTATGGCGCGGAAGTGTTGCTGTACGATCGAGACCGAGAGGATCGCGAAGCTATTGCGCGCGACATCGCCGGCAAACGCGGGGCTACTCTGGTGCCGCCTTATGACGATCCTTTCGTCATCGCGGGACAGGGCACGATTGGCCTTGAAATCGCGGAGGACATGGCTGCGCTCGGTGTTGTTCCGGATATCGTGGTTGCGCCGGCATCGGGTGGCGGGCTCCTCGCGGGCATCGCGACGGCGGTCAAGGCGCGCTATCCGCAGGCCGCCATCATGTCCGCCGAGCCGGAGGGCTTTGACGATCACGCGCGCTCGCTGCGTGCCGGCAAGCGCGAACCACATCGCGCGGAGGGACGCACCATCTGCGACGCGCTGATGGCGTCAATTCCCGGCGAGATCACCTTCGCCATCAACGAGCGCCTGCTGGCGGGAGGTGTCACCGCATCCGATGCGGAGGTGGGAACTGCGGTAGGCTTCGTATTCCGGGAGTTGAAACTGGTGGTCGAACCCGGTGGGGCGGTAGGTCTCGCGGCGTTGCTGGCCGGGCGGAATAGATGCGCGTGGCAAAACCATTGTCGTCGTATTGTCCGGCGGCAACGTCGATGCGGATTTGTTCGCAAAACTGATCGGCTGAATTTTTACGAGAAGAAGGCGATCTTCTCGGCCTGGCTCAGGCGGCGGATCGCGGCGAAGGGATCGGCGATCGACGGAACAGGCCGCCGCACTATTCCGTTGGCAATCAATGACTCGCCAAGCGAGGGTTCCGGTAACGCGGCGTCTGCGGCGGGGCCACCGAAAGCGGCGTCGGCGGCGCGATCGTCGCAGGCGCGATGGACGGCGTGACCGTTTCGGTTTTGGCGGGCGCTGGCGTCGCGGCGATCATTTCCGAGATCGCGGGTTCGGGATCGGGAGCGCCCATTTCCATCGCCACCTGATCCAGCACGGCGTCGTCATGGATGATGTCGGCTTCGGTCATCGCCGGTTCGGCGGGCTGAGGTGAGGCCACCGGCTCGGGCACGGTGTCCTGTTGTGCCGCGACGACCGCCTCTTGCGCGGCGACGCTTTGATCCCCTTTTTGCAGCGGCGCAGTTTCGCCGCCGTCGAATCGCTTGATGCGATCCTCGATCAGATTGAATGCGCTATTGAGCGCATCGCCGGAATCGATCGATGCGATCTCCGCGCAGGCGGCTTCGATCGCCTCGACTTGCGAAGCAATCAGGTCGCAAATCCGGCCGTCGGCGCCGATCTCGCGCAACCGCCATGCGATTTCGCGAATGATCCGCGTTCCCTTGCGAATCGGGCCGACGGATCTCGACGAAGGCGCGTCCGTCGATTGCGTGCAATGCAGCGGTTCTGGCTTCATCGAGCGCGCGTCTGATGGACGCCAGAGCTTCCTCAATCCGCCTTCAGAGAGCGTATGGCTCTGCTCGGTGAGATTCTCTTCGATCCGAGCCACGGCATCCAGCACCATGCTGGTATCGGCGTTGCGGTTGCGTTTGGCGTACTCGCTGAGAAACCAGCGCCCTCGCGACGTTTCCATGAACGCTTCGCTGATAGTGGCGTAGTCGGCCTCGCTCGGCTGCGCCGCGCGGGCTGATATCGGTGACAGGGCGAAGGCTTCGTCGGCCATGGTAAACTCATCGCGCAAATCATGACGCGTTGGGATAACGATCAACACGATATCAACCGAATCGCAATTGAATTGATACCAGCCGAATCACCAATCCCCATCAGTTCGCGCGGAGCATCCAGCCGATTCGCGACGCGCCTTGCGCTGTTTTACGGAACGCTGTTCGGATTGATCGGCACCCAGCTGCCGTTCTTCCCGGTGTGGCTCAAAGCCATCGGGATCGAATCGTCGTGGATCGGGATCATCATCGCCGCGCCTTCGGTGACGCGTTTTACGATTCTGCCGTTCGTCACCAGCTTTGTGGAGAAGCGTGCGTCGTTGCGCGGCGCGATGATTGTTATCGCGTTTGCCACGGCGCTGGGATTTTCGGTCATCGGCACGCTGCAGCAGCCGCTCGCGGTGTTCATCGCTTTTGCGCTGACGGCTTGCCTGTGGACGCCGCTGATTCCGCTGACGGACGCCTACGCCTTGAAGGGCGTGGCGCGGTACGGCCTCGACTACGGACCGCTGCGTTTGTGGGGCTCGGCGGCATTCGTGGTGGGTGCGCTGGCGTGCGGACTGCTGGTCGATTTCATTGCGGCCAAACATCTGATCTGGGTGATTGCCGCCGTCGCGGGGCTTGGCGCCGTCGCCAGTCTTGGGCTGCAAGGGCTGGATGTGCCGGAGAAGACCGCGGCGGTTGTATCTGGATCTCCGGCGCTGCTGCGGCAGCCCGGCTTTCTCGCAATCATCATCGCGGCGGCGCTGGTTCAGGGCAGCCACGCTGCCTATTACACCTTCGCCTCCATCACCTGGCAGAATGCAGGTTTCGGCGGACTGACCGTTGCCGGGTTATGGGTGCTGGGCGTGTTGGCGGAGATTGTGGTGTTCGCGCTTTCACCGCGCTTCACGCTATCGCCGGCGATGCTGCTGCTGATCGGCGCGCTGTCGGCCGTGGCGCGCTGGCTGATCACAGCACAAACGCCGCCGGTGGGCGTGCTTGCGGTGGTTCAGCTCGCGCACGGGCTGACGTATGGTTTGACCCAGATCGGGACCATGGGACTTCTGATCCGCTGCGTCCCGGGGCATGCGATGGCGCGCGGCCAAGGTTATCTGGCCGCCTGCTCCGGGATCGTCACCAGCGCGGCATCGGTTGTCTCCGGCGCCATCTATGCCCAGCACGGGCAGGGCGTTTATTATCTGATGGCGGCGATGGCGTTCACGGGAGCTGCGGTGATATGGCTGGCGCGCCGCCACCTGGATCAGCCCCAGAGCGCGGCATCGGGCGGATAGACCAAGCCATCGTCATAGCGCAGACCGCCGTCACGGTCGGCTGCCAGCAGCAATGGACCATCGAGATCGACGAAGCGGGCGTGCTGCGCGATCAACATCGCCGGTGCCATCGACAGCGACGTTGCGACCATGCAGCCGACCATGATTTCAAATCCCAGCGCCTGCGCGGCGTCCGCCATTGCCAGCGCCTCCGTCAGTCCGCCGGTTTTGTCGAGCTTGATGTTGATGGCGTCGTAGCGCTCGCGCAGGCCATCGAGCGAGGCGCGATCGTGCACGCTTTCGTCCGCGCAGACCGTCATCGGCCTGCGGATACGCGCGAGTGCTTCGTCCTGTCCGGCCGGCAGCGGCTGTTCGACCAAGGTTACGCCGACCTCCGCGCATTCCGCGAGATTTTGCTCCAGATTGGACGGTGTCCATGCTTCATTGGCATCGACGATCAGTTCGGATTCCGGCGCGGATTTGCGCACCGCGGCAATCCGGTCGCCGTCGCCGTCGCCGCCGAGCTTGATCTTGAGCAGCGGCAAATGGGCCGCCTTTGCGGTCGCGGCGCCCATTGCCTCCGGCGATCCCAGCGAAATCGTGTAGGCGGTGGTGCAGGCTCGCGGGGCGTGGTTGCCGAGCAAGCTCCCACACGCGCAATGCCCCTCGCTTTGGCCTCAAGATCGAACAAGGCGCAATCGAGCGCGTTGCGGGCCGCTCCCGCAGGCATGGCCGTTTGCAGGGCGTGACGGTCGATCCCTTTGCGCAGTGGCTCCTGCATCGCCAGAATCGCGGCCAGCGTTGCTTCCGGCGTCTCACCGTAACGGGCATAGGGAACGCATTCGCCCCGGCCGGTGTGACCGCCACGGCTGACCTCCGCGACAACGACGACGGCTTCCGTCTTGGCGCCGCGGCTGATGGTAAAAGCGCCGGCGATTGGCCAGCGTTCGATCCGGGCGACTAGCTTCATGGGTGTGCTGGAGATCATTTCTTGTCCGGCAATTTTGAATGCCGGGGTTGCCCGGCGCTGCCAACTATGGCTGTTTAGGACGCTATCCGGCAAGCTGGCGGCGGCATGTCGGATTTATCCTCGCAGACGACGAAGAATCAGCATTGGAGTTGCACTTGGACGGAGGCCCGAGCCTGGAGCGAGTGGTACAAGGCAATGCTCTTGCGCTGTACGCCGGGGGATCGTGGACGGCTCGCTTTGCATCCGTTCTGGAACGGATCGTCAACGATGCCGAAAAGCTGACGGGAACTCGTCCCAACATATTTATCGACGTGTCGGAAGTATCCAAACTCGATACTTTCGGAGCCTGGCTGATCGAACGTCTGCGCCGCAGCCTAACGCAGGGCGGCGTAGAAGCTAAAATCTCCGGGCTTTCTGCAAACTACTTAACGCTGGTTGACGAGGTGCGCAGGGTAAAGGCCGGGTCCGCGCCCCCACCGACGCGTACGACGGTTGTGGGGCTGCTGGATCGGCTCGGCCGCAGCGTGGTTGGCGTCGGCGACACCATTCTGGGATTGATCGAGATGCAAGGCGCGGTGCTGGCGGCGGGCGCGCGGGTTATCATTCATCCGCGGGGCTTCCGCCTGACATCGACCGTGCATCACCTCGAACAGGTGTGCTGGCGCGCGGTGCCGATCGTGGTGCTCATCACCTTTCTGATCGGCTGCATCATTTCCCAGCAGGGCATCTTTCATTTCCGCAAATTCGGCGCCGATGTTTTCGTTGTCGATATGCTGGGCGTGCTGGTGCTGCGCGAAATCGGCGTTCTGCTGGTCGCGATCATGGTCGCTGGCCGATCGGGCAGCGCTTACACCGCCGAACTCGGCTCAATGAAAATGCGCGAGGAAATAGACGCGCTGCGAACCATGGGGTTCGATCCCATCGAGGTGTTGATCCTGCCGAGGATGTTGGCGCTGGTGATCGGGCTGCCGATCCTGGCGTTTCTCGGCGCGGTATCGGCGCTATATGGCGGCGGCCTGGTGGCATGGCTCTATGGCGGTGTCGATCCCGAGGCGTTCCTCACCCGCCTGCGCGACGCAATCTCGATCGATCATTTCACGGTGGGCATGATCAAGGCGCCTGTGATGGCGGCGGTGATCGGCGTGGTCGCCTGCGTCGAAGGCCTCGCTGTGCAAGGCAGCGCCGAGTCGCTGGGACAGCACACCACGTCGTCGGTGGTGAAGGGGATATTCTTCGTCATCGTGATGGATGGCGTGTTCGCGATATTTTTTGCGTCGATCGGAATGTAACGATGGCAGTTGAGCCTGTTGACGCCATTATCCGGGTCCGCGATATCACGGTGCAATTCGGCAGCACCAAGGTCCTCGACGGACTCAATCTCGATATCAAACGCGGTGAAATCCTCGGTTTCGTTGGCCCGTCCGGCGCGGGTAAATCAGTGCTGACACGCACGATCATCGGCCTTGTTCCCAAGATCGGCGGGCGGATCGAAGTGTTCGGCGTCGACCTTGACGCCGCCGATATCGCGGCGCGCAGGGCGGTCGAGCGGCGGTGGGGCGTCCTGTTTCAGCAGGGCGCGCTGTTCTCGTCACTGACCGTGCGGCAAAATATCCAGTTTCCGGTGCGTGAATATCTGAATGTGTCGCAGCGCCTGCTTGACGAAATCACCATTGCCAAGCTCGGCATGGTTGGCCTGCGGCCCGATGTCGTCGACCGTTTCCCCTCGGAACTTTCCGGCGGCATGATCAAGCGGGTCGCCTTGGCGCGGGCGCTGGCGCTCGATCCGGAACTGGTTTTCCTCGATGAGCCGACCTCTGGGCTCGATCCAATCGGCGCCGGCGATTTCGATGACCTGGTGCGCACCCTGCAGCGTACTTTGGGCCTGACCGTTTTCATGGTAACCCACGACCTGGATAGCCTTCATACGGCGTGCGACCGCATCGCGGTTCTAGGGAGCGGGAAGATCATTGCGGCGGGATCGATGGCGGACATGTTGGCCTCGCAGCATCCCTGGCTGCGGCAATATTTTCACGGCAAGCGTGCTCGTGCAGTCGTTAGCTGATTCTGGAGTTGGTTGATGGAAACGCGGGCGAACTTCGTCCTGATCGGATCGTTCACGCTTGCGGTAATCGCCGCGGCGTTCGGCTTCGTGCTGTGGTTTCAAAGTCTCCACGCCACCAAGCTGCGCAGCCCGATTCGTATCGTTTTCGAAGGTCCGGCGTCAGGGTTGCGCAATGGCGGCAGCGTCAATTTCAACGGCATCCGGGTCGGCGAAGTGATGTCGGTTAAGCTGGACAACCCGCGGCGCGTTGTCGCACTCGCCATGGTCGAGAACAATGCTCCTATCCGCAAGGATACGCTGGTGGGGCTTGAATTTCAGGGCCTCACCGGAGTGGCGGCGATATCGCTCAAGGGCGGAGAGCCGGATGCGGCGGCCGTCCCATTGGATGAGGATGGCGTTCCGGTCCTGACTGCGGATCCGAACTCCCTGCAGGACGTCACCGAAGCCATCCGAGCCACGCTGCAGAACATCAACAAGATCGTGGCCGACAATCAGGAATCGGTGAAGAGCTCGCTTTCAAACCTTGAGACGTTCACGTCATCGCTGGCGCGCAATTCCGCCAAGATCGACGACATCATGCTCAAGGTCGACGTCGTGATGGGCAAGGCCGACGGCGTGATGAGCAAGACCGACAATATCATGCTCGGTCTGAATACGCTTGCCGGCGGCAAGGATGGCGCCGAGCTGTTTCAGGCGGTGAAATCGATCCGCGAATTGGCCGACAATCTGGATAAGCGCTCGGGCCCGCTGATTTCCGATGGCCGCCGTACGCTTGGCGACATCAGCCGCGCCGTAATCAACCTGGACAAGAATCCAACCCGTCTGCTGTTCGGTGCGAGTAACAACAGCGCGCCTGCACCAGCGCCCGCACCGGCACCCGCCCCGCCGAGAAGGCAGCAATAATTCTCCCCAGCGGATGCGCCGGAGAAGCCACGATGCATTTGCTTAAGATCGTCTTCGCAATCTTGCTGTTTTCAGAAGTGGCGATGGCGCAAGCTGCCGGCGTAACGAACTTCGACATTCCTGCAAGCCCGGCAGGACCAGCTATTAGATTGCTCGTTTGGACTCCTTGCGCAGAACATCCTCAAGAGATGGACGCGCGCGGAGCGACTTTTTTCGCCGTGCCAGCATGTCCGATCACTGGAGAGAAACTTCCCCTTATCGTGATGTCGCACGGTAGGAGAGGCTGGTTCGGCGGTCACCATGACACCGCAGCGGCCTTGGCTGACGCAGGGTTCGTTGTTGCAGCACTAAATCACCCCGGAGACACCTGGCGCGACACGAGCCGCACCGACAGTCTCTCGGTTCTCGTTGAGCGCCCCACAGATATGAAGCGGCTGATCGACTACATGCTCGACGCGTGGCCGGATGCGTCGCGCATTGATGCCCGGCGTATTGGACTCTACGGGTTCTCGTTTGGGGGGTACACGGGTGTTGTCGTCATCGGCGGCAATCCCGATCTTCGGAAAGGGCTTCCTATTTGCCAGACATCGAGCCTGCGGGCTTGCAAGGAACTCGAGAACGGAGAGCTTCCGGATCGGCCGATCGATCATGATCCGCGAGTCACGGCCGCCGTTATCATCGATCCCTATCCTGCGTTCGTCTTTTCCGAGGAAAATCTCAAAGCAATAAAGGTCCCGATCCAACTGTGGAGTTCCGACCCAGCGCAAAATGCCGATGGTCTGTCAGGGTGCTGCGCGTCAGCCATTGATCAACGGCTTCCGGCGAAGCCGGACTACCATTTCGTGGAAAATGCCAAACACTTTTCTTTCCGTGCGACCTGCACCGCGAAAGAAAAACAGGATAGCTCCTGCCATTTGTACCGATGCGCCCGGTTTCGATCGCGTTGAATTCCATCAGCGGCTACACGCGGATATTATTGCGTTTTTTCGGAAGCATTTCGCTGAAAGCGCTAAGCCGTAACGCATCCGCTTCAAAACAAGCGCGATGCGCCTTGCCGGTTTAAGCCCGGCGATGACAAGTTGAGAGAAATCAAACGGGTTGGCAACCGCCAGCTAAACGGAGAAGCAATCTCCGTTTAGCTGTTCTGTTCGAACTGGCCGTTTATCCCAGCCGGCCCGCGGCGTGTGCGAGCAGGGTATAGACCAGCCCGGCTTCCGAGGTGAGGTGGTTGCGCAGCAAGGCGGGACCGCGTTCGTGACGCGCGACCTCATCGAGCGTTCGCTCGAACTCGACGATGTACCGATCGACCGCCTGTTTGAAGTTGCGGTCCGAGCGATATTTACGTCCCACTTCATCGAAGGCTTTCTGCCCGGTGGGGGTATAAAGCCGTTTGGTGAACGCCTTGTTCTCGCCGCGCTGGTAGCGGTCCCACATTTCGGCAGCGAGATTGCGGTCGATCAAACGGCCGATGTCGAGCGACAGCGCTTCCAGCGGATTTCCTGCGGCCGGAGCGCGTCCGCGCGGCGGCGCGTCCTCGCCGTCGGCATCGGCGCGGCTTAAGAGCTCCGAGAGCCACCCGTCAGATGATGGGCCTGCACCGGCCGGGCTCACCGGCGGGGCTTCTGTGACGCGCGCAGACGGTGCGCCGAGCTCGGGCATCGGCAGACCTGATGCGCTGCCGTTGTCACGCATACGCGAGGCGGATCGTGGCGCCTCGTTGCGCCCGCCCGCGGTAGCCATCATCGGCTCTTCATCGCGCTGCGAACGCCCGGTGCTGACGACATCAAGGCCGCGGCCGTGACGTGCGACGATCCGGTTCAGTTCGGCAAGCGCCTCGATCTGATCGACGATGACCTTGCGCATCTGTGCCGTGCTGTCCGCGGCTTCCTGCGGCATTTCGAAGACGCCGCGGCGAAGTTCCTCGCGCGTGCTTTCCAGTTCGTGGTGCATCTCGGCAGCCATCTGCTTCATGTTCTGGACCATGGTCGCAAACTTGTCGGCGGATTGCTTGAACATCGCATCCGCTTCCTGCGTGCCCTGCCGGTAGATCTCGCTCATCGCCTCTGAAGTCAGCCGGCGCTCCTGTTCGGCCGATGCGCGCACCGCCTCGAACTGGCGGCTTACGGCAGTGGAGCCCGCTCCAGCGGTTTCCGCGACGACCCTTGCAATATCGCGGGCGCGATCTTCGGCCGCTCCCAGCAACTCGTCGAGCAGACCCGTAAATCGCGATAGCCGCTGATCGAGATCGGCGGTGCGCAAATCGATCGTCGTCACCAGCAACTCCAGCGCGGCTTTGCGTTGCTCGACGGATGTGGTCGTGCTGCGGTTGGCTTGCTCGACCATGGCCGCGGCATCGACCAGCGCCTTGCCGTGCGCCTCGAACTGTCCGGACAGAGAGCCCAAATCCTCAAGCGCCTTGGTCGTTTTGGAGCTGAAGATGCTCAACTGGCCTTCCAACGTCTGTGTGGAAGAACCGTTGCGCGAGGTGACCTCGTTCACCGCCGATACGAAATCGGCGACGCGCGTGACCAGGGCCCGTTCCAGCGAGTCCAGGTTGTCGTGCGCGCCGGTCAAGAACTTCCTGCAGCAGAATGTTTCCTTCACGCAGCCGTTCGAACAAGGCGACCGTGTCGGTGCGCAGGATCTTGCTGGTCTCCTGCATTTCGGTGACGGCAGCGATCGACACCTGGCGCGACTGGTCGATAGCAGAGCGGGACGCCTGCTCCAGATCCTTCAGCGACTTCGCTACCGCGCTCGTTGCCAGATCGCCCGCGCCGGTAATCGTGCGCGCCACGTCCGAACCGTTTGTCGTAATCGACTGGGAGAAGGCCTGACCTCTGGTCTCGATCGATTTCAGCGCGTCTGCGGTAACGCGGTCGATATCGATGTTGAGTTGGTTGGCTTTCGTGCCGATCGCTTCGACCAGCGATCCGCGCTTGCTTTCGATCATCTGCGAAAGGCGATCGGTCTGCTGCTGCACGTAGGTAACGATTTCGTCCGTCTTGCCAGACATGGTCGAACTGAACGTGCCGCTCGCGGCGAATACCGAACGCTCGATATCGGACGATGTCGACTTCAACTTGGCACTAACTTCGTTGGACGTGCCGACCAGCAGATTCTGCGCGTTGAGCGCGCTGGTCTGGATATTGTCCGTCGTATTCGCGGTGACGGCGGTCAGCGACCGTTCAATATCCACCGAGATCGACTTGATCTGGGTGGCCGCGTCGGCGGACGTCGCGACCAGCGACGTCTGCGCTTCGCGGGCGCTGCCGAGGATCGAGGCGGCGGTATCTGCTCCGACCGTGGTCAGAGTGCGCTCGACATCCATCGTCAGCGACTTGACCTGCTCGGCCGCGCTTGAGGACGCAGCCAAGAGCGTCGCTTGAGCCTCACGCGCGCCGGTAACGATTGCATCCGACGTCGCGGTCCCGGCGGCGGAAAGCGTGCGCTCGACGTCGTTTGTCAGCGACTTGACGTGCTCCGCCGCTTCCGAGGAAGCGGTGACCAGCGTCATTTGCGCATCCCGCGCGCCGTTGCGGATCGATTCAGCCGTCGCCGTACCGGCGGCCGACAGTGTGCGTTCGACGTCGCTCGCCAATGATTTAACGTGGCTCGATGCGTCGGTAGCAGCGGCAACCAGCGTGCGTCTGCGCGGCGCGTGCGCCGGTCAGAACCGAGTCGGCCGTTGCCGCTCCGGCCGCCGAAAGGCTGCGCTCAATGTCGGACGATAGGGATCGAATTTGTCCTGTGACCTCACTGGAGGTGGACGCCAGAATGTTCTGTGCCGACCGGGCACTGGTTGTGACCGACTCTGCGGCGGCGGTTCCCGCGGCAACCAACGTCCGCTCGATGTCTGCCGACAGCGACTGGACTTGTCCTGCGACCTCGGTTGAGGTGGCCACCAAGGTATTTTGCGCCGAGCGGGCGCTCGTAGTTACAGAATCCGCGGCTGTGGTTCCGGCCGTGACCAACGTCCGTTCGATATCGGCCGACAGCGACTGGATCTGCCCAGCAACTTCGGTGGAAGTCGCAACCAATGTGCTCTGCGCGGCACGTGCACCGGAGAGCATCGAATCGGCTGTCGTGGTGCCGGCGGCGATAAGGGTTCGTTCGATGTCGGCGGACAGAGACTGCATCTGGCCCGCCACATCGGCCGATGTCGAAGCGAGCGTGCCCTGAGCTTCTCGGGCGCCACTGAGAAGTGAGGCCGCCGTAGCGGAGCCGGCCGCGGACAACGTGCGCTCGATGTCGCCCGAAAGCGATTTGATTTGTGTGGCCGCTTCGGTGGACGCCGTCACGAGCGTCGTTTGCGCGTCCCGGGCGCTGCTGAGAACCGAGTTCGCTGCGGAAGTACCAACCGCCGTCAATGCGCGCTCGACTTCCGTCGAAGTCTGCTTCAACTGCGCGCCGACATCGGCCGAAACCGTCATCATCGACGTTTGCGCAGCGCGGGCACCATTTTGAATGGCCTCGCTGGTATTGACGACGAGGTTCGTCAATGAGCGTTCGGCATCTTCAACGTGGGAGCGAATGCCGAGAGAAAGTTCTTCAGCGCGCGCCATCAAGCCATCGCTGGCCTGCCTTCCGCTGCTTTCGAACCGGCCCGCGACAGCCTCGACCCGCGATCCCAGAAGATCCTCAAACTGTGAGACGCGCATGTCGATATCGGTCGCCACCGCGCCGACGCGGCTCTCGATGCCGTGATGGATTTCGTGGAACCGCGCCGTAATCGTATCGGTCAGCGAAGTGCTGCGGCCATCGATCGTCTCAGTCACGTTCGTAATGCGCCGGTCGATGGCTTCGATCGCCTGGGCGGTGCCGCCGGTGAGCGATGAAGTGAGCAGGGACAGCCGCGTGTCGATCGAATGGATCGCCTGAACGGCGCCCTCCGTCAGCGACGAGGTAAGGTGAGTGAGCCGCGAGTCGATCGATTCCACCGCCTGCGTGGCGCCGCGTGGTGAGCGAGGACGAGAGCGTAGCGAGGCGGGTATCGATGGTTTCGGTCACCGATTTTGCACGGGAATCGAAACTCTCTTCGAGCGTCTGAAGACGGCCGTCGACGGATTCATCGAACGATCGGATCTTCGTGTCCAGCGACGTATCGAGGTGGGCTACGCGTGACTGGAGCGTCGTCTCGAATTGTACCAGTCGCTGATCGAGCGTCGCGGTGATCTCGCCGCCGTTCGAGGTCAGGCGGGTATCGAAACCATCGACGTAGGTCTTCAGGTTTTCCGCGATATCCTGGGTGCGTTGCCCCATGCGGTCGACGATTTCGCCGCCGAAGGTTTTGACGGTGCGATCGAACTCAGAGATGTGACGGGTGATCAGCGCGCCCAGCGTGCCGCTGTCGCGGCCGAATTTCTCCGCAAGTTCCGCGCCCTGGTCCCTCACCAATTCATCGAAGGCGCTCATCTGCAGGCTGAGCGAGTCGTGGGCGTTTTCAGTCTGGCTGATTACTTTGGCGACCAGCGAATTGACGGTAACGTCCAGTGCGTCGCTCGCCTTGTCGCCGCTGGTAAGAATGCGCGTCGCCAGCCGATTACCGGCTTCGTCGATCCGGTTCACCAGGTCGCCGCTGCGCAGTTCGAGTTCGAGCAGCAGGCGAGTCGCTGGAATTCTTCAGCGAGTCGTGGACCTGCTCGGTACGATCCGAAATTCCGTCGACGATGGTGGACGAACGTTGTTCGAATTCGCTGGTGATGCGGTCGATGCGCTCGTTGAGCATGTCATGGACCCGGTCGGCCAGTTCGACGAATTCGTCATGCACATGGCCCGTCTTGAAATTCAGGCTGGTGGTGAGGCGCTCGCTGGCGTCCAGCACAGCGCGCGTCGTCTCGGCGCTGGCTTCTTCCAGCCGGTCGAGCAGGTCGCCGCCGCGCTCGCCGAGCGCAAGAATCATGTTGTCGCCAGCGTTGCTCAGCGCGCCGGTGATATGCGCGCCACGCTCTTCCAGGGCGCCGGTGATGCTTTTGGCGACTTCGTCGACGCGCGAAGCGATGGCGTCTGAAATCAGCGCAATGTCATGACGCAGGTCGATCTGCACGCCGGAAATAGCGCTGCGCACTTGCTCGGCCTGTCCAACGAGGTTGTCCCGCTGATGAGCGATGTCCTGCAAGAGCGCACGGATACGCACCTCGTTGTCCGAATAGGCGCGTTCCAGCGCCGACACTTCATTAGCGACGAGGGTTTCGAGTTCGCCGGCGCGCGCGATGGCACGCTCGACGCCATCGCCCATGGCGGCGACTTCGCGGCGAATGGCCTGGCCGACCGTGACCATGGCGTCCGACGACGTACCTTCCGGCTCGGAGAATCGGATGGCGACCTGCGCCATCGATTGCGCGATCATGCGCAACTCCTGACCGCGCCAGGAGAGACTCGCCAGGAAATAGAACAGCAGGACGGGCGCAAAAAACAAAGCCGCAAGTCCGGCCAGCACCAGCGTGCCGCCGTTGCCTTGACCGATCAAAGCCTGAAGCGAAGAAAGGAAACTGATCGTCAACAGTCCGGCGCCGAGCAGCCAGACGCCGGCGAACAGCGTGGCAAGCGTATAGACGTTGCGGGCAGGGCGGCCCTTTTGAATGGCCTGCAGAATCTGCCCGATCGTTTCGCGATCGTCATTGGCCGCGCGGCGGGGCGCGCGTTCCTCTTCGACGGATTCAAACATCGGCCGATCGATACCGGGCCGGGTTTCAAATGCGCCGTCATTGTACGCTGGCGAGGGTGGCGATTCTGTCGCTGCCGTTTCGTGGCGGACCGAACCTCGGCTACCGTCTGTCATGGGCAGGTCGCTGATGTTGAGGGCTTCTTGAATGGCGGACAGCGCGACTTCAGTGGGATCTTTCACCTTCTTGGGATTGTTCGCCATGTCCAGCCTCAGCCCTTTGTTAGGTCGCGGAGTTTATTCCGCGATCACTGCTCGCAAGAAGCCGGTTCCTTCGACGCAGCGAGCGCTCAGGCCGGCTTACCCCACATCCGCAAACATCCTATTGGCTTGGCGACGCGAAAGAAATGGGTGCCATTCACACAATCTTAATCATCGTTAACGCGTAAACAGATTTTTAACCCTGTCCAGGAAACGCCGAAGGAAGGAGGTTTGAAAACGCGGTTATCCTCTTTTAACTATATGATTCTACAGAAACTTCTACGATTTTTGAATAAGATTCCGCCGTTATTCGTGGCTTCTGCAAGACTGGAGTCGGAGCGATGTCATCCGCTACTTACGTCGGCAATCCGATCGATCGCGGCCATCTTGAACGAATGACGCTGGGCGATGCTAGCCTGGAAAGCGAGATACTGAGGCTGTTTTCAGCTCAGGCGGACGCTTTGATCGGCGCACTCGCGGGACTGCCGCCGGATGCAGCGGCCCTTGCGCATAAGCTCAAGGGTTCCGCGCGCGCCGTCGGTGCGGTCAGTGTGACTGCGGCTGTTGAAAACTTCGAACGCGTCATGCATGAGGGAGGCGAGACCTCCGCTGCCCTGGCTGCGCTGACGCAAGCTGTCGCGCAGGCCCGCGCGGCGATAGAGGCGATGCTGCTGCGGCCCTAATTCGCTCCGGATAACTCACGCAAAAGGGAACGGCGTCATTTGGCGCTGCATGCTGGCGCTCTACGGATCGACCCGTTATAGGACAGGCTTACTCCATCCAAGTCCGGCAGCACGAGCATCATGGCCAAGATTAACTTTGTCGATCACACCGGCGAAACCCGCACCGTGGAGGTCGACAACGGCACGACCGTTATGGAAGCGGCGATCCGCAACACCATTCCGGGTATCGAGGCCGAGTGCGGCGGCGCCTGTGCCTGCGCGACTTGTCATGTGTACGTCGATGAGGCCTGGCGCGAGAAAGTCGGTCCGCCGTCGCCGATGGAAGAGGATATGCTCGATTTCGGTTTCGACGTGCGGCCGAATTCGCGGCTGTCCTGCCAGATCAAGGTAACCGACGCGCTCGACGGCCTCGTGGTGTCGACGCCGGAGCGGCAGGCTTAAAGCACGCGGATCAGCGGCCGCCGTTGCGCTGGCCGGCACGTTCGTCATCTACGGCGTAGAGCGTGCAGTCGGCTGAGTATTTTGCGCAGGCCAAGAGCGCTGCATCCTCAGCTTCGGCGGGCGTCCGCAATCCCGTGCGATAAGCAAACGCGCCCTTTGGCGACATCGCAAATGCCTTATGCGGGCTGCCGGCGAGATACGCGGCAAATCCGCTGCGGCCATTGCTGCCGAGCTGCGGAGGCGGCGAAAGCGATGCTGCGCCGGGCGCTGCGATGAGATCGCGCGTGCCAAGATTCTGCTCGCGCAGAAAGCCGTCGACCATCGGCGTCCAGATCGCCGCGCCCGCAGCCGAGAACAACTGATGGCCGTCGCGGCCAAATGCGGGAGCATCGATGAACTGCGCACGGCCACCGGCGGCCGTGAATGCATTGTACATGCGGTGCGCCAGATCGGGCCCGAAATACTTGTCGTTCTGCGGCGTAGACCCACAGCATCGGAACGCGCGAAGTCTTGCCGAATGTTGCGAACGCATCGACCAGCGCGTTCTCGCTGCACACGTCGTCATCGGCGCGCGAGCCGCGGCCGCCCGCGAAATTGATGACGGCCACGAGGCCCGGCGGCGGATCGGCTGACAATGCGACGCTGGCGAAACCGCCTGCGGAATGTCCGACCGCGATCATTCGCTGCGTCGTGACGTCGAGGCGATTTTGCATGGCATCGATCGCGGCGCGCAGATCGCTGACGGAGGCGCGGGCGGCAATACGGTAATCGCGGCGGTCGCAGGGCCCGCTGTTTTCGGCATAGTCGCCGCCGGAATTGCCATAGCCGCGGCGCATCACCACCAGCGCTGCGAAACCGCGACGCGCGAACTCGGCCGCCTGCGTATAAAAGCGATTGGGCGTCATCCTGCGCACGCTCGCTTTCGTCGCGCGGCGTGCCATGGCTGATCAGCGCCAGCGGATAACGCCGCGTGCCGGCCGGCCTGATCAATACGGCTTCAAGGCCGCGCGGTCCCGCGGCCGCCATCGGAATGCGCAACTCCTCGCGGTACAATTCGTCCGCCGCCGCGTCGCCTGCATCGCCGCGCAAAGCATCGCCAGCGCGATCAGCGCCCGTCTCACGCGCCGCCTGCGCCGCGCAGCTTCCAGCGTTGAAAATTCGCGATGATCTCATCCGTCAGCGGCATCGGTTTGCGCGTGACATCGTCGATCAGCACGCTCACCGATTGCGCCGACGCTACGCAACGCCCCTCCGAAAATACCACCTGATCGAACGTCATCGACGTTCGGCCGAATTTCGAGACGCCCAGTCCCATCTCGATGGTCCCAGGCCATTTCAATTCGGCGCGAAAATGGATGTCTTGCCGCACCATGATCCAGGCTAGTCCGGGCGGCAGCTCATACGTGGGATCCTTCATCAGCGTGACGCGGCCGGTTTCGAAATAGGTCGCATAGACAGCGTTGTTGACGTGCTGGTTGGGATCGAGATCGCCGAAGCGCACATTGTCGGCGATCCGGTAGGGATAGTCGTCGAGGCGCGGCTCGGCGCGGGAAGCTGATGCGTTCACGAAACGGTCTCCGGCATTCACGCTCATACAGCGCAGTTATTAAGGCCCGGCAAGGGCTTGGCGCGCATCGCCCCCGCGCATTTATGGCTTTCCTCGCTAAGCCTGCGTTGGCTAGACAAGCGCAGCCGGAACGGCTTTTGGCCGCCGGCGCAATGTTCACCGAAAAAGAAGTTGATATGAGCGAAGCGATCAAAACTGACGTGCTGATTATTGGCGCGGGCCCGTGCGGACTGTTCGCCGTGTTCGAACTTGGCCTTCTGGACATGAAGGTGCATCTCGTCGATATCCTCGACAAGATCGGCGGGCAGTGCGCCGAGCTCTATCCGGAAAAGCCGATCTACGACATTCCCGGCATTCCCTTTGTGACCGGGCAGGGCCTCACCGAAGCGCTGCTCGAGCAGGTCAAGCCGTTCAACCCGACGTTCCATCTCAACGAGATGGTGGAGAAGATCGAGAAGATCGGCGACCCCGGATTCCGCGTCACCACCGACGCCGGGCAAGTGTTCGAATGCAAGGTGGTGGTGATCTCCGCGGGCGGCGGATCGTTTCAGCCGAAGCGGCCGCCGGTGCCGGGCATCGAGGCCTATGAAGGCTCGTCGGTGTTTTATGCCGTGCGAAAAATGGAGCAGTTTCGCGACAAGGATTTGCTGATCGTCGGCGGCGGCGATAGCGCGCTGGACTGGACGCTGAACCTGCATCCGATCGCAAAGCGCGTGACGCTCTTACATCGGCGCGACGATTTCCGCGCCGCGCCGCACAGCGTCGAGCAGATGCGCGCGCTGGTGTCGTCCGGCAAGATGGAATTGAAAATCGGCCAGGTCACATCGCTCGAAGGCGAGGGCGGAAAGCTCACCGGCGCTGTCATGAAGGGCAGCGACAACGCGGTTTCGAAAATCGAATGCGATACGCTGCTGCCGTTCTTCGGGCTGACGATGAAGCTCGGGCCCGTCGCGAACTGGGGCATCAAGCTCGAGAACAATCTGGTGCCGGTGGAGACCGCGGCGTTCGAAACCGATGTGCCCGGCATCTTCGCGATCGGCGACATCAACACCTATCCGGGAAAACTGAAGCTGATCCTCTCAGGATTTCACGAGGGCGCGCTGATGGCGCAGAAGGCGCACCGCTATGTCTATCCCGACAAGCGGCTGGTGTTTCAGTACACCACGTCGTCGTCGAGCCTGCAGA
>CAVRRK010000008.1:0-580966 GCA_963723625.1 uncultured Alphaproteobacteria bacterium
CGTCGCAGAAAATCGCGCTTCGAAATCATCCGGCACGATCTCCGCTGACAGCACGCCGATCGGATGCGGCCTCAGATGCGCATTCAAGCCATCGCGCAAGCGTCCTGGCACGAATGGCTTGGCGATATCGCAATGCGCGACCTGCGCCAGCGCGTGCACGCCGGCATCGGTACGTCCGGCGCCATGAACGCGCACATGCTCGCCGCAGATCGCTTTAACGGCATCTTCCAGCGCGCCCTGCACCGACGGGCCATTGTCCTGAATTTGCCAGCCGCAAAACGGCCTGCCGTCGTATTCGATGATGAGCTTGTAGCGCGGCATCAGCTCAACCGCGACGGCGGCCTCAGTGGCGTGCCGCGCAGAAAATCCTCCGCCTTCATCGGCGATTTGCCAGCGCGCTGTAGTTCGAGAATCCGGATCGCGCCGTCACCGCAAGCGATCGTCAAGCGATCGTCCAGCAGCGCGCCGGGCGCGCCTGCACCATCGGCCAATTCACAGCGCAGGATTTTCACGCGCACGGCTTCGCCTTCGAGCGGCATCTCGCACCACGCGCCGGGAAACGGCGACAGCCCATGGATATGGCGCAGCACCTCGCGCGCGGGTTTGCTCCAGTCGATCCGCGTCTCGTTCTTGTCGAGCTTGGCGGCATAAGTGATGCCGTCGTTGCTTTGTTTTGTAAGCTGCAAAGTGCCGCGCTCCAGCGCGTCCATCGCGCGCACCATCAGAACAGCGCCTAGGGGCGCCAACGCGTCATGCAGATCGGCCGCCGTCATCGCGTCCGATATCGCTGTTGCGTTCCGCCATCGCGATGTCGCCGGTATCGAGACCGGCATCCATCTTCATCACCATCACGCCGCTCTGCGTATCGCCGGCCATGATGGCGCGGTTGATCGGCGCCGCGCCGCGCCAACGCGGCAATAGCGACGCATGCAGATTGAAACAGCCGAGCCGCGGCGCATCGAGAATAGCCTGCGGCAGAATCATGCCGTAGGCGACGACCACCGCCGCGTCGGCATTGTGCGCGCGAAATTCGGCTTGCGCCTCCGCTGTCTTAAGCGTGGCCGGCGTCAGCACGGGAATGCCGAGCCGCGTTGCTTCCTGCTCCACGGGCGTCGGTTGCAGCTTCATGCCTCGCCCGGCGGGTTTCGCCGCGCGCGTGTATACGGCCGCGATCTCGTGACCTGCGTCATGAAGCGCGCGCAGCGTCGGCACCGCGAAATCCGGCGTGCCCATGAAGATCAGGCGAAGAGGCATAACTGGCCGCGTTTCCTTGGTCGCAATAACGAAGCGCTTTAACCGCTGAGCTACTCCGCCCGCTTCGCGGCTTTTATAAATTTTTTCAGCACGCGGTCGCGCTTCAGCTTCGAGAGATAATCCACAAACAGCACGCCGTTGAGGTGATCGATCTCGTGCTGGATGCAGGTGGCGAACAGGCCTTCGGCGTCTTCCTCATGCACCTTGCCGTCCAAATCCATGAAGCGCACACGCACCTTTGCCGGCCGCTCCACCTCCTCGTAGTATTCCGGGATCGACAGGCAGCCCTCTTCGTAGGTCGAAAGTTCTTCCGAAGACGACAGGATTTCCGGATTGATGAAGACGCGCGGCTTCGGCTTGGCCTCGCCGTCTTCTTCCTTCTTGGCGATATCCATGGTGATCAGCCGCAGCGGCTGCGCGACCTGGATCGCGGCAAGACCGATGCCCGGCGCGTCGTACATGGTTTCGAACATGTCATCGGCGAGTTTGCGCAGTTCCGGCGTGACTTTTTCGATCGGCTTCGAGACAAGCCGCAACTGCTTGTCCGGAAGGACGATGATTTCCCTGATGGCCATGGCGGGCGATTTAAGCCGCTGATATGCCGGGGTCAATGCGGCGGCGGCCGGCGCTTAACCCGCTGTTAACCATAAAATTTAGGGAGGCGTTAACCATAAAATTTAAGCTCGCATTCACCATAACCGTTCCCTCTTCGTTCGCATTTCCAGCCGAATCGGCTACAACAGCGGAATGAACGATATTCTTTTCATGATCGGCGACATGCCGGTCCGCACCGGCCTCGCGCTAACAGCTTTCGGCGCGTTGGCCCTCGTTTTGCTTTTGAGCATTGCCATGGTGTTGGCGCGCGCGGGACGTCGTGGCGCTGACCTTGCGTCGGCGCAGGCGATCCGCGCCGACGAGCTGGAGCAGCGTCTCAGCGCCATGCAGCGCGCGCAGTCGGAGGCCACCGGCCGCGTTCACGAGATGGGACAGGCGCTCGCCGGCCAGCAGGCCAACATGGCCCGCGCGGTCAACGAGCGGCTGGATTCGGTGACCCATCGCGTCGGCCAGTCGATGGAGCAGACCACGCGCAACACCATGGACAGCCTGCGCGTGCTGCACGAGCGGCTCGGGCATCATCGACAACGCGCACAAAAATCTCACCGACCTCACCTCGCAGGTGACGACGCTGCGCGACGTGCTCGCCAACAAGCAGTCGCGCGGCGCATTCGGTCAGGCGCGCATGGAGTCCATCGTGCAGGACGGCATGCCGAAAGGCTCGTTATGCTTTCCAGCACACGCTCTCGAACAACAAGCGGCCGGACTGCGTGGTGTTTCTGCCGGATCAGCGGCCGCTCTGCATCGATGCGAAATTTCCACTGGAGGCGATGACGGCGCTGCACGATGCGCGCACCGATGAGGAGAAGAAATTCGCGTGCCAGCGGCTGCGTCAGGACGTGATGAAGCATGTCAGCCGACATCGCCGAAAAATATCTGATCGCGGGCGAGACGCAGGATACCGCGCTGATGTTCGTGCCATCGGAATCGGTCTATGCCGAAATTCATGACGGCTTCGACGACGTAATTCAGAAAGCCTATCGCGCCCGCGTCGTGCTGGTGTCGCCGTCGCTGCTGATGTTGGCGATCCAGGTGATGCAGCAGATATTAAAAGATGCGCGGATGCGCGATGCCGCCGACCTCATTCGCACCGAGGTGATGAATTTCGGTGACGATCTCGGGCGCTTGCGCGAGCGCGTGCTGAAATTGCAGAACCATTTCGGACAGGCCAACGAGGATGTTCGGCAGATCTTGATTTCCGCCGACAAGATCGAAAAGCGGGCGGGGCGGATCGAGGAGCTCGATTTCAGCAAGGACGAAGCGTCTGCGGCCGAGATGACGCCGCGCATCGTCAAGAACAGCGGCGCCGATCTGTTTCCGCCGCTGACGCGCAAACTGCAGGCGGGCGAGTAGGCCTTTTCTACGGTTCGGCGGTCCGTATTCCCGCCGGGCTGACCTTCATCGCGATCGGTGCGGTTTTCGTCAGCGCCTTGCCGTCGAATGAGAATGTCGCGATCTCATTTTCCACCATGCACTGCACCAGCACGTTTTTGGAATCCTTCGTCCACACGATGCCTTGGCACCAGTGGCCGATCTTGGCTTCGGTGACCGGCGTCAGCTCGGTGCCGTTGATCCGGTAGATTTTCAGCAAGCCATTGTCGTTGAAGAACGGCGAGCTCTTTGGCTTGGTCGAGCCGTTGACGACGTTCACAGCGACATAAGCGCCATCCGGCGACATCTTCAGCCCTTCGGGCGTCTGCCCGACCGACACCGTCGTCGCGACACGGATCGGCTTGGCGCGCATGTCAATCAGGCTGATGGAATCGGCATCGCCGCCGCTCATGCCGACATTGCCGACCACCGCCACGTCGCCATTGGCAGTGGAATCGATCTGGTAGGGACGCAGTGCGGAGAAGATATCGCGCTTGGTGTATTCGACCTTGTTGCCGTCGACCGAAAGAATGGAGATGCGACTGTCGCCGTCGCGGGTCACTAGCGCCGTGGCGCCGTCGCGCGAAAACATCGCGTGGCTCGGGCCGGACTTGGCGTCGCCAAGTGCGATCTTGCCCGCCGGCGTCAGCGTGTTGCCGCTGATGGTGAAAACCGAAACCGTGCCCTCGTTGCGGTTGGCGACCAGCGCCAGCGTCGCCGCGCGGTTGATCGAAACCCCGGCGGCGCCGGCACCCGCCTGAAGGGTCGCCAGAACTTTCGGTGGCGAGGATTTCAGGTCGATCACGGTCAGCTTGTCGTCGGGGACCGCCTTGGTGGGATCGGCGGGATCGACCTTCATCGCGCCGGTGACCAGCGCAAAACTTTCATCGGGTGCGATGGCGACGCTGGGCGGCGGTCCGACCACGCTGGCCGGTACCGGGATTTCCGCGATGATGCGTGGCGCGGCACCGGAGAGTTCGATGACGGAGATCGTATCCGGCAACGGTTCCTTGCGGACCTTCGCCACACCGTCATCCATGACCATTTTGCCGTCATTGGCCGAGACTGCAATTTCGGCCCGCGCGCCCGACGCCGCCAGAGCCAGAAACGAAATCGCGCTCAGCGCCAACGCTGCTTTGCCCGTACGCATGCGGTTCTCTCCCGGTAGCGGACCTCTGCGGGTCCATATACTGCGCAGTATCCAACGCCTCGTTACGGTTGTCGACTCGCGGAACCTGAGCCGCGATTTGCCGTTTTACTGTCATGAAAGTGATATTTTTGGACATCGACGGCGTGCTGAACTGCGATCAGACGCCAAATTCGCGCAAATTCCCGTACGTCGTCGATAAGAAATTGCTGGCTCGCCTGCAAAAACTGCTCGACGAAACCGGAGCGAAAGTCGTGCTGTCGTCATCCTGGCGGTGCGATCCCGTAGGCCGGCTTGCGGCGAAACATTTCGGCGTGCCATTTATTGACGTCTGCCCGGACGAGCCGAAAGACCCGCGCTGCAAGGAGATGGTGGCCTGGCTCTCCGATCATCCCGAAGTCACGCGCTACGCGGTGCTCGACGACGAGAACGACGGGCTGGACGATCTGCCGCTGTTTCAGCCCTCAAGCAAGACCGGCATTACCGACGAAATCGTCGAGGGCGCCACCAAATATCTAAACGGCGAGACCGACGAGACCATGCGTGCCAATCCCGTCGTGCGGATGGGCCAGAACATCCACGCGCTGTTCAAGCGCGACAAAAATTAGTCAACGCCAGCAGCGCCAGAGCAAAGACCTTCAATACCTATAAGGCTCGATCTCCAGCAGCGGAAACGCGCTCAACACATGCGGCAGGTTGGCCGGCATCGCTTGATGCAGATAGGACTTGTCGAGTTCGGCAAAAGATTTCACGCCGAGCAACCCCAGCGTCCGCTGCACCTCATCTTCGAGCAACTCCAGCAGACGAACGATGCCGGTCTCACCGCCGGCGGCCAGCGCCCAGCATTGCATCCGGCCAATGCCGACGAGATCGGCACCCGCCGCGATTGCCTTGACGATATCGGTGCCGCGGCAGATCGAGCCGTCGACCATGATTTTGGCGCGGCCTGCAACAGCGGCGACGACTTCAGGGAGCACGTGCATCGCGCCGCGGCCATGGTCGAGCTGCCTTCCGCCATGGTTGGAGACGTAGATCCACTCGACGCCGTGATCGACCGCGATGACAGCATCCTCGGCGGTGGCAATGCCCTTGAGGATTAGCGGGACCTTGAACTTGTCCTTGATCAGCTTGACGGTGCGCCAATCCAGCGCGCGCTGGAATTCACGCCCGGCGGAACGGCTGCGAGCCGCGGTGAGGTGCCGCTTGGCGATATCGCGTTCGCGCCGGCTGTAATGCGCGGTGTCGACCGTAAGGCAGAACGCGGCATACCCGTGGTCGATCGCCCGCCGCACGTGATCCTCGACGTAGGCGTCGTCGCCTCGCACATAGAGCTGATAAATCCGCAGCGCGTCCGGGGCCGCTGTTGCAACATTCTCCAGCCCGGGGTCGGATACCGAGCTCAGCATATGCGCCGCGCCAAAGGCGCCGGTGCCGCGCACCACCGTCGCTCCAGCGCCGGGATCGAATGTCTCCAGCGCACCGACCGGAGCCAACATCACCGGCAGCCGCAGCTTGCGTCCCAGCACCTCGACCGAAGCATCGACGTTATCGACGTTGCGCAGTACTCGGGGCCGAAAAGCGATTTCGTCAAGCGCCATGCGATTGCGTCGAACCGTGGTCTCGGTTTCCGTGCCCCCCGCAATATAGTCCCAGGCGTTCTGATTGAGGTTGGCGCGCGCCTTGGCGACGAGCTCGTGGAGGTTTTCGAACGGGCTGCCGCCGAAACTGTTCCGAGTTTCCGCCGGCAGGCGCTTCGCGTCGTTCATGAGGTTCTCCCGGAACTGCGCAGATGATCTCTGCAACGTTCTTGATTGCGCGTGTGCAAAAGGGATGTGACACTCAACCGCAGCAACGGTCAAGACGATGAAAATCGACGCGCAAAAGCTTGAGATTGAGATCGGGAAAGCGAACACGGTCTCCGCGCTTCTGATGCACCCGCCGAAGGCGCGCGCCTGCTTTGTCTTCGCGCACGGCGCGGGCGCAGGCATGGCGCATCCTTTCATGGAGATGGTTGCTGCTGGCCTCTGCGAACGTGGCGTGGCGACTTTGCGCTATCAATTTCCCTACATGGAGAAGGGTAGCAAGCGGCCGGACTCACCCGCGGTGGCGCATGCCGCCGTGCGCGCCGCGGTGACGCAAGCCGAACAATGCTGCGAGGGCCTGCCGCTTATCGCAGGCGGAAAATCGTTCGGCGGACGGATGACGTCGCAGGCGCAGGCTCTTGCGCCATTGCCCGGCGTGAAGGGTCTGGCGTTTTTGGGGTTTCCGCTGCATCCGCCCGGCAAGCCGTCCGACGAGCGGGCGAAGCATTTATCGGATGTTCGCGTCCCGATGCTGTTCTTGCAAGGCACGCGCGATGACTTCGCGGAGCTAAGCCTGCTTGAGCCGGTCGTCAAAAATCTGGGCGCAATTGGCCACGCTACATCTGGTGCAGGACGCCGACCACTCGCTGCACGTGCCTGCGCGATCAGGCCGCAACGACCGCGAGGTGATGGGCGAAGTGCTCGATGCGTTCGTGGAGTGGACGCAAAGCGTGCTTTCTTTGGGCGCCTGATGTCCCTAAAAGCAATCTCATACAGTGATCAGAAGCATAACATGGACCAGCAGGCGTTCGAAGCGAAGTTAAACGCCGATAGCTATTTCAACACCTAGACCAAGACGGTGGCGCACATGCTCGAGAAGGAAAGTCACGCCCACGACTACGCGATCCGCGGCCTCGTGCTATCAAGCACATTTCGTTAGTCCCGGAGCATTGCGTCGCGGGTCTAAGGTCGATGACGGTTAGAATGAGCCGGCGCCCAGCCTCTCCAGAAATCCTGTCAGATCATCAGTGACATGGTCGACGTACTCAGCGTCGCGGCCTTCCAGCTCCCAATCCTCGCGCACGACCTCTTTGCTACCGTCGGGCACCACGAGGACCGTGGTCATGCCGAGCTCGTGCGGCACCACGAGGTTGCGCGCGAGATCTTCGAACATCGCCGAGCTTTTGGGAGCAACGCCATGCAGCGCGAGAAATTTCTGGTAGGTCTGCGGCGCCGGCTTTGGCTCCAGTTCGGCGGCGATGATGTCGAATACCGCCTCGAAATGCGATCCGATGCCGAGCCGCGCCAGCACCTTGTCGGCATGGTCGGTCGAGCCGTTGGTGAGGATCAGCTTGCGCCCCGGCAGCTTGGCAATGGCGGCCCCCATCGCGGGGTTCGGCTCGAGCGGCGAATGATCGATCTGATGCACGTAAGCGAGATAGTCGTCGGCGGAAACGCCGTGCTCGGTCATCATGCCGCGCATGCTGGTGCCGTAGCGCCGATAATAGTCCTTCTGGATTCGCCGCGCCTCGTCCGGGGGCACTTTCAGATAATTGCCGATAAACTCGCCGATGCGAGCATCGACCTGCTGCCACAGATTGACGTGATGCGGATACAGCGTGTTGTCGAGGTCGAACACCCAGGTGTCGACATGGGCAAAGGATCGTTTTGATTTCATCACGGCATCGCGAACCGCAGCGTATTGCCGCCCTTGGTCATGTCGACCGGCACAAATCCCGTAGTGGCGAGGCCGCGCGCGCCGCAATCGCCCTGTTCGCCGATCTCGAATTTGCTCTCGCGCGTGCAAAGCTGGGTCAATCCACCCCAATTCAGGGGCTTGTCCTTGAATCGGATGGTGCGGTTGTCGGTATCGACAGCCTCGGCGAAACTGAAAATCTGCTTCGCGGTGCCGGTTACGTCGGGATGCAGGCATTTGCCGGGCTCGATGCGATACCAGCCGCGGCTGGTTATGGCCCTGCCGTCGTCGGCGCCGACGGCGGCCATGATCTTGTGCGGGGTGTCGTTGCACCAGGTCAGCCCGGTGGAAGACGGCGTCTGCACGGCGTCGATCATGGCCGTGAACAAATTTGGCGCCTGAATGATATCAGCCGCCAGCCCATGCGCTTTTACGAACGCCGCCAGCGCGGCTTGCGTTTTTGGACCATCGACGCCGTCGATCGGCGCGGCGTCGTACCCTGCGATCACCAGCAGGCGCTGGATGCCGGCCAGCCTCGCCTGTTCGTCATCATACTCACTGTCTTCGGCCAGATACGCCACCAGATTGCCGTCGTCAGTCTGCGTGGGCTTGATCTCGGTAAACGGCGCGGGCGTTTGCCCGCTGCGGCATTGGCGCGCGGCCGCGATGACGAAATTATCCGGCGCGATGCACAGCGTATCCGCGCCGGATTGCGGGATCGGCGAGGAGCCATATACGCTGAGCGCGCGCGCATTGAGCAAAATTCGGTCGACGGCGAGCGTGCCCTGCGCCACCACGCGGCATTGCGCGGGATCGATGCGGAACCAGCCGCGCGTCGCGGTGGCGGCCTTGTCGTCGATGCCGATCGCGGCCTCGATCACATAACTCATGCGGTTGCAGAGTTTCAGGTCGGCGCGGGCGGCGGTCGTCGTCACCGCGAGAAATGAGAATACCGCGAGTAAAACCGATGGGAGCGGAGCGGTCGATCTAATCACTTGTGAATCAGCGTGCCCGTGCCCTGATTGGTGAACAGCTCAAGCAGGACTGCGTGCGGAATCTTGCCGTCGATGATGACGACGCCCTGCACGCCTTGTTCGAGCGCGTAGATGCACGTTTCGACTTTCGGAATCATGCCGCCGGAAATCGTGCCGTCGGCGATCAGCTTGCGCGCCTCCTTCACCGACAGTTCCGGGATCAGCTTCTTCGATTTGTCGAGCACGCCGGGCACGTCGGTCAGCAGCAGCAGCCGCTTGGACTTCAGTGCACCCGCGACCGCGCCGGCAAAGGTGTCGGCATTGACATTGAACGTCTGTCCTTCCCGCGAGGTCGCCAGTGGCGCCAGGACCGGTATCAGGTCATGGCCGATCAACTGGTTCAGCAGCGTCAGATCAACCTTTTCCGGTTCGCCGACGAAACCGAGATCGACAACCTTTTCGATGTTGGAGTCCGGATCGACGATGGTGCGCGTCACCTTCGAGGCCAGCACCATGTTGCCGTCCTTGCCGCAGAGGCCGACCGCCTTGCCGCCGGCTTCATTGATGTAGCCGACCAGGGCTTTGTTGATCGAGCCGGCCAGCACCATCTCCACGATCTCGATGGTGGCGGCATCGGTGATGCGCAGGCCGGCGGCGAATTCGGATTGAATGCCGAGCCGCTGCAGCATGGTTGCGATCTGCGGACCGCCGCCATGCACCACTACCGGATTGATGGCGGTCTGTTCCAGAAGAACGATATCGCGCGCGAATGCCTTGGCGAGTTCTTCCGCGCCCATGGCATGGCCGCCGTATTTGATGACGATGGTTTCCTCGTCATATTGCTGCATGTGCGGCAGCGCTTCGGACAGGATACGGGCCTGATCGAGCGGACTGATAAAGGGCGCGTCGGTCATGAAGCGGTCTCGTTGGTCAGCAGAATGGGCGGGTTCTATCTGATTGGGATGCGCCGCGCAAAGGAGCCTATGCTCGTGGAGCGGGCCATATCGCCGCCACCGCCAGCACGAGCCAGCTTACGATCAAAAGCGTTCCGCCCGTCGGCGCAGCCATCGGGAACAGGCTGTAGCCGGCGTATTGCCGTAACGTCAGATCGCCCGCGAATAACGCCGCCGCGATGACGAAACCCAACGCCGCCACCAGGCCGACTTTCCCGTGAATGACGCCGCGTTCGATGAGGGCCGACGCCGCCAGCACGGCGCTGGCGTGGAACAGCAGCATCGATGACGCCGAGGCCAGGCGCGTCGCGTCGGCTTGATGCGCGGCCGCGGCCGCCAGCGCAATGCCGGCGGCGCCCATCAGCGCGGCCAAAGCAATCAGGATCCGAAAAATCCCGGTCCTGTTCATTGACGCTCGTCCAGCAGGCGAACCATCGCGGCGCGCAATTCCGGCATGCCCGCGCCTGATCGCGAGGACGTGACCAGCAACTCGGGAAACGCCGCCGGATGTTTCGCGAGCGCAACTGACGTGGCTTCGGCGCGCGCCTCTAGGTCACCCGCCTTCACCTGATCGGCCTTGGTGAGCACGACCTGATAGCTCACCGCCGCTTTATCCAGCGTCGTCAGAACTGTGTTGTCGACTTCCTTGATGCCGTGGCGCGCATCGATCAGCACATAGACCCGCGCCAGACTGCTGCGCCCCTGCAGGAAATTATGAATCAGTGCCGTCCATGAAGCGACCTTGGCCTTCGGCGCAGATGCGTAGCCGTAGCCGGGCATGTCGACCAACCGGAAACCGGCATTGTCGGGTCCTTCGAAGAAGATCAGTTCCTGCGTGCGCCCCGGGGTATGCGACGTGCGCGCCAGTGCGTTGCGGCCGGTGAGCGCGTTGATCAGGCTGGATTTGCCGACGTTGGATCGGCCGGCGAATGCCACCTCCATGCCGGCCATCGGCGGCAAGGTCTCGATCGAAGGCGAGGCCCAGAAGAACTGCCAGTCGCCGGCGAATAGCCTGCGGGCCCGTTCCATCAGCTTCGCATCGTTATCCGCGTTCATGCGAAGGCTTTCAGATATGGTTGGAATCCGATATCAAACCGAAAACCAGGGATAAGTCCATGTCATCAAACGATGCGCTCCATATCGCCGTGCTTTCCGGCGATGGAATCGGCCCCGAGGTGATGGCTCCCGCGCTGGAAGTGCTGCGCAAGATTGAGGCGACCACTGACCTGAAGTTCCGGTTCACCGAAGCCGCGGCCGGCGCGAACAATTATCGTGAGACCGGCAAGTCGATGCCGGATAGCACTATCCGGTTGTGCGAGGAGGCCGACGCGATCCTGCTCGGCGCCTGCGGGCTGCCGTCGGTGCGCTATCCCGACAATACCGAGATCATGCCGCAGGTGGAACTGCGCTTCCACTTCGATCTCTATGCCGGCGTGCGGCCCGCGCGGCTGATACCCGGCGTGCCAAGCCCGATCGTCGGTGCGGACAAACGCGGCATCGATCTGATCGTGATCCGCGAATCCACGGAAGGGTTGTTCGCGTCGATGGGCAAGGGCGTCGTGACGCACGACGAAGCGCGCGAGACGCTGGTCATCACGCGCAAGACATCGGAACGGCTGTTCGAATTTTCGTTTCGTCTCGCGGAGCGCCGCAAGGCGCGGGGCAAACCCGGCGCATTGACCTGCGTCGACAAGGCAAACGTCTTCAAGGCCTTCGCGTTCTTCCGCGATATGTTCGATGAGGCTGCGAAGCGTCATCCCGGCGTTGCAGCCAACCATCTCTATGTTGACGCCTGCTCGGCGCTCTTGGTGAAGCGCCCGTGGGATTTCGACGTGATGGTGATGGAGAATATGTTCGGCGACATCCTGTCCGATATGACTGCCGGGCTGATTGGCGGCATGGGAATGGCGCCATCGGCCGACATAGGCGATCGCCATGCGGTGTTTCAGCCGTGCCACGGGACCGCGCCCGACATCATGGGGCAGGGCAAAGCCAATCCGACCGGAATGATTCTTTCCGCTGCGATGATGCTGGACTGGCTGGCCGACAAACACGGCCTTGAAGGCGCGGCCGAAGCCGGCGAGCGCATCGAACGCGCGGTCGACAAGGTCTATGCGGACGGCATCAAGCCGATGGAATTCGGCGGAAGCAACGGCACGACCGACATCGCCAAAGCCGTGCTCGCGGCGCTGTAGCCGGCAATTCCGACGCCTGGCAGGTTCGCGCTCGGCGTTACCGGCTGGGAGTCGGGGTCGCCGGAATGGTCCCTGCCTGGTTGAAGAAGGCTTTCTGTTCGGCGGCTGCTTCCAGCAGTTGCGTGTCCTGGTCGTAGACGTCATTGCGGAACTGCACGGTCTGGTCGCGCGTCATCCAGGCCGTGAGATAGACCCATGCCACGGGGACTTTCTTCGGCAGATGAATGTCTTCGCGCGCGCCACTGGCGATCGCAGCGTCGATTGCCGCCCGATTCCATTGTGGCAGGTCCTTGCCGAGAAGCCATGCAGCGAGATCGCGCACATTGTCGACGCGCGCACAGCCATGCGAGTCGAACCGGTAATCGTCGGTGAACAGATTTCGCTGGTTGGTGTCGTGCATGTAGACCGAATAGGAATTCGGCATATCGATCTTCAGCGATCCCAGAGCATTCCAGGCGCCGGATTGCTGGCGCACGGTGAAATTCGGAACGCGGGTGCCGGACCAATCCACCGACGCCGGATCGATCGGTGCGTCATGCGCTCCAAGGACCTCCATGTGCATGCGCGCGAGATAGCCGGGGTCCTTGCGCATATGCGCGGAGATTTCGGTTTTCGAAATCGAGGTCGGCACGGTCCATGTCGGGTTCAGGTTCACACTGGTGATTTCAGCGGTCAGCGTCGGCGACGGCTTTTCGGTCTTGCCGACGATGACGCGGTAACGCCGGACGACTTTGTCGTTTTCAACTGCCTCGGCATAGGTCGCCGGAATATTCACAACGACGTAACGCGGGCCGAAGCTGAAGCTCATATTGGCGAGGCGCTCGAGCGAAGCTTCGAGCTGCTGAATACGCTTCTGCACGGGGACATTCAGGGCGGCCAGGGTATTTGCATTAACGATGCCGTTAGCCGTGCGACCATGTCGCGCCTGAAAGCGCTTTAGACCTTCGGCAACAACTTCATCGAAGGGTCCTGTTGATTTGTCGGCGGCGAGGTCGCCGCTGATGATGAGGCGACGCCGTAGCAACTCGTCGTTCGGGCCCGGCGTGCCGAGAGAAAATTTGGCGTCGGCGGGAAGTGCCGGCCATCCGCCGCGCACGGCGATGGCGGAATAGCTCAGCGCGGCTTCTTTTAGCCGCTGCGCGGTGCCTTCGTCGAAGGTCGGTTCGCTCGACAGCGACAATGCCGCGGCGGAGCGCGAATCCGGGGTGGATGGGGGCGCGGCCGGCTTTGCCACCGCGGCATGTGGAGCGGTGTTGGGAGCGTTCATCGGCGCTGCTGGCGCAGGTTTCGGCTGCAGCGGCGCAACGGTGGTGCCTTGGCAGAGGGCGCTGGCGCTTCCCAGCAGGAGGGCAACAGCCGCAAGGGTCATTCTTTGCATGTTCGGTCTTTCAAATGGGGCGCAACGGCGTTCCTGCTCTAACGGCCCGGTCGCAATTGGGATCGGCAAACGTTAATGGCTGATCATGTATTTGAGTAAATATAGCTTACGAATGGTTCACGAGAGGTTGCCTCAACCGAAGCAATATTGAACCGATGCTCAGCTCAAAACTACCTGATCGGCGGGGCATACTGGATGCCGCCTGCGCTCCACAACTGATTGAGTCCGCGGGGAATGCCGAGCTTCGATCCGCTGCCGACGTTGCGGTCGTATACCTCGCCGTAATTGCCGACGTGACGGATAATGCGCGCGGCCCAATCCTTGGTCAGCCCGAGCTCTTCCCCATAGGCCCCCTCGGTGCCAACGAGGCGCATCACATCGGGCTTCTTCGACTTCAGTGCCTCGTCGATGTTCTTCGAGGTGACGCCGAGTTCTTCGGCATTGATCATCGCGTACAGCGTCCACTTCACGATCATCATCCAGTCGTCGTCGCGCTGGCGTACTACCGGCGCCAGCGGCTCTTTCGAAATAAGATCGGGCAGGATGACGTGATCGCCCGGCTTCGCCAGATTCAACCGTAACGCATAAAGCTGCGATACGTCCGCGGTGAAGGTGTCGCACTGGCCGGAATCGTAGGCCTTGAACACCTGGTCCAGCTTGTCGAACTTCATTTCCTGGTACTTGATATTGTTGGCGCGGAAATAGTCGGCGAGGTTGAGCTGCGTCGTTGTGCCGGCTTGCACGCACACCTTGCTGCCATCGAGATCCAACGCGGAATTGATGTTGCGCCCGCGCGGGATCATGAATCCTTCGCCGTCGTAATAGGCGACGGCGGGAAAATACAGATCGTAAGACGTCTCGCGCGACATGCTCCATGTCGAATTGCGGCTGAGAATATCGACCTTGCGGCTTTGCAGCTCCTTGAAGCGTTCGCTGGCGTCGAGCGGAACGAACTTAGCTCGTTTCGGATCGTCGAAGATCGCGGCCGCGACCGCGCGGCAGAAATCGACGTCGAAGCCCGTCCAGTTGCCCTTGTCGTCGGGAATCGAGAATCCGGGCAGGCCGGCATTGACGCCGCATAACACGTCGCCGCGCCGGATCGTGCGTTTGAGCGTCTTGGTGTCGTAACGCTCATAGGTGACGGCCGCGACTGCCACCGCGGCGGCGACCACCAGGCCAATCGCGAGCCCGCTTTGAAATGTCTTCATCCACATGATCGGTCTCGCAATCGTATTTTTTGAAAAGCGGCGCTTGTGATCAAAGTTCTGGCTGCTGGCGCACCACTACCTTGGTCCCGACGGGTACGCGATCATAGAGATCGGTCACGTCTGCGTTGACCAGCCGGAAACATCCCGAGGATACCGCGGTGCCGATGGTGTCGGGACGGTTGGTGCCGTGGATGCGGTACACCGTGGCGCCGAGATAGAGCGCGCGGGCGCCGAGCGGGTTGCCGGGGCCGCCGGCCATGAAGCGCGGCAGATATGGCTGGCGCTCGATCATCTCGGGCGGCGGAGTCCAATCCGGCCATTCCGCCTTGCGCGAAATCTTCAACAGGCCCTGCCACTGAAAGCCATCGCGGCCGACGCCGATGCCGTAGCGGATCGCCCGGCCGTTGCCCTGTACGACGTAGAGAAAACGCTCGGCGGTTTGCACGATGATGGTGCCGGGCGCCTCGGTGGTGCGGTAGTACACCATCTGGCGCTTGAACTCCGGTGGCAAGTCCACTGAATCGTCGGCAATGAGACCCGGCTGGTCACCGACGTCGGGCTGGCGCATCTGCGCAAAACCCTGCGACGTGCAAAGCATCAAAGCGCCTGCAGCAATCGTCGCTCCAACCAACCTGCGAATTTCAATCATCCAGTTTTTCCTTCAGACGTCGAGCAGCATTTTACCACTGTTTGCGAGTCACGCCAGCCATCAAACCTCAACGAGGCGCTACGATATCATCTCGGCGCGATCCATAGCCTCAAGACATAGGCCACGGCCGCTACCGTGCCGACACCGCCGAGCCACAGCGCGGCGAACCATAACAGGCGCTGCGAAAGTGGACGGAGATGCTGTTCGGGAGGCATCAGTGATAACCGCTGGCTGCATCGACCTTGCCGCGAAACACGTAGTAGGCCCATGCGGTATAGCCCAGAATGAGCGGTACCATCACCGCGACCCCAAACAGCATGAAGACCAGGCTATTTTCGGGTGACGCTGCCTGCCAGATCGTGATGCTGCGCGGCACGATATAGGGCCACATGCTGACGCCAAGCCCGGCGTAAGACAGCGCGAACAGCACCAGCGACAGAAAAAACGGCCGATAGTCCTGCCTGTTGGCGAGACTGCGCAGCAGCAGCACCGTGACGCCGGCGACTGCGATTGGCACCGGGGCCGTCAGGATGACATTCGGCCAGGCGAACCAGCGCCGCGCATACTCCGCGTCGAGAAAGGGCGTGGCGATGCTCACCGCACCGATGGCGCCGAGCATCGCGAACAATAACCACCAGCTCAGGCGATAGGCTTCGTCGCGCAATTCGCCTTCGGTCTTCATCACCAGCCAGGTCGCGCCGAGCAGCGCGTACCCGATCACCAGCGCGACACCCGTCAGGATACTGAACGGCGTCAGCCAGTCCCACCAGCCGCCGGCATAGTGCCGGCCGTCGACATGCACGCCCTGCAGCATCGCGCCGAGCGCAACGCCTTGCGCCAGCGTCGCGAGCAGCGATCCGCCGGCGAAGGCGATGTCCCACAGGTTTCGTTCGCGCCGCGTCCGCCAGCGAAATTCGAACGCGACGCCGCGAAACACCAGACCGACCAGCATGGCGATGATCGGCGTATAGAGCGCCGGCATCAGCACCGCGTAAGCCAGCGGAAAGGCCGCCATCAGTCCGCCGCCGCCGAGCACCAGCCAGGTCTCGTTGCCATCCCATACCGGCGCGACGCTGTTCATCATGACGTCGCGATCGGCTTTTTTCGGAAACAGCGGAAACAGCATGCCGAGGCCGAGATCGAATCCGTCCATCACAACGTAGACGAATACTGCGAAGGCGATGATGAACGCCCAGATGGTGGCGATGTCGAAGAGTCCGGCCATCACGCGCGATCCTCCGCCGCAACGGCAGGCGCCGGCGTGATGCCTGCGGCGCGGGCCGGCACGTCTCCGCGCGGTCCCTGTTCACCCGGATGTGGCGGAGCCGCCATCAACCGAAGAATGTAGATCACGCCGGCCGAAAATACCGCGAAATACACGATGGCGAACGCGATCAGCGACGACGCGACGGCGGGCGCTGCAAGCGGCGACGCGGATTCGACGGTCCGCAGCAGACCGTACACGGTGAAAGGTTGCCGGCCGGTCTCGGTGGTGACCCAGCCGGCGAGCACGGCGACAAAGCCCGCGGGCCCCATCGCCATCGCGAAGATGTGCAGAAACCGTGAGTCGTAAAGCCGGTCCGCGCCATCGCAGCCACAGACTGAGCATCCCAAGTCCCAGCATCAGAAAGCCGATGCCGACCATGATCCGGAACGACCAGAATGTGATCGGCACCGGCGGCCAGTTTTCGCGTGGCACGGTATCGAGCCCGGCGAGCGGAGCGTCCAGCGAATGTTTCAGAATCAGCGATCCCAATTTTGGAATTTCGAGCGCGTATTTGACCTTGGCTTCCTTCTGGTCCGGCACGCCGAACAGGATCAGCGGCGCGCCGTCGGGATGGCTTTGGTAATGACCCTCCATCGCCATCACCTTGGCGGGCTGATGCTCCAGCGTATTGAGGCCGTGTTGATCACCGGCAAGAATTTGAATCGGCGCCACCAGCGTGGCCATCCACATCGCCATCGAGAACATCACCCGCGCCCCCGCGAGGTGCCGATCGCGCAACAGGTGAAATGCGCCGACGCCACCGACCACCAGTGCGGTAGTGAGATAGGCCGCGAGCACCATGTGAATGAGACGATAGGGGAATGACGGGTTGAAGATCACCTTCAGCCAGTTAGCAGCGATATACTGGCCGTCGGCATTGACGGCGTACCCGGCTGGCGTCTGCATCCAAGAGTTCGCCGACAAAATCCAGAATGCCGAAACCAGCGTTCCGATTGCAACCATCAAGGTCGCCGCGAAATGCAATTTGTGACCGACGCGTTCGAGGCCGAACAGCATCACGCCGAGAAAACCCGCCTCGAGAAAAAAGGCCGTGAGCACTTCATAGGCCATCAGCGGGCCGATGACCGGTCCGGTCTTGTCGGAAAATGCCGACCAGTTGGTGCCGAACTGGTAGGACATCACGATGCCAGAGACTACGCCCATGCCGAAGGCGATGGCGAATATCTTCAGCCAGTAATTGAACAGGTTGATGAAGACTTCGCGCCCGGTCCACAGCCACAGCGCTTCCAGCACCGCGAGATAGCTCGCAAGCCCGATCGAAAACGCCGGGAATACGATGTGGAACGACATCGTGAACGCGAACTGCGCGCGCGCCAGAACCACGGCGTCCCAACCTTCGAACATCGGCGTCGTCTTTCTTCGCGAATATCTGGCGAAGATTATCACGCAATGTTGGGCGAGAATATCACTGCGCTACGCAGGTCAGACGAGCGCGCGCCGCACTGCGCGACGCGAAGGCGATCGACCCTCGCCCGGACGCAATTCGGCCCGGAAGGGGGGCATCCCGTCCGGGCCGATGGAGGTAACTACAGGCTAGAAAAATTCGGTTCAGCGGGCGCTGGTCTCGCCGTCATAGGAGATCACGCAGACCTCGGTGGGGCTCTTGTTGCTGCAGTCGATCACCTGCTGGCGCACCAGCATCGAGCCGGTATCGCGCTGGGCGCGCGGCGCGGTATTCTGGCTGGATAGCGAGGCTAGCGTGCAGATCGCACCGAGCGGAATGATGAAAAAGCGGAATGTGGGTTTCAGCATTGTCGCGCTCCTGTTCGGCTTTTTGATCCGGCTTGCCGTTTGTGATTGTCGGTATAGCCGGCGATTTTTTCAGGTTGATGTCGTCAATTATTTCATTTGTTTCGTCGGCCGGTCGGCGATCAGGCTGCCACGCTCTCGACCCCTGCAACCTTGAGCAGGCCGGCGAGTTGCTTGCGGGCGTAGAACATCCGGGTCTTTACGGTGCTCTGCGGAATACCAATGATCTGACCAACCTCCTCGACGGACTTCTCATGGTAGTAAACGAGGTTGATGATTTCGCGGTGCGCCGCGGACAGCTTGGCGACACAGGCGCGCAGGATCGCACCGGTGTTGCTGCGGTCGAGCGAGGTTTCCGGGGTGTCGGCTTCGTCGGCGATTTCCAGCACGTCGTCCTGCTCGATATCCTCGTGCCGGCGCTGGCGCAGCGCGGTGAGCGCCTTGAAGCGGGCGATCGAGAGCAGCCAGGTGGAGACCTGGGCGCGGCCTTCGAACTGGCCGGCGGTCCGCCAGACGTCAAGGAACACCTGGCTGGCGATGTCTTCCGCCGCAGTGGTGTCTCGCACCATCCGAAGAATGAAGCGGTAGACCCTTACGTTGTGGCGGGCATACAAAGTGTGCATCGCGCTTCGGTCGCCGCCGGCGATGTTGCTGAGCAACATCTCGTCTGACGTCGCCTGGACGGTAGCGATGCCCTGGCGCGCTGCGGCGTTGATGGCGATAACGTTATGCATGACAATCTCCCGTTATTCACCGCCTTTGGCGGCTTCGTTGGGCAGATTGTTAATCAGCGGAAGTTTCAGGATGTCTGCGCAACAATAGAAAGTGGTTTCGTCGACCGGGAGAATTGTTTCGTCGCTGCGCTCGCGACGAAACATTCAGGCACAAAAATGCCAGCAATTTTAATGAGATGAAGAATCAGGCCTTGTCGCCAGAAGGCGAGAACAGATAGCCGCCGCCGCGGATGGTGCGGATAACAGCGGGTTTTGTAGGATCTGGCTCGATCTTGCGCCGGATACGCATGATCCGCAGGTCGACGGCGCGGTCGAAGGCTTCGCTGTCGCGCGCGTTGGCCAATTCCAGCAATCGTTCGCGCGAAAGCACGCGCTTTGGATTAGCCGCGAATACCTTGAGCAAACCGAACTCGGACGCGGTGAGCGGGTGCTCGTTGCCTTCGTCGTCGCGCAGCGCCTGCGCCTCAAGATCGAGCCATTTCGTGCCGAATCGCACCAGATGGTCCTTCGCAGCATTTTCTCCGCCGGCTTGCGATGTCGCAGCCGCGGCCTGCTTTGCCGGCGCGCTTCGCCGCAACACCGAGCGGATGCGCGCCATCAATTCGCGCAATTCGCAGGGCTTCGCGATGTAGTCGTCGGCGCCGAGCTCAAGTCCGACCACGCGGTCGATCGGGCTGGCAGTGGCGGTAAGCATGATCACCGGCACGTTGGTGCGGCTTTTCAGGTCGCGGATGATCGAAAGCCCGTCCTCCTCCGGCATATTCAAATCGAGCACCACGAGATCCGGCACGCTGACGTCGATCGCCGCGCGCAGGCTCGTGCCGCCGTCGCACAACGTAACGGAAAAGCCGTGCATCTTGAGATAGTCGCCGACCATATCCCGGGCCGGGGCTTCATCGTCGACGATAATGATGTGCTGGTTCTGGCTCATGTCAGGACAGGCCTGTCGCGGGCAGGGCGATGGTGAAGGTCGATCCCTGTCCGGGTCCCGGACTATCGGCGGTCACGGTGCCGCCATGCATGTCGACAATGCGTTTGACGATCGAAAGCCCGAGGCCGGTCGAGCTCTCGCCCGCGGTGGGTTTTGCGGACAGCCGCTGAAAGCGGCCGAACAACCGCCCAAGATCTTCCGGCGAAAGGCCGGCTCCTTCATCGGTGATGCGGATAATGGAATGATCGTCATCCTGCGTGACCAGGACGGAAATCTTGCCGCCGACCGGACTGTACTTGATGGCATTGCTGACCAGGTTGTCGATGGCTTCGCGCATCCGGTCGGTATCGCACGGGGTGGCGTGACCGAGCGGTGCCGATACCGCGATGGTCTGCTGCTTGTTCGCGGCGAGAGGCTGATTGGCTTGCGCGACGTCGCTCACGAGTGCGGCGATATCGACCGGTTCGCGGCGAATGGTGATATCGAAGGCGTCGGCCATTGCATCGGAAATCAGGTGGTCCACCATCGAGGTCAGGCGCTTGGTGGCGTCGCGGATATGTTCAACCTGTCCGGTGATGCTTTCCTTGGAGGCGCCAGCGCCGATCAGCTCGGTCAGCATTTCCGTGCGGCCGAGGATGACGCCGAGCGGATTCTTCAGATCGTGCGCCACGGTACCGAGAATCTCGTTCTTGAACCCGTTGGCGCGCTGAAGCTGCAGCCATTGCGACGACAGCCTGCGGTTGGCCTGCATCAACGCGCGGGTGCGCTGCGACACGCGATCCTCAAGCTGAGTGTTGGCCTCGTTCAACTGCTGGTAGAGAATGACATTATCGAACGCGATCGAAAGCCGGCTGCCGAAGATTTCGACCAGCGACCGGTCGGTCTCCGACAGAGGCCGCTCCGACTGTAACAGCACCACGACCTCGCGTCCGCTGCCGGTGCTGACATACAGATACGCTGCGATGATCGGCGAATTCGTGCTTGCGGCGCAGGAAGGCGGCTTCAACCATTTGCCGCAGGTCGGTATCGAGCGGATGCGAGGCGGCGGCGCCAATGAACCGGCGATAGCAGCCGGACCCCGCCAGCACTGAAAAATCGTCTCCCGATTTGCCGCCATCGCGCAGCACCAGAATTCCGGCGCAGTCGACGTTCAACAGCGAAGCGATCTGGGTCAGCACGCCTTCGGCCAGGCGCTGCATCGACTTGAAATCGTACAGCGTGGAGGCGGCGTCGATGATGATCTCAAGCCCGCGGCGGGTCTGCACCATGCGTTCGAGTTGCTGATAGCTTCGCAGCGCCGCGGTCAGCGAGGTGAACAGCTTGTCCGCGGTGAGTTCTGTCTTGGCCTTGTAGTCGTTGATGTCATATTCGACGATGACGCGGCGCTCGGGCGCCTGACCGGGCTGGCCGGTGCGCAGGATGATCCGGACGGTTTCGTTCTTGATTTCGTTGCGGATGAACTCGACGAGGTCGAGGCCTGCCGCATCGGTTTCCATGATGACGTCGAGCAGCACGGCCGCGATATCCGGATGCTCGCGCATCAGGGTCCTGCCCTCGGCGGCGGAGTAGGCCGAAAGGATTTCCAGCGTTTGCCCATTCAGGGAATAATCGCTCAGCGCAAAACGCGTGCCTTCGTGCACGGCCTGATCGTCGTCGATCACCGCGATCTTCCATTTGCGCCCCGTCGAGGCCTCCGGCGCGGCGCCGGTATCCTCGATCAGATGGAGGACATCGTCCTGGTCGGCCATAACATGGTCCCGTCACTTGCTGTGTAGATGTCAATTGCGCCGCGTTTGGCAGCCTGCGGCATGATAATGCGAAACGTAGTGCCTTGTCCCAGCCTTGACTCCAGCATCATGCGTCCGCCGAGTTGCTGGGTTACCAGATTATAGACGATATGCAGGCCTAGACCGGTGCCGCCTTCGTTGCGGCGCGTCGTGAAGAACGGATCGAAAGCCTGCCGTCTGCACGTCCGGCGTCATTCCGGCGCCATTGTCGGCAAAAATGATCTCGATGTCATCATTGCCGCGCGGTCTCGCTGTAATCGAGATCGTTCCGGACTGTCCCTCGGCAAATGCATGATTTGCGGCGTTGAGGAAAAGATTGGTCAGGATTTGTCCGTATGAGCCCGGATAGCCATCGATCAACAAACCCTCCGGTACATCGACCGAGAGTGTGATCGGCGCCTTTTTAAGGACCGGCCGCAGGCTGGATATGATCTGGTCGGTTGCTTCGCGAAGGTTGAACTGGCGCCGCTCCGCATGCGAGCGATCCACTGCGACCTGCTTGAAGGACTGGATCAATTCTCCGGCGCGATGCAGGTTGGCGACCAGCTGCTGGGATGCGTCCTGCGAGCTCCGCACAAAGTCCTCGAGCTTCGACCGCCGCAGCGGCGTGTCCGACTTCATATCGGCTTCGAACTGCTCGGTGCGGCGCGCCAGACTGGACGCCACCGTGAGACTGATGCCGATCGGATTGTTCACTTCGTGCGCCACGCCGGCGACCAGGCCGCCAAGGGCCGCCAGCCGCTCGGAATCGATCAGATTTCGCTGGGCTGCGCTCAGTTCCAGCAGCGCGCTCTCGGCCTTCTCCTTGGAGGTTCGCAATTCATCCTCGGCGTCGCGCTTGGCGATGGCGTTTTCGCGGAATACCTCTACCGCGCGCGCCATTGCGCCGATCTCGTCGCTGGCATTGGTGCCCTGGACCTGATGCTCGTAGTGGCCTGACGCGATCGCGCGCATCGCTTTCATTATTTCCTGCAGGGGCAGCCGGATGCTGAGCGCAATCACGATCCCCGCGGCCATGATGATACCCAGAAACATCACCGCAACGGACAGAACCTTGCGCGAAATGCCGGAGAGCGTTTGATCGAACGTTTCCTGGGCTTTTTGCTCGCGCTGGCGCATCTTGACCGACAATCCATCGATGGCGCCGATGGTGTCCGCCTGGCTTGCGTCGATGGAGTTTCGCAGCAGATCGGTTCGGTTTGCCAATTGCTCCGACAATTTGCCGAATCCTTCACGCATCGCCGCCGTGCGCTCCTTCAATTTCTCCAAGGCCATGCGCTGCAGATCGTTATCGGCAAGGGTGACCATGACCGGGATCGTCTTTTCGATCGTCTCGGTGTTCTTGCGCGCCTCTTCGGCGGAGGCCGTCGCCAACGAAAGGTAATAGGCATTGGCCGCGACCAGCATGGCGGTAAACGCCTCGCGGGATCTTCCGAGCGATGGCCAGATCAAGGCGTCACGGTGCCCCGTCGCGCCCTCGATGATCGAATAGAGGCCGGCCATGTCCTTGGCCGGTTTCAGAACCTTGTCATCATAGGTCTTGGCAATCGTCGTCTGCAGACTGCGCAGTTCACCGAAGCCGTTGAGGAAGCGGTCGGTAACGCGTTCCAGTTCCTCGACCGACCCGGACAGCATCGGATCGGTCGAGGCACGCGTGGTGAGCGTGCCGAGGACCGCCTCGCGCAGCAACAGAATCTCGGCGAACAGCTCCGGGCTGGGCTGGTTGATGTAGCGATGGATCAGGTTCTGCAGCCGGCCGGTTTCGCTTTCCAGCAGTGCGAGGATATTGTCGGACTTGCGCACCTGGCGCACGTCGTCCCAGGCCGATCCAAGCACCTGGGTGCCGTTCCAGATCATCGCCACCAACGCCACGACGACGGCGGAATTCAGCGATGCGATCGACAGAATGCGCCAGCGAATCGGGATAGCGCGGGCCAGTCCGACAATGCCGGCACGGACGCGCGCGGCAAGGCCCTTCGGGCGTTCCGCGGCATCTTCCGGTTCGGGCGTCATTCGCGCGCGTCCGCAATCGTTGCGGTTGCTGACAACCACGACGCCGTGACGGTAGCGACGATCCGCGGAACGGTCGCGCGACTGGACACAAACAACATCATTCCCCTACGATGAAGTCTATCCATCCCGACGAAAAGGTTCAACGCCATTAGCAGAGGCAAAGCGGGAGATTGTTTATCGCCGGCACGGTTGAATCGGCGTTCTCGCGGCTCTATGAGGACGCAAAGCCCCGCCGGTCGAGCCCGAAACAGATGAGTTGGTTAACAGTGAGATCTCGCTTCAGATTTTTCGCGCTGGCCGCAATGGCGGTTCAATTAGTCGGGGCAGCGTCGTCGCCGGCCTACGCCGTCACCGAGGTCAATTGGTGGCACGCGATGTCGGGCGAACTCGGCAAGCAACTGCAAAAGCTCGCCTCCGATTTCAACGCGTCGCAGTCCGAATATCGCGTCGTACCATCCTACAAGGGCAATTATACCGAGACAGTGACCGCCGCGATTTTTGCGTTTCGCTCGCGCAGTCAGCCCGCCATCGTGCAGGTCAACGAAATCGCCACAGCGACCATGATGGCCGCCAGGGGCGCGATTTACCCGGTGTTCGAATTGATGCGCGACGAGGCGGAAGCATTTTCGCCGTCCGCCTATCTTCCGGCCGTCGCCGGATACTACACCGATGTGGCCGGCAATATGCTGTCGTTTCCATTCAACGCCTCAACGCCCATCCTCTACTACAACAAGGACCTGTTTCGGGCGGCGGGGCTGGATGCAGACACGCCGCCGAAAACCTGGCCTGAGATCGGCGTCGCGGCAAAAAAGCTGCGTGCCGCGGGCGCTGCATGTGGGTTCACGACCGCGTGGCCGTCATGGATCAATGTCGAGAATTTCTCTGCGTTCCACAATCTTGCCGATCGCGACGCGAGACAACGGCCTCAGCGGCCTTGACGCGGAGTTGACATTCAACAATCCGGTCATGGTCCGTCACATCGCGCAATTGGCGGAATGGCAGACCACCAAGGTATTCGACTATAGCGGCCGCGCGACCACCGCCGAGCCGCGTTTTCAAAAAGGCGAGTGCGGGATCTTCATCGGCTCGTCGGCGACACGCGCCGATATCAGCGCCAATTCCAAATTCGAAGTCGGTTACGGCATGCTGCCGTATTGGCCCGATGTCGCGGGCGCACCGCAGAACACCATCATCGGCGGCGCGACGCTGTGGGTGCTGCGCGATCGTCCGCGCGAAGAATACAAGGGTGTCGCGAAATTCTTCGCGTTTCTGTCGAAGCCCGCGGTTCAGGCCGCGTGGCATCAGAACACCGGCTATCTGCCGATCACCCGCGCCGCGTTCGACCTGACCCGGGCGCAGGGTTTCTACGATCGCAATCCCGGTACCGCGATCTCGATCGAACAGATCACGCTAAAGCCGCCGACCGAAAATTCCAGGGGGTTGAGACTAGGCTCATTCACGCTGATCCGCGACGTGATCGACGACGAATTGGAGCAGGCCTTCAGCGGCAAGAAATCCGCGCAAGCCGCGCTGGATTCGGCGGTGGAGCGCGGCAACAAGATGCTGCGCCAGTTCGAGCGCGCCAATCCGTAACGCAGTTCAACTGCGTCGCTCATAATCCCAGCGCAACCGGAAGGCTGAGGAAGCCGCGAAAACGGACGCGACCGCCGCGCTGCGGGATTCCTGCAGACCGATAATTCGGGAAACGCCCGAGAAATCGCGAAACCGCGACGCGGCCTTCCAGCCTTGCAAGCGCCATCCCCACGCACTGATGCGGTCCCGAAACGAAGGCGAGATGCCGGTTCGGCGTCCGCGCCACGTCGAACAAATCGGGCTCGCGAAATTGTTCGGGGTCTCGATTGGCGGCGCCGATGCACAGATTGATCGAGGTTCCGCGCGCGACGCGCACCCCGCCGATCTCGCAGTCCTGCATCGTCATGCGATTTCCGAGCTGCACCGGACTGTCATAGCGCAGCATTTCGTCGATCGCTGGACGAACCAGATCCGCGTCGTCAAGCAGACGCTGCCGCTGATCAGGATGCTCGATCAGCAAAGCCAGGCCGTTGCCGATGAGATTGGTTGTGGTCTCGTGGCCGGCGTTGAGGATGAAGATGCAGTTTTGCAATAGTTCGATTTCGGACAGCCGTTCGCCGTCAGCCTCGCCCTGAATAAGCCGCGTCAGCACATCGCGGACGGGGTCGCCCGGGTTGATCCGGCGTCGCGCCACCAATGTTTCGAGATAGGCGACGAAATCGACCACGGCTTTGTTGCCGCGCTCCGCCGCCTCGACGGAAGTCACCGGCTCCAACGCCCCGAGAATGTCGAGCGACCATTGACGCAGCGGGCCCCGCTCGGAATGCGGCACGTCGAGCAAGTTTCCGATCACCTCCACGGGAATGGCGATCGCGTAATCCTCGATCAGATCGGCTTTCCCTTTTGCCGCCATGGCGTCGAGCAGGGAGTCGACCAGCTTGACGAGATCGCCTTCCAGATCGGCGATAACGCGGGGCGTTAGCGCGCCATTGATCAGCCGCCGCACCCGCGTGTGCAGCGGCGGATCGTTGAAAATCAGGCTGGTGGTGTGATGCTCGTAAAGCGGCGTATCGCCGAATTTTGGTTTGAACTCGATCTTCTTGTCGGAGCTGAAAACAGTCGTGTCCTTGTAGACGCGCTCCATGTCGGCGAACCGCGTCAGGAAAAGGCTGCCATCGGGCAATCGATGGACGGGCGATGTCTCGCGCAGATCGCGATAAACCGAATAGGGATCGTCGTAAAAACTTCGCGGCAGGTTTCGCAGGTCGAACGGCTGAGCCGGTTTCGCCGCTTCCGCCAAGGGGATCGAATTTCCAGAGTCAGCCATGTCCTCTCCCCAAAGCGTCATCCTCCCGGATTGTTTCTTTATGCGCGGGCGGAAGCAAACTAGCCCCAATTATAATTCTTGCAATGCGACTTGCGCCAATTATGGTCCATCTCACTTGCAACAAAGCGCACATAGCGCGAAAAAAATAGTTGGGTAGGCGACGATGGGCGTCATTGATTCTTCGCAACCCGCAACCGACGCGCCGAATGGATTGGCAGCCGGGTTGCCGCCGCCAGCTCTCGACGTCGATCCATTCTCCATCGAATTTTTCAAGGATCCGCACCCCGTCCACGAGTTGCTCCGCGAGGCCGGTCCGGTCGTGCGACTCGACAAATGGAATGTTTACGCGGTCGCCCGCTATGCCGAAGTTCATGCCGTGCTTCACGATCCCCTGACGTTTTGTTCGAGCAGGGGCGTTGGCCTCAGCGATTTTGCCAAGGAAAAACCGTGGCGGCCGCCGAGCCTTATTCTTGAGGCCGATCCGCCGGCTCATACCCGCACCCGCGCCGTGCTCAACAAAGTGCTATCGCCGGCGGTGATGAAGAAGCTGCGCGACACTTTCGTTGCCGCTGCGCAAGCCAAGGTGGATGAACTGCTGGCAAAACGTAGTTTTGATGCGGTCACCGATCTCGCAGAAGCCTATCCGCTCTCGGTCTTCCCCGACGCCGTGGGGCTGAAGCAGGAAGGGCGCGAGCATCTGCTGCCGTATGCCGGTTTAGTGTTCAACGCTTTCGGTCCGCCGAACGAACTGCGCCAAACCGCGATCGAACGTTCAGCCCCGCATCAGGCTTACGTGCAGGAGCAATGTCAGCGCGAGAACCTTGCTCCCGGCGGTTTCGGCGCCTGCATCCATGCACAGGTTGATACCGGGGATATTACTGCCGCGGAAGCGCCACTGCTGGTGCGGTCTTTGCTCAGCGCGGGTCTCGATACGACCGTGAACGGCCTGAGCGCTGCGATCTATTGCCTCGCGAGGTTTCCCGAAGAATGGCAGCGGCTGCGGAATGATCCCAGCCTGGCGCGCAATGCCTTTGAAGAGGCGATCCGGTTCGAAAGCCCGGTGCAGACGTTTTTCCGCACCACCACGAGGGACGTGGACTTCAGCGGTTTCCACGTCGGCGAGGGAGAGAAGATTCTCATGTTTCTCGCCGCCGCCAATCGCGATCCCCGGCGATGGGACAATCCAGAACACTATGACATCACGCGCAGAACCAGCGGCCATGTCGGATTTGGCTCCGGCATTCACATGTGCGTCGGGCAACTGGTCGCGCGCCTCGAAGGCGAAGCGATGCTCGTGGCGCTGGCGCGCAAGGTTGCGACCATCGAAATTACGGGTCCGGTCAAGCGCCTGTTCAACAACACGCTGCGCGGCCTGGAAAGTCTGCCCATCACCCTCCAACCGGCGTAGCGGTATTCATGCCGAAGATTGTTTTCATTCACGCCGACAGTCGCCCGGAAGATGTCGACGCCTATGTAGGCGAGAGCGCCATGGAAGCGGCTACCGAACATGGCATCGCCGGCATCGTCGCCGAATGCGGCGGCAATGCCATGTGCGCGACGTGCCACGTCTATGTCGACGAGGGCTGGCTCGGCCGCTTGCCGCCGCTCGGTGCCGACGAAGATGCGCTGCTGGATGGCGTCGCAGCCGAACGCCGGGCGAATAGCCGGCTATCGTGCCAAATCAAAATCACGCCGGAGCTCGACGGGTTGGTGCTGCGGCTGCCGGACAAGCAGGTGTGAGGCAAACCAAAAAATCAAAGGGAGACACCATGAAGAATTTTACAAGCTATCTCGCCATCGCGGCGAGTTGCGTGACGCTCAACGCGGCGCGCGCCGAAATTTCCGACAGCATCGTGCGGGTTGGCGTACTCAACGACATCTCGGGTATCTTCCAGGACACCAACGGCATGGGTTCGGTTGAAGCGGCGCGCATGGCGGCCGAGGATTTCAACGGCGGCGGCAAGAATATCAAGGTCGAGATCGTTTACGCCGACCACCAGAACAAGGCTGACGTAGGCTCTGCCATCGTGCGCAAATGGCTCGACGTCGATAAAGTCGACGCCGTGGTCGACGTGCCGAATTCGGCTGTTGGCCTCACCATCAACTCGTTGATGCGCGACACGCGCATGACATTCCTGGCGTCATCGACCGCAAGTTCGGATCTGACAGGGAAGGCCTGCTCACCGAACACCATCCAGTGGGTCAACGACACCTGGGCCACCGGCAACACCACCGCAGCGGCAATGATGGCTCGCGGCGGTAAGGATTGGTACTTTGTCACGGTGGACTACGCACTCGGCAAAGGAATCGAAGCGGAGGCAAGCAAGTACATCGAGGCGCATGGCGGCAAGGTGCTGGGCAGCGTCAAGCACCCTCTCAATACGTCAGATTTTTCATCCTTTCTTTTGCAGGCACAAGCTTCAAAAGCCCAGGTGATCGGCCTTGCCAATGCGGGTGGTGACACCATCAACGCCGTGAAGCAGGCGGCCGAATTCGGGATTCAGCAAGGCGGTCAAAAGTTAGTGGCGTTCCTGTTGTTCGTGAACGACGTGCACGGCATGGGCCTGAAGGTCGCGCAGGGCCTGCAATTGCTGGAAGCGTTTTACTGGGACATGAACGACGACACGCGTGCGTTCGCCAAACGCTTCGGCGCCCGGCCGGGCATGAACGGCAAGATGCCGAGCGGAAATCAGGCCGGCGTCTATGCCTCGACCTTGGCGTATCTTAACGCGGTGGCAGCAACCGGCAGCGACGACGCCAAGGACGCCGTGCCGCAGATGAAAAAGTTCAAGGGCAAGGATAAACTGTTCGGCGACGTCACCATCCGCGAGGACGGCCGCGTCGTTCATCCGATGTATCTGTTCGAGGTGAAGAAGCCGGAGGAGTTGAAATATCCTTACGACTACTACAAGCTTGTTTCGACCATTCCTGCCGATCAGGCGTTCCGACCCATAGCGGATGGCGGTTGTTCGTTGGTCAAGTGATCCAATTACCGGACATGGAGTCGCAGCGCGACGCGCAGGAATTATAATTCTTGCAATGCGATTTCGGTGAATTATGGTGCAGGTCAATTTGTAGACCAGCGGCTGTGAGGGAAGCCGAAGGTCTTGCTTGCCGCAAGTCCAACCTTTCGCGCACAACACGTCACCGAAGAAGAAAAGGCTGCGCAGTCTGCTGATAAACGGCTCGCGCAGGTATCAAGAGGGAGATTGAAAATGAAAACGGCATTCTGGCTGGCAGGCGCTGCTGCGCTGGTTCTGGCGCAACCCGCCGGCGCGGCGGATTCCATCAAGATCGGGTTCGTCACCACGCTGAGCGGCCCGACGGCCGTGATCGGCAACGACATGCGCAATGCGTTCGAACTTGCGCTCGATCATCTCGGCCGCAAGATGGGCGGGATACCGGTCGAGGTGGTCTATGAGGACGATGCGCAGAAGCCCGACATTGGCCGCCAGAAGACCGAGAAACTGCTGCAGTCGGACAAGGTCGATTTCATTTCCGGCTATATCTGGTCGAATGTGTATCTCGCTTCGGTGAAGCCGGCAGTCGATGCCAAGACGTTCCTGATCAGCGCCAATGCCGGGCCCTCCCAGGTCGCGGGCGAATTGTGCTCGCCTTACGTGTTCTCCACTTCCTGGCAGAATGACCAGACGCCGCAAGCCGTCGGCGAATACATGAATCAGAAGAGCACCAAGAAAGCCTTTTTGATCGGCCCGAATTATGCAGCAGGCAAGGACATGCTTGCCGGCGTCAAGAGTACGTTCAAAGGCGAGATCATTGGCGAGGAATATACCAAGTGGCCGGACCAGCTCGATTTTTCGGCTGAGCTTTCGAAGGCGCGCGCCGCGAAGCCTGATGCTATCTTCGTGTTCTATCCGGGGGCTGCCGGCGTGCAGTTTCTCAACCAGTATTCGCAGTCCGGCCTGAAGGGGCAGATACCACTCTACACGGCGTTCACGATCGACGAAACGACGCTGCCGTTGCAGAAGGATCTGGCGGTCGGCGTTCCCGGCGCGCAGGAGTGGGTCAACGATCTGCCGAATGAAGCGAACAAGAAATTCGTCGCCGATTTCCGCAAGAAATTTGGCCACGGTCCTTCGTTTTACGGCGCGCAGTCCTATGACGCCGCGATGCTGATCAACAGCGCGGTGATCGCCGTCAAGGGCGACATGAGCAAGAAGGACGAAATGCAGAAGGAAATGGAGAAGGCGAATTTCGCCTCGGTGCGCGGGCCATTCAAGTACGGCAACAACCACATTCCGATCCAGAACTTCTATCTGCAGGAAGCGGTAAAGGAAGCCGACGGAACGTTCGGGCTGAAGACCATCGCCACGGTCCTGAAAGACAATCAGGACCGCTTCCACGACAAGTGCCCGATGAAATAACGGCTTGCCGGTGATCCGTATTCGACCATGCTGCTGCTCGAACAGCTCCTGAACGGCCTGCAATTCGGCCTGCTGCTCTTTCTGCTGGCAGCAGGATTGACGCTCGTTTTCGGCATCATGGACCTGGTCAATCTGGCGCACGGTTCGCTCTACATGCTGGGCGCCTATTTCGCGGCGACGTTCATCGCCTGGACCGGAAGTTTTTTGCTGGGCGCGGCGCTCGCTCTCGCAGCGATCCTTGTCGTTGGCATCGCGCTGGAGATCGTCGTATTCCGCAGGCTTTACGGCCGCGATCATCTCGACCAGGTGCTCGGCACTTTCGGGCTAATCCTGTTTTTCAATGAGCTGGTCCGGCTGGTGTGGGGGCCGGGCGGACTGACGATCCCGCTGCCATCATGGCTGAGCTCGGCGGTTCAGGTTTTGCCCGGCGTCTATTATCCGGCGTATCGGCTGGCGATCATCGTGGTCGCGCTCGCCGTCGCGCTGATGCTTTATCTCATCGTGATGCGGACCCGCGTCGGAATGCTGATCCGCGCCGGCGCTTCCAATCGTGAGATGATCGGCGCGCTGGGCATCAATATCAACCTGCTGTTCACGCTGGTGTTCGGCCTCGGCGCCGCCCTCGCCGGACTGGCCGGGTTGATGCAGGCGCCGATCCTCACCGTGCAGATCGGCATGGGCGAGAATATTCTCATTCTCGCCTTCGTCGTGATCGTGATAGGCGGCATCGGATCGATCCGCGGCGCTTTCGTAGCCGCGGTGCTGGTCGGCCTCGTCGACACGCTCGGACGGATTTTTCTCCCCGATCTGCTTCGTCTGGTTCTCAGCGCCAGCGCCGCATCGTCAGCCGCGCGCTCACTGTCGTCGATGCTGATCTATCTGACGATGGCGGTTGTGCTCGTGGTGCGGCCGGAGGGGCTGTTTCCGACCGCGACGCGACGATGAAGCGATCGACGCACGCACAGTTCTGATCGCGCTGTTACTGGTCGCGTTGGTCCTGCTGCCGCTCTACGCGCAGTTGATCGGCAACGTTTTCGTTTTGACGCTGTTCACGCGCATCATCATCCTCGCGCTGGCAGCCACCAGCCTCAATCTCATCCTCGGTTACGGCGGCATGATGAGTTTTGGTCATGCCGCCTATCTCGGCATTGGCGGCTATGCCGTCGGCATCCTCGCGCACGAGGGCATCGCATCCGGATTTGTGCAATTCCCCGCCGCGGTGCTGGCGTCGGCGCTGTTCGCGCTCGTCGTCGGCGCGCTGTCGCTGCGCACGCGTGGCGTTTACTTCATCATGATCACGCTCGCCTTCGGCCAGATGATCTACTACGTGATCGCCGGTCTCGACCGCTATGGCTCCGATGACGGCCTGACGATCTATCGCCGCAGTCAATTCGGCGGCCTCATTGATCTCTCAAACCGCACCGCGTTCTATTACATCTGCCTCGGCTTGCTGTTCGCATGCCTGTATCTGGTGTGGCGCATCGTCAACTCGCGTTTCGGGCTGGTGATCCAGGGCATCCGCTCGAACGAACGACGGATGCAGGCCATCGGATTTCCGGCCTATCGCTACAGGCTCGCCTGCTTCGTCATTGCGGGAGCGATGTGCGGGTTGGCTGGTGCACTATTGGCCAATCATACCGAGTTTGTCAGTCCGTCCATCATGTACTGGACCCGCTCGGGCGACCTGATGGTGATGGTAATTCTGGGCGGCATCGGCTCGCTGTTCGGGCCGTTGATCGGCACCATCGCCTTCCTTGCGCTGGAGGAAGTGCTTTCGGGCATCACCGAATACTGGCAGATCATCATCGGGCCGCTGCTGCTGCTGGTGGTGTTGTTCGGACGGGGCGGCATCGACGGCTGGCTGGGGAGGTTGCGCCGTGGATAGTCCCTCAGCCGATCCCTTGCTGCGCGTACAGAATTTAGTGAAGCGGTTCGGCGGCATCGTCGCGACCGACAACCTTTCGCTCGACGTCGCGAAGGGCGAGTTGCACGCGATCATCGGACCGAACGGCGCCGGCAAAACCACGCTGATCAGCCAACTGACAGGACAATTGCCGTCGAATTCCGGCAGCATTCGTCTCGCCAACCGCGACATCACGCGTATGCCGGTGCATCGCCGCAGCGCGCTGGGCCTTGCACGATCGTTCCAGATCACTTCGCTACTGCCCGACTTCAGTGCGCTCGACAATGTCGCGCTGGCAGCGCAGGCCCATGACGGCCACTCGTTTCGTTTCTGGGGCAATGCCCGAAAAGAAAGCCACCTGCGCGGAGCCGCGCAATCCGCGCTCGATCGCGTCGGGCTCGGACATCGCGCCGATGTCGTCGTATCCGAATTGAGTCATGGTGAGCAGCGCGAGCTGGAGCTCGCCGTAGCCCTCGCCACCAAACCGCAATTGCTGCTGCTTGATGAACCGATGGCCGGCCTCGGCATCACCGAATTCGGCGCGCATGGTGAAGCTGCTGCAGGAATTGCGGCGCGACTACACCATCGTGCTTGTCGAGCACGACATGGATGCCGTGTTCGCGCTCGCCGATCGTATCACGGTGCTCGTGTACGGGCGCGTCATCGCATCCGGCGTATCCTCGGCATATCCGGCAGAACGAAGAGGTCCGGCGCGCCTACCTCGGCGACCAGCACGCGGTGACGCGCCATGGCTGACGCGGCCCCGTTGCTCGAAGTCGAGAACATCGAAACCTTCTATGGCCCGAGCCAGGTTCTGTTCGGCCTGTCGCTGTCGGTTCGTTCAGGCGAAATGGTCGCGCTGATGGGCCGCAACGGCATGGGAAAAACCACGACGATCCGTTCGATCATGGGGCTGACGCCGGCACGCGCGGGCGCGATCCGGTTCGCCGGATATGCTGTTCGCAGCTTGCCGTCATTTAGGATCGCGCAATTGGGAATAGGGCTTGTCCCCGAAGGTCGCCAGATTTTTCCCAACCTAACGGTGCGCGAGAACCTCGTAGCCGCATCGGGCAATCGCGTCGGCGCATCCAATCCGTGGACCATCGAGAAGATTCACGCGCTGTTTCCGCGGTTGGCCGAGCGCGGCAACAATATGGGCGGGACGCTCTCCGGCGGCGAGCAACAGATGCTGGCGATCGGCCGCGCGCTGATGACCAATCCTCGCCTTCTGATTCTCGACGAGGCCACCGAGGGTTTGGCGCCGCTGGTCCGCGACGAAATCTGGAATTGCCTGTCGATGCTGAAAGCGCGTGGGCAATCGGTCTTGGTCATCGACAAGAACGTTGCAAATCTCACGCGTATTGCCGACCGGCATTACCTGATCGAGCGAGGCCGCGCGGTGTGGACCGGCACTTCGGAGGAACTGATAGCCGCGCCCGATCTGCAGCACCGCTATCTGGGGATATGACCTCTATCCCCGCGCGAACATCCGCGCGTCCGGCGCGACCACCGGCGTGACAGCATCGATCAGCCGCGTCGCGGCATCGTCGACCGTCAGTCCCGCGGTATCGACCACTGCAGACGCGCGGGCATAAAGCGGCTCACGGCTCATAAGGATGGTGCGCAATTCCGCCATCGCGGAACGGTCGTCCGCCATCGGGCGCAAATCGCCCTGGCCGCGCACACGCGCCATGTGTTCCTCGGGCTCGGCCTTCAGCCAGATCGTATAGAATGATGACAGGATCAGATCGAACGTCAGCGGCTCGGATACAATGCCGCCGCCGGTCGCCAGCACCATCAATTGCTTGCGCGCCAGCAATTGCCCGAGTGCGGTTTGCTCCATACGCCGAAAGCCTTCCTGGCCGTAAAGCGCGATGATCTCGGCGACCGACAGTCCGTTCTGCTGCTCTATTTCCTTGTTGAGCTCGACGAAGCTCCAGCCGATTTTTGCGGCGAGGAGTTTTCCCAGCGTGGATTTGCCGGCGCCGCGCAATCCGATCAACGCGATGCCGGAAAACGACATCTGCCGCCGCGCCGCGCCGTTTCCGGCTCCCGAAAGAGCATCCTTGGCATGCGCGATCTGATCCGGGCTCGCCTTGCGCATGAGGTCGCGCATGACCGGCCAGTCCGGCGCGCCTTCACCGCCTGGAATGAGATCCTCGATGTGCGCGCCCATTGCGGATGAGACCCGGCGCAGCAGCACGATCGAGACGTTGCCTTTGCCGCCTTCCAGCTGCGCGATGTAGCGCTCGGAAATCCCGGACACCTTCGCCAGCACTTTTCGTGACATCCCGCGGAGCGCGCGCATCGTGCGCACGCGTTGGCCGAGTTGCTCGAGGAAGCCGTCTTCGGAGTCGGGTTGCCCGGTCATATCCCCGCGTTCAATTTTGGTCGCGAACAGCCGCGACATGAAACATAATGCCAGCGCGGATTGACAGCAAGCCAACCTAATGGCTTTCTATGAATTATAATTCAAAATTGCAGGGAGAAGCGCCGTGAGTCTTGGCGAGATGATGTGCGTGGCGCAACGGAGCGCCGCATGAGCGATTCGTCGGGGGCGTACAACGCGGTGACGTGGCTGCTCGACCGCAACGTCGATGAGGGGCGCGCAGAAAAGCTCGCCTTCACCGACACCGTCTCCGAACTGAGCTATGGCGATCTGCAAAAGCAAAGCCGCCGCCTCGCCAATCTGTTGCGCCGCCTTGGCGTTCGCCGCGAAGAGCGCGTGGCGATGATCATGCTCGACACCACGGATTTTCCGATCGTGTTTCTAGGCGCGATCCGCGCCGGCATTGTGCCGGTGCCGCTCAACACGCTGCTGACATCAGAGCAATACGCCTACGTGCTGGCGGATTGCCGCGCGCGGGTGCTGTTTGTCTCCGAGGCGCTGCTGCCGGTGGTCAAGGATTTGGTCGGCCGGATGCCGGACCTCGAACACGTCGTGGTCGCGGGAAATGACGCGCATGGCTACAAGAAGCTCTCCGACGAAATCGTCAAAGAGAGCGACACCTTCGCCACCGCCGCGACCCACTCCGATGAGCCGGCATTCTGGCTGTATTCGTCGGGCTCGACCGGAATGCCGAAGGGCGTGCGGCACCTGCATTCCAGCCTCGCTGCGACGGCGGACACCTATGCCAAGCAGGTGCTCGGCATTCGCGAGGACGACGTCGGGCTGTCGGCGGCGAAACTGTTCTTCGCCTATGGGCTCGGCAACGCGCTGACGTTTCCGATGTCGGTCGGCGCCACCACCATTCTCAATTCGGAGCGGCCTACACCCGCTGTGATGTTCGCGCTGCTGAATAAATACAATCCCAGCATTTTCTTCGGGGTGCCGACCTTGTTCGCGGCGATGCTGAACGACGAGGCGCTGAAACAGGAACGCAGTGGATCACGCCTGCGCATTTGCACCTCGGCGGGCGAAGCGCTGCCGGAGTCGGTCGGCAACGCCTGGAAGGCGCGCTTCGGCGTCGACATTCTCGACGGCGTCGGCTCGACCGAATTGCTGCATATCTTTCTGTCAAACGCGCCCGGCGACATCAAATACGGCTCATCGGGCCGGCCGGTGCCGGGCTACAAGGTGCGGCTCGTCAATGAAGCCGGCGCCGACGTGCCGGATGGCGAGGTCGGCGAACTTTTGGTGGATGCGCCCTCGGCCGGCGAAGGCTACTGGAATCAGCGCAGCAAAAGCCGCCAGACGTTCGAGGGCCACTGGACCCGCACCGGCGACAAATACATTCGCGATGCCGAAGGACGCTACACGTTCTGCGGCCGCAGCGACGACATGTTCAAGGTGTCCGGCATCTGGGTGTCGCCGTTCGAGGTCGAGAGCGCGCTGATCACCCATCCCGCGGTACTGGAAGCGGCGGTGGTGCCGGAAGCCGATCCAGAAGGATTGCTGAAGCCGAAGGCGTTCGTGGTGCTGCGCGCCGACGCCAAGACCGATGGCCTGCATGATGCGCTGAAAGAACACGTCAAGCAGAAGATCGGCGCCTGGAAATATCCGCGCTGGATCGACGTGGTGGACAGCCTGCCCAAAACCGCAACCGGAAAAATTCAGCGCTTCAAGCTGCGGGATGAAGGGCCGAAGGTTTGACTCGGGTATCCTCGATCGCTGGTCGCTGCGGGCGAGTTACAGATCGAAGACTCGCAGCGATGCACTGCATGCTCTCTCCCCCTTGAGGGGGAGAGTTGGAGAGGGGGGTATCACGAACGTCGGCGTTTGCAGTTTACCCCCCTCCCTAACCCTCCCCCTCAAGGGGGGAGGGGACGACCAACTTGCGTGGCACCCGCCTCGCACACCATGACCCCACTTCACGCCGCGGGCTTCCTCTCCATCGGTTCGTCCGAACTCGAATACCGCATGCTCGGCCCTTCACCCGGCGGCGCGCCGACGATCGTGCATGCTGCATGAAGGACTGGGCTCCGCCGGGCTGTGGGGCGACTTCCCTGAACAGCTGCAAGCCGCGACGGGCGCCGGCGTGTTCGCCTATTCGCGCGCAGGCTATGGCGCGTCTAGTCCGGTCGCATTGCCGCGACCGCTCAACTACATGCACACCGAAGCACTGGAAGTGCTCCCCAGAGTGCTCGAGGCCATCGGCTTTCAACGCGGCCTGTTGGTCGGGCATTCCGATGGCGCGTCGATCGCGGCAATCTACGCCGGAGGCGTACAGGATCATCGCATTCGTGGGCTGGCGCTGATCGCGCCGCACTTCATCGTCGAGGATATTTCCGTAAGCTCGATCGCGGAGATCAAGACGGCCTACGAGGCCGGCGATCTCAAGTCGAAGCTGGCGCGTTGGCACAAGGACGTCGACAACGCTTTCTATGGCTGGAACGCCGCTTGGCTCGATCCGGCGTTCCGCGATTGGAATATTTCGGAATATCTCGCCTACATTCGCGTTCCCGTAACCATTTTGCAGGGTGTCGATGACCATTATGGGACGATTCGCCAGGTCGAGATCGCGCAGGAGGAATGCTATTGTCCGGTCGACGTCACCATGCTTCCGGGTGCCGGGCATTCGCCGCATCGCGAAGCGCCGGATCTGACGCTTGCGGCGCTGGCGGATTTCGCCAACCGGATTTTCCGGGTGCATGGCGAGGGCGTATTCGCCGACGCAGCATGAATTCTTCGGCTTGGTAACGACGGATGAGCATCGCCGGTCAAACTTCAAATCTCCCGCTGCCGCGCTGGGCTTATGTCCCCGGCGTCGAGACCGAAGCCGATCACGACACGCTCAAGCATGCCAAGGTGCTGGTCCCGTCGCGATTTCGGGACTTCGTCCCCGCGCGTCATCCGGCGCTGCGCTACGGGATCGGACTCAACGACGCCGGTTATTTCTGGGAGTCGCATGAAATTCTGGAAGCGATCTGGGCCGCCGCACCGCAGGGCGGCCGCGAGCGCATTCTGCTGCGGGCCTGCATTCAGATCGCCAATGCGAACCTCAAGCTGAGAATGCAGCGGCCGCACGCAGCCTCCCGGTTGTTTGGCGAGGCGTTGGCCGAGCTTGATGAACTCAAGGTGCGCAAGGCGACTGCCGCCGGCGACGGCTTTGCCGATGGTTTCCCAACCGATACGCTCGCCGCCCTTTTGCGGGCGAAACTGGCGCGTCCGATCCTGACCCAGGACGACCTGATCAATATCGGCTCCATCGCGCGCCTATAATTAATGTGCAACAAAATGCATAGTCTGGCCGTTTTAGACTAGACGCGTTCAAAAACCTGCATTATTGTGCATGAATAATTTCAGAAAAGCACAATAGGGCGGCTCATGGCTGGTGATATCAGCGTTCTCGCCAACGGCGCCACGCATATTGATTTTCAGACCGATCCGTCGCGCTACCGGCACTGGAAGCTTGATGTCGCAGGCGACGTCGCGACGCTGACGATGGACGTCGACGAGAACGGCGGCCTGTTCGAGGGCTATCAGCTCAAGCTGAATTCCTACGATCTCGGCGTCGACATCGAACTGGCGGACGCGGTGCAGCGGCTTCGCTTCGAACATCCCGATGTGAAAGTAGTGCTGCTGCGCTCGGGCAAAAACCGCGTGTTCTGCGCCGGCGCCAATATCCGCATGCTGGCGGGCTCGACTCACGCCCACAAAGTCAATTTCTGCAAGTTCACCAACGAGACACGCAACGGTCTCGAAGATTCCAGCGCAAAATTCCGGCCAGCGCTTCATCACCGTCATCAACGGCACCGCGGCCGGCGGCGGCTACGAACTGGCGCTGGCGACCGACCATATCATCATGGCCGACGACGGCTCCGCCGCGGTTGCGTTACCGGAGGTGCCGCTGCTCGCGGTGTTGCCGGGCACCGGCGGGCTCACGCGCGTGGTGGACAAGCGCAAGGTGCGCCGCGACCACGCCGATTATTTCTGCACCATCGAGGAAGGCATCAAGGGCAAGCGCGCGGTGCAGTGGCGGCTGGTGGACGAGATCGTGCCGAACAGCAAGCTGGAAGCCAAAGTCACCGAACGCGCGCAGGAGTTCGCCGCGGCATCGAAGCGCAATGGCAGCGGAAATGGAATTGCGCTGACGCCGTTGGCGCGAACGATTGATGACAACGGTATCCGTTACGGCTTTGTGAATGTCGATATCGATCGCGCGGCTCGCATCGCCACCATTTCGATAGCCGCGCCGGATGCAGCCCCGCCAGCCGATGTCGCCGGCATGATTGCGCAGGGCGCGGCGTTCTGGCCGCTGCAGGTAGCGCGCGAACTCGACGACGCGATCCTGCATCTGCGCATCAACGAACTCGAAACCGCGATGCTGGTGTTCAAATCGCACGGCGACGGCGCACAGGTGCTGGCGCACGATGCCTTTCTCGATGCCAACAAGACGCACTGGTTGGTCAACGAAATCAGGCAGTACTGGAAGCGCGTGCTCAAGCGCGTCGATGTCACCTCGCGCACGCTGGTGACATTGGTCGAGCCTGGCTCCTGCTTCGTCGGAACGCTCGCCGAACTCGTATTCGCAGCGGATCGCAGCTACATGCTGATCGGCCAGAAGCAGGGCGACAACCGTGCGCCGCCCGCCATTGTATTGAGCGCGATGAATTTCGGCCCGTATCCGATGAGCCATGGCCTGACGCGGCTGCAATCGCGCTTCCAGGCGGACCCGTCAGACGTGGAAACCGCACAGGCGAAAATCGGCGAAGCGCTGGATGCCGAGGAAGCCGAGAAGCTTGGCCTCGTCACCTTCTCGCTCGACGATATCGATTGGGATGACGAGGTGCGCATGTTCCTTGAGGAGCGCAGCAGCTTCTCGCCGGACAGTCTCACCGGCATGGAAGCCAATTTGCGCTTCGTCGGTCCGGAGACGATGGAATCGAAAATCTTTTCTCGGCTGACGGCGTGGCAGAACTGGATTTTCCAGCGTCCCAACGCGGTCGGCGAGGACGGCGCGCTGAAGCGTTACGGCACGGGCGTGAAGGCGCAATTCGATATGACGAGGGTTTAACCGTCATTCCGGGATGCGCGCTCTTTGCGCAGGCCCGGAATCCATACTCCCCGCGGTGGTTATGGATTCCGGGTTCGCTCGCAAGAGCTCGCGCCCCGGAATGACAGAAGAATGAGACCGGAGCACACCAATGAACCTCATGAACGTCGATTACACCACCAAGATTCCCAACAATGTGAATCTCACCGAGGATCGTCAGGTGCTGAAAGCACTGGAGGGCTGGCACCCCGGCTATCTCGACTGGTGGAACGACATGGGGCCGGAAGGCTTTCAGGATTCGCTGGTGTACTTGCGCACCGCAGTCAGCGTCGATCCGAAAGGCTGGGCGAAGTTCGACTATGTCCGCATGCCCGAATATCGCTGGGGCATTCTGCTGGCGCCGCAGGATACCGAACGCAAGGTCAATTTCGGCCAGCACATGGGCGAGCCCGCTTGGCAGGAAATCCCCGGCGAATACCGCGCCATGCTGCGTCGCCTTGTGGTGATCCAGGGCGATACCGAGCCGGCATCAGTCGAACAGCAGCGCCATCTCGGCAAGACCGCGCCGTCGCTCTACGACCTGCGTAATCTTTTTCAGGTCAACGTCGAGGAAGGCCGCCATCTCTGGGCGATGGTGTATCTGCTGCAGAAATATTTCGGCCGCGACGGCCGCGAGGAGGCCGACGATCTGTTGCGCCGCCGCTCTGGCGATGCCGATGCACCGCGCATGCTCGGCGCGTTCAACGAGGCGACGCCGGACTGGCTGTCGTTCTTCATGTTCACGTTCTTCACCGACCGCGACGGCAAGATGCAGTTGGAAAGCCTGGCGCAGTCCGGCTTCGATCCGTTGTCGCGCACCTGCCGCTTCATGCTGACCGAAGAGGCGCATCACATGTTCGTCGGCGAGACCGGCGTCGGCCGCGTGCTGCAGCGTACCTGCGAGGCGATGAAGGCGGCGGGGATCGACGATCCCGATGCGGGTCGAGAAAGTTCGCGCGCTCGGCGTCATCGATCTGCCGACCATGCAGAAGAAAATCAACCTGCATTATTCGCTGTCGCTCGATCTGTTCGGCTCGGAGGTTTCCACCAACGCGGCGAATTTCTACAATGCCGGTCTCAAAGGGCGCTTCCAGGAAACCAGAATCGACGACGATCACCGCCTGACCAACGATATCTATCAGGTGCTGAAATTCGTCGACGGCGAAATCAAGCTGGTGGATGAGCCCGCTTTGACGGCGCTGAACATGCGGCTGCGCGACGACTATACGCAGGATTGTGCCAAGGGCGTCGAGCGCTGGAACAAGATCATCGAGAAGGCCGGCGTCAATTTCCGCTTTGAGTTGCCGCACACCGCGTTTCATCGCCAGATCGGCGAATTCCGCGATGTCAACGCGACGCCGAAGGGCATCATCCTCAGCGACGCCGAATGGGCGAAGGCAAAGAACGACTATCTTCCCTCGACCGAGGACGGCGATTTCATCTCGTCATTGATGACGCCGGTAAGCGAGCCCGGCCAGTTCGCGAACTGGATCGCCGCGCCGAAAGTCGGCATCGACAACAAGGGCGGCGACTTCGAATATGTGAAGATCGCGGCTTGAGCACCGCCTCATCCTGAGGAGGCCTGCGTAGCAGGCCGTCTCGAAGGATGGAGAAAGTGCTATGGTGTTGCCATGGTTCGAGACGCCGCCTTATGGCGGCTCCTCACCATGAGGGGTTTATCGAAACAATGAACGCACCTCTCAAACAGCACCTGATCGACCCCGAGATTTGCATCCGGTGCAACACCTGCGAGGAGACCTGTCCGATCGACGCGGTGACGCATGACGACAACAACTACGTCGTCAATGCTGAAATCTGTAATTACTGCATGGACTGCATTGCGCCGTGCCCGACCGGTGCGATCGACAACTGGCGCGTGGTCGCACAGCCCTATTCGCTGGACGAACAGTTTTCCTGGAGCGACCTGCCGCCGCAAGTTGAATTGGACAGCGGCGACAGCAGCGTCGCCGTCGAAGCCCTGGAAGATGAAATCGGCGCGCTGCTCGAAGAGGCCCGCAAGGGTCTTGGCGGCAAGGCGGTGGCGCCGCATTCTGCCAGCAAGCCCACCGTCAATCTCTACAATCGCGGCAAGCCGGCGAAGGCTGTGGTCACCGGCAATTTCCGGCTGACGCATGCCGACGCGGACTCGGACGTGCGCCACATCATTCTGGATCTCGGCGACCAGCCATTTCCGGTGCTGGAAGGCCAGAGCATCGGCATCGTGGTGCCGGGCACGACGGTGGACGGGAAGCCGCATCTGGTGCGGCTTTATTCAATCGCCAGCGCACGCGATGGCGAAAAGCCGAACGCCAATAACCTGTCGCTCACCGTGAAGCGTGAACCGGGTGGCGTGTGCTCGAACTATCTGTGCGATTTACCGCGCGGCGCCAAGGTCGATGTTACCGGACCGTTCGGCGCGACCTTCCTGCATCCCAACGATCCCGTCGCCAACATCATCATGATTTGCACCGGCACCGGCTCGGCGCCATTCCGCGCCTTCACCGAGCGCCGCCGCCGTGCGATGCCGGAAGCGGAGGGACGGCTGCTGCTATTTTTTGGCGCGCGACGGCCGGAAGAACTGCCGTATTTCGGGCCGCTGCAAAAGGTGCCGGAAAAACTGTTGGCTAAGCATTTCTGCTACTCGCGGGTGCCGGGCGAACCGCGCGTCTACGTGCAGGACAGGATACGCACCGAAGCGTCAGCCGTGGCGGGCTTGCTCAGCAGCGCGCATACCCATGTCTACATCTGCGGCCTCAAGGGCATGGAGAGCGGCGTCGATGAAGCCTTCGCCGATGTCTGCCGCGGCGCGTCGCTGGATTGGGCGATGATGAAAACGGCGATGCGCGAAGGCGGCCGGTATCACGTCGAGACGTATTGAGAGATCGCGCAACGCGCACGGCCTGCTCTCTCCCCCCTTGAGGGGGAGAGTTGGAGAGGGGGGTGTTGTTGATTGCTGCGGTCGATATTTGCTCGACCCCCCTCCCTAGCCCTCCCCCTCAAGGGGGGAGGGAAAAGAAGAAGTCACCTGCTTCGCTTCAGGGCCGCCTACCTCACCCCGCAATTTCCAACCCGGAGCTCGCGTAGACTACGCCGCCGTCGATCGCGATCGCGTTGCCGACCACATAATCGCCGGCGCGTGAGGCAAGGAAAATCGCAAGTCCCGCCATATCTTCCTCGTTGCCGATTCTCCCCGAGGGAATCCGCTTGGCGACTTCGTCGGCATTGTCGCGCGCCGCCTTGTTCATGTCGGAGGCGAACGCGCCGGGCGCGATGGCGGTGACATTGATATGATCCTTGATCAGCTTCATGGCCAAGCGCCGCGTCAGATGGATCACCGCGGCCTTGCTCGCCGCATAAGAGTAAGTCTCCATCGGATTGACGAAGATGCCGTCGATCGATGCGATGTTGATGACCTTGGCGGGCTTTTGCGCCGACGCCGCGGCGCGCAGCGGTTTTGCCAGTGCCTTGGTCAGAAAGAACAGCGACTTGACGTTGAGGTTCATCACCTTGTCCCAGCCGCTTTCCGGAAATTCGTCGAAGTCCGCACCCCACGCGGCACCGGCGTTGTTGACCAGAATGTCGAGCTTCGGCTCGCGCTTGATGATCTCACCTGCGAGCATGTCGCAGCCCGCGTTGGTCGAAATATCGATGGGCAAGGCGATACATTCGCCGTCATAGGCTTGCGTCAATTCCTTGGCAGTCGCCTCGCACGGCCCGGCCTTGCGCGCGGTGATGTAGACTTTCGCTGCACCCTGGCTGAGGAAACCGGCCGCGATCATCTTGCCGATCCCGCGCGAGCCGCCGGTAACGAGGGCCACGCGCCCTTTAAGCGAAAACAAATCCTTGAACACTGGCTCCTCCATCGGTTTCTGCCGATGGTTTTTGAGCGCGGGCGCATATCGAGTCAAGGAAGGCGCTTATCCCGCGTCAGTACGGCGAGAGCATTCCACATCGCGGTCGCGGCGCCCGAGGTCAGCACCGGCAGGATGCGCTCGTTCTGATAATTGCCGTTCAGCGAAACCCGCGGCAGCGCCATGAGATGATCGGCATTCTCGGGATAGACCATGCCCGGGCGCGTGGTGACGGCGGTCTTGAAGCCGGCCGCCTGCGCCAACGCGAATTCACGTGGTCCGGCGGCCAGCCTGTCGCCGTAGGGATATGCAAAATGCAGCGCCGGACGCTGCAGTGTTGCTTCGATGCGCGCACGGCTGATCGACATTTCATGGCCGGCGATCGCATCGCTCTGTTTGGCAAGGTTGCAGTGCGTGATGGTATGCGCGCCTATTGTCACCAGTGGATCGTCCGCAAAAGGTCTAAGCTCATCCCACGACAGGCAAAGCTCGCGGGATATCGCCTTTTCGTCGATACCGTGGCGGGCGCAGAGCGCGCTGATCTGCTGGGCAATATCGTATTCGCCGGGCAACGCCCGCGTCCATTCGTGGAGGCGATCGAACGCGGCATTCTTGGCTTCGATCGTCGTCGCATCGAGCCGAATGGTTGAACCGCTAACTTCAAACTCGATCGTCTGGGCCTTGGCGACGACGGTCTCAAGCGCCACCCACCAAAGCCGTCCCGTCCCCTGAGCGAAATCGCTGGTTACATAGACTGTCAAGGGTGCGTCAAACTCACGCATCACCGGCAGCGCGAAATCGCGGTTGTCGCGGTAGCCGTCGTCAAAGGTGAAGCAGGCGAAGCGGCGTGTAAAATTACCCTCGCTCATCCGCCGATGCATCTCGTCAATGCTGACGATGTCGATGTTCGCCTCGCGTAGATGCGCCAAAACGGTACGCAGAAATTCCGGCGTAATTTCGAGGTGATGATTGGGCTGGAACGGCGTTTCGCGGCGGGGACGCACGTGGTGCAGCATGAAGATTGCGCCGGCGCCGCCGAAGATCGGCCGCAGCAAATGGTGCGCTCCGGTGACATAGAGCGCTTCGAAACCGGCGCGGATGACATTGTTGCGAAGATGCTTCATGAAATGAGCGGCCGGCTGATAAAAACAACCTTGAGGCTAGCGCCAACCGCTGAAGAAACGGTTAGTTCGGTCAATCTCGTTATCGGGATTCCCCCTGCTATTTGCAGTTTGACAGCGTCCCAAGGGTTTGTTTTCTCTTCGGTTCCAGACCCCGGCAGGATGTCGAATGCGCGGACTTTTCAGGTGGAGCACCAAATGGTGGCCGGGTGTCATACCCCTCGCCATCCTCTGGGTTGTCGCAGCCTGGACGAGTACGGCGCCGCTGGAATCCGATCTTTCCGCACGCGCGACCGGGTCGCTCAAGGATACCGTTCTCGACAAAACCAGGATTGTCGTGGCTGGGCGCGATGTCACGTTTGAGGCCGAAGCTTTCTCGGAAGACGGCCGTCGCAGCGCGGTGAACGCGGTCGAGACGGTGCCGGGCGTGCGGCTGGTCAACGATGAAACGCGGCTCATTCCGGAAGCCAAACCTTTCGTCTGGTCCGCCGAACGTGACGTGGTCCGCGTCACGTTGGCCGGCAACGTGCCGTTGCCGGCGATCAAGAGCAGGCTGCTTGACGCTGCGCGCGCCAACCTCGGCGGCGTCGATATTGCGGACCAGATGAATCTGTCGCGCGGCGCACCGCAGCGTTTCGACGCCGCGGCGCTGCTCTTGATCGACCAGATCGGAAAATTAAAGGACGGCAAAGTTACGATCTCCGGGACACAGGTCAGCCTTGCCGGAATGGCGCGCGATCTCGGTGGGCGAGAAGCCATCGCCGCGGCGTTGAGAAATCTTCCGGAAGGATTTTCGGTAACGGCGAATGATATCAAGGCCCCTCCCTATATTTTTCAGGCCTACAAGGATCCCGTCGCGCTGACTGTGACCCTGACGGGCTATGTTCCTGACAACAACGTTCACGCCGCGCTGGCGGCCGCGGCCGGACGCAAGTTTTTCAGCGAAAAAGTCGTCGATAATCTCAAGGCGAGCATTGGCGCGCCCGCGGGATTCGCCAATGCGGTGGTCCCTGCGCTGGGCGCGTTATCCCGCCTGTCCACAGGGACTTTGGTGATTTCCGACCGTGAGGTGAAACTGTCTGGCGACGCGCTCTACGACGGGGCTGCTGGTCAAATACGTGCCGGCCTCGGGAAAGACTTCCCGCGCGGCTGGCAGTTCAAACCGGAGATCTCGGTGAAACCTGCGGCGGCGCCCGTCGACGCTACGGTGTGCCAGCAGCTGTTTTCGGAGTTGCTGAGCAAAGGCAAAATCCGTTTTGTGTCCGGCCGCGCCACCATCGATCCGGATTCGACGGGATTACTTGATCGGCTGATCGAAACGGCGCTGCGCTGTCCGACCGCCACAGTCGAGATCGCCGGGCATACCGATACCGATGGCGAGGATGAGTTCAACCAGGCGCTGTCGGAAAAAAGGGCGCAGGCGGTCGCTGACTATCTTGTCAACGCAGGTCTTCCACCCGATCGATTCCGGACGATCGGCTACGGCAGCACGAAGCCGGTGGCCGTCAACGATACCGAGGAAGGTAAGGCCGAGAACCGACGCATAGAGTTCTTGGTGAGGTAGTGTAATGGCTTATTTGATCACATTTCACGAGGGATGGCTGCTGGCCTCGCTGCTGTTGGGTTTCGGGATGGGCTGGATAGCGGTTGTGCACCGCGGTCAAGCCGTTTCCAAGGTGACCGCGCGGTGGCTTGCGGTGCTGGCAGCGATAATGGTGTGCATTAGCGCTGGCGCGCTTGGTCCCCGGCCGGCCGGGCTACTGGCTCGACCTTGGACTGGTCATGTTTGCGATTTATCTGGTGGGTTGTGCTGCAGGATCGTGGCTGCGCGATCGGATTGTCTCACGTCCTGTTGCGGGCAATTGATTTTGAGCAGAACGGCTATCCCCCCGCGTCCCAACCCGCCATTTTGGCGATCTGCCGTATCGCCGATTGCAGCAAAACTGTGGACGTGCCGAATCGCAATTCACGCTAATATGTTGAAAGAGCGCGCTTTATTCTCCCAAGGAATTCCACTTTGCGCGAAAACACGCTACGACAAAATGTCCGGGAGCGAGCGCAGTGGTCGCAGCGTTAAGTTCATACGGTGCATGCGCGTGATCGCGGTTCGAGGTTGAGATGCTGGAAGCAACACGCAGGGCGATTTCGTTTCTGCGCCACAAGCAAATCCTGCATAAGCTTGGTGTTGTAGTCAGCCTCGCGGTAATTGCGACCGCCTGCTATGTACTGTTCCACATCCTTCGGCACATCGACGTCGAGCAAGTGCTGGGTGCGATCAAGGACACCGAACCCCATCAGATCGTTCTGTCGGCGCTATTCGTAGCCGCGGGGTACTTCACACTGACATTTTACGATCTGTTTGCGGTGCGCGCGATCGGACGCACCGACCTTCCTTATCGCGTGAATGCACTCGCCGCCTTCACGAGTTATTCGATCGGGCACAATGTCGGCGCCAGCGTCTTTACCGGCGGAGCGGTGCGCTACCGGATCTATTCGGCATGGGGCCTGAATGCGATCGACGTGGCTAAAATCTGCTTTCTTGCCGGTCTCACCTTCTGGCTGGGCAATGCGGCGGTGCTCGGCCTCGGCATCGCTTATCACCCGGAAGCGGCGTCGGCGATCGATCAGCTTCCGCCCTGGCTTAACCGCATCGTTGCGATCGCCATCATCACGGGGCTTGCCGCCTATGTAGCCTGGGTCTCGATGAAACCGCGGGGAGTCGGTCGCGGCCCCTGGACGGTGGTGCTGCCGAGCGGGCCGCTGACCCTGCTGCAGATTGCGATCGGCATTATCGACCTCAGCTTCTGCGCGCTGGCGATGTACGTTCTGGTGCCCGATGAGCCCAATCTGGGATTCATCGTTGTCGCGGTTATTTTCGTCTCCGCGACACTGCTTGGTTTCGCCAGCCATTCTCCGGGCGGCCTTGGCGTATTCGACGCGGCCATGCTGGTTGGCCTGTGGCAGATGGACCGGGAAGAACTGCTCGCAGGAATGCTGCTGTTTCGCGTGCTGTACTATCTTTCGCCGTTCTTCATATCTGTAATTCTGCTTACGTTTCGGGAGTTCATCCTGGGCGCGCGATTGAAACGTCAGCGCCTGATGAAGCTCGACGCTGACGCGAAGCGCGAGGGTCCTCTTTTGGCGAAGCCTGGCGATTCCGGAGCCTGACCCCCAATCCGAATGAGAAAGACAATCGGGCCGATGGCGACAGATGCCTCCTCTTCGATGTTTTCTCTTTGGCCGGACCGGCTGCGGCATTCGGCGATCATTCTGCTGGCTGGCGGCCTCGCACTCGCCGCGCTCGTTGTATTCGGCGGACTTTCGCCGGGCCGCGCCAGCGCGGTTTTTATCTGCATCGCCGGTGCGGCCCTGGTGCCGTGGCGATTGCACAACGTCATCGCACCGCGCGAGGACGTGCTGGGCGTCAACCCCGTCGAAACCGAGGCGGTGCAGGCGATCGTTAGCGGGATGCCCGATCCTGCGGTGCTGCTCGATCGCGCGGGCCGCGTCATTCATCTCAATGCGGCCGCCGCCCAACTGGCGCCGGCCCTGCGCCGGAACGAGCTGGCGCAATTCGCGCTGCGCTCTCCAGAAATCATCACGGCGTTGCGCGAAGCCATAGCGACTGCCGAAGTCAGGCGCGCCACCTATCTCGATCACGTTCCGGTCGATCGCTGGATGGAGTTGATCATCACGCCGGTTTCGGTGCCGACGCTGTTCGGCGGCAACGACACCTGCATGCTGATGACGTTCCACGATCAGACGCCGCTGCGCCGTGTCGAGGAAATGCGCGCCGACTTCGTCGCCAATGCCAGCCACGAGTTGCGCACGCCACTGGCCGCTCTGTCCGGCTTCATCGATACGCTGCAAGGACCGGCCAAGGACGACGTCAAGGCACGCGAGCGCTTCCTCGGCATCATGCACGCGCAGGCAACGCGGATGGCGCGGCTGATCGACGATCTGTTGTCGCTCTCGCGCGTCGAACTCTCAGCCCACGTTCGTCCGGATACGCTGGTGGATGTCGTCCCGATCATCCGGCAGGTCGCCGATGGACTGGAGCCACTGGCCGGCGAACGTAACGTTACGATTGAAATGGGCATGCCGGAAGCGCCCGCCATGATTGCCGGCGATCGCGAAGAGTTGCTGCGGCTGTTCGAAAATTTGATCGAGAATGCGCTGAAATATGGTGCGTCCGGCGGCAAGGTGATCGTGTCGGTTGATTTCGACCGGATCGGGCGAAGTTGCGCCCGAAGTTCGCGTCACGGTGCGCGATTTCGGCCCTGGCATCGCGCCAGAACATCTGCCGCGGCTGACCGAGCGGTTTTATCGGGTCGATGTCGGTGACAGCCGCGCGCAAGGCGGCACGGGGCTCGGTCTGTCGCTGGTGAAACACATTCTCAACCGGCATCGCGGCCGGCTTGTGATCGAAAGCGTGCCAAACAAGGGCGCCAGCTTCACGGCGGTTTTTCCCCAGGGCAGAATTCAGCCGGCCGCCTGAAATTTCAGTAATTACAGCAGCTTGCGGTCGTCATCCGAGTGTCATCAAAGCTTCGTAAAAGCTGCATCGACCGTCCCTAAACGGGCGGCGTGAGCGCGATCGGGCGCATCCGGCGCTTCGCTCACACAAGGAGACCGCACATGAATTTCATCAAGGCAACCGTCGCTGCCTGCCTTGTGGCGGCGTCGACGTCCGCCATGGCGGCGGATATCACCGGCGCAGGCTCGACATTTATCTATCCGGTTCTGTCCAAGTGGGCTGACGCCTACAAAAAGGAATCCGGCAGCGGCGTGAACTACCAGTCCATCGGATCCGGCGCCGGCATCAAGCAGATTCAGGCCAAGACCGTCACCTTCGGCGCGACCGACGCGCCGCTGAAGCCGGAACAGCTCGAAAAGGACGGTCTCGCGCAATGGCCGATGATCATGGGTGCGATCGTTCCCGTGGTGAACATCGATGGCATCCAGGCTGGGGACATGACGCTCGATGGCGAAACGCTCGGCAACATCTTCCTCGGCAAGATCACCAAATGGGACGACCCGGCAATCAAGAAGCTCAACCCGAAGCTGAGCCTGCCGTCGTCGGCCATCACGATCGTCCATCGTGCTGATGGCTCGGGCACCACGTTCAACTTCACCGACTATCTGTCGAAAGTCAGTGCCGACTGGAAATCGAAGGTCGGAACCGGCACCGCGGTGGAGTGGCCGGTTGGCGTCGGCGCCAAGGGCAACGAAGGCGTGTCCGGCAACATCAGCCAGGCCAAGGGCTCGATCGGTTATGTCGAGTACGCCTATGCCAAGCAGAACAAGCTCGCTTACACCGCGCTGATCAACAAGGCCGGAAAAACCGTTCAGCCGACCAGCCAAGCTTTCCAGGCGGCCGCTTCGAACGCCGACTGGATTCATGCACCCGGCTATTACCTGATCCTGACCGATCAGCCGGGCGAGAGTTCCTGGCCGATCGTCGCCTCGACCTTCGTGCTGATGCACAAGGACGCCACCGACAAGGCCGCATCCCAGGAAGCCATCAGTTTCTTCAAGTGGGCTTTCGCGAAAGGCGGTTCGATGGCGGAGGAGCTCGACTACATTCCGATGCCCGATCCCGTCGTCAAGCTGATCGAGAAAACCTGGTCGGCTGATATCAAGAGCTGATCACACGTGATGGTAAGTCGCGTGCCGTCATTCCGGGGTATGAGCGAAGCGAAATGAACCCGGAATCCATAACCACCGCAGGGAGTATGGATTCCGGGCCTGCGCCAAGAGGCGCATCCTGGAATGACGAAGTTGAGAATTCAGGGCGCGCGGCAACTTTTTGTAACGTTGTATAATCGGGGGCTACTGTGGCGGACATGGCGGTTCAGAGTTCGTCGATCGAGACCGCGGGGCCTTATGATCGCGCCAAAGCGCTGAGCGCGTTCAAGTTCGGCGACAGCGCGTTTTACTGGATCACCCGTGCCAGCGCGATCTCGGTTCTGCTGATTCTCGGCGGCATCATTGTCTCGCTCATCGTCGGCGCATGGCCGGCGATGAAGCAATACGGCTTTGCGTTTCTGTGGACGCAGCGCTGGGCGCCCTCGGCCGATCCGCCAATCCTTGGCGCGCTCGGCCCGATGTACGGCACGCTGGTCACCTCCATCATCGCGATGATGATCGCAATCCCGGTGGGCCTCGGCATCGCGGTGTTTCTCACCGAGATCTGCCCGATCTGGCTGCGCCGCCCAATCGGGCTTGCGGTGGAATTACTCGCAGGTATCCCGTCGATCATCTACGGGATGTGGGGCTTTTTCGTGCTAGGGCCGTTTCTGGCCAATACGTTTCAGCCGTTCATGATTCGGATTTTCGACGGCGTCCCGGTGCTCGGCGCGATTTTCGCGGGCCCTCCGTCCTATCTTAGCCTGTTCAATGCAGCGCTGATCCTGGCGATCATGGTGCTGCCCTTCATCACCGCGATTTCGGTCGATGTGTTCAGGACCGTGCCCCCGGTCTTGAAGGAAGCCGCTTACGGCGTCGGCTGCACCACATGGGAAGTCGTGCGCAATGTGGTGATTCCCTACACGCGCGTTGGCGTGATCGGCGGCATCATGCTGGCGCTCGGCCGCGCGCTCGGCGAGACGATGGCGGTGACCTTCATCATCGGCAACTCGTTTCGCATTTCGTCCTCGATCTTCGCGCCGGGCACCACGATCTCGGCGGCGATTGCCAGCGAGTTCGCGGAAAGCGATGGCTTGCATCAATCGGGCCTGATCCTGCTTGGCCTGCTGCTGTTCGTGATGACCTTCATCGTTCTGTCGGCGGCGCGGCTGATGCTGCTGCGGCTGAACAAGAAGGCGGGGAATTAAACTATGAACCCGGTCTACGCATCGCGCCGCCGCAACGACATCATCGTGAGACTGCTGTGCGTTTGCGCGGCGCTGTTCGGCGTGACCTGGTTGGCGCTGATCCTGTTCACGCTGTTTTACAACGGCCTCGCCGGCATCAGCGTTCAGCTCTTCACCCAGAATACGCCGCCGCCGGGATCAACCGAAGGCGGCCTGCTCAACGCTATCGTCGGCTCGATCATCATGACGACAATCGGCGTCGGCATCGGCGCGCCGCTCGGCCTGTTCGCCGGCACGTATCTGGCCGAGTACGGCAAGAATGATCGCCTTACTTCGATGATCCGCTTCATCAACGATATTCTGCTGAGCGCGCCTTCGATCATCATCGGCCTTTTCGTTTACGGTGCCATCGTGGTGCCGATGGGCGGCTTCTCGGCCTTCGCTGGATGTCTGGCGCTGGCCGTGATCGTCATTCCCGTGGTGGTGCGCACTACCGAAGACATGCTGCTGCTGGTGCCGAATCCGCTGCGCGAGGCCGCCTCCGCGTTGGGGTTGCCGCGCTCGCTGGTGATCAAGCGCGTCGCCTACCGCGCCGCGCGCTCCGGTCTTATCACCGGTGTGCTGTTGGCGACGGCGCGCGTCGCCGGCGAAACCGCTCCGCTGTTGTTCACCGCGCTCAGCAACCAGTTCTTCAGTCTCGACCTGACCAAGACGATGGCCAACCTGCCGGTCACCATCAACAATTTCGTGCAAAGCCCCTACGCTTATTGGAAGCAACTGGCTTGGAGCGGGGCATTGATCATCACACTCACCGTACTTGCCTTGAACATCGGCGCGCGCATTCTCGTCGCCGAGAGGACAACGAAATGAACGAACTTGCCGTATCCGTCAGCGTTCCCAACGCACCGCATGCCCGCGATGGCGGGCAGAGCCAGAAGCCGCGGGCCAAGATCAGCGCGCGCGATCTGAACTTCTATTATGGCGAGCACCACGCGCTGAAGAACATCAATCTCGCGCTCGGCGCCAACCGGGTCACCGCCTTCATCGGCCCGTCGGGCTGCGGAAAGTCGACGCTGCTGCGCGTCTTCAACCGCATGTACGATCTTTATCCGGGCCAGCGCGCCACCGGCCACGTGATGCTGGACTCCACCAACATTCTCGATCCCAAGCTCGACCTTAATCTGCTTCGTGCGCGGGTGGGCATGGTATTCCAGAAGCCGACGCCGTTTCCGATGACGATCTATGAGAATATCGCGTTCGGCGTGCGGCTTTATGAGAAGATTTCCAAGTCGGAGATGGATGGCCGGGTCGAGAAGGCGCTGCGCGGCGGCGCGCTGTGGAATGAGGTCAAGGACAAGCTCAATGCCAGCGGGCTCAGCCTGTCCGGCGGACAGCAGCAGCGCTTGTGCATCGCGCGCACCGTCGCGGTTCGGCCGGAAGTGATCCTGTTCGACGAGCCCTGTTCGGCGCTGGACCCGATTTCGACCGCGAAGATCGAGGAATTGATCCAGGAACTGGCGGAGGAATACACCATCGCCATCGTCACCCATAACATGCAGCAGGCGGCGCGCGTCTCGGACAAGACCGCCTTCATGTATCTCGGCGAACTGATCGAGTTCGGCGAGACCAACAAGATATTCACGTCGCCGACCGATCGGCGCACGCAGGACTACATCACCGGACGGTTCGGCTAAGGAACATCACATGGGCTCAGAACATACCGCCAAAGCGTTCGACGGCGATCTGCAGGAGTTGACGCGGTTGGTCGCGGAAATGGGCGGCCTTGCCGAACGCATGATCGTCGAATCCGTCGACGCGCTGATCCGCCGCGATGCTGCGCTCGGCAAGCGCGTCGTCGCCGCTGACTCCGAAATCGACACCTTGCAGCGCGTGATCGAGGAGCGCGCGGTGCTCACCATCGCGCGGCGTCAGCCGATGGCGGTCGACCTGCGTGAAATCGTCGGCGCCATGCGCGTCGCGACCGATCTGGAGCGGATCGGCGATCTCGCCAAGAACATCGGCAAGCGGGTGACCGCGCTCGACAGCGACTTTCATCCGCTGAAACTGATCCGCGGCCTCGAACACATGACCGACCTCGTGCAGTCGCAGATCAAATCCGTGCTCGACGCCTATGCAGCGCATGATTTGCCGGCGGCGATGGCGGTGTGGAAGGGCGACGAGGAGGTCGACGCGATCTGCACTTCTCTGTTCCGCGAATTGCTCACCTATATGATGGAAGACCCGCGCAACATCAGCTTCTGCATCCATCTGATGTTCTGCGCCAAGAATATCGAGCGGATCGGCGACCACGCCACCAATATCGCGGAGACGGTGTTCTACATGATCGAGGGCCAGCAGATTCTCGACAAGCGCCCCAAAGGCGACATGACCACTTTTGCCAGACTCGCTTGGGCAATGAGAAGAAGTCGAATCCAATGACTGCGCGCATTCTGGTGGTGGAAGATGAGGAAGCGCTGACCACGTTGCTGCGCTACAACCTCGACGCCGAAGGTTACGACGTGGAAACCGTCGCGCGGGGCGACGACGCCGACACGCGGTTGAAGGAACGCGTGCCAGATCTGGTGGTGCTGGACTGGATGCTGCCGGGGCTGTCCGGCATCGAATTGTGCCGGCGCTTGCGCGCGCGGCCGGAAACGAAATCGCTGCCGATCATCATGCTGACCGCGCGCGGTGAGGAAAGCGAACGCGTGCGCGGCCTTGCCACCGGCGCGGACGACTACATCGTCAAGCCGTTTTCGGTGCCGGAGTTGCTGGCCCGGGTAAAGGGGCTGCTGCGGCGTGCGAGTCCGGAGCGCCTCGCCACCGTGCTGGCCTTCGGCGACCTCGAACTCGATCGCGAAAAGCGCCGCGTTGCGCGCTCGGGCCAGCCGATCGATCTCGGCCCGACCGAATACAAGCTCTTGGAGTTTTTCCTGGAGCATCCGGGCCGCGTGTTCAGCCGCGAGCAGCTGCTCGACAGCGTGTGGGGACGCGACATCTACATCGACGAGCGCACCGTGGATGTACATATCGGACGCTTGCGCAAATTGCTCAATCCGCGCGGGGAGCAGGACCCCATCCGGACCGTGCGCGGGGCGGGCTACGCGCTGGACGATCAGTTCGCGCGTGCGCCACAGCCCTGATCGCATGTTGCTCGTGGCGGCTTCCCACGGCTGGGCGCGCGGGTTAGCATGAAGCTCCACGGGGCAGATCGATATGACCGACGCGGCGAATCTTTTCACGGACGGAAAAGCCTATGAGCGCTTCATGGGACGCTGGAGCAAACTCGTCGGCGAGAAATTTCTCACTTGGCTCGATGTGCCCGGGGGATTGCGGTGGCTGGATTCCGGTTGTGGCAACGGTGCATTCACCGATGAGCTGATCGCGCGCGCCGCGCCCGCAAGCGTGGTCGCGGTCGATCCGTCGGAGGGGCAGCTTGCTTTCGCGCGAACGCGGCCGGGATCGGCGATGGCGCAGTTTCAGATAGGCGACGCGCAATCCCTGTCATTCCCTGACGACAGCTTCGATGTCGCGGTCATGGCGTTGGTCATCGCGTTTCTTCCCGAGCCGGCCAAAGCCGTCGCGGGGATGACGCGCGTGGTGCGGCCGGGAGGCACTGTCGCGACCTATATGTGGGACCTGGAGGCCGGCGGATCGCCGACGTCGCCGATGTTCAGAGCATTGAAGTCGCTGGATATGACGCCTTCGGTAGTCCCCAACGCGCCGGCGTCACGGATAGAGGCCATGCGGGGTTTCTGGGAAGCGGCGGGGCTTCAATCGGTGGAGACGACCGTGATCCGGATTCCGGTCAGCTTCGACAACGTCGATGATTTTTGGAACACGACCACGGCGTCCGGCGGCCCGGCGGGCAAGTTGATCGAGGCCATGCCGGCAGAAGCGCAGCAGCAGGTGCGCAAGCGCCTCAGCGAACAGCTTCGTCCCGGCGCTGACGGGCGCATTACCTACGATGCGTTTGCGAATGCCGTGAAAGGCCGCGTTCCGAAGTAACGGCGGAGACGGCCTGAAGCCCTCAACGCGTCGGTTTCGGCGGTTGCCTGCGGCGGTCGCTGGCCGGTTGATAGGCGATCCGCGAGTGATGCGCGCAATAGGGCAGGCTCTGCAACGCCTTGCCACCGCAGAAGAAGAATTCCGAGCTCGAGGGATCGCCGATCGGCCAGTGACAGGTGGCCTCGTTGAGCTCCAGCAGAGTCCGGCGCTGGCCCATCGGCACCACATTGTCGAAGGCGATCGGATCCGGCTCCATCTCTACTTCGAACGCGTGAGCCAAAGCGGTGTTGCCGCGAGTGCCGGGCCGGTTGACCCGCATCATGTGCTGGGCCGGCCGGACCTTGCGCTGGCGTGGCGCGGCCGAGGAGGGGCTCTTGGCGCGGCCGGATAGGCCCAGCCGATGCACTTTGCCGATCACGGCATTTCGCGTCACGCTTCCGAGTTCCGCAGCGATCTGGCTTGCCGACAGGCCGGCTTCCCAGAGTTTCTTCAGTTGCTCGACGCGATCGTCGGTCCAGGTCAATACCGTCATCGCACTTTTTCCTTTGTGTCGCGACGGCTTGCCAATGGCAGCACTGCCGCGTCCCATTCCTAAAATCGTTGCAGACAGAATCCCTTAGCCCTCGCCGGGCGCGAAAACGCACCCGGGCGTTTTACGCCCACGCTAGAAACTCAAGGAGATCAGAACCGCCGCACGAGATGTCGTACCCGACAGCCAAGAAGCTACAATACACCAGTGACTCGCGCGCAAGACTGAGCCTCGCGGCGTCCACATCTTCCGTCATGGGAGCATTACATTCGGGCTTTTCAGAGTCGCGGCAGCCAGAACCCATGTTGACAGCCGCCATAGCGCGCGTAGGATGATTGCTTCGTGCCGCCCCGAAAAGGCGGCACGTTTTGTTTTTCCGGCTGGTTGTTTCGACCGCGGTGTGTGGTCGGCAATCCGTCCAACATTCAGTGACGGCCATGACCACAAGCGCCAAGCCTTCCGCTATCGACCAGTCGCATCTGCTCCCCGTATTCGCCAGGGCCGACCTTGGTTTCGAGCGCGGCGAAGGCGCATGGCTGATCGCGACCAATGGCGAGCGTTATCTGGATTTCACCAGCGGCGTCGCCGTGAATGCGCTGGGTCACGCGCACCCGCATCTGGTTAAGGCGCTGCAGGAGCAGGCAACAAAACTCTGGCACATGTCGAACCTGTTCAAGAGCCCGGATGGCGAGCGGCTCGCAGCAAGGCTCTGCGAGGCAAGCTTCGCCGATACGGTGTTCTTCTGCAATTCCGGCGCCGAGGCGATGGAATGCGCGATCAAAATGACGCGCCACTATCATTTTGCCAAGGGCCATCCGGAACGCTATCGGATCATCACCTTCGACAGCGCGTTCCATGGACGCACGCTGGCGACGCTGGCTGCCACAGGTGCTGCGAAATATCTCGAAGGCTATGGTCCGCCGATGGACGGCTTCGACCAGGTCACGCTCGGCGACCTCGATGCCGTGAAAAAGGCGATCGGCCCGCAGACCGCCGGCATTCTGATCGAGCCGCTGCAGGGCGAAGGCGGCGTGCGTGCCGCATCGCATACTTTTTTCAGGGCGCTGCGCGAGCTGTGTGACGACAAGGGCCTGCTGCTGGTGTTCGACGAGGTGCAGACCGGCATGGGCCGCACCGGCGATCTATTCGCCTACAAGCGGCTTGGCGTCACGCCCGACATCATGTCGCTGGCGAAAGCGCTCGGCGGCGGGTTTCCGATCGGGGCATGTCTGGCGACGGCGGAAGCTGCCGCCGGCATGGCGCCGGGCTCGCACGGCTCGACCTTCGGCGGCAATCCGCTGGCGGTCGCGGCGGCCAACGCGGTGCTGGACGTGATGTTGAAGCCCGGCTTCTTCGAGCACGCGCGCAAGATGTCATTGCTGTTCAAGCAAAAGCTGGCCTCGGTGGTCGACCGCTATCCCGACGTGCTGGCCGAGGTGCGCGGCGAAGGGCTGCTGATCGGCTTGAAAGCAGTGATGCCTTCGGGCGATCTCGTGAATGCGCTGCGCGACGAAAAGCTGCTCACAGTCGGCGCCGGTGAAAACGTCGTGCGCTTCCTGCCGCCGTTGATCGTCACCGAATCCGAAATCGAGGAATCGATCCAGCGGCTCGAGCGTGCCTGCGCGGCGTTGTCCGGAAATCAATTGAAGCGGGCGGCGGGGCAATGAGCACGCCGCCGCGCCATTTCCTCGATCTCAGCGAGCTGCCGGGCAAGGAATTGCGCACCATGCTCGATGCGGGCGTCGCCATGAAGGCGAAGCTCAAGGCCCATGCCAAGCCCAGCAAGCCGCTCGAGGGCAAGACGCTGGCGATGATCTTCGAAAAGCCGTCGACGCGCACGCGGGTGTCGTTCGACGTCGGCATGCGCCAGCTCGGCGGCGAGTCGATCATGCTGACCGGCGCGGAGATGCAGCTCGGTCGCGGCGAAACCGTCGCCGACACCGCGCGGGTGCTGTCGCGCTATGTCGATGCCATCATGATCCGCATCCTCAATCACGACGCGCTGCTCGAACTGGCGGCGCATGCCACCGTGCCCGTGATCAACGGGCTGACGCGGCGTTCGCATCCCTGCCAGATCATGGCGGACCTCATGACGTTCGAGGAACATCGCGGCCCGATCGAAGGCCGCACCGTCGCGTGGACCGGCGACGACAACAACGTGCTGGCATCCTGGGCACACGCGGCGGAGCGCTTCCGTTTCAATCTTCATGTCGCGACGCCGCCGCAGCTCGCGCCGAACAAGGCGATGAAAGACTGGATCAAGGCGACCGGCGCGAAAATCATGCTCGGCAGCGATCCCGAAGCCGCGGTGCGCGGCGCCGACTGCGTGGTCACCGACACCTGGGTGTCGATGGGCGACAAGGACGGCGAACACCGCCACAATCTGCTGCGGCCTTTTCAGGTCAACGCCAAGCTGATGTCGTTGGCGAAACCCGACGCACTGTTCATGCACTGCCTGCCCGCGCATCGCGGCGACGAAGTCACCGACGAGGTGATGGATGGCCCGCAGTCGGTCGTGTTCGACGAGGCCGAAAATCGCCTCCATGCCCAAAAGGGCATTCTGGCGTGGTGTTTCGACGCGGTGGGGTGACGCTTCATCCCTGCTCCCTTGGGGGAGGGTCGCCCAGCGAGGCGGACAGGGATGTCATGGGTTTGCGACGACAGATGTTCACCACCCTCTCCCCACGAGCTTTACGAGCTCTCGTCGAATGGGGAGGGATAGGAACGTCTCGACACCCTTTCGATCCTCTCGCTTCGTCCCCAAATAGAGCATCATGACCCCGACATCGCCCGATCAGAAACCCGTCGTTGAAACCCCCATCCGTGCCCCATCGGCAATTCCGGTCGACGATGCGGTGCTGCCATTCGAGGTGGCGTCGCTGGATCTGCGCGGCCGGCTGACGCGGCTGGGCCCGGCGCTCGACGAAGTCCTGACCAAGCACGACTATCCCGCGCCGGTCGGCAAGCTGCTCGGCGAAGCTATCGTGCTCGCGACCTTGCTCGGCTCGTCGCTGAAATTCGACGGCCGCTTCATCCTGCAGACGCAGACCGATGGTCCGGTATCTTTTCTGATCGTGGATTTCCAGGCGCCCGACAAGCTGCGCGCCTATGCACGCTACGATGCGGCGCGGCTCAAGCCGGGCCTGGATTCCGGCGCGCTGCTCGGTCGCGGTCATCTCGCCATGACCATCGATCAGGGCCCGGATATGAGCCGCTATCAGGGGCTTGTGGCGCTCGAAGGCGGCAACCTGGAAGATGCCGCGCATGAATATTTTCTGCGCTCGGAGCAGATCCCGACGCGGGTTCGGCTCGCGGTCGGCGAGGAGTGGCGTGGCGGCGAGGGGCCAAAGCATCGCTGGCGCGCCGGCGGCATGCTGCTGCAATTCTTGCCGAAAGCCACGGAGCGCGCGCAACGCGATCTCAATCCCGGCGATGCGCCGGCAGGCGTCGTGTTGCCGGAGGTGGCGGAAGACGACGCATGGGTCGAAGGCCAGTCGCTGATTGGAACGGTCGAGGATGTCGAACTGATCGACCCCGATCTGTCCGGCGAGCGGCTGTTGTATCGTCTGTTTCACGAGCGGGGCGTGCGGGTATTTGCGCCGCTGCCGTTGCGCGCGCAATGTTCGTGCTCGCGCGATGCGGTGTCGTCGATGCTCAAGAGCTTCACGCCCAAGGATCGCGCCGACATGGTGAAGGACGGCAAGGTAGTCGTGACCTGCGAATTTTGCAGTTCGGTCTATGAATTCTCACCGCAGGACGCGGGCGTGGAGCAGGGGACGGATGTGGAGGATGCTCCGCTGAAGTCCGAGGTGAAATAGAACGGGCATCCGCCGAACTCAATTTCGCCGTGACGCCTCAGGATGATGCTGGGTCAGCTATGAATGACGCGCCAGACGATCGGCGCCGAGTGCACCTACCCACAGGATCGCGGCTGCGGTAGCCTGAATTCCGAAGCCTAGGCCCCGTTTGTTCGCGGCCTGCGCATATCCGGTCATGTAAAGCAAACGCCCGACAATCCAGACCAGCCCGAGCGCTGCGGCAATCCCGTCGCTGACATAGATCGCAAACAGCCACAGCGACGGAAGAAAAATCGGCATCCATTCCAGCGTGTTCATCTGCACGCGAAAGACGCGTTCGAAATCGGGGTTTCCGATAATCGCCGGAGCCTTGATGCCGAATGCGACGCGCGCCCGCGACACCTGGATCGTGGTGAGGAAGTAAGTCAGGATCGCCAGACATGTGACGATCGCGGTGAGATGATACATTTAGAACCGCCTTGTTAGATTGAACCCAAATCAATAGCCGGTCATCTCGAGATATCCAACGCCGCTGTGGCTGCCGTGGAAGGCGATCGGTCCTTCCCAATAGGGAAAGCTCGTCGCCATCCAGCTTGCTGCATTCAGCGGCGTGCTTTCGATCTGAACGCCGCGGCTCGGGATCGCGATGCTCCACGCGGTCGGGATATTGCGGCCTGCAACTCGCGTCTAATGCGCTCGGCGTCATGGCGATGTCGGCTGAACTGATCTGCTCGGACTTGCCGTCGGGTGTGATCCAGTTTCCCGAGAAATAATTGCTGCCATCGGTTTGCCGCAAGCGAAACAGCATCAGCTTTTCACCGGAATTGAGATGCAGCGAGAACCAGTCCCATCCGGTTTGATCGGACGAAAGCGGCTGGCTGCTCCACTCGCGGTCCATCCACGCCTGTCCGCTGACTTGTATAGGCTTGTCGTCGAGGGTGAGAACCCCGGTCGCCTTGAAAAAAGGCTGACTGTAATAATAGGACGCCTGTCCGCGTTCGGATTTTTTGCTGTAGCCGGCGTTGCCCTGAAGAACGAGCGGATGATCGGCTTCGAGACGCAGCGCGTAACTGAAGTCCCGACCCGAAGCCGCCAATTCAAGCGGTGCGATGTTCATGTCGGAGAAGCCTTCGGCGCCGTGCATGTCCCAGGAATCGATCCAGGCATGAAACGGATGCGCCTCGACACCGGCCTGGCCGACGCCGCCGCGCGCGAATGTTTCGCTGCTGCGGTGGATAGTCGCGCTCGTCGCAGCGGCATGCCCCATCCAGATTTGCTGGTTGGCCCAGCCTTCCTGTTGCGCGCCCGCCGCCATCGCCTGCCGAAACAGCGTCCACTGCACGCCATAGGCGGTGCCCGCGGCATCCCTGAGGTTCGCCGTCACGTACCACCACTCGATGCGATACTCCGGATGCGGGCCATGATCGGCTGGAAATGTCAGCACGCGCCCGGGCACCACGGCTGCAAATCCTTCGGCGTCGCGGCCGAGACCGGCAAAGCCTTGCGCCAACGACGATCGCCGGTCGAGCGCCAAGGATCGGCTAGCCCCCGGCAAAGGCGCGGCGCGAGATGCGTGCTCTATCGTTCATCGGCGAAAATCTTGACGAGTTTGGCGGGCTGCATGCGCGCCAGCTTCAGAACCGGAAGCAGTGCCGCGAGAAAAGCTGCGAGCATGGCGACGGCCAGAAGTTCGAGTAGCTGCAGCGGAAATAGATGAAACGGCAGCCGCCAGCCAAAGGCTTTCACATTCACCACCGCGATCAGGCACCATGCCACCAACAGACCCAGCGGCAGCGCCAGCAGCGCGGTGATCAGCGCCACCGACATTGTCTTCAGAGTTCGATGGCGGCGAGCCGCCGCCGCGTAATGCCGATCGCCCATAGCGGCGCCAGTTGCGGCAATCGCGAATTGCTCAGGGTAAGCAGGCTTGTCAGCAGCGCGACGCCGGCGACGCCGAGCGTGAAAGTATTCAGCGCGGCGGTGACCGCAAAGGTGCGGTTGAATATCCGCGTCGAACTCGGCTTTGAGCGTGGCCTGATCGGAAAGGTTGCGGCTGTCGAGGCCGAATTTATCTTTGATGGCCGCGATGAGCGAGGGTATCGCGGGCGAGGCGACCCGCAGCCCCAATCGTGTTTGCGGAATCTCCGGAAAACGCTGCACCAGCGCGTCGATATTGACCGCGGCCTGGCCTTTTGGATTGCCGTAGTCAGCATAGATACCCGCGACTTCGAGCGGCCAATCGCCCGCGGATGCGGGCAGAGCAATGCGGTCTCCGAGACCAAGCTTGAATCGCCGCGCCAGTTGCTCGCTGATCATGGCGCCGTTGCCGTCGCGCAGATGGTCCCAGGCATCGGCCTTTGATTGCAGCAGCGGCCAGCGGTCGCGATAAGTGGCGTGATCGGCGAGGCCGAGAACTTCGACGGGCCAGCCGCGAAGCTGCACTTCGGCTCTGCCGCTCGGCAGCATAGCGTCGACTTCGGGCCGCTGGCTCAGCCAGGCCTTGATCTCGGCGGCCTGCGCGTTGTCCGACGCGTTGATATAAACGTCCGCTGCCAATCGGCCATCGAGCCAGCCGGTAAAAGTCCTGCTGAAACTTTCCACCATCGTGCTGACGCCGACATTGACGGCGAGCGCCAGCAGCAGCGCCATCAGGGCCAGCGAAAGTCCCGACAATTGCTGGCGGCTGTCGGCCCAGAACCACGTCGTGAGCGCGCGGCCGGTGCTGCGCTCGCCGAGATAAAGTACGAAACCCAATATTACGGGCAGACCGAGCGCCGCGCCGAGCAGCAGCGCCGCCAGCACGGCAAATCCGGAGATCAGCAAATCGCCGAGCGTCAGGAACAGCGCACCGATGGCCAACGCGGCGAGTGCAAGGATTCCTTGCAGCAGCAGCCAGCGCTGCTGCGCCCGTTGCCAGGCGTGGAGCTGCGCGGTCGCGAGAATCGGGCAGCCGAACCGCTTTCAACAGGCTCGTAGTCCCCGCCGCGAGCGCGCCGATGACGCTGATCGCAAGTCCTGCGATCCACCATTGCGGCTTGAGCGTGAGCTGCCCGGGAATTTGCGCGCCGTAGAGACCGCGCAGGCTCGCAGCGACATCTGGCAGCAGCGCTGCGGCGATGAAATAGCCGCAGATCAGGCCGGCAATGCCGGCCAGCAGCGCCAACGCCACCAGTTCAAGCAGCAACACTGAATTGAGCATCCGCGAGGAAACACCGCAGGCGCGCAACGTGCGCAGCATCGGTAGCCGTTGTTCGAAAGCCAAGCCGATCGCGGAGTTGACGATGAACAGCCCAACCAGAAATGACAGCATTCCGAATGCCGTCAGGTTGAGATGAAAGCTGTCGGTGAGACGCTCGAGATCGCTCTCGGCATCCGGCTCGACCAGGCGAAGCTTGTTCCCAACGATCTGTTCAAGCGGCCGCCGCATGCCTTTGTTTTTCCCGATCAGCAGCCGCGAAATTTGACCCGGCATTTTCAGAATGCGCTGCGCCGCGCCGATATCGACGACCAACACGCCGGGCACGAGTTGCGCCGAAACCTTGAGTGGCGGCAGCGTTGTGATGCCGTCGATCGCTGGCGTCGCGCCTTCCCTCAAACCTAGTTCTGTCAATGTTTCTGGCGCCACCAGCGTTTCGCCGGGCGGCATCAGAAACGATTGCAGCCCCGTTCTGCCAATCTCGGGCGTGGATATCGCCTCCGCAGGCAACGTCAGCGGCTCTATTCCCAGCAACCGCAGCGATCGCCCGCCGATTCGAACGCGGCCTTCCAGCACCGGCGATACCGGCCATCCAGCGCGGCGCAGATCGACAAACAGCTGCTGTGAAAAAGTCTGATAATCGCGGCCGACCAGCATCGCCGTTCGCGCGCCGCCGAGCGTTGCCGCGGCGCGGTCATAGCTACTGCGCGCCTGCTGATTCAAGCGCCTGCACGCCGCTCCATAAAGCAGTCGCGGATATCAACCCGATCAGCAACGTCGCAAACTGCATCGGATGCCGGCGCCAATGGCTCAGCAGCACCGCGAGAATCCACAGTGCGCGGCTCATGCAATCAACCCTGCATGCAGGCGAACCTGCCGGTCGAGGGTCGCGGCCAGCCTTGCGCTGTGCGTCACCATCAGGAAACCGCAGCCGGTTCGCGTTACCAGATCGCGCGTCAGAGACAGGACTTCGTCAGCGGTTGCTTCATCGAGATTGCCGGTGGGTTCATCGGCGAGCAGCAAACGAGGTTTCACCGCGAGCGCGCGGCCAATGGCGACGCGCTGCTGTTGACCGCCCGAGAGCTGCTCCGGATAGCGCTTCAGAAAAGCGCGCGAGTCCCAACCGCTGCACCAGCTCCGCTTGCCAATCGGTATCGTATCGGCCAGCGATGCGCGATTGGAAGGCTAGATTGTCCCGGATATTCAAGCTCGGGATAAGGTTGAATTGCTGAAACACCAGCCCGATCCGGTCTCGCCTGAATGCGGCGCGGCCGGCGTCGGAGAGGCCCGAAATCGTCGTCTCATCGAGCCAAACCTCGCCGCTATCAGCCTCGTCCAAACCTGCAATCAGATGCAGCAGCGTGCTTTTGCCGCTGCCGGATTCGCCGGTCAGGGCGACGCTCTCGCCGGCCGCGACGCTCAAGTCGACGCCGCGCAGCACGGCGACGGGCTCCTGCGCGGAGCGGTAGGATTTCGTCAGACCTCGGACGCTCAGCATCTGCCGCTAATCGTCGAGCCAACGTGAAGCATCAATACGGCTTCTGATATTTCAGCACGAATTCATCGTTAGGGGTCGGCGAACGAAACACCGGCGCATCGCGCGGGTCCTCAGGGTGACGCAGGAAGTCGCCTTCGGCGACAAGCTTGAAACCAGCGGCCTCGATCTCCTGCCGAAGTGAACTTTCCTCGATGCGATGCAGTGTCTTCGCTACATTTAGGCCGTCGCCGGGCTTTGCGGAATGATCGGCGATGACGAGCATGCCGCCGGGCTTGAGCGCCGCGAACATCTTGCGGTTCATCTCGGCGCGATCGACCTGCATGTAGGTGACGTCGTGATAGGCAAAGAAGAACGTGATGAGATCGAGACCGCTGGCTTCAGGTGGAATTGGATCGTCGAAATTCCGGACGACATGCACGACGTTTTTCATTACGGGCCGTTGCGCACGAATATCAAATCTATCCTTGATGCGCGCCATCACCTCTGCGGAATCCTGCGCATAGACGACGCCGGTCGAACCGACCACGCGCGCCAACAGCTCGGTGCTGTAACCGCCGCCGGCCTCCATATCCAAAACCTTCATTCCCGGGCTGACGCCGGTGAAGGCGAGAATCTTCGCCGGAAGGCGGCGCTGGTCGGTCTGGCGATCCGCATCCGTGCGATCCGCGGCTGCGACGTAAGCTTCATAATCAATCGCTCGGCGGTCTTGCGCCAATGTCGGATGCGTCAATGCCAAAAGCGCCGCGAGCATGCCGACTAATCGCCACGTGTGGCGCGGATACTTAAATTTGTTCATCGAGGGGTCCTCCCTGTTTCTTCTCACTATAATCAATGGGATCGCAAGATCACACATCAATGGCGCGCGCCAAATCGAGATGCGCGTTGGTTGCTCCAATGCTGCCTGGCTCCAGAAACATTGAGTGCGGCGCAAATGTCCAATTGCATTTACTGCAATACAGGAGGTAGCATTGCACCAAGCCCGACAACAGGGCAGGAAACGCTGGTTCGGGGAAAATCATGGCCGCACAGCCCACGCCGAAAGGCGCCTGGAGAATCACATTTCTCCTGTTTTTGTTCATGCTAGTGAACTTCGCCGACAAGATCGTTGTCGGCCTGGCGGGCGTACCGATCATGACCGAGTTGAAACTCCAACCCGAGCAATTCGGGTTGCTCGGATCATCCTTCTTTATCCTGTTTTCGACTGCGGCGATCATTGTCGGATTTATCGTCAATCGGATCGAAACGCGGTGGGTGCTGCTCGCTCTCGCACTGGTCTGGGCGCTGGCGCAATTTCCAATGGTCGGCACCGTCAGCTTCACCACGCTCGTGATCTGCCGGGTCATCCTGGGCGCCGGCGAGGGCCCCGCGTTTTCGGTGGCCGCACACGCGGTCTACAAATGGTTTCCCGATGAGAAGCGAACGCTGCCGACCGCCATCCTGTCGCAGGGGTCGGCGTTCGGCGTCATCCTCGCAGTGCCCGCGCTGAACTGGGTGATCGTCAATCATACGTGGCACTACGCGTTTGGCGCGCTCGGCGTCGTTGGATTGATGTGGGCGGCCGCGTGGCTGATCTTCGGCAGGGAAGGGCCGTTGGTTCACACCGCGGCAATGGCGGCGGCCGAGCCCCGCATTCCCTATTTCAAGCTGCTGACCTCGCGAACCTTCATCGGCTGCGTCGCCGCGACCTTTGGTGCTTATTGGGCGTTGTCGCTTGGTCTGACATGGTTCACGCCCTTCATCGTCAAGGGACTGGGGTTCTCACAAACGGACGCGGGCTGGATTTCGATCCTGCCGTGGGTGTTCGGTGCGGTCGTCGTAATGCTTGCCGGTTGGATTTCGCAGGTGCTGATGGCGCGCGGCGTCTCGACGCGATATGCGCGCGGGGTACTTGGCTCCGTTCCCCTGATGGTTGGCGGATCGATCCTGCTGTTCATACCTTCCGTCCACGGCGCGGGCCTTCAGATTGCATTGCTCGTGGTGGGATCCGGTCTCTGCGGATCGATTTATGTCGTGTGCCCGCCTATGCTCGGGGAATTCACGCCGGTGTCGCAGCGCGGCGCGGTGATCTCGATCTATGGCGCGATCTATACGCTTGCGGGCATTCTGGCGCCGACCGTGATGGGCAGCGTGATCCAGCGCGCGGCGGTGCCGATCGATGGCTATCTGACGGGCTTCGTGATCAATGGCGTGATCATGATTTCGTCGGGTCTGCTGGGCTTGCTGCTGTTGTGGCCGAATACCGAGCGCGCCCGCCTGCTGCAGGGAGAGCCCCGACCGAGCTTTGCCTGAGATCCAAGGGATCGGTTCGCTAAGAATGAACTAGCTTTCCGTCGGATTTTCCGAAATTGGCTTTGGGACTGCGGTCGGTGATAAGCGCCAGCACCACCGTCAGCGCCATGAACATGGCGGATGCGCCGAATACCCAATGCGGCATATCCCGGTCCATGATCCAGCCGAACAGCAGCGGACTGATGATGCCGCCGATGTTGAAGCCGGTGGATACGATGCCGAATGCACGTCCGGCGGCGCCCGGAGGCGCGGCATTACGGACCAGCATGTCGCGGGACGGGGCGATGACGCCGCCGAGAAATCCGGCTACGGCCATCGCAGTAATCAGAGCGACATGCGGGAGTGGCGTGATGGCGATGATGAAGACAAGGATCGCGTTCACCCCGAAGCAGGCGGCGGCGACCTGCCCGTGACGCTCGGTGCGGTCGGCGAGAATGCCGCCTGCGAGCACGCCGATGGCGCTGGCGCCAAGAAAAGCGGTCAGCGCGATATTCGCCGTCGAGAACGAATTGCCGTAACCATTCATCAGCGCAACGATGCCGAAATTGCCGATCCCGGCATTCGACAGGTTGAGCAGCGTGAAAAAGATCGTCAGCAGGATGATTGCGGGCGTCACGACGCTTGGTTGCGGCACGCTTGCATCATGGCCGCCTTCGGCCGTTGCTCCGGCGTCGGGAATACCAACCACCAGCAGCAGCAAGGCCAGCAGCGGACCGATCGTACCGGCGACGATCAGCGCTCCGTGGCCACCGGTTAAAGCGACCAATCCCGCAACGATTGCGGGAGCAACCGCGCCGCCGAGAAACCCTGCAAAGGTGTGGATCGAGAACGCGCGTCCCATTCGCGCTTCATCCATATGCGCCGACAGGATGGCATAGTCGGCCGGATGATAGACGCTGTTGGCGAGCCCCAGCAGCACCGCGCTCGCGATAAGCGACGAATAGCTCAGATGCAGGCCTAGCATGACAAGCGCAAACCCGCCCAGCGCCAGCCCCATCAGCAGGATTTTGCGCGCGCCGACGCGATCGGTGAGGTAGCCGATCGGCGCCTGCGTCAGGCCGGATACGACGGCAAAAACAGTGAGGGCCAAACCGAGCTCGATGTAGCCGACCCCGAGTTGTTCTTTGAGGAACGGAAACAGCATCGGCAGCACGAAGATATAAAAGTGACTGACCCAATGGGCGGCCGATATCGCAACCAGGGTGCGCCACGAAGAGTCCGTCTTCGCTCGAGGCGGCGCCGCAAGTACATCGACCATGTCGAATGGTGACCCCGTTCACGAGACGGCCCGGCAAGGCCTCCAACAAAATACGATCTTGAGGGGATATTTGTCTATAAATACCGCTGCATGGCAGCGTCGCTGCGGATCGGCTGATTGCAGGCGATGGTGCTGGAAGCGGCAATAAGAGCGATGGCGAATCCGCCACAGAGCCTGAAACCGCTCCGGGTGCTGCTCTCGGAGGGGTCGAGCACCTCGGCACGAGAAGCCATCACGATTTTGGGCCTGAGCGGCCATATCGTCGAGGTCTGCGACCCGTCACCTTATTGCCTCGGCCGATTTTCAAAATTTGTAAAAAAGTTTCATCGCTGCCCCGGGCTGCGCGACGATCCAGCCGGGTATTTGGCGTTCGTCGATCGACTGCTGACGAAGCAGCGCTTCGACGTGCTGCTGCCGATCCATGAACAGGGATACCTTTTTGCGCGCGTACAACAGCGCTTCAAAGGACGCGTCGGCTTTGCGCTGCCAACGTTTGAAAACTATCGCGTCGCGCACGGCAAGGCCGGCTTCAGCCGCTTGCTGCATGAACTGGAATTGCCGCAGCCGGAAACACGCATCGTAAAATCCGCGGATGAAATGCGCGCTGCCGTTCGGTTTCCCTGCGTCATCAAGACGTCGGTCGGGACCGCCAGCCGCGGTGTCTGGCTCGTGCGCAGCGAGCGTGAATTGAGGCAAGCCGAACAGGAGCTTCACGCGAATAGCGCGTTCGATGATGAAGTATTGGTGCAAAGTTTTGTCGCCGGCGCAATCGAAAAGGCGCAGGCGGTATTCTGCCAGGGGCCAGTTGGTAGGCTTCCACGCCTACCAACAAATCGCGGCCGGCGCCGGCGGCGGCGATGCCATCAAGCAGAGCGTGCATCGTTACGAGGTTCGCGATCACGTCGCGAGGATCGGTGAGAAGCTGGCGTGGCACGGCGCGCTTTCAGTCGACTATATTTGGTCGGATGAAAACAGTGCGCCGCTCTACATCGACTGCAATCCGCGGCTGGTCGAACCCATGAGTGCGTATCTCAGCGGTGTCGACCTCGTCGGTATGCTTCTTGAAATATCGCTCGGAATGACGCCAGTCGCCGCATCAAATAGCCGCGCCGGCGTACGAACGCATCTTGCGATGCAGGCGCTGCTTGGCTGCGCGCTACGGCCTGGCACGCGGCGAGAGCTGCTGCGCGAATGCGCGCGGTTGCTGACGAAAAGCGGGTCCTATGTAAACAGCCGCGAAGAACTAACACCCTTGCGGCTGGACTGGGTCAGCGCCGTGCCACTTGCGCTGACGGCGCTTTTGCTGCTCGTTGCGCCGAAGATTGCGCATACATTGGAGAGCAAGGGCTGGGGCGCGCATCTGCTCGATATCAACAGCATTCGAAAAATCGCGAGCGAGAAATTCGGGATGGCGTGACGCAGTTAAAGCGGCTGATCGTCATCGCCGTCGATGCCCCTTTTCGGCGTCGCGATGTCGCCGTCGTCGACGTCGTTATCTTCGAGCGTTTGGGGAAGGGGCGTCGTCGATTTACCGGCTTCTTCGCTCTTGTCCTTCTTCTCTTCCTTGTTTTTCTCGGTTCCACCCATTGACTAGACCTCAATCTGACCGTCTTTGACGGGGCATATTAGCCACCCGCGCAATCTCTTCTGCTCTTTCCCCCAGTTCGGTGTAAAGGAGCGATGTTGCGGGACGTCCACACAACATCATACGGAGTTGGAATGAAGAAGCCAAAGATCGATGCTGAGGATTTGCAGCCTCGCAAAATCATACGCGCGGATAAAGCGCCGACCGATGGATATTCGCTGGTGGTGGATGGTCACTTCAAGTCGCATCACGATACGGTCGAGGCGGCGCAAGCGGCCGGCATGGCTTTGAAGAATCAATTCCAGATGCTGCAGGTACAGGTTTACGATGCCGCGACCAAAACGCGCTCGATGATCGAGTGGCCGGCGCCGGTGTGAGGCAGTGTTCGGCTGTGTCTTGTCAGACGGCTAAAGCCAGGTTTCCGCAGCAAGCCTCAGGTTCTGCGTCCGCCGCTCTGCTGGCCCGAAAGCCAATCCGATAGAGCCGGGGCCTTTTCGCCGGACTTCTTCGCCGATTTGACGCGCGTCTTTTTCGCCGGCGCGGCACGAGCAGGCTCGGCAGCTTCGCGCGCGAGGCGCAGCGCCTTCAGCTTGGCCATATTGTCGGTCACCGCTTTCAATGCGGCGTCCCGATCGGTCTTGCCCGTTTTGGCTTCTTTCGCTGCGCGGGCCGCCTTGTTGAAGCGCGCTTCGGCGCGATCGCGGTCTTCTTTTGTCATGTTCAGGTCGTTTTCTTTTTTTTCGGCTTCGCCTTGGCTTCGACGGGCTTATCGCGTTCAGCGGCTTCCCGGGCCAGCCGGCTCTCGCGCAGGCTTGCAGTCCGCTGTCGAATTGCAATATCCGCAGCCGCGATGTCCGCCATCGCCTTGATGCCTTCAGCGTCCTGGGCAGCTCTTCGGTTCAGCCGGATTTCCTTCATCTCGGCGGCGGTCTTCGGTTCTTCGTCGGTCATGTCAGCCTCAACTGTACCGCGCGCATCAGGCACGCAGCTCCTTGTCGCCATCTTACCACGGATTGGTTCCCAAGGGCACCTCTAAGGGAACCCGCGCAACATCGGCCCGATAGCTCGGAATAGCGGTAAATCAGCAATGCGCTGCTGTTTGATGCTCGTCGCCATCATCGATCGAATCCGCAGGGTCGAATTTGGCAAGCCACGCCGCAAAAACGGCGAGACGCATGGCCGGCGGCTCGCATCTGCCGCAGGGCGATGCGAACGCCGTTGCGGCCCTCGCGGTCTTGCGCCATCTCCGCAGGAGGATCTCCGGCTTCGATGGCTTGCATGACCCTGCGTTTGATCGCGAGGTTTTCCGGACGCCCGTACATTCTGAGCATGCGCTGAAACGCTTCATGACGGGTGACGTCGAAGGGCCGAGGCCGTCCCAGTTCATCGCGGGCCGGATGCGGCGGATAGACATGCGCGCAGGGAATCCAGCCGTCAGGAATGGGCTCCGTCGCCGGGTGGGTCCGTCCGGTTTTCAAAAGCTTGGGCAGAATATGCGTATGCGGCCCCTCCGGACTTTTGCCGGACGAGGGAGGGATGGGTTGATAGACCTCGATGCGGCCGATCCGGCTGATGAATACGCGGTGCGGATTGGCTTCCATGATGACGCCCATCGCCGGATTGCCCGCTTCGAATAATGATCGGCCAAGGTGATGGCGAAGTTTTGCGATGACGCTGGGATCATCGATGCGCACGCAGAGATCCGTCTGCAGGGCTCCGAGACCGAGATCGAACAGGATGGCGCCGCGGTCTTCCGCCCGCAGCGCGTCGCGATCGCTGCCGAGTTCGGTCAGCACCGTGCGCCGGTTCATCGCGCAGTCATCGGCGGGCAGGCACAGCGCGATCCTTTGGCTCCAGCCGGTTTTGGTCAGGCTCTCGGATGCGAACGGTCGGATGGCTTCGCAGGCCGCAATGGCAATGCCGCCCCGCGCGGTCACGGCGGATACGCCGTGCGCGGATTGCGACAGCGATACAGCCTCATCGCGATCGCGCGAGAACTCGGCAATGCCGCCGAACGTGCCAAGGCTCCATTGCGTATCGGGATCGGCAATCTGCCGGTGCAGCAACTCGAGCGCCGATGGCGCAGTTATGAAAGCCTCTGCAGCGGCGCTTGGGTCGGTATCGATGAGGTATTCTCCCGGCATTGCGCCGGGAGAATATCGCCTAATTCCACCTGCACAAGCTACCGTTCGCGATCAGAAGGTCACGCCCGCCCTGACCATGTAGGTCCGGCCCGGAAGAGGATAGGCGGCGAACCGGCCCGGCGTGAACGTGCTGGCAACGGCATAGTCGTAGTACAACGCATTGAATACGTTGTTGACGCTCGCCGACCAGAAGAAGCGATCGTATTCTCCGCTCAGCTTGAGATCGACCGTGGCATCGGCGGGTATCAGCTTTTGCGTGTTGGCCTGATCGTTATCCATCCGGCGACTGCTCCAGTAACGCGCGGTCGCATCGAACACGAGGTATTTTTGCCAGATGTTCCAGCTAAATCCGGCGTTCGCCGTGAAGCGTGACACTAAGCGGAACGTCATTGCCGGCGAAGGCGCCTTCACGAAAGACCGCGCGGGTATAGGCCATGCCGCCGCGAAACAGCAGCGTGTCGCTCGCGCGGAACGTGGCGCTGGTCTCAGAGCCGTAGCGGCGGGTAGGGTCGAGATTGCGGTTGAAGAAGTTGACCGGATCGAACTGGATCTCATTGGTGAGGTTCATGAGATAGACGCTGGATCGCAGATCGAGCGGTCCGGCCTTGGCGCGAAAGCCACCCTCGACGTCGTTCGACGTCTGCGTCTTCAGCGCGAAGGTGCCGGGGATCGGATTGAAGTTGGCGTCGAATGCCGGCCCCGCCGAGACGCGCTCGTCGACATTCGGTGTCCGGAACGCACTGGCGGCCCGGCCGAACACGGAGAAAATTTCGTTGAATCGGTGCTCAAGCCCCACGTGATAGGCCGTGTTGATCTCGGTGCTGTTGAGCGGATTGGCCTGGGCATCGAAGGCGCCGGGCGCGGTGGGATCATAGCGGTCGCGCGCATCGAGGTGGGTCTGCTGGACCCGGCCGCCGTAGGAGAAGTCGGTCGAGGTCAGTATGCCCAGAGTTTGCTGGAAATAGCCGGCCAGCGTCTGTTGTGACAGATCGTAGACGTGATAGGGCGCGGTCTGCAGAAGCTGGCTGCGATTTTGCCGGAACGTCGAGTCGTAATAGTCGATGCCGGTCAGGATCGTCGAAGGCAGCCCGAGCACGGGATTGGTGATCCGCAATCGCGGCGTGATCGACCACGTCTGCAGTGCCGCATCGGTCGCCGTGGTATTGAAAGTCTGCACCGGAAGCGATCCGAAGAAGGCCAGCTGCTGCTGCTTGTCGCGGAAGCCGCCGTCGACGATCAGTTCGCCGCCGTTCCACAGCGGTCTTGGTGAAACCGGCGGTGACATTCGCCTCCTGCTTGTTGGCGAAGTTGAGAGGCGTATCCGTGCCCCTGCGATCAGTCTTCAGTTGATCGACGCCGATGGACGGATCGACGATTCGAGTGCCGGGCAATCTCACTCTCTGATCGTCGCCTGACAGGTTCAGGAAGGCCGAGAAGTCCGGCGTCGTGTAACGGATTTCGCCGACGCCGTTGCGCTGGTCGAGCGCGTTGTTGGCGCGGTAACCGTCGGACTTGATCATGTTGCCGAAGAACGAGGAGGACCACGGTCCGCTATTGGTCGAAACCGAGACCTGGCCCATCCGCTGATCGAACGAGCCGGCGCCGCCGGTAAAACGCATCGCGATCGGCGGGCCGCCGACGCCAGTTTTCGTGACGATATTGATGACGCCTCCCACGGCGTTATCGCCGTACAGCACGGCGCCGCTATTGCCTCGCGTGATTTCGATACGCTCGATCGAATCGCGCGGGATGGTCGAGAGATCGACCCCGGCAAGGTCGAAATCGTTGAGCCTGCGGCCGTTGACAAGGATCAGCGTGTTGGCGCTTGCAGTCGCGCCAAAGCCGCGCAGATCGACGGTGGTCCCGACGCCGTTCACGCCGCCGTAGAGCGTCGTCAGTTGGACGCCGGGCGTTTGCGCAATGATTTCCTGCACCGTTTGCGCCGGCGAACGCGCGATCTCTTCGGCGGTAATGACGGAAGCCGACGCGCCGACGATGCCGTTGAATTGACGCTCGGTTGGCGCGGTGCTCGTTACCGCAACGGCGGGTGTTTCGCCCGGCGCTGGATTCGGCTTGACGGCGGGCGATACATTTCGCACGGCGCGGCGCGAGGCGATTTCCTGATCGGCAACCGGTTTGGCGCGGGTGCGGTTTTCGTCGAGGGGACTTACAACGATGGCGGGCAGCGCATCCGGCGAAACCGATTGCTGCGCTCTGGCAGCAGAAGTCCCGAATGAGATGATCGACGCAAGGAAGATGGAGGCAAGCGAACGGGTACAGCGCCGCTGTGCGGCAAGAATGAAGGAAGACATGGGTCAGACCTCGGTGTGACGTCAGTGGCACGTCACAGCGAACCAAGTCTCACCATGGTGCTCGCGCACCCTGGTGAAGCTAATGTCTGTACTCCCCGACCGACATCTTCGCGTGTGACCACGGCTGACGGCAGGTCTCCTGGCTCGCGGGTCGATACCTTGCGTCGCCTTCCCAGGACCGAGATTCCCAGTGGCCTATGACGAAAGATTCACCGCTTACAGTTGCGGGGGCAGCCGCGGCATTGGGGAAACCTCCCCGCACCGCATTCCCTTTTGATCCCCAAAGAGGGAACCGTCGGCAGCAATTAGGACCACGTCGCGGGTTTGAGTCAATTACCTCGCCGGGACGGCCGCGCTTTGTCCGCGACTGTGCCAGAAAAGCAACGTTCGCGCGCACATTCTTGCGCAAGATGGATGCGATACGCGGGTCAAGCCCGCGTATGACGCAATCCTGAACGTCGAGGGCGCGTGCATCAAATGAGCATTGATAGCCTCAGGCTTGCTAGTGAAGACGCGGCACGGCGAAGGACGGCCGTGACGCTCTCGCTTGCCTTGCTCGTCGTGCTTCTGACGCTGCTGTCGCTTGCAATCGGACCGGTGCGATTGTCGCCGGTCAGTATTATCGACGCGCTGCTGGGAAGCGGCGGCGACGTCGAACAGGTGATCGTGCAGGAAATCCGGCTGCCGCGCACCATCCTGGGGCTGGCGATCGGCGCCATTCTCGGATTGTCCGGCGCGGCGCTGCAGGGATTGCTGCGCAATCCGCTGGCATCGCCCTCGCTGTTCGGCGCGCCGCAATCCGCGGCGTTCGGCGCGGTGCTGGTGATCGCGCTCGGGTTGGCAGATGTCCGCTCTTATGCGCTGCCGGTGGCGGCGATCGCGATGGCGTTCGCATCGGTATTCGCTGCTTTTGACCATCGCCGGCCGCAATGCGGGCCTGCTGATCCTCATTCTCGCGGGGCTGGCATTATCGAGTCTGGCCGGCGCGATGACGGCGCTGGTGATGAATCTGTCGAGCAATCCATTCGTGGTGCTGGAGATCGCGTTCTGGCTGCTCGGCTCGCTGGAGGATCGCAGTTTTCGTCATGTCATGCTGGCGTTGCCGTTCATCACTGCAGGCGCGATCATTCTGATGAGCCAGCGCAATTCCTTCCGCGCGCTGACGCTCGGCGAAGAAACCGCACAAAGTCTTGGCGTCGATGTTGGCCGGCTGCGTCTGCTGGTGATCCTGGGCGTGGCGCTCGGTGTCGGCGGCGCGGTCGCCGTGTCAGGCACGATCGGATTTATCGGTCTGGTCGCGCCGCATCTGATGCGGCCCCTGATCGGCCACGATCCGGCGCGGTTGCTGGTTCCAAGCGCGCTCACCGGCGCGGCGCTATTGCTGGCCGCTGATATCGCGGTGCGCATCATTCCATCGACCAGCGATATCAAGGTCGGCGTGCTGACCTCGATCATCGGGGTGCCGTTCTTCCTCTATCTGATCATGCGTGAACGGCGCGCGCTCGGCGGAGGCGTCGCATGACGGAAGATCCGCTTCTCACCGCGCAGGCGCTGAGCGTGACGCTTGGCGGCCGCGCCGTGCTGATCGACATTTCGCTGTCGCTGGCGTCAGGTCATCTGGTGGCGTTGGTCGGTCCGAACGGCGCCGGCAAGACCACGCTGCTGCGCGCGTTGGCGGGATTGTTGCCGTCGCAAGGTCAGATTAACGTCGGCGGCGATGCGTTATCGTCGCTTCGGCTAAGCGAACGCGCGCGACGTTTCGCTTACCTGCCGCAAGGGCATGTCGTGCACTGGCCGCTGCCCGCGCGGGACATCGTCGCGCTTGGCCGCTATTCCGCACGGCGCGACCGATCCGGCGCAACTGACGGCAAAAGATGCCCACGCAGTGATGCGCGCGATGGAAGCCACCGACGTCGTTGGGTTCGGCGATCGCCGCGTCACCGAATTTCCGGCGGCGAGCGTAGCCGCGTCGCGCTGGCGCGCGTGCTTGCCGTCGAAGCGCCGGTGATACTGGCGGACGAGCCGACCGCGTCGCTGGATCCGCGTTATCAGCTTGAGGTCATGAAAACTCTGCGCTCCGCCGCGGACAGCGGCGTGCTGGTCATCGTCGTCACCCACGATCTCGGGCTCGCCGCCCGCTTCGCGGATATGGTGCTGGTGTTGTCGGATGGACGGCTTGTCGCGCAGGGTGCTCCCACGCAGGCGCTGTCGGAAAAGATCATGGCGGATGTGTTCCGGGTGAGCGCCTATCGCGCGGAGCATGCGAACGAGACGGTCATCGTGCCCTGGGCGGGCATCGAAAGATGAGGGGGCGCGTCGCCTTTCCATCGGTCATCGCCGCAGCCCTAACGCTGGCGAGCGTCGCACCGGCGCGCCCAGCCGAGCTGCCGCGCATCGCTTCGTTGAATGTATGCACCGATCAATTGCTGTTGACGTTGGCTGACCCCTGCGCAAATCGTCGGCCTCAGTCCCTTCGCGCGCGACGCGTTTCAATCCTGGGCGGCGGACGATGCAACCCACTATCGAATCCTGTCTGGAGGCGCCGAAGATATACTGGTGCTCCGGCCGGATATCGTGCGTCGCCAGTACATTCGACAAACGCGCGACGCGCGAGCTTTTGAAAGAGAAACGGTTTCATCTCGCCGAATTCGAGGTCCCGCGAACGCTCGACGATGTGAAGCAGCAAATTCGCAGGATGGGTGAAATCACGCAGCATCCGGATCGTGCAGCCACGCAGATTGCGCGGCTCGACGCCGCTATCGCGCGCGCGCGTCAGGCCGTGGCGCAAAGAAACTATCGCGTATTGCCATTGTCGCGGCGCGGCTGGGTATCGGGCAGCGAGAGCCTGCTCGAGTTCACTGCTGACCGAGGCCGGCCTGTTCAACGCGGCGGACGAACTCGGCGTCGCCTTTGGCGGCTTCGCTTCGCTGGAAGCGATCGTCAATCTGAAGCCGGATTTCCTGCTGATTTCGGAAGCCGGCGACCATGCCGAGGACGAGGGCCAGGCGTTTCTGCTGCATCCCGCGCTGGAGCGTTTCTATCCGCCGTCGAAGCGTATCGTCGTTCCGGACCGGCTGACGGTATGCGGCGGCGTGATGCTGGCCGAAGCCTTGGATGTGTTGGTCGGAGAATTGGCGCGGGTCGAGCGCTAGCCGTTCAGCACGGGGCCGCCGGCCTTTTTCCAGGCGTCGATGCCGCCTTCGAGATGCGCGGCGTTCGTCATGCCCGCATCCTTGGCGGCCTTCACTGCCATCGCTGAGCGTTCGCCGAACGCGCAGAAGAACACGACGCGACGGCCGGTCGCCGCTGCCACTTCGCGCAACATGCCGCCTTCGCGCAGGCTTTCTTCGATCGATGGATACGGCGCATGCAGCGCGCCGGAAAGCATGCCGTGCTTGGCGCGCTCACTGTTCTCGCGCAGATCGACCAGCAGAATATCGGGGCGTCCGAGGCTTTCGATGGCTTCGCGGGCGTTCAGCGCCAGTCCCTGTTTCGCGAGATCGTCCTGATGCAGGCCGACATGCATGTTGGCGGGCACCACGACGTCCATCAGCTTCGGGTTCGGCAGATTGAGATTGCCCATCAGCTCGACATATTCATCGACCGAGCGCACCTGCAGCCGCGGATTGAAGCGCTTCTCCTCGCCGATGGTGGAAACGGTATCGCCCTTGTAGTCGTGCGCGGGGAATACCATCGTCTCGTCGGGCAGCTTCAGGAGCCGGCCGAAGATCGAATCATATTGCGCGCGAGCGCTGCCATTCTGGAAATCGGTGCGGCCGGTGCCGCGGATCAGCAGCGTGTCGCCGGTGAAGACGCGGTCGCCCATCAGATAACTATAGGAATCGTCGGTATGGCCAGGCGTGTACATCACGTCGAGGCTGACGCCCTCGATCGTCACCTTGTCGCCATCGCCGACCCGCATCGCCACCACGTCGGCCTTGCTCTGCTCGCCCATGATGGTGACGCAATGCGTGCGGTCGCGCAGTTCGCCTAGACCCGTGACGTGGTCGGCGTGCAGATGGGTATCGACGGCTTTGACCAGTTTGAGATCGAGCTCGCGCAGGAGCTGGCAGTAGCGATCGACCTTCTCCAGCACCGGATCGAGGATCAGCGCTTCGCCGCCGGCGCGGCTGGCCAGCAGATAGCTGTAGGTGCCTGACACGCTGTCGAACAGCTGGCGAAAAATCATGGCGGTTCACTCTTCGTCATTCCGGGACACGCTCTCGCGTGGACCCGGAATCCATACTCCCTGTCGTGGTTATGGATTCCGGGCTCGTTTCGCTTCGCTCGCGCCCCGGAATGACAGCTTTTTGGCACGTTAAAAATCGATCTTGTCCCTCACGGCATCAAGACCCGCTTTGGCGCATTCCTCGTCCTTGTCGCCGCCGGGAGCTCCGGACACACCGATGCCGCCGAGCAACGTGCCGCCGGTCTCGATCACGACCGCGCCCGCGAGCATCGCTACATGCGGCAGCCGCGCCAGGCCTGCATCCATCTGGCCGCTGCGGACCGATTTCGCAAGATCGCTGGTGTTGGCGCGAAAGCTCAGCGCGGTATAGGCCTTGTTGGTCGCGGTGTCGGCCGCGGGCAAGCCTGCGTAACGGTCGCGCAGCAAGACCTGCGGCTGGCCGAAGCGATCCACCACCACGACCGCGACCTGAAAGCCGTTCTCGCGGCATTTCTTCAGCGCGGCTTGCGCTGCTTCCAGCGCGATCTCCGGCGACAGCGATTTATAGATCACCAGCGCATCGTCGCCGGCCATCGCAGGCGTCAATGACAAAGCCGACAGCGCAACAACAAGGCATGCCCGAAGGGCGTTATGGCCGCACATAGCTCCAGCCCTGTTCCTGCAACTCCATCAGGCGGACCACGCCCGAGGGAACGATGGTGGCGTCAGATATGATCGAGACCGCCTTGCCCTCGGTCTTCTCCATGCCCTGCTTGGTGTTATTGCAGGCGGAAAACTGGATTTTCCCCGGAAACGAAAGATCCTTCAGGCGCTTGATGCGGTCTTTCACCGGCGAGGTGTCCTCACGCAGCATATGTAGGCCGGGGCCATAGGTGACGACGTCAACCTCGACGTCCTCGTTCTTGCCGCGGAAATATTCGATCACGTTGGTGGCGTTGTTAAGCGCGAGGTTCATCACCTGCGGGTCGTTCTGATCGACCTGAATGGCGACGCGATGCGGCTTTGAGTCCGCCGCAAGACTTGCCGAGGCGAACGACAGCGACATCAAGGCCGCGAAAGCCAAACGAAATAATCCAGTCATGGTCAAACTCCCTAAGGCCTCACCAGCGTATAGCCGTTTTCCGTGAGCGACAGAATCTGTCCGACGCCGACCTGAACCGGCGTGGCGGCCGCAATGATCTCCGGCCGCTTGCCGGTTTCGCGCTCGATGGTGTCGACGGTGTTCAGGCAAACGTCGAACTTCACGCCCTGCGCGATCAGGCTCTCGATGCGCTGGCGATTGGCGTTCTCCGGACGCAGCAAATCGATTCCCGGGCCGAACGTCACCACTTCGATCGCGACCTTGTCAGGGTCGTAGGCTTTCAGCAAATTGTAGGCGACGCTGATCACCAGACCTTGCTTCTTTGGATCGTTGTCCGAGAGCTGCAGCGCGATGCGATGCTCGGCGAACGGCTTGTCCGGCAGTGGCGCCGGCTGCGCGCGCGCGACGGCCGGCAGAACAATCAGCAACGACGCAGCCAGCATCATGCGGGCGAGTGCACCGCATTTCGAACGCGCCCGTTTCGTAAAATCGGTCATCCCTGTCCCGCGATCCCCGGGTTATCGGTGACGCCCTTCAGCGTCACGCCATCTCCGCTGTGGCGATCCGGCGCTTTCCCCGCACGCAGATGCTTTGCGAACACATCCCACACCGGCGCGCCCTTCTGCTCGTTGACCGAAGCCCATCCCGCGACCTTGTAGCTCTTGCCGGCCTCTATCGAATGACCGTTGCTCAGCTTCAAGTCAGAAATGCGCCGCCCGACGCTTTCCGCCGGCGAGCAGGTATAGGTCATGCCGCCAACCCGCACCATATCGCCGCCCTGCTGATAATACGGGTCCGCATTGAACAGGTTGTCGCAGACATCTTCGAGGATGTCCTTGATCTGACCGCCCGTCATGTTCTGCAGGTAGGTTTCGGGATACGTCACCGCGGTTTCGGACAAAACGTCTTCCATCGTCACCGGTTGGCCCGGCAGAACGCTGGTGCCCCAGCGAAAGCCCGGCGACAGCGCGATCTGCGCATCGAATTCGCCGCGCAACGCATCGCAGATCAGTTGGTCCATGGTGCCGTTGAAATTGCCGCGGCGATACAGCAGGCGGTCCGCGGTGGCGATTTTCTCCGCATAGCCCGCGGCATAGGGCGCGCGAACGCGCTCGATCAGCGCCTGCATCGCCGGGTCGGGCTTCAGCAATTCGGAAAATACCGGCAACAGCCGGTAGCGCACGCCGCGAACTTTTCCTTTGTCGAGATCGAGGTCGAGCACGCCGAGAAATTTGCCATTTGAACCGGCATTGGTGACCAGCGTCGTGCCGCTGGCATTGGTTACCGGGATCGGCTGCGGTACCGCGTCGTGGGTGTGCCCGCCGAGGATGACATCGATGCCGGTGACGCGGCTGGCAAGTTTGAGATCGACATCCATGCCGTTGTGCGACAGCAAAATGACGGCAGTCGGCCTTGTCGTTGCCGCGCAGGCGCGTCGACCAGCTTTCTGCAGCTCGTCGTCGCGGATACCAAAGGTCCAGTCCGGCGTGAAGCGTTTTGGATGCGCGATCGGCACATAAGGAAACGCCTGTCCGATGACGGCGACCCGGCGGCCGCCGATCTCCTTGATCGTGGCAGGCTTGAACACGCGGCCCGACGCGGCGTCGAATGCGTGCGCGTCGTTGAAAGCAGCCTCCTCGGTGAGGAAGACATTTTGCGCCAGGAATTCGCCCCTGAAGCGCTTGAGGTTGCTGCGCAGAACTTCTTCGCCGTAGGTAAATTCCCAATGACCGGTCATCGCCTCGATGCCGAGCAGATTGGCGGCCTCGACCATATCGGCGCCCTGCATGGCATTGGCGAGGCCGGTGCCCTGCCACAAATCGCCGCCGTCCAGCAGCAGCGAATTGCCGTCGCCAACGTCGGCGCGTAGCCGGTCGATCAATGTCTTGAGATGCGCGAAGCCGCCAAGCTTGCCGAAACGCGCCGCTGATTTTTCAAAATCGACGCAGGTAAACGCATAGGCGTCGGCGCTGTCGGGCTTGATCTGGAAGCGATCGAGAAAAGCGCGGCCGACCAGATGCGGCGGCCGTCCCTGCATCGCGCCGATGCCAAGGTTGACGCTGGGCTCGCGAAAATATACCGGCAGCAATTGCGCGTGCGTATCGGTCATATGCAGGATGCGCGCGTTGCCGAAGCGCTCGAGATCGTAGACGCTGGCATTGTCCGCGGCACGGCCGATGCGCGGCAGCCCGCTGGTGAGCGCAGCGGCGCTTGCGAATTTCAGCAGATCGCGGCGGCGGATCGTCATGTCACATCCCCGCCCGTCGGGCTCAGCGAATTTCCATATCTTTCCAGGCGTCCCGTTGCTCGGTGGCCTGATAGATCGAAGCCTTGGCCAGCGCTTCGGCTTCTTTCGCCGAGGCTACGGCCGAATCGAAATCGCCGCTGTCGGCCGCTTTTTTCGCAGCGGCCAGCGCCGCGGCGGTCGTAGTCCACTGGTCCCTCAGTGCGCCGGCCTGCTTGTTGGCGGCTTCGGCGGCGGCATAAGCGGATTTGAAATCGGCTTCAGAACCCGCCGCCAAGGCTGGCGCGGCGCAGAGCATAAGCAACGCGGCTGCCAGTGAAACCACAAACACCTGCATGCTGTTTCTCATGGCCGCGCACCCGGACCGGAGATCGGCAGGCCGTTGCTGACGTAGGACAGATAGTATTCGAGATCGCGATATTCGTCGTCCTGCGGATTGAGCGGCACGCCGCGCACCTGGCTGTTGCAGCTCGTGAAGCGCCGGCTGATCGTGCCCATGCCGCCCCATTCGGAACGGTAGATCGGCATCGCGTTGAGAATGCCAAGCGCGGGCGCAAGAATTTCGGCGCGGATGCGCTCGCCGGGACTTTGCACATGGCAGGTCGCGCAGGAGAAATTGAGCTGGCCGCGCCGGGTATAGAAATAGCGCTTGCCGTTTTGATACGCCTCGAGCGCGCGGGGATCGTCGGGAATTTTAATGTCGAACGGCTTGCCACGTGAGGTGAACGCCATGTAAGCGGTCAGCGCCGCCATCTCATCCTTGACGTAGGAGAACGGCGCCTCGCCATTGGCCTCACGGCAGCGGTTCAAGGCGAGCTCAAGCGTAACGACCTTGCCTTCCTTGTCGTCGAAGTAGGGATAGTTCTGCCGGATGCCGACGCCTTTGCTGGGAAAGCAATCGGCGTAGCTCTTGCCGTTCTTGAACGGCTTGGAAAACATCTCCTTGCCCGTCTCGACGGCGAATTCGTAAGGCGGGAACTGTTCTTTCTCTTCCCACTGCCGATGCATGTCTTCGTTCATCGAATAGGGACCGTTGACGAAATCCTCCAGCTTCACCTTGGGAAACTTGTCGGTGAAGAATTTCTGAAATGCCTTGGCGTCGGCCGGCGGGTTCGGCGTGTCGGCGGCGTTCGCGCCACCGGCGCGGCGGCAAGAAACAGAATGCCCAAAGCGATGACCGCCCCAAAACGCGCCGCAGATTGCATGGACTTTCTCCGCTGGCTGCGATCGGTCATTACTGGATCTTCGCCGTGGTGGTATCGGTGGCGCCCTTGTTGTCGACCCAGCTGATCTTCAGGTCGTCACCTTTCTTGGCGCCTTTGAAGCTGAACTTCACATACGGGTCCTTGGAAACCGCGGCGCCCCAGTCGGCGACGAACACGCTCTTGCCGTCATGTTCGAAGGTCAATTCCTGAATGAAGTGCGGCGGAATCAGCTCGCCCTTTGCGTCTTTGACGAAGCCGGAATCCATCGGATGCTGGATCAGCGCCTGAACCTCGGTGTTTTCGCCGCTCGCTGTGGCGCGGACGCGAATGGTCGATGCCATGTGAATACTCCTGATCTAAAGTTCAGCCGCCGCAGCCGCCGACCGTGACTTTGACTTCCTTGGTGGCGCTGTAAAGTTTGCCGCCGGCTTCGACGAGCGCGATCACGTTGCTGGTCTTGGCCATCTTGAGGCGATTGGCGACGGTCGGCATGGTGCCGGCCGGGATCTTGTAGGACGCCGCCAGCGCGTTGGGATTTTCCGCGACCAAGATCGAGATCGACGTAACGTCTGCCAGCGTCGTGCTCACCGCGATCGGCACCACGGCGCCGTTTTCCGCGATCTCCGGTGCATCGAGCTTGACCTTGTCGGAGGCTTCAGCGGCTCTTGCCGTAGAGCGACTTGATCGCGTCGTCGCTACTCTTCTGCTTGAAAGCATCTTCCGGATATTTGTCATTGGCGGCGGCAAAGGCGGAGCCAAGTCCGAACGGAATGCCGCCCAGGCCGACAAGCGCGACCGATGCCGCGCCTTGCATAATCAGGCGGCGCGAGGGCGCGAAAGCGTTGCGGATATTCGTCATCGACATCTCCTGAGATGCAGCGCTTACAGCGTCTGCAAAAAGTCCACGACCGCGCTGATTTCCTTATCGGTCAAAATACGATTTCGGCCGAACGGCGGCATTACGGTTTGCGGGTTGCGCTTGGTTTCATCTGATACGATCGCGACGAGATCGTCGCGATTGGGATATTTGCTTTTGATGTCGGTGAGCGCGGGCCCGATGGTGCCCGGCAGATCGCCGCCCTTGATTTCGTGGCAGGTCAGGCAATTGCCCTTGCCGCGATCGAATGCGATCTTCTGGCCCTCGGCCGCCGCCGATTGCGCGTTCGCAGATTGCGGCGCGGCGAAAGCGCCGAGCAAGAATGCCAGCGCAAGCGTCGCTGGAGACATCGTTGAACGTTTGAACGTCAAAGGCGCGTTTCCTGCAGTTTCATTTCGGTTGCATCGTATCGAGCGGTCCGGTCGTGCGCGGCGTCAGGTCCCGGCCTTCCGCCGTAGATGTGATGCTGAGTTCTTTCGGGTCGCGGCATCCGCTCATGCACGGCTTGGCCGTCGTATCGGGTCTCGGATCGGTCCAGATGAAATTGTCGCGGTTGGGCATTTTGACCTTCGGCAAACTATCCCGGTCGGCGATGAATTCATTCGGAACGATGTTGTTCAGGTTCAGAATATAGGCGGTCAAAGCATAAACGTCATCGGCTGACAATGTGTGCGGCGCGACCATCGGCATGGCGCGGTTAATGTAGTCCCACAGCGTCGGCGCAAACGGCCAATAGCTGCCGACGGTTAATTCCGGCCGGTCGTCCTTCAGCGTCCCGGCGCCACCCACGAGCTTGGGAAAGCGGCCTTCGCCCTCGCCGAAAGTTCCGTGGCAGGCGGCGCATTGCTCCGCGAATACATCGGCGCCCTTATCCACAGAGCCCTTGCCGGCGGGCAAACCGACGCCGTCATTGCCGCGCGACGTCGATATCCCAGCCTGCGATTTCCTCTGGCGTGGCTGGCTTGCCGTAGCCGAAATGACCGGGTTCGGCGGCGATTGCGGGCGAAGCGGTGAGAAATGCCGCACCAATGATGATGAGACCTCTACGAAAGCTGAACATCGAACACGCTTCCGTCCGGCTTCACCTGCCAGGTCTGGATCGAATTGTTGTGATAGACCGAGTTTGATCCCGCGTTCCCCTCGCAACTGCGTAATCGTCGGCTGAACGTAGCCGGTCTCGTCGATGACGCGGGATTCCAGCAGCGCGGGCTTGCCGTCCCAGCGCCACGGCAAGGTGAATTTGGTCAGGGCTTTCGACAGCACCGGGTCGTGCAATTGCGCGCGCTGCCAGTTGACGCCGCCGTCGGCCGAGACGTCGACCTGCTTGACCTTGCCATTGCCGCTCCACGCCAGCCCGCGAATTTCGTAGAGTCCGGGACCGCTCAGCGGCTTCTCCGGGCAGGGAAAGGTGATGACCGACTTGGCGTCGATCAGCCAGGTGAAACCGCGCGAGGTGCCGTCCGGCATCAGGTCGGTGTATTTCGAAGTTTCCTCGCGGGAATACCACGGCTGGTCGCCGAGCTTGATGCGGCGCAGCCATTTGATGCTGACATTGCCTTCCCAGCCCGGCACGACTAAGCGCAGCGGGTAACCCTGTTCGGGCCGCAGCGCCTCGCCGTTCTGCGCGTACACCACGAGACAATCGTCGAGACATTTGTCGAGCGGCAGGCTGCGGTTCATGTGGGCGCCGTCGGCGCCTTCGACCATGACCCACCGCGCGTCCTTCTTGACGCCGACCTCTTCCAGCAGCGTGGAGAGTTTGACGCCGGTCCATTCGGCGCAACTGATCATGCCATGATTGAACTGCAGCGAATTCAACTGCGCCGCGCGCCATTCCATGCCGCCATTGGCAGGGCATTCGATGAAATGAATCCGCGAAACCGAAGGAAATTTCACGATGTCCTTCATCGTCAAGACCAGCGGACGCTCGACCAGACCGTGAATCATCAGCCGATGCTGGTCAGGTTCGATGTCGGGCCGGCCGGAATGGTAGCGTTCAAAAAACAGTCCATTCGGCGTGATGATGCCGTGCAGATCCTGCAGCGGCGAGAAGCTGATCGAGGATTCGGTGCCGGCTGTAAGCCACGGCACGTTGCGCCGGATGACGCCAGCTTCAGTGTCGGCGGGCTTGCCATAGGGCCGGTCGACCACGCCGGGCCCGATCGACTGCGACCACGGTGCATCGGCCGGCGGAGAGGCGGCAGGCGTTTCGGCGTCGGCCGGACTTTAGCTAGCGCGAGGCTGCCCGTCAGCGCGGCGCCCATGCCGAGAAAAGACCGGCGGCCCAGCAGCGGATTGCGCGGCGCGGCGAGCTTCGATGTTACGCATGCTGCGCCAATAGTCCGGATGGCACGTTTTCCTCGCTGCGCGGCGCGTGGCCGCATGTTTGTTGTGATAACCGTATCGGGCTTCCGGGTTTGCGCCAAGTGGCGCATTTCCGATTGGCACCAGGGTTCATTGAAGGCAAAACAATGGCGCAATACGTGGTGGAATTCGGCAAGGACGGCAGCCCGATCGAGCCGGATGGCCGGCTTGATGCGGCGGCGTTTCATCGCAACCACGCGGCGATCTGGGCCGTCCTGCATAAATTCCTCGACGGCAAGACCGGCGACGTCGTCGAAGCCGGCAGCGGCACCGGCCAGCATGTGATCGACTTCGCGCGCCGCTCTCCGCAGGTCATCTGGTGGCCGAGCGATTTCAACGAGGCGCATCTGAAAAGCATTGCCGCGTGGCGCGCGCATTCGAAGCTTCCCAATGTTCGTGCGCCGATGCGGATCGATCTTTCCGATCCTACTTGGTGCGCGCCGATGCATGACGGCACGGGACCAGGGCCATTGCTGGCGGTGTTCTGCGCCAATGTGATTTACATCGCGCCGTGGCGCGTGGCTGAAGGACTGTTCGCGGGTGCCGCGCGGTATTTGCAGGCTGATGGGCGGCTATTCCTCTATGGACCGTTCAAGCGCGGCGGCGAGCATACCGCGCCCAGCAATGCTGCATTCGATACCAGCCTGCGCGCCAACAATGCGGAATGGGGCGTGCGCGATGTCGAGGCCGTTGAAAAGCTCGGCGAGAGTGTTGGTCTGATCCTGGTCGAAATCACTGACATGCCCGCCAACAATCTCATGCTGAGCTTCGCGCGAGCAAAGCCGGACTGAACGGTTTGCATGGCCTTCGCCCGTTTGCGTGGGTTGATTGGCAATCTCCGCCACCTCATAGTGCCGTGAATTAACAAGAGACGCGTGAACAAAGGCGGGGCGGAAACACTCAGTGATTGACGTGACAGCAATGGACGAAGTTCACGACGACGCCCGCGCGCGCGTCCAACGTCGTGCGTCTCGCCGCCGCGCAGGCGCTGAGCGGCGCGAACGCGGCCGTTATCTTCGCCACCGGCTCGATCATCGGCGCGACGCTCGCGCCCGATATCTCGCTCGCTACCGTACCGCTCTCGATGTACGTGGTCGGGTTAGCTGCGGGAACGCTGCCGACCGGGGCGATAGCGCGAACTTACGGCCGGCGCATGGCGTTCATGATCGGCACCGGATGCGGCGTGCTGACCGGGTTGCTCGCGGCTTACGCCATCCTGCGCGGTTCGTTCGTGTTGTTTTGCTGCGCAACCTTCCTCGGCGGGCTCTATGGCGCAGTGTCGCAATCCTATCGCTTCGCCGCCGCCGATGGCGCCAGCGCGGCCTATCGTCCTAAGGCAGTATCGTGGGTGATGGCGGGCGGCGTGTTCGCCGGCGTGTTCGGGCCACAACTTGTGCAGTGGACCATGGATATCTGGCCACCTTACCTGTTCGCAGCAAGCTTTCTGGCGCAGTCAGTGGTGGCGCTGGTCGCGATGGCGGTGCTGGCGGGCGTGGATGCGCCCAAACCCGCGGCAGCCGATCTTCATCGTGGCCGTCCGCTGTTACAGATCGCGCGGCAGCCGCGGTTCATCGCGGCGGCGCTTTGCGGCGTCATTTCCTATCCGATCATGAACCTCGTCATGACCTCGGCGCCGCTGGCGATGAAAATGTGCGGGTTGAGCGTCAGCGATTCGAATTTCGGCATTCAATGGCACATCGTGGCGATGTACGGCCCGAGCTTCTTCACGGGCACGCTGATCGCGCGTTTCGGCGCGCCGAAGATCGTTGCGCTGGGCTTGTTGCTGGAGGCCGCCGCTGCGGCGATTGGGTTATCCGGCATTACCGCGCTGCATTTCTGGGCGACGCTGATCGTGCTCGGCGTCGGCTGGAATTTCAGTTTTGTCGGCGCATCCGCGCTGGTGCTGGAAACGCACCGGCCGCAGGAGCGCAACAAGGTGCAGGCGTTCAATGATTTTCTGGTGTTCGGCGTGATGGCGCTGGGGTCGTTTTCGTCGGGGCAATTGCTGGCGAATTACGGCTGGTCCGCGGTCAACATCGTGGTGTTTCCGCCGGTGCTGGTGGGCCTAGCGGTGCTGAGCGTTGCTTCATTTGCCAAACGGCGGCGACGGTTGCAGGTCGTGGATGAATTTCCGGAGCCGAGCATTTGAAACGTTTCTTCACGGAGGTCTGATGCCGTCACGCGCCAAGGTGGATGAATTCATTGCCATCGTCGAAAGCGGCGATCACGCCGGCGCCATCGAACGCTATTATGCCGACGATGCCAGCATGCAGGAGAACGCCGCGCCGCCGCGCGTCGGCCGTGATGTGCTGGTGGCGCACGAGCGCGGCATTCTTGCGCGAGCTACCAACGTCTACTCGAAGGCCATGACTTCCGTGGTCGAAGGCGACCATGTGGCGATCCACTGGATATTCGAGCTTACCAGTCAGTCGGGCAAAGTGCATCGCGTCGACGAGATCGCGCTGCAGGAGTGGCGCGGCGACAAGATTTTCCGCGAGCGATTTTTCTACGAGCCAGCCCGAAAAAGTTAAAAACCGCAGATTGCCACGTTTCGGGTGGCGTCGAAGCATTTGGCCGTGCGATCTGATAATCACCATGAAACGCGGGCGCCCGGCACAAGGGGCGGGCATGATGATTTTGAATTTGGGCCGAGGCAATCGTGAATGATCCGCGCGGCGCGCCCATCGACGAAACGTCGATCCGGTACGAGGGCTGGCGCATCGTCGCCGTTTGTTTCCTGGTGGCGACGTTCGGCTGGGCGATGGGTTTCTACGGCCAGAGCGTCTATGTCGCCGAACTGCATCGGGTGCATGGCTGGCCGACGTCGCTGATTTCGACGGCGACGACATTTTTCTATCTTTTCGGCGCGCTGCTGGTCGCCTTTGTCAGCGAAGCCATTCGCTCATTCGGCCCGCGCAATTGCCTCATAGCCGGCGTGCTGGCGATGGCGGCGGCCACTGCGCTGATCGGACAGATAAGCTCGCCCTGGCAGCTTTATGCCGTCAATGCGCTGCTCGCATTCGGCTGGGCCGGCACCAGCCTCGGCATGATCACCAACACGCTCGGCCTGTGGTTCAACGCCAGGCGCGGCATGGCGATTAGCCTGGCATTAAACGGCGCGAGCTTTGGCGGCATTGTCGGCGTGCCGCTGATGGTGGCAGCGATCGGACGTTTCGACTTTTCCGGCGCGATGATGGCCGCCGCTATCGTCACGATCGTGCTGCTGATCCCTGTCATACTTGTCTTCGTGGGGCGACCTCCCGATCGCGGCATTGTCGTGACGGGTTCGGCGGCCGATGCGCCATCGGCGACGCGCATCCGCGCGCAGGCGTTTCGCGACGTCTCGTTTCTGACCGTATCCGGCGCGTTCGCGCTGGTGCTGTTCGCGCAGGTCGGCTTCATTGTTCATCTGATTTCGTTTCTGGATCCCGTTATCGGCCGCGAACGCGCGGCTGTCGCCGTCGCACTGTTGACGGCGATGGCGGTGGTGGGCCGGCTGCTGTTCTCAACGGTGATCGACCGGCTGAACCAGCGGCTCGCGTCGGCGATCTCCTTTGCAAGCCAGGCCTTGGCGCTGGCGATCATCATCAATTCGCGCAACGAAGCGTTGCTGTTCGCGGCCTGCGCGCTGTTCGGATTTTCCGTCGGCAATCTCATCACGCTGCCGGCGCTGATCGTGCAGCGCGAGTTCGATCCGCGCTCGTTTGGTGTGCTGGTCAGCCTCATCACCGCGATCACGCAGATAACCTATGCCTTCGGTCCGGGGATCATCGGCCTGCTGCGCGATGCCTCGGGCAGCTACACGCTGCCATTTTACGGATGCATCGGTCTTGAACTGATGGCCGCGGTGCTGATCATGGTTCGCGGGCGCGCATGAGGTCCTCGAGATCGAGCTTGCGCGTGAACATCGCCAGCGATCCATCGGGGTGGCGCGGCCATTCTGCCCCCGGACGATCCCTGTAAAGCTCAACGCCGTTCTCGTCGGGATCGCGCAGATAAAGCGCCTCGCTGACGCCGTGATCGCTCGCGCCATCGAGATGTATTCCGGCCTGCATCACGCGATGCAGCGCATCCGCTAGCGCGGCGCGGGTCGGATACAATATCGCGGTGTGAAAAAGTCCGGTGGTGCCGGGCGCCGGCGGATGGCCGCCCTTGCTCTCCCAGGTGTTGAGCCCGATGTGGTGGTGATAACCGCCCGCCGAAATAAACGCGGCCTGGTCGCCATAACGCTGCGTCACCTCGAAGCCGAGCACGCCGCAATAAAATCCGAGCGCGCGATCGAGGTCCGCCACTTTGAGGTGAACATGTCCGATGCGGGTGCCGGCGATGATGGGATTTGATTGGCCCGGCATGCGATCCTCCAATATGACGTCATTCCGGGCCTGACCCGGAATCCATCCCCTCGCTGAAGAATCGCGGCATCCGCGGAGTGCCAGCCCGGAATGACGCTTATTCTTTCTACTCCGCCAGTTCCGAAACCTCGCCGTCCGGCAATTCGAACTCGAACGTGTTCAGCGTCATCGACACCATCGTGTAATACCCGCAGAGACCGATGATCTCGACGATGCCGCGCTCGCCGAGCAATTTTACCGCCTCGTCATACAGTGGCTTGGCGAGGCCGTGGCCCTCGTGCAGCGACTTGGCGACATCGTAAATCATCTGCGCCTTGGGATCGTCGAATTTCGGCGTGCGTCGGCATCGGATGTCTTCGATGATCTTCGCATCCATGCCGCCCTTCAACGCCAGCCGTTTGTGCGCGTACCATTCGTAATGCGAGGTCCAATGCCGCGCCGTCACCAGGATCGCGATCTCGGACAGCTTCGCCGGAAACGAGGTGTCGAAGCGCAGGACAGCGCCGAGCCGCGTGGCGTGTTTGGCCATCTCCGGGCTGTTCAGCCACGCCATCATCGGCGGCGGCGGGCTGCCGCGCTTACTGGCGATCGATTCATCGTAGGTCGATTTTTGATCTTCGTTCATTTCGCTGGGCGAAAGCAGCTTCAGGCGCATTTTGTTTCCTCTTGCTTTTGTGTCGTTGCGGCGCGCGTGGCGACTGTGAGTGCAGCGTATCCTATCCCGCAACGGTGCGGCACCAGAGATGTGTTGAATTTCATGACGTGACGACTAATGTCCGCTCAACATAATGCCGTGATGGAAACGCCGATGCCAGATCTCGATCAATTCCGCCGTGAAACCCGCATTTGGCTGGAGGCGAATTGCCCGCAGGAGATGCGGCGGCCGATGACTTCTGAGGAGGACACCTTCTGGGGCGGCCGCAACACCAAATTCTCGTCGGAGCCGCAGCGCATCTGGTTCGAGCGCATGCGCGACAAGGGCTGGACCGTGCCCGATTGGCCCAAGCAATATGGCGGTGGTGGCCTCGATGGCGCCGAATTCAAGGTGCTGCGCGAAGAGATGGCCGCGATCGGCGCGCGCTCGCCGCTGTCGAGCTTCGGCATCTGGATGTTGGGGCCGGCGCTGCTGAAATACGGCACCGACGCGCAGAAGAAAGAATATCTGCCGAAGATCGCCGCCGGGCTGATCCGCTGGTGTCAGGGCTATTCCGAGCCGAACGCCGGCTCGGATCTCGCTTCCTTGCAGACGCGCGCCGAAAGCGATGGCGACGATTTCATCATCAACGGCCAGAAGATCTGGACCTCCTACGCGAATTTCGCAGACTGGATTTTCTGCCTGGTGCGCACCGACTTTTCGGCGAAGAAGCATGACGGCATCAGCTTCATTCTGTTCGACATGGCCTCGCCGGGCGTCTCGACCAAACCCATTCTTTTGATCTCGGGACGGTCGCCGTTCTGTGAGACGTTCTTCGACAATGTGCGGGTGCCCAAGGCCAATCTGGTCGGCACGATCAATCGCGGCTGGGATGTCGCGAAATACCTGCTGCAGCACGAGCGCGGGATGATTTCCGGCCTGGGCGAACGCGGCGTCGGGCGGCCGCTGGGGCAGGTCGCCGCCGATTCCGTCGGGTCAGACGAACAGGGCCGCCTCGAAGATCCGATGCTGCGCGGACAAATCGCGACCTTCGAGATCGACGAGGCGGCGCTGGCATGCGCCGCAGAACGCGCGGTCGATCTGGCCAAGGCCGGCCAGTCGCACCCCGCATTCTCGTCGGCGATGAAATATTACGGCACCGAGTTGAACAAGCGCCGCTACGAAATCCTGATGTCGGCCGGCGGCGCCGATGCGCTGGAATGGGAGAGCGAGCGCTCGAAGGGCGGCGCGCGCCCGCGCGCATGGCTGCGCACCAAGGCGAACTCGATCGAAGGCGGCACCAGCGAGGTGATGCTGGGCATCGTCGCCAAACGCATCCTCGATCTGCCGGGGGCTTAGACTTTAATGCCCCTCGTTCTCAATGAAGAACAGTCCATGCTGCGCGACAGCGCTCGCGGTCTTATCGGCGACAAGGCGCCGGTATCGCATCTGCGGCAGCTTCGCGACTTCGAAGGACGCCACTGGCTTCTCTCGCGATCTGTGGCGCAGCTTCGCCGAGATGGGATTTTCCGGACTGCTGGTATCCGATGAATTCGGCGGCAGCGGTCTCGGTTGCGTCGAGGCCGGCGTGGTGATGGAAGAAATTGGCCGCACATTAATGCCGTCGCCTTTTCTTTCTACCGCGGTGCTCGCGGCGTCGGCGCTGTCGCGCGGCGGCAGCGCTGCGCAAAAATCAGAATATCTTCCGAAGATCGCCGACGGTTCTTTGCTTGCGGCGCTGGCTGTCGACGAAGGCGCGAAACATCGTCCGCTGCAGACCAGAATGCAGGCGGTGCGTTCGGGCAACGGGTTCAGGCTCAACGGCGCAAAAGCCTTCGTCGTGGACGGTCATACCGCCGATCTTTTGATCGTCGCGGCGCGCACCGCGGGCGCCGCCGGCGAGCGCGACGGCCTGACGCTGTTCCTTGTCGATCCGAAATCAAAGGGGCTTGAGACCGAGCGCACCGCGATGGTGGATTCACACAACGCCGCGCGCATCGTGTTCGACAATGTCGAGGTCAATGCCGACAGCGTGCTCGGAGAAATCGACAATGGCGGCGCGCTACTGGAAGGTATCTTGAACATCGGACGCGGCGCGGTGGCGTCCGAAATGGTTGGCGTCAGCGAGGAGGTCTTCGGCCGCACCGTCGGCTATCTCAAGGAGCGCAAGCAGTTCGGCAAGCTGATCGGCGAGTTTCAGGCGCTGCAGCACCGCGCCGCGCATCTCTATGTCGAGATCGAAATCACCCGCGCCGCGGTTCTGAAAGCGCTGCAGACGCTCGACGCGGATTTCGATAGCGCCGGTGCCGCGGTGGCAGTGGCCAAGGCGCGCGCCGGGTCGACCGCGACGCTCGCGGTGCAGGAAGGCGTGCAGATGCATGGCGGCATGGGCATGACCGACCAGTTCGACATCGGCTTCTTCATGAAGCGCGCGCGGGTCTGCCAGGAACTATTCGGCGACAGCAATTTCCACGCCGACCAACTGGCGCGGCTGAAGAATTATTGAAGATCCTACAGATTGCTGTCCGTGATCCCCCCGTAGATCATGGCGCGCAACTCCCGCCGCACCGGATAGGCGCTCGACGGCAGCACCTGCGTCATGAAGATGGCGATCAGTTCTTCCGCGGGATCGATCCAGAACGATGTCGTCGCCGCGCCGCCCCAGTTATATTCGCCGGGGCTGCCGGGAAGCAGCGTTTGCGCCGGATCCATCGTGACCGCGAAGCCAAGTCCGAAGCCGATGCCATTGTAGGTCGCCTCGGCGAACATCGATCGCGACATCGCCGGCAAATCGCGCCCGCCCGGCAGATGGTTTGAGGTCATCAACCTCAACGTCTTCGGGCCGATAAGCCTGACCCCGCCGAGTTCGCCGCCGTTGAGCAGCGCGCGGCAGAAGGTCAGGTAGTCCGCCGCGGTCGAACATAAGTCCGCCGCCGCCGGAGATGAAGGATGGCCGTTCGAGAAACGAACTCGTGGTGGGATCGTCCTGCAGCTCAAGGCCGCCCTTTTTCTCAGCCGCCTGGAACGACATCAGGCCGCCGGGATCGGCATTGTAACAGGCGGCGAAGCGATGCGCCTTTTCGGCCGGAACGAAGAAGTCGGTGTCGTCCATACCCAGCGGATCGAAGATACGTTCCTTCAGGAATTGTTCGAACGGCTTGCCGCTGATTTTTTCGATGAGATAACCCACTACATCGGTCGAGACCGAATAATTCCAGGCATCGCCCGGCGAAAACTCCAGCGGGATTTTCGCCAGATCCTCGATCATCGAGCGCAACGTTCCCGATTTTTCGACTTCGCCGATTTTCCCTGCGCGATAAGCGGCGTCGACGTTGGAGCGGGACTGAAAGCCGTAGGTCAGTCCGGACGTATGCCGCAACAGATCGACGATCTGCATCGGCCGCGCGGGAGGCTTGGTCAAAAACGCGGGTGCAATCCCGGCCTGAAACACGCCCAGATTTTTCCATTCCGGAATATATTTGTGAACCGGCTCGTCGAGCGCGACGCGGCCTTCTTCCAGCAGCATCATGAAAGCCACCGACGTGATCGGCTTGGTCATCGAATAAATGCGGAAGATGGTGTCGTCTTTCAGCGGCGCCTTGCGCTCAAGATCGGCAAAACCCTGCACGGCGCTGTGAACGACATTGCCGCGGCGGAACACGACAAGCTGCGTTCCCGGAAAGCGGCCCGTGTCGATATACCGGCGCTTCAGATGATCCTCGATCCGATCGAAGGCTTTCCCGGACATGCCGGCGGCTTCCGGCGATGCGGGGGTAGGGGCTAACATCGGGCTCACTCCAGGTCGGTCGAGAGGCGCTTCTGATAGCCGAAAAGTGTTCGCATTCCAATGAGGGTAACGCTTATCACCACCGGCGGTCCGGTGTACCATCGCTCAAAGCAAAAATTCATGCAGGATGCCTCAATGACCCAATTCAACGATACGCCAACTGACCGACGCCGTGATCCGCAGCTTCGAGGAGACGCCAGACCCGCGGGTCAAGTTCCTGATGGAAGAACTGGTGAAGTCGCTGCACGAGTTCGTCCGCAAAACCGATTTGACGTTCGACGAATGGGGCTATGCGATCGATTTCCTGACCCGCACGGGACAAAAATGTACGCCAACCCGGCAGGAGTTCATTCTGCTTTCTGACGTCATGGGCGTTTCGATGCTGGTCGATGCGGTGAACCATCGCCAGCGCGAAGGCGCCACCGAGACCACAGTGCTCGGCCCGTTCTATGTCGGCGAGCACAAGGCGATGCCGCATGGCGCGGATATTTCGCCAGAGCTCGATGGCGAGCGGATGTTCGTGCAAAGCCGCGTCACCGACCTCAAAGGCAAGCCGCTCGCCGGCGTGCCGGTCGACGTCTGGCATGCCGACGATGACGGGTTTTACGACTTCGCAAAAGCCTTCCTACGAGACGCAGGGACCATCATCGCGGGCGCGCTTTATCACGGATGCCGACGGGCGATTTTTCTTCCGGACCATCCTGCCCTGCAGCTATCCGATTCCGACCGACGGTCCGGTCGGCGAGATGATCGTGCAAACCCGGCGTCATGCAATGCGTCCGGCGCATGTGCATTTTCTGGTCGACGCTCCCGGATATGAACCGCTGATCACCCATGTCTTCATCGAAGGCGACAAATATCTGGATTCCGACGTGGTGTTCGGCGTCAAGGACGACCTGATTTCCAAGATCGAAAAACGTAACGATGCGATGATGCCTGACGGCAAACAGGCCGGCGGCCCCTGGCATCTCATGACGTATGATTTCCGCATGAAGCCCGGTGAAGGCAATGCGCCGAAGCCGATGATGGCGGCCGAAAAGGAAGATGCCTGAGGGATTTTCCGTCGCGTCCTAGTGACGGCCCCCGTGCAGGACGGCGAGCAATACCAAACAAACGATTGCGAGGATCGCTGTCGCAAGCTTCCAGAACAGCAGCGGATTGCGCTCGATGAGAGGCGTCGCGGCGGAATATCTGGCGTTGGCGTGACGAAGATCGAACGTGAATTCCGACAGACTGTCGTAACGCTGGGACGGCTCCGGATGCACGACTTTGCGCAGCGCGCCATCGATCCATGCGGGGATTTCCGGGTTGCCGTCGCGTGCGGAGCGATACGCCAATTTTTTGAATTGTGATTTCGTCCGCGCCCTGGCGATTTGGGAGCCATAGGGCAGCCGCCCCGTCAGCATCTGATACGCAATCACGCCCAGCGAGAACATGTCGGAACGCGCGCTGCCGTTTTCTCCCTGAAAATATTCGGGCGCGGTGTATTGCAGGGTGCCGAGGATATCGGGGCGCTCTCCGGATGCCGCAGTTTCGGCAACGCCTTCGATTTTGGTCGAGCCAAAATCGATGATTTTCACCGTTCCCGTTTTATCGATCATGATGTTGTCGGGTCTGACATCCTGATGCAGCATTTCCTTGCGGTGGAACGCGCGCAAACCCTTCGCGATTTGCTCGACGATGCCGCGCATCGTCTCCAGATCGGGCTTTGGATGATCGATCATCCATTGCGTCAGCGTTTGTCCCTCGATGAATTCGGTGGCGACGTAAAGGTAGTTGCGCTTTCGTGAGGGCGAACAAGGTTTCAATACGTTCGGGCTGTCGATCCTGCGGGCTACCCATTCTTCCATCAGGAATCGCCGGAGGTAGGCAGGGTCGTCACGCAAATCGATCGATGGGATTTTTAGGGCAACCGGCATATCGCTCTCGATATCCGTGGCCAGATAGATGTGGCTGCGGTTGCTGGCATGCAATTCGCGAACGATGCGATATCCATCGAAGTGCATCCGCGCTTCCAGCAGAGGAGGGGGCGGCAATTCCGATACGCTTCCGAAAACATCGTCCGCCCGTCCATCCGGCAATTGATCGATGCGAACGATCTGGACCGTCAGATTGTCCTGGCTGCCTCTGCGGTAGGCTTCCGCGACGATGGTTTTGGCGGCCGCCTCCAGATCCCCACCACCTTGTAGGATCGTGTCGGCAACGAAGCGGGTGCTGACAAATTCATAGGCGCCATCAGTCGCCAGAAAAAACGTGTCGCCTTGGTCTATCTGAAAGGACTGATAGTCGATCTCGACCTCCGGATTGATGCCCAGCGCGCGCCCGAGGTAGGACTGCTGCGATGAGACCACGACGCGATGATCATTTGTCAGTTGTTCAAGCGTCCTTCCGGCCACCCGGTAAATCCGGCAATCGCCGACGTGAAAGACGTGCGCGGTCGTGCCCCTGATCACAAGTGCGCTCAGGGTGCAGACGTAACCCCTGTCCTTTTCGTAGCGGTAGTCGCTTCGGCGCGTCTGCGCATGCAGCCACGCATTGGTGGCCGCAATGACACGCTGCGCCGACATTTTGACGGTCCACGATTCCGAGGTGCAGTAGTAGTCGGTCAGAAAACTTTTGACGGCGGACTCAGCTGCCTCCTGGCTGACGTCGCTGCTGCTGATTCCGTCCGATAGAAGAACCGCAATTCCCTTGGTGCTCAGCAGCGGTTCGTTCGGAATCAAAACGCCGTGGAAATCCTGATTGATTTCCTTGCGGCCTTTGTCGGAATGCTGCCCGACCGATATCCGTAGTTCGCGCGACATTCCGAATGCCAAAAGAAAAGGGCCTCACCCTGTGTGAGGGTAAGGCCCTTATTGTACCTGAGTTGGAAGTAACCCGAAATCAGGCCGCGACGCGCCGCGGCGTCGCGACCTTCAGATCGCGCTTCGGCGCCGTCATGACGTGGGTGGCATACAGCGTCAGGCCGGTGAAGGCGAGGCCGCCGACGAGGTTACCAAGCACCGTCGGAATTTCGTTCCAGATCAAATAATCCATGATCGAGAATTTGGCATGCAGCATCAGCCCCGATGGAAACAGGAACATGTTCACGACCGAATGCTCGAACACCATGTAGAAGAACACCAGGATCGGCATCCACATCGCGATAACCTTGCCAGGCACCGTGGTCGAGATCATGGCGCCGACGACGCCGGTCGAAACCATCCAGTTGCACAGCATGCCGCGGATGAACAACGTCGCCATGCCGGCAGCGCCATGCGAAGCGTAGCCGAGCGTTCGGGCTTCACCGATGTTGCCGATCGCCATGCCGACCTTATCCGGCTCCTGCGTGAATCCGAATGTCGTCACGAACGCCATCATGAAGGCCACCGTGAGGGCGCCGCCAAAATTGCCGATGAAAACCAGTCCCCAGTTTCTCAGAACGCCGGCCATGGTCACGCCGGGCCGCTTGGCAAGCAAGGCGAGAGGCGAGAGGACGAACACGCCCGTCAGCAGATCGAATCCCAGCAGGTAAAGCATGCAAAACCCGACCGGAAACAGCAGCGCGCCGACGATCGGTTGGCCGGTGTTGACGTTGATGGTGACGGCAAACCAGGCGGCCAGCGCCAGAATCGCTCCGGCCATGTAGGCGCGGATGATAGTGTCCCGCGTGGACATGAAGATTTTTGATTCTCCTGCATCGACCATTTTGGCGACGAATTCGGAAGGTGCGAGGTAGGCCATTGCGACTCCTTTGATTGCGCGCAGCAGACCAAGACAGCACGGGGCGGCGCTATCTCGGGGCTCTGGGTAGTGGGTCAGTTCGACTGCACCAAATCAAAGCAATCGACATGCCAGCCATGGAAGGCGCTCAATTGAAGTGCCGCAAAACTTGGCTTTCGCGCCTTGCCGCTTGCTTTAAAAGCCATGCCGATGCCCAGCATGTTCGCCCGTACGATTATTGGATCAGCTTCTGCACAATTATTGTGCGGCGCTTCACACTGAGGGATTGGTCGACGCCGCGGATGGGCTCATTATGGTTGCGGATCATTTCGAGGCGAACCACGCGATGCTGTATCTCGACCGCCCGCCATTGCTGATCGAGACCGAAATATTTTCGGCAATGCCGGACCAGTTTCGCCGCAAGGGCGTGCGGTCGAGCTGGGCCGACGCCAACCGGCCCGGCCAGCCGACCGATTGCTTCATCGAAGGACCGTCCTTCGATGCCGACGGCAATCTCTACATCGTCGACATCCCGTTCGGACGTATCTTTCGGATCGCGCCGGACGGCGCATGGACGCTCGTCATTGAATATGACGGCTGGCCCAATGGCCTGAAGATTCATCCCGACGGCCGCATTCTCGTCGCCGACTACAAGCATGGCATCATGCAGCTCGATGCCGAGCGCGGCAAAAATGCTGCCGGTGCTGACCGCGCGCAATTCGGAATCCTTCAAGGGCTGCAACGATCTTCACATCGCTTCGAATGGCGACATCTATTTCACCGATCAGGGCCAAACCGGACTGCACGATCCGACCGGCAGGGTATATCGGCTTGCGGCCGATGGGCGCCTGGATTGCCTGTTGAACACCGGCGTCAGCCCGAACGGCCTCGTGCTCGATCCCAACGAGACCGTGCTGTTCGTGGCGATGACCCGCGACAATGCAGTGTGGCGCATGCCGCTGATGCGCGATGGCGGCGTGGCGAAGGTCGGCCGTTTCTGTTCGATGTTCGGCACCAGCGGCCCCGATGGCATGACGATGGACGGCTCAGGCCGGCTGTTCGTCGCGCATGCGTCGCTCGGCCACGTGTTTGTATTTGCGCCGAACGGCGAATTGATCGCGCGCATCAAATCGTGCGCCGGTCCAAGCTGCACCAATGTTGCGATCGGGGGCGCCAATCGCGACCGGCTTTACATCACCGAATCGGTCACGGGTACGGTGCTGGTCGCCGATATCGGCGGACTTGATTCGAGGCGCCCGTGAAACACAATCAATTCGGGTCGAACGGACCCGACGTATCGGTGATCGGGCAGGGCACCTGGTACATCGATCGCGGAGACCGCGCGGCTGCGGTCGCCGCGCTTCGCCGCGGCATCGATCTCGGCATGACCCACATCGACACCGCCGAGATGTATGGCGACGCCGAGCTGGTGGTTGCCGAAGCCATTGCTGACAGGCGCGACGATATTTTTCTGGTCTCGAAAGTGTTGCCGAGCAATGCATCGCGGCGCGGCACGATCGCGGCTTGCGAGCGTTCGCTGAAACGGCTGAAGACGGATCGCCTCGACTGCTACCTGCTGCATTGGCGTGGATCGTATCCGCTGCAGGAAACCGTCGCCGCATTCGATGAACTGGTCGCGCCGGAAAAATCCGTTCATGGGGCGTCAGCAATTTCGATACGGACGATCTCGACGAACTGCTTGATGTTGCCGGTGAAGGCAAGATCGCTTGCAATCAGGTGCTCTATCACCTGCAGGAGCGTGCGATCGAACACGCGGTCATTCCATGGTGCGAAGCGCACGGCGTCGCGGTGGTCGCCTATTCGCCGTTCGGCCACGATGATTTCCCCGATCCGCGATCGGGCGCTGGAAAAATCCTGCAAAAAATCGCGGACGCGCACAACGCGACGCCGCGTCAGGTCGCACTGGCGTTTCTCACCCGCAGGCCGTCCGTGTTTGCAATTCCGAAGGCCGGGAGCGCGGCTCATGCGGCCGACAATGCCGCCGCGGGCCGGATGACGTTAAGCGACAGCGAGATTGCCGCGCTGGACAAAGCGTTTCCGCGCGGGGCCAAGCCGCGCGGGCTGCCGATGCTGTGACGCTAACGCGGCAAGCCGCCGCACCTTTCAGCGCATATCCGCGTCCCGTTTTCCGGGCTTGTCGCGTCGGCCGATCTGTCGTTTCGTCGATATGGCCTCGCGATTCCTCCGAGAGCTGATTTCCGAACATCCAGCGCCGGCCTTCCGTTGACGACCGACTCCCCCGTATTGACCGAGACCCGACGCTCCGCACCGGCCCGTGCCGATCGGCCGTTTCGCGGCATCGCGCTGATTCTGTTGTCGACCGTGTTTCTCGGATGCTCTGACGTCACCGCGAAATATCTGTCGGCAACCCTTCCATCCATCGAGATCGCGTGGATCCGGTTTGTAGTGTTCGCGTCAATCATGATTCCGGCGATGGTGCCGCGATCGCCGCTCTACGCGATGCATTCCGAACGTATCGGCTTGCAGGTCTTGCGCGGAATGGCGTTGCTCGGCTCTTCGCTGTTCTTCATTTCCGGATTGCGCTTTCTTCCTATCGCGGAGGCGTCGGCGACAGGGTTCGTCTCGCCGCTTTTTGTCACCGCGCTTTCGATCGCTTTTCTCGGTGAGAAAGTCGGCGTCCGGCGCTGGCTGGCGACGGCGGTCGGGCTTGTGGGGGTGGTGATCATCCTGCGTCCGGGCAGCGGCGCTTTTCATCCCGCCGCATTCTTTCCGCTGGTGTCGGCATTGTGCTGGGCTTGCACGCTGATCATGACACGCATGATGAGCGGCAAGGAATCCTCGATCACCATCATGACCTACTCGGCCATCAGCGGCGTGTGCATCGTATCGGCGTTGGTGCCATTCGTCTGGGTGACGCCAAGCTGGAACGATGTTCTTTTCGGAATTTTCATCGGCGTAGCGTCGACGGCTGGTCAATGGATCGTCGTGCTGGCGTTCCGGTACGCCGATGCCTCGGTGCTGGCCCCGTTTTCCTACACGCAACTGCTGTGGGTCAGCATCCTTGGCTTCATGGTCTTTGGGGAGATACCGGATAGCTGGACCGTCGTCGGCTCCATATTCATCGTCGCCAGCGGACTTTACACCGCACACCGCGAGCGCGTCCGGCGCTCGCAGATGCCGGCAGCGGCGGAGCCAAGTCCCAACCCCTGAAGTCTAGACGGCAGGTGTGAGCGAGCTACGTCAGCAGCAAGATAACCTGCGCTGCTCGCCAGCGGCCAATGCGACCATTTGCGCCCGACTTCAAGCTCATTTGCAACTAACGTGCGCGTTGAAACTTGTTGCTCCGCTTTATTAAACAATTTCACAGGGAATACTTATGAACCGACCGATCGGACCGCTGGACATAAAGGTTCATGCGCATGGATCCGACATAGTGCCGCAAAGCCTCGTCTCGCCCGTAAGCTCGCACAACGAGTGGGACCCGCTGGAAGAGATCATCGTCGGGCGTCTGGAAGGTTCCGTCATTCCGTCCAGCCATCCCGTTGTGACCTGCAACATCCCGGGCATGGCGGCGTGGGGACAAACCATCACCGCGGGTTTCCGCTATCCCCAACTCATGCTTGCGCCGGCGCAGCGCGAACTCGACGGGTTCATCACGCTATTGGAGTCGCTCGGCATCACGGTCACGCGGCCGGACGCCATCAATCACAAGAAGAAGTTCAGCACGCCGGACTGGTCTTCGCGCGGCTTCTGCAACACCTGTCCGCGCGACAGCATGCTCGTGATCGGCGACGAAATCATCGAAACGCCGATGGCGTGGCCGTGCCGTTATTTCGAGACGCATTCCTACCGGCCGATCCTCAAGGATTATTTCCATCGCGGCGCGCGCTGGACGGCGGCGCCCCGGCCGCAGCTCACCGACGAACTGTTCGATCCGGATTTCAAGCTGCCGGAAAAGGGCGGGCCGATGCGCTACATTCTCACCGAATTCGAGCCGGTGTTCGACGCCGCCGACTTCTTTCGTTGTGGAACGGATCTTTTCGTCACGCGCAGCAACGTCACCAATGCGTCGGGAATCGAATGGCTGCGCCGGCATCTCGGCGACACCTATCGCATCCACGAGATCGAGAGCCGCTGCCCGAATCCGATGCACATCGACACCACGATTCTTCCGCTCGGGCCCGGCAAGCTCTTGATCAATCCGGAATACCTCGATCCCGATCGCCTCCCCGATATTCTGAAAAAGTGGGACATCCTGGTCGCGCCGGAACCCAATCCGATTACCGACCGCGTGCTCAACGTCACGTCGCTGTGCGGCAAGTGGCTCAGCATGAACATCCTGATGATCGACGAGAAGCGCGTCATCGTCGATCCGCATCACACCAACATGATGCGCGCGATGGAGCAGTGGGGGTTCGAGCCGATCCCTTGTCCGTTCCTGCACTATGCGGCGTTCGGCGGCGCGTTCCATTGCGCCACGCTCGATGTCCGCCGCCGCGGTACGCTGCAAAGCTATTTTTGAATATCGCGTACGGGAGGCCCGCTCTGCGACCTACGCCGTCAGCTTGAGGCCGGCGATTCCCGCGATAACAAGCGCGATGCTTCCAAGCCGAAGCGCCGTCACCGGCTCCGCAAAAAGATACATGCCCAGCACCGCAGTCCCCGCCGCGCCGATCCCGGTCCAGACCGCGTAGGCTGTGCCAACCGGCAGCGATTTGAGCGCGAGCGAGAGCAGGACGATACTCGCCGCCATGGCTCCGACCGTCAGCACCGACGGCACCAGCTTCGAGAAGCCGTCGCTGTATTTCAGTCCGATCGCCCATGCCGTCTCGAACAAGCCGGCGATACCTAACAAAACCCACGCCATAGTACGCCTCCGCGAGAACGCCGGATTTCAGTTGTAAGCTCTTGGTCTGTCGTCGAAGCAGCTACTCCGCCGCCTGCTGCGCGACGGTGGGCACTGTGCCGGCGACGGTAGCGCGGCGCATGTCGCGCGGCTGCGACTGATCATAGCGCCGCACGCGGTGCATGGTCTGCCGGTTGTCCCACATGACAAGATCATGCAGCGTCCATTGGTGGACGTAGACGAATTCCGGCCGCGTAGCGTGCTCGTTGAGGTCACGCAACAGCACGCGCGCTTCCGGCACGCTCATGCCGACAATGCTGCCGGCATGCGACGACAGATACAGCGATTTGCGGCCATGCGCCGGATGCGTACGCACCAGGCGCTGGCGCACCGGCTTGAACATTTCCTTCTCTTCGTCGGTGTAGTCGACGAACCCGAGCGAGCCGCGCGACACCATCAGCGAATGCTCGCAGACCATGTCCTCGATCTCGGTCTTGGTGTCGTCATCGAGCGCGTCATAGGCCGCGCGCATGTCGGCGAATTCGGTGTTGCCGCCGTTGGGATTGACGATGCGCGCCGATAGCAACGAGAATTTTGCCGGGATCGGCCGGAACGAACTGTCGGAATGCCACAGGCAATTGCCGAGATTGAACAGATGCGTGCGGTTGTCGCGCGGCAGCGGCTTGCCGTCCTTGCCAAGATTAGAGACGTCGTTGAGGCCGCTGGTGAGCCGCGCATCCTCGGCCTTGGCGACGGTGCCGCCGCGCGGATTTTCGCGCTCGCCGAAATTGCGCGCGAACGCCTGCTGCTGTTCGTCCGTGATGTCTTGGCCGTGAAACACCAGCACGGCGTAGCGGTCCATGCCGTCTTCGATCGCGCGCGCTTCCTGCGCGGTGAGTGGCTTGGTGAGGTCGACGCCTGTGACCTCGCCGACGAAGTGCGGATGAAGCTGTCGGATCGCGACCCTCATGGCGCTTCTCCTTGTCCCACAACGTTGTTTTGTTCGCTGCTTGACGAAAGGCTACTCCGGGCAAACGCGATGTCAACCGCGCTGCGCCTGCCGTCGCGCGCTACTTCTTCAAATGCCGCGCCATCTCTTCGCGCAGGCCCTCGCGCAATTCGGGGCGCGCCATGCCGTAGGCGATGTTGGCGCGCAGGAAGCCGGCCTTGGAGCCGCAATCGTGCCGCTCGCCTTCGAATTCCACGCCGTAGAATTTTTGCGTCTTCGAAAGACCGATCATCGCATCGGTAAGCTGGATCTCGCCGCCGGCGCCACGCTCCTGCGTCTCCAAAATCTTGAAGATCTCCGGCTGCAGGATATAGCGCCCGGTGATCGAGAGGTTCGACGGCGCGGTGCCCTGCGGCGGCTTCTCGACCATGCCCGCGACCTCGAACATCGAGCCGTCGCGCTTGCCGACGCCGCAGATGCCATATTGATGCGTGAGATGCGCCGGCACTTCCTCCACCGCGATGACATTGGATTTTTCGCCGAGCTTGTTGGCCGCGGCGATCATCTGCGCCAGGCAGCCCGGCTTGTTGAGCACCAGTTCATCGGGCAGCACCACGGCGAACGGTTCATCGCCGACGATATCGCGCGCGCACCACACCGCATGGCCCAAGCCGAGCGGCGCCTGCTGCCGCGTAAAGCTCATCGCGCCGGCTTCGGGCTGGAACTGCGCGAGCAAATCCTGCTCGGCCTTCTTGTTGCGCGCTTCGAGCGTGGCATCGAGTTCGAACATGCGATCGAAGTGGTCCTCGATCACGCCCTTGTTGCGGCCGGTGACGAAGATGAAATGTTCGATGCCGGCTTCCCGGGCTTCGTCGACGACGTACTGGATCAGCGGGCGGTCGACGATGGTCAGCATTTCCTTCGGCATCGCCTTGGTGGCGGGCAGGACGCGGGTGCCGAGACCAGCTACCGGGAAGACGGCTTTGCGAATTTTCATGGGGCCTTCTTGCGGGAACGAGGGATGGCTGTAACGAGAGCCGGCGTCGGCGGTTCCTAGCAGCTTTCGGCGAAATCGAAAAACCGAACTACGTTTTCCGGCGTCGTCACGGGCTTCACGGGAGAGCCGCCGCCTTAATCGCTACAAAAATTCGTTTTGTTAAGCGGATGGAAACCGCAACAGGGCCTGTTAAATACGGGACGTGTGAGGACATGGATACCGCGCGATGGGACCGATATTGTCATTGCCGACGAAGGTTTGCGCGACCGCGGTCGCGCTGACGCTGGCGCTTGCGTTGATATCCGGCGATGCGGCGGCGCAATCGTCTGGCCTGCAGAATTTCTTCGATAACATCACCGGCTCGCTAAACCCCGGCAATCGCAGCGCGCGGTCAGTGCCTTCACCCGCAACCACGGCGCAGGCACAGCCAGCGACGCCCAGCGCCAACGCCCCGCCGCTTCCCTGGAGCGGCGAGGACGGCGCGTCCGGTCATCCCTTGATGACCGCGTCGGCGATCCGCGAGGCGGCGGCGAATTTCGACAATTGCGTTGCCTCGATGTGGCCCGATGCCGCACGCCGCGGCGTTTCGCAGCAGAATTTCCAGCGTTTTACCGCGGGCCTGAGCCCCGATCTGCGGATCATGGACCTGATGGATTCGCAGCCGGAATTCACCAAGGCGATCTGGGAATATCTCGATATTCTCGTCAACGACAACCGCATGGCGAAGGGCCGCGAGATCCTCGCGAAATACAAGCCGCAGTTCGACGCGGTGGAAAAAGCCTACGGCGTCGACCGCTACATCATCGCCTCGATCTGGGGCATCGAGTCGAACTACTCGACGCAGATGGGCGACCGCAGCGTGCTGAATTCCACGGCGACGCTGGCCTGCGTCGGCCGCCGGCAGAAATATTTCAAGGATGAGTTTCTGGTCACGCTGGAAATCCTCAACCGCGGCGACCTGCGGCCCGATCAGATGCGCGGCTCATGGGCCGGCGCGTTCGGCCCGACGCAGTTCATGCCGACCGCGTTCAAGCGCTATGCCGTCGATGCCGACGGCGACGGCCGCCGCGACGTGGTCGATAACCCCTATGATCTGATCGCCTCCACCGCCAACAATCTGAAGAAGGACGGCTGGCAGCCCGGCTCAACCTGGGGCTACGAGGTCGTGGTGCCCACCGGGTTCAACTACATGCTGGCGGATCGCGCCCGGGCAATGACGGTCATCGCAATGGGAGCATCTCGGGCTCAAGCGCGCGACCGGTCAGCCGTTTCCGCATCCCGCCGACAAAGCATATCTGCTCGCGCCGGCTGGCGCCGAGGGTCCGGGCTTCCTGATGCTGCAGAACTTCCGCGTCATCATGAAATACAACCCCGCCGAAGCCTACGCGCTGGCGATCGGGCATTTTGCGGACCGCCTGCGCGGCGGCGCGCCTTTTGTGCAGCCGTGGCCGCGGCAGGAACGGGTATTGTCGCGCACCGAGCGGCTGGAATTGCAGCAACTCCTGGCGCAGCGCGGCTTCTATCGCGGCACGCCGGACGGCCAGCTCGGCGGCATGACGCGCGAGGCGCTGCGCGGCTTCCAGGCCTCGATCGGCGCGCCGGCGGATGGATTTGCGTCATCCGAACTGCTGGATCGGCTGCGGGGAAGGTAATACTTTCAAACCGTGCGCGTTCGCTTCGCTTGACAAGCGGCGCGTTGCGCGTGCATTTTAAGCGCATGATTTTTTGCGCCGCTCACATCAACATGAAAAACCGCGCCCGTTTTGGGGCCGGAGATGTTCGCGCGCGATAAGTCGATCCGCACCTGCATCAGTCCATGGCCCCGCCGGTTTCGACGGGGTTTTTTGTTGCGCTCCGTCTCCGGCCTCGAACAGGAGACACGTCAATGCCCGCCGAATTTGCGCCGCCCAGCGGCGTGTGGCTGCCCCTCATCACCCCGTTTCGGGATGACAGGATCGACGCAGCGTCGCTGCGCCGCCTGATCGGGCACTACGCGGGCAAACCGGTCAATGGTCTGATCGTCGGCGCGACCACCGGCGAGGGGCTGACGCTCGATGAACGCCGAGATCGAGCAACTGGTGATGGTCACGGCAGCCGCGCAGCGCGACTTCGGCTTGCGTGTGCCGCTCTATCTCGGCGTGTCCGGCAGCGACACCCGGAAGATGGTGAAGTGGTTGCGACACACGGCGGACTGGCCGATCGACGGCTATCTGATCGCGTGTCCGTATTACACGCGCCCGTCGCAGGATGGCCTGATGCAGCATTTCGCCGCGCTGGCGGACGGCACGGCGCAGCGGATCATGATCTACAACATCCCGTATCGAACCGGGGTCAACCTTGGCAACGACGCCATGCTGCGCCTCGCCGAACGCACCAATATCGTCGGGCTCAAGGATTGCTGTGGCGACACGCTGCAAACGGTGGACTTGTTGCGCAAACGGCCGCGCGGCTTCGCCGTGCTGACCGGGGAGGACGCCCTGTTCTATGGCGCATTGGTGCGCGGCAGCGATGGCGGCATCCTCGCCTCGGCGCATGTCGAGACCGAAGCGTTCGCAAAGGTCCGGGAACATATGCTGGCTGGCGATCAACTGCGTGCGTCTGCGGCGTGGCGGCTGCTTTCGGACATCCCGCGGCTCTTGTTCAGCGAGCCGTCGCCGGCTCCGCTGAAATATTGGCTGTGGCGGACCGGCCTGATTGACAGCCCCGAGTTGCGGCTACCGATGACGCCGGTCACGAACGAACTCGCGGGCCATTTGGACCGCCTGATTTCCCGTTTTAAGCCCGATACTTACCAACACCGGCCGGCGGTGGAGGCGGTGTGCTAACCTTGAAGTCGCAGCAACCTTGACGTGGCGGCCCGATGCCCGGTTTATGGGCCGACGGCCGCCCGCTTGCGGCCAAAATCGGCTACTATACCGACTGCCTCAAGTTCATTTTACCGCATAGAGCGCATGCCGAGCCCGAAATCCTTTCTGCGCATCTTCACCGATGGCGGCCCGCTGATCGCGCTGGCCGTCGCGGTTGTGCTGCTGCTCGGCATCGCCGGACCGGCATCGGCGCAGTTTTTCAATTTTGGCTTCGGCGGCTCGCCGCAGCGGCAGCAGCCGCAACAGCCGCAGCGCGGCGGCGGGCTCGGCGGCTGGTTCGGCAGCGACGTCTTCGAGCCGTTCCAGCAGCAGGCGCCACGGCGCGCGCCGGCGCGCGCGCGCGAGGATTTTTCGCGGGCCCCCGCGCCGGAAAAACGTGAAACGACGGCCGAGCGCAACGTATTGGTGCTCGGCGACGGCATGGCCGACTGGCTCGCGTATGGCCTGGAAGGCGCCTATTCGGAAACGCCGGACATGGGCGTGATCCGCAAGCACAAGACAGTCTCCGGCCTGATCAAATATCAACCCAAGGGCGAACCGGCAGACTGGCCAGCCGCGGCCAAGGGCATCCTGGCCACCGAAAAGCCCGACGTCATCGTCGTCATGCTCGGCCTCCACGACCGCGTGTCGATGCGCGAACCCGCCGTCAAATCAGGCGAGGCTAAAAAAGACGCGCGCGCCAAACCGGACGGAAAATCGTCCGATACCAAACCCGCTGCGAAGCCTGACGGCGCGCCGGACGCTGCGGCGAAGACGGACGACAAGCCCGCCGATACCGAACTGTCGGATGACGCCGCCGACAATGCCGACGCGCCGCCGATCATCACGCCGGAGAAAAGCACGCGTTCGCCGAACGGCGTCTACGAATTTCGCGAGCAGCGCTGGGTCGAGCTCTACACTAAAAAGATCGAGGAAATGATCGGCGTCGTGAAAGCCAAGGGCGTCCCGGTGGTATGGGTCGGATTGCCCGCCGTACGCGGAACCAAGGCGACGGCGGATATGCTGTTTCTGAATTCCCTGTATCGCGACGCCGCCGGCAAAGCCGGAATTACCTATGTCGACGTCTGGGACGGCTTCGTCGATGAAGGTGGCCGCTTCCTGCAGCAAGGTCCCGACTTCGAGGGCCAGACGCGCCGGCTGCGGTCCTACGACGGCGTGTTCTTCACCGCGGCCGGTGCGCGCAAGCTCGCCCATTATGCCGAGCGCGAGATCACGCGCCTCTTGGCCACGCGCTCTGCGCCGATCGCGCTGCCGACCGAGCCCTCGACGCCTGACGCCAATGCGCTGCCGGGTCAGCCGGCGCCGCGTCCGCTGTCAGGACCGATCATGCCGCTGGTGGCCTCATCGGTCGGCACCGATCAGCTACTGGGCGGACCCGGCTCGCGACCGGCCTCGGTCGATGCGCTGGCCGCGCGAACGCTGGTAAAGGGCGAGCCGCTGGCGGCGCCCGCCGGCCGCGCCGACGACTTCGCGTGGCCGCGCCGCGAAGTCGGGCGCGAGCAGGCCAAAGGCGAGACACCGGTGGCGTCGGCATCGCCTGACGGGACCGTGCCTGCGGCCGCAGCCGCGCCGCCAAAGCCAAAAAAGCATCGGCCGCTACGGCCGGCCTCGACGCCGGTGCAGGAGTTCTTCGGACTAGGAACGGCGCCGCAACCAGCCGCGCCACGCCCACCGCGCCCGCCGGGCACTGTCGGACGGTCGGCCTCGGTACCGGGATTTTTCAACTAGCCTGTCGGTACGACGCGCAATCTGACGCGGCTTGTTCGCAAGAACAAGCGATCGCAAGCAAGTGACAATTGCCGCGCCGGCGCAGTACTCTCCACCGTGACCAAAACAGAGAGACCGATGCGCACGCACGACATCGACTACCTCGACGGCGCAGTAACTTGCCGCGGGTATGTCGCCTATGACGAAACGGCTGGCGGCAAGCGGCCTGGGGTGCTGGTCTTTCACGAGGGCCTGGGACTGGGCGAGCATATTATGGAGCGCGCACGACGGGTTGCGAGCCTCGGTTACGTCGTGCTGGCAGCCGATATGTTCGGCGATCGCCGGCAGGCGCGAGACCTTGAGGATATGCGCGGATTGGTCGGCGACCTTCGCAACGAACCGGCGAGGCTGCGCGCCCGCGCTCGTGCGGCGCTGACAACGCTGGTCTCCTTGCCACAAGTTGACGCGGGGCGGCTCTGCGCGATCGGATTCTGCTTCGGCGGTTCGGTTGTGCTTGAACTGGCGCGCGATGGTGCCGATCTCAAGGCCGTGGTGAGCTTTCACGGTGTGCTTGCAACCAAAGCGCCAGCCTTAGCCGGCAAGGTCAAGGCCAGTGTCCTGGTCCTGACCGGCGCCGACGATCCGCTCGCGCCGCCCGACCACGTTACGGAATTTCGAAAACGAGATGCGCGCAGCCGGCGTTCGCGATTGGCAGGTTGTGATGTACGGCAACACCAGCCACGCCTTCACCAATCCTGCCGCAGACGGGTCTTTCCTCGCGGGCACGCTTTACAATGCGCAGTCGGACCGCAGATCATGGGCGGCGATGACTGGTTTCCTGCAAGAGATTTTGTAAATTGCGGCTGCTGATTTCGTCGCTGATGCAATCCAAGACTGGCTTGATTGAACGATCCGCCGATGGTGCGAGCCTTGAAACCTTTGAGCCTTTGGCGCCGGCTGCTTCGATCGGCCAATTTTGCAAGCGGATTTCCGCCGCCGAGAATCGACGGCGAGTCTCAGGCAAGGGAGGTGCGTGCGGCGCTCGAAGCACTTGTTGCCCGCGACATCAAACGATTCGATCGTTTGTTTTTGCAGGGAGAGCCATGCGCTTCGGAGCCTGCCGAGCTGGAATACCTAAATGTGCTGGCCAAAGCAGGCTACGTCAGAAAAACCATCGGCGCGGTTTTCAGGCCATGCGTGCGGGTATTCTTCCTGGACGATCATTTCATCGCGACGGATCTTCTTTCCCACACCGGCGAAGATCAGGTGTTCTCACTGATGATGGAGCAGGCGCTCCTCGTGCGGGCGATGGACGTGCGAAAAGGCGATCATTTTCTGGAGCTTTGCCTGGGATCGGGCGTCAACGCGCTCGCCGCCGCATCCAGAGGAGCCGCGCGGGTTGTGGGCGTCGATATCAGTGCCAGAGCCATTGCGTTCGCAAAAGCCAACGCGTCGGTGAATTTGCGGCCGGAGCGCGGTGAGGCGAAACTCGAGATATTCCAGGGCAATCTGTTCGAGCCGCTGGACGCAACCGACCGATTTGACGTCATTCTCATCAACCCGCCGTTTGAGCTGGTGCCGCGCGGCGAAGGTTATTTTCTGCACTCTCACGGCGGCGAAGATGGGCTCGATGTTGTCAGGGCATTTTTGCCGGGATTGAAGTCGCGGTTGAAACCGGGAGGCCGGTTCGAAATGTTCACCTGGACTCCCGGCGACGATGCGAATGAAACGGTGAGCTGTCTTGTCGCCGCCGCGCTGCCGGGATACCGCGTCGAAGTCATCAAGGCAGATCGGCGTCCACTGGAAGATCGTATTGCAACGTTCCAGGACAGGCCGGGTTATCAGGAATGGAAAGATCGTCTAACGGCGCAGGGCATAACCCATGTCTGGGGTGTGCACGTCCGCGCCTTTGAATCAAACGCATCGGGAGTGGTGCGCGTCGAAGCCAGGGAGCTCGTCGCGGAATGTTTTGCCATAGCGTCGGAATGGAGCCCAACGACGTGAGCCCAATTGGCGTTCCCGATCGACCTTAACCCAGAGCAAAAAGCATGGCCGACAAGACCGAACCGATGACGCTCAAGTTCCGCTGCCCGGCCGAGCTTGAGGGCAAGCTGCCGCCGCCGGTACCGGCGTCACTCGGCATTCCCGACTGGCTCAAGGCGATGCCGGCGCAAGCTTTCAGCGCCGTCAGTATGCGCGACGAAGAAACCATCAAGCGTTGCCCGCCTTTCATCGACGCCATGACTTCGGGGTTTCTGATTCCGCTGATCTGCGATCTCAAGGTCGAGAACGGCTCGATCACTTGGGACAACGACTTACCCCCCGGTGGCGCAATCGAGTTTCCGCGCTCGCCAATCGGTTTCCATGACATAAGCCAGGTTCTTGGCTCGCCGCTGTTCGAGCCGGACCGGCTTGTGATCAAGTTTCACAATTTGTGGAGCATCGAAGCTCCCGCGGGCTATTCGCTGCTGTTCACCCATCCGCTCAATCGTTTTGACCTGCCATTCACTACTTTGAGCGGCATCATCGATTGCGACCGTTATCATGACAGCCGTATTCACTTTCCGGCGCACTGGCACGACATGAACTTCACCGGTGTACTGCCGAGGGGAACGCCGATTGCGCAGTGCATCCCGGTGAAGCGGGAAAACTGGGTCGCAACGACGGCGCCATTCACGGCGGAAGAAGCGCAACGATTTCACGAGACGACAAAGGCGATCAGCGAAGAACCCGGATTCTACCGCCGGAATTTTCGGGCCTAGCGGCTCAAAGCCGGTTAGCCCCGCAGGAATTTCGCAAGCGCGCTCGGGCGGAAGAAAAAGCGGCCGTGCGAAGAGGCGGCGAGCGTGTAGGTGGTCCGGCCGATCATGTGGGGCCCGCTGCGCAGTGCCAGACGCAAGGCCGCCTCGCCGGCATCGCGCTCTCCCGTTTCCAACAGACATGCGGCGAGATCCGCGCGCACCATGGCATCGTCGGGGCGATGCGCCAGCGCATGACGATAGGTGTCGGCCGCCGCCGCATATTCGCCGTCCAGCCGCAGAACGCGGGCCAGTGCCGTCAAGATATCGGGGCGCGCGGGCGCTGTTTTGCGCGCCTGTTCAAGGATTGCACGCGCCTTGCCGCGCTCGTTGAGTTGAAGGTAGAGGCTGGCAAGGTCGAGCTGGAGATCGATGGCTTCGGGCGCCAGCGCCAGCGCACTTTCGATAACAGCGATGGCCTCGTCGACGCGTCTGGCTTGGGCCAACTGGCCTGCGAGTTCCTGGAATGCCGGCAGAAATGGCGGGCGCCGCGCCGCGGTCCGGCGCAATTGTTCAATCGCCTCCGCGCGGCGTCCCGCAGCGCCCAGCGCCGCTCCCAACAGGATTTCGAGACCGGCATCGCTGCCGCGCCGCAGGGCCTTCTCAAGCGGCTCGATGGCTTCCTCAGCGCGGTTCAGCGCAAGCAGCGCATGCGCCAGTATCGACGCGGCGGCTGCGTCTGTCCGGCTTCCTTTGAGGACTTCTGCGGCGAGTTGCTCGGCCTGCGTGAACTGCCGCGTTCGCAGCGCAAGCGCCGCGCGTTCGAGCAGTAGTGCGCGGCGGCCGCCGCTGGAGGGCGAGGAAGAAGGAGGCTTTGGCACGGCGGCTTTTGATTTATGGGGTGGCTTCGGACCGCTAACACGGCAGTCAGCGACCGTCCAGAAACAGCCGCGTGAAGCGCGCATGTCAGCCGACTTTGCGCGCTGGATTTCATTCGACGTTTCGCGCAGATTTACCGAACACGGATGCCGCTCGGCCAGAGACGAAGCCCAAGTGAACTCATTTATGGAAACCGGCGATGGATGAGGTTGAGATCGTCAATTATGATCCACGCTGGCCGATATTGTTCGACGAAGAGGCCGGACGTTTGCGCGCGGTCCTCGATCCGTCTGTGGTAATAGGACTTGAGCATTTCGGAAGCACGGCTGTTCCTAATTTATCAGCCAAGCCCATCATCGATATCCTGATCGCAGTACGATCGCTGGCAGACGCGCAAGCGAGCTTTGTCAAAGCTCTTCAAAATCTCGACTACATCTACTGGGCCGAAAATCCGAAGCAGGATCGAATGTTCTTCGTCAAAGGAATGCCTCCCTTCGGAACGAAGCGCTCCCACCATGTGCATGTCACGGAGCCGCATGGCGAGATGTGGAAGCGGCTGGCGTTCAGGGACTATTTGCGGGCGCATCCAGAGGAAGCTGTGAATTACGAGCGGATCAAGCGACGGACTCGCAACGGAATATCAGAGGGATCGCGAGGCCTACACGGACGCCAAATCAGCCTACATCGAAAGCGTGATGCACAAGACGGGTAGGTAAGGGCGTCTATTTCTCAGCCGCCGGCGCTTGACCGAGCGCCTCGGCCGTTTCCTCCTCCAGTCCCGCAAGGCGTCGCAGACGCGTTTAAAACAGCGATCCCTGCCCGTCGTCGGCTGCGACCGGCGAGGGCTTGCGCGGCCCGGCTCTCTTCGCAGCAATCGACTGTTCCTCTTGCGCGATTTCCTCCGCCGATATCGGCAGGATCAGTTGCGCATCATCGTTGGCTGTCCGGTTGACCCTCGTCGAAACCTCGTGCCAGACAAATTCGCCATCCCGGCTGCGATTTAATAATTCAATGGCATTGTTCGCGTCATTGTCGCGGCAGTCCAGCCAGCGCTCGAATCGATCGGGCGCAATCGTCACCGGCTCGCGGTGATGCACCTCCGCGAGGCCACCGCCCGCCGCCGCCGTGACGATAGCCACGGTGTCGAGCTCTTCGCCGTCCGGCCCCGTCCATGTTTCCATCACCGCGGCAAAACCGAACGGCTGCCCGTCATGGCGATGAATAAAGACCGGACGCTTGCTTTGTTTCGATTGCGGCCATTCGTAATAGCCGTCGGACGGGATCAGGCAGCGTCGCCGCTTTATCGCATTCTGGAATGCCGGCTTCTCCAGCACGGTTTCCGCGCGGGCATTGATCAGCAGCGGAAATTTACGGGGGTCCTTGACCCAGGCCGGGATAAATCCCCAGCGCATCAGCCGAAAATGCCGGGCGCCGTTTTCGAGCGTGACTACCGGAACGGGCTGGGTCGGCGCGATATTGTATCGCGGCGGAAAATTCGGCTGATCGATGTAGCCGAATAGCTGCCGCAGCGCCGCAGGGTTCGAGGTGATAACAAAACGTCCGCACATTCTGCTATCCAGATAGTGTTCCGTTCAGCCGGTTTTAACCCCGACCATCAACACTGCGGGGATGACCGTCCCGGTTTCCCGACCCCAACGATCCCCTTACCAGACCTCCCGAGAGGGTGATCCCGATCGCGCCGCGCGCGAAGCCGAATTACTGGCGGCCAATATCAATCCGCGCACTGGATTGGCCACTGATTACCTGAACCATTTCAATGAAGCCATCATGCTGCTTGAAATGATTCCGGACCGGCCCGATTGCGCGGAGGATTTTCTGCGCTGGCAACCGCTGTCCTACCGCGAGCATTTCACCGCCTCGAACTTCAGGGCGCGCGACCTCGCGATCTCGGCCTATGACAATACCGACCCGACGATCCGGACCGAATTCGATAATATCACGGCGGCGATGATCTCGATTCTTACCGCGGTGAGGATGGCGATGCATGAAACACCGCTGGAAAAGACCCGCTCCACGCTGGCCGAACAAGCCACGGGCTGGGTCAAGCCGCTGGTGACGCTCGCTGGAAGCATCATCAACGGCGCAGGTGGCCAAGCCGATGTCGACACCATCATGAACCATTGACCGATGCCATCAGCTGCTCAGCCGACTTGGCCGCAGATCGCCGTCAGCGCTGCGATCTTCCGCGACGACAAAGTCCTGCTGGTGCGGCGGGCGCGGTCCCCCGCCAAAGGGTTTTATTCACTGCCGGGGGGGAGGGTCGAATTCGGGGAATCGCTGGAAGTTGCGTTGCTTCGCGAGGTCGAGGAAGAAACTGCGCTGACCATCGAGATCTTGGGGTTGGCGGGGTGGCGCGAGGTGCTGCCCGCCACCGGCGGCGGCCACTATGTCATCATGTCCTTTGCCGCGCGCTGGATCGCGCGGGAGCCGGTTCTGAATGACGAACTCGATGATTTCAAATGGCTGGCGCCCGATGCGCTCGGCGATCTCAGGGTAACCGCAGGGCTGCACGAAATTCTTGGATCCGCCCGGCGCTTGGTTGGAACCTGAAGCGTTGACGGGCTAACAGGTGGCTGCGCGTAACTTGCTTCTCGCGCATCGAAAAGGCATATCACGCAGGTCTTCAGGACCTCTCGATGCGCAAATATTTTCTCGCGGCTATCATCATTATTTCGGCATGCAATCTTGGCCCGGCGCGGGCGCAGGATGCCGCGGCGCCGTTCGACGGCGATCTGCAGCGGCTCGCTGAAATCCTCGGCACCTTGCACTATCTGCGCGGCATATGCGGCACCAACGAAGGCCCGAAATGGCGCAACGAGATGCAGGCGCTGATCGACGCGGAAACTCCGTCCGGAGATCGCCGCACCCGCATGATTGCGGGCTTCAACCGCGGCTATAATGGTTTTCAGCAGACCTATCGGACCTGCACCCCCGCAGCCAGCGTCGCGATCCGCCGCTATATCGAGGAAGGCTCTAAAATTTCGCGCGACCTGACGGCCCGCTACGCCAACTAGAATCAATATGAATCGGCGTCGTTAACCTTTCCTAAAGAACTGGCTGGCCCGCCCCGTGCTGCATGCTAAACCTCAGCCGTTCGACGCGCTCCGCAGTGGACCGCGCACAGCTTGTTGAGTTTCATGAGCCATTCAGCGACCTTTTCTGCCGCACGCGATCCGCTGCCCGATCACGAACAAAAACAGGCCGCTTTGAGTTATCTGAATGAGGCCTGGGCGGAAGCGCGCCACGACGGCGTCGATGGCGACTGTCTGGCGCAGGCCAGCTTGTTTGCGGCATTCGCCGAACTGGTCGGCACCTACGGCGAAGACGCGGTGGCCAAATTCGTGGAAGGCCTCCCCGGCCGGGTCCGCAACGGCGAATTTTCGCTGATCCTGGCGAAGCAGTAACGCACCTTCGAATTTCCTAGCCGAAATCTCTACCGGCGGTCGCTGGCGTTCGAAAGTTCGGCGGAGCTGTGGCCGGCCTCGGCAAGCTGCGCCGAAATCTGCGCGGTCTGCGCGGGCGTACCCCAACTCGGCGCTTCGCTGCCGTCGCCCCACGCACGTGGGCGATAGAACGTATGCACGCCGAATTTGTACATCTTCTTCATTTCATGCACCCATGACGGGCGGACCCAATAGGCGTGGTAGTGCGTCGACTTGGCGACTTCCGGCAGCCAGATCTGGCCGTCCAGCATTGCCTTCGCGATCTTTTTGGCGCGGTCCCACATATCGGGTTCACGCACGACGTCGGCGACGTTATCGCAGGCGAAGGTGAACTGACACGCCAGATGGCGGTGCTTGTTCTGGTAGACGACGCCGCAGACCGTGTTCGGATAGAAGCCCGAGAATGCCCGGTTCAAGACCACCTGCGCCACCGCGATCTGCCCGCGCACCGCTTCTCCGCGGCTTTCGAAGTAGATCACTTCGGTCAGGCATTTCTCTTGTTTGGCGCGCAACTTCTCATCGAGCAGCCCGAGACGTTCGGCCGGCGTTTTGATGCGCGCGTTGTCGCTGTTGACTTCGCCCTTGCTGGCGATGCTTTCGCCCGCATCTGAAGGCTCCGCGGGACCGACGGGAAGCGATGCCACGATCTTCATGTCGGGATCGAGCGCGCCGGGCATGACAATCGTAGGCTCTTCGCCGGGCTGCCAGCGCTCAATGTTTTCAAGCGTATCGCCCAGCGACGAACTGCCGAAGAAAAGGCTGGCGGTCTGGACCGAGAAACCATCCTTGCGCGGCAACGTCTGGATCGGGGCTTCGCGGTTGAGATCGTCCAGCGGCTGCGCCTCGAGCGACAATGAAACATCGTATTGCGGCAGCGGCGGCGCTTGCAGCGCTTCCGCCAATTCGGGGTCGAGCGGTGCGGGCGCTGCGGTTGGCGCGGCGGCGGTCTTTGCGCCGGCCACGGAAGCATTCGATGTCGAAGGATCGTCGTTGGACGGAGCAACGCTCGGCGGCGCCGTCACCACAGGCACGGGGGCGGCGAGGCGATCGCCCTTCAGGGTGCGGATGACTTTCGGAAAATCCGAAGCCTGATAGCGCGTCGGCGCCTGCAGCAATGGATTGCGCGTGACCGATCCGGTGATGTCGATGCCCTGATTGTCGAGGCTCGCGAGGCGATAGTTCGCGGTTTGCGGAACGGCCGTTCCGATCGGGCGTCCGAAACTGTAGGTGGCAACCTGGATGGTATTGGCTGCGGAGAATACGCGGCTCTGCCAGCGTTCGGCGACGCCCGGCTGCCGGGCCAGCAACGATGCGATATCCTGATATCCGGTCTCTCTCGGCATCAATGCGAAGACGCAAAGGCCGAGGCCGAAGGACGCGAAACGCGCGCCCTTCGGCCGGTTACGCAATACTGACATCAAAAACTCACGCACGAAACGCAACGCTTACACACACGCGACCGATCAGCACATTCGGTGCAATCCGATCTATTTTGGTGATATCGAATTAAAGTTGCGAGGGAGTTAATCGGCGATGCACGCGCGCCACACGCAAGTTTTCGCGGCTGCGCGCGCGGTCAAATCGAACACGTTGGTGAATCGCCCGCGCACGAAAGTGGTAAACATCGCGTTGATGAAAAGGATGAAAGAAGTTTTCGCAGCGGCCTGCGAAGCGCGATCTGATCGATGCTTCGTCATTCCGCGGCATCGCAAAGCGATGAGCCCGAAATCCATAACTCCTGTAGCGAGCTGTCTATAGGCCGCACTGGCACAGGGTGTATGCGAACTTCCGGTGCGGCGCGCGAAGAGCGCGCCCCGGAATGACGGCCGAAGTGGCGCTGTTGCCGCTCTAAGCCTGTCCCGACGCTTTCTTCCCCAGGGCGGCCTGCGCCGCGGCGAGACGCGCGATCGGAACGCGATAGGGCGAGCACGAAACATAGTCGAGCCCGATCTCGTGACAGAAGGTCACCGATGCGGGGTCGCCGCCGTGCTCGCCGCAGATGCCGACCTTGAGATCGGGCCTCGTTTTGCGCCCGCGCTCGACGCCGATTTTTACCAGTTCGCCGACGCCGTCGCGATCGACCGAGATGAACGGATCGATCTCCAGAATTCCCTTGGCGATGTAGGTGCCGAGAAATCCACCGGCATCGTCGCGGCTGATGCCGTAGGTGGTCTGCGTCAGATCGTTGGTGCCGAACGAGAAGAATTCCGCGGTCTCGGCGATATCGCCGGCCATCAGGCAAGCGCGCGGCAGCTCGATCATGGTGCCGACCTGATAATTCAGCTTCGCGCCGGTCTCCTTCATCACCGCCGCCGCGGTGGCGTCGATCCGCGCCTTGACCAGATCGAACTCCTTTCGCGTGGCGATCAACGGGACCATCACCTCGAGGCCTACGGCCTTGCCGGTGCGCTTGCCGGCTTCGACCGCCGCCTCGAAGATCGCACGCGACTGCATCTCGGCGATCTCAGGATAGGCGATGGCGAGGCGGCAACCGCGGAAGCCGAGCATCGGATTGAATTCGGCGAGATCGCGGGCGCGATCGGCCAGCCGCCGCGGGTCGGTATTCATCGCGCGCGCGACTTCCTCGACTTCGCCCATCGTGTGCGGCAGGAATTCATGCAGCGGCGGATCGAGCAGACGGATGGTGACGGGAAGCCCGCTCATGATCTCGAACAGCTCGACGAAATCCGCGCGCTGCATCGGCAGCAGCTTCGACAAGGCGGCGCGGCGCGTCTGCTCATCCTCGGCCAGAATCATTTCGCGCACGGTGCGGATGCGGGTCTCCTCGAAGAACATATGCTCGGTGCGGCAAAGACCGATGCCCTCGGCGCCGAACTTCATCGCGGTTCGCGCATCCGCCGGCGTGTCGCCGTTGACGCGCACGCCCAGCTTGCGAACCTTGTCGGCCCATCCCATCAGCGTGTTGAATTCGCCTGACAGTTCCGGCTCGATCATCGGCATGCGCCCCGCCAGCACCTGCCCCAGCGATCCATCGATCGTGATGACGTCGCCGGTCTTGAGCGTGCGCGAGCCGATCGTCATGGTGCCGCGGCCGTAGTCGACCCGAATGGTGCCGCAGCCGGAAACGCAGGGCTTGCCCATGCCGCGCGCGACCACCGCCGCATGCGAGGTCATGCCGCCGCGCGTCGTGAGGATGCCCTCGGCGGCGTGCATGCCGTGGATGTCCTCGGGGCTGGTCTCGATCCGCACCAGAATGACCTTGCGGCCATCGGCCTGCAGTTTCGCGGCTTCATCGGAAGAGAATACGATTTCGCCGGCCGCAGCACCCGGCGACGCGGGCAAGCCGGTCGCGATCACGTCGCGCTTGGCGTTCGGGTCGATGGTCGGATGGAGCAACTGATCCAGCGAAGCCGGATCGATCCGCGCCACCGCGTCGTTTTTGGAGATCACGCCCTCACCGGCGAGCTCGACCGCGATGCGCAGTGCGGCCTTCGCAGTGCGCTTGCCGCCGCGGGTCTGCAGCATCCAAAGCTTGCCCTGCTCGACCGTGAATTCCATGTCCTGCATGTCGCGGTAATGTTTTTCCAGTCGCGTATAGATGCGCGTCAATTCCTTGAACGCGTCTGGCATCGCCGTTTCCATCGACGCCTTGTCGGAGCCGGAATCCTTGCGCGCGTATTCGGTAATGTCCTGCGGCGTGCGGATGCCGGCCACCACGTCTTCGCCCTGCGCGTTGATCAGGAATTCGCCGTAAAGTTTGCTCTCGCCGGTGGAGGGATTGCGCGTGAACGCAACGCCGGTCGCCGAGGTCTCGCCCATGTTGCCGAACACCATCGCCTGCACGTTGACCGCGGTACCCCATGACTCCGGAATATCGTGCAGCTTGCGATAGGTCACCGCGCGCGCATTCATCCAGGATGAAAACACCGCGCCGATCGCGCCCCATAATTGCTCGTGCGGATCTTGCGGAAAATCCTTGCCGGTTTCGTGCGACACCGCTTCCTTGTAGCGGCCGACCAGATCGACCCAGTCATCACCGGTGAGATCGGTGTCGAGCGTGTAGCCCTGGCTATCCTTGAAGGTGTCGAGGATATCTTCGAAGTGGTGATGCTCGAAGCCGAGCACGACGTCGGAATACATCGTGATGAAACGCCGGTAGCTGTCATAGGCGAAGCGGCGGTCGCCCGACATCTTGGAAAGCGCTTCGACCGTCTGGTCGTTAAGGCCAAGATTGAGAACGGTATCCATCATGCCCGGCATCGAGGCGCGACCGCCGGAGCGCACCGAGACCAACAATGGATTTTTCGGATCGCCGAACTTCTTGCCGGTCAGCTTGCCGACATGATCGAGCGCCTTCTCGACCTGCGCCTTCATTTCGGGCGGATATGTCTTGTCGTTGGCGTAAAAGTAAGTGCAGACCGACGTCGGAATCGTGAAGCCGGGAGGCACCGGCAGTCCGAGGTTGGCCATCTCGGCGAGGTTGGCGCCCTTGCCGCCTAAGAGGTCGCGCATATCAGCCTTACCCTCGGCTTTGCCGTCGCCGAAGGTGAAAACCCATTTGTTGGCTGCTGCCGTCGCGGGCTTTGCTGCGGGCGATTTTGCTGGAGCTTTCGCAGCCGGTTTTGCTGTCGGCTTGGCCGGAGTTTTAGCCAGCGGTTTTCGCGCGCTCACGGGAGCCTTGACCGAAGCCCGCTTGGCCGGAGGTTTCGCCGGCGGCTTCGATTTCGCTGGGGCTTTCTTGGCTTTGGATGCAGCTTTGGCCATAGCTTGTTCAGTCCGGAAGAGGGGGGATTGGTCAGGGCTTACACCACGTTTCGGCGACCCCGCGCAAGACGCGCGATGCCTCCTGCGAACCCTACATATGAAGCATCTTGAAGAGGCCGAGACCCGCCAGCCCGATGAAGATCAGGTAAATTCCGACCACGACATTGAGAAAGCGCGGCATAATCAGAACGAGGATGCCGGCGATCACCGCCACGATCGGTTGAATGTGCGCAGTAGTAATGACCATTGATGTTCTCCGTTGCGGTGCTGGTTAAGAATATCGTTCGAGTTACGTGCCACTTGCGTCGAATAAATCAAGCCGCTCGACGCGGGCGTAATCGCGGGCCATCAGCTCGTTGCCAATATCGCGGCGGTATCGCACATTGGGGGCGATGACGCGGTCGGCAAGCTCGCAGGCCTTTCTTTGCGCTTGCGCGATGTCCCCAGCAACGCCTGTTGCAACCATGGTCCAGCCGTACTTGCCGGACGTAACCAGTTGACCGTCGGCCAGGCCGACCTCGCCGTAATAGAGATGCTGCCTGATCTTGCGCGCTCAGCGCGGCATCAAAAAATATCGGCAGCCCCACGGCTTCCTCGACGGTCTTGCGGTCATAAGGAAAAGGTGGCGTCGTCAGCACGATCGCGACACAAAATCCCGGCCGCATGGTTGCCCCGCCTTTGCCGCTCGCCATCGCCGCGAACAGATCGCCCCACGGCGTTTGCTGCAGCGGACTGAGCACCGCGAAACCGGGATAACCGAACCGGCAGGTGAATTCGAGCGGCCAGATGCCGTTTTCATTCACGATGGTGTTGAGATTGATGTAGCCGCAGTAGCCGCCTTCACGCAGCAGCGGCGCCATCGGCGCCAGCGTCCGCGCAAAGAATTTTTCCGACCGGTCGAAGGTTGCGACGGTGCCCATCTCGCCGGTGAGTTCGCCGAGGTTGCCGGGGAAAAATCGTTTGTGCTCCCAGTCGAGACAGGCGCGGCCGATGAAATTCGGTCCCGTTGAAATAGGCGCCGACGCCCATCTCGACGCCCTCGACGTGCTCCATCAGGATAAAGCTGCCGCCGATCTTCGGTAAGTCGCGGCTGTTTAGCATGCAGCATCGCGCGAACGTCCGCGCTATCGGCGAGGCGGCCGACATAATTTTCGTTGGAGCTGAATCCGGGGCCGTTGAATTTCAGGACGTAACGGCCGGGATTTTCATCGAGAAATTTATTGGCCAGCGCCACGTCTTCGAACTCGCTGACACGGCAGGTTTGCAATCCAATCCCTGCAAGCACATGCTGCGCGTAAGCGCGATCGTTTTCCAGGCGGTCGCCATAGGCGCTGCCGCCGATCACGTGAAAGCCGTCGCGGCGCAATCGATCCTGCAATTCGCCGCGCGATTTTGCGACATTCTCGAACAGGATGATGCCGTCATCGCCAGCAGACCTGATCCAGTCGAGTTCATTTTCCCAGTTCGCGGTGTGCGGGACGAGTCCTGCCATGGTGCCTTGGGCGAGCGGCTCGGCAACGGACACCCTGACGTCGTGGCCTTCGGAAATGAGCCGTTGATACAGTGCGCCGAGGTCGCAGGTGTCCCCGATCCCCAGGAAGCGCATCTTTTATCGACCCAGTTCTTCCCGATAGCGCTCGAAACATTGCGCGCCGCATTCGAGCCGCATCAATGCGCCTTCGGCGATGGCGGTCGCAATTCGCGGATCGGATTCGACCAGCGGGCGAATCGCTTCTGCATTCCACGCCAGAGAATGTTTTACATCAAGGATGGCATGCAGCGCGAAGTAATGCCGGTTGCCCGCCTTGATGCCCAACCGCTTCAAGCCAGCCGATGTGGCCGCGGAACGTCCCGGCGCCGTCATCTCGATCACGCCGAGCGCGCCGATCGGACTGATAGGTGTAGCGCCGGTTGGCCGCCAGCCCCGCCATCGTGTTGGCGAGCGCCAGCGATTCCGTCACCGTAGTTTCAATCGCCGGCGTCAATTGCAGATGCGCGGCGAGCGCTTCGAGCAACGGACCGTGCATCGCCTTCGGATTGCCGCGGCCCATCTCGTCCCAGTAGTTTCTTGCCAAGTTCGAGCTTGGGCCGCACCGGCAATTTGACCTGCGTCAGGGCCGTCAGATCGTCGAAGCCGGCTTCGCCCGCCACCTCCTGCGTCAGGAACCACTTCATCTCATCCATCGTGCATTCGGCAGCGAGCCACGGAAACAGCGCGTCGTTCTGGCCGGGGCCGGTCTCCCTCAGTTCTTCGAACCAGGCAATGAAACCGTTGGCATCGGTGGGGGCCGAGGCGGCGCGCTCCGCTGCGCGCGCGCGGCTGGCTTCCAGAAATTCGCCCTCGACGACGGTAAGGCTGGCAATCTCGTTGATATCGTCCTGCCAGCCCGGCTTCGGGAATCCCGGATTGAGCCGTAAGTCGTTCAGCCGACATAGCTGCAATTGCACCGAGCGGTCGGGCCGGCTGGTTTGCGAAACGCGAACCTTGTCTAACACCGCAACTCTCCTGGCTTTCTTGCGGTGAGCACCACCGCGGCGATCCGGTCGGCTTCGCGATAGGCTGGCGTATCGAGCTCTTCGCCGAACACGTCAGGATCGACTTCCTGATAAGTCCACGAAAGCCCTGATCCCGCGAACATCCCTTTAATCGCTTCGAGGAACGGATCGTTCCCGCCAACGATCGGCGCGCCGGTGTAAAGCATCAGCGTACCGCCCGCCGCCAAACGGCTCTTCGCGCATCGGGCGATGTCGATCGACAGCGCACTGCCGAGAGCACCGCCGCCGTTGCGATAGGCGCGTTCAAGGGGATCGTTCAGGTATGGCGGGTTCGAGACGATCAGATCGAATTCGCCATCGACATCATCGAGAATGCTGCTTTTGACGGCAACGACGTTTTCGAGCCCGGCCGGCGGCGACGTTGATCTCCGAGAAGTGAAGTGCCTTGTCGTTGATGTCGGTCATGACAACTTCATCGCAGTGCGCCGCCCGCGCCACGACGATGCCCCCGACGCCGGCGCCGCATCCGATATCGACCGCGCGCCGGATGCGGCCTTCGAAGCCTCGCAAATGGTTCTGGATCGCGCGGGCAAAGCGATAGGTGTCCGGGCCGAAAAAAACCGAGTCCGCCGCCGTGGTCGGGAAAGCCGAGTGGACGAACAGATCGCCGTCGAGGCTCGAAACCCGTACTGTGCTTTTCCACCCCGATGGCGCTCGAACGAGGAGGCCCTCCTGCCGCAACACGTCGAACAGCGGAGCCGGCACAAGTCCTTCCGGGAAAACCCGGCTCCAGCCGAAGACGTCACGCAGGTCCCGAGCTTCAGCGTGCGGCGCGCGGTCGAGAACACGCTGGTGGGTCAGCGGCGTCGGCGTGATGAAGCGGTAATCCGCTCCGCGCAGGCTGGCGATGAGCGTCGATAACGCGTTTGTGCGAGGCACGCCTTCGGTCGGTTTGGCAAAGGCTATCGACATGGCCCTTCAACATGGGTTAGGGCCATCAGTTCCACAAGGGAACTAATGCGTTGGCCGCAGGTTAGAGACCACACGCGCGTGCTCGAGGAATTTAATCCGTGACGCTCACCGACTCGCTGGCTTCGCCTGCACGTGCCGCTCTCGTCCCGGACCGGGCCACCATCGAAATCGTAGATTTTGGCGAGCGCGGCCGCGGCATCGTCGCTGGGGCGGATTTTGAAAAGGGGCGGCTGATCGAGCGGTCGCCCGTGCTGATCATTCCGGCGGAACAGCGGGCGATGGTCGATGACAGCATCATCTTCACCTACGTCTTCATGTGGGAACACAACACCACCGAGGAAGACCTCTATAAGCACACCGGCAGGTCGGCGATCGCGTTGGGCTACACCAGCCTGCTGACGCATTCCTACACGCCGAATTGCATCTTCGTGCGCCACATCGACGAACTGTTCATCGAAATCTACGCCGACCGCGCGATCAAGGCCGGCGAAGAACTGACGATCGATTACCAGATGACGCTGTGGTTCGATCCAGTAAAAGTTTGAAATCTAGGGGCGGGCAGCGCTTTGCCGCTACGCCTTGACCATGCCGGGATAATGCCGCTGCAGCACGGCGGTCGGCACGGAATAGGCTTCCTGCAGATCGACGCTCCAGTATTTCAGTTCGTCCAGCGGAATTCGCGCCTCGGTGATGGCGCAGCGCACGTAAGTGCCCGGCGATATCACCCGGAAATCGCCGTCGAGATATTGTAATCGCGCTTCGCCGTGCCCCGAGGGACCGAATTTATTCAGCACCGCTGATGCTCACTGTTTTCTGGATGAACGTTTCGTTTCATCCATCATATGGGTCATGAGATCATCCCGTCAAACCCGCCGATTTGCGGCGGCCGGCTGTTTCACGCGTCGTCTGCAAGGCTTCCAGCCCATGCGCGATCACCTTGCGCATCACGCTGGGCAGCGCTTCGTCCTTCAACGTTGCAATCGGCACCCATCGCATGCCCACCGGTGCGCGCGTTCGCGGCGGCACATCGGCGGTATAGACCACAAGCTCCAGCGGAAAATGCGTGAAGACGTGCGTCACGACGCCCGCGCGGCGATGCCAGCGCTCGATGCCTTCGATCGACGGCGCCTGACTAAGCGCCGCGGTGTCTTCTTGTTCGGCAAGCCAGTCAGAAGTCGGCACCTCCGTCATGCCGCCGAGCAGACCTTTCTCTGCACGCGAGCGCACCAGCAATTCGTTGCCGCGCGTCACCACAAACGCCGCACCGCGCCGCAGTTCGCCTGATTTCTTCGGCGCTTTGCGCGGAAACGTCTCCTGATCGCCCCGCGCCCGCGCGGCGCAATCCTCATTCAGAGGGCACAGTGCGCAAGCCGGTTTCTTCGGCGTGCAGATCGTGGCTCCCAAATCCATCAGCGCCTGCGCGCTATCTCCGGCCCGAGATTCTGCAAGGAGTGTCGTCGCCAATTGCTGGATCAGCGGCTTGGCTTTCGGCAGCGATTCCTCGACCGCATACAGCCGCGACACCACGCGCTCGATATTGCCATCGACCGGCATGACCTGCCGATGGAATGCGATCGCGGCAATCGCCGCCGCCGTGTAGGGGCCCACTCCCGGGCAGCGTGCGCAGGCCTTCCTCGGTGTCGGGAAACGCGCCGCCGTGGTCGCGCAGCACCGCCACCGCGCAGGCGTGCAGGTTGCGCGCGCGCGAATAATAGCCGAGCCCCGCCCACATCCTCAGGACATCGTCGAGCGACGCGCTGCCCAGCGCGGCGACGTCAGGCCAGCGCGCGGTGAATTTCTCGAAATAAGGCGCGACCGTTTTGACGCCGGTTTGCTGCAGCATGATTTCCGACAGCCATACCCGATATGGATCGGCGCGCATGCCGGGCAGCGGCCGCCACGGCAGCCGGCGGCGATGGCGGTCATACCAGGCGAGCAAAAGCGCGGCGCGGTCGGTCGGCGCGAGTTTCTTTCGCTTGGGAAGCGCGCCTGATAGGGTCATGACCTTATCTATGCAAAGCGTCCTCTGATGTCCAAGCCCGGCCCGATCTCAGCCAAGCCCCTGTCCGTCCTGCTCAGCGACGTGTTCTCCGACGCCTATGCAAAGCAGGGATTCGCGGCGCGCGAACTGGTGACGCGCTGGGCCGAAATCGCCGGTGCCGAAATTGCCGCGCATTCGCAGCCGCTGAAAATCCAGTGGCCGCGGCCAGTGGAGCGGCAACCGCAGGAAGCCGCAACTCTGGTGCTGCGGGTGGAAGGGCCGATGGCGCTGGAAATCCAGCACGCCTCGGATGTCATCCTGCAGCGCGTCAATCGCTTCTTCGGCTGGAACGCGATCGGCCGGCTCGCGCTGCGTCAGGCGCCCCTGTCGCGGCGCGATACACCAAAAACCTCAACCGGTCCGGATGCGGCTGCCGTTGAGCAAGTCGCCGCGACGCTATCTTCCGTCGAAGACGATGAATTGCGCACCGCGCTCGCCCGGCTCGGCGCCTCGATCAAGCGAAATTGAGACGGCCGTTGCGCCGGGCCATAGCGGCCTGCCATTGCCACAATTGTCGTTTCAAGCTAGCGACACGTATCGTTTTCCGGGCGTAACACGCCGATTTGGAGCAATCCGTTGATCATCACGCGCCGCGCCTTCACCGCCGCCCTTTCGTTGACCGGGCTCGCCGCTCTCGCCGGATTCTCCCCGCTGCGCCTGTTCGGTGAAGCGATGGCGCAAAGCGATGCCGCCCTGGACGTGTCCAAGCCGGTGTCGCTGCCCGACATGGCGCTCGGGCCCAAGGACGCCGCCGTCACCATCACTGAATATGCGTCGATGACCTGCCCGCACTGCGCGGCGTTTTCCGAGAAAGTTTTCCCCCAGATCAAGTCGGCATACATCGACACCGGCAAGGTGCGTTACGTGTTTCGGGAATTTCCGCTCGATATCAAGGCGGCGGCCGGCTCCATGCTGGCGCGGTGCATTGCCAAGGACGATTCAGGAAAATATTTTGCCGTGGTCGACATGCTGTTCAAACAGCAGAACGACTGGGTGATGAAAAATACCACCGAGACGTTGAAGCGGATCGGCAAGCAGGCCGGCATGAGCGAGCAGGCGGTCGAAACCTGCCTGAAGGATCAGGCGCTGCTCGACAAGATCGCCGCCGATCAGAAATTCGCCAACGAGGTTCTGAAGGTCAATTCGACGCCGACGTTCTTCATCAACGGCGAGATGGTCAAGGGCGAGACCTCGTTCGAGGAGTTCGACAAGAAGATCAAATCGCTGCTGAAGAGCTGATTCGACACTTCGTCAGCTCCATAGCCCGGATTGAGCGCAGCGGAACCGGGAATCACCTTAACTTCCCGGATTGCGCTTCGCTTCACGCAGGCGACATGCAGTTCGACTCAACCTCCGGAAAAGACTCTGGAAAAGCCCGGCTCGCGGTTGCCGTCGGCATAGCGCATCGCCATTGTCCGCCCGCAAAAGCTGCGGCCGCTGAGTCTCCGCCAGCACGGTGGTACCTTCTATGGTATTGTCCGTGCACAGAGATTCGCGCCCGCCCAACCGAGCAGATCGTCTATGAAATTAACGCGCCTTCAACTCCACGGCTTCAAGTCCTTTGTCGAACCGACCGACTTCGTGATCGAACCCGGCCTGACCGGCGTGGTCGGTCCGAACGGCTGCGGTAAATCGAATCTGGTCGAAGCATTGCGCTGGGCGATGGGGGAGACTTCGCACAAGTCGCTGCGCGCCGCCGACATGGACGCGGTGATTTTCGCCGGTTCCGGCAATCGCCCGTCGCGCAACCACGCCGAAGTGGTGATGACGATCGACAACGCCGATCGCACCGCGCCCTCGGCGATGAACGATTCCGAGACGCTGGAAATTTCGCGCCGCATCGAGCGCGAAGCCGGCTCGGTCTATCGCATCAACGGCCGCGACGTTCGCGCGCGCGACGTGCAGATATTGTTTGCCGACGCGGCCACCGGCGCGCGTTCGCCGGCGCTGGTGCACCAGGGCAAGATCGGCGAGATCATCCAGGCCAAGCCCGAGCAGCGCCGCCGCGTGCTGGAGGATGCCGCCGGCGTCGCCGGGCTTCATGCCCGCCGCCACGAAGCCGAGCTGCGCCTCAAGGCCGCGGAGACCAACCTGACCCGCGTCGAGGACGTGATCGGTCAGCTCGCCGGACAGATCGATGGTCTCAAGAAGCAGGCGCGGCAGGCGATCCGCTATCGCGAAGTCGCCGCCAAGGTTCGCAAGGCCGAGGCGATGCTGTTTCATCTGCGCTGGGTGCAGGCCCATGCGGACGTAGCGGAAGCCGGCCGCACCCATGACCTCAACGTCCGCGAACTCGCCGAGCGCACCCGCGAACAGGCCGAATCCGCCCGCATTCAGGCGGTGCGCGCGTCGGAATTGCCGGGCTTGCGCGAAGCCGAAGCCCGCGCCGCCGCCGGGCTGCAGCGCCTCACCAATGCCCGCGAGACGCTCGACCGCGAGGAAGAGCGGGCGCGTGAGCGCGTCGCCGAACTCGACCGCCGGCTGACCCAGTTTTCGGCCGACGTTGCGCGCGAGCAGCAGCAATCCTCTGACGCGGACGTGGCCTTGCAGCGGCTCGATGCCGAAGACACCGAATTGAAAAGCGAGATCAAGTCGCGCGTGGAAAAGCGCAGCGGCGCAGATGAGCGCGTCGCGGAAACCGAAACGACGCTTGCCGCCGCCGAGCGGCTGTTCGCCGAACTGACCACGGCGCTGGCCGACCTGACCGCGAAGCGCAACCAGCTTGAGAGCGGCGTGCGCACCCATCGCGACCGTCTTGCCCGGCTCGATCAGGAGATCGCGAACGTCCAGGGCGAAGTCGAAAAGCTGGAGCAGCAGACCAGCGGCTTCGGCGATCTCGATGAGTTGCTCGGCGCGATCGAAGCGGCGCAGCAGGGACTGGCGCAGGCCGAGAGCGTCAGCCGCGATCGCGAGAGCGAGCATGTCGCGGCGCGGCAGCAGCTCGATGCCGTGCGTGGAGAACTCGAAGCCACGCGCGGTCCGCTGGTCGAGGCAGACAAGCGTGCGCAGCGCCTGGAGACCGAAGCCAAGACCATCGCCAAAATTCTGAATGGCGAAAGCAAGAATCTGTGGCCGCCGATCATCGACGGCATCAATGTCGACAAGGGCTACGAGAAGGCCATCGGCGCCGTACTCGGCGACGATCTCGACGCTCCCGTCGATCCCTCTGCGCCGATGCGCTGGACCGGCGCGGCCATTGCGGCCGACGATCCTGCGCTGCCCGAAGGCACCGAGTCGCTCGCCGCGCATGTGCAGGCGCCGCCGGAATTGGCGCGCCGTCTCGCCCAAACCGGCGTTGTGGCCAGGGAGCGTGGTGGCGAACTGGTTGCACAGCTCAAGCCCGGCCAGCGGCTGGTGTCGCTCGAAGGCGACGTCTGGCGCTGGGACGGCTTCGTTGCCGCGGCGCATGCGCCGACCGGCGCGGCCCGGCGCCTCGCGGAACGTGCGCGCCTTAGCGACATCGAAAGCGAACTGGAGCGTGCGCGCATCGAGGCAACCGATCACCGTACCGCGCTGGAACAAGCCTCGCAGCGTGTGACCGCCGCCGATCAGGCCGTGAAGACCGCGGCATCCGCCGAGAGCGCAGTCCGTGAAGCCTTGCGCGATGCGCGGCGCGGTCTTGACGCCGCGCGCGAGCGCCACGCCAACGCGGAGCGTGAAATCAACCGTCACGCCGCGCGCAAATCGGCGCTGACCGAGGCGCACACCCGCCTCACTGCCGATCGCAGCGAAGGCCAGAGCGCGCATGAGGCTGCAACCGCGGCGCTCGCTGAACTTCCCGCCAGCCTCGACACCGAAACCAGACTGGCCGCGGTGCGTACCGACATCGACGGTCATCGCCGGCTCGCCGCGCAGGTTCGCGCCGAGGCCCAGGCGCTGGCGCGGGAGGCTGAACTCGCCGACCGGCGCCTGCAGGCGATCCTTGCCGAGCGCGGCGAATGGCAAACCCGCAAAGAAAGCGCGGCGTCGCAGATCTCGACCATCGAAGCGCGCGTCACCGAGGTCAAAGCCGAGCGCGCCGAACTCGACAACGCGCCGGCGATTTTTGCCGAAAAACGCCGCGCGTTGATCAGCGAAATCGAGACCGCCGAAGGCAACCGCCGCACCGCCGCGGATGCGCTCGCTGCGGCCGAAAACGTGATGGCGGAAACCGACCGCGCCGCGAAAATTTCGCTCGAAGCGTTGTCGAGCGCGCGCGAAGCCTGCGCCCGTGCCGAGGAGCGCATGGACGGCGCCAAACGCCGCCTCGAAGATATCGAACGCGAAATCCGCGACATGCTGGAGGTGGAACCCGCAGGCGTCGCCGCGCTCGCCGAGATTGCGCCCGGTGCTGATCTACCGCCGTTGTCCCAGATCGAGGAAAATCTCGAGAAGCTGCGCCGCGACCGCGACCGTCTCGGCGCCGTCAATCTGCGCGCCGAGGAAGAATTGCGCGAGGTCGAGGCCCAGCACACGTCGCTCACGACCGAACGTGACGATCTGGTCGAGGCGATCAAGCGGCTGCGTCAGGGCATCCAGAGTCTCAACCGCGAGGCGCGCGAGCGCTTGCTGGTCTCGTTCGAGGTCGTCAACGGTCACTTCAAGCGGCTGTTCACCGAACTGTTCGGCGGCGGCGAAGCGGCGCTGCATCTGATCGAGAGCGACGATCCGCTCGAGGCCGGACTCGAGATCATCGCCAAACCGCCCGGCAAGAAGCCGCAGACGCTGTCGCTATTGTCCGGCGGCGAGCAGGCCTTGACCGCGTTGGCGCTGATCTTTGCGGTGTTCCTCACCAACCCGTCGCCGATCTGCGTGCTCGACGAAGTCGACGCGCCGCTCGACGATCACAACGTCGAGCGGTTCTGCAATTTGCTGCATGAGATGACCGGCTCGACGGACACGCGCTTCATCATCATCACGCATAATCCGATCACGATGGCGCGGATGAACCGGCTGTTCGGCGTCACCATGGCCGAGCGCGGCGTCTCGCAACTGGTGTCGGTCGATCTCGAAAACGCGGTGAAGATTCTCGATCAGCACGTGGCGTGATTTCACCCTCCAGCGGAGGGTGAAACAACATGACCCTTCCCTCGCTCCCCGCCGAACTCAGCGCCGCGCTCGACGATCAAACTGCACGGCCTGTCGCGCAATGACGCCGCCGGGCGCGCGGCCGCGATCTCGCAGGCTTATCGCGGCGGCGGCAACTCGACCGCCATCAGGACAGAGTCCGACGCGCTTGCTTACGCGCTGGCGCGGATGCCGGCGACCTACGCCGCCGCAATCGCAAGCCTGAACGAGTTGCGCGAGGTGCGCTCTGATTTCGCTCCGCAAAACCTGCTCGATGTCGGAGCGGGGCCGGGGACGGCGACGTGGGCGGCGGCCGAAGTGTTTTCGTCCCTGAACGATTTCGAGCTGCTGGATTCAAACGCCGTTCTGCGCACGCTGGCGCTCGATCTTGTCAGCGGCAGCCATCGCCTGCGCAAAGTTAAATACCAGTCCGGCAGCGCGCAGGCCGCCTTAAACGATGCAGCGCCGGCGGATCTTGTGATCGCCAGCTATGTCATCGGCGAAATGAGCGACGCCGAGCAGACCGCGCTTGCTGACGCCATGTGGGAGAAAACCCGCGACACGCTGGTGGTGGTCGAACCCGGTACGCCCGCGGGATATGCGCGCATGCTCGCGCTGCGAAGGCGGCTGATCGAGCAGGGCGCGCATGTCGCTGCTCCCTGTCCGCATGACGCGGAATGTCCCCTCGTGGCGCCGGACTGGTGCCATTTCGCGCAGCGGCTGCCCCGCTCGCGCGCGCATATCGCGCTCAAGGAGGCGGAGCTTCCCTATGAGGACGAGAAATTTTCCTACGTCGTGTTGACCCGCACGCCGGTTACCCGGCCTTTTGCGCGTGTGCTGGCGCAACCCGTTGCCAGCAAGGTCGGCATAACCGCCAAACTGTGCACGCGCGAAGGCCTGCGTATCGAGAATGTTCCCCGCCGCAACAAGGCTGATTATGCGCGCGCCAGGCGGTGGCGATGGGGCGATGCCGTTGGCGACTATGGTGCGGGACGTGCGCGCGGGTGTTTCCACAAATCAGCAATCACGGATATTGTCGAACTCCGTCCTCCACCTCCCGAGGCTTCGCATGTCTCTCAATGTCTATCTCGCCTTTGTCGCCGCCTGCATCGCGCTGGCGATGCTGCCCGGACCGGTGGTCACGCTGCTCATCGCCAACGGGTTGCGTCACGGCACACGCGCCGCGGTGATCAACATTGCGGGCGTGCAGGTGGGACTGGCGATCATGATCGGCACCGTCGCCGTCGGGCTCACTTCGCTGATGGCGACCATGGGCTACTGGTTCGACTGGGTGCGCTTCGCGGGCGCCGCCTATCTGGTCTGGCTCGGCATCAAGCTGATCCGCTCGCCGGTTGAAGGCGTCGACACCGGCGCGCCGCCGCCACCGCCGCGCGGCGGATTTTTCCTGCAAGGGTTTGTGGTGCTGCTGTCCAATCCGAAAGTGCTGGTGTTCTTTGGCGCGTTCATTCCGCAGTTCATGGATATGCAGAAGGATCATGTCTCGCAGGTGACGCTGCTCGGCGTCACCTTCATGGTGATCGCCGGAATAACGGACGCGGTCTACGCGCTGCTGGCGGGACGGGCGCGCGTGTTCTTTTCTGCGCGGCGGACGCGGCTGTTGTCGCGCATCTCCGGCGGTTTCATGATTGGCGGCGGCATCTGGCTGGCGTTGACACGGGCGAGGTAACTACACGTGCGACGCGCGCGGCGTGATCAGCGTCGCCTCGACTTCACAAAACACCCGCGCGAGCCGCTCCGCCCACTGCGTCTCGCCGGCCTGATCCGAAATCAAGTCCTGCCGGATCTCGATGCCGGAGTTCATCAGGCCGCGCTTCTCGCCGTGCACCGGAATGGTGTAGTCGGTGGTGTCATCAACCGCGTAGGGCTCGTTGTCGCCGACCACCAGATCGGCTTCCGCGCGCAGCAACCGAAGCAGCAGCGGCGGCAGCCTGACATCGCGGTGATAGAGCGTGCCGATATGCCAGGGCCGCGCCACACCGGCATAAACCGGCGTGAAGCTGTGCAGCGATACCAGCACAGTCGGAATGTTTTCGCGCAGCCGCCGATCGATCACCTCGGCGATGCGTAGATGATAGGGCTCAAAAATTTCCCGGCGGCGCGCCTGCGCAGCTTCGCGCGCAAGACCTTCATTGCCGGGCACTGCGGTGGCTTCGCTAATAACTGGAATCGAACTTGCGGCGTCTGGCGGGCGGTTGCAGTCGATCACCAGCCGCGAATAGCGCTGCGCAATCAAATGCGCGTCGAGATGCCTGGACAGCTGTTCGGCGACGCCGGCGATGCCGATATCCCACGCGATGTGCCGCGTCAGTTCGCTTGCGGACACGCCGAGGTCGCCCAGCGCCCGCGGAATCAAGCGCCCATAGTGGTCGCAGGTCAGCAAAAACGGCGACGAACCGGCGGGGTTTTCTTCCAGAACCGGCGGAACATCCGCCGCTCCCAAGAGTAATGAAGTGTCTCCCGCGCTATCCATTAACATTCTCTGCTCGCTGCCTAACGAAGCAGCATACCGACCTTTGAATAAGCAGCATTCGGTATAGATTAGATTGCCAGAACTTACGATGATTGCTTCGACGATGCCTTTGCTGACGATCCATCACAAGACCGAATATCGCTACACGCATCCCGTAGCGTTCGGTGAACACCGCATCATGTTGCGTCCGCGCGATGGCCATGATCTTCGTGTGCTGGACGGCGAACTCGACATCAAGCCGGAGCCGATGTCGCTGCGCTGGATTCACGACGTGTTCGGCAACAGCGTGGCCATCGCCACGTTCGACGAGCGCGCGAAAACACTCTCGTTCAGCAGCACCGCAACGGTCGAGCATACGCCGGCCAGCGAATTCGCATTGACGCCGGAGGACGCGGCTTACTTCTATCCATTTTTGTACGGTAACGAGGAGTTTCCAGACCTCCTGCAGTTCATCACGCCGCAATACGGCGACCCCGATGGTGAACTATCCGCATGGGCGCGCAATTTTCTCGATGCCGAAGGCCCGACGCCGACGTTCAAAATTCTGAGTGGCATGACGCACGGTATCCGCAGGGCATTCACCTATCGCAAGCGGCATGAACATGGCACCCAGCATCCCCTCGATACGCTACAGACGAAATCTGGAACCTGCCGCGACTACGCGCTGTTCATGATCGAGGCGCTGCGGCGGCTGGGCATTGCCGCGCGCTTCGTGTCGGGATATTTGTTTGTGCACGGCGACCGCGCGCACGGTTATGTCGGAGGTGGTTCGACCCATGCATGGGTGCAGGTCTATTTGCCGAGTGCGGGCTGGATCGAATTCGATCCGACCAACGGCATCGTCGGCAACCGCGATCTCGTTCGGGTCGCGGTGGCGCGCGATCCCCGCCAGGCCATACCGCTGCACGGGACTTATCTGGGCTCGGCTGACGCGTTTGTCGGCATGGATGTAAGTATCGACGTCGTTTCGGCGGGCGAAGAGGTAAGGGCGTAACATGGAAATCAGAGTGGGATTCGAAATCTCCTACGCGGCGGTTCAGCCGACGCCGATGGTGATCATGCTCAGCATCCACCCTTCGCGCTTCGCCGATATCGTCGGCACCGAACGCATTTGGACCGAGCCGGATGTGCCGATCAGCTACTACCGCGACAGCTTTGGCAATGTCTGCGGACGCCTCGTGGCGCCGGCAGGCGGCATTACGTTTCGCGGCGATACACTGGTGCGCGATTCCGGCTTGCCCGACGCCGTGGTGCCAACCGCGCAGCAGCTTCCGATCGATCAGTTGCCCGATGATGTCTTGCTGTACCTGATGGCAAGCCGCTATTGCGAGACCGACAAATTGACCGATGTTGCCTGGTCGCTGTTCGGTCAGACCCAGCCTGGGTGGTCGCGCGTCGCCGCGATTTGCACCTTCGTGCACAACCACGTCACCTTCGGCTATCAGCATGCGCATCACATGAAGTCGGCGCATGATGTTTACGAACAAGGTACCGGTGTGTGCCGCGATTTCGCGCATCTGGCGTTGACGTTCTGCCGCTGCATGAACATTCCCGCGCGCTACTGCACGGGATACATGGGCGACATCGGCATCCCCTATGATCCCGCGCCGATGGATTTCTCCGGCTGGTTCGAAGTTTACCTGTCGGGGCAGTGGTACACGTGCGACGCGCGCCACAACAAGCCGCGCATCGGCCGCATCCTGATGGGCACCGGCCGCGACGCCGCCGACGTTGCGCTTACTACCAGCTTCGGGCGGATGGACCTGACGAAATTTCTGGTCATCAGCGACGAGATCAAGGCAGCGGCTTAGCGGCCGGCGTCTCCCGGACGCGGTGGGGGATGCAGACTCTTCGGTACGCGCTTAAGCTATCCCTCCCGCCGCTCTTGCGGTGGGGAGGGTCGGCCAAGCGAAGCGGAGGCCGGGGTGGGGGCTCATTCATCACGCTCCAATTCCCCCCACCCGACTCATCGTTCGCTGCGCTCACGCTGAGCCACCCTCCCCACCGCAAGCGGGGGGAGGGATGAGAAACCGGGGAGCGGATGCTCGACCGCCTCTTCGTCTACGGCACGCTCATGCGCGGCTTCGATCATCCGATGTCGCAACTGCTTTCGCGCCACGCGGATTTTATCGGCCCCGCGCGCTGCCAGGGCCGGCTTTATCTGGTGAAGCATTATCCGGGATTGGCGATGTCAGACGATGCCGCCGACATCGTGTTCGGCGAACTCTATCGGATGAATCGTCCTGGCGAATTGCTGCGCGAACTCGATATGTACGAGGCGTGTGGAGACGGCTTTGCCTCGCCGACGGAATACCTGCGGCGGATGCTGCCGGTGACGCGCGAAGACGGTGAGGTCAGCGAGGCCTGGTCCTACATCTACAACTGGCCGATGACCGGCTTACCCCGCATCGCATCGGGCCGGTTTATGGAGGGGTGACGGCAGAAAGCTGCAGCGCAGGAGCGGCCAAGGTTTGGGTTGTTCGCCCAGAATGCGCTACGAAGTCATCAGCCGTGGGGGCACGGGTGCAATACAGACGCTCCATTAACCCTTGCGTATTCCACAGATATGCATTAGAACATACAGAGAACACACATGGGTCCTAACGAGACCAGAAGAAGTTAGGGCCGGAGGCGAGACGAGTTGCGCCTTCGTTGATGGCATCCGCTGCTTTAGGTCGCCACTGTTCGCCTCAGAGCGACATTGCTCACAGTAGTCATTTGAAGAGTGTTGCGCATGCGCTTCCCGCCTAGCTTTCTAGACGAGCTGAAGACGCGTCTTCAAGTTTCAGACGTGGTAGGTCGCCGCGTTAAATTGAAGAAGGCTGGGCGCGAGTGGAAAGGCTTGTCGCCATTCCAGCAGGAAAAATCGCCATCGTTCACAGTCAACGACCAGAAGCAATTTTACCACGATTTCTCGACCGGCAAGCACGGCAACATCTTCGATTTCGTAATGGAGACGGAAGGTGTTTCCTTTCCCGAAGCCGTTGAGCAACTCGCGTCGCTCGCTGGTCTTCCATTACCCCGCACCACTCGTGAGGAAGAACAAAGGGAGGAGCGCCAAAAATCCCTCTACGACGTGATGGAATTGGCGACGAAGTATTTCGAGCAGAATTTGCATCGAGAAACGGTGCGCAAGCCCGCGGCTATCTATCCGATCGAGCAATCGTTCCATCTACGATTTTAGAGTTTCGGCTCGGTTATGCGCCAGGCAATCGTTTCGGATTGAAGGAATTCTTGGGTTCGAAAGGCGTGCCGGTTTCAGACATGATCGAGACCGGCCTGCTAATCGCGGGCGACGAAATTCCGGTCCCATATGATCGATTCCGCGATCGAATAATTATTCCAATTCACGATCAGCGAGGAAAAGTCATAGGTTTCGGCGGTCGAACGCTAAAGAGTGACGTTCAACCGAAATATTTAAACTCTCCCGAAACTTCGATTTTCCACAAGGGCTCTATCGTATTCAATTTCCATCGGGCCCGCCAACCCGCGCATGACGCGGGTTCGGTCGTTGCTGTTGAAGGGTATATGGATGCGATCGCAATATACCAAGCCGGTATCAAAGCAGTGGTTGCTACAATGGGGACGGCGTTCACTGAGGACCAAATAACGACCCTATGGAGATTATCCTCTGAGCCGATCATCTGCTTGATTCGGATCGTGCGGGGATCGCGGCCGCTCATCGATCAATTGATCGCATATTGCCGTTGCTAAGCGTCGGAAAGACTTTCCGGTTCGTATTCATAGAGGATCAGAAAGACCCTGATGACTTGATTCGAGAAAAGGGAGTTGACGCTTTTAGGACAGTCCTGTCCGGTTCATTGCCGTTATGGGATGTCCTGTGGGATCGTGAGACAACCGAGCAAGACGTTCGAACTCCTGATCGGCAAGCTCAACTTGAACAAAAACTTTATTCTTTGATCCGAACAATCAAAGATCCATCTGTCAATACGGCCTATTTTCGGACCTCCCGCATGCAGCTCGCCAATTTATTTTGGCAAGTAAATCGAGGGCCGGCACGAAATAAAAAGGAAACAACCTCGAAGCTCGTTCGAAACGAAATCAAAATTCAGGGTGAAGGGCAACGTTCGGGGTTGCAAAAAGTACGTTCTTGGAATGCTAGTCGAGTATCCAGAGCTTCTCGAAGAGAAGCAAGACGCCGTTGAACGTTTACATTTTCCCGAAGACCTTGATCGTTTTTTGACGCACCTCTTTCAGCTGCTTCTTACCGAAGCGGATATATCGGTATCGGTGATCTGGGATAAGCTTAAGCCTGACTTCTATGAAATGCTTCAGAGTGTTCATGGAAAGGCGGGCGAAGGAAGGCGACGAGGTCACCGCCTATTTAGGCGATTTCCAATTTTGGCGCGAACTCCTCCATTGGATTTCGTTTCCAAATGCATGGACCATTTCATCAAAATTCTACATCTGCATGAGATCGAGGATGATATTCAGCGAGCCACATTCGAAGCGGGGGAAGGGAACGAACCTGCTGTTGCTCTTCTGTTAAGCCTTGTTAGGGAGAAACACCTCGAACAAGATAATATAAATGCCGATGGGCAGATTCTGGCGGAGGATGCGGAATCTATAACCCGCTTATGGGCGCCTGAACGTGGAACAATGGCGCTTGCTGCCTGAAAGGGCCAAGGTCGCCGCACTGGAACTGGCGCATCCGGAAGCTCACAAGCTGCGCGCCGGGATCATCGCGGCCTATGCGAATTATTCCCATACCGACGATCCGGCGGCCGAGACTGCGCGATTGCGCGCGGCCCTCGATAAATACGGATATACCAAGCAAATTCAAATGGTTGAGCGTGCCCTGACCACCAAGGACGTCTGGGCGGCCCAGCCCGGCGCGGCGGCCGAGGATGTTCTTTCCACCTGGCATCAGCTCGTTGCCTTGCATCACAAGGCACACGCCTTATTTAGAGAGAAGAAAGACGCGGAATTGGCGCTCGCGCAGGATTCCAACGAGGCCAATTTCGCCTGGCTCAAGGATGTCAGCGCGCGGCTCGAATTCTGGACGGGACCGAGGCGCTTATTGAAGGCTTCGGGGATTCCTCGGGCCGGTCCCGCGGAACGGCTGATTGAAGAATGATGCGGACGGCGTGCCGGGAACCGCAAAATGACTCGCCAAACCCATGGTTTGGCTGCAAAAACAGGGTTAATCGAGACTTAACGGCCTGCGGGCTAAAAGTGCGACCATCGGCAAGGCAGATTCGGGGTGGCGAGACGTGGCGCCGCCCTTTGCGCGTCGAGATCGACTTGAAGAGTAAAAGCGGGATGCGGCAAGCACGCCCCGTGTGAGCAGTGTTTCGGGAGCAATGAATGGCCAGCAAGGCAAAGACGCTGCAGGTTAAAGACAAGGAAAAAGACGACAAGGGCGGACGCCCCGGAAAAGGATTCGCCGGACGCGCCGTCGCCGTTGCTCGACCTGTCGGATGCCGCCGTCAAGAAGATGATCAAGCAGGCCAAGAAGCGCGGCTTCGTGACCTTCGATCAGCTCAACGAAGTCCTGCCGTCCGATACCACCTCGCCCGAACAGATCGAAGACATCATGTCGATGCTCTCGGACATGGGCATCAACGTCTCCGAAGCCGAGGAAGCCGATACCGAGGAAGAGACCAAGGACGAAGCCGAGGAAGAGACCGACAACGAACTGGTCGAGGTCACGCAGAAGGCCGTCACCGAGGTCAAGAAGTCGGAGCCGGGCGAGCGCACCGACGATCCCGTGCGCATGTATCTGCGCGAGATGGGCACGGTCGAACTGTTGTCGCGCGAAGGCGAAATCGCCATCGCCAAGCGCATCGAGGCCGGCCGCGAGGCGATGATCGCAGGCCTCTGCGAAAGCCCGCTGACGTTTCAGGCCATCATCATCTGGCGCGATGAACTCAACGAGGGAAAAATCTTCCTTCGCGACATCATCGATCTCGAGGCGACCTACGCCGGCCCCGACGCCAAGAACAACATGAACCCCGCGATGATCGCGCCGCCCGCCGCTGACGGCGCGCCCGCCAACGGCGCCTCGCCGCTGTCGGCGCAGGCGACGCCGTCGCATGTAGCACCCCCGGCCGCACCGCCCTCGGCGACGCCGTTCCGTCCCGCGCCGCCGCGCGCTGAACCGGCCGCCGCGCCCGAAGGCGAAAGCACGTCTGAATCCGCTGCCGAAGGCGATCTCGATGACGACGAGTTCGAGAACCAGATGTCGCTGGCGGCGATCGAGGCCGAACTGAAGCCGAAGGTGGTCGAAACCTTCGACAAGATCGCCGACAACTACAAGAAGCTGCGCCGCCTGCAGGAGCAGGACATCGCCAACCAGATGGAGAGCGGGCCGCTCGGGCCGTCGCTGTCGCCGCATCAGGAGCGCAAATACAAGAAGCTCAAGGACGAAATCATCGTCGAGGTGAAGTCGCTGCGGCTGAACCAGGCGCGCATCGATTCGCTGGTCGAGCAGCTCTACGACATCAACAAGAAGCTGGTGTCGTTCGAGGGCCGCCTGTTGCGGCTCGGCGACAGCCACGGCGTGGCGCGCGAAGATTTCCTGAAGAACTATCAGGGCTCGGAGCTCGATCCGCGCTGGCTCAATCGTGTGTCGAAACTCTCCGCCAAAGGCTGGAAGAATTTCGTCAGCCACGAGAAGGAGCGCATCAAGGAACTGCGCCACGAGATCCAGTCGCTGGCGGCGTTGACCGGGCTTGAGATCGGCGAATTCCGCAAGATCGTGCACGGCGTGCAGAAGGGCGAGCGCGAGGCGCGGCAGGCGAAAAAGGAAATGGTCGAGGCCAATCTGCGCCTCGTGATTTCGATCGCCAAGAAATACACCAACCGCGGCCTGCAGTTCCTCGATCTCATCCAGGAAGGCAACATCGGCCTGATGAAGGCGGTGGACAAATTCGAATACCGCCGCGGCTACAAATTCTCCACCTATGCGACGTGGTGGATCCGGCAGGCGATCACGCGCTCGATCGCCGACCAGGCGCGCACCATTCGAATCCCCGTGCACATGATCGAGACCATCAACAAGATCGTGCGAACCTCGCGCCAGATGCTCAACGAGATCGGCCGCGAGCCCACCCCGGAGGAGCTCGCCGAAAAACTCGGCATGCCCCTGGAGAAGGTTCGAAAAGTTCTCAAGATCGCCAAGGAGCCGCTGTCGCTGGAGACGCCGGTCGGCGACGAGGAAGATTCGCACCTCGGCGATTTCATCGAGGACAAGAACGCGATCCTGCCGATCGACGCGGCGATCCAGTCGAACCTGCGCGAGACCACGACGCGCGTGCTGGCGTCGCTGACGCCGCGCGAGGAGCGCGTGCTGCGCATGCGCTTCGGCATCGGCATGAACACCGACCACACGCTGGAGGAAGTCGGCCAGCAGTTCTCGGTGACGCGCGAACGCATCCGCCAGATCGAGGCCAAGGCGCTGCGCAAGCTGAAGCATCCGGCCGGGGTCACGGAAACTTCGTTCGTTCCTCGATAACTAGGAATGGCAGCGCGCTCCCTCTCCCGCTTGCGGGGGAGGGTGGGGTGGGGGCGGAGCTACCCATCAATCCAATCAGGCGGACCATTCGGTCCGCCTTTTTCATGTTCCACGAAACCTGCGATGCTGTTGCCCGTTAGCCCCGGTCCCCCAAACCGGAGAAACATCATGGCATCTGAACTCGCCAACAAGCGCATCCTTATTCTGGCCACCAACGGCTTCGAGCAGGCGGAACTGGAGGTTCCGCGCGACCGGCTGAAAGCCGCGGGCGCGCAGGTCGACATCGTCTCGCCTGAGGCGGGCGAGATCAAAGGCTGGGACAAGAAGGATTGGGGCCGTGCGGTGAAGGTCGACAAGACGCTCGCCGACGCCAAGGCCGCCGATTACGATGCGATCGTGCTGCCCGGCGGGCAGATCAACCCGGACCTGCTGCGCGTCAACAAGGATGCGCTGGCGCTGATCAAATCGTTCTACGACGCCGGCAAGACGGTCGCCGCCGTGTGCCACGCGCCGTGGCTGCTGATCGAGACCGGCATCGCCAAGGGACGCAAGATGACGTCCTATCACTCGATCAAGACAGACGTGATCAACGCCGGCGCCAAATGGGAGAACTCGGAAGTGGTCACGGACAACGGCGTCATCACCTCGCGCAATCCCGGCGACCTCGAAGCATTCTCGAAGAAGATCATCGAGGAAGTGCGCGAAGGCAAACACCAGCGCCAGGCGGCGTAGGGGGGCAGGTCTTTTCCGGCGCGCACGCAAAGGCTTGCGCTCCCTCTCTCGCCAACGCAGCGAAGTTGCGTAAGGCGGGGGAGGCCCGGGGCGGGTTATATGTAAAATCTAAACGGGCGTGGTGGAGCATTCATTCCCCGAGGGGATGCCGTAAGAATTTCTCCCACCCGGTCAGCAAACTTCAGGGTTACAGGGAGACCGCTGGCGTAGTCGCAAGCGTTGTAATTTATTTTTGTCAGCGCCAGAACATCTTGCATCACTGTCCTAATGTCACCTTCACCTCTATGAATTTCCACTAGGATGGGTTTAGGCGTTTCAAATCCCGGAAAGGTTCGCAATCGCGGGATATAACCTGTAGTCCAAAGATAGCCTTCTCGTTCGGAAAGAATTACCGAGGTACCTCTAAGCACCGGAACGTCTGCATCTGGACGGAATAACCGCAAGTCTTCTGTCTTGCGAATTCTCACTCCGACGACACGCTTCGTTCCACTTGGAACGGCAGACCTAAATCCATCCCATTCTTCTTTTGAAAAGCGTTGGCGCGCATGAATGAATATTTCTGCGGGATGAACGCCATGATCCTTTTCATAGGCATCAACGACCTGTCTTATGAGATCTGCTGCAGCATTATAAGTGAGATGAAATTCTCTATTCTTTTCAGAATACCAGGGTCCTAAGGCGCCTCGAAAAACGACGCCATTTCCTGAGTTAAGGAACATTTGAGCGGCGCAGCAGGCTTCACCACGCTGGGCAGGCGAAGGGTCGAGTTTGAAAACTAGTCCCACATAACAGACGTGGGGACGGACTTCTGCAAGCTGCCAAGGCTGAACCCTGGCGCCTTTGAAATACAACGTAGTAGAAAAATTCCACGCTACTCGTGCAGGCTCCTGGAGTGATCGTTTTGGGTTACCGAAGTGGTCTACCTCAAGACTCGGATCAAGCGTCGTTTCGCGGACAATTTGGATGACTGCTTCTTTCTCTAGCAATTGGGCCTTAAGTTGATGATGAAAGTTCCTAGCGAACAAATATGTTGTCGCTTCCTCCGCCATCGCAGGAAATAGTGAAGCTCCACTTCGCAGAAATCCCGCAGCCATCTTTTCGGACATCAAGTCCGATGTTGTGGCGTCTCGTGGGCCGGACACTTCCGGTCTTCCGTATCGAAAGATAATCTCCGGCACAATAACGAGCCAAACATCTGGTCGTGAATCTTCCTTGTTATAGTGTTGGAGGATCGCGTTTTCGAAAAGTTTTACAGTGCTCCGTACAGCGTCATATCTATTTGCTTTTCCGATCGCAATTTCGATCTCGGCTTGTGAAATAGAAATTTCAACTAGCGGGTCTCCTTCAAGCTTTGTGTCGAATACAGCTTGAAACCCAGGCCATGCCGAAGTGTGTAATTGTTCTTGGCTCTTCACGGAAATGGGCTTGTTCACATTATCAAGCCACTTCTTTGCCAACTTAAGGCCAGTCGGAGCGCCAACAATTCCGACGTGAATTACTTGAGGGTTACCTTTGGCTTGAACCGGCCCATAGAGAAATAACCCATCTTGCGGATGCTCCAACTTCTGTGCATTGCCAAAAAGCAGCAATGGTTCCTTGAAGAAGTTTGTTTCAATCATCTTCTTCACCGCTTTCTATGTCGTCGCGCATGTCTAGCGATGACGAAGTTACTATGTTTCCATCGTCATCTTCCTCATTAGGTAAAGGCGGGTCTGTCGCATCGTACGAAACATGTGCGGTCGCGGTGATCGGCCATGCATTGATGCGAAATAACTCGCTCCCAACGTGAATGGTTATTTGTCCTTCTCCCGATGCGAGAAAATTCATGGCGGCTAGCAGTCTGTCGCGCCAAACATTGTTCCACCATGATCGAGTAAGCCGCCGGCGACGGCGATTTATTAATTCACCTTGAATAGGTGTTTTTCCATCCTCACTGATGACGACATTTGCGTGAATTCGATACATGGGCGCAGGCCAAAGCCTCGCCTTTGGAATCAGACAAACGTGCCATCGCGATTTTTTGAACTTGCCGCTGACGGTACGCCGGATTTTGCGCCCATCTGGACTGTCAAACGAAATTCTATTTTTCTCGATCAGATTATCGGGAAAAAACCAACCGACTTCTTTATTGGCAAACTCGATCGGCAACAGACCTTTTGAACTAGCCAAAACAGCAAAATGCTGGCGCAATAAATTCACTATATCGTTCGAGGCGGGGCGTTTTTCCGTATATGGCCCCGGTTGTGAGCCGTTTGTAAAATCTGCGAATGATAAGTCGTAAGGAGTAGAAAAGCTTTGCTCGAAGGAGCTAGCTTTCGAAAAAGAAAGGGGATCAGCGAACGTCCCAACTAGGCGGCCTGATCCAACGTAGGGAATGTTGCATGCCGAAAGCCAGGCCTTGGTCTGTTCTTGCGTTCCGTTAAAGACGTTATAGCGGACCCGCGGCGGAGGGGTCACAGCGAACCAGTTCGAGAGCAGTAACTCTTCTCGTTCTACGACAAATCGGCGACCATTTTCTCTAGCCTCAATCAGGTGTTGCAGCACGTTTGCCTGAGGAGAGTTTATTTTAGGGATATTAGCGTTTCTCAAAGTTTCGAGTAGAGGTCCTAAACAGTCGTGCCAATTTGGAAATCCATTTAGAATATTACTGCGTAAGAATTCTGGCGGGGCATCGGCGTACTCGACATCGGCGTTACGAATCGCGATCATGAAATTGGGATCGCTTAATTTAGTTCGGACGGCGTCACCGATCGCCAATTCTTTCTTCACTCCTGGCTTCACAATGTGCTTCGTGAAAACCACTACCTGTTTTGCCGCTTCATTTCGAAGGACGTGGTCGATTTCGTCCCACGAGTTGTCTCCGCCCATCAATTTTCTTTTATCGATCCAAACTTTATAGCCGGATGATGCCAGCTTCGCCGATATCCAGGTTGCAAACTCGTTATCTTGTGGCGCAGCATGCGTCACGAAAACGGTTTTTCGGATGATTGTGCTGTTCATGTTGGCCTCACCCGTAAAGTATCTCACATAAAGAACAAAACGTAAACAAATTTACTGGAAAGAGTTTAAGGTCCTCCCTTGACAATATTCCTAATCAGTATATATTCCTATGCATCCCGTCTCACTAACGAGGGGCGGCTCGCGATCGTCACGGTCTGCGGGGCGGGATGCGGTGGACGCGGCAGCGTCAGGCGCCAAGGGTAAGCGGCAGGGGATGCCGTGGCTGTTGGTCCGCAGGGCCTGGCCGCGACATCTATGGAGCCGCCGAACCGAAGCGCTGACGACGACGCTGTGCGATGCGGGCCGGGGCGGAGATGCGCCTCACTCGTTTCGCCTTTGCGCGCCGGCCCAAATCGTGTGGTCCCGATGCCTCGCGCTGGCATCAAGGGACGGAGCAACCGCATGCCTACCGGCGCGCGGAAGAGCTTAGTTCCGACGGTGACACAACCCAAAGCGATCGATCGCCGGGGAGAGCACGAAGCAAGCCGAAAAAACCATCGCGTGCGGAACGCCGGACGTATCAGGTGCTTTCGTGGTGACGACGCTGGTGTGTTCCTAACTCACTCACACACCAGGCTGCGGACGCATCGCGCGTCCGGCGTTCCGCGCGCCCTCGTTTGAGGGTGTTGGTGAACCAAGGAGACCGGCGCGCCCGCGCCTTCAAAAAATAGGGGCGATGACGCATGTGTGAAATCGTCTGCTACCATTGATTGTCGTCCCCGCGCAGGCGGGGACCCAGTACGCCGGGTGCTCAATGTTTTGGAGAGCGTTTTATGGTAATTCTGCCGATCCTTTGCCCGATCATAGACGCTGGGGTTACTGGGTCCCCGCCTGCGCGGGGACGACCGACCGCGCGTTCAAAACATCGTCTGCATCGCGCGCGAAAGCGTAAAGCCGTGGCGGTCGGCGTTGAAGCAGGTCACGCCGGTCTGCTCGGCCGTGCAGGTGAAGCCTGAGCGCTGCCACGTCGCGCCATAGTTAAGCACCGGCAGCGCGGGGTCCATGATGGTGTCGCCATAGCAGATGCGCTCGCCGAGGCGGCCGTGGCGGTTCGAGATCTCAAAGGCGCGGCCCCATTCGAGATCGCAGTCGCGCGGCCTGGGCGCGGTGATGGTCCCCTGCATGACGTCACAGCGCACGACGCTCTGGTTGTCGCCGGTCGCAAACTGGCAGTGGATGTTGTGCGATGGCGATTGAAAGCCGATCAGCGCATCCTGCGCGTGGGCGCTGCCGGTGAAGGCTGAAATCCCGATCGCGGTTGCCAGAAGCCATCGCTGCATTTTTGCACCCTCTTTTTTGACCATCATCGAGCCGTCATGGCATGATAAGCGCTCCGGCGACACCAGGGAATCAGCATGATCAGACATCGTTTCGCGGTTGTTCTCGGCGGTCTGTTTGGCGGCCTCGCCGGAGCAGCGCTGCTGGCTACTCCCGGCTTCGCCGCGCAATGCGGCAACTCGGCTGCGGGCTTCTCCGCCTGGAAGCAGGAATTCGCCGGCGAAGCGCGCGCCCGCGGCATCAGCGCCTCGACAGTCCAGGCCCTGATGGCGGCGAACTACGCGCAGGCGACCATCAACGCCGACCGCAGTCAGCACAGTTTCAACCTGTCGCTCGATCAGTTTCTCGCCAAGCGGGGTTCGGCGACCATCGTCGCGCGCGGACGTTCGTTGAAGCGATCCCAAGCCGCGATGTTCGCGTCGATTCAGAGCCGCTACGGCGTGCCGCCGGGGCCGCTGCTCGCGATCTGGGGCATGGAGACCGGTTTCGGCAGCGTGCATGGAAATCAGAACATGCTCTCGTCGATCGCGACGCTGGCCTATGATTGCCGGCGGTCGGACTATTTCACCGGGCATCTTTATGCGGCGTTGCAATTGATCGATCGCGGCGTGGTGTCGCCGGCCACGCGCGGCTCCATGCATGGCGAGGTCGGGCAGACCCAGTTCATGCCCAAGGCCATCCTGGCTTACGGCACCGGCAATCTCGAAGTCGCGGCGAATGCGCTGAGCTCGACCGCGAATTTTCTGAAGGCGCATGGCTGGCGCGCCGGCGCGGGCTACCAGCCTGGCCAACCCAACTTCGCCGCCATCCAGGAGTGGAACGCCGCGGGCGTGTACCAGAAGGCCATCGCGCTGATGGGCCGTCAAATCGACGGCGGGGAGTAAGGGATTTGCATGCACAAGCTTGGTTCGGCCATTTTATTCGGTGCGCTGCTGCTGGCGGCGGCTCCCGCTCACGCCGCGCGCTGCGGCGGGGATTTCAACACCTTCGTGGCGGCGATGTCCCAGGAAGCGCAGGCCGCGGGGATTTCACAGGCGGTGATTTCCAATGCGCTCGGCGGCGTCACGCAGGATATGGCGGTGCTGAATTTCGACCGGCGTCAGCGCTACACCTTCAACAAGTCGTTCGAGCAATATGTCTCGACCCGCGTCGGCGCCGGGCGCATCGCCACCGGGCGTGCGATGATGCAGCGGCATGCGTCGCTGTTGTCGCGGATCGAGCAGCAATTCGGCGTGCCGCCGCAGATCATCGTCGCAATCTGGGGGCTGGAATCCGATTTCGGCAAGGGCGACATCGGCAAGCTGCCGGTGATCCGTACGCTGGCGACCATGGCGCATGATTGCCGTCGCACCGAGCTGTTTCAGGGCGAACTTTTGGCGGCGCTGAAGATTCTGCAGCGCGGTGATCTGCCCAAGAGTGACCTGATCGGTGCTTTCGCCGGCGAGATCGGCCAGACGCAGTTCCTGCCGTCGTCATACATCAAATACGGCGTCGATTTCGACGGCAACGGCCATGTCGATCTGCGCCACAGCGTGCCGGACGTGCTCGCCTCCACCGCCAACCTGCTGCACACCTCTGGCTTCAAAAACGGCGCGCCCTATGGCGAGGGCACCGCGAATTTCGAGGCGATGCGCGAATGGAACAGGGCGACGATCTATCGCAAGACCATCGGCTATTTCGCCGACCGGCTGGTTGGGCGCTAAAGGTCGCGCGTTCTCAGGCGGCCCGCACGGTCTTCTGGTACAGTGCGCTGTAGCAGGCGGCCGAGACGTCCCAGCTGAACGACCGCGACATCGCGCTGCGGCGCATGGAATTGAGCCGGTCCTTGGCGCCATAGGCCGCGAAGGCGCGGCGGATGCCGCCGAGAAACGACTCCGTCGATGGCTGCTTGAACAGAAATCCGGTCTCGCCGTCCACGATGGTTTCGGCGAGGCCGCCGGTCTGATGGCCGATCGGCAGCGAGCCGAAGCGTTGCGCGTACATCTGGCTAAGTCCGCACGGCTCGAAGCGTGACGGCATCAGCGTGAAGTCGCTGCCGGCGAAAATCCGCCTTGCATCGCCGTCCTTGAAGCCGATCTCGACGCCGATGGAATCCGGACGCCGGCGCTGGGCGGCGAGCAGCGCCTGCTCGATGGCGGGTTCGCCGCGGCCGGTCACCACGATCTGCCCGCCGGCTTCGACGATGGCGTCGGCGGCCGACAGCACGAGGTCGACGCCCTTCTGATGCACAAGCCGGGCGACGAGGCCAAAAATCGGGCCGCGCGACAGCGCCAGACCGAATTGCTGGCGGACGTAATCCGCGTTGGCATGCTTGGCGTCCCAGTCTCCGGCGCCAAACTGATGCGTTAGCTCCGTGCAGAACCGGGGGTCCCAGCTCTCGTCGATGCCGTTCAGGATGCCGGTGAGTTGCGAAGCGTCGGAGCGGCGGCGAAGCAGCCCTTCCATTCCGCAACCCTGCTCCGGCGTGGTGATTTCCTGGGCATAGGTCTCGCTCACCGTGGTCAGATGCGAGGCATAGACGATGCCGCCCTTGAGGAAGGATAGCTTGTCGTAGAATTCAAGGCCGTCGATGTGGAAGGAAGCTTCCGGCGCACCGATCCGGCGCAGCGACTCTTTCGGGAAAAGCCCCTGATAGGCGAGGTTGTGAATGGTCAGGATGGTCGGAATCTTCACGCCATTCCAGGCGAGATAGGCCGGGACCAGCGCGGCCTGCCAGTCGTTGACGTGCACGAGGTCGGCTGCCCAGTTCTTGTCCAGCGTGCCGGCCGCGAGTTGGGCGGCGGCGGAGGCAAATCGCGCGAACCTGATATCGTTGTCCGGCCAATCCTGTCCGGCGGCATCGCCATAGGGATTGCCGGGACGGTCGTAGAGTTGTGGACACAGCAGAATATAGACGGGCAGGCCGTCCTGGGTGGACGCCAATCCGAGCGAGCAGGCCGGCATTTCCGCCAATGCCGCGCATTCACCAACGATCTCAATGCCCGTGAATTGGTCGACGACGTCGCGATACCCCGGCAACAGGATTCTGACGTCGCTCCACAGCCGGAGCGCCCGGGGAAGGGCCGCTGAAACGGCGGCCAAGCCGCCGACCCGGATGAAGTCGTCCATTTCCGTGGTGACGAACAGAACTTTCAAGAAAAATACCCTCGTGGCAGTCACAACTGCAACTATGCAAAAACGGGTCCAGATTGTATTTGGAGTGGGTAGGTCTCAGCCGGAAGAGCTGAGGTTCATTTATCTAGGTTGTGTCGCGAGATTTGTCGGTTCGCCACCGGACAATGGGCGTCTTAAGCGACACCGGGATAACAAACGGTTACCCGCGGAGAGAGAATTCATGAAGAGTTTTGAAGGACTTCGCGTTCTCGATTTTTCGACGACTATCGCCGGGCCGCACTGCTCGCGGATGCTGGCGGACATGGGCGCCGAAGTCATCAAGATTGAGACCATGGAAGGCGAGACGATGCGGACGCGGCCGCCACTGCGCAATAATTGCAGCACCGCATTTGGCCAACTTAACATCGGCAAGAAAAGCGTCGTCCTCGATCTAAAATCGCCCGCGGCGATCGAAGCGATCCGCCGGCTCGTTGCGACCACCGATATCGTCGTCGAAAATTTCCGGCCTGGCGTGATGCGGCGGCTGAAGCTGGATCACGGTTCGTTGCGGGCGCTCAATCCAAAACTGATCTATTGCTCGATTTCGGGCTACGGCCAGACTGGGCCCTCAGCCGAACTGCCGGCCTACGCGCCCGTTATCCATGCTGCATCGGGATACGACATGGCGCACCTGGCGTATCAATCCGGGCGAACGCGGCCCGATTATTGCGGCATCTACCATGCCGATGTGCTCACCGGCGTTTACGCCTTCGGCGCGATTTCGGCGGCGCTGTATCAGCGACAGAGCACGCAGCAAGGCCAGCACATCGACGTCTCGATGCTGGAGTCGATGCTGAGCCTGACGCTGGGCGAATTACAGGCGTCGCAGTTCGAGGTGAAACAGCCCAAGCGCCCGATGTTCGGGCCGGTCGAAACCTCCGACGGCTACGTCATGGTGGCGATCGCCAGCGAAAAGACCTTCCAGAGTCTCGTCAAGGCCGCCGGTCGCCCCGAATTCATCGGCCGATCCGCGCTTCGAAAAATACGTTGATCGCCGCGACCATTGGGCGGAACTGATGGATGGTATCGAGAAATGGTCGCGTACGCTCAGCACGGAGCAATGTCTGGCTGAATTGAACCAAAGCGGCGTGCCCTGTTCGGCCTATCGTACCGTGGCTGAAGCCTTGGCCGATCCGCAGATTGCGCATCGGGGCGCGATGTCGGAAGTCAACGACGGCGGCGGCACCTTCAAGGTGCTGAACCTGCCATTTCGCATGACGGGCGCGGACGTTGCCCCCGCAAAACGCATGGCGACGTTGGGCGAACACAGCGTCACGGTTTTAAAGGAAACCGGCCTTTCGGATAAAGAAATCGCGGCTTTCGCAAGCGCGCGCTGAACCGATAATTCACGAGATTTTTCTGGAATCCGAAAACTTCATCGCGTCGTCTCGCATCGAGCCGAATTTCAAGCTGACGATATCAAGCGCATAGTTCTGGTACAGCTTCCACGGCTTCTTTGAGCCCTGCTTGGGCATTTTGGCGATCGCGCGCTGCACATAGCCCGAAGAGAAAGTGAGCAACGGCTCTTCCGTGACGGATGGATCGGTATTCTCAGGCATGCATTGCCGGTAACCGTGCCGGTCCATGTAATTCAGGAGCCGGCAAACATAGGCACAGGACAGGTCGCATTTCAGCGTCCATGAAGCATTGGTGTAGCCAAATGCCGCCGCAAAATTTGGCACGCCGCTGTACATCAGCCCCTTGTAGTTCATGGTTCTCGAGAAATCGATTTGGCGTCCATCAACCAAAACTTCGAGACCGCCCAGCACCTGAAGATCGAGACCGGTCGCGGTGACGACGATATCCGCGTCGAGCTCGGCGCCGGAGGCAAGCTTGAGACCGTTTTGCGTGAAGGTTTCGATCTTGTCGGTGACAACCGATGCCTGTCCGCGTCTTGATCGATGCGAATAGGTCGCCATTAGGCACCAGGCAAAGCCGCTGATCCCAGGGATTGTAGCGCGGCGTGAAATGCGTGCCGACATCGTAATCCGGCCCGAGCGCCTGCCGCACGCCGCCGAGGATCATCGTCTTCATGCGCTCGGGCTTGCGCCTGGCCATGCGGAAAAAGAACATGCCGAGCAGCACGTTTTTCCAGCGCGTGATCGCGTAGGCCAGCTTCGACGGCAGGCGCGCTCGGAGCCAATCGGCGATGGCATCGGTGTCAGGCCGCGCCACCACGTAGGTCGGCGAGCGCTGCAGCATCGTCACATGAGCGGCGGTCTTGGCCATTTCCGGCACCAGGGTCACGGCGGTCGCGCCGCTGCCGATCACGACAACTTTTTTGCCGGCGTAGTCGATATCCTCAGTCCATTTTTGCGGATGGACGATCCGGCCGGCAAAGTCGGCGACGCCGGGAAAATCCGGCGTGTAGCCATCTGCTGTATTTGTAATAGCCGCTGCACATGAAAAGGAAATTGCAGGTGAAGCGGACAATTTCGCCTGTCGGCTTTTTGCTCGACCTCAACGGTCCATTGCGCGTCGGCCGACGACCATGACGCGCGTTTGACGCCATGCCCGAATCGGATTTTCTTGTCGATGCCGTAAATTTCAGCGGTGTCGCGAACGTATTTCAGAATCGACGGACCGTCGGCGATCGACTTCGGCTCGGTCCACGGCCGGAATGAATAGCCCAGCGTGTACATGTCGGAGTTCGGAGCGCACGCCGGGGTACCGGAACAGGTCCCAGGTGCCGCCGATGCAGTCTCGCGACTTCCAGAATGGCGTAGGTTTTGTTCGGGCACTTCTTCTGCAGATGATATCCGGCGCCGATGCCGGAGAGCCCTGCGCCCACGATCAGAACGTCGAAATGATTGTCAGACATCCGATCTCTCCTTCGACCAAGGCGCCATCGGTAGATCGTTTGACGCACCCTCGGCGGTTTGGCAATGTCTCAGCAACAACAAAAGCCATCGCCGGGAGTATCGCCATGAAGAGTTTCAAAGTCACCGATTTCAATGCGCCGTTGCAGGAAGTGGATGAGGCGACGCCGCAGCCGTCCGGAACGCAAGTATTGATACGTGTAAAGGCCGCCGGTGTCTGCCACAGCGATCTGCACATCTGGGAAGGCGGCTACGATCTCGGCCATGGCCGCAAGCCGCTCTCGCTGAAAGACCGGGGCGTATCGCTGCCGCGCACGATGGGCCATGAAACCGTCGGCGAAGTGGTGGCGTTCGGACCGGATGCCAAAGGCGAACTATGACGGCGATCTCAAGGTTGGCGATGTCGCGCTGGTCTATCCCTGGCTCGGCTGCGGCAAATGCGAGGCGTGTCTCGCCGGCGAAGAGAACATGTGCCTGAAGTCCAATTCATTGGGCGTGCATTGCGACGGTGGCTACGCTGATCACATGACCGTGCCGCATCCGCGCTATCTGCTTAATCTGAAAGGCCTCGATCCGGTGACCGCCGCGCCCTACGCGTGTTCGGGCGTCACCACCTACAGCGCGTTGAAGAAAGTCCCCGATCTCAATTCGCCGATCGTGATCTTTGGGGCCGGCGGACTCGGCCTGATGGCGCTGTCGCTGCTCAAGGCAATGGGCGGCAAGGGCGCCATTGTCGTCGATATCGACGCGCGCAAGCGCGAGGCCGCGGAAAAGGCCGGAGCTTTGGCGACTGTCGATGGCGCAGCGCCCGACGCGCTGGAGCAACTCGCGAAAAAGGCTGGAGGTCCGATCAAGGCGGTGATCGATCTCGTCGGCAACGCGCAGTCAACCCAGCTTGGCTTCGACTGTCTCACCAAAGGCGGCAAACTCATCATCGTCGGCCTGTTCGGCGGCGGCGCGACGTGGGCGTTGCCGCTGATCCCGATCAAGGCGATCACCATTCAGGGCAGCTACGTCGGCAATCTCCGTGAAACCCAGGAGCTGCTCGATCTGGTCCGAACGAAGAAAATCGCGCCGATCCCGGTGACGCCGATGCCATTGGCGCAGGCCAATCAGGCGCTGACCGATTTGCAGAAGGGCAAACTGGTCGGCCGCGCGATTCTGACGCCTTAAAGCAGCGCTATCCGCCCAGCGCGCCCTGCGTGTTGACATAGAGCGCGTAGATCGACTGGCTCGACGCCATGAACAGCCGGTTGCGCTTCAGCCCGCCGAAACAAAGATTGGCGCAGCGCTCGGGCAGAGCGATGCGGCCGATCAAGTCGCCGTCCGGCGCGTAGACGACGACGCCATCGAGCGCGGGATCGCCCATACCCCAGCCGCACCACAGGTTGCCGTCGATGTCGCAACGCATGCCGTCGGGCGTGCCGGGGCCGGCATCGATGAACACGCGCTTGTTGCAGATGGTCTCGCCGTCGGCGCTGACGTCGTACGCCAGAATCTTGCGGTTCGGCACGCCGCGCGACTCGACGACGTAAAGGATTTTCTCATCCGGCGAAAAACATAGCCCGTTGGGGCCGAGCACGCCTTCGGCAACGATGGTGCTCTTCCCGGTGTTGCCGTCGATCCGGTAGACGTTGGCGTCGATCTCGGACTCGGCCTTGTAGCCTTCGTAATTGCCGAGCAAGCCGAACGGCGGATCGGTGAACCAGATCGAGCCGTCGGATTTCACCACCACGTCGTTCGGCGAATTCAGCCGCTTGCCGTCGAACGAATCCATCAGCACCGTGATCGCGCCGTCATGTTCGGTGCGCGTCACGCGCCGTCCGCCATGCTCGCAGGTGACGAGCCGGCCCTGGCGGTCGCGGGTGTGACCGTTGGCGAAATTCGACGGCTTGCGAAAGATGCTGACAGCGCCGGTTTCTTCTTCCCATTTCAGGATGCGGTTGTTGGGGATGTCGCTGCACAACAGATAGCGTCCGTCGCCGAACCACACCGGACCTTCGGCCCAGCGCAGCCCCGTCGCGAGCCGTTCGATCGCCGACAGTTTCAGCCAGTATTTCTCGAAGCGAGGATCGACCGCGTGAATCGCGGGATCGGGATAATATGTCGCCGGCTGCCAGCCCGCGCGTTCGGTTGGTTTCGGACATTTGCTGTTCTCGTTGTTGCGTTTCGCCGGATTTTGGTTTGCTATCATTGCCAGTCAACGACCGCAAATTGCGCTTAAGCAAGAGGGATGAGATGCCACGCATATTGATGACCGGCGCGGCCGGCGAAATCGGCACGCGCCTGCGAAAGCTGTTGCCGCCGCTTTATCCCGATCTCGTGCTGAGCGACTTGAAAACGCCTGCCGATCTCGAGGCGCACGAAAAATTCAAGGCAGCTGATCTGGCTGATCTCGCGCAGGTCGAATCCATTTGCGAGGGCGTCGACGGCATCCTGCATTTTGGCGGATTTTCCGTCGAAGGTCCCTGGGACAACATCCTGCAGTCCAATATCATCGGCTGCTACAATCTGTTCGAGGCCGCGCGCCGGAAGGGTGTTAAGCGCGTCGTGTTCGCGTCATCGAACCACGCGGTCGGCTTTTATCCGCGGCATCATCGCATCGGCACTGACGTGACCACGCGGCCGGACAGCCGCTACGGCGTCAGCAAGGCGTTCGGCGAAGCGACCGGCGCGCTCTACGCCGACAAGCACGGCCTGCGCGTGACCTGCCTGCGGATCGGCAATTTCGGCGACAAGCCGCTCGATCATCGCCGGCTCTCGATCTGGCTGAAGCCGGAAGACCTGGTGCAGCTCTGTCAAATAGGCCTCGATCATCCCGACATTCATTTCGAGATTCTGTACGGCGCGTCTTTCAACGAGCGCGCGTGGTGGGACAATCATCGCGCCTACGATCTCGGCTATCGCCCGACCGGCCGCGCCGAGGATTTCCGCGAACATGCGATGGCCGAGCAGGCCAAATCTGAAGCCCGATCCCGTCAGCGATTTCTATCAGGGCGGCGCGTTCTGCGGCATGGAGTTCGAGCGGCGACACGAGCCGGATCGTGGAGTGGAAGTAATGGCCGTCGTCGCCCGCGCATCGCGATCCGTCATTCCGGGCATGCGCGAACACCATCGCAGCGCCTGGAATCTACTCGGGTCGCTCGGTCATGATCCGGGCATGACGGATGTGATACGCACGCATCCAGAACTGACAAAGAAAGAAACGACAATGGCCGACGGACTGCGCAAGGGACTGACGAGTTACGGCGATGCCGGGTTTTCGCTGTTCCTGCGCAAGGCCTTCATCAAGGCGATGGGCTATTCCGACGACGCGCTGAACCGGCCGATCGTCGGGATCACCAATACCCACAGCGACTACAATCCCTGCCACGGCAACGTCCCGCAGATCATCGAGGCGGTGAAGCGCGGCGTGATGCTGGCCGGCGCGATGCCGATGGTGTTTCCGACCATCTCGATCGCCGAAAGCTTTGCGTTTCCGACCTCGATGTATCTGCGCAATCTGATGGCGATGGATACCGAGGAGATGATCCGCGCGCAGCCGATGGACTCGGTCGTCGTGATCGGCGGCTGCGACAAGACGCTGCCGGCGCAGATCATGGCCGCGGTATCGGCGGATTTGCCGACGGTGGTGATTCCGGTCGGGCCGATGGTGGTCGGCCATCACAAGGGCGAGGTGCTCGGCGCCTGCACCGATTGCCGGCGGCTGTGGGCGAAATTCCGCGCCGGCGAAATCGACGAGGTCGAGATCGAAGCCGTCAACGGCCGGCTCGCGCCTTCGGTCGGCACCTGCATGGTGATGGGCACTGCGTAGCACCATGGCCTGCATCACCGAGGCGCTGGGGTTGTCGCTGCCGATGAGCGCGACGATTCCCGCGCCGCATGCGGAGCGGTTTCGCTCGGCGGAAGCCAGCGGCAGAGTCGCCGCGCAGATGGCGATTGCGAAGGGCCCGAAGCCGAGCGAGCTGCTGACGCCGGCGTCGTTTCGAAATGCGCAGGTGGTGCTGCAGGCGATCGGCGGCTCGACCAACGGGCTCATTCATCTCACCGCGATTGCCAACCGCACCGAGCATCGCATCGATCTCGAAGCCTTCGACAAGCTCGGCCGCGAGGTGCCGGTGCTGATCGACCTCAAACCATCCGGCGCGCATTACATGGAGCATTTCCATCACGCCGGCGGCGTGCCGAAACTGATGAAGCAACTCGGCGATCTCATCGACCTCGATGCGAAGACCATCAGCGGCACGCTTGCGCGACGCCGTCGCGGCCGCCGAGGACGTGCCCGGGCAGGATGTCATCCGCGCGCGCGAAAACCCGATCAAGCCGGAAGGCGCGATGGCGGTGCTGCACGGCAATCTCGCGCCGCGCGGCGCCGTCATCAAGCATTCAGCGGCGAGCCCAAAACTGCTGCAGCACACCGGCCGCGCCGTGGTGTTCGACTCCGTCGAGGACATGACGCTGCGGGTCGACGATCCCGCGCTCGATGTCACCGCCGACGACGTGCTGGTGCTGCGCAACGCCGGGCCGAAGGGCGCGCCGGGGATGCCCGAGGCCGGCTATCTGCCGATCCCGATGAAGCTCGGCCGCGCCGGCGTCAAGGACATGGTGCGGATTTCGGACGCGCGGATGAGCGGGACTGCGTTCGGCACTATCGTGCTGCACATCACCCCGGAGAGCGCCGTCGGCGGGCCGCTGGCGCTGGTGAAAAACGGCGACATGATCCGGCTCGATGTGGCCGCGCGCAGCATCGACCTATTGGTGGACGACGCCGAACTTGCAAAGCGCCGCGCGGCGCTTGCGCCCGCGACAACACCGGAGTGGGCGAAGCGCGGCTACGCGTATCTGTTCAACGAGACGATCCTGCAGGCCGACGAAGGCTGCGACTTCGATTTCATGCGCGGTGGAGGGAAGTAGGCCGCCATCATCCCCCTCTCGATTGACATTCCCAGCCCCGATGGGATGATCAAAGAAAATCATCCCGGGGGAAATGACGATGATAAGCCTGAGCAGGGTTTTTGCTGCGGCGCTCGCGGCGTATCTGTTGATGTTCGCCGAAAGCGCCGGCGCGCAGGAAGCAAAACATTATCGCTTTGCTTACGACCAGCCGAAAACGACCGGCTATGGCATCCTCGGCGACATCTTCGGCGACAAGCTGAAAGAACTCAGCAAAGGCACGATACTAATCGACCAGTATCCCGGCGCGCAGCTTGGGCAGGAGCCGCAGGTGCTTCAGCTGGTGAAGGCCGGCGATATCGAATTCTGCATTTCCTCAACGGCCAATGCCGCGACGTTGTCGCCGCAAGCGGGCGTGATGTCGATGCACTTCCTGTTTCGGTCGGAGGCTCATCTGATCAAGGCGATCGCGGACCCCAAGGTGGGCGAGGCGATGAAGGCGATGATCGCCGACACCGTACAAGGCAGTCACGTCATCGCGCTGTCGACGCTGGGTCTTCGCAACATGTATTCGAAGCGTGAGATCAAGAAAGTCGAGGACATGAAGGGGCTCAAGGTGCGCGTGCAGGCGACGCCGACCGAGGACACCATGTTTCCCGCCTATGGCGCACAGATCGTGCACATGCCGTTCGGCAGCGTCTATACCTCGCTGCAGACCGGCGTCGTGGACGTCGCGGAAAACGGGGTCAATGTCTACCTCGCCAACAAGCACTATGAAGTCGCGCCGGTGCTGTCGATGACCGAGCATGAGGCCAACAACAGCCTGGTCTGGGTCAGCGACAAATTATGGAACAGCCTGACGCCGCAACAGCAGGGCTGGGTGCAGGCCGCGGCCGACGAAGTCAACTTAAAGCAGCCGGCGCGGGCGATCGAACTCGAACACCAGTCGCAGGACAAACTGAAAGCGATCGGCGTCAAGATCGTCACCGACGTTGACAAATCCGGATTTGTCGCTGTCGCCGATCCCTATCTCGACAAGCTCGCCAAGGAGCTCGGCCCGCACGCGGAAAAGGTGAAAAATCTGATCCGCGCGATCAATTAGGTGTCACCCTCCCCTGGAGAGGGTCGCCGCGAATGAATGCGGTGGGGTGAATTCTTTTTAGGATTTACCCACCCACCCGTTTCGCTTGCGCGTCGCGTAGCGCTCACCGACCCTCCCCCTCGGGGAGGGCGAAGGAACGGCGTTCGCAATACGCCACTCCTCCCATGCTTCATTGACAATCTCGCGACGCCGATGGGATGATCGAGAAAATCAAAACAGGGGGAAACGATGAAATATCCGAAATCAATGGCGAGCGCGTTGCTGGCCGCGGCGGCGATGTTGTTCGCCGTCGGCGCCAGTGCGCAGGACGCAAAGCATTACCGCTTCGCGCACGATCAGCAGCTCAATACTGGTTATAGCGTCGCCTACGACATGTTCTCCGCAAAACTCAAGGAATTGAGCAAGGGCACCATGCTGGTCGATCAGTTTCCCGGCGCTCAGCTTGGCCAGGAGCCGCAGCTTCTTCAACTGGTCAAGGCCGGCGACCTCGAATTTGCGATCGTCTCTTCGGCGAATACGTCGACGATCGCTCCGCAGGCCGGCGTGATGTCGCTGCATTTCCTGTTCCGCAACGATGCCCATGTGATCAAGGCGCTCGCCGACAAGCAGGTGATCGACGCGATCAAGGCGATGATCGACGAGACCACGCAGGGCCTTCATGTGATCGCGGACGGGATCGCAGGGCGTGCGCAGCATTTACAGCAAGAAGGAAGTCCACAAGGTCGATGACCTCAAGGGCATGAAGATCCGCGTGCAGGCGACCGCGACGGAGGACATGATGTTCCCGGCCTACGGCGCGCAGACCGTGCATATGCCGTTCGGCAGCGTCTACACATCGCTGCAAACCGGCGTGATGGATGCCGCGGAAAACAGCGTCAACGTCTACCTTGTCAACAAGCACTACGAAGTGGCGCCGGTGCTGTCGATGACCGAGCACGAGGCCAACAACGCGCTGCTCTTCATCAGCGACAAGCTGTGGCAAAGCCTTTCCGCTGAACAGAAGGGCTGGGTGACGACGGCCGCCGCCGAGGTTAGCGCCAACGAGCCGGCCAAGGCGTTCGAACTGGAGAAGGCCGCGGCGGCGAAGTTGCAGAAGATGGGCGTCAAGATCATCAACGATGTCGACAAGTCGGGCTTCACCAAGATCGCCGATCCCTATCTCGACAAGCTCGCCAAGGAACTCGGCCCGCACGCCGACAAGATCAAGACGCTGATCCGCGCGATCAATTGATCGGCGTGAACTAAATCCGTCATTCCGGGATGCGCCCTGGCGCAGGCCCGGAATCCATACTCCCCGTCGTGGTTATGGATTCCGTGGCTCGTGCTTCGCATGCCCCGGAATGACGATTAAAGTTTCCGCACGCTGCGCTGGAGTAAGCAATGACCATCGCCGATAAACTGGTGCTGCAGCGGCAGCATCATCTGAAATGGCCGGCGCTCGACAAGCTCGAGCTTGTCCTGATGATCGCTGTGCGGCGTGCTGTGCTTCGGATTTTCGCTGTCGGTGATGTTCGACATCGTTACCCGCACCATCGGTCATCCCTGGCTGTGGCTGCAGGAAGTCACCTCCACGCTTTTCATCTATGCGATTTTCATCGGCGCGGCGGTTGCCACCCGCCGCAACGATCATCTGTATCTGACGGCGATCTCTGAGGCGCTGCACGGCACGCCGCGACTGATCGTGGAGATCATTATCCGGCTCGCCGTGCTCGGCGTCGCATTCTGCCTGATTTATTTCGGCTACATCAATTACCTCAGAGGCTTCGGCAGTTTCCGTTTGCCCTCCGGTACGCCGATCGCCTCGCTGTATGCCGCGATCCCGCTGTCCGGGGCGCTGATCGCGCTGTTCACGGTCGAGCAACTCGTCAACGGCATCCGCAACGGCTTTGATCATCCCGAGCCGCCGGAAGACGACCTCGATATTCCGGCCGTCGATACGACCATACCCACGAGGCCGGGCCTGTGAGCGCGCCCGTCATTCTCGGGTTGATGACGTTCTGTTTCCTGTTCTTCGGCTATCTTGGCGTGCCCGTGCCGTTCTCGCTGATGGCGGGGGTGTTCGTCGGCGCGCTGCTATCAGACGTTTCGCTCGCCGCCATCATCCAGAAGATTTTCGACGGCGTCGATTCCGAAGCGCTGCTGGCGATACCGTTTTTCCTGCTGGTCGGCGAGTTGATGAGTTCGGCAAACGTGGTGGTGCGGATCGCCAACCTGTCGCTGTCGTTGGTCGGTCACATCAGGGGCGGGCTGTCGCAGGTCGTCGTCGTCTTCAGCATGTTCTTCTCAGAAATGTCGGGATCGACCACCGCCGATGTCGCCGTGATGAGCCGCGCGCTGGGCGGCCCGATGAAGCGCGAGGGCTACAGCCCCGCGTTCATTGCCGCTATCATCGCCTCGGCGTCCACCATCGCGGCATTGGTGCCGCCAAGCATCACTGCGGTGGTCTATGGCGCCGTCGGCAACGTCTCTATCGCCGGGCTGTTCATGGCAGGCGTGGTGCCGGGATTGATGATCGGCTTCGGCCTGATGATCTATTGCTATTTCTTCGGGCCTTCCGGCATGCGCAAGCCGCGCGCGCCGATGCGTCAGGTAATGTTCGCCGCCGGCGATGCCGCGTTGCCGCTGATGATTCCGGTGATCCTGCTGGGCGGCATCCTCACCGGCTGGTTCACGCCGACCGAAGCCGGCGTTGTCGCGGTGATCTGGATCATCGTCGTGGTGATCCCGGCACTCAATCGCGGTCACATCCGAAAAATCCCGTACGACTTCTGCCTTGCCGGACTGATCTTTTCGCTGCCGCTGATCACCATCGGCGCCGCCAATGCGTTCGGCTGGATGCTGGCCTATCTGCGCGGCGCCATCGTTATCTCGGACTGGATCATCTCAATCGCCGGCAACGATCCGCATCTGATGATGTTGCTTCTGGTGCTGCTGTTCACCGTGGTCGGCGATTTCATCGAGCCGGTGCCGACCATCATCATCTTCATGCCGCTGGTGAACGCGCTGACGCAGGCCGGCGACATCAACGGCGTGCATATGGGGGTGGTGCTGATCGCCACGCTGGCGTTCGGGTTGATCACGCCGCCCTACGGGCTGGTGCTGCTGATGGCGTCGAAATTCGTCGGCGTCAGTTTCGGCAAGGCGTTGCGCGCGGCGTTGCCGATCTATGTGGTGTTTCTGGTGACGATCTGCTTCACCATCTATTTCCCGAAGGTGGTGCTGTGGCTGCCAAAGCTGGTGATCCCGGAATCGGTAGGCTGTTTCAAATCTCCAGCGGGGACGGGATATATCTGCCCGAATTGACGCACACTTAGTTTGAATGGAAGCATTGGGAAGCACCGCGCCAGCCACGCGATTTTTGTGTTTCTCTGTCTAAACATTAGAAGTATGTAGTCGTTCAGTAGAAGTACGTAAGAATTACCCCTAATCTACTGATAGATTAGTCTAAAATTTATCTAATCTGATCGAAATTGGGTTTTTCGCCTATTCAGCGGAAGGAATACTTACCCCTGTTACCGTGTATTCATTGTTGCATGCAATTTTCACGTGCATGAACGACGAGCAGCACGACAACACCGCGGCCGAGACCAATTTCGCCGAGCGCATGGTGAAAGTTCGCGCCCGCTTCGCGTCAAAACTTTCCGACAAGATTGCACAGGTAAACGAAGCGCTTCCGCGCATGGCCAATGCGGGCAGCGACGCCGTCGAGGCTGTCGCATTGGGCTATCGCGAATTCCACGACATCTGCGGCATCGCTCCGACCATTGGCTTCACTGCGACGGGTCAGTTGGCGCGGCAGTGCGACGCCATTTTGGTCACGCCGTTCCGTGACCAACGCGCGCTGTCTGAAAACGAGCTCGCTCTGCTGACCGAGAAGATCGAAGCGCTACGCATCGGCGCGCTGGCGGAAATCCAATCACCATTATTAGACCGGAGTTAAACCGTTGAAGCCTTTATCCGTGCATATTTTGCTCGCCGCTTCCCTTGGCGCCAGCCTTGTCGCATCTGCGCAAGCAGAGCCGCGAAAATCCTTTGCGATTCGCGTCGAACGGTCACCGGCGGCGCCGCATCCGCAAGAGACCGCAGCCATCACACCAGATCCGCGGAATGTTACCGCAGATGCACCGATCAAATCGCTGTTGGTCGATGCCGCGCTCGGCGATGTCGGATATGCCAACGGATTTCGGTTATCCAACCTCGGCGGCCGCCGCGAAGTGTACATTCCCATCCCGCAGGGCGTTGAACTCAGCCTTGCTGAATTCGTGCTGGTGCTCGATGACGTCAGCGCCCACGACTCCCGGCGCAGTCTGGAAGTGCTCGTCAACGACCGCTCGGTGTCCGCGATCGCGCTCGACGGCAAGAGCACGGGGCGCATCGTGCGCATTCCTCTCGCCGGTGTGACGCCGCGCGAAGGTTTTCTGAAACTCTCATTTCTCTATTCCGGCGCGGCGACGCAGGACCGCTGCATTGACGTACGCTATGTCGGCGACAGCCTGACGGTGCGTCCGGAATCCGCGATCGAATTCGAAATCGGCATTTCCGGCGCGCCTAACATCACCGCCACCGCGGCGATGATGCCGCACAATGTCGCCATTCTCTTGTCCAGCCCGCAGCCTTCGCCGGCGGATATCGCCACCGCGCTAACGCTCGCACGCTCGCTCAACGCCAACGGCCGGCGCGTGAGTTTTCATCATGGCGTCAATGCATTGCCTGAACTGGTCCAGCGTGAAGATAAGCACCGATGGACGCGCGGACTGATCGTGGTCGGCGCTTTCGACCGCATCGCCGGTAGTCTCGATGCGCCGGCGGCGACGTTGGCGAGCGCAGCCGGACCGGCACCGGTCGACAATACACTCGCCGCGGCGCGGATCGGAGGCCTGCCGGTGCTGCTTGTGACTGACGCTGCGTCGGGGCGTGCTGGACGCCTGCTGGGAAATCCTTCTCTCGCTGCGCTGCGTGACACGCAGTCCGCCTCGGTCGGGCTTGTCACGCGGCCCAAGGGTCCGGCCGGCCGCGTCAGCTTCGATGAATTGGGACTAGTGCCCGCGCAAGCCGAAGTGTTCGGGCGTGCCGACCTCTCGCTGGTGATTCCCGGGCGTATCCTGCCCAGCGGTACTAGACCCTCGCGCCTCGTGCTCGATGTCATGGTCGCTCCCGACGGCGCGGGCGAGCGAGCGGTGGTCAGCGCATTCGTGAACGAACGGCTGCTTGCCAGCTCGGTTGCGGCACTCGGCGAGCCGACCCGTCTAGATTTCGCGCTGCCGGACGGGCTCGTTGGTACAGTGGCGAATGTCAGAACCGTGGTGCAGCGTCGCAGTTCGCAAGGCGACTGCCGCTTCGAGCCGCAGGGGTATCCGGCGGAAATCCTTGGCTCGAGTTCGGTCGTGCTTTCGACAACCAATCGCGTAGCGGAAGACTTTTCCGATCTGGCAGCGTTGTGGGCTGACGGCGTCGAGGTGTTGGTCCCGGCATCGACTGCGACAAGGCCGCTGACGATGGTTGGAATGCTTGCCGGTGTGCTCAATGCACTCTCAAAGGAAACCGCGCCGATCACCGTGAAATACGTCGACGCCAATGCGATCCCGACGCCGGGCGCGCCTTTCATTGCGGTGGGCAAGGTGCCTCCCGCTGGAGCCGAGCAACACGTCCGCTTCGACCGTGGCAGAGTCGCTGTCACCGATCGCGCCGGGGCGACGCGGATGGACCTTGGCGGACTCACCACCGGCGCGGTAGCGCAAATCGTAACCTCCGGCACGAACTCCGGCGTGTGGATCACGCCGCTCACGAGCGACGAATCGCTGCCGGTATCTCCAGCGGTCAATCTCGATCGCGGCGATATTGCCTTCCTCGACAAAACAGGCGTGGCGCTGGCGATGTCGACCAGCCGCGACACGCTGCTGCGAATTTCCTATCCCGATCAATCGTCGTGGGTATCTGTTGTCGGAAGATTCGGATCGTGGATCGTCGGCGGCATCTGGGCGTTGCTGACCCTGGGCCTGTTGTTTGTGCTGCAGAGGATCTATCGCCGCCGGCGCATCACCGTGGCCGGCGAATAGAGCTCACCATGCAACCACTATCGGCTTCCGATCTGGCGCTGGGCGACTTGCTGGTCGCCCGCGGCGTGCTAACGCTTCCGCAACTCGACGAAGCGCGCGGGCTCGCAGAGACTTGGCATGTGCGGCTCGGCGATGCCATCCTTTCGCGCAATTGGGCGGACCCGGCGATCTACTATCGGGCGGTAGCGCACAACTATCAGTTGCCGTTTGTCGATCTGATCGGCGATGCGCCGGACCCTGCGTTGCTGCACGCGGGCGAAACAGATGATTACGCGCGCAGGCTGACGATGCCGTGGCGGCAGCGCGACGATGCGGCGGGCACGCTCGTGATCGCGACCGCGGAGCCCGGCCCGGAAGCGCTGCTGTTCGCCAGAGAGCGTTGGGGCGCCGATATCGAATTCGCGGTCGCATCGAAGTTCGACATCGTCTGGGCCGTGCAGACCGCGTTCGCCGATTCACTGTCGCATCGCGCCGTCTACGACTTGGCCGAACGCAATCCGGAAATGTCGGCGCAGCAGGTATTTACCCCCGCGCAGGTGGCGGTCGGGTATGGCCTGCTCACGCTCCTGATGTTCGGTCTGGCGACCTCGCCGATCGCCACGCTGATTACCGTCAACGTAGCGATGGGTTTTTTCTATCTCGGAAACTTCGTGTTCAAGGGAATTCTTGTCTCGCTCGGCGGCGCGCGTTCCGCCGACCGCGACGAATCCATCGCGATCGCCGCGCGCGCGCTCACGGACGACGAGCTGCCGGTGTTCACGGTGTTGGTGCCGATGTTCAAGGAGCCGGCAATGCTGCCGGTGCTGGCGCGATCGCTGCGCGAACTGGATTATCCCCTCGGCAAGCTCGACATCAAGCTCGTGCTCGAGGCCGAAGATCACGAGACCATCGAGGTCGCCAGCAAGCTCGGCCTTGAAGGCGTGTTCGAGGTCATCAGGGTGCCGCCTTCGCATCCCCAGACCAAGCCGAAGGCCTGCAACTTCGCGCTGCAGTTCGCGCGCGGCGAATTTCTGGTGGTGTATGACGCCGAGGACCGGCCCGAGCCCGATCAATTGCGCAAGGTGGTCGCGACCTTTCGGCAATCGCCGCCCAATACGGCGTGCCTGCAGTGCCGCCTCAGCTATTTCAATGCCGCCGAAAACTGGCTGACGCGGATGTTCACGCTCGATTATGCGCTCTGGTTCGACCAGATGCTGCCGGGCCTCGAGCGGCTCAACGTACCGATCCCGCTCGGCGGCACCTCCAATCATTTCAGGATCGATGTGCTGCGCGAGCTGCACGCCTGGGATCCCTTCAACGTCACCGAAGACGCCGATCTCGGCGTGCGCCTGACACAAAAGGGCTATCGCGTCGGGATTGTCAACTCGACCACTTTCGAAGAAGCGAGTTGTCACGCCGGCAACTGGATCAGGCAGCGCTCGCGCTGGATGAAGGGCTATATGCAGACCTTCCTGGTTCACACCAGGCGCCCGCTGCATCTGATCCGCACCATCGGTCCACTCGGCTTTCTCGGATTCGTTTTCTTCATTGGCGGCACGGTGCTTGCGGGCCTGCTGAACCCGGTGTTCTGGCTGCTCTATGTCGTTTGGCTGATCGCCTTGGCGCGCGATCTCGATCCGATGTTTCCGCAGCTGTTGTTGTTTCTCAGCCTGTTCAATCTGCTTGCCGGCAATGGCGCATTCGTCTTCCTGCACATGCTGGCGCCGATCCGGCGCGGCTGGCTCGGGCTCATTCCTTACAGCCTGACGGCGGCCGGCTATTGGGTGATGATTTCCATCGCGGCCTACAAGGGTCTCTGGCAGCTGCTGCGCAATCCATTCTATTGGGAGAAAACAAAGCACGGCGTCTCGGCGCACGTCATCAGCGAATTGAACGTATTGCAGGAGACGGCGTCGTGAAACGTCTGCTGCCTGTACTTGTCGTTGGGCTGATTACTTTCGTTGCCGTCGCGGTGCTGTCGCGCAGCGCATCCACCGCCGGGCTCATCCCCGACGACGCGGTGACGCTGTGGGCGAATGCGATCATGGCGGGCGATGGCGAAATGCCGATCGGCCGCGTCGTCGCCGCGTATCCGACGCTGCCGTTCCTGGCCACGACGCTGCTCGAATTCATCACGCCGGCCGGCACGCCCGCGCCGGTGATCCTTACGGCATGCGCGCTCGCGCTACTTGCTGGGATCTGGCTTGCAGGGTTTCGCCGCGCCGGCCTGCCGATATCAGCCGCGGTCACAGCTAGCCTGCTGCTTGCTCTGCATCCGGCGATGCTGCGCGCGGCAGTGGCCGGTCCTGCCGAGATCATGCTGGCCGTTTTTCTCTTTCTGATGGGCGACGGACTTTACGCGTTGCGCGCTCGCAGCTCCGCACCCGAAGTGATGGCGGTCGCGCTGGCGCTGCTTGGTCTTGCTTTCTCGCATCCGATGGGCGCGGCACTCGCGTGCGCGGCGACCCCGCTGCTGGTGTTCGCGGTGCGGCCCGAGATGCTGGCGAGATCGGTCTTCAATCTGGTGATAGCGCTGGTATTTCCGACCGTCTTCTTCGTTGCTGCATTCACCTACATGTCTTGGGTGTTTCCCGGCAGCGGCTGGAGCTTTCTAGTCGCGCCGTCCGAAGGACTTGCCAACTGGGCGGTTGGATTTTCGCAGCTGTTCGGCAGCGGACTGACCGGCTCACTCGTCATCGACGCAGGAATTGCCGTGGTCGTGGCGCTGCTCCTCGCGGCGCCCATCGTACCGTTCGCCATCGGATGGGTATGGCGGCGCCGGGCACTGGTCGCGCCTGCTATGGTGATTGCAACAACGACCATTGCGGCGGCTTGCATCGCGGTGGCGACCGGCGTTTTCGGCGGTCCCGCGGCGCTCGCGGTGATGCCGCCAATTCTCGCCGCCATTCTCATTGTGCGCGTGCCAATAATGAGGCAGCGGTTGGCGCTCGTGCTTCCATTGCTGGTGGTTGGATGGATCGGCGGCGTCGCCGGACTGGCAATCGCCGACCCGCGCGGCGCGATCAATGTGCGCGCCGCACTCGAAGGCGGCGGCGTCGATCGCGAAAGAACCGCCGCCATCAGCCTCGGCAGCGCGACGCTCGGGCGCGACGGCATTCTGGTCGACACCTTCAACGCTCCAGCCATCGTACTGGGCCGTGGCGGTGCGCGCGGCCTGGTGTCGCCATCCGACGAGGCGTTCACAATGGGCGTGTTGTTCTCGCGTATCGAGACGCCGTTCGTTGCCGTTCCGGATCCGCAGATCGGCATTGGCGTGCAGGATCGGTTGAACAAGGCGTTTCCACTGCTCTACCGGCGCGGCGTCGCCGGCTATCGCCTGATCTATGAGAACGCAAACTGGCGGCTGTTTGCGCGGGAATGACGCGCTGCATCCGGAGAACCAATCATGCGTTCAACAAACCAAATTCAGTCCAAAGGGAGTGCAACCATGCGTATTCTGATCGTCGATGACTCGGAGGATGGCCGCGACATTACCGAAGCGATGCTTCTGGCCGCGGGCTACGAACATATAGGCACCGCAGGTTCGGCGTTGGAGGCGTACCGGTTTCTGTCGATCGGAAAACCCGATTCGGAGGAACCTGCCGCAGTCGATCTGGTCGTGCTCGACATCGTGATGCCTGACGTCGACGGCATCGAAACCTGCGCCCGCATCCGCAACGACCCCCGTTATTACGACGTGCCGATCATCATGGTGACGTCGCTCGCCGACATGAAAAGTCTGGCCAACGCGTTTGTGGCCGGCGCCACGGATTACATCACCAAGCCGATCAATCGTGTCGAGCTGCAGGCGCGCGTGCGTTCCGCACTGAAGCTCAAGTCCGAACTCGACCGGCGTCATGCCCGTGAACATGAACTGCTTCAGTTCATGTCGACATGGAGCAATCGGCGCGCCTCGCACTGGATCGACGATGCCACCGGGCTCTTTGTCGGCGAGGTGGCGGAAGCCTATCTGATCGCGGGCACCCAATTTGCCACCGAAGGTGACATTTCGATCATCGCGCTCGGCATCGACCGGCTGGATGCCTGCCGCACCACGCAGGGCGAAGCTGCGGCGACCGATATCGTCGCACGGGTTGCCGGAGCGGTTCGTGCCGCCACCGCGACGGTCGGCGTCATTGCGGCAGCCTATCGTGACGGCACGATTGTGCTCATCGTTCCGGAGCTTCGCTCCAGTCAGGCCCTCAATCTGGCGGAAGACCTGCGCATTTCGGTGGAAGACCTGCGCATCGCCAATCCGGAAGCAATCTGCGCCGACCATGTCACCGCGAGCGTTGCGGTGATCACCGGGAGGGTAAGCGGATGCATCGACCGCGTGCACCTCCTGACGCGGGCGATTTCCGCCGTGCCCCGCGCGGCGGCAGCCGGCGGCAACCGTGTCGAGCCCGAATACGCCTAGAAGCCTTCGTTTTGTGTGTTGAGTAAAGGGTTACGCGTCATGAGTGCGTGCGTACGGCTAGGCGGCATCCTGGCACTGGGCGTGATGTTGTCTCCAACAGTAGCGTTCGGCGGAGCGTGGACCCTCGATGCAGGGCAGGGCGTGGCGATCGTGGCCATATCGCCGAGCGCATCTACCAAGGGCTTTGATGGAGCCGGCAAACTGCAATCAATCCCGCACTACAGCAAGCAAGAGCTGCAAGTGCTGCTCGAATATGGCACCACCGACTGGCTGACGCTAATATTGGACCCATCGCTGCAGCGCGTGACCATCGGTCCTCCGGTCGACGCGCAACGCAGCGGTCTCGGCTATACCGAAATGGGTGCGCGCGTTCGCCTGTGGTCTGATGCTTCGTGGGTGGTTTCGGCGCAGACGACCTTTCGCCTTCCGGGCACATCCGACACATCTAATGTTGCCGCGATCGGCTATACCAATCCGGAGATCGATGTGCGCGGCCTCGTCGGCTACAGTTTCAAGGCCGGGACATTGCCGGCGTTCATCGACGCCGAGCTTGCGCAACGCTTTCGCCTCGGAGGCCCGCCCGACGAATTTCGCACCGATGTGACGTTTGGCATTTACCCCGCCGATCGGTGGCTGGTGCTTCTGCAGTCTTTCACGGTGGCGTCGGAAGGGGCGGGGACTTCGGGCTATTCCAGTTACGCTTACGACAAGTTTCAGCTCAGCGCCGTCTATGCGCTGACGCCAGCGACGTCGCTGCAGCTTGGAGGCTACACCACCTATCACGGGCGCAACGCCCTGCAGGAAAACTGGTCTCGTCGCCGCCGTGTGGTACAAATTCTGATCAGGGGTGCGGGCAGGCGGCGGTCCATGTACACGACAGCACAGCTTCCGCCGCTTTCCCCTGCACGGTGAAATCGGTGTCTTCGGATCCGCCGGCGGCAGGATCGGTGAACCAGCGCCACACCAGGACGCCGTGAATGGACGGCCGGTCGAGAACAGTCAGCCAATCGGCAAGCACGTCCGCCTGCAATTGCGGATCGGCAACCGCCTCGCGCTCTTCCGCGCTCTCCCATGGTTTTGCAGCCGCGCCTCTGGCGGAGCGCAGCCCGATCTCGCCGACGAGAACGGGTTTGCCCAAGCGGTTCGCCAACACATCGAGCCGGTTGGCGACGGCGCGCATCGCGGCAACGCGCCCGACATGATCGCCATCGTCGCCGAGCGGCGGATAAAGCGACACGCCGATCGCATCGAGCTGCGGCCAGAAAGCGATAGCCTCCGCTTCTTCCGCATTGTGCGCGACGTAGAATAGGTTGCGCGGAAACTGGGCGCGCGCCGCTGCGATCAAGTCAGTCCATTCCGGCCGCTGCGTGGTCTTGGCAAGCTCGGTACCAATGGCGAGACCATCGGCGCCTTCTTCGGCGGCAATCCGCGCGATGCGTTCAAGTTCGCCACGATATCGCGAGAACCACAGCTGCCATGATGCATCCGAGTCAGGCTCAACCGCGCCAGCCCAGCTTTGCGGAATCCAGACGTGTGGTTTCACGACGACCGCCAAGCCCATGCTGCGCGCCTGCCGGATCGCCGCGCGCAAGGCGTCGTCGGACATGTCGTTGCCAGATTTCAGTTCGGCACTCGAAGGGTTCGGCTGCCACAGGAACGGAATGACGGCGACGGTGGTTGCGCCGAGCCGCCGTGCATTCCTCAGCGCGCGCTCGGCGGAGGCGCTGCCAAAGGGGTGATCCGGTGCGGCAACGACGTTGAAGCCATCGAACCGCTGGGCATGAGCCACATCAAACGATGCGCCGAATAGGGTTAGAAATAGCAGCGCCCGGGATACCCGGACCCGGCGGCATCTCGGCGAATTCGGCCCCACCTTAAGCTTCCATCGCAGCCGACTTGCTTTGGCGCGTGCGAGCGATCTCGACCTCCGCGAGTAGGTGATTGAGAGCGGACTTGATCCCGTTGCCGGCATCCGCGCCCTCAGGACGCAAAACAATGGCGTCCTCGAGTGCCGCGGCCGCGCTGCCGATTTCACTGAAATCGAATACCCCGCCGGCTCCGGCCAGCCTATGCGCGATGTCCCTGATCTCAGCCAACGTATCGGGCCCGGACGAGCCACCCTCAAGCGCGGCTTGATGTCTCGCCAATGCGGCGGCGTCCTCACCGAGGCGTATGCGAAAATCGTCGCTTAAAGCTCGCAGTTGCACGTCCATCGCGTCGATATGCGTGCGCACCGACGCGGCGAGCTTCATTGGATCGAACGGCTTTTGGATCACGGCGGCGGCTCCGAGCGAGCGAAACAGCTCGATCTCTCGGCTCTGCGCCCGCGCAGTCATAAAGATCACGGGAATATCGATAGTCGTCACACTCTGCCGCAGCAGGGCTAGTGTCGCCGGCCCATCCATCACCGGCATCATCACATCAAGAAGGATGATGTCCGGTAGCCAACCCGTGACAAGGGTCAGAGCTTCCTGGCCCGAGCTGCAGCTTCGCGTCTCAAAATCTGGATCGAGACCGAGCGAGATCTCCACGACCTCGCGAATGTCGGGCTCATCGTCTATGTGCAGAACCCGAACCGAATTCATGTGACCTCCTTGGCAGGGCCGGCAATTCGACGGTGAAGATCGTGCCGCCGCCCGGCGCGTCGTCGAAACGGAGCTCGCCACCGAGGCGCTCGACGATCTGCTTTGCGATGCTCAGCCCAAGCCCGGTACCGCCCTTTTGCCGCGTGCCGATGGCGTCCGCCTGCGCGAATTTCTTGAAAATATGCGGCTTGAAGTTGGCAGGAATTCCGGCGCCATGGTCGCGCACCGATATTTTTAAGACGCCGCCATTTTCTTCCAACTTAACGAGCACCTCTTCATCCACGGGCGAAAATTTGATCGCATTCGAGAGCAGATTGGTGATCACCTGGGCTAGCCGGTCCGCGTCGGTGTTGACCTCGCCCACCGACGGCCCAGCCGCAAGGCGAACATTTATGTTGTAACCCTGCGCGTATCCACGATTGGCATCGATGACATTCTCGACCAGAGCATCGACATCAACTGGCTCTGGCTTGAACACCACATGGCCAAACTCGATCTTCTCGATGTCGAGGATATCGTTGATGAGGCGCACCAGCCGCTGGCTGTTGGCATGTGCGATCGTCAGCATGCGCGCCGCGGATTCCGGCAGTTTGCCCGCCCACAAACCTACCAACAGCCCCAGCGAGCCGGCAATCGAGGTCAGCGGCGTGCGCAGCTCGTGGCTGACCGTGGAGACGAATTCATCCTTCAGCCGCTCGATGTTTTTACGCGTGCTGATATCGCGGATGGCCGCGGTGATCAGCAAGCCTTCGTCGGTTTCGAATGGACTAAGCGTGATCTCGACGGGGAATTCGCTGCCGTCGTTTCGACGGCCGATGAGTTCAACGCCAGTGCCGATTTGTTGTGTCAGCGCGTCTTCCACGGTTCGAAGGCGGTCCGCGATCAGCCGCTCAGAGAATCCGTCAGGGATGACGGTTGTCACCGGCTGTCCGATCAGTTCGTCGCGAAGATATCCGAATTGCGTCTCTGCTTGGAGGTTCAACAGAACGATCTCGCCATTCTGTTTCACCACCACCATCGGGTCCGGCGCCGCCTCAAACAGTCCGCGATATCTGCTATCGATCGGTGCGGAAAACCGTGAATTGTGGCCGGAGCGCGAGGCCTCGGCTATGCCGAGGGACCGAGGCATCACAGGCCATCACTCAAGGCCATGCTGACCAGTTGTGCCGCGTTTCTGGCTCTGACCTTTCCCATCAGGTGGGCGCGGTGGGCCTCGAAGGTACGCGTGCTGATGCCGAGCCGATATCCGCCTTCCTTGTTGGAAGCGCCTCCGACGATCAACGCGAGCACTTCGCGTTCGCGCGGTGTCAAGACAGGCGGGCTAGTTGCAGGCAAAGTGGACACCGCCGGACTGATGCGCGCGCTCTCGCTCTTTCGCATCCATGAATCGATCGCCTGATAGCCTCGCGCGATGGCGGGTTCGACCTCGACTGGCAATTTGATGGTTTGATCCATGCGTTCGACGATATTGCAAATGCAACCCATTTCGCGAAGCGCCATGTCGATGGTCTCTCGCACCGACCCAGGAACGGCTTCCGCGCCTTCGCCGTCATCGCCGCGCTGCTTCATGTCGTGCAAATGGTAGTACAGCGCGGTCAGGGGTTCGCTGAGCTGATGCGCCATTGCGGCGCTGGCGTCCTCGACGGCTCGGCTCAAGGCCTGCGATACGAGTTCAGCCTGGATTTGACTGAGCTTCTCGGTGGCAACGCCAAGGCGAGATGAATAGGTCGGATCAGTGAACTTAAGAGTCGCTGCCGTCATTATGACTATTCCTGCTTGGGGTCTCGGATTCCAGTGCCGTTGTCAGCGGCAGCGGTCGGTCGAGACTTGCGTGGACCGCGGCCATCAGTTGCCGCGGCGTAAATGGTTTACGCATACAAACGGCTGCGCCGGCGTTGGCCGCCAGCGCGAGAAAGTCCATATCGGGGTCCATCGAACTGCGAAACCGGAACCCGGATATCGCGAGCAGCGGAACGGAAGGCGCGTGTTTTTTGAATCGGGTGATGACCTCGATTCCGTTGTCGCCGGGGATGAAGATATCGACGATAGCCAGATCGAAGCTGGACGATTCGAATGCCTTTATCGCGGTGTCGGCATCGAGCGCGTGCACCGCACCGTATCCCTCGCGTTCCAGTGTCATTTGAACCGCGGCGCCGACCGAAGGGTCATCTTCGATGATGAGCACTCGCGTTGCAGCGGGCGCCTTTTTGTCGAGCTCGGCGCGCGGGTATGTTAACATTGGTCCTTCATCGAGGAGGCGATGCAGTTGATGAGTCTCAGCGATTTTACGTTACTGCCGTGCATTTACTCCGATCAAAATTGCTCACCGGCGCGATGTAAAATTACGTAGGTAATGCACCTCGTCCCCCGTGCGTATTCTTGCGGAATTTACCGCGGTGCTCTTCGAGCATAAGAATTACGCAAAGCAAATCGGGGAATGGGACCATGTTGGAGAAGGCTGTCGAAAGAAACCATCGTCCCGGTTTGATCGATCATGATGCCGAGCTGAAGCTGGCGCTCGAAAGTCTCGCTAGGGAGAACAGCCAGTTGAAACGGCTGGTGGTCCGGCTTTCCGAAACCGTTTTGAGAAACGTCACCGCCAAGCTTTGAAATGCGCGTGAAAACTTCGAGCCGCTCGTTCTGGATAATAGCGGCCTTGGGTCTGGCCTACTTCGCGGGCTTGTTCTGCTTGTCGTAGGGCCGCACACCCACGCTGGTGTCGGGCATCTTGTCTCTGCCCTGGTCGCCATTATCGTCGCGACCGCCTGAGGTGGACGTCCCGCTGCCGCTCTTGCTGCCGCTCATGCCGCTGGTGTCGGTTGCGCCCTTGGAATTGCCCGAACTCGCAGCGGGATCGCCGGACGTGGACCCCGCACCCGAAGTGTTGCCCTGTGCATAAGCAAAAGACGCTGACAGCGCAAACGTGGCCGCCAGCACAACGGTCTTCAGTGTCGTGAAGGTCATTGTCGTTTTCCTTGTTTCGACTCGGCCAATGCAACTCGCGAGCGAAACCCGAGTTCCATCATTGGCGCGCGCCAAAGACGCCGGCGGAGAACTGCCGGTGTCGCCAATGCGACGTTTAATCCGCCTTTAGGCTAGGGCTTCGGAAAATTCAGCTCGACGCCGACGCCGTCCGGGTCATGCAGGAAGATCTGCGTATCGCCGGAGCGTGGCACGATGCTTTCGCGAAACTTGATGTTCTTTGACTGCAAACGCTTGCGCACGCCGTCGACGTCGGTGGCAGCAAAGGCGATATGATCGAGGCGGTTGGTGTCAGCGAATTTCTTCTCGGTGCCGCGCACCACGATGCCTTCGCGCGGTGTGCGCTGGCCCATCAGGTGGACGGTCGCGGCGCCTCCGGAATAGAGCCAGTACCCGGGAAAATCGAGCGGCGGACGATCGCCGTTCTCGAGTCCTAGCACGTCGCAATAGAAATCCTTGGTGGCCTCGAGATCAGAAGGCTCGATGGTGTAGTGCTGCAGTCCGCCGAGTGGCATGGTACGCTCCTTTGTTACATGAAGGTGAGGTCGGCATCGACGCCCATCATCCAGGCGCCGACGGTTTCAAAATGGCTGAGTCGGCCCTGCAACTGCTGGGTCACGGTGTGGATGTCGCGGAAGCGCCGCTCCAGCGGATGGCTCGCGAAAATTGAGGTGGCGCCCGCGGCGGCGTAGGCGAAATCCACCGCGGCGCACGCCTTATGGATCGCGTTGGTGGAAGCCATACGGATGCCCATGCGCTGCTCGACCGTGATGAGAGAACCCGCGCTAAGGTCCTTCCAGATGTCGGCCATCGATTGCAGCAGGAAGCCGCGCGCGGCGCGTAGGTTGACCTCGGCCTGGGCAAGGTTGGACTGGACCACGGCGTTGTCGCGCAGCGGACTCTTTTGGCCGCGTGGCACCTTGTTGCGCGCGACGTCGACAAAACTGTCGAGCGCGCCGCGCGCGATGCCGCAGGCGACGCCGGCGAAGCCGACCTGATAGCAGGTGTTGGCGCCCATCCGATAAAGCGGGCCGCTCTCGCGGCATTCCTTGTCGAAATCGCGGGTGATCGAGTGGTCCGCGCGGACAAAATAATCGTTCAGCGCAAATTGGTCGCTTGCCGTGCCGCGCAGCCCGACTGTGTTCCAGATGTCGGTCCACGCCACATCCTGCGCGCGCACCAGCATAGTGCGCTCCTGCTGCTCGCCGTTGGCGTCGCGCTTGGGCGATCCGTCGGCCTGATAGATCGGGCAATGCGCGCCGAGCCAGGTCGCGTGGCGGCCGCCTGATGTAAACGACCACACGCCGGTGACGCGGTAGCCGCCCTCGCACTCGACCGCCTTCACCTTGGGGCCGGGTCCCCACGCCAGCACCGCGCGCGGATCGTCGCCGAAAATCGCGCGCGCCACCGGCAGGTCGAGATAGGCCGCGGACATGGCGCAGCCGCCGGCCTGGCTGAGGCACCACGCGGTGGAAGCATCGTCGCGTGCGATGGTTTCGATCACATGGAAGAAAGTGACGGGATCGGTCTCGATCCCGTCGGACGAGCGCGGCAGCAGCAGGCGAAACAGTTCGGCTTCATGCAGTTTGTCGAGCAGCGCCGGCGGCAGCCGCCGCGTATCTTCGATCTCGTTTGCCGCGGCAGCGACCGACGGGACGCAAGGCCTCGGCGCGGCAGATCACGATGCGATCTCCGGCCACATCTGCAGATGTCGGGATCAGCGTGTCCACGGACAAACCTCATCGAAGGAGTGCGCTAGCTTGCGTTTCATTAGCGTCCTTTGAATTGCGGCTTGCGCTTTTCCATGAAGGCGCTGCGACCCTCGCGGAAATCCTCGCTGTCCATGCATGCGGTTCCGATCTCTTTGATCGCATCCATGTCGCGCTCGTCCGCGTCCTTGAGCACCTGCGCGATGGTGATCTTGGCAGCCTTGATAGCCAGTGGCGCATTGATGGAGATGGCGCGCGCGATGTCGAAGGTCGCGTCCCACAACTCTGCGTCCGGCACGACGCGATCGACCAGCCCGATGCGTCCGGCCTCGGCGGAATCGATCCGGATGCCCGTATACATCAACAGCCGCGCCCATGACGGCCCGACCAGCGACACCAGATGCCTGAGGCCGTCATAGCCATAGGCGATGCCGAGTTTCGCCGCGGGAATGCCGAACTGGCTGTTGTCGGACGCGATGCGGATATCCGCGAGCATCGCCACCTGCATGCCGCCGCCGAGGCAAAAGCCTCGGATGCAGGCGATGGTCGGCTTCGGATAATCCGCCAGCAGCGCGCGTTGGGCGGCGCTCTTCTTTGAATATTCTTCGGAAGCTTCGGCGTTGTGGCGGGTCTTCTCGAACTGGCTGATGTCGGCGCCGGACACGAACGCCTTGTCGCCCGCGCCGACAAGGATCACCACGCGCACGTCGGGATTGTCGCGCAGTTCGATCAGCGACTGCCCAAGGCCTTCCCACATGTCGAGCGACATCGCGTTGCGCTTCTGCGGGTTGTTGAAGGTGATGACGCCGATGCCGTCGGTAATGCTTTGCAGGATCTTGCCGTCGGCAAAGGATTTTTCGGCTGGGCTCTTGGTGACGTCTAACATTGAACAGCTTTCGTTGGTGGAACGGCAGGCTCATCCATCGATGATGGCCACGGCGCGGGTCCAGCCCGCCGAGGCGCGCTCGATCTTGACCGGAAAACAGGACACCGTGAAGCCGGTCGACGGCAACTGTTCCAGATTGTGCAGTTTCTCGATGTGGCAATAACCGATGTGCCGCCCGGCCTTGTGGCCTTCCCAGATCAGGCTGGCGTCTTTGGTCTGCGCGTATTTCTTTGCGGTATGAACGAACGGCGCATCCCAGCTCCAGCCGTCGATGCCGGTGAGCCGCACGCCGCGCTCCAGCAGATACATCGTCGCTTCATAGCCCATACCGCAGCCCGAAGTGACGTAATCCTGCCGCCCGTATTTCGCGCCCGCCGAGGTGTTGACCACGACGATTTCCAGCGGCGAAAGCGTGTGGCCGATGCGCTTGAGTTCATTCTCGACATCTTGCGCGGTGCGCGACATAGCCGTCGGGCAAATGCCGGAAGTCCAGCTTCACGCCGGGCTGCAGGCACCATTCCAGCGGCACCTCGTCGATGGTCCATGATCGCTCGCCGCAATTCATGGTGGGATGAAAATGCCAGGGCGCATCGAGATGCGTGCCGTTGTGCGTCGACAGTTGCACCATCTCCACCGCCCAACCCTGGCCGTCCGGCAGGTCTTCGGCCTTCAACCCATCGAAGAACTGCAGCATGCGCGGCAGCCCCTGCTGATGATCGATGTACTGGATGGTCGGATGATTGCCCGGCGGATCGGCCGGCACGTCGTTCTGCAGCGGCACGGAAATGTCGATCAGGCGGCGAGGCATCGTTCACATCTCCTGCCGCTCGACCCTGTTTTTTAGCACGCCGATCTTCTCGACCTCCAGTTCGATCTCGTCGCCATGTTCAAGATACCAGCCAAGCTCGAGGCCGCAGCCATTGCCGACGGTGCCGGAGCCGATGAATTCGCCGGGCATCAAGGTTTCGTCCTTGGTGACGTGCGCGATGATCTCCTCGAATGAAAACAGCATGCCTTCGGAGGTGCTCTCCGAGCGCACCTTGCCGTTGACGCGCGATTCCATCTTGAGCTTGTAGGGATCGCCGATCTCGTCAGGGGTGACGATCCACGGCCCCATCACGTTGCCGCCGTCAAAGCTCTTGCCCTTGGCGGGGCCGAGCCGCCCTTCCATCTCGATGCGCTGCGCGTCACGCGCGGAGAAATCGTTGAAGATCGTGAAGCCGAAGATGTGATCCGCGGCTTTTGAGGCCGAAATGTTCGCGCCCTTGTTCTTGGTGATGATGCCGAATTCAAGCTCGTAATCCATCACCTTGCTGTAGCGCGGCCATTTCACGGTGGTGTTGGTGCCGCGCACGCTGAAACGATTGGTAATGTAGTAGATCGGCTGCTTGCGATAGACCTCGGGCAATTCGCCGAGCGGCTCGGCCTCGATCCTCGCCAGTTCGGCCATATCGTTCCTGGCCCGCGCTGCGAGTTTGAGCTGGCCGCGCGGCGCCTGCCGAATGTGCAACGGAAACGACATGCCGTCGCGCATTTGCCGCGGCTCCGGGATCGGGGCGAGAATGTCGGCTCCGTCTACGTTTACTGACAGCGTCTCATCCTCAACGTGCTTATCGAACAATGCCTTTGCCTGATCCAGCGCCGCGGGTCCGGCGTCGATCATCGCCAGCATCGAGGCAAATGCCGGATTGCCGTTGCCGCCACGATCCGGCGGCCGCGGCGAGATCGAACAGCCGGGTGTCGTTGCCATGGACCAGCGCGATCTTCTCGTGGCCATCGGATCGAAATGTCGCGAGTTTCACCTGCACCGCCTCCCTTGGTATTTTGAAAACATACGAGCATCAAAAATATCGGCAAACAAGTGACTTCGCCCCCGTCGGGAACCCGCGATAGTCGAGCCTCTTCTCCACTTGTGGCCCGCGGCGTTCCAGACCATGTTCTCCGGCCCGTCAATTCCAGTCCAATCCCCGAGCGTGCGCTGCATGTCCCTTCTTCGTATCTACACCCGTGCGCTCGAGTTGCTCGGGAAGGAATCGCGCCTCGCGTGGATTCTCGCCGTCGCCAATCTGATCCTGGCCGCGGCTCAGCTTGCCGAACCGATACTGTTTGGCCGCATCGTCGATGTGCTGTCCGGCACGCCCCCGGCGGGAATATGGGCAACGGTGGCGCTGTCGGTGTGGGGGCTGCTGGCCGCCTGGGCGGCCTTCGGTCTGTTCACCATCGTGTGCGGCGGCGTCGTGGCCTTGAACGCCGACAAGCTCGCGCATCGCCAGCGCCAGGCGGTGCTGACGAACTATTTCGAGCACATCATGCAGTTGCCGCTGACGTTTCATACCGGCACGCATTCCGGCCGCCTGATGAAGGTGATGCTGAACGGCACGGATTCATTGTGGCGGCTGTGGGTTGGGTTTTTTCGTGAGTATTTCGCGGCGATCGTGTCGCTGATCGTGTTGCTGCCGCTGGCTTTGTACATCAACTGGCGGCTCGCGGCGTTGCTGTTCGTGCTGTCCGTCATATTCACTGTGCTGACGACGCTCGTCGTGCGCAAGACCTACGGCATGCAGAGCGAGGTCGAGACGCATTACGGCGATCTGTCGGCGCGCGCTTCGGATGCGCTCGGCAACGTCGCGCTGGTGCAGAGTTTTGTGCGGATCGATTCCGAAGTGCAGGGCCTGCGGTTTATCGCGGACAAGCTGCTGGCGCGGCAGATGCCGGTGCTGTCGTGGTGGGCGCTGGTCAATGTCGTCACGCGCGCTTCCACCACCATCACGGTGCTGGCGATCTTTGCCGTCGGTATCGTGTTGCACGAACGCGGGCTGACTACCGTCGGCGAGATCGTGATGTTCGTGAGTTTTGCGACCATGCTGATCCAGAAACTCGAACAGGTCGTGGGCTTTATCAACAGCGTGTTCATGGAAGCGCCGCGGCTGCAGGAATTCTTTGCGGTACTGGATCAGGTGCCCGCGGTTCGCGACCGGCCCGACGCCATCGATCCCGGCCGCCTTTCGGGCCTGGTGGAATTTCGGGACGTGTCGTTTTCCTATGACGGCAAGCGGCCCGCGGTGGAAGACCTCTCCTTCACCGTGCTGCCGGGGCAGACCATCGCGCTGGTCGGGTCCGACCGGCGCCGGAAAATCCACCGCGATTGCACTCCTGCATCGCGCGTTCGACCCGCAATCCGGCTTCATCCGCGTCGACGGCATGGACGTTCGCGGCCTGACGCTGTCGGCGTTGCGGCGAAACATCGGCGTGGTGTTTCAGGAAGCGCTGCTGTTCAACCGCTCGATCGCGGACAATCTGCGCGTCGGCAAGCCCGACGCCACCGAAGAAGAAATGCGCGATTGCGGCGGCGCGCGCGCAGGCGCTCGAATTCATCGAGCGCAGCGAGCAGAAATTCGACACCAATGCCGGCGAGCGCGGACGAATGCTGTCCGGCGGCGAGCGGCAGCGGCTGTCGATTGCGCGTGCGCTGTTGAAGGACCCGCCGATCCTGATCCTCGATGAAGCGACCAGCGCGCTTGACGCGGTGACCGAAGCCAAGGTGAACACCGCCCTCGATGAGGTGATGAAAGGACGCACCACGTTTGTGATTGCGCATCGGCTGTCGACCATTCGCAACGCGACGCGCATCCTGGTGTTCGATAGCGGACATGTGATCGAAAGCGGAACTTTCGATGAACTGGTGATACGAGGCGGCCGATTTGCGGAACTCGCGCGGGCGCAGTTCATGGTGCAGGAGACGGCGAGAGAAACTGCGAAACAGGCTGCGAAAGTTACCGCGAAACCGGCTGTCAGGCGACGAAGGCCTGCGCAGCCCAAGCCGAAAATTCAAGAGATGGAATAGCCTGGTGAGCATCGACATCAGGCGCATCAAAAAACAGAAATAAGCGCGAGCGCGTCAAAATTTCGTCCCATGATTTAATCATGCAGCCTCTGTTCTGGTGCCGCGACCCGGTGTAGGTTCGCAACCGCCGTACCCGACGGCGCCGGACACGCTTGAAACCCTACGTCATCTCTCGGACCCTCCGTTTTTCGCTGGGGTCTCAAAGGACCGGAATCGGAATAGTGCATTTTCTCCTGTCGCTGCGTAAATCACCGCTGGCTGTCGCTGTCCTTGCGTTCGCATCTGTTTTTGCGGCCGCTCCGCGCACGGCGCATGCCGAAGCGCTGTTGCTGGTCGAAGCCGAGAGCGGCAAGGTGCTGCAGGCGGAGAACGCCACCTATCCCTGGTACCCAGCGTCGGTGACCAAGCTGATGACGGCTTATGTCACGCTGCAGGCCGTCAAGAGCGGGCGCCTTACGTTGGATACGGTGCTCACCGTATCCCCCGCCGCGGCCGCGCAATCGCCCTCGAAGATGGGATTGCGCGCCGGCACGCAGGTCACCGTCGATAACGCGCTGAAGATGATGCTGGTGAAGTCTGCCAACGACATGGCCGTCGTGCTTGCCGAAGGCGTCGGCGGGTCGATCGACGGTTTCTCCGCCGAAATGAACAAGACGGCGCAACAACTCGGCATGACGCAGACAAGCTACGTCAACCCTAACGGTTTGCCCGCGGACGGACAGATCACCTCGGCGCGGGATCTCGCGATATTGGCGCGTGCGATCATCTACAACATTCCTGAGTACGAATATTTCGTCCACATTCCGTCGATCCGCTTCGGCCGCAGGGTGACGCAGAATTTCAACAAGCTGATCGGCCGCTATCCCGGCGCCGACGGCATGAAGACCGGATTCATCTGCGCCTCCGGTTACAATCTGGTGGGCACGGCGACGCGCAACGGCCGGCGTCTGATCGCCGTGGTGCTCGGCGCGTCTTCCGGTACGATGCGCGCGGTGCGGGCGGCTCAATTACTTGAGCGCGGTTTCGCCGCCAACAGCCTGTCGTGGCTTACGCCGGCATTGGGCACAGTGAATAATCTGGCCCCGATCGATGCCTCGCCTCCCAACCTGCGCGATGAGATGTGCGGCGGAAAGCACAAGCGTCCGGCCAGCGACGAAGACGAAAGTACGATCGCAAGCAGTTCGGGCAGCGCGGGCGGCGAAACCAGTTACTCGTTTTTCACCGCCGCGCTGCAGCCGCCGAGCTTGAAGCCGTCGGAATTGATGGCGGCGGGGCCGGAGGCCTCGCAACCGGTGGTGGTCTATACCGGACCGACGAAATCCGGCGCCGCGCTGATCGCCGCCAGTGCCGCCGACGCAGAGAAGCAAACGGCGACGAGACGCGGGAAGAAGTCGCGGGTCGCGGCCCGGAAACCGGAAGCGGGTCGCGCAGGCGATGGCAAAGTTTCGGTCACCATCGATCCCAACGCGCCGATCAAGAAGCCTCGCGGTCGCGCCGTGGCGCACGCCAATGCTAAACCGGACGCGGTGGCTGCTGCCAAGCCGGCGAAGCCGCGGCCCAAGGGCGCGGTCAAGCCCAAGAACAGCACGACCGGCGAGGCTAAACCTGTGGGCCAAAAGACCGCCGCGGCCCCGCGTACCTAAAACTCGCGCCGAGAGTTTAAGGCCGCTGTTGCGGCGCGTGCGCGCAGCCGCCTTGCCATCGGCTGTTCCACTGCCATAATGCCTGAAAACAGGGTTTCCCGTACGACAAGCGGGATACGGCAGAGGGGAATTCCAATGGAGCGCATCTGGCTCAAGCAATATCCGGCCGGCGTGCCCGCCGATATCGACACGACGCAATACGGATCGCTGGTCGAATTGCTCGAAGAAAGCTTCGTCAAATTCCGCGACCGCAAAGCCTTTATCTGCATGGACAAGTCGATCAGCTACCGCGAACTCGACGAGATGTCGCTGGCGCTCGCCGCCTATCTGCAAAGCAGAGGCCTCAAGAAAGGCGCGCGCGTCGCATTGATGATGCCGAACGTCCTGCAATATCCGGTGGCGACTGCCGCCGTGCTGCGCGCCGGTTTCGCGGTAGTGAACGTCAATCCGCTCTACACGCCGCGCGAGCTTGAGCATCAGCTCAAGGATTCCGGCGCCGAGGCGATCATCGTGCTGGAGAATTTCGCGCCGACGGTGCAAGCGGTGCTGGCGAAGACTGCGGTCAAGCACGTCATCATCGGCAGCATGGGCGATTTGCTCGGCTTCAAGGGCGTGATCGTGAATTTCGTCGTCCGCAAGGTCAAGAAGATGGTCCCGCCATCATCCATCGCGGGCGCGGTGAAGTTCAACGATGCGGTCGCGGCCGGCCGCGGCATGAAGCTCAACAAGCCCACCATGGGGCCTGACGACGTCGCGTTCCTGCAATATACCGGCGGCACCACCGGGGTTTCCAAGGGCGCGACGCTGCTACATCGCAATATCCTCGCCAATGTCCTGCAGAACGATGCGTGGCTGCAGCCGGCGCTGGCGAAGCCCCCGGTCGTCGACGAGATACTGATCGTTTGCGCGCTGCCGCTGTACCACATCTTCGCACTGACAGCCTGTTTCTTACTGGGCGTGCGCTCCGGCGGCGCCAACCTCCTGATCCCTAACCCGCGCGACATGCCCGGGTTCGTCAAGGAGCTGGCGAAGTATCAGGTCAATTTCTTCCCGGCGGTAAACACGCTTTACAACGGCCTCTTGCACACGCCGGGTTTCGACAAGATCGACTTCTCCAAATTGAAGGTGTCGAACGGCGGTGGCATGGCGGTCCAGAAGGCGGTGGCCGAAGCGTGGCTGAAGGCGACCGGATGTCCGCTCGCCGAAGGCTACGGCCTATCCGAAACGTCGCCGGCGCTGACCTGCAATCCTGCCGACACCGACAGGTTTTCGGGCTCGATCGGCATTCCCGTGCCATCGACTTATATCTCGATCCGCGACGACGACGGCAAGGAAGTCCCGCTCGGCGAGCCAGGTGAAATCTGCGCCAAGGGGCCGCAGGTGATGGCGGGCTACTGGAACAGGCCTGACGAGACTGCAAACGTGATGACCGCGGACGGATATTTCCGCACAGGCGACATCGGCATCATGTCGCCTGACGGCTACACCAAGATCGTCGACCGCAAGAAGGATATGATCCTGGTGTCCGGCTTCAACGTCTATCCGAACGAGATCGAGGACGTCATCGCAGGGCATCCGGGCGTGCTGGAATGCGCGGTGATCGGCGTGGAGGACGCGCGCTCCGGCGAAGCCGTGAAAGCCTTCGTGGTCAAGAAGGACCCGAACGTTTCCGCCGACGACATCATCAAATATTGCGGCACGCAGTTGACGAATTACAAGGTCCCAAAACAGATCGAGTTCCGGGCCGATTTGCCGAAAAGCAATGTCGGGAAAATCCTGCGCCGCGAATTGCGCGACGAGAAAAAGAAGGCGGCGGCTTAAACGCTCAAATTTGTCGTCCCCGCGAAAGCGGGGACCCAGTACGCTGTATGGCTGATGCGCGGTCGCAAACGGCCCCGCTCTATTATCGCTTCGTTTTAACCGTTAGGCCGGGAATACTGGGTCCCCGCTTTCGCGGGGACGACAGCTTCACTGCCTCCGCATCATTTCCCCTTCACCGCAAAATGTTCTAAGACATCCGCCGCACACAGGGAGTACACGATGACCATTCAAGTTGGCGACAAGCTGCCAGAATCGAAATTTCGCGTCATGAGCGCAGAAGGCCCGCAGGTCAAAACCACCGACGATATTTTCAAGGGCAAGAAGGTCGCGCTGTTCGCGGTGCCCGGCGCCTATACCGGCACCTGCCACAAGATGCACATGCCGAGCATTTTCCTGAACGCCTATGCGATCAAGGGCAAGGGCGTCGACACCATCGCCGTGGTCTCGGTCAACGACGTGTTCGTCATGAATGCGTGGAAGCGCGATACCGACCAGCGCGACGAAGCGGTGTTCCTTGCGGACGGCAACGCCGAATTCGCCAAGGCGATCGGCATGGAGCTTGACGCTTCCGGCAACGGGCTCGGCACGCGCTCGAAGCGCTATTCGATGCTGGTCGAGGACGGCGTGGTGAAGAAGCTCAATCTCGAGCCGAACCCCGGTAAGGTCGAAGTCTCCGGCGGAGAAACGCTGCTCGGGCAGCTGTAAGGAAGCAATTGCCCCAGCGCGAGAGCGCTCCCTCTCCCCGCCGGGGAGAGGGTTGGGGTGAGGGGCCGCTCTCCTACGGCTCCAGCTCGGTATCCCAGTATAAATAATCCAGCCAGCTATCGTGCAGATAGTTCGGCGGAAACAGCCGGCCGTTGCGATGCAGCTGGTGCACCGTCGGTGCGAACGGCGCCTGCCGCGGAAACATCCGCGCCTGATGCTGCGTCAGATTGCCCTTGCGCAGATTGCACGGCGAGCACGCAGCGACCACGTTCTCCCACGTGGTCTGGCCGCCCTTGGAGCGCGGGACGATGTGATCGAAGGTGAGATCGTCGTGTGCCAGGCAATACTGGCAGGAGAAGCGGTCGCGCAGGAACACGTTGAACCGCGTGAAGGCGGGATGCGTCGTCGGCTTGACGAAGGATTTCAGCGACACCACGCTCGGAAGCTGAATCTCGAAGGAGGGGCTGCGCACCGCGCGGTCGTAGTGCTCGACGATATTGACGCGGTCGAGAAACACCGCCTTGATCGCGTCCTGCCACGACCAGAGTGAAAGCGGATAATAACTCAGCGGCCGGAAATCCGCATTCAGCACGAGTACCGGCCAACCCCCTTGCGAGACATGTGCGTTCAACGAAACGCTAAGCTCCGTTTAGGCTGCGACGCAGCGTGAGCCCCTATACTACAGGCAGCGTGACGCCGTTGTGAAGAGCGTTGGCGGCTTATCCAGCGTGGGCAGGTTGGGTCAACTCCCGGGGTTCGGCGCTATAAATGCTTTCAGCTCTTCGTGAAAACGCACTAGGGCCGGTTCGCCGTCGATCATCACATGGTTCTGACCATCAAGTGGAACGAAGCGGGCGCCCGCGATGCCCGCGGCCATCCGTCGGCCTGCTTCGAACGGCACACGGGCATCCTGCCTTGCGTGCATGACCAGCGTCGGCACCTTGATCTGCGGGAGAAGCGCCGTCACGTCGACATCACCATTGGCAATCAGATTGCGCGCGGCATCCGCCGGCGAGGCGGAAATTCGCTGAAATTCATTGAACCAGTCCGCCTGCTGCTTGGTCGCGCCGGGGATGAATTGCGACGTGAACATCTGCCGGAACGCGGGATTTTCCTGACCCCATCCCAGCCGCATCAGCGTGACCATCGCGTCGCCGGCCTCTTTCTCCGCCGCGGTGCGGGCGCGTTTCTTCCAGCCGACCGTGTAACCGCCATAAAGGATCAGATGCGAAACGCGATCCGGGATGGCGCACGGCGTAAGCAATCGAAACCGCACAACCTTGCGAGATGCCGAGCAGGGCGAAGCGATCGATACCGGCGGCATCGACTACGGTCTCGAGATCGTCCACGAAGTTTTCGAACGTGACGTCCGCTATATCCCGATCCGAAAGGCCGTTCCCGCGCGCATCGTAGCGATAAAAAGCATTGTTGCGCGATAACTCCCGATAAAATGGCCGCCAGATCGGGCTCTCAAAGTCCTGCTCGATATGGGTCATCCAGTGACCGGTCCTGACCAGCGGCGGACCGTGACCGATCCGCGCATAAGCGAGCTGGACACCGTCCTTGGTTTGGCAAAAATGGATTTCCTGCTCATATGGTTCGGGCGCCGCCGCTTGAACGGTCTCGGCCGCCGTCGACGCCGCCGTCGCGGGAAGGCCCTCTATGTCGTGCGCGGTAAGCCCGTAAACTCCCACCGCGCGCGAGATATTCTTCACAGCCTGTTCGCCCATGTCGGCGAACGCCAGCGAGAGCTTGTCGCGGATCTGGTCGTTCGCCGCCCGTGAAATACAAACGCCGCCCGGCTCGCAAAGCGTTTCCAGCCGCGCGGCGATATTGACGCCGTCGCCGAAAATATCGTCGCCGTCGATGATGATATCGCCGACATTGATGCCGATCCGGAAATACGATTTGCTTGTCCGCTGCAATGCCGGCGTTACGCCGCACCATGCTGCGCTGAATATTGACCGCGCAGCTCACCGCATCGACCACGCTGGCAAACTCCACCAGCATGCCATCGCCGGTCGTCTTGACGATGCGGCCGTGATGCTCGGCGATGACAGAATCCACCAGCTCGCGGCGGTGGGCCTTCAGCGAGGTGAGCGTGCCCATCTCGTCAGCGCCCATCAGCCGGCTGTAGCCGACCACATCGGCGGCCATAATGGCCGCTAGCCGCCGCTGCATGGTGTTTTCCGTAGACATCGCCGGCAGGTTAGCCCTCGATCAGGCGTCGCCACAAGCCCGATAGCACTGGCGTTCGTAGCGCTCTCGCTAGACCCGCTCCAGCTTCTGCACGCAGCGCGTCACGCCAACCTCGGGAGGCATCGGCGTATCGGGAAAGCTCGACTTCCAGTCGGTGACGCCGACTTCGCCGACATAGATGTCGCCCCGGGAATCCAGCGCGATGCCGTGCGGTGCGAGGAATTTTCCGGATTCGAGACCGGGGCCATTTTCGCCGCCGAGCCTTGCGATGCGCTTGCCCTGTGAATCCACGATGGTCAAACGCGGGCCGAGATTAGGAACTTTACGATTGACCGGCATCGCCGGTCCGAGTTCGCCGATGATGAAGTTGGGATTCTTGGGGCCACCGCAGCAGCAGAGTGCACAGGGCCGGTGCAGATTATTCCACTGCGTCTCGTATTTGCCGTTGCCGTCGAACACCTGAACGCGGTGGTTCTCGCGGTCAGCGACATAGACCCAGCCATCGGCGTCGGCGACGATGTTGTGCACGATGTTGAACTGGCCGGGATCGGTGCCGGGCTCGCCCCAGGTTTTCATGAGCTTGCCGTCCGGCGAAAATTTGTGGACGCAGGCGTTGCCGTAACCGTCCGATACATAGATCTCGCCCTTCGGCGAAAGCGCGGTGTGCGTGCAACGGTGGAACGGCTCGCCGCTCATGAACGGCGCCGGCCTGTTCGGGATTCCGATCGTCAGCAGGACCTTGCCGTCTGTCGAGCATTTGCGGACCGTATGGTCGCCGTCATCGGTGCAATAGAGATTGTCGTCCACGCCGATATGCAGGCCATGCGGGCGATTGAACAAGCCTTCGCCCCAACTGGTGATAAAATTGCCCCCGCGGTCGAGCACCACCATGGGATGCGCGCCGCGATTGAACAGATAGACGCGATCCCTGCTGTCGACCGCAACGGAAGCGACGTCGGTGAGCGTCCAGCCGTCCGGCAGCTTCGCCCAGTTCTCGACTACGCGGTAGCGATGCTCGTCCGATCCCAGCGTAACCGACATGCGTTTTTCTCCGACATTTCTTGTTAACGTCGATTGTTGCAGAGGCCGCGCATCCTCTCAAGGCAGGCGTCGTCGAATGACAAACAAAAAAGGGGGCCCGAAAGCCCCCTTTTGTTCGCAATTACCAGCGGCGCCCGTGGCGCCAGCCACCGCGTCGCCAACCGCCGCCGTAGCCGAAGCGAACGACGGGACGGCCATAGCCATAGAAGCGGGGAGCGGTACGGAAGCAGCGGCCGTACACGTTACAAACGAGGCGAACCTGCTCGACATTGGCTGCAATGTCGGAACCGTTAGCCAGGCCGATTGGCATCGCCGAGGCGGTTCCTGCTGAAAGGGCTACACCGCCGAGAGCGGCAAGTCCGACGAGTGCGTAACTTAGTTTCATTTTGGTTCTCCGTTAAATATGTAACCGGCGAACCCTAGTAGTTCCTTCATGAACCGTAGCTGAGCGGCGACATTAATTCGCGGCAATGCTCGAGCTTGCACGAGATGAAAACTGCGCCGTCATTCCGGGCTCGCGCTTCGCGCGCCCCGGAATGACGAGACTTATGCTTCGGCAACAACCCCACCTCGATCGCCTTGATCTGCAGCGCCAGATATTTCGAGGCGATGCGGCATTGCGCGAGGCCGCCGGCGATGAACCACAGCCCCGGCTGCGCGGTGCGCGTGAACATGTTGCGCATCTCCTGGTCCTCGCCAAAGCCCCAGATCGGGCCGATGCGTTGCGCGACTTGCTCACCGAACAGTTTCTTGACCAGCTCTTCTTGCTTTTTGTAGCCCGTGGCCAGCACGACGAGGTCAGCGGCGATGGTCTCGCCGTTCTTCATCCGCGCGCCTTCCGCGACAAAGCCCTCGATGTCCGAAAACTGCGCCAGTTTTATTTCGCCTGATACAATCAGGTCGGAGCAGCCGACATTGAAATAGTAGCCGCCGCCGCGGGTGAGATATTTGAAGCTCCAGCCGGTGCCGCCTTCGCCAAAATCGAGTTTGAAGCCGCGGCGCGTCAGGCCGTCGAGCAATTCCTGGTCGAGCTTCTTCGATTGCTCGGTCAGCATGACGTGGCTTTTCCTGGCCAGCGATAACGTCATCGAGGTCCCGATCAGATCGTTGTCGTCCATCGAGCCGTGATTGTATGGCTCATACACCAGCTGCGCCGACGGTTCGATGCTCACCACGGTGGTCGGGCTGCGCTGAACCAGCGTGACATGCGCGCCGCTTGAATGCAGGTCTTGCGCGATGTCGTGGCCGCTATTGCCGGTGCCGATGACGATGGCGTTCTTGGCCTTCCATTCCTCGCCATCGGTGTACTGGCTGGAATGCAGCACCGTGCCGCCGAAATTCTTCAGCGACGGAATATCGGGCAGGCTCGGAATGCCGCTGACGCCGGTCGCCATCACGACGTGGCGCGGATGCATCTCGCGCTTGCTGCCGTCGGCGCGCCGCAGCACCACGGTCCAACGTCCCTCCTTCTCGTCATAGGCGCCGCTTTCGAACTCGGTCGAAGTCCAGAAATTGATCTCCATGCTTTCGACATAGGCTTCGAACCAGTTGGCGAGCTTGTCCTTCGGAATGTAGGTCGGCCAGTTCGGCGGAAACGGCATGTAGGGCAGGTGGTTGACCTGCACCTGATTGTGCAGCGTCAGCGCGTGATAGCGGTTGCGCCAGTTGTCGCCGATGCGCGCTTCGCGATCGACAATCAGCGTGTCGATTTGCAAATGCTTCAGACGCGCGGCGATCATCAGCCCTGCCTGTCCGCCGCCGATCACCAGTACGGTCGGGTCGCGGTCGGTATATTCGGCGTCGGCCTTGCGCAGGTCGAGCCAATTCGGACCGCGGAAATCGCGGGAGTAGGCCGCGCCGCGCGGGCGCGCCAATCCCAGCGGTTCCTCGTGGCCTTTCAGCTCTTCCAGCGACGTGAGCAGCGTCCAGGCCTTCAGCGTGTTGCCATCGTCAGCATCGGGAATAAGCCTGATGATGCCGCTGCCGCGGCCTTGTTTGGTCTCGAAGTTGAAAATCGCCTCGATGCTTTGCGTGCCGACGCGGGTCACGGTATGCGGCGGCTGCGCGGCGCGTATCGATGCAGAAGCCGGAAGGCTGCGCGCTGCCGGCATGCGCCTTCAATTCGCGCAGGATGGCGTCGCGGCCATCTAACGTGGTGAACCGCCATGTCAGCGCCAGCATGTCGCGCCAGTGGCTATCGGGATGAAACAGCATCTTCAGCGCAGCATCGTCGGAACCGGCGAGCGCGCTTTCGAACCGCGTCAGCCAATGCTCCACGGTCGATGTCGAGCGTTTCCGTTTTATCCAGCATGCGTTCCCTGTATCGACCGTCTTCGCGGTATTTCTAGCGGGCAGTCTATACGGTTTTCAGGCGGCGGAAAGATGAGGTGAGGTCAGGGCAGTCATGTGACTTTGCCCGCGATCACGCCCTCGCGCCGCTTGATGGCGTGGTAATACGACCACCACAGATGCGCCGCCGCGCCGCGCATCGGACGCCACGGCTCGGCCAACGTCGCCATCTCCTTGACGCTCGGCCGCGCCTTCAGGCCAAGCCCGACCTTCACCGCCTCCTGCACGGCGAGATCGCCGGCCGGCCAGGCGTCGCCATGCCCCAGGCAAAACAGCAGATAGACGTCGGCGGTCCACGGCCCGATGCCATGCAGCGCCGTCAGCGTGTTATGCGCGGCGTCGGCGTCTTCGTTCGCGAGCACGTCGAGGTTGAGCCTGTTGGCGGCGAGTTCGCGCGCCAGCGATTTCAGCGTCTTGATCTTCGCCGCCGATAGCCCGAGCCTGCCGAGCCGGTCCGCGCGCGCCTTTTTCAGCGTGTCATGATGAAAGGGATCGAAGGCCGTGCTGACACGGCCCCAGATCGCCGCGGCGCTGGCGGTGGAGAGTTGCTGGCCGCAGACGATTGCGGCCAGTCCCGCAAAACCCGGGTCGCGCTGCCGCAGCGCCGGCATGCCCGCGACTTTGAGGATCGGTTTGAGCCGCGCGTCCTGCTTCACCAGCGCGCGGATGGCGTCGTCGAGGTCGGCCTGAGTCTTGAGATGAAGGGTCATGAAGCATTAGAAACATCATGTCCTCCGAGAGAGATCAATGCCGCCACCCGTTTTCCGTTTTGCGCCAAGTCCGAACGGGTATCTCCATCTCGGTCACGCCTATTCGGCGTTGCTGAATTTTGACCTCGCGCGGCGAACCGGCGGCCGCTTCCTGCTGCGCATCGAGGATATCGACGCGACGCGATGCAGGCCGGAGTTCGAAGCCGCGATCTACGAAGACCTCGCCTGGCTCGGCATCGAATGGGAGACGCCGGTGCGGCGCCAGTCGGAGCATCTCGATTTCTATCGCGACGCCGTCGATCGGCTTACCGCGCAGGGTCTGGTCTATCCGAGCTTTGAGTCCCGCGCCGAGATTGCAAAGTTGACAGCGCAGAGGGAAGCGACCGGTACGTGGCCGCGCGACCCCGATGGCGCGCCGCTTTATCCCGGCACGGCGAAATCGCTTCCAGCCGATGACCGCGAGCGGCTGATGCGCATCGGGCGCGCCCTATGCGCTGCGGCTCGATACGGCGGCGGCCGTCGCGCGCGCCGGCAAGCTCACCTGGACCGAGCACGGCGAAGGCTCCGCCGGCGAGACCGGCACGGTGCAAGCGCAGCCGGAAATATGGGGCGACGTCATCCTCGCTCGAAAGGAAACGCCGACCAGCTATCATCTCTCGGTGGTATTGGACGATGCGCTGCAGGGGGTCACCGACGTGGTGCGGGGACAAGACCTGTTCCGGTCCACCAGCGTGCACCGGCTGCTGCAGAAATTGCTCGGACTGCGCCAGCCGGCGTATCGGCATCATCGGCTGATCCTCGGCGGCGCCGGGAACAAGCTCTCCAAGTCGACGCAGGCGACCGGATTACGGGAACTCCGCGCCGCCGGAGTTATTCCGGCCGACATCCGTCGCCTCGTCGGCCTGCCCTGAGTTCGCCGCAGGCCGGTAACGCGCTCCGGCGTGACTCCGCAAGTCCGGTCATGGCATGTTGAAACCGGTCGGGTCGGGGGAATCATGGCGCGCAAATCGCGGTCATCGCAGCGCATGCGTACGCCGAAAAAGCGCGCGCCGAAAAAGCGCGCTCGAAAGATTGTCGCCGCTGCGCCCGGCATGGTCGAAAGCGCACTTGCCGCCTTCGCGCACGAAGTCCGCACGCCGCTGACCGGAATTCTCGCGATGAGCGATCTGTTGGCGACGTCGGATCTCGGCGAACGCGAGCGGCGCTGGGTCAATACCATCAAGGAGGGGGCGGACCATCTGGCCGGCCTCGCGACGTTGTTTGTCGATGCGGCAAGGCGCGGAAAATCCCGGCCTAAAATCCGGCACGACGTGTTCGATCTGCGCGCGCTGGCGCGCAGCGTCGGCGATTCGCTTTCCGGCCGCGCTGTCGCGCGAGGCTTGCAGTCATCAGTGGAAATCTCGCAGAGACTTGGCGCCTTTGCGATCGGCGATCCCGTGCGGCTGCGCGCGGCGCTGGAAAACCTGGTCGACAACGCGGTGAAATTCACCGAGCACGGCGAGGTTTCGCTGAAAGTGTCGCCAGTACGTGCCGCAGAGGGAAAGATAGGCATCGCGTTCGCGGTGTCCGATAGCGGCATCGGACTTTCAGCCGCGGAGATCGAACGCCTGTTCCGGCCGTTTTCGCAGGCCAATGTCGACATCGCGGCGCGCTTCGGAGGTGCGGGGCTTGGACTATCCTCCGTCAAACAATTCGCGCGCGCGATGGGCGGCAACATCGTGGCGACGCCCCGGCGCGGCGGCGGGGTCACATTTACGCTGACGGTAATGTTGACGCGCGCGAAAAAGCCGAGACGCAGAAACTCCCGCGGCGACACCAATACCCCGCCGAATCCCGCGCACGCACTGCGTGTTCTCAGCGTCGAGGATAATCCGTTCGGCCGTATCGTTCTCAACGCCATGCTCGCCGAACTCGGCCATCAGGCGGAATTCATCGGTCGTGGCGAAGCGGCTGCGGAGCGCGTGGCACAGGGGAGTTTCGATGCGGTGCTGATGGACATGGTGTTGCCAGGCATCGGGGGCGTGGAGACCATCCGGCGAATTCGCGCACTCAGTGGCGCTACCGGACGCATCCCTATCATTGGAATATCCGGCCGCGGTAATGACGAGGCGGCCGCCCGCAGCGCGGGCGCGGACGCGTTTCTGGTCAAACCTGTCAGTCCGTGGACCCTATCGACTGCGCTGCTTGAAGCGTCACGCCGTGCGGCAACCTCGACTTGATGATGGCTGCGTTGAGTTCGCCGCCATAGACGAAGATCGCGGCGATGAAATACAGAAACACCAGGGCGATGATCACCGAAGCTAGGCCGGCATACATGGTGACGTAGTTGTTGGCGAAGCGCGCCAGATATTGTCCGAACACGATGCCGGACACCAGCGACGCCACCAGCGTGAAGACAATGCCCGGCACGATTTGCTGAAATCCGCGGCGGCCTGCCGGCAGCCATGCATGCAGGAAGAACAGCGCCACGATCAGCGCGCCAATGGCGATGCTGTAGCGCGCGAAATTGAGGAACTGCTCATTGGATTCAACGATCAGCGGAATATGGCGGCGCGCGGCTTCCAAGATCAGCGGTCCCAGCACGATCATAAAGGCCATCGCCAGCGACGAGAACGCCGCGACCAAGGTGTAACCGATCGATTCCAGCCGCAGCCAGTACCAGCGCCGCGGCTCGATCACCGCGTAGGCGCGATTGAGCGCCACACGCAGACTCTCGACGCCGTTCGACGCGAAATACACCGCCAGCACCGCGCCGATGGTCAACGCGTCGCCGCGGGTCGTGGTGAGTACGTCGTGGATTTGGCCCGAAAGCGAATCGGCGACCTGCTTGGGCCAGATCTGCAGCATCAAATCAGCGGCCTGATCGGCCAGTTCTTTCGAGCCGAAAAAGCCCGCCAGCGACGTGATCACAATCAGGAACGGAAACAGCGCCATCAACGTGGAGAGTGCGATATGGCTTGCGATCGCCCAGCCGTCGTCGGCCAGAAACGTGTAGAACGCATCAAGCCCGACCAGAAAGACGTAGCGCAGGTGCCTCACATTTGATCCTGATCTGGCGGGGAGGGATTCGTCCAACGGCCGCACTAGCATCTGATATTATTGGACAAAAAGCCAGACTTGGAACGCGCTCCTGCTCCTTATCAATGGCGAAACGGGGTCTGCGGTGTTATGTAGCGCCCATGGCAACTTTCCTCAGTACGATCATCCTTCCCGTCGCCGTCGGAGCCGTCGCGCTGGTGCTGTTGCTGGGTCTGATCAACATGATGCGCGGCGGCTCGCCGAACCGCTCGCAAAAATTGATGCAGCTTCGGGTGCTGCTGCAGTTCGTCGCGATCGTCATCACCATGGTGGCGGTTTGGGCGATGGGGCGCTGAGCGGGAAAAATGGTCACCCTCAATCGAATTTACACCCGCACCGGCGATGACGGCACCACCGCGCTCGGCAGCGGCGAGCGCCGTCCGAAATACGATCTGCGCATCGAGGCGTACGGAACCGTTGACGAGACCAACGCCGCCATCGGCATCGTCCGGCTGCATCTGGCGAAAGCGCCTGAGATCGATGCCATGCTGGGACTGATTCAGAACGACCTGTTCGATCTCGGCGCCGATCTCGCGGTGCCGGAACGCGAAGGCAAGGCGGACCGGTTGCGGGTTTTGTCCACCCAGGTCGATCGGCTGGAGCGCGACATCGATCATCTGAACGCCAAACTGGCGCCGCTGACGTCGTTCGTTCTCCCGGGAGGGACTGCGGCCGCGGCGCATCTGCATCTGGCGCGCACGATTTGCCGCCGCGCGGAGCGGATCATGGTGGAGCTGGCCGCCAAGCCCGGCGAGCCGGTCAGCAACGCGGCGATTCAATACATGAACCGGCTCTCCGACTTCCTGTTCGTCGCCAGCCGCGCGGTGAACAATAACGGCGCCGGCGACGTGCTTCTGGGTGCCCGGCCAAAACCGATAACTGCGGCCCCATTTCCGCCTTTCGCGCGTTGACCGCCGATAGCCGGACCTTTAGGTTCGCCCGCCCAAGCTGAAAAAACCTGAAAAGCGCAAGCGAAAGAGGATCGATGAAGGTTCTGGTGCCGGTCAAGCGGGTGGTCGATTACAACGTCAAGGTCCGCGTCAAGAGCGATGGTTCGGGCGTCGAACTCTCCAACGTCAAGATGTCGATGAATCCGTTCGACGAAATCGCCGTCGAGGAAGCCTTGCGTCTGCGTGAGGCCGGCAAGGCCACCGAGGTTGTCGTGATTTCGATCGGGGCCCCGCAGGCGGCCGAAACCATCCGCACCGGGTCTGGCGATGGGCGCCGACCGCGGCATTCTGGTCAAGGCCGAAGGCAATGTCGAACCGCTCGCGGTGGCGAAGATTCTGAAAGCCATCGTCGATGAGGAAAAGCCGGGCCTCGTCATTCTCGGCAAGCAGGCGATCGACGACGACTTCGAACCAGACCGGCCAGATGCTGGCCGCGCTGCTCGGCTGGTCGCAGGCTACCTTCGCCTCCAAGCTCGAAGTCGAGGGCGAAGACTTCAAGGTGACGCGCGAAGTCGACGGCGGACTGCAGACGCTGAAACTGAAGGGCCCCGCGATCGTCACCACCGATCTGCGGCTCAACGAGCCGCGCTATGCCAGCCTGCCCAACATCATGAAGGCCAAGAAGAAGCCGATCGCCGACAAGACCGCGGCCGACTACAGCGTCGATCTCACGCCGCACCTCGAAATTCTCAAGACTTCCGAACCGCCGGGCCGCAAGGGGGGCGTCAAAGTCAAGGACGTCGCCGAACTGGTGTCGAAACTCAAGAACGAAGCCGGGGTGATCTGATGACGACGCTGTTGATCGCAGAACACGAACACGCCGTCCTGAAGGATTCCACCAACAAGGCGCTGACGGCCGCGAGCGCGCTTGGCGCGGAGGTCCATGTTCTGGTCGCCGGTGGCGGCGAGGGCACCAAGGCCGCGGCGGAACTGGCTTCGAAACTCGCCGGCGTGAAAAAAGTTTTGGTCGCCGAAGGCGATACCTATGCGCACGATCTCGCCGAACCGCTGGCCGCGCTGATCGTGGCGCTGGCGCCTGGCTACGATGCATTCGTCGCGCCCGCGACCTCGCGCTTCAAGAACGTGATGCCGCGCGTCGCCGCCTTGCTGGACGTGATGCAGGTATCCGAGATCATCAAGGTGGTCTCGCCCGACACCTTCGAGCGGCCGATCTATGCCGGCAATGCGATCCAGACCGTGAAATCAAAGGACGCCAAGAAGGTCATCACCGTGCGCACCTCGACCTTCGCCGCGGCCGCTGGCGAGGGCGGCAGTGCGTCGATCGAGAATGCCGCGGCAACCGCCGATCCCGGGCTCTCCAGTTTTGTCGGCGAGGAAGTCGCCAAGAGCGATCGCCCCGAGTTGGCCTCCGCCAAGATCATCGTCTCCGGCGGCCGCGCGATGCAGAGCCGCGAGAATTTCACCAAATATATCGAGCCGCTGGCCGACAAGCTTGGTGCCGGCGTCGGCGCGTCGCGCGCCGCGGTCGATGCCGGCTACGCGCCGAACGACTGGCAGGTCGGCCAGACCGGCAAGGTGGTGGCGCCCGAGCTCTACATCGCCATCGGCATTTCCGGCGCGATCCAGCATCTGGCCGGCATGAAGGATTCCAAGGTGATCGTCGCGATCAACAAGGACGAGGACGCGCCGATCTTCCAGGTCGCCGATTACGGGCTGGTCGCGGATCTGTATCAGGCGGTGCCGGAACTGACCGAAGCGCTCGGCAAGCTCGGGCGCTAACCACATTTCGCGCGGGCTGTGCGGATAAGCGGACACCGGCCGGGGTTTATGCGATAAGGGACGAGCGGCGATGTCGGCGACATGCTGCTGCGATGAGATGACAAGATGACGGTTATGATCAAGAAAGTCGGCGTGATCGGTTCGGGCCAGATGGGCAACGGCATCGCGCATGTGGCGGCGCTGGCCGGGTTCGACGTGGTGCTCAACGACGTCTCCTCCGACCGGCTGAAGTCGGCGATGGCCACCATCAACGGCAATCTGTCGCGCCAGGTCTCCAAGAAAATCATCACCGAGGATGCGCGCAAGCAGGCGCTCGGCAGGATCGTCTCCGCCGACACCATGGACGGGTTATCCGCCTGCGATCTGGTGATCGAGACCGCCGTCGAGAAGGAAGAGGTCAAGCGCAAGATTTTTCACGACGTCTGCGCGGTGCTGAAGCCCGAAGCGATCGTCGCGTCCAACACCTCATCGATCTCGATCACGCGGCTGGCGGCGTCCACCGACCGTCCCGAGCGTTTCATCGGCATTCATTTCATGAATCCGGTGCCGCTGATGGAGCTGGTCGAACTGATCCGCGGCATCGCCACCGACGACGCCACTTTCGACGCCTCGAAGACGTTCGTCACCAAACTCGGCAAGCAAATCGCCGTGTCGGAGGATTTTCCGGCCTTCATCGTCAACCGCATCCTGCTGCCGATGATCAACGAGGCGATCTACACGCTGTATGAAGGCGTCGGAAACGTCGAGGCGATCGACGCGGCGATGAAGCTCGGCGCGCATCACCCAATGGGGCCGCTGGAGCTGGCCGATTTCATCGGGCTGGATACCTGCCTGTCGATCATGCAGGTGCTGCACGAGGGCCTCGCCGATTCGAAATATCGGCCGTGCCCGCTGCTGGTGAAATATGTCGAGGCCGGTTGGCTCGGCCGCAAGACGCAGCGCGGCTTTTACGATTACCGCGGCGACAAGCCGGTCCCGACGCGCTGATTCAGATTGTTTTCGGCGCCCGCGGCGGAAATGGTTCGCGCCATGCCGGAAGCTCGTTCAGCCGGTCGTGCCAGCGGGTGATGTGCTCGAAGCCAGCCACCGCCTTTGCCGTCGCCTCCGGGTAGGCCAGGCTGACGGCGAGGGCGAAGTCGGCTACCGTCAACGTATCGCCAAGCACGAACGTGCGGTCAGCGAGATGCGCGTCGAGCACGGCCGCGTAGCGCCGCATCGATGTGTCCGCCTCGGCGGCAAGCGCTTCGTCAACAGGACCTAGTCTGAATTTCGGTTTGATGACGTATTCGAAATAGAGTGCGCCGCCGTGCCGTGAGAAATGCGCACCGTCCCAGCTCAGCCAACGCATTGTCTCCAACTGACCCGCATCGTCGCGCGGCCACATATCCGAGCCGCTCTTGCGTGCAAGATAGCACATGATGGCGTTCGACTCCCACACACTGAAGTCGCCATCCCTGAGCACGGGTAACTGGCCGTTGGGATTCATCGCGAGAAAATCCGGCGTCTTGTGCGCGCCGGTGGTGACGTCGAGCCGCACAAATTCCACGGGCGCGCCAACGTGTTTCGCGACGGCGCAGGCTTTCCGCGGGTTCAGCAGTTCGTCGTAATAAAGTTTCATGGTCGTACCCTTTGGCCGGTGCATGCTCCCCCACTCAAGACGATTGAAGAGGCTCATATCGGACACCGCCGAGCAGATATTTTTCGGTCCGGCCGCAAGACGCAGCGCGGCTTCTACGACGATCGCGGCAACAAGCCGGTTCCGACGAGGTAGCTCCGGGCGAATTACGCCAACTACGCGCGCAGATCGTTCAACAGCTTCCGGCCGGCGCGGCTGACCGGCAAGACGGTGTTTTCGTCGATGTGGACGCCGTGCCGGGTGCGCTTCGTTGCGGCTTCCACGGCCAAGGCGTGCGACAGCCAGTGCGAACGATGGATACGCACGCCGGCATTCGGACCGAGAGCGGTGATCGTGTTCGCAAGATTCATCAGAATCAAAGCCTGGCCGCGATCGGTCCGCACGCGCACGTAGTGGTCCTCGGCACTTAAGGCGACAACCGGTGCCTGGCGCAGCGCGATCGGCAGCTTCGCGCGGAATTCTCTGGCAATTTCGTCCGCCTGTCCCGGTTGCGCATCCTCAGGCGTGACTTCTGCCCGTTCGCTGGTTTGCCGGAGCAGCATCCACGCCAGCGTGCCGACGACAAGATTGATGGTCAGAACTTGTGTCGTCAGTTCGCCGAACCCCACGTGCCGCAAGCTCTGCGGCGCCCAGAGCCGCAAGGATTGCTGGACGACGAGGCCGCCGAAGGGCGCCGTCGCCGCCGCAATTAAGATCGTCGTCCAAAACGGCAAACGGCCCGCAAACACGTAGCGGCGCAAAGACGCCGTGAGGATGAACGCGACGGCCGTGATCGCAAGCGAGGTTGTCCCGAAATGAAGGAGGCGAAGCGGGAGGCCCATGGCGACGTAGGAGCCGAAGGCTCCGACCACCGCCATCGCAATTGCCATCGCAATGGTCATTGCAAGCGCCAGCAGCGTCGGCAGGTAACGTGGCGCGGCGCGCGAATAAGGCTGGATAAGATCGAGGATGGTCATTGGCGAATAAACCATACCGTTCACGAAACGGGCGTGGACCGGGGATATGCACGCTCTTGTAGCAGCGGAGCAGGTCATTTTGCGAGGTGCTTCATGCGACGGCGGTTTACTTTTTTTCCTGGTTCATCCCGGCGGTTTTACTGCGGAGCGCTGGCGGCGCTAGGTTTGCTTTTACCGGATGCCCTGATGGCCAGCGAGGCCGGCTGGCGGCAATATAGGGTGCCGGCGTCGGCTGCAAATCCGGAACCGATCCAGGTCGCGTTATTCTATCCGACGCAGACGCCGGCGCGTGACATCGCGATGGGTCCGTTCGCCCTCCACATTGCGATCATGGCGCCGCCGGAGGAGCATTTCAAAGGCCTGATCATTCTAAGCCATGGAACCGGCGGATCGGAGCTCGGGCACAGCAGTTTGGCGGAGGGTTTGGCTAGGGCTGGCTATCTGGTCGCCGCCCTTCGGCACCCCGGAGACAATTGGCAGGATCGTTCCGTGTGGGAGAGAGCGCAGGATGCCTTCTTCACCGAACGCCCGCGGCAGGCCTCTGGCGTGATCGACGCGCTGCTCGGCGACCCCAACTGGAAGGACCGCATCGGCGGCGGACGCAAAAGGACCTCGCATCGGCGTGCTCGGCCACTCGGCCGGCGGCTTTACCGCGATCGCTATGGCCGGCGGACAATCCGACCTGTCGCGCATCGGCTCGCATTGCGAGAACGAGCGTGCGGACGACCCCCTCTTCTGCAGCATGGGGCGCACGGGTCAGCCTTCGCAAGGTCAGTCGTCGCAGGTTCTGCAGCTGATCGCGCCGACGCCGGACAAGCGGGTTCGCGCGGTCGTCGCGATGGCGCCGATGGGAGTCGTTTTCACAGCTTCTTCGCTGGCAGGCATCGATATCCCGGCGCTGATCTACGCGGCGGAGAAGGACCGCTGGCTGGTGCCGCGCTTTCACGCCGAATGGATCGCGAAAAATGTGCCGCGCGCCGAATACCGTACCGCTCCCAACGCCTGGCATTTCGCTTTCATGGATCGGCCGACATCGCCCACTCCGACCCTGGATGGCGACGCCGCCGCGGACCCGCCCGGCTTCGATCGCACCGCATTTCTTCTCCGGCTGCAAGACGAGGTTGTGCGATTTTTCGATAGCGCACTTGGCGGCCAGTGAACGCTGGAGTTCACGCCACCGGCGTGATCCAGCCGACGCCGGCGCCGCCGGGCTGAATGATCAGCGCCAGCCGCCCGACTTCCGGGATGTCGAAAATACGCATCAGTTTGCCGCCGGCAGCGACCGCCTGCTTCGCGCGCGCATCTACGTCATCGACCGCCAGATACGGCATCCAGTTGTCCGGCATGTTCTCGTAGCCCGGTCCCTCGGCGGGAAAAATTCCCGCCCACCGGCACGCCATCCATGACAGCCACCCAATAGGTGCCGCCATGCGGCATCGGCCGGGCCTGATAGGTCCAGCCGATGGTGTCGGCATAGAATTTCTTGGCGCGCTCGGGATCGCGCGTCACGAACTCGTTCCAGTTGAAATGTCCGTGCGGTGTCATTTCTCGCTCCTCAGGCCGTCACAGGAGGAAACATCGAGTATGGTCGGCGGTCTGCTCTGAAACGCTTGTCCCAGCAAAACACGACTGCGTCATGACTTGCAATTCACGGCCGCAGCTAGGTTGACCTAGCGGATCGTAGCTTGTTTACCTAGTCTTCGCCTGGGACGATGGGCAATTGGGACGGACATGCGGCTACTTGCGTTTTTTGGCTTTCTGTTTCTGTCCGGTTGCGCGGGTTCGCCGAGCGGCGCGCCCGGTGCGCCCGGCGTCGTCTTTCCAAGTGAAAGCGCGATCCAGTTCGTCTCCAATATCAAAGCGGTGAAAGCCTGTAAGCTCGTTCAGCGGCTTTCCGCTACAGCGGAGTCGCTACCCGTCGACACGATGCGCGAAAATGTGATCGCGGATATTAGGCACCAAGCAGATGCGCTCAGCGCCACTCATATTCATACGATAGGACCAGAGGTAGAGGGTCCACAGTTACTATCATCGGTGACGCATATCGGTGCGATTGAGGGTCCAAGGCTTCTTGGAATTTTGGCTATTGGAATTTATTTCGCCAGCGCCGCGGTGATCAGCTTGACGGCGTCGTCGCTGGCCCACTCCGCCGGTCCGGCGATGGTGGCGATTTCGCAGCCCTGACCGTCGACCAGCACCGAGGTCGGCATGCCCAACGCCCGGCCGATGCTCTTGAGGTCCTGAAATACCTTGGCCTTGGGATCGCTGAAGAAGCCGAGTTTCGTCAGATTGGCGTCTTTGAGGAAATTCTTCGGCTTGTCGGGATCGCGCGTGTCGATGTTGACGGCGACCACGTCGAACTCAGGTCCGCCCAGCTTGCCCTGAAGCGCGTCGAGCGCCGGCATCTCCTTGCGGCACGGCACGCACCAGGTCGCCCACAGGTTCACCAGCACGGTGCGGCCGCGCCAGTCCGAAAGCTTCTTCGGCGCGCCATTGGCATCGCTGAATTCAAGATCCGGCAGTTTCAGCGGCGCGCTTGCCATGGTCAGCGCGGCGACTTCGCCATGGGCTAGCGGCGCGATTTTGCTGGCCAGATCGACCGCGGGGCGGCAGGCGGCATCGCCCGGCGCATTGCGCTTGAGGCCGCCAATCCCGTATACCCCGGCAAATCCGATGACCGCGCCGATTGCGACCGCGCCAATCACAATCGGAATGCGCCGGGTAACGCTGCCGTGCGGGCTGATCGGGAGTGGCGTGTTGCTGGTCATTCTGGATGTTTCACGGATGGGCGGTACATTGCAGGGCGTGGTGACAGGTCAAAGCGGCCAAATAACGGGCATGATCGTGAGCGGCAGATGAGTAACAAGATGTGGGGCGGCCGGTTCGACGAGCGCCCCGACGCGATCATGGAGGAAATCAACGTCTCCATTGACGTCGACAGGCACCTTTACGCCCAGGATATCGCCGCGTCCAAGGCGCACGCCGCGATGCTGGCCGCGCAAGGCATCATCACGGCGAACGATGCGAAAAATATCGGCAGGGGTCTAGACACGATCCTGTCAGAGATCGGCAAGGGCTCGTTCGATTTCAAGCGCGCGCTCGAGGACATTCATATGAATGTCGAGAGCCGGCTCGGCGAGTTGATCGGTCCGGCTGCCGGACGGCTGCACACTGCGCGCTCGCGCAACGATCAGGTCGCGACCGATTTCCGGCTTTATGTGCGCGACATCATCGATGAAACCGACGCGGCGCTGGCGTCGTTTCAGCGTGCGCTGGTGGACCGGGCGCTGGAGCATGCCGGCACGGTGATGCCCGGCTTCACGCATCTGCAGACCGCACAGCCGGTGACGTTCGGCCATCATCTTCTGGCCTATGTCGAGATGGCGTCGCGCGACCGCGGCCGGTTTGCCGACGCGCGCAAGCGGCTGAACGAATCGCCGCTCGGCGCCGCGGCGCTGGCCGGCACTTCGTTTCCGATCGACCGCGACGCCACCGCCGAGGCGCTCGGCTTCGACAAGCCGATGGCCAATTCGCTCGACGCGGTGTCGGATCGCGATTTCGTGCTCGAAACCTTGTCGGCGGCGGCGATTGCCTCGATGCATCTGTCGCGCTTCGCCGAGGAGATCGTGATCTGGACCTCGCCGCTGGTGGGACTGGTGCGGCTGTCCGACAAGTTCACCACCGGCTCGTCGATCATGCCGCAGAAGCGCAATCCCGACGCCGCCGAACTGGTGCGCGCCAAGACCGGCCGCGTCATCGGCGCGCTGACCGCGCTGCTGATCGTGATGAAAGGCCTGCCGCTGGCCTATCAAAAGGACATGCAGGAGGACAAGGCGGGCGCGATGGAAGCATTCGCCGCGCTGTCGCTGGCGATCCGGGCGATGACCGGCATGGTGCGCGATCTCGTTCCCGACGAGGCGCGGATGAAGGCCGCGGCCGGCGAGGGCTATGCCACCGCCACCGATCTGGCGGACTGGCTGGTGCGGACCCTGAAGATGCCGTTCCGCGACGCCCACCACGTCACCGGGCGCATTGTCGGCGTCGCCTCCAAAAAGGGCGTGCCGCTGCACGAGCTGCCGTTGAAGGAAATGCAGGCCATCGAGCCCAAAATCACGGCCGAGGCGATGGCGGTGCTTTCGGTCGAAGCCTCGGTGAAAAGCCGCGTCAGTTACGGTGGAACCGCGCCGAAAAACGTCATGTCGCAAGCCAAGGCCTGGCTCAAGCGGCTGGAAAAAGAGCAGAAATTGGGCTGAGACGAGATAACGCGCAGAAATTCAATCCGCTCCGGGTCTCGCCACAAGCGGTCAATCTTTGTATGATGCGCCTGCATTGGGGATTTTTATCGTGAATCGCACATACCGCCCGGCGTCTGTTGGCTGGGCCCTGATTTTGCTGGCCGTCGCCACCATGACGCTCGGCGGCTGCGGACGAAAGGGCGGCCTCGATCTGCCGCGCGCGTCCGCGCAGCCGACCGCGGTGGAAGCCGAAGAAGAGCGGCCGGCCAGCCCGGGCGCGCTGTTCGCCCCCGTCCATGGCGATGCGAATCCGGCAGCGGCGAAGGGCACCAAACGATCGTTCGTGCTCGATCCGCTTCTGAATTGAGCGCGCGTCCGGAACTGAAGCCATGAATCATTTCGACTATCGCAACGGCGTGCTTCACGCCGAAGCGGTCGATCTCGTTGCGCTGGCGGATGCTGTCGGCACGCCGTTCTATTGCTATTCCACCGCGACGCTTGAGCGACATTATCGCGTATTCAGCGAAGCCTTCGCCGGTGAGAAGGCACTGATCTGCTATTCGCTGAAGGCCAATTCCAACCAGTCGGTAATCAAGACGCTGGCAAAGCTCGGCGCCGGGGCCGACGTGGTCTCCGGCGGTGAACTCAAGCGCGCGCTGGCGGCGGGCTTTGCGCGCGAGAAGATTCTGTTTTCCGGAATCGGCAAGACCGAAGCCGAACTGCGCCAGGCGCTGTCGGAAGACATTCTGTGCATCAACGTCGAATCCGAGCCCGAGCTTGAATTGCTGTCGCGGCTCGCGACCGAAATGGGCCGAATTGCGCGAATCTCCATCCGCGTCAACCCGGACGTGGATTCCGGCACGCACGCGAAAATCTCCACCGGCAAATCCGAAAACAAATTCGGCATTCCGCTGACGCGCGCGCGCGCCGTCTATGCCCGCGCAGCGAAATTGCCCGGCATTCAGGTCACCGGCGTCGACGTGCATATCGGCAGCCAGATCACGGATCTGGCGCCAATGGAGGCCGCGTTCCGGATTCTCGCCGAATTCGTCCACACGCTGCGCGCCGACGGCCATACCATCAGCCACGTCGATTTCGGCGGCGGGCTCGGCATTCCCTATCATCTCGGCAAGACAGCGCCGCCGTCGCCCGCGGCCTATGCCGCAATGGTCAAGCGCGTCAGCCACAATCTCGGCTGCACGCTGATGTTCGAGCCCGGCCGCATGATCGTCGGCAACGCCGGCATTCTCGTCACCCGCGTGATCTACGTAAAGCACGGTGAAGCGCGGAATTTCGTCATCATCGATGCGGCGATGAACGACCTGATTCGCCCCACGCTGTACGAGGCGCATCACGACATCGTGCCGGTGCGCCAGGCCGCTGCCGAGCGCGCCAGCTATCGTCGCCGACGTGGTCGGGCCGGTCTGCGAGAGCGGCGACTACCTTGCGCTCGGGCGCACGATACCTGAACCCAAGTCCGGCGATCTGCTGGCGGTGATGACCGCCGGCGCCTACGGCGCGGTGCAGTCCGGCACCTACAACACCCGCGCGCTCGTTCCCGAAGTACTGGTGAAGGACGACCAATATGCGGTGATCCGCCCGCGTGTCGAAGTCGAGCAGTTAATCGCGATGGACAAGCCTGCGCCGTGGTTGTGATAGATTGAGCGCTGCTTCTTACTTCCCCTCTCCCCTTGTGGGAGAGGGTGCCCAAGATGCGAAGCATCGAGGGCGGGTGAGGGGGCTGAGCTCGCGTTTTCATCCACCCCTCACCCGGCTCGCATCTGGCGACGCTCGCCACCCTCCCACGAGGGGAGAGGGGAAGGAAACGCTCGCGCCAGAGTTTAAACTTTCGCCTTCGTCCCGCCCACCACGACGCCCGCGGCTTTTTCGATCGGCTTGATCGCCGAGGTGAAATCGAACTCCGCGCCCATCTCGCGGATCACCACCTCCCATAGACGTGCCGACCGCTTCGGCGACTTCCATCGATAGCCCCAGCGATTTCATCTCATCCAGACAAAGCCGCACGTCCTTCACCATCAACCCCGTGGCAAAACCGAAGTCGAAGGTTCGCGGCAGGACCGCGCGCGGAAACTTGTCGCGGCTCGCGGTGTTCATGCCGGAGCCGGCGTTGATCACGTCGATCATGATAGCTGGATCGAGCCCGGATTTGACGCCCAGCACCACCGCCTCAGATGTGGCGACCATCGCCGTGGCCGACAGGAAATTGTTGGCGAGCTTCATCGTCTGCGCCGAGCCGGGCTTCTTGCCGATGAAGAACACTTTTCCGATCACATCGAGCGCCGGCTTTGTCGGCATCGAAATCCGCTGATGGACCCGACACCATCACCGCAAGCGTGCCTTTCTCCGCGCCGCCGACGCCGCCGCTGACCGGGCTGTCGAGCTGCACGATGTTGCGTTTCGCCAGGAGATCATGAATGCGCACCGCCATGTGCGAGCCGACCGTGGAAAGATCGACGAAGCGCTTGACGCGCTTGCCTTCGATCACGCCGTCCTTAGCCGTAGCGACATCGAGCGAGGCCTGCAGCGACGGCAGGCTCGCCAGCACGGTCTCGGCGCGGTCGGCGACGTCTTTCGGCGATGACGCGGCCTGCGCGCCCAGCGCGACCAGTTTGTCGACGGCTTCCTTGCGCTGGTCGTGCACGATGAGCTTATGTTTTGCCTCGATGAGGCGGCGGGCCATGGGAAAGCCCATCTTGCCCAGCCCGATAAATCCGATGTCCATGATGATTTGTCCTTAAGTCAAAATAATCTTCATCCTGAGGAGCGGCGTTTTCGCCGCGTCTCGAAGGATGCTTTACGAAGCTCCATGGTTCGAGACGGCGCGAGCGCGCCTCCTCACCATGAGGCCAACCTAACTCGCCCCCTTGTCCATCTCGGCGAACACCTCGCGCGCGATGCGGAAACTGTCGACGCCCGCCGGGATGCCGGCGTAGATCGCGACCTGCATGAAGACCTCGCGAATCTCGTCCTTGCTGACGCCGTTGACGAGCGCGCCCTTGATATGCACCCGCAATTCGTGCGGCCGATTGAGGATGGAGATCATCGCGAGGTTGAGCATGCTTCGCGTTTTGCGCGGCAATTCCTCGCGGCCCCAAACCGCGCCCCAGCAATATTCGGTGACGAGTTCCTGAAACGGCTTGTTGAAGTCGTCGGCATTCTTCAGCGCGTTGGCGACGTAGGCCTCGCCCAGCACCGCCTTGCGAATTTCCAGTCCCTTGTCGTGCGTTTTCTTGTCCATGGTTTTTTCCTTTTTGACGGATCGCGGCGGACGTTACGAGGTCGGCGGCCCGCCGTCACGCCTTGGAATCATGCGCGCATTGGGTGTGGGTTGTGCGATGCGGCACGTGCCTCATTGCCGCCGCTGTGCTAGCGTGGTGTTCGGCAACCCGGAGCGCCTGTTGAGCGGCACGATTCCCGACCCGTCAAAGCCATTGCCCGATTCCGATGCAGCCTCGCGGCTGCAACTGACGCAGGCTTTGCAGCGGGCACAGATAGCGATCGCCTGGGAGCGGCTCTGGCCGCATCTGGCGCGGCTTATGAGCGTGGCCGGCCTGTTTCTGGTGGTGTCCTGGGCCGGGCTATGGCTGACGCTGCCCTTCATCGCGCGCGCCATAGGGCTCGCTCTTTTTGGGCTGCTGGCGCTCGCCGCGCTCTTTCCCCTTGTGAAGTTCCGCTGGCCGAGCCGCGAAGCGGCTCTGGCCCGGCTCGATCGCGGTACCGGCATCCGGCATCGTCCGGCCACCGCGCTCACCGATACGCTTGCGACGCAAGACCCGGTGGCGCTGGCGTTATGGCAGGCGCAGCGCGAACGCACGCTGGCCTCGATCAAGCGCATCCGCGCCGGGCTGCCGTCGCCGCGACTGGCGATTCACGACCGCTGGGCGCTGCGCGCGCTGGTCATGGTGCTGCTGGTCGCAACCTACGTCGCCGCGGGCGAAGAACGGAGCGCGCGCGTTGCCGCAGCCTTCGACTGGAACGGCGTGCTGGCGCCGGCCAACATCCGGGTCGATGCCTGGGTGACGCCGCCGGCTTACACCAGCAGGCCGCCGATCATCCTGTCCGCGGCGAACCATGATGCGTCCGCGCCAAATGCCGACGCGATGGCGGTGCCCGCCGGCAGCGCGTTGATCGTACGCTCCAGCGGCGGCGATCTCGATATCGTGGTCGGCGGCGGCGTGAACGAGATACCCGCGACCGAGCAGGCGCCGACAGGCACGCATCAACGCCAGTTCACCATCGCCGGCGACGGCACCGCGCATGTTCGCGCGCCCTCAGGCCAGCCGCAGTGGAAATTCGCCGCCACGCCCGACCGCGCGCCGACGATTGCGCTGGCCAAGGATCCCGAACGTCTTGCCCGCGGCTCCCTGCAGATGTCCTACAAGATCGAGGACGATTACGGCGTCACGGAAGCGCAGGCGCATTTCGCCGCGCGCCCCGCAGATGCCACGAAAGGCGCCGTCGGGGCGCGGCCGTTGTTCGAGCCGCCGCAATTCGCGCTGGCGCTGCCCAACGCGCGCACCCGCAACGGCGTCGGCCAGACCGTCAAGGACCTCAGCGAGGACCCGTACGCTGGAGCCGACGTGACGTTGACGCTCACCGCAAAGGATGAGGCGGGCAATGAAGGCAGCAGCGAGCCGTTCAACATGCGGCTGCCGGAGCGGCTGTTCACCAAGCCGCTGGCGCGCGCGCTGATCGAGCAGCGCCGCAATCTGGCACTGGACGCCAATCAGAATCCGCAGGTCTACGCCGCACTGGATGCGCTGATGATCGCGCCGGAACTGTTCATGCCGGAGGCCGGCCAGTATCTCGGGCTTCGCAGCGTCGCGCGGCAGCTTGAGTCCGCCCGCACCGACGACGCGATGCGCGAAGTCGTCGCCAATCTGTGGGCGCTTGCGGTGATCATCGAGGACGGCAACATCACCGATGTCGACAAGGCGCTGCGTGCCGCGCAGGAAGCGCTCAAGCAGGCGCTGGAACGCGGCGCCAGCGACGAGGAAATCAAGAAGCTCACGGAAAATCTGCGCGCGGCGCTGGACAATTTCATGCGCCAGCTCGCCGAGCAGATGAAAAATAATCCGCAGCAACTGGCGCGGCCGCTCGATCCGAACAGCAAAATGCTGCGGCAGCAGGACCTCAACAACATGATCGAGCGCATGGAGCGGCTGTCGCGCTCCGGCGACAAGGATGCCGCCAAGGCGCTGCTCGACCAGTTGCAGCAGATGCTGGAGAATCTGCAGATGGCGCAGCCCGGCCAGTCCGGCGATGGCGACATGGAGCAGGCGCTGAACGAACTTGGCGACATGATCCGCAAGCAGCAGCAATTGCGCGACAAGACGTTCAAGCAGGGCCAGGATTCGCGGCGCGACCGGCGCGGCAACAAGAGCAATCCGGGCATGGGCGACCTGCAGCAGGATCAACAGGGCCTACGCGACCGGCTCAAGCAGTTGCAGGAACAGCTCGCCAAGCGCGGCATGGGCCAGCGTGGTCAGAAGGGCGAAAAGGGGCAGGGCGGCCAGCCCGGACAGCAAGGCGATCCCGGTGACGATGGCGACGATGACAGTTTCGGCAATGCCGACACCGCGATGGGCGACGCCGGCGGCCGGCTCGGCGAGGGCAATGCCGACGGCGCGGTGGACTCGCAGGGCAAGGCGCTGGATGCGCTGCGCAAGGGCGCGCAGAGCATGGCGCAGGCCATGCAGCAAGGCGATGGCGACGGGCCAAGCGATGGGCCCGGCAACCGCACCGGACGCCAGCAGAGCGGCGGCAACCAGAGCGATCCCTTGGGGCGGCCATTGCACGGCCGCGAGTTCGGCGACGATCTCACCGTGAAAATCCCCGGCGAGATCGACGTGCAGCGGGTGCGCCGGATTCTCGAAGAACTGCGCCGGCGGCTCGGCGACACCTCGCGCTCGCAGGTCGAACTCGATTACATCGAGCGGTTGCTCAAAGATTATTAAAAATGGACAGGGTCGAATGCGTCGTTATCGGCGCGGGGGTGATCGGACTTGCCGTTGCGCGGCGGCTGGCGCAGGCGGGCCGCGAAGTCATCGTCCTCGAAGCAGCCGAGGGTATCGGCACGGTAACCTCGTCGCGCAATAGCGAAGTGATTCACGCCGGCATCTACTACAAGGCCGGCAGCCTGATGGCGCGGATGTGCGTCGAGGGAAAACGCGCGCTTTACGCCTATTGCCGCGATCATGGCATTCCCCACCGCAACTGCGGCAAGTTGATCGTGGCGACGACGCCGGCTGAAACCGCCCGCCTGCAATCGATCAAGGCGCATGCCGAAGCCAACGGCGTACTCGATCTGCAGGCGCTCGACGGCGCCGCGGCGCGCGCAATCGAACCGGCACTGAACTGCGATGCGGCGCTGTTGTCGCCGTCGACCGGCATCATCGACAGCCACGCCTACATGCTGGCGTTGCGCGGCGACGCGGAGGACGCCGGCGCGGCGTTCGCTTTCCACACGCCGCTACTGCAGGGCAAGGCGACGCCGCAGGGGATCGAGCTTGAGATCGGCGGCGATGCGCCGATGGCGCTGCAATGTGAACTTCTCGTCAATGCCGCGGGACTGGGCGCGCCCCAGCTTGCGCGCTGCATCGCCGGCATGCCGATCGATCTGATCCCGCCGGCATATCTGGCGAAGGGAAATTATTTTAGTTGCAATGCGCGCGCGCCGTTCTCCCACCTGATCTATCCGGTGCCGGAGCCCGGAGGGCTCGGCGTTCATCTCACGCTCGATCTGGCCGGACAGGCTCGCTTCGGTCCCGACGTGGAATGGATCGATACCATCGATTATGCCGTCGATCCGGCGCGCGCGGAGCGGTTCTATCCGGCGATCCGGCGCTACTGGCCGACGCTCCCTGACGGCGCGCTGATGCCGAGCTATTCAGGCATCAGGCCGAAGATCGTTCCGCCGGCGGTTGCGGTTCAGGATTTTCTGATCCAGGGGCCGAGGGATCACGGCGTCGCCGGGCTGATCAACCTGTTCGGCATTGAATCGCCAGGCCTGACGTCGTCGCTGGCGATTGCCGACTACGTCGCCGCGCTGGAAGCGGCGGCGGCGTAGCCGCGCGGCGCAACTAAGCCGTCATCCCCGCGAAAGCGGGGATCCAGTAATTGCCGTGTGTCGTCGCGATACGAGCGCTCAGACCACACGCAACATTGGAGCGTAGTGGGTCCCCGCTTTCGCGGGGACGACATCCTTTTTGTTGTGGCCGGTCACGAAGTGCGCCTGCCCCGATCAATCCAGTCCCTGTGCCTGTGGCATTTCCTGCGTCGGCTGAATCTGCGGCGCGGGCGGCTTGGCCTCGACCGCCGCGGGCGCGGCAGCAACGGGAGCTGGAGCAGCGTGCACGTCAGGTTTCGTCTGCACCGCGGCCGATCGCTGCGGCGGCGGTGCAGCAGGCTTGGCAGCCAGCGGCTTCGCGCCGCCGGCGGCACTCGGCATGGCCCTGGGCACCGGCCTCGGCGGCAACGGCGCGCGGCTCGCCATGCGCGGCGCAACCATCGGCGGCAGTGTCGAGGGCCTGACATCGCTGACAACAGGCGGCGGTCCAACCGGACCATACGACACCGTCATCTCGTCGTTGAAATTGTCGCTCATCCGGTACGCCGGCATGAAGCGCAGGATGCGCCCGGTGCGTCCGTCGATCACCAGCCGGCCGTCGTCGCCCTCGCGGTTGATCACCGAGATTGTGTAGATGAAGCCGCGCTGCTGCGGAATCCCGAGCGGCGAAAATCCGCTTTCGCGCACGATGGTGTAGACCTCGATCGCAGGCAGCAGCGCCGGACCGTAACGCGACGGCCCGAATTCCGGTGTAGCGGCATACGGCTGTTCGAAATCGGAAACCGTGCTGTATGGCGATCCGATCGCATACGGCGCGAGCCCCTGCGCATTCGCAGCTCCGGCGGCAATCATCAGACTGGCCGATATCATCCACCCTGCAAATAACTTCATCGTCCTGGCTCCTGTCATGCCCCCGCGCCCTGAGCGTTTTTCGGATCAACCGGATCGCTCCTTGTCGCTTGCGCAACGTCTTCGTTGATCGCGCCGGCAAACTCAGGGGTGAATTCGGCAGAGCTTGGGCCGGATCGCGGCGCGTTTGCTTCAAATCGAAGGCGTTGCCGATAGTTGGCGAGTCTTTGCAAATCGAGAGACTCCCGCCCGCTTGTATGATAGAAAAAAATTTGCCAATGTCAGGGTTAGGACAGTATTACTGTCTTAAATGAGTGCAAGCGCGGCATAGCGATTGCAGCGTGAATACGGGACGTTACAACGTCCGGTTAGCAGGCAAGGCCGTTCTTCGGGGACGCTGGACGCCACGCCTGAATTCTAGAAATTGCGGCTCGCGTGCGGCGAGCGGTGACCCCGCAGGGATACCGCGAAGGCCAAAGGTGCGCCGGGGACGAAGAGGTCTGCCGGACCAGAGGGCTTGAGATGAGCGGGTCAGAGTTCCAACGCGACAGTGTCTTGCCGGACGTTTCGGCGGATGCGGCTTTGAAACCGCTCGATACCATTTCCGGCGTCTTCGGAACCCTTGCGCGAGCATACTTGGCGTCCGCCCGCCGAAGGCATGTACGACCTGTCGCTGGAAAAAGATTCCTGCGGCGTCGGCTTCATCGCCAACATCAAGGGCAAGAAGTCGCATCAGATCGTCTCCGACGCGATCAGCATACTCTGCAATCTCGAACATCGCGGTGCGGTTGGCGCGGATTCGCGCGCGGGCGACGGTGCGGGCATCCTGGTGCAGATTCCGCACGCCTTCTTCACGCGCAAGGCTGCCGAGATCGGCTTCCAGTTGCCGGGGCCCGGCGACTACGCCGTCGGCGCGCTGTTCATGCCGCGCGATACTGCGTGGCGCAACATCATCAAGAGCATCGTCGCGGAGCAGATCAGGGCACGAGGGGCTAATGCTGCTCGGCTGGCGCGAGGTGCCGACCGACAACGCCTCGCTCGGAGAGACCGTGAAGCCGACCGAACCCTCGAACATGCAGGTGTTCATCGGCCGCGGCGATCACATCAAGAGCGAGGACGATTTCGAGCGTCGGCTTTATATCCTGCGCAAGTCGATCTCGCAGGCGATCTACCAGCGCCGCGACCGCGGCCTCGCCGGCTATTACCCGGTGTCGCTGTCGTGCCGCACCGTGATCTACAAGGGCATGTTCCTCGCCGACCAGCTCGGCAGCTACTATCCCGATCTGCACGAGCCGGATTTCGAAAGCGCGCTGGCGCTGGTGCATCAGCGCTTCTCGACCAACACCTTCCCGACCTGGTCGCTGGCGCATCCCTATCGCATGGTCGCGCACAACGGTGAGATCAATACGCTGCGTGGCAACGTCAACTGGATGGCGGCGCGGCAGGCTTCGATTCATTCCAAACTTTACGGCAAGGACATCAGCCGTCTGTGGCCGATCTCGTATGAAGGGCAGTCCGACACCGCCTGCTTCGACAACGGCCTCGAATTTCTGGTGCAGGGCGGTTACTCGCTCGCGCACGCGGTCATGATGATGATTCCGGAGGCGTGGGCCGGCAATCCGCTGATGGATGAAACGCGCCGCGCGTTTTACGAATATCACGCCGCGATCATGGAGCCGTGGGACGGCCCCGCGGCGCTGGCGTTCACCGACGGCCGGCAGATCGGCGCCACGCTCGACCGCAACGGCCTGCGCCCCGCGCGCTATCTCGTCACAAAAGACGACCGTATCGTGATGGCGTCCGAAATGGGCGTGCTGCAAATTCCGGAAGAAGACATCGTCACCAAGTGGCGGCTGCAGCCCGGCAAGATGCTGCTGGTCGACCTCGAACAGGGCCGTCTCATTCCGGACGACGAGATCAAGGCGCAGCTGGCGTCGATGCATCCTTACAAGGAATGGCTGCACGCCACCCAGATCGTACTGGAAGAATTGCCGGACGCGCCGAAGAAGGGGATGCGCTCGAACCTGCCGCTGCTCGATCGGCAGCAGGCGTTCGGCTACACCCAGGAAGACATTAGCATCCTGATGACGCCGATGGCGTCGACCGGCGAAGAGGCCAACGGCTCGATGGGCAATGACACGCCGATCTCGGCGCTGTCCGACAAGCCGAAGCCGCTGTTCACCTATTTCAAGCAGAATTTTGCGCAGGTCACCAATCCGCCGATCGATCCGATCCGCGAAGAGCTGGTCATGAGCCTGGTGTCGATCATCGGACCGCGGCCGAACCTGTTCGATCTGCAGGGCTCGGCTCGGACCAAGCGACTTGAAGTGCGCCAGCCGATCCTGACCGATAGCGATCTGGAAAAAATCCGTTCCATCACCGACGTCGCCTCATCGCATTTCGTCTCGCGCACGCTCGACACCACTTTCCATGCCGGTTTTGGCGCGGCGGGCCTTGAGCAGGTGCTCGATGAGCTCTGCGCGCGCGCGGAAGGCGCGGTGCGCGAGGGCGTCAACATCATCATCCTCAGCGACCGCATGGCCGGCTCGGACCGCATTCCAATTCCGTCGCTGCTGGCGTGCGCCGCCGTGCATCATCATCTGATCCGCGTCGGATTGCGCACCTCGGTTGGCCTCGTGGTGGAATCCGGCGAGCCGCGCGAAGTGCATCACTTCGCCTGCCTGGCCGGTTATGGCGCCGAAGCGATCAATCCCTATCTGGCGTTCGAAACCATCGTCGCGATGAAGGATCGTTTGCCGGGCAAGCTCGACGACTACGAGATCGTCAAGCGCTACATCAAGTCGATCGGCAAGGGCCTGCTCAAGGTGATGTCGAAGATGGGCATCTCGACCTATCAATCCTATTGCGGCGCGCAGATTTTCGACGCGGTCGGGCTTGAAGGCCGATTTCGTCGCCAAATATTTCGCCGGCACGCACACGCGGATCGAAGGCGTTGGTCTTGCCGAAATCGCCGAGGAGACCGTGCGGCGCCATGCTGAAGCGTTCGGCGATATCGAGATCTACAAGACCGCGCTCGATGTCGGCGGCGAATATGCCTATCGCACCCGCGGCGAGGATCACGCCTGGACCGCCGAATCCGTTTCGACGTTGCAGCATGCGGTGCGCGGCAATTCGCTGGAGCGCTACAAGGCGTTCGCGAAAATCCTCAACGAGCAATCCGAGCGGCTGTTGACGCTGCGCGGCCTGTTCAGGATCAAGACCGCCGAGGACGAGAAGCGCAAGCCGGTGCCGCTCGAGGAAGTCGAACCGGCGGTGAACATCGTCAAGCGCTTCGCCACCGGCGCGATGTCGTTCGGCTCGATCTCGCGCGAGGCGCACACCACGCTGGCGATCGCGATGAATCGCATCGGCGGCAAGTCCAACACCGGCGAGGGCGGCGAGGAGAGCGACCGCTTCAAGCCGCTGCCGAATGGCAATTCGATGCGCTCGGCGATCAAGCAGGTCGCGTCCGGCCGTTTCGGCGTCACGACAGAATATCTCGTCAACGCCGACATGATGCAGATCAAGATGGCGCAGGGCGCAAAACCCGGCGAAGGCGGGCAATTGCCCGGCCACAAGGTCGACGCCGTCATCGCCGCGGTGCGGCACTCGACGCCCGGCGTCGGCTTGATCTCGCCGCCGCCGCACCACGACATCTATTCGATCGAGGACATCGCGCAGCTGATCTACGACCTGAAGAACGTCAACCCGGCGGGTCTGGTGTCGGTGAAGCTGGTGTCGGAAATCGGCGTCGGCACCGTCGCGGCGGGCGTCGCCAAGGCGCGCGCGGATCACGTCACCATCGCCGGCTTCGAGGGCGGCACCGGCGCGTCGCCGCTGACCTCGATCAAGCACGCGGGTTCTCCCTGGGAAATCGGCCTCGCCGAAACCCATCAGACGCTGGTGCGCGAGCGGCTGCGTTCACGCATCGTGGTGCAGGTCGATGGCGGATTTCGAACCGGCCGCGACGTGGTGATCGGCGCGCTGTCTCGGCGCCGACGAATTCGGCTTCGCCACCGCGCCGCTGATCGCGGCCGGCTGCATCATGATGCGCAAGTGCCATCTCAACACCTGCCCGGTCGGCGTGGCGACGCAGGACCCCGTGCTGCGCAAGCGCTTCACCGGCCAGCCCGAGCACGTCATCAACTATTTCTTCTTCGTCGCCGAGGAAGTCCGCGAATGCATGGCGGCGCTGGGCTATCGCACCTTCAACGAGATGGTCGGTCAGGTGCAGATGCTCGACCAGTCGAAGCTGGTCGCGCACTGGAAGGCCAAGGGGCTGGATTTCTCGAAGCTGTTCTACAAGCAGCAGGCGCAGCCCGGTCAGAAGATCTTCCACGCCGAGGCCCAGAACCATCATCTCGAAGCGGTGCTCGACCGCACGCTGCTGGAAAAATCGCAGGCCGCGCTCGATCGCGGCGCGCCGGTCAAGTTCGACATGACGATCAACAACACCAACCGCTCGGCAGGCGCGATGCTGTCGGGCGCGGTGGCGAAAATCTACGGTCATGAAGGTTTGCCGCACGACACCATCCAGGTGAGCTTCAAGGGCACCGCGGGTCAGGCGTTCGGCGCGTGGCTGGTGCGTGGTGTCTCGTTCGAGCTCGAAGGCGAAGCCAACGACTATGTCGGCAAGGGATTGTCGGGCGGGCGAATCGTGGTGAAGCCGCCGCGGCATTCCGGCATTGTGCCGGAGGAATCCATCATCGTCGGCAACACCGTGATGTACGGCGCGATCGAGGGCGAATGCTATTTCCGCGGCATCGCCGGCGAACGCTTCGCGGTGCGCAACTCCGGCGCGGTCGCGGTGGTCGAAGGCGCCGGCGATCACTGCTGCGAATACATGACCGGCGGCATCGTCGTGGTGCTGGGCAAGACCGGCCGCAATTTCGCGGCGGGCATGTCCGGCGGCGTCGCCTATGTGCTGGACGAGGACGGCGGTTTTCCAAAGCTGTGCAACATGGCGATGGTCGAGCTCGAGCCTGTGCTGTCGGAAGAGATGATCAACGAGAACGCCTTTCACCAGCAGGGCGATCTCGAAGCGCATGGCCGCGTCGATGTGTTCGAGAATCTGCTGGCGGATGACATCGAGCGGCTGCACATCCTGATCACGCGCCACGCGCGCTATACGGGATCGCGCCGCGCGGCGGATATTCTGGCGAACTGGAGCGCGTGGCTGCCGAAATTCCGCAAGGTGATGCCGGTGGAGTATCGCCGCGCGCTAAAGGAGATGCAGGCGAAGGCCGCGACCATGCAGGCCGCGGAGTAGCGGGGGCGTAATACGGTCCTCATGGTGAGGAGGCGCGCTTGCGCCCTCTCGAACCATGGGAAGAGCACGATCCTTCGAGACGCGCGCGAAGAAGCGCGCTCCTCAGGATGAGGACCGAGAGTGGATTGCAGACCTCATCCTGAGGGCCGCGTAAGCGGCGTCTCGAAGGATGAGAGACGGGTAAGACGTAGGTTCTGGGGCATTTGACTTAGATGGGCAAGATCACAGGCTTTCTCGAGATCGACCGGCACGACCGCAAATATGCGCCGGTCGCCGAGCGCGTGCGCGACTATCGCGAGTTCGTCATTCCGCTCGACGAAAAGGAAACCCGCGACCAGGCCGCGCGCTGCATGAATTGCGGCATTCCCTATTGCCACGGCACCGGCTCGGTTTCGCCGGGCACGCCGGGCTGCCCGGTCAACAACCAGATCCCCGACTGGAACGACCTCGTCTATCAGGGCAACTGGCAGGAAGCCTCGCGCAACCTGCACTCGACCAACAATTTTCCGGAATTCACCGGCCGCATCTGCCCCGCGCCGTGCGAAGCCTCGTGCACGCTGAACATCGACGACAACCCCGTCACCATCAAGACCATCGAATGCGCCATCGTCGACCGCGCCTGGGACAACGGCTGGCTCAAGCCGGAGATCGCGCCGAAGAAAACCGGCAAGAAGATCGCGGTTGATCGGCTCCGGCCCCGCGGGCATGGCCTGCGCGCAGCAGCTCGCGCGCGCCGGCCACGACGTGCATCTGTACGAGAAGTTCGCCAAGGCCGGCGGCCTCCTGCGTTACGGCATTCCCGATTTCAAGATGGAGAAGCACGTCATCGACCGCCGCGTCGCGCAGATGGAGGCCGAGGGCGTGACGTTTCATTACGGCGCGCATGTCGGCGGCAAAGCCAATGGCGCAGCCTCAATCGATCCGCAGGAATTGCTGAAGTCGCACGACGCGGTGGCGCTGACCGGCGGCGCGGAAGCCGCGCGCGACCTGCCGATCCCCGGCCGCGATCTCCAGGGCATTCACTTCGCGATGGATTTTCTGCCGCAGCAAAATCGCCGCGTCTCAAACGAGCCGCTTGGCGGCAGGCCGGACATTCTCGCCGGCGGCAAAAACGTCGTGGTGATCGGCGGCGGCGACACCGGCTCGGACTGCATCGGCACGAGCTTTCCGTCAGGGCGCGAAATCCGTGACGCAGATCGAGATTATGCCGGCGCCGCCCGAGCACGAGAACAAGGGGCTGACCTGGCCGAACTGGCCGATGAAGATGCGGACCTCGTCGAGCCAGGCCGAGGGCGCGCGCCGCGAATTCGCGGTGCTGACGCAGAAGTTTTCCGGCGAAGGCGGCGCGGTGAAGAAGCTGCATTGCGTTCAGGTCGACGACAAGTTCAAGCCGATCGCGGGCACCGAGTTCGATCTCGACGCGGAGCTGGTGCTGCTGGCGATGGGGTTCGTGCATCCGGTGCACGAGGGCCTGTTGAAGACGCTCGGCGTCGATCTCGACCCGCGCGGCAATGTCCGCGCCAACACGCCGATTATCAGACCTCGCTGCCGAAGGTGTTTTCGGCGGGCGACATGCGCCGCGGGCAATCGCTGGTGGTGTGGGCGATCCGCGAAGGCCGGTTGTGTGCGCGGGCGATCGATGCGTTCCTGATGGGGACGTCAGTGTTGCCGCGGTGAACCTGCGAATTTCCCGGACAGCGTAGTTATGTAAGATGCTGCATCCGCTAGCCTGCATTATGCCTGTGGACCTGCTCCCCTGTTTGCCCTCGTTTATAAGTAGAGTCTGTTCGGGTTTTGGCCCCGGTCGGGGCGGGTTGCGAACTCGGTTGGCGTGAGCCCCTTGAGGCTCGTGTGCGGTCGGTGGTTGTTGTAGTCGATCCTCCATTCTTCGATGATCTGGCGGGCCTCGGTCAAGTTGGCGAACAGGTGTTCGTTGAGACACTCGTCGCGCAGCCGGCCGTTGAAGCTTTCGACGAAGCCGTTCTGCATCGGCTTGCCGGGTGCGATGTAATGCCACTCGATTCCAAGCTGCTCCTGCCAGGCCAGGACGACGTTCGATGTGAACTCGGTGCCGTTGTCGCTGACGATCATGCGCGGACAGCCTCGGCTTTCGATGATGTGGTCAAGTTCGCGCACCACGCGCAAGGCGGTGAGCGAAGTGTCGGCGATCAGGCCCAGACATTCGCGCGTGAAGTCGTCGACCAGCGTCAGGATGCGGAAGCGCCGGCCGCTGACCAGCGTATCCGTCACAAAGTCGAGCGACCAGCGCAGGTTCTGATCCTGCGGGATCGACATCGGTGCCCGGGTGCCAAGCGCGCGTTTGCGGCCGCCACGCTTGCGCACCGTCAACTGCTCCTCCTTGTAGAGCCGGTAAAGCTTCTTGTGATTGATCTGGACCCCTTGCCGAGCTAGCAGCAGACCCAGGCGCCGGTAGCCGAACCTGCGTCGTTGCGAAGCCAGCTCCTTCAGCCTGGTCCGCAACGCGCCATCGTCCGGTCGCGTCGAAGCGTAGCGATAGGTCTTCGGCTGCAGCCCGACCAGCCTGCAGGCTCGCCGCTGCGAGTAGCTCTTCTGATCGATCGCCCAGGTCACAGCACGTCTCCGCAAGCTGGGCGTCAGAAGTTTTTTCCGAGCATCTCCTTTAGCGTCGACACATCCAGCATCGACTCCGCCAGCAGCTTCTTGAGCTTGCGGTTCTCTTCCTCCAGGCCCTTCAGCTTGCGGGCCTCCGAGACTTCCATGCCGCCATAGCGCGACCGCCACTTGTAGAATGTCGCGTCGCTGACGCCGTGCTTGCGACACAGATCGCTCGCCGAAACTCCGGCGGCGTGTTCCTTTAACACCCTGATGATTTGCTCTTCGGTGAACCTGCTCTTACGCATCGTCTGTCTCCTCGGTGGAGAACAGAACCCTAACTTAAAACCGGGGGCGTTTCAGTGTAAGGAGGCGACTATCAAATCTACATCGGTTTTAGTAGGTAACATCCCCGGATTTGCGCTGTCTACCACATGTTCGTGTAACAGGGATAAAGACTTTCGGGTTCAGCTGAAGATCGGTAGCGAACGGCACATCCGGGAACTTCAGCCGTCAACATAACTTGACAACGAGTAGTTATTAGGACTATATTCCGTATCGTCCTGTTCACGAGGGGCGCTTCATGAGGCGTTCGGAAGTGGGGCAGGATGCGGCGCCTGCGGGCTTGTCTCGCAAACAAGGACTCGGGAGGCCGGGGGTAATCGTCCGGGCCCACTACGGGGCTCTGCCTTCAATGGCTGGACGGGTAAAGGCGAACGGCGGCGAAAGCCGCCGGGATGGACGGGACGCCGCGGCGCAAATCGTCGGCAAACCGTGGCCTTAGCCCGGAAGCACGATCCCCCGGACAGAAAAGCCGCAAAATAAAGTCGCAGACGGCGCAAGCTTGTCTGCGATGGAGCGCCGCAAGGCGTGCGCGGATCGTGTGTTGGCTTCGCCGCCGGCATGCGGGACGCGCGCCGAACTAAACGTTGCGCCTCGCGGCGCTCCGTTCCCCTCATGGGTGGGGGAGAGGCGATTAAAAGCTCGAGCTGCGCGGCGCGCGAGGAGACGTAGGCGTGGCTGTTTGAATCGAAAAGTATCGACGTCATTGCGAGGAGCGTAGCGACGAAGCAATCCAGTTCTTGCTCGTTGCGCTCTGGATTGCTTCGCTACGCTCGCAATGACCCGAAGCGCTGAACCATCTCAGCGTCGTCCTCGCGAACGCGGGGACCCAGTACGCCGTGTCGGTGATGTTTCGGGAAGCGTTAGTGGACTTGTTGCGACTGCCGTGCGCCACAACGCAATGCCAGGGATTACTGGGTCCCCGCGTTCGCGGGGACGACGCAGACAATTGCGGCAAGCGAGCCCTGAATTTGCAGAATTCGCGACGCAATTCTGCAACCTGATGCCGAGCATCGCGACAGTCGACGCGCTGCTGCCGCCTGACACGTTCGACAACAGCCAGTCGCGGCGCAGCGTCGCCTTCACCCACAGCGAGCGGCTCAGCTTGTAGATCACGTCGCCCGAGATCGAATAAAGCTGATCGAACCGGCCGGAGCCCTGATAGTCCAGCGTGCCGTAGGTGAATCGCCCGATGCCGGTGAGCCAGCGGCGGAAATCGTGATCGACCTCCGCGGTGTAGGTGCGCACGAGAACGCCGGGCACGCCGGCCAGCGTCGATTCGGCGACCTGCGTGTCGGAAACAAATTTCGCGGTGGTCAGCGGCGACACCGACCAGCTCACCAGCGCCGAGGTCAACAGCCCCTGCAATCTGTCGAGCCGCGAATCCTGATAGTTGCGCAGCGTGTAGCCGACCGAGATTTCGCCGGTGACGAGGCGCGTCAGTTCGAACGAGGTGCCGGCCTTGACGTAGCCGCCGTCGGAATTGCGCTGGTAGCCGAAGCGGTCGACGAACGTCTCATGCACGCGGGTGTCGCCCTCGACCTCGGCGAACGGTTTCAGCCCGGGAATGACATCGTAGCTGACGCGCGCGATGCCGCCATACTGGTTGAAGTTGCGGTCGTCGTTGCTGGTCGAAAGCGCCGTTGGTGAGTTTGGAGTCCTGATAAACGGTGTGGTCGAAGGTCGCGCCGGCGGAAACCTGCAGGCGGTTGAAATTCTGGTCGATGCCGAGCGTCGCGCCGGTCGAGACATACACCGGATACTTCGCAAGGCCGGCCTGGATGTTCGGGCTGCCGGGATTGTCGGTGGCGACGCGCAGCCGCGCCTGACCGGTGATCCGGGTGTCGCTGGTGACGTCTAGTCGCCCATCAACATGGCCGGTGAAATCCGGCCGGTCGACATTGGTCGGCACGCCGGAAATGGTGCCGTCGGTCGGCGGCGGAAAGGTGTTGCCATAGCCGGTGAACGAGCCGCGCAGGTCGGCGACCAGCGCGTGGCGGCTCCAGTCCGACACCACCAGCAATTCCGGCGCGATCACATAGAACGGCGAGCCCTTCTCGGTGACGAAACGTCCGGGGTTGCTGTCGTAGCCGCCGCTGATTTCCAGCGCGGACTTGACGAGGAAGCTGCCGGCGTAGTCGCCGATCGCGCCGAACGGATCGTCGTCGGGTTTCAGCCGCCGGCGCGTGGGCTGGCCGATCACGGTGCCGGCCATCGCCGGCGCGATCGGGGTCCTGTTCGCGGTGGAGGATGGCGGCAGCGCCAGCCGCGGCGGCGTCAGCGTTGTCGTTGTCGTCGCCGTATCGGCGGGAGCGGGGGTGCCGGGGCCGGGCGATGGTTTTGGCTTGCGCTGGCCGGGATAGAGTTTCGCTTTCTTGCGTTTGCGGTTGAGCGAATCATAGCCGGTGTCGGCGGCGCCATTCGCGGCGGGCAGGCCATAGGTGGGGGTGCTGCCGATGCGCGACGGCGCCGGCTTGATGCCATCCGGGGCCGTGCCGTCGTTGGGGGCGCCGTCGTTGAGCGCGCCGTCACCGCCGGGGTCGAGACGATAGCGCGGCTGGCGCGTCGGCTGGTCTTCCGGCGTGGCGAGATCGTCGCCCTGATTGGCGTTGCTGAAAAGCGCTATTCGGGGTCTGCGCTGCAGCGGGGGTCTGCGCGATGGCGACGAGGGCAGAACCTGCCAGCAGGCACGCCAGCAGCCCGCGCGTCGCCTCGATGCGCTTGCAGCGGCCTATCGCCGGATCCGACTTCACGATCGAAAAACTCCAACAAATGTCGTCACTTAGCTCATCGATCGAAACGCGCGCGAACGCAGGCGCCCCAATCGTCGTTAAAGGAGTTAAAACAATTATGGTTAATGGGCCGTTGAGAACCGGGCGGGACGCGTCGCGTCGCCGTCGCTGCCGTGCTAAGGAAATGCCGGACGAATGGACGTTTTCGTCCTTCCCGGAATCATGCATGGCCCCTTCGAAATCGCTGCAAGCCAAACAGACCGTGCCGGATCAGGCCGGTGACGCGGTACGCTCGGCATTGCGTACGCTCGACGCGGAGGGCGGCGGCATCGCCGCGCTCGCTGCCGCTTTGCAGGGCCCGCTCGGGCTCAGTGTTCGCCGCCGCCGTCGATCTTATTCTGCGCTCCAAGGGCCGCGTCATCGTCACGGGCCTGGGCAAATCCGGCCACGTCGCGCGCAAGATTGCCGCCACCTTTGCCTCCACCGGCACCCCGGCCTTCTTCGTGCATGCCGCAGAAGCCGGTCACGGCGATCTCGGCATGATCACGCCGGACGACGTCATCATCGCGCTGTCGTGGTCCGGCGAGCAGCCGGAGATGAAGAACCTCGTCAATTATTCGAGCCGCTTCGGCATTCCGATGATCGCGGTGACGGCGAATGCGGCGTCTTCGCTGGGCGCGGCCGCCGAAATCGTGCTGGAATTGCCGAACGCGCGCGAGGCCTGTCCGCACAATCTCGCGCCGACGACGTCGTCGCTGATGCAGGCCGCGATCGGCGACGCGCTGGCGATCGCGCTGCTGGAGGGCCGCGGCTTCACGGCGCTGGAGTTCGCCAACTTTCATCCCGGCGGCAAGCTTGGCGCGATGCTGAAATTCGTCCGCGACATCATGCACACCGGCGACGCCATGCCGGTAAAACCGCTGGGCGCGAAGATGTCGGACGCGCTGGTGGAGATGTCATCGAAAGGTTTCGGCTGCGTCTGCATCGTCGATCACAGCGGCGAGATCGCCGGCATTATCACCGACGGCGATCTGCGCCGTCACATGCGGCCGGACCTGATGACCGCCCGGGTCGATGACGTGATGACGAAAAATCCGCGCACCATTCACTCCCGGCATGCTCGCCGCCGAAATGCTGGAAACGATCAATTCATCGAAGCCCGCAGTGACCGTGCTCGATCGTCGCCGAGGGCAAGAAGCCGGTCGGCATCGTTCACGTCCACGACGTGCTTCGCGCCGGCGTGGCTTAAGACTTCAAGCCGCCGCCACCGTCAGGCTGGCGCCATCGGCCTGAACAATTCGCACGCGGCTGCCGGCCGGCGCATCGGGCCCTGCGACGCGCCAGACCGTATCATCGATCCGCACCGTGCCAGCGCCGTCGATGATCGGCTTCTCCAGCGTGAACTCGCGGCCGACCAGCGCGTCCGCCCGTTTGTTGAGGAACGGATTGCTCAGGCTCGCGCCGCTGCCACGGTGCGCGACGCGCCGCCACAGCGGAACGGCCGCTGCGGCAAACACCGCGAACATCAGAATCTGCAACTGCCACGAAGGATTAAACGCAAACGACAGCAGCCCCACCAGCAGCGCTGCGAGACCGAGCCAGAACAGGAAGACGCCCGGCGCCAGCAATTCGAGCCCCATCATCGCGACGCCGAAGATCAGCCAGTTCCAGGTGCCCAGCGTTGAAAACATCTCGGCCATCGATTTGTCCTCAGCGTTGCGGCGTCGGCGGCGGCGAAGTCGCGCCCGCAGTCGGTACCGAGCCGCGGCGCGCGGCGGCTTGCGCGGAGGCCGCACTTTCGCCGAACGTCGCCTTGGCGATCTCGCCGATGCCCGCGAGCGAACCCAACACGTTCATCGCCTCGATCGGCAGCATGATGATCTTCTGGTTCGGCGAATCCGCGATCTGGCCGAACGCCTTGATGTATTTGTCGGCGATGAAATAATTCAGCGCGGCGACGTCGCCTTTTGCAATGGCTTCGCTGACCATCTGCGTCGCCTTGGCTTCGGCCTCCGCGGAGCGCTCGCGGGCCTCGGCATCGCGAAACGCGGCTTCGCGGCGGCCTTCGGCCTGCAGAATCTGGCCTTGCTTGGCGCCTTCGGCACGAAGAATTTCCGATTGCCGCTGACCTTCCGCTTGCAGAATGTCGGCGCGCTTGACGCGCTCGGCCTTCATCTGCCGGCCCATCGCCTCTACCAGATCGGCGGGCGGCACAATGTCCTTGATCTCGATGCGGTTGACCTTGAGGCCCCATGGCGACACCGCGGCGTCGACAACGCGCAGCAGCCGCTCATTGATCTCGTCGCGATGCGACAGCACCTGATCGAGATCCATCGCGCCCATCACCGAGCGGATGTTGGTCATCGTCAGCACGATGATCGCCTGATTGAGGTTGGACACCTCGTAGCTGGCCTTGGCGGCATCGAACACCTGAAAGAACGCGACGCCGTCCACGGTCACCGTGGCGTTGTCCTTGGTGATCACTTCCTGCTCCGGAATGCTGATCACCTGCTCCATCATGTTCATCTTGCGGCCGACGCGGTCGAAATAAGGAATGATGATGTTCAGCCCTGGAGCCAGCGTGCGCGTGAATTTGCCGAACCGCTCGATGGTCCAGTCGTAGCCTTGCGGCACCGTTTTGACGCCGGCAAACAGCGTCAGGACGATCAACAGCACAAAAGCGATCGCGAAAATATCGAAGCCGGTCATGCAAAACTCCTTGGGACATCATTTGTCGCCAAAACAAGATGTAAGGTTCGACGAAGCGGAAAGCGAGCGGCAGGCGTGGCAGTGTCCGAACAGCCGTTGTAGAAATGCTCCGGTTACGGAATAATGCGCCTGAAATCCTGGTACTGGCGAGGAATCGATGGGTATTTTTGACGGACTAGCCGGAGGAATTCTCGGACAAGTCGAGGCCAAGGTGCTTCCAGGCCTGCTGGAGAAGGCACTGGCCGAAACAAATCTTGGCTCGCTTCAAGGGCTGCTCGACAAATTGCGTCAGTCCGGTCTTGGGCCTCAGGTTGCCTCCTGGTTGGGTAGCGGTCCTAACCAGACGATCACCGCTCAACAACTGGAAGCGGCACTGGGCGACAATGTCGTTGCGAAGATTTCGTCGACGTTGAACATGCCGCCGGACGAAGTGTTCGGCTTTCTCGCCAAACATCTGCCTGCCGTGATCGACGCGCTCAGTCCGCAGGGTACGCTCAAGCCAGCGTGAACGAAGGCTGCGGCGAGAGCTATATCCAGCCCTGCAGCTCGCGCAGCACCAGCTGGCGGATGACATCCATGCCGGCGTCGCTGTCGTTCAGGCAGGGAATCGCGGCGAATTGCTCGCCGCCGGCGTGCTTGAAAATCTCGGCATTTTCCTGCGCGATTTCTTCCAGCGTCTCCAGGCAATCCGCCGAGAAACCCGGCGTCACCACCGCGATGCGGCGCACGCCGTCCTTGGCCAATTGCTCGATGGTCTTGTCGGTGTAGGGCTGCAACCACTGGTCGAAGCCGAAACGCGACTGGAACGTCAGCATCAGCTTCGAAGCGTCGAGCCCCATGCGCGCGCGCAACGCGTCGGTGGTCGCGATGCATTGCGACTGATAGGGGTCGCCCTGGTCGATATATTTCTGCGGCATGCCGTGAAACGATGCCACGATGAGTTCAGGCGTAAACGGCAACGTCTTCAGATGCGCGTCGATCGAGACCGCCAGCGCATCGATGTAATTCGGATCGTCATAATAAGGCGGCGTCACCCGCAGCGTCGGCTGCGCGCGCATGCCCGCCATCACGCGAAACACCTCATCGCACACCGTGGCCGAGGTCGCCGCGGAGTATTGCGGATACAGCGGCACCACCAGCAGCCGCTCGCAACCCTGTGCCGTCAGCGCGTCGATGCGCGACCGGATCGACGGATTGCCGTAGCGCATCGCCCAATCGACGGTGATGTGCGCTTGGTCGGCTAGCGCCGCTGTCAGCTTGTCGGATTGCGCCCGCGTGATGGTTTTCAGCGGCGATTCGTTCTTGTCGTTGTTCCAGATCTTGCGGTAGTCGCGCGCCTTGCGCCTCGGGCCGCGTGTTGAGAATGATGCCGTTGAGCGTCAGCTTCCACAGCAGTCCCTGATTTTCGATCACGCGGGGATCGGAAAGGAATTCCTTGAGATAGACGCGCACGCCTCTGGCATCGGCGCTGTCGGGCGTGCCGAGATTGACCAGCAGCACGCCGACGCGTTCAAGCCTGGCTTGCGCCGCGACCTGCATCTGCTCGATAGGGACAACCACCGTCATGATTTCGGTGGCTTCGCGCGTTGGTCCATTGTTGTCAAGATAACGGTGCACTCACGGGCAATCGACCGTGATGCGGTTGACGGCCATTGCGCCGTGGCTCGAATGATCGTCATCCTCGGGCAGCCTCGCCGGGCTTTCGTGCATTCGTAGGGTTGTCCGGGCGCTGCACATCCAACGTGCAGGATGCCGGCGCGGCGACCAGCGTGACGGGTTGTTCCTGCTGCCAGCGAAAATTCCACGAAGCGGGTTGGATCGTACACCTCGAGTTTCAATTGCTTTGCCTTGAATGGCGCCTTGAACGGCAGCGTGAAATGCAGCACCAGCGCCGGCGCCTTGTACTCGAGATAGTAATCGACCGGCTCCAGAAATTTCTGCTTTTTGCCGTCGGCGATGGCGAAGGTGAAGAAGCCGAATTCTTTGAGCGCCTCGACATTGGTCTGCGCCAGCGGCGCCAGTTCCTCGCGGGTGTAGACGCCACTTGGTCTTGCTCTCGATGCCCTCCAGCGCGTAGGTCGAGAACACTTCGTCGAAGGTCCATGCGTGGCGCACGCCGGTGATCGATCCGTCGGTGGCGTAGAGCAACTCGCTGGACGAGGTAACCCAGACGTCGGGGTGGGCGGAGCGCTGTTGATGCCGAACAGCGTGGCCATCGTCATTGCGAGTAGCGCAGCGACGAAGCAATCCAGCCTTCGTGCTCTGCTCCACGCCGCCTCCGGCACGTCCAATAACCCGCGCCGCCGCAGCAGCGCATCGGGCTCCGGCGCGCGGCCGCGAAATGCCACATACGCATCTTCCGGATCGCGCGAGCCGCCGGAGGAATAGATGTCGTCATGCAGCCGCTTCGCGACAGCCGGATCGAAGATGTTGCCGGCTTCCTCGAACGCGCCGAAGGCGTCGGCGTCCATCACCTCGGACCACATGTAGCTGTAGTAACCCGAGGCGTAGTGATCGCCGGAGAAGATGTGGCCGAACTGGGTGGGCCGGTGCCGCAGCGAAATTTCCGCGGGCATGCCGATCTTCTCCAGCTCCTTCTTCTCGAACGCACGCACGTCGCGGCTCGCCGACGCCGGCTGGGTATGAAACTCCAGATCGATCAGCGCCGACGAGACGAATTCGACCGTGGCAAAGCCCTGATTGAATTTGCGCGCCGCGATGAAGCGCTTCAGCAGGTCGTCCGGCAGCGGCTCGCCGGTCTGGTAATGCCGCGCGAATTGCCGCAGCACCTGCGGCTGCTCCTGCCAGTGCTCGTAAAGCTGCGACGGCAGTTCGACGAAATCGGTGAATACCGATGTGCCCGACAGCGAGGGATAGGTGACATCCGACAGCATGCCGTGCAGCGCGTGGCCGAACTCATGAAACAGCGTGCGCGCATCGTCCGGCGACAGCAGCGAGGGCTGGCCGTCCGCGCCCTTGGAGAAGTTGCAGATGTTGAGGATCAGCGGCGCGACGTCGCCATCGAGCTTCTGCTGGTCGCGCAGCGATGTCATCCACGCGCCCGAGCGCTTCGAGGATCGCGCGAAGTAGTCGCCGTAGAATAGCGCCTTGTGTTTTCCGGCGGCGTCCTTGACCTCCCAGACGCGCACGTCGGGATGCCAGACCGGAACGTCCTTGCGTTCCGAAAAGCTGAGGCCGAACAGCCGGTGCGCGCAGTCGAACGCGGCGTCGATCATGTTGTCGAGCGCGAGATACGGCTTGATCGCGGCGTCGTCGAAATTGGCGCGGCGCTGCCGCAGCTTCTCGGCGTAGTAGCGCCAGTCCCAAGGCGCCAGCGCGAAGTTGCCGCCTTCCTCGGCGACCAGTTCCTGCAGCGCATCGCGATCCGCCAGCGCGCGGGCGCGGGCGGGTTTCCAGACCCGCTCCAACAGGCCGCGCACCGCTTCCGGCGTCTTCGCCATGGAATCCTCCAGCCGATAGGCCGCGAAGGTCGGAAAGCCCAGAAGCTTCGCGCTCTCTTCGCGCAGCTTGCAGGATTTCAACGATGGTGGCGTTGTTGTCGTTGGCGTTGCCGTTGTCGCCGCGCGCGGTGAAGGCCTTGAACACCTTTTCGCGCAGATCGCGCCGGCTGGAGCTCTTCAGGAACGGCTCCACGAAGGAGCGCGACAGCGTCATGATCGCCTTGCCGGCCATGCCGCGCTCGTCGGCGGCGGCCTTTGCGGCGGCGATGAAGGTTTCCGGCAGGCCGTCGCGATCGTTTTCGCCGAGTTCCATGAACCATTCCTGCTCGTCGCCGAGCAGATGATGGCTGAACGAAGTGCCGAGATGCGCCAGCCGCTCGTTGATTTCAGCCATGCGCTTCTTCGAGGTCTCGTCGAGGCCGGCGCCGGAGCGATGGAAGCGCGTGTAGGTACGTTCCAGCAGGCGCGTCTGTTCGGCTGGTAAGGTCCAGCGTGGCGCGATTGTCGTGCAGCGCCACGATGCGGCCGAACAGCACCGCGTTCATCATGATCGGGCTCCAGTGCCGTGCCATGCGCAGCGACACTTCCTTGTCGATCTCCAGCAGCACCGGATTGGAATGCGCCGAGACGAGGTCGTAAAACACCGACGCGACGCGGCTGAGCAGCTTGCCCGAGCGCTCCAGCGCGGTGATGGTGTTGGCAAAATCCGGCGTCGCGGGATCGTTGGTGATCGCGGCAATCTCGGCGGAATGGTCGGCGAAGGCTTGCTCGAACGCCGGCAGGAAATGTTCCGGCCTGATTTCGTCAAACGGCGGCGTTTCGAACGGCGTCTGCCACGCCTTCAGCAGCGGATTTTCGGCGGCTGAGTGTGGCAGCTTCGGCTTGCTTTGTTTCCGACATACTTGATCCCGTTTTTCGCCCGATTGCTTGGTGCGCTTATAGCAGCCGATGGGGCTTTTTTGCGCCCGATTGCCCTTGAACCGCGCGGCCCTTTCATAGAGATTGCGCCGTCAACAGGATCAGACCCATGAGCTCGCTGCCTTCGCCCACCACCGCTCGCCAGATTTACTGGCCGAGCGTCGTCACCGTCATCTCGGCGGCGATCCTGATCGGGGCCGAGGTGTTCGGCGCGGCGTTCGCCGGCGGCTGGGCGCTTGCGATTCTGTTCGGCCTCGACGACACCGGCGCGCATATCCTTCAGGCGGTGCTGTTTGCGCTCGGCGTCTTCATCATGGCGGCGTTCATCCGCGCCGCGCAGCGCGTCGAGCCGTTCACGCGGCGCGCGTAAGTTCGCTGGCGGTCTAAGACGCAGCTTCGCCGCTTCAAATCGCAACGTTCCGTTAAAGAAACTTAACAGCCGTTCACGTTCAGCGCCGCTTCCGCGTTGTGATGTAGAGACGTTGTCACGCGCTCGAAAATATTTGTCGCTAACTCAAGAATAATGTTGCGAAGCAGAATCAAAACCCCTATTTGCACTCTTGCCCAATTTCGCACGTGCCTGTGGTCGTGTGTCAGTCGGTAGGTATCCGGACAAGAGGCCGGACAGCCGCCAAGGGATGAAGAAGCCGAGGGTCGCTTAAGTCGGTCGGGTCGATCGAGACTAAGAGGCCAGCATCTCTCTCCAGGGATGCCGTTGAAGGCGACTTCGCTCCTTGCAACCGTGACTGGCAGCCGGAGGCGAACCGGCGCACCTCGTTCTCAACGGGGGACGCGACTTAAAGCAACGACGGATCGGGCTTTTTTGGTCTCTGTTGGCTTTCCACCAGCCAGCGCGAATACCGAAGAGGCTTGTCCTTCATTGCCAGGTGTGCGGGCGGGATCACTCCCAACCAATCCACGGCAGCACAGTCTGGTTTGAGTTTAGCGGCCCTTGCGCGTCTCCATCGTGCGCAGTGGCCGACAGCGCTCATCCGGACATCATGTTTTGAACGTGTCCTTGTCGCAAAGGCCGTTTGGGAGAGTGCTATGACCGAACGTATTCAGCAATTCCTGCGCAACCGTCGCAGCGAGGGCCAGGACGTCGAGCCGTGTCTCGTCGTCGACCTCGAAGTCGTGCGTGACAACTACCAGACCTTCGCGAAGGCGTTGCCGGACTTCCGCGTGTTCTACGCGGTGAAGGCAAACCCGGCGCCGGAAGTGCTGGCGCTGTTGGCATCGATGGGCTCGTGCTTCGACTGCGCTTCCGTGGCGGAGATCGACATGGCGCTTGCCGCCGGTGCGACGCCGGAGCGTATCTCCTATGGCAACACCATCAAGAAAGAACGCGATATCGCACGCGCCTTTGCGCTGGGCATTCGGCTGTTTTCGGTCGACTGCGCCGCCGAGGTCGAGAAGATCGCGCGCGTGGCGCCCGGAGCACGCGTGTTCTGCCGCATTCTCTATGACTGCGCGGGCGCGGAATGGCCGCTGTCGCGCAAGTTCGGCTGCGATCCGGAGATGGCGGTCGATGTGCTCGATCTTGCCAAGCGTTCGGGCCTGGAGCCGTACGGCATTTCGTTCCATGTCGGCTCGCAGCAGCGCAAGGTGAAGTCGTGGGACCGTGCGCTGGCGATGGCGGCGCAGGTGTTCCGTGACTGCGCGGAGCGCGGCATCAACCTGTCGATGGTCAACATGGGCGGCGGATTCCCGACGCGCTACCTCAAGGAAATCCCGGCGGTCGTGCAGTACGGCCGTGCGATCTTCCGCGCGCTGCGCAAGCATTTCGGCAACGCCATCCCGGAGACCATCATCGAGCCGGGTCGCGGCATGGTCGGCAATGCCGGCATCATCGAAACCGAAGTCGTTCTTATCTCGAAGAAGAGCGACGAGGACGATGTGCGCTGGGTCTATCTCGACATCGGCAAATTCGGCGGTCTCGCCGAGACCATGGACGAGTCGATCCGCTACGCCATCAAGACGCCGCACGACGGCGCGGAGATGGCGCCATGCGTGCTGGCGGGGCCGACCTGCGATTCCGCCGACGTGATGTACGAGAAGCTGCCGTATCCGCTTCCGGTGACACTCGAGATCGGCGACAAGCTGCTGATCGAGGGCACCGGCGCGTATACGTCGACCTACTCGTCGGTGGCCTTCAACGGCTTCCCGCCGCTGCGGACGTACCACATCTGATCGCTCGCGAAGGCTCAGCCTTTGCCGCGTATGAACCGTCATCACCGGGCTTGACCCGGTGATCCATCAATCTTGCAAATTTCCTGACGGATGGGTGGCCGGGTCAAGCCCGGCCATGACATCTGGATGTGAGGTGGCTCCATGGCCAGGCCGAACAACATCAATACTCTCGCCGCCTCGTTCGCGATCCGCGCCGAGCGCGCCGGCGACGTGACCGCGCGCGAGGCGCTGCTCGACGCCAGCTTCGGCGCGGGCCGCCATGCGCGCACCTGCCAGCGGTTGCGCGATGGCCGCGCACCGGCTGATGGGCTCGCCTTCGTTGCGACCCGCCGGGGCCGCTTGGCCGGCACCATCAGGCTGTGGAACGTCGATGCCGGCGGCCGGCAGGCGCTGGTGCTTGGACCCTGGCCGTCGATCCGTCGTGCCGCAGTCTCGGCATCGGCGCCGCACTGATGCATCACGCGCTAGCCGCGGCGAAGGCGCGCGGCCATGGCGCAGTGATACTGCTCGGCGATGAGCCGTACTACGCGCGCTTCGGCTTCACCGCCGACCACACCGCCGAACTGTCGCTGCCCGGTCCGTTCGAGCGGGAACGGCTGCTAGCGATAGAGCTTCGCCCGGGCGCTCTCAATGGCGCCAATCGGCATGATCGTCGCAACCGGCGTTTATGCGCCGGAAGCGAGGGGTCATCGCGCCATGACAACGCGCCGCGCGGCTTGATTTGCCGCCAAAACCACGGCAATCCCTCGGGCGACAGTCATCCCGAACGCGCCGATACGAGGCCCCCATGCCGCGCCGCCTGATCTCCACTGGATCGCCATTTGAAAAAACCGGTGGCTATAGCCGCGCGGTCGTCGATGGCGACTTCGCGTTCGTCTCCGGCACTACCGGCTACGATTATTCGACCATGACGCTGCCGGCCGATGTCACGGCGCAGACGCAGAATTGCTTCAAGACCATCGAAGCCGCGCTGAAGGACGGCGGCTTCGCCATGGCCGACGTCGTGCGCGCGAACTACTACATCACCGACGCCGCCGACGCCGACAAGGTATTCGCGGTCACCGGCGAATGGCTCGGCGAGATACGCCCGGCGGCGACGCTGGTCGTGGTCGCCGGCCTCTACAAGCCGGAAATGAAAATCGAAATCGAAGTAACGGCGAAGCGCCGCACTTGAGTCCGCAAAAGAGCACCAAACTATGATCCACGCGAAAATTTCCGGCCCCATCGTCATGATCGGCTTCGGCTCGATCGGCAAAGGCACGCTGCCGCTGATCGAACGGCATTTCGACTACGACAAGTCGCGCTTCGTCATCATCGATCCGCATGAGGACGGCGAAATCGCCAAAAAGCACGGCGTGCGCTTCATCAAGCAGGCAATCACGCGCGAGAACTACCGCGAAGTGCTGGTGCCGCTGCTGACCGCGGGCGGCGGGCAGGGCTTCTGCGTCAATCTGTCGGTGGATACGTCCTCGGTCGATATCATGACGATGTGCCGCGAGATCGGCTCGCTCTATATCGACACGGTCATCGAGCCCTGGCTCGGCTTTTACTTCGACAAGAGCGCCGGTCCGGAAAAGCGCTCGAACTATGCGCTGCGCGAAACCTTGCTCGCGGAGAAGCATCGCAGCCCCGGCGGAACGACGGCGGTGTCCACCTGCGGCGCCAATCCCGGCATGGTCAGCTGGTTCGTCAAGCAGGCGCTGCTCGATATCGCGCGCGACACCAAGACCGAGTTCAACGATCCGAAGAGCCGGGAAGGCTGGGGCCAGCTTGCGCACAAGCTCGGCGTCAAGGGCATCCACATCGCCGAGCGCGATACCCAGCGCTCGAAGAAACCGAAGCCGATGAACGTATTCGTCAACACCTGGTCGGTGGAGGGCTTCGTGTCCGAAGGCATGCAGCCAGCCGAACTCGGTTGGGGCACGCACGAGAAGTGGATGCCGGACAATGGCCGCACGCACGACCACGGCTGCGGCGCGGCGATCTATCTGCTGCAGCCCGGCGCGAACACACGGGTGCGTTCTTGGTGCCCGACGCCCGGTGCGCAGTACGGCTTTCTCGTCACCCACAACGAATCGATCTCGATTGCAGATTACTTCACGGTGCGCGACGGCCAGCACGTCATTTATCGGCCGACCTGTCACTACGCTTATCATCCGGCGAATGACGCGGTGCTGTCGCTGCACGAGATGTTCGGCGCCACCGGCAAGATGCAGCCGTCATGGCACATCCTCGATGAAAACGAGATCGAGGACGGCATCGACGAATTGGGCGTGCTGGTCTACGGCCATTCCAAGAACGCTTATTGGTACGGTTCGCAGCTCTCCATTGAGGAGACCCGGGAAGTCGCGCCGTACCAGAACGCAACGGGCATGCAGGTATCCTCTGCGGTACTGGCCGGCATGGTCTGGGCACTCGAAAATCCAAATGCGGGGATCGTCGAAGCCGACGAGATGGATTTTCGGCGCTGCCTGGAAATCCAGCGGCCGTATCTCGGGCCGGTGAAAGGCTTCTACACCGATTGGACGCCGCTCAACGATCGTCCTGGGTTGTTTCCGGAAGACATCGACACCAGCGATCCCTGGCAATTCAGAAACGTGCTGGTGCGGTAGTTATTTCGCGTTGATCGGCGCGGCGGTCTTCTCGGCCGGAGCGGGCGGCAATGCCGGTTTCGCACCTGCATCCTGAGCGTCGGCGTTTGGTCGTGCCGGCTGTGGTGACACTTCCGTCGGCCGCGCGCCCGTCGTTTCCGAACTAGCTGGAGCGGGAGCCGACGGCTTGTTCTCCGCGCCCGGCGTCGATTGCAGAGGCTGCGTCGCCTGCGCCATCTGGGAATGCGTGGTGGCCTGGCCAAATTCCGGGTGCGTTGCGAGTTGTGCCAGCGACAGACTCGTCACCACCAGCCCGCCCGCCACAATGGCGCTCGCGAGTATCAACTCTCTCCGGTAAACGCGCTTCCTGTCATTCGGCGTCATGACGTCACCCTGATTTTATTCAGGATTTAACGGTCTTCGGGACGCATTGTTCCCCCGTGTTCGGCCTGCGACTAAAGGTCCAGCAGCCCCGCATCGCCGTTTTCGGCGGCAAATACCAGCGTTGTGCCCGCGGCGTTCCAGGCCAACGCCGAAACCGGCTCGCCGCCATTTCGGCGCACCAGGATTTCGGCGCCGTCGTTCAGCCGAACCATCAGGACCGTGCCGTCGCTGTAGCCGGCGGCAAGAATGTCCTGCTTCGGATGGCAGGCGACCGCGGATACGCGCGCCTGCAGTGGCGCCAGCATGGCCGGTTCCTTGCCCATCGGACCGTCCTTGCTGGCGAACGGCCACATGATTACGGTGTCGGCGCCCGAGGTCGCCAGCGATTTTCCGCCGGCGCTCCATGACAGCGAACGCACGCGGCCGGGATAGCCAGTCATCCGCATGTGCCGGTTGTCGGCCAGCCGCCAGCCGTGCAGCGCGGGTTCGTGCATCGATGTGATCAGGAATTTGTTGTCGGGACTGAAGATGACGCCAAGATGCGAGCCCGCCCATTCGAGACGTTCCGGTTTGGCCGCCATGTTGGGAAACCACAGCGTCACGCCGTTATAATGCGCGATTGCCAGCCGCAACCCCTTCGGCGCGAACGCCAGACCGCCGACGGTAGATGGCGCATCGAAGGATTTCTCATCGCCCTTCGGGTTGCGCACAAACGCCGTCTTGCCAGCGGACCACGCCACCGCGCCATCCGGATGCAGCGCGACGTTGTCGATCCAGCGCCGTTTTGAATCGGTGGCGAGAGTCTTGACCTCGCCTTTGACATCAAGCGCAACCACTTTGCCGTCGTCGCCGCCCATGAGGATACGCTTCTCATCGGAGGCCACGCTCAATATTCCGCCACCGTGAACCGCGACGCGTGAAATCTCGCCTTGCGCATTCACGAGGGCGACGTTTTCCTCGGCGCAGATAAAGGCAGCGTTGTCGCCGAGGAAATGCACTGACATAACAGGCGCGCCGATCGCAACCGGCCGTACGCGGTCGGTAACCGAGATGATGGATGCGGAATTGTCGGGCAGGTCGAACTCTTTCATCACGCGGCGATGCAGTTCTCGAAGCCGTCGCGGATCATCTGCTCCGGCAACTCTCGGCCGATGAAGACGAGCCGGCTCTCGCGCGGCTCACCGTCTTTCCAGGCGCGCTGATGATCGCCTTCCAGCATCATGTGCACGCCCTGAAACACGTAGCGCTCGTCATCGCCGGTGAAGGCGAGAATACCCTTTGAGCGCAGGATCTTCTGGCCTTCGGCGGCGACAAGCTGCTGAAGCCACGGCATGAATTTGGTGGCATCGAGCGGTTTTGCCGACCGCAGCGACAGCGATTGCATATCCTCGTCGTGATAGTGCTTCAGGCCGCCATGGCTATGGCCGTGATCGTGGTGGTGATGATCATGGTCGTGATGATGGTCGTGATCGTGGTCATGGCCATCGCCGGCGTCGAGAAATTCCGGCTCGATTTCCAGGATGCGGTCGAGATCGAAGGCTCCGCGCTCCAGCACGTCCGACAGCGCGACCTGGCAGCGTTCGGTGCGATGCAGTTTTGCATAAGGATTGATGCCGCGGATCCGCGCTTCGACTTCGGCCAGTTCAGCTTTCGAGACGAGATCGGTCTTGTTGAGCACGATCACGTCAGCGAACGCGATCTGATTCTTGGCTTCCGGCGCGTCCTTCAGGCGATCATTCAGCCACTTGGCGTCGGCCACCGTCACCACAGCGTCGAGCCGCGCATTTTTCTGCACGTCCTCGTCGACAAAGAAGGTCTGCGCCACCGGCGCGGGATCGGCGAGCCCCGTGGTCTCGACGATGATGGCGTCGAACTTGCCCTTGCGCTTCATCAGCCCTTCGAGAATCCGCACGAGGTCGCCGCGCACGGTGCAGCAGACGCAGCCATTGTTCATCTCGAACACTTCTTCGTCGGCGCCGATGATCAGATCGTTGTCGATGCCGATCTCGCCGAATTCGTTGACGATGACGGCGTATTTCTTGCCGTGGTTTTCCGACAGGATGCGATTCAGCAGCGTGGTCTTGCCCGCGCCGAGATAGCCGGTCAGCACGGTCACCGGAATTTTTTGGGACGTCAGTTCAGGCATAACAACTCCGAAGGGAAGGCAGCGGGCGTGAGCGCTTTATATTGTGCATTCGCGCATCAATGTAAGTGCCGGCGAGTTAGTATCATGCTTCCAGATGGCCGCGCGAGACGGCACGCCGCAACACGCCTCCCGCCGGCCCAAGGAACAGTGAAAGAAAATAGAACACGCCGGCGACAAGGACGATGGCGGGACCGGCCGGTACTTTCATATGAAAGGAAACCAGCAGGCCAAGATAGCCCGACACCACGGCGCTAAGGACGGCAATCGCGATGATGCCGGAAATATCCCGGGACCAGAATCGGGCGATTGCCGCGGGCAGAATCATCAAACCCACGGCGAGAAGCGTGCCCAGTGCATGAAACGCGCTGATGAGATTGACGACCACCAAGGCAAGAAAAGCGAGATGCGCCGCGGCGCCGGCACGGCCCATGGTGCGAAGAAACAACGGATCGACGCACTCGATCACCAACGGACGATAGATCACCGCGAGCACGATGAGCGTAAGCGTGGTGTTGAACGCGATCAGCGCCAGCCCGGCTTGATCGAGTGCCCGTATGTTGCCGAACAGGATCTCCAGAAGATCGAGGTCGGTGCCATGAGCCGAGACGATGACGACGCCGAGCGCCAGCGAAACCAGATAAAACACCGCCAGCGACGCATCTTCCTTCATCTCGGTGGCTCGCGACGACCACACCGGACAGCACGGCGACCACCAGGCCGGCAATCAATCCGCCGATCGACATCGCGAAGCGATTGAGACCGGACAGCAGAAAGCCCGCTGCGACGCCGGGCAGAATGGCATGCGACATCGCATCTCCCATCAGGCTCATCCGCCGCAGCATCAGGAACACGCCCACCGGCGCCACTCCGAACGCGAGCACAATGACGCTCGCAAGGCCACGCCGCATGAAGTCAAATTGGATGAATGGCGCGATCAGCGCATCATAAATCACGAAAGTCAGGCCGCCCGCGAGGGGGCGGCGTCAACGACGCAAGGTGCGGCGTGGTCATCGAAGGCCTCGCACATCCGCTGCGCCGTTGCCAAGTTCTCGGGCGTCAGAACCTGCGCGGTCGCGCCCCACGCCACCGGTGTGCGGGCCAGCAGCAAGGTCTCGGGAAAATGCGCGCGCACCAGATCCATGTCGTGGAGCGCAGCCAAAACCGTACGCTTCTCGCCGTGCCAGCGCCGCACCAGCGCCAGCAGATCGGCCGATGTGTTGCTATCGATGGCGTTGAACGGTTCGTCCAGCACGATCACCCGCGCGTCCTGCAGCAGCACCCGCGCGAACAGCAGACGCTGCATCTGTCCGCCGGACAGCGTGCCGATGGTGCGGTTTTCGAAGCCGTTCAGTCCCACCGCGGCGAGCGCATGAGCGATTTTGATTTGCGCGGATTTGCCCACGCCGCCGAACAGGCCGGTGCTGCGCCAGAGGCCAGTGCCGACAAAATCGAACACCGAAATCGGAAAGCTACGATCGATGTCCACCGTCTGCGGCAAATAGGCGATATCGCGTGCGTCGAGGTTGCCAAGCCCGATCGAGCCTGCGAGCGGTTTCAAGATTCCGACGATGCCGCGAAACAGCGTCGACTTGCCGGCGCCGTTCGGGCCGACGACGGCGAGCATTGCGCCTGGCGCGATCTCTCCACTGAGATGATGCACCGCCGGGTGGCGATCATAGCCCAGCGTCACATCTCGAAATTGCAGTTGCGCCGGCATGCTCATCTCGTCGCCAGCAGCACGATCGCCCACAATCCGGCGCTGATCGCTATCGCTGCGCCGACCCGGGAGATCACCGTCATCCGCAGGATCGACCACGGCAGTGGCTGAGCCGGATGCGGCGAAGACGGGCCATGATGATGAGTATGGTGATTGTGGCCGGGCGAATGGGGATGAACCATAAGATGTTATATTATAACATCGCCGACCTGTCTAACCGCGTTTCCTCAAGTCAGATGGCGAACCAGCGCGAGACCGGCGAAAAGTCCTGCAATCGAGAATATCACCGATCCCAGCACGTAAAATGCGGCAAGCCCCATCTCGCCGCGCTCGTAGAGCAACGCTGCGTCCAGCGAAAATGCGGAAAACGTCGTGTAGCCGCCGAGGATGCCGGTCATTAGAAACAGCCGCCACGGCTGGGAAGCCTCGCCCTTGAACGCGAGATAGCCGGCGATCAGGCCCATCGCGATCGAGCCGGTGATGTTGATAATGAATGTGCCATAGGGAAATCCCGTCCCCATGCATCGCGCACAGAACACGTTGATGGCGTGGCGCAACGACGCTCCGATGCCGCCGCCGACGAAAACCAGAAGATAGTTCATGCGTTTTTCTGCATCTCTTAAAAAAGAAGGGCGGTAACCGAAGCTACCGCCCTCTTGCTCGCTGCGAAAGCGTCAGATCGCTTTCGAATAGAGTTGCTCGACGTATTCCCAGTTCACCAGGTGATCGACAAACGCTTTGAGATAATCCGGGCGGCGATTGCGATAATCGATGTAATAGGAGTGCTCCCAGACATCGACGCCGAGAATGGGCGTGGCGCCGTGCACCAGCGGGCTTTCGCCATTCGCCGTTTTCGAGATTTCGAGCTTGCCGTTCTTGACCGAGAGCCAGGCCCAGCCCGAGCCGAACTGGCCGACGCCGGCTGCCGCGAAATCGGTCTTGAATTTCTCGAGACCGCCGAGGTCCTCGGTGATCTTCTTGTCGAGCGCGCCGGGCAATTTGGCGCCGCCGCCATTGGGCTTCATCCAGTTCCAGAAGTGAAGATGGTTGAAGTGCTGGCCGGCGTTGTTGAATACCGCAGGGTTCTTGCCGAACGAAGCTTTCACGATCTCTTCGAGGGGCTTGCCTTCGAATTCAGTTCCTTTGATCGCGTTGTTGCCGTTGGTGACGTAAGCCTGATGATGCTTGTCGTGATGGAATTCCAGTGTTTCCTTGGACATATGCGGCGCAAGGGCATCATAGGCATAGGGCAGAGGGGGAAGCGTGAAGGTCATGACAGTTATCCGCAATGATGGAGACGATGGATGCAAGCTTATAGTAGTTTCCAGCTGCGTTAAATACAGCAATCTGAGCGCTCAGACGGCGCTGGCGACCGCGGCATTGAGTTCATCCCGACGTTCTGGCGGCCGCACATTCATCAGCATCTGGAACGTCCCGGCGATCAATCCGATGAGAACCGCGGCCTGCCACGCGCGGTCGTAGCTGCCGAGCCGGTCGTAAATCAATCCGCCGCCCCACGCTCCCATGAACGATCCGGCCTGATGGCTGAGAAACGCGATGCCGGTCAGCGTTGCCATGAACCGCAGTCCGAATAGCTGCGCCACCAGCCCGTTGACCAGCGGCACCACGCCGAGCCACAGCGATCCCATCACCGCGGCGAATGCCATCGTTGACGCCGGTGATGCCGGGAACGTGAAATAGGCCGCCACCGCGATGGATCGCACGATATAGATGCCGCCAAGAAGAATCTGCTTCGGGTAACGTCCGCCGAGCCAGCCGAATGCGTAGGAGCCGATCACGTTGAACAGTCCGATGATGGCCAGTGCGGTGGCGCCGAGCGATGGGTCGAGACCGCAGATCGCCAGATAATTCGGCAGATGAGTGGTGATGAACACCAACTGCAGTCCGCAGACGAAAAACGCGATCGCCATCACGACAAATCCGGAATGCCCAAGCGCGGATTGCACCACAGCTCCAATCGACTGTTCGACCGCATCTGATTTCTCGATCTCGATCTCATCGGCGCGGCCTGCGAAAAATGCCGCCGGCAGCATCACTGCGACGAGACCGAGAAAGCCGATCAGCGCGACCTGCCAGCCCGCCGTCGAAATCAGGGTCTGCGCTAATGGCGATGCAATCACCAGGCCGAGCGAGCCTGCGGCCGATACCGCGCCCATCGCGACGCTTCGTTTGGCAGCCGACACCGTGCGGGACGTCACCGTCATCGTCATGCTCGATGCCGTGCACGACAGGGCAAGACCAATGCACAGCCCGGTGCCGATCGTGAAAGTCAGAGCCGAGGTTGCGAGCATCATGACCACAAGGCCCGCGGCGTAAATTAAAACGCCCGAAAGCATCACGTATCGCGCGCCAAATCGGTCGGCGAGGACGCCGACCATGGGCTGCGAGATTCCCCAGACCACATTCTGCAGCGCCGTCGCCAAGGAGAAGTCCGCCGTGGTGATTCCGATGTCGTGGATGATCGCGGGCTGAAACAGCCCAAAACTCTGCCGCATGCCCATCGCCAGGCTCAACAGCACGGCCGCGCCGGCCAAAATCGACCAGCGCTGGAATGAACTGAGTTGCGCCGCGGTCATTGGGTGATTCCCTTGGGAATGATTCCTCGTTGCGAATTTCTCCGATCTTGGCATCTCAAGCGATGACTTACTACCCGCCCGGCGGGTATGAAGACATTGCGTCGCGCGCAGGGGTCAAGCGAATGGGCATCGAGATTGAAATTCGTAACGGCGCCCAGTCATGGCCAGACGTCGAGCCGCTATTTGAGATTGTCTGGGGGCAAAGTGCGTTCAAGGCGATCCGCTGGGCCAATCCCGAGCTCCGTGTGCTGCTGGAGACGCCGGAGGACGGTATTGTCTGTCATGTCGGTCTCTACTTCCGCGCGGCGGTCCATAACGGCCTCAAAATGCATATTGGCGGCATCGGCGGCGTCTCCACCCACCCGGATTCGCGGCGGCGCGGCTACGCCAGCGTTGCTCTGGATGCGGCAATCCAGACGATGCGCGACCGGCAGGACGTACAGTTCGTGCTGCTGGTTTGCGAGCCGCACAATGAGGCGTTTTACGCAGCGCGGGGTTGGCATCCCTTCGCGGGCGAGCTCTATTGCGAACAGCCGGCAGGGCGCGTGCCCTTCACGGCGATGAAGCCATTCGTGTTCGACCTCAAGCGCTCGCCGAGGCGCGGGGTCATCGACCTATGCGGATTGCCGTGGTGAGCATGCGCCCGCCTCCTTGGCGGCGATGAGCGATCCATTGTAGGATGTCCGTCATTCTAAAAATGATTGGCGGGGCGCCTTTGCATGAACCTCCAGCTTCCGCCCGGCGCGCCCATGCCGGTTGTCTCTCCGCTGATCTCCGGCCCCATCCTGCCGACGCTGGCGCGGCTGGCGTTCGCCAATGCGCTGGCGATGGTCTTCACCGCGCTTGTCGCGGTGTTCGAAACGGCCTATGTCGGCCGCCTCGGCGCGGCGCCACTTGCCGGCATCGCACTGGTGTTTCCATTCGCAATGATGTCGCAAACCATGTCGGCAGGCGCGATGGGGGGCGGCGTCTCCTCCGCGATCAGCCGCGCGATGGGCGCGGGAGACCGCGAACGCGCAGCAGACCTCGCCTGGCACGCGGCACTGATTGGCCTGTGCGGCGGCTTGATGTTTCTTGTGCTGATGGAAGTGTTCGGCCGCAGCCTGTTCGCACTTCTTGGCGGCCGCGGGGCGGTGCTGGAGGAGGCGGCGATTTTCTCGCATGTGCTGTTCGCCGGTTCGATCGGCATCTGGATGGTCAATACGTTGGCATCGGTGCTGCGCGGCACCGGCGACATGCGCACGCCTTCGATGGTGCTGATCGTAACCGCGGTGATCCAGGTTGCCGTTGGCGGCGGGCTGGGACTGGGGCTGCTGGGGTTGCCGAAGCTGGGCATGGCCGGTGTCGCGTCGGGGCAAGTCGCGTCTACCACTATCGGCACGCTCTATCTTGGCTGGCATCTGTTGAGGGGACGCAGCCGGCTTGCGCTCGCATGGTCAACCTTCAAGTTTCGCCGCGCGATGTTCAACGACATTCTTCGCGTCGGCGCGGTATCGTCGATCGCATCCTTGCAGACGGTGCTTGCCATCCTGATCTTCACCGGCGGTCTTGCCGGTTTTGGCAATGCCACGCTCGCCGGCTACGGTATCGGCGCGCGGCTCGAATTCATGCTGATCCCGATCGCCTTTGCGGTTGGAGTGGCCGCCGTGCCGATGATCGGCATGGCGGTCGGCGCGGGGCTCGTGGCGCGCGCCCGCCGCGTGGCATGGACCAGCGCCGCGGTGTCAGGCTTCGTCATTGGCGTAATCGGAATTCTGATCGCGATCTGGCCGGAGATCTGGATCGCGCTCTTCACCAGCGATCCCACAATCACCAGACGAGGCGGCCAGTTACTTCAGCCACGCCGGACCGGCCTATGGTTTTTTCGGAGCCGGCCTGACGCTCTATTTCGCGTCGCAGGGCGCGGCGAAAGTGTGGGGACCTGTGCTGGCGGGAACGCTGCGGCTGGCCGCTGTCGCGGTCGGCGTCTGGTGGATGTTGCGAACCAACGCCGGGGCATCCGCGATGTTCACGCTGGTGGCCGCCGCGATGGTGATTTACGGCATCGCTACCGCCGTTGCCGTGAAAATCACGCCGTGGGCGCGACGGGCATAGCCGCCTTCAATGCCGTTGCGGCAGACGCATATCCGCCGCGCGCGCCATCGATGAAATGTACATGATCGCTGCGAAGCGCTGATGGCGTGAAGCACGTCATCATCGCGGCGTCCTGGCGATGCAAGCCGTAGCGAATGATGCCCTTCGCGGATGCCGCCGCGAGCCGTTGCGCCAGCGCCTTCTCGAGTTGAGGCGTGCAGTCGAGAATCATCCGAAGCCCGTCGTCGTATTTGCGGAAGTCGGAATTCTCCACCACTTGCTGGACATAGGTCTTTGGCACGAAGCCACCGACGCTGATTCCGAAGCGCATGATGAGATAGGCAAACAGCGTGTGCGCAAGCACCTTTATCCGCCGTACGAACAGCGCACCACCACGGCTCGCGCGTGCTTCGAACTCAACGCCCGCAGGGGGCCAGCGAAGCGGCGGGCCGCCCGGCGGCACCGGCCGCCCGGCCTCGGGGCTACGTTCGGTCAACGTGATAATGTCTTCGATCAGTTTGCGGAAGGCTGCGGGATCGGCTTGCGCTGCGGGTACGATCAGCACGGAAAGAATGAGGCCGCGCACCGATGGAATTTCCTCGAAGCGGCAGGACAGCCCGGTAAGGTCGGGCTCGGTGCCGGGCGGTGCGATGGGCACGGCGAACTCGCCGCGTTTCATGGCGGCTTCGGCCCAACCCAATCCGCCCCCGGAGAACATGGCGTAGGAGAGATTTTCCGAGGGCGCAAAGCGGGCGACGCAGACGTCGAGACCCTGTGCACGAACCTCGGCAACCGGCACCAAGGCGACCCGCAAATTCAGGTTGAGCGCCTCATGCACCCAGGCCGCCGTTGCCGCAAGCGCGCTCCGCGCGAGATCCAAGTCGTCCGGAGCAACCGCGAAGCTTGCGCCGTCTCCGCCAAACACGAACGGGAATTCGCGTCCCTCCAGCGCGTTGGTGACGGAGGCGATCACAGCCGCACCGGCCATGTTGACCGCCTTGTAGCGATGCTCCGCGATTGCCTTGGTCAATTCAACAATATCGGCGATCCCTATGGTCCAGTTATCGGGCACCGGCGAATAAAGCGAGGGGTCCATCAGGCTGCCAAAGCCGTGAAAGACCGGAATGCCGCTGTAAAACGTTTCACTGCCGCCAGTTGTCGTCATGCCTGATAGTACCAGAGGGCTGATCGTTTGTCCGACGGATGACGGAAACACAGCAAGGTACGAGTTTGGGGCGGATTGGTTCTGGGTCAGGAAGACGATAGCCGAAGTTTGGAACAAGTCATCGCCATCTGACTTTCATCATCGGTCAAACCCGGAGGAAACGATGAAAGCGCTCACATGGCACGGCAAAAGCGACATTCGCTGTGACACCGTGCCCGATCCCAAGATCGAAGACGGCAGGGATGCGATCATCAAGGTCACCGCCTGCGCTATCTGCGGATCCGATCTGCATATCTTCGACGGCGTGATTCCCGGGCATGAAGTCGGGCGACGTGCTCGGTCACGAGACCATGGGCGAGGTGGTCGAAGTCGGCTCCGAAAATAAGGCTCTCAAGGTCGGCGACCGAGTCGTCGTGCCTTTCACGATTTCCTGCGGACAATGTTTCTTCTGCACGCGCGGGTTTTACTCCGGCTGCGAGCGCTCCAACCCCAATGCAAAAGTGGCCGAGAAACTGTGGGGTCATTCGCCGGCGGGATTGTTCGGATATTCGCATCTGCTGGGCGGTTTTGCGGGCGGCCAGGCTGAATACCTTCGCGTGCCCTACGCGGACGTTGGTCCTATAAAAGTGCCGCAGGGGCTGAGCGACGAGCAGGTGCTGTTTCTGTCCGACATTTTTCCGACCGGCTACATGGCCGCCGACTTCTGTAATCTGAAGGGCGGCGAGACCGTGGCGATCTGGGGCTGCGGCCCCGTCGGTCAGTTCGCAATCCGCAGTGCGTTTCTGCTTGGCGCCGAACGCGTCATCGCCATCGATACCGTGCCGGAGCGACTAGCGTTGGCCCAAAAAGCCGGCGCCGTAACGCTCGATTTTCGCAAGGAGGATATCTACGACCGGATTCAGGAGATGACCGCTGGCCGCGGCGCCGATGCCTGTATCGACGCGGTCGGTACCGAGCCGGATACGATGTCGGGCTTCGATGCGGTGATCGACCGGGCGAAAGTCGCGACCTTCATGGGGACGGATCGTCCGCATGTGCTGCGCCAGGCGATCCACTGCTGCCGTAACTTCGGCACGGTTTCGATCGTCGGCGTCTACGGCGGATTCGTCGACAAGATTCCGATGGGATCGGCCATCAACCGCGGGCTTACATTTCGCATGGCGCAGACGCCGGTGCAGCATTACCTGCCGCAGCTGCTGGCCCGGATTGAAAAGGGGGAGATCGATCCGTCTTTTGTCATCACGCACCGCGCGACGCTTGAAGAGGGTCCGGAGCTTTACAAGACGTTCCGCGACAAGAAGGACGGCTGCATCAAAGTCGTCATCAAGCCGTAGCAACATCGTGGCGCGCGTCTTGATCGGCACGTCAGGTTGGCATTATGAATCGTGGCGCGGCCCGTTCTTTCCCGCGGGCCTGCCAATCAAGAACCAGCTGCAATATTACGCCAGTCAGTTTCCGACCGCTGAGCTCAACGGTGTCTTTTACAGGACGCCGACGCCGGAGTCGGTATGCAGTTGGCGAGAGCAAACCGGCAAGGATTATATTTTCGCGTGGAAGGCCTCGAAATTTATTACGCACTGGAAACGCCTGTCCGACAATTCAGTAAACAGCCTCGAACTTTTGGAAGATCGATTATCGCTGCTGGGTGAAAAAGCAGGGCCGGTTCTTTTCCAGTTGCCGCCGAATTTTCAGGCCAATGTCGAGCGACTTGCGTCATTCCTGAAGCTGCTCTCAAAAAAGCGACGTTACAGTTTCGAATTTCGGCATCCCAGCTGGTACGCGCCGCGCATCCTGAAGATGCTGTCCAACGAAAACATCTCGCTCTGCCTGTCCGATCATCACGATGCGCCCGCGCCATGGAAACGAACCGCCGATTTTGTTTACGTTCGCGGCCACGGTCCAGGTGGGCGGTACATGGGACACTATCCCACCAAGACCCTGCAAGAATGGGCCAAACACATCAAATCATGGAAGAAGCAAGGATGTGACGTCTATGTTTATTTCGACAATGACCAGAAGAGCGCAGCGCCGTTCGATGCGAGTCAATTGAAGCTGCTACTGGCCACAAAATAATAGCGACGTGATGGTTCATCCGCATTTCTCGGAGAGGCTACCTGCAATGTTCCAAAACATCATTCCGTGGATCGGCGGCTGTGCCGCAGTGCTTACGTCGCTGTCCTATATTCCGCAGGTTCAGAAAGCCTGGCCGCGAGGATCGACGTCCGATCTGTCGCTGAAGATGCTGATCGCGCTGACGGCGGGGCTGCTGCTCTGGATCACATACGGGTTTCTGAAAAGCGATTGGGTGATTGTTATCGCCAATGGCGTGGGCGCCTCGCTGTCGGCGAGCGTCCTCGCATTCAAGTTACGCGATATCAGAGCGGGATCAGCGTGAATCAATGTCGGCTCTGCGACATATCCGGGCTCCATGATCCAGGGAACCTCATCCTGTCGAAATTGTTGAGAGCGAAACCCGGGAGGGTTCGCTTATCAGTAAGGAGGATTGGACGTGGGGTTATTTTCAAAAGATATCAAAACCATGGACGACATGCTTTTGCATGGGCTGCAGGACATTTACTACGCCGAGCATCAGATCACGAAAGCGCTGCCGAAAATGATGGGTCTGGCGACCAACCGTGACCTCGCGGCCGGGCTCAAGCAGCACCTTGAGGAAACCAACAAGCAGATCGAGCGGCTGGATCAGGTCTTCAAGAAGCTGGGAAAAACGCCGTCAGGTACCGATTGTCCGGCGATCGACGGTCTCATCAAGGAATCCGATTCAACAGCCGGCGAAATCGACGACAAATCCGTTCTCGACGCGGCGATCGTCGCCAACGCCCAAGCGGTCGAACATTACGAGATCGCGCGCTACGGCACGCTGATCGCGTGGGCCGAAGAACTCGGCCACGACGACATCGTCCGTTTCCTCACGACCAACCTGAATGAGGAAAAGGCCACCAATACCAAACTCAACACCATTGCGCTCCGCAAGGGTGTCAATCGTAAAGCTGCAAGTTAAGGAATCACACATGAAACGCTCATTCATCGCGCTCGGCTGCCTGCTTCTGGCGGGACCCGCCCTCGCTCAATCCGTCGGAGAAAAAACCGGCGTCAATTCGACACTCGGCATCAGCCCGACGACAGCCGATTTCGTCAAGGAAGTCGCGATCAGCGACATGTTCGAGATCCAGTCGAACCAACTCGGGCAGGACAAGGGTAACGCGGCTGAAAAATCCTTCGCGTCCCAAATGGTCACGGATCACACCAAGACCAGCACCGAACTCAAGGGGATGGTCAGCAGCGGCAAGGTCAAGGCGGATTTGCCCACTTCGCTTGATAGCTCGCATCAGAGCAAACTCGACAAGCTCAAGGGCGAGAGCGGCAAGGACTTCAGCTCCGATTTCAATTCGATGCAGGTCGATGCCCATAAGGATGCAGTGTCGTTGTTCGAGCGCTACGCCAAAGGCGGAGACAATGCCGATCTGAAAAATTGGGCCGGGAAAACCCTCCCGACCCTGAAGCATCATCTGGAGATGGCGCAGAACCTCAAGAAGTAATTGAGTCGAACCTACGAATAGGAACGCGCCCGCGTTATGGTGGGCGCGTTTTCTTGTAAGGCAATGAAACTTTGAATCAGAACTGGCCGCAAAAACTTTGGATCGTGCGTCACGGCGAGAGCGCCGGCAACGTCGCGCGCGATGCGGCGCACGCGGCAGGAAGCGCCGATATCGATATCGGCGGCCGCGATGTGGATGTGCCTCTCAGCGCGCTCGGCGAACAGCAGTCGCAGGCGTTAGGCCGCTGGTTTGCTGCGATGCCGGCGAACGAGCGTCCTGAGATCGTATTGATATCCCCCTATTTGCGCGCGCGACGAACCGCACAAGCGGTAGAGGACGCCGGCGGGGTCTGCGCCGACTTCCCGGGATTCGTAATCGACGAGCGTTTGCGGGAAAAGGAGTTTGGCATTCTTGACCGCTTGACGCGCTTGGGCATCGAGCAGCGCTTCCCCGAGCATGCCGCAGCACGAGCCTTGCTCGGCAAATTCTACTTCCGACCGCCGGCGGGCGAGAGCTGGTGCGATGTCATCCTTCGGTTGCGCAGCGTGCTCGATACCACAAGCCTGCATTATGGCGGCAAGCGCGTGCTGATCGTTGCACACCAGGTCGTGGTGCTCTGCATGCGCTACCTGCTCGAGACCATGGACGAGCAAACCATCCTCGCGATCGACGCCCAAGGTGACGTGGCCAATTGCGCCGTCACCGAATATGCGTTCGAGCCGCGCGAAGGCAACATCGGCGATCTTGTGCTGCAAAAGTACAATTTCGTCGCACCGCTGGAACGGGAAGGGGCTCCCGTAACATCCAGTCCCGATGCGAATGTTGCCGCCCGATGAATTTACTAGAAGTCACCGCGGATTTCCTTCGCGCCAATCCGCTGCCCAATCCGGATCACGCGGGCGACAAACAGCAGCGCGGCCGCGTCCTTGTTATTGCGGGAAGTGTGGAGGTACCGGGCGCGGCATTGCTCGCGGGGCTCAGCGTGTTGCGCGCGGGAGCCGGCATACTCCAGATCGCGACGTGCAAGTCTGTTGCGCCGCATCTTGGCATGGCGATGCCGGAAGCCATGGTGATCGGCTGCGCCGAGACACCATCGGGCGGAATCGATCCGTCGAGCGCAACACGTCTCGCCGAACTGGCGTCAGGTTGCGATGCGATCCTGATCGGTCCTGGGATGATGGACGATGACGCGGTCGGGAAGCTGACCTCCGAGCTTATGCAAAGGATCGATAGGTCCGCGTTCGTGCTAGATGCGGCAGCTTTCACCTGCCTGCCGAAAATAGAGAGAGGTGCTTGCCAAGCACGCGGGGCGGATCGTCGTCACCCCGCATTCCGGCGAGATGGCAAAATTTCTCGGTGTTGAACGTTCCGAGATCGAGGCGGATCCCCTGAAGGCCGCGCGGCGGGCAGCGGACCGTCTGCAGGCCGTTGTGGCCATGAAGGGCGCAAGCACGCACATCGTCGCCCCCAATGGCGACGCCTGGCTGTGCGATCACGGCTCGATCGCACTGGCGACGTCGGGGTCGGGCGATACCTTGGCTGGCATTGTTGCCGGATTGCTCGCAAGGGGAGCTTCCCCAACGCTTGCGACGCAATGGGCTGTATACTTGCATGGAGAGGCGGGACGTCGGCTTGCCAAAAGGAACGGCACCTTTGGTCTGCTCGCACGTGAAATCCCGGGTGAGATTCCCGACATATTGCGGAGCCTGTCGGACGAATCTCACTCTTCCGCTTAAGTGTTCGCAAGATTACATTAGGTTAATGTACGCTGGCAGACACATTCAGAAGCAGGGGAACCCTATCGGTAGGCTCGGAACCCGGTTCCCCAATAAATTTTCCGTTACTGATTAAGGATTCATTTAGAATTTATTATGTCTTTATTAAGCAAGGCAAATTTGATCTTTCCAATACGGTCGTATGTCGCTGCGTGTGACCTATTGGTGACAGCTTTTTTTTCTGATCTTCCCTAAGCACAGGCCTCACGACGGAGCCGGCGTGCGGCTTCGTGGACTCAATACCTGGAGAATCTAATGAAGAAGTATCTACTCGCCAGCGTCGCCCTCATCGTTGTCGGCGCGACAGCGCCAGCGCTTGCTGCCGATCTCGGCGCCCGCACCTACTACAACAAGGCCCCGGCGATGGCTCCTGCGGCGGTTTACAGCTGGACCGGTTTCTACATCGGCGGCCATCTCGGCGGCGCCTTCAACGACAACAGCAATATCTTTGGCGGACCCGGTGGCTTCACCGACGGCAACGGCAGCGGCAACAACGGCCGGTTCCTCGGCGGTGTGCAGGCTGGTTATGACTATCAGTTCGCCCCCAACTGGGTGCTCGGTGTCGAAGGTCAGTACAGCTGGCTTGGAAGCGACAACAACAACAACTTCGTCGGAACAGGCTTCGCCTTCAACAGCAACCGCCGCGAAATCAGCTCCGTCACCGGTCGTCTCGGTTACACCTGGGGCCCGGCGATGCTGTACTTCAAGGGCGGCTATGCTTATTCCGACAGCAGCGACACCATGAATTTCGCCGGCGCGCCGATAACCGGCTTTAGCCGCGGCAGCCGCGATGGTTACACCCTCGGTGGCGGTCTGGAATACATGTTCGCCCAGAATTGGTCGGCCAAGGTTGAGTACATGTACTACGACTTCGACCGCAACATCAGCACCACTTTTGGGGCTGGGGCATCCGGCAACTATCGTGACGAAGAGCACGTCATCAAGGCCGGCCTGAACTACCGCTTCAATTTGGGTGGTCCGGTCGCCGCCCGCTATTGATAGGCGTCTGATCCAAATCAGTAGAAAAAGGCCGGCCTCGCGCCGGCCTTTTTTTGTTAAGCCGCCGATCGCACCATGTTTCGCCGAATCGGCGATGAATTTCGGCTGGCGCAGCGCCGCATGTACCGCTAAGCCGATAGCGAAAATTGCGAACCGAAAAATGCATTCAAGCACCAAACCCATCCAATCGCCTGTCGATGGCCTGCGATATCCCTGGGAGAATCATCCCGGTCCGGAGCAGGTAGTCGAGGTGATGCCCGGCGTGTTGTGGGTCCGGCTGAAACTGCCGTTCCGGCTCAATCACGTGAACATCTATCTGCTCGCCGATGGCGAGGGTTGGACCATGGTGGATTCCGGCTTCGGCAACGAGGAGTCCATCGCTGCCTGGACGACGCTGTTCGAAGGTCCTCTCGCTCACGTCAAAATCACGCGGCTGATCGTGACCCATTCGCATCCCGATCACGTCGGTTTGGCCGGATGGATCGTGGAGCGCTTCAACTGTCCGCTCGTGATGTCGCAGGTCGAATATCTGCAATCGATCTATCATCAGAACCGCGGCACAGAAGAGCGCCGAAAGGCGCAGCGGCTGTTTTTCCGGCGTCACGGCATGGACGAGAATCTGACCGACAAATTGCTCGGCCGTGGTCAGGACTACCTCAAGCGCGTATCCGTTCTGCCTGCATCGTATCAGCGTATTTCGCACGGCGACGAAATCTCGATCGGCACGCGCCGCTTCAGAGTGATCACCGGCGGCGGTCATGCGCTCGATCAGGTGATGCTGTATTGCGCGGCCGACAAGCTGTTCCTGTCGGCGGATCAGGTGCTGAGCAAGATTTCGCCTAATGTCAGCGTTTGGGCGGTGGAGCCCGGCCAGAATTCGCTCGGCGAGTACCTTGCCTCTCTGGCGAGCCTTACTACCACGCTGCCGTACGATGTTCTCGTGCTGCCGGGGCACGGGGTGCCGTTTTACGGGTTGAAGACCCGCATCAAGCAATTGGCGGATCATCATGAAGAACGTTGCGGGCTGATTGCGGAGGCCTGCCGTCAGTCGCCGAAGACGTCCGCGCAATTAGTGCCGGTGGTATTCCACAAGCACGTACTGGACGTGCATCAGATGGGCTTCGCCGCCGGCGAACTGATCGCGCATGTCAATTACATGCTGAATGAAGGGCGACTTACGCCCGAGGAGATCGACGGGATGCTGCACTTCAAGGCCGCATAACCGATATCGTCTCATATCTCGAATTCGATTGCCGGATGGACCGCATTCCGCGGCCCTGCGATGACTAATTGCGGCTCGACATCAAACCTGGAAACGCTCTAAAACGGCGTAGCTGACCGGTTCCAGTTACGGGTTTGACGATGGATTACAGCAAGTTCTTCGCTAGCGCTCTCGACCGTCTTCACGACGAGCGCCGGTACCGCGTTTTTGCCGATCTCGAACGGATCGCGGGCCGTTTTCCGCATGCGACATGGCATTCCCCGAAGGGGCCACGCAACGTCGTGATCTGGTGCTCCAACGACTATCTCGGGATGGGGCAGCACCCGAAAGTTCTCGGGGCGCTGGTTGAGACCGCAACACGGGTCGGAACAGGCGCTGGGGGAACGCGCAATATTGCGGGCACGCACCATCCATTGGTCCAGCTTGAGCAAGAATTGGCAGACCTGCACGGCAAGCAATCTTCGCTGTTGTTCACGTCCGGCTATGTCTCGAACCAGACCGGCATCGCGACCATCGGCAAGCTAATTCCCAATTGCCTGATCCTGTCAGATGCCCTCAACCACAATTCGATGATTGAGGGCATCCGCCAATCCGGATGCGAGCGGCAGGTGTTCCGGCACAGCGACATGGTGCATCTCGAGGAACTGCTGCGCGCCGCCGGTTCTGAGCGTCCCAAACTGATCGTCTGCGAAAGCCTTTATTCGATGGATGGCGACATCGCGCCGCTGGCGAAGATCTGCGATCTGGCCGAGCGTTACGGGGCGATGACCTATGTCGATGAAGTTCATGCGGTCGGCATGTACGGTCCGCGCGGCGGCGGCATTGCGGAGCGTGACGGCGTCATGCATCGCATCGATATCCTGGAAGGCACCCTGGCGAAGGCGTTCGGCTGCCTCGGCGGTTACATTGCCGCGAGCGCCGATATCGTCGATGCCGTGCGATCGTATGCGCCGGGCTTCATCTTCACGACCTCGCTGCCGCCGGCAATCTGCTCGGCAGCGACCGCGGCGATCCGGCACCTGAAGACTTCGAGCTGGGAGCGCGAGCGCCATCAGGATCGCGCCGCCCGAGTCAAGGCTATCCTCACCTCGGCCGGCCTGCCGGTGATGTCGAGCGATACGCACATCGTGCCGCTTTTCGTCGGCGATCCCGACCGCTGCAAGCAGGCCTGCGACATTCTTCTGCAGGAGCATGGCATCTACATTCAGCCGATCAACTATCCGACCGTCGCCAAGGGCACCGAACGCTTGCGGATCACGCCCTCGCCGTATCACGACGACGGCCTGATCGACCGGCTTGCGGAAGCGCTGCTGCAGGTCTGGGAGCGTCTCGAATTGCCGCTTCGGGAAAGATCTCTGGCCGCCGAATAGCGCCTCCCGCGGCCCGCGAACTGCCGCTCCACGGGTGCCTTGCGGGCTCAATTGGCCTATAAGCTTACATGCGACGCGGGCGCCCCTAAAAAAGCGTTCTGCGATCGTTAGGGAGCAATCGCGATGCTGCACGACTGGGGGGTGATTGCCGCCGCCTTCGGCTACATCGGCTTCCTGTTTTTGATCGCCAGCTACGGCGATCGCCTGTCGCCTTTCGAGCGCAGCCGCGCCAGTGCCTTCATCTATCCGTTGTCGCTGGCAATCTATTGCACGTCATGGACCTTTTTTGGCTCGGTCGGATTCGCAACCCGCACCAGCATCGATTTTCTCGCGATCTATATCGGTCCCATTTTGATGATTGCGTTAGGCACGCCGTTGTTGCGGCGTGTTATCAAGTTGGCGAAATCACAGAACATCACGTCGATTGCCGACTTCATTGCCGCGCGGTACGGCAAGAGCCAGGCGGTAGCGGCCATGGTCGCGCTAATCGCGATCGTTGGTTCCGTGCCTTACATCGCGCTTCAGCTGAAGGCCGTGGCATCGTCGCTGGAAACAATCCTGAGCGAAGACCAGGCTTTCTCCGCCATACCGATTGTGGGTGACATTGCTCTCGTCGTCACATTGACGATGGCGGTCTTCGCCGTGCTATTTGGCGCGCGCCAAACCGATGCCACAGAACATCATCACGGTCTGATGCTGGCGGTCGCAACCGAATCGATCGTCAAGCTGGTGGCATTTATCGCCGCAGGTGCATTCGTCACGTTCTGGATGTTCGGGCCCGTCGAACTGATCGAACGCGCCATGAAAACCCCGGAGGCGGTACGGGCAATCAGCTATACGCCATCGCTCGGCAATTTTCTGACCATGGTGCTGTTGTCGTTTTGCGCGATCATGCTGCTGCCGCGTCAGTTTCACGTGAGCGTCGTTGAAAATTCCAGCGATGACGAGGTCGGGCGCGCCCGCTGGCTGTTTCCGCTCTATCTGGTTGCGATCAATCTATTCGTGATCCCAATCGCGCTGGCGGGCCTTGTGAAGTTTCCGTTCGGCGCTGTCGATAGCGATATGTACGTGCTGGCGCTGCCGATGGAAGCGAACTCGGCGTTACTCAGCGTCGCGGTATTCATCGGAGGACTATCGGCCGCGACCGCCATGGTGATCGTGGAATGCGTCGCGCTGTCGATCATGGTTTCCAATGATATCGTCGTACCACTGGTTCTGAAGCGCAGTCCGGAATCGCGGTCCGGCGGCAAGGACTTCGGCAACTTCCTCCTCAAGGTTCGTCGCTACGCGATTTTTGCCATCATGATGATGGCCTATTTTTATTATCGCGCCTTGGGCAATACGCAGCTCGCCGCGATCGGCCTGCTGTCGTTCGCGGCAATTGCGCAGTTTGCTCCGGCGTTTTTTGGCGGACTGACGTGGCGACGCGGAACCGCGGCCGGCGCGATTGGCGGCATGCTCGTCGGGTTCTCGATGTGGCTGTACACGCTGTTTCTGCCAAGCTTCATGGACACAAGCAGTGCCGGCCTGTTGCTGCTTGCGCATGGCCCGTTCGGCATCGAAGCGCTGCGCCCGCAGGCGCTGTTTGGCGCGGATTTGCCGCCCCTCATGCACGGCGTGTTGTGGAGTCTTTCACTCAACATCCTGACTTATGTTGCGTTGTCCCTGCTGGGTCGGCCCTCGTCAATCGAACGGCTGCAGGCTGAAATTTTCGTTCCGAACGAACTCACGCCGATGACGCCCGCGTTCAGGCGCGGGCGCGCCGCCGTGACCGTGCAGGATATTCTTGCTACCGTAGCCCAGTATCTGGGCCCTGAACGTGCGCGTGAATCCTTCGAAGCTTTCGCGGCCAGCCACCGTGTCAGTCTTGAACCGGCCGCGCCGGCCGATTTCGAATTACTGCAGCACGCCGAGCATCTCATCGCGTCCTCGATCGGGGCGGCGTCGTCGCGTCTGGTGATGTCGCTGCTGCTGCGCCAGCGTACCGTCTCTGCCAAGGCAGCACTTAAACTCCTGGATGACTCGCATGCGGCGCTGCATTTCAATCGTGAGATGTTTCAGACCGCACTAAATCATGTGCGGCAAGGCATCGCCGTGTTCGATACCGAACTGCAGTTGATCTGCTCCAACCGGCAATTCGGGGAAATTCTGGCTCTGCCGCCACACCTTGTGCAGATCGGGATTCCGCTGCGCGAAATTCTCGGCTTCATGGGCGCCACGGAGTTCGCCCGACCTCAGAGGCAGTGAAGCTTTGATGAATATGCGCCTGAACGCATACACCACCGAAGGCGAGCCATACCTCGAGCATCTTTCAGACCGCCATTTAGTTATCGAGGTTCGCACCAATCGAATGCCGGGCGGCGGACTGGTCATTACCTTTTCCGATGTTACGCCGAGCTTCGAGGCGGCAGAGGCGCTCGAGCGGGCGAATGCCTCGCTGGAAAAGCGCGTTCGTGACCGCACGGAGGAGTTGACGCGCCTCAACTCCGAACTGGCGCGCGCGAAAAGTACGGCTGAGGATGCCAGTATCTCAAAGACTCGCTTTCTCGCGGCGGCAAGCCACGACATCCTGCAGCCGCTGAACGCCGCGCGGCTTTACGTGACAAGCCTTGTGGAGCGCCAAAGCGGCGGCGAAGACTCGCGGCTTGTCGAAAACATCGACGACTCGCTGGAAGCGATCGAAGAAATCCTCGGCGCACTTCTTGATATCTCCCGCCTGGACGCCGGAGCCATGACAACGTCGATCACCAGCTTTCGTATCGGCGATCTATTGCGCGCAGTGGAAATCGAATTTGCGCCGGTCGCACGCGCCAAGGCGCTCGATCTGATATTCGTGCCATGCTCGCTGCCGGTAGAGTCCGATCGGCTGTTGTTGCGCCGGCTGCTGCAGAACCTGATTTCGAACGCCATCAAATACACGCCGAAAGGCAGAGTACTGGTCGGCTGTCGAAGGCGCGGGCAATCACTGCAAATAGGCATCTATGACACCGGCGTTGGCGTCCCCGTTCTCAAGCGCGGCGAAATCTTCAAGGAGTTTCATCGGCTCGAGCAGGGGGCTCGGATCGCGCGCGGCCTTGGATTGGGCCTGTCAATCGTCGAGCGGCTCGCGCGGGTTCTGAATCACGGCATCGCGCTGGATGCCAATGCCAGCGGTGGCTCGTTCTTCTCGGTCACGGTTCCGATTGCGAAAACCATCACTTTCACTTCCGCGGTGACCAGCACGACTCCCTTGTCGAAGACGCCGATGAGCGGCACCCTTATCGTTTGTATCGAGAACGATCTGGCGATCCTGGATGGCATGAAGACACTGTTGACGTCATGGGACGCAAAGGTGATCGCGGTGACCGATCCGGACGCGGCGATCGAAGCGATCGAGGCGGCTGGCGTAGCCGTCGCTGGTCTGCTGGTCGATTATCATCTGGACCGTGGCAACGGTATCGCGGCCATTCGGGATATTCGCCATCGGTTCGGAGAAGACATTCCGGCGATCCTGATCACGGCCGATCGTAGCCCCCATGTGCGAACCGCGGCGCAGCAGGACAAGATCGCGGTGCTCAGCAAACCGCTAAAGCCGGCGTCGTTGCGTGCTCTGCTTGGACAATGGCGCACCCGGCAAATGGTGGCGGCCGAATAGACGCTGTTATTGCGACGATGGTTCGCTCTGGCGCCATTGGCTGCCGGCAATCTTTGCTGCGGCAATGACGGCCTGGGTTCGGCTCTCGACGCCAAGTTTTTGTAGAATTGCCGATACGTGAGCCTTGATGGTCGCTTCGGAGACGCCGAGTTCGTAGGCGATCTGCTTGTTCAGCAGACCCTCCGACAGCATCATCAGCACGCGCACCTGCTGCGGCGTCAACGTCACCAGACGATCGCGCAGCCGCGTCATGTCGGGATCGTCGGCGGAGGACAGGTCAACGTCGGACGGAATCCAGACGTCGCCATCCATCACTTTCAGAATGGCGTCACGCAGCGTATCGACGCCGAAACGTTTCGGAATGAAGCCGGACGCGCCAAAATCCAGCGAACGACGAATAGTCCCAATGTCATCACTGGCGGATACGATAACGACCGGGATCGCCGGATACTGCGCGCGCAGATAAATAAGACCTGAGAAACCGCTAATTCCTGGCATCGTCAGATCGAGCAAAATCAGATCGATGTCGGATACTTTTGTGAGTAACGCCGTCAGTTCGTCGAACGAACCGGCTTCGTCGATTTTTGCCGAGGGCAAGACGGTCGCGACCGCCAGCCGCAAAGCATCGCGAAAAAGCGGATGGTCGTCGGCAATGACAAGATGCGTGCTGACAGCAGGGTTCATAATTTCTTGCGATGCGGTTGCGGTGAACCCGCGACCGTTTGTGGCGGGATACAAACCAAAGTTTTCGCCTGCAAGTGTCCTCTGCCGAACGCCGCGTTGCAAGCACCCAATACTACCCCGCGGCAAGGCGGTTAATTAGCGGTCTTGTGCATTGCAGCATGGCCGTGGAATAGCCCTGCGATGGGCGTCCAAATCGGTGAACTCATGTGCATCCCAAGGCATTCGAGAGGCCATTCTGTTAGCGAGTGCTTCCGACGAACTGCAGCACGATCTCGCGGCGGTGCGGTTCGCTGCGATGCTCGATCAGGTAGATCGCCTGCCAGGTCCCCAGCGCCAGCTTGCCGTTGAGAACCGGAATCTGAAGCGTCGTTGCCGTCAGCATCGTCTTGATATGGGCGGGCATATCGTCGGGGCCTTCGGCGTCATGGGTCCATCCAGCATCTTCCGGAGCGAGCCGGTCCAGCGCCGTCATCAGATCGTCGAGCACCGATGGATCGGCATTTTCCTGTATCGTTAGTGATGCCGAGGTGTGACGGATGAACAGCGTCACAAAACCTTCCTGCGCGGAAGCATCCTGCACGAACTCTCTCGTCTCGGCGGTGAGATCGCTAAAACCGGCGCCCGATGTTTGAACCGCAAGCGTGCTCGAGACGATTGTGCCGGCCGGAAACAGCCGACGGCGCGGTGCGCGATACCAACGCACGAGATGATTTTGCACGTTTCAACTTAGTTCAACGTCCGCTCGTTGTCCGGGCTGTCGAGCGAGAACGCGGGCACGTCGATCTCGAACTGTTCGCCGCCTTCGGTGACCATCTGATAGCGGCCGGCCATGATGCCGGACGCCGTCGGCAGCGGCACGCGGCTGGTGTATTTGAAGTGTTCGCCAGGCGCCAGCACAGGCTGTTCGCCGACCACGCCCTCGCCGCGGACTTCCTGCCGGTGACCCGATGCGTCGGTGATGATCCAATGGCGAGTTTGCAGCTGAACCGTCTCCTTGCCGGAATTGGTGATCATGATGGTGTAGGACCAGAAATACTCCCGTTTCTCGATCGACGAACAGTTCCGGCAGGAAGCTCGGCTGGACGGTAACTTCGATCTGACGGGTAATGGCGCGGTACATCGGCAGCGAGCTTTCAAAGACGCCGTTATCCTACCGCAAAAACGTTGCTGCAACCAACTGGGACAATGGCCGCGTGCCGCAGCCGTTGGTCTTTCAACACGGTTCAAATTATACCGGCAATATTCCACCGCATTGCCAAATTTGCTTGCAACCTGACGCGCAAGCTATCATGCGGCTCGCATGAACGCGCGATACCGACAAGTCCGGCCGGGACCATATGAGTTCTGTTGTTGATCAAATGACTGGACCCGCCGCGGCGGGTGCAACGTTGGAGAGGGCGGCGACCGACGCGCCGGCGGCTCCCGCTGTCGCTATTTCCTTTCCGGTCGCGCGTGCGGAGCGCGAATTGCGGCTGGACCTGTTTCGCGGTCTGGCGCTCTGGCTGATCTTCATCGATCACCTGCCTCCCAACATCCTGACGTGGTTGACGATCCGCAATTACGGTTTCAGCGACGCCACCGAAATTTTCATTTTCATCTCGGGCTACACGGCGGCGTTCGTTTATGGCCGCGCGATGCTTGAGTCAGGCTTTGTGGTGGCGACCGCGCGCATCCTGAAGCGGGTCTGGCAGATTTATGTCGCGCACGTGTTTCTGTTCACGATCTTTCTCGCCGAGATATCCTACGTCGCCACCAGTTTCGAAAATCCGCTGTACTCCGAAGAGATGGGAATTCTCGATTTCCTCAAGCAGCCCGATGTCACCATCGTTCAGGCGTTGCTGTTGAAATTCCGCCCCGTCAATATGGACGTGCTGCCGCTCTACATCGTGCTGATGTTTTTTCTGCCGCCGATCCTGTGGCTGATGAAGTGGCGAGCCGACGTCACGCTGGGGCTATCGGTCGTTCTGTACGCGCTTACCTGGCAGTTCGACCTCTCTCTGCCCGCGTATCCCAACGGCGTTTGGGCCTTCAATCCGTTTGCCTGGCAGCTATTGTTCGTGTTCGGTGCGTGGTGCGCTCTCGGCGGCGCCAGGCGCATGTCGCGGGTGCTGTCGTCGCGGATCACGCTGTGGATTTGCATCGCTTATCTGTTGGGGGCGTTCTGGGTCACGCTCACCTGGTATATTCCGCAGATGTACCATTTGATGCCGCGCCGGATCGAGCAATGGATGTATCCGATCGACAAAACCGACCTCGATGTGCTGCGATTCGCGCATTTCCTGGCGCTCGCTGCCATCACGGTACGCTTCCTGCGCAAGGATTGGCCGGGATTGAAATCCCCGTGGCTGCGGCCGTTAATTCTTTGCGGCCAGCACTCGCTGGAAATTTTCTGCCTCGGCGTGTTTCTGGCCTTCGCCGGGCATTTCGTGCTGGCTGAGGTTTCCGGTGGGGCCGGCATGCATTTCGTTATCAGTGTTTCCGGAATAATCATTATGTCCACGGCGGCGTGGGTGTTCTCATGGTATAAGCAAGTGGCCGCGAAGGGTGTGCGAGCAAAAAACACCGGCGGCGATGCTGATCTGGCGGGAGGGGGATCATGAAGGCCATTTTGGGCCTGGCGCTGGCCATTCTGGTCGCTGCTCCCGTGCGCGCCGAGGATGCGCCTGCAACCTGTGAAGTTCCGGCCTATCTGCTTTCGAGCGATAGCTCGCTGCCGAAGGTTGCCGATGCTGTCAAAAATGCCCGGAAGCTCGACGTCCTCGTGATAGGCAGCAGGTCTTCCACGATCGAGACCTCGCCCAATGCGGCATATCCGGCGCGTCTGGAGGCGATACTTCGCGACAAGCTGCCGACGATATCGGTTAACGTCGCGGTTGAGGTCCAGGTCAAGAAGACCGCGGAGGAAATGGCCGCCGGTTTCGACAAGCTGATGGAGCAAAAGAAGCCGGCCCTCGTAATCTGGCAAACCGGCACCGTGGATGCGGTTCGTTCTGTCGACATCGACGATTTTCACACGGCCATCGACGCGGGCGTTGTCGCGCTGCAAAAGGCTGGAACCGATGTAATTTTAATGAATCTGCAATATAGCCCGCGCACCGAGACGATGATTTCCGCGGTTCCATACCTAGATAATATGCGTGCGGTAGCGCAACAGTACGACGTTCCGCTGTTCGACCGGTTCGCCGTAATGCGCCACTGGAATGAACAGGGCGATTTCGACCTGTTCAGCACCTCCCACGGTCTCGACCTGGCGAAACGCGTGCACGATTGCCTCGGCCGCGCGCTATCGACATTCGTGATCGATGCGGCCCATATCAATCCAACAGAATTGAGGACACAGCGTTGACGGTTTTACGCGGCCGCCTGGCCAACAAGAGATTTCCACTCGCGTCGGTTTTATCGGGATACCTGCTTTTGGCGCTTAGCTGGGGACTGCCGGCCTGCGCGCAAGCCGCTCAGCAGAGCACGCCCTCGCAAGCTACGTCTGATCCCGCACCGGCAACGACAAGCGCAGCGAGCGCCGGCAATGTCGCGTCGGCCGGCCCTGCGAATCCTGCACAGAAGAGCCTTGCCACCAAGGCGATCGAAAAGGTGAAGGAGGTGGCGAAAACGGCCGGTGACATCTTCAGCCGCGTGCCCTGCCTGCCGCCGAAAGGCGGCCGCAAGTCGATGGGATCGTTGCCGCATGTCGCCAGCAAGCTGGTTGCAGGCGAGCCGGTTGTCATCGTCGCATTCGGCAGTTCGTCGACCACCGGATTCGGCAGTACCTCGCCGGAATTCACCTATCCGAACCGCCTGGCGGCGCAGCTGCATCGGCAATATCCGGGCGCCGACATCACCGTGGTCAATCGCGGGCATGGCGGCGACGATGCGCCCGAGATGATGAAACGGCTGCAGACCGGGGTTCTCGATATGAAGCCGGATCTGGTGATCTGGCAGGTCGGGACCAACGCCGTGTTGCGCAATCTCGACCCTTCGGAAACCGCCAAGCTGGTGGAACAGGGCGTTGAGCAGATTCAGGCCGCGGGGGCCGATGTGGTGCTGGTCGATCCCCAATATTCCCCGGCGGTCACGGCAAAGGCCGAAAGCGCCAGCAAGATGGTGCAAATTTTGAAGAAGGTCGCCGACATCAGGCACACCGGAATCTTCCCACGCTTCGAGGTGATGAAGGAGTGGCACGAAGACCGCTCGCTTGCCTTCGATGCGTTCGTGACCGCCGACGGATTGCACATGAACGACTGGGGCTACGCGTGCTTCGCGCAACTGCTTGGCGACGACATCATCAAGTCGGTCGGCCAGATCAAGCTCGGCATCAACGTACCGGCGGACGTGAAGACCTATCGGCCGATGTGAGGCAGCGGCGTTCGGCGAAGCGCGAGACACCATCCACGTCGTCCCCGCGTTCGCGAGGACGACGCTGCATTGTGGAGCCTCACGCCTGCTCCAGCGCCGCAACCATGTCCTCGATCAGATCGTCGCGGTGTTCGAGACCGGCCGAGAACCGCACAAAGCCCTCGCTGATGCCGAGTTCGGCGCGGGCTTCGAGGGGGAGGCGCTGATGCGTCGTCGTCGCCGGATGCGTCACGAGGCTCTTGGCATCGCCGAGATTGTTCGAGATCCGCGAGAGTTTCAGCCCATTGAGAAAACGGAACGCGGCCGCCTTGCCGCCCGCCACCTCGAACCCGACCAGCGTCGATCCCGCGCGCATCTGCTTACTTACGGTCGCCGCCTGCGGATGATCGGCGCGGCCGGGATAGATCAGCCGCGAAATTTTCGGGTGTTGCGCCAGCGCGTCGGCAATGGCCGCCGCCGTTTCAGTCTGCGCCCGCACGCGGATCGCGAGCGTTTCCAGTCCTTTCAGCAGTACCCAGGCATTGAATGGCGACATTGCCGGGCCGGTCTGGCGCAAGAAGGTATGGATGTGCTCGGCGATGAATTTCTCCGACGACAGGATCACGCCGCCGAGGCAGCGGCCCTGGCCGTCGATGTGTTTGGTCGCGGAATAAACCACCACGTCGGCGCCGAGCGACAGCGGGCTCTGCCACATCGGGGTCGCAAAGACATTATCCACGATCAGCCGCGCACCGGCCTGATGTGAGATCTCGGCGATGGCGCCGATGTCGAGCACGTCGAGCGTTGGATTGGTCGGGCTTTCCAAGAAACAGCTGCGCGTGTTTGGCCGCATCGCCTTGCGCCACTGATCGAGATCGAGGCCGTCGACCAGCGTCGATTGAATGCCGTAGCGCGGCAGCAGATCCTCCACCACATAGCGGCAGGAGCCGAACATCGCCTTTGCCGCCACGACATGATCGCCGGTTTTGAGCGGCGCGAGGATCGCAGCGGTTACCGCGGCCATGCCGGTGGCGGTGGCGCGTGCCGCGCCCGCGCCCTCGAGTTCGATCATGCGCCGCTCGAACATCGAGACGGTGGGATTGGAAAATCGCGAATACAGAAAGCCGGGATCGTCGCCCTTGAAGCGCGCTTCGCATTGTTCGGCGGTGTCGTAGACAAACCCTTGCGTGAGAAACAGCGATTCCGATGTTTCGCCGAATTGCGAGCGCAGCGTGCCGGAATGCACGAGCCGGGTTTCGGGACGATAATTCGCGGTTGATGACGCGTTAGCGTTAGACATGTGACCTCCATCGCGACCACCGAAAATGGTCACAAAAAAACCGGCCTGGAAAAATTTCCACAAGCCGGGATCACACGTGTCCCCGGCCTGTTTAGCGACTTATTTAACGTGGCTGCAAGCCGGCCGGCTCAAATCACCACGGGATAATTATTCTGTTAGTCCCGCGCGCTCTTTCCGTCAAGCCAACCATCGGATAACCGGTAAAACTACCGGTTTGCAGGGCGTTAGCGCCCGAAGGACTTATCGTGCCGTTTTCGCTTCAGCCCGACGCCAATGGCATTCTGCCCGACCGCATGATCGCGGCGATGGCGGATGCCGGGCTTATTCTGCCGGCGTACCCATTCGTCGAGAGCCAGATCCAGCCGGCGAGCCTCGACCTGCGGCTCGGCGATATCGCCTACCGCGTGCGCGCGAGCTTTCTGCCGGGACCCGGTGCGACGGTGGCCGAGCGCATCGATGAGCTAAAGCTGCACGAAATCGACCTCAGCGATGGCGCGGTGCTGGAGACCAACTGCGTCTACATCGTGCCATTGCTGGAGAGCCTCGCGCTGCCGCCGGAAATCGTCGCCGCCGCTAACCCAAAAGCTCGACCGGGCGGCTCGACGTGTTCACGCGGGTGATCGCCGACGGCACGCGGCGGTTCGACATGATCGGCGCCGGTTATCACGGCCCGCTTTATGCCGAGATCAGTCCGAAAACATTTCCCGTGCTGCTGCGCGAGGGATCGCGGCTGTCGCAGGTTCGCTTTCGCACCGGCGACGCCATTCTCGATGTGGACGAGCTCGAAGCGCTGCATGAACTGGAGCGGCTGGTCGATGCCGATGACGCCGACCTCGTCGCGGGCGTGGCGCTGAGCGTCGATCTGTCCGGTGAAAACGCCAGCGGATTCGTCGGCTATCGCGCCAAGCGCCATACCGGCGTGGTCGATATCGATCGCCGCGCCGGGTACGCCGTCGAGGATTTCTGGGAGGCGATTTCCGCGCGGGCCGGACGGCAGCCTCATCCTCGATCCCGGCGAGTTCTACATTCTGGCGTCAAAGGAAGCCGTGCAGGTGCCGCCGGATTATGCCGCGGAAATGGTGCCGTTCGATCCGCTGGTCGGTGAATTTCGCGTGCACTATGCCGGGTTCTTCGACCCGGGTTTTGGTTACGCCGGGGCGGGCGGGCAGGGATCGCGCGCCGTGCTCGAGGTGCGCTCGCGCGAAGTGCCGTTCATTCTCGAACATGGCCAGATCGTCGGACGGCTGGTGTACGAGAAAATGCTGGCGCGGCCCGATGCGCTCTACGGCCAGAAGATCGGCTCGAACTATCAGGCGCAGGGCCTGAAGCTCAGCAAGCATTTTCGGGTATAGCCTCATCCTGAGGAGCGGCCACTCGGCCGCGTCTCGAAGGATGGCCGTGTTCAATCCATATGGTTCGAGACGCGCGCAAGAGCGCGCTCCTCACCATGAGGGCATGCTACTTCACCGCCGCTGATTTCGCCGAAGGCGTCACGCGCCACACCACGTTGCCGACATCGTCGGCGACCAGCAGCGCGCCCTGCTTATCGATCTTGACGCCGACCGGCCGCCCCTGCGCGTCGCCGCTGTCGTTGAGAAATCCGGTCAGCACGTCCTGTGGCTTGCCTGACGGCATGCCGTTGGCAAACGGCACGAAGATCACCTTGTAGCCGGCGCGGGGCTTGCGATTCCACGAGCCGTGCTGGCCGACGAAGGCGCCGCCCGCCATGTCAGCCGGAAACAGCTTGCCGGTGTTGAACGTCAGCCCCAGCGAGGCGGTGTGCGCGCCCAGCGCGTAGTCCGGCACGATGGCTTTGGCGACGAGATCAGGACGTTGCGGCTCGACGCGCACGTCGACATGCTGGCCGTAATAGCTGTAAGGCCAGCCGTAGAATCCGCCGTCCTTCACGGACGTCATGTAGTCGGGCACCAGATCGTTGCCGAGTTCGTCGCGCTCGTTGACGGTGACCCACAGCGCACCGCTCTGCGGCTGAAACGACGGGCCGTTGGGGTTGCGTAGGCCGGACGCGAAGACGCGGGATTTTCCGCTGGCGCGGTCGACTTCCATCACGCCGGCGCGGTCCTTCTCCGCCTCGATGCCGTTTTCGCGACGTTGCTGTTGGAGCCCACCGTCGCGTAGAGCTTGGCGCCGTCAGGGCTGGCGGTGAGATCCTTGGTCCAGTGATGATTGATCGTGCCGGCGGGCAAATCGGTCAGCTTGGTTCCGGCTGCCGTGATCTTGGTGTCGCCTTCGTGATAGGGGAATTTCATGATGGCGTCGGAATCGGCGACATAGAAATCTTCACCGACCAGCACCATGCCGAACGGCGAGTTCAAGCCCGAAAGAAACACGCTCTTGGTTTCCGCGGTGCCGTCGCCGTCGGCGTCGCGCAGCAGCGTGATGCGGTTCGCGCTGGGCGTGCCGGCGCCCGCCCATTTCTGCACCTGCTTCATGATGAAGCCCTTGATGCCCTTGGAATCATCGGGCTTCGGCGGGGCATTGGTTTCGGCGACCAGCACGTCGCCATTGGGCAGAACGTAGAGCGAGCGCGGATGGTCCAGTCCGGTGGCGAATGCATTGACGGCCATGCCGTTGGCGGCGACCGGCTTGGCGCCGTCCGGCCACCCCTTGGCGGTGGCGATGTTCACCGTCGGAAGCCACGACTTTTCCGGGGCGGGCAGGGTGGGCGACGGGCCAAAACTCTGTTGCGCGGTGACGGTATCCTGCGGATCGTTGCAGCCGGTGAGGGGAAGCGCCAAGGCTCCAATACACGTCGTCAGCAGGAAAATTTTGCGCATGATCCACTCCTTCAATTCCGCACTACAATGCGGCGGCCGCATCAACGTTCAGAATCGCCTATGAAATTCGTGTGATTTGAGGTCGGCGGCGGTATATTCGCTGAAACTTCAGGGAAGGACGCGATGACCGGGGCGGGTGACGAAGCGCGCGAGGCGCAATGGCTGCGGTGGCGCAGCGTCGCCGAACTCTACCACGCCTATTTCACCGGGCTCATTCTCACGGTGGTGACGCGGCGCGGCACGGCGGCCGCGGCCGAGTTCGTGTTTGCCGTGTTTCGCCGCCAGCAGCAGGAACGGTTTCTGCCCGGCCTGGCAAAACTTGGCCTCAGTGGCCTGCCGCCCGCGGTCGCGGCGGCGCAATACCATTATCTCTCGAACTGGATCGGCGGCGTGTCCGTCGAATACATGTACGAGTCGGACCGCAAGGCCTGGATCCGCTATTCGCCGCCGCGCTGGATCTGGAAAGGCACCGCGATCTGCGGCGTGCCCGGCGAAGTGTCGCGCGCCATGCTGCGCGGATGGCATGCCAACAACGGCGTAGCGCTGAACAATCTGAAACTGGGTTTTGTCTGCACCAAGCAAAGCGTCGATGGGCAGGACGGCCTTGAAGGCTATTATTACGAATACGACCACGAGCTCGAACTCGATCAGCGTCTGGTATTCGCGCGCCATCTCGAAGCGCCCGATTTCGACGCGACCAAGGCGCCGGCGCTGCCGGTTTCAAGCTGGCCAAAGCCGCGCCTGGAAAAAGCCTATCGAAACTACGCGATGGAATATGTCCGGACCGCAGCGCCGGTGGCGGTGCAATTGTTCGGGCCTGATGATGCCGGATATCTCCTCCACATCACGGGCAAGCTGATCGGCATGCAGCATTTCGATGAGATCGCGCGCGGTCTCGGCGTTGGCCGCGGAGACGCAAACGCGTTCAACGAATTCCTGTGCGCGCTATTCGCCGCGCAGGATGATGACTTCGATGCCGGCGAATCCGATGATGTCTGCGAAATCAGGCAGCGGAGCTGGAAGCTGATGGACGGCGTCTCCGATTATCATCCGGCGTGTGCCAAGGTGCTTGAAGGGCTGTTTGAAGGTCTCGCGGCCGGTTGCGGACGCCACATCGCCGTCGACATGAAACCGGCCGTGGGCGGCGCTGCGCCATTTATCTGGCGCATTGGCTGAATTCACCGGCGCTCCCTGCCGTCTTTCCGCAGATCGCCATGCGCGGATGAGCATGGCGGGCGGCGTGATCGATGCTAGGAAGTATCGACTCGCGCGGCACGTATCCGGCCCTCAAATCGGCGGTATCAGGGAAAGAAATGTCCGATATCGGCGTCGCCGAACTTCCCGTTCCCGACAGTGAGGAGCAGCCGCTTCCGCCGATCGCAGCGCCGCGGCGAAATTCGCTGGTGGACGGCCCGATATTGCGGACTTTGCTGCGGCTGGCGTGGCCAAACGTGGTCGCCCTCAGTGCGGGCACCTGCGTCGTCATTGCCGAAACATCCTACATCGGAAGGCTCGGCACGGAATCGCTGGCCGCGATGGCGCTGGTATTTCCGTTCGTGATCCTGACCATGACGATGTCGGGCGGCGCGATGGGCGGCGGCGTGTCATCGGCGATCGCCCGGGCCTTGGGCGCCGGCGATGTCGAGCGCGCCTCGATGCTGGCCTCGCATGCGCTGCTGATCGGAGTGTGCTTCGGGCTCACCTTCACGATCGGGATGTTGGTTTTCGGCCCCGCACTGCTGGAGCTGCTTGGCGGGCGCGGCAACGTGCTTTCACGCGCCGTCGGCTACGTGCAGATTTTCTTCGGCGGAGCGATCCTGATCTGGCTCCTGAACACCATGGGCGCGATCGTGCGCGGCACCGGCAATATGAAACTGCCGTCGCTGCTGATCCTGAATTCGGCGCTGTGCCAGATCACGCTCGGCGGGATTCTCGGACTAGGGCTCGGGCCGATACCGCAATTCGGCATGCGCGGCGTCGCCGCGGGATCGCTGATCGCCTACACAGTCAACGGGTCTATCATGGCCTGGTATATTTTTTCCGGCCGGGCGCGTGTCAAGCCGATCCTCGTCGGGCTGAAATTTCAGCGCGCCATGTTCTTCGACATCCTCAAGGTCGGCGCGGTCGCCTGTTTTTCGCCGCTACAGTCGGTGCTGACCGTCACGATTTTTACGCACATGCTGGCCGGCTTCGGTACCGAAGTGCTCGCCGGCTACGGGATCGGCGCGCGTCTTGAATTCATGCTGACGTCGATTGCGTTCGCGGTCGGCGTTGCGTCGGTGCCGATGATCGGGATGGCGATCGGCGCGGGGCGCGTCGCGCGATCCAGACGGATTGCATGGACCGCGGGAAGTATCTCGTTCGCGTCGGTCGGCCTTGTCGGCACCGTCTTCGCGATCTTTCCCGACCTTTGGATCAACATCTTCACCCACGATGCCGGCGTGCGTGCGGCCAGCCGGCAATATCTTTCGACGGTTGCTCCGATGTACGCGTTCATCGGGCTGTCGATCTCGATGTATTTTTCCTCGCAGGGCGCCGCGAAGGTTTTGGGGCCGGTGCTGGCGCAGACCGCCCGACTTGTGTTTGTGAGCGTCGGCGGCTGGTGGCTGCTGTCGCACGACGCCACCGCGGCGAATTTCTTCTGGCTCGCGGCGGCATCGATGGTGCTGCTGGGCACGCTGTCCGCCGCAAGCGTCGTGTTCACAAGATGGGGACCCAAGGGCGGCTCCGTACCGGAGATCCGCCCCGCGCTTTCCTGACGTAAGGCGAGCAAGTCCGCGACGATCAATGCCGCCGGTGACGACGGTGACCGCCTCGGCCAAAGCGCATCAGCTGTGGAGCCATGCTCATCAACTGCGGAGCCATGGTCATCATCTGCCCGCTGGCGTTGCTGAGCATGCCGCCATAACCGCCGCCGCCCATCATGCCGCCGAGGCCGCCGCCGCCGTTTTCCATCATCCCGCTGGCCATCGGCCCGACGGTCTGCATCACCATGGCGAAGCGGCGTTTGCCCATCTTCGCCTTCATCATTTCGAGCATGGGGGCCATCTTGGTCATCATATCGCCGCCGCCGCCAAACTGGGCCCGCGCCGGCGCCGTCGTCAGGGTAAACAACAGCAGCAGCATGGCTGCACCACCCACCACCTTGTGAGCTCCGGTCATTGCTTTGCTCCTCATGTGCGTTGCTCCGCGGAAGCGGCGCAAGACGGGACGCACGCGGCAACGCTAGCGGGGGGTCGGCAGCCGCTCTGTGAGAAAGATCACGCAGATCTGGCTAAGCAGTATCGGGTCCCAAGCGTCTTCTGCATGGCCAAGGCGGCCTGATCCATCTGGCCGCCGATATAAGGTGCGATCTCGTTCGGCAAGACATCGACAATCCACACCAGCCGGCTGCGCTTTTCGCCATCGGCAACCACCTGCACCGATGCATTGTAGTGTTTGACCCGTTCGCTGACCACCGCGTAGACCAGCCGCTGCCGCGCGTCATCGAGATCGACCAGCAACTCGCGCGCCACATTGCCGTTGGCGAAGGTGACAATGCGCGCATCGCCATCCAGATGTGCGTCGGTGACGAAGCCCGGCGCAAGGCGGCGATGCACGGCGCCGAAATCGCGCACCGCGGCCCACACATCGCTCGCGGCGGCGTTGATTGAAATGTCTTTGTGAATCGAGGCCACGGCCGGGCTCTGCGAGAGATCTAGCTTTGCAGGCGCGGCGGAGCCACGGAGAGCAGCACGTCGAACAAGGTCGGTCCGCTCTTGGCCAGCGCGCCTTCGAGCGAAAGCAGGCGGCGCTTGGTAACCACGCCGCCATGCGCACAAAAGCCGTCCGCCGCTCCGGCGGTGGCGAGAATGCGATGGCAGGGTACGATGATCGTGAACGGGTTGCGCCCGATCGCCTGGCCCACGGCATGCGATGCGCCGGAAGCGCCGAGCCGCGCAGCGACCTCGGCAAAGGTGCGCGATTCACCGCGCGGAATGGTGCGCGCGAATTCATAGACGCGGCGATTGAACGGCGGCACGCCGGTCATATCCAGAGCAATGCCGGAAAAGTCGCCGGACTGACCGCGCAGCAGCGCCACGATGCTGTCGATCGCGGCCTGGACATCGGCTGGCGGACGCAATTCGCGGGCGTCGGGATATTGGCGGAGCATTCGCCGCCGCGTTTCGATCTCGCGCGACTCGGGAAGCTGGACGCCGACAATGCCGGCATCGGCCCATGCGATGCCGCATCGGCCGACCGACGTGTCGAATATCGTATAGCCCCGCCCCATGCCGCTCGAATCATAACAGCGCAAAACAGGATTGCATCCGGAAAGTGGCGGGCCGGTCAAGGGAGGGGGCGATGTTAACAACTATTTGCGGGCGGCCCGCCAATCTCAGACCGGATCGGCGTGGTGCGCTGCAATCGAAGTTCGGCTATACAAGCGATCAGACGCGGGCGTAGTTCAATGGCAGAACGGCAGCTTCCCAAGCTGCATACGAGGGTTCGATTCCCTTCGCCCGCTCCATCCTGCTTCGCGCCAAAAGGCGCTTCGCAGGACTTTGACTTTTCGGCAGCGCGAAGCAGGATGCCCTTCGAAGCTTTAGCGGAGAAGGGCAGTCAATGTTCTACGTTTACCTGCTCGAAAGTCTGTCGACGCCCGGTCAACGTTACGTAGGTTTCACGACTGACCTCAAAAAGCGTTTCGATGACCACAATGTCGGAAGGTCGCCCCATACGGCCAAATTCAAACCGTGGCGCTTGGTGACGTACATGGCCTTCTCGGACAGAGCCAATGCCGAAAGCTTTGAGCGTTATCTCAAATCAGGGTCCGGACATGCGTTCGCGAAGAGGCGATTGTGGTAAGACCCATCGTGTAAGCCGCGAACGGTTCAACCACGCGGCGTGTGTTGGTCTCAGAAGTTCGAGCGTTAAGGCGCCGTCGTTACCTCAACCTACCCCACTGCCTTTGCCGCCGCCCGCCCTGCATTCCTTCCCGAAAACAGGCAGCCGCCGAGGAACGTGCCTTCCAGCGAGCGGTAGCCGTGCATGCCGCCGCCGCCGAAGCCCGCGGCTTCGCCGACGGCGTACAGTCCCGGAATGATCTCGCCGTCATTGCCGAACACGCGCGAATCCAGATCGGTCTCGAATCCGCCCAGCGTCTTGCGGGTCAGGATATTGAGCCGCACCGCGATCAGCGGTCCCTGCGCCGGATCGAGAATCCGATGCGGCTTTGCGGTACGGATCAGCCGGTCGCCGATATATCGGCGCGCGTTGTGAATGTTCATCACCTGCGTATCCTTGACGTAGGGATTGGCGATCTCGCGGTCGCGCGCCTCGATCTGGCGCTGCAAATATTCGAGCTTCAACAGGTCATCGCCGACCAGCGCATTCATGGCGGCGACCAGTTCGGGCAGACTGTCGCGCACGATGAAATCGACGCCCTTGCTCTTGAAAGCTTCGACCGGCGCCGGCGCGCCCTTGTTGGTGGCGCGCCGCGCCGTCATCAGCCAGCTCTTGCCGGTGAGATCGGGATTCTGCTCCGAGCCCGACAGCGCGAATTCCTTCTTGATGATGCTCTGCGTCAGCACGAACCATGAATAGTCGTAACCCGTGCTCATGATGTATTGCAGCTGGCCGAGCGTGTCGGAGCCCGGAAACAGCGGCGAGGGCAGGCGCGTGCCGGTGGCGTCAAACCACATCGAGGACGGTCCGGGCAGGATGCGGATGCCGTGCATCGGCCAGATCGGATTCCAGTTCTGGATGCCTTCGACGTAATGCCACATCCGGTCGCGGTTGATCAGCCGCGCGCCGGCCGTCTCGGTGATGCCGATCATGCGGCCATCGACATGCGCGGGCACGCCTGAGATCATGTTCTTCGGCGCATCGCCGAGCCGTTTCGGCCAGTTCTGCCGGACGAGATCGTGATTGCCGCCGATGCCGCCGGAGGCGACGATTACCGCCTGTGCGCGAAGCGAGAAGTCGCCGATCACCTTGCGTGAGCTGCTCTCACCGCGCGCGACATCAGACGGCTCGAGAATAGTCCCGCTGACGCCATCGACGGCGCCATTGGTGACGGTCAGCGCGTCGACGCGGTGGCGGAATTTGAACGTAAGGCGGCCGCTCGCCTGCGCTTCTCGCGCACGCCGCTCGAACGGCTCGACGATGCCGGGGCCCGTGCCCCAACTGACGTGAAAGCGCGGCACCGAATTGCCGTGACCCATGGCGCCATAGCCGCCGCGCTCGGCCCAGCCGACCACCGGAAAAATGCGATGGCCCATGGCGTGCAGCCAGTCGCGTTTTTCGCCGGCGGCGAATGCGACGTAGGCCTCGGCCCAGCGCCGCGGCCAATGATCTTCATCCCGGTCGAATCCGGCCGATCCCATCCAGTCCTGCAGCGCCAGATCGTGGCTGTCCTTGATTCCGAGCCGGCGCTGCTCCGGCGAGTCAACGAGAAAAAGTCCGCCGAACGACCAGAAGGCCTGGCCGCCGAGGCTCTGTTCGCCTTCCTGGTCGATCACGATGACGCGTTTGCCGGCACCGGCAATCTCGGTGGCCGCGACGAGCCCAGCCAGCCCGCTGCCGACTACGATTACATCCGCGTCATCGGCCATGATGTTTTCCTTGGGGCAAGGCGACTACACCTGAAACGCTTACGGCACCGGTTGCGCGGATCGAATGTAGGACGAACCGGCCATCCGGTTCAAATTGTTCCAGTTTGGGACCTTGGTCTGAGCGACTGCAGCAGGCGAGCAACACTTAATTTGAATTTGATTGGAGCGGTACCGGACGTCTGGACAAAATCGCGGCTCCGAAAGAGGTTGGTAACCGTTCCGCGTCGCGCGGGGCACACAGATTCGGGTTCGGCAGTTGGACTGAGGCTGGTCATGAAGGTCGTAACGGGGTTTCTTGCGGCGGTTCTCTTGTTGGCGGGGCTAAGCCCCAGCCATGCCGTCGTCCGGATCGCCGAGGACCGCGGCGGGCGGATCGGGACCTACGTCGACAAATATCAGGGCCTGCGCACTTCCGGTGAGACCGTGATCATCGACGGGCTCTGCGCGTCGGCCTGCACCATCGTTCTCGGCGCGGTTCCCCACGACAAGATTTGCGTCACATCGCACGCCAATTTTGGATTTCACGCGGCCTGGGATTTTGGCCGCAACGGCCGGGCGGTGACCAATCCGGAAGCCACCCAGATGCTGTATTCGATGTATCCATCGCAGGTGCGGCGCTGGATCGCGCAGCGCGGCGGCCTGACCCCGCACATGATCTTCCTGCGCGGCAAGCAGCTCACCGAGATGTACAAGCCCTGCTATTTGAACGCCCAGGCATCATCGCTGCACTGATTATTGAGCTTTCCATCAGCATGACGTGATCGGAGACGTGCCCAGAGTGCTTGTCCGCGGGCAGGACTGGCTCTATCTCCTTTCCCATGATGCCACAGACCATCATCCCGGCGCATCCAGCGGCCACGCCCCAGCGCAGCGCTATCGCGGTCGGGATTATCGTTGGCGCGGCCGTTCTGGTCGCAGCGCTGTTGCTCGCGGCATCGGTGTTGTGGGTTAAATACGGCACCGCTGTTTTCTTCGAGATGATCGCGTCGGGCTTCGCTGCCTGCTTCTGACTTGATTCCAGGAAATCCATGATGGATCGGACCACGCGGCCATTGGTCGTCATTGCGGCATTTGCGAGCAGCCTGATCTTCGGCCTGGTGATTGTGCTCTGGCTGCTTGGGGGACTACGCGATGTCACGGCTCCGGCCTCGATCGGAGGCCCGTTCCAACTTACCGACCAGGCCGGTCAGACCGTGACCGAGAAGAACCTGCAGGGCCGTCCCAGCCTGATTTTCTTCGGCTTCACGCATTGTCCTGACGTATGCCCCACCTCGCTGTTCGAGATTTCCGAAGTGTTGCGCGCGATGGGCAAAGACGCCGATCGCGTCAACGCCTATTTCGTTTCCGTCGATCCCGAGCGCGACACCGCCGCGGCGATGAAGGATTATCTGTCGAGCTTCGATCCGCATCTGAAGGGCCTGACCGGCGACGCGGCCGCGGTGGCGAAAGTCATTTCCGGGTATCGCGTCTATGCGAAGAAAGTGCCGCTGAAAGACGGCGACTACACCATGGATCACACCGCGCTGATCTATTTGATGGACCGTGACGGCAAATTCGTCGCGCCGTTCAACCTCAAGCGAAAGCCCGAGGAAGCCGCGGCCGATCTCAAGCGTTATCTTTGACGGGTTTGATGGAAGGCCGATGTTGCAGGCGGCCCTGCGTGCGGCATCGGCGAGCTGTTTCGGTCCGCCACTCCGTGCTCGGTTTTTTCCCACTCATACGGCTTCCAGACATATTGCCAGACCGCACGCCAGGCCGCGGCCGACAGGCATATCCAGTACGGCAGCGTCAGCGCGAGAATCCAGCCGCGCCGCAGACGGCCGCGCCGGGCAAGCCCCATGAGGCCGACCAAAATCGTTGAAGAAAAGCCGGCCGCGATGGCGGCGATATGCAGCGGGGTCGGCCAGTCGAGATAAGACTGCAACGGCGCATTGGCGAGCGTCCCGGCCACAACCTGCGCCAATGAAACGTACAGCAGCAGCGGAAGCGACAAGGCGGAGATGATGTTGCCGCCGACGAGAATATTCAAAGCAAGAAATCCAAGCGGCCCCACATCTCGCCACAGGCGGACGGGATGGCGCATGTGGACGAGCCAGGTCTGCACCCAGCCCTTCATCCAGCGCGTGCGCTGCCGCCGCCAGGCACCGAACGTGACGGGCGCCTCCTCGAACGTCGTCGAAGCGAACGTGACGGAGCGATAACCAAAGCGCGCCAGCCTGAAACCAAGATCGGCGTCCTCGGTGACGTTGTAGGCGTCCCACCCTCCGGCCTCGCGCAACGCCGCGGTGCGGAAATGGTTGGATGACCCGCCGAGCGGCAGCGGCAATCCCATCGCCGCCAAACCCGGCAGGTAGATGTCGAACTGTCCGGCATATTCAGCCTCGAACATCCGCGACAGCCAGTTGTTCGTCTTATTGTCGATGCACAGAGCGGCCTGCGCGCACGCCACGTCGTCGGTGTGCTGTCGAAATGCGTTCAGCGCAGCGCGAAGTTGCCCTGCTTCGGGCCGATCCTCCGCGTCGAACACCGCGATAAAATTGCCGCGCGCGAACGGCAGCGCAAAGTTCAGCGCCTTTGGCTTGGTCTTCGGCCCGCTATCGGGCGCTATGAGGATTTGCACATGGGACATCGGACCAAGCCGCGCTATGGCCGCGCGCGTGTGCAGATCGTCTGGCTCGATGACAAGAATGACGTCCAGTTTCTCTTTTGGATAATCCAGCGCATTGATAGCTTGAAGCAGCGGCGCGACGGATGAGGCTTCGCGGTATAATGCGGCGATGACGGTATACACCGGCAAGCGGCCATCGGAGAGGCGCGGCAGTTCTGGAAGGAGTTGTCGTGGCCAGAGGCTTCCAACCACGCGCAGGCTGACAAAAAGAATAAACCAGGCCGCCAGCATGCCGCTCCATGCACTGCCCATCAGAAGTGCCGGCACAAGCGCAAGCGCTGCGACGCTTAAGCCGCGTCGCAGTCGGTGCCATGCGTGAGCGCTCTCGCTTGCGATCGGCGCCGCTGACATCGACGGATATTTTTCAGTTAGACCGCGGGCAGCTTTGTTGGCCAGGACCGGACCACACTGGCGGGTGAGGAATTGCTGCAGATTGGACGCCGTCATCAGCCGCAGATTCGGTTTGACGGCCGGATATTTTTCAATCAATTGGCAAAGCGCTCTCGTGGTCAGTCGACGTGGCGCAAAGGCGCTGATGAGACGGCCTGTTGCGCGAAATTGAATGATGCCGTGCGTTGCCGCCGATAAGATTTCCTCGTCGTTCAGTGGACAGTCGTCGCGGTCTACGCCTGAAAAATCCTCGATTTCGATGCCGGTGTGAAACGAAAGCCGCTGCAGATAGGCCGCCTCGTCGAGCACGCCCCAGTGAATCAGAACCTGATCGGCGCCGATACCCAGCTCCCTACCGCGCGTTTCCGCGCGGCGCAGCAATTGCGGAGCCAGCATGTGCCGCAGGCAATCGAGTTCATAGGCCGGACCATCCTCGAACAGCGAGCGGCGGTTATCATTGCTGGATCGCGGCGGATTAACGTCGCTCCGCAGGAAGGCAGCGATCGGGGGTTCCACGCCTGCGGTCGCGCGCGAATCCCTGCGAGACCACGCCGAATTCGGCTCGTCTTCCCCAACATGGTCCCAGAGGGCCATGCAACTCCCCACACGCCACAAACGCTACTCGCGTCTCCCGCCGGATGGTCTATAAGACCGTCCTCTCGGAAACTGTCGTCAATGCAATCACAGATATCCCGCTCCTTCAACCTCGGACTGCCGCGGCCGCTGTGCACTTGGTGCCGCGGGGTTGTTTTGATTGCAGGCATCTGGCTGTTCGCAGCGTCGCCCGTCGGCGCGCAAGCGCAGGCTCCTGCAAAGAGCGCCCCGGCAGCAGCACCGCAGGCGGTGCCCGGTTTCTGGGATCCGCGGCGGCGCCCCGACCGGCCCGACCTTTCCCGTCTCAGCGTCATCCGTTTTCTGACCGAGACAGATTATCCGCCGTTCAATTTCACCGGGCCCGACGGCAATCCCGCCGGCTTCAATGTCGATCTGGCGCGAATGCTTTGCGACGAGATCAAGGTCACCTGCACGGTGCAGATGCGGCGGTTCGAAACCTTGCTCGATGCGATCTCAAGCAATCGCGGCGACGCCATCATCGCTTCTCTGGCGGTGACGCCGCAGATACGCGCCCGCGTCGATTTCACCGATCCTTATTATCGCGCGCCGGCGCGGTTCGTGTCGCGGCGCGACGGCGTCATGGCCGAAGTGCGTCCCGAATATCTCGAAGGCAAGAAGATCGGCGCGATCGCCGGGTCGTCGCATGAGGCCTATCTGAAAGCCTTGTTCACCGACGCGGAGCTGCATTCCTATCCGAACGACGACGCGCTGCGGCTGGCGCTGCGGCGTGGCGAAGTCGATTTGATCTTCGGCGACGCGATCTCGCTCGCGTTCTGGATCAACGGCACCGACTCCGGCGATTGCTGCGCGTTCAGCGGCGGGCCGTTTGTCGAGAGCCGCTATTTCGGCGAGGGCATCGGCATCGCCGTGCGAAAGGGCAACGACGTGCTGCGGCAGGCGCTGAACTGGGCGCTGTTCAGACTATGGGAACAAGGCCGCTATACCGATTTGTGGCTGCGATATTTCTCCGTCAGCCCGTTTTAGAAACCGCAATCATCTCCCGTCATTGCGAGGAGCGCAGCGACGAAGCAATCCAGTTCTTTTTTGTGGCTTCTGGATTGCTTCGCTTCGCTCGCAATGACGGCTATGTTACGAAATCCTGTTGTGTCCGCGAGACGTAATCTAAATGTCCACGATCGAACTTGCCTCTGATCGCCACCCCGAGCGATTTGCGCGCGCTCGCCGAACAATCCAATGCCTGGCCGTTTGAACAGGCAAAGGCGATCGTCGCGCGCCTGAAGAAAAAGCCAAAGGACGAGGTGCTGTTCGAGACCGGCTACGGACCCTCCGGGCTGCCGCATATCGGCACGTTCGGCGAAGTCGCGCGCACCACCATGGTGCGCCATGCGTTCCGCGTGCTGACCGAGGACAGGATCAAGACGCGATTGATCGCGTTCTCCGACGACATGGACGGCCTGCGCAAGGTGCCGGACAATGTGCCGAACAAGGAGATGCTCGCCGCGTATCTCGGCAAGCCGCTGACCAAGGTGCCCGATCCCTTCGGCACCCATGCGAGCTTCGGCGCGCATAACAATGCGCGGCTGCGCGCATTCCTCGACACCTTCGGCTTCGACTACGAATTCGCCAGTTCGACCGACTATTACACCTCGGGAAAATTCGACGCCACGCTGCTGCTCGTGCTGGAGCGCATCGAGCAGGTGATGGCGATCATGCTGCCGTCGCTGCGCGAGGAGCGCGCCGCCAGCTATTCGCCGTTCTTGCCGATCTGTCCGCGCACCGGCGTGGTGCTGCAGGTGCCGATCGTAGCGCACGACGCCAAGGCCGGGACGATTTCATACGATGACCCTGAAACCCGGGAGCGCGTCACGCTTCCGGTCACCGGCGGACATTGCAAGCTGCAGTGGAAGCCGGATTGGGCGATGCGTTGGGTCGCGCTCGGTATCGACTACGAAATGGCCGGCAAGGATCTGATCGACTCGGTGAAGCTGTCGGGCAAGATCTGCGCGGCGCTCGGCGGCACGCCGCCGGAAGGTTTCAATTACGAGCTGTTTCTCGACGACAAGGGCCAGAAGATTTCCAAGTCGAAGGGCAACGGCCTCACCATCGACGAGTGGCTGCGCTATGCGTCGCCGGAATCGCTGTCGCTGTTCATGTACCGGGAGCCGAAGGCGGCGAAGCGGCTGTACTTCGATGTGATCCCGCGCAACGTCGACGACTACCAGCAATTCCTCGAAGGATATTCGCGGCAGGACGGCAAGCAGCAACTCGGCAATCCCGTCTGGCATATTCACGCCGGCCATCCGCCTGCGGCCGACATGCCGGTCACGTTCCAGTTGCTGCTGACGCTGGTGTCGTCGTCGAATGCGGAGAATGCCGAGACGTTGTGGGGCTTCATCGGCCGCTATCGTCCCGGCGTCACGCCGAAGACGCATCCGAAGCTCGACGCGATGGTCGGCTATGCCATCAATTATTATCGCGACTTCGTGGCGCCGACGAAAAAGTTTCGCGAGCCGATCGCCGATCGAACGCGCCGCGCTGCAGGATTTGCGCGATGCGCTGTCGCAACTGCCTGCCGATTCATCGCCGGAGGATATTCAGAACGTGGTGTATGAGATCGGCCGCCGCGAGCCATTTCTCGACCACAAGAAGCTGGCCAAGGATGGCCGTCCCGGCGTGTCGCTGGACTGGTTCAACATGCTCTATCAGGTGCTGCTCGGGCAGGAAAAAGGCCCGCGGTTCGGGTCGTTCGTCGCCGTGTATGGGTTGGCGAATTCGGTCGCGATGATCGAAGGCGCGCTGGCGCGGGCGGCATGACGACAGACTAAAATTGCGGTATCGTGCCTCTCAGAACAACCGATGTCTGGGAGGACGCCAATGCAATTCCAGGTTTCACCAAAATCGCTTGAGAATTACAGCACGGAAGAATGGCAGGCTCGGGTCGATCTCGCCGCCGCGCACCGGCTGGCGTTCAATCAGGGTTTCAGCGAAGGCATTTTCAATCACCTGACCTTCGTGGTGCCGGGCAGCAGCGATCGCTACTATCAGATTCCGTTCGGCATGCATTGGTCCGAGGTTACGGCGTCTTCCTTCATGGAAGTCGGCACCGACGATGGCGAAGTGAAGCGCGGCCAGGGCGAAGTCGAGCGTTCCTGCTTCTGCATCCATGCGCCCATTCACAAGGCGCTGCCGCAGGCCAAGGCGGTGTTTCATACACACATGCCGTATGCCAGCGCGCTGACGCGCCTCGAAGACCCGCGCATCAAGGAAATCGGCCAGACCGAAGTCGGGATGTCCGGTGAGATTGCGTATGACGACGAATACACCGGCCCGGCCTTCGATCCGGCAGAAGGCGCGCGTCTCGCCAGGGTCATCGGCGACAAGACGGTGTTGTTCATGGCCAATCATGGCATCAGCACCGTCGGCGAGACCGTCGCCGATGCCTATGACCGGCTTTACTACATCGAACGCGCCGCACAGGTTCAGATTTACGCGATGTGGACGGGGCAGCCCCTGAAGCAGCTTCCTGAAGAAGTGGTCGAGAAGACCAAGCGCGATATCGGCGGGAATAGCCTCTACGCGGGACCGACGCCGGCGCAGCGGCACTTCGATGCGCTCAAGCGCATGCTCGACCGCAAGGAGCCCGACTACGCGTCGTAGTTTCTCTTCCCCTCTCCCCTTGAGGGAGAGGGTGCCCAAGATGCGAAGCATCGAGGGCGGGTGAGGGGTTACGGCTTATCGATAGATTTGGACCCCTCACCCGTCTCGCATCTGACGATGTTCGCCGCCCTCTCCCTCAAGGGGAGAGGGAAGGCAAGAGGCGCCTCCCGGGAAATTTACTGGCTCGCCCACACGATCCGCGCCACCCATTCCACATCGGCCGTCGATAAAGTGCGGTCGACGTGGTTCGGATTGAGCGACTGCAATTCCAGCGTCTTCGTGGTCCGCCGTTTCAATTCCTTGACCATCACCTCGCCACCCTTGGTCTTGACCACCACGCGGTCTCCCTTGCGGATCTGCGCGCCGGGCGACACCACGATCACATCGCCGTCGCGATAGGCCGGCTTCATTGAGTCGCCGGAAATTTCCAGCGCGTAGGCATGCTCGTCATTGACCGAAGGCAACCCCACTTCGTCCCAGCCCTTACCGACCGGAAATCCACCATCGTCGAAATAGCCGCCGGTGCCGGCTTGCGCGAAGCCCAGCAGCGGCACCGACTGCACGGTGCGTGCGGTATTGTCGATGAACTGCACGAATGTATCGATGGGGACGTTGGTGGCCTGGAGCGCCTTGGCGACGGATTCGGTGGAGGGCCACCGTTCGCGGCCGTCTACGGTGATGCGTTTGGATTTGTTGAATGTGGTCGGATCGAGCCCCGAACTTTTGGCGAGGCCCGAGGCCGACATTCCGGCGCGCTCCGCAAGGCGATCCAACGCGGTCCAGATCTGATCGTGGGTGAGCATATGAGTGGGACGTCGGGCCATGATGAGAACTCGGGGTGAAGGGTAGGAATTATTACCTCAAGAGTTCCCTTTCGGCAATGCCCAAATGCCGCGAATTGGCGCGCTTGAAGTACACCGAAGTGGCCGATACGGTCGGCAAACTCAAAACACTGGGGAAATCCCAAGGCAGCTCAACAATAGGTCAGGAACTACGCTCGGGTGCCAACGATCTACAAAATTTCTCCTGCTTCGGCCTGGCGCGAGGCCGAGCGGCAGGGCGTGTTTCGCGGCAGCGCGGACGATCTGCGCGATGGCTTCATCCATTTCTCGACGGCTTCGCAGGTCGCAGAGACGGCAAAAAGGCACTTCGCCGGCCAGATCGGACTGTTCCTGATCGCGGTAGATGCCGCTGCGCTGGGCGATAGACTGCGCTGGGAGGCCTCGCGCAACGACGAGATGTTCCCGCATCTTTACGGCGAGCTCGATCTTGGCGATGTAACCGGCGTTTTCGATCTTCCCGCGCGTCCGGATGGTTCTCACGACATTCCGGAGCTGGCCCCGTGATTCGCGCCTTCGACGCATTCTCACTGCCGCTGCTGCGCTGGTTCGATCCCGAAGACGCGCATCGCCTGGCCATCCAGGGCTTGCGGCTGCTGCCGCCGATGCGCCCGCGGCCCGACGACGCCAAGCTTGCGGTCCGGGCTTTCGGCCTGAATTTTCCCAATCCGCTGGGCATCGCGGCGGGCTTCGACAAAAGCGCCGAGGCGCCGGACGCGCTGCTGCGGCTGGGTTTTGGCTTTGTCGAGATCGGCTCGGTGACGCCGAAACCGCAGGCCGGCAATCCAAGGCCGCGGCTGTTCCGGCTGGAACGGGACGAGGCCGTCGTCAACCGCATGGGCTTTAACAATGACGGCGCCGATACCGTGCTGCGCCGGCTGGCGGGACGCGCGCATCTGAGCGGCATCGTCGGCGTCAACGTCGGCGCCAACAAGGATTCGTCCGATCGCGTCGCGGACTACGTGAAGCTGATCGAGACCTTCGCGCCGGTTGCCAGCTATTTTACCGTCAACGTGTCGTCCCCCAATACGCCGGGCTTGCGCAATCTGCAGCAGGCAGGCGCGCTCGACGATCTCATGGCAAAGGTCATCGATGCCCGCGAACGCGTACGGCAGAACGCCGGCGATTCGCCGGTGCTGCTCAAGATCGCCCCCGATTTGACGCTGCCCGAACTCGACGACGTCGTTCATATCGCGCGCTCGCGCCGCGTCGACGGCATTATCGTCGGCAATACCACGCTGGCGCGGCCTGCGACCTTGCGCGAACAATCGCGCGCGAAAGAGCAGGGTGGCCTGTCGGGCCGGCCGCTGTTTCGCCTGTCGACGCGGATGGTGGCCGAGACCTATGTGCGCGCGGAGGGCGCGTTTCCGCTGATCGGCGTCGGCGGCATCGACAGCGGCGGCGCGGCGCTGACCAAAATCCGCGCCGGCGCTACGCTGATCCAGCTCTACTCGTCGCTGATCTACAAGGGGCTCGGTCTGGTCGATAGCATCAAGGCCGATCTGGTCTCGACGCTCCTGCGCACCGGGCGCGACTCGCTTTCCGAGATCGTCGGCGCGGACGCGGCGACCATCACAGCCGAGGATTGGCCCGTATAATTCGCCGGTGTGATCAATAACGGCGGTTCGACCCGAACATCCGTGACAGCAGCCAGATCGGGATCACGATGACAGCGCCAAGCAGGAAGTAGCGCCACAATCCGTTGATGGCGTCGAAGCCGAGATTGTAGATCCACTGGAACAGCCGGCGAATGCTGTAGACGATATTCCAGGGGTCGAACCCGATCATGGCGAGGACGACGCCGACCAGCACCGACAGCAGGATCAGCCGAAACGCCACCGCGACGGGCGAGCCGCCGAGGAAGCGGTAAAGGCCCTCATTCCGCGCTGGCAATTCCCTTGTTGTCTCAGGCATCGAAGGTCTCCGGCACGAATCTCTCGCGCATGGTAGTCGGTGCAACGGAAATGGGGAACCAGTGTGGCGGCGTCAATGGCCGGCGGTGCTGTTGGTTGCCTCGATTGTGCCCTCCGCTTTCAGCATCCGCTCCAGCGTTTCCAGCCGATCGGCCTCGCGGGGCGGCTTGTCCCAGCGCAGCCGGTTAATACGCGGGAAGCGCATCGCGACGCCGGATTTGTGCCGCGGCGAGCGCGCCAATCCCTCGAAGGCCACTTCAAACACCAGCCCCTGGTCCGGCTCATGCACCACGTGGCGCACCGGCCCGAACTTTTCCGTGGTGTTGCGGCGGACGAAGCGATCGATCTGCAGCAGCTCCTCGTCGGTGAAACCGAAATAGGCTTTGCCGACCGGCACCAGTTGATCCCCACCCTCGGCCTCGGTCCACACCCCGAAGGTGTAGTCGGAATAAAAAGACGAGCGCTTGCCGTGGCCGCGCTGCGCATACATCAGCACGGCATCGATGATGTGCGGGTCGCGCTTCCATTTCCACCACTGGCCTTTCGGCCGGCCGGGCAGATAGGAGGCGTCGCGCCGCTTCAGCATCACGCCTTCGACGGCCTCGGCATCTTCCCCAGCGCCCGCCGTGACGGGATCGGCACGCGCCGCCCGCAGCGCCTCCCAACTATCGAAGGGAATCGTCGGTGACAGATCAATCCGGGGATCGTCGAGCTTCAGCGATGAAGACTTCGAGTTTCGCGCGGCGCTCCTCGAACGGCAGCGTGCGCAAATCCGTCTCGCCGTCGCCGAGCAGATCGTAGGCGCGCAGATGCATCGGATAGTCCTTCATCAACTTCGGCGAGACCACCTTTCGGTTCAGACGCTGCTGCAGCACGTTGAAGGTCTGCACCCGGCCTTCGCGCAGCACCAGCAGTTCGCCATCGATCGCACCGGGGAGGCGCAGCGACGGCACCAGATCCGGAAAGCTTTTGGTGATGTCCTCGCCGGTGCGTGAATAAAGCCGCGCGACGATATTGCCGTCGGCGTCGTGCCCGCTTACGGCCTGCACGCGGATGCCGTCCCATTTCCACTCCGCGATGAAATCGGCCGCGTCGAGATTGGCGAAGTCGGTATCTTCTATTGCGTGCGCGAGCATCACCGGTCGGAACGGCGCCGGATCAAGGTTGACCGGTTTGGGAGCGCGGTCTTCCAGCCAGGCGAACAGATCGAGATAGGGTGGGGTCAGGCCCGGCCAAATCAGTTCGACATCGTGCGGGTCTTTATCGCCGAGCGCCGCCGCAGCAGTTTTTGCCAGCCGCGCGGAGACGCCGATCCGCATCGACCCGGTGACCAGCTTCAAAAGCGCCCAGCGGCCGGTCTCGTCGAGCTCATCAAGCCAGCGCGTCAGCTGCCCGGGTAGTTCGGACTTGCCGAGGGTGCGCAGCGTGGTGACGACTTCGGTGAGGGTCGGAGGAGGCGGGTTGTTGTGGCGGGCTATGCGATCGCTCATGAACGTCCTGTTCGCATAATACCCCCCTCGCCTACCCTCCCCCACAAGGGGGAGGCCGGAACGAAAGAGAAGCAGCTTCGACGCGACTGAACAATCCGGGAGGGGGGTAATGCTGAGGCTAAAGCGGTCTCAGACGCCCCTCCCTGACCCCCCCCGTCAGGGAGGGGTGGGGAAGGGGGTGGTGTGGAAACGAAACCTTGCGGCCAGCGAACTCTTCGGCCACATCAGCGCGACGGTCTCCGAGAGATCGCCGACGTAGTCGTACGAAAGTTCGAACAGCACCGGATCGGTGCGCGCAGCGATGAGGTCGCGGATCAGCCCGGACTTGGCGTGCTTGAACGACAGCGCGCCGGTCAGCGCCGCCAGTGCGTAGCCGCGCTCGGGATCCTCGACCTCGCGGAAATAGCTGGTGATCAGCCGCAGCTTGTTGTTACGGCCCGGCTCATAGGCCAGGCGATCGAGTAATTCGGCGAAACAATTCACAGCGGCGTCGCTTCCTGCGCATCCGAAAGCGCCGGGTCGTCGCCCTCGTCTTCATCGCCATAGCCGACCAGCGCGAGCGGCCGCGCGATCAGCCCCTTGGTCTGGCACCAATGCACCAGCGCATCTTCCTGGCCATGCGTGACCCAGATTTCGCCGGCGCCGGTGGCCCCGATGGTGGCGATCAATCCGTCCCAGTCGGCATGGTCGGAGACCACCAGCGGCAATTCGATGCCGCGTTGCCGGGCGCGGGCGCGCACGCGCATCCAGCCCGACGCGAACGCCGTCACCGGATCGGGAAAGCGCCGCGTCCACAGGTCCGATGTCGCCGAGGGCGGCGCCAGCGTGATGGTGCCGGCAAGGTCGGCTTTCTTCATGCCCTTGACCAATCGCAAATCGCCAAGCGCGATGCCGCGGCTTTCATAATAGCGGGTGATTTTTTCCATCGCGCCGTGCAGATAGATCGGCGCGTCGTAACCGGCCTCGCGGATCAGCGCGATGACGCGCTGCGCTTTGCCAAGCGAATACGCGCCGACCAGATGCGCGCGCTCAGGAAATAGCGCCACGGAAGCCAGCAGCTTGCGTACTTCATCCGCCGCATCGCCATGACGAAACACCGGCAGTCCGAATGTGGCTTCGGTGATGAAGACGTCGCACGGCACCACTTCGAACGGCGTGCAGGTCGGGTCGGGCGCATCCTTGTAATCGCCGGATGCGACGATGCAGGTGCCCTCGCAGGATACCGCGATCTGCGCCGAGCCCAGCACGTGGCCGGCGGGATGACATTTGATCGTGACATCGCCGAGTTTGAGCGTCTCGCCATAGGCGATGGCCTGCGTGCTGCGCGCGAAATTTTCGCCATAGCGCAGCCGCATCATGTCGAGCGTTTCTTGCGTGGCCAGCACTGCGCCGTGGCCCGGCCGCGCATGATCTGAATGGCCGTGGGTGATGACGGCGCGTTCCACCGGACGCACCGGATCGATGTGGAATCCGCCGGGTTTGCAGCACAATCCGGCGGCGACGGGCATCAATATGTCTTGCGGACGCATGTTGTTTATATAGGCCGGCGCGCGGGTCATTCGAGTCTTGCCGGAAGAGTTCCACGCGTACCGGTTCGCGGCCCCCATGGTCTCGACCGGGCCGTTCAGAAGGCTTACCTCTCACCCTGTGCTAGCTCCTCAGCCCGACCTTCAGCTTGAATTATTGCCGGAAACCTTTCTGCGCTGGTTCGCGGACCGCGGATGGTCGCCGCGCGAGCACCAACTGGCGCTGCTTGCGAAGGCCCGCGAGGACCGCTCGGCCCTGCTGATAGCGCCGACCGGGGCCGGAAAGACGCTGGCGGGCTTTCTGCCAACGCTGGTGGAGTTGAGCAGGGCTTCTTCTCCCCTCAGGGGGGAAGGTGACAAAAAACTGATCTCTACCGGCCGGGGCGTGACGCGCTCGCGCGGCCTGCACACGCTCTACATCTCGCCGCTGAAAGCGCTCGCGGTCGATATCGCGCGCAATCTGGAAACGCCGATCGCGCAGATGGCGCTGCCGATCCGGGTCGAAACGCGCACCGGCGATACCCCGGTGTCGCGACGGGCGCGGCAGCGCAAATACCCGCCGGACATCCTGCTCACCACGCCCGAACAATTGGCGTTGCTAATATCGTCGGACGATGCGCCGTTTCTGTTTTCGTCGCTGAAGCGCATCGTGCTGGATGAACTGCATGCGCTCGTCACGTCCAAGCGCGGCGATCTGTTGTCGCTTGGGCTGGCGCGGCTGTGGCGGCTTGCCCCGCAGGTCCGCGCCATTGGATTGTCCGCGACGGTGGCCGAGCCGGAATCGCTGGCGCGATTTCTGGTGCCCCAGCGCGATGGCAACACCGAAGCCGCCGATATCGTCATCGCCGGCGGCGCCGCGGCGCCCATCGTCGAGATGCTCGACACCAGGGAACGGCTGCCATGGGCCGGGCATAGCGCGCGCCACGCGCTCGGCGAAATCTACGATCTGATCAAGCGCCACAAGACCACGCTGGTGTTCGTGAACACGCGCTCGCAGGCCGAACTGCTGTTTCAGGATCTCTGGCGCATGAACGATGACGGGCTTGCGATCGCGCTGCATCATGGCTCGCTCGATGTCGCGCAGCGCCGCCGCGTCGAAGATGCCATGTCGGCGGGAAAATTGCGCGGCGTCGTCTGCACCTCGTCGCTCGATCTCGGCGTCGACTGGGGCGACGTTGATCTCGTCGTCAACATCGGCGCGCCAAAGGGTGCATCGCGACTGATGCAGCGGATCGGCCGCGCCAATCACCGCATCGATGAAGCATCGCGCGCCATGCTGGTGCCGGCCAATCGCTTCGAGGTGCTTGAATGCCGCGTCGCCATCGACGCCGTGGCTGAAAATGCGCAGGACACCCCGCCGCTGCGCACCGGCGCACTCGATGTGCTGGCGCAGCATGTGCTCGGCTGCGCCTGTGGCGAGCCGTTTCATGCCGACGAACTTTTTGCCGAAGTTCTCACGGCCGCACCCTACGCCGACATGACGCGCGCAGATTTCGACAGTGTTCTCGATTTCGTCGCTACCGGCGGTTACGCGCTGAAGACCTACGAACGCTTCGCCAAGATTCGCCAGGACAAGGAAGGCCGCTGGCGCGTCACCAATCCGCGCGTGCGTCAAAGCTACCGCCTCAACGTCGGCACCATCGTCGAAGACACGATGATCAAGGTGAAGCTTGGTCGCGGGGGCGCGGGGAGTGCCGCTGCGCGGGGCCGCGGCGGCCGGACGCTCGGCGAAGTCGAGGAATTCTTCATCGAGCAGCTGGTGGTCGGCGACACCTTTGCCTTCGCCGGCGAAATCCTGCGCTATGAAGGTCTGGCGGAGGATCACGCCTTTGTCACGCGGTCCAACGACAAGGACGCCAAGGTGCCGTCCTACTTCGGCGGCAAGTTTCCGCTTTCGACCTATCTCGCCGACCGGGTCCGCAAGCTGCTGCATAACGATATGGCGTGGTCGGCGCTGCCCGATCAGGTGCGCGACTGGCTGTCGCTGCAGGCCGATGTCTCGCAACTCCCCGATGTCGGCGATCTCCTGGTGGAGACATTCCCTCGCGCCAACAAGCATTACCTCGTCTGCTATCCGTTCGAGGGGCGCCTGGCGCACCAAACGCTTGGCATGCTGCTGACGCGGCGGCTTGAACGCGCGCGCGCCCGGCCGCTGGGATTTGTTGCCAACGAATACGCGCTGGCGGTGTGGACGCTCGGCGACATGTCGAAGATGATCAAAGGCGGTCTTCTCGATCTCGACGCCCTGTTCGACGCAGACATGCTGGGTGACGACCTCGAAGCCTGGCTCGACGAATCCGCGCTCATGAAGCGGACCTTTCGCTATTGCGCCGTGATCGCGGGGCTGATCGCGCGGCGTTTCACCGACATCGAAAAATCGCGCCGCCAGGTGCTGTTCTCCACTGATCTCGTTTACGACGTGCTGCGCAAGCATCAGCCGGACCACATCCTGCTGCGCGCGGCGCGTACCGATGCTGCGACGGGGTTGCTCGACATCCGGCGCCTCAACGACATGCTCGCCCGCGTTCAGGGTCGCATCTCGCATCGCGCGCTGGATCGTGTTTCGCCGCTCGCGGTGCCGGTGATGCTCGAGATCGGCCGCGAGCAGGTGTACGGCGAAGCCTCCGACGAATTGCTGGCGGAAGCCGCCGACGAACTCATTCATGAGGCGATGCGACAGTGAACCATCGAACGCCGCATTGCAGCGCCATCTTCAGGTGGAACCCAGCCACCCCTTCCCGAAATCGCCGGTCATGATCTACAACCGCCCTACCACGACTGATTTCGGACCGCGACTTGAGCGCCATTGCCGTCATTTCTGAAGAATCTCCGCAGGCGACCGTTCGCGTCGGCAGCGTGACCCTGTGCGCCGACCTGTCGGGCGCGCTGTATTGGGAAACGAGCGCCTGCTGGTGGTCTCGGATCTCCACCTTGAAAAGGGCTCCAGCTATGCGCTGCGCGGCCAGTTGCTGCCGCCCTATGACACGATCGCGACACTCGGCCGCCTTGGCGCGGCGATTGCGCGTCACGATCCCCGCCGCGTGATCGCGCTTGGCGACTAGTTTCCACGATCGCGACGCGCATGGCCGGTTGTCGGCGTCCGGACCGCGGCGTGCTCGCGGCGCTGCAAGTGCGGCGCGAATGGATATGGATTTCCGGGAACCATGATCCGGAATTGCCGGGCGATATGGGCGGCGATGTCGTCGAGCGAAATCGCCATGGACGAAGTCACGTTCCGCCACGAGCCGACGGGAGCCGCCGGCGAAATTGCCGGACATCTGCACCCCAAGGCGCGGGTCTCCACGCGCGGCCGGTCGCTGGAGCGGCGATGTTTCGCGTGCGACGGTGAACGCGCGGTCATGCCGGCATTCGGCGCTTATGCCGGCGGCCTCAACATCCGCGATGCCGCGTTCCGCAAGATATTTCGGCACGCTCGGCTTCGTCGCGCATGTCATGGGCGACCGCCGCGTGCATACCATCGCGGCATCGCGCTGCCATTGATCCAATGCCGCTCGTCTTCTCGCGGGAATAACTGCTTCATTTGCTTGCCGCCCGGCATTGCTTCGGGCAACGTTGCGGAAATCCCGGCGGTGTCCGGATCGTTATGGGGCTGGAAGCGGCATGGCAAATAAAAATAATAAAAAGGCTCGTCGCAAGACTCCCAAAAAGGCGGAGGACCGGAAATCGCCGGTGAGCGTTCAACGCCGCGAAACCTTCCGGGCGCGCGATTTTTTCAAGACGCTCGGTCCGGGACTGATCACCGGCGCGGCTGACGACGATCCCTCGGGCATCGGCACCTATAGCCAGGCCGGTGCACAACTCGGCTACGGCATCGGCTGGACCATGCTGCTGACGTTTCCGTTGATGGCGGCCATTCAGGAAATCTCCGGTCGCATCGGGAGCGTTACCGGGCACGGCATCGCCGGCAATGTCTGCCGTTATTATTCGGCATGGCTGCTGAATATCGTCGTCGCCCTGCTGTTCATCGCCAACACGATCAACATCGGCGCCGACCTCGGCGCCATGGCCGACGCCACCAAGCTTCTGATCGGCGGCCCCGCCATTCTTTACGTCGTTCTTTTCGGCGTGCTGTCGGTCGCCGCGCAGATTTTCTTCGACTACAAGCGTTATGTGGCCGTGCTTAAATGGTTGACCCTTTGCTTGTTCGCCTATGTCGGCGCGCTTGCGGTTGCTCACGTCGCCTGGGGGGAAGCGCTGATCGGCATTCTCATCCCAAAGATGACGTGGAGCGCCGATTATCTCACGACGATCGTTGCGATCCTTGGCACCACGATTTCGCCTTACCTGTTTTTCTGGCAGGCTTCCCAGGAAGCGGAGGATGAGCGCGTCGATCCGCATAAGCGACGCCTGATCGACGCGCCGTCCCATGCTGCGAAGGAGTTTTCCCGGATTCGCGCCGACACCATCATCGGCATGGCGTTCTCCAGCTTGATTGCGCTGGCGATCATCCTCACCGCCGCGGCAACGCTCCACGCTTCCGGCAAGACCGATATTCAGACCTCGGCGCAAGCGGCGGAAGCGTTGAAACCAATCGCCGGCGACTTCGCCGAATGGATTTTTGCGCTGGGCATCGTCGGCACAGGACTGCTGGCAATTCCGGTTCTCGGGGGATCCACGGCCTACGCCGTCGGCGAAGGGCGGCGCTGGCCGGTAGGCCTCGCGCGCAAGCCCAAAGAGGCGATTGCGTTCTACGCGGTGCTGGCGCTTTCCGCAGGGATCGGTATCGGACTGAATTTCACGCCGATCAATCCGATTTCGGCACTTTACTGGAGCGCGGTTATCAACGGCGTACTTGCCGTGCCCGTCATGGTGCTTCTGATGTTCATGGCGCGCCGCAAGGAAGTGATGGAGCGCTTTGTTATCGGCGGGCCGCTGTTCTGGCTTGGATGGCTTTCGACCATCGCCATGGCCCTCAGCGTGGTGGCGATGGCCGTCGGGTTTTTTATCTGAAGGATATCAATCCTTCCGAAACACGATCGAGGCCATCCAGCCGGTCATCAATGCCATGCAGGCCGTCACCAGCCCATAAGCGAAACCGTTGTGGCGCGCGGTGTTGGCGACGAACTGCTCAAAGCCAACCTTGACGATTTCGAATGAGGTTTGTGTTTGCGTCAGCAGCGCGCCGTCGGCAAACAGCTTGATTTCCACTTCATATTCCCCGATCGGCACTTCGGCCGGAAGCGGAATGCCGGTGCGAAACAGCGTCGGCGTCAGGAAAGTCACGGCCGAAGTGGATTCGCGATAAAGGCCATGCTCGGTGCGCAGCCGCACGAAAGCCTTGCGGAATGGATCATCCGGCACCACGTCGGCGTAGTCGGGACCGACGCGCTGGGTGAGCAGCACATTGTTGATGCCGAGTTGTTGGCGGCGCTGAACCTCAGGCGAGGCGATGGCGTCAAACGGCCGGTTGGAAAACAGCGCAAGATACGTCGGCACTTTCAGAAATTGCCGATAATCGGTGTTGATCCAGATCCCGAATTTACGCTCCTTGCGCCGGGTCACCAGGTCGACACGCGGACCTCTCACGGTGACGACGAGATCGTAGTTGGCGCGGGTCGTTTGCAGGATATTATCTTTTTCGACCGAGCCGAACAGCACCAGTTCTTCGCCGGAATAATTCGGCGTCACCGTCACGCGATAGTTCGACACCGAAACAATCAGCTTTTCCGCGCGAGCGCCGGAGCGCCGCGAATGCGATGCCCAAAGCGACCGTCAAGTCCGATCGCAACAAGAGCGTGGCGGGACATCATGCGCCGCCCCCGGTTTCCCGGATCGTGAAGAGGTCGTCGGGCCGAATGCCGAGTTCGATCGCGAACCGGATTCCGACCGCGAGAATCAAAAGTCCGAGCAACAGCCGCAGTTGCTCGCCGCGGATCTTTTGTCCGGCGCGGGCTCCGAACTGTGCGCCGGTGACGCCACCTACCATCAGGATCAATGCCAGCACGGCGTCGACGAGATGGTTGGTGAGGGCGTGCAGCATGGTGGCGAACACCATGGTTACCAGCGTCAGCACCATGGAAGTGCCGATCACCGTCGAGGTCGGCACCCGCAGCACATAGATCATGATCGGAACCAGGATGAAGCCGCCGCCGATGCCCATGATCGCGCCGATGAATCCGATGAGCAGGCCAACAACGACAATCGGAATCACCGACAGGTAAATCTTGGACCGCTTGAAGCGCATTTTCAGCGGCAGCCCGTGAATCCAGCCGTGGCTGCCGGAGCGCCGCAGCGGGATGATTTCACCGCGGCGGGCGCGAAGAATCGCTCTCAGCCCTTCCCAGAACATCAAGCCGCCGACGGTCGAGAGCAGCACGACGTAGGACAGCGCGATCAGAAGATCGAGCTGGCCCAGCGATCGCAGCAGCGTGAATGTCCAAACGCCGAGCGCGGTGCCAACGACGCCGCCGCTGAGCAGCACCATGGCCAGCGCCGGATCGATGGCGCGGCGTCTCCAGTACGATAAAGCTCCGGAAAATGACGAGGCGGCGATGTGGCTGGCGATCGTGGCGACGGCGACCGCAGGGGCAATGCCGACGAAGATCAGGAGCGGGCGTCATCAGGAATCCGCCGCCGATTCCGAACATGCCCGACACGAATCCGACCGCTGCGCCCATCGCCAGGATGAGCAAAACATTGACCGGAATGTCGGCGATCGGAAGGTAAAGCTGCACGCGCGGTTCGCTTCGGTTTTTTGGCTCAGAGCCGAGCGCTCATGCCGTGATTCTCAAGGCGGCGCGGATGAAATGCCGCGCTTTTGCATAACCGAAATCGCCGGCGGGCGGGATTAAAAATCCGCTGCAGGCAGGTTTTCCGGCCTGCAATCGCCGGGCGATTTCCGAAGTGGTGAATAATTCAGATTAACGAATGACGCGCTTGGGCGTCCCGGCCTTCGTAGGCGTGGATTTTGCGGCCGCGATCTGGGCGGGTACGCCGTCCCAGCCGCCGGCGGGGCTCGCTGCGTTGATCGCGTCATCGGGCTGGGCTTCCGGGGTGAACGTCTGGATCGCGAGGGTGGCCGCGGCCAGCGACTGGGCGTCGAGCCGTTTGGCGATGTCGTCGCGTTTCCGGCCAGAGTCGGCATCGCCCTGGTTTGCCGCCAGGCTGAACCATTTGAAGGATTCAGCGAGGTTTTGCTCTACGCCGATGCCGCGGGCATAGAGGATGCCGAGGTTGAACTGGCTGTCGGAGATGCCGTAGTCCGCCGCCTTGCGAAACCATTGTGACGCGCTCTTGTAGTCGGCTCCCTTGCCGCCGCCATCGGCGTCGAGCACGGCCAGATTATGCATCGCCTTGGCATTGCCGCGATCGGCGGCCTGCAGATAGTAGCGCCGTGCGATATCGACGTCTTTCTTCACGCCGAGGCCCTTCTCATAGAAGGTTCCAAGTCTGAAGATCGCCGGCACCACGCCGGCCTGTGCGGCGCGATCGTACCATTTTGCGGCTTCATCGAGATCGGGCGGCACGCCTTTGCCTTCGGAGTAGCGCACGCCAATCTCATAAGCCGCCGAAGCATCGCCCTTAAGCGCTGCGGTTCGCAGCACCGGTCCGCCGATCGCTTCGGGCAGTCTTTCCGTCGGCGGCACCTGCACCTGCGCGAGCTTACGACCGCCGTTGGGCGCCAGCGACATTGAGAGGGCGTTATGAGCTGCCGCGATGGCGCCCGTGATATCGGAGAAAGGCACCTCTGCGGCGGTCGGGGCGGCGTCTGGAATCGCCGCTGCTGCCGAACGCACGGGTGGATTTAGCTGCGGCGAGCTCTGCGATTGCCGGCCGATCGGTGTCGGCGACGTCATCGAAGGCGTGGCCGGGGCTGGGATTACAGCGACCGGTGGCGCCATCGGCAGGCGGTACGATCGCGAGCGGGGGGTCGATAGAATTTTCGATTGCGGCGGGTGGCGTCGCGGAGCTGCTATCCAGCAGCGTCATCGCCATCCGGAAGGTGCCGAGCACAATCACGACCACGCTTGCGCCGACCAGCAGCGAACGAATTTTCGATGTGATGGTCGAAGGTTCCTTGGCGTCCGCGCGAGGCCCTGCAGCAGCTTTGACGGGCTTGGCGGCCTTGTCATTCGCCGGAGTCGCAGCGGCAGCCTTGGCGGCGCGGCGGGCGGCGGCAATGAAATTGGTCTTGCTCGCCGGCTCCGGCGCGCTGCCGATCTTGTGTCGCGTCTTCCGGCGTCACAATCGCTTCGGATGGTGAAACCATCCGGGCGACCGGACGGGTGCCGGGCTCGAGAGGATGATCCGGCGGCAGATCGGAATCGATCACTGCACGCGGTTGCTGCGCGGCATGAGAATCTAGAATTTCGCTGATGGCCCGTGGCGCCATGGCGGCTGCGGATGCGGTATGAAATTCGCGGGGGGCGGCGGCGAAATGTGGTTGCACCGCAGCGGGATTCGGCAATTCGGGCCGCGACTGAGATGCTTCTCGGCGCTGCGTTTCGTATTGCTGCGACGGAGCCTGCGGCATCGCCGGCGATATCGGCGCGGAGCGCACCATGCGCAGATCGCCTTCGATCATGGCGAGGCGGTCAACGACGTGACCGAGCGTGCTGTGGACGATTTCGAGCGAATCCTGGGTGTGGCGGCCGCTTTCGGACTGGCCAAATCGCAAGTCGGACAATTCGCGCTTGATCGAGTCGACCAGATTGCCTTCACCGGGCTCGGCTGCAGCTCCGTTGCCGGCGCCGCGGCAAATCCCGCGTGCTGCAATTCGAGATGGCGCAGAACGGCCTGAAGCCCTTCTTCAAGCCGCTCGAGATGGCTGGGGCGGGGTTCGGCCGATATCTCAAGGCGCTCCAGCAGATAGGAAACGCGCTGCTCGAGATGCGCGAAGGCAGAGAGGTTGTCGCTACCGACGCCAGCAACGGGAAGATGATCCAGCCGGTCCGACAGCGCGCGCAGGGCGCCTTCGAGATGCTCCGAACCTGGACTGACCGCCGCCGGTCTTTCATGGTTTTCGAGCGTCGAGGTAAGCGCCGCGATGCGCTGTTCGAGGGCCGCGAATGAATCGCCGTGGCCTTCTGAAAACGCGAACTGATCGACTTTTGCCGACAACGAATGCACTTCGTCGCTGAGCCGCGCCAAAGCTTCATTGGAAGCGACGTTGGACACAACCGAGCGGAGCGCCGTGATCGTGCCCTCAAGCTGATCGAGGGCTTTGGGATTGCTGTTGGCGCGCACGATCAGGTCGATCTTGGCGCCCAGATTTCGTACTGTGTCGTCGAAGCCAGCCAATTGCTCAGCCGAGGTCAGCGACCGCAGCGCTTCCCGAATTTCGCCGAGCGCGCGTTCCACGCCCACAAGCGCCTGGCCGTTCATGCCGTTCTGGCGGGTATCGTCGATGCGCTGGGCCAACGAGCGGATTTCGTTTTCGATCGACTCGATCGCCTGGCGCGGCATGGCTTCAGTGATGGCGCGACGGATTTCGGCGAGTTCGCCGCGGAACGCGGCAATGGACTGCTCAATGGATTCCGGGCGCTGCAATCATGATCGGAGGCTGCCGCCATCGGCGCGCCGCGCGGTGAGGCAGTACGCGTTCCCGTTTGAAGTTCGTTCTGTCTCGCAGTGATTTCTTCGATCGCAAAATCGAGCGAGCCGGGATTGCGTCTGGGCTTGCCGGGAGGCGGGTTCTGATATCTGCGACAGCCGCGCGTCGAGCCGCGATATCGCGTCGTTCAACTGCCGGGCAACGGCAGGTTCGCCCTGCTGCGTTTCCGGGCGCGAAGCGTCGCCTGCGCCTGTCGCCGGACGTGAAATCTGATTGATCTGACGCGTAATGGATTCGAGCCGCTGCTGAATGTCCGCGACATCCTGGGCGTTCTGGGACTTATTTACTTGCGCATCCTGGGCGCGCGATCCCGCAGGATAGTCGCCGAGAGTGGCATTGACCCATTCGCTTAGCGACATGCCGGCCCTGCGGGCGGCAGCCTCGGCTTGCTCGCGGACGGCTGGATCCATTCCTTCAATACTCGACGGTACGCGCGAATTCATGTTTGGGTCCGGTTCGAAACTCCAGCGCTTCCCTGCGCCTGCAGCCTCCCCGCGCGTCCCATCGAAAGACAATCGAATTCAGCGCAGGTCGTCTGCCTCGGGTGTCGACTTTTTCGTGTTAGGGTAAATAACCGGTTAAGGAATTGGGCGGCCGGCCTGAAAGTTCGGCCTCCGGGGGCGATCAGCGCGGTTTCGCGGCGGCGTCAGCCTGTCGCATGGGGCTGGGTCAAAAGCTGGGTCTTTTGACCCAGATCGATTGCTGCTCTGCAAAAACTAAGCTTAAACGAGCGCTGCAAAAGCCAGCCGAGAGGATCCGATGCCGAGCTACAGAGCCCCTTTGGAAGACGTCAGTTTTCTGCTCAATGACGTGTTTCAGATCGACCGGTATGACAATCTTCCCGGCTTCAGCGACGCCTCCGCCGACGTGCGAGAGGCAATCTTAAGCGAGGCGGCCAAGCTGAGCGAAGAGGTGCTGCAGCCTCTCAATCGCGTGGGTGACCTCGAAGGCTGTACCCGTCACGACGACGGCAGCGTGACAACGCCGAAGGGTTTTAAGGAAGCGTTCAAGCAGGTGGCGGAAGGAGGCTGGCTCGGCCTGTCGGCGCCCGCCGAATTCGGCGGACAGGGCCTGCCGGTGACGCTGTCGCAGACCGTCGCCGAATTTCAGATTTCGGCCAACATGGCGTTTTCGATGTATGGCGGCCTGACCATGGGCGCCACGGCGGCGCTGATCGTGCACGGCAAGCCCGAGCAGAAGGCCATGTTCCTGCCCAAGATGGTGTCCGGCGAGTGGACCGGCACCATGAATCTCACCGAGCCGCAATGCGGCACCGATCTGGGCCTGCTGCGCACCAAGGCCATCAAGCAGGCCGACGGCAGCTACAAGATCACCGGCACCAAGATTTTCATTTCGGCCGGCGAGCACGATCTCACCGAAAACATCATCCATCTGGTGCTGGCGCGCATCGAGAATGCTCCTGCCGGCATCAAGGGCGTTTCGCTGTTCGTGGTGCCGAAGGTGCTGGTCAACGCCGACGGCTCGCTCGGCGAGCGCAATGGCGTGTCGTGCGGCTCGATCGAACACAAGATGGGCATTCACGGCAATTCCACCTGCGTGATGAATTACGATGGCGCCACCGGCTGGCTGATCGGCGAAGAGAACAAGGGCATGCAGGGCATGTTCGTGATGATGAACGAGGCCCGGCTGGGCGTCGCCGTGCAGGGTCTGGCGCAGTCCGAGGTCGCCTATCAGAACGCGGTGGCCTATGCGAAGGACCGCCTGCAGGGCCGTTCGCTGACCGGGCCGAAAGCGCCGGAGAAATCCGCCGATCCGATCATCGTGCATCCCGATGTGCGGCGAACGCTGCTTACGATCCGCGCCTTCAACGAGGCGGCGCGCGCGATGGTGGTCTGGACCGCGCTGAAGAGCGATGTCGCGCATCGCTCCAGCGATCCCAAGGATCGTCAGGAAGCCGACGACCACATGGGCCTGATGACCCCGGTGCTGAAAGGCGTGCTCACCGACGTCGGATTTTCCAACACGGTGCTGGCGCAGCAGATGTTCGGCGGCCACGGCTACATCGCCGAGAACGGCATGGAGCAGTTCGTGCGCGATGCGCGCATCGCCATGATCTATGAGGGCGCCAACGGCATTCAGGCGCTCGATCTCGTTGGGCGCAAATTGCCGCGCGACGGCGGCCGCGCGGTCATGAGTTTCTTCGGCGAAGTTGCCGGGTACGCGAAAGATCACGGCGCTGACGAGGCGATGAAGCCTTACATCGCGCCGTTGAGCCAGGCGCTCGGCCATCTGCAGCAGGCCACCACATGGCTGATGCAGAACGCGATGGGAAAACCCGACAATGCCGGCGCCGGCGCGACCGATTACATGCAGCTGTTCGGTCTGGTCGCATTCGGTTACATGTGGGCGCGCATGGCAAAAGTAGCTCAGGACAAGATTGCCTCAGGCGGCGCGGCCCCCTATCTGACCACCAAGCTGACAACCGGCCGCTTCTTCATGGAGCGGATGCTGCCGGAAACGGCGCTGCATCTCGCGCGCATCCAGAGCGGAAGCGCGACCACCATGGAATTGCCGGCGGAGGCGTTTTGAGATTTCTCACCAACCCATCGTCATGTGCGAAGCGAAGCGAAGCAATCCAGAGTGATGATAATGCAAGAAGGCCCTCGGATCTGCTTCGCCGCGAACGCGCCGGGCCGCAATGCACAGTCGCAAGACCGAACCTGGAGTCACACCATGCCCGAGGCCTATATCTACGATCACGTTCGCACCCCGCGCGGCCGCGGCAAGGCGGACGGCGCGCTGCATGAAGTGACAGCGCTGGCGCTGGCGACCGCGCCGCTGAAGGCGCTGAAGGAACGCAACAACATCCAGCCCGGCACGATCGATGACGTGGTGCTGGGCTGCGTCGATCCCGTCGGTGAAGCCGGTGGCGACATTGCGCGGATGGCGGCGCTGAGCGCGGGTTACGGCAATGACGTGCCGGGCATCCAGATCAACCGCTTCTGCGCGTCGGGTCTCGATGCGGTGAATTTCGCCGCGGCGCAGATCATGTCGGGGCAGCATGCCATGACGATCGGCGGCGGCGCGGAGTTGATGAGCCGCGTCGGCATCGGCGCATCCGGCGGCGCATGGCCGGTGGACCCTTCGATCGCGGTCCCCGCCTATTTCATGCCGCAGGGCGTTTCCGCCGATCTGATCGCGACCAAATACGGTTTCTCGCGCGACGACGTCGACGCTTACGCGGTGCAGAGCCAGCAGCGCGCCGCCAAGGCGTGGGACGAGGGACGCTTCAAGAATTCGGTGGTGCCGGTGAAGGACGTCAACGGCCTCACCATTCTCGCCAAGGACGAGCACATGCGGCCGACCACGACGATGCAGTCGCTGGCGTCGTTGCAGCCGTCCTTCGTGGCGATGGGACAGATGGGCGGCTTCGAGGCGGTGGCGATCCAGTCGCATCCGGAAATCGAGCGCGTCAATTACGTGCATCATGCCGGCAATTCGTCGGGCATCGTCGACGGTGCCGGCGCGGTGCTGCTCGGCAATGAAGAGGCCGGAAAAAAGGCCGGCCTGAAGCCGCGTGCGAAGATTCGCGCCTTCGCCAATATCGGTTCTGAGCCGGCGATGATGCTGACGGGTCCGGTCGATGTGACGAAAAAGGTGCTGGAGCGCTCCGGCATGAAGCTGTCGGACATCGATCTGTTCGAGCTCAACGAAGCCTTTGCGTCGGTGGTGCTGCGCTACATGCAGGCGTTCGACATCGACAATGCCAAGATCAACGTCAATGGCGGCGCGATCGCGCTTGGGCATCCGCTCGGCGCGACCGGAGCGATGATCCTCGGCACCGTGCTCGATGAGCTGGAACGCACCGGCAAGTCGACTGCGCTGGTGACGCTGTGCATCGGCGGCGGCATGGGCACCGCTACGATCATCGAGCGGGTGTAAGGCACAAAGCGTCATCCTGAGGTGCGAGGGCGCAGCCCGAGCTCGAAGGATGGAGAACTTTTATCGTGTCATCCTTCGAGGCTCGCCGACGACGGTTCGCACCTCAGGATGACGGGAGACATCGGGAGCAAACGTTATGGCCTACAAAAATTTTAAGCTCGAAACCGACGCCGACGGCATTGCACTGGTGACGTGGGACATTCCGGGACGTTCGATGAACGTACTGGACGAGACCACAATCACCGAACTCGAAGCGATCGTGAAGCAGGTCTCCGCCGATGCTGCCATCAAGGGCGTCGTCATCACGTCGGGCAAGGATGCGTTTTCGGCCGGCGCCGACCTCTCGATGCTCGAAGGCATGAACCGCCGCTACAGCGAACTGTTGAAAGCCAAGGGCGAAGTCGCAGCCAACCAGATGCTGTTCGACGAAAGCCGCAAATCCTCGCTGGTGTTTCGTTCGCTGGAAACCTGCGGCAAGCCGTGGGCAGCGGCGATCAATGGCCTGGCGCTCGGCGGCGCGTTCGAGCTGACGCTGTCGTGCCACTACCGGGTCGCGGCGGAAAATCCGAAAACTCGTCTCGGGTTGCCCGAGGTCAAGGTCGGACTTTTCCCCGGCGCCGGTGGCACACAGCGCGTGCCGCGCATCGTGTCGCCGCAGGATGCCATGCAACTGCTGCTCAAGGGCGAAGCGATGGATCTCGCGAAAGCCAAGGCGCTGAAGCTGATCGACGCGGTGGTGCCTGCCGCCGATCTCATCAAGACTGCGAAGGACTGGATAAAGGGCGGCGGCAAGGCCGTGGCGCCATGGGACGAGAAGGGTTTCAAGCTGCCCGGCGGCCCGGTCTACTCCAAGGCGGGAATGATGATGTTTCCGGCCGGCAACGCGATCTATCGCCGCGAAACCTACGACAACTATCCCGCAGCGCGCGCCATCATGCAGTGCGTGTACGAGGGATTACAGCTACCGATCGACGCCGCGCTGCGCGTGGAGTCGCGATACTTCACGCAGATTTTGCGCAGCAAGGAAGCTGCAGCGATGATCCGCAGCCTGTTCCTGTCGATGCAGGAATTGAACAAGGGCGCGCGCCGGCCACAGAATGTGCCGCCGACCAAGGTGAAGAAGCTCGCCATCATCGGCGCGGGATTCATGGGCGCCAGCGTCGGCTACGTCTCGGCACGAGCCGGGATCGAGGTAGTGCTGATCGACCGCGATCAGGAAAGCGCCGACAAGGGCAGGGGCCACGCGCAATCGGTGATCGACGACCTCATCAAGAAAGGCCGCGCCAAGGAAAGCGACCGCGACGCGATCATGTCGCGCATCAGCGCCACCGCCGACTACAATGCGTTGAAAGATTGCGATCTCGTCATCGAAGCCGTATTCGAGGATCGCAAGGTGAAGGCCGAGACCTACGCCAAGGCGCAGCCGCTGCTTAAGAGCGATGCGATCTTCGCCTCCAACACTTCGACGCTCCCGATCAATTCGCTGGCGGAGGAGTTCAAGGACCAGAGCAAATTCATCGGCATCCACTTTTTCTCGCCGGTGGAAAAGATGATGCTGGTGGAGATCATCGTCGGCAAGAACACCGGTGATGTCGCACTCGCCACCGCGCTGGATTACGTGCGCGCGATCAGCAAGACGCCGATCGTCGTCAACGATTCCCGCGGCTTCTTCGCCAACCGTTGCGTATTGCGTTTCACCGCCGAAGGCCTGGAAATGCTGATGGAAGGCGTGCCGCCGGCGATGATCGAGAATACCGCGAAGATGGCAGGCATGCCGGTCGGGCCGCTGTCGCTATCGGACGAGGTCGCGCTCGATCTCGTGCTGAAAATCATGAAGGCGACGGAAGCCGATCTCGGCGCCAATGCCGTCGATCAGACTCAGAAAAAGTTGCTGATCGAAATGGTCGAGAAGCAGGGGCGCTTCGGCCGCAAGAACGGCAAGGGCTTCTACGATTATCCCGAGAAGGGCAAAGGCCAGAAGAGCCTGTGGCCGGAGATACCGGGGCTGCAGCCGAAACATCTCGACCCCGATACGCTCGACATCGAGGAGATGAAGCAGCGCTTTCTGGTGGTGCAGGCGGTGGAGGCCGCGCGCACCGTCGAGGATCATGTCATCACCGATCCGCGCGAGGCCGATGTGGGTTCGATCCTCGGCTTCGGCTTTGCGCCGTTCACCGGGGGCACGCTGAGCTACATCGACTTCATGGGCACCAAGAAGTTCGTCGAGCTCTGCCACAAGCTGGAGGCAAAATACGGCTCGCGCTTCACGCCGCCGAAGCTGCTGGAGGATATGGCCGCCAAGGGCGAGACCTTCTACGGCCGCTTCCCGCCGAAGAAACTCGCGGCGGCTTAAAATTTCCGAGGTCGCTTACGAAAGGCTCGGCAATCCGTGGCCGGCTCTCTCCCCCCTTGTGGGGGAGAGGTGGAGAGGGGGGTGTTGTTGAATGCCGAGATCGATACGATTTCGACCCCCCTCCCTAACCCTCCCCCACAAGGGGGGAGGGAATAGAAGTTACGCCGCCTTCTGTGCCTTGGCTTCCATATCAAGCGCGGCCTGCACCATGGGACGCGCCGCGACGCGCGCCTTGTAGGCCATCAGGTTGGGCATCGCGGAGAGGTCGAACTTCATTCGATCGGCCCACGTCAGCATGGTGTACAGGTAACCGTCGGCGACGCTGAACTGCTTGCCCATGACGTAGTCGTGTCCGGCGAGCGCGCCATCGACGTATTTGAGCTTGCCCATCACCCGGTCCTTGAAGAATGCCTTGGCGTCATCCGCCAGCACCGGGCTGAACATCGGACCGAAATTCTTGTGCAGTTCGGTGGTGATGAAGTTCAGCCATTCCTGCAGCTTGTAACGCTCCGGCGAACCATTGGCCGGGGCGAGATTCTTGCCCGCGGCCTTGTCGGCGATCATCTGGACGATGACCGGGCCTTCGGTGAGCAACTGGCCATTGTCCATCATGAGTGCGGGGACCTGACCCTTGGGATTGATCTTGGTGAAGTCTTCGCCGGTTTCGGTCTTCTTGGCCTTGAGATCGACCTTGACCAGCTCGTGGGCAAGTCCGGCCTCGTGCAGGGCAATATGGGGAGACAGTGAACAGGCGCCGGGCGAATAATAAAGTTTCATGGGACGTTCCTCCGCTGGGTTACTGACTTCGAGCGATGCGTGATTAAATGCATTTGCATGGAATAGTCAACATTGATGCAGCTGCATTTATTGCAGTACAATCACCCGTGATATTTATGAGCGAGGCCATGAAACGCAAACCTTCGACTGAAGCCACCGCCGCCTGGATACGCCTGATGCGGATTCAGAGCCGGGTGCTGGATGCTGTCGAGCAGGAATTGAAAAAGGCCGGCTTTCCGCCGCTTGCCTGGTATGACGCGCTGCTCGAATTGTCGCGCGCGCCCAGCGGCGAAATGCGCCCGGTCGAGCTGGAAAAGCAAATGCTGATCCCACAGTATTCAACCTCGCGGCTGATTGATCGGCTGGTGGACGAAGGGCTGGCCGCGCGCCGGGAATGCAAGATCGACAAGCGCGGGCAATTCGTCGAAATCACCGAAACCGGGAGAGAGTTGCAGAAAAAAATGTGGAGCGCGTATTCCGCCGCGATCGAAAAGCATGTCGGATCGAAACTGTCGGATGCAGACGCCGAGCAGCTCTGCAACCTGCTCGACCGTCTTGGCTGCTCGTGCGATGAAGTTCAGGCGCCGGTTTTCCGAGACGCAGCGTCGGCGCGATGATGCCCTTTTTACCTTTAACGGCTGTAGACGTTCTTGTTTGCAGTCGCTTCCCACAGTGTGCGCGTTCGGTCGAAGCGCCGTTTATCCGGATTTAGTATGGCGCGTGACCAGATCGATATGACGCCGCTGCAATCGCGCGACGAGTTGGTCGCGTGGCTGGAAGCTGGCGTGAAGCCGCCATCCGAATTCCGGATCGGCACCGAGCACGAAAAGACACCGTTCACGCTTGAAGGCCACAATCCCGTCCCTTACGAGGGCGCGCGTGGCATCGGCGCGCTGCTGGAAGGCATGAAGCTTCTGCTCGGCTGGGAGCCGATCATGGAGCGCGGCAACATCATCGGCCTCTATGACGTGACCGGCGGCGGCGCAATTTCGCTGGAGCCGGGGGGGCAATTCGAATTGTCTGGCGCCCCGGTGGAGACCGTGCATCAGACGCAGTCCGAGTTGATGGCGCATCTGGCGCAGGTGCGCGAGATCGCCGCGCCGCTCGGAATCGGATTTCTCGGGCTCGGCATGACGCCCTCATGGTCGCGGGCGCAGATTCCGGTGATGCCGAAGGGCCGCTACAAGATCATGACCAACTACATGCCGAAGGTCGGTCAGTACGGCCTCGACATGATGTATCGCACCTGCACGGTGCAGACCAACCTCGACTTCTCGTCTGAATCCGACATGGTCAAGAAGCTGCGCGTCTCGGTGGCGCTGCAGCCGATTGCGACCGCGCTGTTCGCGAATTCGCCTTTCACCGAGGGTAAGCCGAACGGTTTTCTGTCGTTTCGTTCGGAGATCTGGCGCGACACCGACAACGCGCGTTCGGGCATGATTCCCTGGGCGTTCGAGTCCGGCATGGGTTTCGAGCGCTGGGTCGACTATGCGCTCGACGTTCCCATGTACTTCGTCAAGCGGGGCGACCGGTATATCGACGTTGCCGGCTCCTCATTCCGCGATTTCTTCGATGGCAACAACAAGATGATGCCGGGCGAGCGCCCGACGCTTTCCGACTGGGCCAATCATCTGTCGACGATTTTTCCCGAGGTGCGGCTCAAGCGCTATCTGGAAATGCGCGGCTCCGACGGCGTGCCGTGGGGCCGGTTGCCTGCGCTGCCCGCGTTCTGGGTCGGGCTCTTGTACGATGACATCAGCCTCGATGCCGCCTGGGAGATCGTCAAGCATTGGAATGCGCCGGAGCGTCAGGCGTTGCGCGATGACGTCCCGCGCTTCGGCTTCAAGGCGCGCATCAGGGACCGCTATTTGTTCGAGATAGCCAAGGATTGTTTGACGCTGGCGCATGCGGGGCTGCGGCGACGCAACCGCGAGGATCATGCCGGTCGCGACGAATCGCGGCATCTGGAACCGCTTGATCAGATACTTGCCGCCGGGCGCACTCCGGCAGAAGAGATGCTGGAAAAATTTCACGGTGCCTGGCGCGGCTCGGTCGAGCCCGCTTACGATGAATACGCGTTCTGAGCGGTGACAAGTATCAGCGCTTACGTTCGCCAGCGTCCGCGCAGCCAAAATATGAAGGCAATCATCACGGCGACGGCAAGGCCGAACCACGTGATGGCATATTGCAGATGGTCGTCTCTGAGATTGATGCTAAGCGGGCCGGGCTTCGGCACGCCACTCGCCGGCACCGGCGATTCCAGATCGATGTAAAATGGCGCGACCTGGCGGGCGTCCTTTGTCCAGCCCAGCATCCGCGCCATGCTGCCGATATCGCGCGTGAACCACAGCCGCTTGGCAAGATTTTCCGATGGCGTCAGCGCGCCCGCCAATTCCGGAAAGCGGATATAGCCGGTCAGAATCTCAGGTGTTCCGGTGATAAGCCGCGTCACCGCGCGATCTTCCACCGCGCGATCCTGCATCGTGTTCTGCACGAAGCCGGTGTTGATGACGACGGTGTCACCCTCCGGCAGACGTGCAGGCACAAAAGCCCAAGTGCCCGGACCGGAGATGTCGTCACGGATGGCGGAGCCGGAGCTGTAGACCATGGCGTCCAGACGGCTTTCATAGGTTGCCGAAAATCGAACGCGGCGAAATTCGTCGTGGGCCGGTGTGAGCGCGCTCCATTGCGCCGCCGCAGGCAAGTCGGCCGGCTCTGCGGCGAGACGTTCCGACAAGGCTGCGATCAGCGCATGCTTTTCAGTACCGGCGCTGCAATTGCCAGCCTCCGAGGCCGATCAACAGCGTCAGGATCAGCAGCGTGAAAATGCCGAGTCCGATGACGCCGCGGCGGTTTGTAGCGACTGCGCTCATCAGGGACGACCGATCAACCGGCCCTCCGCGGCCTTATGATGAAACTGCAGCGCGATCAGCAGCGCCTTCATCGAGCGCAGCGGCAATAGCGTGGTGAGCGAGGACCAGCGGCAGCCACAGCACGGCATGCACCCAATAAGGCGGCTGATACTTGATCTCGACGATCAGCGCGCAGCCGACCACGATGAAGCCGGCGATAAGGATGATGAACACCGCGGGCCCGTCACCGGCGTCGATGAAGGCGTAGTCGAGCCCGCAAGCCGCGCAAGCCGGCCGCAGCGCTAGAAAGCCTTGATAGAGGTTCCCCTTGCCGCAGCGCGGACATTTGCAGGCGATGCCACGCAGGATGGATTGCGACAATGTTGGTTGTGGGAGGCTCATTAATTTTCCAGGCTTGTCATTCCGGGGCGCGCGGAGCGCGAGCCCGGAATCCATAACCACGACTGGGAGTATGGATTCCCCGACGCGCAACTTGCGCGTCTGAGGCCTGCGCTGCAAGGGCGCGCATCCCGGAATGACGCGGTCGATGTCTGCGCGAGCGCTAAAAACAGAAAGGGCGGCCCCCGGGGCCGCCCTTTGTAACAGATCAGCCCAATCTCAATGCGCGCCGTGCGCCATGGTTTCCGCGCCGTGGCCCCAGACGTAGATGCAGATGAACAGGAACAGCCATACCACGTCGACGAAATGCCAGTACCAGGCGGCGAACTCAAAACCGAGATGCTGCGTCGGCGTGAAGTGCCCGGCGTAGGCGCGGAACAGGCAGACCAGCAGGAAGATGGTGCCGACCAGCACGTGGAAACCGTGAAAGCCCGTCGCCATGAAGAACGTCGCGCCGTAAATGTTGCCCGCAAAACTGAACGCGGCGTGGCCGTACTCATAGGCCTGCACGCATGTAAATGCCGCGCCGAGGATCACGGTCAAAATCAATCCGTACTTCAGACCCTTGCGGTCGTTCTCCGAGCAGCGCGTGATGCGCCCAGGTAACCGTGGTGCCGGAGGTCAGCAGCAACAGGGTGTTCAAGAGCGGCAGATGCCAGGGATCGAAGGTCTCGATGCCCTTCGGCGGCCAGACGCCGCCGAACAGCGCCTCGCGGGTGGCGTGCACCGGATCGCCCGGAAACAGCGAAGAATTGAAGAACGCCCAGAACCACGCGACAAAGAACATCACCTCGGAAGCGATGAACAGGATCATGCCGTAGCGATGACTGATCTGCACCACGCGGGTATGGTCGCCCTTGTATTGGGCTTCGCGAATGACATCGGCCCACCAGCTCGCCATGGTGTAGAGCACGCCGATGGCGCCGATGCCGAAAACGATCGGAGCGGCCGCGGCCAGGTGATGCATCCACAGGATCGCGCCGACCGCCAGGATGAAGGCCGAAACCGAGCCGACGATCGGCCACGGACTGGGATCGACGAGGTGGTAGTCGTGGTGCTTCGCTTGCGCCGTAGCCATTGCAGTGTCTCCGTTAGCGGTGCCGTGTCATCCGGCGCCTCGTCGTCTCAAAAATCAAATCCTAAAATCGCGACAAGCCGAACGCCGCGATCAGAGGTTTCCCTTAGCCTTGTCCGGCTCGCTCGCCGCCAGCGGTTTCACCGCCGGCTCGCGCACCGGGTAGAATGTATAGGATAGCGTGATGGTCGTCAGGCCGTCATTGTCGGAATTCGTAACCAGCGACGGGTCGACATAGAAAACCACGGGCATCTCGCGCTTCTCGCCGGGCGCCATGGTCTGCTCGGTAAAGCAGAAGCAGTTGATCTTCTCGAAATACGATCCGACCGTCAGCGGCGCGACGTTATACGCGGCCTGTCCCGTGGTGGTCCGTGCCGACTGGTTGGTCACTTTATAAAATACCGTCGTGACCTCGCCGATCTTGACCTCAATCTCGGTCTGCTCGGGCTCGAATTTCCAGGGCAAGCCGGGCGCGACGTTTGAATCGAAGCGGACTGCGATCTTGCGTGCCAGCGGACCTGACGCTGGAGCCGACGTTGCCACCTGCGTGGTGCCGTTGAAGCCGGTGGAGCGGCAGAACCAGTTGTAGAACGGAACCGCGGCGTAGGAAGCGCCGACCATGAACGCGACCAGCAGGCCGCAGAGCGCCGCGACTTTGGTGTCGCGGCCGAGCTTGCGCCGCGACTGAAGCTTCTGCTCCTGGGTAGGCTCCTGCGTCATGTCAGGCGATTTGTGCTCCATCACATCGGGCGGACCAGCACGGCCGGCCCCTTCACCATGGTAACGGCAAAAAACAGCACGACGAGCACACCGAGCGCCAATGCGATGGCGATGGAACGCTCACGGCGGCTCTTTTTCTGCGCCTCGGTGAGGACAATCCCTTTCGGCTCCCTATCGACCATTTCTCCATGCGCCCCTTACCAGATCAAGGGCGCGACGGCACGAGCAACGACTTCGAGTAGCAACGTCGCGAACAGCGCGAACAAATACAGGATCGAGAAGGCGAACAGTTTTCGCGTTGCGCGCGACGCTTCGACGCCTTCGCGGCGCCGATAGACGTTCACCGCCAGAGCCAGCATTCCGCCACCCAGGATCAGGGATGCCAGTCCATAGACCGCGTCGAAATAACCGAGCGGCCACGGCGCGAAGGCGACCGCCACCAGCACGATGGTATAAAGCAGAATTTGCAGCCGCGTTGCATCGGGTCCTGCCACGATGGGGAGCATCGGCACGCCGGCGCGCTTGTAATCGTCGTTGCGAAACAGCGCCAGCGCCCAGAAGTGGGGCGGCGTCCAGAAGAAGATAATCAGAAACAGCAAGATCGGTTCGAGCGAAAGCGAACCCGTCGCCGCCGCCCACGCCACGACAGGTGGCAGCGCACCGGCCGCGCCGCCGATCACGATGTTCTGTGCGGTCCAGCGCTTCAGCGCTATCGTGTAGATCACGACATAAAAGAAGATGGTGAAGGCGAGCAGGGCGCCCGCCAGCCAGTTGACGAGGATGCCGAGCGTCATCACCGACAAAAACGCGAGGATCATGCCGAAAGCCAGTGCTTCCGGCGGCGTGACGCGGCCGCGCGGAATCGGCCGGTTGGCCGTGCGCGACATCAGCGCGTCGATATCGGCCTCGTACCACATGTTCAGCGCGCCGGACGCACCCGCGCCAACCGCGATGCAGAGGATCGACGTGAACGCCAGCACCGGATGGACATGCCCCGGCGCGATGACAAGGCCGACCACCGCGGTGAAGATCACCAGCGACATCACCCGCGGCTTCAGCAGCGCGACGTAGTCGGCAACGCTGGCCTCGGAGATACGGGGCGCGGTGAGGTCGAGATGTTGTTCAACGATCGACACGATATTCTTCTTCCATTCAAACCGTCATCGCCCGGCTTGACCGGGCGACCCAGTATTCGCTGCGTCAGACGTTGGTAACGAGACGTCTGAGTGTACTGGGTCCCCGCTTTCGCGGGGACGACGAGCAAGCTTCACTGCACGCGCGGCAGCACTTCGAACTGATGGAACGGCGGCGGTGACGACAGCGTCCATTCCAGCGTGGTTGCGCCGACACCCCACGGATTATCCGCGGCGTGTTCCTTGCGCACGAAGGCCTGCGACCACGCCGTAGATGAAGATCAGGACGCCGAAGCCGGAGATGTAGGAGCCGATCGACGACACCAGATTCCAGCCGGCGAACGCGTCGGGATAGTCGACATAGCGGCGTGGCATGCCGGACAGCCCAAGGAAATGTTGCGGGAAAAACACCAGATTGACGCCGATGAACGTCACCCAGAAGTGCAGCTTGCCGACGGTCTCCGAATACATGTAGCCCGTCATTTTCGGGAACCAGTAGTACCAGCCGGCGAAGATCGCGAACACGGCGCCGAGCGACAGCACGTAATGGAAGTGCGCGACGACGTAATAGGTATCTTGCAGCACGCGATCGACGCCTGCGTTCGCCAGCACGACGCCGGTGACGCCGCCTAGCGTGAACAGGAAGATGAAGCCGATCGCCCACAGCATCGGCGTCTTGAACTCGATCGAGCCGCCCCACATGGTGGCGATCCACGAGAAGATTTTTACGCCGGTCGGCACCGCGATCACCATGGTCGCCGCGACGAAATAAGCCTGTGTCGCGCTGGACATGCCCACGGTGTACATGTGGTGCGCCCACACCACGAAGCCGATCACGCCGATCGCGACCATTGCGTAGGCCATGCCGAGATAGCCGAATACCGGCTTCTTCGAGAAGGTCGAGACGATCTGGCTGACCATGCCGAAGCCGGGAATGATCAGGATGTAGACTTCGGGGTGGCCGAAGAACCAGAACAGATGCTGGAACAGTATGGGATCGCCACCGCCGTCAGCCGAGAAGAACGTGGTGCCGAAATTGCGGTCGGTCAAAAGCATGGTGATGGCGCCGGCCAGCACCGGCAGCGACAGCAGCAGCAGGAACACCGTCACCAGAATCGACCACACGAACAGCGGCATCTTGTGCAGGGTCATGCCCGGCGCGCGCATGTTGAAGATCGTGGTGATGAAGTTGATCGCGCCGAGAATCGACGAGGCGCCGGCCAGATGGATCGACAGAATAGCAAAATCGACGGCAGGGCCGGGATGGCCGGACGTCGATAGCGGCGCATACATCGTCCAGCCCGTGCCAACGCCGTTGGCGCCCGGTTCACCCTCGACAAAGGTGGAAATCAGCAGCAGCGCGAAAGATGCCGGCAGCAGCCAGAACGAGATATTGTTCATGCGCGGGAATGCCATGTCGGGCGCGCCGATCATCAGCGGCACGAACCAGTTGCCAAAGCCCCCGATCATCGCCGGCATCACCATGAAGAAGATCATGATCAGACCGTGCGACGTCACAAACACGTTGTAGGTGTGGGTGTTGTGGAAGATCTGAACGCCGGGATACATCAGCTCGGCGCGGATCGCGATCGACATCGCCGCGCCGATGATGCCGGCGATAATCGCAAACACCAGGTACATCGTGCCGATGTCCTTGTGGTTCGTCGAATAGACGTAACGCCGCCATCCGGTTGGATGGTCGTGCGCGTGATCATCATGGGCGTGGTCGGTATGAACGGGGGTTGCCGCGGTCGTTGCCATTTTCAAATCCTGCTTCGTCGTCTCTTGCAGTTCCCGGGGCCTCGCGGTCCCGCCGCACTGTTTGCCGATGCGCGTGACAACGGCGCTTACTGCGCCGTCGCTCCGGCCGAGGCAAATGTGTTAGCCGGCGCGGACGCGAACTTCTTCTTCGCCTCATCGATCCAGGCTGCGAACGCCTGATCGTTCACCACGCGCACGGCAATTGGCATGAAGGCATGGTCCTTGCCGCAAAGCTCGGAGCACTGGCCGTAGTACATGCCTTCCTTGGTCGCCTTGAACCAGGTCTCATTGAGACGGCCCGGAACCGAATCGATCTTGATGCCGAACGCGGGAACCGCGAACGAGTGAATGACATCGGCGCCGGTGGTCTGGATCCGGATCACCTTGTTGACGGGAACAACCATCTCGTTATCGACGCCCAGCAGCCGAGGCTGCTTGTCCTGCGCCAGCAGCGAATCGAATTCGAACTTGCCGTTATCGGGATAGGCGTAGCTCCAGTACCACTGCTTGCCGGTGGCCTTGATCGTGAGATCGGCTTTGGGAATATCGAGTTCCTGGAACAGCAGGCGGAACGACGGCACGGCGATACCGACCAGGATCAGAACCGGGATGATGGTCCAGGCTACCTCGATAAGCGTGTTGTGCGTGGTCCTGGAGGGAACCGGGTTGGCCTTGGCGTTGAACTTGATCACCACAATGACGAGCAGCGCGAGCACGAACAGCGTGATGACCGTAATCAGCACAAACAGGAAATTGTGAAACCAGGTGATGTTGTCCATCACCGGCGAGGCGGATCCCTGCAGCTGCCATTCCCATGGCGCCGGCTGGCCCAATTCGGCGAATGCAGTCCCGCCAAAATTGAGCGCGGCGCTTGCAACCGCCAATCCCAGTCCCCGGCGGCCGATCTGGCCCTTCGACATCGTCATGCCGCACGCGCTCCTTGTCATGCATTCCAGCAAGCACGTCGCCAGGCGGCGAATGCTCCGCGATCCGCGCCCAACGACGACCTTAAGATGGCAGGACCGGATCGTTAGAACGCGTCGAAATCCAGCCTCTCAAACCATAATTTCCCGGCTCTCGCAATGCAGTAGTACGGTGCATAGCGATGCATTCGCGCCGAACCTTCAGGCATCACATTTTCCTGAAATATAAGGCCAAACCGATGTTTTCACCGCGGCACGGCGCTTGACAGACGGATTGCCCGATGGTGGCACTTAGCAAGATGCTCTGCGGAGCCTGATTCGTGTATTGAACGCGTGATCTTCCGGGCGTCGAACGCCTTCAAGGCGCCGTCATTGCCGATCAATTCGCTGTTGAGACGGATATTACCAAGGGGTGGACCCCGATGGGGCCTTTGAAACATCAGAACAGGCGTGGAGCTGCCCCCATCATGGCCGGCGTTTTTGCCGCTGCGCTGTTTTTCGGCCTGAACGCAACGGCCGGCGCGCAAGGCGCGGTGCGGTCGGTACATGGCGACTGGCAGATTCGCTGCGACACACCGCCGGGCGCACAGGCTGAGCAATGCGCGCTGATCCAGAGCGTGGTGGCGGAAGATCGGTCCAACGCCGGCCTCACCGTGATCGTGCTCAAGACGGCCGATCAAAAGAGCAAGCTGATGCGCGTCGTGGCCCCGCTCGGCGTGTTGCTGCCTTCAGGTCTCGGGCTCAAGCTCGACAACGTCGATGTGGGTCGCGCGGGCTTTGTACGCTGCCTGCCCAACGGCTGCGTGGCCGAAGTCGTGATGGACGACAAGCTGCTTGGCCAGTTGCGAACGGCCAAGACCGCAACCTTCATCATCTTCGAAACGCCCGAAGAAGGCATTGGTTTTCCACTAAGCCTGAACGGGCTCGGCGAAGGCTACGACAAGCTGCCGTGAGGTTGCTCAATAGACCTCAAGACAGGCCATATTGGCGTCGTTACCAAATGACGCGATGAGACCGGCATGTCGCCGCAACAATATGGAAATCTTAACGGTCGGCTGATTGCCCACGCGCAACCAGATGACTTTAGGCGGTGACCGCAACAACGCCGCCATTTCGGCGAAATCGCCATCCAGAGACACGATGGCAAATCCGTGCGCCTTTGCGTGCTCCCAGATGGCTCGGTCATGAGCTTCCGCTAGTCCCACAAGCCGAACGTGAGTCGATTCCGGGAAAAGATCAGCAATACTTTCACAAAGCTTGAAACTAAGATTTTGGTCGAACAAGAGCTTCATGTTGAAGCGGTGACAAGTCGCCTTTCCCGATCGGCGGCATAAGCCAGGCAGGCTCGAATGTCGTCCTCATTCAACTCAGGGAAGTCGCCGAGGATCTGCTCGTGAGTCTGACCGTCGGCGAGCCAGCCCAATACATCCGCAACGGCAATCCGCATGTTGCGGATGCAAGGACGCCCGCCGCGCTTGCCTGGTTCGATGGATATGATGTGGTGATAGTCCATGATGGCTAGCCTATCATCATTTCAACCGAAAGTCCTTCCGGTCGTTTGACAAGTTCGGCGTTCGAGAGGTTCGCAGGCCCTCGCAACGGCGCGGACGAAATACTATCTTGAAGCCATCATTCCCAGCAATGGATAAGTCCATGACCCCCACCACCTCGCTGCTCGACCGCGTCAGTTTGGATCGAGATTCCGTGCGCCGTGAAATCGCGCGCGGGCTAGAAGGCGCCGACGACGGGGAGTTGTTTCTGGAATACAGCCAGACCGAAGCGCTGATGTTCGACAATGGCCGCCTGAAGCAGGCGACCTACGACACCGCGCAGGGGTTCGGCTTGCGCGCCGTGAAAGACGACGCGGTCGGCTATGCGCATTCGTCTGACGTTTCGATGCCGGCGCTGATCCGCGCTGCGGATGCGGTGCATGCGGTGCGCGGCGGCTACAGCGGCAATCTCGCGGCCGCACCTGCGCATACCAATGTGCGGCTCTATGGCGACGACAATCCGCTGGAGGGGCAAGACTTCGAGAGCAAGGTCAAGTTGCTTTCCGAAATCGATGCTTATGTCCGCGACAGGGACCCCCGAGTGCGGCAGGTCACCGTCAGCCTCGGCGCCACGTGGCAGGTGGTGGAGATCCTGCGCCCGGACGGCGAGAGCTATCGCGACATCCGGCCGCTGGTGCGGGTCAATATCTCCGTCGTCGCCGGTCAGGGCGACAGACAGGAGAGCGGCAGCAAGGGGTATGGCGGCCGCGAAGGCTACGCGCGCTTCATCGAGAGCAAGGCGTGGCGCGAGGCTGCCGACGGCGCAATCCGCGAAGCCATGGTCAATCTGGAATCGGTGCCGGCGCCGGCAGGCGAAATGGATGTGGTGCTCGGCGCCGGTTGGCCCGGCGTGATGCTGCACGAGGCCGTCGGTCACGGCCTCGAAGGCGATTTCAATCGCAAGCAAACCTCGGCCTTCGCGGGCCTGATGGGCCAGCAGGTCGCTGCAAAGGGCGTCACGGTCGTTGACGATGGCACCATTTCGTCGCGGCGCGGTTCGCTGTCGATCGACGATGAGGGCACGCCGACCAACCGCACCGTGCTGATCGAGGACGGCATTCTTGTCGGGTACATGCAGGACCGCCAGAACGCGCGGCTGATGAACATGAAGCCGACGGGCAATGGCCGCCGCCAAAGCTATGGCCATGTGCCGATGCCGCGCATGACAAACACTTACATGCTTGCGGGCCAACGCGATCCCAAGGAAATCCTGGCGTCGGTCAAAAATGGAATCTACGCCGCGAATTTCGGCGGCGGCCAGGTCGACATCACCTCGGGCAAATACGTGTTTCAGTGCACCGAGGCGTACAAAATCGAGAACGGCAAAATCGGCGCGCCGCTGAAAGGCGCCATGCTGATCGGCAACGGCCCAACCGACCTGCATCGCATCACCATGATCGGCAACGATCTGGCGCTCGACGATGGCATCGGCACCTGCGGCAAGAATGGGCAGGGCGTCCCGGTCGGCGTCGGCCAACCGACACTGCGCATGGAGCGCATCACCGTGGGCGGAACGGGTTAGATGAGCCTCATGGTGAGGAGGCGCGCAGCGCTGTCTCGAACCATGGGTGCAACGACGATCCTTCGAGACGCGGCCGTTGGCCGCTCCTCAGGATGAGGGCATTCATCGTGGCAACAAGACGATCGATATGACCTTCGATGATGTTAGAAAAATCGCGCTTGACTGGCCCGAGGTCGAGGACGGCACGTCCTACGGCACTCCCGCGTTGAAGGTTCGCAAGAAGCTGTTGGTACGCTTGAAGGAAGACGGCGACAGCCTGGTGATGCCTGGCGTTCCGCCTGACGAACGCGAGATGCTGGTCGAGCATCGGCCGAAGGTGTTCTACTTCACCGACCACTATCGGGATTATCCGATGGTGCTGATCCGCTTGTCGAAGGCGACGCAGGCGATGGTTGAGCCGCTGCTGCGTCGGCAATGGCGCGCGCTGGCGTCGAAGGCGGCGGTGAGGGAATTCGACGATCGAACCGTTTAGGTGCGCGACTACCGCACCACGCCTGAAATGAATCCCGCCTTGCGACGCGGCGGCTTGATGTCTTTTTTCAGATAACAGCGCGCGTCTTTTCCAACGTATCCCCGCCGCGCATAGGTCCAGGCCCGGCATTTATTGTCGGCGGTACAGGCCGCCTTGCATGCATCGTCACCATCGCCTGCCTTCAGTTCAAAATTGCGATAATCGCCACCCGAACGGTCGATCGACGTCTCCGTCGTTCCGTTCCGCGGTTCGATGACGCCAGCCCCGCGCACGCCGGAGACGCAGCAATTGCTTTGCGTCCGCGGCGGTACGTTGCTCTTCAGCCAGCACAGCGCGTCGCTGGCGACATCGGTCGGATAATTGAAACTCCAGGCGCGGCAACGCCGGTCGCGCTCGCAAACCAGTGCGCAATCCGCCGGATCGCCCGATTTCACCGGCGAACTGAGGTAGTCTCCGCCCGGCCGGTCGAAATTGGTCTGCGCCAGGCCCGGCCCCGCGGTCACGATGAAGGCCAGAAGGGCCGACGCCACGATACACGCCCTGAACAGGCGGCCCTTCAACATAGGAGATTGCTTCCTGCTGGTTCGGTCCCGGCATTGGAGCCTCTGCTTCCTGTACGGTGGATGAACGGGCCGTGCCCTGGAGCAAAACGTTCGCCAGCTGGTTTCCCCTGCGCCGGAAAACGCTCTATGGTGCCGCCGATTTACTCCGGCGGCTTGACGATCGTTTATAGATATCAAAGGCTTGGTCGCCTCAGGAGACCGAATTGACGCGATATGTTTCGACGCGAGGTGAGGCCCCGGCGCTGGGTTTCTGCGATGTGATGCTGACCGGCCTTGCCCGGGACGGCGGCCTTTACGTGCCCGAGGTCTGGCCGCAGCTTGCGCCCGACGAAATCGCCGCATTTTTGGGCCGGCCCTATTGGGAAGTTGCGGTCGACGTGATCCGGCCGTTCGTGGCCGGCGAGATTTCGGACGCCGATCTGGGCCGCATGGCGAACGAAGCTTACGCCACCTTCCGCCATCCCGCCGTGGTGCCGCTCGATCAGATCGGCCCCAATCAGTTCATGCTGGAGCTGTTTCACGGGCCCACTCTGGCGTTCAAGGACGTGGCGATGCAGCTCATCGCGCGGCTGATGGATCATGTGCTGGCGCAGCGCAAGCAGCGCATCACCATCGTGGTCGCAACCTCCGGCGATACCGGCGGCGCCGCAGTCGAGGCTTTTGCCAATCTCGACAGCGTCGATCTCGTTGTGCTGTTTCCGCATGGCCGCATTTCCGAAGTGCAACGGCGGATGATGACGACATCAGGCGCGCGCAACGTCCATGCGCTGGCGATCGAAGGCCACTTCGACGATTGCCAGGCGATCGTAAAGGCGCTGTTCAACCATCACAGTTTTCGCGATCAAGTGTCGCTGTCCGGCGTCAATTCGATCAACTGGGCGCGCATCGTCGCGCAGGTGGTTTATTATTTCACGTCGGCGGTGGCGCTCGGCTCGCCCCAACGGACGGTGGACTTCACCGTGCCGACCGGGAATTTCGGCGACATTTTCGCAGGGTTCGTCGCCAAGCGGATGGGATTGCCGATCCGCACGTTGCGTATCGCCGCCAATAGCAATGACATCCTGGCGCGCACCCTGAAAACCGGGATTTACGAAGTTCGCGACGTGCATGCGACCGCTTCGCCATCGATGGACATTCAGGTGTCGTCCAATTTCGAGCGGCTATTGTTCGAGGCTTCAGGGCGCGATGCGTCCGTCGTTCGCGGCCTGATGGCCTCGCTTAGTCAGTCCGGCCGGTTCGTGTTGCCCGATGCGGTTCTAGCTGCGATCCGCAGGGAATTCGATGCCGGCCGCGCCGACGAAACCGAAACCGCCGCCGCAATTCGCGCGGCGTGGCGCGAGGCCGGCGATTTGGTGGATCCGCATACCGCGGTGGCGCTGGCGGTAGCAGACCGCGACAGCTCGGACTCGAAAATCCCGAACATCGTGCTGTCGACGGCGCACGCGGCGAAATTTCCCGATGCGGTGGAAGCCGCCTGCGGCATGCGTCCGCAGTTACCGGCGTGGCTCGAAGGCCTCATGACCAAGGCCGAGCACGTAAAAGTCATGAAGAACGATCAGGTTGAAGTCGAGCGGTTCGTATTGTCGGTCAGCCGTGCCGCGAAGCAAGGAGTTGCCGGATGAGTGTCGATGTCACCAAGCTTCCTTCCGGCCTGACCGTCATCACTGACACCATGCCGCATCTTGAGACCGCGGCGCTGGGCGTGTGGACCGGCGTTGGCGGCCGCGACGAGAAGCCCGATGAGCACGGCATTTCGCATCTGCTCGAGCACATGGCGTTCAAGGGGACCACGCGGCGCTCGTCGCGCGAGATCGTCGAGGAGATCGAGCAGGTCGGCGGCGATCTCAACGCCGGCACGTCAACCGAAACCACGGCCTATTACGCGCGGGTCATGAAGGCCGACGTCCCGCTGGCGCTCGACGTGCTCAGCGACATTCTCGCCAATCCTTCCTTCGTGCCTGACGAACTGGAACGCGAAAAAGGCGTGATCGTGCAGGAAATCGGCGCGGCGCAGGACACGCCCGACGATGTCGTGTTCGAGCATCTCAACGAGCTCTGCTATCCGGACCAGCCGATGGGGCGCTCGCTGCTGGGCACCGCAAAGACGCTAAAGGCATTCAAGCGCGATACGCTACGCGGTTATCTCTCGATGCACTATCGCGGGCCGGACATGGTGGTGTCGGCCGCCGGCGCGGTCGATCACAAGCAGGTCGTCGAGGAAGTGACGCGGCGGTTCGCGAGCTTCGAAGGTCCGGCGGCGCCAAAACCGCAGCCCGCAATGTTCGGCAAGGGCGGCTCAAAGGTGGTGCATCGCGATCTCGAACAGGCGCACCTGACGCTGGCGCTGGAAGGATTGCCGCAATCCGATCTGTCGCTGTTCAGCCTGCAGGTATTCACCAACATTCTCGGCGGCGGGATGTCGTCGCGGCTGTTCCAGGAAGTTCGCGAGAAGCGCGGGCTTTGTTATTCGATCTACACATTCCACGCGCCCTATACCGATACTGGTTTTTTCGGGCTCTATACCGGCACCGATCCGAGCGATGCGCCTGAAATGATGGAGGTGATCGTCGATGTCATCAATGACGCCGTCGAGACGCTGACCGAGGCCGAGATCGCGCGCGCCAAGGCCCAGATGAAGGCCGGACTGCTGATGGCGCTGGAAAGCTGCAGCGCTCGCGCCGAGCAACTGGCACGGCACATGCTGGCTTATGGCCGTCCGCTCACGGTGGCAGAATTGATGGCCCGGATCGACGCGGTGAGTGTGGAATCGACACGCAATGTCGCGCGCGGTCTTCTGTCGCGCAGCCGTCCCGCGGTGGTCGCGCTCGGCAGCGGCAGGGGGCTGGACACGGCGGTCGCTTTTGCGGAAGGATTGACCAAAGCGAAGGCCAAGACGCTGCTGCACTGAAGGCGCGTCCTTCGCTCGGGGGAAACAAGACATGGCCCTGTTTCGATTGCCATCCAGCGCGCCGACCGCGCTTGCGCCGCGCGGCCAAGGTCTACTACTGCGCGCGCCGCAAATGTCCGATTTCCCGCAATGGTCGCAACTTCGCGAACACAGCCGCGCGTATCTGACCCCATGGGAGCCGATCTGGCCGTCGGACGATCTCACCCGCGCGGGCTTCCGCCGGAGGCTTCGTCGTTATGCCGAGGATATCGCGAGCGATAAATCCTATCCGTTCATCGTGTTCAGGGAATCCGATGGCGCCATGATCGGCGGCGTCACGCTTGCGAATGTCCGACGCGGCATCGTGCAGGCTGGCACCATCGGCTATTGGATGGGCGAGCCGCATGCGCGTCGCGGCTACATGACCGCGGCTTTGCGGGTGTTGCTGCCGACCCTATACGGCGAACTCAATCTTCATCGCATCGAGGCCGCCTGTATTCCCAGCAATGCGCCGTCGGTTCGGGTGTTGGAGAAGTGCGGCTTCACGCGCGAAGGTCTTGCCCGGCGCTATCTATGCATCAACGGCGTTTGGCAGGACCATTTGCTGTTCGGTCTGCTGCACGAGGATTTTCGCGGCTAGCGCCATCTGCGGCAGCGGCAGATGCCTTTGGTTTGCCGCCATTGCATTACTATAAGGCGGATCGCGCGAGAGTGACGCTTGAGTGTTGGGGATATGAGATGGATGAAGAGCGTCTATTGTTGAAGGTAGCATCGCCGGGCCGCCGCCGTTTCACAATGCCGATCGCCGCATCGATCGCGGTCTGCTGCGGCCTGTTCGCCTCAGCCGCGTCGTCGCAATCGCTCGGCGATCAATTCAAGAGTCTGTTCGGCGTAAGTCCTGAGCCACCGCCGCCGAGCGCGCCGGCGGCTCCCGAAGAGAGGAACGACCTGACCTGTCCACCTGTCAACATTCGCGCGGGGGCATCGACCTACGCCGTGGGCTTGCCCGGCAAGCCTGCGACGGGCAATGATTTGCGTTATCAGGCGACCATCACACGCACCGCGCGCGACTGTACGTTGAATGGCGGAGAGATCACCGCGCGAATCGGCATCGAAGGCCGCGTCATTGCCGGTCCCGGCGGCACGCCGCCGACCGTGGATGTGCCGTTGCGCGTCGCCGTGGTGCAGGGCGGCATTCAGGAAAAAACTATCGCCACGAAAGTTTACCGCACGACGGTGTCGATGACTGAAGGCAGCAGCGTGCCGTTCAGTCTGGTCGCGGAGGATTTGATCTATCCCGTACCGCCTGGGGCGACCGGGGATTCCTACATCTTCTATATCGGCTTCGATCCGCAGGCGGCCAGACCTGAAGCCAAGCCACGGGCGCCGAGGAAGAAGAAGTAGTAGGCGAGTGTGAGTTTCGCTTGACGCAAATCGCAATCCCCGCGTTCGCGGGGACGACAAGAACTCAGTTCAGCTTTTCGCGAACTTCCGTAATGCCCTTGGCCAAAAGGTCGTCGGCGACCGATCCCTGCACCGTCTGCGACAGGATCGTTGAAGCCGCCGTGACAGCGGCGTTGGCCGCTGCGGCGCGAACATCGGCGAGCGCCTGCGCTTCCGCCAGCGCGATCTTGCCTTCGGCCGTCTTGGTACGCCGGGAGACGAAATCTTCCATCTTGGTCTTGGCTTCGGCGGCGATGCGCTCGGCTTCGGCCTTGGCCGACGTGATGATGTCCTGCGCCTCGCGCTCCGCGCTGGCGTGACGCGCCTTGTATTCCGCCAGCAGTCTTGAAGCCTCGTCCTTGAGGCGGCGCGCGTCGTCGAGTTCAGCCTTGATGCGGTCCCGGCGATGGTCGAGCGTTTTGAGCAGCGTGCGGTGAACGCCGACATAGGCGAATACGCCCATCAGGATGACGAAAGCGACGGCAACCCATGTTTCCGCTTCGGAGAACATCCTCGTTTATCCCTTCAAGGACGCGTCGACGGCGCTGTCGACCGCCTTGCTTTCAGGCAGCATGCCGGTGAGCCGCTGCACGATAGCGGCGGCGGCCTCGGCGGCGATGCCGCGGACATTGCTCATGGCGGCTTCGCGCGTCGATGCGATGGTTTTTTCCGCGTCGGCGAGCTTGACCGAGAGCTGGTCCTCCAACGTCTTGCGCTGGGCTTCGGAAGCAGCGTTGAGCTTGTCGCGGGTCTCGGCGCCGATCGCCTGCGCGCGGGAGCGCGCGCCGGCCAGTTCGCTTTCATAGGCCTTCAGCGCGTTGTCGGACTGGTCCTTCAGCGACTGCGCCGCGGCAAGATCGCCCTCGATCGCGTTCTGGCGATCGTCGATCGTCTTGCCGACGCGAGGCAAAGCGAGGCGCGAGACGATCAAATACAGCAGGGCGAACGCGATCAGAAGCGACACCAGCTGCGAAGCAAAGGTGTCCTTCTGAAACGGCGGAAACGGGGCCTTGTGGCCGCCATCCGCTTCAGTGTGGGCGTTCGTGCCCTTTGCGTTGCCATGACTTTCGGCCACGGGCTTCTCCTGTTCGGCCGAAGCAGAGGTCGGTTGAAACCGCCCCCGCACGGCCAGATCGATGACTTAGAGTGCGAACAGCAGCAGCAGCGCGATCAGCAGCGAGAAAATGCCGAGCGCTTCGGTCACGGCGAAGCCGAAGATCAGGTTGCCGAACTGGCCCTGGGCGGCGGAGGGATTGCGCACCGCGGCGGCAAGATAATTGCCGAAGATGATACCCACGCCTGCGCCGGCGCCACCCATGCCAATGCAGGCAATACCAGCGCCAATGTACTTCGCGGCAATCGGATCCATGAGACGAACTCCTTGTTGAGGTTGCTAGAGGTTGATCAGAGGCCGCTCAATGGCCCGGATGAATCGCATCGTTGATGTAGATGCAGGTGAGGATGGTGAAGACGTAGGCCTGGAGGAATGCAACGAGAAGCTCGAGCGCGGTCAGCGCGATCACCATGAAGAGCGGCAATACGGCGCCGAAGTAACCGGCAATGCCGATGCCCGCCAGCAGCGGAATGAAACCTGCGAACACTTTTAGCGCGATATGGCCCGCGAGCATGTTCGCGAACAGACGCACCGAGTGCGAGATCGGCCGCAGGAAGAACGAGAACACCTCGATGAAGATGACCAGAGGCAAGATGAAGACCGGAATGCCCGACGGCACGAACAGTTTGAAGAACTTCAGGCCGTTCTTGTAGAAGCCGTAAATCAAGACCGTGAAGAAAACGAGAAACGCGAGTGCGGCAGTGACGATGAGATGGCTGGCGATCGTAAAGTTATAGGGAATGATACCGATCAGGTTCGACACGGTAACGAACATGAACAGCGAGAAGATCAGCGGGAAGAACTTCATGCCCTCCGAGCCAGCGGTGCTCCGGATCGTATTGGCGACGAACTCGTAGCTGAGTTCCGCGACCGATTGCAGCCGTCCCGGCACCAGCTCGGTTCGGGTGGCCAGCATCAGCAGCGCGATGACCGCCACCGCGACCAGCATGTAGGCCGACGAATTGGTGAACGCGATCTCCTGATTGCCGATGTGGCCGATCGTGAAGATCTTGTGGATGTTGAACTGGTGGATCGGATCCATCGCCGCGTCGCATTTCTCAGGTAAGCCGGACAAGCCGGCATTCTTAAAATCAATCTTTCCGTTTCGCGTTCGTCAGCGCACGGTCCTGTCAGGAGCCACTCCCGCCGATCGTATCACGTTGACCACGCCGGCCGTGAAGCCGAGCAGGACAAACACGATGAGACCCCAGGGAGAAATCGACAACAGCTTGTCGATACCCCACCCAATCGCTGCACCGACTACAACGCCCGCGATCAGCTCGGAGGAAAGGCGGAAACCCCGCGCCATGGCCGAGGCTCTGGCTGCTCCGTCTCCGCTCCCTGCACCGGTTTGGTCAATCCCGTGACCGCGGTTATCCCGAATTTCGGACAACCGGCGATCGAGATTTCCGAGCCTTGCGGAAAGCGCGGCTTCGCCGGGAGGCGCTTTATCGCGATTTTCATTGCCGCCGTCGTTCGTGCCGTCCGCCATGCTGTGGACACCCGAAACAAATCAGCGATTGATGAAAACGTGCGTCGCCCTTCAAAGCCGCGCGGACCATACTGACCGCAACAGCCCAAGTCAAGATTGTGGCGTAACCATGTAGGCCATTGAATTGGTTGCGCTTTATGGATGTGACCGCTGGCGTATCCTGGCGCAGTCGCCGCACTGCAGCGAGGCCAAGTCACGCGATCCAACTTGCGCTGCTTCGGCGGGTCTGTTCGGATAGCCATCCCTTTCAACGTGTTGCCCGGAGCCGGTATGCCGCGTGAGATCGACTACTACTTTTCGACGCCTTCTCCGTGGGCGTATATCGGTCACAACCTTTTCCACGAAGTCGCAACTACTTACGGGGCGAAGGTCAATTACAAGCCCGTGCTGTTGCTCGACCTTTTTTCGGAAACCGGCGGGCTGCCGCTCGGCAAGCGGCATCCGGTCCGGCAACGCTACCGCATGCTCGAGCTGCAGCGCTGGCGCGAAAAGCGTGGCCTGAATTTTAATTTGCAGCCGAAATGTTTCCCGCTCGATGGCAGGTTGGCCGATGGCGTGATCTTGGCTGCTATCGAAGCCGGCCATGATCCAGAACCTCTGATGCGCCGCGCGTTCGCGGGCGTCTGGGAAGACGAACTCGATCTTGCGGACCCCAAAACGGTGGCGCAAATCGCCGATGAAGTTGGGCTTCCAGGCAGCATCCTGGTGCAACGCTCACCGGCCGATGAGATCAGCGCAATGTACGAGAAGAACCGGCAGGACGCACTCGCGGCCGGTGTGTTCGGCTCGCCGGCCTATGTGCTCGATGGCGAGGCGTTCTGGGGTCAGGACCGCATCGACTTGCTCGCCGACGCGTTGAAGTCAGGCCGCCGACCCTATCGCTCGCAAGCGTGAGCACTACATTGAATGAGCGGAGCCAATCGATGAGAGCCACAACGCTTGCAAAGCAGTTGCCGGTCGCGCTCGCCGCGGCCGCAGCCTTGATCTGCTGCTGCGATCTGACGAAAGCCCAATCGGCGCCCGATACCGAAAACGGGCGCTACGCGCTTTCGACGGTGAATGATGGCGTGCTTCGGCTCGATACGCGTACCGGCGTGGTTTCGACCTGCAGCAACTCCGGCGCCGGCTGGGCTTGCTATGCGGTGCCCGACGAGCGCGCGGCGCTCGATGCGGAAATAGGCCGGCTGCAAGGTGAAAATGAAAAGCTGAAAGCGGAGCTGGCACAGCGCGAGCCGACGGTGCCCGGCAAGATCGACGAAGCGCTGCCGAAGCAGGATTCGCTGAAACCGGCCGAGCCGAAGGTGGCCGAAGGCGAGCGCAAGCTCGAAATTCCCTTGCCGAGCGACCGCGACATGGAGCGCGCGATGTCGTTTCTGGAGCAGGCCTGGCGACGTCTGGTCGAGATCGCCACGCGGATGCAGAAGGACGTCAGCGGAAAGATTTGAACGCGATGCCTGTTGGCAACGTTCCGCCAGATTAGCGCTCTGGCGGTTGCTCGATGACGCTGACATGCGCGGCGACGATCCGCCAGCCCAAGGGAAACCGTACCCAGGTTTGCATCTGCCGCCCGACCTTGCCGGGCAACGCGTCCCGATAAAACAAGGTCGAGGCCACCGCAGTGTCGCGGCCATATGAGGTGATTACGGTCTGCGCGATCTTGCGCATCAATCCTGTCGGCGAGCGGCCCGCGCGAAACGCCATGATCGCGTCATGCCCGTACAGATTTTCGCCGATGCCATAACGCAGCGTGCGCCTGTCGGCATGAAACAATTCGTCGAGCACGGCGACATCGTTGGTGACAAGCGCCTGCTCGTAGCGCGCGAACTGCGCCGCCACTTCGGCGAGCACTTCCGGCAGATCGATTTCCATCAAGAAAATTCCTTCGGACGCGGCGCGGCCACGACCCCCATGCGCTCCAGCGCATAGGCCACACGCAGCGCGATATCCTCGCGCCACGGCGCGGCGATGATCTGCACGCCGATCGGCAGGGGATCGAGAGGCACCGGCACTGCGACCACGGGAAGCCCGATGAACGAGATCGGCTGGGTGTGAATGCCGATATGGGCTCGTACCGGCAGCTCGACGCCATCAAGCACGAAGGTTTGCTGGCCCAGCTTGGGCGCCACGCAGGGCGTCGCAGGGGCGATGATGACATCGACCGATTTGAAGAGCTCAAGCACCCGCGCGCGGTACCAGCGGCGAAATTTCTGCGCGCGGTCCACCAGCGGCGCAGGAATCATCGCGCCCGCGAGCAGGCGGTCGCGCACCGCCGGATCGAAATCGTTCGGACGCTTGCGCAGGCGGTCGAGATGCAGCGAAGCGCCTTCGGTCGCGGTGATGATGTAGGCCGCGGCGCGGGCGCGTGCGGCTTCGGGGATTTCCACCTCATGCGTCACCGACAATGCTCTGGCGATGCGGACCATCGCTTCGCGTGCCTCAGGAAAAATGTTCTTCGAGAAATATCCGCCAGCGATGGCCACTCTGAGGTCGCCGATTTGCTGCGCCAGCAACGCGCTCACCGGCTCCGCCGGGCGTGGCGTGCACGCCGCGTCGTCGGGATCGGAGCCTTGCATCGCGTCATAGGCCAGCGCGAGATCGTCGACGCTGCGCGCGAATGGACCAAGATGATCCAAGCTCGCGACGAAGGGAAACGACCGCGCGCGCGACAGCCGTCCATAGGTGGGCTTCAACCCGAAGAGGCCGCAGAACGAGGAAGGCACCCGGATCGAACCGTTGGTGTCAGAGCCCAAGGCCAACGGAACGAGACCGCCGCCGACCGCCGCGCCTGAGCCGCCGGACGATCCGCCCGTCATGCGCGTTGTGTCGTGCGGATTGCGCGACGGACCGTCGTGGACATTCTCGCCGGTGAAGTCGTAGGCATATTCGCCCATGTTGAGCGCGCCGAGGAGCACCGCACCCGCTGCCTCCAGGCGCTCGACCAGCGTCGCGTCGCGCGACGACGGTTTCAGATCGCGGTTGATCTTCGAACCCGCCCGCGTGGTCAGGCCCTGCACGTCGAACAGGTTCTTTACCGCGAACGGCACGCCGGCCAGCGGGCCGGGATTTTTGCCTGCGGCAATGTCGGCGTCGACGGCCCGGGCCTTGGCCCGGGCGCGCGCTGCGGTGACATCCGTGAATGCGTTGAGGATGGGATTATGAGTGGCGATGCGCGCCAGTGCAGCTTCCGTCACGCTGACCGCCGACATCTTGCGGCCGCTGACGGCCGACGCGATTTCCGAGGCCGGCAGCCAGTCACCGTTAGCCACGGAATCTTTGGCGATGTCAGGCTGTGAAGACACTGGCCGGCTCGGTCTCATCTGGCAGCGGAAATTCGTCGACCAGCCGTGCGAGCTTGAGCGACACCTCAAGACTGGCGCGCACCGCCGGCTTCCACGCTTCATCGATCGGCAGCGCGAGCGCTCTGCCGACAGCATCGATGTAATCGTCCAGCGAAGATTGTTCTGCCATGGTCCGGTGTCCTCTGCGCAAGGACGATGCCCCGCCATTGCTGACAGCGCAAGCCGGCACAGGGCGCGTCATCGCGCTTGACTATATCGCGCGATTGAAGAAACGATTGTCGACCACAGAATAAGAGAAATTTCATGACCGACGCGGCGGCCGACAAACTGAAATCGCTTGGCTGGAGTGTCGTGGACGCCACCGGATTTATTTCGCTGGTCGGGCCGCTCTGGCATCGCGTCGTCGACGGCGAACATGAGTATGCGCTGATTACGGAAGACAAGCACCACAACCGGCGCGGTGTCGTCCAGGGCGGCGTTTACATGACGTTCGCGGACCGCACCTGCGGCATGACGGCAAGAGTCGTTTCGGGCTCGCCCAGTCTGACGACGGTGCAGATGGATACTCATTTTGTCGACGCTGCGAAAATCGGCGAGGTTCTGATGTCGAAGCCGCGCATTGTGCGTTCCACCCGCAGCCTGATTTTCATCACCACGGAAGTGACCGTCGACGATCGCTGCATCGCCATGGCGAGCGGCGTGTTCAAGGTGATGAACGATGGACGCGAGCGCGCGAAGTAAGGAGATGTCAGTGCACTACCGCTCACTCGGCCGCAGCGGCCTGAAGATTTCACCGATCTGCCTGGGCACCATGATGTTCGGCGGCGCCACCGACGAGGCGACGTCCGCGCGCATCGTTGCGAAAGCGCGCGACGCCGGCATCAATTTCATCGATACCGCCGATGCCTATTCGAACGGCGCTTCCGAGGAGGTCGTCGGCCGTGCTATTTCAAGCAATCGCCAGCATTGGGTGCTCGGCACCAAGCTCGGCAATCAAATGGGTGACGGTCCCAATCGCGGCGGGCTATCGCGCCGCTGGGTGTTGCAGGCCGCCGAGGAAAGCCTGAAGCGGCTGCGCACCGACCACATCGACATCTATTATCTGCACAAGGAAGATCACTCGACGCCGCTCGAGGAGACCGTGCGCGCGATCGGCGAACTGATCCGTCAGGGCAAGGTGCGCTATTTCGGCGTCTCGAATTACCGCGCCTGGCGCGTCGCCGAAATCTGCAACATCTGCGATGGCCTGGGGATCGACCGCCCGGTCGTCAGCCAGCCGTACTACAACGCGATGAACCGCATGCCGGAGGTGGAGCATTTTCCGGCCTGCGGTTTCTATGGACTAGGCATCGTGCCGTACAGCCCGCTAGCGCGCGGCGTGCTCACCGGCAAATATCGCTCGGACGCGCCGCCCGGCAAGGACACCCGCGCCGGCCGCAATGACACCCGCATGATGCAGACCGAATGGCGGCCGGAATCGCTCAAGCTCGCGCAGGAAATTGCGCAGCATGCGCAAGCGCAGGGCATCACTGCCGGACAGTTCGCGGTGTCATGGGTGCTGAACAGTTCGTTCGTCGATGCCGTCATCGCGGGTCCGCGCACGGAAGAGCAATGGGACGATTACTTCAGCCGCGCTGGACTACGCTTCACCGCCGAAGACGAGGCGCTGATCGACCGTCTCGTTGCCAGCGGCCATCCGTCGACGCCGGGCTTCAACGATCCGCAATATCCGATCGAAGGGCGCAAGCCGCGGACGGGGTGAAGCGCCGTTTTTTGTAGCGAAATAACAACAGGCATTTTTGGGAGAACGTCCATGTTTACCGCGAACCTTCTCGCCGGCCGGAAAATCCTCGTGACAGGCGGCGGCACCGGGCTCGGCCGGGGCATGTCGGAGAAATTCCTAAAACTCGGCGCGGAGGTGCACATCTGCGGCCGCCGCAAAATCGTCTGCGACGAGACCGCAAAGGAGCTGATGGACAAGCACGGCGGCAAGGTCGTCAGCCACGGCATCGATATCCGTGACAGCGCCGGCGTCGACGCCATGATCGAGACGATCTTCGAGACCGGCCCGCTCACCGACCTCATCAACAATGCCGCGGGCAATTTCATCTCGCGCAGCGAGGATCTTTCGCCGCGCGGCTTCGACGCCGTCGCCAACATCGTGATGCATGGCACGTTCTATGTCACGCACGCCGTCGGCAAACGCTGGATCGCCGCGAAGCGTCGCGGCAACGTGGTGTCGATCACGGTGACCTGGGTGCGCAATGGCAGCCCATATGTGGTGCCGTCTGCCATGAGCAAGTCGGCGATCCACGCGATGACGATGTCGCTCGCGACCGAGTGGGGAAAATACGGCATCCGCCTCAACACCATCGCGCCCGGCGAAATCCCGACCGAAGGCATGAGCAAGCGCATCAAGCCCGGTGACGAAGCCGGGGCCAACACCATCAAGCACAATCCGATGGGCCGCGTCGGCACCATGGAGGAACTGCAGAACCTTGCGACGTTCCTGATCTCCGGCGGCTGCGACTGGATCAACGGCGAGACCATCGCGATGGATGGCGCGCAGGCGCTCGGCACCGGCGGCAATTTCTATCAGCTCCGCGAATGGAGCGACGACGACTGGACCAAGGCGCGCGAGTCGATCACGGCGCAAAACGAGAAGGATCGGGCGAAGCGAGGGTGAGGGGGCGCGATGCGGAATCGGGCGCGCTTCGCACAAGCATTCCTCAGAGGTCTCCACCTGCCAGTTTTTTTCCCGCTGCGGTCCGGGAAATCGCATCCTTACAGGCGTCGCTCACCTCGGCCATATGCGCTTTTACGCAGGCTCGGACACCGCCGGTCCCTGCCACGGCGCTGGCACATAGGTTCGATAGATCGCTCTTGCATACCTTACCGGTCACCGCGACCGTAAGCACCCGGTCCTCGCAGGTTTGCGACAGCTCGGTCAAATGCGATTTTATGCAGGCCTTGATCCGGCCCTCGCCGGGTTGAACGCCGGCGCACAGCGTCTTGATGTCGGTGGCGCAAGGCTTCTCCTCAGCCACGGCGGCAGAACCAGACAGCAGCAGCGCCGCCGTCAATAGTGCGAGCCCAGACCGCATTCCTTCCATTTTGAGTTCCTCAGTAAGATTCAAAACGCCATCTGCCCAGATGGCATGGGACCATACTGAACATCGCGGCCTTTCAGGTCAAGAAACGTCCGGGATGGCGTGGATGCGTCCATGTGGTGGGGCAAAACGCCAGGGATCGTGCACAGGGGAGGTGATGCGCGCGCGGGGGTGACGTATTGCGTCCGGATGTACAGATGAGGCGTCACTATGTGCTTGAGCGAAGATGATTCCGCTAAAATCAGGCAACGCTATGGTCGATGACCATCTCAACGAGCTTCGCCATTTTCTCTCGCGTCAAGTCACCAGAGTTGGAGATGTAGGGCTCCATCGCGGGGCCAAAGACGAACGGGACGCCTTTCGGCGTACCGCTGTCGCCGATGCGCGTCACAATGATATTTCCGAAGGCGGTCGTGATGCTTGTCGGCCCGCCGTTACCGATCGTGAATGACACCCCAACCGGTCGGTGGTCGTTGATGTCGATTTGCGGCGCGAATGAAAACTGCTCTTCCCCCATGTGATGTTTGAGCTCGTTGAGAAAGGGGATGACCTCGCGTTCCATTGCGTTCTTGCAGTGCTCGACATCGGCAGACCGTTTGGCCGCGTTAGATGTCGCAATACCGACTTGCTTATTCTTTTCCGTGATGGCGTCGGCCATCTTGGACTTGAACTTATTGGCGAGTTCCTCTGCATTCATGCGGCTTGGTCCTTGGACGGCGGTGTTGTTCACCAATCACCATACGACTTGAGTGTGTTTTAACGGCGACGTGAGACGTTTGTTTCCCTGATTGGAACATGCGTTTCGGGAATTAAAAAGGAATGGTGTGGTAACTACTTCAAGAATATGCTCCAAGCTTAAGATAATTGGTTGCCCTGAAACTCTTCCGGCCCCCTCGTTGTTTTATGTAGAAAGGGAGTGCCGGGTGATGATTGACAGAGCCCAGCTGTATGAGAAGGCGGCGAGATACCGCGCCTATGTACGTCTCATCAGCGACACCGAGATCGCACGAAACATCCTTAGTCTGGCCTCCGAGCTGGAACAGCGCGCCATGCAGTTCGATGAAGACGATGTGCGCGCCCGCGCTTATCTCTCTGGAAGCAGGCTGGCAGACCGAAGGGCCGCGATGATGAATTCTGGCTGCTGGCGGAGAAAGAATTGCGGTCGGAGTTCCGATCATCGCAACACGGATAGCAATCTGACCCTTCCGCCGCACCGCAGCAGGAAGTATCAGCGAATAGCGTTAGGAACCTTCGCGCTTCTGTGCTCTTGTACTTGCATCACCGGCCGTGGCTCTGCCCGTAGGCGTCGGTGACTGAGAGTCATTCACGCTCCCGCCTGCCAACAGGGAGTACGGCAATGACCGCTAACATTCCATTTGTTCATACGCTTCAGCAGGAGATCGATGATCTTCGAGCGCAGGCGGCGACTTTACCGGAAGGTCCCAGGCAAGATCGCTTGGTCAAGCGCGCGGATGAGCTTGAAGTTACGATGAAAGCCTACGCGTGGGCTGCTTCACCGGCGTTGCGGCCGCCCCAGCGCGACAACGGTTCATGACGAGCACGGACGATTACGAAGTCCGGTGCCTTGAACTGTCTCGTGAAGCGTTAAAGCGTTCCTATATTCTGCTTCGCGAGTCCGCAAAAGTTTTGCCGCGTTTTCAGCCGTCGGAACGTAACCTTGGTGATTACAGGCAGGCCGGAATGCATTTTTCTCCGACGATGCGAGAGACAAACGAACTTCTGGAGCGAGCCGACAAGGCGCGTATCGCGCGCTAGCTCAGACCGCGAGGCGTTCTTTGCTCATGCGCAGCGTGACGATGGCGCCTTCGGGAGACCAGTTTCGGTCAATCGTCCCACTGAGGTGGTTTGCCAGGACTCTCTCGACCATTTTAGAACCGTAGCCCCCTTTCCCTTCGGGCGGAAATACGTGCGGCCCACCGCGCTCCGTCCACACCAGCACAATTTTATTGTCGGTCTCGTTGCAGGATATGTCCAAAGTACCAGTCGCCGCGGATAGCGCGCCGTATTTCAGCGAGTTCGTAGCGAGCTCATGGAGTATCAGGGCGAGAATATTCGCCGTGTCTTCTCCGACGCCCATGCGCGGGACGGAAACGCGAACGCGCCCACTGAATGCTCCCATGTCGTCGTAAGGCGCGAGCAGCACCGCAATCAAATCCCCAAGCAGTGCAGCCTTCCCTTGATGACCGGGCAGCGGACGAACAAGATCGTGGGCGCGGCCAAGGGCCGTGAGCCGGTTGATAAGCTGGCTTGCCATGTCCTCCGTTGTCTTTGCGGAGCGCGACGTGATCGACGTAAGACCCGAGGCGATGGCGAGAAGATTTTTGACCCGGTGGCTCATCTCCCCGGCCAATAATTCATGGCCTTCTTCCGCCTGCTTTCGTCCGGTCACGTCGAGGAAGATGCCGAACATGACTCGGCCGGACATGCCCACATCCGCCCCTTGGCCTCGGCCTGAAATCCACCTGATTTGTGTATCGAGGATGATGCGGAAGTCGATCTCATAGGCGCCGGAAATCGCGCGGGTCGCGGCAAAGGCAGCTCTCACCCTATCGCGGTCGGCTGGGTGAATATGAGCGGAGAGGTCTTCGAACGCGACAAACTCGCTTATCGGGACACCCCACAGCCGGTATCCGCTCTCGTCCATTGTCAGCTTGTCGTTATCGACGTTCCATGACCACAGCGCGACACCCGCAGCCTCAATGGCGCGGCGCAAATTGGCCTCGGTCCAGACCGGCGGCTTGGTTTCAGTCTGCTGCAAAATGGGGACCCCGAGGGTCAACGGACCCTAAGAGATAAGGTTTCAATACGGCGGGCTATTTCTTCGGATTTAGCCACGGCACGCGACGGGCGGCCCCTCATTCGAGGGAGAGCTACGCCGTGATGAGCTCATATCGTCTATCGACGATGGGCAGGGGAGCAGGTCAAATTAATTGATGTTCAATCCTCTGCCCTTTGATGAGAGAAGCTGCTCACGGTGTAGAGATCACCAACGTTGAAGGCGCTGATCTCTCAAAGAATAAGGAAAGTTTGAGGAGCGGTGAGGAGAGAGTTTGGTGCCCAGGGGCGGGATCGAACCACCGACACTGCGATTTTCAGTCGCATGCTCTACCAACTGAGCTACCTGGGCATGTTCCCAAAGCCTGAAGCCCGGGAGCGCCGGTTTATAGTCACGCCGGCCAGCGCTGTCCACCATGCTCCGGCTGCGGCCAGTGGTTCAATGCCGCCATATCCGTTGTCATCCCCGCGAAAGCGGGGACCCAGTACGCCGTGCCGATCATGAGTGGCATGGCGCTTGTTTATCTCTGCCATCGCTATCCTTGTCCCGGGACACCAACGGAGCGCTGAGCTTACTGGTTCCCCGCTTTCGCGGGGACGACGGCGGTAGGTTTTCTGCGCGGCCGCGCGCTCCGGAAAAAACAATAGCCGAAAATTATGTTGACAATATTCCTATAGGAATATATACACAGAATGTCCCGCCTCGTTAAGAGGGGCGTTTCGCGATCGTCACGATACGCGGGGCGGGATGCGGTGGACGCGGCAGCGTCAGGCGCGAAGGGGAGGCGGCAGGGGATGCCGTGGCTGTTGGTCCGCAGGGCCTGGCCGCGGCGTCTATGGAGCCGCTTAACCGAAGCGCTGACGACGACGCTGTGCGATGCGGGCCGGGGCGGAGATGCGCCCCACTCATCATCGCCTTTGCGCGCCGGCCCAAATCGTGTGGTCCCGATGCCTCGCGCTGGCGTCAAGGGGCGGAGCAACCGCATGCCAACCGGCCGCGGAAGAGCTTAGTCCCGACGGTGACACAACCCAAAGCGATCGATCGCCGGGGAGAGCACGAAGCAAGCCGAAAAAACCATCGCGTGCGGAACGCCGGACGTATCAGGTGCTTTCGTGGTGACGACGCTCGTGTGTACTAAACTCACATCGCACACGAGGCTGCGGACGCATCGCGCGTCCGGCGTTCCGTGCGCCCTCTTTGGTGGGCGTGGCGCGAATGGGGCAAGCCCCAAGCGCGCAAGAACAATCACTACGGCGCGCCCGCGCCGCTAAAAACAGGGGCGATGACGCATGTCTGTTCTTCACCTCTCCCCTCGTGGGAGAGGTCGGCCGGCGGCGCGAAGCGCAGCCGGTCGGGTGAGGGGGCTTCGTCTTTGTAATACCCCTCACCCCAACCCTCTCCCACAAGGGGAGAGGGAGCGCGCCACGTCGCGTGGCGACAAAAGCGGATGGGTCAATCCGCGTCTTCGTCGTCATCCTTGGCCGCGGGAATGGCGTACGAATCCGACAGCCAGCGATTGAGGTCGACGTCCCTGCAACGCTCGGAACAGAACGGACGCGATGCTTGCGTCGCCGGCTTGCCGCAGATCGGACACGGCTTCGAAGATTCAGATGGCGCTGGCATTCAACCAGCCGAAGCGAATCGGAAAACCCTCGCCGCCGAGAAGCGAGATCGTTTCATACAGCGGCAGCCCGACGATGTTGGTGTAGGAGCCGACCATTTTGACCACGAAGGAACCGGCGATGCCCTGGATCGCGTAGCCGCCCGCTTTGCCGCGCCATTCGCCGGAGCCGATATACGCCTGGATGTCGTCCTCGGTCAGCCGCTTGAAGCGTACGCGGGTCTCGATCAGCCGCTGGCGAAAGGCTTCCTTCGGCGTCACCAGGCAGACCGCGGTGTAGACGCGATGGTTGCGGCCCGACAATAGCCGCAGGCATTGCGAGGCCTCGTCGACCAGATTGGCCTTCGGCAGGATGCGGCGGCCGACCGCGACCACGGTATCGGCCGCGAGCACAAACGCGCCGCGCAACTCGTCGTCGAGCTGCACGGATTTGAGCGCCGCATCGGCCTTGGCGCGGGCAAGCCGATTGGCGCAGGCGCGGGGCAGCTCGCCGCGTTTCGGCGTTTCATCGACATCGGCGGGACGCAGCGCATCGGGCTCGATGCCGGCCTGATTGAGCAGGCTGAGACGCCGCGGCGAACCGGAAGCGAGAACGAATTTGGGGCGGCCTAGCATGCGGATTAACGATCAGAGGGAGGGCGGGAAATTGCGCGGAACCTATCGGAAGGCCTTCGGAGAAACAACACCTACCCTCGGCGTCGGTCACCCGCTCGCCGCGCCGCTTTTCGAGAAACGCTTGCGGATGCGCAGCAACAGCCCGTCGCAGACCTCGCGATAAGCCTGCAGCTTCTGTTCGCGATTGCCTTCCGTTGTGGTGGGATCCTGAGTCGGCCAGTACTCCACATCGGCTGCGAGCGTGCGCGTCAGTTCCAGCGCCTTGTGATGCGCCTCCGGCGAAAGCGTGATGATCAGGTCGAAGTTCAGACCTTCCCAATCATCCAGTTCCTCGAACGTGGTCGGCTTGTGTTTCGAGATATCCTGTCCGAACTCCGCCATCACGGCTACAGCGAACGGGTCGAGCTCGCCTTTTTTCACACCGGCGGATTTCACATAGAGCGCATGCGGAAACATCTGCTGCAGCAGGCTCTGCGCCATCGGCGAACGCACGCTGTTCAATCCGCACGCGAACAAGACGGCTTGCGGGGTGCGCGCGCGAGGTGGCGCGGCACTGATTACGCTCGCATCTTTGGCGCATGATCTGGTCCGAAAACCGGTGTCCACTTTTCGGGATCATGCGCGCGCTCAGCCCTTCCAGTGCAAGACGGAGATCAGCGTGAACAAGCGGCGGGCGGTTTCGAAGTCGACCCGCACCTTGCCTTTCAAGCGTTCCTGCAGCGTGCGCGAACCTTCGTCATGAATGCCGCGCCGGCCCATGTCGATCGCCTCGATCTTGTCGGGCGTGGCGGTGCGGATGGCCTGATAATAGCTGTCGCAAATCATGAAGTAGTCTTTCACGATGCGGCGGAACGGCGTCAGCGACAACAGATGCGCTACGACAGGCGTGCCGTCCTCGCGCCGGATGTCGAACATCAGCCGGCTGCCGGTGATGCCGATGTGCAGCGTGAACGGACCCGAATCCGCGCCTTCCGGAGCGAACAGGTTTTTCTCGATCAGATCGTAGATCGCGATGGCGCGTTCATGCTCGATGTCCGGTCCGGAACGTCCGATCGATTCCTCATCGAGCGTCACCGCGACGATGCGCTTTTGGGAATCGTCCTCTGGCGACATCTTGCTCATGAAAGATTGAGGCGCGTTCCGACCGAACGCGCGTGGCGCGTCGAGACCTTCGGCCTTGCCCAAGGTCATCGCCGCCGGTCCCAGCGCCCGCAACTGCTCAGGTCCGCATTTCAGGATCGACGTTCGCTTCATGAAGTCGAGCACGCCAAGCCCGGAGGAGAATCGCGCCGAACGCGCGGTCGGCAGCACATGGTTGGAGCCGCCGACGTAATCGCCGATCGCCTCCGGCGTATGCGGTCCCAGAAAGATCGCGCCGGCGTTGCGGATGCGCGCGGCAATGCTTTCGGGATCGGCGGTCATGATTTCCAGATGCTCCGCGGCGATGGCATTCGCGAGCGTCACGGCAGCATCCAGATTCTTCACCCGGATGATCGCGCCGTATTCCGTCCACGAAGCCCTCGCGATATCGGCGCGTGGAAGGGTCGTAAGTTGTTTCTCGACCGCGCGCGCGACATCATCCGCAAGCGCTGCGCTGTCGGTAATCAGGATCGACTGCGCGGAGGGGTCGTGCTCGGCCTGGGCGAGCAGATCGGCGGCGATCCATCCGGCGTTGCCGGTATCGTCCGCGATGACGAGCACTTCCGAAGGGCCGGCGATCATATCGATCCCGACCTTGCCGAACACGATCCGCTTGGCGGCGGCCACATAGGCGTTGCCGGGACCGACAATTTTCGCCACCGGCGCGATGGTCGCGGTGCCGTAAGCCAGCGCGGCAATCGCCTGCGCGCCCCCGACGCGATAGATTTCGGATACGCCGCCGAGGTGCGCTGCGGCCAGCACCAGCGGATTGAGCTTGCCATCGGGCGAAGGCACCACCATCGCCACGCGCGCAACGCCCGCGACCTTCGCAGGCACCGCATTCATCAACACCGACGAAGGATACGCCGCCGTGCCGCCGGGCACGTACAGTCCGACGGCGTCGATGGCGCTCCAGCGCCAGCCGAGCTCGACGCCGAGCGCGTCCGTGAAGCGCTCGTCCTTTGGCAGTTGCCGCCGATGGAAAGTCTCGATCCGATCGCGGGCAAATTTCAGTGCGTCGACCGTTTCGGCGTCGCAGCTTTTCAGGGCGGTCTCGATTTCATCCGGCGTGACACGAAGGCTGCCAGCATTCAACTCCAGCCGGTCGAACTTGCGCGTCGCCTCGATCAGAGCTTCATCCCCGCGGGTCGCGACGTCGTCGACAATAGCGCGGGTAGCGTTTTCGATGTCGGCCGACACCTCGCGCTTCATCGCCAGCAACGCGTTGAACCGTTCGGAAAAATCGTTGCTGCTGCTGTCGAGACGGATTGGCATCTTGGCTTTCAGACGGAGGCCGTCATTGAAGACTACCGCTCAATGGCGTGCCGACAAATCTCCGTCAACATATGGTTTTCGGATTAATATGTCTCAGGCGTCCACTTCGGCGCCTTCGTCGGCCTTCCCAGCGCCGCGATCACCCTGCCCGAGATCAGCCAACTCACACTCGAGGCATTCGACTTCGAGCCGCAAGGCGCCGCCGCTGTCGAACATCAGGATTACACTGCCGCCGGGCGCGTCGGCAGGATGAAATTCAATCCCCAGCAGGTCCAGGGTCGCGTCCTTCATCGCCAGATCGATGTTGCGCGACTTGCACGACAGCACGCGATCGAACCGCAGTGCCGAGATCATGCGGCGGGGCTCGGGTTGCGCCTGCCAAGGCCTGCTCCCAATCCAGCCGATCCAGTCCGACTACAAGCCGTTTCTCGCTTGGCCGCCAAATGATGTCGGCCGTCTGCACCAGGGCGTTCTGCACCTGTGCGGAAACAACCGCGAGATCGTCCGCATCGAGAGCAATTAGTTTGAGCTCAGCTGTCACGACGCACCCTAAAAATTTTAGTCGCTAATACGCTCGATTGAAGCGCCGCAAGCGGACAGCTTTTCCTCAAGCCGCTCGAAACCGCGGTCGAGATGATAAACACGATTGACCATGGTTTCACCTTCCGCGGCGAGCCCGGCGATGACAAGCGAAACCGAGGCGCGCAGATCCGTCGCCATGACCGGCGCACCACGCAAACGGGGAATGCCGTCGATGGTTGCAGTCTCGCCGTCGAGCGAAATACGCGCGCCGAATCTCGCCAACTCCTGCACGTGCATGAAGCGGTTCTCAAAAATCGTCTCGGTGATGTGCGAAGCGCCCTTGGCGCAGGCCATCAGCGCCATCAGCTGCGCCTGCAGGTCCGTCGGGAACCCCGGAAACGGCGCGGTCGACACTTTTACCGGCCGGATGCCGGCGCCGTTGCGTGCGACGCGGATGCCTTCATTGTTGACGGTGATGGTCGCGCCCGCCTGTGTGAGCACATCGAGCGCGGATTGCAGCAGTTCCGGCCGCGCACCAGCGAGTTGTACATCGCCTCCGGTCATGGCGACTGCCATGGCGTAGGTGCCGGTCTCGATCCGGTCGGGGAGCACCGTGTGCCGCGCGCCGTTGAGCTTGGCTACGCCCTCGATGACGATGCGGGGCGTACCTGCGCCGGAAATACGTGCGCCCATCTTGTTCAGGCAATCGGCAACGTCGAGAATCTCAGGCTCGCAAGCGGCATTGTTGATAACGGTCGTGCCCTTCGCAAGAGTCGCAGCCATCAGCGCTACATGGGTGCCGCTCACGGTAACCTTTGGAAATTCTATCGTCGCGCCCTTCAGCCCGCCCGGTGCTTTCGCGATCACGTAGCCGCCATCGATCACGATCTCCGCGCCGAGTTTTTCCAGCGCCATGATCAGGAGGTCCACCGGTCGCGTGCCGATGGCGCAGCCGCCGGGCAGCGAAACCTTGGCTTCATGCATCCGCGCCAGCAACGGCGCGATCACCCAGAAGCTGGCGCGCATCCGCGACACCAACTCGTAGGGCGCGGTGGTGTCGATAATATTCAGCCGCGGAAATGTGCAGGGTCTGCCCCTGATATTCATGGTCACCGGGGCGCTTGCCCGCGGACATGATGTCGACGCCGTGGTTGCCGAGAATACGCTGCAACTGCGCGACATCGGCCAGGCGCGGCACGTTGTCCAGGATCAGGGTTTGCTCGGACAGCAAACCCGCGATCATCAAGGGCAGTGCGGCGTTCTTGGCGCCCGAAATGGGAATGATGCCGCTAAGCTTATTGCCGCCGACGATACGAATTCGATCCATGAAGATTCCCGGTATTTTGCTATGAACGAAGTATAGGGCAAGTCGTGCTGGTATTCAAAAGCTTGGAAATTTGCGGCTATTTGATGAGTTGAAGCGGGTTTACCTCATGGCATGACATCGAGCTAGGCTCGGGGGCATCGCGGGGACACGGCATGTCGGTCGCGCGGATCGCGGATGCGAATACCGCAAGACGTGCAACGTGTTAGATCTTTGGTGCATCTTCGTCATCGTTCTGCGGTGCGCCGTCGTCGCGAGCCGTCGCCTCATTGCGTCCCTTGCTCTGTGATTTTCGCCGCTTCAGGTTTTCGCGCAACGCCTGCTTCAACCGAACTTCCCGCAAATTTTTCGTGCGCGACCTCGGTCTGGTTTTCGCGTTTGTCCGTCTCGTCTTCCATCGTCTATCTGGCACCGGTGTCAGATTGAATGCCCGAGAATCTGACCCAAAATCAGGAATCGCGGGCTAATCAGTTCCGCGGCTGATAGCGAGTTTTACACGTGCTTGCACGCCCCCCGGCCTTGTGGCAAAGATCGGCCGTCCCGGGGACTTTATGCTATTTCCCCGCGTCTGCGCAGGCTGCCGTAGCTCAGTGGTAGAGCACTCCATTGGTAATGGAGAGGTCGACAGTTCAATCCTGTCTGGCAGCACCAGTTACCCCATTGATATTCCTTGATCGCACTGTATTTCCGAGCCTCATGCCCGCTTTCGCGCGCCACAAGCTGGCGCCGCAAAATGGAAAAGTGATAAGCTGGAAAAGTGGCAACGCATTCCCCGCGGGTCATGGGCTGGCGAATTCACAGCCAACGAATTAAAATGGAATTTTGATTGAAACACTCCCGCCGTACACATCGATTTGGGAGCTGAACTTGTAATAAGCGCTGGCCGCTAGACGAGGTCCCATTCGCGTGTCCAGCGCCAGTCCCCCCTCGACGCGGCCCCAGGTCCGCGCGTCATGAAATATCAACGCATCAGCTCCGGCGCCAAGTTGAGCTGGAATAGCTATCGAATTCGAATACCCCGTATATTGGTCAATGGCGCCCGTCAAAAAGGGTCTCATGATTCCGTACGGAGTGAGATAATGCGCCGTGAGCGTTGCGCTCGCTCCCACGACACCAGTATGGATGTCGTTCACCCCCCAATTGAAACCCGTTAAATCGGTGAAGGCCCCAGTTCGAAGGCTCGCATAACCCAGTCGGCCGCGCAGGTCCAAGTCGACAGCGGCCAGACCGTACACCTCCATTGGCCTTGCCTTTGCATACATCGGACGGGACGGCGTGGGGCGTTGCCAAAGCGAAAAGACGTGGCCACCGGCGATGTCAACCATGTAGCCGTTGGTGCCGTATTTTCCGGTGAAGGCAGCACTATCGATCGAGCTTCGCCCGTCACTGCCGAGAGCTGAGCCGATGATATAGCTACGATCGAGTCGATACGCTGCGGCTCCTGCGAAACTCCAGGAGTCGCTGTTCGTCGTCCCGGTTCCAGTTAGGCGAGTGTTGTCGTAGGTAACTACAAGACCCGCAACCAATCCTTGATTGACCGAGAGGTCGAGCGCGCGCCTAAAATCATAGTTTCCACCAAGTGTAACCGACGACGAAGTTCCGGAATATCCGGGCGTAGTAAAATTCAGCGGGTCCAATTTGGTAATTGAACCGCCAGCAGATTTGACCGCGTCTACCTTATATTTCAGAAATTCTTCCGTGTTGTTGGCAGACCTTTTGAGGTCTCGCGCCTCCTCCGCCAGGTCGTGTAAGCTAGCATACCCGGTTTGCATCACTCTCGTGAAAACGTCTGTCTTGAGATCCTCGAGTTGATCGCGGTATCGCCGAAGTTGTTCCGAAGCGCGTTGCAAATCTGCTGCAGCTGCAGCGCAATCGGCTGCGTGAGCTCCCGCTCCGATGCAATTCCCAGACAAGATTGGGGTTGGCGGGATTACCGTTCCGTCCGCTACGCAGATTTGGAACGCCCCCACCTGTTGAATATGCCCGGACACAATTCCGCCCGTAGGTCCAGTCGCGCTGCACGCATCCCCAATTGCCGCAGAAGCAGAACCAGCCGTTCCGACGGCCACCGAAAATGTCGTCACGATGCCCGTAATAATTAAAGCCGCAATCCGCAATCGACGTGAAAAATTTAACATGACCTGCCCCCCGGCTAATCGCCGGCTAAATTCCGGTGGGGAAGATGCCCAGTCAATCAATTACGAGAGTAGTCAATGGCTCGGTTGTCACTTTTTGCGCACTGTGACAGATTTGCCGCTCTCTCTGCGCTGGCATCGAAGGTTTTATTCTCTAATTCAGACCCGTCTGATAAGGTGCCTCACCATCCGGGATGGCTGCGACGTGAACCCTAGAGGGCGTCATGTGGGGTTCCTGACCGGTATCTATCTCGTGATTATTTTTTATCCCCATCGTCGAAGAATGGCGCCAGCGGCGTCGTGACAAAAAACATCTCGCCGCCATGAGAAATCACTTTGCAAAGAACCATTACTGGGATGCCGCTCGCGGCAAATGGGTCGATAATTGACAGCTGAAACGCTCCCAGTCCGCCATCCGGCTCAATCCACCTTCTATATTCCCAGCGACGATCTGCTGGCTCGCTTAGGCCGCGCCTATCGACATGCTTGCCAAGCCTTCGGAATCAACCAGGGGCAGGTCTGGGGCGCCGTCTTTGCCAAACAGGCCGAACTTCATGACGCGCTGCTCGGAAGCGATCTAGACCGACTTCGCGTGTTGTTCAGCAATCCTGCCGCAACTCATCTCTATTTCGGCGTTGATAATCTGTATCCGGAGCCTACGGCAGTGCTGGTAGCTTCAGCTGACGCGCGAAGCGGAATGGCCAGCACCGTTTTCCGGGACCTGACTATCCTGGCGAAAGAGCTTGGCGTCGACACGGCCGGCGTCGACACCGAGCAAATTCTTGCGGCTATTGAACGTCAGATCGGGATCAAACTGACATTTCCAAACCCGTTTCCGAATGAATTTGGTCTGCCGACATCGCGCGGCATCGCAAGCTATCGGGCCATCCATTCCATCTATCAGGCCGCCCGCCTCAAAACCCTCGCTACCGCAGCCGATGCGCATATCGTTGAAATAGGCGGAGGAATGGGGCGAACCTGTTATTTCGCGCAATCCCTCGGCCTGCGTCGCTATACGATCGTCGACTTGCCGATGACGTTGATCGGTCAAGCGCTTTTTCTTGCGGCGACGATCGGAGCGGAGCGGCTAAGCCTGCCGGGTGAGCAGGCATCGGGAGCGGAGATCACGCTTATTTCGCCCGATCAATTTGAAGCAATTGGCAAATTCGATATCGCTTTGAATGTCGATTCTCTGCCGGAAATGTCCTACGGGCAATTCCGCGACTACATGGCGATGATGCGGAATCAATGCAGCGTTCTACTGTCGATCAACCACGAATTGAGCTTGGTCCATGTGCGAGACTTCGAGCGCGCGATTTCGCGTAAGGCGCTGCCGCTGCGCGATGGATATTTCGAGGAAGTCTACACGTTCGCGCCTGGCGCCGCCGCGCCGCAATTGATCGTTCTCGCCAAGATGCGCGTTCGTCGCGCACGCTCGATCGCGACTGTGCAGTATTCGGTATTAACGAAGCATTAATCATGTCCGTCCAATTGCCGTAATTTAAGTCGTATTTTCCCTTCGCAAGGGTACGTCTTTACCCGATTCAAACGCGTGAAGTCAGAAACTCGCCGCACATTCGCGGGTGGGTGATGACTTCCAGAAATTGGCAGGCAAGCGGCAGGTTTGTGATTTCTGCAGCAGCGGCCCTGTGTCTGATCGTCACCGATTCGGCGCTTAAATCGGCCCATGCGGCGCGCGAGAATTTCGCTCCAACGAGCTATGTCGGCTCAATGGATCCCAATGTGATTTGGGAAGCGCTGATCGGCGGCATCGTCGGTCTTTCCTTTCTTGCATCCGTCGCCCTTTGGATAATGTCCGCGCAGCGAAAGGCGAAGCGAGCGCATTTGCGCCGCAGCGCATTCGTCAATTCGGCGCTGAACAATCTTAGCCAAGGCGTGGTGATGACGGATCAGCGGCAGCGCGTCGTGTTCTGCAACGATCGCTACCTCGAAATATACGGATTGGCCCGGTTCGATATTCCAAAAAACATGACCGGACCGGAATTGCTAGCAATGCGGCGGCAGCGCGGCGTGCTGGATTTGAGCGTCGATGATTTTTACGAAAGCGCCACCAGGACCGAGGGGCTTGTCACGGAGTTGCCTAACGGCCGGTCCATCCTGGTGAAATACTTCGCGCTGCCCAACGGCGGTTCGATAGCAACCCACGAAGATTGCAGCGAACAACGCAAGCTTTCGAGGGAGCTGGCGACGACCAAGCAATTCCTGGAATCAGTCATCGACAATATTCCGGTGTGCGTGGCCGCGAAAAGCATCGAAGACGGCCGTTATATTCTCGCCAATCGGGCGTTTGAGCGATTCTCTCGGCTTCCGCGCGAGACCATCGTCGGCAAACGCGCCGATGAAATCTTCAAGCCCGCGACCGCCGCCACCATCGATGCGGCGGATCGCACCGCGCTCGAATCGCGCGAAGGCCAGTTTCGCAGTGAATTCGAAGTCGAACGCGGCGAAAAGAAGCGCATCCTTTCCAGCAATCGCGTGATCGCGCGCGATGAAAAGAATCAGCCTGAATTTCTGATCGCGTTGTTCGATGACGTCACCGAGCGGCGGTCTCTCTCCGAAGAACTTGAACGCACCAAGAAGTTTCTTGAGCTTATCGTCGACAACATTCCGGTCTCGCTGACGGTCAAGCGCGTGAGCGACGGCAAATATCTTCTCGCCAACCGCAGCGCGGAGGTCATTCTGAACCGCCGCCGGGAGGATGCGACCGGATTGACGGCCGGAGAGATTTTCAATCCAAGAGAAGCCAAGCTGATCGTTGAGCGCGACGAGGCCGCGATCAAGCGCGGAGGACTGATCACTGAGGAGCACCCGATCAGCACGAAGGACGGACTGCGGTTGTACCTGACGCGTCGCATGACCGTGGTGGACGACGCGGGCAAGCCGCAATATCTGATCAAGACCCATGAGGATGTCACCGACCGGCGTCAGACCAAGTCGCGCATGGCGCATATGGCGTATCATGACGGCCTGACCGATCTGCCGAACCGGGCGGCATTCCTGCAAGCGCTGGCACAGATGATCGAGGCCTGTGAAGGCACCGAAGAGCAGTTCGCCGTGCTGTCCGTCGACCTCGACGGCTTGAAGGAAATCAATGACGTCTTTGGTCATGCGGTCGGCGACAAGCTGCTGATAGAAGTCGCGCGCCGCATTGAGGTCGTGTCGCGCGGTGGCGTCGTCGCGCGGCTAAGCGGGGATGAATTCGGCCTGATCATCGACGGCAGGCAGCCCGAGGCGGGCGTGGCGCTGGCGACGCAGCTCGCCATGTCGCTCGCAAACGAATTCCCCATCGACGGCAAACCGGTGCGCATCGGCATGACCACCGGCATTGCGATTTTTCCGAGCAACGGCGCCGACGCCGCGTCACTCCTTGCCAATGCCAGCGTGGCATTGTTCCGCGCCAAGGCGAAATCGCGCGGCAGCATCAGCGTGTTCGAACCCGAGATGGATCAGCAGATCCGCGATCGGCGGGCGATGCATCAGGAGCTCTCGCTCGCTGTCAGGAATGGCGAGATTTCGCTGTATTATCAGCCGCAGGCGAAGGCTGGCCGGACTCCTGCAAGCAGTGCCGTCATTGGGTTCGAAGCGTTGGCACGCTGGGCGCACCCGACACGAGGCTTCGTTCCACCGGACCATTTCATTCCTCTCGCTGAGGAAAGCGGACTGATCGTTGAGATGGGCGAATGGATTTTGCGCGAAGCATGCCGGGAGGCGGCGTCATGGCCGGCGCCACTGCAAATTGCGGTCAATCTCTCGCCGGCGCAGTTCATGCAGGGTGATCTCGTCAGCCTCGTGCATTCCATACTGCTGGAAACCGGTCTTTCACCAGGCCGGCTCGAACTCGAGATCACCGAAGGCGTCCTGATCGAGGATTTCGATCGCGGCCTGGCGCTGTTGCGGCGGCTGAAGGCGCTCGGCGTTCGTATCTCCATGGACGATTTCGGCAGCGGCTATTCCTCGCTGAGCTATCTGCAGGCATTCCCGTTCGACAAGATCAAGGTCGACCGTGCGTTCGTCATGAACCTTGAACGCAACCCGCAATCGGCTGCGATCGTTCGCGCCGTGATTGGTCTCGGCCATGGCCTGGAAATGTCCATTGTCGCCGAAGGCGTGGAAACCCAGGAACAGCTCACCTTCCTTGCGCAGGAAGGGTGTGACTCGGTGCAGGGCTATTTCATCGGACGGCCGGCGCCGATCGCGCAATATTCACTGCTGGTCGGCCACCTTGAGCAGACGCCGGAATCACCGCGTAAAACAGGCTAATATCCGCGCATGGCCGACTACGACCTTGCGATCATCGGGGGCGGGTTGAATGGTGTCAGCATCGCGCGCGACGCAGCGGGACGGGGTCTGCGCGTGGTCCTGCTGGAGCAGGGCGATCTCGGCGGGGGCGCGTCATCGGGCTCGTCCCGGCTGATTCAGGGCGATCTGGCGGCTATTGAAAGCGGGGCTCTTTTTCGCGTCCATGCCGCGCTGGCTGAACGCGCGATTTGGCTGCGGACCGCGCCGCATCTGGTGCGGCCGATGCGCTTCGTGATCCCGCTGCATCAGGACGAGCGACCGCCGTGGTTTTTGCGCGCCGCGCTGTTGCTCTATGACCGGCTGGGCGCATCCAGCGGTCTTCCCAAGTCCGCGGCGCTCGATCTGACGCATAATGAGATCGGCAATGCGCTTAAGCGCCCGTTCGGCACGGCGTTCGCGTATTCCGATTGCGTCGTAGACGACTCGCGGCTCGTGATCCTGAACGCGCTCGATGCCGCGGAGCGCGGCGCGGCGATTCATACCGGCGCGCGGTGTGTTCGCGCCGAACGCACCGAAACCTGGCGGCTGGTGGTGATCGACCGAGGTCATCGCCGGATCATATCGGCAAGGGCGCTGGTCAATGCAACCGGTGCGTGGACCGCGTCCGTTGCGGAAACCGTGCTGCGTGTGCCGCCGCCGCGCGTCCGCCTGACCATGACCAGTCAGATCATTGTTGCGCGCCGATTCGAGACGGACAACAGCTATGTATTCCAGAATACCGACCGCCGGCTGATCTATGCTGTGCCCCCTTGAGCGCGACTTCACGATGATCGGTGGCATCGAAAGAACGTTTAAGGGCGATCCCGCCGTCGTCTCCATGACAGCCGATGAGATCGGCATACTCTGTGAAGCAGCCAGCCGCTATTTGCGCGAGCCGGATCCACCCGGTCGATGTGATCAGGACGGTTTCCGGCGCGAACGCGATGCGGTCCTCGGCAGGCAGGGCTTTCTCGCCCGAGGGCTCGATATTCGATCAGCGGCGCGGTTCGGCGCCGCTGCTCACGGTGTTCGGTGGCGATGTCACCACGTCGCGTCTGCGCGCGGAGATGGCGGTCTCCAGGCTCATTCCGTTTTATCCGATGTCGCCACGCTGGACTAGCAGACCAGCCGCTGCCCGGCGGCGATTTCGCGTGGCCCCACCTGGATGACCAGGTCGATGCGGCACGTCAGCGCTGGCGATTTCTGGACGACAATGAGGCACGCCGTCTCGTCGGAGCCTACGGCACGCGCATTGCCGATATCCTCGGCGAAGCGCAAACGCGCGAGGATCTCGGTCCGGCTTTCGGCGAGAGCCTGAGCGGCGCGGAAGTGCGCTATCTGATGCAGAAGGAATGGGCGCGCTTTCCGGATGATATCCTGTGGCGGCGCTCCAAACTCGGTCTGACCATGTCCGCGCAGGATCAGGAAGCGCTGGGGATGTTCATGGCGGCGGCTTGAGCCTCTGCCGAAGCATCGCTAGCGTGCGGCCCATGACGGATCAGACCGCGACGCCAACCGATACGCCGATCCGCCGCAGCCAAGGGACCGCTGCTGCGTATCGAATCCGTTGTGAAGCGTTTCGGAAAGTTCACCGCGGTTGATCGGCTGTCGCTCGACATCTGGGCCGGGGAATTCATCGCGCTGCTGGGGCCGAGCGGCTGCGGCAAGACCACACTGCTGCGGATGCTGGCCGGGTTCGAGACGCCGGATTCGGGCCGCATTCTGCTCGATGGCAACGACATTGCGCAGGTTTTGCCCCACCAGCGGCCCGTCAACATGATGTTTCAGAACTACGCACTGTTTCCGCACCTCACCGTGCGCGACAACATCGCGTTCGGATTGAAACGCGCTGCGATGCCACGCCCCGACATCGATACGCGTGTCGCTGAGATGGTGGCGCTGGTGAGGCTCGAGGGGCTGGAAAAGCGAAAGCCCGATCAGCTCTCCGGCGGTCAGAAGCAGCGCGTGGCGCTGGCGCGCTCATTGGCGCGGCGTCCCCGGGTCCTGCTGCTCGACGAGCCACTGGCGGCGCTGGACAAGAAGCTGCGTGAAAGCACGCAGGCCGAATTGACGCAGCTGCAGCGCCGCCTCGGCACCACCTTCATCATCGTCACGCACGATCAGGAAGAAGCGATGACGGTCGCTGACCGCATCGCCGTGATGGATTCCGGGCGTCTTGAGCAGGTAGCGACGCCACGGCAACTCTATGAGGCGCCGCTCTCGCGCTGGATCGCTGAGTTTGTGGGTGAGGTAAACATTGCCGAAGGTGGAATTGAATCGCGCGAGCCAAATCGCCTGACGATCGCCACGCGCGATGCTGGAACGATCATCGCCGCCGAGCCGCGCCAGCCGCTGACTAAAACTAACGTCTGTGTCGCTATCCGCCCGGAGAAGATCAAACTGTCGCGCCGCGGGCCGGTGTCCGATGCGGCGAATACCGGCACGATGAACCGGTTAAATGGAATCGTTACTGACGTTAGCTATCTCGGTGGCGTTACGACCTACAAGGTGAAGCTCGATACCGGGGCTACCTTTCGCGCCTCGATGGCTAACACGGCGCGGCTCGACCTAGACGCCTACTCCGCAAGCCAGCATGTGGTGGCGTGGTTTGCGCCTGACGATTGCATGGTGCTGGAGCAATGAACGGTCGGCGCATTTTTACGCGGCCGGCGCGTCTGGCGGCGATTGCGCCTTACATCTGGATGGTGGCGTTCTTTCTGCTGCCGTTCGGGTTCGTGCTTAAGATCAGCCTGTCGCAGATCGCCATCGCGCAACCGCCCTATACGCCCGTATTCGATGTCACCGCGGGATGGGAAGCAATCAAGGCGGCATTCGCTGCGCTGTCGCTGGAAAATTTCAAGCTGATCGTCTCGGACGATCTCTATTTCCTGTCGTATGTGCGGAGCCTTGTCGTCGCACTGTTTTCCACCGCCATGCTGTTGCTGATCGGGTATCCCATCGCATACGGGATGGCGCGGCTGCCGCAACGCTGGCAGGCGATTGCGATGATGCTGGTGATCGTTCCGTTCTGGACCTCGTTCCTGATCCGCATCTATGCCTGGATAAACATCCTGCAGCGCGAAGGCCCGCTCAACAAACTGCTGCTGGCGCTGCATGTGATATCGACGCCGCTGGTATGGCTGTCCACTGATAGCGCGATGTATCTGGGCATCGTCTATTCGTATCTGCCCTTTATGATTCTGCCGCTGTACGCAACACTGACGAAAATGGATCCGTCATTGCTGGAAGCCGCGTCCGATCTTGGCAGCTCGCGGTTGCACGCTTTCTGGCTGGTGACGTTTCCGCTGTCGCTTTCCGGGGTGGGCGCCGGCATTTTGCTTTGCTTCATTCCGATCGTCGGCGAATTCGTGATTCCCGATCTGCTGGCCGGATCGGACAACATGATGATCGGCCAAACCTTGTGGCTGGAATTCTTCGCCAACAGCGACTGGCCGGTGGCGTCGGCTGTGGCGGTCGCGCTGCTGGTGCTGTTGCTGGGGCCGCTGCTGCTCTACGACCGCCTGCAGCGCCGTCAGTTGGAGGGGCAGGGCTGATGGCGGCATACACGATCAAGAAGCTCTCGCCCTTCAACGTCACATCGCTCGTCCTGGGCCTGGCGTTTCTGTATCTGCCGATCGTCATCCTTATTCTTTATTCGTTCAATGCATCGCGACTGGTTACCGTATGGGGCGGCTGGTCGCTACGCTGGTACACCGAGTTTTTCAACGACCGCGCCATGCTGGCCGCTGCCTGGACCAGCCTGCGGGTCGCCGCGGTATCTGCCACGGCGGCGACGATCCTTGGCACGCTTGCCGCCGTAGCGCTGTCGCGCGGCGCCGGCTTCAAGGGCCGAACTTTGTTTTCCGGGATGCTTTACACGCCGCTTGTGATGCCGGAAGTCATCACGGGTTTGTCGACGCTAATGCTTTTCGTTGCACTAAATGCCGAACGCGGATTTTGGACCGTCACCGTCGCCCATACCACGTTGACGATGTGTTTTGTCGCGGTCGTGGTGCAGTCGCGCTTAGGCGCGCTCGATCGTAGTCTGGAGGAAGCCGCCATGGATCTCGGCTGCAATCCGGCGCGCGCATTTTACGCGGTGACGCTGCCGCTGATCGTGCCGTCGGTCGTCGCCGGGTGGATGCTGGCGTTCACCTTGTCGCTGGATGATGTCGTCATCGCGAGCTTCACCACCGGCCCCGGCTCCGCGACGCTGCCGATCAGGATCTACTCTGAAGTGCGGCTCGGCGTGAAGCCGGAGATCAATGCGATCTGCACGATGATCATCGCACTGATCTCGGTGGTGATCGTCGTGGCTTCGTTCGCATCGAAACTCTCCGACGCGAAAGGCGAAACCGCCGCGCCGTTATAGTGACCGAATTCGCGGTACCGACCAAGATAGGTAAGAATCCTACCACTGCTTCTTCATACTGAGCGGAAGCCTCCAGTTCCCCGGGGTAGTTTTAGGACGGCTCGAAGATTTTCATTCGTACTTGAGCGACGAAGAACATTTTTAATTTGCGGAATGTCCGCTAGGGTCAACCGAGTGAATCTATGACTGATAATTTCGAAGCGGTATTCACTTTCAGCGCCGCGCCGCCGGTCGCCCCGCATCACAGACCGTACATCCTAATCGTAGGTCACGACGCCTCCCGGACAGGGGCGCCTATCGCGCTGCTTCGATTAGTTGAAGCGCTTCGGACATTGGATCGATTTGAGCTTCGTATCGTCCTACGAAGTGGAGGCCCCTTGGTAGAGGAATTTTTGCGCGTAGCACCCCTTTGCGACGCCTCCGAATATTGTGCACGACATGCAATCAGCAACATCGATTTTGTTGCAATGATTGCGAGAACGTTCGCGGCCCTTGATCCACGCGGTCTTGCGATATGCAATACGATTACACTATCCGAATACAATGAAGCGTTTGCGCGAGCGGGTGTGGATTTATTTACTTGGGTACACGAATTGCCTGCGTACTACGAAGCATCAGTCATGGAACAAATTGTGCGAACGTCAAATTATATAGGTGTGTATTCCGAATGGAATCGCGCTCATTACAGCGGTCCCTACGCAATTCCGGCTGACAAACTCGTCATGCTGCCCCCGGTACTGCCGCATCTGGCTTCTAGACTGACTGCTCCGGAAGAACGGTACGCGGCGCGGCAAACTATCGGTATGCCGCAGGACGCCTTGATTGTGTTGGGTGTGGGGTCGATTCACCTTATCAAGGGGACCGATTTATTTATTCAAGTCGCCGCCAGATGCAGTAGCCAGCTCTCGCAATCTGACGCAAGCCGCTTGGTCTTTTGCTGGATCGGCGCTGAACCAGACTTCTTTACAGGTCGAGCGCTCTTACACGACATTGCCGCTTTAGGCCTCGAGGGCAGAGTTGTTCTCGCCGGACACCAACCTGATCCATGGCCCTGGTTTAGGGCGGCAGATGTCTACGCCTGCACATCCAGGTGGGAAGCTTTAAGTATAAGCACGCTTGAAGCGATGTCGTCTGGATTACCTGTCGTTACTTTCTCAGAGGTCGGCGCATCGCGGTTTGTGATCGATCAAGCAGGCAGTGTTATTCACTCGCGGGATGTTGATGGTTTTTCACGGGAGATAGCCAGGTATCTAAATGTTCCAGGGTTAAAGGCTCGCGCAGGTGAAGTCGGTCACAAGCGCATGCGAGTTGAATTTGGAGACCGAAAACTATCTCAAGGGCTAATGTCGATTTTGGATCAATTGTCCTCGAATGTTGCGCGCTGACGTGAGGGCAAAAGACTACCCCTCTATGAGAGAAGCGGACGTCGTTGCTTTCCAGCGGTAGCTCACGTCGAGTGAGTTACGCGAAATTACATTCAGGTCAAAACTGGCTTGTTCATTTGCTTACACCTACCCCCCACAAGGGGAAGGGATGGAGCGAACGCCGTCTATGAAATTCAATTCGCCTTCGGCGCCTCGGCCGCGCCGGGTGGCGCGGTCGGCGGAGCCTGGGCGGCGGCATCGGGAGGCGGCGCCTTCTGCCCGCCGCCGGTAAATCGCTCCAGCACCGAGCGCACTGCATCGCGCGTCCTGCGGTCCTTGACCGCATCGAGCAGCGGCGCCGAGGCCGGCGAGCGCCGGATCAGGCTTTCCGGATCGGGAAAGATCAACGGATCGTCCCACGGGCCCTGTATTACAAAGGGCAGATCGAAAGCCGCGGCCGCGGGCGACGAAGAGAGACTGGCGACGCCCTTCAGATCGTATTCGCGCGCGGGAACGGAGGCGGTGCCTGTAAGAGTCAGTCGCGCTGCCGGCCCTTCGATATGGACGTCTTCGGCCGTGGCGATGCCGTCGCTGAATTTCACGGCGACGGTCATATTATCGAAGGGCGTCGATCCGCTGCGAAAATTGCCGCCACCGGATAGAGGCCGGCGCTCCAGTCTACGCAACAATTGCTCGATATTGAAACCATTCACGGCGCCGTCGTGCCCAGTCAGCGTCGCAGTACCATCAAGCGATTGCGCGAGCGCAAACGGGCTGCCGCCCGATGCTTCTACCGCGACATTGAGATTGCCGCGCCCCGTCAATTTGTTGATACCGAACAATTCGCTGGCGCTTGACTGCAGATCGACGTCGATCAATTGAAACTGCGCCTTGACGTCGGCAACGGCGTCCGAGCGAGCGATGGCCACCGATCCCCGTGCCATTCCGCCATACATCTGCGCTTCGCCGATGCTCAATGCCAGCGCGCCGCCGCGCAGATTGGCGCCAAGCGCCGTGCGCCCGAGCTTCGAGGGGCCTACGGTTACTTTTGCCGCCGACAATCGCATGTCGAGGTCGGTGGTCGAAAGCGAATTCAGATCGAACAGCTGCCGATTCCAGTCACGCGCACCGCTGGTGAGGAGACGTACCGTGGCAACGTAAGGCGTAAAATCCAGCGCGCCCGCGGCAAGCGTTGCTTGCAGCGTTTGCCGTCCATTATTGGCGTAGGTCATCACGCCTTCAGCGACATTGCCGTCAAGTTCGACATTGACGTTGGTCAGTGCGATCGAGGAGCCGACGACGTTGGCACGCGCTTTTAGCGCGAACCGCCCAAATCCTCCGCTGCCCGGCGGCGGCTGCCCGGTCCAGCGCAGCGCGTTGCGCAACGATGGGCTGTCTGCGCTTAATGTGCCTTCCATCAGCATGCTGGCCCGGTTGGCGACGGCACCATCGAACGCCAGCTTTAGCGGCGCGCTCGCAATGCGCGCTTTCAGGCCGGATCGCTCGCCGGACAATACGGCGATAAAATCGCTGACGCTGATACTTCCGTCGACGCGTTCACCGCGCCAGTCGAACTGCCCGGTCGCGGCGAAGGAGCGCGAAATCGAAGGCCACGCCAGCGACAGATCGATGTCTCCCACGCTTTCAGACCAGTGGTTGGCGTCGTCCCGATAGGTCAGGACGCCATCCTGGATCCTGATTTCCGAAAAAGAGATCTGATTGTCGCTGCCCGGTTTCATGGTACGCGTCAGCGTTTCAATGAAAGGCGTCCAGTTGCTCTCGCCGGAGGCCTCCCGAACGATGCTGATATGCGGACGCAGCATCATCACGTCGGCGATTTCGAATCGCTGCAACAACAACGGCAGCAAACGCAAATTCGCAGTCAATACGTCGACATCGAGCGCGGGATCTTTGGCGGCGCCGCCTTTCAACCCGACATTGTGGAACGAGACATAGCTTCCCGGAAACACCGAGATGTCGATGCTGCCGTTGACGACGAGGTCGAGGCCGGTCACGGCCCGGATTTGCGCTTCCACCGCCTGCTGCAAAGCGTCCCGGTTGAGGAACCAGGACATCGCGATCAGGCCGATGAGTACCGCTCCGAGAAACGCCGCAACCGGCATTCCCAAGCGTTTCATTCCTTGGGCGATCGTCACTGACATATCCAGGTCTGGTTGATATCAATTCTGACTTGGTGAGGTCGATACCGATGTTGAAAAGTTGGCGGGAACGTTGTGGTCGCCGGCCGCTGCAACTTGATCGTTTTTCTTGACGCTTTCAAGGCCGCACTTCCGGTCCCCGCGAGGGGGTGGGCAAAGGGAGTACCGTCATTGACGCACTGCGAAGATTTCGCCTAATAATCCACGCTGTTAATCCTCGTATCGCTGGCTCCTCAGCGCTTTTATCGTCAGGTCACATCGCCATGAACAAGGTCTATCCCGACGCCAAATCGGCGCTCGAAGGCATCCTGAGGGACGGCATGATGGTGATGTCCGGAGGTTTCGGTTTGTGCGGCATCGCCGAGTCGCTGTCCGATGCGTTACGCGAATCGGGCGTCAAGAATTTGACCGTGGTCTCCAACAATGCAGGCGTCGACGGCATCGGATTGAGTCGTCTCCTGGAAACGCGCCAGATCAAGAAAATGATCTCGTCCTATGTCGGCGAGAACAAGCTGTTCGCGCAGCAATTCCTCGCCGGCGAACTGGAGCTTGAATTCGCGCCGCAGGGCACGCTGGCCGAGCGCATCCGCGCCGGCGGCGCCGGCATTCCGGCGTTCTACACCAAGACCGGGGTGGGCACCTTGATCGCCGAAGGCAAAGAGGTGAAGGAATTCGACGGCGAAAAATACCTCATGGAGCGCGGCTTGTTCGCCGATCTCGCCATCGTGCATGCCTGGAAGGGCGATACCGCCGGCAACCTCGTCTATCGCAAGACCGCGCGAAATTTCAATCCGATGATGGCGACCGCGGCGAGGATCACCGTCGCCGAGGTCGAGCATCTGGTGCCCGCCGGCGAGATCGATCCCGATCACATCCATACGCCCGGCGTATTCGTGAAGCGCATCGTCGACGTCGGCACCTCGATGAAGCGGATCGAACAACGCACCACGCGCAAACGCGCCGACGCGGCTTCCGCCGCAACAGGGAGTGAAGTCTAATGGCATGGACCCGCGATCAAATGGCTGCGCGTGCGGCAAAGGAGTTGCGCGACGGATTTTACGTCAATCTCGGTATCGGCATTCCGACGTTGGTCTCGAACTACATCCCGGAAGGCGTCGACGTTCAGTTGCAGAGCGAGAACGGCATGCTGGGGATGGGGCCGTTCCCTTATGAGGGTGAGGAAGACCCCGATCTCATCAACGCTGGCAAGCAGACCGTCACCGAATTGCCCACCACCAGCTATTTCTCGTCGTCGGATTCCTTCGGCATGGTGCGCGGCGGCCATATCGATCTGTCGATCCTCGGCGCGATGCAAGTCGCGCAGAACGGCGATCTCGCCAACTGGATGATTCCCGGCAAGATGGTGAAAGGCATGGGCGGCGCGATGGACTTCGTCGCGGGCGTTAAGCGCGTCGTCGTGGTGATGGAGCATTCCGCCAAGGACGGCCCAAAACTATTGAAGAGCTGCAATCTGCCGCTGACCGGTGAAAAGGTCGTTGACATGGTGGTCACGGATTTGGCCGTGTTCACCATCGACAAGCACGGCAAGGACGGTATGGCGCTGATTGAACTCGCCGACGGCGTCACGCTTGATGAAGTCAAGGCCAAGACCGAAGCCGATTTCCGCGTCGCGCTGACCAACGCGTGAATGATGACGGAGGGGCGCGATGGCTGTTGCGATACGCCGCGCCTCCGCCGATGACGCAGACTTTATTGCCTGGACGATCCTCACCGCGCAGCGGGGCCAGCGCCAGCGCGGTTATTTCGACTTTGCCCTGAACCTGCCCGAACCGGAATGTCTCGCTTTCGTGCGAAAGGTCGCCGTCGCGGCTGTTCCGTCACAATGGCATGTTTCCTGTTTCTGGATCGCCGAGCAGGACGGCGTCGCCGCTGCAGCGCTGTGCGCACTTCCTGTAGGAGAGGCGCGAACGACCGTGCGACCGGCCATCGAAGCGAGCGGCGAACGCCAGTGGTTGGAGTCAGAGCTGACCTTGCCGCATCTATGGCATCGCAGCCGCCTATGCAAGGTCATGCTGGCGTTGGGGAAACGACAACAATTGGATGATCGAACACGTCGCGACGCGGTCGTCGCATCGCGGGCAGGGCATGATGCAGGCTTTGCTAGACCATGCGCTGAAGGCGGGACACGCGCAGGGTTTTACGCGCGCGTCGATTGGATTTTATATCGGAAACGATGCGGCTGAACGATGCTATGCCAAAGCCGGATTTCGTTTGGCCGAAGAGAGCCGCGATCCAGACTTTGAAGAGGTCACCGGCGCGCTGGGATTTCGCCGATTTGAGCGAGCGATTGGTGCATTCTCAGGCCGGTGCTGAGGTGAATGAAGGCAAACAATAACGCCGTAACAAAAGGAGGCCTTCGTGAATCTCATTACCGGACGCTCCGCATTCCTTGCTTTGCTCAAGGACGAGGGCATTACGCATCTGTTCGGCAATCCCGGCACCACCGAATTGCCGGTCATGCACGCCCTCAAGGATCATCCCGAACTCACCTATGTGATGGCGATGCAGGAAAGTCTGGTGGTCGCCATCGCGGATGGCTACAGCCGCGCCTCCGGCCGTCTCGTGGCCTGCAACGTCCACGTCGCGCCCGGCCTCGGCAACGCCATGGGCTCGCTCTACAACGCGCAATTCACCGGCACGCCGATGATCCTGACCGCAGGCCAGCAGGAGCAGGGCCACGGCCTGATGGAGCCGCTGCTCTATGGGCCGCTGGTGCGGATGGCGGAGCCTTTGGTGAAATGGGCGGTCGAGGTCACGCGGCTGGAAGATTTGCCACGGATCGTGCGCCGCGCCGCCAAGATCGCCACCACGCCGCCGACCGGGCCGGTGTTCATCTCGCTGCCGGGTGACATCCTCAACTCTGAAGCCGGTATCGAACTTGGACGCGCGACCCGCGTCGACACGCGGGTGAAGCCCTCGGACGAAGCGTTGCAGGCACTGGCGCAGCGCCTTCTCAAGGCGGAACGCCCCGTCATCATAGCCGGCGATGAGATCGTGAAGAGCGATGCCTTGCAGGAAGCCGCGCAGTTCGCGGCGACGCTGGGCTGCCCGGCGTATCAGCAGTCGGCGCCCTACGGCGCGCATTTCCTGTCGGAAAGCCCGTGCTTCATTGGCGCGCTGTCACGCTCGCAGACGCAGGTGCGCGAGTTGTTGACGCCCTACGATCTGATGATTGTGCTCGGGGCCGATCCGTTGCGGATGTCGGTGTATAGCGAGACCGATGCGCTGCCTGAGGGCATGCCGATCGTGCAGATCGGTCTGGTGGATTGGGATCTTGCCAAAAATTACGCCGCCGAAATCGCGATTAAGGCTGACGTGAAGGAAACGCTGCGGGTGTTGATCCCCGCGTTGAAGGCCGCCGGCGGTACTGCGCTCGACACGCGCGCGAAGAAGGGCATTGCGGCGCTGGGATCGAAGAACTGGAGCGCGCGGCGCGTAAAACTGGTTGAGGAGATTTCAAAGAAGCGCGAAAGCACGCCGATCGATCCCGACTGGCTGGCGCTGCAAGTTGTCGAGGCGATGCCTGCGAACGCGATTCTGGTCGATGAGGGATTGACCTCATCACGGCAGGTGACGGCGCTGCGGCCGCATCGCGATCGTTACGGCTATCACGCGCTGGCGTCCGGCGGCATCGGCTGGGGGTTACCCGCATCGGTCGGCGTCAGCCTAGCCAATCCCGACCGGCCTGTCGTCTGTTACACGGGCGACGGCAGCGCGATGTATTCGATCCAGGCGTTGTGGACCGCGGCGCACCACAAATTGAACCTGACGGTCGTGGTCGTGAACAATGGCGGCTACCGCATCATCAAGCAGCGTCTGCTGGCGTTTCACGGCGACGATCATTTCGTCGGCATGGATTTCGTCGATCCGCCGGTGGATTTCACCGGCCTTGCCAAATCACTCGGGCTGGAAGCAATGCGCATCACCGATCCAAAGGAGCTGACGTCATCGCTGAAGTCAGCGTTCAGCCGCCCCGGCGCGAAGCTGATCGAGGTCGTTGTCGACGGTGCGCTGTAGGGACATCGCCTAGCGCCGTCCAGACAACAATTGCGAGCGCAGATCGGTATCGACAGGCGCAGACGGCTGTACGTATCCGGCCGACAACGACAGGCTGATATTCGATGTCGGCTTGAACTCGACGCCAGCCTGGACGCTGGTAGCGAGCGTATTGCTGCTCGCGAAATCAGGTGTGACCAGCGACGTGAACACGTCCGGATTTGACTTTAAGGTGTTGACGCTGCCGAACAGCGTCACCGGCATGTCGCCGAGACCCTTGAAGCTGTAGCCGTACTGTGCGCCGTCAGTCGTTAGTCCGCTGAAATTCAGTCCCGCCCGACGCTCAAGCGAGGCCGCTGCCGAGCGCGCTGACCGGCGTGCTGAAGCTGCGGAACGAAAAACCTTTGCGGAAGCCGTTCTCGTCCGGAGCTTCGCCAAAATACTGGGTCTCCGAGCTACCGCCGAATCCGACCGGTCCGCCCGGAATCAAATATTGGAACGGCGCGACCTGGGCGCGAACCGCGGAGGCGGGTAGCACCAGCGCGGCAACGGCGAGGCCGAACAGGACTGCGAGTTTGGATGTCTGCGTCACGGCGCCGATTATATGGCCGTATCGAATCTGGCGCCAGCCACGTTCTAGCGGCCGGTTCCGCTGATCGGGAATACCACCTCGATCAAAGTACCGGAATGCGAGCCGGTCTTGATGTGGAATTTCGCACGGTTGGCTTCAACGAGGGCCTTGGTCAGGGCGAGGCTGACGCCCGAGCTGCCGGAGGCCTCGTCCATCGGGGCCTGAGGTCCAAAGGGCTCCATCGCGGCGGCCACTTCGTTGTCATTCAGGCCGTGACCGGTATCGCGCACGCGTAGCACCACTTCGCTGAAATCCGAAAACGCGGTGGATACGATAACCTGCCCGCCGGCATTGGCGAGATGTATCGAATTGCCGATCAGGTTCAGCGCGATTTGGCGCAGCGCTCGGGCGTCGGCGACCACCGGAGGCAGCGTATGCGCCAGTGACGTGCGGATGATGATACGTTCGCGGTTGGCCTGAGGCTGCATCGCCGCGACGCATTGCTCCACGAGATTGTTGAGGTCCTGGTGGGCAAGGGCGAGGTCCAGCTTGCCGGTTTCGATCCGCGTCAGGTCGAGCAGGTCATTGATGACGGCGAGGACGCGCTCGCCGGACGCGCGAACGTCTTTCATGTATTCGACGTAGCGTTCGTTGCCGAGCGCGCCGAAGCGCTCCTCGATCATGACATCGGCAAAGCCGATGATGGCGTTGAGCGGGGTGCGTACCTCGTGGCTGATCCGCGCCAGCATGTCCGTCTTGGCATTGGCGGCGCGACCGGCCAGCCGCTGCGCAAGCCATAGATCGCCTTCGATCTTCTTGGTTTGCGACAGGTCGCGAAACACCGCGAAATAGTTCGGACCATTCGGCTGGGTGCGTCCGATGGTGACCGAGAGAGGAATGAGCCCGCCATCGTGGACGCGGCCCAAGGCCTCGTGGCCGTGTTCGAGCAGACTGGCGCCGCCAGCGCCCTTGACGCTGTCATGATAGTCGAGCACCGCCCGCTGGCTTTCAGGCGCGAACAATTCGGCAAGATTACGTTTTACGAGTTCAGCACCCTCATATCCGAACAGCGCCTCGGCGCTGCGGTTGCAGGAGTTGATCGCACCATGCGCATCGAACATCACGATGCCTTCCGCCGTCGTGTCGAGGATGGCGCCGAGTTCCTCGGCGTTGGCCTGGCCGACGGGGGATGGCTCGATTGCGGGAGCAGCCGACGATTTCCGGTTCGGCGCGCGAGCTGGAAAAGATCAGCGCCAGCGCGGAGTCGCTATCCCATGAAATCGTAAATAGACGCGCGTCGATGGGTGCGGGCAGAGCCTCGCCCGTCGCGGCATGCCCGGCGGATATGGTCACTGGCGTGCCGCTCTCGGAGGTGCTGCTCGCCGCGGAAACGCCAGGCTCGACATAGAGAGTGTCCAGCCCACCCGCCTCTTCAAGCTCCTGGAGGCTTTCATAGTTGATGCGTTCGAGAAACGCGCGGTTGGCGTAGAGCAGCCGATCGAGCCGGTAGATCAGCACGCCGACCGGCAGCAGATCGAGCAAGCTTCTGTCGCGCTTCATGTCGACGCGCGCCGGCGCTTCCGGTCGCGCTAGCCACTCCGGTGGTTCGGGTGGCCGCACGTCGGCCTGTTCGGGAACGTCCGGCACGGCGCCCTGATCGGGCAATGATTGTGCGGGGTCCTGTGTCGCCGCCGCCGCATGCTCGTTTTCGAGCCGGGCCGATAATTGCCGGGCCAGTTCGTTGAAGGCGTTGCTTTCCACTGCCGTCAGCGACGGTGCTTTCGTTTCCGTTATCGGCCGAAATGGCAGGACATTCTTGGGGGGTTCCACGGCATTTTCCAAATTGGTTTGTTGTGAAGTTTCACTGGCAATGGTTGGTTCGGGTTCAGGCGCAATTGACGATGGCGTGTCGAAATCATTGGTCGAGTCGGCAGCGGGACCGGCCTGCACGATATCGGCCGAGCGTGCTGGAGCTGATGGCGGACTGAGCAATTCATGGCGCCGCAGCTCCGCAAGCCTTGTCAGTCCGTCGATATCACGACAGACGCCAAAGCCGCGGTAGCCTGCGAAATTCTGCGCGAGATCGTAGACGGGCAGGCCTGACATCTCCACCGGCAGGCCAGCGCCGCCATCCACTGGCCAGTTCACCGCGATGCCGCTCCAGGTATTGTGCGTGGCAACGGCCCGGGCGACTTTGCCTTCCGGATCGATGTCGAAAGTCGCGGCGATCTCGCTCCACGGACGGCCGAAACTCGCGGCCGTGCGCGCGCCGATGAGGCGGTGGAATTCATCGGAGCCAAGCAGAAAGCGTCCTTCTGCATCCATCTGCCACATGAAACGCAACGGATGGCTCCGCATGGCCGCTGATGGTGCGGCCAAACCGTCGGCGAGAGGTTCCCGGCGTTCATTGAGCAGCTCAAATTCGGCCGGAGCTTCGCCGGTCGTTTCAGGCGCTTCATAGTCGGTCGTCGAATCGTCCATGGCGCAATCGTTTGCAGACAAAATGGCTGGCGTCGCCGGCGATGAGGTCAGATATCGTGGGCTAAAGAATGACAGCCTTAACAGAACGTTAGTATCGCCCGCGCGACACGCGAGGTCCACGGCCGGGCCATGAAGGAAGGGCTCAAAGCGGAGATAACCTTAATTCGCACGGCCGATTCGAACTTTGGAGACCGTCCGCGGTTGAGCATTGCAAAACAAAATCAAATGTTCACGATAGATGCCTGCGGGCGTGAGCCGTGGACGGCCACAATGGCCGCGAAACCTAAGGGAGTGGACCATGAGCGACGAAGGGCGTGACCGTTTCGAGATCCCCAAGGAAATGAGGTCGATGGCAGAGGCGAGTTTCGATCAGGCCCGAAAGACCTTCGAAAAGTTCCTCTCCGGCGCGCAGCAGACCGCCGCCACTATCGAGGACCGCGGGCAAACGGTCCGTGCCGGTGCCAAGGATATCAGCACCAAGGCGATTTCTTATGCCGAGAAGAACGTCGCAGCCTCGCTGGATTATGCCCAGCAACTGCTGCAGGCCAAGGATCTAAGCGAAGTCATGCGGTTGCATAGCGAATATGTTCAGGGTCAGATGCGCTCGCTCACCGAGCAGGCGAGCGAGATGGGCCAGATCGTCAGCCGGGCTGCGATGGATGCGGCCAAGCCAAAAACCTGACCTCGAAACTGCTCCTGCTGCAGGCGAAAAAAGTCGGCATAGCAATATCGATCGATTGGTCGAGATTTCTTTTTGCGTGATGCGAACAGACGAAAGATGTGGGCGCTCTGTGGATGAGCGCGATGCCGCCTTGACGCCGAAGCCACCACTCTTGACTGTCATCTGAGGATGCGGCGCGCTGAAGCGTTCCGCGCTGCAAATCCCTACCATCAGTTCAGGAGTATCAGATGGCCACCTCTGCCGCCGTCAAGGACGCGCCCGCGACAAAATTCGCCAAGGATCAGCTCAAGGCCATCATCGAGCGAATCGAGCGACTGGAAGAAGAAAAAAAGACCATCTCGGACGATATCCGCGATGTGTTCGCCGAGGCCAAGGGCAATGGTTTCGACGTCAAGGCGCTGCGCACCATCGTGAGACTGCGCAAGCAGGACGCCAACGAGCGCGCCGAACAGGAGACCATTCTGGAAACCTATATGCAGGCGCTGGGGATGCTGTGAGGTGTAAGCCTCGCCTCGATCTCTGAGGTTATCCCGCGAAGGCGGAGACCCAGTATTCACTGCAGTTAAGGATTGGAATTCACGCTGCGCTTACTGGCTCATCCGCGTTCGCTGATGACAGCGGCTATTCGCCTTACCGCAGCGATGCGGTCCGCATCACGAACGACTGCGTCGCAAGCGTTGCGACGGCCGAGCCGGTGAACTGCTCGCAGACCAGCCCGAGTTGCGGATCGTCCGAGAAGGTCATGGCCACGGCGGCCTGCGGCTTGACGAAATAAGACCGCATCAAGGTCATGTCTGCGTCGCCCATCGTCGCCATCGACATCGATCCCTTGGCGCTGGGCGTCAGGATCATGGCGCGCATCCAGACATCGTTGCGCTGCGCGGCTGCGATCCGGGTCGAATTTGTCACGGCCACGGCTTGACCGGCTCCCTGGCCCTGCGATCCCTTGGCGACCACCGTGGTGACGTTGGTGACGGCCATCGGATTGCGGGCGACCGATGCCGGACGGATGCTGCGCGGAATGGGTGCACTGGCGGCAACGATGTTCGAACGATCGACCGGCGACGACGCCGGCGCGTAAGCCAAGGCCTGGAACGCCGCGGAAACGCTAGCGGTGGATTGCGGGTCAGCGGCGGCGAGAGCTTGACGGGCGGTGATCGCGGCAACCTGCGCCGGTGTCGCCTGCTTCGGCGCTAAGGGCACATCATCCCAGAAGCCTCTGGCATTGATGATGTCGGTTGGGGTCTGCGATTTGGTTTCGCTGATAACAGCCGGCGGCGCGGGTTGTTTGACTGGCTTGGCGAAGGGGACAGTCTGGATGCTCTGCATATCGGCTGAAGCCACCTGGAAGGTGGCAGCCGCAGCAGGCTTGGATCGCGGCATAGGCACGGCTTCGGCACTTGATTTGGTGGGCATTGCTGCGGCCATTAGAGCAGCCGGAACACTTGCAGCACCTTCGTCGTCCTCGTCGTTCGATTTGCGTTGGAACAACGATTTGAACAGGCCGGGTTTGCTTACAGCCGAAGCATCGTCGGCATCGCCACGCTTTTCAATGTCAGCCAGAGCAAGCTGATAGCCGGGCAACGGGCCGCCATTGGAAGGAACATGTACGGTGCGGCCATTCGGGAAGACGCGGACCAGCTGGTCGTGGGTCATGCGCGGCCAGTGGCGAATGCTGCCGGTATCGAGATGAACGAAGGGCGATCCCGAGGTCGGATAGAAGCCGACGCCGCCGCGTTGCAGGCGCAGCCCTGCGAAACGGATTTGCTCGAGCTGTACGTCAGGGATGAAGAAATCCATGGCGTGGCCCAGCATGTGCTGGCTGAATCGCGCTACGCCTGAAGAACGGCGGCGAAGCATGGCGTTGGTGGCGGGAGAGCGATAGGCGGAAATAATCTGGATCGGCTTCTTGCCGTCGACGTCGCGGTAGACTTCCCACAGGATATCGAACAGATGCCGATCCATTGTGGTCTGGTCCTGGCTGCGCCAGTCGCGGAGGAAGTGATTGATCTCTTTCAGCGCATCTTCATCGTAGCGGCCATTGCGCTTGAAGGTGACGGTGAGGTCTTCGTCGGAATGGGTATGGTGAAAGGAGAGGGTTCGGGTCTCGCCGAGCGCGGTCGCGTCATATACCGAACCGGCGCCTGCCAGAAGCAACAAGGATGACAGTCCGGCTTGAATCCCGGCGCGCGGAATCGACAGCGTTTTGAAATGGCGTGCGAAACCAGCCAGCAAGAGCCCACCCAAAAGAAAGATCAGTAACGATCAGTCAAAGGACCCTCTCGCGACCCCATGAAGCGAGAGAGAGTGAATGCAGAGACTTAACGCAGGAGCGATCCGGACTTACGCCCCATCCCCAAACAGCTGCAAACTAGCCCGCCAACTATGGCAAAAAATAGCCCTAAGGTGAATTCCGTGTGGACGGTGCTTTAAATTGAGCACCCAAAAAAGGGTTTCACCGCAGCGAAGCCCTTCAGATAATTGTAGAATTCAAGTTTTCCCTATCGTGGGACCGTCCGCCGGGGACGCCGGACCTGGGTCGGCGGAGCTGGCGCGGTAGCCGAACAGCCGCTCGAAAAACCCTCCGCCGGAGCTGTTGCCGTAGCTGTCGTTGAAGGCAACGTTCGACGGTATCCCTCCCGCCGGTCGGGAATAGCTCGGCTGTGAGCGCGCCATCACGTTTTCCAGATCCTTGCCTTTTGAATTGCGCAGGATCGACAGCATCTGGGCGTCGCGACCATAGATATCTCGGCGCAGTTGAAGCTTGCCGGCATCGTCCACGAACGCGGTCTGGTAGGTGAGATTCACCGGGATCGGCGTCGGGAATTTGATGTCGATCTCACTGTGGCCGTACATGCTGCGGATTTTCTCGGGCGTGTAACGTTCGTTCGGCTGAGTGATGCCGAGCAGCACCGCAGCGTACTGATCCGGATATCTGCACCCGCATGCAGCCGTGGCTGAAAGCGCGCTCGTCTTTGGCGAACAGGTTCTTGTCCGGCGTGTCGTGCTGATACACCAGGAATTTGTTCGGGAAATTGAAGCGGATGCGGCCCAGCGCGTTGGCTTCTCCGGGCGGCTGCGAAATATGGATGCTGCCGTCGCGATTATGGTCGAGCCTCAATCCCATGCGTTGCAGCACAGTCGGATCCTGCCGCAGGGCCGGAAGATATTCGTTGTAAATGATCGAGGGCGGCACATTCCACGTCGGGTTGACGGTGATGAATTTCATCGTTTCCGTCAGCAGCGGGGTGGCGTGGGTACCGGGCTGGCCGGTCACCACCTTGGTGGTCCAAACCTGTCCGCCGTTCTGCATGACCTTGAGCGTAAAGTCCGGAATATTGAGAATGACATAGGCGTCGTTGAGCGACGGCGCACCAAGCTGGCGCGGCAGCCAGCGCCAGCGTTCCATGTTGACAATGATCGTGTCGATGGAGCGGTCGCGCTTCGGACTGTTGATCGCCTTCACGGTGCGGCTGTCGAGCACTCCCGTGGCCGGCAGATCCGCGCCTTCCTGGAATTTGCGTACCGCCTTGGCGACCTTGGCGTCGTAATGCGTGTCGTCGGCGTTTTCGGTAAGTCCGAGCTTTGCGCGCAGTTGCGGCACGCGCTCATCTTCCATCTCCACCGCAGCCTGCTTCTTGCTGGCGGGAGTAAATTTCAGCGCCGGCCCATCTGCGATCTGGACGACCGGGCCATCGCCATCGCCGCGCAGTTCGGCAAGCTTCTTCTTCAGCTCTTTGTAAAGCTTGTGCGGCGGATTATAGCTGTCGAGCGTGGCATTCGAGTCGGCGGCCTTGGTGACGTTGGCCAGCACTTCGGCCGGATCGGTTGGGTGCTCCGGGAAAAGAATATCGTAGCTGACCTGCGACCAGTGCATCCGGCCGCTCTGGGCCTGGCGGGCGTAATCGAGCATGCTCGCCGTCAGCTTCATGTCGGCATCCGCAAGCGCGTCCGGACCGGACGCCGCCGCAAAATCCGGCACCGGATAGTCGGAGGCGTTGAGGCCGTCAGCGGCGGCATCCTTCAGACGCGCGATGACGCCTTTAGCGGCAGCGGTGACAGCGCCCGCCTGTGTCCAGATAGGCGCGTATTCCCGACCAGCATAAAACTTTTCCACCGCGTTGCGCTCGGCTTTGCGGTCGAAATATTTCGAATTTTTGGCGCTGAGCGATTCGCGCAATTTATCGGCGACCGGTTGATCCTCCGGCGGCACATTGCTCGCGGCCTTGACGGGCTCGGCGGGGGCGGGCGCGTCCGCCGCGGGCGGGCGTCGCCGCCGTTTCCGCCGGAGCGGCGATTGCGGCTGCTGCCGGGTTGTCCGTCTTGACGACATCGTCAGGCGGAGCGGTCGTGACATTGGCCAGGCTCGCGGGCTTCACGGCATCGGCCGGTGCGCGTTTCGGACGCCGTCTCGGCTGGCTTTGTCGCATTCGGCACCGACGCCGTGGTTTCCGGCTTGAAATCTTCCACGGTGACAGGAGCGAACGTTTGCGGGCTCCGGCCGGGGGATCGCTGCGTCGATCGCAAGCTCTGCGGCGTTGTTGCGGGCTGCATCGCCCTGCGCAAACGCGGCTCCAGCCGATACCGTCAGGAAGGTCGCGGCGACGGCCATCAGCACGCGTTCAAACCCGGTACGGCTCTTCGAAAAGTCTCGCATCGTCACGTCCCTTGATAAAACCGTCCCAGCATCGGAACGGCTCTTGTCTTCTTCGCCGCCGATTCACAAGAAATCCGCCCGAACGGCTGTGGCAGACTCACTTATGAACAGTCTGAGGCAGCAATGCGTCCCAATTTCGAATGTCAGCGCATTGTGTCTTCAGAATGTTGTATAAACGATACACTTCCACCCATCATACGGCTAGCGGCGCACGGGCTAACTCACGACAAACTGACCTCGAATTTGCGCGATTGCGGGCTGTGCGCGCTTTTTGCCACGCAAGCTCAATTTTGTCTGTCACCTGCGTGCAACGGTTCAAATGTTCCTCGGCCCATCGGTCATTGGAATTGGAGCCGCTTATTTCAACTCATCGGATGCCTGGCCCTGCTCATTTGCCGCCGTTTCATCGAGCTTGCGGTAGAGGGTCGACCGTCCGATTTTCAGCCGCCGCGCTACCTCAGACATCTGGCCGCGATAATGCGAGATCGCAAAGCGGATGATTTCCGTTTCCATGGCTTCCAAGCGGCCGTACTTCATCATCGCTGCCCAGCATCGAGAGGCTTCCGATCGCGGCCGGCAACGGCGCGATAGGTATATCGCTACCTGAAATGATCGATGGCGCAGCCGCATGATGGAAAGCGGGTGCGTGAGCGTCAAAGGCTCGCCGGGCTGCTCCTGCTGCGCCGACGTCGTCGGCTGCGCCGCGGCCTGCGGAAAATCGGCCGGACCAAGCTCATCGCTCTCGCTCATGACCACGGCGCGATAAACTGCGTTTTCGAGTTGCCGGATGTTGCCGGGCCAATCGAGCGCGATAGCCGGGCCATCGCCTCGCCGCTAATGCCGGTAATGGGCCGATTTTCTTCGGCGCAGAACCGCGCCAGGAAATACCGCAGCAAATGTGGGATGTCTTCGCGCCGCATCCGCAGCGGCGGAATCGGTCAGCGGCAGCACATGAAGGCGATAGAATAGATCTTCCCGGAACTGTCCGCCTTTAACGCGGTCTAGCAGTTTGCGGTTGGTCGCCGAGATGATGCGGACGTCGACCTTTACCGGCTTGCGTCCGCCGACCGCCTCAACCGCACCTTCCTGCAAGGCGCGGAGCAGTTTTACCTGAGCAGCCAGCGGCAATTCGCTGACTTCATCGAGAAACAGCGTTCCGCCGGAAGCTTCAACGAACTTGCCGACGTGTCGCTCGGTAGCGCCCGTGAATGAGCCCTTCTCATGACCGAACAGGATGGACTCAACCAGATTGTCGGGAATCGCTCCGCAATTGACCGCCACGAACGGTTTCGATTTTCTTTCGCCGGTGCCGTGGATGGCGCGAGCGAACAATTCCTTGCCGACGCCGGATTCGCCCTCGATCAGGACGGGGATAGTCGAGGCTGCGGCCTTTTGCGCCGTCTTCAAGACGCTTGCCATCGCCTCGCTGCGCGTGACGATGTCGGCGAAGGTCAATTTGCCGTCGCGGCTATGCCGGATGCGCTGCAATTCAACTTTCAGCAGACTGGCGTTGAGAGCGTTGCGAAGCGAAACCTGCAGTCGCTCAATGCCGACTGGCTTCACCACGAAATCGTGCGCGCCCGCGCGCATCGCCGATACCACATTGTCGATGCCGCCATGGGCGGTCTGCACGATGACGGGAATATTGAGGCCGGCTTCGCGAATTTTCGCCAGCACGCCCATGCCGTCGAGACCAGGCATCACCAGATCGAGCAGAACAGCATCGATCGCCCGCGCATCCGGCCCCATGAGCAAAGCCACGGCCGCATCGCCGCTGTCGACGACGACAGTCTCATAGCCGCACTTCTGCACCATGTTCTCAACCAGCCGACGCTGCACGACATCGTCGTCGGCGATCAGAACAGTGGCAGCCATGGCATTCCCTACGCTTTACGATTATCTGTCTCGAATCGGAGCACAATCGCTGATGCGGATTAACGTGCGCTTAAGGGATGCGCTCCGGCATCGCCGCCGCCGCCGACTGAAACGCATAGACAGGTTGCAATCCCATGGCCTCGCGCTCTTCCGCCGCTTCGTAAATCTTCCGACCCGCATAAATTGACCGGGAAAAAATCATCCAGCGTAAAGCTCAAGACGCAAAAGCTGCCGGAATGGAATCTGGCCGATCTCTATTCAGGAATCGACGCACCGGAAATCACCCGCGACCTTGACGCGATGGATGCCGAATGTGTCGCGTTCGAGATGGACTATAAAGGCAAGCTCGCGGAAGAGACGGCCAAGGATAATGGTGGCCGTTGGCTCGCGGCTGTCGTGAAGCGCTATGAGGCCATCGACGATCTGGCGGGACGTCTTGCATCCTATGCCGGACTGATTCACGCCGGCGACAGCGTAGATCCCGCAATCTCAAAATTCTACGGCGACATTTCCGAGCGCCTGACCGCGGCGTCGGTACATCTGTTGTTCTTCGGGCTCGAGTTGAACCGCGTCGATGACGCGGTGATCGAACGCGCCATGCAGACGCCTGAACTCGGGCATTATCGGCCGTGGCTTGAAGATCTGCGCAAGGACAAGCCGTATCAGCTTGAAGATCGGGTCGAACAACTCTTTCACGAGAAGTCGCAGACAGGTTACGGCGCGTTCAACAGGTTGTTCGACCAGACAATCTCAAGTCTGCGGTTCAAAGTCGGCGGCAAGGAGCTGGCGATCGAACCGACGCTGAACCTGATGCAGGACCGCAATCCTGCAAAGCGCAAGGCGGCGGCGCAGGCGCTTTCCAAAACCTTCAAGGCCAACGAACGCACGTTTGCGCTCGTCACCAACACGCTCGCCAAGGATAAGGAAATCTCCGACCGCTGGCGGGGGTTCGAGGATGTCGCGGATGCCCGCCATCTCAACAATCGCGTCGAACGCGAAGTTGTCGATGCGCTGGTAGGTTCGGTGCGCGCGGCCTATCCGCGCCTGTCGCATCGTTATTATGCGTTGAAGGCAAGCTGGTTCAAAAAGAAAAAGCTGGCGCATTGGGACCGCAACGCGCCGTTGCCATTCGCTGCCACCGGCACCATCGCCTGGCCTGATGCGCGCAAGATGGTGCTGACGGCCTACAATGCGTTCTCACCTGAAATGGCTGAAATCGCCGAACGGTTTTTCACCGATCGCTGGATCGATGCGCCGGTGCGGCCGGGCAAGGCTCCGGGCGCGTTCTCGCATCCGACGACGCCCTCGGCACACCCTTACGTGCTGTTGAATTATCAGGGCAAGCCGCGCGACGTGATGACATTGGCGCATGAGCTTGGCCACGGCGTGCATCAGGTGCTGGCGGCAAAGAACGGCGCGCTGATGGCGCCGACGCCGCTAACACTGGCCGAGACCGCCTCGGTGTTCGGCGAGATGCTGACCTTCAAGCGGCTGCTACGCGAGACCAAAAGTGCCGCGCAGCGCAAAGCGCTGCTCGCCGGCAAGGTCGAGGACATGATCAACACGGTGGTGCGGCAGATCGCGTTCTATTCGTTCGAGCGCGCTATCCATACCGAACGCCGCAATGGCGAATTGACCGCCGAGCGGATCGGCGAAATCTGGCTGAGCGTGCAGGGCGAGAGCCTCGGCCCGGCGATCGATATCCGGCCGGGCTACGAGAATTTCTGGATGTACATCCCGCACTTCATCCACTCGCCGTTCTATGTCTATGCGTATGCTTTCGGCGATTGCCTCGTGAACTCGCTCTATGCGGTTTACGAAAACGCCCAGGACGGCTTCGCCGAGCGCTATCTCGCGATGCTGTCGGCCGGCGGCACCAAGCATTATTCCGAGCTGCTGCAGCCGTTCGGGCTGGATGCCAAAGACCCGAAATTCTGGGACGGTGGGCTTTCGGTCATAGCGGGAATGATCGATGAGCTCGAGGGGATGAGCTAAAAGGAAAGTGATAAATTATATCCGGTTGAACGGCCGGATGGCAGCCTTCACTTGGCGCCTCATAGCCCAAAGCATGCGGGTGCAATGGAAATTGCCGGACGATGATGCACGAAGATCGCGACACGTTCACTGCGCTCGCCAAATAGCGGGGTCGGAAGACGTTGCTATGGCGTGCCGGACCGCTAGTGGGGCGGGGCGACGATCATAGCGCCTATCCACGGCTCTACCGTTGCTCTCTTATTGCGATTGCGGTAATTCCGGACAACACTGCGATATCGACTGGAGACATTGATGGCTGAGCATAACGAAGTCGCCTACACGACCGCCGACGGCAACGATTATCCCGCGCACGAGAATACCTATGAAGGCTTCATCAAGCTCGTGAAGTATGGCAGCGCTGCTGTGATTTTCATCGTTGCCATGATGGCGATTTTTCTGACCTAATCTGTTCGTCGATCGCGCCGCTGCTGGCGGGGCGTAAATGGTAAGCGCATTTGCTGCGCCGCCGGAGGCTCCATGAAGATTGCGGATTGCCAGGGAAATCGATCCGTCGGAGCCGCGGGTAGCGGCCTCGCCCGACACCATTAAGAAATTCAAGGCGCTTGGCGTCGATATCGCAGTCGAACCGGGCGCAGGGATCAAATCGGGCCTGCCTGATTCGGAATTTGTCGCGGCCGGCGCCACGGTCAGCGCTGATGCGCTTAAAGACGCCGACATCGTCATCAAGGTGAAGCGACCCGAAGCCAGTGAGCTCGCCAATTACAAGCGCGGCGCGCTGGTGATTGCGATCATGGACCCCTACGGCAACGAAGCCGCGCTGAAAGCGATGGCTGATGCCGGGGTTTCCGCGTTTGCGATGGAATTGATGCCGCGCATCACCCGCGCGCAGGTGATGGACGTGCTGTCGAGCCAGGCCAACCTCGCTGGATACCGCGCGGTGATCGAAGCGGCCGAAACCTTCGGGCGCGCTTTTCCAATGATGATGACGGCGGCTGGCACTATTCCTGCGGCCAAAGTGTTCGTTATGGGGGTCGGTGTCGCCGGCCTGCAGGCGATAGCGACGGCACGCCGTCTTGGGGCAGTAGTCACCGCGACCGATGTGCGGCCCGCCACCAAGGAGCAGGTCGAAAGCCTCGGCGCGAAATTCCTCGCCGTGGAGGACGAGGAATTCAAGAACGCGCAGACCGCGGGCGGCTATGCCAAGGAAATGTCGAAAGAATATCAGGCCAAGCAGGCCGCGCTGACTGCCGAGCACATCAAAAAGCAGGACATTATTATCACCACGGCGCTGATTCCGGGCCGGCCAGCGCCGCGGCTTGTCACCGCTGACATGGTGGCGTCGATGAAGCCGGGCTCGGTGCTGGTCGATCTGGCGGTCGAGCGCGGCGGCAATATCGAGGGCGCGAAAGCCGGCGAGGTCGCCGACGTCGGCGGCATCAAGATCGTCGGCTATACCAATGTTGCCGGGCCGCGTCGCGGCTTCGGCCTCGAGCCTGTACGCGCGCAATTTGTTTTCGTTCATTGAGACGTTGATCGATAAGACCACCAAAGCACTCGCGGTCAATTGGGACGACGATCTGGTCAAGGCCACGGCGCTCACCCGAGACGGCGCTGTCATTCATCCGAGCTTCCAGCCGAAACCAGTCTAGGAGAGCCGCCATGGATCATATTGCGCAGGCCGTCGATCCCTTCGTGTTCCGGTTGTCGATTTTCGTGCTCGCCGTGTTCGTCGGCTATTTCGTGGTGTGGTCGGTCACCCCCGCACTACATACGCCGCTGATGTCGGTCACCAATGCGATCTCATCGGTGATCGTGGTGGGTGCGTTGCTTGCAGTCGGCGTACCGATGGCCGGCAGTGGCACCGGCTGGGCGCGGGGCTTCGGTTTTGTTGCGCTGATTTTCGCATCGGTGAATATTTTCGGCGGCTTTCTGGTGACGCAGCGCATGCTCGCGATGTACCAGAAGAAAAAGAAATAGAGGCAGCCCGATGAACGCCAATCTCGCCGCTGTCCTTTATCTCGTCGCCGGCATCCTGTTCATCCTGTCGCTGCGCGGATTGTCGAGCCCGGCCTCATCGCGCCAAGGCAATTTCCTCGGCATGGCCGGCATGGCGATTGCGGTGGCGACCACGCTTGCTTTGCGCCCGCCGGCTGACGGCATCGGATGGCTGCTGGTAATTCTCGGCGTCGCCATCGGCGGCGGCATCGGTGCGGTGATCGCGCGGCGCGTGCCGATGACGTCGATGCCGGAACTGGTCGCGGCATTTCACTCGCTGGTCGGCATGGCCGCGGTGCTGGTCGCGGCGGGCGCGTTCTACGCACCTGAAGCGTTCGACATCGGCACCCCCGGACATATCCACGGCGCAAGTCTTGTGGAGATGTCGCTCGGCGTCGCCATCGGCGCGCTCACCTTCACCGGCTCGGTGATCGCGTTCGCAAAGCTTTCAGGACGCATGAGCGGCGCGCCGATCATCCTGCCGGCGCGGCATGTCATCAACATCGTGCTCGGTCTGGCGCTGATCTTCTTCATCGTCGGACTGGTGCTGACCGGCAGCGCCATCGATTTCTGGCTCATCACCATCATCGCGCTGGCGCTCGGCGCGCTTTTGATCATTCCGATCGGCGGCGCCGACATGCCGGTCGTGATTTCGATGCTGAACTCGTATTCGGGCTGGGCCGCCGCCGGCATCGGCTTCACGCTCGGCAATTCGGCGCTGATCATCACCGGCGCGCTGGTCGGTTCTTCCGGCGCGATCCTGTCTTACATCATGTGCCACGCGATGAACCGCAGCTTCATTTCGGTCATCCTCGGCGGCTTCGGCGGCGAGACCGCCGCGGCCGGCGCTGGCGCGGGCGGCGAAGTGCGGCCGGTGAAACTTGGCTCGGCCGACGACGCGGCTTTCATCATGAAGAACGCGCAGAAGGTCATCATCGTGCCGGGTTACGGCATGGCGGTGGCGCAGGCACAGCACGCGCTGCGCGAGATGGCCGACCAACTCAAGAAGGAAGGCGTCGAGGTGAAGTACGCGATTCATCCGGTCGCGGGCCGTATGCCCGGCCATATGAACGTGCTGCTCGCCGAAGCCAACGTGCCCTACGATGAGGTGTTCGAACTCGAGGACATCAATTCGGAATTCGCGCAGGCCGATGTCGCCTTCGTGATCGGCGCCAACGACGTCACCAATCCCGCCGCCGAAGACGACAAGACTTCGCCGATCTACGGCATGCCGGTGCTGCAGGTCTGGAAGGCCGGCACCGTGATGTTCATCAAGCGCTCGCTGGCGTCCGGCTATGCCGGCATCGACAATCCCTTGTTCTATCGCGACAACACCATGATGCTGCTCGGCGACGCCAAGAAGATGACCGAGAACATCGTCAAGGCGTTGTAGCGCAAGGTAGATCAACCTGCAGCGCCTTGGGCAGTCGGAGCGCGCATGACAAAGGCTAAATCTCCAGCAACGATCATCGGGTCCTATCCCTCGCCGTTCGTGCGCAAGGTTCTGGCGCTTTGCGAATTCAAGGGAATTCCGTTCGAGATCGATCCGATCGTGCCGTTTTTTGGGGGCGATGCATTCACGAAGCTGAGCCCGTTGCGGCGCGTGCCTGTGTTCATCGACGATCAGGTCACGCTCGCGGACAGCTCGGTGATCTGTCAGTATCTTGAAGACCGCTATCCCGAACCGCGCGTCTACCCGGCCAATATCGCGGACCGCGCCCGTGCAAGATGGATCGAGGAATTCGCCGACACGCGTCTTGCCGACGTTTGTATCTGGAAAATCTTTTTCCCCGCTACGGTGAAGCCGCATGTTTTCGGCGGCGGGCGCGACCTCGAATCGGTCGGCCGCGCAGTTCGCGAGGAACTTCCCGACGTGCTCGGCTATCTGGAAACCCAGGCTCCCGATGACGGGTTTTTGTTTGGCGAGGTTTCCATCGCCGATTTTGCCGTTGCCGTGCATTTCAGCAACTTGCGCTGGGCGCGTGTCGAGCCTGAATCGGCGCTGGCGCCCAAGGCGCTGGCCTGGATCAAGCGTGTTCAGGCCCATCCGGCGCTGGCCCGCGTCAACACGATTGCTGACGAGGCGGTGCGAACGCCGCTGCCCGAACATCGGGCGCTTCTTGCGCGCCACGGCGTCGCTGTCACCAAAGAAAGCATAGGCGTTCCGAAAGCCCGTCGAGGACCGATGACGGTGGCGTTCGGCGAGACCGGGCCGGTGTCGACGTGACGAAAGCTGCGCGCGTGATCTTGACCGTCAATCCATGAGCACCCACGGCCCGATGCCGCGATCGGCCTGGATATTTCCCGCGCTCGCCGTCTTGCTGTTCGCCGGCGCCACGGCTTCCGGGTTCACGTTCACGCCGTCGGTGTCCGGGCTGGTCTTTGCGGCGGCGCTGCTTGTCATCCTGTTCGGTACGGTATTCGCCGCCGTGCATCATGCCGAGGTGATCGCACAGCGGATCGGCGAGCCGTTCGGCACGCTGCTGCTGACGCTGGCCGTCACCGTCATCGAGGTCGCACTGATCGCGACCATCATGCTGGGCGAGAAAGAAGTGCCGACCCTGGCGCGCGACACCGTATTCGCAGTGGTGATGATCGTGTGCAACGGTCTCGTCGGCGTCTGTATCCTGGCCGGCGGCCTGCGTTACCGCGAGCAGGATGTTCAGGTCACCGGCGCCAACCTCTATCTCAGCGTTCTCATCGTGCTGGCGACCATCACGCTGATCCTGCCGAACTACACGCTCACGACGCCCGGGCCGCTATATTCGACGATGCAGCTCGGCTTCGTCAGTGCCGTCACCATCATCCTGTATGGTGTGTTCCTCTACACTCAAACCGTCCTACATCGCGATTATTTCATCGTCGAAATCGACGAACCCGGCGACGATACCGGACATGCCTCGAACCGGACACTGATATTCAGCGCGCTATTGCTGCTGGTATCGCTGCTGGCTGTGGTGCTGCTGGCAAAGAAATTCTCGCTGGCGGTCGATGCCGCGACCGTGCTGATCGGCGCGCCGCCGGCCTTTGCCGGAATTCTGGTCGCCCTTTTGATCCTGCTGCCCGAGAGCGTTGCCGCGATCAGTGCAGCCCGTCACAATGATTTGCAGAAGAGCATCAATCTCGCGCTCGGTTCGTCGCTGGCGACGATCGGGCTGACGATTCCCGCCGTCGCCGTCGCGGCCTTTGCGCTCGACAAGCCCCTGGTCCTCGGGCTCAACACCCAGGCGATGGTGCTGCTGGTGCTGACGTTCATACTCAGCATGCTCACTTTCGGCACCGGGCGCACCAACATCCTGTTCGGGCTGGTGCATCTGGTGGTGTTCGCGGTATTCCTGTTCCTGGTGTTCGTGCCATGACCACGTTGGAGGATAGCGGCCATGATCAGCGCAAAGTCGGACGTCCAGCAGGACACTCCTGAAGTTCGGGTCACCGAATGGCGTTTGCCCCCGGGTGCGGCCACCGGTCATCACACCCACGGGATGGATTATGTGATCGTACCGATCACTACTGGAGTGATGACCATCGTTGCTCCTGACGGCACCCGCTCGCAGGCACCGATCACCACCGGAAAGTCCTATTTCCGCAAAGCAGGTGTCGAGCACGACGTGCTAAACGAGACATCAGCGGAGATCGTTTTTCTCGAAGTCGAGCTCAAACCTTAACGGTCGTTGGTGATTTGCCACCGATCTGTCGCAGTTGATCCCTTAATGCGCCTCAAAGTCGCATCAGAAACGGCGCGGGGAAAAGGCCGGTGATGCTGAAATACGTTTCAAAGTTCATTCTGGACATATTGCCTTCGGTGGTTGCGACCATTATCGGGGCCTACATCGTCAACCACTACATCGTCACGCGTCCCGAGGCGCCGGCGGCTTCCGTAGCGATCACGGCTGCTCCGAACGCCGATGCGAAGGCTGACATCAAGGCGCCCGATGCCGATGCCGATCCCTCAGCCGCTGCGGAAATCGCTCCCGCCAAGGGCAAAACGCCTGTCGAAAAGGTTGTTGTCGAGAAGGGGGCTGTCGAGAAGGCTCCCGTCGAAAAAGCCGCAGAGAAATCAACAGACACCGCCAGCTCAGCGGCGGACGTTCGCCGCCGTTCAGCGGCTGCGCGTGAAAAGAGCGTGGCCAAGGCCGTATCCGCTCCTATCGCTAGCGGCTCCCGGCACAACCGTGCCGGTCGATCATGCGTCGACGGAAGAGCGTAAGGATGCCAACGATCTCGCCCGCGCGGCGATCGAACGTCTGCGTGCCTCCAGCGAGCCGGCCTCGCGTGCTGCTCGCGCGTCAGAACCGTCACGTGCTGCTGCCCCTCCAACCGTGCAAGCATTGCCGCCGCCGATCATGGTCTCGACGCCTCGTGCCGAGCCATTCGATTCGGCGACGGGATCGGTGAGCTCGGCCGACGAGGTCGCTGCGCGAAATGAGAATGGCAACCGGCCTCCGGCGGATATACCGTCCTCCGGACCGCTCGATCTGCGCGCCGATGCGGCTCTGCCTATGCGGGAGCGGACCACCGTCGCTGACGACATGCTGGCAGCGGCGAAGTCGGTCTTCCACAACATGCTGCCGCATTGATTTAGAACGTATCGTAGGTTTGCCCGTCCTTGCCGCCGACCCGGAGAAATCCGTTGCGCGCGGCCTCGTCTTTGGGACGAAGCGCGATGGCGCGGCTGTATGAGCCGACAGCCTTGGTCTTGTCGCCAAGGCGCTCATAGGCGAGACCGCGCGTAGTCCAGATCTGTGCGTTCTGCGGGCTGAACTGCGCCGCCTCGTCGAGATCGGCGGCGGCTTCCCGGGCCTTGTCGAGGGCGAGATAGCTGATGGCGCGTCCCAGCAAGGGCTCGGCGTGTTGCGGAATCAGGCCATTCGCCGCTGTGAAATCCTCGATCGCCTGTTCGTGCTGTTTTTCGCCCTGATAGAGCAAGCCGCGATTGTAAAGCGCGTCCGCGCTATGAGGATCGAGATTGATCGCGTTGTTGAATTCTTCAAGCGCCGCCTCGCTTTTCCCGGACCGCGCCAGCGCTTTTCCGCGCTTCGTTGCGGCGAGCGCTTCCTCTATCTCGTTCTTGCTGGGCGCGACGGAGCCGGTGCCTGCAGATGCAACCGCCTTTGGCGCTTCCTCGTCGGAAGACAGTGACCCCAGATTGAACGAGCAGCCGCCGGCGCAGAGTGCGATGGCCACGAGCACGATGGCGCGCGGGCTGACACGCTGGAGTTCGCGACGGGAATCGGAAACCGGGAAGGCCATGGATGCCGAAGTCTCGCACGGCTTGGGTTACCACTCTGGCGATATTGGTAACCCGGGCCTGCGCAAAATGCATCGGCTAAAACAACAACGCGGGCACAAAGGCCCGCGTCATCAAACCAAACTGCAAGGAGCTTAACGTGATCCGCGGGGACCTGCACCGGGACCGCCGCGGCCGCCACCGGCACCGCCACGTTCCGCGCCGGGACCGGCGCCGAACACCGGCTTCGGTTTCATCGGCAGCAGCCCTTCGCGTTGCAATTTCTTGCGCGCGAGCTTGCGCGCGCGGCGAACGGCTTCCGCCTTTTCGCGGGCTTTCTTCTCGGAGGGCTTTTCGTAATGACCGCGGAGCTTCATCTCGCGGAAAATCCCCTCGCGCTGCATCTTCTTCTTCAGCGCCTTGAGGGCTTGATCGACATTATTATCGCGAACGAGAACCTGCACCCGGCATCCTCTTTCAATTGATCGGAATGGAATTTACGAGAAAGCGAAGGGCCGACTAAGGCCAGGCCCTCAACCTCAAGCGCGCGGATGTATCAGATCGGACCCCGAATGTCCACCTGCGAAGCGGCGGCATTTTAAGGCGTTTGACGCCGATGGCCGGCCCCTGTGCGCGTTCTCGCAGTCGTTTGTGGGGATTTCATCCTCGTCGTGGCGACTCAGCAAGAAGCCCGTATACCGTTAGGGAACATCAGGAGGAGCCTAACATGAACGCGAAGAAATACGCCGCCGAGGCGATCGGTACATTTTGGCTGACATTCGCTGGCTGCGGCAGCGCCGTCATCGCGGCAGCATTCCCGCATGTCGGCATCGGATTGGTCGGTGTATCGCTGACATTCGGGCTGAGCGTCGTCACCATGGCGTACGCGATCGGTCACGTTTCCGGCTGCCATCTCAACCCCGCCGTAACCGTCGGATTGGCCGCGGGCGGCCGCTTTCCGGCCGGACAGATTTTGCCCTATGTGGTCGCCCAGGTAATCGGCGCGGTCGCGGGCGCCGCGCTGCTTTACGTCATCGCAAGCGGCGCCACCGGTTTTGACGTCAGCAAAGGCTTCGCATCGAACGGCTACGACGCGCATTCGCCGGGCCAGTACAGCATGGTGGTCTGCTTCATCACTGAGGTGGCGATGACCATGATGTTTCTTTTCATCATTATGGGTTCGACCCATGGCAAAGCGCCCGCCGGCTTTGCGCCGCTGGCGATCGGGCTGGCGCTGGTGATGATCCATCTGGTCAGCATTCCCGTGACCAACACCTCGGTCAATCCAGCGCGCAGCACCGGTCCCGCGCTTTTCGTTGGCGGCTGGGCGCTTGGCCAACTCTGGTTGTTCTGGATCGCCCCGCTCATCGGCGGCGCACTGGGCGGCGTGATCTATCGCTGGCTCAGCGATGGGCCGACGGGCGTCGTCGAAGGCAACAAGCCGGCCTGAACGGAGAGATCATTCGCGCGTCACTTGCGTGACGTGTCCCATCTTGCGGCCGGGGCGCGGCTTGCCCTTGCCATAAAGATGCACGGTGGCGCCGGGTACGGTGAGCCAGCGTTCGTAGCCGTTGATGTCGTCGCCGATCAGGTTGGTCATGGTCACCGTGCCATGGCGAACAGGCTTGCCGAGCGGCCAGCCGGCAATGGCGCGGATATGCTGTTCGAATTGCGAGATCGACGCGCCGTCCAGCGTCCAGTGACCGGAATTATGCACCCGTGGCGCGATCTCATTGACCAGCAGGGTCGGGCCGTTTTCGCCGGGCACCACGAACATCTCAACCGCCAGCACGCCCACATAGTTCAAAGCATTGGCGATGGTCTCGGCGATGCTACGGGCCCGCTCCGCCAACTCGTTTGAGATAGCGGCGGGTACGCGCGAAATTCTCAGGATATGATCGCCGTGTTCGTTCTCGGTGACGTCGAAACATTCGACCTGGCCGTCGGCGCCACGCGCGGCTATCACCGAGATCTCGCGCTCGAACGGAATGAACGCTTCGAGAATCGCAGCTTTGGTTTGTAGGTCGCTCCAGACCTGATCGAGATCGTCGCCTTCGCGGATGATCGCTTGGCCTTTGCCATCATAGCCGAAGCGGCGGGTCTTGATCACGGCCGGGTAGCCAATGCGCGCAATCGCCGTTCGCAGTCCGTCGGCTGATGAAACCTCGGCATAGGCGGCGGTGCCGATGCCAAGTCGGGTGACGAAATCCTTTTCGGCCAGACGATCCTGCGTTGTTTCCAAGACCTTGATATCCGGCAAGACGGGACGGCGCGCAGCAACGACCATCGCGGTCGCCGCAGGCACATTCTCGAACTCATAGGTGACCACATTCGACGTCGGCGGCAAACAACTCCAGCGCCTCGACATCTGCATATTCGGCGCAGGTCGCATGCAGCACCACGTCGAAGGCGGGCGAATCTGGATCGGGCGAATAGACCTCGCATTTAAGGCCAAGCCGGGATGCCGCCACCGCAAGCATCCGGCCCAATTGTCCGCCGCCGAGAATTCCAATGGTGTCGCCCGGCTTCAGCTTTACCTGAGCCGTCACGCCGAGCTCTCCGGGCGTTCGCCAACTCCGTCGGTTTGTTGTTTGCGCCAGGCGGCGAGGCGGGTAGCCAGCGCGGCATCGTTCAATGCCAGCACCGAGGCGGCCAGTAATGCCGCATTGATCGCGCCGGGCTTCCCAATCGCCAGCGTGCCCACCGGAATTCCCGCCGGCATCTGCACGATCGAATACAGCGAATCAACTCCGGACAGCGCCTGCGATTCCATAGGCACGCCAAACACCGGCAATTCCGTGAGCGAAGCTGTCATGCCCGGCAGATGGGCCGCACCCCCGGCGCCGGCAATGATGATCTTGAATCCCGCGGCCCTGGCGCCTTTGGCGAAAGCGAACAGCCGTTCAGGCGTGCGGTGCGCGGAGACGATATGCGTCGAACTGCCCACGCCGACCGCGGTCAGGGTCTCGGCGGCGTGGCGCATGGTGTCCCAGTCAGACTGGCTGCCCATGATGATGGCGACAGGAGCGGACATGCACTCAATTCTTTTCGGAATCCAAAAGCATAGGCCGGATTATAGCTTTAGACTTTAGGTGGCAAGGCGTGCGGAATGAACTATCCTTTCATGGTCAACACCGGCAAGCCTCGCGGATATCCCTTGTGAAAAAGAAATCGAAGGCGTCCGCGCCGAAATCCGAAAAAGGCGGCAAGCGCGACCCGGCAAAGCCAGCGAAACCGCGGGCGGCATCGCTCGCCCGCCACGGGTTGGCGAAACCGCGGTCGAAATCGCCTTCCCGCATCGCCGCGCCGCCTGACGACGCCAAATCCAAGATCCGGCGGCTCAAGGCCCAACTCGTCAAGGCGCTCGCGACCATCGAGGAGCTGCAAGCCGCGGCGGACATTGATTATCTGCTCGATATCCCCAACCGGCGTGGCTTCGAGCGCGAACTGCATCGCTCGATCGCCTACATCCAGCGCTACGGCGCCAGCGGCGCGCTGATCGTGCTCGATGTCGATCGCCTCAAGCCCATCAACGATGCGTTCGGACATGCCGCGGGCGACGAAGTCCTGAAAGCGGTGGTGGCCGTGTTGCTGCGCCACGTGCGCGCGTCCGACCTGATAGGCCGGCTCGGCGGCGACGAGTTCGCGCTGCTGTTATGGAATTTGAGCGCGACCGATGCCAGGGCGAAGGCGGCAGCGCTCGAGGAAACCGTGGATCAGCTTCGATTTGTGTTTCGCGGTCAGAAGGTTTCGGCTGGGGCCTCCGCCGGCGTTGCGATGCTTGGCTCCCATGCCGAAGCCGGCCGGGCACTGGAAGAGGCCGACAGCGCGATGTATGTGCGCAAGGCGCAACGGCGGCATGAGGATCACCCGCAGGGAGCAGGATCATGACAGCGACGCCCACGCCCTTCAAACTCCATGTTCCGGACGCCGACATCGCCGACCTGAAAGAGCGTCTCGCCCGGGCGCGCTTTCCCGATTCCGCTCCCGGCGAGCCGTGGGCTTACGGCGCGGACGTTGGCTATCTCCGCGAACTCACAGAATATTGGCGAACCGAATTCGACTGGCGCGCGCAGGAATCCGCGCTGAATGCCTTCCCGCAATTCCGCATCGCGCTCGATGGCATTGATCTGCACTATTTGCATGTTCCCGGCGTCGGCCCGGATCCTCTGCCGCTGCTGCTGCTTCATGGTTGGCCCGGATCGGTGTTCGAATTTATCGAAATCATTCCGCGTCTCACCGACCCCGCACGTTTCGGCGGCGACGCCCGCGACGCCTTCACCGTGGTAGCGCCTTCTTTGCCGGGATATGGCCTCTCGTTTCGGTCCGGCCAGAAGCGCTTCGGCGTCCTCGAGATGGCGGATTGCGTCGCTGCGCTAATGCACGCGGCTCGGCTACAAAAAGTTTGGCGCGCAAGGCGGCGACTGGGGTGCCGCCGTCACAAGCCGGCTAGGCTATGCGTATGCCGACCGCATGATCGGCATCCACATCAACCTGATGATGGCTGCGGCCGCGATCCCTCCGCCTTTCCCGATCCGACCGAAGAGGAGCGAAATATCTCGGCGAACTGGCGCAATGGCTGCGCGAGGAGACCGGCTACAGTTGGATACAGGGCACGCGCCCGCAGACCCTCGCGTTCGCCTTGACGGATTCGCCGGTCGGCCTGGCGGCATGGATCGTGGAGAAATTTCGCGCCTGGTCCGATTGCGGCGGCGACGTCGAGAGCGCCATCAGCCGCGACCGCATGCTGGCCGACATCGCTTTGTACTGGTTTACCGGCGCGATCGGTTCATCGTTTTGGCCCTATTACGCCCGTCAGCACGGATCGGCGATCCTTCCGCCCGGCGAAAAAATCTCCGTGCCCACCGGCTACGCGCAATTCCCGCGCGAAATTCTCAAGCCGCCGCGCTCGGCCGCTGAGCGCGTGTTTACCGACATCCGGCGCTGGAGCGTCATGCCCAAGGGCGGACATTTCGCGGCCTTGGAGCAGCCGGAATTGCTTGCCACCGAAATCCGCGCCTTCTTTCGGGCAGGTGCGATGACGGTGTCGGCGATGGAGAACTACCGTGGCGCGGACGATGTCTCAGGCAGCGCTGGCGGCCGCCGCAGAAAATGCGATGGGATCGGCGGCCGAGACGCTCGCCTGCAATTCCTGCAATTCCGCTTCCAGAAATTCGTTAGCCATCAGCAGCGCCTTGATCGTGCTTCGCAAATTGCCGTCGCACATCGCGATAGCCTGATCGCAGGCATGCTCGTAGCGGTCATTCTCAGATTTCAGGCCAGCTTCGGACATGACGGCTTCCATTCAGGTGCGGGATTCTCGATAAGCAAATGTTCTTATTTTGTTCTCTGGGAGTCAAGCGAGTTTGCGGGAAGTTCCGACGATGTTCGGCTGACCTCTGGATAATATTGCGGTGCTTCTTGCCGGTCGAACATGCCGTAATCGCGCACGACGCGCACGCGGCGAAGTCGCGCGTCCTTCTGCAATGTCACCGCTTTCTCAAAAGCTTCAGCGGCGGCTTGGTCCTTCCATGATGTAAGCAGGATGATATCGCCTGCTGTCAGCACGGCGTCGAAAACATCCCAGCCGACGAGACCCGCGCTATCGGGTGCAAGGCCGAGCCATCGGGCGACCTCCACAGGATCGGTTTGCTTCACCCATTCGGGTGGCCGCTGCGCGTCGATCAGCGTGATCGTGGTGGCGCTGCCGGATTGAGTCTCGTCCAGCCGCTGCTCGACCAGGGCATAGCCGTCGGGCAATCGGGTGTCCCGCGTCAACTGGCCGATCCGCAAATGGTAGTCGAGCAAGATTTCGGAGCGGCCTTTTTCCTGCGCCATGTGATGTCCCGCCTGGGTGCGCCATCGCACCAGCGCCTTCTCATCGCGCCAACCCGACAGCGACAATATCCATCCCTCGCGGGTCAGGCTGCGGTAGCGGATGTTGTCGACAAAACCATCAATTCGTTCCAGCACAGGTTTGAGCATCCTGGCGTGACCGAAATACGCCTCCCATTGATCGGGCTTCGGGTGGACCTCGAAAATAACCGAAAACATTAGAGGGCTCCTCGGACGCAGGTGTGACGATTACACAGCGGCGATGCAGTCGATCTCGATATCGAACGCGCCAAACCACTCGGGCACGCAGACGAAGATTCGCGCGGGCGGGTCTTTAGGAAAGTACCGTGCATAGATCGCGTTGACGGCCGAAAATTTCTCGGCCGAGGTGCAGTACACGTTACACTTGAGAACGTTCTGAAGCGACGAGCCCGCCGTCTCGACGCACAGTTTCAATTGCTCGAGGACAAGTTCGGTCTGGCGTTCGATCGATGCATTGATGACGACCTGGCCGGTATCGGGGTCGAATGGCGGCAACCCCGACACATAGATGGTCTCGCCATGCCGGGTGACCACCGACGCCGGCGCCTTCACCCGTTCCAACCATGTAGACAGAGGCTCGATGCGAATGACCTCTCGTTTCATCTTATCGCTCCGGCGGTGGGACGTTCGAATCGCTGCTACCGTGATATACCTCGCACCGCGAAAGATGTGCTTCGTTGCATATCGAAGCGTTCGCCACGCATCTTACCCGAGCGGCATCCGAGACGCGTAGAACGGCTGAAACAACCACGTCATCGCTTCCGCGGGTATCGGCTCGCCCCGAATTCGAAACGGACAGTTCGAACGCGCCGTCGCCGGTCGTCCATCTCAAGCCTCTCGAGATATTCGCAAAATGTGAGGAACTAAATGCAGCGTTCGAAATTGGAACATGTTGCGAGGGAGTAAATCTGTATGGGTCTTGAAGAGGGGAAAAGACCCGTCGTGCTCGTTGTGGAAGATGAGTTTCTGCTCAGAATGGACGCCGTAGACATTATCACGGCGGCTGGGTTCGAAGTCCTTGAGGCGTCCAATGCCGATCAGGCCATCGATATTCTCGAGAGCCGTTTCGATATCACCGTAGTATTCACCGACATCCAGATGCCCGGTTCCATGGACGGGCTGAAGCTTGCCAAAGCTATCAGGGGACGCTGGCCGCCGATTAAAATCGTCGCGACATCGGGCCACGTCAACGTCACGCATCACGACCTGCCCGAAGGCGGCCGTTTTGTGCCAAAACCTTACAGCCCGAGGGAAATCACCGGGGTCTTGCGCGAAGTGATCGGCAGCGCGTAGCCGTTCAGGCAATGATATCAGGCGTAATCTGATCCTCAACGAAGGCGATGCGGTCGCGCAACTGCAGCTTGCGCTTCTTCAACCGTTGCAAGCGAAGCAGATCCGGCGCCGGCGAATGATGCAGGGCGTCAATCGCGGCGTCGAGGTCGCGGTGTTCCTGCTGCAACCGCGCAAGCTCGGCTTGAAATTCGAGATCGTCTTCGTCGGTCATGGGCAACGATAGCTGAAATGCGCCGGGTTTGCGACGCGCCGATGGCTTACCGCCTGACGTTGGTGCGGCGTCCTGCCGCAAGGGAGGTAGAGCGTATCCGCGCGGCCGGAGCGCTTACCATTCGTTCGTCATTTACACAGGTTATCGATTTCAAGTTTAATTTACGTCGACACCTGCCATGGCTGATGTACACTCACTCGTCCAGATCAAATCTGAGGTTCAATCCTAGCCAGGAGACTTCGTATGGCGATTCAGGCGCATCTTATTGAACTTGAACGTAAACACAGCGTTCTCGAAGGCGAACTGCACGACGCTCTCGTACATCTTTCCACAGACGATCTTCTGATTGCCGAATTGAAGCGCCGCAAATTGATGCTCAAGGACGAAATCGAGCGACTGAAACATGCCACGCGCCAGACGCTGCATTAAGCCGGCCACCTGACGCAGAGAACAATAAGCTGTCCCAATAAAAAACGCCCCGGTTTGGCCGGGGCGTTTTCGTTTCAGCAACAGCCTTTCAAAAATCGAGCCGATTACGCGGCGGCTTTCTGATCGGAATTGTCGATCACCTGCGGAGCAACCGCGCTGGTGGTAATCGGAATGTTGCGCGGCTTCTTGGCTTCCGGAATCTCGCGCACGAGATCGACGTGCAGCAGGCCATTCTCCAGCGAAGCGTTCTTCACCAGCACGAAATCGGCGAGCTGGAATACGCGCTCGAAGGCGCGCGCAGCGATGCCACGGTACAGCACTTCGGAGTTCTTGCTTGCCGTTTTCATTGGCGGACTTCTCGCCCTTGATCGTCAGCGTATTTTCCTTCGCGACGATGGAGAGCTCGCCCTGCGAAAATCCGGAGACCGCTACGCTGATGCGATAGTCGTTTTCGCCGGTACGCTCGATGTTATAGGGAGGATAACCGGGGCTGCCGTCCGACGCTGCCTGGTCGAGCAGGGAAAAGAAGCGGTCGAAGCCGACGGTGGAACGATAAAACGGGGTGAGATCATAGCTACGCATAGGTAGTCCTCCATTGAGCGACTGGTTTAAGGTAACCCGCCCGCCATCGGGCCGGGCTTTCTTCTGCGTGCAGCCTGTAGAGTAGAGCGGCCTGCACGGAGGTGATATGGGAGGGTCGCAGGCGGCTTCAAGAGGGTAGAAACGCTGCGATTTTTTCAGCCGTCCACCCTTGATTTTCAGCTCTTTTCACCTAGCCGGTCCCCGCATGACACTCGTCTCGATTCCCGCCAATCCCGTTCCCGAAGATGTCGTCAGCGGCACCATCAAGACGCCCGATGGCGTTGAATTGCGCTTTGCACGCTGGGCGCCGCCAGCGGGCCGCAAGGGCACGGTCTGCGTATTTCACCGGCCGCGGCGAGCAGATCGAAAAATATTTCGAGACCGTGCGCGATCTGCGCGACCGCGGGTTCGCGGTGGCAATGATCGATTGGCGCGGGCAGGGCCACTCCGCGCGACGGCTGCGTGATCCGCGCAAGGGCTACGTCCGCAAGTTTTCCGACTACGAAATCGACGTCGAAACCTTTGTGCGTCAGGTGGTACTGCCGGACTGCCCGCCGCCTTTTTTTGCGCTGGCGCATTCGATGGGCGGCGCGGTGATGCTTCGCGTCGCCCATGCCGGCACACGCTGGTTCGACCGCATGGTGCTGTCGGCGCCGATGGTCGATTTGCCGGGCCGCCGCACGTCGTTCGCGGCGCGCGCGCTGCTGCGCGTGATGCGGTTGACCGGGCAGGGCGATCGTTATGTGCCGGGCGGCAATGATGAGTTGGTGGGCGCGACCTCCTTCATCAACAATCCGCTCACCAGCGATCCCGTTCGCTATGCCCGCAACGCCGCAATCATCGAAGAAGACCCCACGCTCGGCATCGCTTCCCCGACGGTGGCCTGGGCCGATACCGCCTTCACGGCAATGCACGGCTTTCGTGCCGCGGACTATCCGTTGCAGATTCGACAGCCGATCCTGATGCTGGCCGCCAGCAACGACACCATTGTTTCCACGCCAGCGATCGAGGAATTCGCCTATCACTTGCGTGCGGGCTCGCATCTCGTGATAGCAGGCGCGAAACATGAAATCCTTCAGGAGCAGGATCGCTACCGCGGGCAATTCTGGGCTGCGTTCGACGCCTTCGTGCCGGGCACACCACTATATGGGTGAAGCCTCCTCAGGAGTGCATCACATTGTAAGTCGCGGTGGCTGTGAGATAGACGCCAAGCACCATCATCCAGATTAAAAACCAACGCCGGAACGTATCGGGCTGCATTCGCGTACGCACTATTTGGCCGGCAAACATTCCCGCAAAAGCCGCCGCCATCGCGATGATGCCAGGCAGCGCCGTGGAAGCGTTGAGCAGTCCGGCACTGGTGAGATTGAAGGCCTGCGCCAACGTGGAGACGGTGAAGAACACACCGAGCGCCTGCACCAGCTCCTCTTTCTCCATGCCGATGGATTGCATGAAAGGCATCGATGGGATGACCTGAACGCCGGTAGCCGCCGCGACCACGCCGGTGACGAGGCCGACAATGCCGCCGACCCATTTCTCCTGTGCACGAGCGACGGTGAAGACCACTTTGACAAGGCTGGTAATTCCGTAAATCACCAAGAGCACACCGAGAACGATAGGGCCGTAACGGGCATAGGGGCCGGTCAACAGCCCTCCGGCGCTCCAGATACCGACAATGGTGCCCAGCATCAGAGGCCAAAGACGCCGGACAATATCGCGCAAATAGGGTCCGCCGAAGGTTTGCCAGATGTTGGTGATGATCGCGGGCACGATGACGATGGTCAGCGCCTGCACCGGCGGCATCGATACGGCGAGTAGCCCCATCGATACCGTCGGCAGACCGAGCCCGATCACGCCCTTGACGAAGCCTGCGATCAAAAATGCGACGGCGATAAAAATGAGGAGTGAGTCCGACATCGGGATACATTGACCGATGACGCTCCAGCGCACAATCTGTACGTTGTTAACGGTGCCTTCGGCTACGACGAAGGCAGGGAGCCGGCGATGCAGTTCGATCTGGTTGATCTTCGCCTGATTGTCATGGTCGCCGAGGCTCGCAGCATCACGCATGGCGCGGCCCGCGCGCACCTTGCTCTCGCGTCCGCGAGCGCCCAAATCAAGCGATTGGAAGCCATGCTTGGGGTAGCGCTTTTGATACGCGGGCGGCGTGGCGTGGACCTGACCGCGGCGGGGTTAAGCCTGCTCGGCCACGCGCGCCTGATCCTGGAAAATGTCGAGAACATGCGCGGCGACCTCACTGCTTACGCGCGCGGACTGAAGGCGAACGTGCGCTTGCTCGCCAATACGTCCGGATTGTCGGAACATTTGCCTGAGGCGCTGGCGTCTTTTCTGAACGACCATCCCCAGGTCAGCGTCGATGTCGAGGAATGTGAAAGCGCCGGCATTGCCGCCGCGATCACCGGAGGTACCGCCGATATAGGGCTGGCGGTCGATTCCGCCCTGTTCGAAGCGGCCCAGCGATTTCCGTTTTGCGACGACCGGTTGGTGCTGGTGACTTCGCGACGCAGATGATTTGGCGAAGCGGCGTCAGATCAATTTCCGTGAGGCGATGGGCCGGGATTTCGTCGGGCTGACCAATGTCAGCGCGTTGCAAAACCATATCGCGGCGCAAGCAGGGCGGCTTGGCGGACGTCTTACCTTTCGCGCCCGCCTGAAGGACTTCGATGCTGTCTGCCAAATGGTGGCGGCGGGGATTGGCGTGGCCGTGATCCCCGAGACGGCGGCAAAACGGTACGCCATCACCTTACCGATAAAAATAATTCAGCTCCGCGATCCCTGGGCACACCGCAAGCTTGTGATTTGCGTGCGCAACGTGAAGTCGCTGTCACGCCCTGCGCAGCAACTGGTCGAATATTTGAAACGGCAGGCCGATCGAGACCGGTGACCGTTTCTTCAGGCCGCAGACATAATACTTCGCGCAAGACGAAGGCAGAAAATTTAGCCCCAGCCCGCGCTGATGCCGCCGTCGACGGTGAAGATAACGCCCGAGGTATAACCCGAGCGGTCGGAGGCGAGAAACGCCATCAGGTCGCCGATCTCGCGCGGATGCGCAGGGCGCCCGCGCGGCATGCCTTTCTGGAATTCCTTGTAGCGGTTCTCATCGCCGAACTGGTTCTTCGCCCGGGTCTTCAGCAGCGTGACGTGGCGGTCGGTGCCGACCGGGCCCGGATTAATGCCGACGACGCGGATATTGTCCGCGAGGCTCTTGCCGCCGAGGGCGCGGGTGAACGCCATCAGCGCGGCGTTGCCGGCGCTGCCGCAGATATAATTGGCGTCGAATTTTTCACCGGCGGCGCCGATATCGTTGACGATGACGCCATGCCCTCGCGCCTTCATCTGCGCATAGATCATGCGGGTCAGGTTGATGTAGCCGAACACCTTGAGCTCCCAGGCGTGCCGCCAGGCCGGCTCGTCGATCTTGTCGATGGAGCCGCCGGGGATATCGCCGGCGTTGTTGACGAGGATGTCGATATCGCCAGCGGCGCGCGCCAGCCCCGCAAGGTCTTCCGGCTTGCGCAGATCGCAGATGTGCGCCGCCGCATTGATCTGATGGGCAGACCGCAGCTTCCCGGCAAGGGCATCGAGCGCTTCGGCGTTGCGCGCCGCGAGGATGAGATCGCAGCCCTCTTCAGCGAAGGCCTCGGCCGCGGCCGCACCAATTCCTTTGGATGCGCCGGTGATCAGAACACGCTTGCCACGCAGATTGAGGTCCATGAAATGTCCTTTCGGAGGAGGTCGCCATTCCGGTATGCAAGTGCTTGCAGCGCAGGCCCGGAATGAGATGAATCACAGGTACCCTTCGCCCGCTTCCGCCGCGAAGCGGCCGGGGTCGCCTTCCCAGACGATGCGGGCGTGCTCCAGCACATAGACCCGGTCGGCATGGGGCAGCGCAAAGGTGACGTTCTGCTCGCCCAAGAGCACCGTGATCGGTGTGGTCTGGCGCAGCTTTTCCAGCGCCTTCGATAATTGCTCGAGAATGACCGGAGCCAGCCCCAGCGTCGGCTCGTCGAGGATCAAAATTTTCGGCTGCATCATCAGGGAGCGGCCGATCGCCAGCATCTGCTGCTCGCCGCCCGAAAGCGTCTGCGCCATCTGGCCCTGACGATCTTTCAGAATTGGAAACAGGTCGAACAGCCACGCGATCTGCTTGTCTTTATCCGCGTCGGAAAGATGCTGACCGCCGAGGTCGAGATTTTCGCGCACGCTCATCTCGCCGAACAGTTCACGCGATTCCGGGCATTGCACGACGCCGCTGCGCGCGATCTTGGCCGGGCTGGTTCCGCGCAGTTTCTCGCCGCCGCGGATGATCTCGCCGGTGTAGGGCAGGAAGCCGGAAATGGTGTTGAACAGCGTGGTCTTGCCCGCGCCATTCAAACCCACGACCGAAACGAATTCGCCTTGGTGCACATGGATCGAAACGTTTTCCAGCGCCTGTGCCTTGCCGTAATGCACGCTGACGTTTTCGACCTGCAACAGCGGCACCTTGTCCTTGAAGCTGTTTTCGGGACGCGCGGAGGTTTCGATGGCGCCGCCGAGATACACGCGCCGCACCGTCTCGTTGCGCATCACTTCATCGGCGCGGCCGGTGACGATTTCCTCGCCGAGATACATCGCCAGCACGCGGTCGACCAGCGCCGCGACGCTCTTGACGTTGTGGTCGACCAGCAGCACCGCGCGGCCTTCGTCGCGAAAACTGCGGATCAGTTCGGAGAACGTGCCGACTTCGGCGAGCGTCAGCCCGGCGAAGGGTTCGTCGACCAGCACCACCTTGGGATCCCTGGCGATGGCTTTGGCGAGTTCAAGCCGGCGCAAATCCGCGAACGGCAATGTCGGCGGCTTGCGGTCCATCACTGCGCCCAAGCCGACGCGTTCGGCGATCCAACGCGCGCGGTCGGTGAGCGCCTTGTCGGCGAACAGCATGAACAGGCTGTCGGGCAGCAGCGCCACCATGATATTTTCCAGCACAGTCTGCCGGTTCAGCGGCCGCGAATGCTGAAACACCATGCCGAAGCCTTTTCGCGCGATCTTGTGCGCCGGCAGGCCTGCGATGTTCTCGCCTTGAAATACTACTTCTCCGGCAGTCGGGCGTTCGATGCCCATGATCGCCTTCATCGCGGTCGACTTGCCGGACCCGTTGGGGCCGATCAGCCCGAAAATCTCTCCGGCGCGCAGATCGAGGCTGAGGTCCTTGACGGCGGTGAGACCGCCGAAACGCTTGGTCAAGCCGCGTACTTCGAGGACCGGAGCATTGTTGGTGACGGCGTCCATCAGGTGCGAGCCTCGCGCGACAGGGCCGCTCCGAGGAAACCGCCGGGGAAGAACAGCACCACGAGCAATGCAACCGCCGAGACGATGAAGGTCGCCAGTTCTCCGGTCGGCCGCAGGAATTCGCCGGCCACGATGAGAAAAATCGCACCGAGCGCGGCGCCGAGCACCGTGCGGCGTCCGCCCAGCACCGCGGCGACGATGACGTTCACGCCGACGGCGACGTCAACCACGGTGCCGACCGAAGCCGTGCCGAAGTAAAACACCAGCAACGCGCCAGACAGGCCGGAGAAAAATGCGCTGACCACGAATGCCGCGAGCTTGTGCTTGACGATATTGAAATCCAAGCGCCCCGGCTTGAACGGGGTCCTGTCCGCTGGCCTGCAGCACGAGTCCGACCGGCGACTGCGAAAGCCCGTAAAGAATGATCGCGCTGATGGTCATGAAGCCCAGCGCGATCCAGTAGTTGACGCCGGCATCGATCGTGATCACGTCCGGAATGGTCAGGCCGATTTCACCACCGGTCAGGTCGGCAAACACCACGATGAAGTTCTGCAGCATCAGCACCGCCACCAGCGTGGTCAGTCCGAAGTAAGGACCGCGCACGCGCAACGCCGGGAGCGCCAGCACAAAGCCGGCAACCACCGCAGCCAGCGCGCCCAGCACGATGCACAGATAGACCGACCAGCCATACTGGTTGTTGAGGATGCCCGCGGTGTAGGCGCCGACGCCGATCAGGAAGGTCGGGCCGAAATTAACCTCGCCGGCGAACCCGAACAGCAGGTCCCACGCCATCGCGAACACGCCGAAATAATACGCGACCGTGAGCAGGCCGAGAATATAGCCGGAGACATAGAGCGGCAGCGTGGAGGCAACGACAACGATGACCAGCGAAATCAGGAAGAGGCGCGATTTGAAGAAGGGCTTCACGGTCATCGCCTCCCGAGCAGGCCCTGAGGGCGGACATACATCACGACAACCAGCAGCAGCAGCGCGGGAATGGTGCGGTAGGCCGGATTGCCGAGATAGGCGGTGAGGGTTTCAAGATATCCGACCACGAAGGCTGCGATCAAGGAGCCGGACACGCTACCCAGACCGCCAAGCACCACGATCGAGAACGCGCTCGCGGTGAGGGGCCCGACGCTGTAGGAGCTGACGCCAAGAAACATGCCGAGCAGGACGCCGGCAATGCCGGCGAGCACGCCGTAGATCGCCCACACCACGATGTAGATGTTGGTCAGCTCGAAGCCGAGGATGGTCACGCCGCGGGTGTTCATCGACGCTGCCAGCACGACCTTGCCCATCTTGGTCCGGTTGACCAGGAGCCACAGCAGGCCGATCACGAGGCAGCAGACCACTGCCGTGAAGATTTCGTTTTGCGGCGTGCGCACGCCGAAAATGTTGACCACGCCTTCAATGATCGGCAGCACGGTCTTGGCGTTGTTGGTGAAAAAATACGCGATCAGTTCCTGGATCATGATTCCCCACAGCAGGGTGCCGGTGAGAACGAAGATCTCCTTTTCCTCCTGAGGTATCCGGCTGGACCGCTGGATCGGCTGCACCACCGCGAAATAGGTGAGAAACGCAGCGATCAGCGCGGTTGCGACGCCGACCAGTGCGCCCGCATAAGTGTTCATGTGCAGCACGCTGGCGGCCGCCCATGCCGCGACGGCGGCAAGCACCATGATGGCGCCGTGCGACAGGTTCAGCACGCCGGAGACGCCGAAGATCAGGGTGAAGCCGGTCGCGCCCAACGCGTAGAGCGCGCTGATGGCGAAGCCGTCGATCAGGATTTGCAGGGCAAGCATTTATGAATTTCTGCCTGAACAAATACCGCGTTCGTCATTCCGGGACGCGCCTTTTTAGCGCGGGCCCGGAATCCATACGCCCGGCGGTGGTTATGGATTCCGGGCTTGCTCGCAAGATGTTCGCGCCCCGGAATGACGGTGTTGGCGAAATTTAGCGGCGCTCCCGGGCGAACCCGGGCGCGCTCGCTGAAGTGTTAGCTTAGTTCGACGTGACCTTGATGAAGCTCGGGAACTTGAGCTCGCTCTTGGCGACTTCCTTCGGCCACACCGCGACCTGCTGGCCGTTCTGCCACTGCATCAGCAGACCGGTGATCGTGCCCTTGCCGTATTTCAGGCCGTGGGTGAACTGGTTGTCCTTGCCGTAGAACTGGATCTTGCCGATGGTGCCTTCCCAATCGGTTTTCTCCAGCGCTTCGACCAGCTTGTCGGAGTCGGTCGAGCCCGCGCGCTTCACCGCGTCGGCGATGTAATAGACTTCGTCATAGGAGGTGTAGCCGGCATAGGACGGATAGTTGCCGAACTTCTTCTTGAAGGCTTCGGCGAACGGCACCGACTTCGGGGTCACGGCGACGCCGGGACCGGATACGCCCTGATACAGCACGCCGTCGGAGGCGTTGTTGGTGTCCTTGCCGAAGGTTTCGTTGGTGGCCTGCGAGCTGATGCCGAACATCGGGATCGGCACCTGCTGGTTCTTCCACTGCACGGTGGGCTGCACGCCGACATGGCGAGATGCCGGTGATGATCACGTCCGGCTTGGCGCCTTCGATCTTGTTGAAGATCGGCGTGAAGTCGGTGGTGTCGGGCGAGAAGCGGATGTGGTCGAGCACCTTCAGGCCGATCTTCGGCAGGCATTCCTCGTAGCCGATGTCGAGCGGTTTGGTCCATGCCGCGTCCTCGCTCATGATGACCGCGGTCTTCATCTTCTTGCCGTCGACCAGCAGATCCTTGGCGGCGTCGCAGACCGACAGCGCCAGCGAGGCCGAGGTCAGATAGCCGTGGAAGGTGTACTTGTTCTTCTCGTAATCGGCGTGGACGGCCTTGGTGATCTCGTTGGACGCGGCGCCCGGCGTGATCATCACGGTCTTCAGCCGCGCAGCCCACGGCTCCAGCGCCAGCACCACTTCGCTGATATAGCTGGCGATGACGGCGTTGACCTTGTCCTCGTTGACCGCGCGCTGGAAGGCGCGAACCGAGTCCGCGGACGAGCTGTGGTTGTCGTAAGGCACGATCTCGATCATGCGGCCGTCGACGCCGCCCTTGGCGTTGATTTCTTCGGCGGCGAGCTGCGCGGCCTGCGGAATCGATGCGCCGGCAATGGCCTGGGCTTCGGCGATGACGCCGATCTTGATCGGATCGGCGGCGAACGCCGCGTTTGAAATGAGCCCAAGAGCGGTTGCAGCAAGTACGTCGCGCTGAACGAGCGTTTTATGGTCATGTATTTTTCCTCTACCTTGATGCCCGATGGCCGGGCCTTGTTAGCTTGCGACGATTGTATCGCCGTTGGCGAACTCGGCAAGGGGACGCCGTTCGCCGGATGATGCGCCTGCTGTTAGGCTGCCGCGGCCACGCGGGTCAACACTGCACTGCAGCGTTGATCGGCGGTCGACTTTAGTCCAATGCATCTGATGAAATTTTGCGCACCGACCGCGAAGGCGGCGAGGCACGTGTCTGCGAAAGAAGAAGGGAACAATGATGAGCAGCGGAACCAAACAATACCGGATCGCGGTCATTCCGGGCGACGGCATTGGCAAGGAAGTGGTGCCGGAGGGGCTGCGCGTGCTCGAAGCCGCGGCGAAGAAGCACGGCGTCAGCGTGCATTTCGATCATTTCGATTTCGCGTCCTGGGACTATTACGAAAAGCATCAGCAGATGATGCCGGACGACTGGAAGGAAAAGATCGGCAAGCACGACGCGATCTATTTCGGCGCGGTCGGCTGGCCGGCGAAAATTCCCGATCACATTTCGTTGTGGGGCTCGCTGATCAAGTTCCGCCGCGAGTTCGACCAGTACGTCAATCTGCGGCCGGTGCGCCTGATGCCCGGCGTGCCCAGCCCGCTCGCCGGCCGCAAGCCCGGCGATATCGATTTCTGGGTGGTGCGCGAGAATACCGAAGGCGAATATTCATCGGTCGGCGGGCGCATGTTCCCGGACACCGACGCGCGAATTCGTCACCCAGCAGACGGTGATGACGCGCATCGGCGTCGACCGCATCCTGAAATTCGCGTTCGAACTGGCGGCAGTCGCGGCCGAAGAAGCATCTGACCTCGGCGACGAAATCCAACGGCATCTCGATCACCATGCCGTATTGGGACGAGCGCGTGGAGGCGATGGGCAAGAACTATCCCAAGGTGAAATGGGACAAATACCATATCGACATTCTGACCGCGAATTTCGTGCTGCATCCGGACTGGTTCGATGTCGTGGTCGGCTCGAATCTGTTCGGCGATATCCTCTCCGATTTCGGCCCGGCCTGCACCGGCACCATCGGCATCGCGCCGTCGGGCAACATCAACCCGGAAGGCAATTTCCCGTCGGTGTTCGAGCCGGTGCACGGCTCGGCGCCTGATATCGCCGGGCAGGGCATCGCCAATCCGATCGGCATGATCTGGTCCGGCGCGATGATGCTCGAGCATCTCGGCGAAAAGGCCGCGGCGGCGTCGATCGTCGAGGCGATCGAGCGCACGCTCGGCGAACGCACGCTGCGCACCCGCGATCTCGGCGGCAACGCCGACACGTCAGCCTGCGGCAAGGCGGTCGCGGAGATGGTGGAGTAGGTGGGTTAGCGACGCGGCCAAAATATCCCTCCCCTTGCGGGGAGGGTCGACCGAGCGAAGCCGAGATTGGCGGTGAGGGACTAGCCGCATGACCCCCACCCGACATGTTGTTCGCTTCGCTCTCAACATGCCACCCTCCCCGCAAGGGGGAGGGATAAGAAGTCACGCCCACTCGCCCTTACGGAATACCGGGACCCGGCGGCCATCGGCATGGACGCCGTCAATATCGATCTGATCCGAGCCGATCATCCAGTCGATATGGATCAGGCTCTTGTTGCCGCCCTGCGCCGCGATCTGCTCGGGCGTGAGCTTGCCGCCATCGACGAAGCATTTCGAGTAGCACTGTCCGAGCGCGATGTGGCAGGCCGCGTTCTCGTCGAACAGCGTGTTGTAAAACAACAGCCCGCTCGCCGAGATCGGCGATGAATGCGGCACCAATGCCACTTCGCCGAGCCGTCGCGCGCCTTCGTCGGTGTCGAGCACTTTGGTGAGCACTTCCTCGCCGCGCGATGCCTTGGCACTCGACGATGCGCCCGGCCTCGAAGCGCACGGCAATGCCGTCGATCAGCGAACCCTGATACGACAACGGCTTGGTGCTGCGGACATGGCCGTCGACGCGCTGCGCGTGCGGCGTGGTGAATACCTCTTCGGTCGGAATGTTCGGATTGCAGACGATGCCGTTCTTCGAAGTCGAAGCACCGCCCTGCCATTCGTGGCCATCGGCGAGGCCGACCGTCAGGTCAGTTCCCGGGCCGGAATAATGCAGCGCGTGGAAGCGCTGCGCCGTTCAGCCACTGCGTGCGCTCGCGCAGCACCGCATTGTGCTTCGTCCACGCCGCTACCGCGCCATCGCTATCGACGCGCGACGCGGCGAAGATCGCGTCGGCAAGCCTGGCGACGGCGACGTCGTCACTATCGCCAGAGAACATCTGCTTCGCCCACGCCAGCCCGGGATAGGCGACGATGTTCCAGTTGGTGTCGAAGTCGACGATGCGCTGCAGCGCCGGCTGATAGGCGATCGAATTCGCCTTGCTGGCGCGCGCGACCTTTGCCGGGTCTTCGCCCGACAACAGCATCGGGTTGTCGCCGACGATGGCGAGGCGGGCGGTGTTGTCGCCGAACGCTTTCGCCATGCCTTCGTAGAGCCAGCCGCGGCGCGGTCGAAGCCCGCCTCCTGACCATGCCGGTAGCGCGACAGCGTGATCTCCTCGTCGGAGAAGAACGGCGTCACCAGCCCGGCGCCGGCCTTGTAGGCGTGCTCCGCGATGCGCCGCACCAGCGGCAGCGCCACGACAGGCGCGGTGATCAGAAGGTCTTGTCCGGGCGCAAGGTTGAGGCCCGACCCGCACCGCGACTTCGGCCAGCCGGTCGAGTTTTACGGGATCGATGGCGGCAGCGACGTTGCGCTGGAGTTCGTTCATGGCTTTTCCAATTTCGATTGTCAGGAGTTGGCGATCCGCCGACAATGATCCAGCGCCGCGCGAACCAGATTTTCGCTCGCCTCCGGCGTGCGGAAGGCCGAATGCGCCGACAGCGTCACGTTCTCGAGCGACGTCAGCGGATGATCGCCCGGCAGCGGTTCGACGTCGAACACATCAAGTCCGGCATGGCGCAGATGTCCCGACTTCAGCGCGTCGATCATCGCGGCTTCATCGACCAGCGCGCCGCGCGCGGTGTTGACCAGAATCGCGCCGGGCTTGATGCGCGCGATCTTCTCGCGCGAAAGGATTCCGCGGGTCTCGTCGTTGAGCAGCAGATGCATCGACACCACGTCGCTGCGCGCCAGCAGATCGTCGAGCCCGACGAAATCGACGCCGGGAAAAGTCTTCGGCGTCCGGTTCCACGCCAGCACCTTCATGCCGCTGCCGAGCGCGATGCGCGCGGTCTCCGCGGCGATGCCGCCGAAGCCGACCAGCCCGAGCGTCTTGCCGGTGAGCTGCATCGCTTCCTCGCGCAGCCATCGGCCGCCGCGGATGCCGCGATCCATCTGCGAGAGCCCGCGCGCGCCGGCCCACATCAGCGCGATGGCGCATTCGGCCACCGCGGTGTCGCCATAGCCGCGAATGAGATGCACCTCGATGCCGAGCTCGGCCAGTTCCTCGATGTTCATGTAGCTGCGCGCGCCCGTGCCCATGAACACGACGTGCTTGAGGCCCTTGCATTGCCGCGCGATGTCGGTCGGCAAATAGGTGTGATCGACGATCACGATTTCGGCGTCGCCGATCAGGCCCGGCAATTGCTCCGGCTTGATGTCGGGATCGCGATGGATCGCAACAGCGGGATCGCCGGCGCGCGCTTGCGCCTCGCAGATATCTGCCAGCGCATCGCCGGCATCGACGAACACTGCTCTCATGACGCCACTCCCGCCAGCGCCAGCACGGTGTGCATCAGGACGTTGGCGCCGGCGGTGCAATCGGCCTGCGTCGCGTCCTCCAGTTCGTTGTGGCTGATGCCGTCCTTGCAGGGCACGAAGATCATCGCCGCCGGCACGACGTTGGCGAGATTGCAGGCGTCATGCCCCGCGCCCGAAGTGATGTGGCGGTGGCTGTAGCCGAGCGTCTTGGTGGCATTCTCGACGGCGTTCACAAGCTTGGCGTCGAAGATCGTCGGCGGCTTCTGCCAGATCGCCTCCAGTGAAACTTCCACCTTGCGCCGCGCGCCGATTTCCGCGCAGGCCGCGCGCAAATCCTTGTCGAACGCATCGAGCGTTTCGGCGGCGGCGCTTCGGATATCGACGGTGAATGCGATTTCGCCGGGAATGACGTTGCGCGACGGCGCGGCGATCACCGCTTCGCCTAAGGTGCCGACCGCGTTGGGGCCGTGCGCCCTGGCGATGCGCTCGACCGCCAGCACGATTTCCGCCAGCGCCGCCAGCGCGTCGCGCCGCAGCGGCATCGGCGTGGTGCCGGCATGGCTTTCGAAGCCGACGATATGGCCGTCGTACCAGATGATGCCCTGGCCGCGATTGACCACGCCGATGGTCTTGTTCTCGGCCTCGAGCAGCGGGCCCTGTTCGATGTGCAGTTCGACGAACGCGCCGAATTTCTGCGTGCCGACCGGCGCGTCGCCGCGATAGCCGATGCCGTCGAGCGCTTCGCCGACGCTGACACCGGCGATGTCCTTGCGGCTCAAGAATATCCTCCGTGGTGTACTCGCCGGCATAGGCCGCCGACGCCATGGTGGCAGGTGCGAAGCGCGAGCCTTCCTCGTTGGTCCAGTTGACGATGCAGATCGGCAATTCGGTCTCGATGCCGGCGTCGTTCAGCGTCCGCACCACTTCGAGCGCGGCAAGCGTGCCGAGCACGCCGTCATATTTGCCGCCGGTCGGCTGGGTGTCGAGATGCGAACCCAAGCCCACCGGCGGCTTCGACATGTCGCGTCCTTTGCGCAGGCCGAACATCGATCCGAGCGCATCGACATGCACTTCGAGGCCGGCTTTTTCGCAGGCGGTGCGAAACCAGTCGCGCACCTGCTTGTCCTCGGGCCCGAGCGTGAGCCGCTTGACGCCGCCTTTTGGCGTGGCGCCGAATTTCGCTGTCTCGTGAATGGTGTCCCACAGCCTTCCGGAATCGATTTGCAGGTTGGAGGCGATCTTGGTCATGCGGATTTTCCAGAAACGGTTGGTTCGCGCCGGGCGAATTCGGTAGGATGGCGCACTCAGGAACGGAGCGCGTTCAATGATTGCCAGTGTGGCGAAGCGAGAGCAAGCCGGTACTGCGAATCGCGAGATATCGCCCAGCCTGCAGGCGCGGCTTGACTGCCGCGCGGGCATGGCGTCGAGCACCGCGGGCGTCGCCAACGGCTACGTGCAGGGCAATCTGGCGATCCTGCCGGAAAAGCTCGCAGCGTCCTTCCATCGGTTCTGCCAGCTCAATCCGAAGCCGTGTCCCATTATTGGCATGTCCGAGGTCGGCGATCCCCGGATTCCGGCGCTGGGTCTCGATCTGGATATCCGCACCGACGTGCCGCGCTATCGGGTCTGGCGCGACGGCGAGATGGTGGAGGAGCCGACCGACATCATGGCGCATTGGCGCGACGATCTCGTGGCGCTTCGTGATCGGCTGCTCGTTTTCATTTGAGGAAGCGCTGATGGCGGACGATCTGCCGATCCGCCACATCGAGCGCAATGTGCGCGTGCCGATGTACCGAACCAACATCGCCTGCGCGCCAGCAGGCCCGTTCGCCGGCCCGATGGTGGTGTCGATGCGGCCGTTCAAGCCGGCGGACGCGATCCGCGCGGTGCAGATCACGTCGCGCTTTCCCGCGGTGCACGGCGCGCCGGTGCATCTCGGGCATCCCGAGTCGATCGGCATCGCGGATATTACCAAGCCGGACTACGGCGACGCGGTGCCGGTGGCAGCGGACGAGATTCCGGTGTTCTGGGCCTGCGGGGTCACGCCGCAGGCGGTGATCGCAGCGGCGAAGCTGCCGTTCGCGATCACCCACGCGCCGGGACTGATGCTGGTGACTGATTTGAAGAACAGCCAGTTCGCGGTGCTGTGAACGAAGCCTACTTGTGCTCCTGATGCTCCGGCAACGCTAGCCCGAACGCATCGGACAAATCCTTTACCTGGGCCGGCGTCAGATAACGCGGGTTGAGCCCGCGCAGCAGCAGATACAGCTTCGCGGTTTCTTCCAGTTCTTCGATCGCGAACACCGCGGCTTCCAGCAGTCTCTCCCGCCACCACCGGGCCGTGATTGGCCAGCAGCACCGATGAATACTTCCCCGCGAGGCCCTTGATGGCGTCGGCGACGGCGGGATCGCCGGGCCGATAATACGGCACCAGCGCCGTCGCGCCGCACTTCATCAGGTAATACGGCGTCATCGGCGGCAGTGCGGCGCGCGGGTCGATCTCCGGCAGCATCGACAGCGCCACCGAATGCGTGGAATGCAGATGCACGACCGCGCGCGCCGCAGCGCGCGTTTGATACAGCGCGGTATGCAGCGGCACTTCCTTGGTCGGCGCGTCGCCGGAGACAAGACGCCCGTCGGCGCCGAGCCGCGAGAGGCGCGCGGGATCGAGCGAGCCGAGCGACGCGTTGGTCGGCGTCACCAGCCAGCCGCCGTCCTCACACCGCACGCTGATATTGCCCGACGAGCCCGGCGTCAGGCCGCGCTCGAACAGCGAGCGGCCAAAGCGGCAGATATCCTCGCGCAGTTTCGTTTCACTCAATGGACTTCTCCTCGCACGAACTTGTCCCACGCTTTGGCAGCGTGGCCAAGCCGTGTTATCCCAAGCAGGCAACAACGAAAACAGGAAACGCCGCATGTCCGAACCTGCCTCATCAAAGCCGCGCGTCGCCGTCATCGGGCTGGGCTCGATGGGCTATGGCATGGCGACCTCGCTGCGGCGCGCCGGCTTCGACGTCACGGGATGCGATGTCTCGGCGGAAACGCGTTGCGCGTTTCGTCGCCGACGGCGGCCGTGGCGCCTCCAGCCCGGCCGATGCGGCCAAGGATGCCGCCATCGTCGTCAGCGTCGTGGTCAACGCCGCGCAGACCGAGACCATCCTGTTCGGCAAGGGCGGCGTCGCCGAGACATTGGCAAAGGACGCCGTGTTCGTCTCGTCGGCGACGATGGATCCCGACGTGGCGCGGCGGCTGGCAAAGCAGCTCGAAGCCACCGGCCGGCATTATCTCGACGCGCCGATCTCCGGTGGCGCGCAGCGCGCGGCGCAGGGCGAACTGACGATTCTGGCGTCGGGCAGCGCCGCCGCCTTTGACCGGGCGCGGCCGGCGCTGGATGCGATGGCGGCGAAACTCTACGAGCTCGGCGATGCCGCGGGGCAGGGCGCGGCCTTCAAGATGATCAACCAGTTGCTCGCCGGCGTGCACATCGCCGCGGCGTCGGAGGCGATCACGTTCGCCGCCAAACAGGGACTCGACATCCGCAAGGTCTATGAGGTCATCACTGCGTCGGCCGGCAATTCCTGGATGTTCGAGAACCGCGTGCCGCATGTGCTCGACGGCGACTACGCGCCGCGCAGCGCGGTCGATATTTTCGTCAAGGACCTCGGCATCATCCAGGACATGGCGCGCACGGCGAAATTTCCGGTGCCCGTGTCGGCCGCCGCGCTGCAAATGTTCCTGATGACGTCGGCGTCCGGCATGGGCCGCGACGACGATGCGTCGGTGGCGCGGATGTACGCGCAGGTCACGGGCACGAAGCTGCCGGGCGAGCCGGGCTGACTACAAAACAATAAAGAGGACATTCAATGCCCCGCTTCGCCGCCAATCTCAGCATGATGTTCAACGAGGTGCCGTTTCTCGACCGCTTCGAGGCCGCGGCGAGGGCCGGCTTCACCGCGGTGGAATTCCTGTTTCCCTACGATCATCCGGCGGAAGAAGTCGGCGCACGCCTCAGGCGCAACGGCCTGACGCAGGCGCTGTTCAATCTGCCGCCGGGCAACTGGGACGCCGGTGAAAAAGGATTTGCCGCGCTGCCCGATCGTTTCGCCGATCTGCAGCAGAGCCTGCGCACCGCGCTGCCTTATGTGAAAGCGACGGGCGTGAAGCGCGTGCATCTGATGGCCGGAATTGCCGACCGCGAACGATCCGGAGGCGGTGGCGGCGTTTCGCAAGTCGGTGAGTTTCGGCGGCGAAGTTTTTCGCGCCGCACGGAATCGACGTGGTGATCGAGCCGATCAATCCGCGCAACGTGCCCGGCTATTTCCTCAACGATTTCTTCTTTGCGCGCGATCTCATTCGCGAACTGAAAATTCCGAACCTGAAACTGCAGTTCGACATCTATCACTGCCAGATCATCCATGGCGACGTGACCATGCACCTGCGCGAGATGATGCCTGATGATCGGCCACATCCAGATCGCCGAGCATTCCCTCGCGCAACGAACCCGATGGCGAGGAGCTGAACTACCCGTTCCTGTTCGATGAACTCGACCGGCTCGGCTACGACGGCTTCGTCGGCTGCGAATACAACCCGCGCGGCAAGACCGAGGATGGACTCGGCTGGTTCAAGCCCTATGCCGGAGCGAAGCCGTGACGCTGGCGCTCGGCTGCATCGCTGACGATTATACCGGCGCGTCCGATCTCGCCAACACGCTGACGCGTTGTGGGCTGCGCACGGTGCAGACCATCGGCGTGCCCTCAGATGATCTGAAGCTGCCCGAGGTCGATGCCGTCGTGGTGTCGCTGAAAAGCCGTTCGATCGAGGCCGTCGCAGGCCGTCGCAAAATCGCGCGACGCCGAAAAATGGATGCGCGGCCGCGGCGCTGATCATGTGCTGTTCAAGATCTGCTCGACGTTCGACTCGACCGACGCCGGCAACATCGGCCCGGTGATGGATGCGCTGCGCGACGGATTCCGGCGACGCGATCGTGCTGGTGACGCCGGCGTTTCCCGAAACCGGACGCACCGTCTATCAGGGCAATCTGTTCGTCGGCACGCGTGCCGCTGAACGAAAGCCCGCTGAAGGATCATCCGCTCAACCCGATGCACGATTCCAATCTGGTGCGCGTGCTGGCGCGGCAGAGCAAGACCAAAATCGGCCTCGTCGATCTCGCCGTCGTTGCGCGCGGTGTTGATGCCGTGCGAGCGCGCCTCGCCGAACTCACCGCGGGGGGCATTGGCGCTGCCATCGCCGACGCGGTATTCGACCAGCGATCTCGAAACCATCGGCGCGTTGGCGTTGGATCATCGCGTGTCGGTCGGCGCGTCCGGTCTTGGATTGGGTCTCGCGCGTGCACTGATCGCATCGGGCCGTGTGAAGCCGAATGTAGCAACTGGCGTATCCGACAAGCCGGTCGGCGGTGCAGCCGCATGCCTTGCGGGAAGTTGTTCGCAGGCGACGCTTCAGCAAATCGCAAAGGCCGAGCAAATGATGCCGGTGCTGCATCTCGATCCCGACAAGGTCGTCTCCGGCAAAGAAGAAGCGCAGCGCGCGCTGGATTGGGCGCGGCGAACGCCTGAGTAAAGGTCCGGTGCTGATCGCGAGCAGTTCGACGCCGGATCAGGTTTCTGCGCTGCAGTCACGCCACGGCCGCGATGCCGCGGGTCATGCCATCGAACATGCGATGGCCGAGATTGCCGAAGGCCTTGTCATTGCGGGTGTGCGGCGGCTGGTGGTGGCCGGCGGCGAAACGTCAGGTGCAGTAGTCGATCGCCTGCGTATTCCCGGTTTTCTGGTCGGGGCCGAAATCGCCGCCGGCGTGCCGGTGCTTCGCGCCGTCGGTTCGAAAGACGGTGAGATGTTGCTGGCGCTGAAATCCGGCAATTTCGGCGGACCTGATTTTTTCAGCGATGCGCTAAAGTTGATGCGGTGAGGTGCGGGAAGTCAATCTTCCCTCTGCGCCGCGAGGTGCTTTGGCTATGAAAAGAAAGAGCCGAGAATGAAACAAACCGGACGACACGTTGCCATCATCGGCGTTGGCCTGATCGGGCGCGCCTGGGCCGCGATCTTCGCGCGCGCCGGCTGGAGCGTGCGCATCATCGATCCCCACGCGCCCACACTGGAGGCGGCGCCCGGTCTGATCCGCGACGAGTTGCACGCGCTGGCGCGTCACGGCCTCGCCGATGACCCCGATGGCGCGGCGGCGCTGGTGTCGGTCGCGCAGAGCGTTGCCGACGCCGTCAAAGACGTCGAATTCGTGCAGGAGAACGGGCCCGAAAATGTCGATCAGAAAATCGCGATCTTCGCCGAACTCGATCGGCTAGCGCCACCGAATGCCCTGCTGGTGTCATCGACCTCCGCGATCGTGGCATCGCGTTTCACCGAGCACCTGCCGGGCCGCGCGCGGTGTCTGGTCGGGCATCCCGTCAATCCGCCGCACCTGATTCCGCTTGTCGAGCTATGCGGCGCGCCGTGGACCGCGCCTGACGCCATTGAGCGCGCGCGAAAAATCTACCGCGAGATCGGTCAGGTGCCCGTCACTATCAACCGCGAGATCAACGGCTTTGTGCTCAACCGGCTGCAGGGCGCGCTGCTGGCGGAAGCGTTTCGCCTGGTCGGCGAGGGTTATATCTCCGCCGAAGATCTCGATCACACTGTCAAAGACGGTCTTGGGCTGCGCTGGTCGTTCCTGGGTCCGTTCGAGACCATCGAACTCAACGCGCCCGGCGGCATTCCGGATTATTGCGCCCGCTATACGGGATTCTATAAGGAGCTGGCGGCGGCTTCTGCCGGTCCCGAGGTTTACCAAAGTCCGAACGTGGACAAGGTGATCGCGGCGTGGCCGCATCAGCCGTCTTCGGATCGCATCGCTGAGCTGACGCAGCGGCGCAACGAACGCCTTGCGGCGCTGGCCGCGCATAAAAACAAGCAAAACAGACAAGTCCTGAATCGGAAATAAGAAAGAGAGCAACATGGCACGCAAAGTCATCATCACCTGCGCCGTGACCGGCGCGATCCACACGCCGTCGATGTCGAAGGCGCTGCCGGTGACGCCGCAGGAAATCGCCGATGCCGCCGTCGATGCCGCCGAAGCTGGTGCTGCCATCGTGCATCTTCACGCGCGCAATCCAAAAACCGGCCAGCCGCGATCAGAGTCCCGAAGCGTTCGCGCCGTTTCTGAAAGTCATCAAGCAGCGCTCCAACTGCGTGATCAATCTCACCACCGGCGGCGCGCCGACCATGACGGTGGACGAGCGCGTGCGTCCCGCCGCGGTCTACAAGCCGGAGGTCGCCTCGCTCAACATGGGGTCGATGAACTTCGCCTTCTTCGGCATGCTGAACCGCTTCAAGAAATTCGAGCACGATTGGGAGCTGAAGCATCTGCAGAACAAGGACATCGTGTTCCGCAATACGTTTGCGGACATCGAATACGTGCTGAAGACGCTGTCGGAGACGGGGACGCGGTTCGAATTCGAATGCTACGACACTGCGCATCTCTACAACCTGAACTACTTCCTCGAGCAGGGCATGGTGAAGCCGCCGCTGTTCGTGCAGACGGTGTTCGGCCTGCAGGGCGGCACCGGCGCGCATCCCGAGGACGTGCTGCACATGAAGCGCACCGCGGACCGCCTGTTCGGCGACAAGTTTGTCTGGTCGGTGCTGGGTGCCGGGCCGCAACCAGTTGCCGATCGCCGCGATGGCGGCGGCGATGGGCGGCAACATCCGCGTCGGGCTGGAGGATTCGCTGTGGGCCGCGCCGGGACGGATGGCGGCGTCCAACGCGGAGCAGGTGACGCTCGCCCGCAAGATCATCGAAGGCCTTGGGCTTGAGGTCGCGACGCCGGATGAGGCGCGCGAAATCCTCGACCTCAAGGGCGGCGACAAGCTGGAGGTGTAACCGCGGAACGGTGGAGGGGCGCGCTCGCCAACCACCGATCAATCTGTCGTGAGGGTGCCCATTACGAAGGCAGGGCATAGGCATAACGCTCCAGCGCGCATAGCCGAACTGCCTCAGGACATTAGCTATTTCGGCCCGGTTCGGGTACAGGAGCGGGGACGAATGCCGTTGCGTTGCCAGCCCGCGCCGTTCGTATAACCGGGAATGTCCGTTTTATGATTGCGCTCGTCCGCATCGCCTTGAGCCGGCCCTACACCTTTGTCGTGCTTGCGCTGCTCCTGATGCTGATCGGGCCGCTGGCCGCGCTGCGCACGCCGACCGATATCTTCCCGGATATCCGCATTCCCGTGATCGGCGTGGTCTGGAACTACACCGGCCTGCCACCGGACCAGATGGCCGGCCGCATTACCACGCCGTTTCAGCGCGCGCTGACCACGACGGTCAACGACATCGAGCACATCGTCGCCAATTCCTATAACGGCATCGGCATCATCAAGATTTTCTTTCAGCCCAACGTCAATATCCAGACCGCCAACGCGCAAGTCACGGCGATCGCGCAGACGATGATCAAGCAGTTGCCGCCGGGCGCGACGCCGCCGCTGATTTTGAATTACAGCGCGTCCACGGTGCCGATCATTCAGGTCGCATTATCAGGTGAAGGCCTCACCGAGCAGAACCTCGCCGATCTCGGCATCAACCAGCTCCGCACGCCCCTGGTCACGGTGCCCGGCGCAGCAATTCCGTATCCGTTCGGCGGCAAGCAGCGCCAGGTACAGATCGATCTCAATTCGGTAGCGCTGCAGGCGCGCGGCCTGTCGGGACAGGACGTCGCCAATGCGCTCGCCGCGCAGAACCTGATCACGCCGGTCGGCACGCAGAAGATCGGCGGCTTCGAATACGTCATTCAACTGAACAACTCGCCGATCAAGATGGAAGACCTCGGCAACCTGCCGATCAAGACCGTCAACGGCGCCATGGTGTATGTGCGCGATGTCGCCAGCGTGCGCGACGGCAACCCGCCGCAGACCAACATTGTCCATGTCGATGGCAACCGCTCGGTGCTGATGATGGTGCTGAAGGCCGGCTCGATCTCGACGCTCGATATCATCGCCGGCATCAAGCAGAAGGTGCTCGAGGTCAAGGATTCGCTGCCCGACGGCGCTGAAGATCGGATTCATCGCCGATCAATCGCTGTTCGTGCGCGGCGCGATCAGCGGCGTCGCCAATGAGGGCATCATCGCAGCCCTGCTGACGAGCGTCATGATCCTGCTGTTTCTGGGAAGCTGGCGCTCGACGGTCATCATCGCCGTCTCGATTCCCCTCTCCGTGCTCGGCGCCATCATCATGCTGTCGGCAATCGGCGAGACGCTCAATATCATGACGCTGGGGGGCCTTGCGCTCGCAGTTGGCATCCTTGTCGACGACGCCACGGTAACGATCGAAAACATCAACTACCACCTGGAGCAGGGCAAACCGGTCGAACAGTCGATCATGGACGGCGCCAACCAGATTGTGACGCCGGCGTTCGTCTCGCTGCTGTGCATCTGCATCGTGTTCGTGCCGATGTTCTTCCTGCAGGGCATCGCGCGGTTCCTGTTCGTGCCGATGGCCGAGGCGGTGATGTTCGCGATGATCTGGTCGTTCCTGCTGTCGCGCACGCTTGTGCCGACGATGGCGAAATATTTGCTGCAGCCGCACGTGCATCACGAGGGCGACGAGCCGCCGCTCGCGCAATCCGCTGGTGTTGTTCCAGCGCGGCTTCGAGGCGCGGTTTGAGCGTTTTCGCAGCGGCTACCACGATCTCTGGCGCTCGCGCTGACACGGCGGCCGGTATTCGTGATCGGATTTCTGTGTTTCGTGTTCGCGTCCTTTGCGCTGGCGCCGTTTCTCGGCCGTAATTTCTTTCCGTCGGTCGATGCGGGCGGCATCCTGATGCATGTCCGCACGCAGGTAGGCACCCGCGTCGAGGAAAGCGCCAATCAGTTCGCTGACGTGCAGAAGGCGATCCGCAAGATCATTCCGCCGGGCGAGATCGAGACGCTCGCCGACAATATCGGCATGCCGATCAGCGGCATCAACATGACCTACAACAACACCGGCGTGATCGGTCCGGCTGACGGCGATATCCAGATCAAGCTGAAGGAGGGCCATCGCCCGACGGCGGAATATGTACAGGTGCTGCGCGAACAATTGCCGCGGCTGTTTCCGGGCATGACGTTCGCGTTCCTGCCGGCGGATATCGTCAGTCAGATTCTGAATTTCGGCGCACCCGCGCCGATCGACCTTCAGATCCGCGGCGCGAATCTCGCGGAGAATTTCGCTTACGCCAGCAAATTGCTGAGCCGTATCAGGCGCATTCCCGGCATTGCCGACGCGCGCATCCAGCAGTCGCCGAATAATCCCGGCTTCAACATCGATGTCGACCGCACCCGCGCGCAATATGTTGGGGTGACCGAGCGCGACGTGACCAACAGCCTGGTGGTCAATCTCGCCGGCAGCTCGCAGGTCGCGCCGACCTACTATCTCAATCCCGAAAATGGCGTGTCGTATTCGATCGTGATGCAGACCCCGCAGTACCAGATCGATTCGCTCAACGCCCTGGAGACCTTGCCGATCACGGCGACCGGGAACACGCAGTCTCCGATTCTCGGCGGCATCGCCAACATCACCCGCTCGGCTTCGAGCGCCGTGGTGTCGCAATACGACATCCAGTCGATGGTGCAGATTTTTGCGACGCCACAAGGGCGCGATCTCGGCGCGGTGGCAGCCGACGTGCAAAAAGCGATCGCCGATACCGCCAAGGAGGTGCCCAAGGGGAGTTCGGTCGTGCTGCTCGGCCAGGTGCAGACCATGAACAGCGCGTTTTCCGGACTGCTGTTCGGCCTGCTCGCGGCGATCGTGCTGATCTATCTCCTGATCGTAGTGAACTTCCAGTCATGGTCCGACCCGTTCGTGATCATCTCCGCGCTTCCCGCAGCCCTCGCCGGCATCATCTGGATGCTGTTCTCGACCCGGACCACGCTGTCGGTGCCCGCATTGACCGGCGCGATCATGTGCATGGGCGTCGCCACGGCGAACAGCGTGCTGGTGATCAGCTTCGCGCGCGAACGTTATGAGGAACTCGGCGATCCCCTCGCCGCCGCGCTGGAAGCCGGATTCGTGCGTTTCCGCCCGGTGCTGATGACGGCGCTGGCGATGATCATCGGCATGACGCCGATGGCGCTGGGTCTCGGCGAGGGCGGCGAGCAGAACGCGCCGCTCGGACGCGCCGTGATCGGTGGCCTGATTTTTGCGACCATTGCGACACTGATGTTCGTTCCCGTGGTGTTCAGCATGGTGCATAAGAAGCACGACGCGAAAGCCGCGACAGTTTCACCGGAGACCTTGCATGCCCACTGAACAAACCAGGCCGGTCTCTCGCCGGAAGCTGGGCATTTTCGGGCTGCTGGCGTGCATTGGCGCGGTGCTCGTGGTGGTGACCGGCATTCGCGCGCGCGAAGATTCGACCGCGAAGCTGCGCGAATGGACCGACGACCAGGCGATTCCGACGGTGGCCGTCGCGCTGCCTGACGCGAGGGCGCTGAACGCCACCCTCGATTTGCCCGGCCGGCTGGAAGCCTATCAGCGCGCGCCGATTTTCGCCCGCGTCAGCGGCTATGTGAAAAGCTGGAGCGCCGATATCGGCGCCAAGGTCAAGGCCGGGCAGGTGATCGCTGAAATCGAGGCGCCCGACCTCGATCAGCAACTGCTGCAGGCTCGCGCCGACCTTGTCAGTCAGCAGAGCAGCGCGAGGCTGTCGGAAGCCACGCTGAATCGGCGCAAGACCCTGGTCGCCTCAAACTTCGTCTCCGCTCAGGAGATCGATGAGCGCACCGCCGACCTTGCCAACAAGAAGGCGGCCGTCAATTCCGGCCAAGCCAATGTGGAACGCCTGGAGGCGCTGGCCGGCTACAAGAACATCACCGTCCCATTCGACGGCGTCGTCACCGCGCGCGATACCGATGTCGGCGCGCTGATCAATGCAGGCGGCGGCAGCGGCCCGCCGATGTTCGTGATCTCGGACATCACCAAGCTGCGGGTCTATGTCAACGTTCCCCAGAGCTACGTGCCCGCGATCAGGATCGGCGCCAAGGCCGTCATCAGCATGCCGGAATATCCGAACCGGACATTCCCGGCGACGGTGGAGGCCTCATCGCAATCCGTCGATGTCAGTTCCGGCACGACGCGAATGCAGCTCGCGCTCGACAATGCCGGCGGCGAATTGATGCCGGGCGGCTACGCCAATGTGAAGCTCAGTCTCGTGCGCGACGTCGTGCCGCTGCACATTCCCGCCAGCGCGCTGATTTTCAATCAGAACGGCCTGCGCGTCGCCACCGTCGGGCCCGACGACAAGGTGCTGTTCAAAACGGTGACCATCGCGCGCGACCTCGGCCGCGACATCGAACTGGCCTCAGGCGTTTCGCCTGACGACCGCATCATCACCGCGCCGCCGGACGGTCTCGCCGATGGTGATCAGGTCCGCGTCGCCGGCGCGCCGAACAAGGGCGGCAAGACCGAGAAGGTTTCGGAGAAGGTAGGGGACGTGGAAAGACTACCCCACCCGCCACTCCAGCATCCCGTCATCCGCGCTGTAATATTCCCCGACGAGCCCACCGGCGTGCGGTCCATGTTCGTGAGATGTGCTAGCGTTTGCGTGTCGCACGCCGGCACCCGCGCCAGCGCACGCACATCGGTCTGCGTGCGCAGCATCACCACGCCATGCTCGACATCGCCGTTGCGGCCATAGATCACCGTAAAACTCTCGACCGGCCTTTGCCACTCGCTTCGGTGACGAATTCCGGCACGGCCCCGCGATGCTTGTCAGCTTCCGCCTGAACACTGGTGTCCTGCGACAGCGTCTCGCGCGGCGCCTCTCGCGACAGCACCAGCGCATGATGTTTTGTTACGAAGCCGCCTTGCCCGTACAGCAGGCCGAGTTTCGCGCCGCCGCGCAGCTTGCGCACCATCGCGCACGCGGCGTGCGTCATATAGGTGTTGAGCGGCGCGCCGTGAAAAGTGAGCCCGCCGGTCACGGTCGGCTGCACGTCGGCGCCGAGGCCAAGCGTTCGCCGCGCCATCTTCGGCACCACCGGAAAGCAACTGTAGAGTTCGATCGCGGCGAACGCGCGGCCATCACCATCGGCCAAAGTCCATCGCGGCTTTCAGCACCGCGTTCTGCGCGTGGCTTTCATGAAACTGATCGCGCGCGAGATAGTCGCGGGGCTCCTCTGCCGACGCGCCGCCCCAGATGTGGATCATGCGATCGTCGCGAATGCCGGCCGCGCGCGCTTTGGCGAGACTGGTCATCAGCACTGCAGCGCCTGGTTGACCGTCGGGTTGGCGACCATGAGCTTGGTGTAGGGCCATGCGATCAGCCGGTTGTCCGCCGTCGGCGTTGTGATGGCGTCGGGGGTGAAGTTTTTCTTCAGCCACGAATTCGGATTTTGCGCAGCAACGCCGGCGTACCGAGACCACAGTTCGCCGGATTCCTCCAGCGCTTCGCGCGGGGTCTGGCCCCAATGCGCCGCGGAAGCCACTTCGTAGAACGGATACACCGTGATCGGCCTGAACACGCCGAGCTTGACCGCGGCGGGTTTCTGATAGCCCGCGCTGCGCACCGGCTCCGGCGCGTCATGCGCGAACGGCGTCCACGGTAGCGTGACGCCGGCACGTTCGGCCTTGGTCGCGGTGGACTGCGCCTCCGCGCCGCACACCGCGGCGACGCTGCACTCGCCGCGCGCGATGCGCTGTGCGGCTTCGTGCAGATAGCGGATCGGGCTCTCGCCGCCGACCGGGCCGTAGTAGGCGTGCGCTGGTTTGATGCCGAGACGGGCAGAGAGTTCGGCCGCGGGATCGTGGTAACGCCAGCTCAGGAAATTCACGATGTCGAGCGACTCGATGTCGTGCAGCAGTTTTGCGCCGCAATCCTGCTCGGCCCGCTTCAATGCTTCGGCCAGCAATGCAAGCGGTTCGAGGCCGGATGTGAGTTCGGCGGGATGATCGGAGATTTCGCCGACGCCGACAATGACGGGGATGCGGTCTTCGGGGGTGGAGAGCTCGACATTTTCACTCCGCCACCAGCGTATTCAAATGCTCGATTGCATCTGCGAAATCTTCCTTGAATTCCTGCACCACGGCGCCGGCGGATTTGACGCTGTCGATCAATCCGACGCCCTGTCCGACGAAATAACTCACGAGATCGCGCGCCGCTGCATTGCCTGCCGCCGCAGACTTGTCGATCGATGCGAACGCGTCGCGGCTGATGATGCTCTGCAGCGGCATCGGCAGCGCGCCGGGACTGTCCTCGCCGCGATCCCACGCGTCCGTCCATACCGAGCGCAACTGCCGCGCAGGCTTGCCGGTGCGCCCCTTCGAGCGGATCGCGTCGCGCGAGGACGCCGCGATCATTTTCTCGCGAAAAATTTCGGTGGTCTCGGACTCCACCGTCGCCAGCCATACCGACCCGGTCCATGCGCCGGCGGCGCCCATCGCCATGCACGCCGCCATCTGCCGCCCGGTCATGATGCCGCCCGCCGCCAGCACCGGCACGTCGCGGATCGGCTTGATCGCCTTGATCACCTCGGGGACCAGCACCAGCGTCGAGACCTCGCCGCAATGGCCGCCGGCCTCGGTGCCCTGCACCACGAGAATATCCACACCCGCCGCGACCTGACGGATGGCGTGCTCCTTGGCGCCGACCAATGCCGCGACCGGCACGCCGTGCTTCTTGCCCATCTCAATCATCGCCTTCGGCGGCACGCCCAGCGCATTGGCGATCAGGCGGATCGGATGGTTGAAGGAGACATCGAGCAATTCCATCGCGCGTTCGGCATCGAACGGCTGCGGCTGGTCGGGCGAGACTTCTCGTCGTGGTGAGTTCGATGCCGTATTTCTTCAGGAGGTCGCGGGTGAAGTCGCGGTGCGCAGGCGTGACGCGACCCTCCAGGCTTTTCCAGGTGACGTTCTTTTCGCCCGCGGTCGAGATATTTTCAGGGATTAAAACGTCGATGCCGTAGGGCTTGCCGTCAACGTGATCGTCGATCCATTTCATCTCCTGTTCCAAGGTCTGCGGCGAATGCGCGGTCGCACCGAGCACGCCAAATCCACCGGCGCGGCTGACGGCGGCGACCACGTCGCGGCAATGGCTGAACGCGAGCAGGGGAAATTCGATTCCGAGCATGTCGCAGATTGGCGATTTCATGGATGTCTCGCTCCCGGCGCGATTTCTATATCGACCAATTTTTGTCTGTTGCTCTTTTGCGCCTCGGGTAGAATGCTAGTCAACAGAGCAAGAATTCTAGGGAGCCCCGCAAGATGTCCGCCACCCAACCGCAGCCCCCCAGCGATGCGCCCGAAACTTACGATGTCGTCGTCGTCGGTGCCGGTTTTGCGGGCATGTACATGCTGCATCGCCTGCGCGGACTGGGATTGTCGGCGCGGGTCTACGAGCAGGGTGGCGACGTCGGCGGCACCTGGTACTGGAACCGGTATCCCGGCGCGCGCTGCGACGTCGAAAGCATGCAGTATTCCTATTCGTTCTCGGACGAGTTGCAGCAGGAGTGGGACTGGAGCGAGCGCTATGCGCCGCAGCCTGAAATTCTGAAATACGCCAACCACGTCGCCGACCGCTTCAACCTGCGCAGTGATATTCAGCTCAATACGCGCGTCGAGCAGGCCGCCTTCGACGAAGCCGCCAACGTGTGGACGGTGACGACATCGGACGGCAACAGCGTCACAGCGAAATTCGTCGTGCTCGCTACCGGTTGCCTGTCGAACGCGCGCATGCCGGACATCAAGGGCCTCGCCGACTTCAAGGGCAAAGTCTATCACACCGGCCACTGGCCGCATGAGACGGTGGATTTCACGGGTCAGCGCGTCGGCGTGATCGGCACGGGATCGTCGGCGATCCAGTCTGTGCCCGTCATCGCCGAGCAGGCCAGCCACCTCACCGTCTTTCAGCGCACCGCCAATTTCAGCATTCCCGCGCGCAACGCGCCGTTGACGCCGGCAGAGCGCGAGTCGTTTCGCTCGAATTATCCGGAGATACGGCGCCTCGCGCGCGAGGAGATGAAGAACGGCATCGTGCAGGAGTTGCCCGACCGCGGCGCGCTCGATGACGGCGACAACGAGCGGCGCGCCAAATATGAATCGCGCTGGACCAGCGGCGGGCTCACCTTCATGGGCGTCTATAACAATCTGCCGCTCGACAAGGCGGCCAACGACACCGCCGCAAATTTCGTGCGCGAAAAGATCGCCGAGATCGTCAGGGATCCCGCCGTCGCGAAACTGCTGCAGCCGAACAATCATCCGATCGGCTCGAAACGCATCTGCGTCGACACCGACTATTTCGCCACCTTCAACCGCGACAACGTCACGCTGGTCGATATCAAGTCGAATCCGATCGAGGAAATCCTGCCGAACGGCGTGCGCACAGGCGGCAAGGATTACGAGGTTGACGCGCTGGTGCTTGCGACAGGGTTCGACGCGATGACGGGCTCGGTGGCGAAGATCGACATTCGCGGCCGCGACGGCCAGACGCTGAACCAGAAATGGGCCGAGGGGCCGCGTACCTATCTCGGGCTGATGAGCGCTGGCTTTCCAAATCTTTTCATCATCACCGGCCCCGGCAGTCCGTCGGTGTTGAGCAACATGATCGTGTCGATCGAGCAGCATGTCGACTGGATCGCCGACTGCATCGGCTATATGCGCGACCGCGAGCTGGTTTCGATGGAAGCCAAGAAAGACGCCGAAGACACCTGGGTCGCGCACGTCAACGATGTCGCGCACGGCACGCTCTATCCGCAGGCCAACTCCTGGTACATGGGCGCCAACATTCCGGGCAAGCCGCAGATCTTCATGCCTTATATCGGCGGCGTCGGCGCTTACCGCCAGATCTGCAACACCGTCGCGGCCAAGGATTACAAGGGTTTTGCGATGACATCGGCGGAGAAGCCAAGGATGGCGGCGACGTCCTAATTCTCAAAACGCCGTATACCCCCCGTCGATCACGAACGTATCGGCGGTGTGATACGACGACGCCTTGCTCATCAGGTACACCGCGATGCCGCCGAAATCGCTGGGTTCGCCGAAACGCCGCATCGGAATCCGCGGCATCACATTCGCGACGAATTTTTCGTTGGCCATGATTCCTGCGGTCATGTCGCTTTTGATCCAGCCCGGCAGGATCGCATTCGATGTCACCCCCTGACGCGCCAGCTCGACGGCGAGCGCGCGGACGAGGGCGTTGATGGCCGCCTTGGTCGCGGCATAGTGCTCGTTGCGCGCGGTGCCAAACAGCGATGCCAAGCTTGAGGTCGCAACCAGCCGGCCAAAGGGATCGCCGGCCTCGGCGCGCTCGGTCATGTGCCGCGCCGCCGCCTGAAAGACATGAAACACGCCGTCGAGATTGGTGGCGAACATGCTGCGCCATTGCTCCTGCGTGCGGTCGATGAAGGCGTGCCGTCCGCCGCCGCCGATTCCGGCATTGGCGAAACACCCATCGACGCGGCCGAAGGCATCGAGCGTCGCCGCCATCGCGGCTTTGACCGAGGCGGGATCGGTGACATCGCAGACGCGGGTATCGACCTTGCCGGCCGCGCGCGCCATCGTCGCTGCGGCGGATCTGTTTTTGTCGGCGTTGCGACCCCAGATCGAGACGTTGCACCCCGCCGCAGCCAGCGCCTGCGCGATGCCGAGACCGATGCCGCCATTGCCGCCGGTGATGACGGCCACGCGGCCGGTCAGATCGAACAGGTTCATGTTGGTTTCCTCGGGCAGTTCATTCTGTCGGACCGGTTAGCCACGACCATGGACAAGCGCGGCTGAAAAATCAAATATGCTGCGAGACATTCATTGCAGCGCGGATCAACTGCGCCGGTCAGACGCGAGGAAATCATGCAGTTCAAACACGTCACGGTCGAGATCGACGGCCCCGTCGCCATCCTGAAACTCGATCATCCCGAGGTGATGAACGCGGTGTCGATGGATATGCTCGGCGGCTTAGGTGAAGCGCTCGACGCCATCGACGACAAACGCAGCGAGGTACGCTGCCTGGTCATCACCGGAGCCGGGCGCGCGTTCTGCACCGGCGCCAATCTGCAGGGACGCGGCAACGCAAAACCGGGCGGCCGCACCAACGCCGGCGCCGCGCTGGAGACCGCGTACCATCCGTTCCTGCGGCGGCTGCGCAATCTGCACTGTCCAATCGTAACATCGGTAAACGGACCTGCGGCCGGCGCGGGCATGAGCATCGCGCTGATGGGCGACATGATCCTGTGCGCGCGCTCGTCGTATTTCCTGCAGGCGTTCCGCCGCATCGGCCTCGTGCCGGATTGTGGCTCGACCTGGCTGCTGCCGCGGCTGGTCGGCAAGGCGCGCTCGGTCGAGCTGTCGCTGATGGGCGAAAAGCTTCCCGCCGAAAAAGCGCTGGAGTGGGGCCTCGTCAACCGCGTCTATGACGATGCCGCGCTGATGGACGAGACCATGAAGCTTGCGCATGAGTTGGCGAACGGCCCGACAATCGCGCTGTCGCTGATCCGAAAACTGTATTGGGAAAGTCCCGGCAACTCGTTCGAGGAACAGCTCGATCTCGAACAGCAATTGCAGCGCGTCGCCGGATCGGCGGAGGATTTCAAGGAAGGCGTCGGCGCGTTTCTGGAAAAACGCCCGGCGAAATTCAAGGGTAGATGATGCAGGCGCTGCTCGCGCGCTGCGTTGCCTCGTGGTGCCCCGGCGCGAGCGGGGTGACCAATGCGACCCGTTTGTCGGGCGGCGCCAGCCAGGAAACCTGGTCGTTCGACATTGTGCATCCCGGCGGAAACATCGCTGCGATACTGCGCCGCGCGCCGCAGGGCTATGGCGCGGCGCCGACGCGCGCTGCTGGACTGAATGCCGAGGCGACGCTGATGCAACTCGCCTATGACGCCGGCGTGCCGTCGCCGAAAATACTGCATGTGCTCGAAGCGAAGGATGAACTCGGCATCGGCTTCATCATGGCGCGGGTCGAAGGCGAAACCATCCCGAGAAAAATTCTGCGCGATGAGCAATTCGCCGCGGCGCGGCCGAAACTGGCGCGGCAACTCGGCGAAATTCTCGTCCATCATCCATGGAATGCCGCTGCCACAATTGCCTGAACTTCGCCGCATGACTCCCGCGGGCGAAATCTCCGAACTTGAGCGCGAATATCGCGGCTTCAACTGGCCGCGTCCGGTGTTCGAACTGGCGTTGCGCTGGCTTAGGGATCACGACCCCGGTCCACCGGAAGAAGTGACGCTGGTGCACGGCGATTTTCGCCACGGCAATCTCATCGTCGGTCCTGACGGCGTGCGTGCCGTGCTCGATTGGGAGCTCGCGCATCTCGGCGATCCCATGGAGGACCTCGGCTGGATCTGCGTCAACTCTTGGCGCTTCGGCGAGATCGACAAGCCGGTCGGCGGTTTCGGATCGCGCGAGGAATTGTTTGCCGGTTATGAAGCGGCCGGCGGACAGGTCGATCCATCGCGCGTAAATTTCTGGGAAGTGATGGGCACGCTGCGATGGGGCGTGATGTGCTGTGGCATGATGCAGCGCTTTCGCGCCGGACCTGAGCATTCCATCGAGCGCGCGATGATCGGCCGCCGCGCCTCGGAGACCGAGATCGATCTGTTGCGATTAATAGCTCCCCGAGGAAAGTGACATGCAGGACGAACCGACCGCCACAGAACTGCTCAAGGCCGTCGCCGATTTTCTGCGCAACGATATCACGCCCGAAATCAGCGGACATCTGGCGTTCAAGCTGCGGGTGGCGATCAACGCGCTCGATCTGGTGACGCGCCAGCTTGCGCTGGAGCCGGGCAGCGATGCCGCGGAAAACGAACGCTTGTCGCGATTGCTGGGAACGCAGGGCCGCTCAACGAACTTAACGACTGTGCTCGCCGCGCGCATCGCCGGCGGCGACGCCGATCTGCAAACGCCGGGATTGGCCGAGCATCTATGGGCAGACGACGCTTGCCAAGCTCGCGGTCGATCAGCCGAATTATGCGAGCTATCGAAGGGAGATGGGAGAGAGGTAATTGTGCCAATCACCGTCATCCGGGATGCGCCACTTGCGCAGGCCCGAGAATGTCCCATGCAGTTCACGATTTCGGGCTCGCGCTTCGCGCGCCCCGGAATGACGATAATAACTACTTCCCCATCCATTTCGGCGGGCGCTTTTCGGAAAATGCCTTCGGCCCCTCGATATAATCCTGCGACGCCGCCATCGCCTTCACCGCGGGATAGTCGCGCTGCTCTGGCTATCGCCTGTTCGAGAGACACCGCCAGGCCTTTCTGAATGGTCTGCTTCGAGGCGCGGATCGACATCGGCGAGTTCTTGCAGATGGTCTCCGCCCAGCGCTCCGCCGCCGCCAGCGCTTCGCCTTGCGGCACCACCTCGTTGACAAAGCCGAGTTCTTTGCCTTCGCGCCGCGCTAACGTGACGCGCGGTCAGGATCATGCCCATCGCGCGCTTGAGGCCGATCTGGCGCGGCAGCCGATGCAATCCGCCGGCCAGCGCGGCCAAGCCGACGCGCGGCTCGGGCAGCGCGAACATCGCATTTTCCGAGGCGATGATGAGGTCGCACGCCAGCGCGATCTCAAAGCCGCCGCCCATGGCGACGCCGTTGACCGCGGCGATAATAGGCTTGTCGCAATCGAAGCGCGAGGTCAGCCCGGCGAATCCGCCGGTGTCCCAGCCGCGCTTGCCGCCCGCCGCCTGCCATTTCAGGTCGTTGCCGGCGCAGAACGCCTTGTCACCGGCGCCGGTGACGATCGCGACCCACTGTTCGGGATCGGCGCAGAAATCGTCGAACACCTTGTTGAGTTCGAAATGCGCGTCGGTGTGCAGCGCGTTGTAAACTTCAGGCCGCGACAGCGTCACAATGGTGATCGGACCTTTGCGCGTGACCTTGGAAAATTTGAGGTCCATGTTTGCTCCCGCTTGGCGTTTTTGTTTCAACCGTCATGTTAGTGATGCTACGCGATATGGCAACACCAGCAACAACGCGACACCGGGGAGCAGCGCCTTGGATTTTTCATTGCCGGACGATCTCGTCGGCCTATCTCGCCGAGCTCGATCAATTCATCGTCCGCGAGATCAAGCCGATCGAGGATGCCGACGACAACGTCCGCTTCTTCGATCATCGCCGCGAATGGGCGCGCACGGACTTCGACAATGGCGGCCTGCCGCGGCACGAATGGGAAGCGCTGCTGCGCCGGGTCAAGAACCTCGCCGATGCCGCCGGGCACTTGCGTTTCGCGATTCCAAAGCGCTACGGGGGCAAGGACGGCTCCAATCTCTGGATGGCGGTCATTCGCGAGCATTTTGCCGCGAAAGGTCTCGGGCTGCACAACGATCTGCAGAACGAGCATTCCATCGTCGGCAACTTGCCGCTGGTGACGATGCTGGATCGCTACGGCCGCGACGACCAGAAGGCGATGATCGAAGGCTCCATCACCGGCAAATACCGCATCACGTTTGGATTGACCGAGCCCGAACACGGCTCAGACGCCACCCATATGGAGACCCGCGCCGTGCAGGCGACGCGCGACGGCGTTGCGGGCTGGGTCATCAACGGCGAGAAGATGTGGACCACGGGCATGCATGTCGCGACGCATTGCGCGCTGTTCGCGCGCACCTCGGGCAATGACGGCGATGCGCGCGGCATCACCTGCTTTCTGGTGCCGGCGAAAGCGCAGGGCGTGAAGGTCGAGGAATATATGTGGACCTTCAACATGCCGACCGATCATCCCCGCGTCTCCTTCACCGACGTGTTCGTGCCGGAGGATGCGCTGTTCGGCGAGATCGGGCGTGGGCTGTCGCTGGCGCAATGTTTCGTGCACGAGAACCGCATCCGGCAGGCCGCCAGTTCGCTGGGCGCGGCGGTGTATTGCATCGACGAGAGCGTGAAATATGCGCGCGAGCGAAAGCCGTTCGGCAAGGCGCTCGCCGAAAACCAGGCGATCCAGTGGCCGCTGGTGGAGTTGGCGACGCAGGCGGAAATGCTGCGGCTCTTGATCCGCAAGACGGCATGGGAGATGGACCAGCTCACGCAGGCGCAGGTCGAGCACACGCTGTCGGACAAGGTGTCGATGTGCAATTTCTGGGCGAACCGGCTTTGTTGCGAGGCCGCCGACCGCGCGATGCAGGTGCATGGCGGCATGGGCTATTCGCGCCACAAGCCGTTCGAGCACATCTACCGCCATCACCGCCGCTACCGCATCACCGAAGGCAGCGAGGAAATCCAGAAGCGCAAGGTCGCGGGATTTCTGTTCGGCTACATGGGCGCGGGAAAGCGGTGAGGATAAAAACGCTCAATTCACCTGCCGGTCCTTGCCCGCCCAATAGGGATCGCGGAGATGCGCGGCGCAGGATCTTGCCGGAAGCGTTGCGCGGCAGCGCTTCGATGAAGTCGACCGACTTCGGCGACTTGAACGCGGCGATGCGCTCGCGCGCGAAGCCGATGATGTCGGTCGCACTCGCTTTCTTGCCCGGCTTCATCACCACGACAGCCTTGACCGCTTCGCCCCATTGATCGTCGGGAATGCCGACGACTGCGACTTCGGCGACATCGGGATGGTCGCAGATCGCGCTCTCGACTTCGGCGGGATAGATGTTTTCGCCGCCGGAGATGATCATGTCCTTGATGCGGTCGTGGATATAAAGATAGCCGTCCTCGTCCATGTATCCGGCGTCGCCGGTGCGCAGCCAGTTGTCCTTGTCCAGCGTCCTGGCGGTCGCTTCCGGCAAATTCCAGTAGCCGACCATGTTGGAAGGGGAGCGCGTGGCGATCTCGCCGACTTCGCGCGGCGGCAACTTTTTGCCGTCGGCGTCGAGGATTGCGAGTTCGACGCCGGGCTGCGCTCTGCCGGCCGAGCGCATGCAATCGCGGCCTTCGACATGATCCTCCGGCTGCAGCACGACGATGGTGCCGGTGGTCTCCGTCATGCCGTACATCTGCACGAAGCCGCAGCCGAACACGGCGATGCATTCCTTCAGCAACGCGGCCGGTATCGGCGACGCGCCATAGAGGATGTAGCGCAGTTTCGAGAAATCCACTTCGCGCGCGCGCGGCTGCCGCACGATGAACTGCATCGCGGCCGGCACCAGAAACAGTTTGGTGACGCCGAAGCGCTCGAAGAAATCCAGCACCTTGTTGGGATCGAACTCGCGCGCGATGATGCCTCTGGCGCCGTGATAGAGGCCGAGCATGCCCCAGCCGGAGCCGCCAATATGAAACACCGGCATCGCCACCAGCGAGACATCCTGGTCGGACCATTTATTCCAGTCCGGCTTTTCGGTGCCGCCGATCCGCATCAGCGACAGAAAATTATGATGCGACAGCATCGCGCCTTTCGGCTTGCCGGTCGTGCCGGAGGTATAAAGCTGGATCGCAACGTCCTGCTCGCGGATCGGTACTTTCGGATCGGCGTCGCTCTGCGCATCGCGCCACGCAGGGTAGTCTTGCCAATCCGGCGCGCCGCCCTCGGTGGTGATGAAGGTCCGCACGCCCGGCAACTGCGATCGGATGGCCCGGACCGCCTCGATGAGCTCGGGCCCGACGAACAGCACCGGCGCCTTGCAGTCCTCGACGATGAAAGCGATCTCCGGCCCCGCCAGCCGCCAGTTGACCGGCGCCATCACGACATTGGCCTTGATCGCGCCCAGCAGCAGCTCGAAAAAGATGTCGCTGTTCTTGCCGAGATAGGCGATGCGCTCGCCAGGCTTGACGCCGAGCGCGGCGAGGGCGTTAGCGACGCGATTGGTATGGCGGTCAAATTCAGCGTAGCTGGTGCGGCGGCCCTCGAATTCGAAGGCGATGGCGTCGCCGCGTGCTTTGCCGTGGGCGCGGATCACGTCGGCGAGATTTGCCGCCGCCTCGATATCGGACATGGTTCCCCCGATGTGTTTATTGGTGCAATACTGGAGTTGTTGCGCCACAAACACAATACGGCCGCTGGCATACGCGTGTACGCCGACCGATATGCGCATTTCGCTCTTTCCGAAATGACAAGGCCGTCTACAATCCCGCATCGCGCTACGTTCGCTCAGGACTGGAAATAGAAATGCACGCCCGCGCCGAAGCACCTTCCGAAAATGCGCTGTCCTGGCCGGAGGAGATTTTCCAGATCCTGCAGCGCTTCGACGTTCGCCAGGTACCCTATGTGCCGGATGCGGGGCATTCGCAGCTGATCGAGCGCGTGCTGGGCGCTTCATCCATGCGCGCGGTGCCGCTGACGACGGAGGAAGAAGGCGTAGCCCTGCTTGCCGGCGCGTGGACCGGCGGCCAGCGCGGCGTGCTGCTGATGCAGTCGAGCGGCGTCGGCAATTGCGTGAACATGCTGTCGCTGACGCAGATATTTCGATTTCCGTTCCTGACGCTGGTGACGATGCGCGGCGAATGGGGCGAGTTCAATCCATGGCAGGTGCCGATGGGGTCGACCACGGCGGGCGTATTTGAGTTATGCGGCATCAAGGTGTTACGGGCGTCCTCGCCCGACGAAGTGCGTGATGTCGTCGAGGCTGCCGCGGGACAGGCGTATAATGCCTGTACGCCCACGGCGGTGTTGCTGTCGCAGCGTCTGATCGGCGCGAAGGTTTTCACCAAATGAGCAAAACCAATCTTCTCGGACGGCGCAGCGTTGTCTCGGCGCTACTTGGCGGGCCGCAAGGACGCCATCGTCGTCGGCGGCTGGGTGCATCGACCTACGACATCGCCGCCGCCGGCGATCACGCGCGAAATTTCTATCTGTGGGGCGCGATGGGCGGGGCCGTGATGATCGGGCTGGGCATCGCGCTGGCGCAGCCAAAATTGCCGGTGGTTGTGATCACCGGCGACGGCGAAATGCTAATGGGTATCGGAAGCCTTGCCACGGTCGGACTGCAAAAACCCGCCAATCTCTCTATCGTCGTTCTGGACAATGAATGCTACGGCGAGACCGGCGGTCAGGCCAGCCACACCGCGGGGACGGTCGATCTTGTCGGCACCGCCAAATGTTGCGGGATCGGCGATGTGCGTGCGATCACCACGATGGGCGAGGTGGAAGCCTTTGCCGCGCTGATGCAGGACGTTTCAGGCGGGCCGCGCTTCGCCAGCGTCAAGATCGACAATGCCAATCTGGAGCGGGTGCTGTCTAGCCGAGACGGGACCTTCACCGTCAACCGTATCCGCGGGGCGCTAGGTTATCAGCCAATCTGAACCTTTGATGTTTTGGGTGCGCTGCAACAAAATTGCTTGACAATGTCGAAGGTGAGTGCTTACTCACACGATGTCCAGTCTACGAATGACCAGCGATCTGCGGCGGGAACTGATCCTGAGCGCGGCCAAGCGATGCTTCGCCCGGAACGGTTTTGCAGGAACGACGACCAAAAGCGTTGCCGCCGCCGCCTCAATTTCGGAGGGATTGCTGTTCAAGCATTTCCCGTCGAAATCGGCGCTGTACGCGGAAATCCTCGCCGAAGCCTGCGAGGCCGATCCGGCCCTGCATCGCTTATTGGGGTTACCGCCATCCACGGAAACGCTAGTGGTCCTGGTTCGAGGAATGGTCCGGCATTTCCTCAACCTGTCTGACGTTCCCGATCAGCAGGAGGCCCAGCGTCTTCGACTGTTGGTCACCAGCCATATCGACGACGGCGAGTTCGCGCGGCTGCTTTACGAGAAGATCGGAGATTTGATCGGACCGGTATTCACAGCATCGCTGGCGCGCGCGGTCGTAGCTGGAGATGCATCGCGGATCGGAAGCGAACCTCTGAACCTGTTCTGGTTTGCGCACCACACCGTGATGATGGCGGCGCTTACGAGACTGCCTTCAGTGCCTTGCCTGTCCTACGCGGACGCTGCCGATCTCGAGCGGCAGGTCTGTGAATTCATCCTCCGCGGAATTGGATTAAACGCAACGGCCATTGCCTCTTATCTGGATCGCGAATTATCGCCGGATGGGCAGCCGGTAATTGCAGAAAGCATAGCACAATGACCATCGCAGCAGATGCCAACATTTCTCCGAGAGCGATAAACGAGAAGCCGCGTACGCGTCCGATCCGGACCGTGCGGTGGTTTATCATCGTGGGTCTGTTGCTGGCGCTGCTGGTCGGCGGTCTGGTCGGCTTCAACGCCTTCCGCAGCCACATGATCGCGCAGTTCTTCGCCAACAATAAGCCGCCGCCGGCAACGGTTACGGTGGCTGAAGCGAAATCCGAGGTCATTCCAAACTTGTTGACCGCGGTGGGCGAACTTGTCGCCGTGCATCAGGTCAACGTCACCTCGGATGTCAGCGGACGCATCACCGATATCATGTTCACGGCGGGTACCAGCGTTAAAGCCGGCAGCCCGTTGGTGCAGTTGTTCGATGGTCCCGAACAGGCCGATCTTGCCAGCTTCAAGGCACAGGCCACGGTGGCAAACCTGTCGCTCGAGCGCGCCAAGCAGCTTGCGTCCAGGCAGTTCGGGCCACAGGCCACCGTCGACCAGGCACAGGCCGCGTTCGACCAAGCCAATGCGGGTATCGCGAGGACGCAGGCCGTCATTTCGCAGAAGCTGGTGCGAGCGCCGTTCGACGGCGATCTCGGCGTCCGCCACGTGGAGGTTGGCCAGTTTCTTACCGCCGGCACGCAGATCGTGACGCTGACCGATCTGTCGGCGCTGTACGCGAATTTCACGACGACGGAAAAGGATAGCGCGACGCTCAAGGTCGGGCAGACCGTCCGCGTTGGGGTAGACGCTTATCCCGGAAGGACGTTCGAGGGAAAAATCACCACCATTGAGCCCCAGATCAACAGCGACACACGCAACATCCGCGTCCAGGCGACGATCGCCAATACCGATCACATCCTGAAGCCGGGCATGTTCGCGACGACGACGGTTGTGTTACCGGACAAGCCGGCGGTGATCACCATTCCCGAGACGGCGGTGGATTATACGCTTTATGGCGACTCCGTTTATCTGATCACCGAAAAGAAGGCTGACGACGGCAGCACCAGCCTCACCGCCGTACGGACCTTCGTCAGGACCGGCGATCGGATTGACGGCCGCGCCGTGATCACCAGCGGTTTGAAGGCTGGCGATCGGGTGGTCGCCGTTGGACAACTGAAATTGCAATCAGGCTCATCGGTTGTGATTTCGGCCGATCCCCCGCCGCCTGTGCCGGCGAAAGCGCCGCTGAATTAACAGCGTTGGGCTGCCACAGTCGCAGCCCGCCGCTATCTCATTTTGTCGCGTCTTGAAGCGTACTGATTTCGCCTAAAGACGCCGTTACGGAGCGCCTGCAATGGCCATCACCGATATCTTCATCAAGCGCCCCGTGCTGGCGCTCGTTGTCAGCCTTTTGATCCTGCTGATCGGCTTCAAGGCCGCGACCAGTCTGCCGGTCCGGCAATACCCGAAACTGTCGAACACGGTGATCACCGTGACCACGGTCTATCCCGGTGCGTCCCCGAACTTGATGCAGGGTTTCATCACCACTCCGATCGAACAGGCGGTATCGGCGGCTGAAGGCGTCGACTACATCACTTCGTCCTCGACGCAGGGACAAAGCCTGATCTCGATCTACATCAAGCTCAACGTCGATCCCAACAGCGCGCTCACGGAAGTTTTGTCGAAGGTCAACTCGGTCAAATATCTGATTCCGAAGGAGGCAAACGACCCGATCATTCTGAAGTCGACCGGGCAAACCACGGCGGTGATGTATCTGGGATTCTCCAGCACCGAGCTTTCAGGCTCGGCGATCTCCGATTATCTCACCCGCGTGGTACAACCGATTTTGTCGACCGTCGATGGCGTGGCATCCGCCGACATTCTCGGTGGGCAGACCTTCGCCATGCGCATCTGGCTCGACCCCGCACGGATGGCAGGCCACGGCGTATCCCCCGACGACGTTTCCGCGGCAATCCGGGCGAATAATTTTCAGGCCGCCGCCGGCCAGACCAAAGGCTATTTCATCGTCTCCAACGTCACGGCGAATACCGATCTGCAGAACGTCGATCAGTTCAAGCGCATGACGATCAAGGCCAAGGACGGTGGCTTTGTCCGCATGGAAGATGTCGCCACCATCGAACTGTCGGCTCAGAGCACCGATGCCAGCGTCGCGTTCAGCGGCGAACGTGCGATCTTCATCGGCGTGCAGGCGACGCCGCAAGGCAACCCGCTCAACATCGTCACCGGCGTGCGGAAATTGTTTCCGGAACTCGAGCGCAACCTGCCGCCGTCACTGAAGATGAAAGTCGCCTACAACTCCACCAAGTTCATCCGCTCTTCGATCGAGGAGGTGGAGAAGACCCTGATCGAGGCCGTCGGAATCGTGATCGTGGTGATCTTCCTGTTTCTGGCGTCGTTCCGCTCGGTGATCATTCCCGTCGTCACCATTCCGCTGTCGCTGATCGGCGTATGCAGCCTGATGCTGGTGATGGGCTTCAGCATCAATCTGTTGACATTGCTGGCGATGGTGCTGGCGATCGGGCTCGTGGTCGATGACGCCATCGTGGTGGTGGAGAACATCCACCGGCATCTGGAGGAGGGCAAATCTCCGGTGCAGGCGTCGTTGCAGGGCGCGCGCGAAATCGTCGGCCCCGTCATTTCGATGACGATTACGCTTGCCGCGGTTTACGCGCCGATCGGATTCCTCGGCGGTCTTACCGGGTCGCTGTTTCGCGAATTCGCCTTTACTTTGGCGGGTGCGGTGATCGTGTCCGGCGTGATCGCGCTGACGCTGTCGCCGATGATGTGCTCGGTGTTGCTGAAGCAGGAGCATGGCGGCTGGTTCGCCAGGAAAGTCGACCGGATTTTCGGCGCCACCACCCGCTGGTATGGCCGGCAGCTCGATCGCTCGCTCGACTATCGCCCGATCACCGCGATGTTCGCGCTGACGATCCTTGGCCTGGTGGCGTTCCTCTATCAGCACACCTCCAAGGAGCTCGCGCCCGAGGAAGATCAGGGCATTTTGTTCGCGGTGGTGAAGGCGCCGAAATACGCCAACATCGACTACACCGATTTCTATGGCGAGAAGCTCGACAAGGTGTTCGCGAGCTTTCCGGAAACCGATCTGCGCTTCGTCATCAATGGCACCGCCGGCCCCAGCAACGGCATTGCCGGCATGCTGCTCAAGCCGTGGGACGAGCGCGAGCGTTCCTCGATCAAGATAAAGCCGCTGGTGCAGGCGAAACTCAGCAAGATCGAAGGCGTCAATGCTTTTGCGTTTAACCTTCCGCCGCTGCCAGGTGGCCCCGGCGGACTGCCGATCCAGATGGTGATCAATTCCACCAACGGCTTCCAGTCGGTCTATGAGGAGATGGTCAAGTTGAAGGACGCCGCGCGCAAGAGCGGATTGTTCATCGTCGCGGACAGCGATCTCGACTTCAATCAGCCAGTAGTCCGCGTGAAGATCAACCGCTCAAAGGCCAACGATCTCGGCATCACCATGCAGAGCATCGGCAATACGCTGGCGACGCTTCTTGGCGGTAACTACACCAACCGCTTCAATCTTGAGGGCCGTTCATATCAGGTGATCCCACAGGTGCCGCGCGGATTGCGGCTGTCGCCGGAATCCCTCGACAATTACTACGTGCCGACCCTGACAGGTCAGCAGGTGCCGCTATCCACGCTGGTGTCGGTCGAGACGGCGACCGATCCTAACGCGTTGACGCACTACAACCAGCTCAATTCGTCGACCTTCCAGGCGGTGCCGATGCCCGGCGTAACCGTCGGGCAGGCTGTGGATTTTCTTGAGGGTCAGGCCAAAAATCTGCCCTCGGGCTACAGTCACGACTACCTCGCGGATTCCCGGCAATATGTGCAGGAGGGTAATCAGCTCGCGGTGGCGTTCGGCTTCGCACTGATCATCATCTTCCTGGTGCTGGCGGCGCAGTTCGAAAGCCTGCGCGACCCGCTTGTCATCATGATCAGCGTGCCGATGGCGATATCGGGCGCGCTGATTCCGTTGTTCTTCGGCATGGCGACGATCAACATCTACACCCAGGTCGGATTGCTGACGCTGATCGGCCTGATCAGCAAGCACGGCATCCTGATGGTGGAATTCGCCAACGAGCTGCAGCTCAACGAAGGCCTCGACAAGCGCTCCGCGATCGAGATGGCGGCGCGGGTGCGGTTGCGTCCGATCCTGATGACGACGGCCGCCATGGTCACCGGGTTGCTGCCGCTGTTGACCGCGTCGGCGCCGGCGCGGCAAGCCGGTTCTCCATCGGCCTTGTCGTCGTATCCGGCATGTCGATCGGAACGCTGTTCACGCTGTTCGTGCTGCCCGCGGTCTACGTCGCGATCGCCACAGATCACCGCGCCGGTGCCGAGTCCGAGCGAGCTAAGCAGATCGCAGGACTTCGATCTGGAACGGGCCTCGCCATCGCTGCGGCCGACCTAAAGGGATGCCTCATGGTGAGGAGCGCGCCTTGCGCGCGTCTCGAACCATGCGGTATGAACGCTTATCCTTCAAGACGGCGCAACAGCGCCTCCTCAGGATGAGGGCAGCTCCATGACTCAGCAATTTCCGACCGGCAATTATCGTTTCATTCCAGCTGTGTTCCAGTATTCCAGCGGCGCGATGGCGGACCCGGGCTATGAGATCGAGCGTGTGCGCTTCGATAAGCTGCTCCCGCTGGCCGAGGGCTTTGCGGAAGTCGCAAAATATATTCGCGCCGCCGGCCGTCCGCTGACGTCGTTCTGCGCCTGCGAGTTGCGCTCGCCCGCGGCTTTCACCGAGGATGGCTTTCGCCGGTTCAATGAGCACTACGTCAAGACGCTGGCGGAATGGGGCCTGTTCGACGGCACCACAAATCCCGTTGCGCGCAGCAATGTCTGCCCGGAGATCGACCCGCCCAGCGAGCCGTCATTTTACGCATTCTCTTTCACGCGGCCAGCCGCCGCTGCGATGCCGACGTTCGTCATTGCCGGTGGCGCGGAGGCGAGGGGTGGCGCTGGCAGCTACCCCGAGCGCATCGTGCGCTACCGCGACGTCAGTCCGGACGGCTTGAAAGAGAAGGTCGAAGTCACCGTTGGCGAAATGGCGCGGCGGCTCGACGTCTTCGGTTTCGGTTGGAACGACACCACCGCGGCGCAGGCTTATACCGTGCATGATTTCCATCCTTCTTTCGCCGAAATCTTGGTACGAAAGAACGCCGCGCGATCTGGCGTGACCTGGCATTTCGCCCGGCCGCCGGTGATCGATCTGGAATTTGAAATGGATTGCCGCCGCGTAGCGCGGGAGACCATTATCTAAGAAACTGTGTGTCCTTCGCTATCGTCCAGCCGCGTAACCTTGCATGCCCCGCGGATTAGCCGCCGCGCGACGGCGGCGGCCGACTTTCGATGCGGCAGTGAGGCGGCCTTCGGACCAGGCGGGACCGGTCTCCACGATATGCCCACAGCTTTTCAGGGCATCGATGCTCGCTTTGGGCACGCGGCTCTCGACCACGAGCACGCCAGGGCGCGCGGTGCGCGGCCAGAACGAAATCGGAAAATGTTCGGAATGCCACGCCGGGGCGTCGATCGCTTCCTGCAGATTCATGCTGGCGTGAACATGCCGCAGGAAAAATTGCGTGGTCCATTGATCCTGCTGATCGCCGCCGGGCGAACCCCACGCCATGTACGGCTGGCCGTCGCGCAACGCCATAGTCGGGCTTAGCGTGGTGCGCGGCCGCTTGCCCGGCGCCAATGCGGCCGGATGATTTTCTTCGAGCCAGAACATCTGCGCGCGGCTGCCCAGGCAGAAACCAAGTTCCGGAATAACCGGCGACGATTGCAGCCAGCCGCCCGACGGCGTCGCCGAAATCATGTTGCCTGTGTGATCGATGATATCGAAATGAACGGTATCGCCGCGGACTTCGCCGAACCGGCCGACGGTCGGTTCGCCGGCGCCCATCGCGCCCACAGCCTCACGGGATCCTTCCTGCCGGCGCAGCTTCACCACCGAGCCGAAGCCTTCGACCGAGCCCGGCACGAAATCGAGCGAGGCCTTGTCCGAGACCAGTTTGCGGCGCTCGTCGTTGTAAGCGTCAGAGAGCAACGTCGCGATCGGAATTTCGGAAAAATTCGGATCGCCGTAGAATTTCTCGCGGTCGGCGAAGGCCAGCTTGGCGCATTCGACCTGCAGATGAATGAATTCCGGTCCGGCGGGATCGAGGCCGTCGAGTTCGAATCCCTTCAGCAAGGCCAGTTGCTGCAGCATCACCGGGCCCTGACTCCAGACGCCGGGCTTGCACACGGTGTAGCGTCCGTAGTCATAGGTCAGCGGCGCTTCGACGGTGGGTTGCCAGCGCGCCATGTCGTCGGCGCGCAGCACGCCGCGATGCGGCGAACCGCTGACGTCCATCACCTCCTGTGTGCGGCAAAATTGATCGATCGCCTCGGCGACGAACCCATGCGACCACGCTTTGCGCGCGCGTTCGATCTGCGCGTCGCGGTCGGCGCCGGCGCTCTCGGCCTCCTTGAGGATGCGCGTATAGGTCTCGGCAAGTTTCTTGTTGGTGAATAGGCTTCCGGTCGCAGGGACTTCATCGTTCGGGCAGATATATCGCGGCCGACGTCGGCCAATATTTGCGAAACAATTGCTCCACCGTCGCGATGGTAGCTGAGGCACGCTCCACCAGCGGATAGCCATCGCGCGCATACGCGATTGCGGGCTCCAGCACGTCACGCAGGCGCATCGTGCCATAGTCGCGAAGCAGCAGCATCCAGGATTCGAACGTGCCGGGCACGCAGCAGGCGAGCAGGCCGGTGCCAGGGACCATGTCGAGGCCTTCGCTGCGATAATGCGCGATGGTAGCTCCGGCGGGGGCGGGGCCCTGGCCGCAGATCACCTCGGTACGGCCGCGCTTCATATCGTGAACGATGATCGGCACATCGCCGCCGGGGCCATTCAAGTGCGGTTCGACGACTTGCAGCGTGAACGCGGTCGCCACTCCAGCGTCGAAAGCGTTGCCGCCTTTTTCCAGAATGCCCATGCCGACCGCGGTGGCGATCCAGTGCGTCGACGTGACGACGCCGAAGGTGCCCTCGATCTCTGGCCGGGTCGTGAACGGATTGGGATTGACGTTGCTCATGGCGCGCGCTTTCAGAATCTTGGCTGACCCTCAGGCTCTGGGAGGACGCTAACCTCTTAAGCCGCAACAGGGGAAGGGCCATTCACCGCATGGCAGGCGACGCCATCGATCAAAGCGGGAGCTTCGCGCCGGCAAAGGTCGAACGCCAGCGGACAGCGCGGATTGAAGGCACAACCGGGCGGCGGGTCGATCGGATTGGGAATTTCGCCTTTCACCGGAATGCGCTGTCGGCCGGACATCGCCAGGTCGGGCACCGCGCCGAGCAGCATGCGCGTATACGGCATGCGCGGATTGCTGAAGAGTTCGCGGCCATCGGCGATCTCGACGATGCGCCCGAGATACATGACGCCGATGCGGCTCGCCATATGCCGCACCACGGCTAGGTTGTGGCTGATGAAGAGATAGGTCAGCCCGAATTTGTCCTGCAGGTCGCGCATCAAATTGAGGATTTGCGCCTGCACGGAGACATCGAGCGCGGAGGTCGGTTCGTCGCAAACGATAAATTCGGCTTCGGAGGCGAGGGCACGCGCGATCGCGATGCGTTGACGCTGGCCGCCGGAAAATTCGTGCGGATATTTCCAGCCGTCATCGGCATGCAGCCCGACGAGATTCAGCAATTCGCCGACGCGGCCGCGAATGTTGAGTTCGCCCTGCATCAGATCGAAGGCGCGAATGGGCTCCGAGACAATGGCATCGACGCGAAGCCGCGGGTTGAGACTGGCATAGGGGTCCTGAAAAATCATCTGGATGCGCCGCCGCAACTGACGGCGCGCCTGCGATTGCTTCACATCGCTCATCGATACGCCATCGATGATGACCTCGCCGGAGGTCGGCGGCAGCAGCCCGACCACCATCCGCGCCACGGTGGTCTTGCCAGAGCCGGACTCGCCGACCAGCGCGAAGGTTTCGCCCTTGGCTATATCGAAGGTGACGCCGTCGACCGCCCTGAGAAACTCCATTGGGCTTCGGTCAAGCAAGCGATTAAGCCAGGGTTTCGAAACATCGAATACTCTGCGTAAATTCCTGACGTCGACAATCGGGGTCGCGGTCATGCCGCGTTCTCATTGGCGGCGGCGCTATCGTAGAGATGGCAAGCCACGTCCTGCGTGCCGCGGCGAATTGGCTCCGGCCGTTCGACCCTGCAGCGGTCGAATGCAAAGGGGCAGCGCGGGTTGAAGGCGCAGCCGGGCGGTATAGCCGACAGCCGCGGCATCGAGCCTGGTATCTGCACGAGACGCTGCGAGTCGCCGGCCAGCGTAGGGATCGCGCCCATCAGGCCCTTCGCGTAGGGATGCAGCGGATGCTGCACCACATCCTGCACCGGGCCGATCTCGGCGATGCGGCCCGAATACATCACGGCTACGCGGTCGGAGGTCTCCGCGATCACGCCCATATCATGGGTAACCAGCATTACCGCGGTGCCGTGGTCGCGGCCCAGGCGCTTGATCAGCGCGATGATCTGCGCCTGCACCGATACATCGAGCGCGGTAGTCGGCTCGTCGGCGATGATCAACTCCGGCTCGGCGCAGATCGCCAGCGCAATCACGACGCGCTGGCGCATGCCGCCGGAAAATTCGTGCGGATAGGCGTCGATGCGTTTTTCCGGTGCGGGAATTCCGACCTCGGCCAGCAGATCGATGGCGCGTTTCCGCGCCGCGGATTCCGTAAGATCGAGGTGGGTTCGAATGGTTTCGACGAGCTGATCGCCGATACGATACAGCGGATTGAGGCTGGTGAGCGGATCCTGAAAGATCATGCCGATCCGCTTGCCGCGGATCCTGCGCATTTCCTCGGCGGGAAGATTGTCGATCCGCGTGCCGGACAGGTAAATTTCGCCGCCGGCGATGCGTCCGGGCGGGTCGATCAAACCGATCACCGCGAGGCCGGTGACGGATTTGCCGGCCCCGGATTCGCCGACCACGCCCAGCACTTCGCCTTTGGCGATGTCGAACGATATTCCGTCGATAGCACGAAGAACTTCGCGCCGGGTGACGAACTCGACGCGCAGGTTACGGACTGAGAGAACGGGCGAGGTCATGCGGTTCGATATATCTATGCCGGCGTCATCGAAGTTTTGGATTGAGCGCGTCGCGCAGCCAGTCGCCAAGCAGATTGATCGACAGGATCAATGCGGCCAAAGCAAAACCCGGAAAGGCGACGATCCACCATTCGCCCGCGAACAGATAATTATTGCCGATCCGGATCAGCGTACCCAGCGATGGCATGGTGTCAGGCATGCCGGAGCCGAGAAAGGAAAGCGTCGCCTCCGTGATGATGGCAAGCGCGAGGTTGATGGTTGCGATCACCAGGATCGGCCCCATCGCGTTCGGAAGTACATGGCGCAGCATGATCACGGGGGCCGGAAGCCCGATCAACTGCGCGGCTGCGACGTAATCCTTGCTTTTCTCCACCATCACCGAGCCGCGTACCGTGCGCGCGTATTGCACCCAGAAACTAAGTCCAATCGCGAATACCAGCACCGCCAACGTACTCATGGCATCGAGGCTATTTCCAAAGATCGATTTGGCCACGCCGTTGATCAGAAGCGCAATCAATATCGCGGGGAAGGTGAGCTGTACGTCGGCGATGCGCATGATCAGGCCATCGACGGCGCCGCCGACATAGCCGGCAATCAGTCCAAGCATGATGCCCAATGTCCCGGCGAACAAAACGCCGAGGATGCCGACCGTCAGCGAAATCCGCAGGCCGTACAGAATGGCCGAAAATACGTCGCGGCCCTGTTCGTCGGTCCCGAGCAGGAACGGGCTTTGGCCGTCCGAGGTCCATAGCGGCGAAATGCGCGAATTCATCAGTTGAAGTTGCGCCGGATCGAACGGGTTTTGCACAGCCAGCAGCGAGGCAAAGATCGCCAGCAGAAAAAAAGCGGCGGTGATGGCCGCGGCAACCATGGTGAGTTTGGAGCGGCGAAAAGAATAAAATATGTCGCTGTCGACGGCGCGGCCGAACAGGCGTCCCGCCAGCGAGTGCATGTGCGGTGCGGCGGCATGGGCGGCTTGCGGAACGGGAATTTCGGTCATGCCGATCTCATCACGCCGGACGGCTGATGGTCGAGCGCAGGCGCGGATCGACGACGGTGTAGAGAATATCGACGATGAGATTGATCGTGACGAACATCAGCGACACCACCAGCAGGTAAGCAGCCATGATCGGAATGTCGACGTTCTGTACCGCCTGCACGAACAGCAGCCCCATGCCCGGCCATTGGAAAACCGTTTCAGTGATAATCGCAAATGCAATAACCGAGCCAAATTGCAGGCCCGCGACGGTGATCACGGGCACCAGAGTGTTCTTCAGCGCATGGCCGAAATAAATCGCGCGCATCGTCAATCCGCGGGCGCGCGCGAAGCGGATATAGTCCGTGCGCAGCACCTCGAGCATTTCCGCGCGTACCAGCCGCATGATCAGCGTCATCTGAAACAGGCCGAGCGTGATCGACGGCATGATCAACGCCTTGAGGCCGGATGCCGTGAGCAGTCCAGTGCTCCACCATCCGATCCGGACGACATCGCCGCGGCCGAACGAAGGCAGCCAGCCCAGGATAACCGCGAAAAGATAGATCAGCAGAATGCCGATGAGGAAAGTCGGCAGCGAAATTCCGATCAGCGATACCGCCTGAAATATTTTGGCGAGAAACAAGTCGCGTTTCAGCGCCGAGTAGACCCCCATCAGGATGCCGAACACCATCGCGAAGATCGTGGCGCACGTCGCCAGTTCCAGCGTCGCCGGCATCCGCTCCTTCAGCAAATTCGCGACTGGCTGGCGGAATTGATAGGAGACACCGAATTTGAATTGCGCGGCATTGACGAAATATCGCGCGAACTGAACCAGGACGGGGTCGTCGAGACCGAGCGACTTATGGATTTCGGCGCGTTGTTCAGGGGGAGTGTCCTGAGCGACGATCTGGTTCACCGGATCGCCGGCGAAACGGAACATCGAGAACGAGATGATCCCGACCGCGATCATGACGCCGATGGCCTGAATGGCGCGGCGAAGCGTGAAAGCGAGCATGGGTTCCTTTCACTCTTCGTTGCAGGTCTAACGCGCTACTCCTGCTTGGTCGCCCAATACAGCAGAACCTGGTTGTCCGGTCGCTGCACGAGTTTCACCTTCTTCGATACGCCCCACGCCAGCGCCTGCTGATGCAGGGGGATATATGCGAAATCCTTGGCGGCGATCTCGAAACCGGTTTGATCAGGAGGTCGCGCTTCGTAGCATCGGTTTCCTGCAGCACCTTGTCGGTGATGGCATCGAAATCCTTGTTGCAGTAACCGCCGAGGTTGCTGTTGCCGCGAGCCGTTGTCGCGGCAACCCATGATGTCGAACATCACATTGTGGGAATCCAGCGTGCCGGGCGTCCAGCCCAGCAGATAGAACGATGTCTGGAAACCGCCTGCCTTGAGCACCTTGGCAAAATACTGCGCCTTCGGCTGCGCCAGCAGATTGATCTTGACGCCGACGCGAGCCAGCATGCCAACCACCGCCTGACAGATCGCGGCGTCGTTGACGTAGCGATCGTTCGGGCAATCCATCGTCACTTCGAAGCCGTCGGGATAGCCAGCCTCGGTGAGGAGTTTCTTGGCGCCGTCAGGATCGAATTTCGGACGCGTGAAATCGCTGGACAGCTTGAACAGCTGCGGCGCGATCATCAGCGCCGATGGCGTCGAGAGGCCGCGCATCACGCGCGTCTTGATCAATTCGATATCGATCGCCTTGAAGAATGCTTCGCGGACGCGGACATCCTTGAAAGGGTTCTTGCCTTTGACGTTCGAGTCCAGCAGTTCGTCGCGGGTCTGGTCGAAGCCGAGGAAGATGGTGCGGATCTCCGGACCCTTCAGCACTTGCGCGTTGGGGCTGGAATCGACGCGTCCGATATCCTGCACCGGAACGGGCTCAATGACGTCGACTTCGCCCGACAGCAGCGCCGCGACGCGGGTGGCGTCGGAGCCGATCGGCGTGAAGATGATTTCCTTGAGATTGTGCTCGGGCTTGCGCCACCAATTCGGGTTGGCCTTGAACACGGTCTTCACGCCGGGCTGATGGCTCTCGATGGGAAAAGCGCCGGTGCCGTTGGCGTTAAGCGAAGCGAAGCTTGGCGAGGTCGCCGCAGCCGGCGTCGGAGCCGACGGCGTTGTTCGCCTCGGCCCACTTCTTGTCCATGATGTACCAGGTATCCCATTGCGAATTCAGAATGGGATTGGGCGAGGTCAGGATGAAATCGACGGTAAAGTCATCGACCTTCACCACCTTGGCATCGGCCGGGACCAGCGCCTGAAAGTCGGAGCCCTTGGCTCGTATTCTGTCTGCGGAGAATAAAACATCGTCGGCGGTGAAATCGTCGCCGTTCTGGAATTTGACGCCCTTGCGCAGATGAAAGCGCCACCGCGTCGGCTCCGGCGTTTCCCAGCTTTCGGCGAGACCCGGAATGACCTTCAACTCTTTATCGCGTGCGGTCAGGCCTTCATAGACATGGCCGTGATGGGCGATGGTCGTCGTTTCTCTCAATGTGTAGGGATCGAGCGATTTCAGGTCGCCCTGGTTGGCATAACGCAAGGTTTGTGCTGATGCCGGCGCGATCGCGAAAGCGACGATCGAAAGGGCGGCCGCTTTAAGCAGGGTCTGACGTACTGACATTGGTTCACTCTCTCCGCGACGCTACTGACAATCCATGTTGCCAGAGAGTTTGGCAGCCACGCAAGGTGATTCCTGCAATTGACGTGCGATGCAAGCCGCGGAAACAGCAGTTTGCGCAATCGCATTGCGGCGCCTAGCTTCGTGCTTGACAGCAAGACAGGTCAGCACTTCCGGAGCGCCCGATGGCGGAACACAAGGCCGATGTGATCGTGTTGGGCGCTGGCATGGTCGGTGTTTCCGCAGCGCTGCATCTGCAGAAGCGCGGCCGCGACGTGATCCTGATCGATAAGCATGAGCTGGCCGGCGAAGAGACCAGTTACGGAAACGCGGGCTTGATCGAATGTGCATCGGTCTTCCCTTACGCCTTTCCGCGCGAATTCGGTCAGCTCCTGCGCTATTCGCTGAACCGCGCGCCTCAGGTGCGTTACCGGGCCGTTGACCTGCCTGCCTTTCTGCCCTGGCTGGTGCGTTACTTTATAGCCTCCGCTCCGGATCGCGCATTGCGCTCCGCGATGGCGGTACTGCCTTTGATTCAGCGCAGCCTCGTCGAACATGAAGCGCTCATCGCCGAGGCCGGCGTGCCCGAGCTGTTGCGGCGAAACGGATGGATCAAGCTGTTTCGCTCCGAAGGTTCATTGGCGACTGCGGTCGGCGATCTGGGGCGCGCAAGAAATTATGGTGTCGAAGGCGAGGTCCTCGATGCCAAGGCTATCGCGGCGCGCGAGCCGGCTTTGACTGGCGATTTCGCCGGCGGCGTGCATTTCCCGGCGCCCGGTTTCGTTCCCGATCCCGGCGGGTTGGCGAAAGCCTATGCGGCGCTGTTCAATCGCAATGGCGGGCGCTTTATCGTCGGCGATGCCCGGACCCTCGAACAGACATCCGCTGGATGGCGCGTCACTGGGCCCGATGGCGCTGTCGTTGCGCGCGAAGTCGTCGTAGCCTTGGGTCCGTGGTCCGATCTGGTGTTTCGCCCGCTGGGATATTCCATCCCGCTTGCCGTCAAGCGCGGCTATCATCTGCATCTGAAGCCGCGGGGCAACGCCGTGCTCAATCATCCCGTTCTCGATTCCGACATGGGTTATCTGCTGGCGCCGATGAATCGGCGGCATTCGCCTCACCACCGGTGTCGAGTTTGCCCGCCGCGACGCGCCGCCGACACCGATCCAGCTCGAGCGCGCGTTGCCGCGGGCGCGCGGGCTTTTTCCACTGGGAGAGGCGGTCGACGCCAAGCCGTGGATGGGTGCGCGCCCGTGTTTGCCGGACATGCTGCCGGTGATCGGCAGGGCGCCGCGCCATTCCGGGCTATGGTTTGATTTCGGTCATCAGCATCACGGTCTGACGCTGGGTCCCGTCAGCGGCCGTCTGCTGGCGGAAATGATGACAGGCGAAACGCCGTTTGCCGATCCAAATCCGTTCGCGGCCGAACGTTTCGGCTGAGCGAGCGGCGCTGCCAAGCCGCTTGCGTCGCGCGTGTCGTCCCGGCGATACTGTCGGCCTTTTCGTTTGCTTAAGCCGGCGACTCGGATCCGGCGGGAGGAGCGTGGAATGAAAGTGAATGTCGAAATTGATTGCACGCCCCTCGAAGCGCGGCAGTTTATGGGATTGCCGGATGTGCAGCCGATGCAGACGGCGGTGATGGAGAAGCTTCAGCAGCAGATGACGGCCAATATCGAAAAAGTCTCGCCGGAAGCGCTGATGCAAAGCTGGTTCACGTTCGATCCCAAGATCACCGAGCGCTTTCAGGATATGTTCGCATCCATGGCTGGATTGGGCAGCACGCGCACGCCCGACAAGAAAAAATAGGCCGCGAGGGCTAGGTTATTTGATCCCGCGGGACCGTTTGCCATTGCCTAGGTCCCGTCAGAAAATGCACAATCCCGGGCATGTCCGGAAGGGCGCTTTTTAATCCTACGAGAAACGCCGCCAAGGCGTCGCGTGATGCTGTTGTCGCGGGAGGAAAATATGGCTGAAGCGGGCAAGAAGTTGTCCTCGATGGACGCGTCGTTTCTCTATCTGGAAACGCCGGAGATGCCGATGCATGTCGGCAGCATGGCGATCTTCCGGTTTCCGGAAGATTACAAAGGCAACTTCTTCGAAGACTTCAAGGCGATGATCGCCTCGCGGCTGCACGTCGCGCCGATCCTGAAAGCGCGTCTGGAAAAGGCGCCGCTCGACATCGATCATCCCTCCTGGGTCGAGGACGACCAGTTCGACATCGATCGGCATATTTTCCGCGGCAGCCTTCCGGCGCCTTACGACCGCGCTACGCTGGAGCGCATCGTCGGCTGGATGCACGCCAAGCTCCTCAACCGCGCGCGCCCGCTGTGGGAGTTCTATGTCTTCGAGGGCATGAAAGACAACGAGATCGGGCTCTATTCCAAGATGCATCACGCCTGCATCGACGGCGGTGCGGGCGCTGCGCTGACCAACATGATCTACGACGCGACGCCGGTGCCGCGCAAAGTCAAACCGCCAGCCGCAAAACGCAAGGATGCCCCAGAGCCGCGCGAGATCGCCGCCAATTTCATCGATTCCTATCAGCAGCTTTGGCGTCAGCCGTTCGATGGCAGTTCGACGCCGAAGAGCATCGATCTGCCGCGCTCGGGAAAGAGCGACCTCGGCTCGATCCTGTTCGACAACGCCATGTTCCAGATCGAAAGCGCGGTAAAGTTCGCCAGCAGCGTTCCGGCGATGCTCAAAAGCGTGTCGGATGTGATCGGCAAGATTTCCGACCCGAAATCGCGCGAGAGCATTGCCGGCATGGTGTCGCCCTCGACGGTCCTCAATAAATCGATCTCGTCGGAACGCAGCTTTGCCGGCACATCGATTTCGCTATCAAAGGCGAAGGCGCTGGCGAAGCAATCCGGCGGCAAGCTCAATGACGTGGTGCTGGCGCTGTCCAGCGGCGTGGTGCGGCGCTATCTGTTGGAGCGCGGCGCGCTTCCAGCCAAGGCGATGACGGCCGCGGTGCCGATCTCGCTGCGCGAAGAGGGCAACACCGACGCCAACAACCAGGTGTTCGGCATGATCTGCTCGATCGCCACCAATATCGAAGATCCAAAGGCGCGGCTGGAAGCGATCATCGCGCAATCGACCAAATCCAAGGAAATGTCGCATCCGCTGCGCGCGCTGATGCCGCAGGTGTCCAATATCTCCATGCTCGGCGCGCCGATCATGGTGCAGATATTGGCGCTGCTCTACAGCCGCTCCAGCCTATCGGACGTGCTGCCGCCCGCGGCCAACATCACGGTGTCCAACGTGCCGGGGCCGCGCCAGACGCTGTATGCGGCGGGCGCGGAATTGCTGCATATTTTCCCGGTGTCGATTTCGACGCATGGCATGGCGCTCAATATCACCGTACAGAGCTACCGCGATCAGCTCGATTTCGGGTTCATCGCCGGCGCCAATATCATTCCGCATGTGCAGGTGCTCTGCGACATGCTGCCGGAGGAATTCGACGTGCTGCAAGCAGCCTTCGCGCCGCCGGCGTCCGAGGCGCAGAGCGCGGCTGAATAAAGGTTTGACGATGATCGAGATGCCGCCGCTGCAGTTCGCGCAAGTGAATGGCATTCGCATGGGCTATTACGAGGCCGGCCCGAAGACCGATGCGCCGCCGGTCGTGCTTTGCCACGGCTGGCCGGAGATGGCATTTTCCTGGCGGCACCAGATCAAGGCGCTGAGCGAAGCCGGCATTCGCGTGATCGCGCCGGACCAGCGCGGCTACGGCGCGACCGACCGGCCGGAGCCGGTCGAGGACTACGACATCGAGCATCTGACCGGCGATCTCGTCGGCCTGCTCGATCATCTTAAAATCGACAAGGCGATTTTCGTCGGCCACGACTGGGGCGGCTTCATCGTCTGGCAGATGCCGCTGCGCCATATCGATCGCGTCGCCGGCGTCGTCGGCGTCAACACGCCGCATAGCGATCGCGCGCCGGCCGATCCGATCGAGCTGTTCCGCAAGCGCTTCGGCGACAGCATGTACATCGTGCAGTTTCAGGATCCCGGCCCGCGAGCCCGACCGGATTTTCGGCAGCCGCGTCGAGCAGACCTTCGACTCTTTCATGCGCAAGCCGGTGCCGCGCAAGGACGATGCGTCGGCGGAAGCGCCGACGGCGGGCGTCGGCGCCTCGCCAAAACTCAATCTGGCGTTTCCGCAGATGATCGCCGCTTACGATGCCAAGTTCGATCCGCGCACGCCGATCCTGTCGCCGGAGGAGAAGAAGGTCTTTGTCGATGCCTTCACAAAAACCGGCTTCACCGGCGGCATCAACTGGTATCGCAACATGACGCGCAACTGGCGACGCTCGGCCGGGCTCGATCATACCGTGCGGGTGCCGGCGCTGATGATCATGGCCGAGAACGACGCGGTGCTGCCGCCGTCGGCCGCGGACGGCATGGAAAAGATCGTGCCCGATCTGGAGAAATATCTGGTGCGCGGCAGCGGCCACTGGACGCAGCAGGAAAAGCCGGACGAAGTCAGCGCCAAGCTGATCGAATGGCGCAGGAAAAGATTTGGGTAGGCAGCGGGGCGCAAGCCGCGGTGCGGCACTCCGTCATTGCGAGGAAGCGACGAAGCAATCCAGTCCTTGCTTTGTGCTTCTGGATTGCTTCGCTTCGCTCGCAATGACGGCAGGTTAGACAGGCAGGAGAACACCACATGCCTTCGCCGAACAAGCTCAGCCCGATCCCGCATCCGCCGAAGAAGCCGGTGGTCGGCAACATGCTGTCGCTGGATTCGACCGCGCCGGTGCAGCATCTGGCGCGGCTCAGCCAAAGAGCTTGGGCCGATCTTCTGGCTCGACATGATGGGCGCGCCACTGGTGATCGTGTCCGGCCATGATCTCGTCGATGAACTCAGCGACGAGAAACGCTTCGACAAGGCGGTGCGCGGATCGCTGCGCCGGGTGCGCGCGGTCGGCGGCGACGGCCTGTTCACCGCCGACACCAATGAGCCGAACTGGAGCAAGGCGCACAACATCCTGCTGCAGCCGTTCGGCAACCGCGCGATGCAGTCCTATCACCCCAGCATGGTCGACATCGCCGAACAGCTCGTCAAGAAATGGGAGCGGCTGAACGGCGACGAGGAGATCGACGTCGTCCACGACATGACGGCGCTGACGCTCGATACCATCGGGCTCTGCGGTTTCGACTATCGCTTCAATTCGTTCTATCGCCGCGATTACCACCCGTTCGTGGAATCGCTGGTGCGCTCGCTCGAGACAATCATGATGACCCGCGGCATTCCGCTGGAAAGCCTGTGGCTGAAGAAGCGCCGGCAAGACGCTCGCCGAAGACGTCGCCTTCATGAACAAGATGGTCGACGAGGTCATCGCGACCCGGCGCGGCGATGCCGAGGCCGCCGAATCCAAGAAGGACATGCTCGGCGCGATGATGACCGGCGTCGATCGCACCACCGGCACGCAGCTCGACGACGTCAACATCCGCTACCAGATCAACACGTTTCTGATCGCGGGCCATGAGACCACCAGCGGGCTGTTGTCCTGCACGATCTACGCGCTCCTGAAACATCCCGACGTCCTCAAGAAAGCCTATGAGGAAGTCGACCGCGTGCTCGGTCCCGACACGGATGTGCGGCCGACCTACAGCCAAGTCACACAGCTCACCTACATCACGCAGATCTTGAAAGAAGCGCTGCGGCTGTGGCCGCCCGCGCCGGCTTACGGCATCTCGCCGCTTCAGGACGAGACCATCGGCGGCAAATACAAGCTGAAGAAAAACACCTTCATCACCGTGCTGGTGCTGGCGCTGCATCGCGATCCCAGCGTGTGGGGACCGAACCCGGACGCGTTCGATCCGGAGAATTTCAGCAAGGAGGCCGAGGCCGCGCGCCCGTCAACGCCTGGAAGCCGTTCGGCAACGGCCAGCGCGCCTGCATCGGCCGCGGCTTTGCGATGCACGAGGCGGCGCTGGCGATCGGCATGATCCTGCAGCGCTTCAAGCTGATCGACATCAATCGTTACCAGATGGTGCTGAAGGAAACGCTGACGATCAAGCCGGACGGATTCAAGATCAAGGTGCGTGCGCGCGCCGACAAGGATCGCGGCGCGTATTCGCAGGCCGCGCCACGACGACGGCCGCGGTTTCATCAGCGCTTCCGCGCCGCGCGCGCGGACGCGTCCGGCCCACAACACGCCGCTGCTGGTGCTCTACGGCTCCAATCTCGGCACCGCCGAAGAACTCGCGACCAAAGTGGCCGATCTCGCCGAGGTCAACGGCTTCGCCACCAAGCTCGCGCCGCTCGACGATTACGTCGGCAAGCTGCCGGAGCAGGGCGGGGTGCTGATTTTCTGCGCGTCCTACAATGGTGCCGCGCCCGACAACGCGACGCAATTCGTCAAATGGCTCGGCACTGACTTGCCGAAGGACGCGTTCGCGAACGTGAAATACGCGTTGTTCGGCTGCGGCAACAGCGATTGGCTCGCGACCTACCAATCGATCCCGCGCTTCATCGACGATCAGCTTGCCGCGCACGGCGCACTCAACGCCTACGTCCGCGGCGAGGGCGACGCGCGCGACGACCTCGACGGACAGTTCGAATCATGGTTTGCGAAATTGCGGCCGCTGGCGGTCAAACAATTCGGCCTCGATACCGGCTTCGAGCGCAGCGCCGACGACGAGCCGCTCTACAAAATCGAGCCGGTAGCGGCCACAGCCGTGAATTCGGCGGTCACGCTCGGCGGCGCAACCCCGATGAAAGTGCTCGGCAATCGCGAATTGCAGAAAAGGTCGGGCGGCAACTCCCGCTCGACCCGGCATGTCGAGGTGCAACTGCCCTCCAACATCACCTACCGCGTCGGCGACCATCTCAGCGTGGTGCCGCGCAACGATCCCGCGCTGGTGGATTCCGTCGCGCGCCGCTTCGGCTTTTTGCCGGCGGATCAGATCAAGTTGCAGGTCGCGGAAGGCCGCCGCGCGCAATTGCCGGTGGGCGATGCGGTCTCGGTCGGACGGTTGCTCACCGAATTTGTCGAGCTGCAGCAGGTCGCGACCCGCAAGCAGATCCAGATCATGTCGGAGCATACGCGATGCCCGATGACCAAGCCGAAATTGCTGGCCTATGTCGGCGACGACGCTGAAACCAGCGAGCGCTATCGCTCGGAAATCCTGGGCAAGCGCAAGTCAGTGTTCGATCTGCTGGATGAACACCCGGCCTGCGAACTCCCATTCCACGCCTATCTGGAAATGCTGTCGCTGTTGGCGCCGCGCTATTATTCGATCTCGTCGTCGCCCAAAAACGGCGTTGAAGGTGACGCGTCGCGCTGCAGCGTCACGGTGGGCGTAGTGGAAGGCGCGGCGAGTTCAGGCCGCGGCGTTTACAAAGGCATCTGCTCGAATTTCCTGGCGGGCCGCCGCGCCGGCGACACCATCCATGCCACCGTACGCGAGACCAAGGCCGGCTTCCGTTTGCCCGACGATCCCAAGGTGCCCATCATCATGATCGGTCCCGGCACGGGGCTCGCGCCTTTCCGGGGATTTCTGCAGGAGCGCGCCGCGTTGAAGGCGAAAGGCGCAACGCTCGGTCCGGCGATGCTGTTCTTCGGCTGCCGGCATCCCGATCAGGACTTTCTCTATGCCGATGAACTGAAAGCATTTGCGGCAGACGGCATCATCGAACTGCACACCGCGTTCTCGCGCGGCGAAGGTCCGAAGACCTATGTGCAGCATCTCGTCGCCGCGCAGAAGGATCGGGTCTGGAGCCTTATCGAGCAGGGCGCGATCGTTTATGTCTGCGGTGACGGCGGCAAGATGGAGCCGGACGTCAAGGCCGCGCTGATGGCGATCTATCGCGAGCGCTCCGGCGGGGACGAGGCCGCGGCGCTGCGCTGGATCGACGATCTGGGCACACGCAATCGCTACGTGCTCGATGTCTGGGCGGGCGGCTAGGCTCGATCAAGAGGCAGAAATGAACCGCCGCGAATTCATCGCACTGATTGGCATGTCGGCCGCATGGCCAGACCTTGCACAGGCGCAGCAACAGTCGACGCTGGGGTTGCTCAGTTCCAGTGAATTGGCCGACTGGGCGATCAAGCCGTTTCGTGCTGGTCTCGAAGAAGGAGGCTATGTCGAAGGCCGCAACCTGACCGTCCTTCATCGTTCAGCTGAGAACCAGTTCGACCGGTTGCCCGCGCTGGCGGCAGAGCTTGTGAAGAACAAGGTATCGATCATTTTCGCCACGGGATCACCAGTCCCCGCGCGTGCCGCGAAAGCGGCCACATCAACAATTCCGATCGTGTTTGCCTATGGCGGCGATCCCGTCAGCGATGGCCTTGTCGCCAGTTTCAACCGGCCCGGAGGGAATGTTACCGGCGCAACCTTCATAGGCACGGCGCTGACGTCGAAGCGGATGCAGCTAATACGAGAAATTCTGCCGCAGGTCTCCGTCGTTGCGCTGCTTGTAAATCCGAAAGGGACGCTCGCGGAGGTCCAAACCAACGAAGCGAAAGTTGCCGCGCAAGCGCTGGGGCTGACCCTTCATATCGTAAATGCCGCGAGCGAAAGCGAGTTCAACGAGGCTTTCGCAACGATGAGCCGTATGAAGGTGGGCGCGTTTATCGCCAGCACTGATCCCCTATTTGGATTCAACGGCAACCTGCACATCACAACGGCTTCCCGCTACGGGATTCCGTCGATCTGCAACGGTCGTGTCGACGTGGTGGCCGGCGGCCTTGTCAGCTACGGCGCCAACCTTTCCGACACATGGCGGCAAGCGGGTGTCTATGTCGGGCGCATCCTGAAGGGCGAAAAGCCCGCTGACCTGCCGGTCGTGCAGCCTACCAAGTTCGAGATGGTAATCAACCTCAAGACGGCGAAACAGCTCGGCATCGACATCTCGCCCGCGCTGCTCAACCGCGCCGACGACGTGATTGAATGATCAAACTAGCTGCGATCACATGATCCCGTGGGTGAGGCTTGATACCGCACGCGTCCCGGGTTCGGACGGCGAGCTTCGGCTGATGCAGCGCGGCGCTGAGTTCTCCATCAAGCTCGGCCAGAACGAGCTGATGAACAGCCGTCTGAGCGGATCGGAGGCGGCGCTTGCGACGCTGGCCTGCAAAAAGATCGAAGCGGTGAAGAATCCGCATGTGTTGATCGGCGGATTGGGCATGGGCTTTACACTCCGCGCCGCGCTCGCCGTGCTTGGAGCCAAGGCAGAAATCGTGGTGGCCGAGCTGGTGCCGGCCATCGTCGGCTGGGCACGAGGTCCGATGTCCGAGTTATTCGGCGACAGTTTGAACGATCCCCGGGTCAGCGTTCGAGAGACCGATGTTGCCGGTGTGATCGGGTCTCACGCCGGAGCGTTCGACGCCATCCTGCTTGATGTCGACAATGGGCCTGAGGGCCTGACGCGCAAGTCCAATGACGCGCTCTATGACCGCAAGGGGTTGCAGGCCGCCCGCGCAGCGCTGCGACCGAAGGGAGTTCTCGCCGTCTGGTCGTCGGGGCCGAACGCCGCGTTTTCAAAGCGGCTTATGGAAAGCGGTTTCGATGTGAACGAAGTGCCCGTGCGCGCCACGGGAAGAGGCGGCGGTTCGCGGCACATCATCTGGATCGCGACGAAGGCCTGATTACCGCGCCTTCGCCTCATGCGCGTGTTTGTCGATAGCATCGATGATCTGCGGCCACATCGGGATTGGCAGCGCGTGGCCCATGCCGTCGATCATCAGCAGCTTCGCGCCGGGGATCGAGGCGGCGGTATCCTTGCCGCCTTCGGGGCGCACCAGCGGATCGACGGTGCCGTGGATCACCAGCGTCGGCGCCTTCACCGATCGCAATCTTTCCTTGCGGCTGCCTGATGCCAGCACCGCACGCAACTGCCTCCCAACGCCGGCCGGATTGAGGCCGCGTTCAAAGGTGCGTTCGGCCCGCTCACGGTCCCTGGCTTCGTCCAATGGAAAACTTCCGACGCGGAGAAGTTTCCAGGTCTGCGCGTAGCGGACGATATACTCGTCTCGCGTTGTCGCCGGCGGCGCCATCAGCATCGCAGAAGCTTCGCGCGTCGGTCCCGGTACTTTCGGATTGCCCGTCGTGGACATGATCGATGTCAACGAACGCACACGTTGCGGAAACGAGATCGCGATTTCCTGCGCGATCATGCCGCCCATCGAAATGCCGACCAGATGCGCCGACTTGATGCCGAGCGCATCCATCAGCCCGATCGTGTCTTCGGCCATGTCGCGCAGTCTATAGCTGGCCTCAACCGGGATTTTCAGGAAGCGCAGCTTGAGGAGCTCAATCGGGCTCAGGCGCTTGCCGCCGGTCAACTTGGTCGATTTGCCGATGTCGCGATTATCGAATCGGATGACGCGAAAGCCGCGCGAGGCAAGTTCGCGGCAGAAATCGTCGTCCCAATGGATCATTTGGCCGCCGAGCCCCATGATCAGCACCATTGGCTCGGCGTCGGCAGCGCCGAAAATATCGTAACAAAGCTCGATACCGTTGGCGCGCGCCATTTGCGGCGGCTGATGCTGAACTGCGGTCACCTGAGATTTCCTTGAATTGCTGCGGCTAGCCTAAGCTATGGCACGGTTTTGCGCGTCGCGCGAGGCGCGGGGTCGCAGGGCGGGTTAATCGAACGACGCCGTGTTGACCGCCTCACCGCAACAGTGTGGAATGATCAAAACAAACGCGACGCGATGCGCACGTCAACATCCGGGAGAGCGCCATGGCCGACAAATCCAACGATCCCGCCGCGATCTGGCAGACCATGATCGGCGAGATGGAAAAGGGATTCAACTCCTTCGCCAATCAGGCAATGGCGTCCCCGGAATTCAGCAAGGTCGTCAATCAGGTCGGCGGCGTCGCTTCGGGCGCGCAGAAACAGCTCGGCGATCTCATGGAAAAATATCTCACCGGCATGAACCTGCCGAGCAGGGCGCAAATGGTCAGTATGGGCGAGCGGCTGCAGGCCATCGAAGGGCAACTCAACGAGATCAAGGCGATGCTGCATCAGATCCACAACAATTCCGGCGCAATCGACGCGGGGCTGCCGAGCGCGCCGAAACCGCCGCGCACAAAACGTCCGCCACTCGCAGCGGCCGGAGAGAAAAAATGAACGCGCCGGCGGGACTCGATCTGGCGTCGATCCCGGACCGCATCCAGTCCGAAGTGCAGCGCGCGATCCAGCGCAGTATCAAGGGCGTGGAATATATCGCGTCGTCGGGGCCGTCGCTCGGCTCGACACCGAAAGATATCCTGAGCGTCCGCGGCACGATGAATCTTTATCATTATCGGCCGATGTCCGATGAAATCTACCGCGTGCCGATCCTGATCGTGATGGCGACCACTAACCGCGGTTACATCCTCGACATGGTGCCCGGCCAAAGCTTCATCGAGTTCCTGCTCAAGCGCGGCTACGACGTCTACATGCTGGATTGGGCTCCGCCCAAGCCCGAAGAGAAGTCGCTGCGGATGGAGGATTATGTCCTCGACTTCATTCCGGATTGCATCCGCCGCGTGCAGCAGGATTCCGGAGAGACCGACGTCACCGTGATAGGCTATTGCTTCGGCGGCGTGCTGTCGCTGCTCTACGGCTCGATCTTCAATGACGGGCCGATGAAGAACCTGATCTGCTTCACGACGCCGATCGATTTCCGCGAAATGAAGCTGTTCCAGAATTTCTCCGACAGGCGCTATTTCGATGTCGACCGGCTGATCGACAGCGTCGGCAATGTTCCGCCCGAGATGATCCTGTCCTCGTTCGACATGCTGCGGCCGGCAGCGAAGGTGACCGGGCCAGATTCAGTTATGGGAAAACATCTGGAACGACGAATTCGTCAAATCCTACCGGATGTTCGACCGCTGGGCCAACGACACGCTGCCGCTGGCGGGCGAATACTTCCGCACCATCACCAAGGACCTGATGTGGGATAACAAATTGTTTGAAGGCACCATGTCGGTCGGCGGCCACGCAGCCGATATTTCCAAGATCAAGGTGCCGATCCTGCACGCGGTGGCCGAGCACGATCACATCGTGCCCTATGATGCCGCCAAGCATTTGATTCCGAAAGTCGCCTCCAAAGACAAGGAAGAGGTGATGCTGAAAGGCGGTCACGTCAGCCTGGTCGCCGGCGCCAACGCGATCAAGCGGCTATGGCCGAAACTGGATTCCTGGCTAGGTGAGAGATCGACATGAGCAGTGAGACACGTTCCTATCCGCGTGACGTGAAGACCGAGGCGGGCGACATCGAATTTCGGCTGATGGCTCCCACCGATGAAGCCGCGGTGCTGGCCTTCGCGCAAAAACTGCCGGTGCACGATCTTTTGTTCCTGCCGCGCAACATCAGCGAGCCGAAAGTGCTGTCGGCGTGGATCAAGGAGATCGAGCGCGGCGCGATCACCAGCCTGCTGGCCGTGAAAAGCGGAACGGTGGTGGGATGCGGCACCATCGTGCGCGATCTTCATTCGTGGTCGCCGCATGTCGGCGAAATCAGAATGGTTGTCTCGACCGATGTTCGCGGGCTTGGGGTGGGAAGGGCGCTGTCGCAGGAGACGTTCGCGCTGGCTTTGGGTGCGGGACTCGAAAAGCTCTCGGTGCAGATGACGGTCGATCAGCAGGGCGCGATCGCGCTGTTCGAGAGCTTGGGCTTCAAGGCCGAAGCGCTGTTGCGCGACCACGTGCGGGATGTTTGGGGAAGAAGCACGACATCGTTGTGCTCGGGCATAACGTGGCGCAAGTGAGGGCGCAGATGGAAGCCTACGGGCTTCCCGGGGCCGTTCAGCATTGAATCGCGGGGTTTATCGAGCATAAAGCTTGCTAGCTGAGTTGATCACGGATTCGTGATATCGCGATGCAACAATCATATTGCAATGCACCATTGGCTGTGGCACAACGCTTTCACCCCGGGCCAATTACGGACGGGGCGAGCCCATAGCTCAACACGAGGATGGAGAACGCCCATGACCACCGAAACCGAAACCAATTCCATGCTGAACAGCTTCAAAGGCGCGTTTGCGCCCGTCACCGACGCGCTTAAGAACATCCAGAACATGGAAGTTCCCGAGGCTGCCCGTGACTTCGTGAAGCGCACTGCCGGCACCGCCAAGGATCGCGCCGCCGACCTGCACGCGGGTTCTGAGAAGGTGACTGCTGCGATCGAGACCGCCGTTACCGGTTCGGTTAGCGAAGCTGCCAAGATCAGCCGCAACATCCAGGAAGCTCTCTATCAGGATGCCGAGGCGTTTTTCTCGGGCATCGACAGGCTGGCGTCCGCCAGCTCTCTGAACGAAGCCATTCAGATCCAGACCGACATGGTCCGCGCACGCGGCGAAGTGTTCATGTCGCGCGCAAAATCGACCACCGAATATCTCGGCAAGCTCGTTTCCGACGGTGCGAAGACCGCGCAGGACAATTTCTCCAAGGCTGCGTCCTATAACAAGACCGCCGCCACTGCCTGATCGCTTCTATCTAATCTCCGATATCTCGAAGGCCCGCTTTGCGGGCCTTCTTTTTTATGCGCGCCACAACGAAGTGCGCCGAAATATCTCATTTCGTCTGCCGCAGTGCTTCCCCGAGCGCCATCGCCACGGCCATCGCGACATTGAGCGAACGCATACCAGGCTGGATCGGGATCACCAGCCGGGCGTCGGCCGCAGCGCTGACTTCGTCAGGTACGCCCGCGGTTTCGCGGCCGAATAGCAGGATGTCGGAAGCCGTGTAGCGATGATCCAGGTAGGGGTTGTTTCCTTTGGTAGAAAACAGGATCAGCCGGAAATTCCCTTCGCGGCGCCACTGCTCGAATTTTGCCCACGAATCGTGACGCATGATGCTCACCTGGTCGAGGTAATCCATTCCGGCCCGGCGAAAGTGCCGGTCGGAGATCGGGAATCCCGCGGGCTCGATGATGTGCGCCTCCACGTCGAGGCAGGCGCAGAGCCGCAGAATCGTTCCGGTGTTCTGCGGAATGTCGGGCTGGAAAAGCGCAATTTGCATCCGCCAAAACTTCCTCGGTGCCCTATGATAAGTCTCGTAAATCTCGGCTACGCACGGATTTAGTGCATTGCATGAAAGTCAGCCGATAGCGGGCTTGCGCTCGTCCGGCAAGGGTGCCAATAGAACGATTCTGGACTGCGCGTTTCTGCCCGATTGGGACAAGCGGTCCTTCTGCCACCGCGGATCGCGGGCGCGGGCGTCGTGCTTTGCTTCGTTCGAAATGAGCGTGTCGAAGTCGATTTGCCGGCTGCAGATAAGAAAGGGCTTGGAATTGTGACGACAGCGTCTTCGGCGGATCATCCCTCACGCCGTGATTTCCTCTTTGTTGCAACGGGGGCCGCTGCTGCGGTGGGTGGTGTAGCCACCCTTTGGCCGTTCGTTTCCCAAATGAACCCGGATGCCTCCACCATCGCCGCCGGTGCGCCGATCGAGGTCGATCTCACTCCGATTGCGGAAGGCCAGGACATCAAGGTCTTCTGGCGCGGCAAGCCGATCTACATCAGCCACCGTACCAAGAAACAGATCGACGAAGCCCGCTCCGTTGCCGTTTCTAGCCTTCCGGATCCGCAGCCCGATCAAGCGCGCGTCAAGGAAGGCCATGACCAATGGCTGGTCGTGATCGGCATCTGCACGCATCTTGGCTGCATTCCAATCGCCCATGAAGGCAATTACGACGGGTTCTTCTGTCCCTGCCACGGCTCGCAGTACGATTCCTCGGGCCGTATCCGGCAAGGACCCGCGCCGGCGAACCTTGCGGTCCCGCCGTACCAGTTCGTTTCCGATACCAAAATCCAGATCGGCTGACGGCCGTTCCCGTTTAGCGTCGCCGCACTAATTCTTCAGGATCGCATCATGAGCGGACCATCCAACTACCAGCCGACCAATCCCGCCTTGAAATGGATCGAACGGCGCCTTCCGATTTTGGGTCTCGTCCACGCTTCATTCGTGGCGTACCCGACACCGCGCAACCTGAACTATTGGTGGACCTTCGGCGCCATCCTTTCGATGATGCTTGGCATCCAGATCCTCACCGGCGTCATTCTGGCGATGCACTACACGCCGAATGTCGACATGGCCTTCAAGTCGGTGGAATCGATCGTACGCGACGTGAATTACGGCTGGCTGCTGCGCAACATGCATGCGAGCGGCGCATCGATGTTCTTCGTCGCCGTGTACATTCACATGTTCCGTGGCCTCTATTACGGATCATACAAAGAGCCGCGCGAAATCCTCTGGATCCTCGGCGTCATCATCTATCTCCTGATGATGGCTACCGGCTTCATGGGGTACGTGCTGCCGTGGGGCCAGATGAGCTTCTGGGGCGCCACCGTCATCACCAATCTGTTCTCCGCCATTCCCTATGTCGGCGAGAGCGTCGTTACCCTGTTGTGGGGCGGCTATTCCGTCGGCAATCCGACACTGAACCGTTTCTTCTCGCTGCACTATCTGCTGCCGTTCGTGATCGCCGGCGTCGTGGTGCTGCATGTGTGGGCGCTGCATGTCGCAGGGCCAGAACAATCCCGCGGGCGTCGAGCCGAAAACCGAAAAAGACACCGTGCCGTTCACGCCCTACGCGACCATCAAGGATGCGTTTGGGCTGTCGTGCTTCATGATCTTCTTTGCGTGGTTCATTTTCTACATGCCGAACTACCTCGGCGACGCCGACAACTACATTCCTGCCAATCCCGGCGTGACGCCCGCGCACATCGTGCCGGAATGGTATTACCTGCCGTTCTACGCCATCCTGCGCAGTATCCCGAACAAGCTTGCCGGCGTGGCAGGGATGTTCGGCGCTATCGTCATTCTGGCGTTTTTGCCGTGGCTCGATACCGCGCGGACCAAGTCGTCGAAATATCGTCCGCTCGCAAAACAGTTCTTCTGGATGTTCGTCGTCGTCTGCATCCTGCTGGGCTATCTCGGCGCACAGCCGCCCGAAGGCATTTACGTGATCGCTGGGCGGATTCTGACGTTCTGCTATTTCGCCTATTTCATCATTGTGTTGCCGCTGCTCAGCCGGATCGAGCGGCCGCGGCCAGTGCCGAATTCGATTGCCGATGATGTGTTGGCAAAAACCGGCACCCTTAAGCAGCCGATGGTTTCTACCGTTATCGCGTTGACCGTCGCAGGTGCATTATTCGCCGGGAGCGCGCAGAATGCGCGCGCCGAAGAACATCAGGAAACGCCGCCGTCGCAGAAATGGTCGTTCGCAGGCCCGGTCGGCAAATTCGATCGCGGGCAATTGCAGCGCGGCTACAAAATCTACAAGGAAGTCTGCTCGGCCTGCCATTCGATGCAACTGATTTCCTACCGCAATCTCGCCGATCCCGGCGGCCCCGGCTTTACGCCTGCGCAGGCGGCGGCGGTCGCTGCCGAGGCCAAGGTGCAGGACGGTCCCAATGACGCAGGTGAAATGTTCGAGCGCCCGGGCCGCGCCGCCGACAGGTTTCCTTCGCCGTTTCCGAACGAACAGGCCGCCCGTGCGGCGAACGGCGGCGCGCTGCCTCCCGATCTGTCGCTGATCGCCAAGGCGCGCTCCTACGAGCGTGGTTTTCCGAAATTCGTATTCGACTTCTTCACCCAGTTCCAGGAACAGGGTCCGAACTACGTCGATGCGCTGCTGCAGGGCTTCGTCGATCCGCCACCGGCGGATTTCAAATTGCCTGAAGGCTCCTACTACAACAAATATTTTCCCGGCCACGCCATCAAGATGCCAAAGCCGCTCAACGACGGTCAGGTCACATTCGATGACGGATCGCCGGCAACGCTCGAGCAGTATGCCAAGGATGTCACCGCGTTTCTGATGTGGACCGCGGAGCCGCATCTCGAGGCCCGCAAGCGAATGGGCCTGCAAGTCATGGTGTTCCTGATCCTGTTCACGGGCCTGCTATATTTCACCAAGAAGAAGGTCTGGGCCGACGCGCATTGAGCAGGGGCTGAGTGCGACGCAAGTTCGAAAAGCCCCTGCGGGGGCTTTTTTGTTAGGTGGGATGTACGAGAGATTGCGTTAACGGCGCACTGCGGACAAAATGGCCGCCAATAATTCAAAAACAATCAGGAGCAGACACCATGGGCACCAGCATCTCGTTCAAACGTCCCGATGGCGGGGATGCAAAGGGCTATCTCGCCAATGCCGCGCGCGGCAATGCGCCGGGGGTTGTGGTGATTCAGGAATGGTGGGGACTTCAGGACCAGATCAAGGGCCTGTGCGATCGGTTCGCGGTGGCCGGCTTCGATGCGCTCGCGCCCGATCTCTATAAGGGCGTGGTGGTGCCGTATCACGACAGCGAAGCCGCCAACAAGGAAATGACCTCGCTCGATTTCATGGATGCCACGACGCAGACGGTGCGCGGCGCCGTGCAATACCTCAAACGCAATGGCGCGAAAGTGGGCCTCACTGGATTCTGCATGGGCGGCGCGGTCACGATCATCGGCACTACCAAGATCCCGGAGCTGACTGCGGGTGTGGCGTTTTACGGCATTCCGCCGGAGCAGGCGGCGAAGCCCGCGGACGTGAAGATTCCGCTGCAGGGCCATTTCGCCAGCAAGGACGACTGGTGCACGCCCGCTGTAGTCGATGCCTTCGAGAAGGGCCTGAAGGCCGCCGGCAAGGACGCCGAGTTTTTCCGCTACGATGCCGAGCATGGGTTCGTCAACGAGCAGCGGATGTCCGCGCATGATCGCCAGTGTGCCGAACTCGCCTGGAGCCGGGCAACGGAATTCTTCAGGAAGCAATTGGGGTAACGACGCCGGTTCCACTTGACTTAACAAGTGCCTGAATGATGACTTCCCCGTCCATGAGCACCGTGGTCCGCAACTCCCATCTCTGGTGGCGCAGCTTCTAAAGCTGGCCGGTGCGATTCCCTATTTTCTCAATCGTCGAAGGCCGTCATCGCAGTGCGACGGCCCTTTCGTTTGTCCTGTGTGGCGTTCCCTTCGCAAGTTTCGTAAGAGGACATCATGAACAGGACCGTTTTCTCGCTTCCCGCGCACGAGGAATATCGCACCGCCGGCGGTCTTGCCGTGTCGCGAGCGGTGGAGCACTTCACCGGCGGTGCCAACAAGCTCGACGACCTGATCGACCTGCTGGACCGCCGCCGCGGCGTGGTGCTCTCATCCGGCACCACGGTTCCGGGCCGCTATGAGAGCTTCGATCTCGGATTTTCCGATCCGCCGCTGCGGCTGGAAACCGCTGGGCCGAGCTTTTCGCTGGAAGCGCTCAACAAACGTGGTGAGGTGCTGATCGCCTTCCTCGGCGATACCTTGCGCGAGCCATGCGCCGTCATTTCCGAGAAAAGTGCGACGCGTCTCGCCGGCCATATCCTGCGCGGCGATGCGCCGGTGGACGAGGATCAGCGCACGCGGCGCGCCAGCGTGATGTCGCTGGTGCGCGACCTCGTCGCGGTGCTTGGTTCACCGTCCGATCCGATGCTCGGATTGTTCGGTGCGTTTGCCTACGACCTCGTATTCCAGATGGAAGACCTCAAACAGAAACGTGCCCGGGAAAGCGACCAACGCGACATCGTGCTGTATGTGCCGGATCGCCTGCTGGCCTATGACCGCGCCACCGGACGCGGCGTCATACTGAACTACGATTTTTCATGGAAGGCAAAATCAACCGAAGGTCTGCCGCGCGACACCGCCGAAAGCGTCTACGCAAAGACGCCGCGGCAGGGGTTTGCCGATCACGCGCCCGGCGAATATCAGGCCACGGTTGAGACCGCGCGCGCGGCGTTCGCGCGCGGCGACCTGTTCGAGGCCGTGCCGGGACAATTGTTCGCCGAGCCGTGTGAGCGGTCGCCGGCGGAAGTGTTCCAGCGGCTGTGCCGGATCAATCCATCACCCTATGGCGCGCTGATGAATCTCGGCGACGGCGAATTTCTGGTGGCGGCGTCACCGGAAATGTTCGTGCGCTCGGACGGGCGGCGGGTGGAAACGTGCCCGATTTCCGGCACCATCGCGCGCGGCGTCGACGCCATCGGCGACGCCGAGCAGATCCGGCAACTGCTGAACTCGCAAAAGGACGAATTCGAACTCAACATGTGCACCGACGTCGACCGCAACGACAAGGCGCGCGTCTGCGTGCCCGGCAGCATCAAGGTTCTGGCGCGGCGCCAGATCGAGACCTATTCGAAATTGTTTCATACCGTCGATCATGTCGAAGGCATTTTGCGGCCCGGCTTCGATTCGCTCGATGCGTTCCTTACCCACGCATGGGCGGTGACCGTGACGGGTGCGCCAAAATTGTGGGCGATGCAGTTTGTCGAGGACCATGAACGCTCGTCGCGGCGCTGGTATGCCGGCGCAATCGGCTGCGTGAATTTCGACGGCAGCATCAACACCGGTCTTACGATCCGGACCATTCGGATGAAAGACGGCCTTGCCGAAGTGCGCGTGGGCGCGACCTGCCTCTTTGACTCGGATCCCGCTGCCGAAGACCGGGAATGTCAGGTCAAGGCCGCGGCGCTGTTTCAGGCGCTGCGCGGCGATCCGCCGAAACCATTGTCTACCTTCGCGCCGGATGCTTCGGGTTCCGGCAAGCGCGTGTTGCTGATCGATCATGACGACAGTTTCGTGCACATGCTGGCGGACTACTTTCGCCAGGTCGGTGCGACGGTCACGGTGGTTCGACACATTCATGCTTTGGCGATGCTGAAGGCGCAGAGTTACGACTTGCTGGTGCTGTCGCCGGGCCCGGGCCGTCCAGAGGATTTCGGCATCGCGAAAACCATCGGCAGCGCACTGGAGAAAAAGCTGCCGATCTTCGGCGTTTGTCTCGGCGTGCAGGCGATCGGCGAATACTACGGCGGCCAGTTAGGGCAATTGGGCCAACCGGCTCACGGCAGACCGTCGCGGATTCAGGTGCGCGGCGGGCGGCTGATGCAAAATCTGCCCAATGAAATCGTGATCGGCCGCTATCATTCGCTCCATGTCGAGCGTGACAGCATGCCCGAGGTTTTGAGCGTGACGGCGAGCACCGAGGACGGCGTGGCGATGGCGATCGAACACAAAACGCTTCCCGTCGGCGGCGTGCAGTTTCACCCGGAGTCCCTGATGTCGCTTGGCGGCGAGGTTGGCCTTCGCATCGTAGAGAATGCGTTTCGCCTCGGCGTGCCAGCTAGCTAGATGTCGGTTGTTTTGAAAGAGACCATATGAATCTCGACCTCGACCTGAAATCCGTCGTTCGTACCATTCCCGATTATCCAAAACCGGGAATCATGTTCCGCGACATCACCACGCTGCTTGGCGATGCTCGTTCGTTTCGCCGCGTGGTCGATGAACTGGTGCAGCCTTGGGCCGGCGCCAAGATTGACAAGGTTGCCGGCATCGAGGCACGCGGCTTCATCATCGGCGGCGCGGTGGCGCATCAGGCATCCGCGGGATTCGTGCCGATCCGCAAGAAGGGCAAGCTGCCGCACACCACCGTCAGCATCGCCTATTCGCTGGAATACGGACTCGATCATATGGAAATGCACGCCGACGCCATCCATCCCGGCGAACAGGTCATTCTGGTCGACGACCTCATTGCCACCGGCGGCACCGCGGAGGGCGCGGTGAAATTGCTGCGTCAGATCGGCGCCAATGTGCTGGCTGCCTGTTTCATCATCGATTTGCCTGATCTCGGCGGCGCGGCAAAGTTGCGGGCGATGGACGTTCCCGTTCGCACGCTGATGACGTTCGAGGGGCATTGAGCCCGCGAGTTCTACGACCTCAAGCTCAACTCAAGCTCACGGAAGCTGGCGTAGTTCTTGCGGATCCATTGATGCAGCTCGGTCGAACTATCCTTCTCCGTGCGCAGATAATCGGTGAACGAGAATTTCAGCCGGTCGATATAAGTTTTCAGAAATACCGGCAGCGCGCCGATGGCGATGATACGGCTTTGGGCGAAGGTGGCGGGTAGCTCGCCACGCAACACGAATTCGTTGTCGATCGTCACCAGCGCGCGTTCCGGCGAATTTGCCGATGCAGCGTTGCGTAACCGCGCGCCGAGACGCGATCGGTATCCGCAACGAACAGGATGATCGGAGCGACGCCTTGGCGCGCGGCTTCCTGCATGAATCCGATCTCGTCGGACATCTTGAAGAATTCGTCGAAGGCGTGAAATCCGAGATCGATCACTTTGGCGACGCCGTCATGGACGATCAGACGGTCCATCAGCGCTATCTTCCCGATCGTATCATCGATCCCGGCGGTCTCTGTGATGTCGGGCAGATAGTCGAGGAGCGAAGGCTCCCTGAGATTGATGTCAAAACAGGCAACCTTGCCCCGCTGTAGCAGCAGAAGCTCGCTCAACAACCGCGCCACCAGCGTCTTTCCCACGAGGGGACGAGGCGAGCAGACGATATAGACGGGCGTGCGTTGCATCGGCCTTTTATCGGCAAAATTTGACGACCGATCCAGCCGAATAATATTTAGCCGCTATTCTTCTCGGCGCCTCCGCTGTTACGGGAGGCTTTTCCCATCCCTGGGGGTTGAGCCAGATCGGTCAGCTTTATGAGGTCGAACTCGCTCCAGATATTGGCGAGCCAGTGTCGGACGTAGCCCCGCAGCACGAATGAATAATTCGCGGCCTCATCGTGCACCCCCTTGTTCGCCACGAATTTCAGGAAGGGTACCGAGGCGACTTCGACCTGCTCATAGGCCATTTCGTCCAGCTTCGGAATCGTGATCTCGGTGGCATCCTTGATACGATGAAAATAGGAATTGTAGGTCGCCTGATCCCATTCGAAGAAGCTGGTGTTGTTGATGAAATTCTTGACCAGGAAATATTTCGCGCCCTGCATGAACTTCGCGGTTTCGGCGATTTCATCCAATGACGCGATCGAGGGTCCCAGAATGTGAAACAGGGCGAATATGACTTGACCTGATTTGGCCGCCTCAAGAATTCCGATATCGCGCAACGAGGCAAGCGTCGGCGAAAGCAGCCCGGCGCGAAGGTCGATCACGGTCACGGAAGGCGCCACCAAATTCAGCGTATCGAAGATTTTCATCTGGTCCGAAGTCGTCGTCATGTCGACGATCTCGGTGATGTCAGGATGAAAGCGTTTCAGCGTACCTCGCGGCGATTCGGTGTCGAAAGCCCGGGCGGGGACGTTATTGGCGCTAAAATAATCCAGCATCGTGCGCGCAACGGTGGTCTTGCCGACGCCGCCTTTATCCGCGCCCACGACAATTACAACCGGCTTCGCCATGAAATTCGCTGCATCATTCTGACCGGGCGCGCGAAGATGGCATAAACGACGGATAATTCAATTCCCCAGACTTCAGCTAAGGTTATTCCTGCCGATGTCGTTAATGCCGAACGCGGTCCGTCTCGTCCGGCTCGTCGCTTAAAACAAATTGCCTTGATCGGCCGGCTTAATGGCGCGTCGCGATGAGGCGAGCTTCAGCCGTGGCGTTGAAGTTGTTGGCCTTGGCGCGGGCGCAGGACGATCAGCTTCTGCCGCCACATCGACGCGGCCATCGAAAAATTCGATTTCCAGCCGTGCGCGAGGTCCGACCGCGGCGGCGGCGTGAACCGCCACGCCGTACTCGTCCCGAACCAGCGCAAAACCGCGCGACAGTACGCCGCGATACGACAGCGCCGACAGCAACTGCCCGGTCAATTCGACACGCGCCTGGTGACGCAGGATGGCGGTCTCCAGCGCGCGGCGCGCCCGTTCGGCCAATCTCAATGCGCGTTCGCGGTCGCGCGCGATGCGATTGCGCTGCGCCTGCGCATTGGCGAGCTTCGACGCCCGCAACCGGATTTCCAGCCCTGCAAAACGTTCGCGGCGATGACGCATCAGCGCCCGCGCGCAATGCGACATGCGTTCGCCATTCATGGTCAGCCGTTGCGCCGCATGAGCCACCTGCGCGCGCAGCACCCGCACCGTCAGGCCCGCGCTGACCTTTGAGAAACGGCGATGATGCGCGTGCGTATTGGCTTTCAGACCGCGCGGCAGGCATGCCGCGGCGCCATCGAGCCGTTGCCGGGGTATGGCCAGCAACTCGCCCGCCGAGGGCAAGGCGCGGGCGGCGGCGCGCAGTTCGTTGCGGCGGCCTTCCTGGCTGCGCTGCCAGCACACCATCGTGCGCCGCGCACAATTTGAAATGCGGACGAACAGTTCGGCGCGCACCGGGACAGCCATTTCGGCGGCGGCGGTTGGCGTCGGCGCGCGCCTGTCGGCAACGAAATCAAGCAGCGTGATATCGGTTTCATGGCCTACCGCCGATATCAGCGGAATCATGCTGTCCGCGGCAGCGCGGAGCACGCTCTCCTCGTTGAACGACCACAGGTCCTCCAGCGAGCCGCCGCCGCGCGCGACGATCAGCAGATCCGGCCGCGGAATTTTCCCGCCTTCCGGCAGCGCGTTAAAGCCACGTATCGCCGCCGCGATCTGTTCGGCCGAGCCTTCGCCCTGCACCCGCACCGGCCACACCAGCACACGGCGGGGGAAACGGTCCTCGAGCCGATGCAGGATATCGCGGATCACGGCGCCCGTCGGCGATGTGACCACGCCGATCACCTCGGGCAGCCACGGCAGAAGCTGTTTGCGCGCCTCGTCGAACAATCCCTCGGCGCCCAGCTTGCGCTTGCGCTCCTCCATCAGCGCCATCAGCGCGCCGACGCCCGCGGGCTCGATCGACTCGATCACGATCTGGTATTTCGACGAACCGGGAAACGTAGTGAGCTTGCCGGTCGCGATGACCTCGAGGCCTTCCTGCGGCTTGAACCGCATCCGCAGATGCGTCGTCTTCCAGATCACCGCCTCGATCTTGGCGTTCTCATCCTTCAGCGCGAAATAGCAGTGCCCGGAAGAATGCGGCCCGCGAAAGCCGGAGATTTCGCCGCGCACGCGGACATGGCCATAGGCGTCCTCCACCGTCCGCTTCAGCGCGGAGGAGAGTTCGGACACCGTGAATTCCGGCGCGTTGATAAGGGCTTCGACGGCTATCGGAGGCATGCAATTTCGCTTCTGTTGCGACGACGCATTACCATGCTAAACCCTTCCCAGACCACCAGAAACCCCCTTTCGGCGATATTTTATGAACATCCTTCTGCTCGGGTCCGGCGGCCGCGAACACGCGCTGGCGTGGAAGATCGCCGCGTCTCCATTGCTGACAAAACTCTGGTGCGCGCCGGGCAATGCCGGCATCGCGACCGAGGCGCGAATGCGTCGCGCTCGACATCGCCGACCATGCCGGCGTGATCGATTTCTGCCGCGCCAACGCGATGGATCTCGTCGTGGTAGGCCCGGAGACGCCGTTGGCCGCGGGCATCGTCGACGATCTCGCCGCCGCCGGGATCAAGGCCTTTGGCCCGGGCAAGAAAGCAGCACAGCTCGAAGGCTCTAAGGGATTCACCAAGGCGCTATGCACCGAGTTTGGCATCCCGACGGGCGACCTACGGACGTTTCAGCAACGCCGCCGATGCGCTGGCGTACATTCGCGAGCAGGGCGCGCCGATCGTCGTCAAGGCCGATGGTCTTGCGGCGGGGAAGGGCGTCGTCGTCGCGATGACAATGGCCGAAGCGGAAGCCGCCGTCGCCATGATGTTTGACGGCGCGTTTGGCGCGGCCGGCGCGGAAGTCGTGATCGAGGAATTCCTGCAGGGCACGGAAATCAGTTTCTTCGCGCTATGCGACGGCGAGACGGCGATTCCGCTGGCCTCGGCGCAGGACCACAAGCGCGTATTCGACAACGACCAGGGGCCGAACACCGGCGGCATGGGCGCCTATTCGCCGACGCCGTTCGTGACGCCGGAGATCCACGACGCGATCATGGCGCGGATCATTCTGCCGACGGTGGCGCGGCATGAAAGCGCGGGGCACGCCGTATCGCGGGGTGCTGTATGCCGGCGTGATGCTGACGAAGGAGGGACCGAAACTTTTCGAATACAATGTCCGGTTCGGCGATCCTGAATGCCAGGTGCTGATGCTGCGGATGATGTCGGACATCGTGCCCGCGCTGCTGGCATCGGTCGACGGGCAACTCAGGAATTTCGATCTGCGCTGGTACCCGGAGGCCGCATTGACCGTGGTGATGGCGGCAAAGGGATATCCCGGCGACTATGCCAGAGGCACGCGTATCGAAGGTTTGGACGAGGCGGCGAAGATCGAAGATGTTGAAATCTTTCACGCCGGCACGGTCGCGAAGGCGGAAAATATCCTCGCCAATGGCGGCCGCGTGCTGAACGTCTGCGCGTTGGGCGCGACGGTGACCGAGGCACAGCGCCGTGCCTACGACGCCGTCGATCGCATCAGATGGCCTGATGGATTCTGCCGCCGCGATATCGGCTGGCAGGCGGTGGCAAGGCAGGGAAAAGCGCGAGCGCGAATCCGCCGTCATCCTGAGGAGCACGCATTAGCGCGCGTCTCGAAGGATGGGCCACGATCGATATCCTTCGAGGCTCGCCCAGCGGTGCAGTGCACCAGGGCTCGCGCCCCAGGATGACGGCCTACTGTGCCTAACAAATCAAATCGCCGCCCGCAGCCGATGCCGTGGTGCCGTGCTGCTTGAACGCCTTGATGACGTTGCGGCCGACCTTCCACTTGTGCACCTCGTCGGGTCCGTCGACCAGCCGCTGCGAGCGGATCTGCGTGTACCACTTGGCCAGCACGGTATCCTGGCTGTAGCCCAGCGCGCCGTGCAGCTGGATCGCGGTGTCCACCACCTTGTGCACCATGTGCGCCAGAAACACCTTTGCGATGGAGTTTTCCTGCGTCAGGTCGAGGCCTTTTTCCGCCTTGTAGGCGATGTGCAGCAGCATCAGCCGCGCCATGTAGAGTTCCGCCGCGCAATCGGCCAGCATGAACTGCACGGCTTGGCGATCCGACAGCATCACGCCGAAGGTCGAGCGCTTGGTGACGTGCGCGGTCGCCATGTCGAGCGCGCGCTGCGCCTTGGCGATGTTGTGCATGCCGTGGCGCAGGCGGCCATAGGCCAGACGGTGCTGGCCCATGTTGAAGCCGTTGCCTTCGCCGCCGAGCAGATTGTCGGCCGGCACTTTCAGATCCTTGATCTCGATCTCGGAATGGCCGCCGGAAAGCTCGTCGTAATGCGCGCCTTCGATCGCCATGTTCTTGACGTTGCGCTTGATGTTGTAGCCGGGGTTCGGCAACTCGACGATGAAGGTCGAGAATTGCTTGTGGCGCGGCGCGTCCGGATCGGTTTTAGCCATCACCAGCGCGATGTCGGCGACGCTCGCCGACGACGTGAACCACTTCTCGCCATTGATGATGTAGTTCTCGTTGCCGTCCTTCACGGCGCGGGTCTGCATGCCCGTGGCGTCGGCGCCGGATGCCTTTTCCGTCATCGAAAAGCAGATGCGCTTATCGCCGTTGAGCAGGGGCTTAAGGAATTTTTCCTTCTGATAGTCGGTGCCGTGCGCCAGAATCGTCAGCATGGACGCGTCGTCGGGTCCCTGCGTGTTCATCGACAGCGCGCCAAGCGAGCTTTCGCCGAGCTCCATCTGTACCAGCGCGTTGGCGAGCGGGCCGAGGCCCATGCCGCCATATTCCTTCGGGAATGAACGGGCACCACAGGCCCTGCGAGCGTGCCTTGGTTCGCAGCTTGCCGAGCACGTCGTCGAGCGGCTTGTCGTCCAGCTCCTTTTCGGCCGGAATGCATTCGTCGTGCACCCACTGCCGCACCTTCTCGCGGATCGCCTTGGCTTCCGGCGGAATTTCGAAATCGATCGCCATGACGTTTTCCCGTTCTGGTTTGTTGTTGCAGCTGATGGCAAAGTCATACCCCGAATTTGCCACGCGCGTACATATCCGACGGAGTGCCCGCGCCATGCCCGATCTCGCCGACCTCTTTCCCGGCTACGCCTCCGAATGGATCAATACCCGATCGGGGCGCATCTTCGCGCGCGTCGGCGGCAAGGGGCCACCGCTGTTGCTGCTGCATGGTTTCTCCGAGACGCATGTGATGTGGCACCGCGTCGCGCCGCAACTGGCCGACAAGTTCACGCTGATCATCGCCGATCTGCCGGGATACGGCTGGTCGGACATGCCGGAAAGCGATGCCAGACATACGCCCTACACCAAGCGCGCAATGGCGCGGACGATGGTCGAGGCGATGGAGCAGCTCGGCCATGTGCATTTCGCGCTGGCAGGGCATGACCGCGGCGGCCGCGTGGCGTATCGCCTGGCGCTGGATCATCCCGGCCGGCTGTCGAAACTGGCGGTGCTGGATATCCTGCCGACGTACGACTACTGGATGAAGATGGATTGGCGCTACGCGCTGAAGATTTATCACTGGACGTTTCTCGCGCAGCCCTTTCCCTTGCCGGAAACCCTGATCGGCGGCGCACCCGATTTCTTTCTCAAGCAGAAGATGGCGAGCCAGACCAAATCAAAAACGCTCGACGCGATCGATCCGCGGGCGCTGGAGCATTATCTCGCGCCGTTCCGCGATCCCAGCCGCCTGCATGCGATGTGCGAGGACTATCGCGCCGGCGCCACTGCCGACTTCGACATCGACAAGGCCGACCATGATGCGGGCAAGAAGATCACGATTCCCGATGCTGGCGCTGTGGGGCGAAACCGGTATCGCGCAGGCGGCCGCGACGCCGCTGGATACCTGGAAGATGTGGGCGACCAACGTGACCGGCGCAGCCCATCGATTCCGGGCATTTTCTCACCGAGGAAAATCCGGAGGCGACCGCAAAGGCGCTGCGGGAGTTTTTCATCGCCGCGCCTTGAAAAACTCGCGCAGCAATATCGCCGCTTCGTTTTCGCCGACCGCCGAATAAACCTCAGGCGCGTGATGACAGGTCGGCGAAGCAAAAAACCGCACGCCGGAATCCACCGCGCCGCCCTTGGAGTCCGCCGCGCCGTAATACAACCGCCTTATCCGTGCAAAGGAAATCGCCGCCGCGCACATCGTGCAAGGCTCCAGCGTGACGTAGAGGTCGCATTCGATCAGCCGCTCGCTGCCGATCGTCCGCGCCGCTTCTCTGATCGCGAGCATTTCGGCATGCGCGGTCGGGTCGCGGTCGGTAAGCGTACGGTTTCCGGCCGATGCGATAACCGCATTTTCGCGCACGATCACGCAGCCGATCGGCACTTCGCCGGCTTTTCCGGCGCTTTCGGCGGCTTTCAGCGCCAAATCCATGAAAGATGGCGAGGTCATGCCTCGTTTCTCGCGAAAAACTCTGCTAAGAGAGCGCATTCAGCAAACGTGGACACCGGTTTTGCCTGAGAATGCGCCTTGCACCAAAAGCGCGCGTTGTCGTTATGCACTTCCGTTCCCATCAGCCTGATCGCCATTCCAGATAAATCCGAAACGAGTTCATTCATGCCCCGCGATAACGATAAAAACAACAATTCCTCGCGCGGCAGGCGTGACAGGCCGTCCGGCGGCAAGGGCCGCTCCGGCGCCGCCCGCGGGCCAGAGAAGAAATTCGCCAAGCGTGGCTTTGCGGGCAAAAGCGATGGCGAGAGGAAGCCATACGTTGCCAGGTCCGAAGGGCGGATCTTCTGAGAAGAAATCCTACGGCAAAAAGCCATATCAAGGCCCGGGCAAGCCTTACGCCGGCAAGCGCGAAGGCCCGCCGCCGCGCCGCGACGGCGATCGCCCGCGCGACTTGCGCTCCGCGTCCGCGCCCGGTGATTCAATCGTGACGATCGAACCGCGCAAGGATTTCCGTCCGCGCGACAGCGGCGGTGAAAAGCGCCCATATACCCCTCGCTCGGATCGCGGCGATGCGCGCCCCGCTGGACGTTTTGGCGACAAGAAATTCGGCGACAAGCGGCCTTATACACCGAGAGGCGAGGGCGGCGAGAAGCGCCCCTACACGCCACGGGGCGAGGGATTTCGCAAAGACGGCGATCGTCCGCGTCCTGCCGGCGACCGCCCTTACAGCGCGCGCCCGGCACGCGATGGCGATAGGCCCGAACGAAAATTCGGCGGCGACAAGAAGTTTTCCCGCGGTGCGCCTGATCGCGGTGCTCCCAGGGACCGCAACAGCAGTGCAGGAGATCGCAAGCGCAACTCCGGGGATCGTGGCGGTCCACGCAAAAGTTTCGGCGATCGCCCCGATCGTAACAGGGAATTCGGCGCGGATCGCAGCAATGAGAAACCGTGGCAAAGACGCGATGCCAGCGCTCCCGATCATGCCGGGCGCAATTCGCGGCCCTCTCGCGATGGCGCGCGGAGTTTCGACAAACCTCGTTTCGACAAGCCACGTGAGGAACGCAGCGGCGACGACCGCCCGCGCTTTTCGCGTCCTCGCGAGGATCGTCCGCCAGGTGACCGCCCTCGTTTCGACCGGCCGCGCGAGCGAAGCGATCGTCCGAAATTCGAGCGTCCGCGCGAAGACCGCCCTGCTCGCAACGCCTGGCAGGAGCATCCGCGCTCGGATGCACGCGACGAGCGCCCGCGCCGCGATAACGAGGACGACAGCAAGGTGTTCGCCAAACGCCCGGCGTTCGGCGGTCGCGGCGCCTATCGCGAGCGCAATCCCGACGAGCGGCGTCCGCCCCGTCCGCCCCGTGAAAAGAAATCCGGCGAGCGCATCGCCAAAGTTGTTTCGCGCGCTGGTCTCGCCTCGCGCCGCGATGCCGAGGAATGGATCGTGCAGGGCCGCGTTACCGTCAACGGCCGCGTGATCAATTCGCCGGCGCTCGATGTCACGGTCAACGATGTCATCACCGTCGATGGCAAGCCGTTGCCGGAGCGCGAGCGCACGCGTCTGTTCATGTTTCACAAGCCGCGCGGGCTGATGACCACGCACGCCGATCCCGAAGGGCGGCCGACGGTGTTCGATAATCTGCCTGAAGGCCTGCCGCGGCTGATCAGCATCGGGCGGCTCGATTTCAATACCGAGGGCTTGCTGCTGCTCACCAACGATGGCGGCCTCGCACGGGCGCTGGAATTGCCGGATACCGGCTGGCTGCGGCGTTATCGCGTCCGCGCCCACGGCGAGGTGACGCAGGGTCAGCTCGACGAGTTGAAGAAGGGCATCGAGGTCGACGGCGTCAAATACGGCTCGATTGACGCGACGCTGGAACGCGACCAGGGCGCCAATGTGTGGCTGGTATTCGCCATCCGCGAAGGCAAGAACCGCGAAGTGCGCAACGTGCTGGCACATCTCGGGCTCGAGGTGAACCGGCTGATCCGAGTGTCCTACGGTCCGTTCCAGTTGGGCGAACTGGCGGAAGGGCAGGTCGAGGAAGTGAAGACGCGCGTGCTGCGCGAGCAGCTCGGCGAAAAAATCGCGATTCTTGCTGGCGCGGATTTCGGCGAACCGGTTCGAGAAGATCAGGAAGAGGAAACCGGGCCGAAGCTCGGACGTGACGGGACGCCGTTGCGTCCGAAAGGCAGCAAAACGAAAACCAAGAACGGCTTGATCGCCGACCGCAAAGGCCGGCGCGTGCTGGTTCAGCGCACCGGCAGCGAGGAGGCGCGCGAACGCAACGAGACCGAAGCGAACGGTTACGGCCCGCCGCGCCGTCCGCAGCGCGGCTATCACGGCAAGCGCGACTTGAAACCCAAAGACAAATCCGCGAGCGACTGATGCGCGTCGTCGGCGGGCGGTTGAAGGGCCGTAATCTCGCGTCGCCGTCGTCGCACGATATTCGTCCGACGGCGGATCGCCTGCGTGAGGCCGTGTTCAATATCCTGATCCACGCCTATGACGATCCGATCGAAGGTGCTCGCGTGCTCGATCTGTTTGCGGGCACCGGGCGCGCTCGGCATCGAAGCGGTGTCGCGCGGCGCGGCCTTTGCGCTGTTCGTCGATAACGGCGCGGAAGCGCGCGCGCTATTGCGCAACAACGTCGAAGCGTTGGGTTTAGGCGGCGTCACCAAGGTGTATCGCCGCGATGCCAGCGATCTCGGACCCGCGCATCCGATCGAACCATTCTCGCTGGTGTTTCTCGATCCGCCCTATGGCAGGAAGCTCGCCGAGAAGGCGCTGGCATCTCTGCGCGACGGTCGATGGCTGACGTTAGGCGCGCTGCTCGTGGTGGAAGAGGCGAAGGCGGCGGGATTTGCCGCGCCTGAGGGATTCGAGGAGCTCGAGCGGCGTGTGTACGACGATACGGAGTTTATGTTTTTGCGTTTCGGCGACGACATCGCGAGCACACCGTCAGGGTGACGGCTGTCACCGTCTCCCGAACAGCTTCTCGATATCGCTGAGCTTCAGTTCCACATAGGTCGGCCGGCCGTGGTTGCACTGTCCCGAATTTGGGGTGTCTTCCATCTCGCGCAACAGCGCGTTCATTTCCTCCGGCTTGAGGCGGCGTCCGGCGCGCACCGAGCCGTGGCACGCCATGGTGGCGGCGACATGCATCAGCCGGCGCTCCAGAGGCAGCGCTTCGTCCCATTCCGTCATGTGCTCGGCGAGATCGCGCAGCAACGCGGCAGCGTTGATTTTCCCCAACAGCGACGGTGTCTCGCGCACCGCGACGGCGCCCGGTCCGAAGGCCTCGATTGCGAGGCCGAACGAAGCCAATTCCTGCTCGCGCGCAGTTAACTGCTCCACCGTGGCTTCGTCGAGCTCGACGATTTCCGGAATCAGGAGAAGTCTGCCGCTGCACGCCATTGCGCGCCAGCGATGCCTTCAGCTTCTCATAAACGATGCGCTCATGCGCGGCGTGCTGGTCCACCACAATCAGGCCGTCGCGCGTCTGCGACACGATGTAGGTCTCGTGGATTTGCGTTCGCGCCGCACCAAGAGGGCGATCCAGCAGATCGGGCGCGGGTGCCTGCTCGGAACGCACGTCGGCGGTGGGCGCGCCGACATCGAACGCGGCCTGTCCCGGCTCGGCGAAAGCAGTCGCGGCCGAGCCGGCGAATGACGGCATGGCACCAGCGGGATAAGACGGCGAGCGCCGCCAGTCCCAATTCGTGCGCGGCGTATATGCGCGGGACGAAACGATGCCAGCACCGCGCCATCGCCATTGGCCGCCGTGCGTTGGCCCTCGCGCGCAAGTCCTTCCTTGAGCGCATGCACGATCAGCCCGCGCACCAGCCCGGCGTTGCGGAAGCGCACCTCGGTCTTCGCCGGGTGCACGTTGGCGTCGACCTCCTGCGGATCGAGCGTCACGAACAGCGCCACCACCGGATGACGGTCGCGCGGCAGATAATCCGAGTAGGCCGCCCGTACCGCGCCGATGATCAGCTTGTCGCGCACCGGCCGACCGTTGACGAACAGATATTGCCCGAGCGCGTTGGCGCGCGTCAGCGAGGGCGCGGCGGCAAAGCCTTCGACCACCACACCCTCGCGCTCGCTGCGACCTCGATGGCGCACTTCCGAAAATCTGCGCCCAGGATATCGCCGAGCCGCGTTAGCCGCCCGGCAGTGTCAGGAAATGCGGCGGCCCATGTCACGGGTGCGCGCTCTTCTCCGGCCAGCGTGAAGGCGATATCGGGCCGCGCCATTGCTAGCCGGCGCACCACTTCGCGGATGGCTTCGGCCTCGGTGCGGTCGGTCTTGAGAAATTTTAGCCGCGCCGGCGTTGCATAAAATAGATCGCTGACCTCGACGCGGGTGCCTTGAGCGAGCGCGGCCGGCATGATCGCTGACTTGTCGCCGCCCTCGACGCTCATCGACCACGCATGCGGCTCGCTGGCGTGACGCGTGGTGATGCCGAGCCTTGCCACCGACCCGATCGAGGGCAGGGCCTCGCCGCGAAAACCCAGCGTGCGGATGCGCAACAGGTCCTCGTCGTCGAGCTTCGAGGTGGCGTGGCGGTCCACCGCGATCGCGAGGTCGGCGCGGGTCATGCCGTCGCCGTCGTCGGTGATGCCGATCCGCCGCCGCCCGCCGCCGTCGGTGAAAATATCGATACGGCTTGAGCCGGCATCGATGGCGTTCTCCACCAGCTCCTTCACCACGCTGGACGGCCGCTCCACCACTTCGCCGGCGGCGATGCGGTTGACGATGGTTTCTGGCAGCTGGCGGACAGGCATGGGGGCTCGGAGATTCGGATTGCTGCAGTTTAAGCCGCCGCAACGCCCAGCGGGGCAACGAATCCGAGGTTTTGCCCGTTAATCTAAGTCAATCGTTGAAACCGCCGGAGCCGCGCTTCGCCTTGATATCGCCGCGGCGTTTTTTGCCATCGAGCCGCCGTTTCTTCGATGCCAGCGTCGGCCTGGTGGCGCGACGCGGCGTCGGCCGCACCATCGCCTCGCGCAGCAATTCGAGCAGCCGGTCGATGGCATCGGCGCGATTGCGCTCCTGGGTGCGAAAGCGCTGGGCATGGATGACGATTACGCCGTCCTTGGTCATGCGCTGGCCCGCAAGGCGCTGTAACCGGATCGCAGCGTCCGGAGGAAGCTCGATTCGCCGCGTATCGAAGCGAAGCTGCGCGGCGGTCGAGAGCTTGTTGACGTTCTGCCCGCCCGGGCCTGAGGCGCGGACGAAACTGATCTCGATATCGTTTTCGTCGATCGTGAGTTCGCGCGAAATCCGCAGCATGGTGGCACCGGTCACAAGGTCCCGCAGTAGAACCTTCATCCTGAGGCGCTCGCCGGCTCCGGCGAACCTCGAAGGATAGAGACATTGTATGTGCGGCCATCCTTCGAGGCGCGCAAGAGCGCGCACCTCCCGCGACAACGAATGTTGCGCGTGGATGACGACGGTGTTGTGAAGAAGTCGAAAATACTAATTCGCCGTTGGCGGCGGGGTGGCTGCCGCGGGCTGAGCGGCGGCCTGCGGTTCGCGTCCGACGATCACGGTGATCAGCCCTTGTCCCCACAGGCGCTTGGCGGCCTTCCTGGCGTCGTCGAGCGTGACGGCGTCGACGATGGCATTGCGCTTCTCGATATAATCGATTCCGAGCTTGTCGAGCTGATATTGCAGCAGCCCCGAGGCGAGCTTGGACGAGGTGTCGAGCGCCAGCATCTGCGAGCCCTTGAGATAAGATTTGGCCTCATCCAGCTCCTGCTGGGTCGGTCCTTCCTCGGCGATGCGGTGGATTTGCTTGTTGATGGCATCGACGGTCTCGCCGGCTCGGTCGGCGCGCGTTCCGGTGTTGCCGATGAACAGCGCCGAGTGCTCCATCCACAGCAGGGATTCATAGATCGAATACGCAAGCCCGCGCTTCTCGCGGACTTCGTGATAAAGCCGTGAAGACAGCGTGCCGCCACCGAGAATATGATTCACCACATAGGCCGCCATGAAGTTCGGATCGTCGCGCATGAAGCCGGGACCGCCGAACGTCACCACCGTCTGTGGCACGTCGAGCGGAATAAAAGCGTGCTGCGGAGGTTTGACCGCATCGATATCAGGCACGGCGGTAAGGTTGCCTTTCGCCGGCAACGAACCGAACGTCCGATCAAGCAGTTTGCCTAACGTCGGCCCGTCGATATCGCCGACCACGGCAATCTTGAGTTGGTCCTTTGCCAGCACGCGGCCGACGTAGTCTTTCAGATCGGCAACCGTTATCGCCGGAACGCTTTCCAGCGTGCCGGTTGCTGGCCTGCCGTAGGGATGATCTCCGTAGGCTATTTCCAGGAATTTGCGTCCTGCAAGCGAGCCGGGGTTGGAAGTGTCCCGCCGCAATCCGGACAATACCTGCGCGCGAATGCGTTCGACATCGGCGCTCTCGAATCGCGGCGAGGTCAGCGACGTCCGAAGCAATTCGAAGGCTTCGTCTTTGGTATCCTTCAACATGCGCAGCGAGCCACGGAATTGATCCCGCGCGATGCTGAAACTCAACTCGATGGCGCGGCGTTCGAGGCGCTCGTGAAACGTTTTGGAATCCAGATCGCCCGACCCTTCATCGAGCAAATCGGCCACCAGATTTCCGACGCCGGGTTTATCTGATGGGTCCTGCGACGCGCCGCCGGCAAACGCATATTCCATCGCGATCAGTGGCACAGTGGAATCCTGCACGAACCAGGCCTCGATACCGCCTGGTGAAACCAGGTGCTGGATTTTCGTGGCTGCGCGCGAGGGGGTTGGCGACATCGCGACAAGAGCGAGGCAGGCGAGCGCGGCCAGTGCGCCGCGCCGAGCGTAAGTCCGGGCAGAGATCACGACCGCTTCTCCTCGCGCTTCGGCGTGGTGTCCTTGATCAGGTAACCCGTCACCGAACGTTTCCTGTCGAGCCATTTTTGCGCGGCCTGACGAACCTGCTCGGCAGTCACGGCGCGAATGCGGTCCGGCCAGCTTCTGATGTCGTCGACGCTCAACCCGGTCGTGATCGCGGCGCCATACCAGCGCGCCAGCGTCGCCTGATTATCCTGCGCATAGATGGCTTCGGCGATCAGTTGGGTCTTTACGCGTTCGAGGTCTTCCGCGCGCACCGCGTTTTTCCCGACATCGGCAATCACGCTGTCGATGGTCTGCTCGATAGCTGCGAATTCGACGCCGGGCTTCGGCGACACCGAAATCGTAAACTGCGTGTCGTCGAGCGACGTGCCCTGATATCCGGCTCCGGCATTGATCGCGAGCGGCCGGTCGATGACGAGCGCGCGATAGAGGTAGGAATTGCTGCCGTTGCCCATCAACTGCGCCAGCACTTCAAGCGCCGGGCTTTCGCCGGCCGCTGCGGTAGCAGCTGACGGAACGAGATACGAGCGCCGCAGGCTAGGTTGTTCGACGCGCGGGTCCGCCAACGTGACGGTTCGGGGTCCGGCGGGCGTCGGTTCTTGCGGGCGGATGCGCTTGGCCGCGATCGTGGGCTGCCGCGCGACCATTCCGAACGTACGTTCCGCCATTGGGCGCACGTCCTTGGCATCGACGTCGCCGGCAATCACCAGCGTTGCATTGTTCGGCGCGTAAAAGCGTTTGTAAAACGCCAGCGCGTCCTCTCGATCGAGCTTTTCGATTTCCTGATGCCAGCCAATCACGGGCCGGCCGTAGGGATGGTTGAGATAAAGTGCGGCCATGATCTGCTCGCTCAGGCGAGCTTCCGGATTGTTAGCCACGCGCATGTTGTATTCTTCGAGCACGACGTCGCGCTCCGGCAGCACGTTCTCGTCCTTCAAGATCAAGCCGGTCATGCGGTCGGCTTCGAATTCCATCATCGCGCCGAGCTGATCGCGCGGCACTCGCTGGAAATAGCCGGTGTAGTCAGTGGCGGTGAACGCGTTCTCGTTGCCGCCGATCTTGAGCACCGTCTGGGAAAATTCGCCGGCAGGATGTTTGCTGGTGCCTTTGAACATCAGATGTTCAAGAAAATGCGCGAGCCCTGACTTGCCGGGCGTCTCGTCGGCCGAGCCGACCTTGTACCAGATCATCTGCGTGACCACCGGGGTGCGGTGATCGGGAATCACCACGACCTGCAATCCGTTTTCGAGCGTGAACGTGGCGGGCCGTTCGGAAGTGACGGTGGTTTGGGCCTGAGCGTTTGCTGAGAGGGCGAGCGTGAAAGAAAACGCGACAATGGAAGCGGCGAGATGGTGCAACGGCATCATGACCTGTCTGTGAGGCCGAACAAAACGTTCGGAAAACGTCGTGGGAACATACACCGGGCGAGCGCCGGCAGACCGTCACGAAGCTGCGAGAAAACCTAAACTATTCGATAACTTTGCCGTTGGCAGGATCGATCTTGGGGGCCACATATTGCTTCGGCCCCGTGCCATAAGCGAAATTCGGAGACGGCGTCTGATAGCCGCTTGGCGGCTGCGTCAGCGAGTCACGGGTCGGCTCACCCGTGAACGGCGCGGTCTCGACCTTGGTTCCACTCCCAAATATCCCCATCAAGCCGCCCTTATAGCCGAGCTGCGACGGGCTTAGAAGCTCGCCCGCGCCCCCACCAGGCTTGGTCGAGTCGCTGTTTACGTTCGACGTCTTGGGACGTCGCATCGCCAATTCGCTCGGCAACAACACGCGGGCGGATTCCTCGGGACTAACTTTGCTTTTCCGGCGGGCCTCGATTTGCGCCTTGTGCCGTTGAACGTCTGGATCCTTCGGCCAGTTTGGCGCGACCTGCACGGCGCTAACCGGCGGAGGCAAGTCAAGCCTGGGGGGCACAACAAGTGGAGAACGTTCGCGATATTCGATGCCGCGGTTTTCCATGTTGGTGCCGCCGAGACCGGCCATCAAGTTGTCCATTATTCTTTCTTCGAAGGACCTGTCGTCGTCCTCATCCTGGGCGCGCGCCACGCCACCTGCGACGACAATACCAATGCCCACTACGACGGCGGACAGCCGAAACGTCCGAAGCAGGAGCTGCAATGAATTCTCCCCAATCGAAAGGCTCGAATGGCTGGCTTTGATCTGGGGCATCGCGCTGTTCCCGTTAATATTCTGCGCGCCATCGCCATTTCAGCGCGCCCAGGCCGCGGGTGTCGTTTCGGCCGGGATCAGGGCGCTTTTACGGCAGGGGCGTTCAGGAAGGAGTCATACAACAGAGCCGCCACCCCGACAACAATTGCCGCATCGGCAAGGTTGAAAACATACCAGTTGAAGGTATTTCCGCCGATCTGGACGTGGAACAGGGCAAAATCGACCACCGCCCCATAGGCCAGGCGATCGATGCCATTGCCGATAGCGCCGCCAATGATCGCACCCAGCGCGACGGTGGCAGTGCGGGTGTGCGAGCGAGCCATCCAGATGGACAAAACAATTACCGCTACGATCTTGATGACGAGCAGGATCGCCTGGGTGAGGGCGCTTTCGCTCTGAAACCAGCCGAAGCTGATGCCGATATTCCAGGCGAGCGTCAGATCGAAAAACGACGTGACGCTGACCGTCCCGCGGCGGCCGATATCGAACACGAACAGGAGCCAGAGTTTTGATGCCTGGTCGGCGATCAGGACCGCGATCGCGGTCAGGATGCCGGCGCGGAGGCGGGAGGTCATGACACCGAGCCGATTCCCATCGTCTTCCATTCGCGCAGCGCCTGGGCATCGCGCAACGACACATCGGGATATTCCGGGTCGTCGCCGACGTCAGGCAGAATTTTCCACGACCGCGCACATTTGGTGCCCACAGCCTTTTCGACGACCACCGCGACACCGGGGACGTCGCTCAGCGTGAACGCTTGCTCCGGGGCATCCTCGTTTGTCGCCATCGCGTTCGACGTGATGCAAATCTCGGCGAGGTCGACGTCGAACAGCGTATCGAAGATCGCCTTGTCAGAGACATAGACCAGCGGCGACGCCTCCAGTGACGAACCGATGCGCTTGGCGGCGCGTTCGACTTCAAGCGCGCCGGTGACGACGCGCCTGACATTGCGGATGATGTCCCACTTCGCGGCGAGCGCCTCGTCGCGATACGCATCGAAGCCTTCAGGAAACTGCGTGAGGTGAACCGATGGCTCGGCGTCCGGCTTGTACATTCGCCATGCTTCTTCGGCGGTGAAACTCAACACCGGCGCCAGCCATTTCAGGATCGCGTCGCAGATGATGTCGATGGTGGTGAGCGCGGCCTTGCGCGCCATCGACGACGGCGGATCGCAATACAGCGTGTCTTTTCTGATGTCGAAATAGAACGCCGACAGCTCGGTGTTCATGAACGCCGACAGACTCGCAACTACCGTCTTGTAATCGAACTCCGCGTAAGCGCGGCGCACGATGGCGCTCTGCTGCGCAAGCGCGTGCAGCATCAGCCGCTCCAGTTCGGGCATGTCAGCGAAATCGACCGCGTCGTCCGGCTTGAAGTGATGCAGCGTGCCGAGCATCCAGCGCACGGAGTTGCGCAGCTTGCGATAGGTCTCGATGGTGTTCTTGAGGATTTCCGGGCCGATGCGCTGGTCGTCCGCATAGTCGGTCGCGCACACCCATAGCCGCAGGATATCGGCGCCTGACTGCGCGATGATCTTTTGCGGCTCGGTGGTGTTGCCGAGCGACTTCGACATCTTGCGGCCGTTCTCGTCGAGCGTGAAGCCGTGCGTCAGCACCACGTCGAACGGCGCGCCTCCGCGCGTACCGGAGCTCTCGAGCAGCGATGACTGGAACCAGCCGCGATGCTGGTCCGAGCCCTCCAGATACATCACGGTATCCGCGCCGCCATCCATCTTGCGAACGATGGTGCCGAGCTGCGGAAAATTCTGCTTGTCTTCCAGCACGAAGGCGTGGGTCGAGCCGGAGTCGAACCAGACGTCGCAGATGTCGTCGATCTTTTTCCATTCTTCCGAGGCGCGGGACCCGAGAAAACGCTCGCGCGCGCCGTCCATGTACCAGGCGTCGGCGCCTTCCTGCATGAAGGCCTCCGCGATGCGCTGATTGACGATTTCGTCCTGCAGGATTTCGGCGGAGCCGTCGCCCTTCTCGCGCACGAACACCGCGATCGGCACGCCCCAGGCGCGCTGCCGCGAGATCACCCAGTCGGGCTTCGAGTTGATCATGCCGTTGATGCGGTTCTGGCCTGACGGCGGCACCCATTGCGCTACCGAGATGGCGTGCAGCGCGCGGGCGCGGAGCGTATCGCCGGACTTGGCTTTGCCGCCGTCGGCGATCGCCTTGTCCATCGCGATGAACCATTGCGGCGTGTTGCGGAAGATCACCGGCTTCTTCGAGCGCCACGAATGCGGGTACTGATGCTTCAGCCGTCCGCGCGCCAGCAGCATGCCGGCTTCGATCAAAGCCTTGATAACGGCCTCGTTGGCGTCGCCCTTTTCGCCCTTGTCGTTGATGACGCGCTTGCCGGTAAAACCCGGCGCTTGCTCGGTCAGCGCGCCGTTTTCGTCGACGGTGTAGGGGATCGTCGTGTTGATACCGCGCGCTTCAAGATCGGACTTATTTTCCATCCATATGTCAAAGTCCTCGCGGCCATGGCCCGGCGCGGTGTGCACGAAGCCCGTGCCGGTATCGTCGGTGACGTGATCGCCTTCGAGCAGGGGGACGGTGAAATCGTAGCCCCAGCGAGCTCGTCAACGGATGGGCGCAAACCACGATGGCAGAGCAGCTTCGGTCAGCACGACATCCGCCAGTCTTCTCGTAGCGCTCTGACACGCGCCTGTTTGAATACATCCGCTGCAAGATTATCGGCCAGGATCATGTAGATCGCCGGCCTTTGCCCAGTTGTCATCCGCGGCGCTCTATCACGCGTAGAGCCCATATGTGAATCTTCGATGAAAAGCTGATTGCCCGATTGCCCGGCAGTGTCCAAGGCGTCGTGGTCCAGATGACGACAGAAGCGTCTTCATCAGAGCCATGTCTTTGACGATCGCTGCTTCGCTCCTTGACCCGTAGATGTTTGAACAGTCGCCACCGGAAACTTCACCCACACGGTATCGCTGGTGTAATCCTCGTACTCGACCTCCGCCTCCGCCAGCGCGGTTTTTTCCACCACGCTCCACATGACGGGCTTCGAGCCGCGATAGAGCGTGCCGTTGGCGGCGAATTTCATCAGCTCGCGCGCGATCGCAGCCTCCGCAAAATAATCCATCGTCGCGTAAGGGTGATCCCAGTCGCCGATGATGCCGAGCCGCTTGAATTCCTCGCGCTGCACGTTGAGCCACTTCGCGGCGTAGGCACGGCACTCCCTGCGGAACGCCACCATCGCCGCGGAATCCCTGAAGTCAGGCTTCTGCTTGCCCTTGGAGCGGTAGTTCTCTTCCTCGATCTTCCATTCGATCGGCAGGCCGTGGCAGTCCCAGCCCGGCACATAGTTGGAATCGAAGCCGAGCATCTGCTGGCTCTTGGTCACCACGTCCTTGAGAATTTTATTGAGCGCGTGGCCGATATGGATATTGCCGTTGGCGTAGGGCGGGCCATCATGCAGCACGAATTTGGCGCGGCCTTGCGCGTCGGCGCGCAGCTTCTCGTAGAGGCCGATCTCGTTCCAGCGCTTGAGGATTTCCGGCTCGCGCTGCGGCAAGCCCGCGCGCATCGGAAACTCCGTCTGCGGCAGAAACAGCGTTTTGGAATAGTCTGGCCCAGCAGATTTCGGGGCGTCGGATTTTGGCGGCTTGTCGGACATGAATGCTCTGATTGGCTGATGAGGGCGCTGAAACGCGATTTCTCGCGGAGGAGGGTCCGGTCTTGCGCCGAGCTTTAAGCTCAGGCGGAAGCCGGGCCGCTAATGATTATGGTGCGCCGCGCAAACATGACGCTTTCCATAGCAGGCAGCCGAGCGAATCGCAAAGCCGCATTGTGCCGGCGTGGGCAGCGTCGCTTATGGCGACGAGCCGATCGCTCCCAACTTCGGGAACGCGCTGGGGGCCGCGGCCAGCGCGGCACGCGCTTTGGCGCTGTCGTCGTCCATCTGGCGCACCAATGCCTCAATGCTGTCGAATTTCAGTTCGTCGCGGATGAACGCAATGAACGCGACATCCAGCGTCTTTCCGTAAAGATCGTCCTTGAAATCGAACAGAAAGACTTCCAGCAGCGGCGCGCCGTTGTCGAAGGTGGGCCGGCGGCCGAAACTGGCGACGCCGTCAAAGTACGCTGCGCCTTTCCCTTGGCCCCGGCCGATCCGCACGGCGTAGATGCCGTGTTTGAGGCCGCAGCTTCTGTCGAGCCGAATATTGGCGGTGGGATAGCCGAGTTCCCGCCCGCGCTTCTCGCCGTGGATCACTTCGCCGGTAATGAACCACGGTCCGCCAAGCATGGCGGTGGCGTCATCGATCTGCCCTTCCGCCAGCGCCATGCGGATCGCGCTGGAGGAAACCGGGCGCTCGTCGATGTCGACGTGAGGCTGCACGTCCACCTGAATACCCAGGCCGGGTGCCTCGCTCACCAGCAAAGCCGGCGAGCCGACGCGGCCTTTGCCGAAATGAAAATCGTAGCCGACGGCGATGCCGCCGATGCCGAGCCGCCCGATCAGATCGTGGTGGATGAAATCCTGCGCCGTCGTGCCCGCGCGCGCCTTGTCGAAGGTCATCACCACGGCGCCGGCGAGGCCCGTGCCGGCCAGGAGCCGCAGCTTTCCCGTTTCGTCGGTCAAGCGGAACTGCGGCGTATTCGGGCTGAAGAAGCTGCGCGGATGCGGTTCGAACGTCACCGCCATCGCAGGCCGCCCTAGCGTGCGAGCCATCTCGATAGCCGCGGAAATAACAGCGCGATGGCCGAGATGAACGCCATCGAAATTGCCCATCGCGACCACGGCCCCCTTGGGGATTGCGGCCGCGGGGGTGCTGTCGCGGACAATGATAAAACCGGGCGTCATGGTTTGAATGCGCAGACTCAAAGGCAGGTGGAACTGGAACCGTGATGGGCGGGCGGCGGCGAAGTCAAGCGGGTGTGGACAGTTCCAACTGAGCAGCCTTTACCGCCAGCAATTAACGGCCTGTTTAACGGGCCGATGATAGCTTTGAGGGGCGGATACCGGGAGCTCCGGTCGCTTTACAGGCTCTGTTGTCGTGCGTTTGGAGGGTTCAATGGCGGTTGATTTGTCGATGCCGGTGCTGGTGGTTGACGACTACAGCACCATGGTTCGCATCATCCGCAATCTTCTGAAGCAGCTTGGCTTTGAAAACATCGACGATGCCAACGATGGATCGACGGCGCTCGCCAAGATGCGCGCGCAAAAATACGGACTGGTGATTTCGGACTGGAATATGGAACCGATGACCGGTTACGACCTGCTCCTGAAAGTGCGCGCCGATCCCGCTCTCTCAACTACGCCATTCATCATGATCACCGCGGAATCAAAGATCGATAACGTCGTGGCCGCCAAAGAAGCCGGCGTGAATAATTATATCGTCAAGCCGTTCAATGCCGCCACGCTGAAGACCAAAATCGACGCGGTATTCCCGGCAATGGCGATTGCGTAACACGGCAGCGAGCTAGCCGCGGCTTTGCTGCCCTACCACCGCAACTCGCGGATCAGCGCCAAAGGCGGGTGACCAAATAGTTCTTTCACCGAGGCTGGGTCGAGTTGATCGATGCCCTCAAAATCGCCTGCGTGAATGCCCCGGGTCACGAACAGACATTTGATTCCGAATGCGTGCGCTCCGGCCAGATCGGTACGCACTGAATCGCCGATGGCGAGCACGCGGTCGAGCGGTGTCGCGTGTCCGCGGCGTTCGACCGCGAGCGCCATGGCGCGGTCATAGATCGGCCGGTGCGGCTTGCCGTAAAAGATGACCTCGCCGCCGAGTTCGCGATAGAGTTCCGCGATCGCGCCGGCGCAGTAGATCAGGCGATCGCCGCGTTCGACCACGATGTCCGGATTGGCGCAGATCAGCGTGAGCTTTCGCGCGCGCGCCTGCAGTAGCATTTCGCGGTAGTCTTCGGCAGATTCGGTTTCATCGTCGAACGGTCCGGTGCAGACGATGTAATCTGCTTCCGCCAGCGGCGCGAGCACCGGATCTAATCCGCGGTGAATCGAATTGTCGCGCTCCGGGCCGAGCCAATAGACCTTCTGGCCCGGGTGTTCGGCAACAAACAACCTGGTCAAATCGCCGGAGCTGACGATGGCATCGTAGGTGTCGTCGGGGACGCCAAGTTTGCGGAGCTGCCGCTGCACCGAATCCGCGGGGCGCGGTGCGTTGGTGATGAGGATTACCGTTCCCCCATTGGCCCGAAAAGTGTGCAGCGCCTCGCAAGCTTCCGGAAATGCGACGAGACCGTTGTGCACCACGCCCCAGATATCGCTAAGCACGACGTCGACGCCATCGACGAGTTCGCGCAACGTCTCGATAAAACGCAGCGCCGTCATCGCACGTACGGCCGATCAGCCCGGGCCGCTGAGGCGGCGTGCCAGCGCGGCGTTGCCTGAGGTCCGCGCCGGTTCGATTCGCGGCGTATCGGGCTTCGTGGTCTGGCTGGAGACATTGGTATCCTGGGGGCTGTTGGGAGAAGCCCCGCCGTTAGCAGAGGTGGCCTCCGGCCGCAACGGCCGCGGTGCCGCGAACAGGAAGCCCTGCCCGAACCGCACGTCGTAGTCGAGCAGGTCGACGACGGCGCGTTCGCCCTCGATGCGCTCGGCGACGAGATCGACACCGAACCGGCCAAGCAAATCCGACAGGTCTGAAGGATGGATGTCGGATACGGAGTTTTGCTTCGGATCCAGCAATAGAGCAGCCGGCACTTTGATGAAGCCGATGCCGCGATCGGCGAGCTCGCGCGGTTCGATCCGAAGATCGGTGACATGGTCGACCGAGAAGCGGTAGCCGCGGTGCGCCAACGCCGCGAGATGCTCGGTCTCGACCGGACCCAGATTGCGCAGCGTGGTTTGCTTGAATTCCAGCACAAAGGATGAGGCAAGCGCGCGGTTGGCTTCGAGGAAATCGAGACACGGTGCAAATGCTTCTGCATCGCCCAGCGTCGCCGCCGCGATATTGCAGAACACACCGACTTCCTTGTTGCGGACCAGCAGCCGCCGCAGCACCTGCACGCAGCGCAGCATCACCATGTGATCGATCCGGCCCATCAGTCCGGCGGCTTCGGCGGTGGCGATGAAATCGTCGGCGGTAAGGATTTGTCCCTTGTCGTCGCGTATCCGCGTCACCGCTTCGTAGAACCTTACCTTGCGCTGCGGCAGCGTCACCATCGGCTGCAGATAAATCTCGATCTGGTTGCTCTCGATTGCCTGCTTTACTGCGGCGAGGATTTGCGTCTCGGTGCGGGGCGATGCGGGGCCTGCGTTACCGCCGGCATCAGCGATGTTCGTCGGGAGCGACTGCTCCCGATGCGGATCGATCGGCGGCGCGGCCAGCACGCCAGACGAGAGCAGATCGTCGTGGCCGGCGACGGAGACCGCGAGCTGTTTTACCAGTACGCCAAGCTCATTGATTTCTCCGATCACGGTCTGGATGCGGTCCTGACCGGTCGAATTCGCCGACACCACCCGGCCTTCGACCGCGGCAAGGCGGCGTCCGAATTCGGCGATCTGGCGCGCGATGTCGGAGGTCCCGCGCGACAGATCCGCAATCTGGCTGCCGACATCGGTGCGGTCGCGCAGCCGCATCGACACGGCATTGTAGAGGATCAGGAAGGTCAGCGCGGTCAGCGCCACGATGGCGGATTCCGAGCCGCTGATTCCCGCTACCGAATACAGGATCAGGCCGAGCGAAGCTGCGACCAGAACCATGCAGATGGCGACGAAAATCGTGGATATGCGGATCATCTAACGCAAGCGTCCCCAGCTCAACTGGCCGACTCTAGCATTATTGTTGATTCGGCGGGCGCGTCTTCTTTTATCGTGGTGGGATTGGGATGATTAGGTGAGGTGATGTCAGCTTTTAAAGATGCTGTTCGAAGTCCATGCCGCCATGCAGGATGCGGATGATGTCGATGCCGCCTTCAGTCCGCCGGAAAAACAGGACGTGTGAACCCGCCCTGTATTTCCAATACCCAGGACGGATATGGTCACATGAGTGAGCGATTTCCGGCTTGGCCGCGACCAACTCTATCGTTACCTGGATTTGTCGAACGTAAGCTTCAGCCTGCTGCAGGTTCCAGCGAGATGCGGTGAAGTCCCAGATATCTGCGATATCGCGTTGCGCGCGGGGTGAGAGGACATAATCGCTCATCGCGTGGGCGATTTGGCCTCGCGCTTGCGGGTGATAAATTCCTCGAAATTGAACGCGCTTGATGGGCCGCTATTCTCGCCCTCGACGAGCGCAGCACGAAGCGCCGCAAGTTTTGTCTCCTGTTGCTCAAGCAACCGAAGCGCAGCACGAACGACGTCGCTGGCACTGCCATAGCGGCCGTCCTCGACCTGATCATCGATAAACGTGGTGAAATGATCACCCAAGCTGAATGATGTATTTTTTGACACCGGATACCTCAGTTGAATGATACCAAAGATTGGTATCATTCACAATGCTGATCCGGAATATCGCGGGTCGCAAAAGCGCTGATTAAGCTACCGCGCGGATCACCTTCGCGACCTTCTCGACGATTTCGCCGATCTGATCCTCGCTGACGATCAACGGCGGCGTCAGCGCCAGCGTATCGCCGGCCACCCGCAGCATCATGTCGTTGTCGTGGAACGCGCTGTTGAGCCCGTCGAAGCCGCGCTTGCCGGGACCGTCCTTGTTGGGACTAAGATCGATGCCCGCGGTCAGACCTATGGTGCGGATATCCACCACATTCGGCTCGCCCTTCAGGCTCATCACGGCGTCGGCAAAAACAGGCTCCAGCTTCTTGGCGCGCTCGAACAGTTTTTCATCGCGGTAGATGTCCAGCGTCGCCAGCGCCGCGGCGCAGGCGATCGGATGCGCCGAGTAAGTGTAGCCGTGGGTCAGTTCCACGACGTGCTCGGGGCCGCTCATGAAGGCGTCGTGGATGGTGTCGCGCACCAGCACGCCGCCCATCGGCGCCGCGCCATTGGTGATGCCCTTGGCGAAGGTCAGCATATCCGGCAGCACGCCGTAGCGTTCCGCGGCAAAGGCATAGCCGAGCCGGCCATAGCCGGTGATGACCTCGTCGAAGATCAGCAGGATGCCGTGCTTTTGCGTGATCTCGCGCAGCCGCTTGAGATAGCCTTTGGGCGGCGGCAGCACGCCGGTCGATCCCGCCATCGGCTCGACGATGACGGCGGCGATGGTGGATGCGCCGTGCAGGTTGACCAGACGCTCCAGTTCGTCGGCGAAATGCGCGCCGTATTCCGGCTCGCCCTTGCTGAAGGCCTGCTTCTCGCGATCATAGGTCGCGGGCAGATGATCGACGCCGGCCAATAGCGTGCCGAACATTTTGCGGTTGTTGACGATGCCGCCGACGGACGTGCCGCCGAAGCCGACGCCGTGATAGCCGCGCTCCCTGCCGATCAGCCGCGTGCGCGTGCCCTGGCCGTTGGCCTGGTGATACGCCAGCGCGATCTTCAGCGCGGTGTCGGCGGCTTCCGACCCGGAATTGCAGAAGAACACATGGTCGAAGCCATCCGGCGCGAGATCGACGATGCGGCTTGCGAGCTCGAACGCCTGGGGAATGCCGAACTGGAAAGGCGGCGCGTAATCCAGCGCCAAGGCCTGCTTGCCGATCGCCTCGGCGATCTGGCTGCGGCCGTGGCCGGCGTTGCAGCACCACATGCCCGCGGCGGCGTCGATGATCTTGCGGCCGTCGACGGTGAAGTAATGCATGTCCTTGGCGCCGGCCAAAAGCCGCGGCGCCTTCTTGAAGGCACGATTGGCAGTGAAGGGCATCCAGTGCGCGGCGAGATCGTTCGGCACGCTGACGGCGGGGCGGGGCGGGCTCTTGTCTAACATGGATGCCTCTTGCGGTTCGGGCTTGATCGATTGTGTGCCACGCTATCAGCTTCGCCGCCGGTCCGAAACCGACAACGGCGTGATTTATCGCAGACCAGAGCGGCGGATTTGAGGAAGGCCGCCTTGCCGCATTTCCCCTGGCTGATACCAACCCGCGGATGGCCGACAAACCCAAAAAACCGCAGAAACTGCGCGCGCGGCTGCCGCGTGGCTTGGCCGATCGCGGCCCCGCCGAGATCGCCGCGACCCGCGCCATGGTCGACAAAATCCGCGAGGTTTTCGAGCGCTACGGTTTTGAGCCGGTGGAAACCCCGGCGATGGAATTCACCGACGCGTTGGGAAAGTTTCTGCCCGATCAGGACCGCCCCAACGAGGGCGTGTTCTCGTTCCAGGACGACGACGAGCAGTGGATTTCATTACGTTATGACCTGACCGCGCCGCTGGCGCGCTACGTCGCCGAGAATTTCGACGCGCTGCCAAAGCCCTATCGCAGCTACCGCGCGGGCTACGTCTACCGCAACGAGAAACCGGGACCGGGACGCTTTCGCCAGTTCATGCAGTTCGACGCCGACACGGTGGGCTAGCGCCTCGCCCGCCGCCGACGCCGAGATGTGCATGATGGCCGCGGATACGATGGAAGCGTTGGGAATTCCGCGCGGCAGCTATGTTGTGAAGGTCAACAACCGCAAGGTGCTCGATGGCGTGATGGAGAGCATCGGTCTCGGCGGCGATGAGAATGCTGGACGACGGCTGACGGTGCTGCGTGCGATCGATAAGTTGGATCGGTTTCGGCAGTGCGAAGGTGTGCAGCAACTTCTTGGCGAAGGTCGTGAAAGGACGAAGAGCAGGAGATTTCACTAAAGGCGCCGGCTCTGTGACAGAGGAATCAAATCAGTCGCAGTTATCAATCTGAGTGTCTTCGGAGCAAGGCGACGATGGATACGCGGACGCAATGGCTAAGCGTGAGCTAAGATGGTCGACGTTGCGGATCTTCGGGAAACTAGCAAAGTTCGCGTCATGAATGCGTCGCGCATGAGCTGTGATCGAACATCTGCGAATTGAAGACATAGTTAGCCGCGTGCCGGATATGGATCGATCGCATTCACATCGATCCTTCCGTCGTTCGCGGCCTCGAATATTACACCGGCCCGGTCTACGAAGTCGAACTCCTGCTCGAAACCAAAGACGAAAAAGGCCGGCCCGTGCGCTTCGGCTCGGTCGGCGGCGGCGGGCGCTATGATGGGCTGGTGTCGCGCTTTCGCGGCGAGCCGGTGCCGGCGACGGGGTTTTCCATCGGCGTGTCGCGGCTGCAGGCCGCGCTTGAGCATCTCAACAAGGACAAGCCCAAGCCGTTGCGTTCGGTCCGGTCGTGGTCACGGTGTTCGACAAGGATCGCATCGCCGATTATCAGAAAATGGTTGCGGCACTGCGCAACGAAAACATCCGCGCCGAACTTTATCTCGGCAACCCCAAGAACATGGGCAACCAGCTCAAATACGCCGACGCGCGAAACTCGCCGTGCGCGATCGTGCAAGGATCGAACGAGCGCGAACACGCGGACGGGCCGCATGTCATCGTGCAGGATTTGATTGCGGGCCGCGCCATCGGCGCCGATATTACCGACCGGGACGAATATCTGAAGAAGAAGGCCGCCGCACAAGAGGCCGTGCCGCAGGGCGATCTTGTCGCCAAGGTGCGCGAGGTTCTGGCGCGGCATGAGGTGAAGTGGAATTAAGCCTCATCGTGAGGAGGCGCTCTTGCGCCGTTGCGAACCATGATGGCAAATACGCGTCCTTCGAGACGCGTGCAAAAGCGCGCTCCTCAGGATGAGGTTCGTTTCGTAGCAAGAGTCGCAAGAGCAAGGGGAGAGACTAAAATGCCCGAGATCACCATCAGCATGGCCGAAGGCCGCACCAATGAGCAGAAGGCTGGCATGATGCGCGACATCACGCAGGCGCTGGTGAAGAACCTCGGCGTCGAGGCCGACGCCGTCGTGATTCAGATCAACGAGGCGCCGCTTGCCCACAAGATGAAGGGCGGCAAGACCTTCGTGGAGCGCAAAGCCGCGCAGAGCAAATAACGCGCGCGCCTACGCCTTCGGGATTTCGAACACCAGGCACGTCGTCGTCGCGTGTGCGAGCAGGCGGCCTTTAGCGTCGGTGATGCGCGCCTCCGCGGTGGCGGCGCGGCGTCCGACGTTGAGGATTTTGCCCTCGGTACATACCGCACCGGTATCCTCAGTCATCGCTTTGATGAAGCTGATCTTGAATTCCAGCGTGGTGTAGCCCGTGCCCGGCGGCAGCGTTGTGTGCACGGCAAGACCCATCGCGGAATCGAGCAAGATCGCGGCGTAGCCGCCGTGCACCACGCCGATCGGATTGTAGTGGCGCAGGCCGGGGATGCTGTGCATCACGACGTGGCCGGGCTCCGCGGTGGAGTCGAACGGCTCGATCGTCTGCATGATCGGCGGCGCGGGTAGTTTGCCGCTGAATATCGCGCGGACGAAATCGATGCCGGCCATCGACGCCATCACGTCGGTCGGCGTAACGCCGTATTCGATAGGGGCAGTGGTGTCGTTCATGGGACGATGTCTCTTGTGATGATGGGCATCATACTAAGAGGTCATTCGCTGCGCCACAATTTTTCCGTCAGGCGGACTTGATCCGGGCATCCATGCATTCTTCAAAAGACATGGATTGCCGGGTCAAGCCCGGCATGACGAGCAGCGGCGTCACTTCGTGCCGCGCAGCGTCTGACGAGACGAGGACGCGCTCTACCCCGCCTTGTTCGCCCGCATCAGTTCGGCAAACCGCTTGAACAAATAATGCGAGTCCCGCGGGCCGGGCGACGCCTCCGGGTGATATTGCACCGAGAATACCGGCTTGCCTTCAAGCTGGATGCCGCAATTGGAGCCGTCGAACAGCGAGATGTGCGTCTGCGTCGCGCCTTTCGGCAGCGTCGCCTGATCGACCGCAAAACCGTGGTTCATCGAGGTGATCTCGACCTTGCCGGTCGTCTCGTCCTTCACCGGATGGTTGGCGCCGTGATGGCCCTGATGCATCTTCATGGTCTTGGCGCCCACCGCGAGTCCCAGCATCTGATGGCCCAGACAAATCCCAAACGTCGGCGTGCCCGAGTTGATCACCTGCCGGATCACGGGGACTGCGTATTTGCCGGTTTCCGCGGGATCGCCCGGACCATTGGACAGGAACACGCCGTCCGGCTTCATCGCCAGAATGTCTTCAGCTGAAGTGGTCGCGGGCACCACGGTGATCTTGCAGCCTTCGCCGGCCAGGAGCCGCAGGATGTTGCGCTTGATGCCGTAGTCAATCGCGACGACGTTGAACTCAGGTTTATCCTGGCGGCCAAAACCTTTTTCCCACGCCCACGGCGTTTCATCCCAGGTGAAGCGCTGGCCGGAGGTGACCATCGGCACGAGATCCATGCCTTCGAGGCCCGGCCATTCCCGCGCTTCCTGCTTCAGCGCTTTGAGATCGAATTTGCCGTCCTTGGCGTGCGCGATCACGGCATTCGGCATGCCCTTGTTGCGGATCAGCGCCGTCAGCGCTCGCGTGTCGATGCCGGAAAGGCCGATGATGCCGCGCGCGCGCAGCCATTGGTCGAGATCGCGCGTGGCGCGGTAGTTCGAGGGATCGGTGATGGCGGAACGAAGGATCACGCCGCGCGCGCCCGGCGTCGCCGCCATGTTCACCGTCTCGATGTCTTCGTCGTTGGTGCCGACATTGCCGATATGCGGAAACGTGAAGGTGATGAGCTGCCCGGCATAGGAGGGATCGGTGAGGATCTCCTCGTAGCCGGTCATCGCAGTGTTGAAGCAGACTTCGCCCACCGCAGTTCCTTCCGAGCCGAGGCCAAAGCCTTCCAGCACAGTTCCGTCGGCAAGCACCAGGAGCGCGGTCGGCTTGAGGTCCGGCCAGGCTGAAGCGTTTTCTGTCGATGTCATGAGCGCATTACATAGTGATCAGGCGCGCTTCCGTCAAAGCGGTATCGTGTTGATTAACTGGTGTTCCCTGCTATTTGATCGGCTAAGCTGCGCCCAGGAGAACATCATGCTGCGCGACGACATCAACAACGCCGTCAAGGATGCGATGCGGGCCAAGGAAGAGCGCAAGCTCTCCACGCTGCGCATGGTCAATTCGACCATCAAGAACGCCGACATCGAGGCGCGCGGGCAGGGCAAGCCGCCGCTGTCAGATGCTGATTTGCTGGGCGTGTTCCAGAAAATGATCAAACAGCGCCAGGAATCGGTCGAGCTGTACGACAAGGGTGGCCGCGCCGAACTCGCCGATCAGGAACGTGAGGAGATCGCGATCATCCAGGCCTATCTGCCGAAGCAGATGTCGGAAGACGATGTGAAGGCTGCGATCGCGGCTGTCATTGCCGAGACCGATGCAGCGGGAATCAAGGACATGGGCAAGGTCATCGGCGCACTGAAGGCGAAATACGCCGGCCAGATGGATTTCGGCAAGGCCAGCGGCATGGTGAAGGCGGCGCTGACTTGACCTCGCTCGCCGCGGGTAGACGCTGACCCGTGAGCGTTCGCTGACATCGAGGTCCCTCAGCCGCTGCTCGGACCCGTAGCGGGGAGCGGGTAAGCGAGGCTCCCGCATGCTCACCGACTACGATCACCTCTATCGCGATTTCCGCTGGGATATCCCGGCGCGGTTCAACATCGCCACCGCATGCTGCGACCGTCATGCTGACGGCTCCGGCAAACTGGCGCTGGTTTATGTTGACGAGGATGGCGGCACGACGCGCACCTCGTTCGACGAGATGCGCGCGCTGTCATGCCGCTTCGCCAATGTGCTGAAGGCCGACGGGTTGACGCGTGGCGATCGCGTCGCGGTGTTTCTGTCGCAATCGGTCGAACTGCCCGTCGTGCATCTGGCGGCGTTTCGTTCGGGTCTCGTCTCGGTGCCGCTGTTCACGCTGTTCGGCGAGGACGCGCTTGAGTTTCGTCTGGCCAATTCCGGCGCCAAGGCCATCGTTACTGATGAGGGCGGCTGGGAGAAACTCGCCAAAATTCGAGAGCGACTGCCAGAGCTGAAAAATATCTACGTCACGTCAGGCACAGCTCCTGCCGGCGCGAAATCATTCTGGTCCGCGCTCAAGGCGGCATCCGAACACTTCACCACCATCGACACATCAGCCGACGATCCCGCCATCATCATCTATACCTCAGGCACCACGGGAAATCCGAAGGGCGCGCTGCACGCGCACCGGTCGTTGCTCGGGCATCTGCCGTGCGTGGAGATGGTGCACGACTTCCTGCCGAAACCTGGTGACATGATGTGGACACCGGCGGACTGGGCGTGGATCGGCGGGCTGTACAATGCGCTGTTTGCATCCTGGTATCACGGCGTGCCGATGCTCGGGCACCGCGCCAAAAAATTCGAGCCGCAGGCCGCGATGCAGCTGATGGCGGATCACAGGATACGCAACGTGTTCCTGCCGCCGACCGCGTTGAAGCTGATGCGGCTGGCCAATGTGAATTCCGCCGGCGTCAATTTGCGCAGCATGCTCACCGGCGGCGAATCGCTCGGCGCGGAATTGCTGGACTGGGTGCGCACCACTTTCGGCATCGAGGCCCACGAGGTTTACGGCCAGACCGAATGCAATCTCGTCGTATGCAGCAATGAAAAACTGTTTCCGATTCGGCCGGGCTCGATGGGCAAGGCGACGCCTGGCTTCGATGTTCGCATCGTTGACGAGCAGGGCCGTGAATTGCCGCGCGGCGAGCGCGGCATCATCGGCGTGCGCCAGCCAAATCCCTGTACCATGATCGAATACTGGCGCAATCCGGAGGCGACGGCCAAAAAATATGCCGGCGAATTTCTGCTGACCGGCGATCTCGGCGTGCAGGATGCAGACGGTTACTTCTGGTACGTCAGCCGCGAGGACGATGTCATCACCTCAGCCGGCTATCGCATCGGGCCCTCGGAGATCGAACATACGTTGCTGAAGCATCCCGCAGTGGCGCTGTCGGCGGTGGTCGGGATACCCGATCCGATCCGCACTGAAGCGATCAAGGCCTGGATCGTGCTGCGCCCGGGATTTGAAGCGAGCGACGCGCTGGCGCGCGAAATTCAGGAATTCGTGAAAGTTCAACTCGCCGCGCACGAATATCCGCGCTTCGTGCAGTTCGCCGATTCGCTGCCGATGACGGCAACGGGCAAGGTGATGCGGCGCGAGTTGCGGGCGCTGGGCTGACTATACCCAGCGCCGCGGTCCCGGTAATCAAGCTGCCTTCATCCCGAGGTGCTTGAACATGTTGCGGCGCGCCTCGTCATCCATTTCCGCCTTCCACTTGAACTTGTCCTTCAGCGCGATCGCCTTCGCCGCCGCCGGCCGCGCGGAGACTTCATCGAGCAGCCGCTTCACGTTCGGAAATTTCGAGAACGCGTCGTCTCCCAGAATGAACGGCACCATGCGTGCCCAGCCCCAGACATCCATGTCGACGATGGTGTAGGTATCGCCGACCATGTATCGCCGCTTGGCCAAATGATCGTTGAGGATGCCGTAATGGCGCTGCGCCTCGAATTGATAGCGGTTATGCGCGTAGTCGACTTTCTCCGGCGCGAAGTGCTTGAAGTGCACGGCCTGCCCTGAGAACGGGCCGACGCCGGTGGCGACGAACATCAGCCAGGACAACAGCTCCGCGCGATTGGCCGGAGTATTGGATGGCAGGAATTTTCCGGTCTTCTCGGCGAGATAGAGCAGGATCGCGTTTGAGTCGAATACCTTGACGCCGTCGTCGTCGATCGCCGGCACTTTGCCGTTCGGATTGACGGCGAGATATTCCGGCTTGAACTGATCGCCCATGCGGGTGTCGACCGGTATCGGTTCGTAGGGGATGCCCGACTCCTCGAGGAAGAGCGCAACCTTGGTCGGATTGGGCGAACCGTTGAAGTAGAATTTCAGCATGTGACGCTCCCTCTGTTCGAGGCGTCAGGTTGTAGAGAAACAAACGATCCGGCCTATCCCGCGCTGAAATCTGCGGCACTTCCGGCGTCGGCACGATCGGCGGCCGGGCGTTGAGGGCTTCGACCTGAAATCCGGCAACGCGCTTGTAGTTGGCGGCGATGTCTTCCAGTTCCTGCTGCGACAGCACGTCGGTGACGACGCCGTATCCGTCCGGCGCGCGCTCCTCGACGATCTGCATCACCTGCTCCGGTCCGTTGCGGCGGTTCAGCATCACGAGGTCCGTAGTGGCTGGCCGGCGTTCGGCTTCATAGGCTTCGAGCGCCGCCGGCACTTCGCCGTGGTTCAAAATCTCGCGCGTCAGCACGCGGGCATCGAGAATGGCCTGCGATGCGCCGTTGGAGCCGATCGGATACATCGGATGCGCGGCGTCGCCGATCAGCGTCACGCGCCCGAAACTCCATTGCGTTAGAGGATCCCGATCGACCAGCGGATATTCGTAGGAGTGCTCGCAATTGCGGATCAGGCCGGGCACGTCGAGCCAGTCGAAGCGCCAGTCCTCGAACCACGGCAGAAATTCGTCGAGACGTGCGGTGCGGTTGTAATCCTCACGGCGCCATTGATAGCTTGGCGGCATGTGGCGTTCGGCGACCCAGTTGATCAGGAATTTGCCTGACGCGTCGGGCTCCTGCGAAATCGGATAGCAGACGAATTTCAGCACTTCATGGCCGGCCATGATCATGGTGCGGCCGCTCAGGAACGCGTCGCTCGACGTGACGCCGCGCCAGAGCACCCGGCCGTTCCACAGCGGCGGGCCTTCCTGCGGATAAAGCTTTTCGCGGATCGCCGAATGGATGCCGTCGGCGGCGATCAGCAAGGTGCCGTCGTAACTCCCTGCGGATTTTCCGGTGGCCCTGTCGATGAAGTCGGCGCGAATGCCCTCGGGAGTTTCCGACCACCCGGTGATATGATGACTGGTGAGAACGTTGTCGGTGCCCAGCCGTTCGGTCACGGCATCGAGCAAGATTTGCTGCAGTTTACCGCGATGGATCGAGAACTGCGGCCATTTGTAGCCGGCCTCCAGCCCGCGCGGTTCGCTCCAGATCGGCTTGCCGTGCTTGGAGAAGAACGCCAGCTCGCGCGTGCGCACGCCGCAGGAGTCCAGTTCGTCGAGCAGGCCGAGTTCGATCAACTCGCGCACCGCATGCGGCAGCACATTGATACCGACGCCGAGCGGCTTTAGCGCAGACACGCTCTCGAACACGCGGCAGGGTACGCCGATCTGGTGCAGGCTGAGCGCGAGCGTCAGCCCGCCAATACCGCCGCCGGCGATGAGCACGGTCATGGTTTCCCCCGAATTTGATCGAGGTCATGACACGAGAGGAAGTGGAGGGCAACGGGATGAACGATCCCGAAGCGAAGCGGCCGAACTTCAGACGGCCGCCATCTCGCTGCGGATTTCGGCGCTGAGATCGTCGATCAGCTTCAGGCCCTTCTTGGTCTCGACGTGCCAGAAGGTCCAGCCATTGCAGGCCTCGGCGCCTTGCGCGATCGCGCCGATGCGGTGGATCGAGCCGACCTTGTCGCCCAGCATGATCGCGCCGTCAGCGCGCACCAAAGCGCCGTGGCGCTTTTTCGAATCGACGAGTTTCGCGCCGGGCAAGATCATGCCGCGCTCGATCAGTTCGGAGAACGCCACGCGCGGGGCGTCGCGCGCGGTCATGAACGGCGCCAGCGTGGCTTCCGGCAGCGGCTCGATCGCGGCGATGCGCGCTTGCGCCGCATCGGCATAGGTCTGGTCGCGTTCGAAGCCGATGTAGTTGCGGCCGAGCCGCTTGGCGACCGCGCCTGTCGTGCCGGTGCCGTTGAACGGATCGATCACGAGATCGCCGGGCTTCGACGACGACAGCAATACCCGCGCCAGCAGGCCCTCGGGCTTCTGCGTCGGGTGAACCTTCTTGCCATCGCTACCTTTAAGCCGTTCGTCACCGGTGCAGAGCGGGATCAGCCAGTCGGAGCGCGCCTGCACGTCCTCGTTGGCGGCTTTCAGCGCTTCATAGTTGAAGGTGTAGCCCTTGGCCTTCTCGTCACGCGCGGCCCAGATCATGGTCTCATGCGCGTTGGTGAAGCGGCGGCCGCGGAAATTCGGCATCGGGTTGGTCTTGCGCCAGACGATGTCATTGAGAACCCAGAATCCCAGGTCCTGCATGATCGCGCCGACGCGGAAAATGTTGTGGTAGGAGCCGATCACCCACAGCGTCGCCGACGGCTTCATCAGGCGGCGGCAGGCCAGCAGCCAGGCGCGGGTGAAATCGTCGTAGGCGGCGAACGAAGAGAACTTGTCCCAGTCGTTGTTGACGGCATCGACGTGGGATTCGTCGGGGCGCTTGAGATCGCCCTTGAGCTGCAGGTTGTAAGGCGGATCTGCAAACACCAGATCGACCGAACCAGCCGGCAATTTCGACATTTCGGCGACGCAATCGCCGACGACGATACGAGCACTCGAAGGCGAGACAAAATGAGTGCGGGGCGCCTTTGCAGACGCCCCGCGACGCGACACAACCATGACTCAAATACTCTGACTCAGGCGACGCAGTCGGCGACGCGGGACTAAACAACCGACTGGCGATACATTGACGCGGCGAGGTAAACACCGGGTTATCGCATGCGTGAACGGCGGGCATTCATGCTAGGCAATATTTGCCGGGGCGGTTATTGCTTAACGCAATGGAAATTTTGCGCCCTTGCCGCGTTGTGTACGGCATGTTTCGCTTAAGGCTCGATCGGAATGAGGGAAAACCGCCATGCGTTACGATGATTTCCGTCGCAGCAGTGACATCGACGACCGGCGCGGCGATGACGGCGGCGGAATGGGAGGCGGCGGCGGTTTCGGAATTCCGATGGGCGGCGGCGGATTGGGCATCGGCACAGTCATCGTGCTCGGCCTGGTCGGCTGGGCGTTCGGCATCGATCCGCGCATCCTGATCGGCGGCGCCGAAATTCTCACCGGCGGCCAAGGCCAGGCGCCGAGCTATCAGACCGACCGCCGCTCCGCGCCCGCCAAGACCGGCGCGCCCATCGGATGAGATGGGCAGCATGATCTCCGGCATTCTCGGCGAGATCGACGATCGCTGGAGCGAAATTTTCCAGGCCAGCGGGCAATCGTATACCGGACCGCGCATCGTGCTGTTTCGCAACGCCACCAATGGCGGCCGCTGCGGCATGGCGCAGGCGGCGATGGGGCCGTTCTATTGCCCGCCGGACAAACAAATTTTTCTCGATACCGGATTCTTCCGTCAGGTCGAGACGCGTTTCCACGGCTGCTCGGGCAACGCCTGCAAATTCACCGCGGCCTACATCATCGCGCATGAGGCCGGACATCACATCCAGAACCTGCTCGGTATTTTGCCCCGCGTGACACGGCTACAGCAGCAGGCCGGCGACAAGGTCGAGGCCAACCGGCTTGCAGGTGAAGATCGAATTGCAGGCGGATTGTCTGTCGGGCGTCTGGGTCAACCGCGAAGAGAAGAAGCGGCCGGGCTTCCTGGAGCAGGGCGATATCGACGCCGCGCTGACGACAGCCTCCGCGATCGGCGACGACACGCTGCAGCGACAGGCGCAGGGCCGCGTGGTGCCGGATTCATTTACCCACGGCTCCGCCGCGCAGCGAAAGCAGTGGTTCATGACCGGCTATCAGCAGGGCACCGTGCAGGCATGCAATACGTTCGGGGCGGGTAACTGAGAGAGCGTGACCGGTTCTGCCGTCTTCAGGATGACGTCCGAGCGGAAAGTGAGAGTTGAACATCATGCCCGCATCAGAGGAGCCCCGCACCTTCATTCCGCTCAACATCGCGGTGCTGACGATTTCCGATACGCGTTCGCTCGACGACGATAAATCCGGCACAACGCTGTCAGAGCGCCTCACCGCCGCGGGCCATAAACTCGCGGCGCGCGACATCGTCACCGACGACGTCGAAGCGATCCGTGCCATCGTGAAAAAATGGATCGCCGACGCTGGCATCGACGCCATCATCACCACAGGAGGCACCGGCTTTACCGGCCGCGACATCACCCCGGAAGCGATCGAGCCGCTGTTTGAAAAACGCATGGATGGCTTCTCCATCGCATTTCACATGCTGAGCCATGCCAAGATCGGCACTTCTACGATCCAGAGCCGCGCCACCGCCGGCACCGCAGGAGCGACCTTCATCTTCTGCCTGCCGGGTTCGCCCGGCGCCTGCCGCGACGGCTGGGACGGCATTCTCGCGCATCAGCTCGACTATCGGACCCGGCCCTGCAATTTCGTTGAGATCATGCCGCGGCTGGACGAGCATCTGCGGCGCCCGAAGGCCCAAGGCTCTTCGGTCTAAAAGGCTCTTCGGTCTAGATCGCGCGGCTTAAGCCACCATCATGATGCGGCTGCGCAACTGCGTGCGGGATGAACGGCCGAGCTGCCGCAGCAGTCCCGACTCCGGACGGCGGGCATTAACGGGATAGCCGCCGAGCCGGTCGTAATGATCCCTGGCGATCAGCAATCCCTGATCGGCCGAGGGGCCCGCAACCATCCGTGCGATGAACTTGAAGCCGTCGCGCAGGCGCGTTTCCGAATAGGGCGAGCGCGCGTAGCGAAAGACGCCGGCGCGGGGTCGGCCGCTGGTCGAGACGCTCTGGATGAACTGCGCGGTTTCCTCGATCCAGCCGGCGTCGAGCACCGCGCCGGCATGCAGGAACATCAGCCATGGCGCGCGTGCCTGACGCGCGCCGGCCGCCGAGGCTGCGGCCCGAGAGCCATCGAACGGCAAAAAGCGGCATCCCGCTACATCGGCAACGCGCTCGATCACGCCGCTGCCGGAGCGATCGACCAGCAGCACCTCGCGCACCACGCCGGCCGCGGCTCCCGGCACCAGCGCAGCGAGCGTTGCGACCGCGGGTTGTTCGCGGCCTTCGGTCGGTATGATCACGCTCAGCATCGGCGGCTCGTTGGCCTTTTGAAAAACGCCGCACTGTTATCACCTTGTCATATGCAAATCAGCCCGCCGGATTGCAGCTTTTTGCGGCAGCGGTCCCAGTCCGGGAGAGACAACGTAGCGAAAAACAGAGAGACATTGTTCTTGATTTGTTCTCATCCCATGTTATGTTCGTGCCATGAGTCGAGCATCCTCTGCCGCCCTCAAGCACCCGCCGGTCACGGCGCCCTCCGAGCCGGCGGGTGCGCCTTCTCCCTTTCCCGAACTCGCCGTTGCGATCGAGCGCGAACGCCGGCGCGGCCGCGGCGCGCAATCCAACGCCAGCGGCCGCTTCGAGGCCGAAGCGCGCGTCGTTTTCGATGATGGCTGGCAAAGCCTCGATGAACTGCCGCCGTTCAAGACCACCGTGGCGGTCGATACCGCGCGAAAGGTGATCACCCGCAACGACTCGCCCGATATCGGCTTCGACCGCTCGATCAATCCCTATCGCGGCTGCGAGCACGGCTGCGTCTATTGTTTTGCGCGGCCCACCCACGCTTTTCTCGGCCTTTCGCCGGGGCTGGATTTCGAATCCAAGCTGTTCGCAAAGCCCGACGCGCCGGCGCTGCTCGAGAAAGAACTGGCGGCGGAGAATTACGAACCGCGCATGATCGCGATCGGCACCAATACCGATCCCTATCAGCCGATCGAGCGCGAGCGGAAGGTGATGCGCGGCATCCTCGAAGTGCTGGAGCGCGCCGGGCATCCGGTCGGCATCGTCACCAAGTCGGCGCTGGTGACGCGCGACATCGATATTCTCGCGCGGATGGCGAAACGCAGCCTCGCCAAGGTCGCGCTGTCGGTGACCACGCTCGATCCGAAACTCGCGCGGACCATGGAGCCGCGCGCGTCGACGCCGGCGAAACGGCTGGATGCGCTGCGGCAATTGTCCGAGGCCGGTATTCCCACCACTGTGATGGTGGCGCCGGTGATCCCCGCGCTGAACGACTCCGAGATCGAGCGCATCCTCGATGCGGCGGCTCATGCCGGGGTCAAGGAGGCAGCCTACGTGCTGCTGCGGCTGCCGCTCGAGGTGCGCGATCTCTTTCGCGAATGGCTGATGGCGAATTATCCCGACCGCTATCGCCACGTCTTCACGCTGATCCGCGACATGCGCGGCGGGCGCGATTACGATTCGCAGTGGGGCACGCGCATGAAAGGCACCGGGCCGATGGCCTGGATGATCGGCCGACGGTTCGAGATCGCCTGCGAGAAACTTGGCCTCAACAAGCGGCGCTCAAAACTGACAACGGACCATTTTGCGCGGCCTGAGCGTAGCGGGCAGCAGCTGAGTTTGTTTTAAGGGATAAGCAGGCCTGAATAGCGGGCATCCCGCCAAGTTCCCGGTTGCGCTGGCGGATTCGCTGCAGCACCTTCCGCCCATGATTCGGGGAAAAAGCCAAGCCGGGCCAAGCCAAACAAGCTCAAGCGAAACAAGCTCAAGCTAAACAAACCCAGGCCAAACTGCCAAAGGGCGTCATCGCCATCGCGCCGCCGAGCTTTCGCCGCGAGCGCGCGCTGATCAAGCGCGGCGTCTGGCCGGTTGCAGGCTGCGACGAGGCGGGGAGGGGCCCGCTGGCAGGGCCGGTTGTGGCAGCGGCGGTAATTCTCGACCCCAAGCGCATCCCCCGGGGTATCGACGATTCCAAGCGGCTGACGCCCGAGCGGCGCGAGGAATTGTTCGAGCAAATCTGCGCCACCGCGTCCTTTGCCGTGGCTTTTGCGTCGCCGGCGCGGATCGACCGCGACAATATCCTGCGCGCATCGTTGTGGGCGCTGGCGCGCGCGGTTCATGCGTTGCCGGAAATGCCGAAGCATGTGTTCGTCGATGGCCGCGACAAGCTGGATACCTCCTGCGATTGCGACGCCGTGATCGGCGGCGACGGTCTGGTGATGTCGATCGCGGCGGCGTCGATCATCGCCAAAGTCTCGCGCGACCGGCTGATGTGCAAGCTGGCGCAGGATTGCCCCGGCTACGGTTTCGAGTCTCATAAAGGCTACAGCGTTCCCGAGCATCTGGAGGCGCTGGACCGGCTCGGGCCGACCGTGCATCATCGCCGTTTCTTCGCGCCGGTGACCGCCGCGCGCGAGAAGCACGAATCGATCGCCATCGCGGGCCGCCTCGTTGCGATCGAGGCGAGCATCGTCGTCGAGGTTTCGCCCGCGCCCTGAGTTGCCTCCGCCGCCTGCGCGCCTTATCACCTTGCGCAACATCCCTTCCTTGGCCGCAAGCGCATGCGTTTCACGTCCCTTATCATCGAACTGATCCGTGCGCGGCCCCGGCTGATCGTGGGGATCGTGATCGCGTTTCAGGCGGCGCTGTGGCTGATCCTGCCGTTGCTGCTGTATCGAAGCCCGCCCGGCGACCTTGCGACGGTGCTGGCCTATGGCCGGGAATATCAGGTCGGGACCGATCTCGGTCCGCCCTTGGCGTTCTGGCTCGCCGATATCGCGTTTCGCGCGGCGGGCAATAACATCTTCGGCGTCTATCTCTTGGCGCAGCTTTGTTTTATCGCGACGTTCTGGACGCTGTATCTCTTGGCGCGCGCCATTGTCGGCGGCCAGCAAGCGGTGCTTGTGGTATTACTGACGCTGACGGTTTTTGCGTTCAGTTCTCCCGGCGTGGAATTCGGACCGCTGGTGCTGGCGCGGCCGCTGTGGGCGCTGGTGCTGCTGCATTCGTGGCAGGTGCTGGGTCAAAATCGTCGCAATGCATGGTTCGCGCTCTCGATCGAAGTCGGACTGCTGCTGCTGACGACCTCGGCCGCGGTCGGCCTGTTGCTGCTGCTGATCGGCTTTGCGGTGGCGACGGCGCGCGGACGGCGGACGCTGATGTCGTTCGATCCGCTGTTCGCGCTGCTTGTGATTGTCGTATTGGCGCTGCCTTATGCCATCTGGCTGATCCGCGCCGACGTGCTGGCATTGCCGCAACTGCCCGCGATTTCGCAGCTGAGCGAAAGGGTGGTTCATTGGGGCAAATTGCTCGGCGCCTTGCTGCTGACGGTGTCCGCTGTCCCGCTGCTTGTTATCCTGAATTACGGCCGGTTCACGCGCAATCCGGATGATGCGCCGATCATCTTCCGGCCTCCGGTCGATCCGCTCGCACGGCGATTTGTGTATTTCTTTGCGCTGGCGCCGGGCATTGCCGGAAGCCTGGTTGCAGGGTTGTACAATTTCGATCGCGTGCCGGGCGGCGCAGGGATCGCGCTGCTGATGTCGGGACTGGCGGTGATCGTTGCGGATCGGAGAACTGGTGCAATTGCGCCGGCAGCGAATTCTGCGCACGGCATGGGCGCTGGCGCTGGTAGCGCCTGCGATCGCCGCGATCGTGACGACGTTGTTTCTGCCGTGGATCGGCGGCGCCGAAGTGGCAACTTCCCTGCCTTCAACCGCCATCGCGCGATTTTTCGGCGACAGTTTCGAACGCCGAACCAACCGCCCTTTGCGGGCGGTGGCAGGAGATCCGCAGATCGCCACGCTGATTGGAATGGGCTCCAGCCGGCCACAAGTCCTGCTCGATGCCACCCCGGAGCGAACGCCCTGGATCAATCTCGCGAAATTCAACGAGACCGGCGGCGTGGTGGTGTGGCGCGCCTCCGATACCGTCGGCACGCCGCCGGCCGACATCGCCAAGCGGTTTCCGGGTCTCGCGCCGGAATTGCCGCGTCCGTTCGATCGGCTGGTATCCGGCCGGCAACCGCCGCTGCTGATCGGCTGGGCCATTGTGCGGCCAAAGGGGTCGTGAAGAAGCCGTCACCCCGAGGTGCGCGCTCTATCATGCGCGCCGCGAAGGGCGGCGGCGACTGACATCCATCCTGCGAGGCCCGCCCAAGGGACGCTGCAGACGCAGCGTCTGGCGATCACCTCAGGATGACGATCCCTCATTCAGCGCCACCGCGATGGCGCGCAGGTCCTGCCACGCCAGCCGCTTGTAGGATGGCGAGCGCAAAAGATACGCCGGATGGAACGTCGCCATCGCGCGGATCTTGCGCGTGCCGGTGTCGTAATCGAACCACCTGCCGCGGGTTTTCATGATGCCGTCGCGCGTCTGTAACAGCGTTTGCGTCGAAGGATTGCCGAGCGTCACCAATATGTCCGGGATTCACCAGTTCGATCTGGCGCTGAATGAACGGCAGGCAGATTTGCGTCTCCTGCGGCGTCGGGGTGCGGTTGCCAGGCGGCCGCCACGGAATGACGTTGGCGATGTAGGCGGTGCTGCGATCAAGCCCGATCGCGCCGATCATCCGGTCGAGCAATTGGCCGGAGCGGCCGACGAACGGCCGTCCCTCGATATCTTCCTCGCGGCCGGGCGCCTCGCCGACGAACATGATGCGCGCCTGCGGATTGCCGTCGGCGAATACCAGCCGCGTCGCGGTCGATTTCAGCGCGCAGCCGTCGAACTGTTCCAGCAAATTGCGCAGCATCTCCAGCGACGGCGCGGTGCGGGCGGCTTCCCGCGCCGATGAGATGGCGACTTCCGGCGCAGGTTCAGGTGTGGCACGCGCCGCCGGAATCGCGGCTGGCGCCGTTCTCAGTGGCTGCGTCTGCTGAACGTCCCGGGCAACCGCAACGTCCGGGTCCAATAAGCGGTTGACCGGTTCGTCCGTGAGCGCGCAATCGACCCCGGCCTCCAGATAGAAGGCCAGCAATTGCGCGGCGCTCGGCATGGGATCAGGCGTCATGGCGGGAGCTTGGAGGCATCGGCACAATCTAGGTGACATCGCGCCGCAGCGAAACGCCCCGCCGGACATTTCCATGGTTGTTCTCCGCGTAAAAATCGGAAACAACAGCGTTTAGAAGCGTTCTCAATAGTCCTCAAATCTTTTCGAGATCAGATCATGAGCACGGATGAACTGCCGCCGCGCGAATCCATGGAGTTCGACGTCGTCATCGTCGGCGCCGGTCCGGCCGGCCTGGCCGCCGCGATCCGCCTCAAGCAGCTCAGTGCCGATTTATCCGTCGTCGTCGTCGAGAAAGGCTCCGAAGTCGGCGCGCATATTCTGTCAGGCGCGGTGATCGATCCGGTATCGCTCGACAAGCTGATCCCGGACTGGCGCGACGACGCCGATTGTCCGCTGAAGACGCAAGTGAAGGACGACCAGTTCTACCTGCTGACCAAGACCGGCGGCTTCAGGCTGCCAGCCTTCATGATGCCGCCGCTGATGCACAATCACCATTGCTACATCACGTCGCTCGGCATGGTGTGCCGCTGGCTCGCCGCCAAGGCCGAGGCGCTCGGCGTCGAAATCTATCCGGGCTTCGCCGCGGTCGAGACGCTCTATGACGATAATGGCGCGGTGCGCGGCATCGCCACCGGCGACATGGGTGTCGCGCGCGACGGCTCGCACAAGGCGTCCTACACGCGCGGCATGGAGTTGCTCGGCAAGTACACGTTTTTCGCCGAAGGCGCGCGCGGCAGCCTCACCAAGCAGTTGCTGGCAAAGTTCAATCTCGACGAGAAATGCGAACCCGGCAAGTTCGGCATCGGCCTGAAAGAAATCTGGCAGATCGATCCCGCCAAACACCGGAAGGGCACGGTGCAGCATTCGTTCGGCTGGCCGCTCGACAACGACACCGGCGGCGGCTCTTTCCTGTACCATTACGACGACAATCTGGTCGCGGTCGGCTTCGTCGTGCATCTCAACTACGACAATCCGTACATCTTTCCGTTCGAGGAATTCCAGCGCTTCAAGACGCACCCGAAAATCCGCGACACCTTTGCCGGCGCCAAGCGTCTCGCTTACGGGTCGCGCGCCATCACCGAAGGCGGCTATCAGTCGGTGCCGCGCTTGACCTTCAAGGGCGGCGCGCTGATCGGCTGCGCGGCTGGCTTCGTCAACGTGCCGCGCATCAAGGGCGTGCATAACGCGATGGCGAGCGGCATGCAGGCCGCGGAACACGCCGCGGCGGCACTCGCCGCGGGGCGCGCCAATGATGAGCTGGTCGAGTACGAGAACGGCTGGCGCTCGTCATCGATCGGCAAGGATTTGTGGCCGGTGCGCAACGCCAAGCCGCTATGGTCGAAATTCGGCACCATCGTCGGCAATGCGCTCGGCGGCTTCGACATGTGGTGCAACACGCTTGGCTTTTCGCTGTTCGGCACGCAGTCGCACGCCAAGCCGGACCGCAAGACGCTGAAGCCCGCGAAAGAATACCAGCCGATTGTCTATCCGAAGCCGGACGGCAAACTGACCTTCGACCGGCTGTCGTCGGTATTCATGTCCAACACCAACCACGAGGAGGACCAGCCGGTTCACCTCAAGGTTGCGGACATGCAATTGCAGAAGGATTCCGAGCTCGGCGTTTTCGCCGGCCCGTCCACGCGGTACTGCCCCGCGGGGGTCTATGAATGGGTCGAGGAGACCACGGGGCCGCGCTTCCAGATCAACGCGCAAAATTGCGTTCACTGTAAAACCTGCGACGTGAAGGATCCGAACGGAAATATCACGTGGGTACCGCCGGAGGGTGGTGGCGGGCCTAATTATGAGGCGATGTAACCACGATTATGTGAGTACCATGTTGGCTCTGCGGCTGCGGTCACCATGCTGCCACACTAATAGCCTTTGCAGACAAGCGTTTACGCTGCGGGCAGCGCATATTGCCGTTTGATTCGATGAAGCCTGTCCATTGCGATTGAACGCCAAACGCGGCATTGTCGTGCGGGATGCCGCCCATTGCGCGCATCCGATTATCAGACCCTTCTGGAGCTAGCGAAGCCGATGTATTGCACCCGTTTCAACCGCATCGCGGTTGCTGCTGCTGGCTTGCTGGCGATGTCCGGTACGGTATCGGCGCAGACGCCGGAGCGTCCGACCGATACGTCGGCACAATTTCCGACCAGCCGCGATATGAAATCGCTGACGACCGCCGGCAGTTATCTCGCCGCGCGTCACGCCAGTGTCGAGCGCGATGCCAGTTCAGCAGCGACGTTCTACCGCTCGGCGCTTCGCACCGATCCGAAAAACAACGAATTGCTCGATCGTGCATTCATCTCTTCGCTGGCGGACGGCGATATCGACGAAGCCGTGAAGCTGGCCGACCGCATCCTCACGATCGACAAAACCAATCGCGTGGCGCGCCTAGTTGTCGGCGTGCGCGATCTGAAGCTGAAGAAATACGCTGCCGCGCAACAGAGCATCAACCAGTCGGTGCGGGGCCCGATCACCGATCTGGTCGCGACCCTGCTCTCCGCGTGGGCAAGCTACGGCGCCGGCGATACGAAAAATGCGATCGCGAATATCGACAAGCTGACGGGACCGGAATGGTATCCGATTTTCAAGGACCTTCATGCCGGATTGATCCTCGAGCTCGCGGGCAAGGAAAAGGATGCCGGTGCGCGATTTGAGCGGGCTTACAAGCTTGATGAGTCTGCGCTGCGGATAACCGATGCCTATGGCCGGTGGCTGTCGCGCAACAAGGATGCCGCGTCGGCGCAGGCGGTCTATGAGGCGTTCGACAAGAAGCTGGCGCGCCACCCGCTGGTTCAGGACGCAATCCGCGAGACCAAGGCGGGCAAGAAACTGCCGCCGCTGGTGGATTCGGCACAATCCGGCGCGGCCGAGGCGCTTTATGGCATCGGTGCTTCGCTGACCCGCCGCGGCGGCGAGGACCTGGCGCTCGTGTATCTCCAGCTTGCGCTGTATCTGGTGCCCAATCATTCGCTGGCGTTGCTGTCACTGGCCGATCTCTATGAATCGGTGAAGAAGCCGGCGATGGCGATCAAGGTCTACGAGCGCGTGCCGGCGAATTCGCCGCTGAAGCGCAACGCGCAAATTCAGCTTGCGACCGATCTGGATGCGGTCGACCGAAGCGACGATGCGATCAAGATATTGAAAGGCGTGACGGCGGAAGATCCAAAGGACCTCGAAGCGATCATGGCGCTCGGCAATCTGGAGCGCGGCCGCAAGAAATTCGCCGACTGCTCGCAGACTTACACGCAGGGGATCGATGCCTTGCCGTCGGCCTCCGACAAGGCCAACTGGGTCTATTTCTATTTCCGCGGCATCTGCGAGGAGCGCTCCAAGCAGTGGGGCAAGGCCGAGGCCGATATGCGCAAGGCGCTCGATCTGCAACCCGAGCAGCCGCACGTGCTGAATTATCTCGGCTATTCTTGGATCGATCAGGGCATCAATCTCGATGACGGCATGAAGATGATCAAGCGCGCCGTCGATCAGCGCCCGGACGACGGCTACATCGTGGATTCGCTTGGCTGGGCCTATTACCGGATCGGCAATTACGAAGACGCGGTGAAAAATCTCGAACGCGCCATCGATCTCAAGCCGGAAGACCCGACCATCAACGATCATCTCGGCGACGCTTACTGGCGCGTCGGCCGCGTGCTGGAAGCGAAATTTCAATGGGTCCACGCCCGCGACCTGAAGCCTGAGCCGGAAGAACTGCCGAAGATCGAGGCCAAGATCGAGAACGGCCTGCCGGACGACACGTCGTCGGCGGCTTCCGCCGACAAGAAAAAGGAAGACGACAAGGGCGGCTGATCTGCATCCGGCCGATTTGCGTAGCTCGCGGCCCGTGCTAGAAAATAATTGATTCCAGTGCGGGTTTGGCATCCGCGATGACGAATTTTGGAAACACGGAAGCGAATGTCAAAAGCGCCAGCGCTGATTGAAGAGGCGCGCGCCAAGGTCAACCTGACCTTGCGGGTGATCGGCCGCCGCGTCGACGGCTATCACGATCTTGAAAGCGTGGTCGCCTTTGCTGACTGCGCCGACCGTCTGACCCTCAAGCCCGGTCCCAAGCTGAAGCTCACGGTGTCGGGGCCGCGCGCGCAGGATTGCGGCGAGCTTGCCGATAATCTTGTGCTTAAGGCCGTGCATCTGCTTGGTGAGCGCGTGCCCGATCTGCGCTCCGGGGAATTCAAGCTCGACAAGGTGCTGCCGGTCGCAGCCGGCATCGGCGGCGGCTCGGCGGATGCCGCGGCGGCCCTGCGCCTCATCGCGCAGGTAAACGAACTCGGCCTCGACGACGCGCGTATCCTTGAAGTCGCCGGGTTGACCGGCGCCGATGTGACGGTGTGTCTTTCCCCCCATGCATGCGTCATGACTGGCATCGGCGAAACGTTGTCGCCACTGGCTTTGCCGAAAATGCCGTGCGTGCTGGTCAACCCGCGCGTTCCCGTTGCGACCGCGAACGTGTTCACAACGCTTGGCCTGCGACATGGTGAACTGCTGGTCGGTGCGACCGATATACTGCTTCAGGACCCGATCTGGCCGGACGATGGGGCGTCGATCGATGAATGGATCGAGGCGTTTGCCGACATAGGCAATGATCTCGAAAAACCGGCGATGCAGCTTCAGCCCGTCATCGGCGAATTGCTTTCAGAGCTGGGCAGCGCCGAGGGCGCGCGGCTGGCGCGGATGTCGGGCTCGGGTGCGACGTGTTTTGCGATTTTCAATGATGACGCCGAAGCCCAGCGCGCCGCGCAGGCGATCCAGCTCGCGCACCCCCTGTGGTGGGTGCATGCGGGGGCGTTGAACTAACCGACGCGAACCCTAGCCGCGATGTACTTCCATGACCTCCTGAACGAAATCGGCAAGGAAACTGTCATGGCAGACATCAAGGACTGGATCGCGGCGCATCTGCCGCGCGCATGAACCACAACAAGGAGCAATTTCAATGACACAAGTTCCGCAAAAGCCGCTGGTGCCGGGCAACTCGCTGATCACGGCAACGCCAGAGGAGGGCCGGGCGCTGGCTATCATGCTGGCCCGCAACTCCATCCACGCCATGCAGGGCGAATTGGAAACGTTGAAGGCGGGCCGTGCGCAATACGCGCATGATCCGGAGGGGCTAATTTCAGCGAGCCACGTCATCGCCGTGGAATTCGCCACGGTCGCTGCGGCCAATAACTACTGGCGTTGAGGCTGCGAATTGGATGGCTCGGTCAGTGCGACCTCGCCAGGCAGAACGCGACCACCTGCTCCAACGCTGATTTCATCGGCGAGGCCGGAAACAGCGCCAACGCGTCCACCGCCATCGCGCCGTAGTGATGCGCGCGGTTGATGGTGTCCTCCAGCGCGCGGTGCTTCGTCATCAAGCCGATCGCGTGATCGAGATCGCCGTCGCTGATCTCGCCGCGCTCCAGCGCATTGCTCCAGAAGCTGCGCTCGACGTCGTTGCCGCGCCGGAACGCGAGCACGACCGGCAGCGTGATCTTGCCTTCGCGAAAATCGTCGCCGATGTTCTTGCCGAGCTTGGCGGCCTTGCCGCCGTAATCCAGCACGTCGTCCACCAGTTGAAACGCGATGCCGAGATTCATGCCGATCGAGCGGCACGCCGTCTGTTCGGCCTTCGGGCGGTTGGCGATGACAGGACCGACCTCGCAGGCGGCCGCGAACAATTCAGCGGTCTTGCCGCGGATGACCGCGAGATATTCATCCTCCGTGGTCGCCGTATTTTTCGCCGCCGCAAGCTGCATCACCTCGCCCTCGGCGATGGTCGCGGCGGCAGATGAAAGAATATCCAGCGCGCGCAGCGATCCGACCTCGACCATCATCCGAAACGCCTGCCCGAGCAGGAAGTCGCCGACGAGAACGCTGGCCTCGTTGCCCCACAGCATCCGCGCCGATTTTTGTCCGCGGCGCATCTCGCTCTCGTCCACCACGTCGTCGTGCAGCAGCGTCGCGGTATGCATGAATTCGACGGAGGCGGCGAGCTTGATGTGGCCTTCGCCCGAATACCCAGTGAGGTTGGCCATCGCCAGCGTCAGCATCGGGCGCAAGCGCTTGCCGCCGGAGGAAATCAGGTGGTTCGCGACCTCGGGGATCATGGTGACTTCGGATCCCGTACGCGACAGGATCGTGGCGTTGACGCGTTCCATGTCGGCGGCGACCAGGGCGACCAGTTGATCGATCGACCGTCGAGGGGCTCTCGAAGGGAACTATAACCGCCACGCTGCTCTCCGCTTTTACGCTCGCCACGCTGTCTCGCATATAACCATAGAAAGTGCGGTGTGAAGCAGCAAGAGCATCAGGCGATTGACACGACCGGCGAGACCTCGCAAGCAACGCCGAGGGAGGACATTGGCGTGCGGGAATTGGTGCGTACCAACGATGTGGTGCTGGTTTCCGCGGTTGGCGCGTTGCTGGACGGCGCCGCGATCCATCATTTGGTGCTGGATCAGAATATGAGCATTCTGGAAGGCTCCGTCGGCGTCATCCCGCGCCGCATCCTCGTGCACGAAGACGACAACCGCGAGGCGCGACAGGTCCTGATCGACGCTGGCCTCGCGCACGAATTGCGGCCCGATGTCTGACCCGCGGAGTCCTGAAAACCCCGACTTCACCGACGATGCGTTCCTCGGCGGACAACTATTGTTACGCCAGCCGAAGTCCGGCCATCGCGCCGGTCACGATGCCGTGTTGCTGGCCGCGGCGACGCCGGCGCGCTCCGGCCAACGGGTGGTGGATTTCGGCGCCGGCGTCGGCGCGGCCGGGCTCGCCGCTGGCCACACGTGTCCGGGGTATTCAGCTTGTCATGGTCGAGATCGACGAAAATCTCGCGGAACTCGCGCGGCACAACGCAGCATCGAATGGGATAGCTGCCGATATCCTCGCGCTGGATGTCGCATCGGACGCCGGTGTTTTTGCCGCGGCGGGATTAAATCCTGACAGTGTCGATGTCGTGCTGATGAATCCGCCATTCAACGATCCGGCGCGGCACCGTGCCTCGCCGGACAAGGCGCGCGAAATCGCGCATGTCGCGGCTGAAGATACGCTTGCAAGCTGGGTTCACGCTGCGCGTCGCGTTCTGAAATCCGGCGGCGTGTTGACGTTGATCTGGCGGGCGGACGGTCTTGCGCAGGTTTTGACGGTTCTTGATCGCGGATTCGGCAGCCCAGAGGATTCTGCCGGTTCATGCCGATGCCGCATCGCCGGCGATGCGCGTACTGGTTTGCGCTATCAAAGGCGGCAAGAGCGCCATCGGTGATTCATAGAGGGCTGGTGCTCAATGATGAGCCAGGCGTGCCCAATAAATATGTGCAGGATGTTCTGGCAGGAAAGAGCGCGTTGCCGATGGCGATGCCCTGATCGAACGGCCCATCACGCGGCAATAATCAGTGCGACAACGTTTCCGGGCGCTTTTCCGGAGCGGACGTGAAATGAATTGCAGTCAAAAGACTACTGATCAGCAGCATCAGCAGATAGATTTTCATGTCTTTCTCCGCTGCGCCATTGCAGCCTGATAATCAGAACCGTGCAAGAGGCGTTCCGATCGATTGAATGACATCAGCGTGATAAGAATTGGTAAATTTCAGGGAAACGGCATGATTCAAAACATCTACGACCGCTGGACTTCGCCGGGTGCGATGGAAAGGTGGATGGACCTGTTTCCGGCGCGCTGGCGGCGGGGAACGCCTGTCGTGCCGGTGGTGCGGTTGTCCGGCGTCATCGGCGCGGTGACGCCGCTGCGGCCGGGAATGTCATTGGCGGGCGTCGCCAAGACGCTGGAGCGCGCCTTCGCCACCAAAAATGCCAGGGCGGTCGCGCTGGTGATCAATTCGCCGGGCGGCTCGCCGGTGCAGTCGCGCCAGATTTATCTGCGCATCCGGCAACTCGCGGCCGAGAAGAAACTGCCGGTGCTGGTGTTCGTCGAGGATGTCGCCGCGTCCGGCGGCTACATGATCGCGTGTGCCGGCGACGAGATTTTCTGCGATCCGTCATCGATCCTGGGATCGATCGGCGTCGTCGGCGGCACTTTCGGATTTCAGGAACTGATCAAAAAAATCGGCGTCGAGCGCCGGCTCTATACCGCGGGCGAGCACAAGGCGATGCTGGATCCTTTCCTGCCGGAAGACCCCGATGATGTCGCGCGGATCAAGGCATTGCAGCGTGAAATCCACGCCATCTTCATCGCGCTGGTAAAGCAAAGCCGCGGCGCACGGTTGAAAGGGCCAGAGGACGTATTGTTCTCCGGCGAATACTGGGCGGGCGAAACCTCGGTCGCGCTCGGACTAGCTGACGCCATCGGCGATCTCAGGTCGACCTTGCGCGCGCGCTTTGGCGACAAGGTGCAGACGCCGGTGATTGCAGCGGCGACGGGAATGTTGTCGGGCTTGCTGGGCCGCAAATCGGCAGGCGTGGGAGCCGGGGTGGCGTCGGATGCGATGGCGGGGCTGCCGGACGAGTTGATTTCCGCGCTGGAAACCCGCGCGATCTGGGCCAGATTTGGGTTTTGAACGACACAGGCGCGTGATTGCGCGCGTCAACCGGATTGCAAGACACCGGCGCGCGCGCAACAATGGGAATCGGCGACGATGAAACAGAATGAGGAACCGATGCCACCGCTGGTCGCATTCGCAGGCGCGTTAGGCAGTCTGGCCGTGGTGCGCTGGGCCTACCGAACCGCCCGCAAGGTCAGCCATGAACTGGAGGAGGCGCGCCGTTTGCGCGCCGCGGAAGCCTATACGCCAAGTGAAATTCCGACGCTGCGGCGGGATCCGGATACGGGCGCTTACCGGCCCGGTTAGCCCCCCCTGAATCACTTGCGCCGGCCTTCCGGGGTGAGGCACCACCCTTGAAGACCGGCGAGCAAGCTTGGAGATCGGATATTGCGAAAGTAACCCTCTCGGGCATCCGAAGTTCCGATGGTAACTGCTGGTCCCTAATTTTTTCACAAACGCTGGAATCGCTGACGAACTCGCCGGCCTCACGGGCTCGTCTTGATTCCCGGGGCCGCCGCCGATACGGTCCCGCGCCCGTCAAACCCCAGCGAATCCTAGAGCAGATTATGGACTCAATGCCGCCGCACATGCGCCCGGAACGCTCGTTTCAGGGATTGATCCTGACGCTGCAGCGCTATTGGGCCGACTATGGCTGCGTCGTGCTGCAGCCCTATGACATGGAGGTCGGCGCGGGCACCTTTCATCCGGCCACCACATTGCGCGCGCTCGGTCCGAAACCGTGGAAAGCCGCCTATGTGCAGCCGTCGCGCCGTCCAAAGGACGGGCGCTACGGCGAAAATCCCAACCGGCTGCAGCACTATTATCAGTTTCAGGTAATCCTGAAGCCGTCGCCGCCGGACTTGCAGGCGCTCTATCTCGACACGCTCGCGGCGATCGGCATCGATTCGAAACTGCACGACATCCGCTTTGTCGAGGACGACTGGGAGAGCCCGACGCTTGGCGCGTGGGGGCTCGGCTGGGAATGCTGGTGCGACGGCGCGGAGGTTTCGCAGTTCACTTATTTCCAGCAGGTCGCGGGCGTCGAATGCGCGCCGGTGGCGGGCGAACTCACCTACGGGCTGGAACGTCTCGCGATGTATCTGCAGGGCGTCGACCACATCATGGACCTCAATTTCAACGGCCGCGAGGGCGCCGACAAGGTGACCTATGGCGACGTGTTCCTGCAGGCCGAGCAGGAATATTCGCGGCACAATTTCGAGCACTCCGACGCCGAGATGCTGTTCAAGCAATTCGCGATGGCCGAGGAAGCCTGCCGGAAATATCTCGCCGCGGGATGGAAGGACGATAAGCACGAAGCGCATCTGATGGCGCTGCCGGCCTACGACCAGTGCATCAAGGCCAGCCACGTGTTCAATCTGCTCGACGCGCGCGGCGTGATCTCGGTGACGGAGCGACAGAGCTACATCATGCGCGTGCGCGAACTCGCCAAAGCCTGCGGCGAAGCCTGGATGCATACGAGCGCGGGCGGGGCGGCTTCGGTTTGATGATGAGCCTTTGCTTGAATTTTGGCGGAGCGCGACCGCTCCCCTCCCCCCCTTGGGCGGGGAGGGGTCGGGGGTGGGGGTCGACACGGTCCAGCCAGTATGCTTAGTATCAGCGTATAATCGAAGATCGTCAGTAAACATTCGCGCGCCAAATGCTGCGCCGAGCCGTGACCGAAGCCGAACACAAGCTATGGCAGCGTCTCCGGCATGATCACCGCTTCAAGGGATACTCACTTTCGCAGGCAAGCCACGATCGGCCCGTATTATCGTTGACTTCGCCAGTCGCAAGGCAATCGCTCGTGATCGAACTAGACGGCGGTCAGCATGACCAGCAGCGAACGCCAGATGATGCTTCGCACCCGGAAAATCTTGAAGTCGGCAGGCTATCGAGTGCTCCGTTTCTGGAACAACGACGTGCTCGGGCAATATCGAAGGCGTTCTCGAAGTCAATTCAGAGCATCGCACTCGCACCCCCCACCCCCGACCCCTCCCCCGCAAGGCGGAGGGGAGGTGCGCCGGATGCAACTAAATCTGCCTTCCCGCAGAGAAAATCAGTGATGAGAATTTGCGTCGAAGCCGCTTTCTGCGCCCCTCCCCCTGCGGGGAGGGGCGGGGGAGGGTATGAGAAAGTGGACATTCAATAAATGCCCGATCTCCTGCTCGAACTTTTCTCCGAAGAAATTCCTGCGCGGATGCAGGCGAAGGCGGCGGACGATCTGCGCCGCATGGTCACCGACAAACTGGTCGCCGAAGGCCTCGTCTATGAAGGCGCGAAGGCGTTCGCGACGCCCCGGCGGCTGACGCTGACGGTGCACGGCATTCCCGCGCGGCAGTCCGATCTCAAGCAGGAGCGCAAAGGTCCGCGCGTCGGCGGCGCGGAAGCGGCGATCGCGGGCTTTCTGAAAGCGACCGGCCTTGCCTCGCTCGACGAGGCAAAAATCCAGCGCGACCCGAAAGGTGATTTCTATATTGCGCTGATCGAGAAGCCCGGCCGCGCCACGCTCGACGTGCTCGCGGAAATTCTGCCCGTCATCATCCGCACCTTCCCGTGGCCGAAGTCGATGCGCTGGGGCGAACGCTCCGCGCGGCCGGGCGCGCTGTCGTGGGTGCGGCCGCTGCATTCCATCGTCGCGACCTTCGGCATCGATACCGAAGAGCCTGAGGTGGTGAAATTCGCCATCGATGGCATCGAGACCGGGCAGACGACCTACGGTCATCGCTTCCTGGCGCCCGATGCGATCGACGTGCGCCGCTTCGAGGATTACGAGGCCAAGCTGCAGGCGGCGAAGGTGGTGCTCGATCCGCAGCGCCGCCGCGACATCATTCTGGCCGACGCGAAAACGCTGGCGCAGGCGCAGGGTTTTGAGCTGATCGAGGATCAGGCGCTGCTCGACGAGGTCTCCGGGCTGGTCGAATGGCCTGTCGTGCTGATGGGTTCGTTCGACGAGAAGTTTCTGTCGATTCCGCCGGAGGTGATCCGCGCCACGATCCGCAATAACCAGAAGTGTTTTGTGGTGAGGGCGGGAAGGGGAGATACGCTCGCGCCGCGCTTCGTGCTCACCGCGAACATCGAAGCGTCCGACGGCGGCAAGGCCATCATTGCCGGCAATGAGCGCGTGATCCGCGCGCGCCTGAGCGACGCGAAGTTTTTCTACGAGACCGACCTGAAGACGAAGCTGGAAGACCGGCTGCCGAAATTCGACTCGATCGTGTTTCACGAAAAGCTGGGCACGCAGGGCGAGCGCATCAAGCGCATCGAGCGCCTCGCCGCCGAGATCGCGCCGCTGGTGGGCGCCGATGTCGAGAAGACAAAACGCGCGGCGCGGCTGTGCAAGGCGGATTTGCTCACCGAAGTGGTCGGCGAATTTCCCGAAGTGCAGGGCCTGATGGGAAAATACTACGCGCTGGCGCAGGGCGAGGATGCCTCCGTCGCCGCCGCATGCGAAGAGCATTACAAGCCGCAGGGCCCAAACGATCGCGTGCCGACCGATCCGGTGAGCATCGCGGTTGCGCTCGCCGACAAGATCGACACGCTGGTCGGATTCTGGGCGATCGATGAGAAGCCGACGGGGAGCAAGGACCCGTTCGCGTTGCGACGCGCGGCGCTGGGGGTGATTAGGTTGGTGTTGGAGAACGAGCTTCGCGTGTCCATTTTGGACGTTGCGAAATCTGCAATTTTGGGATTGCTCGAAACTGGAACCAAGCACGCCCTGATCGACACCTACAAACTTCCAACAGACGTCCTCGCCTTCTTCGCTGACCGTCTGAAAGGTCAACTCCGCGAGCAGGGCGCGCGGCATGATCTTGTCGACGCGGTGTTCGCGGCGGGCTCGCTCCCCTCCCCCTTGCGGGGAGGGGTCGGGGGTGGGGGTCCGCAGGCGCCGGACTTCGAGACCCCCACCCCGGACCTTCGGTCCGACCCTCCCCGCAAGGGGGAGGGAGATAGCAAGCATTGCGCGCGGCGAAGGAATGCAGGACGACCTTCTCCTCGTCGTGCGCCGCGTCGAGGCGCTGGGCAAATTTCTTGACACCGACGACGGCAAGAACCTGCTCGCCGGCACCAAGCGCGCGGCGAATATCCTGCGCATCGAGGAGAAGAAAGACGGCCGGGCCTATGACGGCGCGCCGGAACCTTCGCTTTATTCCCTCGACGAGGAAAAGACGCTCGCCAAAGCGATCGATCAGGTGAAGGCGGAAGCATCCGCCGCCGTCGCCAAGCGAAGATTTCGCCGCCGCAATGAGCGCGATGGCGAAGTTGCGTCCTGCCGTCGATGCGTTCTTCGAGAAGGTGAAGGTCAACGACGAAAATTCGCAGGTCCGCGAGAACCGGCTAAAACTGCTGAACGAAATCCGCGCCGCGACCCGCGCGGTCGCGGATTTCTCCAAGATTTCAGGATTGAAATCGGGCCACCCGGTCGCGGCATTTGCGCCGCCCCCATCGCATCCCTTGTCACACGCCCCGTTTCATTGTCGTATGACGCCTAAGAGGCCACTTCGCGTGGCCCGGATTGTGCAGACACATAAACTCACTCAGCAGGGAGAATACCAGTGAAACACATGGGTATGGTTGGTCTGGCGCTCGCCGCCGCGTTAAGCGCGGCGCAGGCGAACGCCCAGGAACTCACGGGCACGCTGAAGAACGTCAAGGACACCGGCGCGATCACGCTCGGCTTCCGCGACTCCTCGATTCCATTTTCCTATCTCGACGATAATCAGAAGCCGATCGGCTTCGCGATGGACATCTGCTACAAGATCGTCGACGCCGTGAAGAAGGAGCTCAAGCTAGACAAGCTCGAGGTCAAGCTCAATCCGGTGACGTCATCGACGCGCATACCGCTGCTCGCCAACGGCACCATCGATCTCGAATGCGGCTCGACCACCAACAACGTCGACCGCCAAAAGCAGATCGCCTTCACCAACACGCATTTCCTCACCGCGAGCCGCTACGTCTCCAAGGTTTCCAGCAAGATCAACTCGATCGACGACCTCAAGGGCAAGTCGGTGGTCTCGACCTCCGGCACCACCAACATCAAGCAACTCACCGAGGCCAACGCCGCGCGCAACCTTGGCGTCAACATCATTCCCGCCAAGGATCACGCCGAAGCATTCCTGATGGTGGAGACCGACCGCGCCGTCGCCTTCGTGATGGACGATATCCTGCTGGCGAGCCTTGTGGCCGGGTCCAAGGACCCGAAGGCGTATGTGATTTCGAAGGACGCGTTCTCCAAGCCCGAGCCTTACGGCATCATGCTGCGCAAGGACGATCCGGCTTTCAAGAAGGTGGTCGATGGCGCGACGGCGGCGCTGTACACCAGCGGCGAAGGCGCCAAGCTGTACGACAAATGGTTGATGCAGAAAATTCCGCCGAAGGGGCTGACGCTCAACGTGCCGATGGGGCCGGAGCTGAAAAAGGAATTCGCCAAGCCATCGGATTCGCCTGATCCGGATTCGTATACGGCGATGTAGCCGCGATGACTGCGGCGGAACTCCCTCCCCCCTTGCGGGGGAGGGTTGGGGAGGGGGGCCATCAAAGACCCTGCCGTCGCTATTACCCGCACCCGCAACCCCTCCCCGCAAGGCGGAGGGGAGCGCATTCCCGCCTGCTGACTCTATGTCGCGTCCCGCCTGCGCGGGGATGACCACTGTGAGTGGATCGAGCGCATGAACTATCACTGGAACTGGCACATCTTCTTCGAGCCGGCCCCGAACGGCACCGGCACCTATCTCGACATGCTGCTGTCGGGATTGGCGCTGACGATCGAGACCGCGATCGTCGCCTGGATTATCGCGCTGGCGTTCGGCTCTGTTGTCGGCGTGTTGCGCACGCTGCCGTCGAAAACCGCCGGATGGATCGGCTTCGCTTACGTCGAATTCTTCCGCAACATGCCGCTGCTGGTGCAGCTGTTTCTCTGGTTCTTCGTGCTGCCTGAGCTGCTGCCGTCGTCGTGGGGGCTGTGGCTGAAGCAGATGCCGCATGCGCCGTTTTATACCGCGGCCGTCGGCGTCGGGCTGTTCATGTCGGCGCGCGTCGCCGAGCAATTGCGCGCCGGCATCACGTCGCTGCCGCGCGGGCAGGGCATGGCGGCGACCGCGCTCGGCCTCACCACGCTGCAAAAATACCGCTACGTGCTGCTGCCGATGGCGTTTCGCATCATCATGCCGCCGCTGACCTCGGAATTTCTCAACACCATCAAGAATACCTCGGTGGGGATCACCATCGGGCTGATCGAGCTCACCGGGCCAGGCCCGCGCGATGCAGGAATTTTCCTTTCAGGTATTCGAAGCCTTCACCGCCGCGACCGTGCTGTATCTGATCGTCAACATCGTCGTCGTCACCGCGATGCGCTGGCTTGAGCGCAGCGTGGCGATCCCCGGCTACATCACCGGGAAATAGCCAGCCATGTTCGCCAATTTCGACTTCGATGTCATCAGGCGCTCGCTGGCGTATCTTTTTCTCGACGGCATGACGTTCACGCTGACGTTGACCGGCCTTTCCGCGCTCGGTGGCCTCGTATTCGGCACGCTGATCGCGCTGATGCGATTGAGCGGCTTCAAGCTGCTCGGCCGCATCGCCGGGCTCTATGTCGACTTCATGCGCTCGCTGCCGCTGGTGCTGGTGATCTTCTGGTTCTATTTCCTCGTGCCCTATATCGGGCAATGGGTGACGGGATCGTCGCGGCCAATTCGTGTTGGCGCGTTCACCTCGTCGCTCGTCACCTTCATCATGTTCGAGGCGGCGTATTTCTCCGAGATCATGCGCGCCGGAATCCAATCAATCTCAAAGGGCCAGCCGGCCGCGGCCTCCGCGCTCGGCCTGACCTACGCGCAGAGCATGCGCTACGTCGTGCTGCCGCAGGCGTTCCGCAACATGCTGCCGGTGTTGCTGACGCAGACCATCGTGCTGTTTCAGGATACCTCGCTGGTCTACGTGCTTTCGATCCCGGATTTTCTCGGCGCCGCCAGCAAGGTCGCGCAGCGCGACGGCCGGCTGGTGGAGATGTATTTGTTTGCCGCGGTGGTCTATTTCACGATTTCGTTCTGCGCCTCGCTCGGCATCCGCCGTCTGCAGACGCGCATCAGCTTCGTGCATTAGGATTTGCCAGTGATCGAGATCAGCCACGTCGACAAATGGTACGGCCCAAACTTTCAGGCGCTGAGGGATTGCACCACGCGCGTGGCGAAGGGCGAAGTGGTGGTGGTGTGCGGTCCGTCAGGCTCGGGAAAGTCGACGTTGATCAAATGCGTCAACGCGCTGGAGCCGTTCCAGAAAGGCGAGATCATTCTCGACGGCATCAAGGTCAACGATCCCAAAACCGATCTGCCAAAGCTGCGCGCCCGCGTCGGCATGGTGTTCCAGCATTTCGAGCTGTTTCCGCATTTGCGGATCGTCGAGAATCTTTGCCTGGCGCAGGAAAAAGTGCTCGGCCGCAGCCATGACGAGGCGATGGCGAAGGCATCGAAACTGCTCGACCGCGTCGGCCTTAAGGAACATGCGCAGAAACATCCCGCGGAGTTGTCGGGCGGGCAGCAGCAGCGCGTCGCGATTGCGCGGGCGCTGGCGATGGACCCGATCGCGATGCTGTTCGACGAGCCGACGTCGGCGCTCGATCCGGAAATGATCAGCGAGGTGCTCGATGTCATGGTCGATCTCGCGCGCGAGGGCATGACCATGATGGTGGTGACGCACGAGATGGGTTTCGCCAGCAAGGTCGCGCATCGCGTCATCTTCATGGACAAGGGCGAGATCGTCGAGGACGCGCGCAAGGAGGATTTTTTCGGCAGCCCGCGCAGCGAGCGCGCGCAGCAATTTTTGTCGAAGATTTTGTCGCATTAGGATTCCGTCATTCCGGGATGCGGCATCGCATGAGCCCGGAATCCATACTCCCCGCAGTGGTTATGGATTCCGGGCTCATTCGCTTCGTGCATGCCCCGGAATGACGAGCTTGAGAAAATTCGGTTATAACGATTCGGCGCCGCGCCGCTGTGCGCAACGGGAGACTCGCTGTGGAACAGATCGCTTACGTCAACGGCGCCTTCGTGCCGATGTCAGACGCCAAAGTGTCGGTGCTCGACCGCGGCTTCCTGTTCGCCGACGGCATCTATGAAGTCGCCGCGGTGCTGGACGGCAAGCTGATCGACAACGCCTCGCATCTGGCGCGCCTCAACGCTCGGTCGGCGAGATTGCGCTGGCTTTGCCGGAATCGTTGGAGCGAATTGCCGAGCTGCAGAAGGAGCTGATCGCGCGCAACAACCTGGTCGACGGCATGGTGTATCTGCAGGTGACGCGCGGCTCAGCACCAGTGCGCGATTTCGCGTTTCCAAAGGAGGTTACGCCGACGCTTGGTCATGTTCACTTCGGCCAAGGACATCGTCAACGCAGCCTCGGCAAAAACCGGCGTCGGCGTCATCACCGTGCCGGATATCCGCTGGGTCCGGCGCGACATCAAGAGCGTGGCGCTGCTGGCGCAGGTGCTGGCCAAGCAGGCCGCTGCGGAAGCCGGCTGCGCGGAAGCGTGGATGATCGAGGACGGCATGATAACCGAGGGCGGCTCGTCGTCGGCGTTCATCCTGACGCAGGACGACGTGATCGTAACGCGGCAAAACTCCAACGCGATTTTGCCGGGATGCACGCGCAAGGCGGTGGTCGCACTCGCCGAGGAGCGCCAGCTCCGCGTCGAGGAACGGCCGTTCACGGTCGCGGAAGCGCTGGCGGCAAAGGAAGCCTTCATGACCAGCGCATCGCTTTTCGTGCAGCCGGTCGTGAGCATCGACGGCAAGCGCGTGGGCGATGGCAAGCCGGGACCGATGGCGACTCGATTACGCGAAATCTACCTGGAGTTCGCCCGCGCCACCGCGACGTGAGCGCGGGGTTTTCTTATCGTCCGGCCTGCTTGAACGGCAGTTCCGCGCCGGCCGGCGGCGCCACGCGCGCTACGTTCAGCGTCATTGAGACCACGTCGTAGTAACCATTGACCGCGATCAGATCCATCACGCCCTGCTCGCCGAATTTTTCGACGGCCCTGGCGTAGATCGCATCGTCGACCGCGTGGTCGCGGCGCAGCTGCGTGGTGAATTCCCAAACGATGGCCTCGTCGTCCTTCATTTTTTCCGGCTTGCGCCCCGCGCCTATGTCCGCGACGACGGATGGATCGAGGCCAGCCTTGATGGCAAGCGGAGCGTGGGCGAACCACTCGTATTGCGAACCCCAGGCGTGTGCGGTCATGATGATGGCCATTTCGTTCACGCGCTTGTCGAGCGAGGTGTTGAACCTGATGTATTCACCGACCTTCTGCAGGCGGTCCGCCAGTTCCGGACTTCGCAGCCAGGCATTGAACGGTCCGCCCATGCCTTTCCGCGGCCCCGATATGATGGCATCCGCGATCGTCCGCTGCGCCGGCGTCATTTTATCCAGCGGAATTTCGGCCATGCGTTCGGCGGTCAGCGCCATCGCCGAACCCGCAAACACGAGACAAACCAACGATGCGCGCACGATCGATTTCATGAAGCTCTCCCTGATATTTGCGCCGGGTCGAATGCCGGGCTATTGCGGCAATTGTTGCACTCTGGCGAATTCTGGCAAGGCAATTCATAGCGCCGCGTGACATCAGGTCTTCTGGCAACTAGTGGGGCATTGCGCAATGAAGCAAAAGGCAATTGCAGTAGCCAAACCCGTTGCCGGGCAATGCCTGTGTGGCGACGTATGTTTCGAAATCGACTATCCGGCGCGCTGGGCGTGGCACGATCATTCCAGCGCAAGCCGGCGCGCGCATGGCGCGGCTTACGCAACCTATGTCGGAAGCTGGCGCAAGCGCCTTCGCATCATCAAAGGCAACAAAGCGATCACGCGCTATGACGACAAGATCACGGATACCACGCGAAGTTTTTGTTCGGGGTGTGGCACGCCGCTGTTCTATGAACGCGCCCGCTCGCCGCACATGGTGAACATTCCGCGTGCGCTTTTCATGAGCCGTACCGGCCGTCAGCCGCTCTATCATATAGGGATCGAGGAGTTACAGGAATGGGCCTATACCGGCGCGCCGCTGGTGCCGCTTAAGGGCTTTCCCGGCGTCGTCTGGCAGCGCTCGAAGAAGAAACGCGCAGCTGATTTGCCGTTCTGATATCGCGTAAACGCGGCACTAAACCGCTTGCCCTCGGGGTTGCCGGTTGCACATTCGGCTGCGCGGTTGCCTTGCCGCCAACAACGATGCCCGAGGAAACGCTGATGGCGATGGCGAAACGCGGATCGATTGCGATATTCATCCCGCCGTGGATGGAACGCGCACCACGCTGTTGCCGTATCTCGACGATCACTGGAAAGAACAGGTGGTGAGCCGGGCGATCGACGGCCTCGATCTCACCAGCTATCCGCCGACCATGCCGCTGGCTGGCCGCCCCGATTGGCGTCCTAAGAACGGCAAGCCCGGCAGCGATCTCAAGATGGTGCAGCGCGGGGCGTTCGACCAGCTCGGCGCGTCGCACGCGATCTGCAACGTGCTGTACGGCGCGCAGGCGGTGTACGATCCCTACATGGCGGCGGCGTTCTGCAAGGCGATCAACGACTGGATTGCCGCGGAGTGGCTGTCGCGCGATCCGCGTCTGCGGGCATCAATCGTGGTGCCGATGCAGGCGCCGGACCTGGCGATCGAAGAGATCGAGCGCCGCGCCGGCGACAGTAGGTTCGTCTCGGTGCTGGTGCTGGCGCAAGGCGAAATGCTGCTTGGACGGCGGCATTACTGGCCGGTCTGGCAGGCCGCCGAAAAACACAAGCTGCCGATCGCCGTTCACGCCGGCAGCCAGTACCGTCAGGCGCCGAGTTCGGTCGGCTGGCCGTCCTATCGTTACGAATTTTATCTTGCCGAAGCGCAGGCGTTTCAGGCGCAGGTGCTGAGCCTGATCTATGAGGGCGTGTTCCTGAAATATCCCGGCCTCAAGGTGGTGCTGATGGAATCCGGCATCAGCTGGCTGCCGGCGTTCATGTGGCGTGCCAACAAGACCTGGCGCGGCGTGCGCGTCGAGGTGCCGTGGATCGACCGCGAGCCAGCAGCGATCATGCGCGATCATATCCGGGTGACGACGCAGCCGTTCGATGCGCCGCCGGATGCCGCAGGGGTTGCCGACGTCATCGAGCAGATCGGCTCGGACAAGATGTTCCTGTTTGCGTCGGACTATCCGCACTGGCAATTCGACGGCGAGGACGCAATACCGCCGCACCTGCCTGCGAGTTTGGTTTCGAAGATGTGCGCCGACAATCCGCTGGAAACCTTTCCGCGCCTGAAGCTCGCGGCATGACAGTACAAAGGAGCATCGCATGAGCGACGTCATCGACCGCCCCGCACTCGCCGAGGAAACCACCGCCAGGACTCGGCTTCGTATCATCGACTGCGATATTCATCCGAGCCTGCACGCGCGCTCCGACCTCAATCCATTTCTCGCCAAGCGCTGGCAAAAGCATCTGGCTGAATACGGCGATCATCTGCGCACGCCCTACATGGGCACCACGCCGTATCCGCGCTCCTCGCCGCTGATTTCGCGGCGCGATGCGTGGCCGCCGACCGGCGGTCCGCCGGGCTCCGATCTGGACTTCATGCGCAAGCAGCATCTCGATCCGCTCGATGTCGAGTTCGGCATGCTGCAGGTGCTCGACATGTTCATCTTCTCGCAGCAGAACCTGGAGTTCGGCGCGGCGATCCAGCGCGCGGTCAACGACTGGCAGATCGCGCAGTGGACCAGCCGCGAGCCTCGGCTGAAGGCGGCGATTCTGGTCGGGCAGGACGACACCGCGGCGGCGGTCGCGGAGATCGAGCGCTGCGCCAAAACCGGCCAATATGTGCAGATCAACGTCTCGCCGCGCGCCAACGAGCCGCTTGGGCGCCGCCGCTATTGGCCGATCTACGAACGCGCGCAGGAACTCGGCCTGCCGCTCGGCGTTCACGTCGGCGGCTATGGCGGCCACGCGCCGGCTGGCGGCGGCTGGCCGTCCTATTACGTCGAGGAGCATCAGACCAACGCGCACACGATGGCGGCGATGCTAACGAGCCTCGTGATCGAGGGCGTGCCCGAGCGCTTTCCGCGGCTCAAGATCGTATTCATCGAAGGCGGCTTTGGCTGGATACCATCGACCACCTGGCGGATGGACCAGCACTTCGAGCGCTTCCGCGACGAGGTCCCGCATCTGAAGCGGCGTCCATCGGAATATGTACGCGAGCATTTCTGGTTCACCACGCAGCCGATCGACGAGCCCGATGACGCGCGGCACCTGCGTTCGCTGATCGAATGGGTCGGCGTCGACCGTCTATTGTTCTCGTCGGATTATCCGCACTGGGATTTCGACGACCCGCGCTTCGCCTTCAAGACGCCGCTGACGGATGCGGAGCGCGCCAAAATCTTCAACGGCAACGCACGCGCGCTGTACAAGCTGTAACATGGCGCGCCACATCGTCGCCCGCACCACGGACATCCCGCCCGGAGGCAACAAGGTCGTCGGCGTCAACGGCAGGGATGTCGTGGTGTTTCATGTCAACGGCGAGTTCTTTGCGCTGCTCAATCGCTGTCCGCATGAGGGCGCGCCGCTCGACAAGGCGGCCTGCGTCGCCAGGCTCACCTCGGATGCGCCCGGCGAGTACAAACGCTCACGCGTCGGCGAGTTGTTGCGCTGCCCCTGGCACGGTTGGGAATTCGACATGCGCAACGGGCAGTCCTGGTTCGATCCGCAGCGCGTCAAGGTCAAAACCTATCCGGTCGCGGTCGAGGACGGCGAGACGCTGGCGAAGGGTCCTTATGTCGCGGAGACATTTCCGGTGCACGTCGAGGACAGCTACGTGATCGTCGAGGCGTAGCGAAGTCAAGGAGCACTTTCAATGCTGACCCGACGCGGTGTTATGCTCGCTTCCATTGCGGCAGGGATGGCCATGCAAAGCAGAGATGTCTTCGCCAAAGCGGCGCAGCCGAAAACGCCGGTCAATTTCGACGTGCCGGCCGGCGCGTGCGACTGCCACACCCATATTCACGGCGATCCCGAGAAATTTCCAATGTTTGCCGGGCGCGTCTACACGCCCGAACTGGCGTCGCCCGAGGAAATGGCGGCGCTGCACAAGGCGCTGCATATCCAGCGCGTCGTGATCGTAACGCCGAGCATCTACGGCACCGACAATTCGGCCACGCTGTTTGGCATGAAGGCGCGCGGCAACAATGCGCGCGGCGTTGCCGTCATCGACGACAAGACGCCGGACGCCGATCTCGACGCCATGGCCGAGGCGGGCATTCGCGGCATCCGGCTCAATCTGGCGACGGGCGGTACCAGCGATCCCAACGTCGGCCGTGCGCGATTTTCGGCCGCGGTCGAGCGCGTCAAGGCGCGCGGCTGGCATGTGCAGATGTACACCAGTCTGGCAATGATCACCGCCATCAAGGAGCTCGTTGCGGATTCGCCGGTGCCCGTGGTGTTCGACCATTTCGGCGGCGCGAAGGCTGAACTCGGTCCGCAGCAGCCGGGATTCGCGGATTTGCTGGAGCTGGTGCAGGCGGGCAAGGCCTACGTCAAGATTTCCGGCGCCTACCGCGCCTCAAACCGTCCGCTCGATTATGTCGATGTCATTCCACTGGCGAAGGCGCTGATCGCGGCGAACGCCGATCGCATCGTGTGGGGCACCGACTGGCCGCATCCAAATTCGGTGACCCCGCCCGGACGAAAGCCGACCGAGCTGACGCCGCTGTTTCAGATCGATGACGGGCGCTTGTTCAATCAGCTTCCGGTATGGGCGCCGGATGCGGCGGTTCGCAAGAAGATACTGGTCGACAATCCCGCGCAGCTCTACGGTTTTACATGAGGCCGCGCACGCTATTCGCGATCCGGAATAATTGCCGATCGCGGGTGTTGCAACGGAGTGGGCGAGACCACTTAGGAAACGTCCACACGAACAAAAAAACTTCAACCGGGAGAGAAATTCATGCGTCCTTTCGTTTCGGCGGCTATTGCCGCTTGCGCCGTCCTTGCCATTGCCACACCTGTCCTAGCACAAGCCCCTGCGCCTGCCACCGCGCCGCCCGCCAGCGCTGCGGTGCCGGACGCGATGCCTTTCGATATTCCCTATGGCCTCTCGATCGGTTTGGAAAAGGCCAAGCAGGTGATGGCGGCAGTCGAAGCCGAGGCCAAGAAGCGCAACTGGAAAATGAACATTGCCGTCGTCGACACCAACGGCGAACTCGTTCACTTCTCGCGGATGGAAGGCGCGCAGATCGCGTCGGTGCCGATTTCTATCGGCAAGGCCCGCACCTCGGCGCGCTTTCGCCGGGAGTCGCGGCTGTTCTTCAACGCCTATGAAACCGGCCATGCCTATACCGGCACGCTCGATCCGACGCTGATCGCGAGCCCCGGCGGCTTTCCGCTGGTCGAAGGCGGCAAGCTGATCGGCGCCGTCGGCTGCAGCGGCGGCACCGGCGAACAGGATGCGGTGGTGTGCAAGCTCGGCGCCGAGGTGGTGAAGTAGGCGGCGGTAGTTCTTCCGTCATTGCGAGGAGCTTTTTGCGACGAAGCAATCCAGTTCTTGTCCGTTGCTATTGGATTGCTTCGCTTCGCTCGCAATGACGTTGAGAGATTGCTCCCTCTCTTACTACACCGTCTCCGCGACAAACCTGTTACGCAGCGTGCCGATGCCGGTGATTTCGATCTCGACGACATCGCCGGCCTTGATGTCAGGCGACGCGCCGTCGGTGCCCATCCAGATCACGTCGCCCGGCCATAGCGTGAAATATTTCGTCAGCTCGACGATGAACGGCTTGATGCCGAAGATCATGTCGTTGGTGCGGAAGCGGCCGGTCTCGCGGCCGTTGACTTTGACAATGGTCTCCATCGCGTCGAGATCGACATCGGTTTCGATCCACGGTCCCATCGGCTTGAAGGTGTCGGCATTCTTGGCGCGCCACAGTCCGCGATCGGCCTTCTGCCAGCTACGTTCCGAGACGTCGTTGCCGATGGTGTAACCGAACACGCAGGACATCGCGTCAGCTTCGCTGAGATGTTTCGCCTTCTTGCCGATCACCACCACGAGTTCACCCTCGTAGTGAATCTTCTCGGTGGCGCTGGCGGGGATCACCACATCTTCGTCATGCGCGATCAGCGCGTTCTGCGCGCGATAACCGATCTCGGGACGGTCCGGGATGTTCGGCACCGTGCCGGCCTTGTCGGCGGCTTCCTTCAGATGCTTGAGATAATTCAGGCCGACGCAGTAGAACGTGCGCGGCATCAGCGGCAGTTCGATCTTCACGTCCGCCAGCGCATGCGAATGCTTCGTGCGTTGCCATTCGCCCATGGGATCGCCGGTAACTGAGATCACCTTATCGCCTTCGACGATGCCCCACGAGGTCTGTCCGGCCGACGGTGAATTTAAGCCAACGCATGTTCTGTCCTCACTCCGCCGCTTGCGGCTGGCTTTTCCACGCGCCCGCCGCCGGACGGTCGATCCCAAGATTTTCGCGCAGAGTCTTGCCGGCATAATCCCTGTGAAACAATCCGCGGCGCTGCAGCTCCGGCACGACGTGCTGCACGAAATCCGCGTAAGAGCCCGGCACGTAGGTCGCGGCGATGACGAAGCCGTCGCAGCCGCGATTCACAAACATTTCCTCGAGCTTGTCGGCGATTTCCTTGGGGCCGCCGACGATTGCATCCTGAGTCTGTCCGCGGCCGCTGAATTTCACAAAATCGCGCGCGCTCGGATTGGTCTTGCCTGAAGTCTTCAGCACGCCGTCACGCATGCCAAGCATTCCCTGCATGCCCTGCAGTTCTTCCGTCGTCAGCGGCTCGTCCATCGGTTTGGAAGCGAAGTCGTAGTTCAGTGCTTCCGCGAGCAGCGACAGCGCGTCGATTTCCAGCGGCAATTTCTCGATCAGCGCCATCTTGTCTTCGGCCTCGGCCTTGGTCGCGCCGCACACCGGCGTCGTCAGGTTGCACAGGAACATCTGCTCGGGGTCGCGGCCGGCCTTTGCAGCCTCACCGCGGATGGCGTCATAGCCCTGCTTGGCCGCGGCCAGATTGCGGGAGGCCGTGAAGATCACCTCGCCCCACCGCCCGGCAAAACGCTGCCCGCGGCCGCTGGCGCCGGCCTGGATGATGACGGGATGACCCTGCTGCGAGCGCGGCACCGTGAACGGCCCGCGCGATTTGAAGAACTGTCCGCGATGATCGAGCCGTTTTACTTTGTCGGGATCGGCGAAGCGTCCGCTCTTTTTATCGACGATCAGCGCGCCGTCTTCCCAGGAATCCCAGTGCCCGAGCACCACCTCCATGAATTCGTCGGCGCGGTCGTAGCGAAAATCATGGTCGAGATGCGCGTCCTTGCCCATGTTGTGGGCTTCACCGTCATTGACCGAAGTGACCACATTCCACGCGGCGCGCCCGCCTGTCATCAGGTCGAGCGTGGCAAAGCGGCGCGCGACGTCGAACGGCTCGTAGTAGGTGGTGGAGCAGGTCGAGGCGAGGCCGAGCTTTTCGCGTCGCCATCGCCCATCGTGGTCAGCACCACGATCGGGTCCATCTTCACGCAGCGGATGCCGTATTCAACGGTGTGGGCGTGGTCGTTGCCGTAGCGGTCCGGCATCGCCAGGCGGTCATCGAAAAACGCCATGTGGAATTTGCCGGATTCCAGAATCCGGCCGATCTCCTGATAGTAATCCGCCGACATTGAGTCGTCCCGTGACTGCGGATGCCGCCACGAGCTCGGCAGGTTGGTGCAGTTCTGCGCCTGCAGGAATCCCACCATCACCATTTGCCGGGTCATGAGAGCCTCCGTCACTGCAGTTCGAGTTCAGCGGCCAATTTGTACTCCCCCGCCAGCGCGCGAAGCTTTTCCCAGGTCGCGTCTTCCACGTCGATGCCGGAAATCCTGCGCTGCTGCTCGCGGATGTACTCGACCTCGCCGGGATAGAACACGCCGGTAGAGCCTTCCGACGGCGGCGTGGATTTGAGATAGCGCGCGAACTCGCCGACTTCCTTCTTGAAATCTTGCAGAGGCCGGAACGCCGCGACATTGAACACCGCCATGAAGCAGCCGTCGTTGTGCCGGCCCGTCGGTTCGACGCCAAAGCCCAGGCCCGTGAGCAGTCCGCAGAGAACCTCGACCATCGCGGCGAGCCCGCTGCCCTTGTAGCCTTCGCTGCCGCCGAGCGGCAGCAGCGCGCCGCCCTTCTTGTAATCATTGGGATCGGTGGTGTGGCGGCCCTCGCGATCGATAACCCATCCGGTGGGGATCGCTTCGCCGCGCGCCGCGGCAAGATTGATCTTGCCCGCCGCGACCGCAGACGTCGCCATGTCCAGATAAAACGGCGCGTCGAGGTCGGAGGGAACCGCGATCGAAATCGGATTGGTGCCGAGCCGCGCCTCGCGGCCGCCGAACGGCGCGACGTGTTTCGGCGAGCGTCCGGAATCCGCGGTGGCGATGCCGATCATCCCTTCGCGCATCGCCATCATCGGATAGGCGGCAAGGCGGCCGACATGGCTCTGGCGGAACACCGTGCACGCGGCGACATTCGCCGTCTTCGCCTTCTCGATGGTCAGCGCCATCGCCTTGGCGTTGACGTGGAAGCCGAAACCCCAGTGGCCATCGATCACAGTCGTGGTCGGCGATTCCTGCACGATGGTCCACGGTGCCCGGGCACGATATGGCCGGCCTTGATGCGATCGATGTAGGTTGGGACAGCGATGATGCCGTGCGAGTCATGCCCGGCGAGATTGGCGTTGACGCAGCCGATGGCCACGGCGCTGGCTTCTTCGTCCGATGCGCCGGCGGCCCTAAGCAGCGCCGCGCCGATCCGCGTCAGACGTTCGGCTGGGATCATCGGCATGGGATTTCCTCGCACCGCCCGCGCGCGGCGGGTCTTGTTTTCAGTTCGCCTATGGTCGCAAAGCGGCTAATGCTTGGCAACCGTCATCCCCGGCAGTCGCAAGCCCGCAACAACGAAGGCAAATGCTATCGAATCCGACGTGGCACGCCGGGTTTTCCCGGCGCGCATTCCAGCGCGGCGCGATCCCATTTGGCGGCATCGGCCGCCGCGTCATACGTGCTTTGCAGAAATTCCAGCAACACCTGATCGGGCTGCGGCCGCTTTGCGTACCGCGTCGTAAGGCAGGATGAATTCTCCCAAGGCTTCGCTGAAGAACGCCGCTTCGGGGCGCACCTCTGCCGTGCTGAAGCCTTTCGGCGCAGGATAGGCGTAGGAATAGAACGCGGGATAATCGATCGCACCGCCGCCCGGCCAGAACCCCGCACTGCTGACTTCATGCGAATAGGCTTCGACCGCCACGTCATCGGACAGATGCGGCACGCCGCCGGGATGGCGCGGCGCGCGGCGGCCCGAAAAGCGGGTCACCGCGAGATCGAAGCTGCCCCAGAAGAAATGCACCGGACTTGATTTGCCGAGGAAGCCGGTGCGGAATTGCTTGAAGACGCGGTCGGTGCTGACAAGCACTTGCGAGAAGCGCCGCACCGCGTCCGCGTCGTAGGATTTGTGTGTGCGGTCTTGCGAAAATTGGATGGGCTCCGGCACTTCGTTGGGCATCTCGTTGATGGCGACATGGATGTCGAGGCTCGCGAGCGCCGTCATGACAGCCGCATAAAAGTCCGCGACCGTTTGCGGCACCAGCGGCAAGCGTTGCTCCGCGCCGTCGCTGGTGGAAATCCGCAGCGCATGAGCGACGAAATCAAAGTCGATCTGAAACGTCCGCGCGCCATCCGGAATCGGCGAGGTCGTCAATCCCTGCGGCGTCACGTACAGCGCGACATGCCAGGAATGATTCAGCCACGGCGCTCGTACCAGACGAATTTTGCCAACGATCTGCGTCCATAGCTGCAGAGTTTCACAGGTGTCGCGCCATGCCGGATAGGGCAGATCGGGCCATGATTTTTGCGAGTTGTCGCTCATACTTCGTCTTTCGCTATCGCTTGAATTCAGGGCGATCGGCGAATTAAAGCACAGCCGGTCAGGATGAGCGATCGTAGGCCGGTGCGGATTTGCGGGTAACGCGCTGCGTCTCGCCTTCCCTGAGCAAGCCGGCGCATCCGTCGGGCGTTCAAAAGCGATTTTTTGACATTGGGATCGTTTGAATGGTCTTCGAAGAAGATGACCACTTCGCAGTTGGGACACTGCCTGGAGTAGCCTGTCTGCACCCTGCGCGCACGGTCGCGAAAAACGGACTTGCACTTGGTGCAGCGAACTTGAACTGAATCGTCCATAACTCAACATTACGCGGGAAGGCGTTAAGAAGCGTTACCGTTTGCGCGGTTTGCGCAGCCCCCGGTTTCCGATAAGGCTATGGAAAACACGGGAGAATGACGCCAATGAATCGCCGGGACCTACTCAAAGCCGCCGCAGCGCTGCCGCTATCGCAGGCCGCCATCACCGCACTTGCCGGCAATGCGCGTGCGCAGGCCGCATATCCGACGCGCAACATCACCATGATCGTGCCGTTCCCGGCCGGCGGGCAGGCCGATCTCGCGGCGCGACCGGTGGCGCTGGCGCTGGAGAAAATTCTCGGCAGGTCCGTGATCGTCGATAACCGCGCCGGCGGCGCGGGCGGCTCGATCGGCAACGCCCAGGCGGCGCGCGCGGAGCCCGATGGCTACACGCTGCTGATGACGCTGTCGTCGCTGGCGGTGCTGCCGGAAGCCGACCGGCTGTTCGATCGTCCCGTCGCCTATGAAGTTTCGCAGTTCGCGCCGGTCGCGCGCGTGCTGGCCGATCCGACGCTGCTTGCGGTGCCGGCCTCCGCGCCGTGGAAGACGCTGCAGGATTTCGTCGACGATGCCAAAAAACGCCCCGGCGAAATTCCCTATGGTTCGTCGGGACCCTACGGCACGCTGCATGTGGCGATGGAAATGTTCGCCGCCTCTGCCGGCATCAAGCTGCTGCATGTGCCGTTTCGCGGCGCCGGTCCCGCGCTCACCGCTTTGCTGTCGGGCACGGTGCAGGCGCTGGCTTCGGCGCCGGGCACGCTGAAGGCGCAGGTCGACGACGGCAAGATGCGCGTGCTGGCGAACTGGGGCGCGGAGCGCATCGCCAGCTTTCCGGATCTGCCGACTTTCAAGGAACTCGGCTACAAGGACGTCGAGTTCTACATCTGGGCCGGATTGTTCGCGCAGAGCGCACTGCCGGCGCCGATCATGACGCGGCTGCGCGAGGCGATGGCGCAGGCGGTGAAAAGTCCCGAGGTGACCAGGACGTTCGAGGCCGCGGGCAGTCCGGTGGCCTACATGGACGCGCCAGAGTTTGCCAAATTCGTCGCCGACGACAGCGCGCGGCTGATCGCGGCGGTGAAGAAGATCGGCAAGGTTGAGTAAACGAATCAAAGCCCGACGTTGTTGCTATGCCCGATCTGCTGCCGCGCGCTGCGATTGCTGAAATGCTTACCAGTATGTCTAGGCTGGACCGGCTGCATGGCCTTGGTTCCTGACCCGATAGAGCTTGAAGACGTTGATCGGAAGCAGGACCAGATGCAGAAGAAACACCGGGTAAATGTGGCCGAACAGGCCGTAAAGCCCGAACAGGATATTGCTGGCGACGGCAAATCCCCGCAATCGCACGATTGTCGTCATGCAGAAGCTGGCGAGAACGGCCGCTGAGGCCGAAAATCCAAGATAATCAATCCAGGACATGGCGAGTCCCTCCGGATGTCCATACGTCGTATTGCTCTATTTCGTGTCGGGCGCGTGGATCGACGCGCGGGTCGCCAATGCTGCTATCCGGGGCTGGGTGACGCTCGAATAGCTGACGATCGCAACCAGAAAAACGGCGATCGCGATCGATCCGTAGAACGCCATCGCGCCGCGAATCCATCGCCGGTAGACGGCGCGCTCTTCGGTCGTCGCAGCCTGATATTGGCTGGCCGTCAGTCCGTTCGAGCACTGACTTGCATCGTCGCTGTGGTCGCGCATCACATCCTCCTTGTTCACCACTCCGCCATTGCGTCGGTGATACCCAGACCATAAGCCGTGCTGTTTCGCAGGAATGTGACGCGCGTCACCCATGCTGTTTGGATTCGTCAGCGCGGAGGCGCGGCAAATGTAGCAAGCCAAGCATGACGTCCTTCGATTGACGCCGAGGCCTGCTGCTCTACGCTGCTGCCTTAGGCTTTATGGTCGGGAGGTTTTGCAATGACGCTGGTGTATCGGCCGGCCCACGAGCAGGACTTGCCGCGCGCCGAAACATTGGTCGTGGCCAGCATCAACGACCTCACGCAGCGTCACGGCTTTGGCGCGATCGCGGGTCCGAGGCCGACTGCTTTTCAAAAGTTTTCATTGCGGGAGGACCCCGGCGGGCTGTGGGTGGCCGAAGAGGATGACGACACGCTCGGGTTCGCCTGGAGCTGGACGTGCGACGAGTTGTGGTTTCTGGCGCAACTGTTCGTGTCGCCCGGCCAGCAGGGACGAGGCATCGGCAACGAACTCCTGAGCCGGACATTTGCGCACGCGCGAGCAATCCGGCGCCAGGCATCGCGCGCTGATCACCTTCCCCTTCAACATTGTCGCGCAGGGACTCTACCTGAAGAACGGACTGCTGCCGCGCTGCCCAATCTACATGCTCAGCATTCCGCGCGAGCGGCTCACCGGCCGCGTGCCCGGTCCGCAGTTCGAGCATAGGCCCATTGCGGATACCGCGGCGCATCTGCGCGAACTGGCTGGCATCGACGCGCAGGCGTTGGGCACATCGCGCGAGAAGCATCACCGATACCTGCTCAACGATGGCAGCAGCCGCGCGTTCGGCCTTTACGAGCGCGGCGATTGCGTCGGTTACGTCTACATCAGCCCCGACGGCCATATCGGTCCGCTGGCCGTCGCGCGAGACGACGCGCTCGGCACTGCATTCGCAACCGCGCTGAATCTGGCCGCGGAGTGTGACTCCCCCAAGGTGTCGGCGTTCCTGCCCGGTTGCGCCGATGCCGCGCTTACGCTCGCGGCGACGTTGGACATGCGCATTACCCTGCCGATGCTGCTGATGGCGACGCCCGGCTTTGGCGACTGGACGCGGTATCTGCCACGCAACCCAGGCATCATGTGAACGCTCTTTCGCTGCGGCGCAACATGGGTTAATTCCCGCGTGAAATCTTAGCTCCACGCCCCCGGATACCCATGATTCGACTCGACAACATCAGCAAACAAAACGGCCACCAGATCCTGTTCATCGAGGCCTCCGCGACGCTGCTGAAGGGCGAGAAGATTGGCCTTGTCGGCCCCAACGGTTCGGGCAAGACCACACTGTTCCGCATGATCACCGGCGAGGAGCTTCCCGACGAGGGGCAGGTTTCGACCGATCGCGGCATCACCATCGGTTATTTCAGCCAGGACGTCGGCGAGATGGCGGGGCGCAGCGCGGTGGCCGAAGTGATGGAGGGCGCGGGGCCCGTCAGCATCGTGGCGGCTGAGCTCAAGGAACTTGAGCACGCGCTGGCCGATCCCGATCGCGCGGACGAGATGGAAAGCATTCTGGAACGCTACGGCGAAGTACAGCACCGCTTCGAGGAGCTTGATGGTTACGCGCTGGAGGGCCGCGCCCGCGAAGTGCTGAGCGGTTTGAGTTTCAGCCAGGAGATGATGGAGGGCGATGTCGGTGCGCTCTCCGGCGGCTGGAAAATGCGCGTGGCGCTGGCGCGCATTCTGTTGATGCGGCCCGATGTCATGCTGCTCGACGAACCAGCAAACCATCTCGACCTCGAAAGCCTGATCTGGCTGGAGCAATTCCTGAAAGGCTACGAGGGCGCGCTGATGATGACCTCGCACGACCGCGAGTTCATGAACCGCATCGTCACCAAGATCGTGGAGATCGATGGCGGTTCGCTGACGACCTATTCCGGCAACTACGAATTCTACGAGGCGCAGCGCGCGCTAAGCGAGAAGCAGCAGCAGGCGCAGTTCGAGCGCCAGCAGGCGATGCTGGCCAAGGAGATCAAGTTCATCGAGCGCTTCAAGGCGCGCGCGTCGCATGCCGCCCAGGTGCAGAGCCGCGTCAAGAAGCTCGACAAGATCGAGCGCGTGGAGCCGCCAAAACGCCGCCAGAGCGTGGCGTTCGATTTTCTGCCCGCGCCGCGCTCCGGCGAAGACGTGGTCAGCCTGCAGAACGTGCAGAAGGGCTATGGCTCAAGGCGCATCTATGACGGCCTCGATTTTCAGGTGCGCCGCAGGGAGCGCTGGGCCGTGATGGGCATCAACGGCGCCGGAAAATCCACGCTGCTGAAACTGGTGGCGGGTTCGACGCAGCCGGACGACGGCACGGTGGCGGTCGGCGGCAGCGTCAAGATGGGCTACTTCGCGCAGCATGCGATGGATCTGATCGACGGCGAACTCACCGTGTTCGAATCGCTGGAGCACTGGTTTCCGCAGGCGGGGCAGGGCAGCTTGCGCGCGCTCGCCGGCTGCTTCGGATTTTCCGGCGACGATGTCGAGAAGCGATGCCGGGTGTTGTCGGGCGGCGAGAAGGCGCGGCTGGTGATGGCGAAGATGCTGTTCGATCCGCCGAATTTTCTGGTGCTGGACGAGCCCACCAACCATCTCGACATCGCCACCAAGGAGATGCTGATCGCAGCGCTCTCCGAATACGAGGGCACCATGCTGTTCGTCTCGCACGACCGGCATTTTCTCGCGGCGCTGTCGAACCGCGTGCTGGAGTTGACGCCGGAAGGCATCCATCAATACGGCGGCGGCTACACGGAGTACGTGGCCCGCACCGGGCACGAGGCGCCGGGGCTGCATAGCTGAGCGGGTCGACTCAAATAGCGAAGCCGTCATTCCGGGATGCGCGCTCTTGCGCGAGGCCGGATCTACTGGCGGGATTATGGATTCCGTCGCTCGCACGCCCCGGAATGACGAACGTCGCTCGATTCGCCGCATTACGGAACCTCACCGCGGCTCGTTCGAGCTGTGCGTCGGGCTTAGGCCCTGCCGCGGACTTCGCGCCGCCTTCCTCGCACGGAACAGGCTTCCACGATCCATCGGCATTCTGCGTGTAGGAACTGCAGGGACCTTTGATCGACGGCGCGCTGATTTGCGAGGCGTCGGAATTTCTTGCCAGCGCCTGTGCGCTCGGCAAGACGAGCGCGGTAACCGAAACGGCCAGGATGGCGACGATACGCATGTTCGCTTCTCCGATTTGTCGAAGGCGGTCTCACTCACTTTTGTGGTGAATTTTTGCCGATTTCGCCTGAGCGATAAATCCGATTAAAGTTTAATGAATTGTGAAAAATGGACGCATCAGGCCGGCGCCTGGCACACATCCACCCATTCCGCGCCGGTAAGTTCCGCCATGCGCACGGGCGAAATCCGCACCGCTGAGTGCGTCGAGCCCGCCGCCGGCACGACTTCATCGAACGCCCGCAGCGACACGTCGCAATAAACCGGCAGCGGCGTCTTCAGGCCGAACGGGCAGACGCCGCCGACTTCATGGCCGGTGATTTCAGCGACCTCGTCGATCCCGAGCATCTTCGGCTTTCCGCCGAAGCGCGCCTTGACCTTCTTGTTGTCCATCCGCGACATGCCGGCGGCGACGATCAGCACGACGCGCTCGCCGATCCGCAAACTTAACGTCTTGGCGATGCGCGCGGGCTCGACGCCATGGGCTTGCGCCGCCAGCGCCACCGTCGCCGAACTCTGCGGCGACACCAGCACGGCGATGTCGGGAGCTTGCTCGGCGAAAAACGCGCGAACGGATTCAAAACTCATCGTTCAAGAACCATGTGCCGCAACCAGATCAGGCAATTCCGCCAGCGCGCGGATGCGATAGTCCGGCTCCAGCCCCAGTTCGTCCATCTGCATGCGGATCGCCTTGAACATCGCCAGCGGCGGCACCAGGTCATTTTTGGCGAACGCCTGCGCCATCGCCTCGGTCGTGACGCGCTCGATCCACGCCACCTCTAAGCCGAATGCCTTGGCGCCGCAGGCGTCCCATGGATTCGACGACACGAACAGCACGTCTGACTGGCGACACCCCGAGCGTCATTCGATCAGCGTGTAGGCATCGGGCGCCGGCTTGAATATCTTCTTGGAGTCGATGCTGATGGTGGCATCGAGCACCTTGTCGAGGCCGCTGTTGCGCACCAGCGTGTTGAGCATGTCGGTCGAGCCGTTCGACAGGATCGCGAGCTTGCGGCCTTTCAGTTGCGCAAGCGTCGCCGCGGCGTCCGGGTAGAGATCGAGATGGACATACTTGTCCATGATGCGCTCGAACACGCGCGCATCGTTCTTCAGCCCGAGGCAACGCAGCGTATAGGCCAGCGACTCCCGCGTGATGACGGAAAAATCCTCGTAGCGCCGCATCAGCGAACGCAGCCAGGTGTATTCGAGCTGCTTGATCCGCCAGATCTGCGTGATGATCTCGCCATAGCCGGGATAGGCTTCATCGGTAATCGCGGCGACCGACTGGATGTCGTACAGCGTGCCATAGGCGTCGAACACGAGGGCTTTGATGGGCATGGGGCGGGTTCTTGGGGTTGGCGTGCGGCGGCGGATGACTATCTCGCGGCGCTAGGCCGCCGCGATGGTTGGTATCTTCGCCAGCGCCTTCGCGAGCCGCTTTTCGGCGACGTCAAGATCGTAGGCGCGCTGCAGATCGATCCAGAGATCGGGCCCGTTTCCAAGCAGCTTTCCGAACCGCAACGCCATCGCCGGCGTGATCGGTTGCCTTTCTCTAAGGATATCAAACAGCGTTTGACGCGAAATTCCGAGCAGCCCGGCAATTTCGGTTCTGGTCTTGCCTAGCGCCGGCAAGACATCCTCGCGCAGCATTTCTCCGGGATGCATGGGCTTCAGCCCTTTCAGCAGCGGGTTCGTCGCCATCAATGATAATCCTCCAAATCGACGTCCACGGCGTCGGCACCATTCCAGCCAAACGTGATTCGCCAATTCCCCGATGCGTCAACCGCGAAACGGCCCTTGTCGCTTCCCTTGAGGGAATGAAAGCGAAGGCCCGGAATGTTCAATGCGTCAGGAAGCTTTGCCTTGTTCAGCGCCAGCAGAATGCGGCCGATACGCGCCGGGTTTTGAACGCTCAACTTTGAGGCATCGCCACTCTCCGCGAATTTGCGGAGGGACTTGCTTCGAAATGACCGTATCATTCTGATAAGCAGTAAGGCAATGGTTGACATTATGTCAAGCGGTGCCTTGTTGCCCTCCACCTCACCTCACATCGCCCTTACCGGCGGCGATGATCCTACCGGCATCATTTCATAAGGCGGCTTCCAGCCCGGCAGCGCGGCGAGCCGTTCGCGCCACGCCTGCAGCGCCGGATATTCCGCCGCGATATCGAAGCCGGTCTCCGCCGCGGGATAATAAACGTAACCCGCAAACGAGAAATCCACGATGGTCGGCCGCTCGCCCAGCATGAACGCGCGATCGGTCAGGTGCTTCTCGGCGATGGCATAGGTGGTTTCCACGCGCGATCGCAGAAAAGCCAGAAGCGCCGGATGCGCAGGCGCTGGTGTCAGCGAATTCTGCACCCGATGCATCGCGTAGTTGTTCGAGAACCGGTGATTGTCGAAAAACAGCCAGCGCAAGGCTTCGAAGCGCTGGTCGGCTGCCGGAGCGAATTGGCCGACGGTTTCGGCCAGCCACGTCAGGATCGCGCCGGACTGCGACATGCGCTGACCGTCCACTTCGAGCACCGGGACTTCGCCCATCGCGTTGGTATCGGCGCGCCATGCCGCATCCCGGGTTTCGCCGCCGGCAAAATCGACTCCGACCGGCTCCCAGTCGAGGCCGGCGCAATTCAGATAGAGCGCGACTTTGTAGGAGTGACCGGACCCACCAATGCAATAAAGCTTGTAGCGTGCCATTTATCGATCTCCATCCGGAGGCTCGCCGATGTTCGCGTGAAGAAATTCACGAACGGCCTCGGTTGCCTGATCCGCCGCCGGCTGGCTGAATTCCAGATGATGCCCGAGAAGCTGCATCGGCGTCCGCAGCGGCACATCGAAGGCGTGCGAGGCGCCGGGATAGACGATCAGCCGCATCGGAACGCCGTCACCCTTGATGCGCGATACGCCGTAGTCGTCGCGGCCCTCCACCAGGTTGCGGCACTCCGTTGCAAGGGTCCAGTCGTCGCGTTCGCCCATCAGGACCAGCACCGGTACGGTCATGTCGTCCTGGAAGCCGAGGCAGGGCGGATAGAACGCGACCGCCGCGCGAAACTTGGCTGCCGATGATTTCTCGACGGCTCCGCGTTCGACCGAGGTGAGGGCAAGCCAGGCGCCCAGCGAAAACCCGACAACGGCGACGCGGGAAGCATCGACCGATGATTGGCGCGCGAGATACGCCAGCGCGCGATAAGCGTCGAATGCCAGATCGACCGGCCCGCCGCCGCACGCGGTCTTGATGCCGCGCGGCCCAAAACTGTCGACGGTGAGCGTCACATATCCCCACGACGCGATGCGCTTGCCCCAGAACTCGTCGAGCTTTCGCCAGTCTCCAGTGCAGGAATGCAGCAGCACGACGGCCGGCGAAGTGCGTGCGGTGTGCGGCTGCCGCAACAGACCCTGCAGCGGCAGCGCGGCAGCAAGCGGCGTTTCGAACTCGACGATGGTGGCGGATGACTCGGATGCGGCGGCGAAACCTGCGAAGATTTGTCCGGCCACAAGCGTCGCGACCAATGCCGTTGTTTTGGGGAGGCTTCTCACGGGATCGCCCTCGCGCAATGACCGTAGCATCGCGCGTTTGCGCGGAGAGTCAAATGCCCAACAGCGGCAGCGGGTTCGCCTTCAGCACCTTCGCCCGCACCTTTTCGTGGATGTCGAGCTTGGCGAAATCCGAAAGGTCCGGCGTGATCACAGGCCAGTCCGAGCCGAACAGCATCTTGTCCTGCAACAGCCCGTTGATGTAGCGCACCAGGATCGGCGGAAAATATTTCGGCGACCAGCCGGAGAGGTCGATGTAGACGTTCGGCTTGTGGGTCGCGACCGACAGCGCTTCTTGTACGCCTCGTACGTCACTTATTTCGAATTCCCGCGGCAACATCGTCAAGACTTATGCCGAACATGTCGCGAAAACCGGTTTGTCCGGCCGCGGTCACCCGCACCACACGCGAATCGGGGTCGCGCGTGAGCCAGCCCAGCTCAACGGAGCGCCGCCAGATTTCCGCGCCGACCAATCCGGCGACGTGATAGCGCCGCTCGCTCCAGTCGAGGCAGGCACGGCAGAAGATCCGTCGGCTGCCGGATTTTGGCGTCAGCCTGGCGCCGAACCTCGTCAGATAGATTTTGCCGCGAGCCGTTACTTCTCCACCTTCCTCACTTAACACCACACAACGTTTTGTGACCAGCGCGTCCGCAATCGCAACGCCCAGCCGGCCAGCCAGATGATCGTAACAGCAGCGTGCGAACCGCAGCGCGTCATCCTGCGCGGAGCGCGGCTGAAAGCGCGCCGGGGTCTCCAGCGCTGCGACGGCTTTGATGCCCTCCAGCATTCGGGCCACCAAGGGCGATGCAATGCGATAGTACCGGTTGCGGCGCTTCTGCGTCACGTTCAACAGCCGCGCATTGACGAGGTTCGTCAAATGCCCGCTCGCAGTCGATCGCGATATGCGCGAGAGCGCTGCCAACTCGCTGCTTGTCAGCGCCTGTCCGCCCATCAGTGCGGCAAGCATGGTGGCGCGCGCCGTGTCGCCGACCAGCGCCGCTACCTCCACCATGTTAGCTGCGGCAACCATGGAAAGAATTTAAGTCGCAGGCGGCGCGGTAGCAAGCGCGACGGTTCGGTATCAGCCGAACCATCGAGACATCCAAGCGATCTAGACTGAGGGTAGCAGCCCGCCTGCGGGTGCTTTAGGAGAATCCGATGCAGCGATTGCGCGTGGAGCCGATATCTAGCTTTCTGGAACGGCGCCGAAAAGGTCCGATCTACCCGGTGATCGTTGCAAATGGTTTCGTTTACCTGTCGGGTTTGCCGCCGTTCGATCCCGAAACCGGTCAGATAGAGCCGCAACCATTCGAGCGGCAGGCCGAAATTGTGATCGAACAGATGAAGCAGTGCCTGGAAGCCGCCGGCTCTTCGCTCGCAAAGGTGGTCAAATGTAACGTCTATTGCACGGCCGATCCGTCGCACTTCGCTAAATTCAACGCCGTTTACCAGCGCTACTTTCCAGTCAGAATCGCCCACGCGCATATTCCTGCATGTGCCATCGTGGCCGGGCCCATTCGATATCGAAATCGATTGCGTAGCCGTGGTTTGAGTTGGTGTAACACCGGCCTAAATCCCCAACAGCTTCCTCGCATTCTCCTTCAGCACCTTCGGCCGCACCTTCTCGTGGATGTCGAGTTTTGCGAAATCCGAAAGCCAGCGGTCCGGCGTGATGACAGGCCAGTCCGAGCCGAACAGCATCTTGTCCTGCAACAGCCCGTTGATGTAGCGCACCAGGATCGGCGGAAAATATTTCGGCGACCAGCCCGAGAGGTCGATGTAGACGTTCGGCTTGTGGGTCGCGACCGACAGCGCTTCCTCCTGCCAGGGAAACGACGGGTGCGCGAGGATGATCTTGAGGTCGGGGAAATCCGCCGCGACGTCGTCCATGTACATCGGGTTGGAATATTTCAGGCGCATGCCCATGCCGCCGGGCATGCCGGAGCCCACGCCGGTCTGGCCGGTGTGAAACAGCGCGATCGCGCCGCCGTCGTTGATCGCTTCGTACAGCGGATACGCCATGCGGTCGTTGGCGTAAAAACCCTGCATGGTCGGATGGAATTTGAATCCCTTGACGCCGTACTCTTCGATCAGCCGTTTTGCCTCGCGCACGCCGAGCTTGCCCTTGTGCGGATCGATCGAGACAAACGGAATCAGCACGTCGGAATTTTCCGCGGCGATCTGCAGCATCTCGTCGTTGCTGTAGCGGCGAAAGCCGGTCTCGCGTTCGGCATCGACAGGAAAAATCACCGCGCAGATTTTTTTCGCGCGATAGTAGGCCGCGGTTTCCGGCACGGTCGGCGGATGCTTGTTCGGCGATTTGAAATATTCCGCCATCTGCGCCTGAAAATCGTCGTAGCCGTCATCGCCATGCATGCCGCACGGCTCCTCGGCGTGGGTGTGGATGTCGATCGCGACGAAATCGTCGGGGTTGAGCATCGGATGTTTGGGCATGGAGGCGTCCTGACGTGGCGTTGAGCGGCGAAATGCTTGCCTGAAGTTGGCCTTAGTCTGCCTTGGGTTCGCCGCAAGCTTTCTGCAAGCGATAACAACAAATCCACGGTCGCGCCAACCGGCCGTACCGGCGCTTGCCGTCGGGTTCCAGCCCGGGTTTTCACCCCGGCCATGGCCGTGTTTGCATTGACATTTTGCCTCCCGATGGCCTAGAAACCGCGCATCCCGGGGTGGCAAGATTCGCCAGCGGGATCAAAATCCATTTGCATTTCGGCCTGTCACGCACGGCCTTTCAATACTCGGAAATCTGTCATGAAAGTCCGTAACTCGTTGAAATCATTGCGCGCTCGCCATCGCGACAACCGGCTGGTCCGCCGCAAGGGCCGGCTTTACGTGATCAACAAGGTCCAGCGCCGCTTCAAGGCGCGCCAAGGCTGATCGCCGAGGCCTGATCGCCTGGCCTCTAGAAATCCCTGCTATCACGCCGGTTTGACGCCATTTGCTGCTTGCGGCGCGATTTTCTGCGGCTAGACTTTGCCGATGGCAGCGAGATTCCCTTCTGCACCGAAGATTGGGCTAGGATTTTTCCTCAGCGCAATCATCGCGCTAACGCCTGCTTTCAGGACAAGCGCAGGACCAAAGAATCGCGCCACCTGCCAAGCAGAAGAAATTGCCGGAAGCGCCGGCGAAGTTGCCAAAAATCGGCGCCGATCGCACCCGCGGACTGGATTTCCTGTTCGGCGCGCTGAAGGCCGCGCCGGATGACGCCAGCGCGCGGCATGTCGAGGCGCGCATCTGGGCGCTGTGGACGCAAACGCCGAGTGACACCACTGCACTGCTGATGTCTCGCGCCAACGCGGCGATGGAAGCCAAGCAGATGGAAGTCGCGTTGAAACTGCTCGACGCGGTCGTAAAACTTAAGCCTGATTACGTTGAAGGCTGGAACAGGCGCGCGACGCTGTATTATCTGCAGAACGACTACACGCGCTCGCTGGAAGACATTCAGCAGGTGCTGGTGCGCGAACCCCGCCACTTCGGTGCGCTCACCGGGCTCGGCATGATCATGCAGGAACTCGGTGACGACAAGCGCGCGCTGGATGCCTTCCGCAAGGCGCTCGCGGTCGATCCACGGCTCGACAAGATACCGGACCTCGTCAAAACGCTGACCGAGAAGGTCGAAGGCCGCGATATCTAGGCTGGGTCGTTGCGCATTAAATGCCTGCGCCACATGGCAAAATCACAGACCGCGACTATATCGATGTGAAGCCGAAACAGGTTTCACATGGTGAGAAAATTCGTGATTGTTGCCCTCCTTATGCTTGTCGTTCCGATAACTGCTATCAGCGGTGAAATATTTGCTGGGGGATCGTTCGGTCAATTGGCAGAGCGCGGATCGCTCCAGCGCGGGAATCCTTCCGCCCCCAGCCGAACATCCGGATGCAGCGGTCCGCGTTTTTGCGGCGCGGACAGTGCGCTGGCGCGGCATCTTCGCGGTCCATACCTGGATCGTCGTCAAGGAAAAGAACGCGCCGCGCTACACGCGTTATGACTACACGGCGTGGGGCGAGCCCATTCGCATCAACGGTTTTGCGGCCGACGGGCGATGGTTCGGCGGCGCACCGGAAACGATGGCTGCGGCCGACGGCGAAGCCGCCGAGCGCATGATCCCGAAAATCCGCGCCGCCATCGAAGGTTACGAGCTTCGATCCTATGGCGATTATCGCGCGTGGCCGGGTCCGAATTCGAATACGTTCGTCACAGCGGTGCTGGCGGCGGTACCGGAGTTGCGGACCGCACTGCCGCCGACCGCGATCGGCAAGGATTTTCCCTATGATGGCGGCTATTTCGGGTTGACGCCTTCGGGAACAGGCATTCGCGCCACGCTCGGCGGCTATCTCGGGCTGACCGTCGGCTGGGTCGAAGGGATCGAGATCAATTTTCTCGGCGCGGTGCTCGGCCTCGATCTGCGGCGGCCCGCCATCAAGCTGCCCGGTCTCGGGCGCATCGGATTTGACTTGATCTGAATGGGCTTCGACGAAACCTGTTTGCCCCTGATACGTAACTCGCTCGTGCACAAAATCTTCCGGATATTCTCAATGATACTGGTCGGTGTGGTCGCGACGCTGGCGGTTCTGGCTGTGATCACGCAGGTCGGAATTATCGTTCTGAATCGCATGCATCCGCAGCACGGCAAAACCGTCGACGTTGCCGGCGCTGATATCAACGTCGTCGATCTCGGACCGCGCGATGCCGCGGGGCCGCCGATCGTGATGATCCACGGCGCCAGCGCCAATCTTGAATCGATGCGGCGCCGGTGGGCGAGATCCTTGCCGGAACGCATCGCGTCATTCTGCTCGACCGGCCCGGACATGGCTGGAGTTCCCGCGACGATCTGCAGAACTCGACGCCGGCGATTCAAGCCAAGCAGATCGACGAAGTGCTGGAAAAAATGGGCGTGCGCGGCGGCATCCTCGTCGTGCATTCTCTGGCCGGCGCACTGGGGCCGTTGATGGCGCTGGATTATCCGCAGCGTGTCGCGGGGGCGGTGATGCTGGCGCCGGTTTTATATCCATGGAGCGGTGGCGTTGGCTGGATCAACGATGTTGCGAGCACACGCCGGTGATCGGCCCACTGTTTGCCAATACGATTGTGCTGCCGCTCGGCCTTGTGCTGGCAAAAGCCGGCGCGCGCAGCGTGTTCTCGCCGCAGACCATGCCCGAGGACTTCATCAAGAAGAGCGCCACACTGCTGTTGCTGCGGCCGCGCGAATTTCGCGCCAACGCCTGGGATCTGGTAACGCTGAAAGCCGCGGTCCGGGAGCAGGCGCCGCGTTATCCGCAGATCAAGGTGCCGACGGTGGCGATCACGGGCGATGCCGACGTCACGGTATCGCCCGACATTCATTCGCGCCGATTTGCGGCGACGGTGCCGAATGCAAAGCTGATCGTGCTGCCCGATGTCGGCCACATGGTGCAATACGCCGCGCCTGAAATCGTGGTTCGCGAAATCGAGGCGATGGCAAAGAAGATCGGGGGCAACAAGGCTTCCGCGGCAGCGGACTAGGTGTCGCTGCTGGAAAAGATCACTTGGTCTTGCCGTCTTTGTCGTACTGCGCGATGAACGCCCAGAGATCGCTAGCCTCGGTCTCTTTCTTGATGCCGGGGAATATCATCTTGGTGCCCGGAATCTTCGCCTTCGGATCCTTGATGTAGTCCTTGAATTCGGCCTCGTTCCAGGTGATGCCCGAATTCTTGTTGGCTTCCGAATAGGAATAACCTTCCGCGGTGCCCGATTTGCGTCCATTCAGCCCGTTGAGTTCGGGGCCGACCTTGTTCTTGGCGCCTTCCCCAATGGCGTGGCAGGCCAGGCATTTGGCGAAGGATGTTTTGCCTGCGGCAGCGTCCTGCGCCGATGCCGGGAATGCTGAGCAAGCAACTGCAATCAATGAGCCGAGTATTCGTTTTCGCATGGTGGGTTTCCGGATGTTTGGCTATTGAGGTGTCGCATAGTCATCATACAGGATACAAGATGCGAAACTTCTTATCGTTCAGGAAACCCTGACATGACCATCATGATGCCGGCGTCGGACCAAGCGGTACTTGCGCGGCGCGACGCGATCGTTGCGGATTTGCGCGCCATCGTGCCGGGCGAGGGCGTTATCGACAGCGCCGCGGAAATGATCCCCTACGAGTCCGATGGCTTGATGGCCTATCGGCAGCCGCCGATGGTGGTGGTGCTGCCGGATACCACCGAGCAGGTCTCGAAGGTTTTGAAATATTGTTTTGAGCAAGGCATCAAGGTGGTGCCGCGCGGCTCCGGCACTTCGCTTTCAGGGGGCGCGCTGCCGTTGGCCGACGCGGTCCTGCTGGGCCTCGGCAAATTCAAGCGCATCCGTGAAATCGATTTCGACAACCGTGTTGTCGTCACCGAGCCCGGCGTCACCAATTTGGCGATCAGCCAGGCGGTGGCGCATGCCGGATTTTATTATGCACCCGACCCTTCGTCGCAGATCGCCTGCTCGATCGGCGGCAACGTCGCGGAAAATTCGGGCGGCGTGCACTGCCTGAAATACGGCATGACCACCAACAACGTTTTGGGCTGCGAGATCGTGTTGATCACAGGCGAAATTCTGCGCGTCGGCGGAAAATCTCCGGAGACCAGCGGCTACGACGTGATGGGAATCATCACGGGGTCCGAGGGTTTGCTCGGCGTCATCACCGAAGTCACCGTGCGCATTTTGCAGAAAGCCGAGACTGCGCGGGCGCTGATGGTCGGTTTTGCGCAGGTCGAAGCTGCCGGCAAATGCGTGGCCGACATCATCGGCGCCGGCATCATTCCCGGCGGCATGGAGATGATGGACAAGCCCGCGATTCACGCGGCGGAGGCGTTCGTTCACGCCGGTTATCCCCTCGATGTCGAGGCGCTACTGATCATCGAACTCGACGGCCCCAGCGTTGAAGTCGATGAACTGATCCAGCGCGTCGAGGCGATCGCCCGAAACTGCGGCTCGACGACGCTGCAGATTTCGACTTCCGAAGCTGAGCGCAATCTGTTTTGGGCCGGGCGCAAGGCTGCTTTCCCGGCGGTAGGACGTATTTCGCCGGACTATCTTTGCATGGACGGCACCATTCCGCGTGGCGCGCTGCCCTTGGTGCTGACGCGTATGCAGGAGATGTCGGTGAAGCATGGTCTGCGCGTTGCCAACGTGTTTCATGCCGGCGACGGCAATCTGCATCCGCTGATTTTGTATGACGCCAACATGCCCGGCGAGATGGACCGCGCCGAAGCCTTCGGGGCCGATATTCTGCGGCTCTGTGTCGAAGTCGGCGGCGTGCTGACCGGCGAGCACGGCGTCGGCATCGAAAAGCGCGACCTGATGCCGGAGATGTTCAGCGAGATCGATCTCAATCAGCAACAGCGACTGAAATGCGCCTTTGATGCGCAAGGCTTGCTCAATCCCGGGAAGGTATTTCCGACGCTGCATCGCTGCGCTGAACTGGGTCGCGTGCATGTCCACGGCGGCAAGCTGGCGTTTCCGGAATTGCCGAGGTTTTGATGTCCGCCGTGGATACGCTGAAAGTCCGGGACGCCGCCGATGTGGAACAAGTGGTGCGCTCGGCGATCGCCAGCGAGCAGCCTCTGGAAATCGTCGGCCACGGCAGCAAGCGCGGAATCGGTCAGCCGATGGCGACCAATGCGCTGCTCGATCTTTCCGCTTTAAATGCGGTGACCTCGTACGAACCTAACGAACTGATCATCACCGTGCAGGCCGGTGCGCCGATGGCCGATGTACTCTCCTTGATCAATTCAAAAAACCAGCAATTCGCATTCGAACCGATGAACACCTCGCCGCTGCTTGGCACGCCTGACATCGGCACCATCGGCGGCATGATCGGAGCAGGTCTGGCAGGACCGCGCCGCATCAAGGCAGGCGGCGCGCGCGATCATCTGCTCGGCGCGCATGCGGTGTCGGGTTTCGGCGACAGTTTCAAGGCCGGCGGCAAGGTCGTGAAAAACGTCACCGGCTACGACCTCTGCAAATTGCTGGCGGGATCGTGGGGTACGCTCGCCGTGATGACCGAGATGACGCTGAAGGTGATGCCGCGCGCGGAAAGCGAGCGCACGCTGGTGCTGCGCGGCCTTGATGATGTGATCGCCAACAGGGCGATGACGGCGGCGCTGGGCTCGGCGTTCGATGTGTCCGGCGCGGCGCACGTTCCGCCGCAGGCATTTCGCGCCGCAAAGGGCGCGCTGGCCGATTTGGGATCGCAGCAGGCGTTGACGTTGCTGCGGCTGGAGGGGATCACCGCCTCTGCCGCACACCGCGCCACGTCGCTGAGCGAGGCGCTATCGTCATTCGGAAATGCCGAGATTGTAGAAGACGCGGTATCCGCCGCTGTCTGGAGTTCGATCCGCGATGTCATGCCGTTCGCGGCCAGCGGCGCGCTTGGCGCGTGGCCGGTGTGGCGCATCGTTTGTCCGCCGGCCTCCGGAGGTGCATTGGGTCAGGCATTGTCGCGCGAGACTGGAGGCGATGTGATCTACGACTGGGGCGGCGGATTGATCTGGGCGGCGCTGCCGCCGCAGCGCCGATGCGCATCGCCGGCATTCGTGCGCCAGCGTGCCGAAACCGTCGGCGGCCATGCGACGCTGATCCGCGCCGCCGAGCCCGTGCGCCGCGCGGTCGACGTGTTTCATCCGCAACAAGCGGGTCTTGCGGCGCTCGGCGAACGCGTTCGCCACAGCTTCGATCCGAAAAATATTCTCAATCGCGGCCGTATGGTGCGAGGGCCCGCGGCATGAAAACCGAATTCAACCTCGCCCAGCTTGCCGACCCCGATATCGCCGAGGCCGACAAGATTTTGCGCAAGTGCGTTCACTGCGGATTCTGCACCGCGACTTGTCCGACCTACGTGCTGCTCGGCGACGAGCTCGATAGCCCGCGCGGGCGCATCTATCTCATCAAGGAGATGCTCGAGAAGGACAAGCCGCCGACGCAGGAGGTGGTCAAGCACATCGATCGCTGCCTATCCTGTCTGGCCTGCATGACCACGTGTCCATCGGGCGTGAATTACATGCATCTCGTCGATCAGGCGCGGGTTCGGATCGAGAAGGAATACACTCGCCCGCCGGCCGAGCGCGTCTTGCGCGCGGTGCTCGCCTGGGTGCTGCCGCGGCCAAAACTTTTTCGCATCAGCATGCTCCTGGCGCGGCTGGGCCGTCCGCTAGCGGCGCTATTGCCGGCGTCGAAGCCCTTCGCGACGCCGACTTTAGCTCGCCGCATCAAGGCAATGTTGGCGCTGGCACCGAATGCGTTGCCGGCGTCAGGACCCGCTGCGGGTCATGTCTTCCCGGCCATCGGACCAAAACGCGGCCGCGTCGCGTTGCTGCAAGGCTGCGCCCAGCAGGTACTGGCGCCACGCATCAATCAAGCCGCCATCAGTCTGCTGACCCGGCACGGCGTCGAAGTCGTGCTGGTCAGGGATGAGCAATGCTGCGGCGCACTTACGCATCATCTCGGACGCGACGATGACGCCTTGTCTCGTGCGCGGGCAAATACCGCTGCGTGGAGTCGGGAAGCGGAGCAGGGGGGGCTCGATGCCATCGTCATCACGACATCAGGCTGCGGTACAGTGATCAAAGACTATGGGTTCATGCTGCGTGAAGACCCCGAGTTTGCGGCGAAAGCTGCGAAGGTCTCGGCGCTTGCAAAAGACATCACCGAATATGTCGACAGCCTCGAACTGCGCGCGCCGCAGCAGCGCAGCGATCTCGTCATCGCTTATCACTCGGCCTGTTCGCTGCAGCACGGGCAGAAGATCATGCAGTTGCCGAAAGAACTACTTTCCAGGAACGGTTTCGTGGTGAAAGATGTGCCGGAAAGTCATTTGTGTTGCGGGTCGGCGGGTACTTACAATATTCTCCAGCCGGACATTGCAGACAAATTACGCGAACGAAAGCTTGCCAACATTGCGACGGTGAAACCGGACATGATTGCAGCCGGAAATATCGGGTGCATGGTGCAGATCGCCAGTGGGACAACGGTTCCCGTGGTGCATACGGTTGAACTTCTCGACTGGGCAACGGGCGGTCCCCGGCCCGGATTGCAGTGATCAACAAGCGGCAAAGGGAGGATCACGATGGCTAAGGGCAAAAAAGCGAAGAGCAAGAACTCAAAAGGTAAAGCGGCGAAAAACAAAAAATCAAAAAAGGTCGCAGGCGCCAAGAAGAAGCCCGTAAAGAAATCGTCCAAAACCTCCGCGAAAAAGTCGGCGAAGAAAGCGGCTGGAAAAACAAAAAAGACTAAGAAGTCGCCGAAGAAGCCAGCCAGGAAAACCAAGAAGGCAGTTGCGTCGAAGAAGCCCTCGAAGACGCTCTCGAAGAAGGCTGCCAGCCCGGCGAAGAAGGCTGCGAGATCACCCGCGGCTCGAGCGCCCAAGCCGAGTGCGCCAAAGACTGCTGCACCCAAAACCGCTGTACCCAAGACTGCGCCAGCTCCGGCCGCCACGTCTAAGCCGGTTTCACCAGCTCCCGCTTCAAGCTGGGCGTCTCCGACACCCCGGCCTGATTCATCCGATGATCGTTCAGACGGGTCGTCAAATCAATCGTCCGATGCCATGCATCAAGACGACAAATAGCAGAGCAATTTGGCCTCGTTGGTCTGCAAGTTGAAGGCCGTGTGCAAGCTGCCGCGGCCTTCAGGCTTTTTAAATCGATGAGCGTCGGTACGCAGCCCAGCCAAAGCAAATCAATCTGATCTGAAGGACCGGGTTGCCCGTATTTGCCCTGCGCGGCAGGGCAATCGAGCGCCCTTGAGGTATCTACAGCGCGTAATCGCCGCTCAAGATTGTTGTTCGAAAGCAACACTCGCGAACAACCGTTTCTGGAAAACGCATAACGCCTAATAAGGCAGCAAATGCTTTTCATTTTTGCTTCTCGTATTAACCCCCGCGATTCACATTGGCGTCACGCAGTAATTCGCAACGGCTCGGTTATCTCTCGTCCTTTGGACCTCGGAAGCTGGACCTGACTTCAATGGGGATTGTGATGAAGAAATTAGTTCTGGTCGCGGCTTTGCTCGCGGTGACTTCGGGTTCGACCTTCGCGGCTGATATGGCAGTAAAGGCAAAACCGCCGGCGGCATTCGATCCTTGGGACTTGGCCTTCGGCAGCGCTATCATGAGCGACTACATCTTCCGCGGCATCACCCAGTCCAATCATAACCCGTCGGTCGCGGCCTATTTCGAGCCGCGCTACAATCTCAACAAAGACCTTCAGCTTTACATCGGTACTTCCGGCGAGAGCATTTCGTTTCCGAACCGCGCCGCGGCTGAAATCGACATCTACGGCGGTATCCGGCCGACAGTCGGCGCTTTCGCGTTCGACTTCGGCGTATTTGGATATCTCTATCCCGGTGGCACCTGCTATTTCGGTGCTCCCTTCGACAACGCGGGCAACGCAGTCGGCGCGGACTGCGCGGTGAAAGCTCTTCTCAATGGCAACGTCGCCAAGAAAGACGCGAGTTTCTTCGAAGGCTATGCCAAGGTTAACTACACCATCAATGACAACTGGCAGTTCGGCGCCAACGAATATTACTCCCCGAACTTCCTGAACACCGGCGCCTGGGGCAACTACGCGTCGTTCACCGGCAAGTACACCGCGCCGAGCACGACGTTCGCCGGCGGTATGGGCATGTACATCTCAGGCGAGTTCGGCCGGCAGTGGCTGGGAACGTCGGATTCGTTCTACGGGACCACCGCCTTCCCGAACGGCATCAAATATGCCGATTACAACACCTGGAATATCGGCATCGGCTTTACCTACAAGGTGTTCACACTGGACTTCCGTTATTCCGATACCGATCTGTCCAAGGGCAACTGCAATGCCTTCACCAGCGATTTCTCGGCCCGCGGCAATTTTGCTCCCAACTCGGGTAGCAACATCACTCCGATCAACCCGAGCGGCGTCGGCTCCAGCTGGTGCGGCTCGACGGGCATCGTCAAGTTCTCGGCTGACCTGACGGCGATGACCAATCTCAAATAGGGTTCGCTTGCTGAGACGGACCAAAGGCGGCAGAGCGATCTGCCGCCTTTTCTTTTGTGTGGCCTCAGCACCGCCTTGAGATATGCATCAGGACGGCTTTGCGGTCTCGCCGCGATCGAGCAGGGCAAATCGTGCGCCGACGGCGCCCAGTTCCGCCCGTCGCTGATGGAAGGCCTCCAGCGTGCTGCGATGGCCGATCGAGACGATCGTAGTAGATGGTAATTCCTGCTCGATCAGACGGTAAAGTGCAGCCTCGGCAGGCTCATCAAGCGATGCCGTCGCTTCATCGAGAAACAGATATTGCGGGGCGTGCAGAAGCGCGCGCGCCACGCCGAGACGCTGCTGCTCGCCGAGGGACAGCATTCGATTCCAGTGCGCCTCTTCGCCTAGGCGCGATGCGAGATTGGGCAAACCGACCGACGCAAGAACTTCCCTAATCGCTTCTGAATCGAATGCACGCTCTTCCGAGGGATATGCGATTGCTCCCTGGAGCGTGCCCACCGGAAAATAAGGCCGCTGCGGCAGCGTCATCATCGTGGCATTGGCGGGAATCGCGATTGACCCGGTACCAAACGGCCAAATGCCGGCAATCGCGCGAAACAGAGTTGACTTGCCGGAGCCGGAGCGGCCGGTCACCAGCGTGCGCTCGCCATGTCGGATGCTAAAATTGTCTGCTGATACCAGAGGCGTTCCGTTGGGCAGATCAACCAGAAGCTTTTCAAGATCGATCGCGCCGCCGTCGGTCGTCGTGATGTGAATGATATCGCCTTTGGCTTTCAAGGCGGCGGCGTTGGCGATCGACGCCTCGAAACCGCCGAGACGGGTGATCACCGATTGCCATTCGGCGAACGTACGGTAAGCGGTGATGAAGAAAGATAGCGCTTCCTGCACGCTGGCGAATGCGGACGCTGTCTGCATCAAGCCGCCGAGCTGCACTTTTCCCGCAAAGTAGGCCGGCGCGACCAAAACATAGGGAAAGATGACAGCCGCTTGCGAATAGGTCGCGGTAAAGGCGGTCAGCTTTTTCGTGCGGTGCATGATGCCGAGCCAGTTCTCAACTACCCGTTCGAAGCGGGACGCCAGTCTTGAGCGTTCGACTTCCTCACCGTGCAGGAGCGCGATTTGCTCGGAATTTTCGCGGGCGCGTACCAGATTGAAGCGAAAATCGGCTTCAAAACGCTGCTGCTGGAAATTCAGCCCGACCAGCGGCCGGCCGATCAGATGGGTCAACGTGGTGCCGATCAAAGCATAGATCAGAGCGCCCCAGACCAGATAGCCGGGTATTTCAACGTCTCGCCCAAAAAGATGGAGAGGCGCTTCGTTGGAAAGTCCCCACAGGATGAAAACGAACGACACCAGCGTGACGACCGAACTCAGTAATCCGACGCCAAGCGAGAGGGTTTGTTCGACAAAACGCTGTGTATCTTCGGCGATCCGCTGATCCGGATTGTCGGCGGCGTCGCCGAGAAGCTGCATCTGATAATGGTTCGCGTCTCTCAGCCAGCCACCGAGATATCGGTTGGTCATCCAGCGTCGCCAGCGGATCTGGAGCCATTGATTGAGGTAGAGCTGATAGACCTTTAGCGCGATAAAGATTGCGGCAAGAACGCAAAAATAGCCGATCTGGTAGGTGAAGACCGCTTGATTGCGCTCCTGAAGCGCGGTGTAAAAAACGTTATTCCAGCGGTTGAACAGAACGGTCAAAGCGACGACCGCCAGTTCGATGGCGATTACCGCCGCCAGAAGCGCGCGGCCGGCCCATCGGTCTTCGGAACGAAAATAGGGGACCGCGATCTGCCACACGGTCGCGAGCATGGAAAGGATGTTATTCACAGATTGTCGTCTCCGGAAAAGGCCCTAAAAACGCTGGGAAGTCGGATATTGGAATTATTCTAGACTATAGTTCCGGCCTTCTTGGGCTGGGTCGACTTGCCCCGATGGCCGAGTCAATCCTAGCATGGACGTAACGGCGAGGGGCGGGGGCCTTTTCCTGTCGCGAGGTTGTGAGCGAATTTTCGGCATGCCGGATTCGCGGCGGATCTCGTGCATTTCAGAGAAAACTTCCGCAATCGCGCTTGGCACGCCTGCCGTCCACGCTTGGCAGCGCGCCGCATATTGGCGTGGGGAGGAACCGCAATGTGGAATCAGGTTTATAACCCGTTTGGCAATGCCACGCTTTCGACGATCGCCGCGGCGATCCCGGTGGTCACGCTTCTGGTGTTAATTGCCAGCGGCAAGGTCAAAGCGCATATCGCGGCAATCGTTGCGTTGGTCGCCGCCAATCTCATTGCGATTTTCGTGTTCACGATGCCGGCGGGCATGTCGATCCGCGCATCGCTGCTTGGCGTCGTGGCAGGGTTCTTCCCGATCGGCTGGATCGTGCTGAACGTCATCTTTCTCTACCAAATTACAGTTGTTACCGGAAAATTCGAGCTGCTGAAACGCGCGGTCGGCGGCGTCACGGAGGACCGGCGCTTGCAGTTGTTGCTGATCGCGTTCTCGTTCGGCGCGTTCTTCGAGGGTGCGTCGGGATTTGGTACGCCGGTTGCGATCACGGGCTCGGTTCTGATCGGCCTTGGTTTCTCCCCGCTTGCCGCTTCCGGTCTGTCGCTGATCGCCAACACCGCCCCCGTGGCTTATGGCGCACTGGGCACGCCGATTCAGGGCCTCGCTTCGGTCACCGGCCTCGATCCCTATATTCTGGGCGCGATGGTCGGACGGCAGTTGCCGGTGTTCTCGCTGATCGTGCCGTTCTGGGTGGTATGGGCGTTCGCGGGCTGGAAAGGCATGAAGGATGTCTGGCCGGCCATTCTTGTCACCGGCGTATCCTTCGCAGTCCCGCAATTCGTGATCTCGAATTACATCAACCCGTGGATCGTCGATATCGGCGCATCGCTGATCTCGATGGGCTGCCTCATCCTGTTTTTGAAAGTATGGCAGCCGAAGGTGCTGTGGCTGTCGCCGGCCCTGCGCGGCAAGGACGAATCCACTGCGACGATGACGCCGGCGAAGGCCATGGACAAGACTCCGCTCTCACAGGCGCAGCTTTGGAGTGCGCTGCTGCCCTGGATTATCGTCTGCATCGTGATGCTGATCTGGGGTAACGGCGCCTTCAAGACCTGGGCGAACTCGATCTTCACCTGGAATTATCCGGTTCCCGACCTTCACAATATGATCAACAAGGTGCCGCCGGTGGCGGCGAAGCCGACTCCCGAAGGTGCCGTGTTCGGGTTCACCTATCTGTCGTTTACCGGCACCGGTATGCTGATCGCTGCGATCATTTCCGGCTTCCTGATGGGCCTGTCGCCAGCCAGATTGATTGCGGAATACGGCCGTACCATCAGGCTGTGCGCGATTTCGCTGATCACGATCTCGGCGATGCTCGCGATCGGCACATTGACGCGCTTGTCGGGCGTCGATGCGACGCTGGGTCTGGCGTTTGCGGCGACCGGCGTGCTGTATCCCTTCTTCGGCACATTGCTCGGCTGGTTGGGCGTGGCACTGACGGGATCGGATACGGCGTCGAACATCCTGTTCGGCAATCTGCAGAAGATCACTTCAGAGCAACTCGGACTCTCGTCGGTCCTGATGGCCGCCGCCAACTCCTCCGGCGGCGTCATGGGCAAGATGATCGACGCGCAGTCGATCGTCGTCGCCTCCACCGCAACCAACTGGTATGGACATGAAGGCACGATTTTGCGCTTCGTGTTCAAGCATTCGATCGCGCTGGCTTGCCTCGTCGGCCTGTTCGTGATGCTGCAGGCCTACGTCTATCCGTTTACGCTGATGGTCCTGAAATAGTCCTGTCCGTTACGGCACCAATGCAAATCCCCGCGGTCGCCGCCGCGGGGATTTGTTTGTCCGCAGCTTGTGTAACCGTGGCAGGACCAGTAGCAAGTGCGATGGTAACGGCCGCGATTGCGCGATGATCTTCGAGAGGCACGATGGTTTGGGTGGTCCCGTCTATAAGACAAGCTTGTTTCGTGGCTATTCTAGTAGCGGTGTCCGCGGCTGCACCGGCCCGCGCCGACGAGGGATTTCCCTTCGGGTTCGAAATGACGCTGGACGCCGCGCGGCAGCCTGGATCGAAGCGCCTTCCGACGCTTGAGATTGGCGACAACGGCGAAACGACCGTCGAACTGTGGTGCAAGGGCGGCACGGGCCAGTTTTCGGTTGCCGGCAATACCGTGATATTTGCCGCCGGTCCGTTGCAAGATCGCGCATGTCCGGCCGCGCGGGCGCAGGCCGATGATGATCTGATCGCCGCGCTTAGTCAGGTCGCGACCTGGCAGCGGCGGGGCGATATCGTCTCGTTCATGGGCGGCAGGACGCTGCGGTTTCGTATCAATACCAACTGAGTGGTTTGGAACGGCGGATGCTCCGACGGTTCAACGCTGTTCGACCTCAGCTCTCGCGCAATATCATGTCAGCGCAAGCGCCTGCGGACGAAATGACGCCGGTGTAGCCACCGAAACCGGCATAGGCGGATGATAGATAAAGACCCGGTATCGCCGTACGCGGCGAACGATTCAGCCAATGCGGTCGCGGTGGCGTTGGTGCGAAACCATAGACGGCGCCATCGGGCGCGTTGAGATATTGCCGCACCGACAGCGCGGTATTGAATGACGTTGCGGTCACAGCATCAGCCAGCCCGGAATAGTTGGAGTCGAGATAGTGCACGATCGCGGCCTCCCAGCGGGCGCGCTTTTCGCGGTAGCCGTCCATGTCGGAACTGTCCCAATTGGACAGGCGGTCAGGCCCGAAGATCGAAAGTGCATAGGGCGGCGCGGGAACGCCCGAATCGATCGCAGAAAAGTCGACGATGGACATCGGCGGCATTCGCTCGCCCGGCTCCTCGGCCATCAACGCCGTGCCCTGCGGATAGTCGGACAGACGTTTCATCCAGGGTGGCAGCAGTTGGGTCGAATAATTGCGGATACCGACCTCATGCGGTGGCTTTGATAGTCCGAGGGTGAGCGCAAACAGCGAGATTGACGGCGTGTGCCCGGCATAACCTGCTGTCAGTTTTTCCGGCGCCGCGCCATCAAGCAATGCAGCGGTATTGGCCGGCGCGGCATTACTGATGACACAGGCAGCTTCGATAATTTTCGGATCGCTGCCATCGCGTGCGGTGTGCGTCACTTGATGGGCGCGGCCGTGCGAATCCAATGTGACGCCACTTACCAGCCGGCGCACCAGCATTTGTCCACCGGCGACCTTGATCGCGCGGCCCAACCCGCTCGACAGACGCTGCGAGCCGCCTTGAACGTAACATCCGCCGCTCAGGAGGTAGCTGCCTTGTGCCATGGCAAAGAACGGCCACGACAGGGTTGCGGGATCGTCGTGATAATAAGACAGGTTTGCCGTGAGCGCGCATTTAACCGCTTCATGGTCGCCGAAAATACTGTCGAGCTTTTGGGCCAACGACAGCGATCGATCGCCCTCAGGGAGAAGACGGGTAAGGGCGTCGAATTGGGCGTTCGGATCGCCGCCGGTTTTCGACAGTTCGCCGCTCGCGGACGCGAGGCGCTCCATGTCAACCAGCACAGCATCAATGCCGTCGCGCGCTTGCGGAAAGCGCTCGATCAGCGCGTGCCGTGCCGCATCGAATTTGTCCGGCATCAGAAAAGGTTTGTCCAGGGCGCCGCCTCGCGCCTCGTAAAATGTGCCGCCCGGAATCCATTTCACGGCATCGAGAACGCCGGCACGCGTCAGAACGTTGTGTTTCGGATCGCGGGGATCGCGGGGATCGCTGGTTTCGTGCAGCGACCCTTCAACGAACAGATCGCCGGACTTGTAACTCGACGCGGCGCCACCAACCGAGTTGCTTCGTTCGATGACGATAACTTTGCGTCCGGCGCGCGCGAGGATAGCACCAGCGGTCAATCCTCCAAGCCCCGCGCCGATCACGACAACATCAAATCGCTCCATCAAACGTACAACCTTGCAGGCCTTATTTTAATTTCGTCTGTTCATTGCGGCTAAGGGACGACATGTCAAATGCCGCTTATGCGGCGCGCTCGCGGCACCAGCGATAGCTGCGCGCCAATTATCTCCAGGTGGAATTGTCGGCATTCCAGCGCTGCGCCTTGAATTCCTTGGCGAGCGCATCGACCGACCCATTGTCCTCCTTTGGATCGGCCTCCTCATCTCCACCGGAGGAGTCGGCCAGGTTGAGTTGAGGGCCCGTGGTTTCATCTTTTGTCGTGAGCGAAGGAAGCCCAAGCCAAAGGATCAGATGGTCCGTCGTTCCGGGCTTGTCGGGCGCTACCAGAGCGGTGATCTCGAGGTTTTCGGTTAAGTCGAGCGCGGGATATAGCTGGCTCGGCCTTTTGAAAACGAGCTTGAGCTTTCCGGTATTTTCATTCCAGGCAAACGACGATGATTTGGCGGAAAGCGTCTTCGTCAGGACGCCCGCAATCGCCGCTGCGATTTTGTCCCGGTTGAGCCTGTCGCCGTCGCGCCATTCCGCCGCGGGGAAGCGAATGGTTCGCTCCATGTCGACGGTGCCGCTGGTCCAGCCTGCGGCGAGCACGCCGGGCGACGATTTCAATCGCGCTATCAGCGCGCCGGCGCGGTCGGGATCGACGCTCATGCCGATAACCTGCTCGCCGGCGCGCAATGCATCGCAGGAGACGGCCAGGGTGTTCAGCGCCACATCGACGTTTTGACCTCTCAGGCTCTTCAACAAATCCAGCGCCGCGTCCAGTTTGACCCTCGCCGCGACCGACTCCGGCGACACCTCGGTGAAATCCTTTGGCGCGGCAACGATGCTTTCGTCGCTCGACTGATTGTCCTTGAATTCGGTTTCGCTGAGATCGGAGTTATCGGTTGACGTTACTTCTGTGGTGGTTTGGCCGACGCTGATCTGGCCCTTGAATTCGAAAGTGTCGCCGGTCGGTTTGCGTACCAGTTTCACCGAAACCGGCAACTTGTCACCCAGGCTTTGCGTGGTGCCTGTCAAGGTTTGCCCGCTCACTGCGAGATTCGCGACGAAGCGGTCCTTGCGGTCGGAGCCCTTTTCGGCGGGATAACAAACGTCGAGCACCGCCGCGGTGACGGTTTTGCCCTGCCGGCTTTCCTTCAAAATGACGTCCGCGTTACCCTCCATCAATCCATCGATCGAGGTGAAATATCGCGTCTCGTTCGCGCTCGGCGCCGATTTTGGCGATAGCTTGATTTGAGCGACAGCCGTGCCCGAGGCCGTAGTTACCGCTATCAGGCACAGCAAAAGGGCGCGCATCTTTAAGTCCTCCAACGACAGAATCGGTCGATACCGTAGAGCTTTATCAGGCGCGATTGAATTGGAACCGGTTTTTGCGGCCCGGACCGAGAAGTCCCGAAATCTTAGCAATCACGGCGCCTCAGGTGCTATATTCGGAGAAACGACCCCGCTCTGTGTTTCCTGCAAGGCCAGACCTTTAAGACCTTGGTGAGGCCATTATAGGATGCTCTAGGGAAACCAAATCGGAGCGCAAGCGTAGTTGTTAGACGTCATTGCTCCGACTGGAGTTTTGCGCTTGGCTGCGGGATGGATGCGCCAAGGAATGCTCGGGGAACTGCAATGTTCAGGTCATGCAACGCTCGTTCTATTGCCAATCTGGGGGTCGCATCGGCGCTCACGATGTTGCTCGGGGCGTGCGGCGGGATGGGCTCCCCGCAACCTTCGGTAGCTCAGGATCCCGGGCTTGGCCCTGAAATGCCCGCCACCATCCGGTCCGAAGAACTCGTCGGGCGCTATGGGTTGGCATCTTACCAGAATCCCAACGACCGGGCGCGCACTGAAGCCGCGGCCAGGGGGCAGTGCAAACAGCCTTACGTAATCGGCGCAGGCTCGTCCGGCGGCGTAGTCATGCATCTGGCCGACGAGGCAACGCCGCAGGAATTGCGGCTGAAGGGCAGCCCAAGCGGCAAGAACTATATCGGTCTGCCCGGGCCGGCCGGCATCGATAAGGATCGCGAGATCATCTCGTTCGATGGACGGGTTCTGGTGACGCGTTTCATCGACAAGGATGCCGGCACCCGGTACGGCAATATGGTCTACGTTCGCTGCGCGCCTCGGGCGTGACGCAACGCCGGCTTCTGAGCCCGTCAGCCACGCTAATCAGCGGAACATCGCGTCGATATCATCCTGCGAGGCATGTCCCGCGTCGCCATCGAGCTTTGGTCCATTCAGAAAGCGGAGATCGCCTGATACTTCGTCACCGGTAGCGGGGGCAAGGGCAGCGATGGCGTCGATGCCGCCCCAGATATCCATCATGACGGTGACGTGTTGCTCGATGAATTTCATCGTCGCCATCACCTTGTTGATCCGCTGACCGGTGAGGTCCTGGAAGTTGCAGGCCTCGAAGATCGAAACGACTCGTTCCTGGATCTCCTCGCCGAGCAATTGTTGCTGATCCGCCGATGTGACCTTGCAAAGCGCGCCGGCCGACTGATCGATCGCTTCGGCAGCTTCGAGTATTTGCTGGGTCGCCGCTTCGGTGCCGCCTACCACGGCGCCAAGTTCACCGCTGGCCCTTGCCATCTCCACGCCGTTAAAGCTCTTGCCGTGGAGAACCGCGATCTCTTCCTTGGTGCGGTTTATGGCGGCATGGATCAGATTAAGCTCGACTTTGAGCTTTTCGCATTGGTCGATCTGCGCGCGGTAGGTCTGCAGTAGGGCTCGCGAATTTGCAGCTTCAGCGGAAGTTTCTTCTCCGCCTTCGAGATAGCCGCCCCGTTGAGGTGCGCTCATCTGTTCGCGGATCGCACGTAACTCCTGCATGATCTCGTCATGCATCGGAGTCGCATCATCATCTATATCGTCCGGGTTCGGCGCACTGCCGGGGTATACCTCTTCGATACGAAAACGCTTCCGATAGATCGGCATTGGATTTCTCTGATGTTCGGAAGCAACTTAGCCCAAGGGCTTTAACGCGCGGTTCATGCCATCAAGCTTGCAACGGGCGCGGCGAAGACACCGACGGTTAACCATGTGCGCAGCCCATTCACCGAAAATAAACTCTACCGGGAAGAAGCGCTGAGATTGCCGACATGGTGAATCAGAAAGCCGTTTCTGTTTACCAAACCGATGCGGTTTTGATTTTAAGTGATGCGTGCAAGGCGCAGTTCAGCGCACCCGTGACGAAACAGTACAGAGTACGTCGATGTTCAAAAAAATGTCTCTCGCCCTTCTCGCTGGCGTTTCTTTTCTCGGCGCCGGAATTCATTCAGCCGAAGCGATCGAAACCACGCCGATCGCAGAGCCCAGAGTAGTGTTCGCCGATCAGCCGCCGCAACCAATGCCTCAAATGCGGACCGCTTCTGCCGAACGCTCCGGCATGGGCGGGGGGTTTATCGAGTTTCTGTTCAGCGGTGGACAATCGGGTAGCCAGCGATACCAGCCTTCGTATGATCCGCGTGGTCTGCCACCGATGGATCCGCAGCAAGTCATGCGTCAGCAGGAATATTCAAGCGAGCCCGCGCATCCCGCATTCGACCCGAAGTATGAGAAGCAGCTTGTCAATTATGACGGCAAGCACAGTGCCGGCACGATCGTCATCGATACGCCCAACAAATTTCTGTATCTGGTTCAGGGCAACGGCACGGCGATGCGATACGGCATCGGCGTCGGCCGTCCCGGCTTCACCTGGTCGGGCGTAAAGCAGATCTCAGCCAAGAAGGAATGGCCGGCCTGGACGCCGCCGCCGGAAATGCTGGCGCGCCGTCCCGACCTGCCGCGGCACATGGAAGGCGGCCCGGAAAATCCGCTCGGCGCGCGCGCGATGTATCTGGGCTCGTCGTTGTACCGTATTCACGGCTCCAATGAGCCTTGGACCATCGGCACCAACGTATCGTCGGGCTGCATCCGGATGCGTAATGAAGATGTGATCGACCTCTACGGCCGCGTCCATGTCGGCGCGCAGGTCATCGTCATCTGATCGCAACCGCCCGAAACAAAAAACGGCCGCTCGGTTTGAGCGGCCGTTTTGCTTTCCGGTCACGAACAGATCAGGCGAAGTCGCTGTCTCCACCTCCGCCGAAGTCACCTGAATCCGAATCGAAGCCATCGTCGTCGCTATCATTCGACGCGGAATCAAAGAAGCCGGCAGCGGAATTATCGTCGGCGCGAGAGCCTGAAGAACCAATGTCATTGATTCCCGCATCGCGCGCGAGATCGCTGCTCGATTGATCGCTCCAGGGCACACTGCTGTTTCCGCCATTGCCGCCGAAGGCGCTGGAATCCGCAAAACTCTGATGGCTGCCGCCCATCATCGAGCGGATGCTGCCAAGCAGTAACGATCCTCCCACCATACCGGCCGCCGCCGCCGCAGCGGTTCCCAGGAACGAACCGCCGCCGCCCATCGGCATTTGCGGTGCGCCGTAGGGCTGGTTGTATCCCTGATTGTATTGCGGCTGGCCGTATTGCGTCTGGGGGAGCACCTGACCTGTATTCCAGGCCGCTCGGCTCGGGATTTCCGGCGGACGCACGTTCGGAACCGAGCCGTGCGGCTGGCTTTGTCCGAACAGGGCGTCGCGCATGGTGTCGAGAAATCCGCCGGACTGGTTTGTCTCGGCCGAACTTCCTTCGAGTTCCACGATGCGTGCGTGGGCGCGCTTCAGCGCCTCGTCCTGAAGCAGAACGGTCTGAACCAGCGCGTAAACCGCGTTCGGGGCGCGACGCAGGCCTTCCGAAATTACAGCATTCGCATTGGGGTCGCGGGGCGCGGCTTCGACCTTCGAAAGCCGGTCGAAAAGATCGTCAACCAGTTGCCGTTCCTGCGGTGTCATGACGTTCTCCACTTCAAAGCGCCGGTCTGGCGCGGGGGAGATGTAGTGACGCTTGGCAGCGCAAGTAGTGCCGACGCAGATTAAATTACGGATGCGACAAAACGACCGGCTGAAATTACATTAATGTAACATTGTTCGCGGCCAGCAGTTTTGGAAATTCCTCGCCTGCAAGAAACGCGTATTCCCTTTCGCGCTGATGGGTGAGCGGATCGAGGCCGATCAGAATTTCGTCGACAAAGCCGGGATGACACATGATGAGACCGCCATCCGGCAGATCATCGAAAAACTTCGCCATCAATGCGCCGAAATCCGATGCCCGCGAAAAATCATAGGCGCCGTCAAAGGCCGGATTGAACTTGATACCGGCGCGCGAGGCTCGACGGCGGAATTGCCAGCTCAGGAGATCGAGCAGCAGCGCTTTTGGCCGGCGGAGCCGCGCCGCAAGCGGCTGGCTGCTTCCGCCTTGCCGCACCCAGGCGCGGGGAGCCGCCTGTTTCACGGCGCTCAGAAATGCCTCGCTTACCTGCGGAAAAAGCTGCACGTGCTGATGGCCGTCAACGAAATCGGGAGTGCGGCCGAACAGTTCGACGAAGGCTGCAATTTGTGCGGCGATCTCTGCATGGACGATTTGGACATCAAGCTGCCCCAGCAGACCTGCGCGCAACATTTTCATGAACGGCGGAAACATGCCGCCATCGAGCGGCCGAAAGTGCATGGTCAATGGATGAAAGGGCGCGCTCAGCGTGACGTGCAGTCCGATGGCGCAACGCGGGCTATTTGAAGCTGCCGCCTCGAGCGCCGCGACTTCATCGCGGCCGATCGCCGCCCCCACCACCATCACCGATGTGGCGTTCAATCGGCCGCGCTCGATCAGTTCCCGGATGCCCCGGTTGACGCCCGGACTGAGACCGTAATCGTCGGCGCACAACCAGATTCTGACGTGGCGGCGTTTGCGCCGTCATTCAGCAGCGGTCCGTTCGCCTTCGATCGCGATCGATGTCAGTGCCGCTGCGCTTCTCGCTGTGTTCCGCCACGAAATAGATCGGCCGCGCCTTCAGCTCGGAAAGAATCTTGCCGATATATTCCCCGACAATGCCGATCATGATGAGCTGAACGCCGCCGATGGTCATCAGGCCGACGACGAGCGAGGGATAACCCGGCACGGATTTGCCGCTCACCCAGGTCTCCCACAGAATCGACAATCCGAACAGAAACGCGCCGCCAGCAAGCAGCAGTCCGAGGAGGCTGGCGAAGCGCAACGGCGCCACGGAGAAGGAGGTCAATCCTTCGATGGAAAGACCGACCAGCCGGCTTGGGCTGAAAGAAGTGAAGCCGTGCGCGCGCGGCGCGGGCTCGTAATCAACCCGCATCTGGCGGAACCCGATCCAGCTGGCGAGGCCCTTGAAAAAGCGGTTACGCTCCGGAAGCTGCCGCAACGCCGCGGCGGCGCGGGGCGACAGCAGGCGGAAGTCGCCGGCGTCCTCAGGAATTTTCTGCCGCGCGCCCCAATTGATCAGCGCATAGAAACCGTGAACGGCAAAACGGCGCAGGATCGACTCGTTGTCGCGGTTCGCCTTGGCGGTATAGACCACGTCGTAACCGCCTTCGATCCAGTGAGCGACGAGTTGCTCCACCAGCGCGGGCGGGTGCTGGCCGTCGCCATCCATGAACAGCACCGCGCCGCGCCGCGCATGGTCCAGGCCCGCCATCAATGCCGCTTCCTTGCCGAAATTGCGCGATAGCGACACCACCTGAACATCGAGCGACGTTGCCGCCAGCCCGCGGGCGATGCTCAGCGTGGCGTCGGCACTGCCGTCGTCGACATAGACGACTTCGCAGGCGAGGCCGTAGCGATCCTTCAGGGTGGTCGCCAATGCACCGAGGCGCTCATGCAGCAATCCAAGGCCAGTCGCTTCGTTGTACAACGGTACGACGATCGACAGACCCTGCGCAGCCGCCGTAGCCGCGTTGGTGGAAAAGCCGGAAACATCCCTACCCAGCATCATCACTCAGGTCTCTTGCCGGTCTCAAACCGTCAGGTCTCACAGAGTTCGCCAGCATATGGTACTTGACGCAACCTGTCGCCACGATGAATGGCGGCAGTTGGAGGCTCACGGTCGCAAAAAAGCTTCGAGCTTTGCAAATAGCGGATTGTCGCGGTCCAGCACGTAGTCGAGAGACGCCACCGACACCGTTTCGGCGCCATGATCGCGAAGAAAGCTTCCGAGCGCGTAGAGTTGCGCCGGAGGGCAGTGCAGGGTGACCATTCCCGATGACGTCGGTCCGCCGAAGGGCGACACGACGCCGAAACGGCTGTGGGCGTCGGCGAGGAGTGCTGCGTCGCACGCGGCAAAGCGGGTGCGGACCTCGCGGTACTTGTTCGCGCGAGCGCGTGCGGCAATGTGATCGAGAATGATACGCGCGGTCTCGCGGGCGTCAGCGGACCAGTCGGCATCGCGCGACGCCACCAGATTGGCCTGGCTGCGCAGGATTACGCCGTCGTCCAGAACTTTCAGGCCATTGGCCGCGAGCGTCGCTCCCGTAGTGGTAATGTCGACGATCATCTCGGCGGTGCCGACCGCCGGTGCGCCTTCCGTGGCGCCGGCGCTTTCGACGATCCGGTAATCGACAACGCCATGCGCGGCAAAGAACGTGCGGGTGAGGTTGATGTACTTGGTCGCCACCCGCATCCGCCGGTTATGCTGGGCGCGGAAACCCGTGGTGACGTCGTCGAGATCGGCCATGGTGCGAACGTCGATCCACGCCTGTGGAACGGCGACCACTACATTCGCGCTACCGAAACCCAGACTTTCGATCAGCGCCACGCGCTTGTCGGCATCTGCGATGCTCTCGCGCACAAGATCCTCGCCGGTTACTCCCAGATGCACCGCGCCGCGTGCAAGTTGGGACGCGATCTCGCTCGCCGAAAGGTAGGCGATCTCGACATTGTCGAGGTTGGCGATGGTGCCGCGATAATCGCGCGCGCCACGCGGCTTCGCCAGCGTCAATCCGGCACGCGCGAAAAACGCCTCGGCGTTTTCCTGCAGACGTCCCTTCGACGGTACGGCGAGAACGAACGGCGCCGTCATGACGCGCTCCTCTCTGCTTCACGCGCCGGTCCGGTTGCAGCCTGCGTCAAGGCCTCAAGCCAGATCGAAAATCCGACCGCCGGGATGGGCGCGTCGGCGCCGAGCTGGGTCATCAGTCCATCATACCGTCCGCCTGCCGCCAGCGGTTCGATGCCATTGCCCGTGCGGTGCAGCTCGAACTCAAAGCCGGTGTAATAATCGAGGCCGCGGCCAAACGCGGTCGAGAACCGGATTTTGCCGGCATCGATACCGCGCGCGGCCATGAAGCCGTTACGGCTTTCGAACTGGTCGATGGCCGCAGTAATGTCGAGTTTTGCATCCGCTGCCAGTGCGCGCAATTGCGTCAGCGCATCGCCGGGCTCACCCGATATCGCGAGAAATCGCCTGATCGACTCCCGCTTTTCGCGCGGCAGTCCGCCACCCTTCAACGTCGATTGCTCGAGAAACCGATCGGCGATTTCCGAAACCGAACGCCCGCCAACATTGGTCGTACCGGCAATCGACATCAGGTCGGTCACCAGCGCCAGCGCCGCCTTGCGATCCGAACCGGCTAGCGCGGCCAGCACGCCCTGGTACTCGTTGCGTGCCGAACCCGTCGCCACCGTGAGATGTTCGATGTCCTGCTCAAGGCTGATCTTGCGGTTGAAATCCTTGATCAGCCGGCGTTTCCATACTGGAAAAAGATCGAGCGCGTCGAGAAGCGCGTTAAACAACGCGACATCGCCGGTACGGATTTCAACGTCTGATAATCCGAATGTGGCAACCGCCTCAAGGCCAAGCGCGAGCATTTCGGCATCGGCCGCGGCGCGATCCTGCCGTCCAAAGGATTCAATTCCGGCCTGAAGAAATTCGCTTGGTTGCCCGCCGCGATAACGAAATACCGGGCCGAGGTAACAAAACCCGGCGGGCTGCCCGGCGCGGCCAGAAGCCAGATAGTCGCACGCCACCGGGATCGTGAGATCGGGTCGCAGGCACAGTTCCGCGCCGTTGGCGTCGGTGGTCAGATAAAGGCTCTTGCGGATGTCCTCGCCCGAGAGATCCAGGAACGGTTCGGCGGGCTGCAGGATCGCCGGTTCGGCCAGGATATAGCCGGCCTGTGCGAACGACGACAGCAGGGCATCCGCCCATGCGGCGGGCCTGATCGCAGGCGAAGCTGTGGTCTTGGTCATCGTCAGTCCGTGCAGCCAAAAACGAGCAGAAGTTAAGTTGGCGCAGCCTTTAGCATGACAGAAGGACCGTTTCGACCATGTTCGGGCAAGTGCCTTAATGCGAATCAACCCTGCCGTCATTCCAGTCGCCCAGCACCGACTGCACGAGCGCCATTGCCGCGACCGCCGCAGTGTCGGCCCGCAGGATGCGCGGTCCCAGCGAAAGCTGAAGGATATTGGGCTGACGGAGCAGGATGGTCCGCTCTTCTTCCGCAAAGCCGCCCTCAGGACCAATCAGAACATCGATCCCGGTTGACGGCGCACAGTTTTGCAAAGCCTCCGTTGGATTGGCGGTTTCCGCGGCCTCGTCGCAAAAAATAAGCCGGCGGCCGGTCTCGCGGTGCCCAAGCCAGCGCTCTAGCGGCATGGGTTCGGCTGTTTCGGCGATGCTCAGGATGCCGCATTGCTCGGCGGCCTCAATGACATTGGCCCGCATCCGCTCTGTATTGGTCCGATTGACCTGCGTGAACCGGGTCAAGACCGGCTGTAGCTTTGAGGCGCCCATCTCGACCGCCTTCTGCACCATGTAGTCCAGCCGGGCATGTTTGAGCGGTGCGAAGACGTATGCCAGGTCAGCGAGGCGGTCCTGTGGTTTGGTCTGGCTGACGATTTCAAGGCTCTCGGGACGCTTGCCGCCCCCTATCACGGCCTGCCATTCACCGTCCCGTCCATTGAACGTCAAGACCTTGGCACCGGCGGAAAGACGCAGCACATTGCCCAGATAATTACTCTGATTGCGCTCCAGCGGAACGATTTCGCCGGCGCCAAGGGCGGCTTGGACGAATAGCCGGGGACTGCGAAAATCGGCTCGGGGCATTGTCTACGTTCCATTCAGAGGCCTCTTGTAGTTGAAACATCTGCAAATATCATTCAGCGCAGCGGCGATGCGCCGCGCTGTTGCCAAATTCGCAGGGTTGTTAAGGCTGGCAGGAACCGTAAAATAGCCCTGAATCGCAGTTCGTCATCCGTGCTGAGACTTGGGAACCGTTGGACCTTGCCGAAGGAGCCCGTTTGATCTTCCACCGTTCAATTGCGCCACTGACAGCGGCCATCTTTGCTGCGTGCACGGCGCACGCCTTGGCGCAGGGAGCCTTTCCTGCGCCCTTGCCCGGGCAGGCGGCACCAAGCGCCTTTCCAGCGCCCTTGCCAGGAAAGGCGGCGCCGAGCGCATTTCCAGCGCCCCTGCCTGGAAATGCGGCGCCGAGCGCTTCGCCGTTTCCTCCGGTCAACGGGACTTCTTCCGCATCCGGCGGCGCTGCACCGAGCGCGTTCCCAACGGGCGGCGCAGCTCCCCTCGCAGGGGGCGGATTTACACGTCCTCCCACGCCAACTCAGGCCAGCGCCCCCGGCGGTGACGCATGCATGAATGGATTCATGCCACTTCGAGAGGAAGCCGAGAAACGCGGGAAGTTGATCAAGGCTGCAAGCGACCGGCATGCGCCTCCGGACGAGGCATGCAAGCTGATCGGAAATTTTGCCAAAGCCGAAATCAACATGATGAAGTACGTCGACACTCACGAGCAGAAATGCGGGATTCCGCACGAGATTTCCGAGCAACTTAAGACCGGCCATAAGAACACAGACGACATGCTGAAGAAGGTCTGCGCCGTGGCGCAACAGGCGCAGCAACGAGGCCCCGCCGGCCCGAGCCTTAGCGAGGTGCTGGGATCCTCGACGGCGCTTCCGGAAGCTACGGCGACCAAGCGAAAAGGCGGCAGCGCCTTTGACACCCTGAACGGCAACGTGCTCGCACGATGATCCGTGCCGCCGATTTCGGATGAACGACGCGGCGGCGCGCGTTGCTGACGCGACCGGCAATTGGGTCGATAGCTACGCTCCGCTTTGGTCGCGCCCCTATCTACGGCTCTCCCGTCTCGACCGGCCGATCGGCTCGTGGCTGCTATTGTTGCCTTGCTGGTGGTCCGCGGCGCTGGCCGCTTCCGTCACCCGTGATGTCAGCCGATTACCTCTGATCACCGTATTGTTCTTTGTCGGTGCGTTCGCGATGCGCGGCGCGGGGTGCACCTGGAACGACATCACCGATCGCGATCTCGATGCGCGCGTGGAGCGGACGCGCTCGCGGCCGATCCCGGCGGGACAGGTGAACGTGTTCCAAGCGACAATGTTTTTGGTGCTGCAAGCGCTGGTCGGGTTGGCGGTACTGCTGCAATTCAATCGCTACGCAATCGCCACGGGGATTGCGTCGCTGATTATCGTCGCGGTCTACCCCTTCATGAAGCGGATAACGTACTGGCCGCAGATCGTGCTTGGTCTCGCGTTCTCGTGGGGCGCGCTGATGGGGTTTGCGGTGACGATGGGCCGGATCGATGCGGCGGCAGTGGCGCTATATGCGGGCTCAATCGCTTGGGTGATCGGCTATGACACCATTTATGCGCATCAGGACAGCGAGGACGATGCGCTGATCGGAATCAAATCCACCGCGCTGTTGTTCGGCGCGCGTACCCGGCCGGCGCTCGTCATTTTTTACGGACTGGCGGTGGCGCTGATCGGCGCAGCGCTTGTACTTGCCGGCGCGCAATGGCCTGCATGGACTGGGCTTGCGGCGTTCGGCGCACATCTCATCTGGCAAATTAGCCGCGTCAAAATATCGGACCCCGCGTTATGCCTGCGCATCTTCAAGTCCAACCGCGACGCAGGATTGCTGTTGTTTGCAGGCGTGCTGGCTGACGCATTGATGCGGGCGGGGTAGGGGTGGCTACCCCGGATCATTTACCAACGAAGATAGTTTTAGTCTCGCGCGATGATCTCGCGTTCGCCCTGATATGAACTCGCCGGATTGAGCAAACCACCCGCGCGACGTCGCACCAGAAATTTCGGCCGCCTGGCGCGAATTGCATTGCGGCGGCGGCGGCGCGGCGCAGGCTCTCGTGTGTCATCAGGGAGTTGTGGCAGCGCGAAGATGTCGCTCCACGTTCGCCACGCGGCCGCGACTTCATCGTTGTCCGAGCTGATACACAGCGGAATAGAAAGCGACGGATCGCGGTGAATGAGGACAAGCGACTGTCCGTCGCTGGTTTCGCGCATGGCGACGCCGCGAAAATCGCAGACGCGGATATTGACGGCCATCCGCATGCCGTGGACGGCACGGCGCAGAATAACGCGTTCGCGATGAAGTTCGATCTGTCTGACGCCGCCGTCTGCGCGAACATCGTTTGCGCTGAAGGTGACGGGCAGCGAGAGGGGGTCGAGCCGCAACGCACGGCTCGACCCGGCGGGATTGATCCCGCTTGTTGCTGTTTGACGCCTCACGGCTTTTTATCTCCCCGCCGGGATTATGTTCCCGGTCGATAGGCAGACCATGCCAGAGCCGCATCGGTTTGGGCTTAAAAAGGCTGGTTAATCCCGTCTCACTTGCCCTGCATTCGCCGGCATGATTGACAAGACGTTGGACATCATGATTGACGAGACGTTGCGCCGCTACGACAGAATCTTTCGTTTCGAATGCATGAAAATGCTTGAAGTCCGCGTGAATCAGGCACATCTCAGGAGTCACTGATTCCGTATCGAGACGTCTTTAACCCCGGTTCAATCGTTGGAATTTTGTTCGTGATCTCTTCACCAAACACGTCATCGCCACTTTCTCTGAAGCCCTTAAAATCCGATCTGCTCGACCAATCAGCACTCTCGACGCTGGCGCAGCGTCTGGTGGAAGCCGCTAGGCGAGCCGGTGCGGATGCCGCCGACGCGGTAGCGGTGCGCGGTGTCTCGCAGGGTGTGGAGGTGCGCGATGGACGCGTCGAGGAATCCGAACGCTCCGAAGGCGACGATGTTGGTTTGCGCGTGATCGTGGGACGGCGCCAGGCGGTGGTTTCGACCAACGACATCAGCGGCGACGGCGTCGGAAAACTTGCCGAACGCGCGGTGGCAATGGCGCGGGTTGCACCCGACGATAAATATGTCGGGCTTGCCGATCCGGCGTTGCTGGCGCGCGATTTCCCCGATCTCGATCTGCTTGATCCGGTGACGCCTTCGACGGCGGAGCTGGAACGCCGTGCATCCGAAGCTGAAGCCGCGGCACTCGCGGTCAAGGGCGTGACCAAATCGGGCGGCGCTTCCGCCTCCGCCGGCATCGGCGGCATGGTGCTGGTGACCAGCACCGGATTTCACGGTTCGTATTTGCGATCCAGCCAGGGAATCTCGACCACGGCCATCGTCGGCGACGGCACAAACATGGAGCGCGATTACGATTACACCTCGGCGCCACACGCCTCCGATCTTGCGTCGCCGGTAAGCGTTGGCCGCACGGCGGGCGAGCGCGCGGTGGCGCGCGCCAATCCGCGCAAGGTCGAGACCTGCAAGGTGCCGGTGGTCTACGATCCGAGGGTCTCGAATTCGCTGGTCGGCCATCTCGTCGGCGCGGTGAACGGCGCATCGATCGCGCGCAAGACGAGTTTCCTGAAAGACCGGCTCGGCGAGCAGTTGTTTGCAAACAATATACGCATCATCGACGATCCGCTTCGGGTGCGCGGGCTTCGCTCGCAATCATTCGACGCGGAAGGCGTGGCGGTGAAAAAGCTCGCGATCATCGACGGTGGCGTGCTGACCTCGTGGTTGCTCGATTGCGCGACCGCGCGGGAGCTTGGCATGACCACGACAGGCCATGCCCATCGCGGCGTGTCCTCATCGCCGTCGCCCGGACCGTACAATCTTCATCTCGAAGCCGGAGAGCCGACGCCTGCCGAACTGATTGCCGATATCAAACAAGGATTTTACGTCACCGACCTGATCGGGTCCGGCGTCAACGGAGTGACCGGCGACTACAGCCGCGGTGCATCAGGCTTCTGGATCGAGAACGGTGAAATCACCTATGCCGTGAGCGAGGTGACCATCGCCGGACACCTGTTCGAGATGTTCAAATCGCTCGTGCCGGCCAACGATCTGACGTTTCGTTACGGCGTCAATGCACCGACATTGCGCATCGAAGGACTGACGGTTGGCGGACGCTAGCGCCGAGGCGGCTCGGGACGGTAATCTCGCGCGCGATCTTGATCGCGATCCGGCGCTGCTGAGAGACACGTGCGCGAAGCAGGCGAGCTGGCCCTGTCGCTGTTTCGGACCGAGCTGAAAAACTGGACCAAAGGCGCATCTTCGCCGGTCTCCGAAGCCGACATCGCCGTCAATGATCTGATTGAAAGCCGGCTGCGTTCCGCGACGCCCGACTACGGCTGGCTCTCCGAAGAAAGCGTCGACGACGAATTGCGTCTGGGAAAACGTCTGGTCTGGATCGTCGATCCCATCGACGGCACCCGTGGTTATATCGCCGGCCGCGAAGACTGGTGCGTCAGCGTGGCGCTGGTTGAAGGCGAAAGGCCCTTGCTGGCCGCCGTGTTCGCGCCCGTGAGTGATGAATTCTTTTTTGCTGCGCGCGGGCAGGGCGCCTCATGCAACGGGACAGCGCTTCACGCGACATCGGGCACGGAATTTGACTTCTCACGGATGGCCGGGCCCGAAACCTCTGGTCGAGCGGCTGAGCCCTTTGTCAAAGGATATAGTTCTCCATCCCCGAATCGGGTCGCTGGCGCTTCGGCTGTGTCGGGTTGCGGACGGACGGCTCGATGCCGCGTTCGCCGGCGGTCAAAGCCGCGACTGGGATCTTGCCGCCGCCGATTTGATCGTGCACGAAGCGAATGGTAGCATGACGGCGCTGTCCGGGGATGCGATCCTGTACAATCGCCGGACCGTAACGCATGAGATTTTGGTGGCAGCGGGGCGCGAGCGTCACTCAAAGTCGTCGAGCATTTCCGCCAACGTCCGCTTTGAATTCAAGCCAGTTTGTAAGTCGCGCGATCGCTGCTCGCTGCCAAGGAAGTAAGATCATGCCGGATCATGCGCAGCAGCTGCTTCATCTCGTCATCGGCGGCGAACTCACCGACCTCGAGCACACGACCTTCAAGGATCTAGATCAAGTTGAAATCGTCGGCGTGTTCCCGAATTACGCCACGGCTCACAGGGCCTGGCAGGCCAAGGCGCAGCAGACCGTGGACAATGCGCATATGCGTTACTTCATCGTGCATCTCCACCGGCTGCTCGATCCCGGCCAAGATACGAAGCCTGCCCGTTGAGAAAATTACTTCGCAACGCGATGCGCGCCAGCTGGCTTCAGTATCCCTTGGTTATCTTGCGGCGGCATTTTTGCGGCTGGTGTGGACGACCAACAGGTTCACGTTCGAGCCGGATGGAGTTTATGAGATTGTCGAACCTCAAATGCCGGCGATTTTCGCGTTCTGGCATGGACAACATTTTCTTACGCCATTCATCAAAACCAAAGGCTGGCATCGCGCCAAGGTATTGATTTCGACGCATCGTGACGGACAGTTCAATGCAATCGCCGCAGAGCGGCTTAATATCGGCACGATACGCGGTTCAGGCGATCATGGTTCGGCTTTCAACCGCAAGGGTGGAGTCGGAGCATTCAAGGAGCTGATTCGCGCGCTCGCGGACAACTATAATGTGGCGTTGACTGCCGACGTTCCGAAGCGCTCTCGTATCGCCGGACTTGGCATTATCATGCTGGCACGCGAGTCGGGACGACCCATCATGCCTTTCGCCATGACGACCACCCGCTTTTTTCGATTGAAGAACTGGGACCGCACCACCATCAATCTGCCATTCGGGCGAGGCGCGCTGGTGGGCGGTGATGTCATTGTCGTTCCGCCAGATGCCGATGCTGAGACCATGGAAAAACTGCGCGCTGAACTGGAAGCGACCCTGAACGACGCCACGCGTCGCGCCTATGCTAAGGTCGGCCATCCGGACGAGGCCCGCGATGGTTAGTTCATTGCCGATGACGCTTCGTACCTATCAAACGGTGACGGCCATGGCCACGCCGTTGACCTCGGTTGTGATCAAGCGTCGGCTGGCGCAGGGCAAGGAAGATGCTGCGCGCACCGACGAACGGCGCGGTATCAGCGATGCTGCGCGGCCGCCGGGGCCATTGGTCTGGATACACGGCGCCAGCGTCGGCGAGGTATTGGCAGCGGCGGAATTGATCGAGCGGCTGCGCGCGCTGAACATCGGCATACTGCTTACTTCCGGAACGGTAAGCTCGGCGGCGATCATCGCAAAACGCTTCGCACCCGACGTCATCCATCAATACGTGCCTATGATCTGCCGCGCTATGTCGACCGATTTCTCGATCATTGGCAGCCAAGTCTCGCGCTATTCATCGAATCCGATCTGTGGCCGAATTTGATCCTGTCGAGCGCGGCGCGGCGCTTGCCGATGGTTCTAATCAACGGGCGGATGTCGCATCGATCGTTTCCGCGCTGGCGCAGGGTTTCGGCGACGATTTCGGAGCTGCTCGGCCGGTTCGATGTCTGCCTGGCACAGTCCAGCGCCGACGCCGACAGGTTCGCGGCGCTCGGCAGCCGCAACGTCATCACGACCGGCAATCTGAAGCTGGATGTAAAGGCGCCGCCTGCCGACAGCGTCAAACTTGAGCGTCTGATGTCGATCACGCGCGGCCGTCCGGTGATCGTTGCGGCTTCGACTCATCCCGGCGAAGAGGAAATTCTGCTCGAGGCCCATCGCACGCTGGCCACATTTTTTCCATCGCTGTTGAGCGTCATCGTGCCGCGGCACGCTCATCGCGGCGAAGCCATTGCCGATCTGATCGCGGCTTCCGGCCTGCAGGTATCGTTGCGCTCGCGCGATGAAGTGCCGAGCGCCACGACCGATATCTATGTCGCGGACACCATGGGTGAACTCGGTCTGTTCTACCGATCTGGCGCCGATCGTGTTCATGGGCGGCTCGTTGGTCAAGCATGGCGGACAGAATCCGGTGGAAGCCATCAAGCTCGGCGCAGCCATCGTTCATGGCTCGCACGTCTTCAACTTCACCGACGTTTACGCGGCACTCGACAAGGCCGGCGGTGCGAAACAGGCCGACACGCAGGAAGCTCTGGTGCGGCAGCTCGGTCAATTGCTCGCCGATCCGGCGGCGCGTCAGATATCGACGGACGCCGCCGAGCGCGTGGTCGAGCAGCTCGGCGGCGCGCTGGATCGCACGCTGGCCGCGCTCGAGCCCTATCTGCTGCAGTTGCGGCTCGAGATGGGAGCCGCGGATGCGTGAGCCGGCCTTTTGGCACCGGCCGCCATCTTGGCTTGCGCGATTGCTGATGCCTTTCGGCGCCATCTATGGCGCGGTCGCCGCGCAACGCTTGAAACGCGAGGGCATCAATGCCGGCATTCCCGTGCTGTGCGTCGGCAATTTTACGCTTGGCGGCGCCGGCAAGACGCCGACCGTACTGGCTGTAGCTAAGCTGTTGAACGAGCTCGGCGAAGTGCCGGTGGTGTTGAGCCGTGGCTATGGCGGGAGCCTGCAGGGCCCGGTCAAGGTCGATGCGCTCAAGTCACGTCGCTTCGCAGGTTGGCGACGAGCCACTGATGATGGCGTCAAAGCTGCCCGTGGTGGTCTCGCGGGATCGCGCCGACGGCGTCGCATTGGCGCGGTCGCTGGGCGCGAGCGTCATCGTGATGGATGACGGCTTTCAAAATCCCGCCGTGGCCAAGGACGTTTCGCTGATCGTGGTCGACAGCGATCGCGGCCTCGGCAATGGTCAGGTGTTTCCCGCGGGCCCGCTGCGTGCGCCGCTGCCGCCGCAGCTTGCCCGAACCGATGGGCTCGTGATTGTGGGCGGTGGGAGCGCTGCCGATTCCGTCGCAGCATCGATCTCGAGCCAAGGTAAACCGGTGTTTCGCGCGCGCATAAAGGCAAGCGACGCTTCGATGGAAGCGTTGCGCGGAAAACGCGTGCTCGCTTTTGCCGGCATCGGCGATCCCGATCGATTCTTCCGAACACTGCGGGCAAACGGCATCGACGTCGTCACGGAACAAGCGTTTGCCGATCATCATGTGTTTTCGCAGGATGAGATTTCGCGGTTAACCGCTGAGGCAAAACGTAACGACACTGACGTTGGTCACGACGGAAAAGGACATGGCGCGGATCGGTATAAGCGGCGACCTCGCTTCTCATCCGCAGGATATCGTGCCGTTCGCAGTGATGTTTGAATTCGAGGAACTTTCGTTGCTGCGAAAATTCCTCGCGGATCGTCTGTTTCAAGCGCGGGTAAGACGGCAATAGGAAGCGCCGCGACCAACGGCCGATGAGGCGCTAACCCGCTTCCACCGCATCGCGTAAACGCAATTTGTTCAACGCGCCCTTCAGGTGAGCTTCCAGACGCGGATGCCTGCGGATTTCGCACGCCGCCTGATCGCGAAACGCGTAAGGCAGGCCGCGCCAGCTCAAGGCGGTCGTCTTGTTGACCAGCTTCAGCTTGCGTACGCCAAAACGGCGCTTGTATGGGTAGTTCCCGATGCTGAAATCGAACTTCTCTGACACCTTCTTGATGAAGCGCCGCCATCGTGCGCTCGATGACCAGTCGCCCAGGCGAACAGTTGGCCCAGTTCTCGCCCGCGTTGCTTATGCGCACCATAATGTAGCTCCGCCCTTTGCGGATACCGATCAGCGTCGCAACTACCTCGTTGCCTGATGTCAGCGCGGAGACCACCGCGTAACCGCTGTCGACGCCGTCCCGGACTAGACCCGGTAGAATGAGGCGCTGGCTTCATTGTTGAGGAAAAAGTTCAATCCCAGGTGACGCATCCGAGAACCCTGCTGGAGCTCGGTGGTCGCAAGAATCTGCAGGGCTTCATTCTTGTCATTGATTATTCTGAACGTCGCCGAAGGGTCGCGCTTGAACACACGCCAGCTTCGCTCAAATTCCTTGCGCACTTTACGCTCCAGCGTAAAGCGCCAGGCATCAAAATTGTCACCCGTGACGACGATATTACCGCTCACCGAACAGGGACCCGCACCACCGACCATCGCTAGTGGATTTGGCCTGCCGGCAATTTTCACGGGCATCTTGCGAAATCGCAGCAAATCGGCGCCGCCAGTCATTCGCCGAAGGGCCGCCATCAGATCGCCCCACAGCGCACATGCGGCCTCAGGATCGCGCGGTGCTGCTGCTCCGAGCATCGGCGCATTGTAGTCGGTGATATCCATGTCGGCGAATTCGACTATCCGTATGCCTCTGTGGAGCCGACAAATCAGCGGTAGCAGAACCGCCTGGTCGCCGCTCTTCGCATCATAGATGATGGCAATCAGCGGCTCTACGTGTTCGACTTCCGCGAACGCGGCATACCACGCGTCCAACCAGTGCGGATGCTGAAACAGGGTCGCGCCGCTCGTATCCTTCCATAGCGATAAGGCCGTGCTTCCAATCCCTGATAATCTCGACGTGGTATCGAGCCGCGCGGGAAATCTCCCGCGCGTTCTGTTTTCCAACCGCTGCTGTCAACATCGCCATGCTGAGCGAGGCTTCTCACGCCGCCTTCGGCAGATCGACGATCTTGCCGGGTTGTTCGGCGTCGAGCTTGAAGTCGATGACGCGACGCGCCTTCGTTCGCGCTTGACCCAACGGCTGTCGCGATACAGCTTTTGCAGTACCGCCTTGGCCAAATAGGACGGACCCCGCAGGTTACGGCTTTCGGCTGATAGCCGAAACGATTGCGTAGCAGGCCATTGGCCAGATTGACGATCTCGGCGCGGCGGATTTGGTCGTTGGTATAGGATACGGTCATCGAAACGCTGAAAGCGTCGAGATTCTCGACACGGTGCGGCGCATTCAACTGCCAGTTCAGCATCTGACCCGGGCCGATGTCGAACACCATGGCATGCTTATCGTACCAGGACTCATATGGGATATCGACTTCGACATTATACACCGCAACATCTTCGAGCATCTTCGGCGTCAGAAACGGCGCGCTGTTCGGATAGACATAGACACGCTTGCGGCCGGCGATCTGGACCAGGGCCTGTCCCGGCAGATCGAAATGATAATAGACTTGCGCATCCGGCGAGGAGATCAGGATGCTCTCCTGATGGTCGCGCGCACTGAAGCCTGGGACCTTGGCGCGACTTCCTCGAACATGCCATCCAGCATTTCGCGATAGCGGCGATCGACCGCGCCGACGTCGCGCAAATTCAGCCACAACCCGCCGCGGGCGATCGCATCGATCACCTGTTCGCCGCTGAGATTGCCGATGTCTCCTTCGCGCCACAATTTTTGCGACCCGCGGGCGCCGGTTTTCACCAGGCTGTAATGTTCGCGCGGATAGTTCTCGATCAACTTGGCGAGCAATTCCCTGGAGAACAGCGGCGAGTTATGCATCTCATGCGCAAGCTGGATTGGCTGATGTCCCCACAGTTACGAATGCGTATCGTCCCAATCCTTGAAAACCTTGTTTGTCATCGTCCTGCTCCCGTTGGCTTCGCTTTATGTTGATCTCGAAATTCTGTTGGCATGCAATGCCGTCGCTTATCCAATGTGCCATTTCGAGACGTTCGGGTGATCCTTCCCATCTGAATGGCAAAATGAATGCCGCCTCAGGCGGGCGTGCTTACGGGAAGCTAAGGTCTGCGGCGTATGACTAACGCAGATTTTCGAAAGGCGCGGTAGCTCTAAGATGGCTTCAGAACCGGCTTACCGGACGCTGTTTATCGGCGCAGGACCGCAGATGCAGTGCGGCGTCGGGCAATTTACCCGGTTGCTTTATGAGACGATCGAAAAGCTGGATCCCGGCAGTAGCATCGCGTTAACCCTGACGCGGGTCGAGGGATCGGCTGGTCGATATCTGGCGCGCGGTGGGTTCGGCCCAAAACGTGGTGTTCAACTTTCCCATTGTAGCCTGGAAGCGCGTGATCCTTCGTCCGCTTCTGGCACTGGCTATTGCCTGGCTTCGGTCGCGGCGTGTCATTCTGATCCAGCATGAATGGGGGGGCCTGCACTGGCTGCGGCGTATCACCTATATTCCAGCGCTGTTGCTGGCGGACACGATCGTTATGTTCTCGCCGCTGGTGCGTCGCGAGCTGGCAGAGAGTTTCGCCTTGGGTTGGCTAACTCGCAAGTGCGTGCTGGCGCCCTTGCCGCCGAACATCGAGGCGCCGCCAGGCATTGTCAACTCTGCGCTCCGGCAACGGCTTGCAGCGGCCCGAACAGAGCGGCCGTCTCGTCATCGGCCATTTCGGATCGATCTATCCGGGCAAGCAGCCGAATGCGTTGCTCAACATCGGTGCGGTCCTGAAATCGCGAGGGCTCAAGCCGCTCTTGGTCTATATCGGATCCTTCATTCGCGGTGTCGACCGGGTGGAGGAAGAGTTTCATGCCCGCGTGTCCGAGCTTGGTCTAACGGATGACGTCATCGTCAGCGGTTACGTGGCATCCGCCCATGAAGTATTCGGCTTGTTCGGCGGGATCGACGTTTTCTGCTATCTACTGGATGAAGGCTTGACTGCCCGACGCGCGAGCATTCTTACCAGCGTGCAATCGGGACGCCCTGTCATCGTCACCTGTCCGGCAATGCCCGAAGAATTCGATCATCACCCGCGATTCAAGAAGTTGATCGATAGCGGCGCGATCGTGCTGGTGCCGCGCGGATCCGACGATGAGAAGTACGCCGATGCGATTACGTCAGCACTGAAGCGCCCCCCAACGCGCGAGTCATTTAACTTCGATGGATGGTGGGAAGACGTTGCACAAGCAGTGCGAAGCCGCCTCTAAGTTCAGAGCCGTTCAATCACTGGCATGAAAGCGTGCCAGGTAGTGAAGTCCGAACACGGCAACCAGGAACATGAACCACAACGCATCCGCCCGGTCGAGCATAAAACTTTCCAGTGACGACAAATAGATCCCGAACAACCAGATCCGAAGCAGCGCCATTGTCAGCGGTCCATTGTTCCCCCCTTGGTCAGCAGCATGGAAGTTTCTAAGCGGACTGATCGCACCGCCCAGATCAGCAGCTAGTCCGGGCAATCCCATCGTCAACGCGATATCGAGATATCCGTTATGACTATGCGAAGCGAAAGCCGCCCACTCCTTGCCTTCCGGCAGATTTTGAATCGAGCTGCCGCCCCAAAAAGCAGCGAAGCCATAGCCGGTCACCAACCGCTCGTTGACCGCCTGCAAAGCAAAGGTCCAGATATCGGTACGGCCGGTGAAGGTCAGATCCAGCGGCAGCAGCTTGGCGATCTCGGCAAGGTCTTCGAATATTACTGTACCGACGCTCAGCAAATTGAGGATCAGCAGCGGCGTCAGCAGCATCATGGCGCGCAGCCAGAATGAGCGAACAACCGAGGTCATCGACGTGAACAGCAGCACCGCGAAAAACAGCGACAATGAGCTTTTGCCGGCCGAGTAGAACAAGAACAGCGAAGCCAGGATAACAATGGCAATGCCACACAGCCATGCGCCGGATCTGGCGATATAGATCCCAAGGAACACCAGTATTGCCATCACAGCGGCCGCCATATTCTTGTGACCAAACGAACCGCGCCAGTCACCTGCGAGTAACGGCTCCTGCAGGTCAGTCGCAAGATGAATCGACAAATTCGGCGCCAGCAGTATCCCGAGATAACAAATCCCGAGCAACATCAACGCAGCGATGCTGAACCACCGTACGAATTCGTTCTGGCGACTTCGGCAGCAACATCACCGTTGCCGCCACCGCGGAAACGCAGATCGTCAACGCAAAGCGGCGAACGGAAGTGCCGGGATCAAGCGACAACACAACAGTGACGAAAACCCAACAACCAAGCAGCACAAAATGGGGGCACTTGCAGAGCTTGCCAGACCGGGCATATTTTCCCTGACTGCCAGTCCGACGGCGAGCAATGCCAGCAGACCGAATGCCGCGTAAGTCAGTGCTTCGTTGCCCGTTGTCGCATCACCCAAGGCAACATTGCTGAGATCTGTGAACGGATTCAGGGATATCCACACCAGCAAGAAGCTACCGACGAAGGCGACACCGCGCAGCATATCCATCGCGCGCCAGGCGCTGCAGATGCAGGGCGACTGCTTCGACGTCGGCGGATGTGATCGCCTGGCTCACCGTGTAGCCCTGGGCGGCTGCGGTTAGACTTCCAGCTTCGCCTTCGCTGGCATCGCGGAGCCGTAGGAAACCAAACCCGATCGCGCTGCTTTTGCGGACGCCCCTATCGGCGGTGTCGCAAAAGCAGACATTCCGGACGTTGCTGCTGTGCCGGAAGCATCCAATGCCGGAGCTTTCGGGGCATTAATCAGAACGTCATGCCGGGTATGCCGTCTTTCAGCCATGCGTACACATTCGCTCATGCAATTTGGGTTAGGCAACGGTGAGTGCAAATTCCGACGTCAGCATCACAGCGCGCCGTCGACCATTGCGTCGCGTGGTTAATTCTACGCTTATTAACCAGCTTGAACTGCGCACGAAACTCCTGGGGCTGTTTCGGCACTGATTTTGCTATTTCTATACGCAGCACTTAGAGGCGATTGCTCCGGAACTGCCGCAGGGACTAAAGGGATGAATTCTATAGCGTTGTTAACCCCGAGGCTTCGGGTCGTGATCTGGAGCTTTGTAGCCTGCTCTGCGAAAGCGTCGATCGTCACGTGCGATCGTTTTCGAAGCATTATCTACTGGTTCCGGATTCCGATGTGGCGCTGTGTTTGCTGCATCTCGAAAGTGAACGCAGAGTTTTGGTGGCGGCCTCGGAATTCCTTCCGAGATGGTTAAAGCCGCTGCCGCGTATTGTTCAACGCAAGCGACGTCAATTCTGGTGGTCCCTCCGGGCCAAGCCGGTGAGCGGATGGCACGTCCAGCAGTTTCTGAAGATAGCGGCGACGATCTCGCTTCCGCATGAACGATTTTGTATCCTCAATTCTGACATCGTGTTCTTTCGCGATTTCAGATCTTCGCGCTTCAATATCTAAATCCGATCCCGCTGCTGACGCTGCCCGGTCAAATTACCCCGGCTCAGGTCAACCACGCGCGCTGGATCGACACGAGCCATCAGCTTCTGACTGTGCCCCCTTCGCCACCGTTCCCAGCGTCTGATTTCATCGGGCACATCTCGTTCTTGTTGGGATCAGCGTACCGCGCGCGCGATGACATCGCGCATCGAAGCGGTGGCGGGCATTCACTGGATCGAGGCGCTTTGCCAAACGCGCGAAATCTCCGAGTACATGCTGTATGGCTACTTCGTTCAGAACGACGTGAGATTTTCCAGAGAGCACACGCCCATCGAGAACAATTCGTGCGTAAGCTACTGGGAACGATCCCAACTTGCACCAGATCGGCGCTGAACGAACTGCTTCGCGGCGCCCATGAAGATGACGTGGCGTTTTCGGTAGCTTCCTTTTCAGGTACGCCGGTGCAAACGCTACGCTCGGCGAATGCACGAGACAAATCCGCAACTTGCAGGTCTAGCGGCTTACCCAACGTAGCGATCGGACATGACGCGCTATGTTGATAAGTCAGGCCGCCATCAATTTTTCTGCGAATGTGATCTCGGCGTTGTTGGGATTACTCAGCGTCTTCATTTTCACGAGGCTTTTTGCTCCTCATGACTATGGCGTCTTTCTGTTGGGTATCGGTTTTGCATCCGTAATCAGTACGTTCTTCGCCGGCTGGTTTCGCAATCTCATATTGAGCGGACACGCCCGTAACGACGGCACGGATATTCGCGGCCTTGTAATACCCGGCTACATGAGCAGCGTGCCTGTCGGCGCCCGTCGCCTATGGGTTGGGGCGTCTCGCCGGCCTCGATGCAATGGCGGCAGTGGCTGCGGTGGGCGTTGCCATCGCCATCGGCTTGTTTGAACTCACCCAGGATTTGCTGCGCGCGCGTCTTCTAGCGAGGACCGTGATGAAGGCGACCCTGGTCCGCGCTATGTTGGTGCTCTGTTTAGGCTTTGGCGTTTTCACTTCTCGACCGCACGGGAGTGGTCCTGCTGGTAGCGTCGGCACTTGCCTATCTGGTCGCGACGTGGTGCAGGGGCGTATGGCTGGTCGGGACCGCCGTTGGAATTCGACCGTCCCGCCCTCCTGGCCATTGCAAAGCAGGGCCTGCCGATAACGCTGTCGCTTACCTTGCTTGCGATCTCCAGCGTGATGGATCGTTTCATGCTCGCCAATATTTCCGGTGCGGCGGATGCCGGACGATATATCGCTGGCCTGGATCTGGTTCGTCAGACTGTGATGATGCCGGCGATAAGCGCAGGCCTGCCGCTGCTTTCTTCCCGCTTGCCGTGCAGATTTATGCACACCAGGAACCGCTGGGGTGACGGACCCATCTTAGCGAATGCTTCGAGCTGTTGCTTGGCATCACGCTGCCGGCGTGTCTCGGATTCGCGGTCGTTTCCTCACATATTGCCAACGTCGTTCTTCAGTGGATTCCTTCCGGGAAGTCGCTGCGCAAACGATGCCGATCGTAGCTGTCGCGGTGATTTTTCAAATTATCACCCAGCAATATCTGCATGTGAGCTTCCTGCTGTCCAGCCGCAATTCATTCTACCTCATCAACACGGCTTCGATCATCGTCTTCAATGCGGTTCTGATTACGTATTGATTGGCGAATATCAGCGCGTTGGGAGCCGCATGGGGCCGGCTGGGCGCCGATGTGTTCGGGTTTGCTTGCGCTTTGCTGCTGACCCGGCGAGCTTTCCGGATTCCCGTTCCCGTTGCGCCGGCTTGCAATGACAATGTCAGCTTTTCTGGACTGGTTATGGCGCTCATTGTCGGAGCGATAGACAGAAGCCTGGCCGTTTCGGATCTAAGCGCATGTTTCATTTTGGTTTTCGTTGGGCTCACCAGCTACATCGCCCTGTGTTGGCTGCTCGACATCTCGCAAGCCCGCCGTCGCCTGAGATTTTGCTTCGTGTTCTTCCGATCGAAACTCGCGAACATGGGCATTGGGTAAGCGAGAAGTCGATGTTGCGACACGCTTAAGCCCTAGCGGCGTTGTGCGGTGCTAAAGTACGCGTCCCGTGAACGGTCTCGAATAGCGGCGCGATATTCGAACCTTTATATGGTTGCGGTTCGATACCCGGTTCTGCCGCAAGCGCACTGCCAGCGGCGACCGCTATCGGATGCAGCGCAGCCAACGCCGTATGCTTCGTCAGGATGATATGGCCAGCACGAAATAACGAGAGCGGCAGCATCGCACACATCTTAACGAGCAGTTTTCGCCCGCGACAGCAGCGTATGCGGCGGCCTTTATTTCGATGTGATAATTGATCGCGCCGATGCGTAGACCGCGCAGAGCAAGCCAACCTGGTTTGGTCCGGCTCCTCCTACCGTCTCGGTTACGATCGCTTCGGCGGCCCAGTGAAACTTCATGCCGATCCGGCGGCACCGCACGAAGAAATCGGTGTCGCCGCCGCCCAAAAAGTTAAACCTGAGATCAAAAGCTCGATCGGGCAGCCGCATGAAGTTAGCGCGTGTGACAAGGCAATTGCCACAGCCATAAATGACGGGCACGGACCCTGTTTTGTCGTAGGCCGGACGGAATGCCGGGTGGTGACGGAGGTAGCG